>CAWKGA010000001.1:0-901713 GCA_963849095.1 uncultured Gammaproteobacteria bacterium
CACCTGCGGCGGGAAAAATGAGGTACATCGATCCGCAATATAGGTACATCGACCCGCAATATGGGGTGACCGCCCGATTCGCCTCACCTACACAGACGGTATCCTGCCGGACGCAACTTTCGTGTCACCAACGGGGACGTAACGTCATACCTCGCTACTGAGTTGCCTGTCACGGTGATCACGGAAGTGCCAGTGCTGGATCCATATTTCTACAAATAACCGGTGGTCCGCACCGGGGAGGTTTCCGATGAATGCTTCCAATTCGGTTCATTTGGAGCATCTAGTGAATGGGCAAACGAGGTCATCTCGCCTTCTCGTCATCCTCGGCTTGGTCCTCGCCCTGGCACTTCAGTTCAGCCCACGTGCGAATGCTCAGAACAACGTCAATTGCGCCGCACCCGTGACCAGCGCCCCGACCGGCCCTGCGATCGTGTCGGCTGCATCAACATCGTATGGCCAGGTGCTGGTCGAGGGTTCGGAAGGCTATTCCGGATGCTCTCTGTACGTGCTCACGTCCGATGAGATCCATACACTGACCTCTGGCGCGGAGCCATTCGGGTGTAGCGACAGCCAGAATGTCCTGGAGGCATCTTGTGATGCCGTCCTCTGGCCGGCGCTCCTCACCGACGGTGCCCCCATCGCAGGACCGGGCGTCAACCCCAAGCTCCTTGGCACGGTGACCCGCACCGACGTGTTGTCTGGCCTGTCGGTGCAGCAGGTAACTTATGCGGGATTACCGCTGTATCGTTTTTTCCTGGACGGAACGCCCGGCGCAACGGGGGGGGCAAATCTATTCGACCCGGTGACTAGCCCCGCGGGCATCTGGTACCTCGTGGAGCCGAGTCGGGGTCTCCCTGCACCGGGTCAGGCGCGATTGGAGCTCGAAACCGCTCCCGTCAACGGGACTGGATCCGACCAGACTGTACTGGCCGTATCGATGGACAACGACTTCAGCGTCTTCCCAAACGCGAGCTTCCCCGTCTACACCCTGAGCGCGCAGCTGCGCTCCCCGTGGGACCAGGGTATCGCGTGCCGCGGGATTTGTGCTGCAGTGCCCTGGCCACCAGTCCTCACCTCCAAGCAGCCTGAGGCCGGGCCCGGTATTGACCAGCGGGATCTCGGTACAATCGTGAGGCCCGACGGCACGCAGCAGGTGACTTACAAGGGTGAGCCTGTGTACCTGTTCTACAGGGACGCGTACATACTCGGGATTACCGGGACGCAGGGCATCTACGGAGAGAGCGAGAGCACACCGTGGGGCGTGTTCAACACGGTCTCGCCGTCGCCCTAGGGGGCGACCGATTCCGGCGTGGACGGGTAGGTCCGGCGCTGCCGCTCGATCCGCGTATCGCCGCTCTAGCTGCTGGGCGTCTCCTTGTGCAGGAGGTCAACCGTCTGGTAGCGGCTAGGGTCGATTTTGCCTTCGAGGCTACTCTCAGCGGCGTCACCTATCTCCGCCACCTCACTAATTGGAAGAAGCAGGGCTATCGCATAGAAATCGTGTTCCTTCGGCTGAAGTCTCCACAGCTTGCACTCCGTCGTATCGCAGCGCGCGTGCGCCAGGGCGGCCACAGTGTCCCTCGCGCTGATGTACTGAGGAGATTCGATCGCGGATGGGAGCACTTCGTCCGTATATATCGGCCGCTGGCGGACGAGTGGGCGGCGTACGACAATTCAAGCCAGTCACCTAAGCTGCTGGAGCGGTGGCCGTGAGAAAGATGCGTCAACCAAAAGAGCCCGAGAGTTTTGCCGCCGGTGTTGGCCGCGGGTTGCGTCTCGCTGCGCGTGCGGCACGCAAGGTGGCGCGCGCTCACGGCACGCCAATCTATGTGTGGGAGAATGGAAAGGTCGTGGTTAAGAGACCCTGACCTCCATCGAGACCGCCAGGGGACGATGTGCCAGGATTGTGCCGAACTCAGATTGGGTGTGCCGTAATTGTGCCTTGGTGTGCCTGGGGACGGGGCTGGCAAGCGCTCCAAGTGGTTGATTGTTAAGCCCCGGCTGAAAATCCGCGTGTCGGTGGTTCGATTCCGCCCCTGGCCACCACTAAGCCGCTGATTCACTCGGGTTTTCTACGCCTGAAAGCTTCTGTTGGCTTTCCGCGTCGCGATCGGTTTCCATTTTGTTTCCAAACACCAAGCATGCGAGGCGATCGCCAATCGGATCGCGCTTGCGCGGAAGCATGTGGCAGTACACGTTGAACGTGAAGGAGGCGTTGGCGTGGCCCATCAGTCTCGAGACGCGGACGATGTCCTCGCCGTTACTGATCATCAAACTCGCGAACGTGTGCCTCAGATCATGGAAGCGGATCCTTCTGATACCGGCTCGCTTGCGTGCCGGGTGAAAGCCACGCGTGATTAGGTTCGAGTAGCTCATGGGCTGCCCGTCGAGGTTCGGGAAAATCAAGTCATAGGGACTCTCGGGGCACGCGAGCCGCCACACTTTGAGCTCCTTTATGAGAAAAGCCGCGAGCGGGATACTCCGATAAGAGGTGCGCGTCTTGGGTTCTTGAAAGTGACCTTCCTTGAAAGCCCGTCGAACCCGGAACTCGCCGCTCTTCCACTCGATGTGGTTCCAGGCCGCCCCCAAGATCTCACCCGCACGGCACCCTGTGAATACGGCGAACGAAATCAGCAATCGATAGTTGTTGGTGACGAGCTTGCCGTGACGGTAAGTGGCGGGGGTGGCCGCTTCCCGCAACGCCGCGACTTCTTCGGGTGTTAGCACGTCCATGTCCAAGGGCCGCTCTTCGAGCGGCCGCTCGTCGCGCGCGTGCTCCACGTAATCGGTTGGATTTCGCGCCACCCATTGATTGCGCATCGCATAGTTGAAAACCATGCTGAGAACGGTGAGCGCCTTGTTGATCGAGCGCGTGCCAATCTTCAGCTGATTTGCCCGTTGCTTCGCGCGGGCTTCCGCGTGACCAGGTCTGGCTGCCAGGACGCGCGCGATGAACGCCTGTTTGATCGAGTCGGGAATGCCTGCGCTGAGCTCGGTGCGAAAACGCTCGATGTCGGTCACTTGAATCAAGCGGAGTGTGCGACCGCCGAAGTAGGGGATGAGATAGCCGACAAGCAGCTGCTGGTAGCTGCGCCGCGTCGAAGGTCTAATCGCCACTTTGCTGTTGAGCCAACGAGTCGCAGCGTCTTCAAAGGTTCCGAGGCCCTCATGCACGAGCCCGTCCGCTACCTCGCCTAGCCGATCTGCCCGGAGCGCTTGAGCGGCGTTTAACTCTTCCGTCAGATTTTTAAAATGACCTTTGGGTCGCTCAATTCAACGTCGTTTTTTGGTGTCGTAATAGTCGGCGACCCAATGTCCACGAGAGAATCTCACCGTTGCCATGGTTGCGGCTCCTGTTCGCTGGCGCGCTGACGAGCGTCGCCGATGCCACTGGCTGCCTAGCTGAACGCGCGGAAGATATGGATGGCTGTATGTCGGGCAGAGCCGGAGAACACGCCGCGAACTCATCTCCGTTTGAGAGCGGGAGGCGGCTGCGCGATTTAGAGATCGCCCGTATAGCCAATCTTGGCGAGAAATGCAGCAAGCTCAGCCTCAACATCTAGGACACGCTGGAGTGCGGCATGGTCGATCCGATCGGCGAGTCGGAGTGCGGGCATTCCTTTTAAGTATTCCGGCCAACAGTGTTGGAGTTCGGCCAAGGCTTGCGCAGATGTCGCGGGGCGCAGCTGTTGGCATCCTTCAAAGTGCCGTAGCAACAACGCTTCATGGCAGGGTCTTTGCCAGATTATTTGGATATGCGCGGCTTGCGCCATCAGCTCCATTTGCGCGTCGCGAGCGGGTGTCTGCCCCAAGCGATCAGAGTCCATGAGCACCGCGCGGTGCACATATGGGGATTCACTCTTGCGCTCGCCCTCAGCAATGCGCCTTCGAGCAAGGTCAATGAGCGCCAATGGGTCTCCGCCGCCGGGCCTCAGCAAATCTACGTGCAGGTGGACATCGCGGCGCCGATTCTCGAGCAGGCGACCGAGCCGAGCCCCATAGCCGCGCTCACTTTCTCCTTCGCAGCCTAAGTAGACGCGACGACGCTGCGGTATGACAAGTCGACACCGACGCATCATCCGAGATGCGGTACTGCGCCATATACACCGCCCAGGTATTTCCGGTAGTAGTTATCATTTCGGCGGACCGCTTGCACATCCCGCAAGCTGTAGACGCTCGTCCGACCGAGATCATCCTTCTCACAGAAGAGGATCTCTTCTTTGACGAGATCTTCCAGCAGCGATGCGTTGTTGCACGTCATCCAAAGTTGAGCGTCATGAGGATTGCGTTCGCTGTCATGAAACCACCGGAGAATTTCGGGCAGCACCAGCGGGTGGATCGCCAGATCCAACTCGTCGACTACCGCCACGCCGCCCCTTTCGAGCGCCTGATTCAGTAAAGGAAATATTCTGACAAATAGCCGCGTTCCGTGGCTCTCCAAGTGCACTGGAAGCGGGGTCGCCAACCCTCGGTGCTCGAACCAGGCAATCGGGCCGTTGGTCCCTTGCTGTACGCTCATCGAGCGAACGCCAAGGTCGATGCGCTGAATATCTTTGTTCAGAAGTTCCAGTTGCTTCGGGTTCGCAGCGTAGAATCGGGCGATGGTGTCGTCATTGATTTCTTGCTTTTCAATCAGGATATTCGATTGAATCAATCCGGCGGTCTGCCATAGAAGCGTGGCGAGCGGATGCTTGAGTTGCGCCAACGTAGAGACGACACTCGCATTGGGCCGGAGCACTTTCTCAAGGGCTTGACGAAAGCCGCTGAGCCCAAATTCCTTCCCCGCGCTTACTGCGCCTTTCTCATTGCGTTCGAAGAGCCGTACCTGCCTCCCGGCGTGCGGAGGCCAGTACCTCAGTACCTCGGATAGAACGCGCGGAGGTTGATTTCCCGGTCCACCCAGTGAGACCTCGTAGGCGTATCGGCACTGAGCGACATTGGGGTCTGTCGCTCGCTGAAGATCCGCAGGGCCCGCGAAATGAACCGCTAGATGGGTCGGTAGCTCACGTGCCTTCTCGTCATTGAACCGCTGATAGGGCATCCACGATTCGGGTGCTGCACGAAAGCTCTCCCGGACAAACCACGAGAGAAAGGACAGAGCCTTCAGCACGTTTGACTTGCCCGAGGCGTTCGCACCGAAAAGAACGACCACTTTGGGCGCTCGGTCGGGGGCTTTGGCCCAAAGAGGGGCGGTGCGGCCGGGCTCGGGCGGTGCGTGCCCGGCGACCCGCAGATCAACCACTTGGGGCTCCCGAACCGAGTAGAAGTTAGCGATCTCTAGCCGATGTAGCATGGCAAGAATATAGCATGAATCTACATAAACGACAATTTTCAGTTGAATATTGCATTTCACAGCTGATGCAATCTGATTTAAAGGCACTCGGCTGCAGGAAAGCGTGTCGCACTTCCCACCATGAGCTCCGACTGGGCGGATACCGTCGCTCTCGATCGGCGCTTCCTCGAATGGAATCGCGGGGCCGAGCAGCCGGCGCTTTCGACCCACCCCACGATTGCCGCCCAGCGGCGGAGGGCACCGCTTGCGAGCCTTCGCTTTTTAGCTAACCGGTGACACTAGGCGCGCGAAAAATTCATGCTGCGCCCCCGAGAAACGCGCCGCTTCCCCAGCAGATCTCACCCCGCCGCTGGCCACGTAATCTATCAGTCGTGTCTTGAAACTCATCACGGCTGCGGCATCGGCTCGCTGCAGCTCGATTGTACGCGCGAGACCCGCCATGAAGGCCTCCGCATTGTTCGATAGACCTTCGAACACATGAACCAGATCCCGCAGCGCGCCATGGACTTTGGCCGCATCGGGAGGTAATTCGCGCATGATCTGTCCGAGTGAGATGAGGCGAGCTCGGATATCGTCGAGCGCGACGGACTGCAATTCAGCGCGACGCTGAAGTGCCTCAACGAACGCCTGCACGGCCACCTCGACCGCTTCTCCGCCCGAGGTCATCCGGTACAAGAGGCGTTTGCGATAAAAGTCTTCAATTGTCGCGACTCGGGCTGTATCCGGTTGCGACTGCAGATTGCCCCAGTTGACGAGCTGTCCCAGGGCTTGCTGGACGCTCTCCATTGTGGGAGGGCCAGCTGGCCAAACCGCTTCAGCAAGCACGTCGTCGGGGCGCAGATGCAGGCGGAACTGGCGTTTCGAGGCCGCAAAGGCATCAAGGATTGCGCGATACACTGGCGCGTTGTCCGCCATAACATGGCTAAATAGTGCAGGTGCAGAGCCTGGAAGCATTGGAGTATTTAGGAAGGAGGAGGTCTTCGGCTGCGCCGCCCGAGAAGTGGCGATTCGCCTGTGCGCCGACTTGCCGCCGGCCGGGTGGGCTTAGGGTTGATGCCTTGGCTTACGGATGCTGCGATCAGGTCGGGCACCGCGATGGCGGGACGCTTGGCGAGACGCTTCAGGCCCTGATCCCACTCGTGCACGATGCGGGATGCAGTTTCCATGAAACCCGGGATGTTGGCTGCATGGTGGTGAAGCTCGGGCAAGGTTCCGCTCACAGCGTCGCACACTTGTTCAATGAGTGTGCGCTGCTGTGCGGGCTCAATTCCTAGTTGCTGACGCATGTAAATCTCGAGCACCTTTCCCGGATCCCAGCTCTTTCGGCCGCCTATGAACATTCCAGGACTGTTGTTGGCGTAGCGATCGTAGATGCGGATGGAGAGCATGTCGTAGATTGGGGCCACGCGAACGTCGGCTTCGCTTGAATACAGGAGCCCTAGGTTTTTCGTGTGGCAGTCGGCGTTGCCCAAGGCGAAGGTTAGAAGAAGGATGCGGGCCAGCTGCTCGTTCGAGCTGTGAAGGTGCGGCGTAGGCACGAGCTCACTTACGCGCGCGGCCACGCGATCCCAGTTTGAGTTGTACTTATCATCAGACGTGAGTCCGAGGAGTGAGCACAGATCTTCGAATCCAAGCCGACGTCCCTCATCGGTGACATCAAAACGCTGAACAAGAAGCACCTGCCCATCGTCGGATACGAGGGTATCGGCGACTTTGGCACCGGTTCTTGCGGCCACGCGCATGCAAAGGTGCTCGTTCAGTGCAAGGAATGGCAGGGTGTCGGAGCTTGCTTTGACGATGTAGCGCTCGGTCGCGACCGAGGCTTTGCGAAAGGTGCTCTTCAGTTCGGGTGAGAGGAACTTCGGTACGACGCCGGAGACTCCTGAGGTTGCGTATTCGCGCATTAGTTCATGGAATCGATCAAGAGAGCGCGGTGCCGTCAGCAACGCCTTGAGGTCAGGGTTGCCACCGGAAGCGGAGTTCGTCCCCGGCAACTGTAGGCTCACCCGACCTATCATGTTGGAGCCCACGACTGCCAGGAGGTCAAGCGGCCGTGATCCCATGAGCGTCCCCATCTGCTCCTTTAGGAGTTGGAGGAGATACCCCTCCGGCAGGTTCATCTCGAAGAAGGGATGCAGAGTCGGCCAGTTCCAGCTTTTCAGTTGTACCGGCATGAGGAGCGAGACAAAGCTGTCAGTTGGCACTTTTGGGTGGTAAGTCAGATAGTGCTCGAACCCATCACGGCTTGAGAGGGTCGCCACGGCGTGTCCGCCGACACGCACTTCAAGCTCCGTTACGCTCATGGCTTGCCAGGCCCTGTGTTCGCACCGCTTCGCCGCTCTACGAGTAGGGTCTCAAGTGTTGGTCGGACTCCGCTGAGCGGTGTAAGGCTTATTTCAAGCTCGAGCGCGCGCGCGACTCGGAGGAGCTTCGCGACGGTGAGGCCCGAGAGATGCGCATTTTCCAGGCGCGAAACTTCTTCTTGGCGAAGGCCTGTCTCGTGAGCGAGGGCCGCTTGGGTCTTGCCCAAGTCCTTTCGGCGTTGGGCGAGGGATCCGCCGAGATCTTCCAGCGTGGTCATAGGCGTGTCTATGCGATAGAGCGCATATCCTAATTATGACTATTCGAATTATGCGCTGTAATACATTTTTCTGTCAAGACTATTATGCTGAATATGGCATATCTGGCTGTAAAACTCTGTCTTTATGTGTTTAAAAACATATCTGGAATCGCCTTCAGTTCAGACTGACGCGGGGTGCGCTTTCGGGTGACGGTTCGGTGCCGATCAGCCTCTCAACTCTGCGCCTGCCGAATCCGAAAAAGGCATCCGACTAAGCGCTGGAAGCGGTCGCCGAGAGCCAAAACACGCCCGGAAGAGCTAGGGTAACTTCCGGGGTTGTGAACGAGCGCCGAAGGTTGACCAGGTTTTGCAGGGAATCGGCGTCGAACCATGACAAGGTGAAAGTGGCTGTCCTCCGAGTTCGATCAAGTACTTGCGCTGTGAGCAGCCGGTCTCGATCGCACGCCGCTTCCTGGTCAACGTTCAATGCCGGCTCACATCCAAGAAGACATTCCGCTTGCAGGCAAGCCTCCCTACAAGGCGGGCTGGGAACCGCGGCGCCAGGCTGTGGTGAAAAGCACGGCCACAACAGGGGTGGGGCACAAGGTATGCGCACACATTCGGTTTCCATTTCTACTCGAATCGCCGTTCATGTTTCAGGTGTTCGTGACGCCCGAGGAAACCCTGTTCCTCTACGACGATGGCGAGGCCCGGCACATCTACACGGACGGCCGCAAGCATCCGAAGAAGGAAGATCTTTGGCCGACCGACACCGGAAACTCCGTCGGTCGCTGGGAGGGCGCCACGCTGGTCGTCGATACGATCGATGTCAAATCCGGGCCCATAGCACCGCTGCAGGGAGTCGCGGACTTGAGTGACCGAGCTCATTTCACGGAACGAGTGCGGCTGATAGCTCCCAATAGGATGGAGGATGACCTCACGATCGATGACCCGGTGCGCTTTGCCCATCCGTGGCGCGTCTCGACCGTGTGGACACGTGTCCTCGATCAGGATCGTCTGCTACCGTACGACTGCGACAACGATCGAAATCCTGTCGTGAACGGTCAGATCACGATCGCTCCGCGGCGGTAGAAGTCTCCTCGCAGGACAGCGCTGTCAGAGCGGAGAATCGGGGCGGCTGAGCGACCGCCACATGTGTGCAACCGGGCTGCCGTCGAACCCGAGTCCTTCCCTCGGCTGCCTGAAACGCCGCCCGATCACGTCGAGGAACTGGCCGACTTCGACATGCACGTGCGGATCGAACGCGTAGAGGTCGTTCACGGTGACCATGCGAGGCTCGAGGTACCACTTGTGCCTGCGGACCATGCGATAGGTCGCCTCGATGTAGGGCTCGGGTTTGTAGTCCTCGCCGAAGATCCTGCGGTACATATCGGGATATTCGTAGCCGTTCGCGGGGTCCGGGTAAAAGCGCAGCGCCTGGTGGTAGCGGATAGCGAACGCGGTCTTCTCGGGCACGTAGGGCTCGAAGAGCTGCGCGCCCCACCAGCCATGATCGACCTTGATGAGCTCCTGCACCACATCGTGCAGCAGGCATGCGAGCACGATCTCCTCGGACATGCCGTTCTTCATGGCAAGGTTTGCGCTTTGCAGCACGTGGTTCGAGGTTGCCATGAAGCGCAGCTTGAAGAAGTCGACCAATGTGGGCTTCTCCGGCATGGACGCGAGGCGCTGCACGTTGCCCCGCCGTGCCGCAAAGAGATTGCCGACCCCCCTTCTGACGGGGGCTTTGTCGATCTGCGCCTCGATCTCGGCCACGGTGGGAAACATGCCGGCAGGCGATTGCGCCGATGCTTCATTGAGGTGTTGCTGCAGGTGCGCCTCGAGCGCATCGGCTTTCGCGCTCGGCGTCATCAACGCGAAGGTGGCGCTGCCCCCGATGCTCGCGATGAAGGTGCGACGGTCGATGCTCATGTGGTATGGCCTGCTGACAGAACGGCGAAATGCTATACCGCGTCGGTGATGGCATTCAAGTTCTCGGACTGACTGAAGCCGGGAAAGAGGTGTAGGAATCTCTCCTGCGGATAACCTCAGACCGTCCAAAAAACGGCAGAAATCCCAGCGGTTCGCCGTTATTCGACAGGCGTCCCTCGTCAAAGGCGGCCAGGACATTCCCGTAAAGATGCCGCGGGTTGCTATTGGGCGTAAGTTGATAGCCCTTGGCCATTTCCGCGGCGCGCATGATCTTCCAGGGCCCCGGTCCCATTTCCGTTCGCGTGCTATCCGCCAAAACCCGACGTTGAGGGGATCTGATATGGTTGCCGATTACGGACGGTCAACCGAGCATGTGGGCGATACGGCATCGCCAGAAACGGTGGCTACAATCAGCGCAACGCGGTTGGGGCGGAGGGAGCACGATGGCAGACGACACGATCGACCTTTCGAAGAATTACTTGTTGTTGGAGCCCGATGGGACGGCCGTTCTCCTTCCAGGTGGCGGGGACTTTTGGACTCAATTGATGTCCGGCAATGCGACCGATCTTGGCATTCAGCGGCTGATGGGCAGCGACAAGGGGCGGCTGCTGTCGGCGTTGTCCATGGGCGCCGATTGGACAAACTGGGAAATGCATCCAGCGGGTGATGAAATCCTACTCATGCTTGAAGGCAAAGCGACATTTGTTCTGGACCTTTCCGACGGTTTGAGGGAGGTCGCTCTCAGCGCGGGGCGCTTGCTGGTGATTCCCAAAGGGGTGTGGCACACGGCGAAGGTGAGTGAGCCGGCTCGCCTGCTGGCGATCACCGCCGGCTCAGGCACTCAACACCGCCCGGCGTAAGCGGACGGGCGTGACGCCGCAAGGCGCATTCACCGATGGGCCACCTCCGGTCATCCGCAGTCCTGGCCGTTCGGAGTCCACGGCCGTCCAAGGGCTTTACACATGCGCTGCGCGGCATCTGAAACCTTCACGTATTCAATAACTTGATTGATTGGCATGGGGTTTGCTTGTCTCATTCGCACACCGAACAATAACGGAGAGGTGCACTCGTGACGAAGCACACCCTGCTTTCCCTGTCAGTTCTGATCGGCGCGGGCGTTCTCGCTGCGCCGTACGCCGCCGCCACTGGGCCCGTTCCGGCCGGTTGGTCATGCACGGGCGGCTGCGGTACCGATGGTGCCGATGGAGACGTCCCCCTGTCCCCGCTAGGGAACCCATTCTACGAATTCGTGACAACGACCGGGGGGATACTCGGCCTAGGCCAAAATCCCGTTACCCCGCCGACAAGTCCGACCAACGGCTCGCTGCTGACGACGCCGGTCTTTTCAGCAAACGCAGGCACGGCGCTGACCTTCTATTTCGACTTCATCACGTCGGATGGGGGCAAGTATGCGGATAACGCGTGGGCGGTCCTGTTCTCGGCTGCGAGCGATATGCCGGTCGCCCAACTGTACAACGACACCACGGCAGAAACCCCTTATACGATCGGCTTGAGCACTGTGTCCTGGCTCGGTGAATGGTCCGGTCAGTGCTTTGTGGACGGCTGCGGCACTACTGGCTGGCAAAGCGTGGACTACACGATAACAGGCACCGGCAATTACTACCTCGAGTTTGGCGCGACCAACGCGCTCGACGAGCTATACGACACTGGCTTGGCGATCGACGGAGTTGCGCTGAATGGCATTCAAATTACTAGTCCCCCGCCCACCGTTCCGGAACCGGGTACCTTGGCGCTGTTTGGCGCTGCCGCGCTGGCATTGGGAATCGTCCATCGCCGTCGGCGCAAATTGAGCATTTGACGAGGCGAGGTAATGAAACGAACGCCCGGAAGCAACATTGCGGCCGGGCATTCGCTTCTTCGGTAACATTCAAGAGCGCACTTCGCCGCGTGTTAATCCGCCCATCGTCAAGGGCAGCCGATGCCTAGCGGAGCGGCTGCGAGGAAGTAGCGCCTGACCTGCGCGGTTACTGCTAGCTATACGAAGACGCTGAGGCTGCTGGCGAATTGCCCCTCTGAATCGACCCAGCGCATGATGGTGCGGAAGCCGCAGTTGTCTTCCAATCGGTCCAACTCGGCGAGCGAATATTTGTGGCTGCTCTCGGTGTGGATGGTCTCACCGGCGCGGAAGGTGACCGTGAAATCCGCAAACCGCACGGTCTGTTCGACCAGGGACTCCAGATACATCTCAACGTCGTGCGTGGCGCGGTTGAAGCATACGCGATGCTGGAACTGCGTGAGGGCGAAGTCCGTTCCGAGCTCGCGGTTCATGCGCGCGAGCAGGTTGAGGTTGAACGCGGCCGTCACCCCCTGAGCGTCATCGTAGGCAGCGATCAGATGTGGCTCGGGCTTGACGAGGTCGGCGCCGAGCAGCAAGTGGTCGCCGGGCTGCAGCGCCGCGCGCACGTGGCGCAGGAAGCGCACGCTGGCGCTGAAGTCGAGATTGCCGAGCGAGCTGCCGAGCAGCAGCACGAGCGCAGGGCTGGGCGCAATCCGCGCCTGCACGGCGGTGTCGAGACCGGGGAGGTATTCGCTCTCGAGCGTGCGCACGCGCAGCCCGGCCAGCCCGGCCAGCTCGTTGCGCGTCATCTCCAGCGCCGCCGTCGAGACGTCGATGGCGCAATAGGTTACCCGCCGCTGACGCAGCAGGGCGCGCAGCAGCAGCGCAGTCTTGGCGGCGCTGCCGCTGCCGAACTCGATCACGGTCGTCGCCGGCGCGAGCGTGGCGATCTGCGCCGCGTGCGTTTCGAACAGGCGGCGCTCCGCTCGCCAGAGGCCGTACTCGGGTAACTGCGTGATGGCCTCGAACAGCGCCGAGCCGACCGGGTCGTAGAAATATTTCGGTGGCATGCTCTTTTGGCCGTTCCCCGTGAGGCCGGCGCGTGCCTCGGCGGCGAAGGACGGGCTGCTGCTCGGCGCGACGGCCGCAGACGCTTGCAGGCTCATGATTCATCCACGCAGCGAAAGCCGGCGAACACGTACGGGTAGTGCGGCTGGAACCAGTTGCGAAACGAGGACCGCAACAGCGTGCGCGCGGTGTGGCCCGAGCCGCCCTTGAGGACGAAATGCCGGCCGTCGAAGAAGTCGGCGGAATAGCCCGGATAGAAATCCGCGGCACGGAAGCCGGCGAATGGCGCAAATACGCAGCGTGTCCATTCCCAACCGTTGCCCAGCATTCCGAGCGCGCCGCACGCGCTCGCGCCGCGCGGATGCGCATCGACCGGCATGGGATCCCAGCGCGCAAAGTCGAAGTTGCCGCGCTCCGCGTCCGGCAGGGCGTCGCCCCACGGGTAGGGCGCGTCGCCATTGCCGTATGCCGCGCGCTGCCACTGCGCTTCGCTCGGCAGTTGTCGGCCGGTCCAGCGCGCGTAAGCCGCGGCTTCGGCGTGGCTGACGTACACTGGCCAATCGGCCTGGAACGGAATCAGATCGGCGCGCGAGTACAGCAGCCAGCCGTCTTCGCCGTGCCGCCACGCGGCCGGGTGCTCCACCGCGTGCGTCGTGCGCCACCGCCAATCGTCGTGGTTCCAGTAGCGATGCTCCGCATAACCACCGGCTTCGACGAAGCGCAGGAACTGCGCGTTGGTCACCATGTGGCGGTCGATGCGGAAGGCGGGCACGGCCACGCGGTGCGCGTCGAATTCGTTGTCCCAACCGAAGCCATTGCGACTTCCCAGCAGCACCTCCCCCGCGTCAATGCCCATGATGTCATAGTCGGGTTCGCGGTGGCGTGCCCACAGTGCGCGCTCCGTACGCGCGAGCGGCAGACGGTTGAGCAGGTACGCCAGCGTTTCTGCGTGCATCCAGCGGTGCTCGACCGCGGCGGACAAGTGCACACGAATCTCGGCGTCGTACGGCTCACGGGGAGTTTCGGCGAGCCAAGCGTCGACGCGCGCGCGAGTTCGGCGCCCATAGGCGCGGATTTGATCGAGCGGCGGCCAGTCTTCGGGCCGGTCGCGCGGCAGGTCGTCGTCCGATGGATCGATGCCGAAGGCGAACAGGCGATCCAGTGGATCGACGAGCTGCGGCCGGCCGTGTCGGCGCAGCAGCAGATTCACGTCGAACGCCTCGAGATGCCCGAGGTAGAACGCGACGCGGTGTCGCTCGGCGATGGGTCGCTCGAACAGCAGCGCCTCCGGGACGAGCGTGCATAGCTCGTCGGTGCGCCGACGCGCCCGCGCCAGCTCGGTGGCGAGCGCGGCGAGCTCGCCGTCGTCAGCCTGCTTAAGCGGCCGCGATGGCATGCGACGGAGCCGCTTCCGCCAGATCGCGCAACGCTCGATGCACGAACTGCACCGTCGATGAGCCTTCGCCTACGGCTGAGGCGACGCGCTTGACGCTGCCGGCGCGCACGTCACCGACGGCGAATACCCCGGGTATGCTGGTCTCGAGCAGATACGGCGACCGCGACAGGCGCCAGCGCGCGAGCTCCTCCCGCATCAAGTCTGGACCGGTCTTGACGAAGCCGTGATCATCGAGCGCCGCGCAGCCCGCCAGCCAGTGCGTGTTCGGCGACGCACCCGTCATCAGGAACACGTGGCGCAGTTCCCGCGACTCAGGCGCACCGCCCGCCGTCGTCCACACCACGCTCTCCAGCCGATCCGAGCCGTCGAGCGCGGTGATCTGCGTGTGCGTGTGTAGCGTGATGTTGCGGGCGCCCTCGATACGGCGGATCAGATACGCCGACATGCTATCGGCTAGCCCCGCTGCCCGCACCAGCACGTGCACCTGACGGCATGAGCCGGCGAGAAACACAGCCGCCTGTCCGGCCGAATTGCCGCCGCCGACGACCGCCACATCCTCGCCGTCACACATCCGGGCCTCCAGATGCGTCGCGGCGTAGAAGATGCCACTGCCGAGGAAGCGTGCCACGTTGGCGACCTCGAGCGTACGGTATTGCGCGCCGCTCGCGATGACGATGGCGCGGCCGCGCAGCCGCTGGCCGTCGGACATCTCCACGGCATAGGGCCAGTCGTCGCAATGCAGCCGCTCTGCCTGCCAGGCGACGCTGAGCTGCGCGCCGAACTTCTGCGCTTGCGACAGGGCGCGGCCGGCGAGCGCGCCACCGGAAATGCCGGTCGGAAAGCCGAGATAGTTCTCAATGCGCGAGCTGGTGCCGGCCTGGCCGCCAGGCGCGAAGCTATCGACGATGCGCACATCCAATCCTTCGGAGGCCGCGTACACCGCGGCCGCGAGGCCGGCAGGGCCGGCGCCGATAATGATCAGGTCGTGCAGGCCGGTATCGTCGGGCTGGCCGTTGATGCCGAGGCATTCGGCGATGGTGCGGTTGTCAGGATTCCTGAGCATCTCGCCGGCGCGGCACACCACCACGGGCAGGTCGTGCGCCCCGATGTGAAAGCGTTCGAGAAGAGCTTGAGCGTCGGGATCGTGGTCGATGTCGATATCGACGTAGGGGCGCGCGTTGCGCGTCAGGAATTCGCGGATGCGCAGCGTGTTGCCGGCGTGGCTCGAGCCGAGCACCGTGACCTCGCTTTGACCCGACTGCAGCATGCCCATGCGTCGCAGGATGAAGGCGCGCATCATCAGTTCGCTCAGCTCGGCGTCGTTTTGCACCACACGCCGCAGTTCGTCCATCCCCATCTGCAGCACTGCGCCCGGCTCCGCCACGCGCAGGCGCGCGAGTCCCGGCGTGCCCCGCAGGGTGCTCATCTCCCCGCTGAAGTCGCCAGTCGTGAGCACGTTGAGCAACACGTAATCGCAGGTCTCGGTGTGCACGTCCGAAGTGGGCATCAGCGCTTCGACGGTGCCGGCGGTGATGATGAAAAGGCCACGCGGCCTCTCACCGACGCTCAGCAGGATCTCGCCGGCTGAGGTTTCGCGGCGCGTGCAATGCGCTTCGAGGCGGGCGAGCTGCGTCGTCGTGAGCTTGGGAAACATCTGCTCGCGCCGCTCTTTCAGAAGATCGAAAGCCATGATGAGCTCCGGCTCAATCCAGTTGCAGCACCACCTCGTCCACAAAGCACCAGCTCCAATCCTCGCCCGGCTCGAGCGAGCTTATGATGGGGTGCTGAGTGGCGCGGAAGTGCTTGGTGGCGTGGCGATTTTTCGAGTCATCGCAGCAACCGACGTGCCCGCAGGTGCGGCATAGCCGCAGGTGCACCCAGGTGTCGCCGAGCTTAAGGCATTCCTCGCAGCCGCGGCTACGCGGCTGATCGGTACGGACGAAGTCCAGGTGAGGGCATGGCGCGGTCATGGCGGCTCCCGCAGGTGTTGGGCACCATTCTACGCCTCGGCACCGATCTTTCGTCCAAGCGCGCGCCATGCTATGGCCGGCTCGCGGCCACCGATCGGAGAACCATGAGCTCAAGCATGATGTTCCGGGCGCATTTAAAGAGGAGGCTGACACCGGGCGACCCGCCAGCAGCTGAACGGCGCACTCTTCAAACGGCGTCGAGCTCCGATCGAGGGTGCCGTAATCGCGCCGTGGTGGGCCTGGCGAGGAGCAAATATTCGGTGAACCCGCCGGGTACTTTCGCCTATTTGTGGAGTGCGGCGCGGAAGTGCCGCGACAGCGGGTAGAGCCAGATGTCCTTGACTGGGACGGAGTGCTGGTGAGCGACGTCGAGCTTGCCACGCCCCGTGGTCTGGCCGACATGGATCCAGTTGGCGGCTTTATAGCAGGCGCCGCGGTGGCGTTGCGCCTCGACGCAGGTCTCAAGGAGAACGGGACGATAGCCGTAGCGGTGCTGCCAGTGATGCGGGAGTTGCCGGCGAGGAGGGAGAGGATTTTGCAAGCGAGCCCCTTGGAGTGGATCCACGGCAGCACGAGGAAGCGAACGTTGTTGACGACGAGTTGCAGATTACGTCGTCGCCGGGCCTCCAGTGCACCGGGCCGCCGCCGATCCGCAGGTCCAGCGCTGCGGAAACTCCTGAAGACGGCCCTTCACCCTCTCCAAGCGAAGGTGCACCCTTCGAGGCCCGTCAGCTTTGGCGGAAAAGATGGGCGTAGGTGGCGCTCACCGCCAGCCACTCGGGACGTGTCTTGAGTTTCACCTCCATTGCCCCCCGGAAGGAGCGATGAATGGTCTCGATGGTCCTCACATTGATGATCGTGCTGCGGTGAACCTGCCAGAACATTTTCGGATCCAGTCGCTCCTTCAATTGCTTGAGCGTCGTGTTCAGTAGATACGCCGCATTTGAGGTAAGGAGATTCGTGTACTTGTCCTCGGCCTGCAGGTAGCAAATCTCCTCTATGGTCACCACGCGCAGGTCAGAGCCATGAGAGACCGTGAGCCACTTGACGTACTCCGGCTCCTGCCTGGAGGCCAAGCCCCGCAGCAGATCGACCAGCGCGTGCAGATCCGGAGGCGGCTCACGCAGACGTTCCTTCAGTCGCTCGATGGTTCGGCGCATGCGCTCCGCGGTCAGGGGCTTCACTACGTAGTCCAAGGCGCCCCGCTCGAAAGCCGCCAGCGCGTGCTCCTCATACGCGCTGATGAAGACGACATTGCAGCGGCCGCTGACATGTTGCGCAACGTCAAGTCCACTCGCCCCAGGCATTTGAATGTCGAGAAAAACGATCTCCGGTGACAGCCGATCGATGGCCTGAATCGCCTGCAAGCCGTCGGCAACCTCGCCACCGATGTGCAGCTCCGGCCACAGCCGCGTCAGCAGGGCTCGCAGCTCTGTCCGCAGCAGCGGTTCGTCCTCGGCGATGATTGCGGTCGGAGCGGTCACGCTCTATTCCTGATCAGGCTTTCATGTGGCGAAACATCGAACGCCGGCTCTGCAACGACTCGACAAAGCTGTCGAACCTGACATCAGCCGCTTCGGGCGCCGTGCGATACAGGTCTCCGATCTCTCTCAGGGAGGCCAGCATGGCCGAGGAATCCATCTGCGTCTGCGCTGCCGCAAGGCGCGACTCGATCAGGCTTTGCTCCAGATGCACGCGCGACAGCTCCGCCGTGCGCAGCCGATTGAGGATGCGCACCACGCTGCGCCGCGAGTGGAACACGAACATGCCGACGAGGCCGACTAATAGGCCGTCGATCACATCGTATGCGAACCGGCTCCACAGGTGCAGGATCGGCACGGCGGGATGCGGCACCAGATAGGCGTGGATCCATGCTTGGAGTGCATACTGAACGGCCGTGCCGCCGCAGACGGCGACAATCAGGCAGATCGAGTATGAGGGCAGGGCCCCCCTGCCGCGAAGCACGTACTGGTCCGCACACAGTGCAGCGAGCAGGATGAGCACAGGAACGATTGATAACAGCTCGGCCGCGAGCACGGGTCCGTCCGCCGGCGCCAACGCGCCGCCCGCCTCCAAGTAACGCATCAAAATCGCGAATAGGCCGATCGACTCCGTAATTGCCACCCGGCGCCAGGTCACACCGCGAATGACCGCGCGCACAAGCGACATCCAGTCCGCAGGCGGCTCGATGCTTGGACCCGCGATGCCGAACTCGCTCACGCCGGTCTCGCGATCGGAATGCGCACCGTTGCCATCACGCCGCGCGGTTCGGCACGCTCGAGCTGCAATGTCGCTTGCTCGCCGTACCGGAGCCGCAACCGCGTGCGACAGTTTGCGAGCCCGGAGCCCGCCCCATGGCCGCGCTTCAGCCCGCATCCGGAGTCTGCAACCTTCAGCTGCAGTACCGATTGGTCACATGTCGCACTGACGCGGATGAAGCCTCCCTCTACCGCAGGGGTAATGCCGTGCTTGACGGCGTTCTCAACCAGTGTCAGCAGAATCATCGTCGGCACGCGTACGGGCGCCAGCTCGGGCGGCAGATCAACTGCGTAGGATAGCCGCGTGCCCATGCGTACCCGATAGATGGCGAGATATGCATCCACCAGGCGCATCTCATCGCAGAGGCGCGCCTCGCTCTCCCGAATGTGTGGCAATGCGGCGGCGAAATAGCGCCCGAGATTGTCGATGAGATCGGTTGCCGCCGCCGGTTGGTGGCGTGCAAGCGTGCGAACGTTCGCGATGGTATTCAGCAAGAAGTGGGGTTCGATCTGAGCCTGGAGCAGCTGCAGCCGCGCGCTTTGCAGCTCGTTGTCGAGCCGCGCCGCGTCTATGCCGGCGCGGGCGAGCACATCCGAAGCGCTCGCCGCCGTCCGGTAGTATCCGAACGCAATGACCGTCAGCGTTAGGGCGGCAGCGGAATCGCATACGTCAGCCAGCATTTCTCGATGATGAAGAATATCATCGATCCAACGGCCGTTGATGACGCCGTTGGGCTCATGGCACAGGCACCAAACCAGATAGACGGCGACTGCCAGAGCGTAGAGTGCAATGCGTCGCAATCCGGATGCTGGCGCGAGATTCAATAGCGCCGCGACGACTGGCGCCGGTAACACCGTCACTATCAGGTTGAGCTCGAGGACCGGAAGCGCCTGCCGCAATGCTTGCGCAAGACCGGCGGTGGGCGCGCTGCTGATCACATATTGAGTCGTCCATCCGATCGTGACCAGTGCAGCAAGCCAGAGCAGAAAGCCCATTCCGCCGAAGAGGCTCCGCAGGCGGTCGATTTGGATCGCTCTGTATCGATGAGGAAGGGCTATTGCCGGTGTGTTCATTCGGTTGCGCCTTCGAACAACTCGATTGTGACATAGTAGCGTGAACGCCGCAGCGGTGCTCGCGCGCTGCGGGCGTGCGTTGACTCCCAAAAAAATCGCGTTCACTTCCGGACGCTCTGCTCTCGTCGGAAATTCCTGGCAAGTCGCCCCGTAGGCTGTGATTCTTGGCCGGAGCGGTTTCGCTATCGATCAATCACAACCAAAGCAAGGGGAGACTGGCGATGATGCTCTCGAGAAGTTCGCAATTACGCTTCAACTACACGGTGGTCGCCACGAGCCTGTGCCTCGTGGCATTGGCGCTGGGCGGCCAAGCCCATGCGACATGTCTCGGTTCCGGGACGCCGAATCAGGTGGCGCCCGCCGGGCACGCCGGCATGCGCCTGACTCCGGCGATCTATCACCCGGGGGACGCAGCCACCGGCACACTCGTACGTGTCAATGAGCTGGAATACCCGCCCATCCCCGCGCCCGTGTCCATCGTTGGGCTGTGGCAGTTCCAGTTCACGGGCGATCTCCCGGACTATGGGACCCAGGTTTGGCACTCCGACGGAACCGAGCTCATCTTCTCGGGCGGGCAGAATCCCGCAACCGGGGATGTCTGCCAGGGGGTGTGGAAGCAGATCGGCCCACGTACCTACACCCTGAACCACGTGGCCTTCGGATGGGCCGGGCTGGACTTGCAACCCGTGAATCCGACCGAGGGCCAAGCGTTCGCTCGCATACATTTCCACTTCCTCATCACGCTCGATCCGTCCGGCGACAAGTTCACGGGGAAGTTCACGGCTGATTTCTATTCGGAGCTTGCGACCGATCCGTTCAATGAGGATCCGAGCACCAATCCTCCGATGGCGACACTCACCGGAAACGTGACGGCCACCCGCATTCAGCCCGATGAGGGGCCGTAGGGACGGGCTTACCCCGGTGATGAAGGTGCTCCCGCACTCCGCCCCCGTGGTGCGGGAGCACCCGTTCCGCCAAGGCCTGCGTGCAATGCATCCTAAGTAGGGCGGGTAAGGATCCGTTAATAAATAAAGGTTTCAATAAGTGAAGCAACGCTTTATACTGCCGAGGCATGGAGGCTCTCTCGGAGTTGAAGCGCAAGCTGGGTTCGATTTGGCCTCATCTGGATGAGCGCACCCGGCGGTTGACTGCGGCGAATGAAGCGTTGAGCTTGGGCCGCGGCGGTATCTCCTTGGTGCACCGAGCCTGTGGGCTCTCGCGCAAGGCGATCCTCAAAGGTATTCGGGAGATGGACGCCGGCGAGAGGCTGCCGGAAGGTCGGATTCGCCGACCTGGAGCGGGCCGCAAGGCCATTACGGTGTCGGATCCGCAGCTCCTCGAGACGCTTGATGAGATGATCGAGGGACATACGCGAGGCGATCCGGAGTCCCCGCTGCGCTGGATCTGTAAGAGCACGCGGGTGATTGCCCGAGCGCTGAGCAAGCAAAAGCATCCCGTGAGCCACGTGAAGGTGGCGCAGATTCTTCATGAGCAGCATTACAGCCTGCAGGGCAATCGCAAGACCGAGGAGGGAGCGGATCATCCCGACCGGGATGCGCAATTTCGGCATATCAGCGCCGAGGTCAAGAAGTATCTTCGGGACGGTCTTCCGGTGATCTCGGTGGACACCAAGAAGAAGGAACTCATCGGCAATTACGCGAACTCGGGCCAGCAGTGGCTGCCGGCCAAGCAGCCGTTGCAGGTTCAGGGTCACGATTTTCCAAGCCCCGAGGTGCCTCGGGCCTACCCCTATGGCATCTACGACATCGGCCGCAATGCGGGCTTTGTGAACATCGGAACCGATCACGATACCGGAGCCTTTGCGGTGGCTTCCATCCGCGGGTGGTGGCGGGCGGAGGGGCGCAAGATCTATGCAGATGCCGCCGAGATCCTGATCACCGCCGACTCCGGCGGCAGCAACGGGTATCGGCTGCGGCTGTGGAAGCTGGAGTTGCAGAAGTTTGCCGATCAAACCGGACTGTGCATCTCGGTCTGTCATTTCCCGCCCGGCACCAGCAAGTGGAACAAGGTGGAGCATCGGCTCTTTTCCTTCATCTCATCGAACTGGCGCGGTGAGCCCCTGCGCGACTATGAGACGATCGTCCATCTGATTGCCAAGACCACCACGGCCAAGGGACTGAAGGTCACCTGTCGGCTGGATCGGCGCAAGTACTCCACAGGCCGCAAGGTGAGCGCTGAGGAGATGAAGCGAGTGAAGCTGCAACCCAACAGGTTCCACGGCGAATGGAATTACGTCATTCGCCCGAACTGATCATTGATACCTTTATTTATCAACGACTCCTAAGAATGCTGCGACCTTGGCCACCGCGCGCTCACCGATCCTTGCCCGGGCCGACGAGGTATTCCTCATCGCTCACGTGATCCAGCCACTCGATGAACTTGCCGTCGAGCGCTTCCTGAACGGCAATGTGGGTCATCGCGGTGGTCGGTGTCGCGCCGTGCCAGTGCCGATGGTTGGGTGGGCACCAGACCACGTCGCCGGCGCGGATCTCGACGATCGGCCCGTCCTCGCACCGCGTCCAGCCGCATCCTGCGGTGACGATCAAGGTCTGGCCCAGCGGATGGGTGTGCCAGGCGGTGCGTGCGCCCGGCTCGAAGGTGACGCTGGCGCACGACACGCGGGCGGGCGCCGGAGCGGTATTCAGGGGATCGAGGCGGACGTGGCCGGTGAAGTACCTTGCGGGTCCTGTCTGTGAAGGCTGCGAGCCAGCGCGTTTCAGTTCCATGGGGGATCTCTCGCTTCTCTGGTGGACATCTAAGGCAAGCTGAGCGCGATCAGCTCTCCCGGGTGATTCTTCGCGCCCGCGGCGAGGACGATGTACTGGCGTCCGTCCACCGCGTACGTCATCGGCACACCTGACTGATTGGCCGGAAGCGTCATCTCGTAGACGATCACGCCCGTCGCCTTGTCGTAGGCGAAGAACTTGTTTCCGCCGCCGCCCGCCCGGTAAAGACCGCTGCCCTCGCCGGCGAAGAGCAGCGTCTTGGTTACGAGCATTCCGACCTGGTCGAACGATCCCGTGCGCGCGAGCTTCACGCCCGCGAGCGCGGGATTCTCCGCGGCCCAGTCGGGGGTGTCGCTGTTCGGGATGATCCACCGCGTCGCACCGCTGTCGAGATCGATGGCGGTGATGCGTCCCCAGGGCGGTTTGATGAGGGGCAGACCGTCCGGGCCGCCGAGCGAGCCGTTCGGAAATCCCTCTCCGTACACGCCGATGTAGCGCTCGCTGGAGATCTCGGGATCGTGGCGCAGACCGATCGGGCACACCGAGGAGATGGAGCTCACGTAGAGCACGTTCGTCTCGGGATCGAGCGCTGCGCCCTGCCAGTTCGCGCCGCCCGAGAGACAGGGCCTCAGCAGCGTCCCGAGGTTTCCGCCCTGCTGGACGATCGAGGGCGGCAGGTACGGCGGTCCGAAGCGATAGCGGCTCACGATCGCGAGGGCCTGCCGCTTCATTTCGGGCGTGAAGTCGATCAAGTCCTCCTTGCGAAGCCCTTGCGGCTCGAAGGGCGCGGGGTTCGTGGGGAACGGTTGCGTGCGCGAGACGCGCTCGCCAGGCACATCGGACTGCGGGACCGGGCGCTCCTCGATCGGCCAGACCGGCTTTCCGGTGACACGGTTGAAGACGAACGCGAGCCCCATCTTCGTCACCTGCACGACCGCCGGGATCTGCTTTCCGCGCACCGTGATGTCGGCGAGCACGGGCGGGGCGGGTAGATCGTAATCCCGAGACGTCGTGATGAACGATCTGGTAGTGCCAGACTCGCTTGCCGGTTCGCGCATCGAGGCACACCAGAGAGTCGGAGAACAGATTGTTTCCGGGTCGATGTCCGCCGTAGAAGTCCGCGGTCGGGGGCTCCATCGGTATGTAGACGTAGCCGCGCGCCGCATCGGCGGAGAAGGGCGCCCACGCCCCGGTGTTGCCCGTGTACTGCCAGCTCTTCTCGCCCCAGGTGTTCGTGCCGAAGTCGCCGGCTTGCGGCACCGTGTGGAACGCCCACCGCTCGGCGCCGCTTCTCACGTCGTAGCCGCGAATCCAGCCGGGCACGGCGACCTTGGAGCGGGGTGCTCCGCTCGCGGCGAACGAGGCCCCGACCACCACGACATCTCCGACGATGATCGGCGGGGAGCTCGAGCCCGGCGGCGTCTTCGGCAGATCACCGGCGCGCGGCAAGCCGACTTTCAAATCGACGATACCCGCCCTGCCGAAGGAGCGAACCGGCCGCCCCGTGCGCGCATCGAGCGCGACGAGCTGAAAGCCGGGCGTGATCACGAACACCCGGCTCGGCTCCCCCCGACGTTTGCTCCGCCAATACGCGACACCCCGACCCGAGTTCCGGCGCGGTGCGATGGCGCCGCGCTCGCCCTCGTCAAGGCGGTACATCCAGAGCGTCTCACCGCTCGCCGCGTCGATCGCGACCACATCGCGGCGAATGCCGGCAGTGACGTAGAGGGTGCCGTCCGCCATCAGGGGCGTCGCGCGGTAATAGTACTCGGGGGTGGGGCCGAAATTGTCCGACTTCCAGCGCCAGACGATGCGCAGCTTCTTGACGTTGTCTCGATTGATCTGATCGAGGGGGGAGTAGCTCGTACTCCCGAAATCGCCGCGATTGTTCAGCCACTCCGCCAGCGCGAGCGGCTTCTCGCCTTGGCCGGCGGCGAGCAGCTCGGACGCCGGCACGACCCAGCCGTTGACCCGGCGAATATCGGCGAGAGCAGCTGCGTAATCAGCGTTCCTCAGGGAGCCGGGATTCGTGGGCGGCATCCTCTGGCGCACGAAATCGTCGAGCGCGGTTGGCGGGAGCGCGGACCAGCGCTGCTGGAAGGCGCGGCCGATCAGGGCCGGCCCGGTCTCCCCGCCGCGAAACTCGGGCCCGTGACAAGCGGCGCAGCTCCGCAGGTATGCATCATCCGCGGCGCGCGCGGGGAGCTGCGCGGCAAGGGCGAGAAGCAGGCTCGGGCCCACCGACGCAAGTGCCCGGTGCCGGGTCAGGGTGCAAACCATCTAGCGCTCTCTCGATCGGCGAACCGTTGACGGGAAATCGGCCGAAGCGGGATCGTCCTCGTATTCCCGTGGGGAGGCAACAGGATGGGCGTGCGCCGGCCGCAGTGCTCGTGCAGTCCGCCGCGATCGTCCTCGGTGCTGCCGATATAAAGCGCCGGGTGTTGACGAAACAAGAGATTTTCCCAAGGGGCATAGATACTCGATCGGCTTAAGTCCGGTCAGCCGCCACACCTGCGGACGCTCCGGTACTTCGGCGCCGAGCGTGCCTCAGGAATCCCCGCGAGAGGCCGGCCGGATTGCACAGCTGCAGGCTTTGCCTCTATTGTGGGGGATGCGCAATGTCGGCAGCCGGCGATAAGTTCGGTAGGGTCTGCCTGAGGTGGCGGCGCTGGCACCGCGCGGACGTTGATGGGCCGACTGAAGCACTGATTTCCCGAGGTCTGATTCGATCAGACAGAAGAACGATGCGCCGAGTGCGCGAGGGTGTCCGAAACATGCGAAGTCACGTCATCGCGGCGCTCGGTGCCGCATCGCTCGCGGCGTTGGCCGCTTTCGCGCTGGCCGAGGTAGCCGGCTGCGCCGGTACGGGAGTCGATGGCACGCGCCTGCGGGAGGCCGATTCGCCGGCGAACGCGGGCCAGTGGATGTCGTACGGCCGGGACTACAACGAGCAGCGTTACAGCCCGCTCACGCAGATCAATGCGGACAACGTCGGCCGGCTCGGCCTTGCCTGGTACGCCGATCTTCAGGAGAAGGGCGGCAGCTACGAGTCGACGCCGATCGTGGTCGATGGCCGCATCTTCGTGACCAGCCCCTGGAGCAAGGTCTATGCCTTCGACGCGAAGACGGGCCAGCGGCTGTGGAAGTACGACCCGAAGGTTCCCGGTGAGTTCGCCGTGAAGCTGTGCTGCGGCATCGTGAATCGCGGCGTCGCGGTGTGGGAGGGCAAGGTGATCTGGGGCACGCTCGATGGGCGCCTGATCGCCGTCGATGCGCGGACCGGCACGAAGATCTGGGAAGTCCAGGCCACGGATCCGAAGAAGTGGCTGTCCATCACCGGCGCGCCGCGCATCGCGGACGGCCGCATCTTCATCGGCGAGGCCGGTTCGGAGTTCGAGGAGCGCGGGTACCTGGCGGCCTACGACGCCGATACCGGCAAGGAGCTGTGGCGCTGGTGGAGCGTGCCCGGCGATCCGTCGAAGGGCTTCGAGCAGCCGGAGCTCAAGTGGGCTGCGAAGACCTGGTACGGGGAGTGGTGGAAGTTCGGCGGTGGCGGCACGCCCTGGGACGGCATCACCTACGATCCGGTCACGGGCGATGTGTATTTCGGCACGGGCAATGGCGCGCCATGGCCGGCGGCGGTCCGCTCCCCGGGCGGCGGCGACAACCTCTTCACGTCGTCGATCGTCGCGGTGGATGCGAAGACCGGCAAGTTCAAGTGGTACTACCAGGAGACGCCCCTGGACAGTTTCGACTATGACAGCACGGCGCAGATCACGACGGCCGATCTCGTCATCGACGGCAAGCGGCGGCACGTGGTGATGCATGCGCCGAAGAACGGCATCTTCTACGTGCTGGACGCGAAGACCGGCAAGTTCATCTCCGCCAAGCCGTTCGTGCAGTCCGTGAACTGGATGACCGGCTTCGACGCGAATGGCAGGCCGATCCTCAACCCGGAGGCCAACTACGGTAAGACCGGCAAGGGCTTCTACCTGATCGGCTTCCAGTCGCACGTCTGGAACCCGATGTCCTTCAATCCGCAGACCGGTCTGGTCTACCTGCCGGCCAACTACATGAGCTATCCATACGTGGCCGAGGCGGGCGCGAAGATGGGCAACCAGCTGCTCTCCATCAACATCAGAAAGCGCCCCCAGGGGCCGGCGCCGAAGCTCGAAGGCCCGAGTTCGTACCTGCTCGCCTGGGACCCGGTGAAGCAGAAGGCAGCCTGGAGGCAGACCGAGGGCAATGGCCACGCCGGTACCATGACGACGGCCGGCAACCTCGTGTTCCAGGGCGCGGCTCCCCGGAATTTCTCGGCCTACCGCGCTGACACTGGAGAGCGGGTCTGGACGACGGATGCGCAGGCGCAGATCGCCGGCGGCGCGGTCAGCTACGCGATCGATGGCGTGCAGTACGTGGCCGTGCTGGCTGCCGGACAGGGGGGGTTCCGCGGTCTCAGCTACTGGGCGCCGAACTACGCGCGTCTGCTGGTCTACAAGCTGGACGGCCAGGCCGTGCTGCCCAAGCCCCAGCCCTTCACGGCGCCGGTGCTGAATCCCCCGGCGGAATTCGGCGATGCGGGCCAGGTGGCCATGGGCGAGCAGCAGTACGATTCCCACTGCGCGAGCTGTCATGGCAACGGCGGGCATGCGAGCAGCCTGTTTCCGGACCTGCGCTACGCGGGTGCGCTGTGGAGCGCCGATACGTTCAAGGCGATCGTGATCGGCGGCGTGCTACAGAACGACGGCATGGTGTCGTTCCAGAAGATGCTGACACCGCAGGAGGCCGAGACCATCCGCGCCTACGTGGTGCATATTGCGATCGAGGCGAAGAAGCATCCGGAGCGCGAATTCAATGGTTTCGGCGGGCCGCCCCCGGGGGGCGGCGGTGGTGGGGCGCGCGGTCGCGGTGCGGCGCCACCCCCGCCGCCTGCGCTGCATCAGTAGGACGGGCGCCGCCGGCGATTGCCATCAATCCGGACTGTCGTCCCGATACTCGGCGACGACTGCGTCGACCGTTGGATTGGCTTCGGCTCTGTCATTGACGATGACAATGGGGATCTCCCCGGTCAGCACCGCGCTCGTTTGCCTCAACAGGGGCATTTGCTCGCGCGTGATGCGAGAGATCGAGTAATGGTTCATCCGTCGGTTCGGGATGCCCATTCGAGTGAGCTGCGCGGCCAGGGCATCCGCTCGCTTCGCCTGCGCCGATGGGCAGTTGAGCGCTGCCAGAATGATGACCGCATCGGAAGTTGCGCCCTGGGACGTGACGACCGGAACAAATCCATTGCTATCGGCCGCCTCCGACAACTCGCGAGCAACGACGGAACGCTCGTGAATATGCCAAAGGTGGACGCCGCCTGCGATCATCATTGCGGCAATCAAGATCCATTTACCAAAAGTCACGGCGCCCCGCAGCTCCACACCAGTGGTTGCGGTTGAACCTAGCACCCCCGGCGCGACCGATAATCTGCCGCAGGTCGCAAAAGCCCACTCATCGGATGGCCGGCACCGTCAATCCTGCGGTCCTTGTGAACGGAATCAACCGCGAGGCTCGGGCGCGGAAGGCCCGATCAGTTTAACTATGCTTTTGTCTTGGTCCGTGCCCGCACGCCCCTGATGGACGTTCCCCTCTGGGACAGTGTGATCCGGGATCCGAGGTAGCTTCGACGCGGTGCAACGCGCCGCGGCTCCCGGACCTCGCCGAGTGCGGCGCGCAGCGCGCGAACCGCCGGCTCCCCAATGCTCGCGAGAGCAGCACCCATTGCTGCGGTCAGAAATCCAAACCACCAATAGAGCCGATCCGCGGACGGCAGAGAATCGATATTGTCCTTCTGGGAAGTGAGCGCCGACATGGCGCACTCGTGACCCTGATCGATTGCCCGCTCCTCACTTTGCTGACTCATGCATCCTCCTGACAGTCCTTACCTCGTCGCACCGATTTTCGGATACTCCACTATACCCGATCAACCTCGCGCCGACGTGAGGGCGCTACCCGATGGCTCATTGCCGCGATCGTGATTGCGGCGGACGAAAGCGTGTCCGATGAGCCGCCATAGTTGACTGTCTGGATGGCAGACCTAATATGACGCGCGTTAGCGACGGTCGAGATAAGGGGTTCCGACATGCTTCGCTCAGAAATTCTACGGGGGACCTCGGCGGGCATCGCCGTCGTGTGGGTCATCTGGATCGCCGTCTGGATCATCGCGAGCCTGCGGACCAAACCCGTGGTTCAGCAAGAAAGCCTCGGATCGCGCCTCTCCTACCTCCTGCTGATTGCGCCATCGGTAATACTCCTGCTCCTCGCCAAGAGGACGCACTTGGGCGCAGCGCTCAGCGCGCCCGGTGCCCCATCTGCGTGGCTCTATGTGCGGTTCATTCGGCGGTACCCCGGGGTCGTGTGGATCGGAGCACCCCTCGTTCTGGCCGGCGTGCTCGTCGCGCTGTGGGCACGGCTGCATCTGGCCGGCAACTGGAGCGCCTCGGTGACGCTGAAGCAGGATCACGAGCTGATTCTGAGCGGTCCCTACCGCTATGTCCGGCATCCGATCTACACCGGCATGCTGATGGCCGTTGCCGGCACTGCATGCGCGATTGGACAGATCCGCGGCGTTCTCGGGTTTGCCCTCGCCTTCTTCGCTCTGGGGCTCAAGAGCCGGATCGAGGAGCGGCTGATGGTCCAGAAGTTCGGCGAGGCCTACCTCGGCTATCGGGCCGCTGTGAAGGGATTGATCCCATTCGTCTTCTAATTCGGGGGTAGTCTGCGGCCGTCCCGCAGACTACCCCCGATGCCGTCAGCTTTGCGGCATCACCGAGCCGGTGTAATACAGCAGGACGTAGGCCTGCACCGAGCCGTCGGGCTCGGGCACCGCGTAAATCCTCACCGGCTCGCCTGCGATCAGCGCGCTCGTGAGAGTGCTGAGTCCGGTGGAGGTGGTGATGTCGATCGGACTCACGGTCACGATGTTGTTCGTCCGGTCCACCTGGTACACCAGCGTCGCCTGCCCGCTGGTGATGTCAAGATTGACCGTGTAGGTCGTGGTCGGGCTCACGGTGGTGACCGAGAACGTATCCCCCGACAGCGGACTCACCACGGTGGCGAGCGACAGCGGCACGGGCTCCAGTATGGCCATGGGCGCCGACCAGCCATTCGGATTCGCCGGATCGGCCCACGTGGCATCGGTGATCCCGTACGCCGCGAGGGGCGTGGTCGTGGCGTTCACGAAATCGCCGATCGCACCGCTGCCGTCCGTGATCACCGTCGGGAATGCGAAATTCCACCATTTGAAGCCCACGATGGGATTGCCGCTCGCGTCGGTGCCGTTGGCCGTCGACGCCGAGATGTAGCCGAGCGACACCATGTAATCGTCCTGGGTGCGCAGCACGTAGTTGTGGGTATAGGTGAAGCTGGACGCGCTTGCATTCGAGATGGCCCCGGAGTACGCGGCGGTCTCGATGTCGACGGTCTCGGCGACCATCGGCGAGGCTGTCGAGAGCGGATTGACGC
This sequence comes from uncultured Gammaproteobacteria bacterium, assembly GCA_963849095.1. GTDB lineage: Bacteria > Pseudomonadota > Gammaproteobacteria > Steroidobacterales > Steroidobacteraceae > JASHUC01. The sequence continues at coordinate 29,603 of CAWKGA010000001.1, forward strand.
TCGCGTGGATCTTGAAGCCCCGGACCAGATCCTCTGCAGTGAGGAACGAGGGACCCGTACCGATCACAGAGGCGCCATCCCGGAAGTAGAATTGCGTCGAGCCGTTGATGGCCAGCGTCACCGGCTGTCCCGCCTCGTTCATGACGGTGATGGTGTCGCTGCCGGCGTTGACGTCCAGCACGTGACCCTCGGGGCTCAACCAGACGTTGTTGAAGTTGCTGCTCGCCCAGATGCGTATCGCGACGAGCGTCCCGCCCTCCTGGTAGCGCGCGGCGACGCGCAGGTACTCGCCCGCGGCCAATGCGCTCACGTTGCTGAAGCTCGTGATCGTAGAGCTGGTTCCGGTATCGAGATCATAGAACAGCGTGCCGTTGGTCGAGTCCACGTCGATGCTGAGCGCCTGCGAGCTCGAGATCTCGGTTTCGGGGCTGACAATCGGCAGCGTCGGGTAATCCTTGGTCACGGTGATCGAGCTGCCGTCGCTCGCCACCGAGGAGACGGTGGCGTACAGGTGGCGCAGCACCAGGCTCGTGATATCCGCGATGGGGTGGTGACGCACCGGTCCGGTGAAGTTGACGGCCCACAGCAACGTGCCCGCGCCGGGTGGCTGATGCGCGATGATGAATGCCGGATGGGACAGATCGAATTCCAGATCGAGCGCGTTGCTCGAGGTGGTCGTGACGGTGAGCGGCGAGACGAAGTTGACGTTGATCGGAGCCGTCAAACTGCCGCTGCTTCCTTCCGTGTTCTGGATCTGGATGTCCGCGGTGTTGAACTGTGTGCTCGGCGGTCCGGCAAAGCCGGACTCGGGGTCCGCCGAGGTCACCAGCAGAACGTCGCCGGCATTGCCGCCGACCGTGATCACGGCGCCCGTATAGATTCCGACCGGCACGGAGACATTGCCGAGGATCTCGCCGATCTGGTCGAGCTGCTCCAGGTTTACATAAGGTGCCGGTGAGGGCGCCGTATACACCGTCACATTGCTGCCGCCGCCTTGCGGCACCAGCGCGATGCTCAGAATCTGCACGCCGACGGTCGCCCAGTCGTCGGAGGACGCATCGCTCACGATGAGCGGCACCCTGCCGTATTGCTGCTGCTGTGTCGCTCCGGAGCCGCTGCTCGGATCGCCGCTGGAGCCGCCGCCGCAAGCAACCAATCCTGCCGCGAGCATGCTGCACAGCGTGTAGCGGCACGCGGTTCGAAGTGTCTCGATTCTCATGGGATCTCCCTGCTGATACAGCCTCTCTGCGAGCTACTGAGACCGGGGAACGCTCGTCGCGTGGATCGGTTGACGCGGCGATGGGGCTGCACCGTGCGTGGTTGAACGCTGACTGCAACGTGCGACATGTGGCGGGGCCACATCGGGTCACGCTTGCGCAAGTCGCGTGCCCGAGATCAGCTTTTCGCAGATCGCATCGGTCCCAAACTTCGCAAGTGCAGGCGACGCGACTCTATCCGGCACTCGAATCATCCTATGGGATGCTGAATGGACGGACCGTCCTCCGCTTGACTTGCCCCGAGCTCGCCTGTGACGATGCGCCGAGCGCCTGGAGTATTGAATATGCCCGATTCGCTCAACTACACGCCGCCGAAAGTTTGGATCTGGAACAAGCCGAACGGCGGCCGCTTCGCGAACATAAACCGCCCGGTCGCCGGCCCCACGCACGACAAAGAGCTGCCGGTCGGCCGCCACCCCCTGCAGCTCTACTCGCTCGGAACGCCGAACGGCGTGAAGGTCACGGTGATGCTCGAGGAGCTGTTGGCCCTCGGCCATGCCGGTGCGGAATATGATGCCTGGCTGACCAACATCGGCGCGGGTGACCAGTTCGCAAGCGGCTTCGTGGCGGTCAATCCCAACTCCAAGATCCCGGCTCTGCTCGATCGTAGCGGTCCGCAGGCGATCCGGGTCTTCGAGTCCGGCGCGATCCTCATGCATCTCGCCGAGAAGTTCGGCGCCTTCCTGCCGACGAGGATCGCGGCTCGCGCCGAATGCCTATCCTGGCTCTTCTGGCAGGTGGGAAGCGCACCCTATCTGGGCGGCGGATTCGGCCACTTCTATGCCTACGCACCGGAGAAGATCGAATATGCCATCGATCGGTTCGCCATGGAGGTGAAGCGCCAGCTCGACGTGCTCGACCGGCGCCTCGCAGAGAGCGAGTATCTCGCGGGCGGCGAGTACACGATCGCGGATATGGCCGTCTGGCCTTGGTACGGCGGTCTCGCGAAGGGCTGGCTCTACGAGTCGGCCGAGTTCCTGCAGGTGCAGAGCTACCAGAATGTTCAGCGCTGGGCCGACGCGGTCGGCAAGCGGCCGGCCGTCGAGCGCGGGCGAATGGTCAACCGCGTCACGGGCGAGCCCGTGAGCCAATTGCGTGAGCGCCACGACGCCGGTGATTTTGAGACGAAGACGCAGGACAAACTCGCGGCCGAGAGCTGAGCGGCTCGAGGGCTCGAGCGCAGTCGGGTCAGCTCCCGTCGATGAACCGCGCGAATCCAGCCAAGAAGTCCCGCAGCCGCACGCGCGTGGCTTCCTCGAGGATTTGACCTTCCTCGTCGAACGTGTGCGCGGCGCGCGGAATCATCAGACGCCCGCCCGTCCAGGTCCGCGTGCCGAGCGTGCGCAGCACTGGAAGCCAGCCGTTCTGCGCGAGAATCGTCCCGAAATTGCCCGGCGATGCGCCCATGACCGCGACTGGCCGGCTGCCGAAAATATGCGGGATGTCCGATGCGGGGCGCGAGAGCCAATCGATGGCGTTCTTGAACACACCGGGAATGCCGTTGTTGTATTCGGGGGTTGCGAGCAGCAACCCGTCGCAGGCCATGATGCGCGCCTTCATCTCGACGACGGTGGGCGGCAGACCCGCGCGACCCTCCAGGTCGGCATCGTACAGCGGGATCCCGTGCAGCGTCGCAATCTCGAGCTGCGTGTCGGGCTCACAGAGCGGCTGCGCCGCACGCAAGAGCGCGGTGTTGAAGGACTTCTCGCGGAGGCTCCCCGAGATCCCCAGAATCTTGACCATGTGCCGTGTGCCGCGCCGTCTTCGCTGTGAGCGGGGCCGGTTCCGTCGCCCGGGCGCATCATATCCCAGAAGTGCTAACCTCCCGAGCCTTCCGATCGCTTGCGGGACTCCCATGACTGATCCGTCCGCCGCTTCCCCCTCCCGTCGCGGGCTGCTCATCGCTGCCGGACTGCTCGCCTTCTCCCTCGCCGCCGCGCGCCCTGCGCCGGCGGTTGCGCATACCGTTCTGATCACCGGCGCGAATTCCGGCATTGGCCTCGAGTTCGCCAGGCAGTACGCCGCGAAGGGCTGGCTGGTCATCGCGACTCACCGCCGCTCCGAGCCGCCGAGCTCTCTCACCGACCTCGCAGCCCGACACCGGAACGTGCGGATCGAGAGTTTGGACGTGACCAGCGTCGATGAGGCGAGGGCGTTGGCCCGCAAGCTCAAGGATGTGCCCATCGATGTGCTGATCAATAACGCCGGCGTTTACAACGACCGGAGCCATTGCGCGGCCGACGACGAGGAATGCCCGGGAGACTGGACGGTCGAGGCATTCGGCAAGCTCAAGTATTCCCTTCTCGATACGATCATGGCCGTGAACATCAAGGGGCCTCTGATCGTCTCCGAGGCCTTCTACGGCAATGTGAAGGCGAGCGGTGAGAAGAAGATGATCGCGATCAGCTCGAGCAACGGCACGCTCACCGGAGAGAAATCACCGCGCCCGGGCGCCATCTTCTACCGCATGAGCAAGGCCGCGCTCAACCGGGAGATGCAGATAGTGGCCGCCTCGACCAGGCGGGACGGCGTCACGGTCGTGATGCTCAATCCCGGTCCGACGCTCACCGAGCACCAGGAGTATCTGAAGCAATACCCGGGGATGCTCACGACGGCCTTCACCGTCCGGCACATGATCGAGACCATCGCCAGGGTCACGATCCACGACTCGGGGCGGTTCTTGCGTTACGACGGCGCGACCGAACCCTGGTAGAGGCACCGATCACCCAAGAAACGTGACCGGGCGCATCGCGGGCCGCGCGTCGCCGCCGGCCGTGACAGCCGATCGCTCGGCCGCTTCGGCGGTATCGCGGCGAGCCGGCAGCGTTGACATGTTCATCACATGTGACTATGCTCATGACATGTCAAAGATGATCCAGCTGCGTAATGTCCCGGAGCCGCTGCACCGGCAGCTGAAGGCGCGAGCGGCTCTGGCGGGTTTGCCCCTGTCGGATTACCTCATCCGCGAAGTGCGCAAGCTCGCGGAGTATCCGACGCCCGAGGAAATGCGCGAGAGGCTGAATCGGCGCAGTGCGTATCGCGGGAGGGTGTCACCGACCGCCCTGCTGCGGGCGGAGCGGGACGACCGTTGATCGTCATCGATGCGTCGGCGGTAATCGAGCTGATACTCAGGACGGAGCTCGGCGAGAAGGTCGAAGAGTGGGCGCTTGCTCCTGACGAGCGCTTGCACGCCCCTCACCTGCTCGACCTGGAAACCGCCCAAGTGCTGCGCCGTCTCGTGCAGCTCAAAGAGATCCCGCTCGCTCGCGCGCGCGAGGCGCTCGAGGACTACACGGAGTTGTTCATCGAGCGATCCGCACATCAACCTTTGCTACGGCGTATCTGGGAGCTGCGCGAGTCGCTGACGGCGTACGACGCGGCATACGTGTCGTTGGCCGAAGCGCTCGGCGTCGCTGTGGTCACCTGCGATGCGAAGCTCGCGCGCTCGCACGGGCATCGCGCGAGGATCGAGCTGATCGAGTAATCGGGCGTGCTCGACGACTCCGCGACGACTCCGGGCGGCCTGCCCGGGATGAGCTCATTTGTGTCGTGCGCGGCGCGTGGCTATCATGCGGGCAGAGAAGAGAAACCCGATTCCGAGCGCTCGCGGCGCACAGGGGGCCCGGATGTCACGTCCATGCAGAACTGCCGCACGCGGACTCGCTGCGCTCGGCCTCATGCTGCTCGTCGTTCCTGCTTTCGCGCAAACATCGTGCGGGACGCTCGCTGAGCCTCCCACGGCGCTCGTGCCCGCGGGGGACGTGCTGCGTGTCGGGCACCTCGGGCGCGAGATCGGGGATACCCCGGACATCGTTCATTTCTATGTCGATCTGATCGGACTTGGGCTCGTGGGACCGCGCGAAGCGCCTCGCCGGTTCATGGTGAGCCATCCGCTCGCGGAATTCGCCGAGCTCGGCGAGGACGCGAACGCCTACGACTCGGTGAGCCGCGTGGTGCTTCTGCCCATCCCGGGCACGGCCGCAGCCCCGGGTGGCCCGCAGATGACGATCGAGGCGATCGAGATCAAGGGCATCAAATCCCGCCGGTATAACCCGTCGATGAGCGACCCCGGCGCGAGCTACCTGAAGCTCATCGTCCGCGATCTGGATGCGACCCTCGCGGTGCTGAAATCCGAGCGGGTGCCCGTCATCACCGCCGGCGGCAATCCCCTGGATCTGCCCGATTGGCCAGGGATCAGCGGCAAGATCCGGGCGGTGTTCGTGCGGGACCCCGATGGATATCCGGTCGAGCTGATGCAGATCACGCCGGCGCCGCCGACGACGGCCCCGGCGGACTCGAAGGTTCTCGGCGCGCGCGTCGCCGTGGTCGTGGACAACATCGGTGCCACCTGCCACATGTACGAGGAGCTGGCGGGCCCCGGTTTGAAGTTCTGGGTGAGTCCCTCGTGGCTCGGGGACGCGGCCCACGAGAGCCTGACCGGCACTCGCGGCAAGTTCCGCTTAGGGGTGGCCATGGTTCCCGGCTCCCCGGTCGCTCTGGAGTTGATCCAGTACCAGCATCATCGCAAGCCGTTCCAGCGCGCGTACATTCAAGATCCGGGCACCGCGCATTTCCTGTTCATGTCGAAGGACGATGACGTGATGATCGCGCGGGTGAGGGCTGCCCACCTGCACACGCTCAGCCGGTCGAACGCGCCGGTCTTCTTGAGTCCGACGACACGCTCCTTCTTCGTGCCGGATCCTCAGGGCTTCTGGCTCGAGTTCATGGACCACGACGTGAAGCGCGCACCGGCGGCCAAGTAGGACTTAGGCTCGCCGGGAGTTGCGCGCTTTCCTCGCCGCCGGCGCGCGATGGCAACCTCCTCTATTTGCTGCGAGTCCCTGACTCACGGCACCCGCGGGCTCGAGCTCGCCTATCTGATTGTGCTGGGCGCGCTGCTCGGAGGTCTCATCCACGCGCGCGCATCCCCGAGCAAGCTGCTGCTGTCGCCGCTCCTCGCCGCTCCGTTGACCGTGCTCGCCGGCTGGGTTCAGGCCGTGATGAGCCTCCTCGCCCGCAGTTCCGGTGCAGGCGGCGAGAGTGTGCTGCAGCTTGCATTAGGGGCGACAGCTTCCGCCGCCATCGGCTACGTGGCGGGCCGGATGCTCGGGCTGCGCCGGCCCCTCGCAGGTCCGTTGCATCGGCGCGGCGCGATCGTGTCCACCGACGGGATTCCCCGCGGCGGCGCCGGCGCCCGCATCACGCTCGCCGGCGTTCCGGTCGCCGCGGAAGATGAGACCAAGCACTTCAAGCTCATCGGCACGACCGGCACGGGCAAGAGCACCGCCATCCACGAGATGCTGGGGGCGGCACTGGCCCGAGGGGATCGCGCCATCATCGCCGACCCCGACGGCGGCTATCTCGCCCGCTTCCATGACGCCGCGCGCGGAGACGTGATCCTCAATCCGTTCAACGGCGATGCCCGCAAATGGGACCTCCTGGGCGAGATCACGAACGACTACGATGTCGAGCAGCTCGCCCGCTCGCTGATTCCCGACGGTGGGGATCCGGATCGGGTCTGGAGCGAATATGCACGCACGTTCTTCATCGCCGTGACTCAGCAGGCGATCGCCGGGGGGACCCGGAGCGAAGCGGAGCTCTATCAGCTGCTGACCGGCGCCAAGGCCGACGAGTTGCGGGAGATGCTGGCCGGCACGGCGGCCGGGCCGTTCCTCGAGCCGGGTAACGAGAAGATGTTCGGCTCGCTTCGATCGGTCGCGAGCTCGGCCGTGCGCGCGCTGAAGTACACCCTGCGCCAGCAGGCAACACCGTTCTCCGTGCGGCAATGGGTGAGGGACGGAGCGGCGAGATGCGCCGGCGGTCCGGGCGGCGTGCTGTTCCTTCCATACAAGGCGGGCGAGATCGCCGCGCTCGGCTCGATGATTTCGGCCTGGATGCGCATCGGCATCTTCGAGGCCATGAACGGGGGCGAGGGCGATCAGCGCCTGTGGTTCGTCATCGACGAGCTCGATGCGCTCGGTGAGATCGACGGGCTGAAGGACGCTCTGGCGCGCTTACGCAAGTTCGGCGGCCGCTGCGTCCTCGGCTTTCAGTCGATCGCGCAGGTCTCGGGAACGTACGGCCGGGGCACCGCCGAGACCATCATCGAGAATTGTGGCAACACCCTCATCCTGCGCTGCTCGGCGAGCGAGCGCGGCGGCACGTCGGAATTCGCATCGAGGCTCATCGGTCAGCGCGAGGTCGTCCACACCACGCGGTCGACGACGCGCAGGTTCGCAGAATGGCGGGCGTCCACGACGGAGAGCCAGCACCTGAGGACCGAGCCCGCCGTCCTAGCCTCGGAGGTCGAGCGGCTGCCGGATCTCGCGGGCTTCCTCAAGCTCGCATCGAGCCCGGATTGGCGGGCGGTGAGACTCACTCCACTCAACTCCTCGGCATGATCAAAGCCTTCGCGCATCCAGCCGGGTCCCTGGAGGGGTGGGACCGTGCGAGGTGTATACTGAAGACACTGCGAGCGGAACGGAGGCTAGGCCGCCATGCCCTGGGTTCATCGAAGACGCTTGCTGGGGACCAGCGTCGGTGTGGTCCTCGCCCTGACCTTGGCCGGGCTCCCCTCATCGGTGCTCGCGCAGGGCTCAAACTCGGCCGACAGCCAGGCCGGCGATGTCACGGGCCCCGCACCGTGCTTCTTCCGGGGACAGTGGACTGGCAACTGGAAGGCGACGCCCGATGCGCGCACGGTCTACATCGCGGTGAATCACCGGATCTATCGGCTCGATCTGGACGCGGCTTACCCGCTCCTCAACTCGACCTGGACGGTGCTCTCCGACTGGGACTCGAGCAACACCATCTGCAATGCCGTCGATTTCAAGCTCGTGGCTTCCGACCAGCTCGGCCTCAAGGAAGCGGTCATCGTCAGACGCCTGACGCCCCTCACGCACGCGGAGGCTGCCTCTTTGCCGAAGAGTCTGCGGCCGTCGTAGCTCGACCCCGGGCGAAACCGCGAGGGTCGGTCGCTGACCGAGCCCCCCGGCGGACACGATGACGCGTATCGCTACCGTGCTGGTCGCGGCGTCGCTAGGCCTGCGTTCAGCGTTTGCATTCGCGGATGCCGCAAACCCCACGGTGACCGTTGAATCCGGTGCCTTGGCCGGAGCGCGGGCGGGGACAGTCGAGGTCTTCGAGGGGATCCCGTACGCCGCGCCTCCCGTCGATGCGCTGCGCTGGGAGCCGCCCGCTAGGCCGGCGAACTGGACCGGCACGCGAGAGGCTTCCACGTTCGGGCCGGCCTGCCCGCAATGGCGGAATCGATCCACGGCGGCGCTCAGCAGCGATCGGCGGCAGAGCGAAGATTGCCTGTACCTCAACGTGTGGACCTTCGCTGCGGCGAGGAAAGCCCCGGTCATGGTCTGGATCCACGGCGGCGGGTTCCGCTCCGGGTCGGGCTCCCGGCGCTTCTACGACGGCGGCGACTTCGCGAGGGACGGCGTGATCCTCGTCACGATCAACTATCGTCTCGGCGTCCTGGGCTTCTTCGCTCACCCGGCGCTCACCGCGGCCGCGGCGCCGGGCGCGCCGCTCGGCAACTACGGCATCCTGGATCAGATCGCGGCACTGAGCTGGGTGAAGCGCAACATCGCCGCCTTCGGCGGCGACCCCGACAACGTGACGCTGTTCGGCGAATCCGCCGGCGGTCGGAGTGTGTTGACCCTCCTCGCCCTGCCCGCTGCGAAGGGGCTTTTTTCCAAGGCCATCGTCGAGTCCGGGGAAGGCTGGGAGCCGCAAAAGACTCTCGCGGAGGAGGAGCGCATCGGCGTCGCGCTGGCCTTAAGGCTGGGGCTCGCTCACGGCGCGACGCCGCAACAGCTGCGAGCGCTGCCCTTCGAGCGGCTGCTCGATGCCCAAGCCTCGCTCGGGCGCATCGTTCCGTTCGACGACGGGCGCCTCATCCGGATCAGTATCGCGCAGGCGTTCGCCGCCGGACGGGAGATCCACGTTCCGCTGATCATCGGCTCGAACAGCTACGAAGCGTCATTGATGGGGAGCTTCCACGTCTCGCCCGCCGAGGAAGCCGCGCGGGTGCCGCGGTCTGCAAGGCCTCTGTATCCCGGAGCCGAGGCAGAGGTCGGCAGAGCGTTCTTCACCGATTCCGTCATGGGAGCGCCGGCGCGCTGGTTCGCATCGCGAGCGTCGGCTGCCGCGCCGTCCTATCTGTACTACTACTCCTACGTGCCGACGGCGCGCCGCGGGACGGTAGCCGGCGCGGGACACGGTGCCGAGATCCCGTTCGTGTTCGGGAGCTGGCCCGCGTCCTACGACCACGCGGCGTCGGCCGAAGATCGCGCGATGGAGACGCTCATGCACGGCTGCTGGGTCGCGTTCGCGAGGACCGGCCGGCCGGCGTGCGCGGACGGTGCGTGGCCAGCCTACCGTCCGAAAGCGGACGAATTGATGGAGTTCGGCGTGAGGTCCGGCCCGGAAGCGGATCCCCGAGGAGCGCAGGATGACGCTCTGCAGCGCGCGCTCCTCCCGATTCCCCCCGCGGCCGATCTCACCCCCGGTCCGGCCGGACCATGACCTTGCATTGGGACGTTCGCTGCCGGAGCGCCTCGAACGTGGGCGGCAGTTCCGATAGCGACACCGTATCGGTCACCATCGCCTTTGCCGGCGCCCGCCCGCCGTCGAGCATGTCGAGCGCGGCGCGATACTCGCCCATGTTGAAGAACGCGGACATGATGATGCGGACCTCCTTCGACACCGCCCGGAAAGGAACGAAGCTGTCGAGCGAGGTGCAAAGTCCGAGCATGACGATCGTGCCTCGCGACCGCACGTGCTCTATCGCGAGCGCGAGAATGCCCGGCCTGCCGACGCATTCGAATATCACATCGGGCGCTCCGCCCAGCGCATCCGACACGCGGCGCACCGCGTCTTCGTCGGCCTTGACGAATGAAGTCGCGCCGATCGCGAGCGCCAACTGGGCTTGCAGGCTGGTGAGGTCGGTGACCGCCACTTGAGTTGCGCCGAGGCGCCGCGCCCAGAAAGCGACTCCGAGCCCGATCGGTCCGGCGCCCATCACCATCACTCGTGCGCCCGGCGACAGCCCCGCGAGCATCACGCCGTGCAGCGCGACGGCGAGCGGCTCGACCAGCGCTCCATCTTCGTCCGAGGTCGTTCCGGGTAGCCGCAAGCACTGCCGGTCCTTCGCCACCGCGAGCTGTGCGTACCCGCCGCCCTGCAACATCATGCGCTCGCAGCGGGCCGGCTCGCCCGCGAGGCAGAACGGACACTGGCCGCACCCGCGGACCGGCGCCACGGCGACTCGGTCGCCCGGCTTCAAGCCGTGCACGGCGCGGCCGGTCTCCAGGACCTCGCCGGCAAACTCGTGGCCGAGAATCGTTCCGGTTCGCGCACCCATTGCCGGCTCGCGCGTCATGTGCAGATCGCTGCCGCAGATTCCGCAGCGCGCGACGCGGATGAGGACCTCGTCGTCCGCCGGGCGCGGCTCGGGCACCACCTCCACCGCGAGTGGCGCGTCAAAGCCGCGAAAGACCGCTGCCTTCATTACGCCAGCGCGCTCTTGAACCGCACCAGCATCCGGCCCCACGCCCGCTCCGCCTGCGCGTGGTTGTACACCTGCGAGTCGATCACGCACCAGCCGTGCATCGCGCCTGCATAGACCTGGATCTCCGCGTGCAAGTGCGCCTTGTGGAATGCTTCGCGCAACACGGTCTTTGCGTTCGGTTGGCGCTTGTCGTCATTCGCGGCAATGGCGATCAGAAACTGCGCCTTGATTTTCGGTATCAGCAGATGCGGGCTGTCCGGTCCGTCCGTCACCAGGTTCGCCCCGTGGCAGGAGCTGCCGGCGCCGATGCGATCCGGGAACGCCGCCGCGGTGCGTAGCGTGAACGGGCCGCCCATGCAGTAGCCGACGGTCGCCATCTTTCGCGTCCGGCTGACGGAGGGCTGGCTATCGAGGTAGGGAATGTAAGCGCCGGCATCGGTCACGACCCGCTCCGGCGTGAGCGAGCTCATGAGGGTCGTGAGCGCCTTGCGCGTGGCGGGATCGTTGAAGTCCGGGTGCGGAGCAGAGGTGGGCGCCTTCTGGATCCGATAGAACGGGTTGACGACCAGCACCGAGTAGCCCGACTCGGCGAGCCGCGTCGCCATTTGCTTGAAGGCGGGACGCAAGCCGAAGATGTCCGGCCACATCAGCACGCCGGGATGGTCCCCCCGAGCCGGATGCACGAAGTAAGCGTCCGCGGTGCCGTCGGGCGTCTGGATGTCAACGTCCGATCCCGTCGTCTCGACGGCATTCGCGATGGGCGGCAGCAACGAGACCATGCTGGCGCCTGCCGTGAGGGCTGCGAATTGTCTTCGCGATAGGCCCCTCGACTTGAGCTCATATTCGATCATGTCGTCAAGTGAGTCGTTGTCGCACATGTTCGTCTCCGATTGTCGAATGGGCGGATCCGCGCATCCCCGCGGGATGCGGCGCAGTCGAGTCAGACCCCGGCGAGTCTGGTCTCGGCGCCGCGCGCGCGCAAGAGCCGGCGGGCGGCCGAACGGCACGCGCCCCCGCCCCCGGGGTGCTACCATGGCAGCGCATCTTGAGGAGAATCTCATGGCGCTCGATTCCTGGATTACCAACCCGCCCTACCGTGCGTCGATGCCGGCACCCGGGGAGTTGATGGCGGACTATCGGGCGCGGATTGCCCACGAGCAGAGTCTCGCGTCGGAGCGCAGGCAAGCGGAGCTTGCCGAGCAGGTGTCGGCGCGGAACACGCCCGGCGAGCGTATCCGCATCTGGGAGCGGCGGCATGGACTGACGCTGCCTCGCGATTCCAATCACAGGTTGCTCGGCATGGTCGCGGCCGAGACGGATCTGGCCGTGGAGCAGGTGCAGGAAGAGCAGCGGCGGCGTCTCGGTGCTGCTCGCGGGACCCCGGACCCTGTGGCCGCTCCGGCGGAGCTGAAGGCAAGCCTCTAAAGCTCAAGTATCCGAGGCGCGGACCGAAATATCGGCAGGACGCCCCGGATTGCCGTAGACTCGTAGACGGCTCGTTCTCTTTTCGGCTTGTCTGCCTGGGTCATGCCGCGCTACGGCGCGCCTTTCGACCCAAGTCTCTCACCTCGCAAAGCTCGCGAACCCGAGGCAGGTATCCCCTGCCGGCGTGTCCTTTGTCCTATTCCATTTCATTTCATGAGTAATTTGCAGTGACCAAACTTTACGTTGGAAACCTTCCCTTCACGGCCACCGACGACACCGTGCGCAGCCTCTTCGCTACCCACGGCACCGTCGAGAAAGTCTCGCTGATCTCCGATCGCGACACGGGCCAGCCACGGGGCTTCGGCTTCGTCGAGATGTCCGATGCCGACGCCGCGCGCGCCATGCAAGCTTTGAACGGCACCGATTTCGGAGGCCGTCCGCTCAAGGTCAACGAGGCCCAGAGCCGCGACCGCCCGGGCGGCGGCGGCAACCGCGGGGGCCCGCGCCGCTACTGATTGCGGCGGACCGCAAGCGTCTCCCGGTCGCGCCTGCGGCCGGGAGACTTCCATCAGGCGCCCGCGCTGCTCGGATCGCGCCAGGCTCGCTCGAAAGGCAGCCGCCACGCATTCGGCGCGATGAGCTGGTGGATGGCGTTGGGTCCCCACGATCCCGGCGCGTACAGTCGAACGGGCGGCGGTGCCTCGAGCAGGGGCACCGACACCTCCCACAGCCGCTCGATGCCTTCGGCCGTGGTGAACAAGGTGTGGTCGCCCCGCATCGCATCGAGAATCAGCCGCTCGTAGGCCTCGAGCACATCCCCTTCATAGCGCGTGTCGTGCATGGCGAACTGCAAGCTCAGCTTGTCGAGCCGCATGCCCGGGCCCGGTCGCTTGCCGTAGAACGATAGCGACATCTTGGAGGAGTCCGCCAGGTCGAACGTCAAATGGTCCGGCCCCTGGGAACCGACGCCCGAGCCCGGGGGGAACATGCTCTTCGGCGGCTCCCGGAAGGCGATCGAGATGATTCGCTGGCCTTCCGCGAGGCGCTTGCCCGTGCGCAGATAGAACGGCACGCCGGCCCAGCGCCAGGTATCGATGGAGCACTTGAGCGCAATGAAAGTTTCGGTGTCCGATTCGGCCGCGACGCCTTTCTCGGAGCGATAGCCGGTGTACTGCCCGCGCACCACGTCGGCCGGCAGGATGGGCAGCATGCAGCGAAAGACCTTGTTCTTCTCGTCGCTGATCGGAGCGGACGCGAGCGCGGTGGGCGGCTCCATCGCGACGAAGGCGAGAATCTGGAACAGATGGGTCACCACCATGTCGCGATAGGCGCCGGTCAACTCGTAGAAGGCGGCGCGCCGGTCGAGCCCCAGCGTCTCGGGCACGTCGATCTGCACGTGATCGATGAAGTTGCGGTTCCAGATCGGCTCGAACAGCCCGTTCGCGAACCGGAACGCGAGGATGTTCTGCGCCGGCTCCTTGCCGAGGAAGTGATCGATGCGGAAGATCCGGTCCTCGTCGAACACCTCGTGCAATTTCGCATTGAGCGAGACCGCGCTCGCGAGGTCGGTGCCGAACGGCTTCTCCATGATGATGCGGGCACGCGCAATGAGGTTGGCCTCGGCGAGCGTGTGGATCGCGTCGAGCGCCGCATTGGGCGGCACGCTGAGATGGTGCAAGCGGTCGTTCTTGCCGTTGAAGGCCTGCTCCGCGCGCTCCACGGCGGCCTTCAGGGCGCTCGGGCCGGCAGCGAGGGGCACGTAGTCCAGGCAGTCGCTGAAGGTCTTCCATTCGCTGTCCTCGACCTTGCAAGTCGAGAACTGGCTGAGCGCCTCCCGCGCGAGCTTCCGGAACGCATCGGGCGTCAGGTCATCGAGCGAGACGCCGACGATCCGGCACCCCGGAATGAACCCGATGCTCGTCAGCCGGAAGAGCCCCGGCAGGAGCTTGCGTTTGGCCAGATCGCCGGTGGCGCCCACCAGCACGACAACCTGAGGACGTTCCGGACCCACTCCGGCAGGAATCTTCGCCACGGCTCGCACCCTCTACTGCTCGGATCGAACGATCGCCGCGAAACGCCGCACGCATCGCGCGGCGCCGCGGGGAACGAACAGTATGCCAGATCGCGCGGCTCTCCTATCCGCCTCACGGCGGCGCCCCAGACGCCGCTCACGTCGTGCATCGAGCTCGCAGGGTAGATCCGCTTGATGATTCCGCCCACGATTCCGAGCGGCTGCGCCGCCGTCTCGGTAGACTCGGCCCCTTGACGCCATAGAGGGGGTCCCATGGCCGCAAACGCTGAGAGCGCCGTCGATCTGTCCCGTCTGCTCGACGAGCGGGCGATCTCTCCCCTGCAGGCACTCGTTGCGGTGCTGAGTGCCCTCATCATGTTCGTGGATGGCTACGACGTGCAGGTGATGGCGCTCGCCGTCCCGCTGGTGTCTCACGAATGGTCGCTCACCCCGCCGCACTTCAGTCTCGCGCTCTCCGCGGTGCTGTTCGGCATCTGCGTGGGCGCCGCGTTCATCGCGCCACTCGGCGATCGGGCGGGCCGGCGCACGCTGCTCATCCTCGCGATGACGGTGATTGGCCTTGCGACCATGGCGACGTCAACCGCCGGCAGCCCGGCCCAGTTCGTCCTGTGGAGGCTCCTCACCGGGATCGGCCTCGGGATGAGCATCCCCAACTGCAATGCGTGGACGGCCGAGTACGTACCGGTGCGCAGCCGACCGACCATCCTGGTCGTCATGAACGCGGCGATCGGCGCGGGCTCCTTCTGTGCCGGCTTCATCGCCCCGGTGATCTTCGCGCACTGGGGCTGGCGCGGCGCGTTCGTGATCGGCGGCGTGACGCCGCTCATCATCGGACTGCTCATCGTGCTCTCGGCGCCGGAGTCGCTCAAGTTCCTGGTGTTGCGTCGCCCGCAGGACCCGCGGATCGCCTCGATCCTCGCGCGCATCGCGCCGGACGTGGATCCGGCGACGCCCTTCCATCGCCCCCCGGATACTCAGGTGTCGCGCTGGTCCCTGGTCGATTTGCTCGGTCCGGTCTATCAGCGCCGGACGTTCGTGCTGTGGGGCGTCGTCGTCGCCGACCTGTTCGCGCTCTATGTGCTCATCAGCTGGCTTCCGACCCTGCTGCAATCGGCCGGCTGGCCGCTCAACGACGCCCTGCGCGGCGCGGTGCTCATCCAGGCCGGCGGAGTGGGGGGCGGGATCCTGCTCTCGGCGTTCCTGAGCCGGGGCACGACCATCCCCGCTCTGTTCGTCGCGTACCTGATCACCGCCGCCTGCCTCGTGCTGTTCCACATGGCGCCGGCGGCGACCGCCGTGAGCTGGATCGCGCTGCTCGTGATCGGCGGCGGCACCAGCGGCGCGCAGCTGTGCCTCAACGCGCTCGCCACGGCGTACTATCCGCCGGCGATCAAGGCGAGCGGGATGAGCTGGGCCGGGGTCGTCGGTAATTTAGGCGCGTTTGCCGCGCCCATCGCCGGCGGTTGGGCCATCGATCGGGGCTACTCGTCCGGCAGCATTCTCGCGATGCTTGCGGTGCCCCTCGTTCTCTGCGCGCTCGGCGTGCTGTTCATGCGCCGCGAGTGGCAGTGGAACTGAGCGCGCGACCGCCTTAGTACTCGAACTGGTACGAGAGCCCGACACTGCTGCCCGGATCGTTCTCCGGCGTCGTGCCCTGCGCGGTGGCGGAGCCGTTGCCGAGCTTCGTCTGCAGCTTCAAATGCTTGCTGAGGTCGATATCCACCTCGAGCTGGCTCGTGCCCGTCGTGTTCTGCGTCGCCGCGACGAAAACGCGGCTCGACACGTAGCGGCCGGCCGTGACGCTCGCTCCGGACGTCTGGGGGGTGCCGTTCGCGCTCGTGGTCGTCGCGCTCCCGACCGTCAGGCGATTGAGGCCGAGAGCCTTCTGTATCTTGCCGAGCGGGTTGAGTGCGCTTCCGCCGCCGATCCCGCTCAGGCTCGCGAGCGCCGCGCCGATCTCGGCGACCTGCAATCCTGTCAGCTGCGAGGCACTCTCGCCGAACAGCAGCCGCGCGAGGATCTCATCCTGCGGCAGCTGCGGAGAGCTGGTCAGCGTGAATTTCGGTGCGTCGGCGAGGCCCGTGACGCGCAGGGTCACCGTCGCATCGGCCGCGCTCGTCTGCGCCGTGAAGTCGAGCGTCGGATCGATCTTGCCCCTCAGGCCCGCGCCGTTGAAGCTCACCTCGCCCCTCGTGAAGTTGAGCTGCGTGCTCGCGAGCGTGAACGTGCCCATGATGAGCTGGAAGCCGCCCCTCACCTGCGGCGCTTCGCTCGTGCCGTGGATGGTCAAGCTCCCGCCGAGCTCGGCGTCGAGGCCCCGGCCTTGCACGAGAATCTCGCGGGGCGCCGCGAGCGACACGTCGAGGCCGATCGTGAGGCGCCGCTTCTCCGGCTCGGGAGGCGCCTCGCCCGGACGGCGCACGTCGAGCACCGCGACGTTGGGCGGCAGGCTATCCGGGATCCCGATCTGCGCCCGGTTCAAATGGACCGTTCCCGTCACGTCTATCCGCTGCCGCAGCGTTCCCTGGAGGTGGATATCGGCGTCGAGATTGGCCGTCAGGATGTCGCTCGTGATCGGCTGTGCATTCTTCGCGTGCAGCTCAACGTTGATCGGCATCTTCGACTTCAGAAGACCGAGCGTGCCGGTCATCGAGACCTGGCCCGCCCCCGCGTGCGCGGTGAGGCTCGCGATGCGGAGGATCCCCTGGCCGCCGATGAGCCGCGCGGTGATGTCGTCGAAGTGCACGCCCTGCGCGTAGTCGCGGATGTCACCGTGGGTGAGCTCGATGCTGCCGCCGATCTCCGGCGCCTGTGCAGGGCCCGTCACCGTGGCATCGACCATGAAGGTGCCTGCGGCACGCTCGCCGTGAGCCTCGAGCAGCGGATTGGCGAGGGCGGCATCGAGCTTTCCAGATAGCTTGAGGCTCAACGCGCCCGCGGCGGTGAGCGGCGCCTGCCCCGTCAGCTTCAGCTGTGAGGCGCGGCCGGCGGTGAGCTGCGCATCGACCTGAGCGGCGGTTCCTCCGAGCTCCGCGGTGGCCTTCAGGTTGAGCGCCGGCAGGTTCCGCGCGGCGCTGTTCGCCATCCGCAGCCCGATCACCTCGAGCGTGGCGCGGCCTTCGGGAGCCGACAAGGTGCCCGTGAGCCGCGCGTCGGCGTCGAGCGTGCCTTGCGCGAGCAGATCTGGCGCGAAGCCATTGACGAGCGCTGCATCGACGCGGCTCAGCGACGCGTTGAGGTCGAGCGCCGGGGAGATCTCTCCCTCGGCCGACAGTGTCGCGTGCTGGACGCCGAGTTTGAGCCCGCTCACCCGCAGCCCATCCTTGAACGCGAGGCGCGCGGGCGAGAGCAGCCGCAGCGATGCGCCGCGATAGCCGGCCTCGACCTTCTCGAGCGTGAGCACGCGGCTCGCGATGCTCAGCCGAACGGTGGCGTCGAGACTCGCCGGCGCGCCGCGCACATCCGGAGATTGCGCCGAGAGCTGCAGCGGCAGGGCGTCGATGGGCCCGGAGCCGGTGAGCACCGCGTTGGCCGAGACGCTGGAGTCCCCGACGTGGCGTGCTTCCACTCGCAGCTGCGCGTGCGTGCGGCCCGCATCGGGGCTCAGCGTCACGCTCGCCGCGACGCTGCCCTCGAGCGGCCTGCCGATGAGCGGCTGCAGATCGGCGAGACGGCCGATATTGAGGTTGAGGCTCCCGCTCCCCTGCGCCAGGTTCGCGCCCGTCGTCATGTTCGCGTCGATGTGCACGCTCTTCCAGTTCGTACGCTGCACAGTGAGATGGAACCGGCCGCCCGGGCTGGGCTCGAGCGAGGCCTGCAGGTCGAGCGGGGCGCCGTCGAAGCTGCCGTGCGCCGCGAGCGAGCCGGTGAGGGCAGACGGAAGGCCGCGCAACTGCAGGCTCGCATTGAGGGTGCCCTGCGTTGAGCCGCGAATGGAAACAGTCGACGCCGCCTGGACCTGCGCGGCGAGCGCGCGGATCGGGCCCGTCAGCTGGCCGGAAAGCGTGAGTCTGCCGCTCAGCGCGGGCGAGACCGCCGCGAGAGTGGGCACGGAGAGGTTCCAGCGCGCGCGCAGCGACTGCAAGCCGCTCTGCGATCCCGATGCGCCTCGTGCGCCCGCGACCGCGAGCTCGGCGGTCCCATTCCCCGAGAGGGAGACGGCCCGTCCCGTGAGGAGCAGTCTCCCCACCTCGATGGCCCGATCGGTCCAGCTGGCCGAGAGCTCAAGCCGCGGGGCGTTCCCGAGCAGACCCGCGAGCGCCGGCGGCGCGCGCAGGCCGGCGGTTCTCGCATCGAGATCGAGCTGGGCCCCCGCCGCGGTCTCCGCGAGCGTCCCGCTCGCGGCAAGGCTGCCCGACACCTTCTTCAGGGCGCCAGGCTCCGTCGATTTCCCGCCCGCGAGCGCCGCGAAAGGGGCGACATCGGGTATGCGCACTTCGAAGGTTACGCTTCGCTCGCCTGCCGTGACGGCTCGCGCCTGCACCGAGAGCAGGTGCTGGCTCGCCGC
The DNA here is from genome assembly GCA_963849095.1 of uncultured Gammaproteobacteria bacterium. GTDB lineage: Bacteria > Pseudomonadota > Gammaproteobacteria > Steroidobacterales > Steroidobacteraceae > JASHUC01. The sequence continues at coordinate 48,367 of CAWKGA010000001.1, forward strand.
GATCTCGATCGGCCGCGTGGGCTCATCGAGATGCAGCGTGGCATCGAGGCGGATCGGCGAGCCGGCGAGCAGCCGCGGCGCGGGGTCGGGCAGCACGAGCCCGCTCGCCGACGCGTGGAGCGTGAGCGCGCCGCCCGTGGCGCCGAGGCTCGCGTCGAGCATCTCGAGCTCCACGTGCCCCGGAATCTCGAGTCCATCGACCAGCAGGTGCGCGCTCGCTTGCGGGCCCGTGAGCGGCCCGTGCCACTTTCCCCGCAGGCTGACGCTTCGCCACGCGAGTCCCGGACGCGGCGCGATCGCGGCCGAGTCGAGCGAGTAGTCGAGCTCGGCGGAGCGCCGCTCCAGATCGACGGTTCCCTGCGCACTCGCGCTGAGATTTCCCACCCGCCCGCGAAGCTCGATGCGCTCCGCCGTCCGGGGCCCCTCGAGGCTGGCGGTCACGTCGAGCGCACCGAGCCCCGGCAGCTGGACCAGATGCTCGAGCGGCCCGCTCGCCGGCTCCTCGAGCCGCAGCCTCGCATCCATCCGGGAGCGGTCGAAGTGCAGGGCGAGCTCGTAGTCACCGTTGCCGTCGGTGCGGTGCACCGTGACGCTGCCGGTCGCATCCTCGAGGGACTCGAGATGCGCGCTGCCCCGCACCGCGAGCGAGGTCCGCGTCCCCGCGAGCGCCGGCTCGAGCACCAGGGCGTCGATGCTGAACTGCCCCACGTCGATGCGCGGCACCGTCACGTTGCCGCCGGAGGAGGGCGAAGGATTCGTGATCGGCAACCGCACCATATCGAGACGGGCGACGTGGAGGCTCCTGGCCCGCACATCCCAGGCGACGAAGTGGAGCGGCGACCAGCGCAGCGAGATGCCCTGCGCGGTGAGCCACACGCCGCGGTCGTCGCTCAGTGCCAGCTCTCCCACGTCGATAGCGGAGGGCAAGGAGCCTGCGAGTCCCGAGATCAACACATGCCCCTTCGTGAGCCTCGCCGTCCATCGCTCGATGAGGACGCGGCCACCGGCCGTGTTGCCCGCGACGAGGATGCCGCCTGCCGTCGCGAGGATCAGCGCCACGAGGGCGGCGACGGTCCAGGCGGCGATTCGCGCGGCGCGACGCATCAGAATGCCTGCCCCAGGCCGATGTAGACCTCGAAGCGGTCGTCGTCCGCGCGCCGCACCGTCGGCATGGCGAAATCCAGGCGGATGGGACCGATGGGGGTGTAGTAACGCAGACCCGTGCCGATGCCGACGCACGAAGCGCCGCTGAACTTCTCATACGAGGATTTGGCGGGCGTCGGGGGGATGGTATCCGAGAAGAAGCAGTGCCGCGGGATGGTGAAGGGGTTCAATCCCTCGCCAACGCCGCCCCCGTCGGCGAAGAGCACCGCGCCGAAGTTCGCGCCGATGCGCTGCCGCAGCTCGAGGTTGGCGGCGTTCATGGTCGTGCCGCCGACCGGATTGTAGTCGTTCTCGAACTGCGGTCCGACGGCCTGATAGCGGTACCCGCGGACCGTCCCGCTACCGCCCGCGTAGAAGCGCTGATCCGGCGGCAGGCTGAACTCGCTCGCACCCAGCGCAACGCCGGCCATCACGCGCGCCGCGAACACGGTGCGCCCCGGCTCCTTGCCAATGAGTCCGCTCAGATCGAAGTAGTGGGAGAGGTTCGCCTGCGTAATGGTGAACGTTGCGCTCGGTTGGATGCCCTGACCGAACGACCGAGTCGGGGTGAAGTTGAGCGCGCCCCGCGTGCCGTGAGTCGGATCGGTGAGGGGCGAGGCGAGGTCCGTCGAGTCGTAAAGAATGCTGAGCGGCAGCGACAGGAGCGCGTAGTAGAACGTCGCGCCCTCCTGGATGTCCGTCTCGTGCTCCCCGGAGACCCCGGCGTTGAAGCTCCAGACGCTCGAGAGCTTGCGGCTCAAGGTCACGCCGGCGCTCTCGGCCGTCTGATCGTAGGCCTGCAGGTCCTGCTTCAATCCGCTCAGCGCGAACTGCAGCGACTGGTCGCGGCCGCCGAAGTCCGGAAGGATGTACTTGGCGGTCGTATCGTAGCCGAGGCCCGTCGTGGCGGTGCCTCCGAGATTGATCATCGTCGCCGACAGGTCGAGCTCCTCGCCACTGCCGAAGATGTCGCGGTTGCCCCAGGTGACGCCGCCGCTGCCGCCGAGATCGCTCGAGTAGCCCGCGGTGAGGCCGACGGTGCGGCGCGGGCGCTCGGTCACCCTGAAGGTGATGGGCACCCGTCCAAGCTTGTCGGGGGCGCTCGCGAGCTCGATGCTGACCGTCGAGAACACACCGAGGCTCAGCAGATCCGCGCGGGCCTTCTCCACCTTCGCGGCATCGTAGGGGTCGCCGGCGTGCAGCAGGAGCCGCCGTCGCACGAGGGACTCGCGCACGTGCTGGAGCCCCTCGAAACGAATCTCGCCCACCCGCACCAGCGGGCCGGTCGCGACATGGAACGTCAGGTTGAGGACGTGCTTCTGGGGATCCTCGTAGGCGACCGGAGCGGTGACCTTCGCAAAGGCATAGCCGCGGTCCTGCAGCGCGGTCTGCAGCCGGTCGCCGCCGTCCAGCACGTCGGAAGCCACGGCCGGTGCGCCCGACTTCAGGCCGAGCTTGCCCTGCATGCCCACAGGCAACGTGCCCTCGATGTCGATGCGGCCGAGATGGAAGAGCGGACCGGGAGTGAGCGTGATCTTGATGTGCGCGTCGGTGCCCTTGGGCAGCGCCGTCAGCGTCTTGCCGAGGTCCTGCGCATCGAGCCCCAGGCCGTTGATCGTGATCACAACGTAGCCCTCGTAGTACCCGAAGCTCCGGAGGACGGTCTGCAGGCGGTCCACGTCGCCCCGCGCACGGGCGATGAGGCCGAAGGGGTTGACCGGAGCGGACGTGCGCAGCGCTTGCAGCTGCGATGTGGCCTTCACCGTCGAGTCGAGGTCGCCCAGCCCCGTCGAGACGAGCTGGACTCGGTACGTCTGGGGGTCGGCGGCGCGTGCGTGCGGGACGCCGCCGAGAATCGCGCAGGCGAGCAGGGCTCCGACGCCTCGAAGGCTCCGCTCAATGGCTGGAGTCATTCGGCATCCTTGAGATCGAGGCGCATGCCGATTGACGGCCATGATGGAAGAGCGTCGCAAGGAGTGACCCTGCTCCAGGTTCGGTTTGAAATGCTGCCACAGCAGCCTGTCCTTGGCGATGCTGCCTCGCGGGGGGGCCTTGTGGTAAAACGGGGCTCCAGCTCGGACGGCTCGTCCGCCGGGCCATCTCTTGGGCGAAGGGGGGCGTGCCATGCACGAGGTCAGTCGAGGCCGGATCATCGCAACGTCGATCGCGATCGCTTCGTTGACGCTTGCGTGGCGTGCGGCGCCCGCGCAGGAGGACCCAACCGGAAACTGGGCCCCCATCTTCCAGGAGGACATGCCGGAGCGCGTGGCCGGCGCGGAGATCGGCGACTATATGGGGTTGCCCATCAACGCTGCGGGGCTCCTGCGCGTGGAGAGCTGGAGCGCGGAGCTCATCGAGCTGCCGGAGAACCAGTGCAGGGAGCACGGGGCGGACTACGGCTGGCGCGGCCCGTCGGATCTCAGGATCTGGATGGACGTGGACCGGGCCACGCAGAAAGTCATCGCGTATCACACCCACCTCTCGGCTTACGGCGCGGAGCAGACGATCTGGATGGACGGCAGGGCGGAGCCTCCTCCTTATGCCCGCCATACCTGGCAGGGCTTCTCGACGGGCCACTGGGAGGGCGACACGCTCGTCATCCGGACGACGCACCTCAAGGAGAACTGGTTTGGGCTCAACGGCGTACCGCGGAGCGATCTCGCCACCGCGAGCGCCCACCTCATGAGGCACGGCGACTACCTCACCGTCGCCGTCATCACCTACGACCCGGTGTATCTGACCGAGCCCTTCATCCGGACGAGTGACTTCCATTACGACCCCCAGCAGCAGATGGCGCCGTGGCCCTGCGAGTCGGTGGACGAGGTCGATCGCCCGCCGGGCGTCGTGCCGGCCTACCTACCGGGCAAGAACCCCTATCTCACCGAGTTTGCGGCCCGCTACGGTGTGCCTCCGCAGGCGGCCCTCGGCGGCGCCGAGACCATGTATCCCGAGTACATGGAGAAGCTGAAGACCATGAAGAGGCTGCCGCGCCTGCCCAGGCGCTTGCCGGCGCGGTAGTGGCCATGCCCTCCCACCGACCTCTGACCTTGCTCCTGGCGCCGGCGTTCGCCGCCTTGCTCGCAACCGCGGCCATCGCGGCCCCGCCTCGCACCGGCAGGCGTCCGTTCCAGCGAGGCACACCTGCCACGTTCACAACGGCTCAGGCCGCTCAAGGGAGGACAGCGTATGCGAAGACCTGCGCGAGCTGCCACGGCCAGAATCTGAGCGGCAGCGAGTTCGCGGGCGCGCTCAACGGCAACCGCTTCAGCCAGGACTGGAGCGGCAAGACGGCGGAGGCGCTCTTCACCTACGTCCGCACCCGCATGCCCCCGTCGAAGCCGGGCTCGCTCGCGCCGGAGACGGTCGCACAGCTCGTTGCGTACATCGTGCAGGTGAACGGAGTCCCGGCGGGGCACACGAGCCTGCCCGTGGACCCCGTGCGGCTCGCGGCGTTGAGGATTCCCTACGGTCCGGTCGCGCCTTCGCCGCCGTTCATGCCCCTCTCTCCGCTCGCGCCGCCGATGCCGCCCTTCGCGCTTGCGAATCCGCTCGACCACATCACTCCGGTCACCGACGCGCTGCTCGACAATCCACCGCCGGGTGAATGGCTCCTGTGGCGCCGCACGTACGACGATCACGGCTTCAGCCCTCTCGCCGAGGTCAACCGGCGCAACGTGGGCGAGCTGCGTGTCGCCTGGACCTGGTCCATCCCGCCCGGTCCGAACGAGACGACGCCGCTCGAGCACGACGGAGTCCTCTTCGTCGGCAGTTATGGCGACACGGTGCAAGCCCTCGATGCGGCGACCGGCAATCTGCTCTGGCAGTACTCGCGCCGCATGCCGAGCGATGCGCGCCTGTCGGTCAAGCGGAACTTCGCGATCTATCGCGACACGCTTCTCGTGCCTACCTCGGACGACCACGTCGTCGCACTCGACGTACGGACGGGAACCGTGATCTGGGACACTCCCGTCGCCGACTACACGAAGAGCTGGCAGGTCACCGGGGGACCGCTCGTCGCGCAGGGAGTGGTGATGCAAGGCGTTACGGGCCAGTCCCCGGGGGGCGCCTGGATAGAGGGGCTCGACTTCAAGACAGGACGCGACCTGTGGCGGTTCCACACGATTGCCCGACCCGGCGAGCCCGGTGGCAACAGCTGGAACGGGCTGCCGCTCGAGCAGCGCAGCGGCGCATCGGTCTGGACGGCGGGGAGCTACGACCCACGGCTGCATCTCGCCTACTTCGGCGTGGGACAGACCTACGACACCGGTCCGCTGCTCCACCCGGTCGACAGGCCCGGTATCAACAACGACGGGCTGTACACCGACTCCACCCTCGCGATCGATCCGGCCACCGGCAGGCTCGCCTGGCACTTCCAGCACGTGCACAACGACCAGTGGGACCTCGACTGGGCCTTCGAGCAGCAGCTGATCGATCTGCCCGTGCGCGGAGCGATGCGCAGGCTCGTCGTCACTTCCGGCAAGATGGGCATCTACGAGGCCATGGATGCGGCGACCGGCCGCTACCTGTTCTCGAAGGACCTCGGCATCCAGAACGTCGTCACCTCGATCGATCCGCGCACCGGCGAGAAGACCATCAATGAGGAAGTCGTGGTGGGCGACGGCAAGCCGCACACGATCTGCCCGCATCCGGGCGGTGGCCGGAACTGGATCGCCGGGTCCTACGACGGCGCCTCGAAGGTCGTCTACGTTCCGATGGTCGAGTCCTGCATGGATCTCATTCCGGCGCCGCCCGGTGAGCGCGGCGACCTGAGCTCGGGTGTCAACTGGTACATCCGTGCGCGGGCCGACAGCGACGGCAAGTTCGGCCGAGTCGAGGCCCTCGATCTCGCGACTCGCAAGCCGGTGTGGATCGAGCGGCAGCGCGCGCCCGAGACCACCTGCACTCTGGCGACGGCCGGCGGCGTGGTCTTCGCCGGCGCTCTCGACCGGTATCTCAAGGCGTACGACGCCACGACGGGCAAGACGCTCTGGCAGATCCGCCTCGACGACGTTCCGGGCGCCTGTCCCATCTCCTACAGCGTCAACGGACGGCAGTACGTCGCGGTCGTGGTGAGCCGCGGCGGCTCGGAGGCGGGGACGTTCGCCGTGCTCGTGCCCGAGATCCAGAATCCCCCGCGGGACGGGGCGACGGTCTGGGTGTTCGAGCTCCCGCAGCAGAAGTGAAGGAATCCGGCCGCGCGGGCGGCCGGCACCCGGGCGCCGCCGTCTCTCAACATCGGGCGACTCAGTGTCCGGAGTTCGCATCGATGGGCGCGCAGTTGGTGCGGCCCGACATCACGCAATCCTCGAGCTGCGACTCCCGGTGCAGCACGTGCTGCAGCAGCAGTCCGCCGACGACGAGCAGCAGGATGACGACGAGCCCGATCAGCGCTCCCCGGCGTGAATCGGTTGGCTCATCCTTCCGCGGCTCCGGCTCGCTCATAATCTAATGCGGCCTCACCCTGTGCCCGTACACCGCCTGCGGCTCGTACGGCCGCTCGATCGCCGCGATCTCATCGTGGGTGAGCGTCGTGCCGAGCGAGGCGATCGCCTGCTCGAGGTGAGCGCGCTTCGTCGCGCCGATCAGCGCGGAGGTGAGGCCCTTGGTGCGGCACCAGGCGTAGACGATCTCGGCATTGGAGATGCCGCGCGCCTTCGCGAGCCCCGAGATCACCTGGAAGATCCGCCGGTCCGGCGCCCGGTCGTGGGGCGTGCCGAGGGGCGACGGCGTGCGGCCGCGCTCGGTTACCCCTTCCTCCGGCGTCGCATGGCCGTGCGCGAGGAATCCCCCGGCGAGCGGCGACCAGCCGAGGAGCCCGATCCCCTCCGCCGCGCAGAGCGGCATCATCTCGCGCTCCTCTTCGCGATAGACGGGGTTGTACTGCAGCTGCATGGAGACGAAGCGCGGCCAGCCGTGTCGCTCGCTCGCCGCGAGCATGCGCGCGAACTGCCAGGCATGCATCGTGCTGGCACCGATGTAGAGCGCCTTGCCCGCGCGCACGATATCGTTCAGCGTATCGAGCGCCTCCTCGATCGGGGTCTCCTCGTCCAGCCGATGAATCTGATACAGATCAACGTGATCGGTCTGCAGACGCGCGAGGCTCGCGTCTATCGACGCCATCACGTGCTTGCGCGACAGCCCGCGGTCGTTCGGGCCGAGTCCCATGGTCGCGAACACCTTGGTCGCGATGACCACGTCCTCGCGGTGGGCCATCTCCTTGAGGAGCTTCCCGACGATGACCTCGCTCGCCCCGCGCGAGTAGGCGTCCGCGGTATCGAAGAGATTGATCCCGGACTCGAGTGCCAGGCGAAACAGGGGCCGGGCCTCGGCCTCGCCGAGCGTCCAGCGAAACGCCTCCCGCTCGCGCGAGCCGAAGCTCATGCAGCCGAGCGCCAGCCGCGACACTTTCAGTCCGGCCGTTCCGAGGCGGGTGTATTCCATCGGTCAAGCACTCCATGCTGGGCGGCGAGCGCCGCGCGGGCGCTATTATCCCCGAGCTGGACTCCTCCGCGAAGGGGCGGCCACACCTCATGATCGTGCCTCTCGATCCCAAGCAGCCCCCGCCTGACAACGGGACCCACGGACCGGGCGACTGGCATGCGCAGCAGTCGCTCGCGCGAGCCCTCAACGGCATGCAGGACTACGCGATCTTCCAGCTCGATCCGCAGGGCCGCATCCAGACCTGGAGCTCGGGCGCGCAGGCGTTGAGCGGATTCTCCGCCGAAGAGATCGTCGGGAGCTCCCTTTCGAGGCTCCGTCCTCCCGAGGCGGGCGAGCGCTCGCTCGCCCGCGACCTGCAATCGGCCGCCGCCACCGGGCGATTCACCTCCGAGGGCTGGTACGTGCGCAAGGACGGCACGCGCCGCTGGGTGGAGGCCTCGATCGCGCCCCTGCGCGCGGAGAGCGGAGCGCTGCGGGGCTTCATCGATATCTCGCGCGACCTCACGGAGCGTAAGCGCCGGGAGGATGAGCTGCGGGAGAGCGAGGAGCGCTTCCGCCTGCTGGTCGACGGCGTGCGGGACTACGCGATCTTCACGCTCGATCCCGCGGGCCGCGTCACGAGCTGGAACTCCGGCGCGCGCCACATCAAGGGCTACGAGCCTCAGGAGATCATCGGCAGCCATTTCTCACGGTTCTATCCGCCCGACGTGGTCGAGCGCGGCTGGCCCGACCACGAGCTGCGAGTCGCCGCGCGCGAGGGCCGGTTCGAGGATGAAGGGTGGCGCGTCCGCAAGGACGGCACGAGGTTCTGGGCCAACGTCGTGATCACGGCCCTGCGCGATGCGGGCGGCCAGCTGCGGGGGTTCTCGAAGATCACTCGCGACCTCTCCGAGCGACGCCGCCAGGAGGAAACGCTGCGCCGCAGCGAGGAGCGCTTCCGGCTGATCGCGGAAGGTGTGCGCGACTCCGCCATCTGCCTGCTCGATGCGCAGGGCATCGTGAGCAGCTGGAACGCGGGTGCCGAGCGCATCGAGGGCTATCACGCGGACGAGATCCTCGGCCGACACTTCTCCAACCTCTACCGCGCGGAGGACGTTGCGGAGAGCCGTCCATGGCGCCAGCTGATCACTGCGCGGGAAAGCGGTCGCGTCGAGCTCGAGGGCTGGAGAGTCCGCAAGGACGGCTCGAGCTACTGGGCGAAGATCATGATCACCTCCCTGCACGATGCGCAGGGAGATCTCTACGGGTACGCCCACGTCACTCAGGACATGACCCAGATGCGCCGCACGGAGGCGCTCGAGAACGTCACGAGCCGGATGAACGAGTTCATCGCCATACTCGCGCACGAGCTGCGGAACCCCCTCGCCCCCATCCGCAACGCCGTGAGCCTCATGGAGAGGAAAGGGCTCGGTGACCCGGTGCTCGAATCGATGCGCCAGGCGATCGATCGCCAGAGCCGCCATCTCGAGCGGATCGTCGGCGAGCTGCTCGACGTGAGCCGCATCGCGCGGGGCGAGCTCGTGCTCGACAGGCGGCCGATCGATCTTTCGGAGGTGGTCTCGCGGGCGGTCGAGGTGTGCCGCCCGGCGATCGAGCAGAGGGAGCACGAGCTGCACGTCTCGCTGCCGAGCGGGCCGCTCCCGGTCCTCGGCGATCTGCTGCGCCTCACTCAGGTCCTGGTGAACTTGCTCAACAACGCCGCCAAGTACATGCGTCCCGGCGGCCACATCTCGCTCGGGATTGTGCGCAAGAACGGCGAGACGGAGATTCGCGTCCGCGATGCCGGAGTCGGCATCCGCCCTGAGATGCTGACGCGGGTCTTCGAGCTCTTCGTCCAGGACCGCGACACGCTCGATCAGGCGAACGGCGGACTCGGCGTCGGCCTCGCGCTTGTGCGCCGGGTGGTGGAGATGCACGACGGGCACGTGGAGGCGCACAGCGCGGGTCGCGACCTAGGCAGCGAGTTCGTGGTCTACCTGCCGACGCTGCTGGCGCCCACACCCGAGCCGCGGCCGGAGGAGGAAGAGGCCCCGCCGCCGCGGCGCTGGCGCGTCGTCATTGCCGACGATAATGTCGATGCCGCCCAGACCCTGGAGGTGCTCCTGCGCTCCATGGACCAGGAGACGCGCGTCGCCTACGATGGATTCGCCGCGGTCGAGGCCGTCGAGCAGTTTCATCCCGACATCGTCATGCTCGACATCGTCATGCCGGGGCTCGACGGGTACGAGGCCGCGCGGCGCATACGGGCTTTGCCGGGTGGGTCCGGTCGGGTCCTGGTCGCCATCACGGGCTGGGGGCAGGAGGCCGACAAGCAGCGCGCGCGGGAAGCGGGTTTCGATCACCACTTCGTCAAACCGGTGAGCGAGGCCGCGCTCAAGAAGCTGCTCAGCGCCTCTGCGGCTACACCGGCGCCTGGAACATGATCTCGCGCCAGTGCTGGTTCGATCCCGGCCTTCCATCCTGGACGAACGCGCCGATGCGCAGGTCGCGCGCGAAGAGCGCGCCCCCGGTCGCCTTGACGAGGTCGTAGGGGCCCAAGCGCTCGCGGAGCCCGATGCCGTCCGTCACGGTCAAGAAAACCGGCCCGTCGCACTCGAACGAGCGATGTTGCGAGCGGCCGAGCTGCCAGAGTCCGTCCGTGTAGTTCGCGATCAGGGCATTGTCGGGACCCCGAAGGGTCCCGGCATGGATCCGAAAATGGGCGCCGCGCACCAGCGTGGGCGACTCCCCGCGCACGGGACGGAAGGTGAGCGTGACCAATTCTCCAGCTCGAGGGTCTTAAGCGCGCTCGGCTTCAGTGTGTCGCCGGGGGCGCGCCTGAGGGGCTCTCGAGGGAGAGCCGCGCTCAGTAGCGGCGCGGTCCGCCGCGATTCCCGCCGCCGGAGCGCTCGCGATCCTGCGCCTCGTTCACCTTGAGGGGACGCCCCTCGAAGTCCTGGCCGTTCAGCGCTTGCATGGCTCGCGCGGCGTCGGCGCTCGACATTTCCACGAAGCCGAAGCCGCGTGGGCGGCCGGTATCGCGGTCGCTGATCAGGGAGACCTTCTCAACGGTTCCATGCTGTGAGAAGAGGGCACGCACGGCCTCATCGGTCGCGGTGAACGGGAGATTCCCGACATAGAGCTTGGTCACTGCAGAGTACTCACGACAGAAGCGAAAAAACACCGGCAGGGGAGTCCTGCCACCTTCGGTTCGCGGACTTTGCGAGAGTGGCGGACATTGGCCTCGGGCGAGCGCCGCAGCAGCTCGGCGGGGCCAAGACAGACAAGCCGAAAGGTTACGAGCCGATCGTGAGCCTACCGTAATTTCCGGGCCGTTGCCGAAGTTTCGTGCCGACGGGAGCCGCCGGGCGGCGGGAGGCGGATTACGTCCAGCCGCGGTTGCGCTGCGCGCGCAAAAGGCGCAAGTTCAGCAGAGCGCGTCCGAAGCGGGGCTCTCGGGCCTTGCGACGAGCACTCCCAAGGACCACGCCGCACCGGCGCTCGCGATCCGCATTCGGCCCCGCCAGTGGGCTTTAGCCGGGCGCGGAAAGAGGAAGCGAAATGAATCTCAGCTTGACCGATGCTTTCGGCAGGTTCGGCGCGAAGCCGACGAACCGGGCGCGCGGATCCTCCGCGATCGCCGATGATGGAGCCATGGTGCTCAACTGCGCGCAAGCGCGCTTCCGGCACCCCGAGCAGGGAGTGCTGCGTTACGAGGACACCGTATCGAAGGAGGGGGAGCCCCCCACCTCGAAGGATGCGGAGCTGCTCGCCCGCAACCTCGCGCTCGCGGTCAGCGACTCCCTGCCCATCCGGATGATCGTGTGCTCGCTCGTGGATGGAGCGGGCGGCACCGCCGTGCAGCGGTTCAACGTGAGGCCCGATCTGGTCGGCAAGGTCGTGAACTTCGACGGCGACCGCTTCGTCGTCGACTTCAGGCGGCGCGAGGAGCTGCGCGTCGCCTCGGGCCGCCGCAAGTAAGCGGCCTGCGGGCGGCCCTGCTCGGGCGCCGGCCGAGGCTTCTCATTTCATAGATCGCGCGCGAACCGCTCGAGTATTCCGAGCGAGTAGTGTCGCGCCACCTCGCGGATGAACCGCGGGAAGTCCTGCACCGAGTTCTCATCGGCGGAGTCGGAGAGCGTGCGCACCACGCCGAACGGAACGCCGTACTCCTCGCAGATCTGCGCGACCGCCGCGCCCTCCATCTCGACGCAGGCGACGAGCGGTAGCCGGCCCCTCAACTCCTCGACCTCCCGCGTGCTCGCGAAGAACTTGTCGCCGCTCGCGATGATGCCGGGGACGACCTGCGGCGAGCGGATCCGGAACCACGAGAGCTCGCTCGCCGCGACGAGTGAGTGGAGGTCCTCGCGCACGAATGCCTGCGCGGCGCGCGTGAGGCGATCGAGGATCTGGGGATCGGGCTCGAGGAGTGATTTGCCGAGCAGCGGCACTTCGTACCGCGGGAAGATCGGGCTCGGGTCGAGGTCATGCTGCAGGAGCCCCGTTCCAATCACCACGTCTCCGATCGACAATCCATGCCGCACGCCGCCGGCCACCCCGCTCAGCACCAGCTGGCTCACCGGGAAGGACGCTACGAGCTGCGTCACGGTGGCCGCCGCGGCCACTTTCCCCCAGCGCGAGAACACCGCGACCGCCTCCACACCGTGGAACGATCCCGCGTGAAACGTCCGCCGGCCAAGCTCACGAGTCGTCGCGTGCGCGAGCGACTCGACGACGAGCGAGATCTCCTCCTGCATGGCGCCGACGATCGCGAGCACGAGAACCCCTCGACAGTTTCGTATTGCAGTGCGATGGTACAATTGATTTCATGAAAAATCTGATCGGGCTCATCGTGGTGCTCGCGCTCGCCGCGGGCATCACCTGGTATGTGGCCGGCCGCGAGCCGGGACCGCTCATCCGCATCACCTCGCCGCAGACGGTCATCGGCGGCTCCGGCGATCTCGCCGTGGAGATCGACACCCCCGCCGGCAAGCTGAAGAGTCTCGACGTGGTGCTCGAGCAGGACGCGGCTCGCGTCCCGGTCTTCAGCCTCGAGGGCGGCAGCTCTGCGAGCGGCGGCGCCTCACGGCTCGTGAGCCAGGGCGCCGGCCGTCTCCTGCTCACCGCACCGATCGGCAAGCAGCAGATCCCTGAGCTCGTGCAGGGCAAGGCGCGGATCGTCGTCACAGCGTCCCGTGCGGTGCTCTTCGGATACCGCCGGGTGGAGTCCACCACGAGCCGGGAGATCACGGTGGATCTCACGCCGCCGATCATCTCCGTCGTCTCGACGGACCACTACATCAACCAGGGCGGCTCCGAGATGGTGGTCTACCACGTCTCGCCGGCAAACGTCGCCTCGGGCGTGCAAGTGGGCACCGACGAGTATCCCGGCTACCCGGCATCGGGCGCGCACATCGTCACTCAAGATCCGGGCCTGCGCGTCGCGTTCTTCGCACTGCTGTGGAACCAGAACCCGAGCACGCCGATCAGGCTCTACGCGCGCGACGCCGCCGGCAACGAGGCCCACGCAACCTTCGACTATCGCGTCTTTCCGAAGACCTTCCGCGAGAGCCGCATCAACATCAGCGATAGCTTCTTGCAAAAGGTGGTCCCGCCGATACTTCAGAACAATCCCAGCTTCAAGGTGGCGGACCCCTCGAACCTGCTCGCCTCGTTCCTGCGCATCAACGGCGATCTGCGCCGCGAGGACGCCGCGGAGATCTCCGCCCTGGCGCGCGGCACCTCGCCCGAGATCCTCTGGCAGGGCCCCTTCAGACAGCTCGTCAACTCGGCCGTCGAGGCCGGCTTCGCCGACCAGCGCACGTACGTACACGACGGCCAGGTGATCGACCATCAGGTGCATCTCGGATACGACCTTGCCTCGTACGCCGGCGCGCCGGTGTACGCCGCCAATCGCGGCCGCGTGGTGCACGCCGGCTGGCTCGATATCTACGGCAACTGCGTCATCATCGATCACGGCATGGGCCTGCAGTCGCTCTACGGCCACATGGCGTCGGTCGAAGTGAAAGTGGGGCAGATGGTGGACAAGGGCACCGAGATCGGCCGTGAGGGCGAGACGGGGCTCGCGGGCGGCTACCACGTGCACTTCACGATGCTGCTCAACGGCAACGCGATCACGCCGATCGACTGGTGGAGTCCGAAATGGGTGCAGGATCGCATCCTGCGCAAGCTCGAGGCAGCGGGAGCGCCGGCGCCCGCTGTCGATCGCGCGGCCCCGCGCTAGGACAGGGGTCGCTGCGGCCGACCAGGGTGGCACGCTGAGTCGCGGGCCCCGGCCGCGCGGATGCTCACACCGTGATCCGTGTCCCCAGCACCGCGAGGAACTGCGCGAGCCACGCGGGATGCGCGGGCCATGCCGGAGCCGTGACGAGCGTGCCGTCCGTGACCGCCTGATCCATCTCGAGCGACACGTATTCCGCGCCCGCGAGCTTCACCTCCGCCGCGCAGGCCGGATACGCCGACACGCGCTTGCCGCGGATGACCCCGGCCGCCGCGAGGATCTGCGCTCCGTGGCAGATGGATGCGATGGGCTTGCCGGCCCGCGCGAAGTGCTGCACCAGCTCGATGACCTTTGCATTCATCCGGAGGTATTCGGGCGCGCGTCCGCCAGGGATCAGCAGGGCGTCGTACTGCTCCGCCTTCACCTCGGCGAAGGTCGCATTCAGCGTGAAGCGGTGGCCCGGCTTCTCCGAGTAGGTCTGCTGGCCCTCGAAGTCGTGAACGGCCGTCGAGACGCACTCGCCCGCCTTCTTGTCGGGGCACACGGCATGGACGGTGTGCCCGACCATCTGCAGAGCCTGGAACGGGACCATCGTCTCGTAGTCTTCCCCGAAATCGCCCGCGAGCAGCAGAATCCTCTTCCCCATGGCCTCCTCCTCGGTTTCGCCCTCGGCGCGCCCGGTGAGCGAGCGCGGCTCTCGAAGCTTACGACGGATTTTCCAGGGATCACAGCTGGCGCGCCCGCCGGCCGCCGCGCGGGGAGTTCCTGCCGTGACCGACCGCCCCGCTCGCGGTTCGAGACAACGGCGCCAACGATCCGCATAATCGCAAAGGCAATCCGCAGCGCGAAGCGCCGGCGACAATGGCCCACGCGCGAAATGGGGAACATCGATGCACTCCCGGCTCTACGTCTCCAAGCTGTGTCTGGCCATCGCCTGCCTGGTCGTCGCGGCCGCGGCCTCGCCTGCGTCCTCGGCCGCAACCTCGCCTGTGGCTTCCACCGCGGCCCGGGCCGCCATGCGGTCCGCTCAACCTCCGGCGGACGGCGAGGCGGTGTTCCGCAGGGTCTGCGCCGCCTGCCACATCGGCCTCGCGCAGCAGCCCGACGCCGGCGTGAACCCGTACGCAGGAAGAAGCCTCGGGCACGCCGTGCCGCGCGAGCTCCTGCACATGTACTCGCCCGAGACTATCCTCAACGCCCTCACCAACGGCAAGATGCAGGCGCAAGGCACACTGCTCACGGCCGACGAGCGCCGCGCCGTCGCGGAGTTCGCGAGCGGCCGCCGCTTCGGCGCGAAGCCGCAGAATCCCGAGCTCGAGGATGGCAAGCCCTGCGCGGACCCGGCGCCCATGTCGGACCCCGATCGCGGACCCCGCTGGAACGGCTGGGGGAACGGGATCGCCAACACGCGCTACCAGCCCGAGAGTCGCGGCGGTCTCACGGCCGCCGATCTCCCGCGCTTGAGACTCAAATGGGCCTTCGGATTCGTGAACGTGGCATCCGTCCGCAGCCAGCCGGCGGTCGCAGGCGGTCGGCTCTTCGTGGCGAGCGAGAACGGGCTCGTGCACGCCCTCGATCCCAGGACCGGCTGCACTTATTGGAGCTTCAAGGCGCAAGCAGGTGTCGCCACCGCGCTCTCTGTGGGCAGCTATCGCAGCGCGGCCAGCCCGGACGACACGGGCGGCGCGGCCGGCCGCACCGGTTCGCACGGCTACGCCGTCTACTTCGGGGATCGCAGGGCCAACGTCTACGCGGTGGACGCGCAAAGCGGCCGTCCAATCTGGGTCCGGAAGGTCGACTCGCATCCCGCCGCTTCCATCACAGGCTCGCCGACGATTTATCGCGGCCGCGTGTTCGTTCCGGTGCAGGGCATCGGTGAGGAAAGCCGCGCCACGAGCGGCGACTACGCCTGCTGCACCTTCCGCGGCAACGTCTCGGCGCTCGATGCGAACACCGGCGCGGTGATCTGGAAGACCTACACCGTCGCTCCGAGCCAGCCGCGCGCGAAGAACAAGGACGGCGTCACGATGTACGGTCCCGCCGGAGGCGGAATCTGGTCCGCGCCGACCGTCGATCCCAAGCGCGGCCTCATCTACGTCGCCACCGGCAACGGCTACGCCGGGCCGCCGCAGCCGACGACGGACGCCGTGATGGCTCTCGACATCCGCTCGGGCGCCGTGCGCTGGGTGCGCCAGGTGCTCGCGGGCGACATCTGGGTCATGGGATGCAACGCGCACAACCCGCCCGACACTCCCGCCTGTCCGCCCACCCTCGGCGCGGACTTCGACTTCTCGGCGTCGCCCGCTCTGGCGCACCTCGGGGCGCGCGAGCTGCTCGTGCTACCGCAGAAATCCGGCCTCGCGTTCGCGCTCGATCCGGACCAGCAAGGGCGGATCGTCTGGCGCTACCGCATCGGCCGTGGCAGCGGGCTCGGCGGGCAATGGGGCGCGGCGATAGAAGGCGCGGCCGCGTACTTCGGTGTGGCGGACTTGCTCACGCAGACGCCGGGCGGCATGCGGGCGGTGAGACTAGCCGACGGCTCGCCCCTCTGGCGCAAGCCCCCGCCCAAGGCGCTGTGTGGCACTCGCCTCGGCTGCAGCGTGGGACAGGGCGCTGCCCTCACGGCGATCCCCGGCGCTGTGCTGAGCGGCGCCCTCGACGGCGGGCTGCGCGCCTATTCCACTCGCGACGGCAAGATTCTGTGGACGTACGACTGCGATCGCGCATTCAAAACGGTGAACGGGGTGCAGGCGCACGGGGGCGCCATGGACGGCCCCGGCCCCATCGTCGCAGGCGGCATGCTCTACGTGAATTCCGGAAACAGCGGCCTGATGGGAAGCGCGGGCAACGTGCTCCTCGCCTTCGGCCTACCGCCCCCCGGACCCTGAGCCACGCGAAAACCCTCTCCCCCCCCGCGCGCGGAAGGAGAGGGTCCATCGAGACGCAGCAACCCTGAGTCTCGGCCGCCCGAGCCTCTGCGGAGCGCCAACCGAGCCGCACCCGCTTCAGCCGAGCCGTGGTGCCGGGATCACCCGAGCTGCACCGGCACGAAGATCCTCTGGTCTCCGTGCTGCACGAGCAGCGCAATCGCGCTCTTGTGCTCGCCGACCACTCGGCGCAGCTGGTCCGGGCTCGTGAGCGGCACGCCGTCGGCCGACAGCACGATGTCTCCCGGCTGGATGCCGGCATCGGCGGCCGGGCCGGTCGAGCGCTCGACGAGCAGTCCCGAGGGGACGCCCGCCTGCTGCCGCTCATCGGGCGTCAGCGGGCGGACCGCGAGTCCGAGCCTTCCGCGGCCGTTGTCGGCGTTGTTCGCTTGCAGCTCGCTCGACTGCGCCGCATTGCCGAGCGTCACGTTGAGCGTGAGCGCCTTGCCGTCGCGCCAGATTTCGAGCTTCGCCGGCGAGCCGGGCGCCGACATACCGACCGCTGCGGCGAGGGATCCGGAGTCCGACACCGCGTTGCCGTTGAACTTGAGGATCACATCGCCGGCCTTGATGCCCGCTCGCTCCGCGGCGCTGTCCGGCTCGACCTTGGAGACGAGCGCGCCCTCCGGAGCGCCGAGCTTGAAGGATCCGGCGAGCGACTGGTTCACCGTCTGGACATCGACGCCGAGCCTCGCGTGCTCCACTTTTCCGTGAGCGAGGATCTGCTGCTCGATGCTGGCGACGACGTTGATCGGGATGGCGAACGAGACGCCCTCGAACCCGCCCGTGTTGCTGTAGATCTGCGAGTTGATGCCGACGACGTTCCCGTGCTCATCGAACAGCGGCCCCCCCGAGTTGCCGGGGTTGACGGCCACGTCCGTCTGGATGAAGGGCACATAGGAGTTGTCAGGCAGCGATCGGCCGATCGCGCTGACGATCCCGGCGGTCGCGCTCTCCTCGAGGCCGTACGGCGCGCCGAGGGCCAGCACGTAGTTGCCCACCTGCAGGTTCGTCGAGTTGCCGAGCCGCACCGTCGGGAGGTTCCGAGCGTCGATTTTGAGGACCGCGACATCCGTCGGGATGTCGAGACCGACGACCTTCGCGCGGTACTCGCGATTGTTCGCGAGCTTGACGGTCACGTGCGTCGCGTTGCGCACCACGTGCGCGTTCGTGAGGATCACGCCGTCCGGGCGCACGATGAAGCCCGATCCGAGACTCTGCACCGGCACGTTCTGCGGCACGGGCAGCTCGCGGAAGAACCGGAAGAACGGGTCGTCGCCGAACGGCGAGTTGTCCCCGAACGGGCTTTGGTTCTGGTCCTGGTCCTGGTCGGAGGGGTGCTCGACGCTCTGGGTGGTGATGCTGACGACCGCGGCGCGGTTCTCGGCGACGATCGCCGTGTAGTTGGGCGCGTACGCGAGAGGAATCGGGGCGGGCGCGGTGGGCGACTGTGCAGGCGCCTCGGCCGTCGCCGCGTTTGCCGAGCTGAGCCAAGCGGGTGCCAACCACCCGGCCGCCGCGCCGCAGGCGAGGAGCCCGCTCGCGGTCAGGACGAGAGTTGTGTTCTTGAGCTGCATGGCGAATACCTCCGTCGTGTGCCGATGCCAGGCAGCTTGCGTGACGCGCCTTAAGGCAACCTTAAGGCCCCGCTGGCGGGAAGCGGACGGTGACGCGCAGCCCGTGAGGCTCCGCGTCGTCGAGGCTCACGCGGGCAGCGTGCCGATCCGCGACGGCCTTCACGATGGCGAGCCCGAGGCCGGTGCCGCCGTCCGCCGCGTCCGGGCGGCGAACGAAGCGCTGGAAGGCATGCTCGCGCTCGCCCGCCGGAATTCCGGGCCCCGTGTCCTCCACCTCGAGCATCGCCGCGCGGCCTGGGCCGTCGCCCGTCGCTCGGACCCGGACCACGACGCGGCTGCCCTGCGGCGTGTAGCGAACCGCGTTGTCGACCAGATTGCGCACGAGGATCCTGAGCGCATCGGGATCGCCCGCGACCTCGGCCGAACCGTCGGCCTCGAGGCTCAAATCGACTCCCCGCTCGGCGGCGAGCGCGTGCACGTCGGTGATGCCCGCACGGGCGCTCGATTCGAGGGCAAACCGGTACAGCTCGATTGGCGCGCCCTCGGGCTCGTGGCGCGCGAGCGTCAGCAGCTGACTCGCGAGGTGGACCGAGCGGTCCACCGCCGCGCCGAGCCGCGCGCGCGCCTCCCCGCGGGCGGCCTCGTCGCGCGCGCGATCGAGCAGCTGCAGCTGCAACGACAAGGCGGTGAGGGGAGAGCGCAGCTCGTGCGCGGCGTCCGCGACGAAGGCTCGTTGCTTGTCAAACGCCTGGGAGAGCCGCGCGAGCAGCCGGTTGAGCTCCTCGATGAGCGGCGCGGCTTCGCGCGGCAGCGCCGGAGCCAGGATGGGCTCGAAGCTGTGCGCGTCGCGCCGCTGCACCTCGGCGGCGAGGCGCTTGAGCGGAGCGAGTCCGCGGCTCACGATCCACACGACCGCGGCGGCCGCCGTGATCAGAAGGAGCAGCAGCGGCAGGAACACTCGCAGGGCGGCGTCCCTCGCGAGCTCCTCGCGCACCCGCCACGGCTGTCCCACCTGGATGACGCCGTCCGCGGTCTCCAGGCTGTAGACGCGCCAGCGCTCGCCAGCGAGCCTCATGTCGGCGTAGCCGAGAATGGCGCGGGTGATGATTCCGGGCACGGACGCATACGTGAGCGTGCCGCCCGGGTCTCCAGATCTGGATGATGAAGTCCGAGCCGCCCGGGTGCGAAGGCAGAATCGATCCCGGGCCCGATGGCCGCCTCGTCGCGCAGCGAGAGGGCCATCTGGCGCAGCTGATAGTCGAACAGGTTCGAGGTCTCTGCGAGTACGCGGGTGTAGGTGATGACGCCCGCGCAGATCGCCGTGACGGCGACCAGCGCGAGCAGTCCGGCGAGCAGGCGCGCGCGGATCGACCTCATGGCGCGCGGCAGCCTCACGCCTTCGCCACGCAGTAGCCGACGCCGCGCACGGTCCGGATCGCATCGGTGCCGAGCTTGCGGCGCAACGAATGCACGTACACCTCCACCGCGTTGCTCTCGATCTCCCCGCCCCAGCCGTAGAGCCGATCCTCGAGCTGCGCCCGGGAGAGGATCGCCCCCGGCCGCAGCAGGAGCGCCTCCAGCACGGCGTACTCGCGCGCCGACAGCGCGATGGGCTCTCCGTTGCGCGAGACCTCGCGAGTGACCGGATTCAAGCGGATGCCCGCGTGCTCGATCACCGGGTCGCCGCGCCCCGCGCCGCGGCGCAGGACGGAGCGCATGCGGGCCGCGAGCTCGTCGAGATCGAACGGCTTGACGAGGTAGTCGTCCGCTCCCGAATCGAGCACCGCCACGCGGCTCTGCACGTCGTCTCGCGCGGTGATGATGATCACCGGTGCCGTCGCGCCCCGGCCGCGCGCATCGCGCAACACGTCGAGCCCCGCGCGCTTCGGCAGGCCGAGGTCGAGCAGCACCATGTCGAAGCTCGCGCTGTCGAGCGCGGCCGCTGCGGCCACCCCGTCGCGTATCCAGTCAACCGTATGGCCATCCTGCTGCAAGGCGGTCCTTACCGCCTCGGCGATCATCCGGTCGTCTTCAACCAGAAGCACACGCATGAACGCAAGTTTACGCGCATGCCCGAGGGCCTACGCGCGCCCGCGGGCCTGTGCGCCCGCCGGTCTCGCCCCGGTCTCAGTGCCGATACAGCTCCGCGCTCCCGAGAAAGCCGTGGCTGTCCTCACCGCCGGCGATCAGCACCGCACCATTCGCGAGGAGCGTCGCGGTGTGCAGCGCGCGCGCGCCGTGGAGGCTCCCCACCACGGTGAACCGGCCCGTGGCCGGATCGTAGAGCTCGGCGCTCGCGAGAAAACCGTTACCGGTGAAGCTGTCGTTGCCGCCGGCGACCAGCACCTCGCCATTCCTCAGGCGCGTTGCCGTGAAGGAGTCGCGGCCCGCGTGCAGGCTTCCGGTCGGAGTGAACCGGCCCGTGGCCGGATCGTAGAGCTCCGCGCTCGCGAGCGCCCCGCTGCTGCCATCCCCGCCGACGATCAGCACTCGGCCATTCCCGAGCAGCGCCGCCTGCGCGCCCTGGCGCGCGGTGTGGAGGCTTCCGGTGGGGGTGAACCGGCCCGTCGCCGGGTCGTAGAGCTCGGCGGTCGCGAGCATGCCGTCTCGGCCGCTGCCGCCGGCGATCAGTACGTTGCCGTTCGCAAGGAGCGTCGCGCTGTGAAAGGCGCGCGCGACGTGGAGGCTGTCGGTGGTCTTGAACCGGCCCGTCGCCGGGTCGTAGAGTTCCGCGCTCGCGAGGTCGCCGTCGTTGCCGTCGCCCCCGGCGATCAGCACCTTGCCGCTCGCAAGGAGCGTCGCCGTGTCCGAGTCACGCTCGGTGCCGAGGAGGCCGGTGACGGTGAAGATCCGGGTCGCCGGATCGTAGAGCTCCGCGCTCGCGAGGATTCCGTGGACCCCATAGCCTCCGGCGATCAGCACGGTGCCGTTCGCGAGGACCGTCGCGGTCGCGGCCTGGCGCGCAACGTTGAGGCTGCCGGTGGGGCGGAATGAGCCCGTCTTTGGATCGAATAGCTCGGCGCTCGAGAGGACGCCGCCGCTGTTGCTCCCTCCCGCAATCAGCACCGCCCCAGTTCGCAGGCGCGTTGCCGTGTGAGAGTCCCGTGGACTGCCGAGGCTGGCGGTCGAAACGAAGGAGTTGGGTGCGCTGCGGGCACGTGATCGGCTGCCGGATTCCACGGCCGCCGCGGCCGTCGCTACGCAGCCCGCCATCAGCACGGCGCAGCAGCAAGCGACTGCGGCGCGGCGCCATGCCCGGCGCCCGCTAGGCGTGTGGCTCAACAGTTGCGGCCGGCGACTTTGTCACGGCCGTGATTGTCTCCATTTTGCCGCGCGCTGCACAAGCGCTTCCCGCCGTGCCCCAGTGGGTTCCCCGCCGCCTGGCGGTGAGGGGGAGGAGCGCTTCAAGCCTGCGTGCTGACGAGATTGCCGGTCTGCGACTTCGTGCCCATATCCGCCGCGAGAGTGTTGAGGAAGCTCGCGAGCGTCGCCTGGTTGCCGCTCGATGCGCCGAACGCGCTCACCAGGCTGTTGAAGCTCTGCTGGAGCGAGCCGAGCGACGAGCTGCTCGAGCTGCTCGATGTGGCCGAGGTGGCCGAGGTGGCCGCGCCGGTGGCCGAAGTGGTGCTCGAGGCCTGCAGCTGCTGGATGAGGCTCTGCAGCCCCTGCTCGATGTGGCCGCCGCCGTGATGGTGATGGCCTCCGTGAGACTGTCCCGCCGCGGTCGTCGCGGCCGTGCCCTGCGCTCCGCCGGCGGATGCGCTCTGCGACTGCAAGGCGGCCATCAGGTTCTGCATGAAGCTCTCAAGCGCCTGCTCCTCGCTCTGCTGCGTGGAGGAAGCCGTAGTCGATGAGCTCTGCGTCGATGCGCCGGTGCCGCTCTGCGAGCCCGTGATGCCGATCTGCGAGAGCGCCTGCATGATGTTGCTCATCAGTCCGCCTCCCTGGGGGGCGCCCGTGGACGCGCTCGGAGTGCTGCTCCCGGCAGCCCCGCTGCTGCCCGCTTGGTGGTGGCTGTACAGCATCTGGGCGAGCATCGTGCTCAACTGGGAAGCGCTGCCGATCGTCATGTCTGAAGTCTCCTCGAGGTTCGGAGTCGAAGTGCGGTAGGGATGAGCAAGATTCCGGCCAGATCCGCCCCACATTCTGTGGACCCCGTTGCAGAACGGCGGAGCACATTGCAAAACGGGTCCGGCGGGTCCGCAACGAGGCCTGCTCGATGCGCCGGAGCGAGGGATCCGCTCTTGCAAATGGCGTGACTTTCGTGTCGAGTGCGACGCTCGTGACTGAAGCGGAGAGACGAAACGCGATGCATGCACGAGATGGCGGCAAATTCCGGCCGCGAGAGTGCAGCCCTTTGCCGCACCGTGCGGTGTTCCGCTGGGTGGCTCTCCTCACCCTCGCTGTCGCGGCCTCGGCAGGTAGACCGGCGCGCGCCGACTGGCCTGCGCTCGCCGCGCTGGAGCGTGCAGGCGCTGCGGTGAGCGCATCCGCGGTCGATCTGGAGCAGGGCACCGTCATTCAGCAGTTCCACCCCGACGAGAGGCTGACTCCAGCCTCGCTCACCAAGCTCGTCACGGCAGCGGCGGCGCTCGAGGCCTGGCCGGCAGAGAAGATCTTCCAGACGCGCCTCGCGAGCAGCGCGAACCTCGTGGGCGGTGCGCTCGACGGGGATCTCATCCTCGAAGGCGCGGGGGACCCGTCGCTCGACGACCATTCTCTCTGGATCCTCGCCGCGCAGCTTCGCGGCGCAGGCGTCATGCGGGTGCGGGGCCGTCTGGTCGTCGATCCGGCTCCCTTCGGACTCGTCGCGTGCGAGACGCAGGATCGGTGTGCGGCACTCCGCCGGAGCGATACGGCGTACAACGCGCCGCTCGCCGCCGTCGGCGTCGATTTCGGCAACTGGTGCGTGGACGTTCGGCCGAGCCGCCCCGGCGCGCCCGCCCTCGTGCAGGGGTGCGGAGTTGCGGCGCTGCCCATCCCGGTGGACGGTGTGATCAGGACGATCCGTGCGGGCGGACGGCAAACCTTCTGGGTAGAGCGCATGACCGATGCGCAGGGCGACCGCTTGCGCGTCGGTGGCGACGTACCGGCGGGCGATGTGCAAGTGGTCTACCGGGCGATGTCCGATCCGGTGCGGGGCGTCGGCCTGCTGCTCCGGGAGACGCTGCGCGAGATCGGCATCCAGGTCGACGGTCCCGTGGTGGTGAGCCCGGGGCAGCTACCGCGCAACGCCGTCGTAGTGGCGGAGGCGGAAGGCCTGCCGCTGCGCGAACAGCTCGAGCGCATGCTGCGATTCTCCAACAACTACATCGCCGACGTGCTCAGCCTCGATCTTGCGGCGAGCCTCTCCGAGCGGCGTCCGATCCGGCTCGCGGATGCGGGCGGCATGCTCGCGGATGTCCTTGCGCGCCTGCGGTCTCCCGGCCGGCGCGCAACGCTCGATCCGCCGGTGCTGCTGAGCGGCAGCGGCCTCACGCCGCAGAACCGCCTCTCGGCGAGCGACCTCACCGCCCTCCTCGAGCACGAGTATCGCGATACGCGGCATTTCCCGGTGTTCTACGGCAGCCTCGTGGTGCCTCGCGATGCGCCGTTCGAGTTTCTGCGCACCGGCAGTGCGGCCTGGCTCGACCGGGTCGCGCTCAAGACCGGCACGATGGACGAGCCCAACTCGGTTTGCGGCATCGCCGGCTTTCTGCGCAAGCGTGACGGCGGCTGGATCGCGTTCGCCGTGATCGTCAATGGCACCTCGCGCAGGCGCCACATCCCTCTCTCCCAGGCGCTCGCTGCCGAGCAATCCAACGTCGACGCGCTTCTCAGACGCTATTGAGCTACCTCGCGGTGAGCGCCTGCGTCTGCTCCGCCCAGAACACGGCATCGACGTAGGCCGCGCGGATCAGCGCAGGCGCAAGCCCGTTGTACGCGACGCGTCCCCACGATGCGCGCTCGTACGCGTGGGCGCACTTGAGGGCCGTTCCGATGTCCCCTTCCTGCGCGATCAGCGCGCGCTCCACCGCCGGCGCGAGTGGCAGCTCATCGAGCAGCTCCGCGGTCGGAACGCCCGTGAGCACATCGAGCAGCGAGAACAGCCCCGTGATGAAGTAGGGGCCCGTATCCCTCGCGCCGGCGAGTCGAGCGAGCTGCTCGCACATGCGCGCCCGCGTCATGGCCGTGACGAAGAGACTCACCGGCCGGTTCTCGAAGCTCTGCATCGAGACCAGCGTCGCGAGCTGCCGCAGATTGTCCAGCCCGAGGATCACGATCGCCTGGCGGATCGACTCCACCTTGTGCGGCAGGTTGTAGTAGCTCGAATTGATGCAGCGGAGCACGCGGTAGGAGATCGACAGATCCTGCGATACGACGCCCTCGATCTCGCGGAGCGAGTAGTCCTCGTTCTGCAGAGCCGCGATCAGCCGCAGGGTGCCGAGGCGGCTCGCGGGCAGGCGGTGCCCCTTGACCGTTTGCGGCCGGTGCAGGAAGTCGCCCTGAAAGCCCTTGAAGCCCATCTGGACGCAGTGCTCGAACTGCTCGACGGTCTCGACTTCCTCCGCGATGAGGGTGAGGCCCCGCTTGAGCAGGCCGGGCACGAACTTCGCAAGGTCGGCCCGCGACTGTTGCGCCACGTTGATCTTCACGATGTCCACCACATCGAGCAGTTGAGGATCGTTGAGCCGCGGCGAGTAGTCGTCGAGCGCGATTCGGTGTCCGCGAGCCTTGAGCGCGTTGATGCCCTCGAGGAGCGCCGGGCTCGCGGGAATGTCCTCCACCCACTCGATGACCACACGCTCGGGGTGCATCGAGACGGGCGAGTTGCTGAGCAGCAGCTCGCGGGGATAATTGATGTGCACCGGCAGGCCGCCGGCGAGCCGGTCGAGGCCGATCTCCAGCGCCGCATCCGCAATGACCTTGAGTGTCGCGTCGCGGGAGCTCAGCGCGGCGGCCGGTGCGGAAGCCCCCGGCTCGTGATACAGGAGCTCGTAGGCGACCACGGTCATCGTGTCGCTGTAGATCGGCTGCCGCGCGACGAGCGCGGCGCTGCTCGAGGCCCCTTGCGTCTCGACCGAAGCGGGCACGGCGCGCTCCCGGGGCTGTTCGGTGGTTCTACTCATCGGTCGTTCCGGGGTAGTCCAGCATCGCCTCAAGGCTATCGGGCTGCACGCCGTCCGTCGGCGTACCACTGCACACCTTATCTATCGGCGCGGAGCGGGGGCGCTGAAACCGTGCAGGGTTCACATAACCCGGATGAGCGCCGTGCGCCGGGCGGCGCAGCCGAGTTCCTCGGGCGCCCGGTGCGCGCTCGTCAGAATCCGAAGGTGATCGTCATGAGATTCTGCCCGCGGTCCGGCAGCCGCAGCCAGGCGTTCGACCAGTGCCGCACGCCCAGCTCGACGAACGTGTTCTCGCCATGCAGGTCGAAGCGGGCGGCGATCAGGTAGGCGAAGTTCCACAGCGTCGAGTCGAGGTAGTCCGTCTCCGTCTTGTAGTTGGCGCCGAAGCCCAAGTAGATCTTGCCCCACGGGCGATGCACGACCTGCCAGCGCCGCATCGCGGTGAATCCCCAGTAGGGGAGCGCGGCGTAGGGGGTGTGGGGAAACAGCTTCGGCTCCGACAGGAGCTGGCCGCTCGCCATGCGGAACGCGCCGAGCTCCCAGCGGCTGTCATCGAACTCCAGCTCGATGGGCAGGACCAGCCCGTCCGTCCAGCCCCAGAACTTGTACGTCGTGCCCACCCCGACGAGGAGGTTGCAGTCGTTGCACGGGTTCCAGGGAGTAAGCGTATCGCCGGAGGAGTCGCCCGCCCGGGCGAGCCCCCAGCACGCCGACACGGCGACAACGAGCGCGAGCCAGACCGCCCAGGGGCGGCCCCTCACGGAGCGCCCGCTCCGGCTCGCCGCGTCGCGCGCTCGTGGCGCTCCCGGAAGACGCGGCGTAGCATCGCCCGGCCCGCTCCGGATCGCTCTTAAAGGACCGCTCATGGCCTCACCCCCCGCCGCCCCAGGCTTCTCTAAAGGCTACCGGACCTGGTTGCTCGTGTTGCTCGTCACCATTAATGCCCTGAACCTCGCCGATCGGCAAGGCCTCGCCGCCTCCGTCCAGGCGATCAAGCTCGATTTGAAGTTCACCGACTCCGAGATGGGGCTCATCCAGGGGCTCGGATTCGCCGTCTTCTACACCCTGATGGGCCTGCCGCTCGCGCGGCTCGCGGAGCGCGCCAGCCGCACCAAGATCATCGCGGCATGCATCGCGATCTTCGGCGCGATGGTCGCGCTCTGCAGCACCGCGAGAAGCTTTTCCGGCCTGCTGTTATTTCGCGTCGGCGTCGGGGTGGGCGATGCCGGATTCGGCACGCCGGTCTCATCGCTCATGGGCGATCACTACACGATGGAGAAGCGCGCGTCGGTCATGTCGATCATCTGGCTCGGCGCGCCGATCGGCGTCATTCTGGGGACGGCCGGAGCCGGATACCTCGCGCAGTACGTGAACTGGCGCGCGACGTTCATCGTGATCGGAACGCTCGCGATCCTCGTCGCGATCGTGGCCTTCCTCACGCTCCGGGAGCCGCTCCGCGGCACGTGTGACCCCCTGCCTGTCTCCGCGGACGAGGTGCCCCCGTCAGCCTGGACCGTCTTCCGGTTCCTGTTCGCCAAGCGCTCGATGTGGCACGTCCTCATCGGGTGCGCCCTCGCGGCGACCTCCATGAACGCCATCGGCCAGTTTCTGGACCCGTTCCTCGTCCGCAACTACCACATGGGGATCGCCGCGGCGGGGCGCTTGCTCGCCCTGATCGCGGGAGCCGCGATGGCCTCCGGCCTGCTGGTCGGCGGTTTCGGCGTGGACTGGGCGGGCCGGTTCGACAAGCGCTGGTACGTGTGGGGCCCCGCGGTCGGCCTCGCGCTCTCGGCGCCGCTGTTCCTGCTCGGATTCAACCAGTCCGTGGTTCCGATCGCCGTGGCGCTGTTCATCGCCGCGCACCTGTGCATGTTCCTCTACTACGCGCCGTCGCTCGCGCTCGCGCAGAACATGGTCGGCGCCAACATGCGTGCCTCGTCCGCCTTCGTCGTGTCCCTCGTGCTGGGGCTCGTCGGCATCGGCCTCGGCCCGACCATCGTCGGCTTCCTGAGCGATCAGTTCGCGATGCGCGCGTTCGGGGTCGGCGCCTTCAAGGCCATGTGCCCCGGAGGCGCTGCGCCGCACGGCTCGCCGCAGGCGCTCGTCGCGGCATGCGGGAACGCCTCCGCCTCAGGCCTCCGCGACGCCCTGATGGTCATGTCGCTGCTCAGCCTCTGGGCGGCGCTGCACTACTTCCTCGCCGGCCGTGATTTGCGGCGCGACCTCGACACCCACTACCAGCCGGCGGCCGTGGACCTCGACGCCACGACGCCGGCTCTCTGACGAGGCCTCCACGGTGCCTCCGTTGCAGAGTCAACCGGTCGCGCTATGATGGCGCCCGAGCCGCGGCGCGCTCGCACCCGCGGATGAGGCCATGAGGAGATCGCTACCGATGAGAGTGCCCCGCAGAGTTGCAGCCCGCTGGGCCTCCGTGCTGGCCGTGGCGCTGACGGCCGCCTGGCCCGCCTTCGCTCACCACTCATTCGCGATGTTCGACCACGACCATCAGATCAAGCTCAAGGGGACCGTCAAGTACTTCCAGTGGACCAATCCCCACGTCTACATCCTGCTCGCCGCGATCCAGCCCTCGGGCGGCCCGCCCAAGAACTACACGATCGAGTGCGCGAACCCCGGCATCCTCGACCGCGTCGGCTGGAAGTGGAACATGATCAAGGTCGGCGACACCATCACGACCATCATCGCCCCCTTGAGGTCGGGACAGCCGGGGGGCCTGCTCAAGGAAGTGACCCTGGCCGACGGCCGCAGCTTCAACAACGGCGCCCCCGCGGGCAAAGCTAGCATCCACTAGCCGCCAGCCGCTCCCCCCGCCGTGAATTCGCGAGTATCCGCATCATGATTTCACGATTGACATCCCCGCTGCCGTGCACACGCCGTCTCGCACATACCGGCGCCGCCACGGGCCTCGCCATCGCGCTCGCGCTGAGCGGCCTCACTGCCGCCCGTGCGCAGAGCGCCGCGCCTGGGCCCAGCACGCCGCCCGCGGCGAGCGCCGCCCGCGCGAAAACCGGCACTTCCCCCGTGCCCCGCACCGACCTGACCGGCACCTGGGAGCGCTACCATCCGAGCGGCCTGCAGCTCAATCCGCGGTTCACCTCCTCCCTCCGGGTCTCGACGGATCCGCCGCTCAAGCCGAAATATCTCGCGGCCTGGAAGGCGCACCAGGCAGCTTCGCGCGCGGCCGACCAGCGCGGGCAGCCGCTCTTCAGCGGCTACGCGCAGTGCATCCCCGACGGCATGCCGGCCATGATGATGGCGATGTTCCCCATGGACGTGCTGCAAACGCCGGGACAGATCACCATCATCGAGGAAGCCTACCGCCAGGTCCGCTACATCTATTTGAATCAGAAGCAGGTCTCCGTCGAGGACGCCGAGCCCGAGTTCTGGGGGCACTCCGTGGGCCACTGGGTAGGCGATACGCTTCACGTCAACACCGTCGGCATCCGGCCGGAGGTGCTCTTCCAGGACGTTCCGCACAGCAATCTCTTGCAGATCGACGAGCGCATCCGGCTCACCTCGCCCGACCGGTTCGAGGACCAGATCACCCTCACCGACCCGGTCTATCTCACCCAGCCCTGGACCTTCACCTGGCAGTACCAGCGCCGCGCCGACTACAAGATGCTGGAGTACGTGTGCGAGTCGAACCGCGAGGTCGACAAGAACGGCGCCCAGAGCCTCCAACTGCTCAACAACATCGAGGGCAACGGTCCAGGCCACTGAGGAATGAGCCCGCCCGCCCCCGTCCCGTAGCGCTCGATCATATGTAATATATACAATAAGCAGTATATATAATATCACTCTCTATGATATACTGAGCGATACGACAGTCTCTCCCGGGAGCCGTATGGACCTTCATCGCAGCTGGGGCTTCCTCCTGAAGGACGTGGGCCGCCTGTACACCCGCCGCTTCGAGGAGCGCGCGCACGCGCTTTCCCTGACCCTGCCCCAGTGCAAGACGCTCGCCTATCTCGCGAACAACGAGGGCGTCAGCCAGAAGCGTCTCTCGGAGCTCATCGAGATCGACCCCATGAGCCTCGTGCGCATCCTCGATCGCATGGAGGCGGACGGCTGGGTCCAGCGGCGCTCGGATCCGGAGGATCGGCGGGCACGCTCCCTCGCCATCACCGAGAAGGCGAAGCCGATCGTCGCGCAGATCTGGGAGCTCGCCGGCGAGGTCCGGGGAGAGGCGCTTGCCGACCTCACCGCCGATGAGCGCACCGAGCTCGTCGAGCTGCTCGAGCGCGTTCACAAGAACTTGCTCGCCCTCGAGCC
Source organism: uncultured Gammaproteobacteria bacterium (assembly GCA_963849095.1). Lineage (GTDB taxonomy): Bacteria > Pseudomonadota > Gammaproteobacteria > Steroidobacterales > Steroidobacteraceae > JASHUC01. The sequence goes on from CAWKGA010000001.1 coordinate 78,074, forward strand.
TCTCGCCGAAGATGCGCAGGCGCTGAAGCCCGAGCCGCACCCCACGCCAGTCCGGGAGCTCCGATAGATGAGCGCTGTCGTCAAGGACGAGGAAAAAACGCAGACGCGCGGCGACGCCGCCGGCGCGCCGGTTCACCAGACGGAATCCCAGCCGGTCCATCTGCCGGTTCGCGAGCCGGTCTCGCGCACCCTCGGCGAGCGCCTGAGGTTTCCGCTCATGGTCGTCGTGCCGCTCGCCGCCATCGTGGGCGGGCTGTCCTACTACTTCGCGACCGGGCGGTACGAATCCACGGACGACGCCTACGTTCGAGCCGCGCAGGTGTCGATCAGCTCCAACGTTTCCGGCAGGGTGAGCGAAGTCGACGTGCGCGACAATCAGCGCGTGCGCCGGGGCGACGCGCTGTTCCGGCTCGATCAGCGTCCGTTCCGCATCGCCGTCGAGGCGGCGCAGGCCCGTCTCGCCGCCTCGCGGCTGCAGATCGAGGCTCTGAAAGCCAACTATCGCCAGCGCCTCGCGGATATGCGGTCGGCGCAGAGCGAGCTCACCTATCAGCAGCTCGAATATGACCGCCAGATGCGGCTGCTCAAGAGCGGCATCACCTCGCAGGCGCAGGCGGACCGGGCCCTGCTCGCGCGCAACCAGGCGGAAGAGGGCGTCGCGGCCGTCCGGCAGCGGATCACCTCGGCGCTCGCAGACCTCGGCGGCGATCCCAACATTCCCGTGGACCGCCACCCGGCCGTCGAGCAGGCGCAGGCCGATCTCGACCGAGCGCAGCTCAACCTCTCGTACACCGTCATCCCCGCGCCGATCGACGGCATCGTCACGCGCGTCGAGCAGGTCCAAGTCGGCGACTACATCAACGCCGCGACCCCGGCGTTCGCGCTGGTCTCCACGCGCAATGTGTGGATCGAGGCGAACTTCAAGGAAGTGCAGCTTGCGCACATGCGCGCCGGCCAATCCGCCGAGGTCTGGATCGACGCCTATCCCGACCGGACCTTCGCCGCGACGGTCGCGAGCGTGAGCCCGGGCACCGGAGCGCAGTTCTCGCTCCTGCCGCCCGAGAATGCGACCGGCAACTGGGTGAAGGTCGTGCAGCGGCTGCCCGTGCGCTTGCAGCTCGAAGGAGACGTTCCGGACTTGAGATCAGGCTTGAGCGCCTCCGTGAAGGTCGACACGCACTACAAGCGTCATCTCTTCGGATGGGCCGCACATGCGAGCAGCCCGCCGAGCGTCAGGAACGGCGAGTAGGCGCGCGAACGCGCATGGACTCGAGAGCTGCGGCATTCCGGGTGCCCATCACCATCTCGGTGATGCTCGCATCGATCCTGCAGTCGATCGACACGACGATCGCCAACGTCGCGCTGCCGCACATCCGCGGCAGTCTCTCGGCGACGCTCGATCAGATGGAGTGGGTGCTCACCTCCTACATCGTCGCATCCGCCATCATGACGCCGCTTGCGGGCTGGCTCGCGAGCCGGTACGGCCAGAAGAAGGTGCTCGCCTTCTCGGTCGCGGTCTTCACGCTGATGTCGGCCATGTGCGGCATGGCCCATTCGCTCACGCAGATCGTGCTGTACCGCACGCTGCAGGGCGTCGGCGGCGCGGCGCTCGTGCCGCTGTCGCAGGCGGTGCTGCTCGACATCAACCCGCCCGAGCGCCACGGCCGAGCCACCGCGGTCTGGGCCATGGGCGTGCTCGTCGGGCCCATCATTGGCCCGACGCTCGGCGGCTGGCTCACCGACAACTACAGCTGGCGCTGGGTCTTCTACATCAACATTCCCTTCGGAATCATGTCTCTGATGGGGGTCCTCACCTTCCTGCGCGAGGCGCCGAGGCGCAGCGCGCCGTTCGACTTCTTCGGCTTCGCGACACTGAGCCTCGGCATCGGCGCGCTGCAGATCATGCTCGACCGCGGCCAGCTGCTCGACTGGTTCAACTCCTCCGAGATCTACTTGGAGGCGGCGGTCGGTGCCATGTCGTTCTACCTCTTCACCGTCCACACCTTCACGGCGCGCCATCCCTTCGTGAGCCTCGCCCTGTTCCGCGACCGCAACTTCGCGGTCGGGAGCCTGTTCATCTTCATCATCGGCGTCGTGCTGTTCGCGACGCTCGCCCTGTTGCCGCCGATGTTGCAGGACCTCATGGACTATCCGGCGACGCTTACCGGCCTCGTCACCTCGCCGCGCGGAATCGGCGCGTTCCTCACCATGGCGCTCGTCGGGCGGCTGATCGGCCGCGTCGATACGCGGCTGCTCATCACCGCCGGCCTCGGCGTGACGGCCCTGTCGCTCGCGGTCATGTGCGGGTTCTCGCTGCAGATGGACGAGCGGCCCGTCATCTGGAGCGGCTTCCTCCAGGGGGTGGGCACGGGCTTTGCATACGTGCCGATCGCCGCCGTCGCATTCGCGACGCTCCCCGCGCATTTCCGCAACGAGGGAACGGCCATCTTCAATCTGCTGCGCAACGTCGGCAGCAGCATCGGCATCTCCGTGATGCAGGCGACGTTCACGCGCAACTCGCAGACGGTGCACGCGAGTCTCGCCGAGCACGTCGACCGGTATCGCGAGCAGCTGCCCTTCATCACGCCGTTCGATCCTTCCACGAGCCACGGGCTCGCATCGCTCAACGCGCTCATCACGCGCCAGGCGCAGATGGTCGCGTACGTCGATGACTTCAAGGCGTTGCTGCTCCTGACGCTCGCGGTCATTCCGCTGATCTTGATCCTGCGCGCCGCGCGCCCGGCCGCCGGCGTCGAGGTCATAGCGGCCGAATGAGGCTCGCCCCGTACCCATGAGAACGTCCGCACCCGCTCCAGCCGCCGCCCGCATCGCCCGCATCGCCCGCATCGCGTGCGCCGCGTGCATCGCCTGCGCCGTCTTGGGCGCCTGCACCGTCGGCCCCTCCTTCAAGCGCCCGAGCACGCCCCAGCCGTCCTCTTACACCTCCCCGGGCGAGCCCGAGGCTTCCGGCGGAGCGGACTTCGCGCAGCGCATCGTTCTCGGCGGCACGCCCGCTGCCGACTGGTGGACGCTGTTTCGCTCGCCGCAGCTCGACGGGCTCATCGGCCAGGCCGTCGCCGACAACCACACGCTCGCCGCGGCCCGGGCGGCGCTCGATGAGGCGCAGGAGCTCGTCAAGGCCGAGGCGGGCGCGAGCTATCCGCAAGTGAGCCTCGACGGCGGCCTCGGCCGGCAGAAGTACGGCAAGGAGTTCCTGGGCTCGGTCTTTGTGCTGCCGCCCTTCAGCTACCTCGCCGCCGGCGCGACGGTGAGCTACACGGTCGATTACCTGGGCGGCGTCACGCGCTCCGTGGAGCAGCGCCGCGCGCTCGCCCAGTATCAGCAGAGCGAGGTGGACGCCGCGTATCTCGCGCTCACCGGCAGCGTGGTGCTCCAGGCGATAGATGCGGCCGCCGCCCGCGCCGAGATCGACGCCATCTCGAAGCTCGTGAGCGAGGACCGCGACAATCTCAATCTGGTCCGCACGGAGTACGAGAACGGCTCGGTCTCGCGAGTGGATGTACTCACGGCGCAAAGCCAGCTCGCGAGCGACGAGACGCTGCTGCCCCCGGTCCGCGAGCGGCTCGACGTGGCCCGCCACGCGCTCGCGGTGCTGATCGGCAAGGCTCCCGCGGACTGGACGCCGCCGCAGCTCGAGCTCGCGAGCCTCACGCTGCCGCGCGAGCTGCCGGTGAGCCTGCCCTCGGAGCTGGCACACCGGCGCCCGGACATCCTCGCCGCCGAAGCGCAGCTGCATGCCGCGACGGCGGCGGTCGGCATCGCCACCGCGAACCTGTATCCGCAGATCAACCTCACCGCGACGGGAGGCCTGCAGGCCGTGCCGTTCCAGCAGCTGTTCGACAGCTCGAACGCGGCGTGGACGCTCATCTCCGGGATCACCGCTCCCGTGTTCGAAGGCGGCCGGCTCCGCGCCGAACAGCGCGCGGCGGTGGATCAGTTGCGCGCGAGCGCCGCGCAATACCAACAGGTGGTCCTGCAGTCGTTCGGCCAGGTCGCCGATCTGCTCGACTCCCTGCGCCACGACTCAGAGCTCCTCGCCGCGCAGTCGAACGCGCTCACCGCCGCCGGGAGCAGCGCCGAGCTCGCGCGTGAGAGCTACAAGGCCGGAAACACTGGCTTGCTCAACGTCCTGGATGCGCAGCGCCAGCGCCTCGCGGCAGAGCTCGGCCTGGTGCGCGCGCAGGCGCAGCAGTACGTCGACACCGCGGAGCTCTTCCTGGCGCTCGGAGGCGGACACCTGCCGTGAGCGGCGGTCCGCCGAGCGCGCTCACTGGCGCGGCTCGCTATCCTCCTGTGCGGTGTCCATCCCCTCGCGTGTGCGAACGAGCTTCGTCGCCGGCATGCCGCGTTGCCGCCGCTCGCGCCTGAGCGCGAGCGCCTTGGCAAAGAGCGCGAGGCTGCCCCAGATCAGCAGGACCGCGGCCGGCACCGCCGCAACGAGCGGCCAGAGCACGATCACCACCGCGAGCGCGAGCAGCGCCAGGGCGAAACCCGCGACCAGCCGCGCCTCCGTCGGCGCGAGCACTCGCCGCTCGCTGAGGGCGGCGCCGACGGTGCGGCCGATGCGCAAGGCTCCCGCGGCCATTCGCGATGCGCTCCCGCGATGCCCGCCGAGGGGCGGCCGCTCGCCCTCGCCGCCGAGCCGGACCCGCTGCCGCCTGCGGTAAGGCACCGCCGTGAAGCGCCGCTTGCGTTGCAGCACGATCTCCGTGGATCGGCCGAGATCCGCGAGATACATCTGCTCCATTTCGGCGGCGACGGCCTCGTTCTCCACGACAGCGTCCAGCTCGAAGTTCCCCATCCAGCTCGCGACGTTGAGATTGCTCGAGCCGATCCGCGCCCAGCGGCCGTCGGCCACGGCCGTCTTGGCGTGCAGCATCGAGCCCTTCCATTCAAACACGCGCACACCCGCCTCGAGCAGCGGCCGGTATCCGGCCTGCGACAGGGGCCGCAGCAACGGCAAGTCGCTCGCGCCCGGCACGAGCAGCCGCACATCCACTCCGTCACGCGCAGCGGAGTGCAGGGCTTGCACGTACGGCGGAATGCCCGCGAAGTACGCATCCGTCAACCAGAGCGAGCGGCGCGCCGCCGCCGCGATGAGCTGATCGACGCGCAGGACCGCCGCGAGTCCCGGCGCGCTCGCGACGATCCGCATCGAGACGGTCCCCGCCAGCGCAATCCGCTCGCGCTCCACCTGCTCCTCCGCCGGCAGAGGCGCTCCCGTCGCGCCCCACGCTTGGGCAAACGCTTGCTCGATGTCGTGGAGCGCCGGTCCTTGCACCTCGATCCCCGTGTCGCGCCAGGGTTCGATGCCGCGGCTCGCATCCCCGGCCCACCGGCGCCCGATGCAGAGCCCCGTGACGAACCCCACGCGGCCGTCCACCGCGAGCATCTTGCGGTGATCCCGGTGCAGCGCGCCGAAGGGGGCGACGAGGCGCGGCGGATTGAAGCACCGCACCTCGGCGCCGGCCTCGCGCAGCGTCCGCCAGTACCCGGCCGAGGCCCGGCCGAAGGAGCCGAGCCAGTCGTAGATCACCCGCACGCGCACGCCTTCGCGGGCCCTGGCCGCGAGCGCGCCCTGGAACTCCCGGCCGATCTCGTCCTCGCAGAACATGAAGTTCTCGAAGAAGATCGTCCGCTCCGCGCTGTGCAAGGCCTCGAGCCACGCCGGGTAGTTCTCGCGCGCGTCCTTGAGCACTCGCACACGGTTGCCCGCGACGAGCGGCGCGCCGGCCGCGCGCGTGAGGGCTTGTTCGAGCAGTTCGGGATCCGGCATCTGAGTCTCGCGGAGCGCACGGGCGGTCGGCTGGAATATACCTGCATGATTGCTGGACTTGAGCCCGAAGCAAGGCGCATATTCGAAGGGGGTCGGGGGCTCACGTCAGAGCGCTGCCGGGGGGCGGCACATGGGAGAACCGTCTAGTCGGGACACGGAAGCGCTGCGTGCCCGTGCCCGTGAGCGCTTGAGGCAGGGTCGGCTGCCGCGCATCAAGGCCGCTCGAACCTGGGGCGGTCTCGGCTCCGGATCACCTTGCGATCTGTGCGATGCAGCAATCCTGAGCAGCGAGCCGGAATTCGAGCTGCAGCTCGATCTGTCGATGCCCTCCGAATCCGTCCGATTTCACCGCCAGTGCCACACCATCTGGAGCGAGGCGCTGGAGAACTATCTGCCGGCCCACGACTGGCGTCCTGTCGCCGAGGAGCTGCCTCCGTTCGGCGCCCTGGTCGAGGCGCGCCTGAGCCTGGGCGAGGCCCGCTCCCTTATCCTCAACGTGAGGTGCTTGGAGGCGGCTCCGCCGGCGCCGGCCTCGTGGATCAATGCGACCACCGGCACGCCGCTTCCCGAGGGCTGGCGCCCCGTCGAGTGGCGCTACCCGCCCGGCGCAGAGGCGGAGGCCACGCCGCAGCCCTTCGATTCCTCGCTCCCCCGGCGCGCGTGAGCGCAAGCCGCGCGGCGGAGCCGCCGCCGGCCGGTCCCGCCGCCGTTCGTTCCCCCGGGGGTGACTCCCCGCCACGGCCATGATATTGAAGCCGGTCAGCTCTCATCGAGACCCGGAGAAGCACGTGGACTTCGACATACCCGTTCCGCGCCGGCAGTTCCTGAAGACCACCGGCCTGCTGACAGGCGTTCTCGCGGCCGGCAGCCCCCTCGCCCTGCTCGCGCCCTCCCGCGCCTGGGCCGTCGAGTTGAGAGCCTTCACCACCGCCGAGGGCGCGACCCTCCTCGTGATGTCCCGCACCATCTGCCCGCACGACAAGCTCGAGGATGCGGCCTACGCCGTCGTCGTGCAGTCGGTCGACGCCGATGCCGCGGGCGATCCGCGGACGCTTGCGATGCTCCGCGCCGGGGTCCGTCGGCTCGGCGCGCATTTCACCACCGCGCCGGAGCCGGAGCGCGTGCGGCGCCTGAAGGCCATCGAGTCCTCGCCGTTCTTTCAGACGATGCGCACCAAGACGCTCGGAACTCTCTATAGCACCCCGATGGCATACGCCTGCTTCGGCTACGAGGGGGAGGCGTTCTCCAAGGGCGGATACCTCTACCGGGGCTTCAACGATCTCGATTGGCTGCCCGACGTCCCGCTCGAGGACAGCGGTCCGGTCCCGGGGCAGGGGAACCCATGACACGCATCGCGCAGGATGACGCGCGCGCCGTCGTCATCGTCGGATCCGGGGCAGGCGGCGGCACGCTCGCCCACGAGCTCACCCGCCGGGGCATCCCGGTCGTGCTGCTCGAAGCCGGCAAGCGGCAGTCGCTCGCCACCTTCACGCAGGTGCCGGGAGATGCCTTCGGGCAGCTCACCTGGCTCGACCCCCGCACGCAGTCCGGCACGTGGACGGTCGCGCAGGACTACCCGACGCTACCTTCCTGGACGTGCAAGACCGTGGGCGGCACCACCGTGCACTGGACCGGTGCGACCCCGCGCCTGAAACCCTGGGAAATCCGGGCGCGCTCGACATACGGCGACATCCCCGGCACCTCGCTGGCCGACTGGCCCATCGCCTACGACGAGCTGCTGCGCTACTACGAGCGGGCCGAGCGCCGCATGGTCTCCACGCGCCGCAACGGCGTGCCGGGACTGCCCGCGTCCAACAACTTCAAGGTCATGTACGCCGGCGCCAAGAAGATCGGCTACGAGCGCGTGCACACCGGATACATGGCCATCAACACCCGGCCCGCGGACGACCGCGCCTTCTGCATCCAGCAGGGCTTCTGCGTGCAAGGCTGCAAGACGGGCGCCAAGTGGAGCACGCTCTACACCGAGATTCCGCGCGCGGAGGCGACCGGACACCTCGACCTGCGCACCGAGAGCATGGCGACGCGGATCGAGCACGACGCGGCCGGCCGCGTGACCGGCGTGGTGTACCGCGACTCTCAAGGTGCGGAGCAGCGGCAAAAGGCGCGCATCGTCTGCGTCGCGTGCAACTCCGTCGAGACGCCCCGGCTGCTGCTCCTCTCGGCGTCGGGAAAGTATCCGCACGGGCTCGCCAATTCGTCCGATCAGGTCGGCCGCAACTATGCGCATCACGTCGGCGGGTTCATCTGGGGCCTCTTTGGAAAGCCGATCGAATTCTGGCGGGGCACGACGCTCGCAGGCATCCTGGAGGACGAGATCGTCAACCGCCCCAAGCGCGGCTTCGTGGGGGGCTATCACCTCGAGCTGGTCGCGCTCGATCTGCCGACGTTCCCTCAGGTGGGATTGCCCTACGGGTGGGGGCGGGATTTCGCCTCGATCATCGACGACTACCGCAACATCGCGGGGATGTTCATCAATGGCGAGGATCTGTCGCGCTCAAACAATCGCGTCACGCTCGATCGCAAAGTGAAGGACGCGCACGGGCTGCCGGTCGCGCACATCCACGTCGACGAGCACCCGAACGACACGGCGATGCGCCACCATGCTCAGACCCAGGGCGCGAAGATGTACGAGGCGGTCGGCGCCAAGCGAGTCGTGCACACGCGTCAGACCCCCGCGACACATAACATGGGCACCGCGCGGATCAGCGCGAGCCCGGAGCAGGGCGTCGCGAACGCCTACGGCCAGTCCCACGACCTGAAGAATCTCTTCATCTCCGACGGCAGCCAGTTCCCAACGCCCGGCTCCGCCAATCCAACGCTCACGATCGTCGCACTCGCCCTGCGCCAGGCGGAGTACATCGAAAAGCAGATGAGCGCGCAGGAGATCTGATCCGGCGACGACCGGGGCGATCGAAGTCGGCCGCCGTCACGCGTGAGCTTCCTTCCGCGGCCGTCCACCACGCCTGCCGTTCGCGCGCGCCGCGGCTTGCTTTGCGCGTGACGTAGCCTGTCCGCCGACCTGTCCAAGCACGCGCGCCATCCAGCGGCGCGTGCCAAACACACCATTGAGGAGCCCCGGCAGGTACAGGTCCGCATCGAGCCGCGGCCAGTGCAAGCCCAGGCCCGTCGCACTGATCTCGATCTCGGCCAGTTCCGATGGCTTGGCGCCGGCAAGTCCCTGCGCAAGGTTGACCGGCACGCCGAGCTCGAGCCCGTTGTTCAAGCCCACCACGACGCGCTCGGTGCGCCGATCGTAGCGCGCAGATACGGCCCGCGCCTGCGCATTCATGCGTTCCCGCATCCGTCTCTCGGCTTGGCGAACATCCGCATCAGTCAGAACCATGGATTCTCTCCCACTCCCTACACAGCCTCGGCAACCGAGCTTCCAGCTCCGCCATCAAGTTCCCAGCCGACGAGTCGAAAACCCGAAGGATTCCCGAAGCGCGACCGGTCCGTCCGGACAATTGAGCTCGAAGACCGCTTCGACGCCGGGACCCAAGACATGCACGTGCTCGGGCGTGTGGTCGCTCGGGTAGATCACCACCCGCAGGCCATCGAGTCTCGAGATCGTCGGCACGACGTATTCTACCTAAAACCCAAGCGCTTAGGAAATGAGGCTGTCAGGGTTCAGGGCGTGAGGAACTCTCCCGGCCCACGCTGCACGACGTGCGCTGGCCGCCTCCGGCGACGCGCACGATGCACGGGATGCAAGGCAGCTTCCTCAGCTCGGCATGAACAAATGTGACATCACCGCTGGCGCCTGCTCTGCACTTTATTTCGCACTGAACTGCTGGGTTAGGAGGTCCCTGTCGGATGTCGCGCGCGACGTCGCAACGCTACGTGTGGCCGACGCTGCCATCGCGAGCGGCGGGCGGGAAGCGACCCTGACGCCCGCGCTGCGTACGCACCGGTACGCGCTCGTCGAGAGCTGCTAGCGGTCGGGCAGTCCGGCTCCTCCCCCTTTGCCGTCGCGCCCCCGCCCGCGTATCGTACGTGCCCTGAACGTCGAAGCACGGCATCCGACGGCGGGGGTTTAACAAGAATGAGCAGGATCGCACGAACCGCTTCCGGCAGCGCGGGGCCCACACCTTGGTCCGGTTTGCGAGAATCTGCAGCGTGTGATTGCCGGCGCAGCTGCACGCAGCGTGCCATCCGCTTCGTGCGTCGAGCGCGCTGAGCGGGAGCGGCGCGATGGCGGACCTCGAAGGTTTCGAGGGCGTTCTCGGCAACGAGACGCCGGAAGCGGAGAGCTCCAGCTCCGTCGCGGGCGCCGATGCGGTCGCCCTGTCGCTTGCCATGCAGAAGGTCGCCGACGATCCGGCGCTGAGCCGCGCCGCGAGCGACTATCTCGCCGAGCAAAGGCACCTCGTCCAGATCCAGATCAAGCACTTCGACGAGGAGCGCCGACTCGGAATTGCGGCGGCGAAGCGCAGGCGCTATGCCGACCACATGCGCAATGCCCTTTACACTTGCATTGCGGTGCTGGTCCTCGGCGTGCTCGTGGGCGCCACGCGCATGACCCTCGACGCGATCCACGACGGCAGCCTCGTCATTGAGGGCTTCACGGTGCCGCCGGACCTCGTTGCGCAGGGCGCGAGCGGCGAGGCGCTCGCCAACGACTTCGTGACTCGCCTGGCGGCCATCGGCTCGCTGGCGAACCACTCTTTCACGCAGTCTAGACAGGTGCGAGCGGCGGAGGCCAACGCGCCGAAGGTGCAGATTCCGGAGACTGGAATCTCACTCGATGAGCTCGAGCGCTTCCTGCATCGCTGGCTCGGGCATCAGACCGTGCTCGCTGGCCAGGTGCTCGACGAGCCGGACGGCCGCGTCGCGATCTCCCTCGACATTCAAGGCTCCGCGCCGATCGAAGTGCAGGGTTCAAGAGCGGCCCTGGAGCAACTCATGCAGCAAGCGGCCGAGCAGGTATTCGCGGTCCTCGACCCGGTCAACTACAGCAACTATCTATCGATGCAGGCTCACAACGACGAGGCCCTGCAAGTGGCGCAGCGCTACGCTCAAAATCCGGATCTCGCCGCGCTTCCACCGTTCGAGCGCGCCAATGCCTATTCTCTGCTCGGCGACAAGGATCCGGATCGTCACCGTGCGCTCGCAGAGGCGCTCGTTGCGATAGACCAGGACCCACGGGTCGCGTTTGGCTGGTACGAGGCTGCCTCAGGGAGCTCCGACTTGGGTCATGACCAGGCCATGGTCGACTTCAGCAGGCGGGTCTTTGCCACCAAGCTTGCGGACCAGGCGCCCGCCGAGCGCGCCGCCTATCCTGCCGTGATCTCTCTCTCGCACATCTCCATCGATCGCGCGACGGGGGACTATGCTGCGGCCGAGCGTGACTGGACGGAGTTCTACCTATCGGCCCCGGCCGAGACCGGCCTGAGCGACCGCTATGCAAACAGCGCTGAGATGGCGGCGTTGATGCACGACGAGGCGCGCAGCCGCGAGGATCTCGTACGCGCGCTGATCACCGGCTCGCTGGGCACGACCGTGCTCACGGCGCGGTGGTATGTCAGCTCGTCCGCGGGAGACTGGTCGCAGGCGCTCGCGGATGCGAAAGCCTTGATCGCCAACGGCGGGGCGCAGGCGTCCGCGGCGTTCAACTCCAGCTCGGAGGCCATCCTGGAGACCCAGTATCGCCCCTGGCTCGCCTTGGCCGAGGCGATGACCGGCGACACCGCATCCGCCGCCGCGCTCATCTCCCAAACCGCCACCGACTGCTATCTCTGCGTCCGCACTCGCGCCAGGGTCGCCGCCGCGGCGGGCGACGCAGCCACCGCCGACCGCTGGTTCGCGGAGGCCGTGCACCAAGCGCCCGACCTGCCGCTGGCCTACTACGAGTGGGGCCAGGTGCTCCTCGCCCGCGGCGATCTCGCGGGCGCTGCGCGGGAGCTCTCCTTGGCACACGACAAGGGCCCGCACTTCGCCGATCCCCTCAAGACCTGGGGCGACGTGCTCGTCAAACAGGGTCAATTCAAACAGGCGCTTGGCAAATACGACGAAGCGCTGAAATATGCGCCGAATTGGATGGCGCTGAAGCAGGCTCGCGAAGCCGCCGCGGCGGACAAGCGGACCTGAGAGAGCATTCACCATGGCGGACGATTTGCTGGGCCGAGTCCTCGGCGGAGAGGACGAGAGATCCGAGACCGAAGCTCCGCAGGCGCTAGCCGGTGCCGAGGCGTTCGCTTCGGCCGTCGCCGCGCGCCTGAGCGGCAACGACCCCGGCGTCGCGCGCAAGACCGAGATCTTCCTCGAGAAGCAGGCGCAGCTCCTCGACACGCAGCGGCAGCACCTGGAGGATGAGCACGCGCTGCGCCTCGCGCAGTTGGCTCATCAGCGCTCGCTGTTGCGCGGCCAGCGCATCGGCCAGGTCATCCGGATCGCCTTCCAGCTCGGCATCGCTCTGGTCGTCCTCGTGATCGGCGCCGGCATCGCCGTGATGCTGCACGACGCCTTTACGTCGAAGAGCGTCGTCGTCGATTCCTTCAATGCGCCCGCGGCGCTTGCGCCGCAGGGGGTAACCGGCACCGTGGTCGCTGGTGACGTCCTCAACGAGCTCACCCGGCTTCAGGCTGCGACCCGCAGTCTTGCGCTCTCGGGGCACAAGCGCAGTTTGTCAAATGCCTGGTCGCACGACGTAAAGGTCGATGTGCCGGAGACGGGAGTGTCCCTTGGGGAGATCTCGCGACTCCTCACGGCCCGGTTTGGTCACGATCTGCACATCGGAGGCAGTCTCGTTGAGACGGAATCGGGAGGGCTCGCGCTGACGGTGAGCGGAGACGATCTGCTGCCCCGGACGTTTGCTGGCGGCGCTCGCGATCTCGATGCGCTCGTGGTCGAAGCCGCGCAGTACGTCTACTCGCAGTTCCAGCCGGCGCTCTGGGCCCGCTATCTTTTTAGTGTCGGCCGCTGCGCGGAGGCCATCGAGTTCATCAAGTCGGCGTACGCGGCGGTCTCTGGCGGGGATCGCGCATCGCTTCTCAACGACTGGGGGAGCTGCACATGGGAGTTGGATCCTTCTCCCGCTTCGCGTCGCGCGGCCCTGGAGTTGTACCGGGCGGCGATCAAGGCGAGTCCGGATTTCTGGGCGGCCTATCAAAATGAAGCGACGCAGCTGGGACACCTCGGTGACGAGGAGGAAGCCTGGCGCTCGCTCGAGGCCTTACGCGCCCGACTGGGCGCGCGGGCCGGGGCCGACCTGTCGGCCGACTTGACCGGAAATTTCGGGAATTTCCTCAACACATTGACCGCCGATGCAGTGGCGACGGGGGGCAAGGGATCGTTCGGCCCGCAATCGATCGCCCCATGGATTGCGGAGTTGGACGTACGGCTCCACGATCCCACCGCCGCGGAGCTGATCCTCCAAACTGTGCCGGCGAGCGATCAGGATCCCGAGACCAACGCGCGTGTACATTTCGTGCACGGCTTGCTGGCTGCAGAGCTGGGCGATGCGACGCGGGCCGCCACGGAAATGGACGCATTCACGGAGGTTCTGGCCAACCCGGCGAACCGCGGGGTCGGCTCGACCGTCGGTCCGCCCTTGGTGGACCGCGACCCCTCCTGCGAGATTGCGCCCATCGAGGAGCAGGCCGGCTATCCTGCGAAGGCCGACGCAATTCTCGCCAATCCAGACGCCGCGCACTTCGTGGACTGTCAGCGCTTCCGCGGCGACATCCTGGACCATCGTGGTGACTGGACGGGCGCGCAGCAAGCTTACGCGCAAGCCGTCGCCCTTGCCCCGGACCTCCCTTTCGGTTACTACTCTTGGGGCGTCGCGTTCGCCCGCCACGGCAATCTCGCGGGCGCCATCGCGAAACTCCAAGCCGCCAACCAGCGTGGTCCGCATTGGGCCGACCCTCTCAAAGCGTGGGGCGATGTGCTCGTCAAGCAAGGTCACCTCGCGCAAGCCCTCACCAAGTACGACGAGGCGCTGAAGTACGCTCCGAGCTGGCTGGCACTGAAGCGAGCCCGCGATGCGGCAGCGGGCAAGCGGACCTGACCGGCACACAGGCAGCGTTAGGCACCCGCAGCGAAGCGCACGGCATACTCGCACCGAAGCAGCATCACGCGGACACCCACAGGGATTCACCATGGCCGACGATTTGTTAGGCGGCGTCCTCGGCGGCGAGGACGAGCAGCCGGAGACCGAAGCGCCCCAGGCACTCGCTGGCGCGGAGGCGTTCGCGGCGGCCGTCGCGGCCATCGCTTCGCGCCAGGACCCGGGCGTCGCGCGCAAGACCGAGGCGTTCTTGGACGAACAAACCCTGTTGCTTGAGACGCAGCGGCGTCACCTCGAGGACGAGCACGCCTCCCGCTTGACCCACCTGCGACTGACGGTTGCGGCAGCGAAGCGCAAGCGCTACGCCGATCATGTCCGCAACTACGTCTACACCGGCATCGCTCTGATCGTCCTCGGCGTGCTCGCCGCCGCGGCTCGGATGACCGTCGAGGCGATGAGCGACCACAGCCTCGTCGTCGCGGACTTCACCGTGCCGTCGGACTTCGCCGCGCGCGGGATCAGCAGCCAGGCGCTCGCCGAAGACCTGGCGAGCCGCGTCGCGGCCATCCGCGCCACGGCGAACGGCCATTCCCTCACTTATTCGAGCGAGGTCCGCGCCGATCCGGCCGGCGCCTTGAAGGTGCAGATTCCGGAGACAGGTATTTCCGTCGACGAGCTCGAGCGCTTCCTGCACCGCTGGCTCGGCCATCAGACGGTGATCAACGGCGAGCTGCGCGAAGCGCCGGCCGGGACGATCTCTCTGGTATTGCACATCGCGGGATCCGATCCCATCGCGGTGAGAGGATCGAACGCCGACTTGGACGGCCTGATGCAGACCGCCGCTGAGAAAGCGTTCGCGATATTCGACCCAGTCAATGACGTCATCTATCTGGTCAGCACTGGCCGCCCGGTCGAAGCTTACGATGCAGCCGCGAGCTACGCACGAAGTGAGAGCGTGGCAACGTCCAGCCGAGAACGGGCTGACGCCTACTCGTTGGTGGCCGGCATGGATCCGGACAGGCGCCGTGGACTCTCGAGAGCGCTGATCGCGATCGACATCGATCCGCGCCAACTGGTCGGCTGGATGGAGGCTTCGGAACTCAGCTCGGACCTGGGTCATGACCAGGCTGCCGTCCGTTTCGCTCGCAAGTGGATCGGAACGAAAAGGCGAGACCAGTTGCCCTCACAACAGAATGCCTTTCCCTGGCTCATCGCCAGGGCGAACGTCTACATTGACCAAGCCACGGGTGACTTCACAGCATTCCGGAGCGACCACCGACTCTACGACCAACGCCCGGGCGTAGAGCTCACCGATTCGTATGCGGAAAGTGCCGAGGTTGCCGCGCTACTGCACGATGAGGCGCAAAGTCGCGAGGATCTGGCCCGCGCGCTGGCCGCCGGGCCCTCGGACCTCACAGTGCTTCAGGCCCGCTGGGATGTCAGCTCCGCTGCGGGCGACTGGGCGCAGGCGCTTGAAGCGGCAAAGGCGTTGGTCACGAACGGGGAGGCGCAGAAGTCCGCGGCGCCGAGTTCAGAATTCGCCGCCCGCGCGGAGCTCGAGCTCGCAACCCAGTATCGCCCTTTACTCGCCTACGCCGAGGCGATGACCGGCGATGTGACTTCAGCGACTGCGCTCATCTCGCAAACCCCGACGGACTGCTATCTCTGTGTGCGCATGCGCGCGCGGATCGCCGCGGCGGCGGCGGATGCCGCCGCGGCTGACCGCTGGTTCGCGGAAGCCGTGCGCCAAGCGCCGGAACTCCCGATGGCTTACTACGAGTGGGGCCAAGCGCTCCTCGCCCGCGGCGATCTCGCGGGCGCCGCGCGAGAGTTCTCCCTCGCGCACGAGAAGGGCCCGCACTTCGCGGACGCACTGAATGGCTGGGGCGCCGTGCTCGCCAAGCAGGGCCATCGGAAAGATGCGCTCGGCAAGTACGACGAGGCGCTAAAGTACGCGCCGAGCTGGGCCGCGCTGAAGCAAGCCCGAGCAGTGGCGGCCGGAGCGAAAACCTGACGAATGTCTGACCAGGACGTCGGTAACTCGGTCCGACGGCGATCCGACCGCATGGGTCCGTGACCTCGACCGAGGGGCTCCACCAAGCGGACTCAACGAGGGGGATGTGCGATGGCAGAAGGCTTGCTGGGCGGAGTTCTCGGTGGCGAGGACGACAAGCCCGAGACCGAGGCGCCCGAGACGCTCGCCGGCGCCGAGGCGTTCGCGGCGGCCGTCGCCGCCAGACTCTCCTCGAGCGACCCCGAGGTGGCTCGAGACACCTCGCTATTTCTGAAGAGGCAAGCCGAGCTCCTGGAGATTCAGGCCGAGCACTTGAGAGATGAGCACGCGCTGCGCCTCAACCACCTCGCGCACCAGTCGCACCTGCTTCTCGGCCAGCGCCTGGGCCAGCTCATCCGCCTCGCCTTCCAGGTCGTCATCGCCCTCGTGGTGATCGCCATCGGCCTCGGGATTGCCGTGATGCTCCACGACACCTTCACCTCGCACAACGTCGTCATCGACGCGTTCGATGCTCCCGCGGCCCTTGCCGCGCGGGGCATGACCGGCAAGGTGGTCGCAGGTGACGTCCTCGACGAGCTCACGCGTCTGCAGAGTGCCACCTTCGGCGGCCCTGCCGAGGGCTTCAAACGCAGTCTCTCCAACGCGTGGTCGAATCAGGTCACGGTCGAGGTGCCGGAGACCGGCATCTCGCTCGAGGAACTCTCGCAGGTGCTGCAGGCCCGCTTCGGCCACGACGTGCACATCGGCGGTGCGCTGGTCGAGACGGACTCCGGCGGCCTCGCCCTCACCGTCCGCGGCGACGGACTGGCAGCGAAGACTTTCAGAGGGGACGCAGACTCGCTCCAGCAGCTCACCGCCCAGGCGGCGCAGTATCTGTATGCCCAATCGGAGCCTGCGCTCTGGGGAGGCTATCTGGGGCAAATGGGCCGTTGCCCGGAAGCCCTCGCCTTCATCCGATCGGTCTACGGCAGCGCCGACCCGCAGTTCCGGCCGACGCTCCTCTATGATGAGGCCAACTGTCTCCTGGAGACGGGCGGGCCTCTGCGCGAGATCATGGCGCTTTTGAGCCACGCACGGGCGCTTGATCCGAGCTTCGCGGCGAGTTCCTACCTGGACGAGCAATTCGTGCTGGGGGCGTTCGGCGACGAGGAGCGAGCGTGGCGCGTAGGGCAGACGCTCGGCCGGCTGGAGGGCCGACGGCCGGACCCGACGCATCGCTTCTTTTCGCTCTTTTCCGACGAGCTCACTCGTGACTACTCGTCACTTCGTGACTTATTTTCCGACTCGTTGCAGTCCGGAAGCGTTGGACTTCCGATATCGGTAGAGCAGAGCATGCTCGCATTCTCGCAGGTGGCCTTGCACGATCCGGACGCCGCGGAGGTGGCGCTCCAGAACGCGCCCCGGAGTGGGCCGGAGGACGACCGCACGGCTTCATACGTCCGCGCCCTGATCGCCGAGGAGCGCGGCGACTCCGTCACGGCAGCCCAGGACGTGGAAGCCGCTTTTGCGGGCATCGCGAACCCGCTCCGTCTGGCGGGCACTTCGAACACGTTGAGTAAGGGCCCGTGAAATAATAAACTGATCAATTATGCTGGGCGCCGGATGGGGGCGATCGTGTAATTCCATTCGCCATGAAAGTCATGCGGCGTGAGATTGAGCGCTTTAATTTCCTTCTTCGATACTTTGATTCCGCGTTTGTATTTTCTGCGGTCCAAGCGCGCTTTGACAACCAGCCCGGTCTTTGTCGCCGTCCCGGCAATGAGATTCACGATGGTACGGTAATCCGTCAGGGACCTGCCACGCCAGTTCGCAGTGATGAAAGAGAAGAGGCGATGCTCGATCTTGTTCCACTTGCTGGTCCCCGGTGGGAAATGACACACGGTGATTCTCAGCTTCTCTTCGGTCGCAAAGCGTTGTAGCTCCCGCTTCCACAGGTGGCAACGATAACCGTTGCTGCCACCGCTGTCGGCGCAAATCAAAAGCCGGCGGGTTTTTGGGTAACGAGGCTTGCCCATGTATCGCCACCATTCCCGAATGCTCTGCACGGCAAACTCGGCGGTGTCACCGCTCATCCCGACATTGACCCAGCCCTTGTTCTCACCGACATCGTAAACTCCATAGGGTACGGCCTTGGGAACCTCGGGGTCCGGGAAATCATGCGTCAGCGCTTCGATGGGATCGCCCTTCGGACGCCACTCCCGGCCCCCATTTTTATAGTGCCCGACGAGCTCCTTCTTCTTCGTGTCCACCGAGATCACCGGACGGCGCGCACGCAGCTCGGCGACCGCCTGATCGTTGATGTAGCTAAATTGGGCATCCCGGTCTTGGTGATCCACCTTGCCTTCCGAACGCTTGAACTGACCCTGCAGCGTATAGTTCAGCTTCTTCAACAGGTTGGCAACCGTGCGATAACTAACGGTCACGCCACCCTTTCTCAGCGCCCCCTCGAGCTTGCGCACACTCAGGGCCGTCCAGCGCAGCGCCGACTGCGGATCTCCTCGCACCGTAGGCTCAATCAGCGCTTCAAGCTTGGCGATCAACTCGGGCTGATGATCAGTCAGGCGCTTGCGTCCACCACCAGGCCGACGCACGCGCTCTTGCTCCCATTGAAGAGGACGGCCACGCCGCTTCAACTCCCGCAACCCAGCCGCGATGGTGTTGCGGGCAATACCGGTTGCGCAGGCCACCCGCGACACTCCGCCCCAACCTATCGAACGCGCTTCGGTCGCCGCCCAGATACGTCGAGATCGCTCGTTCATCACACGAGACAACCTCTTGTATTTTAACCGAATGCCCGCGACACTTGCCACGGACGTGAATTATTTGACTTATCTATCGGTCGCGCAAGTTATTTATTCACAGCCCCTAACAACTCGATCGCCCCTGGTTTGACGCTGCCTGGGCCGGGATGCGTCATTGCGCCGATCGAGGAGGCGGCTGGCCATCCTGAGAAGGCCGACGCGATTCTCGCCGACCCTGCCGCCGCACACTTCGTGGACTGCCAGCGCTTCCGCAGCGACATCCTCGACCATCGCGGCGACTGGGCCGGCGCGCAGCAAGCGTACGCGCAAGCCGTCGCTCTTGCCCCGGACCTTCCCGCAGGCTACTACTCCTGGGGCGTCGCGCTCGCCCGCCACGGCGATCTCGCAGGCGCTCTCGCGAAGCTGCAAGCGGCGAACCAGCGCGGCCCGCACTGGGCCGATCCTCTCAAAGCCTGGGGTGACGTGCTCGCGAGGCAAGGTCACCGGAGCGATGCGCTCGCGAAGTATGATGAGGCACTGAAGTACGCGCCGAATTGGTCAGCACTGCACGCTGCCCGAGATGCGGCAGCAGCCCCACCGGCGGCCTCCGCGGCATCGTCAACCCCGCCTGCACCCGGAGCCTGAACGCGGCGCGGTACAACGTCCGTATAGACGTCTCTTTGGATGTCCGGCGGAGCACAAAGTTGAACACCGGGTCCGTCGAAAGAGTTGAAACCTCCCGCTTGAGGCTGCAGGCGCAGCTCGATGCGAAGAGAACTCAACGCCAGCGCAACGAGCTTGGACAGTTTGCGACGCCGCCGAGGCTCGCCGAGGACATTCTTCGCTGTGCGGCCGGCTGGTTACCGGCGCACCAGAAGATCCGATTCCTGGATCCCGCCGTCGGAACCGGCGCATTCTACGCGGCTCTCTGCAATGTCATTCCGGCTGCGCGCATCTGCGAGGCGCTCGGCTTCGAGATCGACCCTCACTACGGCGAGCCCGCCGCCGCGCTCTGGCGCAATGCCGGCCTCGATTACCGGATAGCCGATTTCACGCTCGCCACGGCGATGCCTCGCTTCAACCTGCTCGTCTGCAATCCGCCCTATGTTCGACACCATCATCTGAGAATGGAGGACAAGGCACGCTTGCAAAGCGCGACACGAGCCGCGAGCGGCCTCGAGCTGAGCGGCTTGAGCGGCCTCTATTGCCACTTTCTCGGCTTGTCGCACGCCTGGATGGCGGATGGGGGTCTTGCGGGCTGGCTCATTCCGAGCGAGTTCATGGACGTGAACTATGGGCGGGCTCTCAAGCGCTATCTTCTCGATGCCGTCACGCTGCTGCAAATCCATCGCTTCGATCCCAGCGACGTCCAATTCGCGGACGCGCTCGTCTCCTCCGCGGTGGTTTGGTTCCGCAAAGCGCGGCCGCCGCAGGACCATGCCGTTCGATTCACATTCGGCGGCACGCTCGCCGAGCCGAGACTGTCGCGGCAGGTCGCGGCAAGAGCTCTTGCAGAAGAGCCGAAATGGACACGCTTTCCGATCGCGGGGGTCCCCAGGAAGACATCGTTCCCGACGATTTCGGACTTCTTCAGTATCAAGCGCGGCGTGGCTACCGGGGACAATCACTATTTCATCTTATCGGCGGACCAAATGGAGGCCCGCAACCTGCCGAGGGAGGCCTTTCGGCCGATCCTTCCCAGCCCCCGCCATCTGCCGCATGACCAGATCGAGGCTGACGAGTGCGGTTGCCCACAACTCACGCGCCAGCTCTTCCTGCTCGATACGGCCCTCTCGGAACCGGAGATTGAGCGGCGATACCCCGCATTGTTCGCTTACCTGCAAGAGGGCAGACGCAGAGCGTTGCCCGATCGTTATCTATGCCGGCACCGCGCGCTCTGGTACGCCCAAGAGAGCCGGCCGCCGGCGCCCATCGTCTGCACCTATTTGGGTCGAGGCGGTGCGGCGCGCAAGCGGCCGTTTCGGTTCATCCTGAACCGCTCCCAGGCAACGGCAGCGAATGTCTACTTGATGATGTATCCGACGCCTCCGCTCGCTGGCGCGCTTGCCCGCGATCCCTCTCTCATCGAGCGTGTGTGGAATGTGTTGAAAGGCATCACGGCCGCCGAGCTCTTGGGGCAGGGGAGGGTCTATGGCGGCGGACTGCACAAGCTCGAGCCGAAAGAGCTGGCCAGCGTCCCGGTGCCGCGATTGATGGATGTACTGCCAGCGGACGCGCGACCTGTGAAGCCGGCGGTTCCCGCGGAGAGAATCGCGGTATAGGCCGGGCAAAGGTTCTCCTCGGTGCGCGTCGCGTCGTGCTTCGACAGTGCGCCGCGCTCAATCTACCAGCCAATCTTCAACCGTGAGGCCCTCGATACGGAGGAATTCCGATACGTTGTGAGTCACCAGCACGCAGTCCTCGTTCCGTGCATGGGCCCCGATCAACAAGTCGTTCGCTCCAATGGGATGACCGGCCTCCTCCAGTCCCGCTCGAACCTCGGCATAGGTGCGATCAACGTCCCTGTCGAGCGGCAGTACTTCGATGGCCTGCAACAACTGCTCGATGCGTTTTGTCAGCGCAGGGGCGTTTTTCTTGCGTGCGCCGAACCGCAGCTCACAGGCCACGACGATGCTGGTGCAGATGCTCTCCTCCCCCGCCTCGACGATGCGTTCTCTGACGCGCCCAGTGGGATTTTTGACCAGGTCAGTCAGAATGTTCGTATCGAGCAGATAACGAGGCACCGTGACCTCTTACAGCTTCACCGGTTCCGGCGGCGGATCAGGAAAGTCCGGGAAACGGATATCGATTGGCTGCCAGGTGGCGAGCAGTTCGAGAAGCGATATGCGCTCGACCGGCTCGATCACGAGTCGGCGCCCCTCCCTCCGAATCGTCGCCTCGGCTGCCTTCAGTTCCAACTCTCGCGGAATGCGGATGGCCTGATTGCTGCCATTCTTGAAGATGCGGACACGTCGCGAATGATCCATCGGGGGGTGCCTCCAAGCATATGCCGTAGCATATGCTGCGCGCCTGGGCGGAAAAGCACAAGTTCAGGGGAGCGAGAATGAGGCGTATGGACTCGCCACCCTCGGCCGAGAGGAAGACGCTTGACGTGTCGGCGAAGCCCTCCGTCGGGCCGCGGGAACTCGACAGGTCCAGCCGTCGGCCGAGAGCCTTTTGCCTTGGGAGGACGCCGCGCGCGATCTGCATGCTGAGCGCGACACGGTGGACTCCAATGCAGCGGCGAACGAAGGCATTGGAAGCGTCCTGGGCGTGTCGAGCGTGATCATTGCACGCATCGACGTGCAGCTTCACGACCCAACCGCCGCGGCACGGATACTCCAGACCCTCGATGCGGCTCCTCAGGGCTCCGTGGCTGCTGCGGGTCTTCACTTCGTGCGGGGCCTCATCCTCGGAGAGACCGGCGAAACGGTCCAGGCCGCGGCGGAAATGGAAGCCTACGAGGACGTGCCGACCACCCTGCGCTTTGCGACCGCCCAGCTCACGGACGGCGAATGCTGGGTCGCGTCCATCGAGGAAGCGGCCGGTCATCCCGACAAAGCCGATGCAGCGCTCCGGGGCGGTGAGCATTACGTCGACCGCCAGAGCTTCCGCGGCGACATCCTTGATCACCGCGGCGACTGGACCGGTGCTCAGCAAGCGTACGCGCAAGCAGTCGCACTCGCCCCCGACCTTCCCGCCGGCTACTATCATTGGGGCCTTGCGCTTGCTCGCCACGGCGACTTTGCGGGAGCGATCGCCAAGCTGCAAGCCGCCCACCAGCGCGGCCCGCACGGGGCTGATCCTCTCAAAGCCTGGGGTAACATGCTCGTCAAACAAGGCCACTTCAAACAAGCGCTCGGCGAGTATGCCGAGGCCCTGAAGTACGCGCCGAGCTGGACGGCGCTGAAGCAAGCCCGCGACGCGGCGGCCGCGAAGCGTTCCTGACCCCTCGTGAGCGGCGCGGGCAACCCTTCGCCGGCGGCGGCCCTGTCTATTTCGCGGGACGCTTCGCTTCCGGTCTCTCGAGCAACGCGACCGCAAGCGAACGGCATTGGCTCTCGACCGCTCGCCAGTCGTTCCAAGGCGCGACGATTCCTTTGTATTCCTTGAGGTCGATCGCGGTGAGGTCGTAAGGGTCGGGTTTAGCGAGCTTGACGACGACGCTGCTCAGCATGCTGCCCCCTTCACCGGCGAATTCCGCATAGAGCTCGTTCATTCGATCGAGCGCCTCGGCGCTCCTGCGCAGCCCGAGGTGGTCCGACAATGCCGCCACGTCCAGGTAATCGCGGGCCGCGTTTCGCTCGACAATGAGGAAGGCCTTGATTCTCAACATTTCCTCGACGGTGGGGAGCTTCAGCCTGCGACCGCTCGGCAATGTCACGATGGCCGTTGCAAGAGGCGCGGAACGCCTCTGGTTCCGCAACCCTGCCTCGATGCCGTCGATCTTTCCGAGCACGAGCTTGCCTCTCACCCGGCGCCCAGTGCGCCAGCCGACGATCGACTCCAGCGCGGCGATCGCGCTGTCGTAGTGGCGGGCGAGATCCCCCATCACGTGATCGTGGTCGAACGAGACGCGATGATGAGCATGCAGGGCGGCTGCTGTGCCGCCAACGAGCACGGCGCTCGGTATCTTCGCCTGCAGCAGTGCCGCGTGCGACAGCAAGCGTTCCCAATCGGCGGACTTCGGCGCTTTAGCCACGGTTTGCTACGCGCGGCCGTGGCCCTCGCGCGATTTCGGGAAGCAACGCCGCAAACGCGCGGACTTTCGCGTCCTCTGCGTCGAGCGCACGGACGACTTCCCGCACTCGCCGAGCAAGCCGGCCGTCCCGGCTCGCGCGCATCGCCGCGACCAACCCGCGCCACGCCGAGATGTCTCCCCGCTCCACCAGGTCGGCGATGGCCGCCTTCGTCAAATCGCGGCCTGCTGCCTCGGTGAGATGGCGGTGCGGCATCAACGGCTCATCCAACGCGAGCGTGCGCACTTCCACGACCAGATCGGCTGCAGCACAGATTCGCTCGACCTTGACGAAGCCGAGCTCCGCAAGTTTGCCTGCCTCGAGTGCGGCGAGGGTGGAACGGCCCACGGCGGCGGATTGGGCGAGCGCGGCGAGAGTGAGCCGCTTTGCCCGCCGCCGTTCCGCGATCAAGCGACCGATCGTTGCGAGGTCCATTCGTCCAGTATATGAGAGTTTTTCAATATAGTCCAATATATGAGAACACCGGCGTTTGACCGACGCGACCGAGCGACCGTCCTCCTTGTGAATCACGCACCGCGGCGAGGGACGCGCGATAATACGTTCATGCCGCGCTCGCTCCCGCGTACTTCGTGCGTTCGCCCCCGGCCACCCCTCATGTTTTTCACCACAGCGCTCCTCTGCGCCGGCCTTGCCGTCCCGGCCTGGGCCGATCGCGCCGCCGCGGTCTCGGCACCGCAGGCCGATGGCCCCACCGTCGGCCGTATTAGCCGCTCCGTTCCGCTCTCGGTCCCCCTACCGTCCCTGGCCGATACCGCGCGCTTCAGCGACGAATCCTCTCTCGTCAGGCGCGTCCTCGATCTGGAGAACGAGCGTCTCTCCCTCATGCCCGCCGTCGCGGCGTGGAAGTGGCAGCACCACGCGCCGATCTCGGACCCTCCACGCGAGCGCGTGGTCATTCTCGCGGCGGGGAAGCTCGGCGAGCCCTTCGGCCTCGCCCCGGCGCCGATCGAGCGCCTCTTCGCGCTGCAGGTGCGCCTCGCGCGGGACGCGGAGGCCGACCGCGAACGCCACTGGCGCAAGACCGGCTATGACTTCCCCGGCCGCCCTCCCGACTTGAAGAACGAGCTGCGCCCGCAGCTCGATCGGCTCACGAGCGACCTGCTTCAAGCCCTCTACCTCGCGGCGCCCGCCTTCTCGCGCCCCGGCTTCGCGGAGCGCTATGCCGCGCGCTCCGAGCAGCTCCTGACGAGCGCAGGCTGGTCACTGGCGAGCCGCCGCGAGCTGCTCGCCGATCTCGCCGGGATCCAGTTGCTGCCCGCGCCGGCGCTTCAGCGCATCGAGGCCTCGCACGTGCTGCGCATCGGCACTACCGGGGACTACGCTCCCTTCAGCGCCGAGTTGCACGGCCGCCTCGACGGTGTCGATATCCAGCTCGCGCAAGCCCTCGCGCTACAGCTCCGCGCGCAGCCGATCTTCGTGCGCACCTCGTGGCCCACCTTGCTCGACGACCTGCGCGACAACCATTTCGACGTGGCGATTGGCGGCATCACCGCCACTCCGGCACGGGGGGTCACCGCTGCGACGTCCATTTCGTATCTCTCCGGCGGCAAGACTCTCATTGCCCGCTGCTTCGACGCGCACCGCTTCGACAGCCTCGCCGCAGTGGACCGCCCCGGTGTCCGTGTGATCGTGAACCCGGGCGGCAGCAACGAACAGTACGTGCGCGCGCATCTACATCGGGCGAAGGTGATTGTTTATCCAAGCAACGCGACCCTCTTCGATCAGCTCGTCGCAGGCCGCGCCGACGTGATGATCACGGACGACGTGGAAGTCGAGCTCCAGGTTCATCGCCACCCGCAGCTATGCCGGGCGCTTCGCGGAACGCTCACTCATGCCGACAAGGTGATGCTGATGCCGCGCGATCCCGCGCTCGCGGGCGTGGTGAACGACTGGCTGCGCGGCGAGCTCGCGGCCGGAACGCCCGCGCGGCTGCTGCGGAAGGCGCTCGCAAACTGAGTTTTTTGGCGGCGAAAGCCGGAGAACCCGCCGCGATCGAGGCGGTCAAGGGCATACCGCAGCAAGCCCATTCGTGCCAAAATACAGAGCTTGACCCAAGCGGCAACCCGCCCATTAAACCGGGGCAGCGGCCCCGCCCGCTGCACAAGAAGGGACACGCTTGCCCGACATATTCCTGTCCTACACCCGCGAGGATCAGGCGACGGCGCGTCGGTTCGCGGAGGCGTTCGGCCACCAAGGCTTCGAGGTCTGGTGGGACGCGACGCTGCGCTCCGGGCAGACCTATGACGAGGTGACGGAAACCGCCCTGCGCTCCGCGAAAGCCGTGGTCGTGCTGTGGTCGAAGAAGTCCGTCCTCTCCCGGTGGGTGCGCGCCGAGGCGACTCTGGCCGATCGCAATAAGACCTTGCTCCCCGTGATGATCGAGCCCTGCGACCGCCCGATCATGTTCGAGCTCACCCAGACCGCGGACCTCACGCACTGGCAGGGTGCTCACGCCGATCCCGCGTGGCTCGCGCTCGTCGCCGAGGTGAGGGGGTTCGTCGACCGCGAGCTCCCGCCCGCCCACGACGCGCTCGCCACGGCTGCTCCTGCGCCGGCCGCCAGTGCTCGCAACCTGGGCAACAGTGGTCCCACTCTCGCCGCCACCGCCCCGATCCCCACGCCCATCGGCGAGCGTGGCGACGCGCCGTCCCTCGCGGTGCTGCCCTTCACCAACCGCTCCGGTCTCCCCGAGGACGACGTCTTCGCCATTGGTATGGTGGAGGACATCATCGACGCCCTGTCTCAGGGCGTTTACGTGCGAGTGATCGCGAGCGCCGCGACCGCGCGCTTCCGCACCGGCGCGATGCCGGATCTGGAGGCGATGAGCCGCCAGCTGGGCGTGCGCTACGTTCTCGAAGGCAACGTCCGCCGTAGCGGCGGGAGCCTGCGCATGACCTCCCAGCTCGTCGACGCCGTGGCCGGCGCGGTCCTGTGGACCCAGCGCTTCGACCGGCCGCTCACCGAGCTCGCCGCCCTGCAGGAGCAGCTCGTCCTGGAAGTCGCAGCGCACCTCAACACGCAGGTCTTCCGCCTCGAGATGGAGCGCACGCTCAAGAAACCGGGCGATCTCACCGCCTGGGAGGCCGTCATGCGGGCCATCGCGGCTCACCGGCTGCTGAACGTCGCCAACATGTCCGTGTGCGTCGAGGAGGCGCGCAAGGCGGTGGCCATTGCGCCGGACTATGCCCTCGCTCACGCCGTGCTCGGCATGGCGCGCGGCCTGCACTTCTGGTCATTTGTTCCAGACGACCCGGCCGAAGTCCGTCGCATCCGCCATCACATCGATCGAGCCCTTGCGCTGGACCCCGACAACGCGCTGGTGCTCGCTCATGTCTCGCTCGCGTTGAGCTGGACCCTCAATCCGGAGGACGGGCTGCGCCACGGCGAGCGCGCGCTCCAGCTCAACCCCGGCGCCGCGCTGGTTCATTTCGGCTGCGGTGTGGCGTGCACCGTTCTCAATCGTCCGGGCGAGGCGTTGGCTCATCTCGAAGCCGACATCAGAGCCTCCCCCGGCGCGCCCATCAATTTCTTCAATATGGCATATCAGGGATTCGCGCATCTCTGCGCAGGACGGTGGAGTGAGGCGGTCGCGGCTTTCGACCGCTCGCTCGCGTTGAATCCCGCATGCGCCCCGGCATTGCTCTGCAACGCGATCACCTGCAAGAGGGACGGCAGTACGGCGGCGGCGCGGGACTTCTGGTTCCGGGCGCGCGGGGCGGAGCCTGCCGGGACACTCGCAGTCTGGGACCTGGTCATCAGCAGGGTCTTCGCCCGCAGTCCCGTCAGGGAGGAACTGCTCCAGCTGCTGCACTCGTTGTGGTCCGAAGCCGAGTCAGCCCCATGACCGCGCCCCCGGACATCTTCCTCTCCTATAACCGGGAGGACCAGCCGACGGCACGCCGCTTCGCGGAGGCCTTCGAGCGGCAGGGGTTCAATGTCTGGTGGGACGCTACCTTGCGCTCCGGGGAGGCGTACGATCAAGTCACCGAGAAGGCGTTGAAAACCGCCAAGGCCGTCGTCGTGCTGTGGTCCAAACACTCGGCCGAGTCGCGCTGGGTGCGTGCCGAAGCGACGCTCGCCGACCGCAACAAGACTCTCGTGCCCGCGATGATCGAGCCTTGCGACCGCCCGATCATGTTCGAGCTCACCCAGACCGCGGACCTCACGCATTGGCAGGGTGCTGCGAGCGATGCCGCGTGGCTCGCGTTCCTCAGCGATGTCCGGCGGTTCGTCGAGCGGGAGCCCGGGCCGGCGACGTGCGGGGTCGTGACAACGCCGCCCTCGGCGACGAGCGCCCTGATCGGCGAGCGCGGCGACGTCCCCTCTCTCGCCGTGTTGCCCTTCGCGAACCGCTCCGGTCTCCCGGAAGACGAGGTCTTTGCGTTCGGCATGGTGGAGGACATTATCGTCGCGTTGTCCCAGGGCACCTTCGTTCGAGTGCTCGCAGGCACCGCGACGGCGCGTTTCCGCACCAGCGCGATGCCGGATCTGGACGCTATCAGCCGCCAGCTGGGCGTGCGCTACGTCCTCGAGGGCAACGTGCGACGCACCGGCGCAAGCCTGCGTGTCACGGCGCAGCTCGTCGATGCCGTCACGGGTGCAGTCCTCTGGACGCAGCGCTTCGATCGTCCGCTCTCCGATCTCGCCTCTTTACAGGAAGAGCTGGTCCTCGAAGTGGCGGCGCACCTCAATGCACAGGTGCAGCATACCGAGATGGAGCGCGCGCTGAAAAAGCCGAGCGACCTCACGGCGTGGGAAGCCGTGATGCGCGCCCTCGCGGCCATTCGCCTGGTCAAGATCGCCAATATATCGGTCTGGGTAGAGGAAGCTCGCAAGGCGGTCGCCATCGCGCCGGACTACGCTGTCGCGCACGCCATGCTCGCCATGGCGACCGCGCTGCAGTACTTCGCAATCTCTCCGGACGACGCGGTGGAGCTCCGCAAAATACGCGACCATATCGACAGAGCCCTCGTGCTGGATCCGGCCAATCCCGTGGTTCTGACCTGGGTCTCGCTGGCGCTGTCCTACATCGGCGATCCGGAGGACGGCTTGCGTCACGGGGAGCACGCGGTGCGACTGACCCCTCGCGCGGATGCTGTGCGCTTCAGTTGCGGCGTGGCCTGCGTGCTTGTCGGTCGCCCGGAGGAGGCGCTGGCGCATCTCGAGGGCGACCTCAACGTCTCTCCTGGCGCGATGAACAACGTCAATAATTTTTTCTGGCAGGGCCTTGCGCACCTGCTCGCCAGGCGGCGGGCAGATTCGGTCGCGGCCTGGGACCGCTCACTCGCGCTGAATCCCGCCTATCCCACCGTGCTGATCGCCAAGGCGGCGGTCTACGAATGGGAAGGCCGCAGGGACGAGGCGCATGATTTGTGGGTTCGCGCCCTTCGGGCGGAGCCGGCCGGCACGCTTGCGGTCTGGCGGATGGTTTTCAGTAGACTTCTCGCCGCAGCCCGCAGCCCGCAGCCCGCAGCCCGCAGCCCGCAGCCCGCAGCCCGCAGCCCGCAGCCCGCAGCCCGCAGCGCGAGCGATTCATCCAGCACCTGCTTTCGCTCTGGCCCCAGAGCGAGCCCGCCCCGTGACGGCCCGCGGTGAGTTTCCGGCATGAGCCCTTCTCGTCCGTGACCGCCGCGCCCGACATCTTCCTCTCTTACAACCGCGAGGATCAGGCGGTGGCACGCCGGTTCGCGGAGGCATTCGAGCGCGAAGGTCTCAAGGTCTGGTGGGATGCGACGCTGCGCTCGGGCGAGGCCTACGACGAGGTGACGGAAACCGCCCTCGGCTCGGCGAAGGCCGTCGTCGTGCTGTGGTCGAAGAAATCCGTCGTCTCCCGCTGGGTGCGCGCGGAAGCGACCGTCGCAGACCGCAATAAGACCCTGGTCCCGGCGATGATCGAGCCGTGCAATCGCCCGATCATGTTCGAGCTCACGCAGACTGCGGATTTGAGCCGTTGGGATGGCTCGCCGGCCGACCAGGCGTGGAGGGCGTTCGTTGCGGACGTGAAGCGCTTCGTGGAGGCGCGGGCGCTTGGTCAGTCATCGGATTCGCCATCGAGGTCATCGGCACCGCCGCCGGCTTCAGCAGGGGTGCCCCAGGCCTCCGCCACTGTGCCGCTCGCTTCCGGCACCTCCCTGCCGGACCGGCTCTCGATCTGCGTCCTGCCCTTCGCCAACATGAGCGGCGATGCCGAGCAGGAGTACTTCGCCGACGGTATCAGCGAGGACATCATCACCGATCTCTCGAAGGTCTCGGCGCTCGCGGTCATCTCCCGCAATTCAGCTTTCACGTTCAAAGGCAAGCATGTCGACTTGCCGCAAGTGGCCCGGCAACTCAAGGTGACGCATGTGCTCGAAGGCAGCGTGCGCAAGTCGGGGAACCGCGTGCGCATCACCGCGCAGCTCATTGATGCCGCCCGAGACAGCCACGTCTGGGCGGAGCGCTTCGATCGCGACCTCGCGGACATCTTCGCGCTGCAGGATGAGATCTCGCAGTCGATCGTCAAGGCGCTGAGACTCACGCTGTTTCCCGGGGAGAAGAAGGCGATCGAGGATCGTGGGACGACGAACGTCGAGGCCTACGACAAGTACCTGCGGGCGCGAGCGCTGCTGCATCAGCAAGGTCCCGTAGAGTTGCGCCGCGCCATGCAGATCTTCCAGGAGGCGCTGACGCTCGACACCGCGTTCACTGCTGCGTGGCGTGGGCTGTATCAGGCCCATCGTGATGCCGTCGTCTTTGCCGCCGAGAGCATTGACGAGACGCGGGCAGGCATGGCCGCAGCCTCCGCCCGGATCCTGGCGCTGGCGCCTGATGCTTGGTGGGCCCAGGCGCTGCGTGCGGACGAGCTCGCCGATCGACACAAGTGGTCCGAGGCCGAGGCCGCCGCCACCGCCGCGCTTGCGGCTGCACCCACCTCGGAACTGGACGCCGTCTCGACCTGTTGCGCGCTCCTCTTGACCGTCGGACGGCCGGAGGAGGCGGTGCTCTACGCTGAGCGGGCGTGCCAGATCGACCCGCTGTCGCTGCGAGCCTCGAATGCGTTGCAGTGGGCGCTCGACACGAGCGGCCGCTCTCCGGACGCCGACGTAGAATACCAGCGCAGCAAGGACCTCTCCGGCGACCGCGACATCGTGGAGCACTTCGCCCTGTTCCGCGCCTTGGCACGCGGCGATGTCGCAGCGGCCAGAGACTTGGTCAAGCGCGCCACCACCTATCAGACAGTACCGGTCGCGGGCCTCGAGGATCTGTGGGGAATCATCTTCGGCGCCCCGGAGACGATACTCGCGAGGTTGCGCGAGGCCCAGGCGGCCCCCGCCAATCAGCGCTCGGCCGGCCAGTACAAGATTGCCGTGTGGGCGAGTTGGCACGGCGACACCCTGCTCGCCGCCAGCTCCTTGCGGCGGTTCGCCATCGACCTGTACTTCCCGCGTCTTAGCGCATTCTGGATTCCCCTCCTGAGCGGGGCGCGCAGGACACCGGAGTTCAAAGAAATCCTGCGCAACCTCGGGCTCGTCGATTACTGGCGCCAGAGCGGCAAGTGGGGCGACTTCGCCCGGCCGCTGGGCGATGACGATTTCGAAGTCATCCGTTAGAGGGGCTGCGGGGCGAGCGGTAGAGGATACCCAGCGAGATCGAGAATGCCCGACATATTCCTCTCCTACAGCCGCGACGATCAGGCGGTCGCACGCCGGGTCGCCGAAGCCTTCGAGCGCGAAGGCTTCAGCGTCTGGTGGGATGCGACGCTGCGCTCGGGCGAGGCCTACGATCAGGTGACCGAGCGGGCCCTCAAGACGGCCAAGGCGGTCGTCGTGCTCTGGTCCACTCGCTCGGTCGAGTCCCGCTGGGTACGCGCCGAGGCGACCCTCGCCGACCGCAACAAGACCCTGGTCCCCGCGATGATCGAGCCGTGCGACCGGCCGATCATGTTCGAGCTCACCCAGACGGCGGACCTCTCGCACTGGCACGGCGATGCGAGCGACCCTGCGTGGCGCGCCTACGTCTCGGACGTGCGTGGATTCGTCGAACGGAATCGCCCGCGCACCGCGGCAGTCCAGACCCCGGCGATCGCCTCGCCCGGGACATCCCCGGTGCCCGCATCTCCGGCATTCGAGCAGGGCGGAGAGCCCAACCTCGTCGTGTTGCCGATCGCGAGCCGCTCAGGTCTCCCCGAGGATGAGCTCTTCGCCGAAGACCTGACCTCGGAAATCATGGCCGAGCTATCGCAGCACGGTTGGGCCAAAGTCATCACGCTCGCCGCGGTTGCCGCCCGCGCGGCCGCCGCGGTGGATCTCCGCGCCTTCGCGCGCGAGCTCGATGCCCGCTATGCCATGCAGGCCCACATCCGCCGCATCGGGACGAATCTGCGTCTGATGGTCGAGTTGTTCGAGGCGGACGCCGGGCGCATCGTGTGGACGCAGAAGTACGATCGTCCCCTCGAGAACCTTCCGGCGCTCGAGGAGTCGCTCGCCATTGAAGTCGCGAGCCACGTCGGAGAGCAGCAGATTTCGCGCTTCGAATTCGAGCGTGCAGCCAGGAAGTCCGGTGGCTGGTCCGCCTGGGAGCGGACGCTGCGTGCGATGGAGTGCTCGGCTCATGTCAGTTCGCAGAGCATGCGCGTCGCCTGCGAGGAAGCGCGGGAGGCGCTCGCCATTGCGCCGGACTACGCTCTGGCGCATGCGATGCTCGCGTTTGTGCTGGCATTTAGGTTCCATCTCTTCGGAGGCGAGCCTGTTGCGCAGGAGGTGGGCCTGCACATCAGGCGGTCGGTCGACCTCGACAGCGACGATCCGCGCGTGTTGCGACTGGTATCCGCGGCGAGCAGTTCCCTTGGCGACTCTCAAAGCGGACTGCGCTTCGCGAGGAGAGCAGTCGAGTTGGCCCCCCACGTTGCCCACGGGCATTTCTGTCTGGCGCTCGCGCACCTGAATCTGGGGCAGGGCGCCGAGATGATCGCCGACCTCGATGCCGAGTATGGACTCGCGCCACGCGCGTTCTATCTTTATTTCTCTCAATACCTCCGCGCACTTGCGCATTTCTTGAGCGGTCAGCTCGCCGCTGCGCAGGATGCGCTCGAGCGCTCGCTCGAGCTCAATGCGAATCTCGTGCACGCGCAGAAGTGGAAGGCGATCGTTTCTGCGCTGCTCGGCCAGCACGACGAGGCCCACAGGGCCGTACGCGACGTGCGCGCTACGGAGCCGTCGCTGACTCTGGACGATCACACCTCTCAAATCAGGCGCTCGCTTCCCGATGACTCCCGCGCGGCGCAAGCCGTCGCGGCGTTACGCCGGCTCTGGGCGGAGCTTGAGCCAGTTGCATGAGCGGGAGCAGCGCGCCTGCCGACGGATGCGCCTTTCCGGTCGTAAGAATTCAATCCTCGATCAACGCGAGCGCAAAGGAAATCGCAGCCGCCGCTTCCTGCATCTTCCGTCGTGTGAGCCGGGTGATGCACTCACCGATCCGAGACTTGGATACCGTCTGGAGATTGTCGAAATTCGCGGCGCAAGCATGGGGTAAACCGTCCTCCTCGGTCAGCACGACTTCGGTCGGAATGCTGCGTATCGTCGAGGTGATCGGGGCGATCGTGATGGAGTTCAGGACCGGTATGGCCGAATCGCGGGTAAGAATCAGCACGGGGCGCTTCTTGTCAGGTGCTTTGAACGTGTACCAGCAGACATCGCCGCGATTCACGAGGACCCCCAGTCCTGCTCCTGGAGCCAAACGTCGAACTCTCCCGCAACCACGGGCTTGCGCGCATAGCCTTCCGCGTGACGATTTTCCTCGTCGCGAATGTTCTGCCGTCGAATCTCGGCTTGCAGCGCTTGGCGGATGAATGCCGAGCGGGTGGTCTTTCTGGCCCGACTCATCCTATCCACCAGCTTGAGCAGGGCATCGTCGATGGTCATCTGAATCGTCTTCATCGCTGTGGAGATCGATGTGGAGAGTAACCCCCATCATATTCCACATTGACCACGAATTCATCTTGTGGCGATGACGAAGTCTCGCGATTGGGGGAAAAATCCCGAGCCAAAGCGATCGGTTGGGCTCGGTCGTACTAAACTGTTGAAAATGATAAGTATTGTCCTACTTGGTGACGTGGCCACAGAAGCTCGCTAGACGGTCGCGCTGGCCGTGCGGGCCGCTTTGACCCCGGGAATCATCGTCGCGCTCACGGCAGCCAAGGCTTAGCGCAGGAGATCTGTTCGTGCCAAAATCACGACCCGCGTCACCTGGCAACCCGTCCACCAAACCGGGCCGGCGACCTCGTCCGCTGCACAAGAAAAGGGATCGCGCTTGCCCGACATTTTTATCTCCTACAACCGCGAGGATCTGGCGGTCGCGCGCCGGTTCGCGGCAGGCTTCGAGCGCGAGGACTTCAGCGTCTGGTGGGACGCAACGCTGCGCTCGGGAGAAGCCTACGACGAGGTGACGGAGGCGGCGCTGCGCGGCGCGAAGGCCGTCGTGGTGCTGTGGTCGAAGAAGTCCGTCGTCTCCCGCTGGGTGCGGGCCGAGGCCACGCTCGCAGACCGCAACAAGACGCTCGTGCCTGCAATGATCGAGCCGTGCGACCGGCCGATCATGTTCGAGCTCACGCAGACCGCGGACCTCTCGCACTGGCAGGGTGCCGTCGGCGATCCGACATGGCGCGCGTTCCTTTCCGATGTGCGGCGGTTCGTGGAGCGCGACCGCTCATCGGCCGACGATCATCGCGCCTTGGAGGGTGCGGCAGCGCCCCGCAGCAGTGGGGTTGCTTCACCTGCCGCGGCCGCCGCTACTTCAGTTGCCCCGGTCGCCGCCTCGGCTGCTTGGGTTTCCCCTACGACGTTAGCTGCGTCCGGTGCCCGCGGCGATGCGCCGTCCCTGGCGGTGCTGCCCTTTACCAATCGCTCCGGCCTCCCGGAGGACGAGGTTTTTGCGATCGGCATGGTGGAGGACGTGATCGACGCTCTGTCCAGGGGTGCCTACGTCCGAGTGCTCGCAAGCGCCGCCACTGCGCGCTTCCGCACCGGAGCGTTGCCGGACCTGGAAGCGATGAGCCGGCTGTTGGGCGTGCGGTACCTGCTCGAGGGTAACGTGAGGCGCGCCGCCGCGAATTTGCGCGTCACGGCGCAGCTGCTCGACGCCGCGACCGGCGCGATCCTGTGGACGCAGCGCTTCGAGCGCTCGCTCGCCGAGCTCGCCGCGCTGCAGGAAGAGCTGGTTGTGGAGGTCGCGACTCACCTCGGCGCGCAGGTCCATCGCATCGAAATGGAGCGTGCGCTCAAGAAGCCGGGCGACCTCACGGCGTGGGAGGCGCTGATGCGGGCGATCGCCGCGCTGCGCCTGCTGAAGGTCGCCAACATGGCCGCTTGTGCCGAGGAAGCCCAACGGGCGGTGACGATTGCTCCGGACTACGGCCTGGCGCATGCGGTGCTCGCCATGGCGAGTGCTCTCCATTACGGCGCGACCACTCCGGAAGACGCGGGGCGCGTCGGGCGGATACGCGACCATATCGACAGAGCCCTACAGCTGGATCCCGACAGCCCCTTGGTGCTCGCCTATGTGTCGTTGGCCCTGAGCTGGATCGGTTACCCGGACGACGCCTGGCGCCATGCGGATCGCGCAGTTCGCCTGAATTCGAGCGCCGCCATGGTGCACCTGGGCGCGGGCGTCGCCTGCCTGTATCTCAATCGTCCCGACGAGGCGCTCGCGCACCTCGACGCCGATATCAAAGCTTCGCCCGGCGCACCGTTCAATTCGCTCAATTTCGACTATCAGAGCTGTGCTCACATCCTCGCCGCGCGCTGGCCCGAAGCGATTGCGGCCTGTGACCACGCGCTCGCGTCGTATCCGGACAACGCCCTGGCTCTCGTCAGCAAGGCGACAATCCTTCAGATGAATGGCCGGACGGCAGAGGCCAGTAGTCTGTTGCTCCATGCCCGCAGGGCGGAGACGGCTGGCACGCTCGCGGTCTGGGAGATGAACTTCAACCGAATATTTCACCTCAGCGCGGTGCGGCAGGAGCTGGTACGCCATCTCCGCGCGGTCTGGGCGCAAAGCGACTCTGCCGCATGAGCAGATCGAGCCGATGAGCGAATTCCCCGTATGACCACGCCACCCGACGTCTTTCTCTCCTACAACCGCGAGGACCAAGCGGCTGCGCGGCGCTTTGCGGATGCGTTTCAGCGCGAGGGCTTCAACGTCTGGTGGGACGCGACGCTGCGTTCCGGGGAAGCGTATGACGAGGTGACGGAGAGTGCTCTGCGCACGGCAAAGGCGGTCGTCGTGCTGTGGTCTAAAAAATCTGTCGTCTCGCGCTGGGTGCGCGCGGAAGCGACGCTCGCCGACCGCAACAAGACCCTCGTTCCCGCGATGATCGAGCCTTGCGACCGCCCGATCATGTTCGAGCTCACGCAGACCGCGGACCTCTCGCACTGGCAGGGCGATGCGAACGATCCGGCGTGGCGCGCTTACGTCGCCGATGTGCGCCGATTTACCGAGCGCGCGAGCCCAGCGTCCTCGACTGCTCAGGCACCTGGTCCGCCACTGGCTCACCCATCCCCGGCAACCGCGTCCCCGACGCCCGCACCCGTGGCGTCCGAGCGGGGTGGCGAGCCCAACCTCGTCGTGCTCCCGATCGCGAACCGCTCGGGCCTGCCCGAGGATGAGGTCTTCGCCGCGGATCTCACCTCGGAGCTCATCGGCGAGCTGTCCCAGCACGGCTGGGCCAAGGTCATCACGCCCGTCGTGACCGCCGCGCAGCTTGGAGCCACGGTAGATCTTCGCGCCCTCGCGCGCGAGCTGGACGCCCGCTATGCCCTGCAGGCCCACATCCGCCGCATCGGAAGCAACGTGCGCCTGACGGTGGAACTGCTCGAGGCGGGCGCCGGGCGCATCATCTGGACGCAGAAATACGATCGCCCGCTCGAGGATCTCGCGGCTCTCGGGGAATCGCTCGCCATCGAAGTGGCGAGCCACGTCGGCGAGCAGCTGATTTCGCGCCTGGAGTTCGAGCGCGCCGCGAGCAAGACCGGCGGCTGGACGGCCTGGGAGCGGACTCTGCGCGCCATGGCGAGTACGGCCCACCTCAATTCGCAGAGCATGCGCGGCGCGTGCGAGGAAGCGCGGGAAGCACTCGCCATCGCGCCTGATTACGCTCTGGCCCACGCCATGCTCGCGTTTGTGTTGGGATACAGTCTTTATCTTTTCGGAGCGGAGCCCGCTCTGGAGGAGGTGCGGTTGCATATCAGGCGAGCGGTCGACCTCGACAGCAACGATCCGCGTGTTATGAGACTCGCGTCCATGGCAAGCAGCTGCATCGGCGACACTCAGACTGGGCTGCGCTTCGCCAAAAGGGCGATCGAATTGGCGCCCCACGTCGGCCACGCGTATTACTGCCTGGCGCTCGCCCACCTGAGACCGGGACAGGACGCCGAGCTGATCGCTGCGCTCGACACGCTGCAGAAGTTCACGCCGCAGGTCTTTTATCTTTACGTATCTCAACACATGCGCGCAATCGCACACTTTTCTCAGGGCCAGCTCGCCGCCGCCCGGGATGCGCTCGACCGCTCTCTCGAGCTCAATCCCAATTTCGTGCATGCGCAGAAATGGAAGGCAATCGTTTCGGC
The DNA here is from genome assembly GCA_963849095.1 of uncultured Gammaproteobacteria bacterium. Taxonomy (GTDB): domain Bacteria; phylum Pseudomonadota; class Gammaproteobacteria; order Steroidobacterales; family Steroidobacteraceae; genus JASHUC01. The sequence goes on from CAWKGA010000001.1 coordinate 115,016, forward strand.
ACTGCTCGGACAGCACGATGAGGCCCGCCGGGCCGTGCTCGACATGCGCGCGACGGAGCCGTCGCTGACGCTGGAGAATCACGCATCTCAAATCATGCGCACGTTCGCTGATCCCACCCGAGCCGCCGAAGCCGTTGCAACGCTGCGCAAGGTCTGGGCGGATACCGAGTCCGCGGCGTGAGTGCGACATCGAGCAAGCTTGCATTGCAGCCTCGACCCGCATGAAGTCGAAGACTCCTGCCTCCGCGGGCACGCCGCCGCCGCCGCACGTGAGATTGTGCGTCGGCGTCACCGGGCATCGCGAGGATAATCCCACTTTTGCCGCCCACCGTGCGGAGATCGAAGCCCGTCTCGCGCAGGTGCTCGATCTGATCGCGACGGCGGTTGCGGATGAGCCGCCGACGCGCGGCGCCGGGCTCGTCGCGCCGACACGCTTGCACTGCCTGCTGGCCGACGGCACGGACCAGATGGCCGCGAGCGGCGCGCTCGCGCGCGGCTGGGATCTTGTCGCGCCGCTTCCGTTCGGCCTCGCGCTCAACGTCGCGATCAACTCCCACCCAGCCACCGCGGACGACGCGCGGGCGGTGCTCGCCGGCGGTGAGAGCGATCCGCGCGCTTGCAGCGCCGAAGTGCGGGAGCGTGCCGCGCGCATCCGCGCGCTTGCGGCGCAAGCCCGCCTGTTCCAGCTCGCCGACGGCGACGAGTTCATCGCGGATCTGTTCCTCGCGAAGCTGCAACATCCCGACGATCCCCGCAGGGCATCCGTCTTCGCAGCGGAGTCCTCCGCGCGCGTCGCGCTCGCCTCACGTGTCGTCGTCGAGCAGTCGGACCTGATCATTGCGGTCTGGGACGGCGTGACCCGGACATTCATCGGCGGCACCGGCCACACGATTCAGATCGCGCTCGAGACGGGCGCGCCGGTCGTGTGGATCGACGCCGACGCGCCGGCGCACTGGCGCATTCTCGTCGGTCCCGAAGCACTGGCTGACGTGCATCTGAGACCCGACGACGGGAGTGATCGGGAGGCTCAATTGCAGGCCCTGGTCCGCGCGGCCTTGCGCCCGGCCCAGGCACGCAACCCCGGCTCGCACCACGCCAAGGTCCACGCCAAGCGCGACGCCCCGCACCCCGGTCCCCGGCACCGCCATCGCCCCCAGGCCGGTCCCGAGGCCCTGGAGCGCGAGCAGCTGCCCCGCCGCAGTAACCCCCTGTGGCACCTCTATCGCCGCATCGAAGTCGTGTTCGGCGAGGAGACAGTGAAGCGCCGCTTCCGGAGCCTGCGCCAGACCTACGAGACCCCCGACGACATCGCCTCCGGCAGCGCCGCGAAGCTGCTCGCTCACGCGCGGGCGCTGCCCGGCCAGGAACAGGACTACTTGGAGAAAGTCGAGACGGCGATCCTGCGCCGCTTCGCGTGGGCCGACGGCGTCTCGGCGCAGCTCTCCGACACCTACCGCGGCAGCATGATCGCCAACTTCCTGCTCGCGCCGCTCGCAATCGTCGGCGGCCTCGCCTACGTACCCTTCGCGAGCCCCGAGAGCAAGTGGGCGTTCGCCCTGTTCGAGCTGGCTTTGCTCTGCGCCATTCTTGCCATCGCCCTCACGGGACAGAAGCGTCGCTGGCATGCGCGGTGGTTCGAGACCCGGCGAGTCGCGGAGTATCTACGGCACGCGCCGATCCTGCTGCTCCTTGGCGTCGCCCGCGCGCCCGGCCGCTGGCCGCTCGGGACCGACACCTCCTGGCCCGAATGGTATGCCCGCCACGGCCTGCGTGACGTGGGCCTGCCCCATCTCACCCTGACGCAGACCTACCTGCGCCGGGCCGTCGGCGATCTGCTCCACCAGCACGTCGTCCGGCAGCGCGACTACCACATATCCAAGGCAAAGCGCCTCGCCACCGTCCACCACAATCTCGACAGGCTATCGGAGATCCTGTTCGCGCTCGCCATCGTGGTCGTCGCAACCTATCTCGTCCTGAAGGGCGGCGGGGAGCTGCATTTGTGGCCGCTCGACATCGCGCACCACCTTTCGAATCTCTTCACGTTCCTCGCCGTGCTGCTTCCCACCTTCGGCGGCGCGATCGCGGCCATCCGCTACTTCGGCGATTTCGAGCGCTTCGCCGCGATCTCCCGGGTGACCTCCGAGCGCCTCCAGGTCGTCCACACGCGCATCACGCAACTGCTGGCCGCATCCGACAGCGCGCTCGACTACGGACGCGCGGCCGACCTCGCCCACGCGACCGACGACGTGGTGGTGAGCGAGATCGAGAGCTGGCAAGCCGTGTTCGGCGGCAAGCACGTGACCGTGCCGGTCTGACGCTGCAGCACGTCCGAGCGTTGATCTCGCGCCTGCCGCGCCCGAGTCACGCCCTCGAGTCATGCCCTCAAATCCCGCGCCAGCCCGCGCGAGGCGAGCACCAGATGCACGGCCGACCACAGATACACCAGCGCCGACAGCGTCAGAGCGGTCTGCAGGCCGAGCGACGCGGCCGCCCCGCACGATGCGCTCGCTGCGCCCGCCTGCCCCGTGCAGGCCGACACGAAATCCCCCGCGAAGCTGCGCCGCGTGAAGTGATCGCTCAGCATGCCGACGAACAGCGGCCCGAGTCCCTGCCCGAGCAGCGTGTACACGAGCCCCGTCACGGCCGCCGCCGAGGCTCGCATGCGCGGCTCCATCATGTTCTGCGTCACCGCCGCCGCGGCGGGGATGTACGCATACTGGCAGATGGCCGTCAACCCGAGGAGCACCGCAGCCACGAGCCACGTGCCGGCCTCGAACGAGGCGATGTAAAGCGGCGCGGTCAGTGCGGCGCCCAGGGCAGGAATCAGCGCGTACCAGCGTGCGCTGCGCTTGCCGGCCCAGTCGGCGACGAACCCGCCCGCGATGATGCTCAGAGCGGCCGGAACGCTCGAGACGACGCCGACCACGAGGCCCGCCTGCGCGTAGTCGAGCCCGAACCGCCGGAAGAAGTATGCCGCGAGGAAGTAATTGACGCCGTAACCCGCGATCGTCGAGAGCGTCGCTCCCACCAGCAGCTGGATGAGCGAGCGGCGCTCCCAGAACCGGCGCAGCACGGCCATGAATGACGGCGTGCTTCCCCCGTCAACCCCCGGATCGTGATAGCCGCGGAGCGGCTCGCGCACGGTGAGCCCCTGCAGCAGCGCGAGCGCGAGCCCCGGAAGCCCCGCGCAGAGAAACGCCGCGCGCCACCCCCAGTGCAGGGCGATGAAGCCGCCGGCCGACCCGCCGAGAAAAGCCCCGAGCGGCACGGCGAGCCCGACGACCGACATGGCCGACGCCCGCCGCCGCGGCGAGAAGTAATCGGAGATGATTGAATAGGTCGCCGGTGTGCCGGCGGCCTCGCCGATCCCCACTCCGATGCGCGCGAGCAGCAGCTGCGCAAAGCTCGCCGCAAGCCCGGACGCCGCGGTCGCAATGGACCACAGCGCCGTGCCGATCGTGATGATGACGACCCGATTCCTGCGCTCGGCGAGCCGCGCGATCGGAATGCTGAGCGCCACGTAGAGCACGGCGAACGTGAGTCCACCAAGCAGCCCCATGTCCGCGTCCGAGACGTGGAGCTCCGCCTTGATGGGCTGCACCAGCACCTGCACGACGATCCGGTCGATGAACCCGAACGTCGCGACCGCCCCAAAGAGCCCGAGCACCCAGACCCGGTAGGGCCGGCTTCGCATCCACGCCGGCGCGGCCTCGCCCGGCGCTGCGCCTGCCCCCCGCGCGTCCACGCTGCCGCTAACCCGCCCCCGCGAGCTGCTCCTCGCTCACCCACCACCCGTGAATCCCCTGCCCGATGCGGAAGGGAAGCTTCACGGTCGCGACCGCTCCTTCTTCCATGCGCTGAGTATCGACGACCACGAGGTCCGAGCGGTTTTCGATCAGCCGGTTGGCGATCCCGACGAGATAGCCGTCGCCCTCCGGCGCATTCTTCGCGCGCGGAACGAAGCAGCATTCCTGCAGGGTCGACTCGGCGCCTGCGAAGAAGGTCGAGGTGCCGCGGGTGGCATGATCGAAGCGTGTCCAGCAGTTGACCGGCTGCGTGAGAACGTGCGCGAGCCGCTCGTCGAACGGGCGCGCGGGGTCCATCGTCGGCATGAACCCGTAGCGGTACGGAACGGTGTGGTACCGGTCGTCCTGCCGCGGCAGGATTCCGACCGTGGGGTAGAGGATCTCCATGTCGTAGGTGTCGATGTTCTTCTTCGATAGATCGACCGTGAGCCGGGTGATGCGGCCCTCGGCGGCGCGATCGTCATACGGCTCGCCGTAGGCGTTCGGAAAGAACGGGAACTGGTTCTTGAGCGCCATGTCCATGTCGACGTAGATGCGGTCGCCGTCGGAGAAGGCGCCCATCACGTGCGTCGCGCAGCGCTCGGGCCCTTTGAGCCACCGGATGTCCTTCCCGTCGCCGCCTCGCCGCATCACGCCGAGCCAGGTCGGCAGGTGCGCGTCCCACGCAAAGTGCACGCCGCCGAGCCTCATCTGCCGCACGCTCGTCGCCATCGGCATCACGAGGAACGCGATGTGCTTCTGCGTCACCGCGAAGTCGTGCAGCATGCCGACATACGGCACCTTGATCCACGCCTCCCAGGTGATGCGGTTGCGCCGGTCCATCGCGTACACCGCCACGTCGTCCGTCGCTTCGCCCTTCGCCTCGTAGCCGAAGGCGAGCATCTCGCCCGTCTCCGGATCGAACTTCGGATGGGCGGTGAAGGTACGGCTCACGAGCTTGCCCTTGAAGTCGTAGTAGTCGTCCAAGGTCTCGAGCGTGTTCGGGTCCATGAGCACCGGAGGGCTGTCCTCCTTCAGCGCCATGAGCTTGCCGGCGTGATAGACGACGTGGGTATTCGCGGTGCCGCGGCTCAGCGTCTTCACCGACGGATCGTCCGTGTGCGGATTGCGATACATGCCGAAGAGCGAGCGGCGCGCCGCCTCCTGCGCCTTGTAGCGCTGCGTGCGGACGTAGCGGCTCTTGAAGTCCACGTGTCCCCTCGCGAACCGGAACATGGCGACGTGCCCTTCGCCGTCGAACGGGATGTTGTCCGGGCACTTGGGCGGATACTGATAGTCGGGCCCCACGCGATAGAACGCGCCGTTCAAATCGGCGGGAACCTCGCCTTCCACTTCGCAGTCCCGCAGGTCCACCTCGGCGCGGAAGGGCGCCCCGAAGCGCTGGAACATCGGGAGGTCTGCGAAGCTCACGGGGCCCGAAGGGTGGCCCGCATCGTGGGAGTTGAGCGAATAAGGCTTGAGGATCAGATTCATGGCCGCTGCTTCTTTTTTCCGAGGGACCGAGGATCACGGAGCCTTCCCGGCGGCGCAACTAACCGCTGCGCCCGCGGTAAGCCCCCGCACGCATCGCCCCAGTGTACTGCGAAAACCCTGAACTCGAGGCCCTTTTGCCCTCGGGGAACGGGGTTTGCTACCGTTGGTACGGACCCCCCACCGGGGGCGCTAGTCCTGTGATTCCGCACCCGCCGCGACCCACGCGAGATCGGAGTGCGAGACGGCGCTGCCATCGAACCGGCGCGCCGCGGCGCTCATGCGCGTGAGCGCCTGCGCGATCGGCATTGCCGGCGCCGCGGAACCCTTCTTGGCCTTGTGAAAGCGTACGGGGTTGATCCGCGCGACGACGTAGCTCCTCAAGTAGGGAGATCGGAACCCGCGCTCGGCGAGCGCCGCAACGATGCGCTTCACCTCCAGGTCGATGTCCTTCAGGCGCGCGGCGTAGCCCTCGCGCGCGCGCAGGCTCTTCGCGAGAGACTGGTCGCTGAAGCGGTCGACCTTCTTCAAGAAGGGGCCGTACGCGCCGCCGCCGAAACGCGCGTTCTGCTCATACGCGAGCCCGAGCGTGAGCAGCTCCGCGGCCTCGAGCTGGGGCGCGCACGCGGACTCGCGCACCTGCGGGTCCCGCCTCGCGAGGCTGCGCGCCATGCGGATCGCCTCGAGGCTCTTGTCCTTCAGGTTGTGCGCCTTCTCGGTGTTGAGTGCCAGGATGCGGTAGGCGAGGGCCTCGTCCGGCGAGACGAGCGCCGTCACCTGCTTGAGCCCGAGGAATTTCGCCGCGGCGAGCCGGTGCCGCCCGTTCGGTGTCCACAGGCGGCCGTCCTCCCCCCGCACGACGATCAGCGGGTCGAGAAATACGCCCGTCTCCTCGATCTTGTCCGCCAGGCGCCGCGCATGCGTCGGTGAGAGGTCGCGCTGGAAGGGCGTCGGCTGCACCGCCCCGAGCGGCAGCGACGCGACGAGCATGGGCCGGCCGTTGAGCGGCTCGTGGTAGGCGCCGAGCGGCACGCCGCCCACTTCCTTCACGAGCGCCGCGACGGCCGCGATCTGCGGCTCATCGAGACCGAGCGCGACCTCCGCCGCATCGAGCCCCCGGCCCTTGCCGCGCGGGGCGAGCTTGCCGCGGCCTGCCGCTTTGCGGCCTCTGTGCTTGCCGGCCGGCGCGCGTGTCGATCTCGGTGCGGCCATGCGTGCCGGCGCGCCTCAGCGCGGAAGCCCCATCCACTGCTCGAGCGGCTCCACTCGGTTGCGGCTGACCGAGAGCCGCGCGCCGCTCTTCAGGTGCACCGCGTAGTCTCCTCCCGGCTCGCGCAGCAGCGTTTCGATGCGCTCCAGCCGCACGATCACGGAGCGATGGATGCGAAAGAACCGGGAGGGGTCTAGCCGCTCCTCCAGAGTCTGCATGCGCTCGCGGATGATGTAGGTCTTGTCGCCAACATGAATCTCCGCGTACGGTCCGCTTGCAGTGATGTACTCGATCGTGTCCACCGGGACGACCCGCACCTGCCCGCGCATCTCGACGGCGATTCGCTCGAGATACGGCGTCCCATGCGGCGCCGCGCTGGCAGGCCCCCCGACAACCGCGACTCCCCCGGCGGCGGCTCGCGCCTCGCTCTGCAGGAGGCTCCGCAGCTGCTCGGTCAGCCGCCCGACCTCCTTCAGCTCGATCAGGCGTCTCGCGCGCCGGAACGCCTGCTCGAAGCGCTCGTCGTCGAAGGGCTTGACCAGATAGTCGACCGCGGCCACATCGAAGGCGTCGAGGGCGTATCGGTCGTAGGCCGTGACGAATATCGTGGGCGGCATGTTCTCCGCCCCCACGCTGCGCACCACCTCGAGTCCCGTGCGCACCGGCATCTGCACGTCGAGAAAGACGAGATCGGGCCGCAGCGTGTGAATCGCCTCGATGGCGCTCTGGCCGCAATCGGCGGTGCCCGCGATCTCGACGCCGTCTTCCTTGCGCAGCAGATCCTCCAACCGTTGCCGCGCGAGCGCCTCGTCGTCCGCGATGAGCACGCGCAGCACCCGCGAATCCGGCATGCGCTCAGGCTTCGGCCGCGATGGCCGCTATCCGCAGGTCAGCCTGGGTGTGATAGGGGAGCGAGACCTCGGCGACCAGCCCGCCGCCCTCGGCCGTGCGGAGCGTGAGACTCTGATCGGACCCGTAGAGCTGAGCGAGCCGCATGCGCGTGTTGCGCAGTCCGACCCCTTCCGTCCCCGGAGCCTTGCCGCTCGGCAGGCCCGGTCCATTGTCGTGAACGCTCAGCACGACGCGCTCGTCGGTGCGCTGCGCGCGAATCTCGATGCGACCGGCGCCGACCGTCTTGCTCACGCCGTGCTTCACCGCGTTCTCGACGAGCGGCTGCAAGATGAGATTCGGGACGAGCGCGGCCGTCACCTCGGGATCGGCGTGCATCCGCACGTGCAGCCGCCCCTGGAAGCGGATCTGCATCACCTCGAGGTAGCGGTCGATGAAGGTGAGCTCACGCTGCAGCGGCACCTCGGATTCGTCGGCCTCGTCGAGGGAGGTGCGCAGCAGCTCGCTCAAGCGGGCGATCATGCGGCGCACGCCTCGCGGGTCCCGCTCGACCAAGGCGGAAACGGCGTTGAGCGTATTGAACAGGAAGTGAGGATTGAGCTGCGTGCGCAGCGCCGAGAGCCGCGCGTCGGCGAGCTGCGCTTGCAGCTGCGCCGCCTGCGCCTTCAAGTTGACCGCCTCCTCGCGCTGCACGCGGTAGTTGAGGAAGTAGTTGCGCGCGAATCCCGCCGACAGCACGGCGACGTAGACGATGAACTCGGTCATGAACCAGAGCGACCGCAGCCGCGCGATGGCCTCCAGCTCGGGCGACAGGGGGACCGGCGAGTAGTACAGAGCGTGGCGCACGTAGCTCGTCGCCATGTCGACCCCGATGGCGAGCACCAGCCCCACCAGGACGAACATGACGCGCGAGGCCCAGCCCGAGCGCTCGATCGTGAAACGGCTCGTGAGCTGGAAGATGGGCACGGTGAGGAGCGCCCAGAGATAGGAGTTGGCGAAAGCGACCAGGACCGGCGAGGCAGGGATGATCGGCTGCCACGGACTGTGGGCCGCGAACGGCTCGATCAGCCGGTTGGCCGAAGTCAGGACCGCGACGAGGGTCCAGAAGCCGAGGATCAGCAGCAGCTCGATCCGCGTGAGCGGCGCCCGCTCGGGGTAGGCGTCGCTGGCACGAGGGAGCGGTGAGCCCCTGCCGGCGCGCAGATACGCGTCAACCTCGCGGGAGGCAGGGTTTGATGAGACAGTGCCCGGCATCCTCCTAGCATAGGCGGATGCGGCCTCCGTCTGCAAAGTCGGCGTCGCGAGCGGCATTCCGGGCACCACGAGATGCCGGGGGCGCGCGACGACCTGAGTACCGCCCGGCGAGGCGCGCCCTCAGTCCCCCTCGGGGACGTTGACCGGCGGCAGCTGGGAGTGGTCGTAGACCCGGGTCACCTTGAGGCTGCGGACACGGTGGTCGCTTGCAACGTCGATGGTCTCGATCAGATGCTTGCCGTCGTCCGTGAGGTGGAACTCCTCCGTGACGCTCGGGCCCACCTGAGGCCGGATCGAGATCCAGTACGCCTTGCCCTTCCAGCCGGACCGCTGGTCGGCCACCCCGCTCGGAACGGAGACGACGCTCTGCTCGCCGGGTACGTAGCTCCTCGTCGTGTCGCCATTCCAGACGACGAACTCGTCCGGCCGCTGCTGGATCTTGAGGTAATCCCCGCCGCTCAGCAGTGATTGTTGCAGCGAGATGTCGACGGGATACCCCGGGTTATCCTCGTTCGGGAACGGGTTCGATCGCGACCGGCGGCCCTCTCCTTGCCCCTGTCCCTGCCCCGTGCCGGAGCCGTTGTCGGTCCCGGTCCCGGTAGAGTCGGTGATGGAATCCGTGTCCTCCTCGCTGCTTGTGGATGTCCGCTTGCGCGGCTTCGGCAGGATATGCTGCAGCGCCGCACGCGAATCAGTGCTGAGCTGCGGGTCGAGTTTCCACGTCCCCGCGAGCATGAACCCCGGCGGCGGCTGGTCGGAAACCCGAGTGAATCCCGCACAGCCGGCCACGCTCACGGCAGCAACGGCTCCCGCGAGGGCGACTCGCGCGATGGGCGAGCGCCTTCTCAGTGACTGGCGCGACGGCCGAGCCGCTGCAGATCGCATCGTGGGTCCTTGCGTCGATGACATCGACGGCAAGTGTACCCTTTGACCGGCGCGAGCCGCGAGTCAGCGCTCGCCGGATGGCGGAAGCAATAGCCGTTCCAGTCCGTCGAACAGCCACTGCACGATGAGCGCGAGCAGCGCCGCCGGCACCGCCCCCTCCAGGATCAAGCCAAAATCGTCGAGGCGGATGCCCGCGAGGATCGGCTGGCCGTATCCCCCCGCGCCGATCAATGCGCCGAGCGTGGCGGTGCCGATGTTGATGACCGCGGCGGTCTTGATCCCGGCGAGGATGGAGCGCGTCGCGAGCGGCAGCTCCACCAGTCGTAGCCGCGCGCTGCCGCTCAGCCCGAGCGCGATGGCCGACTCGCGCATCGGTGTCGGGATGGCGAGCAGCCCCGAGGACGTGTTGCGGATGATGGGCAGCAGACTGTAGAGGAAGAGGGCGAGCACGGCCGGCGCGAAGCCGATGCCGAGTAGCGGGATCATGAAGACGAGCAGCGCGAGCGACGGCACCGTCTGAATGACCCCCGCGCCGCCGAGCACGATACGCGCGAGCGCCGGGCGCCGCGCGCAGAGTATCCCGAGCGGCAGCCCGATCAGCATGGCCGCCGCGAGCGAGACGCCTGAGAGCAGCAGCTGCTGCCCCGTGTATTGGGCGAAGAGCGTGACGCTCGAGGGGCTGCGCGCCGGTCCCGTCGAGCCGGTGAGGCGGTTCACGAAGTCCCGCGCGACCGCCGCCGCCGGACGCCCATCGAGGACGACCTGCGCATTCATGCGCGCCATGTCCGCCGTACCGATCTTTCCTGCGAGCAACCCGAGCACCTGCCGCACACGCTCGGGCAGATCCGCACGCGCGAGCAGCAGCGCGGAATAGTCGGGAAAGAAGTGCCGGTCGTCGTCGAGAACCGTCAACCGGTAGCGCACGATCTCCGGATCGGTCGAGTAGAGGTCCGTCACGTCGATGTCGCCGCGCGCGAGCGCGCGATACGCGAGCTCGTGCTCCAGTCCCCGCACGTCGCGCTGCGGCAGCCGGTAGCTTCGCTCGAGGCCGGGCCATCCGTCCGCGCGGCTCATGAACTCGCTCGAGAACCCGAGCTTCAGCTGCGGCGCACGGTCGAGATCGCTGATCCGAGAGATCCCAAGCCGCCGCGCCACGTCCTGCCGCATACCGAGCACGTATGTGTCGTCGAATCCCAGTCGAGCCGCGACGATGAGGCCGAGCTTCGCGAGCCGCAAGGTCCGCGGCTCGCCGGAGGAGGGGGGTCCGAGAAGCTCCTGGTCGAGCGTGCCGCTGTACTCCGGATAGACGTCGATCTCTCCGTGGAGCAATGCGTCATAGAGCACGCGGCTTCCTCCGAGCTCGCGGCGATGCTCCGCGGCAATGCCCTCGTGCCGCAGCGTCTGCGTGAGGATCTCCCCCAGGATCACGGACTCGGTGAACGCCTTGGACCCGACGATCACCGGCGTGCCGGGCGAGGCCGCCCGAGCGAGCGGAAGCGGTAGAACAGCGCCGGCGATCGCGAGCAGCATGGCGGGTCCGCCGCGACTCGCGGACTCGACGAGGCCTCGCGCGATCTCGCGGAGTTTCATCTCCCCCGCCCCCCCGCGCCGCCGCGCTCCTCCAGCAGCTCGCGTGCTCCCCGCTGACTCTCCACGAATTCCTTGACGAACGGGCTCACGGGCCGCTCGAGCAGATCTTCGAGCGATCCCTGCTGCACGATGCGCCCCGCCCGCAGCAGCGCGAGCGTATCGCCCAGCACTCCCGCCTCGGCGATGTCGTGCGTCACCAGCACGGCCGTGAGCCGCAGGCTCGCGAAGAGCTCGTTCAGATCGCGCTGCAGCTCGTGACGGATCATCGGATCGAGGGCGCCGAGCGGCTCATCGAGCAGCAGCAGCTCCGGATCGAGCATCAGTGCGCGCATCAGACTCACTCGCTGCCGCTGTCCGCCCGAGAGCTCATCCGGCAGCCTCGAGCTCGCGCTCGGCGGCAGCTTCACGAGATCCAGCAGCCCGGTATAGCGCTCGTCGATCCGCTCCGCGTTCCACCCGAGATGGCGCGCCATCAGCGTGACGTTCGCCCTCACGTCGAGATGCGGAAAGAGCCCCCCTTCCTGTATGACGTATCCGATGCGGCGGCGCACCTCATCGAGGCGCCTCGCATCGAGCGGCTGTCCGTCGATGCGGACGGTGCCCGCATCCGCCCGGACGAGTCCCACCGCGAGCCGCAGCAGCGTTGATTTGCCGCATCCGCTTGGCCCGAGGAGAGCTGTCGTGCGCCCTCTCTCGCACCCAAGCGTCACGCCGTCCAGGGCGGGTACCGAACCAAAGCGCTTGCTGACGCCCTCGTACGAGAGCATGTGCGGGCCGGCCATTTTGACTTCCAACGTGTGAGCCAGGCCCCTTCCGCCGGCGGTGGTCGTGGAGGGGGAGGGTAATACCTCTGCGGCCGCGCGTCGAACCGCGCCCCACCGGGGCGCTCTTCATTGAAGATCAAAGGTGGCGCCCCTCCGGGGCGCGGTTCTGACGCGCGGCCGCAGAGGTATTGCCCTCCCCCTCCACGTTCGACGCCCGCGAATGGACCTACCTCCGGCGTCGCCGAGAGGACCGACTACTTCAGCGCGACGACGAGCTTCGCGGAGTGGCTGCGCCAGTTGATCGGGATGACGAACGAGCGCGCGCCGGCGATGAGGGGAGGATCATTGCGCTCGCCGGTGAGCACGCTCGGCACGGAGATCACGAAGTCGTTGCCGAAGTCGCGGCGGGCGTTGCCCGAGATGGTGTTCGCGACCTCGCCCACCAGGTCGCGCATGTTCTCGTGGCTGAAGTCGTTCTCCTGCATCTTCATCAGCAGCACGGTGAGCATGGCTTTCGGGGCGGTGAAGTAGACGACGCCCTCGCGGCGCCCGGAGACGTTGATGACTCCCGTGTACTCGTGCACCGTGGGGTTCCCGTCGGTCACGAGATAGGGCGAGCCAACGGTCGCGGGCTGCTGGGCGGCCACCTCGAAGTAGTGCGTCGTCCCATCGACGAACGTCTTCAGCTCTTGTTCCTGCAGCATCTTGAGCGCTTCCCCGTGTCGTCGCGAGCCCCGCTAGGCTCCCCGGATGAGCTCAGCGATCGCGTCGTTGAGCTGCCGATCGGTGAAGGGTTTGTTCAGGAATCCGTTCGCGCCTTTCTCCATCGCGTCGATCGCCGTCGCCTTGTCCGCGAGCGCGGAGATCACGAGGATGCGTACGTCGGGCTTCAACCGCACGATATTCTCGATGCACTCGATGCCGTCCATCCGCGGCATCGTGAGGTCCATCGTGACGAGGTCCGGATCGGTCTTCTCGAACAGCTCGAGCGCCTCGACCCCGTTCGCCGCGGAGCCGACGACCTCGAGCTCATCGAATTGCTGGGACCGCTCGATGCGGCGCCTCATGATGTTGGAGTCGTCGACGATGAGGAGCCGAAAAGGGCGCCGTGCGCCGGCCGCCATACCCCCGTTCGCTGCCCCCATGACTTGAGTGCCTTGCGACCGCGGCCGTCTTTACGCGACGGCCGAATCCGCTGCCGCGGCGGCGGCCGGCAGCGAAATCTTGAAGCGGGTGAACTTGCCGGCGCTCGTGCTCACCCCGATCTTCCCTCCGAGCCCGTAGATGGTGCGCGCCACCACGTCCATCCCCACACCGCGGCCCGCATCCATCGAGACTTGATCCTGGGTGGAGAAGCCGGGGCGGAAGATGAGCGCCATCGCGGTGCGGCTGTCCATGGCGTCCGCCTCCTGCTGCGAGACGAGGTGCTTGCGGACCGCGGCCGCCTTCAGCTGGTCGGGCAGGATGCCGCCGCCGTCGTCCTCGAAGGTGAGCTCGTACCCGTCGGCCTTCTTGTGGAACTCGGCCCGCACCAAGCCCGTGTCGTCCTTCTGGTGCGCCCGCCGCGCCTCCGCGGCCTCGATGCCGTGGACCGCCGAGTTGCGCAGCATCTGGATCAGCACGTCCCGGACGGTGCTCGTGTAGGCCGCGGGAACCTCGGCGAGGCCCTTCAGGACGAGCTTGAACTTCTTGCGGTGGTCGCTCGCGAGCCGCGAGGCGAGCTGCTGCAGAGTCTGCGACACCTCCTCCGCGCGCCGTCCGGCGCCCGGCTCCGCGCCCTGCGGCCGCCCCGAATCGCCCGCCGGTGCCGCGCCGCGCAGCGTGCTGAAGCGCATGGAGAGCTCGCGCAGCACTTTCAGATGCGCGATCAGCTCGTCGAGCTTCACGACGAGCGGCAGGAAGTCGTTCCCCGAGAGCCCTTGGCTCCTCTTCAGGTCGCTCACCGCGTCCTCGAGAGCGTGCACTCGCTGCGCCACCGTGAGCAGATTCATGGCGGAGGCTTCGCCCTTCACCGAGTGCAGCTCGCGGAATATGCCGTCGAGCTTCTTGCGGAAGTCCGCATCGGACCGAGCCGGCTCCTTCATGATCGCATTGATGAGCGCGAGTCCGGTCTCGGTCGTGTCGAGGAAGGCGCCGAGCTGCAACGGATCGATGCTCATCACGCCCATCATCATGTCCACCTGGGCGTTCGCGTTCTCCTGCGACTCTTGCAGCTCGTGGGCGAGCTGCACGCTCGCGGTGATATCGGTCACGCTCACCAGCACATGTTTGATGCCGCCCTTCGGGGCCGTGACTCGGTGGAAGTCGAACTGCAGATACCGGGTGTCCTCCCCGCCGTGGCCGTTGTCCACGTGGATCTCGAGCTGGCCGAGCGGGTTGATGCTCTTCATCAGGTTCTCGTGCGCCCGCTCGCCCCAGAGCAGCTTGATGTACTTCATCGCCGTCGCGAGCGTCGTGGGCGCAACCACGTCCTTCAGGAGCTCCTCGAAGGAAATCCCGGCGAAGCTCTGCTTGCCGAAGAGCCGGGTGAGCGCGTGCGACCAGACCGAGCCGATGCGGTAGTCGGCGTCGAGCAGGAAGAAGCCCTCGCGCACCGTGCGCAGGATGTCGCGCGTCTGCTCCTCGGCCGCGCGCGCCGCGCGCTCGTGGCGCGCCCGGGTCACCTGCAGATAGGCCGCCGCGATCCCGAGAAGCACCGCGGCGAGCACACCGCCCGAGAGCAGTAGCCGCAGCCGGCTCGCCTCGGAGGTCGCCTCGCTCTGCAGCCTCGAGGCGAGCGATCCGAGCAGCGCATGCAACTGCTGCGAGTTCTCGCGCGCGAAGAGCTGGGCTTGCTTGACGCTCGCGTAATGCTCGCGACCGGCCTTCGAGAAGTTGCTGCCGGCGTCCGTGTCGACGTAGGGCTCGCCCGTGAAGGACGTGACCGGGTCGAGGACCGGCGCGTACTGGCGCCACAGCTGCGTCGCCTGCGTGAGATCCTCCGACCGGCCGAGGCGGGCCACTCCGAGCCGCTCGAGGTCGCGATTGAAGGACGCGGTCGTCGCCTTCAGATCGGCGAGCGCCTGGGCGGCGTAGCTGCGCTCCTCCAGGCGGTCGCGCAGCGCGGAGAGCTGCTCATCGAGGATGGCGGGGTACGCCTGCAAGCCGCTCGCGGTCTGCAGCGCCCGGACATCCACGGTCACCTGAGTCGCGAGGCGCGAGCCCACGAGCAGCACGACGCCCATGACGACCGCCACCAGGAAGCCGATGCCGACGGTGACGATCTGACGGGCACGCTGCACTCCGAACACGTTCATCGTTGGCTCCAGGGTCGGACGGCGTCAGTTGGTCGGCGCAGCGAAGCGGATCACTGTGCGCGTCGGCACCTCCGCGGGCGGAGGCTCGAAGCGCCACTGGGACACGGCGGTGATGGCCGCGTAATCGAACGTCCCGCGCGGCTTCGACTCCACGACCCGCACGTCACGCGGCCGGCCGTTCAAGTCCACGACGAACTCGACGGTGACCGAGCCGGAGAGGCGCGCATCGAGCGCCGCTTCCGGATACTCGGGCGCCGAGTAGCGGATGCGCTTCGGCACGTAGCCGGGGGGAACCCCGGGAATCGACGGGGGCGAGGATGGCGCGGCCTTGGGCGGGCCGGTAACGATCTGCTCGACCGCCTGGACGAGGGCCGGGTCCGCGCCCCAGCTTCGCGCGACAGTGAGATCGGAGCTCATCTGCTCGACCTTGCCCGCCCGCGCGGCGGCCGTCGCCTGCTCGATCAGGCTCGAGGCGAGCTCGAGCCCGATGCCATGCACCTGCGAGGTATTCCCGTGCGCGCTCTTCAGCTGCGTGAGGTAGTAGACGGCACTGTCTTTGGCTGGGCTCGTCAGCTCACCGTTCTGTATCCGGTCGCGCGCGAGCGCAGCGAGCCGGTCCGCATCGGCCGCCGCAGCCCTGTCGCGCGCGGCGGCGATATCCTGCTGATAGGTGGAGTACTCAGCGTTCGTCATGCCGGCCGCGCGGGCGTCGGCGACCCACTGATCGGCCTCGCTGGAGCGGCCGGCGATCGCGGCGTCGCGGGCCTTCGCGAGGCACGCCGCGACCAGGTCGCGCGCGCCTCGCTCGGCGACGGCGTTTTGGGGCGCGAAGTCCTTCAGCTGCTCGAGGTAGTACCTCGCGCTGTCATTGGCGGGCGCGACCAGGCGTCCCTCGCGGAGACGCTCGCTGAACAGATCTGCGAGGTGCGAGGCACGGGCTGCGCTCTGGTCGCGCGCGAGCTGCGCCCGCCACTTCGCAAGCTCTGCAGGCGGCACCGCGTTCGATTGCTGCGCCTCACGGACGAGCGCTGCCGCCCGGTCGGCATTGCCGCCGGCAAAGGCGTTGTTGACCTCCGACTGCAGCAGCCGCTCCTCGAGCGGACCCACCCGAGCGTCGCCAGGCGCCACGATCTTCAGGTCCGCGATCGCTCCGCCCGCCTCGTCGTAGTGTTCGGCAGACATCGCGTCGTCGAAGCGTGACATGAGGAGGCTCGCGAGACGGGCCATGCCGTCACGCGCCTCACCGTTCGCCGGCTCGACCTTGAGCACCGAGCGGTAGTAGAGCAGCGCGCAGTTGGCCGCCGGCTCCGTGTAGCGCCGCTCACGCATGGCGAGCCGCGCCTTCTCGAGCAGCTCATCGACCGTGCCCGCGACGAGCGGGACCTGAGCGGCCTGTTGGGTCACGGCAGCTGGAGCAGCCGCTGCGGTCGGAGCAGCTGCTGCAGGTGCAGTCGGATGAGTGGCAGCCGCGACCGCGGCCGGCCGGTGGGCGGTGGTGACCCCTGCCGGATGCGCCTTGGTTCGCAGGTAGAGGCCCGCGCCCGCTGCCACAGCCAGCACAGCCGCGATCGCCGCGATGACGAGACCCTTGCGCGACGGCGGATCCTCCGCTTCCGCGGATTCGGGCATCGCGGAGGGCGGCTCGGGAACGAGTGGGGCTCTGTAGCCGCGGAGATCCGAGGCTCGCTCGGCCCCGTGGGTTCCGGTGGCCCCGTGGGTTCCGCCGGCCCCGCGGGTCCCCTCGGCACTGCGGGCCGCGCCGCGCTTGGCCGCGGCATCGGCGAGCGCGCCCTCGAGGATGGCGGCGGTCTTGCGCGGATCGACTGGAATCGGCAGAACCGCAAAGATGTTCGAGCTCTTCAGCGAGCCGGCAACCGTCTTCTCCGATTCGGCCGGAGCAAAGACGACGATCGGCAGATGAGGCACCTGCGCAAGCGCGCGCTCCACGTCGCCGCGCAGATCCGGCGGATCGCGGGAGTCGATGAGGAGAATTTGCAAGCGGCGCGAGCCGGACAGGTGCTCGAGCGCCGTCGCGAAGGAGTCGACCGGCCGCACCGCGATCTGACCGCCGAGCGCATCGCCCAGCTCGAGCAGAAAGTCGTCTCGTACGGTGATCGCGACGGCCTCGCCGGAGGGCTTCGCGGAGGAGTGAGCGCTCGAGGCCGGCTCGCCGGTGGGCTCGATCGGTCGGGAAGAAGTCGACGCAGGACTTGCCACAGTGGATTCTCCGTGCGCAAGGCGCCCGGAACGCCTGATCCAACAGTGGGAACCCCGGGCCGCCTCTAGCCAGCTGGACGAGCATAGTTTCCGTCCCGGTACTCGCCTTGCGTCAGTTCACATTACGAGACGCCAGCGTCGCACCGCGGCGACGGCGCTGCACAAACTCTGGACGACCACTCGTTTTTGTTCCGTCACGCGTTGATGCGCCGCTACAGGGGGCGCGGCGCGCGCTGAATTATGGTGAGAGCCGACGCGCGCGGACGGTGGGTTGCGCGAAGGGGGCGAGCCGCTGCGCGCCGGTGCGAGAGTCGCTCGGCGCGCACCATCTCGAGGCGCGCCCGGCCGCGGTGAGTCCAGCCAGATTACCGAAAATCGGGCGCCAGGGCACTCTTGATCTGTGCCACTGGGCGGTCGAGCATGACCGGGCCGTGCTACGCGACGTCGTGCGCGCGGGCGCGACAGTCTTGCCCGCTCGAGATGCGACTCTCGCCGAATGGGAATGCCTTTTGCTTTGAGCTTCGAGGCACGAGTGAACAATTTATTGTTGTGATCGTCTTAACGTAATAGATGATGCGGGAGTTGAGGGCCATCACATTCCGGGTGACGGGTTCGATTTAAGTTAAGGCCGACGCTCACCCAACGAGTGTAGTGACCGAGTCGCTGCAATTCCGGAGCCGGAGGGAAGGTCGATGACACCGCACGCTTCCGAAGGGGATCACATGGATCGAACCGAGGACTTCCTCGAGTCCCTGAGCTCGTTCAGCCGCTTGCACAGGGCGCAGCGGTGGGAAGGGACGTTCGGGGACTTCGTGAAGACCATCCTGCCGCAAAGCCCAGTGGCGGTAGCCCGGACGAGCCACCAGTACATCTGGGACATGCTGCGCTGGCACGGACAGAACGCGAGCCCCGATGCAACCGATACCGCCAAGGCGCGCGAGCTGCTCAAGCGCGAGCTGTTCGGTATCGACGAGCCCCTCTCGCGAGTGGTCGAGTACTTCAAGGCCGCGGCCGCCGGCTCCGACGTGGGGCGCCGGCTCTTGCTGCTGCTCGGCCCGCCCTCGGGCGGTAAATCGACGCTCGCCATCCTGCTCAAGCGCGGCCTGGAGGAGTACAGCCGCACGGAAAGCGGCGCGCTCTATGCCATCAAGGGGTCGCCGCTGCGCGAGAATCCCTTGAGCCTCGTGCCGACCAGCCTGCGGCCGGAGTTCCGCGACCACTACGGGGTGGACATCCAGGGGGAGCTCTCGCCCTGGGCGCGCGAGCTCGTCGAGCGGGAATTCGAGGGTGACTTCGTGAAGGTGCCAGTGGAGCGCATCTTCCTCTCGGAGGCGTCGCGGACCGGCATCGGGACCTATGCCCCGCACGACCCGACGACCGCCGACATCGCGGACCTGGTCGGGTCCGTCGACCTCGCCAAGGTTGCCCAGATCGGAGACGAGGGCGATCCTCGCGCTTGGTCCTGGTCGGGCGCCGTCTACGCCGCGAGCCGCGGCATGCTCGAGATGATCGAGATCCTGAAGGTCAAGCGCGAGTTCCTGTACCTCTTGCTCACGATGACCCAGGAGAAGAACGTCAAGGTCTCGCGCTTCCCGCTCATTTACCTCGACGAGACCATCCTCGCGCACACCAACCTCGCGGAGTTCCACCGGTTCCTGCAGGAGAAGGAGAACGAGGCGCTGCTCGACCGCATGGTGATCATCAAGGTCCCGTACGCGCTGTCCTATAACGACGAGGCCCGCATCTACCAGAAGCTCGTGTCGGGAGCCGCGGCCTTCCGCGACGTGCACCTCGACCCTCACGTGCTCGATCTCGCCGCGGTGTTCGCCATCCTCACGCGGCTCGTCAAGCCGGAGCGTGAGGGGCTCGACCTGCCGAAGAAGCTGCGCCTGTACGCCGGCGAGGCCGTCGAGGGCGTTCCGGAGACGGAAGCGGTGCGCCTGAAGCAGGAGGTTCCGGACGAAGGCTTGACCGGGGTGAGCCCCCGGTTCGTCATCAATGCGATCTCCAACGCCCTCACCCGGGGCAATACCCACAGCCTCACGAGCATGGAGCTGCTGCTCGCGTTGAAGGACGCCATCGACAGCGACGCGCGCGTCGATGCGAAGCAGAAGAAGGGCTGGATCGACCACCTCATCACGGCGCGCAAGGAGTTCTACAACCGCTGGGTGAAGGAGGATGTGCACCGCGCCATGTTCGCGTCCTTCGAGGATGAGGCTCAGCAGCTGCTCGAGAAGTACCTCGACGAGGTGGAGGCCTCGCTCGACCACCGCCAGGTGACCGATCCCATCACCGGTGAGACTCGGCCTGCCGACGAGCGCTTCCTGCGCTCGGTCGAGGAGAAGATCAAGGTCTCCGACTCCGGCAAGCTCTCGTTCCGGCAGGAAGTGGTGCGCAAGGCCATGGTCGCGTTCAAGGCCGGGGAGAAGTTCAAGCTCACGAGCCACGCGCGCATGCGCGAGGCGATCGAGCAATACCTGTTCGAGGAGCGCCGCGACGTGCTGCGCCTGGTCACCTCGACGGCCCGGCCGGACGACGAGGCGCGCCAGAAGATCTCAGTGGTTCAGGAGCGCCTGGTGAAGGAGTACGGTTACGACGAGCACAGCGCGAAGGAGGCGCTGAGCTACGTCACGACGCTGCTGGCACAGGAGTAGGGCAAACGCACACGGGAAAGCAGGGCAGAGCGCCATGAGCGACAGCGATGGGGACAAGGGCGCACTCACCCTCGAGAAGTGGTACGACCTGTTCTCGCGGGGCGCGCGGGACTGGTTGCGGCACGACGAGAAGGTGCGCGACTCGGTGCGCGAGCACCTGCCGCAGATCATCGCCGGGGGCGACGTCATCGGTGAGAATGCGCGGACCGTGCGCGTGCCCGTGCGCATGCTCGAGCACTACCACTTCCGGCTGCGCCACTCCGGGGAATCCCAGGGCGTCGGCCAAGGCAACGCCAAGCCCGGCGATGTGCTCCAGGATTCGAGCGCGGACGAGGGCTCCCGAGAGAAAGGCCCCGGGGGCCAGGATCAGGGCGAGATCCAGCTCCTGCTCGAGATCAAGATCGACGACATCGTCGACTGGCTCTGGGAGGAGATGAAGCTTCCGAATCTCAAGGCGCGCGTCGGCCTTTCCGACAGCACCGACTGGGTGAGGGAGGGATGGGACCGTCGCGGACCGAGGTCCCGGCTCGACCGCCGCCGCTCGACGAAGGAGCGGGTCAAGCGCCAGGGCGGCCAGGGCGCCACGCCGACCTTCATCGACGAGGACCTGCGCTACCGGCAGCTCGCGCGCCGGCGCCAGCCGGCCATTCATGCCGTCGTGTTCTTCCTGCTCGACGTCTCCGGCAGCATGTCCGACCGTGACCGCAAGCTCGCCAAGACCTTCTTCTTCTGGGTGGTGCAGGGCCTGCGCCGCGAGTACCGGTCGCTCGAGACGGTTTTCGTCGCCCACACGACCGAGGCCTGGGAGTTCACCGAGCCCGAGTTCTTTCAAGTGACAGGCACGGGCGGCACGGTCGCCTCGACCGGGCTCAACCAGGTGCGCGGGATCATCGACAGCCGCTACAACCCGGGCCGGCACAACATCTATCTGTTCTACGCCTCCGATGGCGACAACTCCGTCGGCGACCACGCCGATGCGCGCACCGCGCTCTTGGACATCGCGCAGAAGGCCTGCTACAGCGGCTACGTCGAGGTCGCCTCCGGCCTCTCGCGGCAGCTCGCGACCGAGACCGGCCGCCTCTTCGGAGAGATCGTTACCGAGGGTCAGCCCGCGGGCACCTACGTCATCAACGATTTCGACGATGTCTGGGGCGCGGTGCGGCACTTCTTCACGGCCGAGCAAGCGGCGCTCGAGGGCGCTCAATGAGCAACGCCGTGGACAGCGGCGGGGACTGGCAGAGCTACGTCCGGCGGCTCGAGGAGCTCGCCGCTCGCTCTGGCCTCTCTTTCCACCGGGTGGAGTTCGAGGCCGTGCCGGACAGCTTCATGATGGAGATCGCCGTCTACGGGTTACCGGTGCGCATGCCGCACTGGTCGTTCGGCGTGCGCTACATCTACCAGCTCATCCAGCGGCACATGGGCCACTCCCGGGTGTTCGAGGTGGTCTTCCCCGGCAACCCCGGTCATGCCTATCTCGCCCAGAGCAACGGCATCGCGGAGAACGTCCTGGTCACCGCACACGTCCTGGGCCACGCCGATTTCTCGCGCAACAACATGCTCTTCCGGCGCTGCCAGGAGCAGGTGAGCGAGCACATCGTCGAGCACGCGGCGACCCACGCGCGCCAGATTCAGCAGGCGATCGAGTCCTTCGGGATGGAGCGTGTGGAGGCGGTCCTCGATGCCGCCCTCGCCCTGGAGCAGCACATCGACGTGGACCGCCGCCTGCGGCGCGAGCGCTACCCCGAGTATCTGCCGGACGCGAAGATCCTGGTGGACGATGAGTTCCGCCGCCGCTTCGCCGCGCTCGATCCCGCGGCCGCTGCCGCGTTCGGGACCGCGAAGCGGGCGCCCATTCCCCCGCATCCCGAGCGCGACCTGCTCTGGTTCATCGCGACCTACGCACCGGAGATGGAGAGCTGGGAGCGCGATATCTTCCTCGCGGTGCGCGAGGAGTCCTTCTATTTCTATCCGGTGTTCGCCACCCAGATCATGAACGAGGGCTGGGCGTCGTACTGGCACGCGCGCCTCCTGCGCGAGGCGGACTTCGTCCCGCAGCAGGCCTACCTCGACGCCATCAAGTGCCACTCGGACGTGGTGCGCCCCATCGCGGCCGGCCAGCAGGTCGCGCTCGCCATCAACCCCTACCATCTCGGCTTCTCGATGTGGGAGAAGATCATCGCGAAGGAGGGGCTCGAGACCGCCCGCCTGATCATGCAGCAGGACGACGACTTCAGCTTCGTGCGCAATCACCTGACCCGCGAGCTCGCCGAGGAGCTCGGCCTCTTTCGCTTCAATGCGCGCAACGACGGGCACGTCAAGGTCCTGGAGCACGACCTCAACACCCTCAAGGACACGCTGCTCGCCCCCAAGTACAACTTCGGCGCCCCGACCGTCTCGGTTGCCCACCTGCGCAACGACGGGACGCTCGAGCTGGAGCACGACCATGCGACCGACGGCCGCGGGCTCGACTTGGAGCGCACCCGCAAAGTGCTCGACTACGTCCGTCAAGTCTGGCGCCGCCCGGTTGTCCTTCACACGGTAGACCAGAACGGGTCGCCGCTCGAGCTCTCGGCCTCCTGACCCTTCCCGCCCGCCGGCGGAGCCCCCCTGGATGAGGCTGCGCGGAGAGGAGTACGCTCCTCTTCAGAGCGCATCCCGGCGGAGGCATCATGGGCTATTCGACGCAGGGTATCCGCAATGTCGCACTGGTGGGCCAGGCAGGCGGCGGTAAGACGCTGTTGCTCGAAGCGCTCCTCATGCAAGCGGGCGCCATCCGCACGAAGGGGAGCCTCGCGCGCGGCACGACCGTCTCGGACTTCGATCGCGAGGAGAGGCGGCTCCAGCACTCGCTCGACTCCGCCATCTGCAGCTTCGAGGTGGGCGCGACGCACCTCAATCTCATCGACACGCCGGGCTACCCCGACTTTCTCGGCCGCACCCTCTCGGTGCTGGAGGCGGTCGAGACCGTGGCCGTCGTCTTGAGCGCCGCCGGCGGCATCGACTCGCTGACGCAGCGGCTGATGGAGTTCGCCCGCGAGCGCGATCTGTGCCGGCTGGTCATCGTCAACAAGATCGACGCCAAGGATGCGAATCCCGGCCGGTTGCTCGAGCAGTTGAGCCACGCGTTTGGCTCCGAGTGCTTGCCCCTCAATCTGCCGGCGGAGGCCGGTCGCAGCGTCACCGACTGCTACTTCCAGCCGAACGGCAAGCCCGCGGACTTCTCCTCCGTGGAGGCGGCCCACACCCGGATCGTCGACCAGGTCGTCGAGGTGGACGAGGATCTGATGGCGCTGTATCTGGAGCAGGGCGACGAGATCTCCCCGGAGCAGCTGCACGACCCTTTTGAGAAGGCCCTCCGCGAGGGCCACCTGATTCCGGTCTGCTTCGCGTCCGCGGAGACGGGCGCAGGCATCGCCGCGCTGCTCGACGTGCTGGTGCGGCTCGCGCCGAACCCGTCCGAGGGCAACCCGCCGCCCTTCCTCAAAGGGCCGCTCGACGATCTCGAGCGCGTGGCCGTCACGTCAGATCCCTCGAAGCACGTCGTCGCGCACGTCTTCAAGGTCGCCATCGACGCTTACGTCGGCAAGCTCGGGGTGTTCCGCGTCCACCAGGGCACGATCCGCACGGGCAGCCAGCTCTTCGTGGGCGATGCGCGCAAGCCGCTGAAGGTCGCCCACCTCTACGAGCTCAAGGGGAAGGACTCGATCGAGGTGCCGCAGGCGATCCCCGGGGACATCTGCGCCCTCTCCAGGGTCGAGGAGCTGCACCTCGATGCGGTGCTGCACGACTCGCACGACGAGGATCAGTATCACCTCAAGTCCGTCCGCTTTCCCCCGCCGATGCTCGGCGTCGCCATCGAGCCGGAGCGCCGCGGAGATGAGCAGCGCCTCGCCGATGCGCTCCACAAGCTCCTGGCGGAGGACCCCTGCGTGCGCATCGAGAGTCACGCCGCGCTCAGCGAGACGGTGCTCTACGGCATGGGCGAGCTGCACCTGCGCGTGCTGCTCGAGCGCATGACCGAGCGTTACGGCGTGCGCGTGAAAACTCATCCGCCGAGCATTCCCTACCACGAGACCATCGCGCGCCCGGCGGAAGGCCACAGCCGGCACAAGAAGCAGACCGGCGGCGCCGGCCAGTTCGGCGAGGTGTTCCTGCGGGTGGAAGCGCTGGAGCGCGGCGCAGGTTTCGAGTTCGTGGACGATGTGGTGGGCGGTGCCATTCCGGGACAGTACATTCCCGCCGTCGAGAAGGGCGTTCGCCAGGTCTTGACCGAAGGGGCCGTCGCGGGCTTCCCCATCGAGGACGTGCGTGTCACCGTCTACGACGGCAAGCATCACCCCGTCGACTCGAAGGAGGTCGCCTTCGTCGCCGCCGGCCGCAAGGCCTTTCTCGATGCGCTGCAAAAGGCGAGCCCCATCGTGCTGGAGCCGATCGTCCGGGTCGAGATCTCGGCGCCCGCGGCCGCGATCGGCGACATCACCGGGGATCTCGCGACGAAGCGCGCCCGCATCAGCGGCAACGACAGCCTCGGCATCGAGGTTGCGAGAGTGATGGCGCTCGTCCCGCTCGCCGAGCTCACCGACTATCAGTCACGGCTCAAGTCGCTCACGGGCGGGGAGGGCGCGTACACGATGGATTTCAGCCATTACGAGCCGGTCCCGGCCCGCCGCCAGCAGGAGCTCGCGCAGGCCTGGCGGCCGCACAAGGAAGAGGAGTGAGGGCGGGCGCCGGCCTCAGGAGCTCTTCCACGTCACGCGATCCCCGGCCTTGAGGCCGAGCTGCTCGGCCTCGCCCCCCTTCAGCTCGACCACCGCCTTCACCGGCTGTCCGGCGCTGATCGTCGTCTCATCGAACGGCCGGGCGCGCTCGGCGATCTTCACGATCCGCCCGTCGTTGCCGACGAACAGGATGTCGAGCTCGATGTAGGTATTCTTCATCCAGATCCCGGTGCAGCAGTTGATGAAGACCATGCCCTCGTCGGCGGGCAAATCGCGCACGAACATGAGCCCCTGGGTCTTGCGGTTGTCCGTGTCCGCCACCCAGACATTGAATTGATGCGTACCCGACTTGCCTCGAATCTCGAGCGTCGTGCGCGGGAAGGTCGCGAGATCCTGCACCGGACCGCTCTGCGCCCAGCTCGCGGGAGCGAGCGCCACGCCGCTCAACGCAAGGGTCGCGAGACCGGCGGTCAGGGTCGCCGCAAGCAGGGTGTGGGGCCTCGCGGCCGGGGATCGGGGTTGCAGAATCACGGTAGCCTCCTCATGGAAATGCGATGCGTCCGGCAAAATCGAAGCGACTGATGACGATGCGCTCGTTGCGGATCAGGTCGCTCGCGGGCTCGAAGCAGAAGCCCCGGGCGACAACCCGGTAGTCGCGCTCGGCACCGCCCGGCGGCCCGAGGGGCTGCTGCTCGAGAGCATCGACCGTGCACTTGTCGTCGCCGGCCGTCGAGAACAGGCGCCGCTCGCCTTCGAGGATCACGGTGACGTTGGTTTTGAGCGCCCGTCCCGCCCGGCCTTCTCCCGTCCCGGCGATGCCGAAGATCAGTCGCAGGCGTTTGTTCCGCCGCAGCGGTCCGGCAAAGCTCAAGCGAATGCCGCGGCCGCCCGGGCGGGCGCTGCCCTCGCACTCGAGCTCCGCATCGCGCCAGTCGAGGTCCAGGTGGAGGGCCCCGCGAATGCGCGCGCGCAAGTAGCCGCTCCCATTCGGCAGACACCCTGTGCCCGCTTGAGCCGCCGCCGCTCCCGCCGCGTGCACCGCGGCTCCCGAAACCCCCGGCACGCCGGTTGCTGGAAGTTCTGGCGCTGCCGCGGCCGCGCCGGCGAGCGTCAGGACGGCGAGAGTGAGGCCGGCGAGCCCGAGAGAGGTAGACGCGGGAGCGGTGCCCGCTCGGTGGACCGCCACCGGAGCGCAGTGCTTGGACATTCAGCGAGTCTACCTTCACCGGTTCGAGCACGGTTGCCGCACTGCACCATAGCAGAGGTGATGGTAGACTGCGCGCCCTTTCGGTCTGCGATCGCCCGGGAATTCATGCGAAACGCGCTGTTGGAGGTGACACCGGTCGTTCCGGATGCGCTCGGCCGGCTGCAGCAGCTCGCCGGTAATCTGTTCTTCAGCTGGGACCGTCCCACCCGGGCGCTGTTCGAGGATCTCGACCCGGAGCTGTGGGAGCAAACGGGCGGCAACCCGCGCCTGCTGCTTCGCTGCGTCGATCAGGAAAAGCTGCGGCGCGCCGCGGAGGACCCGGTCTACCTCGCCCGCTACAGCGAGGTGCTGCGCACCTTCGACACCTACCTCGCGACGCCCCTCCCGTCGCCCACGGCGCCCCTCGTCGCGTACTTCTGCGCCGAGTACGGTTTCCACGAGAGCTTCCCCATCTACTCGGGAGGCCTCGGCGTCCTCGCCGGCGACTATTGCAAGGCCGCGAGCGACGGCCGGCTCAACTTCGTCGCCGTCGGCCTGCTCTACGGCCAGGGCTACTTCACGCAAACTGTGGACAACGACGGCGTGCAGCATGCCCAGTACGCCGAGCACGATCCGCGCGACCTTCCGGTCGAGCCACTCACCGATCCGGCCGGCGGCCCGCTCAAGGTCAGCGTCCGCATCGCGGGCCGCAATGTCGTCGCGCGGCTCTGGAAGGCGCAGGCCGGGCGCGTGCCGGTCTACCTGCTCGACTCCAACTGTCCGGAGAACTCGCCGTCGGATCGTGACGTGACACACCGGCTGTACGGCGGCGACGAGTCCACGCGCATCCGGCAGGAGATGATCCTCGGCATCGGCGGCCGGCGGGCGCTGCGGGCGCTCGGGCTGGAGCCCGCCGTGTGGCATCTCAACGAGGGCCACGCCGCCTTCCTCATCCTCGAGCTCCTGCGCGAGCATCTCGCCGCAGGGCTCGATCTGCCCGCTGCGCTCGAGGCGGTCGCCTCCATGTGCGTCTTCACCACACACACGCCGGTCGCCGCAGGTCACGACGCGTTCGGCCACGACTTGCTCATCGCGCACTTCAACGATTTCATCAAGGAGCTCGGCGTGCCCGCCGAGCGGCTGCTGGAGCTCGGCCGGGCGCAGAGCGCCCCCGGCCTGTTCAACATGACGCGGCTCGCCTTGAACGGCGCGCGGCGAGTCAACGGCGTGAGCCGTGTCCACGGTCTCGTCTCCGCGCGGCTCTGCGCGGACGTGTGGCCCGAGATCCGTCCCGAGGACAACCCCGTCGGCTTCGTGACCAACGGAGTGCACGTCCCGACGTTCCTGCATCAGAGCTGGGCGGCGTTCTTCGACGAGCAGCTGGGGCCGGGCTGGCGCGAGCAGCTGATCGAGCCCGGGTTCTGGCGCCGGCTCGAGCCGGTGCCGGATCACCTCTACTGGAGCACCGCGCAGTCGGTCAAATCGCGCATGCTCGCGGGCGTGCGCGAGCGGCTGCAACGCGCTTACGCCCGCAAAGGCTTGAGCGCGGTGCAGTGGCGCCACGTCACGCGCTCGCTCGATCCGCAAGACCCGAACATCCTCACGATCGGCTTCGCGCGCCGCTTCGCGACGTACAAGCGCGCCGCGCTGCTGCTCAAGGACCGCCAGCGCCTCGCGCGGCTCATCAACCAGCCCGGCCGTCCCGTCGTCTTCGTCTTCGCCGGCAAGGCGCACCCCGCCGATGAGCCGGGCAAGCAGGTGCTGCGCGAGATCATGCAGCTCATGCTGATGCCGGAGTTCATCGGCCGAGTGGTCTTCATCGAGGACTACGACATGCAGCTCGCCCGCTGGCTCGTCGCGGGCGTCGACGTGTGGCTCAACAATCCGATCGCCCCGCTCGAGGCGAGCGGCACCTCCGGCATGAAGGCCGCCATCAACGGACGGCTCAACCTGAGCATCCTCGACGGCTGGTGGGCCGAGGGTTGGGCCTACGACAACGGATGGGGCATACCCCCCGTCAACGTGCGCGATCCCGAGCGGCGCGACGCCCTCGAGGCCGAGCTGATCCTCGATGCGCTCGAGGAGGAAACCGTGCCCCTCTACTACGCGCGCAACGGGGACGGCTACTCCTCCGAGTGGGTGAGGCGCAGCAAGCGCGCGATGATGACCGTCATTCCGCAGTTCAGCACCCGGCGGATGCTGCAGGACTACGCCGACGGCCTGTACCTCCCTGCCGCGCGCCAGTACCGGCTGCTCGCCGGGCCGGATTTCGCCGGGGCTCGCGCGCTCGCCGAGTGGAAGCAGCGCGTGCGGCAAGCCTGGCCGCACGTGGACCTGCGGCTGCTCGCAGATGCGCCGAGCGAGCTGCCGCAGCGGGAGCGCCTGACGGTGCGCGTTGCTGCCGCGCTCGCCGGGCTCGCCCCGAGCGACGTGCGCATCGAGTTCGTCGCGCGCCGGCGCCTGCCCGAGGCGAGCTTCGAGCCGCCGCCGCTATCGTCCTACCGGGCGGGGCAGCACGAGGGATTGTGGAGCGCGGCGCTTTCCGCGACCGGCGAGCATCAGCCGGACGGGGCGGCCGTGTTCGCGCTCGACGAGCAGCCTCCCGCGAGCGGGCAGTTCGCCACCGAGATCCGCATCTACCCCTTCCACGACCTGCTCTCCCACCCCTACGAGCTCGGACTCATGAAGCGGCTCTGACGGCGGGCGCGCCACCAGGTATCGTACAGCGCGCCTGTCTTCGGTATCGTACGAGGCCATCATGCCGAGACCGCCCGTGCGCACATCCTCCGGCCGCTACGTGAGCCGCCTCACGAGCGGCACGCTTGCGGTCGTCATGGCGGGCGGCCGCGGCGAGCGGCTGAAGGATCTCACGGAGCACCGCTGCAAGCCCGCGACGCCGTTCGGCGGCAAGTTCTGCATCATCGACTTCGTCCTCTCCAACTGCGTCAATTCCGGGATCCGCCAGATCTCCATCCTCACGCAGTACAAGGCGCAGTCGCTCATTCAGCACGTGCACCAGGGGTGGAGCTACCTGCGCGGGGAGTTCGGCGAGTTCGTCGAGGTGGTGCCGGCGCAGCAGCAGATCGGCGCGACCTGGTACCGCGGCACGGCCGATGCCCTTTACCAGAACCTCGACCTGATCCTCTCGCACCGGCCGAAGCACGTCCTCGTCCTCGCGGGCGACCACATCTACAAGATGGACTACGGTCCGATGATCGCCTACCACGTGGAGAAGGGCGCGGACGTGACCGTCGGCGCGGTGGTGCTGCCCGCGAAACTGTCGCGCAGCTTCGGCGTGCTCACCGCGACCGAGTGGAACCGCGTGACTCAGTTCATCGAGAAGCCCGCGCCGGAGGATCTGCCCAACCGCCCCGAGTCGATCCTCGCCTCGATGGGCATCTACGTCTTCAACACGCGGCTTCTCGAGAAGCTCCTGGTGGACGATGCAATGGATGCCGCGTCCCAGCATGACTTCGGCAAGAACATCATCCCGCACGCGATCGGCAACCGGCAGGTCTTCGCATACCCGTTTCAGGACGTGAAGACCCGCGCACAGAGCTACTGGCGAGACGTGGGGACGATCGACGCCTACTACGAGGCGAACGTCGAGCTGGTCCACGTGAACCCGGAGCTCAACATCTACGACCGGGAGTGGCCGATCTGGACGTACCAGGTGCACTCCCCTCCCGCGAAATTCGTCCTGGACGAGGATGGCCGGCGCGGCATCGCCATCAACTCCATGGTCTCGGGCGGCTGCATCATTTCGGGCTCCACCGTGCGCGGCTCGCTGCTCTTCTCCGACGTGCGGGTCGATGAGCGCTCGGTCGTCGAGGACGCCGTCATCCTGCCGCGCGTCGAGATCGGCCGCAGCTGCCACGTGCGACATGCGATCATCGACGAGGGCTGCCAGATCCCGGACGGCATGCGCATCGGGGTGGACCGGGAGGCCGACGCACAGCGCTTCCACGTCACCGAGAAGGGCGTCGTGCTCGTCACTTCCGACATGCTCCGCAAGCTCCCGGCTCAATGATGGTAGATTCCCCTCGATGACCTCGCCGCCCCGACTTCCGGTGGTGCTGCTGTGGCACATGCACCAGCCGCAGTACCGCGACGCCCTCACCGGCCAGTACGCGCTGCCCTGGACGTATCTGCACGCGATCAAGGACTACACGGACATGGCCGCGCACCTCGAGGCGCATCCGGAGGCGCGCGCGGTGGTTAATTTCACGCCGATCCTGCTCGAGCAGCTGAGCGAGCTCGCGGAGCGCGTGGACGGCCACTTGAGGCGCGGCGAGCCGTTGCCGGACCCCGTGCTCGCACTCCTCGGGCCCGCACCGCTCCCCGAGCGGGGCGCCGAGCGGGTCGAGGTGCTGCGCGCCTGCCTGCGTGCTCAGCGCAAGACCATGATCGAGCGCTTCGGCCCCTACCTCGAGCTCGCGACGCTCGCGGAGACCCTGGCGACCCCCGAACGTGCCGCGTACGCCTCCGACCAGCTCATCCACGATCTCGCGGTGTGGTACCACATCGCGTGGGTCGGCGAGACCGTGCGGCGCTCCGACATGCGGATCACGGCGCTCACGGAGCGGGGCCGGGACTTCACCCCCGCGCACCGCCGCGAGCTGCTCACGCTCGTCGGAGAGCTGCTCGGGAGCGTCATTCCGCGCTTCAAGCGGTTGCGCGAGCAGGGGCGCTGCGAGCTCTCCGTCTCGCCCTACAGCCATCCGATCCTGCCCTTGCTGTTCGACTTTCGCGCGGCGCGGGAGTCCGTGCCGGACTGCCCGCTGCCGCGGCACGCCGGGTATCCCGGCGGTGCCGAGCGCGCCGCATGGCAAGTCGCCGAATCCATCCGCGTGTTCACGCGATCCTTCGGAGCGCCTCCCGAGGGGTGCTGGCCCTCCGAAGGCGCCGTGAGCGTCGCGGCGCTGCAGCTGCTCGACGCTCAAGGCTTTCGCTGGGCGGCCTCGAGCGGCAACGTGCTGCGTGCGAGCCTCGCGGCGAGCGGCGCCAATCGCGACGACGCGAGCCCCACCGACCGGCCGTATCAGCTGCCGGGCGGGCGCATGGAGTGTTTCTTCCGCGACGACCGCCTCTCCGACCTGGCCGGCTTCACCTACGCCACCTGGCGCGGCGACGATGCCGCGAGGAATCTCGCGCACGAGCTGGCCCAGATGGCCCGCGGCACCGCCGCGGGCCCCAACCGGGCGGTGCTCGTCGCGCTCGACGGCGAGAACGCCTGGGAGTACTACCCCTTCAACGGCTACTACTTCCTCGATGCTCTGTACACCGTGCTCGCGAGCGATCCGGCGCTCGAGCTCACGACCCTCTCCGACTGCGTCGCGCGCGGCCTCAAGCCGGTTCCGCTGCAGCGTGTGGTCGCCGGCAGCTGGGTTCACGGGACGCTCGGCACCTGGATGGGCGATGCGGGGAAGAACGCCGCGTGGGACCTGCTCTGCGATGCGAAACTCGCGTTCGACGAGGCCCTCGGCCGGCAAGAGCTCATCGGGGAGCGCCGGGCGGCCGCCGAGCGCCAGCTCGCGCTCTGCGAGAGCTCGGACTGGTTCTGGTGGTTCGGCGACTACAATCCCCCGGAGGCCGTGCGACAGTTCGATGAGCTCTACCGCCGCCAGCTCGCAAACCTCTACCGTCTGCTCGGGCGTCCCGCGCCCGAGAGCCTGTCGCGCCCGGTCTCGACGGGACGCCCCGCCGCACAGAGCGCGGCGGAGGCGGAGCACGGCGGCGTGATGCGGCGCGCTTCCGCGACCTGACACCATGACCGCACCCCGGCAAGCGAGCGTCCGCCCCGACCGGCCGCGCGACGCGCCAGATCTCCACGCTGAGTCGGATGCTCGCGACCGGCGAAGTGAGGGCAGCCACCGCGCCAAGGCGCGCCACCTCTACTATCGCGCGCGCGTCAACCGCTGGGTCGGGCAGCGGTCGCGGGCCGCCGAGCTCTGCCGGCGCGCGCTCGGCTGGTGCGACTACACCCGGGCCTATCAATTGCTGGCCGAGCTCGAGCTGCCGGGGGAGGACTACCTGCACGTGCTCGCGCGCATCCACGCCTACGTGAAGCCTGCCACGTACGTCGAGATCGGCGTGGCGCGCGGCGACTCGCTCGCGCTTCTACAGCCCGAAACGCACGCGCTCGGCATCGACCCTGAGCCGCGCCTGAAGCGGCCGGTCGGGCCGCTCCAGAAGATCTTCGCGGAGACGAGCGATGAGTTCTTTGCCCGGCGCGATGCGCTCGCGGAGCTCGGCGGCCGGCGCGTCCGCATGGCCTTCATCGACGGCCTGCACCACTTCGACTTCGCGCTCCGGGACTTCATGAACCTCGAGCCGCTCTGCGATCCGGACTCGCTGATCTTCGTGCACGACTGCCATCCCCTCGATGAGCGGACCGCCGCGCGGGAGCAGACGACGGCCTTCTGGAGCGGCGATGTCTGGCGGCTCATCGGAGTGCTGAAGCGCCACCGTCCGGATCTCTCGATCCACACCATCGCGACGCGCCCGAGCGGACTCGGCCTCATCACGCGGCTCGACCCCACATCGCGCGTGCTGCGCGAGAATCTGCCTGCGCTCATCTCCGAGGGCCTCGACACAGGCTTCGATACCATTGCCGGTCGCAAGGCCCAGGCGCTCAATCTCTTCCCGAACGACTGGAGCGAGTTGAAGGCGCTTCTCGGACGGCGCGTGAGCGGCCGGTGACCACTCGACCGCATCTGCTCTTCGTGCGGGCGGGCGCGGATTCTCTGCACAGGCGGCTGATTGCGGAGGATCGCGAACGCAACTGGGACTGCTGCGTGAGCTGGTACGTGCCTCCCGCGGATGAGCGCATCGCCGAGTATTACTGCGGCGGGGGCGACAACAAGCTCGAGGGCTTCCTCGAGTTCTGGCGGCGCCGCCCGCAACCCTGGCCGTACCGGTATGTCTGGATCATGGACGATGACGTCTACCTCAAGCCCGGGGACGTCTCGCGGTTCTTCGACTTCTGCGAGCGCTACTCGACTTACGTCTCGCAGCCTGCGCTTCGCTGGTTCACCCACACGACCCTCAACGTGCTCGTGCACAATCCGACTTGCGTGCTGCGCCGGGTGAGCTTCGTCGAGGTGATGGCGCCGTGCTTCTCGACCCCGGCCCTCGAGCACCTGATCCACACGTTCGACTGGACCAAGAGCACGTGGGGCACGGACTGGGCGTGGGGGTGCCTCCTGCAGGGGAGGCAGCCGCTCTACGTGGTCGATGCGATCGTGATGGATCACACGCGCGCCGGCGACGGGCGTCCGGGCCCTTTCTATCGCAAGCTCTCCGCGATGGGCATCGATCCCATCGAGGAGCTGCACCGCGTCGAGCGCATGTTCCCGGAGTTCGTCGGCGCGAGGACGCTCCGGGACGGACACATCTTCCGCAAAGGCATCCCGAAGCTCTTCGCGCCGCTCCTCTGGCGCGTGTTCGAGCGGCTGAAGGTGATCGTGCGCCTGCGCAAGCAGCTCATGAGGCAGTGGAGGCTCGGGCGGGCGCGTATCGAGGACCTCGTGCACGGCGTGCGCTAGGACACGAGCCGCGACAGGACCCGAGCGATGCGCACACCCGCACTGAGCCGCCGGCGCGCCGGCGCGCTGCTACCGCTCTCCTGCCTCACCGGAGCGCTCGGGCGGGGAGGGCGCGCGTTCATCGACTGGCTGGCCGACGCGGGATTCACGGCTTGGCAGTTCCTGCCGGTCGGGCCGACCGGAGAGGACGGCTCGCCGTACTGGGTCCGTTCCGACTCCGCCGGTAATCCGGCACTGCTCGACCGCGAGGAGTTGCCGCCGCTCGACACGGCTGAGCACCGATCGTTCGTCGAGTCGGCGCGCCCCTGGCTCGAGGATTACGCCTGCTTCGAGATGCTCTCGCGCCTCAACCGGCACGCTCCCTGGTGGAGCTGGCCCGCCGAGCACCGGGACCGCGACCGCCAAGCGCTCGAGCGGGCGAGGCAGCAGCAGTCCGAGGCGATCCGCGAGATCGAGGCAGCGCAGTTCGCGTTTGCCTGGCAGTGGCGGCGCCTGCGAGACCACGCCCGCTCGCGCGGCGTGCTCCTCTTCGGCGATCTGCCGTTCTACGTGGCGCCCGATTCGGCGGAGACCTGGGCGCACCGCGGCGAGTTCCAGCTTGATGCGACGGGCCGGCCGCGCGCCGTGGCCGGCGTGCCTCCCGATTACTTCTCCGAGCTCGGACAGCTGTGGGGCAATCCCCTCTACGACTGGGACGCGATGCTGCGCGACGGATTCGCGTTCTGGCGCAACCGCGTGCGGCGCCAGCTCGATCGCGTGGACCTCCTGCGCCTCGACCACTTCCGGGCGCTCGCCGCGCACTGGGCCGTGCCCGCCGATGCACCCGATGCGCGCGGCGGCACGTGGAAGCGTACGCCCGGCTGGGCGCTCCTGCGGACGCTGCGCGAGGATCTGCTGCGCGAGGACTTGGGCGAGCTGCCCCTCATCGCCGAGGACCTCGGCGTCATCACGCCCGATGTGGAGGACCTGCGGCGCGGGTTCG
Source organism: uncultured Gammaproteobacteria bacterium (assembly GCA_963849095.1). Classification (GTDB taxonomy): domain Bacteria; phylum Pseudomonadota; class Gammaproteobacteria; order Steroidobacterales; family Steroidobacteraceae; genus JASHUC01. The sequence continues at coordinate 149,444 of CAWKGA010000001.1, forward strand.
CGCTGCCTGGCATGCGCGTGCTCCAGTTCGGCTTCGACGGCTCGGGCGATAATCCTCATCTTCCGCACATGCACGAGCGCCACTCCGTCGTCTACACCGGGACGCACGACAACGACACGGCGGTCGGGTGGTACGCAAGCCTCGACGCCGAGACCGCCCGGCGCGTCGGCTTCTATCTGGGACTCCCGCCCGGCCCGCGGCCCGGCGCGGGCGCGATGCCGGAGGCTCTGGTGCGCGCGGCGCTCGGGTCGGTGAGCGCACTCGCGGTGATTCCGGTGCAGGACCTCCTGGCGCTCGGCTCGAGCGCGAGGTTCAATACGCCTGCCACGACGCGGGGAAACTGGCTCTGGCGTTTGCCCGCCGGAGCGCTGACGCCGGAGCTCGCCGGCCACTACTTGCATCTCAACCGAGTCTACGGACGCGCCACATGAGACCACACGTTGCGCAGATTGCCGCCGTCCTGATCGCAGCCCTCCTCGCGATGACGGCGGGTTGCTCGATGCTGGTGCCGAAGTTCGAGCCGCCGCGGCTCTCGGTCGTGAGCATCGAGCTCGGCAGAAGCGACCTGTTCGCGCAGCAGCTCAAGGTCCGCATGCGCGTCGAGAACCCGAACGATCGAGTCCTCCCCGTGGAGGGTCTCTCCTACACGCTCGACATCGCGGGAGAGCGCGCTGCGAGCGGAGTCTCGAGCGCCAGTTTCATGGTCCCCGCACTCGGCGAGGCCGAGTTCGACATGGACGTGACCGCCAACCTCGCCGGCGCTCTCCTGCGCCTGCTCTCCCGCGGCTCGCACTCCGACCAGATCGAGTACCACATCGTCGGCAAGGTCCGCCTCTCCCAGGGCCTCCTGCGCTCGGTCCCGTTCGAGCAGAGCGGCACGTTCTCTCTGCGATAGCGGCTCCGTCTCACGTCCCGTCACGCACCGCCCGCTCGAGGCAGGCGCTCGAGCCGCTCGTAGAGCTCCACGTACTGCGCCCCTTGGCGTGTCCACGAGAAATCCTGCGCCATGCCGTTGCGCATCATGCGCGTCCAGTGCGCGGGGGAGGCGTAGAGGTCGAGCGCGGCGCCGAGCGCCCGCTCGAGCGCCTCGGGCGCGTACTCCGTGAACAGTACTCCCGTGCCGGTGCCGCTCGCCGGATCGTAGGGCTGCACGGAGTCGGCGAGCCCGCCGGTCGCGCGGACGACCGGGACGGTGCCGTATCGAAGGCTGTACATCTGATTGAGCCCGCACGGCTCGTAACGCGACGGCATGATGAACACGTCGCTCGCCGCCTCGATCCAGTGGGCGAGCTCCTCGCTGTAGCCGCGGTGAAACGTGAGCCGCTGCGGGAAGGCCTGGCCGAGCTCGAGGAGCGCGCGCTCGTAGGGCTCCTCTCCTTCGCCGAGCACCGTGCAAATGAGGTCGCGCGAGGCGAGCATGCGCGGTAGCGCCTGGACGAGGAGATCGACCCCCTTCTGCGCCACGAGGCGCGTCACGACGCCGGCGAGCGCCGTTTGCGGCCCGCACACGAGTCCGGCGCGCGCGGCGAGCGCCGTTTTCAGCTCCGCCTTCACGCCGAGACGCCCGGCGTCGTAATGACGCGGCAGATACTGGTCGGTGCGCGGGTCCCACTCGGCGTAGTCCACGCCGTTCAGGATACCGAGCACGGAATCCCCCCGCGCCCTCAGGGCCTGCTCGAGGCCCATGCCGTACTCGGGCGTACGGATCTCCTTCGCGTATGTCGGGCTCACGGTCGTGACGGCATCCGCGTACAGGATCCCGTGCTTGAGCGGGTTGATGACGCCGCTCTTGAGGTCGTCTTGATGCAGCAGGTAGCGGCTCGCGCCGAGCTGCAGGTCGTCCACCGCCGCGGCGCTGAAAACGCCCTGGTAGCCGACGTTGTGGAGCGTGAGCACCGAGCGGGTCGGTTGGAACAGACGGTCCCACCCGTAGAGCGCCTTCAGGTAGAGCGGCCCGAAGGCGGTATGCCAGTCGTGGCAGTGCAGGATCTGAGGGCTCCAGCCCATGCGCTGGCAGCACTCGAAGGCGGCCCGCGTCAGCGCGAGAAACCGCAGATGCTCGTCCGGGTCGGTCGTGTAGATCCGGCCGCGCGCGTAGAGCGCGGGGCAGTCGATCAGGTACACCGAGGCCTCAGATCCCGGAAGCCGTGCGGCGACCACCGAGTAGCGGAAGCGGTGGGGGCCCACCTCGAGCGGGATGTCGTGGAGGACGTCCACGGGCGCGGCCGCGATCGAGGCCAGGTCGATGCTCGAGTACAGCGGCAAGAACGGCCGGACGTCGTGGCCCGCGCCTTGGAGGTATCGAATGAGAGCGCCAGTCACGTCGGCCAGTCCGCCGGTCTTGGCGAGCGGGGCGATTTCCGAAGCGACGAAGCAGATTCGCAGGGGCATGCGTGGACTCGCGGCCGGCTTGACGGTTGAGGTGATGCCGGTCGAAAGGCGCGCAGTCTACCGCGTGGACGGCCGGCGTCGGCACGGTAGACTGTGACCGGGAGCTCGTACCTGCTTTGAGGCGCCGTGTCGCGATAGGGCTGATACTCGTCGCGCTGATCGTCGTATCGGCGGGCATCGGCGTACTCGTCGCGAGCTGGCCGGCGTGCGCTCACTTCCTTCAAGCCTGGCGGTAGTGTAATTGCTGCGATGCAGCATCGTGGCGCTGCCGTCACAGCGCTGTCAACTACACATATGGGCGGACAACCAGCTGATTCCTATCGACAAGTTGGCGGGGACCCGGCCCCGAGCTCCCTGTCCGGGGTAAACTACCGTCGTTCCCCTGGCCTCCCGTGCCGCTCGGTGCGGGCATCGCGGACCCCCTCCTCATCCACAAGCGGGGCTCGCCCGCGGAACGATCGGTAGCCAAAGAACCATGTCAGCGTCGCCCTACAAGCAGCTCGAGCAGGAATTCAAGCGTCTCCACGCCTTTCGCGGAGCGCTGTCTCTCCTGCGCTGGGATGCGGCCGTGATGATGCCGCGCGGGAGCGCGGAAATTCGCGGCGAGCAGCTCGCCGCGCTGGAAACCGAATACCACGCCCTGCTCACCTCGCCCCGCATCACGCGGCTGCTCGACCGCGCGCAGGCGAACGCCCAGACCTTGATCGACTGGCAAGTCGCGAATCTCCGCGAGATGCGCCGCCAGCGCGACCACGCCATCGCGACGCCGGTGTCGCTCATCTCGCGCCTCGCGCGCGCCACCTCACGCGCCGAGGTTCAGTGGCTCGAGGCGCGGCAGCAGGGACGCTTCGAGCTGTTCGCCCCGCACCTCGAGGAAGTGGTGAATCTGGTACGGGACAAGGCGGCGCTGCTCGGCCAGGCTCTGAACCTCGGCCACTACGATGCGCTGATCGACGAGTTCAGCCCCGGCATCACGACCACCGACATCGAGACGGTGTTCAAGGCGCTGTCGCGCCGGCTCCCCTCGCTCATCCGCGAGGTGATCGGCGTGCAGGACTCGCGTCCGATGAGACTCCTCACCGGCAAGTTCCCGCCGGGCAAGCAGCGCGCGCTTGCCGTTGAGATCATGAAGGCCGTGGGCTTCCCGTTCGATCGCGGCCGGCTGGACGAGAGCGAGCATCCCTTCACCGAAGGCGTGCCTGGCGACATCCGCGTCACCACCCGCTTCGACAGCTCCGATCTGTTCTCGGGCCTGCTCGGCGCGTTGCACGAGACCGGCCACGCCATGTACGACCTGGGCCTCCCGCAGGAATGGCGTGACCAGCCGGTGGGCCGCGACCGCGGCATGGCGCTCGAGGAGAGCCAGTCGCTGCTCCTCGAGATGCTCGTGTGCCGCGGCCGCCCGTTCGTCACGTATCTCTGTCCGCTCCTCGCCAAGCACTTCGGTGTGACCGGCCCCGAATGGGATGTGGAGAACGTCTACGCCCACGTCACGCACGTGCGGCGAAGCCTCATTCGCGTCGACGCCGACGAGCTCACGTACCCGCTGCACATCCTGCTGCGTTACGACCTGGAGAAGAAGCTGCTGAGCGGGGAGCTCGCGGTGCGCGACCTGCCGGAGGCCTGGAACAGCGGCATGGAGCAGCGGCTCGGCATCCGCCCCGGCAACGATGCGGAGGGTTGCCTGCAGGACATTCACTGGGCCGTCGGCTCCTTCGGCTACTTCCCGTCCTACGCGCTCGGCGCCGTCATCGCCGTGCAGCTCTACGACAGCCTCCGCTCGGAGGTGCCGGGCCTCGACGCAGAGATCGCCCGCGGGGAGTTCTCGGGCCTCACCGGCTGGCTCCGCAAGCACGTGCACGGCATGGGCGCCAAGGTCTCGGTGCACGAGCTTCTCAAGGCGGCGACGGGCAAGTCGCTCTCCGCGGCCCCCTTCGTGCGCTACCTGGAGGGAAAGTACCTCGAGGGCGCGACGAGCATCGCCGCCGCCTGAGCGATGAGCGGGGAGGAGCCACCGCGCGTCGCGAGCTCGCGGACCGTCAAGCGCTTGCAGGCGCACTTGCGCAGCCTCGCCGGCAAGGCGATCCACGATTACGGCATGATCGCGAGCGGCGACCGCGTCATGGTGTGCCTCTCGGGCGGCAAGGACTCCTACACGCTGCTCGACATCCTGCTCTCCCTCAAGCGCGGCGCGCCGGTCGACTTCAGCCTCCTCGCCGTCAACCTGGATCAGAAGCAGCCCGGATTCCCGCCGCACGTGCTGCCGCAGTACTTGGTCTCGCTCGGCGTGCCGTACCACATCATCGAGCAGGATACCTACAGCGTCGTCAAGCGGGTGATCCCCGAGGGCAAGACGATGTGCGGGCTGTGCTCGCGGCTGCGGCGCGGCGCGCTCTACCGCTTCGCGGCCGAGCACGGCGTCACCAAGATCGCGCTCGGCCACCACCGCGACGACATCGTTCAGACGTTCTTCCTCAATCTGTTCTTCGGCGGACGCCTGAAGGCCATGGCGCCGAAGCTGCTCTCCGATGACGGTCGCCACATCGTCATCCGCCCGCTCGCCTACGCTTGCGAGCGCGACATCGCGCGCTACGCCCGCAGCCGTGACTTCCCCATCATCCCCTGCAATCTCTGCGGCTCGCAGGAGCACCTGCAGCGCGTGGCGGTGAAGAGGATGCTGGCGGCATGGGAGCTCGAGCACCCCGGTCGCTCCGACACGATCTTCTCGGCCCTGAGCCACGTCGAGCCGGAGCACCTCGCCGACCCCCGCTTGCACGATTTCGCCGGGCTCGACGCCCGCCGCATCGCGCCGATGACGGAAGCCGAAGAGTATGAGCTCGCTCTCGGCCGCGCCTCTGCTTAACAGCTACTGGGTGCTGCCGGGGCAGCTGCTCGCGGGCGAATATCCGGGTGCCGCGGAGCCGGGCACCTCGCGCGAGCGGATCGAGCGGCTGCTCGCCGCGGGCATCGACTGCTTCGTCGATTTGACGCAGGAGCAGGAGCTCCCGCCGTACGCGGACCTCCTGCCCGCCGGCGTCCGGCATCACCGCAAGCCGATCCGCGACCACGGCGTTCCCACTGAGCCCGAGCACATGCTCGGCATCCTCGAGGTCATCGAGAGCTCGCTGCGCTCGGGCCGTTGCGTGTACGTGCACTGCCACGCCGGCATCGGGCGAACGGGCACGGTGGTCGGCTGCCTGCTCGTCGAGCGCGGCCTCGCCGGCGATGCTGCGCTCGAGGCGCTCAACCGCGCCTGGCGCCAAAGCGCCCGCTCGGAGATCTGGCCGTCCGTCCCCGAGACGTCGAGCCAGATCGAATATGTCCGGGGCTGGGTCCGCAGGCTTGTGGCCGCCGAGCCGAGCGGCTCGAGGAGCCGGTTCCGCGGCGCGCTCGTCGGCCTCGCGGCAGGCGATGCGCTCGCGGTTGCCACGCAGAGCCTCGAGCCCGGCAGCTTCACGCCGGTGACCGATCCCGTCGGCGGCGGCCGCTTCGATCTGCCCGCGGGCGCGTGGAGCGACGACACCGCAATGGCCCTGTGCCTCGCCGACAGCCTCGTCGCCTGCGGAGGGTTCGATACGCGCGACCAGATCGAGCGTTACGTGCGCTGGCAGCACGAAGGCTATCTCTCGGCGACCGGCCGTTGTGTCGGGATGACCCCGGGCGCCGCGCGCGCGCTCGCCACCGCGCAGTGGCGCCGGCAGGTCTTCCCCGGCTCCCACGAGCCGACGCATCTCGATCCCGAGCCCCTCTCGCGGATCGCGCCCGCGGTGATGCTCGCATTCGCGAGGGTCGAGGAGGCCGTCCGCCTCGCAGGCGATGCGGCGCGCGTCACCTCCCAGGCTCCCGCGGTGGTCGAGGCCTGCCGCGTCTTTGCCGCCATGCTCCACGCGGCCATGTCCGGCTTACCGAAGGACGAGGTGCTCGCGCCGCGCCACGGCTTCGGCGATCTGGAAGCCGCGGACCTGCGCCCGCGCGTCCGCTCGCTCCTGCGCGGCCGTTACCGGCGCAAGAGCCCCGGCCAGGTCCATACCGGCCACACCATCACCCAGGCGCTCGAGGCCGCGCTCTGGGCGTTCGATCGCACGATCACGTTCCGGGACGGCGCGCTCCTCGCCGCGAACCTCGGCGAGCGCTCCGATGTCGTGACCGCGGCGTACGGCCAGCTCGCCGGCGCCCATTACGGGGTGGAGGCGATCCCACCTGCCTGGCGCGGCAGGCTCGCCCGGCTCGATCTCATCGAGGGACTCGCCGATCAGCTCTTCCGAGCCGCCACGCAGGGCTCCGCGTAGGGGCAAGGCCGCTTTTCGAGGGGACACCGGGCCCCCGGATGGGTAAGCTTGCACGACAGTCCGAAGATCGCACCGATGGCCCCCGCACGCCCGTCCCCGCGTCGCTCGACAGACGCCCGCCCGCGGCGATCGCCGTCCAGGCGATCCCTGTCGTGGACGCGCCTGCCTGACGAGGAGCTGCTCACGATGCGCCTCTGCGACCTGCGGCTCACCCTCGAGCGCTCGCGGCTCGCGCCCTACGTGAGAAGGCTCCACCGCGAGCTCGAGAGCCGCGGCATCGGCTTTCGCCCGCACGCCTGGCTCGCCGAGGAGTGGTTCTCGCCCGACGGTGTTCCGGGCATCGCCATTCCGTTCTATCTCGCGCATCCGCGCCTCGAGCGCCTCGAGCGCCGCATCATGCGCGAGGTGGAAGGCGGTAACGCGCGCTGGCTCATGCGCATCCTGCGGCACGAAGCGGGGCATGCCCTCGACAACGCCTACCGCCTGCGCCGCCGGCGGCGCTGGCGCGAGGTGTTCGGTCCCGCTTCGCTCCCTTACCCGCACCGCTATCGCGCGCGGCCGGGCAGCCGGCGCTACGTGCATCATCTCGGCGAGTGGTATGCCCAGGCGCACCCGACCGAGGACTTCGCCGAGACCTTCGCGGTGTGGTTGAAGCCGAGGTCCGACTGGCGCAAGACCTACGCCGCGTGGCCCGCGTTCCAGAAGCTGAGCCTCGTCGATGATCTGATGGACAGCGTCCGCGACAAGCCCCCGCCCGTGCGTAGCCGGCAGCGCGTCGATGCGATCGCCGACGACACGCGCACGCTCGCGGCACTCTATCGCCGCAAGCTCGCCCGCCGGCGTCACGAGCGCCGCGGGCTCGCCGAGGAGCTGCTGCTGAAAGTGTTCAGCGCCGAGAGGGAGCGCAGAGGCGCCATGCGCGCCGCGACGCTGCTGCGCGCCGCGAAGGCCGGCCTCGTCGCCTCGGCCTCGCGGCAGCTGGGACTTGAGCGCTACAGCGTCTATCAGATCCTGCGCATGCTCATCGAGCGCTGCGACGCGCTCGAGCTGCACGTGCGCGGCAGCCGCCGCGACGCCGTGCGGAACGTGCGCTGGATCCTCGGACGCATCGCGCGCCTCTACGCCCAGGGTGAGACCCCGCACCTCGCTCTATGAAGAAGCAGCGCGCGCTGGTCGTCGTGCATGGAAGCCTCGTACCACCGGAAAGCCTGGAAGGCCATGACGAGAAGGAGATCGACGAGTGGCGCACCGAGTACGACGTGATCTCGACGCTGAAGCGCAGCGGGCACGAGGTGCGTTGCCTCGGAGTGCTCGACAGCCTCACGGAGCTGAGGGGAGCCGTCGCCGACTGGAAGCCCGGCATCGTCTTCAACCTGCTCGAGGAGTTCGACGGCATCGTCACTTACGACCAGCATGTCGTCGCCTTCCTCGAGCTGCTGCGGCAGCCGTACACCGGCTGCAATCCGCGCGGGCTGCTGCTCTCGCGCGACAAGTCGCTCTGCAAGCAGCTCTTGACGTTCCACCGCGTGCCGACGCCGCAGTTCGCCGTGTTCCGGCGCGGGGCCCGCTTCCATGCGCCGCGCCGGCTCAAGTTTCCTCTGTTCGTGAAGTCCACGGTGGAGGACGCCTCGCTCGGCATCGCGCAGGCCTCGGTCGTGGACGACGCACCGCGCCTGAAGGAGCGCATCGAATTTGTGCATGAGCAAGTCGGCACGGATGCGCTCGTCGAGGAGTACATCGAGGGACGGGAGCTCTACGTCGGGGTGATGGGCAACGAGCGCCTCACCCGGCTGCCGGTCTGGGAGATGGTGTTCGGCTCCATGCCGCACACGCTCGCGGCCATCGCGACGCGCAAGGTGAAGTGGGACAAGCGCTACCAGCAGCGATACGGCATCAGCACCCGCGCCGCGGCCGATCTGCCGCCCGCCGTGCTCGCGCGCCTCGACAGGCTCTCGCGGCGCATCTACCGGGCGCTCGGCCTGTCGGGATATGCGCGGATGGACTTCCGGGTGACCAGCGAGGGTAATATCTATGCGCTGGAGGCGAATGCGAACCCCAACCTCGAGGCGGCCGAGGACTTCTCGGAGTCGGCTCGGGCCTCGGGGATCGAGTACTCCGAACTCCTCGAACGGCTCATGGTGCTCGGGCTCACCTATCGCGCGGAATGGAGGTCGACCTATGGCTAGCGGAACGCGTGTCCTGCTCGTTGCCGCCGCCGCGGTGCTCGCCGCCGGATGCGCGGGCCATGCAAAGCGCACGGACGCCGATCTCGTCCAGTTGACCGAGTGGCTTCCCGGCTTCTATGACAACCAGGTGCAGATCGCCGAGGAGCAGCAGGCGGGACGCGCTCCGGGCGAGCCGGTCGCCCTCACCGTGGTGCCGGTCGAAGCCCAGGAGATCGGCACCCACGTCTTTTACATGCAGGAGATGACGAAAGGCCCGACAGCGCATGTCATCCTGCAGCGGCTGCTGACCTTCAACACCGGGAAGGACGAGATCGTCGAGACGATGTGGTCCCTCGCCGATCCGGGGCGCTGGCGCGGCGCGGACACGACGCCCGAGCTGTTCACGTCGCTGCAACCCGACGACGTCCATCCCATGCAGGGCTGCGATCTCAAATGGAAGAAGGAGGGCGACCACTTCACCGCATCGAACGACCCGGCCCGCTGCCGGATGATCTCGCCTCGGACCGGCGGCGTCGAGTTCACGGATATGCGTGTCGAGCTCACTGCCGACGAGCTTGCCATCAGCACCCAAACCGCCCGCGCGGGCGTCGCGATCGTGCCGGGCGCCGGTCCGTACGTGCGTTTCCGCCGCAACGGTGGGTCTTGAGCGCCGCGGAGCAGCGGCTGGCGCGCGGCCCTTTTTGATGACGCCGACCCGGACCACCACGCGATTCGAGGGCCGCATCGTCAAGGTCACCGTGGACGAGGTGCTGCTGCCGAACGGCAAGGGCGCGGAGCTCGAGGTGGTTCACCACCCCGGCGGAGCCGTGGCGGCCGCGATCGATCGCGACGAGCGGGTCTGTCTGCTGCGCCAGTACCGCTACGTGGCGGGCGGCTGGCTCTGGGAGCTTCCGGCCGGAAAGCTGGAACCGGGCGAGCCGCCGCTCGCGACGGCTCGGCGCGAGCTCGCGGAGGAGGCGGGCGTGCGCGCGCGCAGCTGGTCGAGCCTCGGCAGCTATCTGAGCTCCCCCGGAGTCTTCTCGGAAGTGCTCCATCTTTTCCTGGCGCGCGACCTCGAGCTCGCGGCCCCCGCGCCGGAGATTCATGAGGTCCTCGAGGTCCACTGGGTGCCGCTCGCGGAGGCGTGCGGGCGCGCCCTCAACGGCGAGATCCGGGACGGCAAGACCGCTCTCGGTCTGCTGCGCGCGGCACACCACTTGGCGGCGGCCGGCGCTGCGGCGTTGGGCCAGGTGCCCGGCCCCGCAACTCCGGGAGGCCACGTCCCTGGATGAATCGTGACGTGATGCACAGCCGGCGTGGGTGCACTCCGCATACGGTGATCCAGCCGGGCGGGGCCGGCGACATAAGACATATTTCGATGCCGAACGCGAAAGGGGAGTCGATTCCCCTGCCTGATCCGTCCGACACGACGGCCACCACGGGGGAGCGCCGGCGGACCGGAAGAATCGTTCATGACGATCGCGGCAATGGCCGCGTCGAATGGGTGGACGTGCCGCCCGGGTATGAGCGCACCACGCTCTCCCTGGAGGAGACCCATCCGGTGTATCGCCCCGACCTCGGCTACGACCCCTACACGAAAGGCGCGCAGGGCGACAGCCGGAAGGCTCCCGCCGCCGGCAGCCCGGCCGCGCCTGCCGTCCCAGCCGCGCCTTCCGCTTCGGCCCCCCCGGCCGGCCCGCGGCCCCGGCGTGACCTGCGCAAGCTCTCCGAGTGGATCAAGCAAATGCGCCAGCTGGAAGAGCGCAAGCGCGAAGAGGGCGACGATCAGACGTGAATCGCGGGGTTCGCCCGCCCGCCGGGGCGGCGATCAGGCGTGAGCCTCGATATGCGCCCGCTTGCTCGCATCCGTCAGCCGATAGAAGCGCCGCAGCTCCGCGAGGGCTTGCCGCTCCGTGCTCGCGCCCCGCTCGCGCAGCACGCGCTCGATGCGCCGGCAGAACTTCTCGGCATAGAGTGTCGCGCGCCGGTAAATCGCAACGCGCCCCGCCGCGAGTGTTGGATCGACCCGTGTGCGCTCGAAGAGCAGGCGCAGGAGCTCCGCGGGGAAGCGCTCGGGGAGCTGGCGCTTGAGCAACCAGTAGCTCGCGACGTACTTGTCGATCTCCGCCTGCAGCTCCAGCTCGAGCAGCGATACCGTCTTGTCGTGCCCGCAGTTCCAGGCGAGATAGACGAAGTGGCTCACCCCCTCGAGGGCGGTCCAGTAGTCCGCGACGTTGCCTCGATTGAGTGATTGCAGCGGATCGGCCCGCCGCAGCCGCTCGAGGAGTGCCGGGTCGAGGTACAGCGAGACGCCGAGCTCGCCGCTCTCTCCCGCGGCCACGATCAGTTGCTCGTCGGTCGGATGCGAGCGCGCGGACGGCGGCAGCTGCTCACGGTCAGTGACCAGGAAGTCGTACACGTCGTGAGCGATGCTCACGTCGTAGATGCCGCCGATCAGCTCCTGGATCTGCTTGAGGATCACTGCGGCGTGCGCGCGGACGGCGCCGGATTCACGCCGAGCCTTCTCAGGATGCGATAGGAGCGGCGGCTGCCCGTCTTCAGCCAGATTTCGTAGAGCCGCAGGACGTCCTCGTCGGTGTGGCGATGGGACGATTCGCTCACCTCGTTCAGCGCGTCCACGAGCGGCTGGAATTTCTCGGCGAGCTCCGCGAAGACCTGCGCGAGCACACGGCCGCGGCCGCGGCCCAGGGCGTCGGCGAGCGCGCGGTAGGCCTGTCCGCCCATCGCGATGTGGTAGTCCACGTCGATGAGCTTGCGGGCAAAGCTCTGCGCGAAGAAGCCGGCGACGAACAGCGAAACGTCGCCGAGGCGCTGCAGTCCGCGGTGGCGGTCCCCCGCCGAGCGGGCCTCGAGCGCCTCCGCGAGCATCACCACGAGAGGCTTCAGACGCCGGCCCTCCGGCGAGGGCTCGTAGAGCGCTTCCGAGCGCGCGAACAGCGTCAGAAGGTTCACGACGTAGTGCTCGGTTTGATCCTCCACCTCGAGGCGCTGGCGCTCGAGCGCGTCGTGCAGATTGTCGCGAAAGAACTCCTGCAGATTCGCGACAGGAACGACGCGCTGCGGCGCTTGATCTCTCGGCTCGAGCTGCTGCGTACCGTGCATGAATGTTCCAGCCTTCTCCCTTTATAGAACGGCACTGTTCCCCGAAAGTTCACATGTCAGGGGCCTCGAGTTCCGTGATCCACGTAGCTGTCCGGCGTCGCCGAGAGCTCAGGGACGGGCGCGCACCCGAGCGGTTGGCAGCTGCCTGGCGACAGTGCTAACAAACGGGGTTTCGGAGTCGTGCGGCGAGACGCGTGGCCAGGCTCCGAAGTGAACCGAGTCGATAGCGTCGGGGCGTCGCGAGCCCGTATAGTCCGCCGGCATGTCGACTGCGTCACATCTCGCGAAGCTGAACGCCGCCCAGCGCAGAGCGGTCACCCACGGCGAGGCGCTGCCCGAGAAAGGCCTCAAGTCCGGCCCACTTTTGATCGTGGCCGGGGCGGGCACCGGCAAGACCGATACGCTCGCGCACCGGGTGGCGCATCTCGTGGTACACGGTGTCGATCCGGCGCGGATCCTGCTGCTCACCTTCACGCGGCGGGCCGCGCTCGAGATGCGCCGCCGCGCCCGGGACATCGTGAAGAAGTCCCTCGGCGAGTCCTTCGGCGGCGTGAGCCAGACCGTCGCGCAGCGGCTCTCATGGGCCGGCACGTTCCACTCGATGGCGAACCGGCTGCTCCGTCACTACGCCCGCCACCTGCAGCTCGATCCGCACTTCACGGTGATCGATCGGGGAGATGCGGCCGACCTCATGGATGCGCTGCGCCAGGAGCTCGGGTTCGCGGAGAAGGGCGAGCGCTTTCCGCGCAAGGAGGCGTGCCTCGCGATCTATTCCTACCGGGTGAACACCCAGAAGACGCTGAAGGAGACCCTGGAGCAGCAGTTCCCCTGGTGCGCGCCGTGGGAGTCCGATCTCACGAAGCTCTACCGCGCGTACGTCGAGCGCAAGCAGCGCTCGAGCCTCCTCGATTACGACGACTTGCTGCTCTACTGGCACGTGATGATGGGGGAGCCGAAGCTCGCGCGGCACATCGGCGAGCACTTCGACCATGTGCTCGTCGATGAATATCAGGATACCAACCGCCTGCAGGCCGAGATCCTGCACGCGATGAAGCCCGACGGAGCGGGGCTCGCCGTCGTCGGCGACGACGCGCAGGCCATCTACTCGTTCCGCGCAGCGGCGGTCGAGAACATTCTCGGCTTCCCCGACCGCTTCCAGCCGCGTGCGGAGATCGTCACGCTCGCCCAGAACTACCGCTCGACCCAGGAGATCCTCGATGCGGCCAACGCGTTGCTCGCCGAGGCGCCGCGCCAGCACCGCAAGCACCTGCTCGCCGCGCGCGGCACCGGAGCGCGCCCGCGGCTCGTGACGGTGGACGATCTGCAGGGGCAGGCGGACTTCGTGTGCGCGGAGGTGCTCAAGCGGCGCGAGGCGAACGTGCCCCTGAAGCGCCAGGCGGTGCTCTTCCGCAGCGGCAGCCACAGCGACGTGCTGGAGGTGGAGCTCGCCAAGCGCAAGATCCCCTTCGTCAAGTACGGCGGCCTCAAGTTCCTCGAGGCCTCGCACGTGAAGGATCTCCTCTCGATCCTGCGCTGGGCCGACAATCCCCACAACACGCTCGCCGCCTTTCGGGTGATTCAGCTCCTGCAGGGCATGGGACCGGCCAACGCACGCAAGGCCGTGGAGCAGCTCGAGGCGCAAGGCCACTCCCTCGAGGCCCTGAAGGAATTCTCACCGCCGCAGCCGAGCGCCGTCGAGTGGCGCAAGCTCACCGCCCTCATGCTGGAGCTCGCCGACCCACAGCGGCCGTGGCCGGGACAGGTGCACCTCGCACGCGAGTGGTACCGCCCGCACCTCGAGCGCATCTACGAGCACTACCACACGCGCGTCGGCGATCTGGACCAGCTCGAGCTGCTGTCCGGCCAGTACCCCTCGCGCGAGCGCTTCCTGACGGAGCTCACGCTCGATCCGCCGGATGCGACGAGCGACCTCGCCGGAACACCCGTGCTCGATGAGGACTACCTGGTGCTCTCTACGATCCATTCCGCGAAGGGCATGGAGTGGGACACGGTCTATTTGCTCAACGTCGTGGACGGCAGCTTCCCCTCGGAGTTCGCGACCGGCAAGCCCGAGCTCATCGAGGAAGAGCGCCGCCTGCTGTACGTCGCCCTGACGCGCGCGCAGAACGACCTCCTGCTCATGACTCCGCTGAAATTCCCCATCACGAGCCAATCGCGCCAGTCGGACGCCCATGTCTACGGCGGCCGCAGCCGCTTCCTCACCGACAAGGTCCTCAAGGTCTTCGATGCGACCACCATCCGCGGCCCGCAGCTCGACGACGCGTCCCTCCAGAGCGCCGACGACACGACCGTTGACGTTGCGGAGCGTCTCAAGGCGATGTGGTAAGAGGCGAGTCGTCTCGATCGGCGCCGAGGTGCGGCCCGGGGTGTAGCGCCCCCCGCCCAACGCTGTCGAAAAGCCCCGGAGGGGCGCCCCACTGGGGCGCTTGTCAAACAGCGTTGGGCGGGGGGCGCTACACCCCGGGCCGCTCCCACCGGCGTCGCTACTCGAGACGTCCGGCTACTCGTGAGGTCCCGACGATGCCGGGTGTTACTACGCATCTGACCATGGTTTTCAACCATTGAACGGCGAAGAAGCGGATAGATCAGGTCAGCTCGAGCTATTCGAGCTTCGTCGCCGCCATCAGCGCTTCGAGCCGCGTCTGCAGCGCCTGATAGCGCGCGTTGCCGGCGAGCGGCACCCCGTACAGCGGATCCCTCGCAATCTCGACCCACGAGACGCTTTGCGGGATGTCGGTCGAGAGTTGCTCGAGGAGTGTCGTCGCCTCGTCCATCGCGCCAGCCCAGGCGTAAACGGCCGCAACGCTCGGTCTCTCATAGTCCTTGTCTTCAGGCCAGTCGGCAATTCTCAGTGTCTCTCGCGCGGCGGCGAGTGCACGCGCCTTATCGCCGAGGAAGAGATTGCCCTCGGCGGTCAAACGTCGCAGCAATACACGATTCCACTTCGTCTCGGGCCGATGGGCGATGAAGTCGAGCACCTCGCGCCCATCTTGGGCTGCGGCCGCGCGATTGCCGGCGAGCAGATCCGCCCAACCTCGCAGCCCCGCGACCGGCTCGTCGCCGGCGCACTCCAGGTCCGAGCGAATCGTCTTCGAGGCGGCCTTGTTGAGCAGCATCACCATCGCCGGATAGCGGTGTTGCCAGCGCATCACGTTCAATATCGAGGTAACCGACCCCAGGGCATCCCCTGCGGTAATTTCTTTCGGGAGGCTCTGATCCACTCTTGCACCCAATGTACTCAACGCGCGTGGACTGCCGGTGTAGTACCAGCGAAGAGCCTCTTCCGTCGCTCCAAAACGCTCGGGGTACTCGGAATCGGCCAGCTTCGCGATGCGCAGCGCCTCGGCGGCCTGCCGCGCCTCCACAAGAGCGCCGATGAGGTATCCGAACACGATGGGATTCTTGGGGTCGAGCGTCAGCGCACGCTCCCCGTCTTGAATGGACTCGTCCAGACGGTCCGCGAAACGAAGCACGACCATCGAGACGGACAACAGAGTCGGGTCGGACAAGCCCGCCGCCATCGCCGCATCGTATGCATTGAGCGCACCCGGGAGGTTGCGATCGATGTAGGCCTGCCAGACCGCTTTGTTGAGCAGCATTCTCGGATCGTTCGGGGCGAGCCGCTCCGCAACTGCGAGGTCGGCGCGTGCTGCGTCCAATATGCCGGGAGGGTCACGGTTGAATATGAATCGCACGTAGCGCGCCGTAGAGCGCTCTGCGTACGCCTCGGCGAATCCCGGGTCTCGCGCAATCGCGGCGTCGAGATATCCCTGCCACTTGAGAAATGTATCGAGCGGCGTCTGGGACCATTGGTAGTTGGAGTGCCAGTAGAGATTGGCCTTCAGCCACAGGTCAAAAGCCTCCGGGTCTCGCGTTGGGGCATTGAAGACGCCGCCTCCGGAGTTGATTTGCACTGCGAGCTGCGATGCCACCTGGGCGGCCACTTCCGATTGCAGCGTCAATGCATTCTTCAGCGTGCGGTCGTAGTCCTGCGACCAGAGGTGCTGGTCGGTCTTGGCATCGATGAGCTGCAGCGTCAGGCGCACCTCGTTTCCTTCGCGCCGCACGGAGCCTTCCAGGACGTGCGTGGCACCCAGCTCGCGGGCGATTGCCTCGACGGGCTGGGGTGTCCGATACGTCATCATCGTCGTGCGCGAGATGACCTCGAGGCCTGGGGCGCGTGCAGCCAAGGTCGCCAGAATCTCTTCGTGCAATCCGTCGGTGAAGAAGGCGTTGGCCGGATCCGGCGAGAGGTTCACAAAGGGCAGGATGGCGATGCGTGGCTTGCGGTACAGCGGGGTTCCAGCAGACGTCGGAATGGCCGAGGCAACCGTATCGATCTGCCTCCCCGTCACGCTTTGGGCGGCGGTGGTTTTAACCCCGGTCTCCTGCCACCTCACGAGTAGCCACACCGGACCCACACCAGCGAGGAGCAACAGAGCAATGATCCCGGCCCTCTTGCCTGCCGGGAAACGGCTGATACGGTGAAATCGAGGGGCGAGGCGAGGCGAACCCTGCGTTGGCCGCGCGGTCTGTTCCGACGCCGATTGCTCGCGTTGGACAGCGGGAACGAACCGGAATCCTCGGCCTGGAATCGTTACGACGAATCGATGATCTCCGGGGCTCTCCCCCAGTGCTTTGCGCAAGAGCGTGATCTGCTTATCGAGGTTGTTGTCCTCGACGATCACGTTCGGCCAGACCGCCTTCATCAGAGTCTGCCTGTCGATGAGCTCGTTCGGGTGCTCGACCAGGTAGAGGAGCGTGTCGAAGGCCCGCGGCGTCAAAGGCACGGGATGGCCATCAGGCCCAAACAGTAGCCGCTGCCGGGGATCCAGGGAAAACCCAGCAAAAGCAAAGGCTTCCGCTTCGGAAGCCGAGCTCACCACGGGAAGTCAGGTCTTTTCACAATGAGTCAGGGGCCGGGCAAGGCTTAGTCAGGATCCTTTGAGGATTGTACCCCTGCGCCGGGCGGGGTAACTCGCGCCCGCCCAAGGCGCCAGCTTATCAGTGTCCGAGGTTCTCATGACCAAACGAACGAGCCCGCCACAGGTGCTTGCGTGGCTGTTTGCCGCAGCGTTGAGCACTCCTTGCCGCCCCTCCGCAGCGCATCATTCCTTCGCGATGTTCGACCAGTCGAAGCTCGTGACGCTGCATGGCATCGTCCGGGAGTTGCGTTGGACCAATCCGCACGTCTTCATCCAGTTGCTCACGATGACCGATCGGGAGGAATGGAGCATCGAGATGACGAGCCCGGAGCATCTGGCACGCGTCGGATGGAGGCCGGGAACACTGAAACCCGGTGACCAGGTCACTATCGTGATGCACCCCACGCGTGACGGCACCGAGGGCGGCCAATTCCTCGCCGGCATGGGTCCTCAGGGACCGCTGGCGGGCGGCACGGCCCCACGTCAATCGGGGGCAGGATCAAATCCATGACCCGCTCGACAGCAGTTCTGGCCCTCGGGCTCGCACTCCTCGGGACGGCAGTGGGAGTCTCCTGCGCCTTGGACCCTGGCAGGGCAGACACCGCCGAACCCGCTCCTTCGACCCGCAGCGCGCAAGCGAAGCTGCCGGATTGGTCGGGCCAGTGGGAAATCGATGGGATCACGCCCAACGCCACGGGTGGCTTTGAGCAGTCGCTGGAGGACATTGTGGGAGGAGCCATCCGTCAATGGGGGCAGCCGCCCTACACGTCCGACATGCTGCCCAGGATCGAGAGGGCTAACGCATTCCGCGACAGGGTGCAACAAGGCGAGCGTAAGAACGGGCCCTCGGGCCTCAGCGGCAGCCCAAGTTGCACCTTCGGCTATCCGTTTCTGATGCTCTTCTCACCTCTGATGTTCGAGGCGCTGACCACGCCGAAGGAGACGGTCCTGATCTTCTCCAGTCGGGAAGTCCGGCACGTGTACACGGACGGACGGCCGCACGCTGCGAAGGAGGATCTGTGGCCCACCTACTGGGGGGACTCCATCGGCCACTGGGAGGGCCAGACGCTCGTCATCGACACGATTGCCGTTCAGTCCCCGTTCGTTCCGCAGGATCTCCCGGTGATACCGATCTTCGCTTTCGGCGGGGAAGGCACGGACGACCAGGACGTCGCGATCCTCAGCGGGCAGGCGCACTTCATCGAGCGAATCCGGATGATTGGCAATCAGCTCGAGGATCGGATGACGATCATCGATCCAGTCATGTTCTCGGTGCCATGGCACATCCGCCGCACCTACCGTCGGGTGGCGAACCTGCATCGCATGATCTATGAAGATTGTACGGGAGAGGACCGCAACTTGGTCGTGAACGGCCGTTACACGCTTGCGCCACCCCCACCCCCGACGCGACTGCCACCCGAGTTGGCGCCGCTGCTGGAAGCCGTCTCTAGACCGGCGCCCAGGTAGAAGCGCGGGACATGTGGGGCAAGATGATGGAAGAGCTCGAAGCACGACAAGCAAGACGTCGGGAGGTATTTCAGATGAATAGAATCGGTGACATGCTGATCATCGCAGGTGCGGCTTTGATGCTGGGGCGTGGTGCCGCGGCGGATGACTACCCGGCGCAGGCGAGCCTGTCCGGGTTCAGTCTTTGCTGTACACGCGTCGTGGCGCGCGACGCGGAGGCCTTGGCAAAGTTCTACGAGGCCGTATTCGGCCTGAAGGAGGTCAACCGGACGGGAAAGGGCGCACCATCATTCGAGATCATCTTGAATTTCGGGAACACGGCGGAGGCTGCGAAAGCCAATACGAATGCCGCGCTCGTCATCACGCAAACCAATCTCGGCGTCAATGATCGCGTTCCGCACTTGCTTCTGAGCGTCCCTGACGTCGTTGCGACCCTGAAGGCGATCCAGGATGCGGGTGGCCTGGCGGGCAAACCTCGTTCTTATGGAGGGCAGATGCCGGGCTTGCAGTTCGCCCTTGCGGTCGATCCGGAGGGCAATGCGATGGAGGTCATTCAATGGCCCAAGCGCTGACGCTTGTACTTGGGCCTGCGCCTGCGTTCGCGCGCTGGGCCAGGAGGCGCGCCGGGAGGCGAGGGAAGAGTTCAACACAGACAAAGCCGGTGGCCAGTGCAGATACGAACGCCGCCTGGTGAAGGTCGCGTCTTCTCGATCTGCGCCGAGGCGCGGGCCGCTCCCACCGGCGTCGCTACTCGAAACGTCCGGCTACTCGTGAGGTCCCGACGATGCCGGCTTGATGAATTTGAGCGTGAACCGGTCGCTCTCCCCGATCGCGGCGTACTTGTCGCGGTCCTGCGCGCCGAGCCGGTAGGTGGGCGGTAGCGTCCACACTCCCTGCGGGTAGTCCTTGGTGTCCTTCGGGTTGGCGTTGATCTCGGACCTCGAGGAGAGCTCGAACCCTGCCGCCTCGATCATCCGGATGGCGTAATCCTCGTTCACATACCCTGTCTTGGCGCGCGGGTCCTGCGGCAGCCCGGGCTTGCCGCGGTGATCGACGACGCCGAGCACGCCGCCCGGCCGCAAGGCCCGGTACAGGGCCGCGAGCGCCTGGGGAGCCCATCCGTCGGCCATCCAGTCGTGCAGGTTCCTGAACGTCAGAACCATGTCCGCCGATCCGGGCGGCGCGATGTCGCCGCCCGCGCGACCGAGCGTCGTGATCTGCGCCCCGCCATACAGATCCGGCCGCGACGCGAGCTTGTCGCGGAACGCCTGCTGCGCGCGAGTGACGAACTGGCTCTGGGGATCGGGAGGCTCGACCGCCGCGTAGTACTTACCGTGCTGCTCGACGAGCGGCGCGATGATCTCCGTGTACCAGCCGCCGTCCGGCCACACCTCGACCACACGCATGTTCGGCCGAATGCCGAAGAACAGGAGCGTCTCTCTGGGATGCCGGTAAACGTCGCGCGCGCGTTCGGCCTCGGAGCGCTGGTCTCCCGCGAGGATCCGATCGAGCTGCGCGGCCGTCGCCTGGCCCGCGGCGTCGAGCGCACCCGCCTGTTGAGCGTTGGCACCCGCATCGGTGGCGCCGGTGCCCCCCGACGTGGACGCTGTCGCTCCCGACCCGGCGGGCCCGGCGGGTGGCGCGGTTCGCTGCGTACTGCAGCTCGATGTGCAGCCCGCGACGATCGCCATGATCGCCCCAACGAGAGCCGTACGCGAGGCGCCAGTGCGAGACATACTCCGAACCTCATCGTGTGACCGTGCTTCCGCACCAAGACTTTTACCACGACGGGGGCCGATACGCGGCGGTCGTGGCGCAACGATCAGTGACTGCAGCGCTGCCTCGCAGGCCGTCAGACCATCTTGCCGTAGTCCAGCAAGTCTTGGCAGAGATAACCTCGGGCAAGGAGTTCTGCACGTGCGTTAGCATCGAACTCCGGCGCAAACAGGACTTTCTCGTGATGCCAGTCCCGGAGCCTCCGATGTTGCGGAGCTTTCAGGAAAGCTTCGATATGCCGCTCGAAGTTCGCGAGTTCTGCTCGATCGTGCGCGGAGGCGCTTCGCTTGCAAGAGCCGAACCGGATCCGCCTGCCGCTCTCATCCAGCGCAACAAGATCGATCTCCACGCTCCTCGTCGAGTCGCGTGGTCTGTTCCAGTAGCCAAGTTGAATAGACGACAGCTCGAAATCGCCTTTACCCTTTCTGGACACCTCGACGTGCAGGTCGCGGATGAGCTTCTCGAACGCGGAGCCCTCCAGGGTTTCCAGCCTGTGCAGCGCAGGAGCGAGAGCCTTGCCGATAGGTTTCAGGCGGGCTGCCTCTCGTGCGGGCTTGGCAACCGCCAGCCAGGCCTTTAGAAAGTTGTCCGTGATGTAATAGCGCGCATTGCGGCTCTTGCTGTCGGAGAACACGGGCTGGAGCTTGTCGACCATCCCGTACTTGGTGACGAGTCGAGCGATGTGGGTGCCGAGTGGGGTACTGTCATGTGGATCATTGAGCGCACCGACGAGCTCGGCGTGATTGCAGCCAGGATGGTCTGCGAGGTAGCGGAGTATCGATACGGCGCGTCCTCGCAATTCTCGCAAGAACCAGTTATCGGCCTCCTCGGAGAGGGGGCTCGAACCGCGGAGGAACATTCTCGCAAGGAGTTCATGCGCGAGTTCCTGCGCCGGCAGCTCAAATAATCGCTGTTCGAAGGCGTCTGCGTAGAACTTGGGGACTCCCTCGAAAAAGGTCCAAAGCGTGAGCCACTGTGCTGGCGTTGAGATTCCCTGGTGGCGAAAAACCGTCATGAGGTCCTCGAAGTCCCAATGATCGAGCTTCAATTGTCTCGTCACGCGGCCGTAGAGCGGGGCGGCCTTGTCCTCGAGCAACGCGCTCATATCGGAGTGCAGTGAGCCGAGGACGAAGAGTCCGCCGCCGGAAAGAGTGGCATTGCGTAATTTGTCCACCTCGGCCTGGAGAAACGAATTGAAATGCCCCAGTGCGGATCGCGTGAAATATTGGAATTCATCGAGAACGACTATCGTGCCAGCGCGACAGAGCTGGCCGATGGCCGCTGCCATGGACGGGAAATCGACGACCGAGTCCGCGAGCGCTTTGACTTCATCTCTATCGGATTCACCGAGACTCCGCCGTAGTGTCGCGGCTACGTCGCGCTCGTCGGAATCGGGTGTCTGCATGTAGACGAGCCTCGAGCCGAAATCGGGGTTCTGAAGCGCGAGCTGCCCGAGCAGCGTCGTCTTGCCGATACGCCGCCTGCCCTCGATTCGGCAGAAGAACCAGCGACCCGCCTCGACGATTCCACGCAGCTCAGCCAGCGGCTCGGCGCGACCGTAAAAGCCCCAAGTCGGCACTATTTCTCCTTAAGATACTTTTTTGTATGCTATAAAAAATACCAGGCCAAGGCAATGATTTTGTGTTTGTTTTCTGTGCACGTTCCCGGGGCGCGAGAAAAGCCCCGCGCGGGGCGGGGCTTTCCGGGGACCCAAAAGAGGGGTCGAAGGGGAGGGTTAGCGGCGGAACGGACCGCTGCCCTGGCGGGGGCGTTGCGGGCGTTCCTGGGCCTCGTTGACGCGTAAGGGTCGGCCGTTCATCTGATGACCGTTCAGAGCCTGGATGGCGCTCTGAGCCTCGTTTTGTGGCATGTCGACGAAACCGAAGCCGCGAGGCTTGCCGGTTTCACGGTCGTTGATGAGCTTGACCGACTCCACCTTGCCGTGACGCTCGAAGAGCACACGAACGTCCTGCTCGGTGGCGTTGAAGGGCAGATTGCCCACGTAGATCGTCGTCATCCAACCATCTCACTGAAATGCGGACAGCGGCGAGCCGCACGAGTCGGTCGCATGTACCGCGTGAAACGAACCAAGACAGGTCAGGGCTTCAAGGCACACGATCGGCAGTTTCAGTCAATGCGGGCGCTTGGGGCCGGCGGCCTGCACCTGCGTTCGCGCGCTGGGCCAGGAGGCGTGCCGGGAGGCGTGGGAAGAGTTCAACACACAAAAAGCCACTGGCCAGTGCAGATACGAACGCCGCAAAGATGCTACTCCCGGGCTCTTTGGGAAGCAAACAGCCCGCGCCGCCCGGCTCGGACGGGCTGCACACACTCAAGCCCCAGCGGGCTCCAGGTACGCGTAGCCGTTGAGCTCGCCCTCGTAGAACCGCTTGAGCTGCTGGCTCTCGGCGACGGTCATGCGCCCGTCGCGAATCGCCCGCTCGCAGTCCCGCGCGAGGGCGGGGTAGAGCTCGGCCACGTCGTACTCCATGTACTCGAGCACCTTGTTCGCCGTGTCGCCCTTGACGATCTCCTCGATCCACCAGCCGCCCTCCTCGAGCAGCCGGATGTGCACCACGTGCGTGTCGCCGAAGAGATTGTGCAGGTCGCCGAGCGTCTCCTGGTAGGCGCCAACGAGAAAGGCGGCGAGGTAGTACTCCTTGCCCGGCGCGAGCTCGTGCAGCTCGAGCGTGTGCTTCACGTCGCGCTGGCTCACGAACCGGTCGATGTTCCCGTCGGAGTCGCAGGTGATGTCCGCGAGCACGCCGGTGCGGACGGGGCGCTCGTCGAGCCGGTGGATCGGCATGATGGGAAAGAGCTGATCGATGGCCCAGCTGTCGGGCAACGACTGGAACACGGAGAAGTTGCAGAAGTAGGTGTCCGAGAGAATCGACTCGAGGTTCTCGAGCTCCTCCGGGGTGCGGTCGAGCCGGCGGCAGCAGTCCCTCACCTTGGCGCAGGTCGCCCAGTAGAGCCGCTCCGCGAGGCCGCGGACCTCGAGCGACAGCAGGCCCAAGTTGAACATCTGCAGCGCCTGCTCGCGCGCGGTGAGCGCATCGTGATAGCACTCGACCACTCGGCGCTCGCTCACCGAGCGGTAGGCCTCGAACAGATCCTCCACCGGCTGCGGCAGCTCGTCGTCGCCCGCGTAGTCCTCCGCAGCGTGCCCCGTCACCCGGAACTTGTCGAGCGCCGAGGAGCCGAGCGCGTTGAAGATGAGCACGCTGTGGTAAGCGGCGATCGAACGGCCCGACTCGCTCACGATCATCGGATGGGGGATGTCGCGCGCGTTGCACACGCTCGCGACACGATAGACCACGTCGCTCGCGTACTCATTGAGCGTGTAGTTCATCGAGGAGGAGAAGTTCGTGCCGGTGCCGTCGTAGTCCACGCCGAGCCCGCCGCCCACGTCGATGTACTTCAAGCCGGCGCCCATCAGCTTCAACTCCGCGTAGACATGGGCGAGCTCGTTGACGGCGTCCTTGACGCGCCGGATGTCCTGCAGCTGGCTGCCCGGATGGCAATGCACGAGCTGCAGGCAGTCGAGCATGTCGCGCGCCTTGAGCACGTTGAACAGCTCGAGAATCTCGGTGATGAACAGTCCGAACTTCGAGCGCTCGCCGGCAGATTCCCGCCAGCGCCCGGAGCCTTCGCTCGAGAGCTTCACGCGCACCCCGATGCTCGGCCGTACGCCGTACGCCGACGCATGTTTGAGAATGAGGTCGAGCTCCTCGTAGTTCTCGACCACCGGGATGATGGTGCGGCCGAGCTTCGTCGCGAGCGTCACGGCCTCGATGTAGCTGTCGTCCTTGAAGCCGTTGCACACGATGAGCCGGTCCGGCGCGTTCTCCGTCATCGCCATGACGGCGAGCAGCTCGGGCTTGGAGCCCACCTCCAGGCCGAAGCCGAACTCCTTGCCGTAGCGGTAGACCTCCTCCACCACGAGCCGCTGCTGGTTCACCTTGATGGGGAACACGGCGGCGTAGCGGTTGCGGTAGTCGTTCTCGGCGATCGCCTGCGCAAAGGCGGTGTGCATCGATCGCAGCCGATGCGCGAGGATGTCGGAGAAGCGCACGACGACCGGTGTCGTGAGGTCGCGAGCCTTGAGACCCTCGACCACCTCGAAGAGGTCGATCTCCTGCCCCGGCTGGGTGTCCGGCCGAACGACCACGTGGCCTGCCGGATTGATGGAGAAGTAGCCCTTGCCCCAGGCGCCCACCTGGTAGAGCTCGAGGGAGTCCTCGACGCTCCAGGGCTGGGCGGGATTGAACTTGCGGCTTGCGCCGTTCAGGTCGATGTTCGGGTCGGCAGCCACGTCCGGATGAGCTCCAAAACGCACGTGGCTGGTGCCCCGCACTCGGTGCCCAGCCACGCCGCAGATGTCATGGAGTCGGAAGATAGCAAAAAAAGATGAACGCACCTATCACGAGCGCGCCACGGGCCGCACCGGATCGCGGATCCACTCGCTCCACGATCCTGCGTACAAGCGGGCGCCTGAGAGGCCGGCGAGCTCCATCGCGAGCAGATTGTGGCACGCCGTGACGCCCGAGCCGCACATCGAGACGACACGCTCCGGCGGCGAGCCGGCGAGCGTCTCGCGCCACAGCCGCGACAGCTCGGCAGGGGGAAGGAAGCGCCCCGCCGTGTCGAGATTGCGCGTGAAAGGATGATTGCGGGCGCCCGGAACGTGCCCCGCGACCGGATCGAGCGTCTCGTTGCGCCCTGCGAACCGGTCGGCCGCGCGGGCGTCGACCAGCACCATATCGGCGTGCTCGAGGCCCTGCGCGACGCCCTGGGCGACCTCCGGCGTGGCAGCCACCCAGCCGAGCCGCGGCTCGGCGATGAACCGCCGCGGCGGCCGCGGCGCCGTCGTGTGAGTCACCGGAAGCCCGGCGGACCGCCACGCCGCGAGCCCGCCGTTCAGCACGGCGGCCCGCGAGTGCCCGAGGAAGCGCAGCAGCCACCAGAGCCGCGCGGCGAGCGCGCCGCTCGCCTGGTCGTATGCGACGACCTGCGTCTCGCGGTCGATGCCCCAGCGGCCGAGGGTGGCCGCGAGCCGGTCCGAGGCCGGCAGCGGATGGCGGCCGCTCGCCGGCGTCACCGGATCCGACAGATCACGATCGAGATGAGCGAACTGCGCGCCGGGAATGTGGCTCTCCGCGTACGCCTCGGCGCCCCACTGCGGCCGGGCGAGATCGTGGCGGCAGTCGACGATCGCCACATCGCCATCCGAGCGGAGCAGGGCGGCGAGCTCCAGGGGCTCGATCAGCGTCGTGCAAGCGTGGGCAGTCATGGGCGGCATCCCTCGAGGCGGCGCGATGTCCTACAATCGCGCGAGCGGCCGGAATCGAACGAAGTATATGGCGATCGACGTTTACTGGGGCAGCGGCAGCCCGTACAGCTGGCGAGTGCTCCTCGCGCTGGAGTACAAGCGCGTGGCGTACAAGAGCCACCTGCTGCAGTTCTCCAAGCAGGAGCACAAGTCGCCGCAGATCCTCGCGCTCAATTTCCGCGGGCGCGTTCCGATCCTGAAGGACGGCGACTACGTCGTGTTCGAGTCACTCGCGATCCTCTACTACCTCGACCTCAAGTATCCCGATCCGCCGATCTTCGGCCGCACGCCGGAGGAGGCGGGAGTGATCATGAGAGTGATCTGTGAGTACCAGGCCTACACCGAGGAGCACCTGACCAAGCTCGTGCAGACGTTCCTCTCGCCGCAGCCGCGCGCGAGCGGTGATGACCTCGCGGGCGCCATGCACGTGGTGGCGCGCGAAGCGCGCTCCATCGAGGCGCGGCTCGCCAAGTCGGACTGGGTCGTCGGCGAGAGCTTCTCCGCCGCGGACATCGTGATCTACCCCGCCTTGCGGCTCCTGCTGCGCGCGCTCGGCAAGCCGGCCGCTCGCGAGCTCTCCGCCCGCTTCCTGCCCCTCGCGGTCAACTACCCCGCCCTCGAGCGCTGGATCGCGCGCGTCGAGGCCTTGCCGGGTTACGATCGCACTTTTCCCCCTCACTGGCGCTGAGGGGATCAAAAGGCGAGGGCGTTGACGGGATCATGACGAGCGAGCGAGCGTACATCGACTTTCCAGGGCGTATCGTCCTCATCGGCTTCGGCAGCATCGGTCAAGGAGTTCTGCCGCTCATCTTGCGGCACATCGGCATTGCGCCCGGCCGGATCACGATCGTCACCGCGGACGACGCCGGCCGCGCCGAGGCCGAGCGCTACGGCGTCAAGCTCATGAAGGAGCCGTTGCGTCCGGAGAACCTCCGGCGCGTCCTGGGTCCCCTCGTCGGCCGCGGCGACTTCGTGCTCAACGTATCGGTCGAGGTCTCGAGCCTCGCGCTCGTCGAGCTCTGCTGGGAGCAGGGCGCGATGTACCTCGATACCTGCATCGAGCCCTGGCCCGGCGGCTACACCGATCCCGCGCTGCCGGCGGGGCGCCGCACCAACTACGCGCTTCGGGAGCTGGCGCTCGGCTTACGGGCGCGCAATCCCCGCGCGCCGACCGCCGTGCTGACGCACGGCGCCAATCCGGGCCTGGTCTCGCACCTCTTGAAGCAGGCGCTGCTCAACGTTGCCGCGGACGCGGGCGTCGCGGCGGGCCATCCGACCGCGCGCGCCGACTGGGCCGATCTCGCGCGCCGCCTCGGCATCAAGACGATTCACATCGCGGAGCGCGACACGCAGGTGGCGAGCGTCCCGACGGAGCCGGGAGAGTTCGTGAACACCTGGTCCGTCGACGGGTTCGTGAGCGAGGGCTGTCAGCCGAGCGAGCTCGGATGGGGCACCCACGAGCTCAGCCTCCCGAGCGACGGCCGGCGGCACGACTTCGGCAGCGAGTGCGCCATCTACCTCATGCAGCCCGGCGCCGCGACGCGCGTGCGCACCTGGACGCCTCTCGCCGGCCACTTTCACGGCTTCTGCATCACCCATGGTGAGTCGATCTCCATTGCGGACTACCTCACCGTGAAGGACGGCGCGCAGGCGGTGTATCGGCCCACGGTGCACTACGCCTACCACCCCTGCGATGCGGCGGTCGTCTCGCTGCACCAGCTCGCGGGCCGCAACTTCCTGCAGCAGGAGCGCAAGCGCATCCTCATGGACGATATCGTGAGCGGCATCGACGAGCTCGGCGTGCTCATCGCCGGCCACCAGCTGAACGCGTACTGGTACGGCTCGCAGCTGTCGATCGCGGAGGCGCGCGCCCTCGCGCCCTACAACAACGCGACGAGCCTCCAGGTGACTGCGGCGTGTCTCGCGGGAATGATCTGGGCGATGGAAAATCCCGGCCGCGGCATCGTCGAGCCTGACGAGATGGACTTCCGCCGCACGCTCGAGATCTGCAGGCCCTATCTCGGCTCCGTCATCGGCCGGTACACGGACTGGACGCCTCTCAGCGAGCGCGAGCGGCTCTTCCCCGAGGACCTGGACAGGTCCGACCCCTGGCAGTTCCGCAACGTGCGCGTGAACTGGTAGCGCGCGCGTTTCTTGAGCGGCGCCGAGGTCCTGGCAGCGCCGAGGAGGCCCGCGGTGGAGAGCACCCCTTCCGTTCGCTGTCAAAACCGCTCCGGAGGAGCGCCCCGCCGGGGCGCGCTTCAACAGCGAACGGAAGGGGTGCTCTTCACCGCGGGCCTTCCCACCTCCGCCGAAATGTTCACCGCTCGCTCGGAGGGCGCTCGTAGCGGATCTCGACGACGATGTACGTCCGCGTCCCGCCCGGCACGTCGACGGTGACTGCGTCGTCGAGCGACCGGCGGAGGAGGGCGCGCCCGAGCGGTGAGTCCATGCTGATGTGCTCCGGCGCCAGGTCGATCTCGTCCGGCCCGACGATGCGGTAGCGCACGAGCTCCCCGTCGTCCCGCTCGAGGGACACCCACGCGCCGAAGTACACGCGCGTCGTGTCCGACGGGCGCTGCTCGACCGTCACCATCCCCTCGAGCCGCTTGCGCAGAAAGCGCACTCGGCGGTCGATGTCGCGCAGCCGCCGCTTGCCGTAGGTGTACTCCGCGTTCTCCGAGCGATCCCCTTGCGCGGCTGCCTCCGCCACAGATTGGGTGACGCGGGGCCGCTCGATGCGCCAGAGCTCGTCGAGCTCGGCGCGCAGCCTCCGCGCGCCCTCCGGGGTGATGTACTTGGAGCCGGGCCTTTCGGGCGGTCGGAAGCGTCCCATGCTGCATTTGCCGATGTTATGTCACAGAGGGCTTAACAAAAGCGGGGTGATCTGTGGAGCGTTTCACGGCCGTCCCATGGCGCGCCGACTACGCTTGTTTCCATGGCGACCAAGTACTACACCCACTTCGTGACCGCAAGCGAGCCCGCCCGGCGGGCCTACAGCGGGAGCGGCGAATGGAGTGGAGTCGTCGAGCTGAGGCACCCGCTCGAGCAGGCCGGCGGCACGCGCGAGCTGCGCTCGCTGCTCGCGCAGAGCTTCGACATCGCGAGCGAGGACATCCGCATCCTGCACTGGGCCCGCCTGCACTGATGCACTCTATCCCCTAGCGGACTTCCTTCCCTTCATCGAAAGTCCGCGCTCTGGCCCCAGGCTTAACGGCCTGGGGCATTTTTAACTGCTGATGCGACCCCTTTGAGGCGGCGTAGCCGATCGCCGACATTCGAGTCCACGAAGGGATGATTGCGAGGCGCGCCGATGTCATAATCGGCTGCCATGATACGCTCCAGCTCGCTCGCTCGCGCCGCCGGCGCCGCACTCCTCGCCACCTCCGTTGTCGCCTGCTCGCTGCTCGGCGGGCCCCTGGCCGCGCACAACAAGTCCGCGCCAGCGGCTCCGCCGCCCGCGCCGCCGCCGCCCGCCGAGGCGCCGCCGGTCCAGGCTTACAAATTCGCGATCGATTCCCAGCACGACGACGATGTGGTCGGCGTCGTGCAGATCACCCACGCGACGAAAGCGGACACTCTCACCGACATCGCCCGCCGGTTCAGCGTCGGCTACAACGAGATTGAGCGCGCCAACCCGGGGGTCGACATGTGGCTGCCCGGTGCCGGCCGCCAGGTCGTGGTGCCCACGCAGTTCGTGCTGCCGGACGCGCCGCACAAGGGCATCGTCGTGAACATCGCCGCGATGCGGCTCTATTACTTCCCGCCTCACAAGCGTGGCGAGAAGCAGCTCGTCTACACCTATCCGATCGGCATCGGCCGGGTCGGCTGGAAGACGCCCGCGGGCATCACGACCGTCGTCCGCAAGGTGAAGAACCCGACCTGGCGGCCGCCGGCGGACATCCTGAAAGAGCATCACCAGGAGGGTGATCCTCTGGCTGCGGTGGTCGGTCCGGGTCCCGACAACCCGATGGGCAACCGGGCGCTCTATCTCGGCTGGTCCGAGTACGCGATTCACGGCACCAACAAGCCCGTCGGCGTCGGGATGCGCGTGAGCCACGGGTGCATGCACCTCTATCCCGAGGACATCCTGCAGCTCTTCAGCATGGTGCCGGTCGGCACGGAGGTGCGCGTGGTGAACCAGCCTTTCGTCTTCGGCTGGCACCGGGGCGAGCTGTACATGCAGGCCTTCGGATCCCTGGAAGACGATCGCCGCGACTGGCAGAAGGCCGAGGGTCAGCTCCTCGCGAAGGAGCTCGGCCCGAAGATCGAGAAGGAGCTGCGGCTGCGCAACGAGCAGGTGAGATGGGACCTCGTCATGCAGCTCGCGCGCGCCCCGCGCGGCGTGCCGGTGGCGGTCACCGATCCGGCCGCGAGCCTCGAGCAGGTGCTTGCTGACGCGCCGAAAGTAGAGAACCGCCTGCCCGACGGCGCCGCCTGGGACGGCAAGACGGACCTGCCGATGGATCAGAAGACCTTCGAGCAGGTGCTCTCCAAGGTCGATCCGGCCGATGCCTCTCAGGCGGTCGTTTCGCCGCATGGCGCTGCGAGCACCGCGAGTGCCCCGAGTACCCCGAATACTTCGAACGCTCCGAGCACTTCGAGCGCCGCGAAATCGGGCACCTGAGCGCCGGAGCGCCTGGCCACGCAACGCCGCTTCCCGTGCGGCCCCGCTTTTCTGATAGAGTCCGCCCGCCTACGGGGTCGATTCATCGCTGGGCCGGGGAGCTCACGTGGCCGAGCACGGCACCTTCGGTATATCCGTCCATCCGGTCGCTGAGACCGAGCACACCATCGCGCGTTCGCCAACCGGCGTCACCGCGTTCGCAGGCCGCGCGCTCAAAGGACCGCTCAACCGCCCGGTCCGCATTGCGAGCTTCGCCGAGTTTCGGCAGACCTTCGGGGGACTGTGGCAGCCCTCCACGCTCTCGTACGCCATCGAGCAGTACTTCGATAACGGCGGCCGCCAGGCCGTCGTCGTTCGCATCGCGAACGGAGCAAGGCCGCCGACGCTCGCCCTGCCGGCGGGGCGAGGCGAGCTCTCGCTCGCCGGCGTCAATCCCGGCTCCAGGGAGTACCTCCGCGCCGCCGTGGACTACGACGGCATCGCCGACTCCGAGCCCGACCGCTTCAACCTCGTGCTGCAGCGGCTGCGGATGCCGGGGACCGAGCAGATCGAGGACCAGGAGATCTTCCGCCGCGCCTCGATCGAGCCCGGCTCGCCGCGCTTCGTCGGCGATCTGCTGCTCGAATCGCGCATCATGCGTGTGCACGGAAGCCTGCCGCTCGTCCGTCCCCATCCCACCCCGGCGGGGCCTGGGGTCCACGCGATGCACTACGTCGCCTCGGCGCCCGACGGGGACGACGGCGCGCCCCTCAGCAACTACGATGTGATCGGCTCCGCCGCGAGCGGTACCGGCCTGTGGGCTCTGCAGGAGGAGCGCTTCGATCTGCTCTGCATTCCGCCCCTCGGCCGTGGGCAGGACGTGGGCCTCGCCACACTGCTCGTCGCCGCGCGCTTCTGCCGCGAGCATCGAGCGATGCTGGTGGTCGATCCGCCGGCCGAGTGGACCTCGGCCCAGGGCGCGCTCGATGCGATCCGCGCATGGCCCTTCCGCAGCGAGAACGCCGTGATGTTCTATCCGCGCGTGCTCGCGTTCGACCGGTTGCGCAACCGCATCGAGGAGTTCGGATCGGCCGCCGCCGCCGCGGGTATGCTCGCCCGGGAGGATGAGACGCTGCCGGTCTGGGCCCCCACGCAGGGCGCGGAGCCCATTCTGCGTCCGGGCCTGAAACTTGCGGTGACCGTGGAGGACCCGGAGCGCACGAGGCTTGCGCAGGCCGGAATCAACACCCTCCAGTCCGTGCGCGCGAGCGTGCGGCCGCGCCCCATCCCGTGCACGCTGGCCGGCGGCGGCGGCGGTGCATCGCCCGATTGGCGGTATCTCACGGCGCGCCGCCTCGCGCTCTTCGTCCTCTCGAGCATCGAGCACGGCGCGCGCTGGCTGCTCACGGCCCCGAACAAGCCCCACGTGTGGGCGCAGGCGCAAGGCGAGGTCGAGCGATTCCTGGAGGAGCTCGGCCGGGACGGTGCGTTTGCCGGCAGCAGGCCCGAGGACAGCTCCTTCGTGATCTGCGACGAGCGCGTGAATCGGCGCGAGACCGTCGCGGAGGGCAAGATCCACCTGCTGTTCGGCATCGCAACCTCCAGGCCCGCCGAGTTTCACGCGTGGCTCATCACCTACCAGGGCGGCTGCAGCCGCTCGCGCCCCGTGGCCGTGAACCGGCTCGCCACCTCGCAGCAGCGCGTGGAATGGGAGATCGAGACCTCCATCTTGCGGAGCTGAGTCGGGACGCATGGCCTGGTTGCTGCGACGGATCCTCGCACTGTGGGTGCGCTTCACCGTTGTGCCCGACGCGGCCGCGCTGCGCCTGCAGCTGAAGCGCAATCCCGCGTGCTACGTGCTGGAGCACCGCAGCGTCACGGATCTCGCGGTGCTGCAGAGCGCCTGCGTGCGGTTGAAGCTTCCCCGACCGCGCAAGCGCCTCATCCCGGCGTCGAGGGAGCTGAGGTCGCTCTTCTGGTTGAGTCATTCTCGCGGCGTCTGGAGCGAGCGCATCGACCGGCGCCCGCCGCCGCCGCTTGCGCAGATGGTCGGTCTGCTGCGGCAGCATCCGGATCTCGACATCGACCTGGTGCCCGCGGCCGTCTACTGGGGCCGCGCGCCGCAGCGCGAGGCGTCCTGGTTCCGACTGCTGCTCGTCGAGAACTGGGCGCTCACGAGCCGCATTCGCAAGTTCTTCCAGGTGCTCTTCAACGGCCGCGACACTCTCATCGAGATCGACGAGGCGGTGTCGCTCCGCAGCCTTCTCGGGGATGCCGCCGCTCAGAACGTCCAGTGCCGCCGTGTCTTGAGAGCCCTGCGGGCGCGCTACCGCAGGCAGCGAGCGGCGCGCATCGGGCCCGACCTGTCGCACCGCCGGACGATCGTCGCGGAGGTACTTCGCAGGCGCGCCGTGCGCGCGGCCGTCGCGCAGGAAGCTCGCGAGCGCGGGCTCACCCGCCGCCAGGCGATGAATGCCGCGCGGCGCCTGACCGACGAGATCGCCGCGAACTACTCCTACGCCTTCGTGCGCTTCCTCGAGCACGTACTCACCCGGGTATGGAACCGCGTGTACGACGGCGTCGACTTCGAGCACTCCTCGACGCTCGGGGAAGTGGCGGACGGAAACGAGATCGTCTACGTGCCCTGCCACAGGAGCCACATGGACTACCTGCTCCTCTCCTACGCGATCTACCGGCACGGGTTCGCGATCCCGCACATCGCCGCGGGCATCAACCTCGACCTGCCGGTGGTCGGTCGGCTCCTGCGCAAGGGCGGGGCGTTCTTCATCCGCCGCAGCTTTCGCGGCAGCTCGCTCTACATGGTGGTCTTCACGAGCTACATGGCGGCCATGATGGCCCGCGGACACTCGATCGAGTACTTCATCGAGGGCGGCCGCAGCCGCACCGGACGGCTGCTGCAGCCGAAGACGGGCATGCTCTCCATGACCGTGCGCAGCTTCCTGCGCCACCCGGTGAGGCCCGTCGTCTTTGTGCCCGTCTACTTCGGGTACGAGCGCATCGTCGAGGGCGCGACCTACATCGGCGAGCTCTCGGGCCAGCCAAAGCGCAAGGAGAGCATCTTCGGCCTGTTGCGCACTCTTCCGAGGTTGCGGGAACGGTTCGGCAGAGTCCACGTCAACCTGGGCAAGCCCATCTTCCTCAGCGAGGTGCTCGACCGCCACGGCGGAGCGTGGCGCGCGTCTGGCGCCGATGAGGGGCGGCTGCCCTGGATGGGCGCCGCGGTCGATGATCTCGCCGCGACCGTCATGCGCCACATCAATGCGGCGGCCGCGGTGACCCCGATCAATCTGCTCGCGATCGCGCTCCTCGCCTCGCCCCGCCACATGCTCGCGGAGGCGGACCTGCTGCGGCAGCTCGATCTGCACCTCTCGCTGCTCCGCGACTGCCCGTACAGCGACCGCGTCACCGTGACCGGGCTCGCGAGCGCCGAGATCGTGGCGTACGGGGAGTCGATGAAGGTCGTCTCGCGCCGCAAGCATCCGCTCGGCGATCTGGTGCAGATGAGCGACGAGGCAGCCGTGCTCGCGACCTACTACCGCAACAACGTGCTGCACCTCGTCGCGCTGCCCTCGCTCGTCGCGTGCGTGTTCCTCGGCAACTCGGCAATGCGGCGGGAGGACATCCACCGGCTCGCCCGGCGCATCTACCCCTACATCGCCAGCGAGCTGTTCCTGCCGTGGACGGAGGAGGAGTTGCCGGCAGCGATCGACATCGTACTCGCGGCGCTCGGGCGCCACGGGCTCATCGAGAGCGCCGCGGGCGGCGCCGAATGGCGCCGTCCGGCGCCCACCTCGGCCGAGGCGATGCAACTCTCCCTTCTCGCGCAGTCGACCCTGCAGACGATCGAGCGGTACTACCTCGCGATCTCGCTGCTCCTCAAAGCCGGGAGCGGCGAGATCACGCAGTCGACCCTCGAGGAGCGCTGCCACCTCATGGCCCAGCGCATGGGCCTCGTCTACGGATTCAACTCGCCGGACTTCTTCGATCGGGCGCTGTTCGAGCACTTCATCGACCTGCTGCGCGAGCGCGGCGTGGTGCGCAGCTCCGCCTCGGGCCAGCTTCAGTTCGACGAGGTGCTCGAGCGGGTGGCCGAGGACGCGCAGCTGGTGCTCAACGAGGAGATCCGGCACAGCATCCTCCAGGTGACGCACTCGTGATTTGCTCTTGACAGCACGACCGGCCTCGGAGCGATCCTTGCGATCCCGCTTCACCTAGCGAAGGTGCCCCATGCTGGAGCTCTATCACGCCGAGCCTGCCGCCAACTCGCTCAAGACTCTCATCGCCATCAAGGAGAAGGGCGTCCCGTTCACGAGCCACTTCGTGAACCTCCACAAGTTCGAGCAGCACGAGCCGGCGTTCGTGAAGTTGAACCCGAACGGCCAGGTCCCCGCCCTGCTGCACGACGGGAAGGTGATCACCGAGTCCACCGTGATCAACGAGTACCTCGACGACGTATTCGAGGGGCCTCGGCTGCGGCCGGCCGATCCCTACTGGCGCGCGCGGATGCGCATCTGGACGAAGTTCGTGGACGAGTACTTCTGCCCGGCGCTGAGCTTCATCGCCTGGCACCACATGATCCGCAACATCACCGACAAGCTCACGCCGGAGGAGTTCGAGGCGAAGGTCGCCCGCATCCCTCTCAAGGAGCAGCAGGACAAGTGGCGCACCTCCGCGAAGCAGGGCTACACGAAGGAGCAGCTCGATGAGTGGAGCCGCCAGGTGCGCACCTCGATCGCGCGCATGGAGGGGCAGCTCAAGGAGACGCAGTGGCTCGCGGGCGCCGCCTTCTCTCTCGCCGACGTGAGCTGCTTCGCCCTGTCCGCGGGCGTGCCGCGAATGTCCCCGGGCCTCATGAATCCCAAGGACACACCGGCGCTCATGGAGTGGCACGAGCGGATGTCCGCGCGCGCGGGCGTGCGGGCCGCGCTCGAGATGCCGAATCCGGTGCGGGAGACGCTGGAGGCGGGACGCAGCAAGATGGCGTCGGTGCTGTCCTGATGCGGCTGCGGCGACCCCTCGGGC
Organism: uncultured Gammaproteobacteria bacterium; assembly: GCA_963849095.1. Lineage (GTDB taxonomy): Bacteria > Pseudomonadota > Gammaproteobacteria > Steroidobacterales > Steroidobacteraceae > JASHUC01. The sequence continues at coordinate 184,579 of CAWKGA010000001.1, forward strand.
CGCGGGGCCGGCTATCCCCGGGCCTCGAGCGCCTTCAGCCGCAGCACCTCGCGTCCGAAGGGCTTCAGGCCGAGCCAGGCGATGACGAGCGCGAGCGGATGGGAGATCGCCGTGGGCCAGAAGAGGCCCCAGCGGATCAGCGCCTCGTCGCGCAGGACGTAGTCCGTGATCACGGCGTTGACCAGGGGCGCGAAGGCCACGCCGAAAACGCTGTAGATGAAGAGGTAGAGCGCGGTCACCTTGCCGCGCAGCTCGGCGGGCGTGACGATCTGTAGCGCCGCGTTCTGCGCGGCGCCCCCCATGGCGAGGGTGAAGGAGGCGAGCGTGCCGACTCCCCAGGCGAGCCAGGGCGTCGGCATCAGCACGCTCACGATCCCCGGCAGGGCGGCGAGCAGGGCGATGATGTACACGCGCATCGCGGAGTCGTCCTTCCGGCGGCGCGAGAAGTGCTCCGCCAGGACGACGCTCACGAGCAGGCCGAGCGGCATCACGGCGAGCTGCGCGACGGCCTGAAGTCCCGCGAGTCGGGCGGGGCCCCATCCGAACGTGCGCTGGTAGAAGATCGGACCCCACTGGATGGCGCCCACGGCGAACGAGCCGGCGAGCAGCGCTCCGAACAGGGGCGCGAAGACGCTCCAGTGAAGCGCCATGTACCGGATCGCCACGATGTAGTCCCGGAGCCAGGCGATGAGGCCCGAGCCGGTCAAACCCGTGCTGCCCGCGAGCGGGCCCAGCTGATTGCGGATGGTCCGGCGAGCCGGCTCGGGCACAGTTGCGAGGATCAGTACCGAGATCGCGAGACTCGGCAAGCCGATCAGGATGAAGATCACCTGCCAGCCGTGGATGACCCCGAACGGCGCGTGAATGGGCTTCATGCCGAGGAAGACGTGCAGCAGCCAGGCGCTGAGGAGCAGCGCGAGGCCCGGACCGATCACGGAGCCGAGCTGCAGCAGCGCGATGCCGCGGGGCATCTTCTCCCGCGGAAACAAGTCGCCGACGATTGCAAAGGAGGTCGGGCCGTTCACCCCCTCGCCGGCGCCGACGAGGAAGCGGGCGAGGAACAGCTGCGTGAAGTTCTGCGCGATGCCGCAAACCGCCGTGCCGATGTTCCACGTCGCAAGTCCGAGCGCGAGAATCCAGCGGCGGCTGTAACGGTCGACGAAGTACGCGATGGGCAGGCCGACGATCGTGTAGAACAAGGCGAAGGAGGCGCCGAGCAGCAGGCTCAAGCTCGTGTCGGAGATGTCGAGGTCGGCCTTGATGCGGGCCGCGAGGTACGGAACGATCGAGATGTCGAGCTGATTCGAGGTGAGGCAGAGGATGAGGACGAAGAGGGTGTAGTAGGCGACTCGAGCGCTCGGCCAGGGCGTCGCGACGCCTCCATCCGCGGCGGGGTCCGTCACGCCTCGCCTTCCCAGCGCACGCGCCCGCGCAGCTGCTTGCTGCGGCCGTCGCGAGTCTTGCCCTCGAGGCGCTTCCTCTTCGAGGCCCGCGTGGGCCGCGTAGGCTTGCGAGGCCGAGGCTCCGCGAGCGCGCGCCGCACGAGCTCGCTTAAGCGCTCGAGCGCCTCGGCCCGGTTCCGCTCCTGCGTGCGATGGTTGCGCGCGATGATGAGAATGGCGCCCTCGGCGGTGAGCCGGCGGCCCGCGAGCGTGCGCAACCGGTGCTTCACCCGCTCGTCGAGCGCGGCGGTCGCCTCGAGATCGAACCGCAGCTGCGCCGCCGAGGAGACCTTGTTCACGTTCTGGCCGCCGGGGCCGGACGAGCGCACGAACGAGAGCGAGATGTCGCTGTCCGGAATCACGACGCTCGGCGCGACGGCAATGGGCATTGGCGTGCGGGGACCCGCTACGCGTTGAGGTCCGGAATCAGCTCACTCTCCAGCCGAGTGATCTGGTCCTTGAGCATGAGCTTGCGCTTCTTCAGGCGCTTGAGCTGAAGCTCGTCGGCATGGATGTCGAGAGTGAGCCGATCGATGATCTCGTCGAGATCGCGATGCTCGATGCGCAGCTGGCGCAACTTCTCCACGTTACGAAACAGCTCACGGTCGACATTGTCTTCGATGTCCGCCATAGCCGGAAAGATAAGCGGCCCGCGGCCAGATCGCGGGCATCATACCCCCATCCCGTCCGTTACGCGCCCGATCCGGCTGCGTGGGGATGCGGTCCTCCCGACGCTCAGCGCCCCCCGCGGCGGCCGGAATGACCGCGATGCGGCGCGGCGCCTCTCCCGCCGCCGCCGCCGCCGGGCCTGCGCCCTCGGCCGGGTCTCCCGCCCGATCTGCCGCCCGGGCCGCCGCCGCTCCCGGACTCGCCGTGCGAGGCTCGGCTCGGCGTCACCGGTTCGCTCAGCAGCTCGGGGGCGATCGCGGCGGCCGGAATCTTGTGGCCCAGGTAGTGCTCGATATCCGGCAGCGAGATCGCGAATTCCTCGCACGCGAAGCTGATGGCATCCCCCTCGGCGCCTGCGCGGGCCGTGCGGCCGATGCGGTGCACGTAATCGGCGGGATCCTGCGGCAGATCGAAATTGAAGACGTGACTCACATCCGGGATGTGCAGCCCCCGGGAAGCCACGTCCGTGCCGATCAGCACGGCGAGATCACCGTTGTGAAAGTCCCGCAGGAACTTGAGGCGCTTGGGCTGTGGGACGTCCCCGGAAATGGCCTGAGCGTGAAAGCCGTTCGCGCGCAGCACGTGCTCCAGGCGCTCGGCGTTGCGCTTGGTGTTGGTGAATACCAGGGTGCGCTTGGCCTCGCTCTGCCGAAGCAGCCCAATCAAGAGCGGGATTTTCTCCTCCGTCGCGGGGTAGTAGATCACCTGGCGAACCTGGTCAACCGTGCGCTTGTCGGGCTCGATGCGGACCAGCTCCGGATTCGCCATGTGCTCGTAGGCGAGCTCGAGGACGCGGTAGGAGAGCGTCGCGGAGAAGAGCATCGACAGGCGCCGCTCCGGGGGAGGCAGGCGCCGCAGGATGTAGCGGATGTCGGCGATGAAGCCGAGATCGAACATGCGATCGGCCTCGTCGAGGACGAGCACCTGCGCGTGCCGCATGTCGAACACATGCTGTTTGAAGTAATCGATGATGCGGCCCGGTGTGCCGATCAGCACATCGGCCCCCTCGCCGAGCTCGCGGCGCTGCTTGTCGTAGTCGGTGCCTCCGAAGACGAGCCTGAGCTTGAGGCCCATGTGGCGGCCGAGGAGCTCCGCGTCACGGTGGATCTGGACGGCGAGCTCGCGGGTGGGTGCCACGACGAGCGCGCGAATCGAAGAGTGGGACCGGCCGTGGCCTGCCGGCCGGGTGGAGAGGGCGTGGTACAGCGCGATGAGGAACGCCGCCGTCTTGCCCGTGCCGGTCTGAGCCTGGCCCGCAACGTCGCGGCCGGCCAGCGCGATCGGCAGAGTCTCGGCCTGGATGGGCGTGCAATGCTCGAAGCCGGCGTCGCGGATGCCCTGCATCAGCGCGGGGCCGAGCCCCAGGGTTTCGAAGCTCACGGAACTGGGATGCTGTTCACTCATTGATGGGGGTTCTGCCGTCCTGTCCTGCCGCTTTGTCCGTCTGGCCCTTGAAAAGCGAGCCCAGAAGCGCTACAAAGGTGGTCAAGACAGCGAGACCCGTGCGATGGCTTGACGCCGCCGGAGTCTGCACCTGCCAATCCAGATTCTCCTTGAATAGGTTTAAACCGGTACTCACCTAGACGTAGTGTAACCGTTTGTCGGGTGCTTCTGGCACGGCTTTCGCCGTTCCGCCCCGTGTCCGCTCAAGGCACGACGCCTTGTCCAAGAACCCATTTATTCTCCTAGTGGAGGTTGAACCGCGTGAGTAGTCCGCACATCGTGCACACCACCGATGCCACGTTTAACGACGACGTGATCAAGTCCGACAAGCCCGTCCTGCTCGACTTCTGGGCCGAGTGGTGCGGCCCCTGCAAGATGATCGCTCCCATCCTCGACGAGCTCGCGGCCGAATACCGCGACCGCTTGAAGGTCGCGAAGCTGAACATCGACGAGAACCCGCACACGCCGCCGAAGTTCGGCATCCGAGGGATCCCGACCCTGATCCTCTTCAAGAACGGCACCGTCGAGGCTCAGAAGGTCGGAGCGCTGTCGAAGTCGCAGCTTTCGGCGTTCCTCGACAGCAACCTGGATGCTGCGGCGGAACATCGCGACCTGCATCACCGCGAACCAGCCCGATGAGAGGCTACCTCGGCAATCAGGGCCGCAACCGCCCGAAGGGTCCGCGCCACGGCAACGTCAACCGCGACGGCAACCGCGGCAACGGCCGCCCCGCCGACGAGATGATGAACGACGTCGACGTGTTCGACGGCGGCGACGATGCGGAGGTCATCAGCCCCGCCGAGCTCACGCAATCGCGCAGCTCGATGAATCTCACCGAGCTGAAGCAGAAGCCGATCAACGAGCTGGTCAAGCTCGCCGAGTCGATGGGCCTCGAGAACATGGCCCGCTCGCGCAAGCAGGACATCATCTTCGCCATTCTCAAGGCGCATGCCCGCAACGGCGAGAACATCTACGGCGATGGCGTGCTCGAGATCCTGCAGGACGGTTTCGGGTTCCTGCGCTCCTCCGACAGCTCCTATCTCGCTGGACCGGACGACATCTACGTGAGTCCGAGCCAGATCCGCCGCTTCAACCTGCGCACGGGAGACACGCTCTCCGGCCTCATCCGTCCGCCGAAGGACGGCGAGCGCTACTTCGCGCTGCTCAAGGTGGGCGAGATCAATTTCGACTCGCCGGACAGCTCGCGCAACAAGGTCCTGTTCGAGAACCTGACGCCGCTCCATCCGACCAGGCGCTTGAAGCTCGAGCGCGGCAACGGCTCCACGGAAGATCTGACCGCCCGCGCGATCGACCTCATCGCGCCGATCGGCAAGGGACAGCGCGGCCTCATCGTCTCCCCGCCGAAGGCGGGCAAGACGATGCTGCTGCAGAACATCGCGACGGCAATCACTGCCAATCAGCCCGAGGTGTACCTGATCGTGCTGCTCATCGACGAGCGGCCCGAAGAGGTCACCGAGATGCAGCGCACGGTGAAGGGTGAGGTGGTATCGAGCACCTTCGATGAGCCCGCTGCCCGGCACGTGCAGGTGGCCGAGATGGTCATCGAGAAGGCGAAGCGGCTCGTCGAGCACAAGAAGGATGTGGTCATCCTGCTCGACTCCATCACGCGCCTCGCGCGTGCTTACAATACCGTCGTGCCCTCCTCGGGCAAGGTGCTGACCGGCGGCGTGGACGCCAATGCCCTGCAGCGGCCGAAGCGCTTCTTCGGCGCCGCGCGCAACATCGAGGAAGGCGGCAGTCTCACGATCCTCGCGACGGCGCTCATCGACACCGGCTCCAAGATGGACGATGTGATCTACGAGGAATTCAAGGGCACCGGCAACAGCGAGATGCATCTCGATCGGCGCATCTCGGAGAAGCGCGTGTTCCCCGCGTTCAATATCAACCGCTCCGGCACGCGCAAAGAGGAGCTCATCACCGATCAGGGCGAGCTCGCCAAGATGTGGATCCTGCGCAAGCTCTTGCATCCGATGGATGAGCTTGCGGCCATCGAATTTCTGCTCGATAAGATGAAGGACACGAAGTCAAACTCGGAGTTCTTCGAGGCTATGAAGCGCTGACGGTGTGGGGCGGCGCAACCGCCTGCTCACGCAGGCGGCTGCTTCACTCGGAGCCCTCGCGCGTGACGGTCTTCGGATTGGAATGCCGTCTCTTGGCGCGCCACGGCGCTCACGCCGCACGCAGCGTCGTTGTGTGAAGTCCCGCGCCCGCGTATGGTACTTGCCCGGAAGCGTAGAAGAACGGCATCCATCGCCGGGGTCGAACAAGAATGAGCGCAGTCGGACAGCCTCCACCGGTCGTGCCCGCCGAGGGGTAGCGGGCTCATGGCGGAAGATTTGCTGGGCGGCGTCCTCGGGGGCGAGGACGAAAAGCCCGAGATCGAAGCCTCTCAAGCAGCAGCCGGCGCCGAGGCGTTCGCGGCGGCTGTCGCCGCCCGGCTCTCCGCGAACGATCCCGAGGTGGCGCGCGACACCTCCGCGTTTCTCAAGGAGCAGACCCTGCTTCTGGCCACGCAGCGGCAGCATCTCGAGGACGAGCACGCGCTGCGCCTCGAGCACCTGACTCACCAGCGGCATCTGCTTCGCGGCCAGCGCCTCGGCCAGGCCATCCGCATCGCCTTCCAGATCGGAATCGCGCTGGTCGTTCTTGTCCTCGGCGCCGGCATCGCCGTGATGCTGCACGACGCCTTCACCTCCCACAGCGTCGTCATCGATTCCTTCGACGCCCCCGCGGCGCTGGCGTCGCGCGGGGTGACCGGGACCGTGCTCGCCAGCGACGTCCTCAACGAGCTCACCCAGTTGCAAAGCGCGACTCGCAGTATCGAGTTCGTCGATCAGAAGCGCAAATTGTCGAACGGCTGGTCGAATGACGTGAAGGTCGACGTGCCGGAGACGGGAGTCTCGCTCGGAGAGATCTCGCGCCTCCTGACGGCTCGGTTCGGGCACGATCTGCACATCGGCGGCGGCCTCATCGAGACCGGATCGGGAGGTCTTGCACTGACCGTGAGCGGCGATAGTGTCTTGCCGAGAACATTCACGAGCGCATCCGGCGATCTCGATACGCTCGTGATCGACGCAGCCCAGTACGTCTATTCCCAGTTTCAGCCGGTATTCTGGGCTCGCTATCTCCAGCTGGCTGGTCACTGCCCGGAGGCGATCGCCTTCATCAAGTCGGCGTACGCCGGCGTCACCAGTCAGGATCACGCAGCCCTTCTCAACGTGTGGGGGGGGTGCCTGTTGCGCACGGATTCCTCTCCAGGGGCGCTGCGTTCGGCCCTCGGGTTGTATCGGGACGCGATCAAGGCCGATCCGGATTATGCGGCACCCCATGTGAACGAGGCGGCACGACTGGCGCGATCCGGTGACGAGGAGAGCGCCTGGCGTGCGATGAAGGGCAGCGACGTCCCGGCCTCCATCAAACGCGTACCCGCCCCAGCGATGTTGACCAACGACTTCGGGACAATGCTCGATACACTCATCCGCGATGCGGCGGCAACCGCGGGATTAGGATCATTCGGCCAATCGACGGCTCCAGATATGGCCCTCTTGGACGTACGGCTGCACGATCCTGCCGCTGCGGAGCTGACGCTCCAAACCGTCACGGCGAGCGACGATCCATTGGACGTTGCCGCTCTGCACTTCGTTCGCGCGGAGCTGGCCCACGAGCTCGGCGACGCGACGCAGGCAGCCACCGAGGTCGACGCATACGATGCGGCCCTCACGGACCCGGCCAAGCGTGCGTTCAACGCGGGGACGTTCAGCTTGTTGGCCGGGGTTGACAATAACTCCTGTCAGATCGCGCTGATCGAGGAGGCGGCCGGCCACCCCGACAAGGCCGACGCGATCCTGGCAAACCCAGCCGACGCCCATTTCGTCGACTGCCAGCGTTTCCGCGGCGACATCCTCGATCACCGCGGCGACTGGGCGGGCGCGCAGCAGGCGTACGCACAGTCGGTCGCGCTCGCCCCGGACCTCCCCGCAGGCTACTACTCCTGGGGCGTCGCGCTCGCGCGCCACGGCGATCTCGTGGGCGCCATCGCGAAACTTGAGGCTGCCAACCAGCGCGGCCCGCACTGGGCCGACCCTCTCAAAGCCTGGGGTGACGTGCTCGTCAAGCAAGGCCACATCAAACAAGCGCTCGAAGAATACGACGAGGCCCTGAGGTACGCCCCGAACTGGACGGCACTGAAGCAAGCTCGAGCAGCGGCGGCGAGCAAGCGATAGGGCATTTGCCATGGCAGATGACTTGTTGACCGGTGTCCTGGGCGGCGAGGACGAGCAACCGGAAATCGAAGCCCCAGGCGCTGGCCGGTGCCGAGGCGTTCGCCGCCGTCGCCCGACTGCACACTTTCAGCCCCGGGGTCATCGATCGCCGCGCTAACGGCGCTGGTGCCGCTCTCGCACGTCATGCTCGGCAGCGATTACCCGTACGTGCCAATCGAGGTGACTTCCCTCGGACTCACGCGTCTGGGTTTCTCGGCGCAGGAGCTACAGTCGATCCGCCGTGACAACGCGCGAGCGCTCCTGCTTCAGCCACCGACCTGAGCGTGCCATCGCTCTGGGTCTGCCGGCGAGAAAAGTCGAGGTCGCCGGTGCCACGGATAGCGCGAAATTCGCGTGGCATTTCTCCAAGTCATGCCGCGCGAGAAATGCAAAGCTGGAGATTGCGAATCTTTATGGTGTGGAGTGGGTAGATGTCCCCTCCCACGCCGGGAAGATCGCCCCTCCGGGGCGGACGGCGTGGGAGGGGACATCTACCCACTCCTTCTAGGCTGCAAGCCGTCAGGACAACAGAGCGCGGTATCCGATGTCTTTGCGGTATTGCGCGCCGTCGAAGTGGATTCGCTCGACGGCGGCATAGGCCGCCGACTGCGCGGACTTGAGATCCTCGCCCCACGCGGTGACGCCTAGCACGCGACCGCCGCTCGTCACGACCGTGCCATCCTGGAGCGCCGTTCCGGCGTGGAAGACCTTCGTATTCGGCAGGGCGCCCGCCGCATCGAGGCCCGAGATGACTTTGCCCCGCGCGTATTGGTCGGGATAGCCGCCGCTCGCCATCACGACGCAGAGGCTTGCGAGCGGGCTCCAGTTGAGCGGCATGCGGCCTAGAGTGCCGCTCACGCTCGCGTCGAGCAGCTCGACGAGATCGCTCTGCAGCCGCGTGAGATAGACCTGGGTCTCGGGATCGCCGAAGCGCGCGTTGAACTCGAGCACGCGCGGGCCGGATGCGGTCAGCATGATGCCGGGATAGAGGATGCCGTGGTAGTCGATGCCTTCCGCCGCGCAGCCGCGCAGGAATGGCTCCAGAATGCGCGCGGCGACCTCGTCGAGCTGCGCGCCGGTGAGAAATGGTGCCGGAGAGTACGCGCCCATGCCGCCGGTGTTCGGGCCGCGATCGCCGTCGAGCGCGCGCTTGTGGTCCTGCGAGGTGGGGAAGAGCTTCGCGACCTTGCCGTCGCAGAGGGCATGGAGCGAGATCTCCACGCCCTCGAGGAATTCCTGCACGACCACGCGTGAGCCCGCGGCGCCGAACGCCTGATCCACCATGATCCGGTCCACGGCTCGCTCGGCCTCGGGGAGGCTAGTTGAGATCAGCACGCCCTTGCCGAGCGCGAGGCCGTCCGCCTTGACGACGCAGCGGCCTCCGAGCGATGCGGCGAAGCGCTTCGCGGCGGCCGCGTCGTCGAATGCTCCGGCCGCCGCGGTCGGGATGCCGTACTTCTGCATGAACCGCTGCGCGAAGACCTTCGAGGACTCGAACCGAGCGGCGCTCGCGCTCGGGCCCCAGATGCGCAGCCCCCGCTCCGTGAACAGATCGACGATGCCGAGCGCGAGCGGATTGTCCGGGCCGACGACCGTCAGATCGATTCTTCTCTCGAGAGCGAGGGCGGCGAGCTCGGAGAGGCGCTCCGCCCCGATGCCGGCGCATTCGACGAGCGCGCCGTTCTTCGCGAGGCGCTCACCGGCGATGCCGGCGTTGCCCGGCGCGCAGAGCAGGCTCTCGACGTGCGCGGACTGCGCGAGCTTCCACGTGAGCGCGTGCTCGCGTCCTCCCGATCCGACGACCAGGATTCTCATGCGGGTCAGTGGCGAAAATGGCGCGTGCGGGTGAGCACCATCGCCATGCCGTGCTGGTTCGCGGCGGCGATCGCCTCGGCATCGCGCTTCGAGCCGCCGGGCTGGATGACGGCGCGGATGCCGTGCTCGGCGGCCGCATCGATGCTGTCGCGGAACGGAATGTACGCATCGGACGCCATGACGGCCCCCGCGGGGTCGAGCTTCTCGTCCCGAGCCTTCATGCCCGCGATGCGACAGGCGTGGACCCGGCTCGTTTGACCAGCGCCGATGCCGATCGTCGCGAGACGGCGCGCGTACACGATGGCGTTCGATTTGACGAACCGGCACACACGCCAGGCGAAGAGCAGGTCGGCGAGCTCCTCGTCGCTCGGCGCGCGCTGGGTGACCGTGTCGAGGCCATCCACTGTGACGGCGTCCGTGTCGCGGGTCTGGACCAGGAGTCCGCCCGTGACGCTGCGGTACTCCAGCTCGGCGGTGGGTGCGTTGCGCAGATCTCCCAGCGCGAGCAAGCGGATGCTCGGCTTCGCGGCGAGGATGGCGGCCGCCTCGGCGGAGATGGCCGGGGCGGCGATCACTTCCGCAAACTGGCGCGTGGCGATTGTCTGGGCGGCTCGGCCGTCGAGCTCGCGGTTGAACGCGATGATTCCTCCGTAGGCGGACTGGGGGTCCGTACGGTAGGCGGCCTCGTAGGCCTCGAGCGGGGACGCGGCCACCGCGCTGCCGCACGGATTGGCATGCTTGACGATGGTGCAGGCAGGCTCGTCGAACTGGCGCACGCATTCGACGGCCGCGTCGGCATCGGTGATATTGTTGAATGACAGCTCCTTTCCCTGGAGCGCGCGGGCCGCCGCGATGCTCACGCCGCGGAGCGCTGGATCGCGATAGAAGGCGGCCCGCTGGTGGGGATTCTCCCCGTAGCGCAGGTCCTGCACCTTCTTCCAGACGAGCGGCAGCGTGTCCGGGAAGCCGACGCTGGTAGGATGCTGCGCCGCGAGAAAGCTCGCGACCATGGTGTCGTAGAGCGCCGTGTGCGCGAAGGCTTTCGCGGCCAGACGCGAGCGCGTCGCGAGGCTCGTCGCACCATCGTGCGCGCGCAGCTCCTCGAGGAGAGCCGCGTAGTCCTCGGGATCCACCGCGACGGCGACGAACTCGTGATTCTTGGCCGCGGCGCGGACCATCGCGGTGCCGCCGATGTCGATCTGCTCGACGGCCTCGCGGTAGCGGCAGTCCGGACGCGCGACGGTCTCGGCGAACGGATAGAGGTTCACGGCGAGCAGGTCGATCGGCTGGATCCCGTGCAGCGCCATCGCCGCCTCGTCGGTGCCGCGCCTGCCGAGGAGTCCGCCGTGAATCCGCGGGTGCAGGGTCTTGACGCGGCCGTCCATGATTTCCGGGAAGCCCGTGTACGCGGACACCTCACGGACGGGCAGCCCCTGCTCGGCGATGAGCCGTGCCGTCCCGCCGGTCGAGACGATCTCGATGTTGCGGGCCGCCAGGGCGCGCGCCAGATCGACGAGGCCGCTCTTGTCGGAAACCGAGAGCAGCGCCCGCCGGACGGGAATCAGCGCGAGATCGGCCATTCAGCCGGCGATGCCGAGCAGGCGGAGCTTCTTGCGGAGGGTGCCGCGGTTGATCCCGAGGATGTCCGCCGCGCGGACCTGATTGCCCTCCGTGTAGTCGAGCACGGCCTTGAACAGAGGCTCCTCCACCTCGCGCAGCACCAGATCGTAGAGGCGCGCAGGCCGGTGGCCGTTCAAGCTCGCGAAGTAATCGCTGAGCGCATGCTCGGCGTGCGTGCGCAACGGCAGCTCCTTGCCGCTCGATCGCGCGACGAGCGCCACCAGCTCGGTGCGAGCCCTACCATTTTTTTTCGCGGCCATGTGAGGCTCCTCGGACGTATTCTCCGCCCCCTCGACACTCGTCCAAGTGATTCCGCTTGACTGACCCCTCGTCCCCGTGGCGACTCGCCCGTGAGCGTCTGCGGATGCGATCATTATACGAGCGCCGCTCGAGCGCGCTAGCTGGAAATCGCGCCGCGGTTTTGATATGGCGGATGCGGGTGCCCGGCGCTATCGAGCGCCGCTCGCGTCGTTGGCGCACGCGATGCGGCCCGCGGCATCCTCGAGGCACGCGTCCAACTCGAAGCCGACGATGCTTGCGCCGGGATCGGCGAGCGCGATTTCCGCATCGACGCGCTGGCCCGCGGCGAGATACAGGCGCTCGGCGCTCGCCTTGGGCAAGTATGCGCGCGGCGGAACATCGCGCGCCCCAACGCGGTTGCCGAATCGGTCCTGCACCGTCACGCGCAGCAACGGCAGGGGCTGGCTTCTCGGTGCGGTGTTCTTGATGCTGGCGCGGACGGTGAGCGCACCGGGATTCTCGGGACCTGCGATCGCTCCGAGCTGGCGGACCTCGTAGGCCGTGACATCCCAGTGCGGCACGAGCGGCATACCGAGAGCCGCGTACGTCGCGGTGAGCGGGGGCCGCACCCAGTCGATCTCGGCAAGCGTCGCCCGGTAGTGATGAGCGATCTGTCCGGCGAGAAGCAGCGCGAGCGCGGCGCAGCCGAGCGCCAACACGACGCGCATGCCGCGGGCCGCTGGCGCCGGCGCCGTCACCGAGATGGAGAGTGGATCGAGCGCACCGTCCGGCGAGCTTGGCAGGTCGCGCGGCGCAGGCGACCGCTCGGCGGCAGGAGCGGCATCCGGAGCGCCCGACGCGTCGGAAGCTTCCGCGACATCCGCAACATCCACGACATCCACGACATCCCGGCCGTCGGACCGGGCTGGCTGGGGCTGCGCGGTGGAGCCCATGGTCGAGGGGCCGGGCGCGGCACTTGCGTCGAGCAGCGGCTCGAGATCCGCCAGCTCGAACTCGTCCGTTGCCTCGAGGTACGGCGCATCGAGCTCGAGCTGCGCAGCCTCGAGCGAGTGAGCGTCCAGGTCGCCAGAAGCCGGGGGCTCCTGCGATGCGCTGTCGCGCGACGCATTCTCGGGCGATGTGCCCTCGGCCGGTGCGCGCCCGGGGGATGTGTCCTCGGGCGATGCATCCTCGGGCCGCGGGTCCTCGGTGCGAAGAGTGATGGTCTCGGATCGGCCGGTCGAGCCGGTGTCGTCGGATTCCGGCTCGACGAAGACCTCGGATACGTCGGTCGCCACCGGATCGAACTCGAAACGGGTGTCGGAGATCGGCTCCTCGACACCGTCGCCTGGGGTCACCGGTGCTGGCTGCGGAGCAGCCGCCTGGGGCACACCTGCCCGCGCGGCGGGTTGCTCGGATCCTGCCGTCGCGACCGCCTGATCCGCATCTGCCGCAGCACGCTCCTCTTGGGCGAGCACTGCCTGTTGCTCGTCCGAGAGGCCGACGAGCGCGTTGAACACGTTGGAGCATCGGCCGCAGCGCACGTACCCCTGCGCCACGCGCAGGTCTGCCGCGGTGACGACGAGTTTCAGGCTGCACTTCGGGCAAACGGTGAACATGGCTCAATCGGCGCGTGGACCACGTACGCCAGCAAGACCCACCCATTCGTCGCGCGCGCCGAAACAGCGCATATCAAACCACGCACGGTAAGCGTCTGTCACCTCGGCCGCCTGGCCCTCGAGCAGGCCCGCGAGCACGACCCAGCCGCCCGGGCGGACGAGCGCCGCGAACCGGCGGGCAAGCCCGCACAGGGGACCGGACAGGATGTTCGCGAGCAGCACGTCGACCTCGGCCGTCAACTCGCTGGCGCCCTGCACCACGAGGATGCGGTCGGCCACGGCGTTGCGAGCCGCATTCTCCTCGGCCGCGGCGAGCGCCTGCGGGTCGATGTCGAAGCACTCGACGCGCTCGGCGCCGAGCTTGGCTGCCGCAAGCGCGAGGATCCCGGAGCCGCACCCGTAATCGATCGCGCGCGCGCCGGCCTCGAGATGCGCATCGAGCCAGGTGAGGCACATCGCAGTCGTCGGATGGGTGCCGGTGCCGAAGGCGAGACCGGGATCCAGTTGGACGACGATCGCGTCAGGGTCCGCGACGGTCTCGTGAGAGGGGGCGACCCACAGGCGCCTGCCGAAGCGCATGGCGTGGAAATGCTCGAGCCACTCGCGCTCCCAGACTCGGTCGGGGAGAGCGTGAGCGTCGATGCTCTGAGGACGCAAGCCGAGAGTGGCCGCCATCGCCCCGGTGATCGTCGTCGGCTCGGCCTCGCCGGGAAAGAGTGCCTGGACACGGGTTGCCGGCCACAGGCGCACCTCGCCCGGCGCCGGTTCCAGCACGGCATCGTCCCGAGCGTCCGAGAGAGTCACCGAGAATGCGCCCGCCGCGAAGCACGCGGCCTCCACGCTCGCGGAGTCGAGCGCTCCGAGATCGAATGTGAGCTGCAGAAACGGCATGGGACCCCGCCCGCCGCCACGCTCCTACCGCAGCCCGAGCCGGCGCTCGAGGTAGTGGATATCCTGTCCGCCGGCGCGGAACGCGGCGTGATTGAAAATCTCCTGGTGCAGCGCGATGTTCGTGTTGATGCCCTCGATCACCATCTCGGCGAGAGCGTTCTTCATGCGCGCGATGGCGGCCTCGCGCGTCTCGGCGTGAGCGATCACCTTGCCGATCAGCGAGTCGTAGTGCGGCGGAACGCTGTAGCCCGAGTACACGTGGCTGTCGACCCGGATGCCCGGGCCTCCCGGCGCATGCCACAGCCTGATGGGGCCGGGGGAAGGCACGAAGGTCTTGGAATCCTCCGCGTTGATCCGGCACTCGATGGCATGCCCGCGGATCTGCACGTCGCCTTGCGTGTAGGGCAGCCGCTCGCCCGCGGCGATGAGCAGCTGGGCCTTGACCAGATCGATGCCGGTGATGGCCTCCGTCACCGGGTGCTCGACCTGGATGCGCGTGTTCATCTCGATGAAGTAGAACTCCCCGTCCTGGTACAGGAACTCGAGCGTGCCGGCGCTGCGGTAGCCGACGGCCCGGCAGGCCTCGACGCACTGCTCGCCCATCATCCTGCGCTGGCGCATGGTCAGTCCGGGAGCGGGCGCTTCCTCGATCACCTTCTGGTGGCGCCGCTGCATCGAGCAGTCGCGCTCGCCCAGGTGGATCACGTTCCCGTGATGGTCGGCCAGCACCTGGAACTCGATGTGGCGCGGCCGGTCCAGGAACTTCTCCATGTACACCTGATCGTTGCCGAAGGCGGCGAGCGCCTCCACCTGCGTGATGTTGATGGCGTTGAGGAGCGAGGCCTCGCTGTGCACCACGCGCATGCCGCGGCCGCCCCCGCCGCCGGATGCCTTGATGATGACGGGATAGCCGATGTCCCGGGCGATCCTCAGGTTCTCCTCGTGCTGCTCCTGGTTCAAGTGGCCGTCGGAGCCCGGAACGCACGGCACGCCGTGCTGCTTCATCACCTTGATGGCCGAGACCTTGTCGCCCATCATGCGTATGGTCTCCGCCTTCGGGCCGATGAAGACGAAGCCGCTGTTCTCGACGCGCTCGGCGAAATCGGCGTTCTCCGAGAGAAAGCCATACCCGGGATGGATCGCGACCGAGTCGGTGACCTCGGCGGCGCTGATGATCGCGGGCATGTTGAGATAGCTCAAGGCGGAGGGCGGCGGCCCGATGCACACGGACTCGTCCGCGAGCAGGACGTGCTTCAAGGTGTAGTCCGCGGTCGAGTGGACGGCCACGGTCTTGATGCCGAGCTCGCGGCAGGCCCGCAGGATTCTGAGCGCGATCTCGCCGCGGTTGGCGATAACGACCTTTTCGAGCATGCGGCTTGCGCTATTCGATGACGAACAGAGGCTGGCCGAACTCGACCGGATCGCCATTCTTCGCCATGATCGAGGTGACCCGGCCGGCCTTGTCGGCCTCGATCTGATTCATCATCTTCATGGCTTCGATGATGCAGAGCACCTGACCCGCCTTCACCTCGTCTCCGATCTCGATGAACGCCTTGGCGCCGGGCGTCGGCGCCGCGTAAAAGGTGCCGACCATGGGCGCCGTGACGACGTGCTCGTTGGGTCGAGGCTTCGGCGCGACAGGCTCTTCTCGCGCGGCCGCCGCGGCGCTGCTCGCCGCCGGCGCCGCAGGAGCGGCCGCCGGTGCATGCGCCCCCGTCGGCATCCGGCTGATGCGCACCGCCTCCTCGCCTTCCTTGATCTCGATCTCAGCAATACCGGATTCCTCCAGCAGCTCGATCAGCTTCTTGACCTTTCGAATGTCCATGCCGAGAGTGCTCCCCTTCGCAAGTCGCTCGTTCGGGTGGGGTGGGGCTTAAGGCGCGCGAGCCAGATGCCTCGCGGCGGCTCGCACGGCGAGCTCGTAGCCGAACGTGCCGAGACCCGTGATGCAGCCGACCGCGATATCCGAGAAGTAGGATTGCTTGCGGAACGCCTCGCGCGCGTAAATGTTGGTGAGGTGCACCTCGATGAACGGCAGGCGCACGGCGAGCACGGCATCCCGCAGGGCGATGCTCGTATGAGTGAACGCGCCGGGGTTCAGGATGAGAAAGGCGGCGCCTTCGCGGGCAGCCTGGTGAACCCGCTCGATGAGCAGATGCTCCGCATTGCTCTGAAACGCCGCGAGCTCATGGCCGGTCTCCACCGCGACGGCCGCCGCACGGCTCTCGATCGAGGCGAGTGTGTCGGCTCCGTAAAGCTCGGGCTCCCGGCTGCCCAGCAAGTTCAGGTTCGGACCGTTGAGCAGCAGAAGGCGGGCCATGCGTTGCGGTGGGTGGCGTGACTCCGCAGCAAATGTACCCTAAATCGCGGCCGTTAGGGTACCTTCGCGTACAGATTGCGCCAGTTTACGACTTGTCGGTAGGAGAGGCGGGCGCCGAGTCCTTGGCGCGCTGCACGGCGAGTGTCTTGAGGCCTGCCGTGATTTCAACCCTGGCGGCCGGCAGCGTGAGGCGGCCCGTCTCCACGTCCTGGAGGCGCGCGAGGATGAGGTGGACCTCATCGAGATGGAGCTCGCCGACCTTCATGGTGAGGATGCGCCCCTGGCCGTCGGCGAATACGCTGAACGGAAGCACCTCCGCCATGCCGAAGGTGTCGATGGCCTTGAGCCCGCCATCGGTGCCTCCGATCAGCACGGGGTAGTCGATCTTCATGTCGCTCGCGTACTTGAGGACCGGGTCGCGGTCGTCCACGGCGATGCCGACGATCTGGAGGCGATCCGCGCCACCGCTGCGGAGCAGCGATTCGAGGAGCGGGATCTCACGCCGGCACGGCTCACACCACGTCGCCCAGAAATTCACGAGCAGCGGCCGGCCGCGCCAGTCGGACAGCTTGCGCAGCGCGCCTTGGCGATCCGGGAATGCGATGTCCGGGAGCTGCTCGGGGATCGCCTTCTCCGGAGTTTCCGGCGCCTCCGACGCGGCCGGAGACGGCGCCGCCGAGCCCGGCGCCAGCGCCGGTGCCGCCGCGCTGGGGCGGGAGCTGTCCGCGAGCTCGGCCGTGAGCTGGCGCTCCTTCGGCTCCGGAAGCAGATGGCGGGCGAGCAGCGTGCGATACGTGAAGAATCCCGCCGGGCCGGCCGCAGCGACCAGGAGCACGGCGACAGCAACGCGCTTTCCGGGGCTCATCGTGTGCTGACTCCTGCGGGCGCTGGCGCCGAGGCAATGGGTCTCACGAGTGCCGGGGCCATCGCCCTGTCCGCGATCGACGCGAACTCCGCGGGCTTCATGTAGCCCACGACACGCAGATTGCGCCGCTCCTCGCCGTCCGCTCCGTAGAAGGCGATCGTCGGCGGCCCGTAAATCCCGAAGTGCGCGAGGAGGGCTTGATCGTCGCTGTCGTCGCGAGTCACGTCCGCTCGCAGCAAGACGGCCCGGCGGAGCGCGGACTCAACGGCCGGATCGGTGAAGGTGTACTTCTCCATCTCCTTGCACGACACACACCAGTCTGCATAGAAGTCGAGCACGACCGGACGGCCGTCCGCCCGCGCGTGCGCCACGGCCGTCTGCAGATCCGCGACCGACTTGATGGTGTGGAAGGCCAGCGTCTGCCGCTGTGTGCCGAGCTGCGGCAGTGGAGCGAGCGGATCGGTTCCTCCGAGTGCGGCTCCCGCGATGAGAACGAGCCCATAAAGTCCTGCAATTCCTCCCGCGGTGCGCATCGGGAGCAGGTTCCCGCGCAGCTCGCGCGCGCCGCGCCACATCACGGCCGCCGCGGCGAGCGACGGCACGGCCCACAAGAGCAGGTCGAAGCGGTCGGGGACGATGCGGACGAGCATCCACGCCGCGACGGCGAGCATCAAGGCGCCGAACAGCCGCTTGACGATGTCCATCCAGGCCCCCGCCTTCGGCAGCAGTTTTCCGGCCGATACGCCCACGGCGATGAGCGGGGTCCCCATGCCGAGGCCCATGACGAACAAGGCGATGCCGCCGCGGAGCATGTCCCCGCTCTGCCCGATGACCACGAGCGCCCCGACGAGCGCCGGCGCGACACAGGTGGTGACGATGAGCGCGGAGAGGGCGCCCATCGCGAGCACTCCGCCGAACGTTCCCGCCGCCTGCCGATTGCTCAAGCCCGCGAGGCGCGTCTGAATGGCCGCGGGCATCTGCAGTGTGAACATGCCGAACATGGACAGGGCGAGGAGAACGAAGAGCGCGGCGAAGGCCGTGACGATCCAGGGCTGCTCGAAGGCGGCCTGAACGTGCTGGCCGCCCGCGGCGACCGCGATGCCGGCCGCCGTGTAAGTGAGCGCCATGCCGACCACGTAGGTGAGCGACAGGGCGAAACCGCGCGACGCCGTGACGCTGCGCCCGCCGCCCACGATGATCCCGGAGACGATCGGCACCATCGGCAGGACGCAGGGAGTGAACGCGAGCACGAGACCCGCCGCGTAGAAGAAGGCGACGAGGGCGAACAGACTGCCGTCGCGGACGACGGAGGCGTACCGATCCTGCTCGGAAACGAACCCAGACCCCTGGATTCCCGCGTCGTCCGTCGCGAGCCCGGCGGCAACCGCTCCCGCCGCGCTCCCCGTCCCTGGCGGCAGCGAGATGGAGACCGTCTTCGTGATGGGCGGGTAGCACAGCCCGGCATCCGCACACCCCTGGTACGTGACGCGGAGGGGCACTGCGAGAGCCGTGGCGGAGGCGGCCCGAGCCACGGGAAGCGTCGCGACGATCTCGTTGTGGTAGACCTGCTGAGTGCCGAAGTACTCGTCGGTTTTGCTCTGGCCCTCCGGTAGCACCAGCTGACCGAGCTGCACGGCCCCGCTCGTCGCGACCTTCAGCTTGTTGCGATACAGGTAGTAGCCGGGGGCGATCTCCCAGCTGAGCCGGATGCTGTCCGGGCCCTGGGCCTCGGCGAACAGGCGGAACGCACGATCGGCAGGCAGGAAGCCGCCTTCGCCTGAGCTCCCCTGCCCGAGGGCGAGGACCTGGTTGATGCCGGCTGGGGCCTGCGCGGCCGGCGCTGCGGCAGCGGCCGACGCAGCGAGGCACGATGCGGCGGCGAGCGCGACGAGGCCCAGGAGCGTCCAGAATCGGGAGAGGCGGCTCATGGCGACTTTCGCACGGCGACGGGGGCGACCGTCTCCTCCGCGACCCAGGCCAGGTAGCGCTCCGAGCCGGCTGCGATCGGCAGGGCGATGATCTCCGCGACCTCGTAGGGGTGTAGCGCCTTGAGGCGCATCTCGAGCTCCTCGTATCTGGACCTGACGGTTTTGATGATCAACAGCACTTCCGGTTCGTCGTGGAGCACCCCCTTCCACCGATAGGTGGACCGGAATGGCCCGCGGCTGACGCACGCCGCTAGGTTACTGGACACGAGCTCCCGGGCGATACGGTCCGCCGTCTGGTCATCGGGGCACGCGCAGAGCACCACCAGGCCGTCTGTCATGAAATATTCGTCGTTCCCGTCTTGAATTCGAACTATTGCCGCCTATTATTAGCAGCCGTCAAGGGAGAGTGCTAACACCCTCCCGTTTTGTCATTACTCCAGTTAACTATTTCAAGGAGCGTAAACCATGAAGATTCGTCCTCTTCATGATCGCGTCATCGTCAAGCGCCTGGAGGAGGATCGTACCTCTCCCGGCGGCATCGTGATCCCCGATACAGCGGCCGAGAAGCCGGTGCAGGGAAAGATCGTCGCGGTCGGCAAAGGCAAGATTCTCGAGGACGGCACCGTCCGTCCGCTCGACGTCAAGGTCGGCGACAAGATCCTGTTCGGCAAGTACAGCGGAACAGAGGTGAAGCTCGACGGGGACGAGCTGGTCGTCATGAGGGAAGAAGACGTTATGGCCGTGATCGAAGGCAAGTAAGCCATTCATTTCAAGAGGTATTAGACCATGGCAGCCAAAGAAGTACGATTCAGCGACGACTCGCGGCAGCGGATGTTCAAGGGTGTCAACATCCTTGCCAACGCCGTGAAGGCGACGCTCGGCCCCAAGGGCCGCAACGCGGTGCTCGAGAAGAGCTTCGGCGCCCCGACCGTGACGAAGGACGGAGTGTCCGTCGCCAAGGAAATCGAGCTGAAGGACAAGTTCGAGAACATGGGCGCGCAGATGGTGAAAGAGGTCGCGTCCAACACCTCCGACGAAGCCGGCGACGGCACGACGACGGCGACGGTGCTCGCACAGGCGATCATCCGCGAGGGCCTGAAGGCCGTCTCCTCCGGGCGCAACCCGATGGACGTGAAGCGGGGCATCGACAAGGCGGTCACAGCCGCCGTCGAGGAGCTGAAGAAGCTCTCGAAGCCCTGCAAGGATTCCAAGTCGATCGCGCAGGTGGGCACCATCTCCGCCAACTCCGATGAGTCGATCGGCAAGACGATCGCCGATGCGATGGAGAAGGTGGGCAAGGAAGGCGTCATCACCGTCGAGGAAGGCTCCGGGCTCGAGAATGAGCTGGAAGTGGTCGAGGGCATGCAATTCGACCGCGGCTATCTCTCGCCCTACTTCATCAACAACCAGCAGAACCAGACGACGGAGCTCGACAAGCCCGTCATCCTGCTCGTTGACAAGAAGATCTCCAACATCCGCGAGTTGCTGCCGCTGCTCGAGAGCGTCGCGAAGGCCGGCCGGCCGCTGCTGGTCGTCGCAGAGGACGTCGAGGGCGAGGCGCTCGCGACCCTCGTCGTCAACAACATCCGCGGCATCCTCAAGGTCGCGGCGGTGAAGGCACCGGGCTTCGGCGACCGCCGCAAGGCCATGATGCAGGACATCGCCATTCTCACCGGCGGCACCGTGATCTCCGAGGAGGTGGGCCTCTCACTCGAGAAGGTGACGCTCAACGACCTCGGCGAGGCGAAGAAGGTGGTGGTCGAGAAAGAGAACACCACGCTCATCGACGGCCACGGCAAGCAGGCGGACATCAAGGGCCGCATCGAGTCGATCCGCCAGCAGATCGAGGAGGCGACCTCCGACTACGACAAGGAGAAGCTGCAGGAGCGTGTCGCGAAGCTCTCCGGCGGCGTCGCCGTCGTCAAGGTCGGCGCAGCGACTGAAATCGAGATGAAGGAGAAGAAGGCTCGTGTCGAGGACGCGCTGCATGCCACCCGCGCTGCCGTCGAGGAAGGCGTGGTACCGGGCGGCGGCGTCGCTCTGATCCGCGCGCAGAAGGGGCTCGACAAGCTCGAAGGCGCGAACGAGGATCAGACGGTCGGTATCCGGATCCTGTCCCGCTCGATCGAGGAGCCGCTGCGCCAGATCGTCGAGAACGCCGGCGAGGATGCAGCCGTGATTCTCAACAAGGTCAAGGAGGGCCGGGGCAGCTATGGATACAACGCGGCCTCGGGAAAGTTCGGCGATCTGATCGAGGAGGGGATCCTGGATCCCACCAAGGTCACCCGCCTCGCCCTGCAGAACGCCGCGTCCGTTGCGGGCCTGCTGCTCACCACCGAGGTCATGGTCGCCGAAGCTCCGAAGGAAGAGGAGCACGGCCATGGCGGACCTCCGGGCGGCATGGGCGGAATGGATATGTAAAGTCACGAGGTCTGCATTGCGAGACCGAGTGAACTCTTTCGATCCGGGAAGGTCTACCAGCTAGACAGTTACGGCCTGCCGCCGCGCTCCGCGTGGCGGCAGGCCCGAAAGTCGCGGAGCAAGACCCCCAAATCCGCGCAATACCTTGAACCCCGCTTCGGCGGGGTTTTTTTTGAGTGGACCTCGGCTAGACGCGGGGGTAATGTCATCGTGAGCCCATCTCTCGGGGACGCATATGACTCTCCTCAGGCCCCGGGCCGCTCGACGATCGGCGGCCACCCTCCTCACGGTCCTCGCGCTGAGCCTCTGCATCGGCGTCGGTGCGGCCGCATCCTCCCAGGACGCGCTCGATTGGGCGCGAGCCGCTCTCGAGCGCAACGGAGCGCTGGAGGTGGTTGCGACGGATCCCGCCACGGGGGTCATCACGGTCCGCGTCAAGCGCACAGGCGAGTTGCGCCGCGTGCGGGCCGACGAGGTGGTCGCCGCGATGCCGCCTGCGGCGAGCTCCTCGCTCTCGGCGGCCGGCGGGGCGCCTGCCGGCCGCGTGCTGCTCTCGGGTCCGGGTTATCGCATTTCAGAAGCGAGCCCTGGAGAGGCGGCCCTCGCGCAAGCCGCGACCGCCTCGACGCCGCCGACCGCCGGCGGCGCGCTTCTCTCGAGCGTCCCGGTGGAGCGGCGTCACGAACCGATCGTCTGCCAGGGGACGCGGCTCTTGCACATCGACAGCCGCAATCTCGAGTTCGACGGCGACGCCGTGAGCGCGGAGGACGGCTGCGAAGTGCACATCACGAACAGCCGGATCGTCGCGGGGGGGGTCGGCGTTTCCGCTCGCGGAGCGAGC
Source organism: uncultured Gammaproteobacteria bacterium (assembly GCA_963849095.1). Taxonomy (GTDB): domain Bacteria; phylum Pseudomonadota; class Gammaproteobacteria; order Steroidobacterales; family Steroidobacteraceae; genus JASHUC01. The sequence continues at coordinate 206,976 of CAWKGA010000001.1, forward strand.
GTGCACATCGACAACAGCTCGATCGAGGGAGGCACGGGCTCGGTCGAGGCCTCCGATGGAGCGCAGGTGTACGCGCGGTCCTCGACATTCAAAGGCCTGATCCGCCGGCTCGACACCGCCGGCTTCCACGACATGGGCGGTAATGTCGGGGATTGACGCAGGATACGTCGAGCCCCGGATCGACGCACCGCCCCGCGTTCTGGAGTCGCTGAGCCGCGTGTGCGCGGCGAGCGGCTTCGTGGCCCAGGTCTGCGCGCGCGAGCCGAGCCTCATCGCCGACCTCGGCTCGAGCGGAGATCTCGCACCCGTTGCGATGCAATCTCCTCGCGCCTACTTCGCCGAGCGAACGCCGCGCTGGCTCGCGGACTCCCTGCCGGCAGAAGCGGACTTCATGGCGACCTTGCGCCGCTGGCGCCGGCGGGAGATGGTGAGAATCGCCTGGCGCGATCTCGCCGGCTGGGCGTCGCTCGCCGAGACTCTCGCCGATCTCTCCGCGTTGGCCGAAGCGGCCATCCAGGTGGCGAGCCGCCATGCGTGGGACCGCCTCACGGCCCTGCACGGTGTGCCGCAGTCCGAGAAGGGCGTGGTGCAGCCTCTGGTTGTCGTCGCCATGGGCAAGCTCGGGGGCGGCGAGCTGAATTTTTCCTCGGACATCGACCTCGTGTTCCTGTTCCCGGAGCATGGCTCGACGAGCGGCGCGAGCGCCCTCTCCAACGAGGAGTTCTTCGCCCGGCTCGGGCAGACCCTGATCCGCCTGCTCGATGCTCCAACGTCCGAGGGGTTCGTGTTCCGTGTGGACATGCGGTTGCGGCCGTTCGGAGGAAGCGGTCCGCTCGTCACGAGCTTTGCGTCCTTCGAGGATTACCTGGAGCGCCACGGCCGGGACTGGGAGCGCTACGCGTGGATCAAGGCCCGTCCCGTCACGGCTCCCGAGCGCTACGCCGAGATCGACGCGGCCGTCATCCGGCCCTTCGTGTACCGGCGCTATCTCGATTACGGCGTCTTCCAGAGCCTGCGCGAGATGAAAGGGATGCTCGAGCGCGAGGTCTCTCGCCGGGAGCTCAAGGACGACGTGAAGCTCGGGCCCGGCGGCATACGGGAGATCGAGTTCGTCGTGCAGGCCTTGCAGCTCATCCGGGGCGGCCGGGACACTCGCCTGCAGACCCCGTCCGTGCTCGCCGCGCTCGCGCGGCTCGACGGCAACAAGCTGCTGTCCCACGATGCGGTGCGCGAGCTCAGCGCCGCATACGAGTTCCTGCGCCGGCTCGAGAACCGCCTGCAGATGCTCAACGATGAGCAGACCCACCGCTGGCCGGAGGATCCCGCGACGCGCGGCCGACTCGCGGCCGCCATGGGCTTCGCGGAGGGGCCCGCGCTCGCGCGTGAGCTCGAGCGGCACCGGCAGCGAGTGCGCGAGCACTTCCGCGCGGTGGTGTTCGCCGCCGCCTCGGTCGGCGAGAGCGCTGTATTGATCGACCTGGAAGCCGCCGCGGGCGGCTCGGGGCAGGCCGGTCGACCCGAAGCCGGCTCGCTCATCGAGAGGCTGCGCGGCGCCTTCGGCGACGATGCACCGGAGGCGGCGCGCCTGCTCGAGGAGCTGCGCGATTCGGCGTTCGTGCGCAAGCTGGACGAGCCGGCGCGCAAGCGCCTCCAGGCCCTGCTGCCGCCGCTCATGACGAGTGTCGGTGCGAGCCGCGAGCCGATGCCGGCGCTCAAGAGAGTGCTCAGGATCCTCGAGGCGATCGGGTCACGGTCTGCCTATTTTGCGCTGCTCGTCGAGAGCACCGCGGCGCGCACGCGGCTCACGGAGCTCGCCGCGCAGAGCGACTTTCTCGCGAGCCAGATTGCCTCCTACCCCTTGCTGCTCGATGAGCTGGTCGATGAGCGCGTGCTCTCCCACAGCCCGACGCGTGCGGAGCTCGCGGCCGAACTCGAGCTCGCCATGGAGCAGGCGCCGGACGATCCGGAGCGGCAGGTCGAGGCCCTGCGGCATTTCCAGCGAGCCGCAACCTTTCACGTGGCGGTGGCGGATCTGACCGGCCGGCTTCCCGTCATGCGAGTGAGCGACCGGTTGACGGAGATCGCGGAGCTGATCCTCGAGCGCGCGATGGATGTCGCCTGGCGGCAGATCACCGCACAGCTCGGCGTCCCGATGTGCGGGGAGGGGCAGGAGCGGCGTCCGGTCGCATTCTGTGCCGTCGGCTACGGCAAGCTCGGCGGCTTCGAGCTCGGCTACTCCTCCGACCTCGATCTCGTCTTCCTGCACGACTCGCGCGGGGAGCGCCAGGAGACGGGCGGCCCCAAGCCGACCGACAACCAGCTGTTCTTCATGCGCGTCGCACAGCGCGTCGTGCATCTGCTCACCCTGCACTCGGCCGCCGGCCGGCTCTACGAGGTCGACGTCCGCCTGCGCCCGAGCGGCAAGGGGGGCCTGCTCGTCACCAGCTTGGACACTTTCGCCGAATACCAGGAGCGGGAGGCCTGGACCTGGGAGCATCAGGCGCTGCTGCACGCGCGCGCGGTGGCTGGAGCGCCTCGACTTCGGGCCGAGGTCGAGGCCCTGAGAATGCGGATCCTCAAGCATCATGTGCGGCGCGACAGTTTGCGCGACGAGGTTCGATCCATGCGGGAGCGCATGAGGCGCGAGCTCACGAAGGCGCGGCCGGGCGAGCTCGACATCAAGCAGGATGCCGGCGGCATCGCCGATATCGAGTTCCTCGCGCAGTACTGGGCGCTCATCTGGGCGCACGATTACCCGCCGGTCGCGTGGTTCTCGGACACCATCCGCCAGCTCGAGTCGGCGGCGTCCGCGAGTCTCGTACCGCAGGAGACCGTCGATGCTCTCACTCACGCATACCGGGCGTACCGCGCGCGCCTGCACCACCTCTCGCTAGAGGGGAGGCCGCCGATCATCCCCGCGGAGGAGTTTGCCGCGGAGCGCGCGGCGGTGCGCGCGATCTGGGATGCGACGATCGGCGGCGAGGCCGCGCGCGGATCGGTATAATTGCCGCGCCATGGCCGCAACCCCACCCCTCGTCGAAGCGAATGCGCAGCTGCAATACCAGGTCACGGCGCAGGATCTCCCGCTCTCGTGCCCCACGCCGGAGATGATTCTCTGGAACTCGCACCCGAGGGTCTACCTCGCCATCGAGGAGACGGGCTGGGCGAAATGCCCCTACTGCGGGGCCGAATACACTCTGTACGGAGCGTAGGACTTCTCCTCGATCAGGCGCGACCCCAAGCGGACGTTGATCCGCTTCTTGATCGCGGCGCGCTCGTCGTTCGCGAGGTAAACGGCACGCGCGAGCTCGATGAACTCGCCGTCGAAGCGCTGCGCGGCCTCCTTCTCGCGAATGCGATCCTCGATGTCCCAGAGCTTCTCGTTCACCGCCTGCAGCGCCTGCTCGTCCTCGGCGAGGGACAGGGCCGCGCCGCCCGAGCCGCGCCAGGTCTCGGTGAGGAGCGCGAGCTCCTCGCGCACGTTCCGCAGCGGGACCTCCTCCTTCATGCGGGCGGCCTTGATGCGCAGGATCGTGATCTTGTCGAGCAGCTCGCCGGGCGAGAGCGGCACCAGGATGTCTTTCATGGCTCGAGAGTGTAGCAAGGCCGGTGTACGTGCCCGCGATGCTAAACTCGGCATCCTTCGATGAGACGCCTCAGCCGAGAATTGAGCCGACCGACGACCGGCATGCCGCCTGGGGCAGCGCCGGCCGCCGAGGAGCGCCCGTGAGAGCGCGCTGGCCGCTCGGCTCCGAGGTCCGGCGCCGGATCATCACGGGCGGCGCCATGCTTTACGACGCCTCCCGAGCCGGGAACCTGTCCACCGCGGCGTTCGATCCGGCGTACTGGCGCTCGCGCGGGGAAATCGAGGGCGAAGCTCGCGGCCGCGGCACCGTCCAGTACTTGCGGCCGCAGGGACGCCACTGGGTCCTGCGCCATTACTGCCGAGGCGGCCTCATCGCTCAGGTCGCCCGGGACCGCTACGTCTGGAGCGGCGAGTCGGCCTCCCGCCCGTTCGCCGAGTGGCAGCTCACGTACCACCTGCACCGCGCGGGGTTGCCCGTGCCGGCGCCCGTTGCCGCCCGGTATCAGCAGCAGGGCTTCACCTACCGCGGGGACATCATCACCGAGCGCCTGACCGAGGCGCTCCCGCTCTCGCAATGCCTGGGCGTCGGCGCGCTCTCGGTGCTCAACTGGATCGCGATCGGGCGCTGCGTGCGCCGCTTTCACGACCTCGGCGTCTGCCACGCCGACTTGAACGCCCACAACGTGCTCCTCGGCCGCGAGGATGAGGTCTTTCTCGTGGACTTCGACCGCGGGAGCCTCCGCACGCCCGGACTCTGGTGCGATGCCAATCTCGTGCGTCTGCGCCGCTCGCTGGAGAAGGTGGTCTACGCCCTGCCGCGCGACCGATTCACGGAGGCGGACTGGCACGGGCTGCTCGACGGCTATCGTGAGTCCTCCGGCTCGCGGGTGCTGCAACCGCCGGCTGGAGCGGCTTGAGCCGGCCGGCGCCGCGCGCCGCCTCTTGAGGTCCCTCGTGCGCCGTCTGTACTCTCTGCTCGCGTATGTGCTGGCGCCTGCGTATTGCGCAGTGCTGCTGTGGCGGGGCGTGCGCGAGCGTGGGTACTGGCTGCGCTTCGGCGAGCGGTTCGGGCTCGGGCCCTCATCCGGTGAGGGGAGTCTGTGGATGCACGCGGCGTCGGCCGGCGAGGTCCAGGCCGGCGTCCCGCTGGTGCAGGCCCTGCGGCGCTGGGCGCCCGATGCGCCCCTCGTCCTGACCACCTCCACCCCGGCCGGCGCCGCGCGCGCGCGCGCGCTGCTCGCGGCGGAGCGCGTGGACGTGCGCTATGCGCCGCTCGACTTGCCGGGAGCGGTGCGCCGGTTCTTTCGCCGCGTGAACCCGCGGCTCGCACTGGTGCTGGAGACCGAGCTGTGGCCCAACCTCTATCACGAGTGCGGCCGCCGCGGCATACCGCTCGCGCTCGCGAGCGCGCGCATCTCGGAGCGCTCCGCGAAGCGCTACGGGATGCTGCGCGGCCTGTTCCGGGGCGCCCTCTCGCACTGCACGCTCGTCGCCGCGCAGACCGAGGCGGATGCGGGCCGGTTCCGTGCGCTCGGCGCGGCGGCCGGGGCGACGCACGTCGTTGGGAACATCAAATTCGACTTCGACATTCCCGAGGAGACCCGGGCGAGGGGCCGTCAGCTGCGCGAGCGCCATGCGGCCGGGAGGCCGGTCTGGGTGGCCGGCAGCACGCATCGGGGCGAGGAGCAGGCCGCGCTCGAGGCCAACGCGCGGGTACGCGAGGCGCATCGAGGCGCTCTGCTCGTGATCGCCCCGCGGCATCCGCCGCGCTTCGCCGAGGTCGGCTCGTGGCTCGAGCAGCGCGGCGTCAAGCTCGCGCGCCGGTCGCGCGACGAGACATGCGGCGCGATGACTGAAGTGCTGTTGCTCGACACGCTCGGCGAGCTGCTCGATTTCTATGCCGCGGCCGACGTGGTGTTCGTGGGCGGCAGCCTCGTGCCGGCCGGCGGGCACAATCTCCTCGAGCCCGCCGCGCTCGGCCGCGCAATCCTCGCGGGGCCGCATCAAGCGAGCGCGGGGGAGGTCGCACGCGTGCTGATCGAGCGCGGTGCCGTGGAGATCGTGCGCGATGCGCGCGAGCTCGGGGAGCACGTCGCCGGGCTGCTCGCGAGCGCGGAAACTCGGGCACGGATGGGAGATCGCGCTCGCGCGGCCGTCGATGAGAGCCGGGGCGCGCTCGGGCGGGTGCTCACCCTCATCAAGCCTTTGCTCGAGCCTGGGCCGCCGCCGCCGCGGTGAGCCGCCGCCGACCTCTCAGCGCCTCATGGCTGCGGGACGACGGTCGGGGGCGCCGGCTCGGTCACCGGCGAGGTCAACATGCGCTGCTCGACGGTGAGCCAGCCATTGATCTGCTCGATCGTTCGTTGATCCAGGGTGCCCGCGGCGAGCTGCAGCTGGACCATGTCAAGAAGATAGGTGTAGCGCGCCTGGGCATAGTTGGTCTCAGCCTGGACCAGGTTCTGGCGCTCCTGCAGCACGTCGACCTCCGTGCGCGTGCCGACCTGGTACCCCGCCTCGGTCGCCGTGAGTGCCACCTCGGCTGATTGGACGCCCTGCCTCAGCGCCTCGACCTGCGCGACCTCGCTCACCACGCCGTTGTAGGCATCGCGCGCCTGAAACTCGGTCTCGCGCGAGACGGTCTGGACGTGATCCTTGGCGGCAATCCACTGGTATTCGGCCTGATGGACCTGCGACTGCACGAGTCCGCCGCTGAAGATCGGCACGTTGATCTGAATCCCGATCTCGCTGTCGCCGAGCTCGAACGGATAGCGCAGCCGTCCGGGGGCACCCCCGAAGTTGTAGGCCTCGTCGGTGTTCTCCGTCTCATCGCTCCGGGTGCCAGTGATGGCGAGGGTGGGCAGGTGGCCGCCGAAGGCGACGCCGACCTGCTCGCGAGCCACGTCCGCGGCGAGCCGGCTCGCGACGAGCGAGAGATTCTGGTCCATGGAGACCGAGATCCAGGCTTTCGGATCGGCCGGCTCGGGGTCCTTGAGCGGCATGCTGTCGCCGGGCTTCGCGAGGCTCGGGTAGTCCTGCTCGGTGATCTCGCGCAGCTGCTGTTCCATGCTCGCGAGGGTGCGCTTGGCCGCGATGACGGCCGCGGCGGCGCTGTCCCGGGCGGCCTGGGCCTCCTGCACATCGGTGACGGCGATGAGGCCGACTTGAAAGCGCTTGTTCGCCTGCTCGAGCTGCCGGGACAGGGCGTCGAGCGAGGCGGCGTTGGCGTCCAGGGTGTCCTTGGCATTGAGGACGTTGAAGTAGGCCGTCGCCACGCGCTGGACGAGATTCTCCTCGGCGGCCCGGTAGGTGGCCTCGGCCTCCGCGACTTGCTTGCGGGCCTCGGCGAGCGTTGCGAGGTTGGCCCAGGAGAAGATGGTCTCCTGCAGCTGCAGCTGATAGCCGTGAGTGTTGATGAAGGAGGTGCTGTCCTCCGAGAAGGGAACCACGACCCCGTTCGGTCCGGGATACGGGAAGACCTCCTCCTCGCCCTGTTTCTGCCGCGTGAGCGCGTAGCTTCCGGTGAGCTGCGGCAGGAGCGCCGCCCAGGCCTCGGGGCTCGCCTCGCGGGCGGCCTTGTAAGTGGCCTCGGCCTCGCGGATCTGAGTGTCGAACCGGAGCGCGTCCTGGTACACCCCCATGAGATCCTTCCCGGAGGCCACGTTGACGAGCACCAGCGCGGAGCAGGCCGCGACCAACCGCTTCATAGCCGACAATTTAGTGTTGTATATCACCATATCAGGCGCTTGACGGGCCGACAATTCCCCGCGCGGAGGCGACGCCCCGTGTCGATGGGGCTCGGCTCGAGCGGGGCTCTTCTCAGTACCTCTTGAGCGAGGAATCGACCTCCTGGACCCAGGCCAGGATGCCGCCGGTCAAATTGGTGACTCGATATCCCTGCCCCTCGAGATACTCGGCAATCTTGGTGCTGCGTCCACCGGAGCGGCACATCACGACGATGTCCCGATCCTTCGGCAGCTCCTCGAGGCGTGCGGCCACCTCGTTCATGGGGATATCCACCGTGCCGGGCAGGCGGGCGATGTCCTGCTCCCAGTGCTCGCGCACGTCGAGCAGCATGGGCGGGTCGGCCTCAGAGAGGCGGGCTTGCAATTCGGGGGCTGTGATTTGTTGCACCATGTTTCTCGAGCCTAGAAGGTGAACGTGCTGGGGCGTGAGGCGTTGCTGAGGGGGTCGAGGACGGTCTCGAACAGGCTCTCCCGTGCCCAGGCATCCTCGGCGACGCGCCGGACGAGGAGAGCCTCCATCACGGGCGGATCGCCGACGACCACGAAGAGGCGCCCTGCGACGGCGAGCATGCGCTCGAAGCGCTCATCGTAGACCGGGAGGGACGCGGTGAGGGCAATCGCGTCGTATCGCGTGCTGTCATCGAGCCGGGTGGCATCGCCCGTCGCGACATCGGCGTTGCGCACGCCGAGCGAGGCGAGGTTCGCGCGCGCGAAATCGGCCAGGTCGGGAAAGATCTCGATGGAGCGGACGGCGGCCGAGGTCGCGGCGAGGCACGCGGTGAGGAAGCCGGATCCCGTGCCGATCTCCAGCACGCGCTGCGCGCCCTCGAGCTCGAGCGATTGGAGCAGGCGCCCCGCGACGTTAGGGCGTAGCATGTGCTGGCGGTGAGGCAAGGGAACCTGCGCGTCGGCGAAGGCGAGGAAACGGTGTTCCGCGGGAACGAACAGCTCGCGCGGCACGGTGCGCAGCGTGTCGAGCACGCGCTCGTCGAGCACGTCCCAGGCGCGCACCTGCTGTTGCACCATCTGTTCGCGGGCGATGTCGGTCGGACTGATCATTGGGACTCGATTCGACTTATTGTGCCTGAGGAAAAGAGCGCCGCAAATTACGGGTTTTCCAGGTCGGTGCCAAGCGGTTTTGCCGGGCACAAAGTGAAATCGGATAAAAAGCGCGTCCCAGCGTACGTTATGCTTAGGTGCGGGGGACGCGAGAACACCAACGAATGCGTCCGGTAGCGCGCCCTCACAACGAGGCCTTAGGGGAAAGATGTCGATCGTCGGGCTGGTCAGCCTTCTGCTCGCGCTGGTGGCGATACTGTTCATCGTGCTCTACCTGCTGCAGCGCCGTGAAGCGAAGGCGGTCGAGCATCTCTCGCAGGAAGTCCAGCGTATCGCGATCGGCGGGCGCCTCGCCGGGCGCGTCGAGTTGCAAAGCGGCAGCTCCGAGGTCTCCGCGCTCACCACCGCCATCAATCACCTGCTCATGCGTGTGGTAGCCGGGCCGGAGCGCGAGCGGGACCGCATCACCTCGAAGCTCTTCACGGAGCTCGGTGACCGTATCCACGAAGCGGTGCTCGTGCATCGGGATGCCATCCTGCACGCCAATCGCCAGTTCGCGAGCCTGATGGGCGTCGATCGCGCGGAGCTCATCGGACGGAAGCTCGCGGAACTGGTTCCGCCCGAGTACTCGGAGCTCGTGAGCGAGAATATTCGCCGGCGACTCGCGGGAGAGCCGGCGGCCGAGCGCTACGAGATCGAGATGGTGGGGCTGCAGGGGCAGGTGAGCCGCCTCGAGGTGAGCTCCGCCGTGATCGACTACGAGGGGGGGCCTGCGCTGCTGGTAACGGGCGTCGAGATCATTCCCACGCAGTCCTTCCCGGCCCTGCGCCAGCCGACCGCGGGGGAAGATACAGCGGCTCGCGCGTCGGCGTGGCGCGCGCTCGCGCTCAGTTCTCTCGCCGAAGCCGTGATCGCGACGGATGCCGAGGGGCGGATCGAGTACATGAATCCGGCGGCGGAATCCCTGACGGGCAGCACCGACGGCGACGCCCACGGCAAGACGCTCGAGGACGTCGTCGGCCTCGCCGACGAGGCCGAGCGGCGCCTGCTCAACGACCCGGTGCGGCAAGCGCTCACCACCGGCGCGCCGGTCAATCTCAGCCGCCGGGCGCTGCTGCTGTCCCGGGCGAGCGGTGCCGAGCGCTCCATCGAGCTCTCGGCGTCGCCCATCCGCAATTCGGCGGGCGAGGTCGCCGGCTCGGTCGTGCTGCTCCACGATGTGACCGAGATGCGCGGGCTCGCGCGCCAGATGTCCTACCAGGCGACGCACGATGCCTTGACGGGGCTCGTCAATCGCCGCGAGTTCGAGCGCAGGCTCACGGAGTCGATCGAGAGCGGGCACCGCGGCGACGGGCAGCACGTGCTCTGCTACCTCGACCTCGATCGCTTCAAGGTCGTGAACGACACGAGCGGTCACCTCGCAGGCGACAGCATGCTGCGCGAGGTGGCGAAGCTCCTGCGCGACGCCGTGCGCGACAGCGACACGGTCGCGCGGCTGGGAGGCGACGAGTTCGGCATGCTGCTCACCGGCTGTCCGCTCGACAAAGCCCGGCAGATCGCCGATGACGTCTGCCGCTCGGTGAGCGACTACCGCTTCGTGTGGAAGGACCGGATCTTCAACATCGGCGTCTCGATCGGCATCGTCGAGATCTCGCGCGAGAGCGGCTCGCTCGAGGAGCTGTTCGCGGCCGCCGACTCGGCGTGCTACGTCGCGAAGCGGCAGGGCACCGGACGCGTCGTCGTGTACTCGGCCCGCGACGAGGCGCTCGCCCGCCACAGCGGAGAGATCCAGTGGCTGCAGCGGCTGCAGAGCGCGCTCAAGGAGAACCGCTTCCATCTCTATCATCAGCCGATCGTGCCGGTGTTCGAGGAGGATCATGGGCCGGCCATGGAGGTGCTGGTCCGGCTGCAGGATGAGGCCGGAAACGATGTGCCGCCGTCTGAATTCGTCCGCGCCGCCGAGCGATACCGGCTCATGGGGCTGGTCGATCGCTGGGTGGTGCAGACGACGCTCACCGCGCTCGGACGCGGCGTCATCAATATCCCTCCCAACCGCAGCATCGGGATCAACGTCTCCGGCCAGACGCTCGGCGATGTGCAGTTTCTCGAGTTCGTCGTCGACTGTCTCGACAACACGGGAGTCTCGCCGTCCCAGGTGTGCTTCGAGATCACGGAGAGCGCGGTCGTCGCCAATCTCGACCACGCGCGCCGGTTCGTCGGTGTCCTGCACGGCATGGGTTGTCAGTTCGCGCTCGACGATTTCGGCTCGGGTGTGGGCTCGTTCTCCAATCTCAAGAACCTGCCGATGGACTATTTGAAGATCGACGGCTCCTTCATGCGCAATCTCGCGCGCGACTCGGTGAACCAGGCAATGGTCACCGCGATGATCAAGCTCGCGCGCACGCTCAACTTCAAGGTGATCGCCGAGCAGGTGGAGGATGCCGCCGCTCTCGACATCGCCCGGCGCATGGGCGTCGATTACGTGCAGGGATTCGCCGTCGGACGTCCGCGGCCCTTACCGCTCGCGGCCTGAAGCGCCTGCTCTTCACCAAGCCTCTGGCGGAGTCGCGGAGGTAGGGGAGGGGGAGCGTGGAAGACCCCCACGCCACGCTGTCGGCGAAGGCCCCGGAGGGGCCCTCTCCGTAAGTATTTTCAGATTGAGGCAGAGCGCCCCTCCGGGGCGTTCGACAGCGTGGCGTGGGGGTCTTCCACGCTCCCCCTCCTGCTACGGCAGCAGGTACAGTACGCGCTGACTGGGAGAGAAGAGTTGAGGAGGGCGCACGATGAGAACTGTCGTGGCGGTGGTGGCGCCGGGGAGCATGGGCGCGGCGGTGGGCGGGCGGCTTGCCGCGAACGGCGTCGAGGTTCTGACGGCGCTCGAGGGACGAGGAGAGGCGAGTCGAGAGAGGGCGCGCGCGGCGGGGATGAAGGCGGCCGCGGACTCGGAGCTTGCGGAGGCCGACTTTGTGCTCTCGATTGTGCCGCCCGCGGTAGCGCTCGCGTTCGCGGAGCGCATGGCACCGTTCCTTCGCAACGCGCGGCGCAAGCCGGTGTTCGTGGATTGCAATGCCGTGAGCCCCGAGACGGTGCGGCGGATCGCCGATACGATCGAGGCGAGCGGCGCGCCTTTCGTCAACGCCGGGATCATCGGCCTGCCGCCGAGGGCGGGCGCGAGCGGGCCGAACTTCTACGCGTCGGGTCCGCACGCCGGCCGCTTCAAATCGCTCGCCGGTCGCGGGCTTGAGATTCGCGTGCTCGAGGCGCCGGTCGGCGCCGCGTCCGCGCTGAAGATGTCGTACGCTGGCATCACCAAGGGGTCGATCGCGGTCGCTGCTGCGATGCTGCTCGCCGCCACGCGGAGCGGTGTGGCGGACGCGCTGCGCGCGGAGCTCGGGGAGAGTCAGCTGCCGCTGCTCGACTCGCTCGGGCGCACGGTGCCGGGGATGTTCCCCAAGGCCTATCGGTGGATCGCCGAGATGCAGGAGATCGCAGCGTTCGCAGGCGCGGATGCCGCGGCCGCGGAGATCTTCCGGGGCGCCTCGGCGCTCTACGATCGCATCTCGCGTGACGTGGCAGGCGAGGGCGTGGAAGTGAAGCTTCTCGAGAGGTTTCTGAGCGGGGCACGCCCGCGCTGACGGCTCAGTCGTCGCGTCCGGGCGCCGCTGGCTGGAAGGTGAGCGCAACGCCGTTCGTGCAGTAGCGCAGGCCGGTCGGCGCAGGTCCGTCCGGGAAGACGTGCCCCAGGTGCCCGCCGCAGCGCGCGCAGTGGATCTCCGTCCGGCGCATCGCGTGGCCGTCATCCTCGGAGGTGGCGACGGCGCCGTCGATGGCTTTGAAGAAGCTCGGCCACCCGCTGCCGCTCTCGAACTTCGTCGATGCCTCGAACAGAGGCTCGCCGCAACCCCCGCAGCGGAACACTCCGGGGCGATGCTCGTCGTTGAGCAGGCTCGTGCCAGCACGCTCCGTGCCGTGTTCTCGCAGCACGCGGAACTGCGCCGCGGTCAGCTCATGGCGCCACTCCTGCTCGGACTTGTCAACGGGATACCGGTCGCTCGAGCTCATACGCACCTCTCATCGCACCGCCTGCGGAGGCGGCCTGTGAGTGGCCCTCGCCTCACGCAGTCTACCTCACCGACGGACGCGGATCGGCTCGCGGCCGCATCGCTGGACATCCGAGGCGCGCGGGTGCATCGTGCGCAGCTGCGGCCGAGGGGCCGCGGCTCAAGGAAACATTTACGAATCAGAAGCTTATCTTTTTGCAAGAGACTGTGTCGAGGCTTCGGGCAGCGGAGCCATTGTGAGCCGCGGCCGCGCGTGCGAGTATACAAACGCGCACGTGCCGCCAGAGCACGTTCTTGGGGCAGTAGGGGATCCGAACACACATGCAGCTTACACGGCTGTGGCGTGAGCATTTGGCGGCGGGCTGTCCCCGAGAGCTCACCGGTCTCGAGATCGCGGGGATGGACGCGCGCGAGCTCGATGCGGAGATCACGTCGTGCATCAGCGCGCTGCTGACCCATACTCTCAAAGTGGACGGCCGGATCGAGCGGCGCCTCGCCGAGGTCAGCGCGGATCTCGCGCGCAGGCAATCGAGCTCGGAGCCTCCGGTCGCGCAGTACTGCGCGCGGCTGAACCAGCTCGTGAGCGCCGTGCTGACGGAGTCGAAGACCGCGAGCTGATCCGCGCGGCTGTCGTCTATAGCCTGTGGACGAATAGTCCCTGGCGGAAAATGATGCTTCCATCATGCAGGCGGACCCCGTTGCTGCGGCCTTCGGTCGTGTGCTGCGCGAGCAGCGCGAGGCTCGAGGCTTGTCGCAGGAGTTGATGGCGGAGAGGGCCGAACGTCGATCGAACCTTCATCAGCCAGATCGAGCGCGGCATCCGTCGCGCAACGCTCACCACGCTGTACAAGCTGTCCGGCGCGCTGGAAGTGGCGCCCTCCACCCTGGTCGCCCGCGTGGAGCGGCTGCTGAGGTAGCGCGGGCGGGCGGCCGACTTCTCGGCTGCGGACCCTACCCCTCGCTCTCCGCAGTGGAGCGAGGCAGCGCCCCGCCCGCGAGCGGGTCGCCAAACAGGTCGGGGTGCCGCAGGCGATGACGCTCCATTCCGACCGATAGAGTCGAGGGCTCGCGGCCCAGGCGGCGCGCGACTTCGCTCAGTCGCGCGATTCCGGTCTGCGTCGCGCGCCACGCGACGACGGCCCGACCGAGCGACAGGACGCGCCGCCGCGAGCGGGACTGCAGCTCCTCGCTCCGGACATTCAAGAGGGCGGCCGTGAGGTCAATCAAGCGATCGAGGGCAGCCGGATCGCCGCCCGGGCGCCGCCTGGCCGGCATGAGGCTTCGCAAGAACTCCCGCTCCTCATCGCGCGGCGAGAGCTCTTCTCGCTCCGCCGCCGCGCCGCGGTGCTCGATCTGATCCCGGATGAATTCCCGATAGGCATCGCTTCCAGGCGGGGCAGCGCTCTCGAGCCGCCGCAGAGCCGGTTCTGCCGTCACCCACGAGAGCCGCTCTACGCCCGAGTAGCTGCGGTGACTGGTCCAGGGGTAGTCGGCGGGATCGGCTGCCAGGCCGAGCCGCAGCGGCATGAGATGCAGATGGCTCACGATGGACGGCAGTTGCGGCCCGGTCACGATCACCGCCCGGTAACGCTGTCGAAAGACCTGCCCGCGCACGCCGGCGCGCCGATTGATGCGCTGCGCGTGCTGCGCCGCAATGCGCTGCACGAACGCTCCGAGCGGCACGTCCGATACCTGAAGCGCGAAATGCGCTGCCTCCGGCACCCAGCAGAAGGCGAGGAGGCGGATGCGGCAAGCCTCGAGATGCCGGGCGACGAGTTGGGCGAACTCCAGAAAGTCACCGGCCTGTGCAAAGACCTGGCGTCCCGCGTTGGCGCGCAGGACGAGGTAGTGAAGATCGCCGGGGCTGTGGATCCGTTTCGGGCGCGCCATCCTTGTCTACCGTGCCGCGCGTGCGAGCAGGGCTCGGGCTGCATACCGGGCCCGGATCGGATATTTTATTCCATTTGAAAAAAAATACGCTCGCATCCCGATGAGCGGCCGCCGCGGATTCGAGGTGTGGGTGTCGGTGTGCGGGGTGTTCCGGATCACCAATAATCAAACAGCGAGGCGCCAGACACTTGGCGTTGCAGTATTCCGCGCGGGTGAGGTTCCGACCGGGCTCGATCGACATGAGTAATGGACGTCTGCGTACTGGTTCCACGATGGACGGGCTCAAGAAACTGCGTCAAGCGTTGTTGCGGCGGCTGGTGCGGCGGGGCGCTCTGCCCCAGGACGCGGAGGACGCCATTCACGACGCCTTCGTGCGGCTGTGTCTCGCTCAGAGAAAGCAGACCGTACGCAATCCGGCGGCGTTCCTCACCAACGTCGTCATGAAGGTGCGCATCGAGAAGTGGCGTTCCGCCCAGCGCTACCACAAGCTGTTCGTGGATGAGCCGACGGAGGAGTTGCAACTCGTCGATCTCTCCCCGAGGCCGGACGAGTTCCTTGAGGCCGATCAGCGCCTGGAGCGCATGTGGCGCCGCCTGGGCGGTCTCAGCCCACGGACTCGAGAGGTCTTCTTCCTGCACCGTCTGCAGGGCCTGAGCTACGCTCAGATCGCGGCATCGATGGGCATCTCCGTCAGCGCGATCGAGAAGCACATCGCGCGCGCGGCGCTCCTGATCTGCGATGAGATGTACTGCGAATGAGCGGACAGGCCTCCATGGGAAGCTCGGATCTGCCGTTGAGCGTACGCGCGGAGGCGGCGGCGTGGCTCGCGAGCCTCGGCGGTCCCCACCGGACACCGGAGCTGGAGGTGCGCTTCGGCCGTTGGCTCGCCGAATGCGAGCCGCACCGCATTGCCTGGGAGCGCGTCTCCGACGCCTGGGACCTCGCGGGCGGACTCGCACGGAGGATCGAGCCGCCGGAGGAGACGGGGGAGAGCGAGCGGCCTCGGCGGCGGGGGATTTTCGCGCTGGCAGCCGCCGCGGCCGCGATGCTCGTCGCGGCCGCCACTCTCGCCTTTCATTTCTCGCATGACGGCGTCGTGTCTACCGGAACCGGCGAGCGCCGCGTGCTCTTCCTGCAGGACGGCACCCGCATCACCCTCAACACCGGCACGCGCGTCGTGGTGCGATACGACGCGCAAGCGCGCCGCGTCCGGCTGGAGCGCGGCGAGGCGCTGTTCGAGGTCAAGCGGGCGCCGAGCTGGCCGTTCATGGTGACGGCCGGGGGCCGCGAGATCCGCGCTCTGGGCACCGCCTTCGAGGTCCGCCGGTACGGCGAGGAGCAGGTCTCCATCACGCTCGTCGAGGGACGGATCAGCGTCGCGCCGGCGGGGGCGGGCATCCGGCCGCCCATGGGGGAGGTCACCGTGCTCGCCTCTCCCGGTCAACGAGTGACCTTCGCGCCGCATCAGGCTGCGACGCTCGACAAGCCCGTGCTGGAGCAGGTGATCGCCTGGCAGAGCGGAGAGGTCGTGTTCGACGATACGCTGCTGTCCGATGCTGTCCGGGAGATGAACCGCTACAGCGAGCGGCGCATCGTCATCGAGGATCCCCGCGTAGCCGCGCTGCACGTCAGCGGCCTGTTCCAGGCGGGAGATTCCGCGGAGTTCGCACAGGGCGTGGCCGAGACGTTCGGGCTCCGTGCGGAGGATCTCGGGGACCGGATCGTCCTCGCCCGACCGGGCGGGCTGCCTGCCCCGGACCGCTGATCGCGCATTGCGCGCCGCCCGCCGGGCCCCTCGCTCGGCGCATTTCTCGAGCATCCCACACGGGCCGCTACAGGCGGTGTCACCCAACGTCGCCGTGCGTTAGATCGTCGCCGCGCCGCTGAGGATTATAGCCGACAAGATCGTCACAACAGATTGGGGTCGTTCTTGCCGAGCGCGCGCCGCCCGGCTCTGGAGATAACGATGAGAGCTACGCTCCAATCTGTCGCCGTCGGTGCAGTCCTCTTGATGCTCGCGATCGGCTCGATGCCGCCCGCTCATGCGCAGGCGGCGTTTGCCTTCGATCTGCCCGCGCAGCCGCTCGCGGACTCGCTCCGGGCGGTCGCGAGCGAGACTCACATCAACATCGTGTTTGACCCGGCCGTGGTCGCCGGAATCACGGCGCGGCCGCTGATGGCCACCGCGACCGCCCGCCAGGCGATTGCGCGGCTGCTCACCCGCACCGGCCTCAAGTACGTCGCCGTCGGCGAGAGCACCATCCGGATCGCGCGAATCGTGGCGCGAGATTCGACCGGCGCAGGCTCGGAGGCGCCGCCCGCCGCCGGCCAGGATGGACCGTCGGATACCCAGTCCGGGTCGCAGAGCTCGGAGTCCCCGTCCACGACGGAGCAGTCGGGTCCGCCCAGCGCAGCGGGCAAGACTCCCGCAGCGGAGCTCAGCGAGGTGGTGGTCACCGGCACCCGCATTGTCGGCACGACGCCCACCTCTCCGGTCCTCACTCTCGACCGAACGGCGATAGATGAGTCCGGCTATAGCAGCATCGGCCAGCTGCTTCTGACGCTTCCCGAGAATTTCAGCGGCGGACAGAATCCGGGGGTCATTGGCGCACGCGGCAACAATCAGTTCTCCATCTCCGGTGCCTCGAGCGCGAATCTGTTCGGCCTCGGCGCGGACTCGACACTCACCTTGGTGGACGGGCATCGCCTCGCCTACGACGGCTACCAGAACGGGGTGGACCTCTCGCTCATTCCTCTCGCGGCAGTCGATCGCGTCGAGATCATGACCGACGGAGGGTCGGCGATCTACGGCTCCGACGCGGTCGCCGGCGTGGTCAACGTCATCCTCAAGCAGAACTACGACGGAGTCACCGCCGACGCACGGTATGGCGACGTGACGAGCGGGCAGGCGGGGCAGGCTCAATACAGCGTGCTCGCGGGGCATAACTGGGAGAGCGGTAACGTCGTCGTCGCCTACGAGTACTCCCACGACGATCCGCTGTACGCATCCGAGCGTCCGTTCTCGCTGGGTGCCGAGCAGCCGACGACGCTGTTTCCCGAGCTCAATCGAGATTCGGTATTCCTGAGCGCGCATCAAAGCCTGTCGGACTGGGCAACGGCATCGCTGGATGCGCTGTATACCTCCAGGTCCGATGTGAGCGTCGTCACGGCCGGAAGCACGGGCGACGAGTTCATCGATTATGCGGAAGTGGACGTCAAAGAGTACGGCGTCTCACCGGGCATTACCGTCGCACTCCCGAGAGACTGGAAGCTCTCACTGGAGGGCACCCTCGCGGGTGACCGCGACGATGAGTCCACGCCCGAATACAGCGCTGCCACGGACTCTCTCGTGGCGCCCGGATTGCTCTATTTCCAGAACGAGCTGCGGATCGGGGAGCTCCAGGCCACCGGGCCTCTGCTCGATCTGCCGTCGGGACCCCTCAAACTCGCCGTTGGCGCCGGATATCGCTACGAAGGATTCGAGACTGCCGAGCCGACCGACCTCGCACAGCCGGCCACGAACGCGAGTCGTAACGTTCGCTATGCCTACGGTGAGATCGAACTGCCGCTCGTCGAGCCGGCAACCACGCGCACGATGCTGGAGAGCCTGAATCTCAGCGCCGCATACCGTTATGAGCGCTACAGCGACTTCGGCGCTCAGCCGACGCCCAAAGTGGGCATCGCATACGTACCGGTGGACTTTCTCCACCTTCGCGTGACGTGGTCCAAATCCTTCAGGGCGCCGGAGCTCGAGGACGTGTACGGTCTCCGCCAGCTCTATCTCTTGCCGGCGCCGGCATTTGGCGGAGTAGCGGGAAAGGACGCGATGCTCGTGTTCGGCTCCAACCCGGCCCTCGGCCCGGAAACGGCAACGTCGCGCACCGCGGGTATCGACCTCACGCCTGCAGCGATTCCAGGCCTGAAAATCAGTCCGACGTACTTCTACATAGACTACAGCAACCGAATCGTCCAGCCGATCGCAGATACCACGGGGAGTCTGACCAATCCGCTCTACTCGGCGTTCATCTCCTCGAACCCGACACCCGCCCAGCAGGAGGCGTTGATCGCGCAATCCGCCTTCTTCTACAACTTCACAGGTGGCCCATACGACCCCGCGTCGGTCGCAGACGTCCTCAACGATAGTTATCAGAACGCGACGATCCAAAGAATCCATGGCGTGGACCTGACCGTGCAGGATGCGTGGCCCATCCTGACCGGACGCCTCAGTGTGGCGACGAACGGTGCATGGCTCACCGTACGGCAGAAGACCATCAGTACCGAGCCGGAGACGGTGATCTCCGGAACGATTTTTAACCCGCCCAGCTTCAAGGAGCGCACATCCGCGACCTGGCAGCAGAACGGATGGGATTTCACGACGGCCTTCAACTACGTCAACTGGGAATGGGACAACTCCACCGCGCCCGCGGTTCACGTCGGCTCGTGGAACACGGTGGATGCTCAGCTGACCTACGACTTCGATTTCTCGCAGATCCGGTGGCTGCGGGGGATGAAAGCCAGTCTCTTCGCTCAGAATCTATTGAACCGCTATCCGCCGTTCGTCGCGGCGAGCTCGACGACCTATCCGGGGTTGGGTTACGACTCGACGAACGCCTCGCCCTTCGGACGCTTCATCGGCGCCTATCTATCGAAGAGCTGGTAGTCATGACGCGGCATGCTCCCGGCTCGTCCGCGTTAGCTGCCGTCTCTACGGCCTTCCTGGCCGCAGTGCCCGTCTGGGCGAGCACGCTCGCCGGCAACAGGGCCGCCGAGCGAGAGGTCTCGACCCGCAGCCTTCTGTCGCTGAAAGACATCGGCGGCGAGGCAGGCGTCATCTCCGTTTCGCCGGATGGCGGGCTCGTGGCCTTTCAGATTCAACAGGCCGATTTCATCGCGGATACCTATCGCTCCAACTGGTACGTTGTCCGGGCGTCCGGCGGCGCGGCGCCCGTTCGCGTGGGAAGCGGGGGCGATCTGATTCTGTCACCCGCTCCCTTCGGACGGCTAGATGGCGCGAGGGCCGACATTCAAGCGAAGTGGTCGCCGGACGGGCAATGGATTGCGTATCTGCGCAAGGACGGCGACCAGGTACAAGTATGGCGGAGCCGCGCAGACGGAACCCGCGAGGAGCAGGTGAGCCACACTGATGCGAACGTCCTGGACTTCGTATGGCGGCCGGACGGCCGTGCCATCTATGTTCAGGTTGGCAGAAGCCGACGGGAGATGGCCCGCGAGGACGGTGAGGAAGGTCGGCGCGGCTACCTTCTCGACGACCGGTTCGTGCCCGGCTATAGCACGAGGCCGCTCTGGGTCCCCTGTGGCGAGAACCTGTGGCGCGCGCCGCTCGTGAGCTCGCAACGATGCACTCCTCGAACCTGGGTGGTGAAGTTCGGCTCCCCGGAGCGCGAGGCGACCGCGGAGGAGGGTCAGGCTTACCGCACGCTGACGACGCCGGAGCGCCCGCCGGAGGTGGGCGCCGGCCGTATCGTTCGCGGTATCGCGTGGAATAGAGATCACACGCGGGCCGCATGGTTGGAGAATCTCTCTCCGCGCGACAAGCCCGGGTTCGGCGCGCCGCTAACGCTACTCGTCGATAACCGGCCATGCTCCGCTCCGCAGTGCGTGGGACAGCTCGAGGCCGTCTGGTGGCACGGGACGGATGTGGTCTTTCTCAGGCGTGAGGGTTGGGCCCATAGCGTTCGCGCCCTCTACGTGTGGAGGCCGGGAACCGGAAGTCCCAGACGCATCTACAGGGCGGACAGTGAGCTCAGCTCCTGCGCGATCGCGGGCGACCGTCTGCTGTGCTTGCAGGAGACTCCAACGACCCCACGAAAGATCGTATCGATCCGCCTGGAGGGAGGCCGAGTCGATACGGTCTTCGATCCCAATCCGGACTTCGCGGGATACGCGCTCGGGCGCGTGGAGAAGCTCGAGGTGAGCGACGGCTTTGGTAACCAGGGGTTCGGCCATCTGGTCTATCCGCCCGATTTCAACGCGAGCTGCCGCTATCCTTTGGTCATCGTGCAATACCGGTCGAGAGGGTTCCTCAGGGGCGGAATCGGCAACGAGTACCCGATCTATCCGCTTGCGGCCGCCGGCTTCTTGGTTTTCAGCTCGGACGGCCCGGCCGACGAGCGCCTGACGTCGCGCTACGACACGAGCAGTTGGCAGGGTATAGCGGCCCTGTCCGCAGAGGAGACTGGTCCGAGCGGATACCGGATGCGCAGCTGGCTTGGCGCGCTGGAGGCCGTCATCGAGCGTCTGGAAAGCCGCGGAATCGTGGACCGCTCGAGAATCGGGATCACCGGCCTCAGCGCCGGAGCGGAAGTGGTCGACTTCGCGCTGACTCATTCGACGAGATTTGCGGCGGCGGCGATCAGCGGCATGGAATCTCCCGACTCCTATGCTCTGGAAGTGAACACCACGATGCGCGCCCTCTCGGAGGCCCAGTGGAGCGCTCACTCGCTTGCAGAGGCGATCCGGATCGGCGGCCGCGTGGAGTCCCTCGCGCACGACGTGAGTCGGGTGAACACGCCTTTGTTGATGCAGGTGGCGGACCACGAGCTCATCATGACTCTGCCGGACTACGTCGCCTTGAAAGAGGCGGGCAAGCCGGTCGAGGCGTATGTGTTCCCGGACGAGCTGCACGTCAAGTTCCATCCGCTGCACAAGCTCGCCGTCGGAGAGCGTGCCATCGATTGGTTTCGCTTCTGGCTGAAGGGTGAGGAAGACCCGGCTCCCGAGAAGGCGGAGCAATATGCCCGGTGGCGGCAGATGCGTGGACGTATGTCGCGCGGGCCATCAAGCGGGGATCACGGGCTCGGCGCGAGTCATGCTGCGCCACCAAGCTCTGGCCCAGACCTCGGCGGCAATGCATGCGGTGAGCGGCGGTAGCTGACCGGGCATCAATGCACGATCCTCTCGAAGACAGGCCTCGAGCTGCGCCCGATCGACCAAACCCTCCCGCGCGAGTATGCCGTCGAGCAAGAGTTCGCAGAGAAAGGACTCGTTGCGACGGATCCCGTCCACCACGAAAGACGTAGTATTACCCTTGTCTTCGCGCTGCAAGATCGGCGCAGGAACGCAATCGCTGAAAGCATCCCGCGCCAGTGCGCGGTGCCGGCCGCCTCGCAGATGAAGGTAAGTGGGTGTCCTCAAGCATTGCTCGATGATCGGCTGAGAAAGCAACGGGTGGTGCTCGTAAGCGAATTCCTTCCTCGGTATGGGTCTGTGCCGATTCACGACCTCCGCCAGCAGGTGGATCTGGCACTGCCTGCCGGGAGGGAGGCTCTCGGCGGCTAGCGTCCAAGGATGGGCCGAGTAGCGATCGAGATCCCTCGGCAGCGCATCGGGGCAAACGAAGTATGCCTTGCGCTGGTCCGCGCGCATCGCCTGCCGCGTGCGTGCGCGTCGCGAGGACAGAGCGGAATGCAATACGGCGGCGTAGGGCTGAGCGGAGAGCCGCGCCGCGTCCCGTACCACCCGCACCAGTCCGCATCGCAGGCCGTGATCCGCCACGTAGTCCGCCGCGCTCGGAACGTTCGAGGTCTTCAGGAAGAGATGATCTCCACCTTGCCCCATCCACATGGCATCGGCCTGGTGCCGTTCCGCTTCAGTGTTCGTGAGCGCGAGCTCGAGCAAGCGGCCGCATTGGGGATAGCTGGGTTTTGCGCTCACGGGAAGCGAGAGCACATCGGAGCCGAACGCGAATATCCGCGGACTCCAACTGCGCTCGATCAGCGGGACTCGCGCGCGTCCGGCGGCGATCCTCGCATAAGCCCGCTCGTCGCCTTCGGCGGCTTCGAGATAGCGATTCAGGCATACGATGGCAGGCGCAGATGGCGCTCCGGAGAGGCAGCCGAGCACGATCGACGAATCCAGTCCGCCGGAGAGGCAGTGCAGCACTCGGGGATGTACGCAGGCCCATGCATCGATGCATGCCTGCGTGGTGCGTCGAAGTTCCGTGACAGCCTGCTCGTAAGTGAGCTGACCACGTTCGGTGGTGATGGAGCCAGGATCCCACGCGGTGCGCTGCCGAGCAGAGGAGCCGTGAAACTGGACGCACTCGCCCGCCAGCACTTCGGTCACTTCGGCAAAGGCGGACTCCCTGATCTGGAGGGAGTCCCTGTAAATGAAAGCCGCAAGGTACGCCAGATTCAGCGTGAACGGCGGCAGCCGAAGTGCGGACAGATCGGCAACGTCCGCGAACAGGATATCAACGTCGGCGTGTCGCAATCGGTAGCAGGGGAGCTTGCCCGACGGATCGCGCACCACGGCGCTGCGTGGCTCCGTCGGAGAGGTCAGAAAGGCAAGATAGGCGCCCCAGTAATCCTCCGTCAACTTCCCGGCAGCCTCCAAGTAACGCGCTGCATCGGACTCGGAGATAGCCGGCTCCCAGTTGTTCGTGAGATCGCTCAGCTTGGCAGGGAAGAGGCGACCGAGTATCACGCCGCGCGCCGCCGGCAGCGGGTACTCGCGGAGGTCGGTCGTGCGCGGGGACTGGGTGTACACCCTCATCCCTGCGGAGCTGAATGCTCGATTCCACCTGGGATCCGAGTGCTCGAGCGCGTTGCCGAGCGCAGCGGCTGCAAGAAAAGCCTCATCGTTCACGAAGCTCCATATGAGCACGACATAGTGATACACGGGCCGGCTCCCATTCACACCGCCATGATGGGTGTGAGCGGCAGAACCCGCTCGACCGCGTCATTCAGCAAGGTGTCCCCGTACTGTACCCAGCAGTGAGCGTAGAAGGGATCGGCCCGAACCCCAAAGACCCACCGAGCATGCAGACGGTGGTAGGCGAGAAAGTGGACCAGCGCGAGAGAGTCGAAGGTGCACAGGTAGGGCCGAGGGTAGATGGGACGGAGCGCGTCGAATACCGCGGCGAGGCGGACGGCGCGCCCAGGCGCTGGCGAATCAGCGCGGCCGCGGCGTTTTCGTATCTCAACGTCGCTGACGACAGTCTCGAACGATTGGCGCCTCAGCGCGATGTCCGCCCGTCGACACGCCAGGAGAAAGAGCGCCGATTTCCGGAGAACCGAATGGAATGGCGGACGACTCTGCGAGAGATCTCGAGGACCTGGGATCGGGATCGAGACAGGGCACGCCGGCTTCGACCCGGCAGAGTCGCGAGTCAGAATGCCTCGGGAGACGAATTGGGAGGCAAGCTCCAACACGGACGTATCAGGTTGCGGACGCGGCTGAGAGGCGTTCGAAGTCCGTTCGCAAGGCCAGCCGCTCAGCCAAGGCACGAGCGGGTCGAAGTACCTACGCAGGACGCACTCATATCGGTCTCGGTGTATGTCCAGGATCACCACATAGCGACTGGCCAGACACAAAAAGACGTGCTGTCGCAGAAAGTATCGTATCGTCTCCATTGCAGCGCCGGCGCAGGTGCGTGATCCGAGAAGCGGTGCGCAGCGGGGAAGCTGCGCACCGCCCGCGGCCGTCAATTCGGCTGCTGGTTGGCCTCGTACTCGTATTCCAGACCTGCCGGTCCCTTCGTCAGCTCGGAGGCCGCGCCCATATCGAAGAATTTCACTGATTCCATGATGACTCTCCTCGGTTCGATTGATGGATGGAACGGATCGTTGTCGATGCGCTATCCGCGGTAGCGAGCCGACCATGGTGCGAGGAGCGACGGGCCGTCAAGGCGCAAGTCGCGCGTCGCGTGCGCCGGACACCGGGCAGCACAGATAGATGGGAAGGGATCCTCCGCAGCCGGGCACATCGAACGGCCGTCACCGTGGCTATCGAATCCGCGCGACCGACGGCATTTCAATGACGTGAGCGACGCCGGGGGGTCGCGCGTTGCAGAGCGACGGCGCGCGGGCGGACGAGTAGTCGGCCCCGAGGCGCCGGGACCCGCGTCGCCCGACGGATCGGATTTCCACAATCGCGCGTGCCAGGAGTTGCATTCCTGGGCTCGCAAACGGTCCAAGCCGGTGGCAGGCGTTGCATGCGCGGAGGGGGTCGAGTGCAGGAGTCGGCCCGACTTGCGCGAAACGGAGTGCGGGCGGGCACGCGGCCGAATCCGATCCGTGCGTCGCCACCGGGCGCGATTAATCCTCGCCATCCGTCGCTGCATCGAGATCCCGCTCCGCGGCAACGTGTTTGATATCCGTCGGCACCAGCGCGCTAGTGAACTCGACGAGTACCTGCTCGTTGAACCGCTCCGGGCGCACCGCGGAGTAATGATCGACGGCCCGATGGAGCGTCGAAGGAACGCACCCGAACCACCGCGCGACCTGAGCGAGGGTGGCGGTGCCGGCGCAGGTGGCCAACCACGCGACGAGCGCTCGTCCCTCGACCGAGTGCGCACGGCGCGGCAAGCCGACGATTTCGGCGGAATCGAGTGACAGCCGGGACGCCACCCACGAGATGATCGTGGCTGGTGCGGGTGCGGGCGGCCGACGAGCCGCGCTTCGATGGGCTTCTCGCACGAACGTCGAACTGCCTGCAATTCGTCGGTCGAGGCGCGAGCCGTGGGCGAGGAGGCGGAGGAAACCCGGCGTGGGGGCGCCTGTCAGAAATCGCGAGAATCCCAGACGCGACTGCTGGCCGCGCAGAGTGAGCGCATGGAGCAGCGTCGAGTCGCAAAGCGACGCCGGATCCGGATCCCCGGCACACGCGCGGGCGCTGCCGTGCTCGTAGCCCAAGGGATTCCTGCAGAGACCGGCGTGGACGGGACTCCAGAAGATGTGGCGGGCGAAGTCGAGAAGGTAATCATCGGGATCGATCATCAAAACGAAGTACCGGCCGGCATAAGCCGGTCCCGAGCGCGAGTCCTTCTCGCGGAGGTGGTGCGAGAACTGGCCGCGCAGCGTGTGCATGATGCTCTCGAGCGGTGCCGCTCCGATCTTCAGGAGCAGGAGCGCGGAATCGGGCAGCCAGCAGTAGGCGTGCACACGGGCGCACCATCGTCTGCGGAGATAGTTGAGGAGAGCCTCGAATCGCCGGCGATTCACCTCGATCTGATCGCGCTCCTCCCGGCTGTGCGGCCGGGTCGGGCTCGCGGCCAGAGTCTCGATCCCGGTGCGGAACCGGTTGACGACGAAGTAGGTCGCGTGGGGAACGTGAAGCCGTCCTGGCCGTGCCATGCCGTGGCCTCCGGTCCTGCTCGGAGCACTGACATTACGCTAGCCGCCGGTGAGTCCCGACACAACGGGTCGTAGTCATCAAACATTGATGACTGGAAAATAATCAAACACGACGTGCACGGAGCAAATAATCAAAGATCCGATGCACGGAGCGCAGCGAGGACCCCAACGTCCGTCGCCGGCCGAATCGGCGGGCCGCCGGCGCTAGAGCAGCGGCACCAGCAGCAGCGCGACGATGTTGATGATCTTGATGAGCGGGTTGATGGCCGGACCGGCGGTGTCCTTGTAGGGGTCGCCGACCGTATCGCCGGTCACCGCGGCCTTGTGCGCCTCGGAGCCCTTGCCGCCGAAGTGGCCTTCCTCGATGTATTTCTTGGCGTTGTCCCACGCACCGCCGCCGGTGCACATGGAGATGGCGACGAACAGCCCGGTGACGATCGTCCCGATGAGCAGGCCGCCCAGCGCTTGGGTGCCCGAGCCCGGGCCCATGATCTTGTTGAGGACCACCACGAGGATCACCGGCACCAGGATCGGCAGCAGCGAGGGGACGATCATTTGCTTGATCGCGGCGCGGGTGAGCAAGTCCACGGCCTTGGAGTAGTCGGGCTTTCCCGTGCCGTCCATGATGCCCTTGATGGTGCGGAACTGGCGGCGCACCTCCTCCACCACCGAGCCCGCGGCGCGGCCGACGGCTTCCATCGCCATGGCGGCAAACAGATACGGCACGAGACCGCCGATGAACAGGCCGATGATCACTGCCGGATCGGACAGGGAGAATGTGGTGAGCTTGCCCGCCGTCGCGAGATTGTGCGTGTAGTCGGCGAACAGCACGAGCGCCGCGAGCCCCGCGGAGCCGATCGCGTATCCCTTCGTGACCGCCTTCGTGGTGTTGCCCACGGCGTCGAGCGGATCCGTGATGTCGCGAATCTCCTTCGGGAGGCCGGCCATCTCGGCGATGCCGCCGGCGTTGTCGGTGATCGGTCCGTAGGCATCGAGTGCCACGATCATGCCGCACATCGAGAGCATCAACGTCGCGGCGATGGCGATGCCGTAGACGCCGGACAGCGAGTAGGTCGCCCAGATGGCGATGCAGACCGCGAGGACGGGAAGGGCGGTCGACTTCATCGACACGCCGAGGCCCGCGATGATGTTCGTCGCGTGTCCCGTCTGCGATGCGGCGGCGAGGTTGCGCACCGGGCTGTACTCGGTCGCGGTGTAGTACTCGGTGATGACGATCATTGCGGCGGTGAGGCCGAGCCCGACGAGCGCGCAGCCGAAGATCGGCCCGAGATGCTCGGGCATGAGGCTCTTCGTGATGAAGTAGAACGCGATGGCCGCGAGGACGCCCGAGACCGCTACGCCCTTGTAGAGCGCGGTCATGATCTTGCCGCGGCCGCTCGTGCGCACGAAGAAGGTCCCGATGATCGAGGCGAGGATCGAGGCGGCGCCGAGAGCGAGCGGGTAGACGGCGGCCGAGGAGCCGGCGTCCTTCAACATGAGGCCGCCGAGCAGCATCGTTGCGACGAGCGTGACGGCGTAGGTCTCGAAGAGGTCCGCTGCCATGCCCGCGCAGTCGCCGACGTTGTCGCCCACGTTGTCCGCGATCACTCCGGGATTGCGCGGATCGTCCTCGGGAATTCCGGCTTCGACCTTGCCGACCAGGTCGGAGCCCACGTCCGCACCCTTGGTGAAGATTCCGCCCCCGAGGCGCGCGAAGATGGAGATGAGAGAGCCGCCGAAGGCGAGGCCGATGAGCGCATGGAGCGCTCCGTTCTGGCCCAGGCGGGGGAGCAGCGCGGCGTAGTAGCCCGCGACGCCGATCAGGCCGAGTCCCACGACCAGCATTCCGGTGATCGAGCCGCCGCGGAAGGCCACGGACAGCGCGGCATTGAGCCCCTTGGAGGCGGCCTCCGCGGTGCGAACGTTCGCTCGCACCGAGATGTTCATGCCGATGTACCCGGCGGCGCCTGAGAGGATGGACCCGATGGCGAAGCCGACCGCCGTCCACCAGTTGAGCACGAAGCCCAGCACGATGAACAGGATGATGCCGACGACCAATATCGTCGAGTACTGCCGGTTGAGATAGGCCTTGGCGCCGGCCTGGATGGCGGCGGCGATCTCCTGCATGCGGGCGTTGCCCGCGGGCAGCCGGAGGATGACTATCGTCGAGAAGACGCCGTACAACACGGCGATGATGCCCGCCGCGATGGCGAGCCACGGCCAGAGACTGGCATCCATCAGGATTTCCTCGTATCGATCAAAGACTTGTAGTTCGTGAGGCGGTGCCGGTGATGGCCCGGCGCCTCAAAAGGCGGCGGACTATATCACATGTATCGCCCCCGCTGCCCTTCGGGAGGGGCAAGGGCGCCGGGACTACACGGAGAACCCCGTGGCGAGCCGCTTGCGAGCGAGCACGCCCTTCACCCTGACATAGTCCGGCAGCCCATCCCGATAGGGCGGATACGCCTCGCCCGCCACGAGCGGTGAGAGGTACCGGCGGCAGGGTTCGGTGATGCCGAAGCCGTCGGGGTTGATGAACTCGCGCGGCAGTTTCCTTTCCTGGTTCGCGACCTCGCCGAGCGGGACATGCCCGAGGGTCCATCGGTACGGCCGCGACGATTTGCGGACGATGATCGGCATCACCGCATTGACCCCCCTCACGGCGAGCTCCACGGCGGCCTTACCGCATGCGTAGGCCTGCTCCACATCGACCTTCGATGCGACGTGGCGCGCCGCTCGCTGCAAATAATCGGCGACGGCCCAGTGATACTTGTAGCCATGCGCATCGCGGACCATCGCCGCCACCACGGGCGCCACGCCGCCGAGCTGCGTGTGGCCGAAGGCGTCCTTCGTCCCCGCGTCCGCGAGGAACCGGCCGTCGGGGTACGCGGCGCCTTCGGACACGACGATGACGCAGTACCCGTACGCCGTCACGCACTGCTTCACCTTGTCGAGAAAGCGCTCGCGATCGAACGGGATCTCCGGGAAGAGAATGATGTGGGGAGGCTCGTGCGGCTTGCGGCCGGCAAGGCCGCCCGCGGCCGCGATCCAGCCCGCGTGCCGTCCCATGACCTCCAGCACGAAGACCTTGGTCGAGGTGCGTGCCATCGATGCCACGTCGAGCCCGGCCTCGAGCGTGGAGACGGCGACGAACTTCGCGACAGACCCGAATCCCGGGCAGCAGTCGGTGTGCGGCAGGTCGTTGTCCACCGTCTTCGGGATCCCAATGCAGGTGATCGGATAGCGTAGCTCTCCTCCGAGCTGCGACACCTTCAGGGCAGTGTCCATCGAATCGTTGCCGCCGTTGTAGAAGAAGTACCCGATGTCGTGCGCGCGGAACACCTCGATGAGCCGCTCGTACTCCGCGCGGTTCTGATCGAGGCCCTTCAGCTTGAAGCGCGCGGAGCCGAAGGCCCCGGCCGGCGTGTGCTTCAAGCCGCGGATCGTCTCGCGGCTCTCTCGGCTCACGTCGATCAGGCTCTCCGTCAGCGCGCCGACGATGCCGTCGCGGCCGGCGTAGAGCTTGCCGATGTGCCGAGAGTGCTTGGCCGCGGTCTCGATCACGCCGCAGGCGGAAGCGTTGATGACGGCGGTGACGCCCCCGGACTGGGCGTAGAACGCGTTGCGTTTCACGGTCTTGCGCGCGGTGCGCTTCGTCTTGGGCATGGTGCGGCCGGTGGGATTGCGGGCGGGGAGGCGAGAATAGCCAAAAATTGACCTCCCCGCAGGCGGCCGGTAACGTGGTGACGTTCCAGGGGGCTTGAAGTCGGTCGGTTTCCTACATGCGAATCATTCTCTTGGGTGCGCCGGGCTCGGGCAAGGGCACCCAGTCTCAGCGTCTCATCGAGCGCTGTCACATTCCTCAGGTCTCGACGGGCGATCTGCTGCGTGCCGCCGTCGCGAACGGCACGGAACTCGGGCGCAAGGCGAAGCCAGTCATGGATGCCGGGCAGCTCGTCTCGGACGACATCATGCTCGGCGTGATCCGGGAGCGGCTTTCCGAGCCGGATGTTGAGCGCGGCTTCGTCCTCGACGGCTTTCCGCGGAATCTGGCGCAGGCCCGCGCACTCGACGAGCTGCTGTCGCAACTCGGGCAGCCGCTCGATACCGTCGTCGTCCTGGAGGTGGACCCGGCGGAGCTCGTCCGGCGGATCTCGGGCCGGCGCACGTGCCGGCGCTGCGACCGCGTGTTCAACGTGTTCACCTCGCCGCCGGCGCCGGGTGAGACCTGTGCGGTGACCGGTGGACCGCACGAGCTTTTCCAGCGGCCCGACGACAAGGAATCGACGGTCTCGGAGCGGCTCAAGGTTTACGAGGAGAAGACCCGGCCGCTCGTGGATTTCTATGCGGCCCGAGGCATCCTGCGGAAGCTTCCGGCGGAGGGTGACGTCGATGCCGTTGCGGCCCGGCTCCAGTCTATCCTGAAAGACGGGATCAGCCGGGCTCCCAAGCGGGACAGCGGGCGGTAAGCCGCTTCCCGCTCGCATCCGGGCAGACTATCTCCCCGCGAGGTGCGCCACGACGCGCACCAGCTCCTCGGGCTCCACGGGCTTTGCGAGGTGCATCTGGAAGCCCGCATCGTGAGCACGCACGGCGTCTTCCGGTCTCGCGAAGGCCGTGAGCGCGGCCGCCGGCAGCTGCTCGGGCCCGATGCTCTCACGGACGGAGCGGATGAGCTCGTAGCCGTCCCGTCCCGGCATGGCGAGGTCCGAGATCAGCACGTCGGCCGGGAATCCGTTGAGCACCGTCAGGGCGGCGTCGACCGAGGTGGCCGTGACGACCAGAGCGCGATAGCTCCCCAGGACGCGGCGCGTGAGCTCGAGCGTGTCCGCTTCGTCGTCGACGATGAGCACCCGCACGCCCTGCAAGTCGAGGCGGCCTGGCGCGCGCGCGCGCGCGGCTGCGGCTGCGGGCTGCTCCCGCGGGGCGACCCGCGGCAGCACCACGTGAAACGTCGAGCCGAGGCCTTCGCCGGGACTCACGGCCCACACCCGCCCGCCGTGCAGCTCGACGATCTGCTTGGCGATGGCGAGCCCCAAGCCGAGGCCCGGGTACTCGCGGCGGCTCGCGGAGTCGCTCTGCTTGAACGGATCGAACACGATCGGCAGGAGCTCGGGTGCCAGCCCAATCCCCGTATCCGCGATGTGCAGCTCGCAGTTCCCCTCCGAGAGGGCGAGCGTCGCCGTGACGACGCCGTCGCGCGGTGTGAACTTGATGGCGTTGCTCAGCATGTTCCACACGACCTGCTGCAGCCGGTGCGGATCGCCGAATACCAGGCAGGAAGTGCTCGGCAGGCTCCTGCGCAGGGTGACGCCCTTGGCGTCGGCGGTGCTCTGCAGGGTCTCGACAGCGGCCTCGATGATCTCCCCGATGTCGGTCTCCTCCGCATCGAGGCGGATCTTTCCGTTCACCATGCCGGAGAGATCGAGGAGGTCGTCGACCAGCTGCGCGAGCGCTCGCACGTTCCGCGCAATGGTCTCGCCGCCCCGGCGGACCTCCTCCTGAGCGAGCCGTCCGGACTCGAGCAGTCGCGACCAGCCGAGGATGGCGTTGAGCGGCGCACGCAGCTCGTGGCCGAGCGTCGATAGGAACTCATCCCTGCGGCGGCTGGAGCTTTCAGCGTCCACGCGCAACGCACGCTCCTCGGCGAGGCGCTGCTCGAGATCGGCTGGGTTCTGGCTGGTGGCCATTGCGTACCTCACAGTTCAAAGCGCGGCGAGCAGCCGCTCGCCGATGATTGCGCGCCGCCATCCGTGCAGTAGCGCAGAATCGCGCTCGCCTCCGGCCAGCTGCTCGAGGTCGCGCCGAGTGGCGAGCACCTCCGGGCTCAGGGCCAGGTCCGCCGCGATCGCACGATGCAAGGCGCTCAGCTTCTTGAGCAAGGCCGACTTCTGCGGGTCGGGGCGACCCCGCAGATTGACCGGTGGGAGCTCGTCCGGCAAGTCCGCTGCGCGAATCCGCTCCAGAATGTCCGTGCCGCAGTGCTTGATGAGGCCCGCGGGCATGCCGGCGAGCGCGCCGAGCTCCCCGAGGGAGCGGGGCGCGATGAGAATGATGTCCCGCAAGACGGTGTCGTCGAGGATCCAGCCGCGGGGCCGGTTGCGCTCGATCGCGCGGCGCTCGCGCCAGGCCGCAAGCTCGCGCGCGAGCCGGACCCGCGCGGCATCGAGCCCATGCAGACCCTTCAGGCGCAGCCACGCTTGGTCCGGCTCCGCCACGTAGACGGCCGGATCGGTGAGGGCCGCGAGCTCCTCGGCGAGCCACTGCGTGCGGCCGAGACGCCCGAGCTCGGCGGCGAGATGCTCCTGAAGCGCGAGGAGGTAGCGCACATCATCCAGGGCGTAAGCGATCTGCTCCGGGGAGAGCGGCCGAGCCGACCAGTCCGTGCGCGTATGGGCCTTGGCGAGCTCGACGCCGAGCAGCCGGCGCACGAGCTCCGCGTAGCCGATCTGCGCCGGCAGGCCGACGAGCGCGGCGGCGATCTGAGTATCGAACAGGGGCTGCACCATCCCTACCGCGGGGATCAGCACCTCGATGTCCTGGCGCGACGCGTGCATGACTTTGAGCGGAGCGCTCGCCCCGAGAGCCGGTGCGAGCGGGCTCAGATCCTCGATCGCGAGGGGGTCCACGCAGAGCGGGCCCTCCGCGTCGGCGATCTGCAAGAGGCAGAGCTCGGCGCGGTAGGTGCGCTCCCGCAGAAACTCGGTGTCGAGCGCGACGGCGCGAGCGCTGCCGAGCCGCGCGGCGAGCCGGGTGAGATCGTCCTGATTCGTGATGATGGTCTGCAACAGCGACACCGATGCTCTCTATAATTCGTGGGGCCATGGTAATAGGCATCCGTCCGGCTCGAAAGACATGACCGCTCTCGTGCGCCTCTATGCCGAGATCGCCCTGCTCAGGCGCGGGCCTCAGGACGTTCCGGCCTCGATGCTGCTGCTCGCGATCACGGTCGGCGCGTACTTCGCGATCAACTCGCTCGTCAACTGGGCACTGCCCGCGCCGAACGATCCGTGGCTCGAGATCCTCTCGATCGACATCCTGTTCACGCTCGGATGGTATACGATGCTGCTCAAGGTGCTGCACAAACCGGAGCGTATGCTGCAGACCACCACCGCCGTCTTCGGCTATCGCGCGGTGCTCGCGCCGCTCACGATCGGCGCCGAGTGGCTCTTCCGCCGCTTCGCGTCCGAGCAGTCCTGGCAGCTGCCGATCGTCGTCGGCTATACCGCCGTCGTCGTCTGGATGATCGCCGCGAACAGCCATGTTTTGAAAGCCGCGCTCGAGTGGTCGATGTTCCAGTGCGTCGGGCTCGTCGTTCTGGAGATCATCGCGAGCGGGCTGCTCGTGGTGGCGCTCGTTCCCCTCGCGCGCTGATTCCCGGCGAGAGCTTCTCCTCATGCACATCCACATCCTCGGCGTCTGCGGCACCTTCATGGGCGGCATCGCCGCGCTCGCCAAGGCATCGGGCCACCGCGTGACCGGCTCCGACCGCAACGTCTATCCGCCGATGAGCACGCAGCTCGCCTCGCTCGGCATCGATGTGGTGGAAGGCTTCGGGCCCGGAGAGCTCGATCCTGTTCCCGACATCGTGGTGGTCGGCAACGTCATGACCCGCGGCCACCCGGTGATCGAGGCGTTGCTCGACCGGGGCATTCCGTATGCCTCCGGTCCCGAATGGCTCGCGCGCGAGGTGCTCAAGGATCGCTGGGTGCTCGCCGTGGCCGGCACGCACGGCAAGACGACGACGACATCCCTCCTCGCCTGGATCCTCGAACACGCCGGGCTCGAGCCCGGTTTTCTCATCGGCGGGGTCCCGCAGAACTTCGGTGACAGCGCGCGGCTCGGCCGGCCGCCCTTCTTCGTCATCGAGGCGGACGAGTACGACACCGCGTTCTTCGACAAGCGCGCGAAGTTCGTCCACTACCGGCCGCGGACGGCCGTGCTCAACAACCTGGAGTTCGACCACGCGGACATCTATCCCGACGTGGCCTCGATCGAGCGGCAGTTCCATCACCTGGTGCGGACGATCCCCCAGGCGGGACGCATCGTCTGGAACGCGGCGGACGCGCGGCTTTGCGAGACGCTCGCGATGGGCTGCTGGACGCCCCTCGAGGGCTTCGCCCGGGCGGGCGCCGAAGGCGCGCACTGGACGGCGGCGGCCGGCGCCGACGACTTCTCCCGGTTCGAGGTTCTCCAGGCGGGGCGCCCGTGCGGCACCGTCGAGTGGTCCCTGATCGGTGCGCACAACGTCGACAATGCGCTTGCGGCCATCGCCGCGGCGCACCACGCCGGGGTTCCGGTCTCGCAGGCGATCGGCGCGCTCGGGGCGTTCCGCGGCATCGCGAGGCGCATGCAGCTGAAGGGCGAGGTCGAGGGGATTCGTGTGTACGACGACTTCGCCCATCATCCGACGGCTATCGAGACGACCATCGACGGCCTGCGCCGGCGCGCCGGCGCGCACCGCATCATCGCGGTGCTCGAGCCGCGCTCGAATACGATGCGGATGGGCGTGCATCGCGCGACGCTCGCCCCCTCCCTCGCGGGCGCGGACGAGGTCTGGCTCTACGCGCCGCCCGATCTCGGCTGGGACGCCGCCGAAGTGGTGCGCGCCTTGGGCGAGCGCGGCCGCATCGCAGCCGAGATCGATCCGCTCGCCTTAAGTCTCGCAAAGTCCTTGCGTCCCGGAGACAACGTGCTGATCATGAGCAACGGCGGCTTCGGCGGCTTGCACGGCAAGCTGATCGCAGCTCTCCAGCGGCGTTTTGCACGAGCTCAGGCGGGCCATGCGCAGCAGCAAACAGCCGGCGACGAACGCGGCACAGACCGCTGAGATCGCCCTGTTCCCGCTCAATGCCGTCCTGTATCCGGGCGGTCCGCTGCCGCTTCGCATCTTCGAGCCGCGCTATGTCGACATGGTCCGCCGCTGCATGCGGGAGGACTCCGCGTTCGGCGTGGTGCTGATTCTCGCGGGCGCGGAGGCGGGAGGAGCCGTCGAGAGCACGGCACCCGTCGGCACCAGCGCCCGGATCGTCGACTTCTATCCTCTGTCGGACGGGTTGCTCGGCATCTACTGCCTCGGCGGGCGCAAGTTCAGGCTGCTGCGCCGCTGGCGGCAGACCGACGGGCTCAACATGGGCGAGGTGCTGTGGCTCCCGGATGAGCCCGCGACGGAGGTGCCCGCGGAATACCAGCACCTGGGCCGCCTCATGTGCAAGGTCCTTCCGGAGCTCGGCGAGCTGTACGAAGCGGTCGAGAGACGCGCGGAGGATGCCGCGTGGGTGGGCTACCGGCTCGCCGAGATTCTTCCGGTGAACCTCTCGGACAAGCAAAACTGGCTCGAACTCGACGATCCCCTCGAGCGCCTGGCGCTCTTGAGTCCGCTCATCCGCCGGGATGTGAGCTGACCGGCGCGCCGCCGGTCAGAAGGCCGGGCGGCCCCGGCGGGAGTAGAAGCGGAAGAGGACGAAGCCGAGGATGATCGTCCAGCCGAGCACGAGCCAGCCGACGACGCCGTCGAAGCCGCTGAGGAGGAACGACAGCGGGCTCGCTCGGTTGGCAATCGATGTCTCGCGGACGAAGGTGATGATCCAGACCCACGAGGCGTGCAGACCGATACAAGCGCCGATGTGGCCCGTCTGAGCGCGGACGATGCCGAGCACGACTCCCACCGCGAACAGACTCAAGTAGGCATCGCCGATCCCGAGCGGATGGGTGAAGTCGTGCAAGGCGCCTGCGAGCAGGGTGAGGCCGCTCCCCCACGAGGCCTCACCCGCGGGGATGTGGTACACGCCGACGAAGTGCGTCATGCCGTAGATGAGAGCCGTCAGGATCACCGCGGCCCGCGGCCCGGATTCCCGGGCGATGCCGGCGTACATCGCGCCGCGCAGGAACGTCTCCTCGATGAGGGCCACGGCAAGGCCCCGCAGTAGCCCGACTTGCGCGATCTTCAGGAGCGTCGCCGCATCCACGGTGATCCCGGTCTTCCACGCACGCAGGTGGAGCAGGACCATGAGCGCGACGACGAGAGCCATCATCGGGGCGCCGATGAGAAAGCCGACGCCGAGGTCGCGCAGGAAAACCCGGGGCGGCGCTCCATATCCGAGACTCGCCCGGTCGGCGAGGCCGAGGCGGCGGGCGGTCAGCACGAAGCCGATGGCGAGTGCGAGCATTCCGATGCGGTCGGCGACGCGGTGGAACGGGAATCCGAAATGAGGATAGAGCGCGGCCCATGCGGGATAGGTGAACGCCGCCATCGAGGCGAGCGCGGCGAGAATCAGTCCGAGAAAGCAGGCGAAGGCGCGCATGGGGCGAGTCGGCTGAAAAATGACATCATTGCACCAGATTTGGATCTGTCTTGCTGCACATCCGGTGTTGAAGAATGCGCTCCCCCTTCGTCCTTCTCGAGGAGCACCCGCATGGACCGACTCGGCGCGCGGCAGATTCTTCAG
The DNA here is from genome assembly GCA_963849095.1 of uncultured Gammaproteobacteria bacterium. GTDB lineage: Bacteria > Pseudomonadota > Gammaproteobacteria > Steroidobacterales > Steroidobacteraceae > JASHUC01. The sequence continues at coordinate 242,859 of CAWKGA010000001.1, forward strand.
GCACTCGTCCAGGGTTTCGACCCCGTGAGCGGCGCGGAGCTGCCTGCCGGCACCGTCGTGCAGCACGCGGAGGTGTTGAGGGCGCTGCTCGCCGGCATCACCGCGCTCGAGGCGGACGCGCTGCGCACGCGGCGGCGCGCCCAGCTCCCGGGCAACGTGGGGCGCCCGTGGAGCGGGGAAGAGGAGGAGCGCCTGTCGGCGGCCTTTCGTGCGCGCGAGGAGTTGCCCGCCATCGCGGCGCGGCACCGCCGCACGGTCGCCGCCATCGAGGCGCGCCTGGAGCGGCTCGGCCTGCTCGCGCCGGAGCAGCGGACCACCCGGAATCGGTACGTCACGCGCGGCGAGCCCCCGACCCCCGGGGCGGCGCCGAGGGGGCTGCGCAAGGATCCCGGCGCGAGCGCTTGATCGCTACACCTCGCCGGCAAACAGCGCGCGCCAGCGCTGCGCCACGGCAGTCAGACGGAAGCGCGCATCGGGCTGCGTCGCGGGACGGGCGCCGTTGCGCCATGCGCGGACGCGCTCCACGTACGGATCGAAGAGGCCGAGGCGCGCCGCCCAGGGCGCGATGAGGGGCCGGGCCCGGTTCGGGAAAAGCCGCGCGGCGTGCTCGTACAGCCGCACGGCCGGCGTGATCGGAAGGATCTGCCGCGGGTCGGCGAGCACTTCCGCGGCCGCTCCGCAATCGTGCGTCAGCACCGGCGTGCCGACCGCCTTCGCTTCCGCGAGGACCAGCCCGAAGGTCTCGGGCAGCTCGAAGTTCGGATAGAACACGCACAGGGCGGTGCGAACCTCCGCGAGGATCCGGGTGTGGGGCAGGGCGCCCAGCCACTCGACCCCGTCGATCTTGCCGTCCACGCTCTGCATGCCGGCGCGGCGCAGGCTCTTGTAGCCCGGGCTGCCCACCCGCAGGCGCAGGTCGGGCATGGCGCGGCGCAGGGCCTGGAACGCATCGAGCGTCAGCGCCAGCCCTTTGTTCGGAGAGGAGAAAAAGACGAGCTTGGTCTCATCGAGCGCCGAGCCGTCCGGCGTCAGGGCGTCGTCGACCGGGTTGTATATCGTCACGACGCGCACGCGCTCCGCGACGCCCGCGCCGCTCAGCACGGCCTGCGCTTGGCGGCGCTGGAAGTCCGACACGCACACCACGGTGACCCCGAGCTCGGCGAGCGTCGCCGCCGCCGCGGCGAGCCGCCGGCCGCGCTTGGACCCGGGCCGCACCAGATCGTGCATCCACAGGTAGACGCGCGCGCCCGGGAAGCGCTCGCAGATCCTGCGGACCGTGCGCGGATCTCGCAATATGATGAGATGCTCGATGCCGGGCGCGTCGCCCGCGGGGAGATAGCGGCCTTCTGCAACACTGCGATTGTGCTGCATGACCCGCGCGCCGAGGGCTTCGGCGATGCGCGCGACCGAGGCCTCGGTGCCTCCGAGCGCCGCCTCCTCGAGCGTTCGCCTGCTATACGGCGTCTGGCAGTTAGGGTCGTAGAACAGTACGGAGCTCATTCTGTGCCGCCGAAGTATAGTGCCGGTTCTGCTGCCACACTTGAGGATTCGAGAATCCGTGCAACCCGGGAGTTTCCCGCGCCTCGCGGCCTGCATCATCACGCATAACGAGGCTGACCGCATCGAGGCGTGCATTCGATCGGCCGCATTCTGCGACGAGATCGTCGTGGTCGACTCGCACTCCACGGACAGCACCCGCGACATCGCCGGGGCGCTCGGCGCGCGCGTCATCGAAAAGGACTGGACGGGGTATCGCTCGCAGAAGGAGTTTGCCGTCCACAGCGCCCAGTACGACTGGGTGCTGTGCCTCGACGCCGACGAGCGGGTGAGCGAGGAGCTGCGGGCCGAGATCGAGCGGTTGCGGGCGGGTGGATTCGCGGGCTACGCCGGCTGGTCGATTCCGAGGATCACCGACTACTTCGGTCAGTTCCTGCGTCACGGCAACGCCTATCCCGATCGTCTGGTGCGCCTCTTCGACCGGCGGCACGGGGGCTGGGTGGGCCGCGAGATTCACGAGAACACGCGCGTCGATGGCCGGATCGGCCGGCTGCGCGGGCATCTGCTGCACTACTCCTACCGCAGCCTCACGGACCACGAGCAGCGCGTGCTCCGCTACGCCGAGCTCATGGCGAGATCGATGTACGCGAGCGGCCGCCGCGGCCGCCTGGCGCCCGTGATCCTCCACTCCTGGTGGTGCTTCCTGCGCGGCTACGTCTTCAGGCTCGGATTCCTCGACGGCTGGCGCGGCTTTGCATTCGCGGTCGTCGAGACGCACTACGTCCGGCAGAAATACCTGAAGCTGTATCTGCTCAGTAGAGGGCTGAAGAGCTAGCCCAGGTCACCGCGCAGCGCCCGCGGCCTGGCGGGATGCGGGCAGGCGCGCTCAGGCTGCGGAGCAGGCGGAGCGGGGCGGGCGCCGGGCCGCGGCCTCGTCCACCCAGACGACCTCGGTGCGGAAGGTACCGTCGGGCCGCAGCTCGAGCATCCGATAGGCCGGCGGCCGTGGATCGACCGCGAACTCATCGGCATACGGGAGGAACTGCGTGCAGGTGGAGGGTGTTCCGAGCAGGCGCACGTGCCGATGCAGGCCGTCGAAGCACTGGTGCACGTGGCCCCAGAGCACGGCGCGCACGTTCCGGTGAGCGTCGATGACACGGAAGAAGTCGTCCGGATTGTCGAGCCCAACTCGATCGAGCCAGCGGCTCGACATGGCGACCGGGTGGTGATGCAGGCAAACGAGTGCGTGCCGGCCGGGCGCGCCGGCGAGCGCCGTATCGAGCTCCGCCAGGGTGCGGTCGCTCAGGCGGCCCCCGGCGGAGCCGGGCAGGGTGCTGTCGAGCAGCACGATGCGCCAGGCGTCGAGGTCGACCGAGCCGCCGAGAACGAACGGATGGCCGCCGAGCTCGCGCCGCATGGCGTCAGGCACGTCGTGATTGCCCGGCAGGCAGTACACGGGCTTCCCGAGACAGGCGAGGGCGCGGCGGAAATTCGCGTAGCCGGCAGGGTCGTCCTGCACCAGATCGCCGGTGACGAGAATGGCATCGACCGGCCAATCGTGGGACCGCGCCTGCTCGATCGCCCGAACGAGGGCCGGGTAGGTCGCGATGCCGCGGAGCGTTCCGGCCTCGTCTCCGTACAGATGAGGGTCCGTGAACTGGACGAGACGCAATACGCTCATGATGACGCTGCCGATCGAGCTCGTTGACCTTGGGTACGAACGGAGGCGAGATGGAGGGAGTTCCATCGGGCACTCCAGAACGTCGAGAAATCGTAGCAGACGGGGGTACTCCTGCGAGTGAACTGCATCATGAGCCTTCGAGGCCGCCTCGCGCCGAACTTGATACAGTCCACGATGCGGCCGGACCATAATGTGAGGTGCATCGGCTCTCTCCGCGTTGCTACATATCGAGGCTTAATCTATGTCCACTCGATCCATGTCTCTGTCGCCAGACATATATCGGTACCTGCTCGAGCACGCGGGGCGCGAGCCGGCCGTGCTCGAGCGCCTGCGCACGGTCACGGGAGGCATGCGCGGCGCGGAGATGCAGGTGAGCCCGGAGCAGGGCCAGTTCATGGGCCTGCTCGTGAGGCTCATCGGCGCGCGCCGCTGCATCGAGCTCGGCACGTACACGGGATACTCGAGCCTCGCGATGGCGCTCGCGCTGCCGCCGGACGGCCGCATCGTCACGTGCGACGTGAGCGAGGAGTGGACGGCCGTTGCGCGTGAGTTCTGGCGGGAGGCCGGCGTCGAGGCGCGCGTCGATTTGAGACTCAAGCCCGCGCTGCGCACGCTCGACGAGCTCGAGCGCAGCGCGGGGCCGGGCGGGTTCGACTTCGCGTTCCTCGATGCCGACAAGCCGAACTACATCGCCTACTACGAGAAGCTGCTGACGCTGGTGCGGCCGGGCGGCTTGATCGCCGCCGACAACACCCTCTTCGTCGCCGGCGCGAGCATCGTGGAGCGCGACAGCGTTCCGGCCCGGGCGCTCCGCGAGTTCAACGATCACGTGCACCATGACGAGAGGGTGGATCTCGCGATGGTGCCGATCGGCGAGGGACTCACGCTGTTGCGGATCAGGTGAAGCTCGTTCCATTGCCCGCCACCACTCATCTGGTAGAAAATACGAAGTTCTTATGAGCACACACCGTGAACTCGCCAATTGCATCCGGGCCCTCTCCATGGACGCGGTACAGCAGGCCGGCGCGGGCCATCCGGGCGCTCCGATGGGCCTCGCCGACATCGCCGAGGTGCTCTGGCGCGGCCACCTCAAGCACAATCCCGGCAATCCCCTCTGGCCCGACCGCGACCGCTTCGTCCTGTCGAACGGTCACGCCTGCATGCTGCTTTACTCGGTGCTCTACCTCACCGGCTATCCGCTCGGGATCGAGGAGATCAAGAACTTCCGCCAGCTCGGGTCGCGCACCGCGGGCCATCCGGAGCACAATCCCTCCCTCGGCATCGAGACCACGACGGGGCCGCTCGGCCAGGGCATCGGCAACGCCGTCGGCATGGCGCTCGCCGAGAACATGCTCGCCACGCAGTTCAATCGTCCGGACTTCCCGGTCGTCGATCACTTCACCTATTTCTTTTGCGGCGACGGCTGCCTCATGGAGGGCATCTCCCACGAGGCCTGCTCGCTTGCCGGAGCCCTGCGGCTCGGGAAGCTGATCGGTTTCTACGACGACAACGGCATCTCGATCGACGGGAAGGTCGAGGGCTGGTTCCGGGACGACACGCCGAAGCGCTTCGAGGCCTACGGCTGGCACGTGATTCCCAATGTCGACGGGCAGGACGCGGAGGCCGTGGACGCTGCCGTCCGCGCGGCGCAGGCGGAGTCCGACCGCCCGACGCTCATCTGCTGCAAGACCATCATTGCCTTTGGCGCTCCCCACAAGCAGGGGACCAGCGCCGCGCACGGCGAACCTCTCGGCGTGGACGAGGTCGCCGCGGCGCGCAAGACGCTCGGGTGGCCGTATCCCCCGTTCGAGATTCCTCCGCAGTTGCGCGCCGAATGGGATTGCAGGGAGCAGGGCGCGGCGGCGGAGGCAAGCTGGCGCGAGCTCCACGCGCGCTATCAGCAAGCACACCCCGAGCTCGCCGCGGAATTCGACCGGCGCACGCGTGGGGATCTTCCGGCCGCCTGGACCGAGACGGCCCGCCAGACGCTCGCCGCGGCGACCAAGCAGACTCAAGCTCAGGCGACACGCCAATCGTCGCAGGCGGCCCTCAATGTCTTCGCTCCGGCGCTGCCCGAGCTCGTCGGCGGTTCCGCGGATCTCACGCCCTCGAACAGCACACTGACCAAGGTGTCGCGCGTGATCACGCCCGGCGACATCTCCGGGAACTACATCCACTACGGCGTGCGCGAGTTCGGCATGACCACCGCCCTCAACGGTCTCGCGCTGCATGGCGGGCTCATTCCGTACGGCGGAACGTTCCTGGTCTTCTCGGACTACGCGCGCAACGCGGTGCGCCTCGCCTCGCTCATGCAGACGCGCGTCGTGCTCGTCTACACGCACGACTCGATCGGGCTCGGCGAGGACGGCCCGACCCACCAGCCCATCGAGCATCTCTCCTCGCTTCGCGCGATGCCCGGCCTCACGCTGTGGCGCCCGTGCGATGCGGTCGAGACCGCCGTCGCGTGGGTTGCGGCGATCGAGCACCCCGGCCCAACGGCGCTGGTGCTCACCCGCCAGGGGTTGCCGCAGCAGGCGCGCACGCCGGCCCAGATCGAGGCCATACGCCGCGGCGGCTACGTGCTGATCGACTGCCAGGGCACGCCGGAATGCCTGGTGCTCGCGACGGGCTCCGAGATCGGGATCGCCGCCGAGGCCGTGAGTGCGCTCAACGGCGCCGGCCGCCGGGTCCGCCTGGTCTCGATGGTGTGCACCGAGCGCTTCGATGCTGAGGACGCTGGCTATCGGGAGAGTGTCCTGCCGCGGGCGGTCCAGCGGCGGCTGGCGGTCGAGGCGGGAGCGCGCATGTCGTGGTACTGCTACGTCGGCGCGGAGGGACGGGTGCTCGGCATCGACCGGTTCGGCGCATCCGGGAAGGGGCCGGCCGTGCTCGCTCACTTCGGGTTCACGGCGGACAACGTCCGGCGGAACATCGAGGAACTCCTGGGATGATCAAGGTGGGCATCAACGGTTACGGGCGCATCGGCCGCAACGTGCTGCGCGCGCTGTACGAGTCCCGGCGGACGGGCGAGGTGCAGATCGTCGCCATCAACGACCTCGGCGATGCGAACACCAATGCGCACCTCACGCGCCACGATACGGCGCACGGCCGCTTCCCCGGCGAGGTGGCGGTGGACGGGGACTCGATGGTGGTGAACGGTGATCGGATCCGGGTGCTCGCGGAGCGCGACCCCGCGAAGCTGCCCTGGGGCCGGCTCGGCGTGCAGTTCGTGCTGGAGTGCACGGGCCTGTTCACCTCGAAGGCCAAGGCGAGCGCCCATCTCGCCGGCGGAGCGTCCAAGGTCATCATCTCCGCTCCGGGCGAGAAGGACGTGGATGCAACGATCGTCTACGGCGTGAACCACGGCGTGCTCAAGTCGACGCACACTGTCATCTCCAACGCGTCCTGCACCACCAACTGCCTCGCGACCGTCGCCAAGGTGCTCAACGATAGAATCGGGATCACCACCGGGTTGATGACCACCATCCACTCGTACACGAACGATCAGGTGCTCACGGACGTGTATCACAAGGATCTGCGCCGCGCCCGCTCCGCGACGATGTCCCAGATCCCGACGAAGACCGGGGCCGCCGCCGCCGTGGGTCTGGTGCTGCCCGAGTTGAGCGGCCGGCTCGACGGATTCGCGATCCGCGTGCCGACGATCAACGTCTCGCTGGTCGATCTCACGTTCCAGGCAGGCCGCGAGACCTCCGTGGAGGAGATCAACCGGACGCTCGCAGAGGCCGCGAGGGGCGCGATGCGGGGCATCATCGCCTACAACGAGGAGCCGCTCGTCTCCGTCGATTTCAACCACGACCCGCACTCGGCCATATTCGATGCGACGCTGACCAAGGTTGCCGGCGGCTCGCTCGCGAAGGTGTGCGCCTGGTACGACAACGAATGGGGCTTCTCGAACCGCATGCTCGACACCGCCCTCGCGTGGTCGAGGGCCGCGTGAAAGTCCTGCGGATGAGCGATCTCGACCTGCGCGGCAAGCGCGTCTTGATCCGCGAGGACCTCAACGCGCCGGTGCAGGACGGCGCCGTCACGAGCGATGCACGCATCCGCGCGGCGCTGCCCACTTTGCGCCATGCGATGGAGGCCGGAGCGAAGGTGTTCGTGCTCTCGCACCTCGGCCGGCCCAAGGAGGGCGCGTACGACGAGAAGCTGTCGCTCGCGCCCGTGGGCGCGCGGATGTCGGAGCTGCTCGGCAAGCCGGTGCCGCTGCGCAGGGACTGGCTCGGCGGCGTCGATTGCGCACCGGGCGATGCCGTGCTGTGCGAGAACGTACGCTTCAACCCCGGCGAGAAGACGGACGATGAGGGCCTGGCGCGCCGCATGGCCGCGCTGGGCGACGTGTTCGTGATGGATGCCTTTGCCACGGCGCATCGCGCCGAGGCGAGCACACACGGCATCGCGAAATTCGCGCGACAGGCGTGCGCCGGCCCGCTGCTCGTCGGGGAGCTCGAGGCCCTGGAGCGCGCGCTCGAGAGTCCCGCACGGCCGCTGGTCGCCATCGTCGCCGGCTCGAAGGTCTCGACGAAGCTCACGGTGCTCGAGGCGCTGCTCGCGAGGGTGGACCGGCTCATCGTCGGAGGCGGCATCGCCAATACCTTCCTCGCGGCGACGGGCATCGGCGTCGGCAAGTCTCTCCAGGAAGCCGAGATGCTCGACATCGCACGTCGGCTGATGGCGCAAGCGCGCGAGCGCGGCACGGAGATTCCGTTGCCCACGGACGTGGTGGTCGCGAAGGAGCTCGCCGCGACCGCCCACGCGGACATTCGCTCGATTCACGACGTCCATGCCGACGAGATGATTCTCGACATCGGCCCCGACACGGCCGAGCGGCTCGGGAGCCTCCTCAAGTCGGCCGGTACGATCGTCTGGAACGGACCGGTCGGCGTTTTCGAGTACGATCAGTTCGGCGAGGGCACGCGCGCCATCGCCGAGACCATTGCGAGGAGCAAGGCCTTCTCGCTCGCAGGCGGGGGCGACACGCTCGCCGCGATCGAGAAGTACGGCGTGGAAGACGGTATCTCCTACATCTCCACCGGCGGCGGCGCGTTTCTGGAATTCATCGAAGGCAAGCAGCTGCCGGCCGTCGCCATCCTGGAGGTGCGAGCGGCGTGAGCCGCCGCGCCCGGCCGGACCCCAAAGGATGACCATCCCGAAAATGGATATCTCGAGACGCACGAAGATCGTGGCGACGGCCGGCCCCGCGACGGACGACCCTGCGGTGCTCGATGAGATGATCCGCGCCGGAGTGAGCGTCGTGCGTCTCAATGCCTCGCACGGCACGCGCGAGGACCTGCGCCGGCGCCTGCGGCTGGTGCGCGAATCCGCGGAGCGCGCCAATGCGATCGTCGGCGTGCTGCTCGACTTGGGCGGGCCGAAGATCCGCATCGAGGGGTTCATCGGCGGGCGCGTTCAGCTCACGGAGGGGCAGCCGTTCACGCTCGATACGGCGATGGACCCGAAGGCCGGCACCTCGCGCGCGGTGGGCGTCGCGTACAAGAACCTTCCCCGGGACGTGTCCCCCGGTGACACGCTCCTGCTCTCGGACGGCCAGATCGTCTTCGACGTGGAGAGCGTGCAGGGCACGCGGATCGACTGCCGCGTCAAGTTGGCCGGGGAGCTGTCGGACCGCAAGGGGGTCAACCGCCAGGGCGGCGGCATCTCGGCGCCCGCGCTGTCGGAGAAGGATCGCGACGACATCCGCTTCGCGGCCGAGGAGAAGGTGGACTACGTTGCCGTCTCCTTCGCGCGCGACGCCGCGGATATCGAGCAGGCGCGCGCGCTCGTCCGCGAGGCGGGCGGCCAGGCGCACATCGTCGCCAAGATCGAGCGGCACGAGGCCATTGCCAATCTCGCGGAGATCATCGGGGCCGCAGACGTGATCATGGTCGCGCGCGGCGACCTCGCCGTGGAGATGGGCTACGCGGAGCTCACGGGCCTGCAGAAGACGATCATCCATCAGTCGCGCGCCAGGAACCGCGTCGTCATCACCGCGACGCAGATGATGGAGTCCATGATCCAGAGTCCCGTGCCGACGCGGGCCGAGGTGAGCGACGTTGCGAACGCGGTGATGGATGGCACCGACGCCGTGATGCTCTCGGCCGAGTCGGCAACGGGCCGCTACCCGGTGAAGGCCGTGCAGGCGATGGCGCAGGTCATCGGCGGGGCCGAGAAATATCAGTTCAGCCATAGCCGCACGCGCCACCGCCTCGATGGGACCTTCCAGGGGTCGGAGGAGGCCATCGCGATGTCCGCCATGTACGCGGCCAACCACCTGAAGATGCGCGCGATCGTCGCGCTCACCGAATCGGGGGTGACGCCGCTCTGGATGTCGCGTATCCGCTCGGACATCCCCATTTACGCGTTCACGCGCCACGAGGCCACGCGGCGCCGGGTCACCATGTATCGCGGCGTCTATCCGGTGATGTACGACGTGACCAGCGCGCCCACCGTCGAGACGCTGTACGGATCCATCTTCGCGCGCCTGCTCGAGCTCTCGCTGGTCCGGCAGGGCGATCTCGTGATCCTCACGAAGGGCGAGCTGTCCGGCGTCGCGGGCGGCACCAACTCAATGCAGATCCTGCGGGTCGCTTGACCGGCCGCGGCGCGCTCGTCTCGGTGCTCGTTGCCGCGCTCGCCGGCGCGGGTACTCTCGCTCTCCTCGCGCTCGCGGCCGCGTACTTCGCGCTCCGGGCCTCGCTCCCCCCGCTCGACGGCCGCATCGCAGAAGCCGGTCTCGCGGCGCCGGTGACTCTCGAGCGCGACGCGCTCGGGGTCGTGACCGTCACGGCCGCGAGCCGCGCGGACCTCGCCTTCGGCACGGGATTCGCGCACGGCCAGGACCGGTTCTTCGAGATGGATCTCTCGCGCCGCCTCGCGGCCGGCGAGCTGAGCGAGCTCGTGGGGGCGGCCGCGCTCGCTCAAGACCGAGAGACGCGGCTCTTTCGGTTTCGCGGGATCGCGCGCCAGGCGCTCGCGCAGGCGACGCCGGAGCAGCGCGCACTGCTCGCGGCTTACGCCCGCGGAGTCAACGCAGGGCTCGCGAGCCTCGCGAGCCGGCCGTGGGAATACTGGCTGCTGCGGGCGCGGCCGCAGCCCTGGAAGTCCGAGGACTCCTTCCTGGTGAGCTACGCCATGTGGTGGGATCTGCAGCATGGGGATCTGCGCCGCGACTGGCTGAGGCGCACGCTCGATGCGAGGCTCGGCGGGCCGGAGTGCGGCGCGTGGAAGTGCGCGCTCGAGTTTCTCTACCCGCAGCGCACGGCGTGGGACAGCCCGAACGTCGTGGACGAGGCGGACCTCCGCGCCGAGGACGCTCGCGACGCGGTGGCGCCGCCAGTGCCGGGGCCGGACGTTCTCGATGTCCGCGGGGCCAAGGTGTCTGCCGGCGCGGAGGGTGGAGAGGGAGGGGTGGCCACCCCTCCCTCTCCACTCACCGCTTCGGGTGATCTGAGCGACGTCGGGAGTGGCGACATCGGCAGCAATAGCTGGGCGGTGGCGGGACGGCTCACGGCGACGGGGGCGGCGCTGGTCGCGAGCGACATGCACCTCTCGCTGCAGGTTCCGCCGACTTGGTATCGGATGCGGCTGCGGATGATGGGGACCGGCGGCTCGGAGCCCGACCGCTCGGCGCTCGACCTCAACGGGCTGACGCTTCCGGGAGCGCCGGTGCTCATCGCGGGGTCGAACGGCCGCGTCGCCTGGGCGTTCACGAACTCCGACGGGGACTGGCTTGATTCGAGGCCCGTCACCTGTTTCTCGATCGACCATTCGGTGATGCAGACTCCGCAGGGTGACGTTGAGCTCTCGACGGTGACCGAGCACATCCAGGTCCGCGGCGGACCGGATTTCCTGCTGCCGGTCACGTCCGGCCCGCAGGGCATCCTGCTCCAGGTCGATCCGATCGAGCATCGCTGCTGGTTCGCGAGCTGGATCGCGGAGTCGCCGGCGGCGACGAACATGAATCTCCTCGCGCTGGAGCGTGCGAGCTCCGTGCAGCAGGTTCTCGCGCTTGCGCCGCAGATCGGCATTCCCGAGCAAAACCTCATCGCCGGCGACAGCGCGGGGCACATCGGGTGGACCATCGCCGGCCGGATTCCGCTCGAGTCCGGCGGCACCGACGATCCCCGTCTGTACGACCCGCCCATCGGGCGGCTGTGGTCGGCCAATGCGCGGGCGACCGACGACCCCGCGGCTCTCGAGAGGATCGGCGGCGAGGACGCCGCGGTCGGCGCGCACTACACGCTCGGCGCCCGGGCCCGCCAGATCCGCGACGCGCTGCTCGGGCTCGGGCGGCCTGCAGCGCCGGCAGACATGCTGCGCATCCAGCTCGACGACCGTGCCTTGTTCCTCGCCCGCTGGCGGGATCTCATCTTGAAGCTCCTCGATGAGCCGGCGCTCGCCGGCAAGCCGGGACGGGCCGAGATGCGAAGGCTGATCGCCTCGTGGGATGCACATGCGGACGTGGATTCGGTCGGTTACCGGCTGGTGCGTGCCTATCACGACCGGACGGCGGACGCGGTCTGGCACATGATCGTGGGCTCGCTCGGGGTGCGGACGGACGATCCGCCGCCCCTTCAGTTCGAGCGGCCGCTGTGGACGCTCGTCACCACGCAGCCGCTGCACATGCTATCGGCCGACTATCCGAGCTGGCGCGCGTTCCTGCTCGTCGAGCTCGATGGGACCATTGCGGCGCTCGAGGCCCGCTGCGGAGCGCTCGGCCGCTGCCGCTGGGGCGCCGCGCATCCCGTGCGCATCCGCCATCCGCTCGCCCGCGCGCTGCCGATCCTCTCGCGGCTCATCGACCTGCCGGAGCTCGAGCTGCCCGGCGATCATGACATGCCGCGCGTTGAGGACGGCGCGTTCGGGGCGTCGGAGCGGTTTGCCGTCTCTCCGGGGCACGAGGCGGCGGGCTATCTGCACCTCCCGGGCGGTGAGTCCGATCACCCACTCTCGTCCTACTACCGGGCCGGCTTTCGCGCATGGGCCGAAGGCAAGCCGCTGCCGTTCCTCCCTCAGGCCGCCGTGCACCGCTTGCTGCTTCAACCCGCACGCGGAGCGGTAAACTGACGCGCATGGACAACGGCCTTCGCGTCCGCCTCGAGCGAGCCCGCATTCGTGCGGCCGCCTGACGCCTTGGAGCCTCACGCAAAGGCTCACCGGCCGGTCATCGGGCTGGTGCTCACCGGCGGCGGCGCGCGGTCCGCGTATCACATCGGGGTGCTGCGCGCGTTGAGCGAGCTGCTGCCGCGCAGCCGCAACCCGTTTTCCGTCATCGTGGGCACTTCCGCGGGCGGGGTCGCCGCCGCGGTGCTCGCCTCGCAGGCGCATCGCTGGCGCAGGGCCGTCGCCGGGCTCGAGGATGTCTGGGCAAACTTTCGCGTCTCGCAGGTGTTCCTCGTGGACTCGCTGCACATGCTGCGCGCCGGACTGCACTGGATTCTCGCGCTGACGACGGGCGGCCTCTTGCTCACTCCGCCCAAGTCGATGCTCGACAATTCCCCGCTGCGCGAACTGCTCGCCTCGCACATCGATTGGTCAGGCGTGCGCAGCAGCATCGAGCGCGGCCATCTGCGCGCGGTCGCTCTCTGCGCGACGAGCTATGCGACCGGCCAGTCGGTCACTTTCTTCGACGGGGTGGAGGAGATCGCGAACTGGGCGCGCTCACAGCGCCTCGGCCGTCGCACCTCGCTGGACCTCGATCACCTGATGGCGAGCGTCGGCATCCCGCTGCTCTTTCCGCCGGTGCAGCTCGGGGACGAGTACTTTGGCGACGGAGCCATGCGCCAGCAAAGCCCCTTGAGCCCGGCGGTGCACCTCGGAGCCGACCGCCTGCTCGTGCTGGGCGTGCGCGCGCGGCGCGCCGCCGGAGTCGCCACCACCCGCCTTCCGGCGCAGTCCCCCACGCCGGGGCAGATCTTCGGGTTCATGCTCGACACCCTGTTCACAGACCAGATCTTCACCGACCTGGAGCAGCTCGAGCGCCTGAACGAGCTGGTGCGCGCCGCTCCGCAGGCTGCGCCGGGGCTGCGTCTCGTCGAGACACTCATGCTCGCGCCGAGCGTCGATCCTCGGGAACTCGCGGCGCAGCACGTGGGCGAGATGCCGGGGGGCTTACGCTCGCTGCTGCGGGTGATCGGAGCGGGAGACCTGGCCGGGAGCCAGCTCGCGAGCTACTTGATGTTCGAGGCGGCCTACACGCGCGACCTCATCGCGCTCGGCTACCGCGACGCGATGGAGGCGCGGACGGCCCTCATCGCATTCATGAGCGGCGAGCGGCTGCCGTCGGTGCTCACCGCGCCGGGCGTCGCCCAGGCAACGTAACAGGATCGAGGTCATGCCATGAAATATGCTCTGCCCGTGACGCGTGCGGAGAGCTTCGCAGGCTGGTACCAGGCGGTGGTGGGTGAGGCCGATCTCGCCGAGGAATCGGGCGTGCGCGGCTGCATGATCATCCGGCCCTGGGGCTACGGCATCTGGCAGAGGATGCAGGAGCTGCTCGACCGCCGCTTCCGCGAGACCGGTCACGAGAACTGCTACTTCCCGCTGTTCATCCCCTTGAGCTTCATCGCGAAGGAGGCCGAGCACGTCGAGGGGTTTGCGAAGGAGATGGCGGTCGTCACGCATCATCGCCTGAAGATGATCGACGGCGTTCTGCAGCCGGACCCCGATGCGAAGCTCGAAGAGCCGCTCGTGGTCCGGCCCACGTCCGAGACGCTGATCGGCGCGGCGTTCCAGCGCTGGATCCGGTCGCACCGCGATCTGCCGCTGCTCCTGAACCAGTGGGCGAACGTCGTCCGCTGGGAGATGCGCCCCCGCCTCTTTCTGCGCACTGCGGAGTTCCTGTGGCAGGAGGGCCATACCGCCCATGCGACGGCGGGCGAGGCGATGGAGGAGACCCTCCGTATGCTCGAGGTCTATCGCTCGTTCGCGGAGGACGCGCTCGCCATGCCCGTGGTGGCCGGCGAGAAGCCGCCGCACGAGCGCTTCCCGGGCGCGGACAGCACTTTCTCCATCGAGGCGATGATGCAGGACGGGAAGGCGCTTCAGGCGGGCACCGCACACTACCTCGGAACGAACTTCTCGCGCGCTCAGAACATCCGCTATCAAACGGAGCAAGGCGATCTCGCCTACGCACACACGACGAGCTGGGGCGTCACGACGCGGCTGGTGGGTGCCGTGGTCATGACGCACGGTGATGACGACGGCTTGAGGTTGCCACCGATCATCGCGCCGCGGCAGATCGTTCTGGTTCCGATCCTGCGGGATCGCCCGGAGGACGCCTCCGTCATCGAGTACTGCGAGTCGGTCGCGGCGGAGCTGCGCGCCGGATCGGCGCTCGGCGAGCCGATTCGAGTGCTCACCGATCTCAAGGCCGGGCGCCCGGTCGACAAGCGGTGGAGCTGGATCAAGCGCGGGGTGCCGATCGTCTGCGAAATCGGCGCGCGCGACGTGGCCTCGGGCGCGGTCACGCTCATCCGGCGCGATCGTGCCCGGCAGGGCGAGAATGTCGGCTTCTCGAGCCTCGGGCGAGCGGAGTTCGTGCAACGCGCGTCCGCGCTGCTCGCGGAGGTGCAGAGCGCATTGCACGCAGAGGCGCGCGAGCGGCTGCAGGCGGGCATCCGCTCGGACCTCACGTCGCTCGCCGCGGTGGCGGACTATTTCGGGGAGTCGGGCGATTCGGACGCCTTCCATGGCTGGGTGCAGGTGCCGTGGGCGCGGCCCGAAGGAGCGGCGCTCCAGTCCGTGGACCAGCAGCTGAAGCGCCTGAAGCTGACGGTCCGCGTCGCGCCTCTTCGGCAGGAGCCCATCGATGGCGAGCGCTGCCTCTTCACGGGGGAGCCCGCGAAGGAGCGGATCCTCATCGCGCGCGCCTACTGAGCCGCGGGCGAAGGCGCCGTCCCGTTACTCAGGCGCGGGCGCAGGGGGCGTCGCGCTCGCCAAGGCGCAGTGCCGCGCCGCGATCTGCGTGTGGCGCGCGGCGAAGCGCGCCGCCAGGCGATCGACGATGTAGACCGACCGATGCTGGCCGCCCGTGCAGCCGACTGCGACCGTGAGATAGCCGCGCGAGCTCGCCTGGTATTCGGGAACGCGGGCCTCGACGAACTGGTCGATGTCGTCGACCAGGCGCGCGACGCTGCTGTGCGACTCGAGATACTGGATCACCTCGGGGTCGCGCCCGGTGAGCGAGCGGAGGGCCGGCTCCCAGTAGGGGTTCGGGAGCGACCGCGCATCGAAGACGAAGTCCGCATCCCCCGGAATGCCGTGCTTGAAGCCGAACGACTCGAACGTGATGGACAGCTGTCCGACTGCGCGTTGCTCGACGCGCAGCCGCACGACCTGCCGCAGCTCGTGGACTCCCATCTTCGAGGTGTCGATGATCATGTCGGCGGCGTAGGCGATCGGCTCGAGCAGGCGCCGCTCGGTGTCGATCGCCTCGCTCAAGCCCACGCGCTCCCGGCTCATCGGGTGCTTGCGGCGCGTCTCGGCGAAGCGACGCAGCAGCTCCTCGTCGCTCGCCACAAGGTAGAGCACCTCGCAGTCGATCCCGCTGCGCTTGAGCTCGTCGATGAGCCGGGGCACCGTCGCGATCTCGTGTGCGGTGTTGCGGGCGTCGAGGCCGATCGCGGAGCGCGCGTAGGGCGACTCGGCGCTGCGCACGGTGTGCGAGATGAAGGGCTTGAGCAGAGCCGCCGGCAGATTGTCGATGCAGTAAAACCCCAGGTCCTCGAGCATGTGCAGCGCGACGCTCTTGCCCGAGCCGGAAAGGCCGCTCACCACGATGACGCGCATGGAGACGACGCCGGGGTGTGTTAGCTCGAGGGCGGGGCGCCTTATCGCGCGGGGGGCCTCACGGGGCCGCTTGCCCGATGCCCTGCGCCTCGCCCGCGTGGTGATCGGTCCGCTTCTCCTTGTGCTTCTTGATGCAGCGATCGAGCTTGTCGCTCAGCGCATCGATCGCGGCGTACATGTCGGGTTCGGTGGCGTCGGCGTGTATGTCGCATCCGCGGACGTGCAAGGTCGCCTCCGCCTTCTGCCGCAGCTTCTCAACCGTGAGGATGCAGTGCACGTCGATCACCTGGTCGAAATGGCGCGCGATACGCTCGAGCAGCTTCTTTTCGACGTATCCGCGCAGTGCCGGGGTGACTTCGACGTGATGACCCGTAAGGTTGAGCCGCATATGCCGTCTCCTCGTGAGTGGACGTGTTACATCTGTCTCGATCCCGCTCGCCTGCGCTCGTTGGAAGGCGCAATCCCCAGGCTCTCGCGGTACTTGGCGACCGTGCGGCGCGCGACCGGGATGCCCTCTCCGGAGAGCAGCTCCGCGATGCGCCCATCGCTCAAGGGGTCTGCGGCGTCCTCCTCCTTGACGAGCTTCTTGATCTTGGCCCGGATCGCGGTGGAGGAGGTCCCCGAGCCGTCGGTGCCCTCGACCTGGCTCGAGAAGAAGTAGCGGAGCTCGAATACACCGCGCGGCGTGTGCATGTACTTGCCCGAGGTCACCCGCGAGATGGTCGACTCATGCATCTCAACCGCCTCGGCGATGTCCTTGAGGATCATGGGCCGCATGTGCTCTTCGCCGTGCTCGAGGAACTCCGCCTGCCGCGCGACGATCGAGCGCGCGACCTTCACGAGTGTGTCGTTGCGGATCTCGAGGCTCTTCAGCAGCCAGCGCGCCTCCTGGAGCTGCGCGCGCATGCTCGCGTGGGTCGAGTTGCGCCCGATGAGGCTCGCATAGCTGTGATTGAGCCGCACGCGGGGCAGCGTCGCGGAGTTGATCTCGACCGACCAGCCGTGATCGGTCCGGCGCACGAACACGTCAGGGACAACGTAGTCCGCGGAGCCGCTGCTCACCATGGCCCCCGGCCGGGGGTGGCAGCTGCGAACCAGCAGCAACGCGGAGGCGAGCTCCTCGTCGGTCGTGCGCAGCTCGCGCCGCAGCAGCGACAGCTCGCGCTCGGCGACGCGCTCGAGGTGGTGGCGGGCGATCTCGATCGCCACGGAGAGGCCGGGCGTATCCGGCTCGAGCTGCCGCAGCTGCAGCTCGATGCATTCGCTGACGGACCGCGCGGCGACACCGGGCGGATCGAGCTGCTGCACACGTTGCAGGACTTGCTCGACGACGGTGTCGTCGACCTCGATCTCCGGCCTCAACGTATTCGCGATCTCGGCCAGGGGCTCGGTGAGGTAGCCGTCGTCGTTGATGGAGTCGACGATGGCGCTCGCGATGGCGAGCGAGCGCGGATCGAGGCGCGCAAGCCCGAGCTGCCACAGCAGATGCTCCTGCAAGGTCTCGCCGGAGGCGTCGGCGAACTCCTGCTGGCGGTCGTCATCGTCGCTGTTCCAGGAGCTGCCCCCCTCCGATGGGCCGGCGCTCTGGTCGCCCCAATGCTCGTCGATGACTTCCACCTGGGTGTCGGCGGCGGGGGCGGCAGGCTCGGCTTCGGGCGACCGGGACTCGATGCCATCGAGCGTGGGTCGGGTGTCGGTCTCGGTGTCGGCCTCCTCGACCGGCTCGAGCATCACGTTGCTCTCGAGTAGCTCGCGGATATGCGCCTGGAGCTCGAGCGCCGGCATCTGCAGGAGTCGGATGGCCTGCTGCAGCTGCGGGGTCATGGTCAATTGCTGACCCAGCTTGAGCTGCAGGGACGGTTTCAGCATGTTTTTTGCACGAAGGGCCGGGGCCCCATCCTAACACTTTGAAAATTCTGGAGTTCCTCTCCGAGAATGGACATCAGAGACGAAACGACTCTCCCAAGTACACCTCACGGACTTGGGGGTTGGCAAGGATTTCTTCCGCAGATCCGGACGCGATCACAGTTCCCTGATTAACGATGTAAGCGCGGTCGCAAACACCGAGGGTCTCGCGGACGTTATGATCGGTGATCAGCACCCCGATGCCGCGGCCGGCGAGCTCACGCACGATGCGCTGGATGTCGAGGACGGACAGCGGATCGACGCCGGCGAACGGCTCGTCTAGCAGCATGAAGCGGGGATCGGCGGCGAGCGCTCTCGCGATCTCGACGCGGCGCCGTTCGCCTCCGGATAGCGTCAGGCCCAGCGTTCGGCGAACGTGGCCGATGCGCAGCTCCTCGAGCAGCTCCTCCAGCCGCCGCTCGCGCGCCGCGCGGTCGAGGTCCTCGCGCGTCTCGAGGATGGCGAGCACGTTGTCCTCGACCGAGAGCTTGCGGAACACCGAGGCTTCCTGCGGCAGATACCCGATGCCGAGCTGGGCACGGCGGTGCATCGGCAGGAAGGTCACGTCCCGATCGGCGAGGTGGATGCGGCCCGCCTCGCACGCGATGAGCCCCACGATCATGTAGAACGCCGTGGTCTTGCCGGCGCCGTTCGGGCCGAGGAGTCCGACGACTTCGCCCTCGCGCACGTCGAGCGAGAGGTCCAGGACGACCGGACGCGATTTGTAGCGCTTGGCGAGCCCCTCAGCCCGCAGCACCCGCGCCGTCGCGGCTGCCGTCACGGCTGATTTCCCGGCTCGAGGCTGCTCGGGGCCCCGCCCTTTTGCGGCTGGCTCTTCCTGGGGATGACCGGGCTCGCTCCCCCGTTCTTGGGGAGGATCGTGATGTGGACGCGCTGCTTGCGATCGGTTGCGCTCGCGCCTTGCAGCTGCTCGGTCTTGAGGTTGTAGACGAGCGCGGGCGCGGTGATCTCGTTGTCTCCGTACTTGAGCCAGGCGTCATCCGTCAGGCGCACGGTCGCGGCGGCGACGGTGTACACGATGGAATCGGCGTGGCCGCGCGCCAGCACGCCGGTGGTGGAGCTCGTCTGCTCGAAATTCGCGGGAGCGCCGGTCACCACGGCGTCTTGCATCTCATTGCCGCGGACGTTGATCGTCGCCTCGTCGGAGTCGAGATTGCCCTGCAGCGCCGAGCTCACGTGCACGTGGCCCGTGAACGTCCAGCGGCTGTCGTCGCCGCTCAAGCCTTGCCGCTCGGCGCGATCGGCCGTCGCGCGCAGATCGCCCTGGGAGACAATGACATTGCCGCGCAGGACGGTCTTTTGCGCACGGTTGTCGTAGTCCACCTTATCGGCCGTCCACGAGATGGTTCCGCTCGGCTTCACAAACGGAGCCGCGTGACCCGCACGCCCCGTTGCGCTCGCAGCGCCTGCAGGGGCCGCTGCGCCTGCAGCGCTCGCGCCGCCCGCTCCGCCCGCGACGGTGAGCGAGAGGGTGAGCCACGAGAAGAGCGCCTGCGTGAGGCTACGGCTGGTAGGTGCCATGTACGTCCGATTCCAGTTCCACGCGCTGTTCCCGCAGGTGCGCGATGAGCCCGCGCGCGTTCAGGCGCTGCTGGCCCCACTCGAGCTCCACGGGGTCCTTGGTGGTGACGATCTCCGTCCGGGTATCGACGGCGAGCGTTTCGCTCGAGATCTGGACCGATTGCTGGGTGCTCGTGAGGACGCCCCAGACCCTCACGGCCCCGCTCAGATCGACCTGCGAGGCTCCACTCCAGATGAGGCCGCGATCGGCGCGGCCGTTCCAGAGCTGTCCGGTCTGGTCGTGAAACTGCATCGTGACATTATCGAGCATGGCGAACTGCGCGGCCGGCGGTTGCCGGATCTCGGCGGCATGCAACGTGTACATCGGCCGTCCGTCCGGTCCGGTCTCGACGAGATCGGCATTGCTCGCCGTATAGCCGGGATTCGCGTCCGCGCGGCCGCTGCGTTGCGGCACGGCGGGGCCATTCTCCTCGCTGGTGAGCGCGAGCCACCCCGCGATGAGCAGGGCGATCACGGCCGCGCCGGCGAGCACTCTCAGGATCATGGCTTGCGCTCGGGGAGCCGGTCGCGCCCGAGGTGGCGCACGTCGAGACGCCGCACGGCCTCGGCCAGATGATCGCAGACCTGGCGAACGGCGCCGCGCCCTCCAGGGAGCGAGGTCGTGTAGTGGGCCGCCTGCCGGGCGGCGGGATGGGCATCGGCGACGGCGTAGGCCACACCGAGCGCGTGCATGAGAGGAACGTCAGGAACGTCGTCGCCGATGCAGGCGCATTCCGCAGTCTCGAGCCGCAGGCGCGCGGCGAGCTGGACGAACGCGGCGAGCTTATCCTCGACTCCCTGCATGACGAATCGAATGCCGAGCTCGCGGCAGCGGCGGCTGACCGCGCCGGAGCGGCGGCCGGAGAGGACGGCCACCTCGACCCCCGCGGCGCGCAGCGCCTTGATGCCGTGTCCGTCGCGGACGTGGAAGGACTTCATGAGCTCGCCTCGAGGCCCGTAGTGCAGCCGTCCATCCGTGAGGACGCCGTCCACGTCCAGGACGAGCAGGCGTATCGGAAGCGGGGGGGCCGGCTTGCTGGGAATCGAGGACACGCCGAGGTCGACTGAAGAGGCATGAGTCCCTCGGCGCGATCGCGTCATGATGCGCCTACATCACGCCCGCGCGCAGCAGGTCGTGCACGTTGAACAGCCCGATGAGCTTTCCGGCCTCGACCACCGGGAGCGCATTGATGCGATGCCTCTCCATGAGGTGCACCGCCTCGGCCGCCAGCTCGTGCGGTCCGATCGTCTTGCAGCGCACGGTCATCACGGTCTCAATGGCGGCGCCGCTCAAGTCGACTTGCCGGTCGAGCGCGCGCCGCAGATCGCCGTCCGTGAACACGCCGAGCAGCCGGTCCTGCGCATCGACGATGACGGTCATGCCAAACCCCTTGCGCGAGATCTCAAGGAGGGCCTCGCGGAGCGCAGTGCCGGGAGAAACCCGCGGCAGGTCGGCGCCCGTTCGCATGACATCTTCCACGCGCAGGAGCAGCCGTCTGCCGAGAGCGCCGCCCGGATGCGAGCGGGCGAAATCCTGGGCGGTGAAGCCCCGCGCCTCGAGCAGCGTGACGGCGAGCGCATCGCCCATCGCGAGCGTCGCCGTGGTGCTCGCCGTGGGCGCGAGGTTGAGCGGGCAGGCCTCCTCGGGAACGCTCACATCGAGCACGACCGTCGCAACGCGGGCGAGCGTCGAGTCCGGGGCGCCGGTCATCAGGATCAGCGGCACGCCGAGGCGCTTCAGGTGCGGCACCAGGAGCACGAGCTCCTCGGTCTCGCCGGAGTTGGAGAGGGCGAGCATCACGTCCGACCGAGTGATCATGCCGAGGTCGCCGTGGCCGGCTTCGGCAGGATGCAGGAAGAAGGCCGGCGTGCCCGTGCTCGCGAGAGTCGCCGCAATCTTGCGCGCGATATGCCCCGACTTGCCCATGCCGCTGACGACGACCCGTCCCTCACAGGCGAGGCAGACCCGGCACGCCTCGGCGAAGCGCTCGTCAAGACGGGCCTGCAGCGCGGTGACCGCCAGCGCCTCGATGCCGAGCGCGCGGTGCGCGGCGGCGAGCAAGGCGCGGGAATCCAGGGGCTTCACGGGAGTCGCGCTCATGGCCGCAATGATATCCGTTAAACTGCGTCCATGAACCCCGACACCGTCGCCGAGCTGATCCGCGCCGGCCTCCCTGGAGCCGACGTGCTCGTCCAGTCGCCGGACGGGACGCACTTCGCGGCGCGCGTAGTCGCGAGCGAGTTTGCGGGCAAGCGCGCGCTGGCACGCCACCAGCTGGTGTACCGGGCGCTCGGCGAGCGCGTGGGACGCGAGATCCACGCCCTGTCGATCGAGGCGCTCACGCCCGAGGAGTGGACCGGACGCGGAGCGGCCGGGGCTTAAGGGCATGGACAAACTGCAGATCCAGGGGGGCATCCCGCTCGAGGGGGAGGTGCGCATCAGCGGCGCGAAGAACGCGACGCTCCCGATCCTCGCGGCGGCGCTACTCACCGATGACCCCCTCGTCGTCGCCAACGTGCCGCACCTGCAGGATGTCACGACGACCATCGAGCTGCTCGGGCGCATGGGGGTGAGCGTCACCATCGACGAGCACATGCACATCGAGGTCGATGCCTCGGGGTTACGCGAGTGCTTCGCGCCCTACGATCTCGTGAAGACCATGCGCGCATCGATCCTGGTCCTCGGGCCGCTCGTCGCGAAGTTCGGGCGCGCGGACGTATCGCTCCCCGGCGGCTGCGCGATCGGCGCGCGGCCGGTCAATATCCACGTGGCCGGGCTCCAGGCGATGGGCGCGGACATCCAGATCGAGGGCGGCTACATCCGGGCGCGCGCCTCGCGCTTGAAGGGCGCGCGCCTCGTCCTGGACACCGTCACGGTGACGGGGACCGAGAACCTCATGATGGCCGCGACGCTCGCCGAGGGCGAGACGGTGATCGAGAACGCCGCGCGCGAGCCCGAGGTGGTCGATCTGGCGCGCTGCCTCGTCGCGATGGGCGCGAAGATCCACGGCGCCGGCACGGACAAGATCACCGTGGAAGGCGTTCCGCGGCTGCACGGCACCCGCTACGAGGTGCTCCCGGACCGCATCGAGAGCGGCACGTACCTCGTCGCCGGAGCGATCACGCGCGGCAATGTGCGCATCAAGCACACCCGCCCCGACCACCTCGATGCGGTGCTCGCGAAGCTCGAGGAAGCGGGCGCGAAGGTGGGCGTCGGCGACAGCTGGATCGAGGTCGACATGCGCGGGCGCAGGCCCCGCGCCGTTGACGTGCGCACCGCGCCCTATCCCGCGTTTCCGACCGACATGCAGGCGCAGTTCGCCGCCCTCAACACCGTCGCGGAAGGCGTGGGAACCATCATCGAGACGATCTTCGAGAACCGCTTCATGCACATGCTCGAGATGCGCCGGCTCGGCGCCGAGATCCGTCTCGAGGGCAACACCGCGATCATTCGTGGAGTCGAGCGGCTCACGGCGGCGCCGGTGATGGCGACCGACCTGCGTGCCTCCGCGAGCCTCGTGCTGGCGGGGCTCGTCGCGGAAGGCCGCACGGAGGTGGAGCGCATCTACCACATCGACCGGGGATACGAGACGATCGAGGAGAAGCTCGCGCAGCTCGGGGCGCAGATCAAGCGCGTGCCGACCAAAGCGTCGGGAGCGGTTTGAACGGCAAGAGGGCAAGCTCGGTCTCGAGCGTGAGCAGGACCGCGGGTTGCGGGATCGTGTGAACTGAAAAAAGCGAGGGTCGGCTATGCAGCTCGGGATGGTCGGATTGGGAAGGATGGGGGCGAACATGGTCCGGCGCCTGCAGCGCGGCGGACACGAATGCGCCGCTTACGATCACTCTGCGGACGCGGTGCGCACCATCGCGGCGGACGGTGCCCGCGGCGCGCAGTCGTTGCGCGACCTCGTCGCGGCGCTGCGGCCGCCACGCGCGATCTGGCTCATGGTTCCGGCCCACGTCGTCGATGCGGTCATCGCGGACTTACAGCCGCTGCTCGCGGCGGGCGACATCGTGATCGACGGGGGCAACTCCCACTACCACGACGATATCCGGCATGCGGAGACTCTGCGCGCCGCTGGAATGCATTTCGTCGACGTGGGCACGAGCGGCGGCGTGCTCGGCCTCGAGCGGGGCTTCTGCCTGATGATCGGCGGAGAGCCGCAGATCGTCGCCTCGCTCGATCCGATCTTCGCGACTCTTGCGCCCGGCGGGCGGCCGCCCGCCAAGGGGCACGGCACGGCGGAGCAGGGCTATCTGCACTGCGGCCCCCACGGCGCGGGACACTTCGTGAAGATGGTCCACAACGGCATCGAGTACGGGATGATGGCGGCGTACGCCGAGGGCCTCAACGTGCTGAAGCATGCGGACATCGGCTTCGAGCAGCAGGTCTCGGATGCCGAGACCGCGCCGTTGAGCGATCCGCGGCTGTTCCAGTACCGGCTCGATCTTGCGGCGGTGACGGAGGTCTGGCGGCACGGCAGCATCATCACCTCGCAGCTGCTCGATCTCACGGCCGGCGCGCTCGCGAAGGACCCGCAGCTCGCGGGCTTCGCCGGACGAGTCTCCGACTCCGGGGAGGGGCGCTGGACGCTCCAGGCGGCGATCGAGGAAGGGGTGCCCGCGTACGTGCTGAGCGCCGCGCTCTTCAGCCGCTTCGACTCGCGCGGGCGCGGCGAGTTTGCCGGCAAGGTCCTCTCCGCGATGCGCCTGGGGTTCGGGGGCCACCAGGAGCGCTGAGGGCTCGGACGATGCCCCAGTCATCGGACTCACTGGTGCTCTTCGGCGCAGCGGGCGACCTTTGCTATCGCAAGATCTATCCGGCGCTCTACCACCTCGTCGAGCGCCGCCGGCTCGATGTTCCCATCATTGGCGTCGCCCGCGCCGGATTGACAACCGAGCAGTTAGCGGGGCGCGTGCGCGAGAGTGTCGGCAAGTTCGTGCCCCAGGCGAAGGATGAAGCGGTGAGCCGCCTCGTCGCGCTCATCCGGTACGTCGATGGCGATTACCGGCAGAGCGCGACCTTTCAAAGCTTGCGCGAGGCCCTGGGGAATGCCTCGCGGCCGCTGCACTATCTCGCGATCCCGCCGAGCATGTTCCCGGAGGTCGTGAGGATGCTCGGCTCCTCGGGCTGCGCCGCCGGCGCGCGGGTCGTGGTCGAGAAGCCGTTCGGCCGCGATCTGCCGTCCGCGCTCGCGCTCAATCACACCCTGCACGAGGTGTTCGACGAGTCGGCCATCTTTCGCATCGACCACTACCTCGGCAAGGAGCCGGTGCAGAACCTCCTTTATTTCCGCTTCGCGAACTCCTTTCTCGAGCCGGTCTGGAACCGCAACTACGTCGCGAGCGTGCAGATCACGATGGCCGAGAAGCTCGGCATCGCGGGCCGGGGCCGCTTCTACGAGGAGGCGGGAGCGATCCGCGACGTGATCCAGAACCATCTGCTGCAGATCGTCGCGTTCCTCGCGATGGAGCCGCCGGTCCGCTACGCGCGGGATGCGTTGCGGGACGAGAAGGTGAAGGTGTTCCGCGCCATCCGTCCTATCGACCCGGGCAGGCTCGTGCGCGGGCAGTTCGAGGGCTACCGGCAGGAGCCCGGAGTCGCGCCCGACTCACGCGTCGAGACCTTCGCGGCCGTGCGGCTGCAGATCGACTCCTGGCGCTGGAGCGGGGTGCCCTTCTACTTGCGAACGGGCAAGTGCCTGCCGGTCACGGCGACGGAGGTGGTGGTGGACCTGCACCCCCCGCCGGCCAACGTCTTCGGCGCCCTCGCCCCCGGCCAGCCGAATTATCTGCGCTTTCGTGTGGGTCCGGATGTCGCGATCGCCCTCGGCGCTCACACGAAGCAGCCGGGCCCGGCGATGCAGGGCCGCGAGGTCGAGCTCTACGTGAGCCAGCAACAGGCCGATGCGATGGATGCCTACGAGCGCCTGATCGGCGATGCGATGGTCGGAGACGCCGTGCTCTTCGCGCGCGAGGACGAGGTGGAGGCGGCCTGGGCCGTGGTCGATCCCGCGCTCCGCGCGCAAACCCCGGTCCACGAGTATCGGCGGGGCAGCTGGGGTCCGCCTCAGGCCGAAGCGATCGTCGCCGAGGGCCCTTGCAGCTGGCACAACCCGGGCGAGGAGCCGGGCGACTGGACGCGTGCTTCCGGACGAGAGGAAGCCCGCAAGTCGGCGCCATGACCTCGAGCGGTCCGGGACGCCCGGGAGCCGGGCGAGACGCTACCCACGTGGAGCCGGCCACGCCTCCGGCTCCGTCCAGACCTCGACGGACTTGCAGCCGGACACGGCCTGCCACGCGGTGAGGGCGGGGCTGCGCTCGAGCAGCGCGGCGAGCGCCGTGCGCTTGTCGGCGCCCGCCACCACGAACACGACTTCCTGCATCCGCGCGAGCACCTCGGGGGTGACGCTGACGGCGTCGCGGCCGTCCGGTCGATGGACCGAGATGGCGTGGCGGCCCCGCGCCCGTCCAATGTCCTCCGCGCGGAATAGCGAGGCCGTGTGGCCGTCGGCGCCGAGGCCGAGCAGTCCGAGGCCGAAGCGCGCGCCGCTGCCCGCGAGCTCCGCGAGCCTGCGCTCATAGTCCGCGGCCGCCTCCTCGAGCGGCAGCTCGGTCCGGACACGCAGCACGCGCTCCGGAGCGAGCGCGAGCGCATCGAGCAGCGGCCGTGTCTGGTGGTAGTTGCTCGCGTCCGAGTCGGACGGTACATAGCGGTCATCGCTGTAGAAAAGCGTCAGCCCCGGGGCCGGCCGCACACCCTGCTCCCCGAGCGCACGGTACGCCGGGAGCGGTGTGTTCCCGCCCGACAGCATCACCGCGGAGGGTCCGCCGGCGCTTGCACCTGTGAGTGCACGCTCCAGCCGGCGAGCGAGCGCCGAGATGAGCTCCGTGCGATCCGCGAAGCAGTGAGCACGCACTCCGCCGCTGTCCGCGCCCGAATACCCGGGTCCGCTCGTGCTGGCCATGGGGCCCTCCTTCCGACTTCCGCCGCGCGCTATCGGCTCTGCGGCCTCTCCACCACGCGGATCCGCGCCTGGAAGCTCGTCTCGCCGCGCAGTCCTTTGATCCGCAGCATATCTCCGGGCATGAGGCTCGCGATATGCGCCATGACCGCCTGGGCGCTCTCGGCCCGGACGCCGTCGATCTCGGTGATCAGGTCGCCGGACCGCAGCCCCGCCTGCACCCCGGGACTGCCCAGGTAGAGCGTCGCGATGACGACGCCGCCGTGAGCGAGTCCGAGCTGCGCGGCCTGATCGGACGACACATCCTCCGGCAGGATGCCGATCCACCCGCGGACGACCCGGCCCTTCTCGATGATCTCGCGCACGACGCCCCGCACCATGTTCACCGGTATGGCGAATCCGATGCCCTCGACGACGCCTTGGCTGCCGGGGTTCGTGTTGGCGATCGCCGTGTTGATCCCGACGAGGTCGCCAGTCGTATCGATGAGTGCGCCGCCGGAATTGCCCGAGTTGATCGGCGCATCCGTCTGGATGAAGTCCTCGAGCGTTGCGATCCCGAGCTGCTGGCGGCCCGTCGCGCTCACGATGCCGTGGGTCACGGTCTCGGACAGTCCGAGCGGATCGCCGATGGCGAGCACCACGTCCCCGACCCGCAGCTGATCCGAGCGCCCGAGGGGCATCACCGGCAGATTCGGGAGATCGATCTTCAGCACGGCGAGGTCGGTGTCGGGATCGCGGCCGACGATGGTCGCATCCGCGGTGCGTCCGTCCGCGAGCTGGACACGGATCTCGGCGGCGTTCGAGATCACGTGCTGGTTGGTGACGATGTGCCCCTGCTCGTCCACGATGACGCCGGAGCCCAGGCTGCGCTCGATGCGCTGGCGATAGAGCGGACGGAAGGAGTCGCCGAACAGCTCGTCGAGCCCGGAGGGCGCGATCCGCTCGGTCACGAGACGCGCCGTGAAGATATTGACCACGGCCGGGGCGGCGCGCTCAACGGCATCGGCGTAGCTCACGCGTCCCGGCCTGTCCGCCCGCCGCTCGACCGCAGGGCTCACCGGCAGGAGCAAGGTGCGCACTGTAGCGCCGCGCCGCACGAGATCCGGCCGCCAGGCGACGATCACGAACGCGAGCGCAAGGCCGCACGCAACGGAGACGGCGATGAACGTCAGCGCCCGTCCGAGCAAGGTCTTTCGCATGGTTGTGTATAATGCGCCGCCTCCCGCAAGTCTAGGAGCTTAATTGCCCGCACAACCTGGCGGGCAAGGGAGTCGGCAGTGCATGGGTCTGGAGAGTCGATAGATGGCCGATACCGGTGTGCTCACCGATGGCGAGATTGACGTTGATGAGAGCAGGCGGAGCCTTCTGGTCGCGGCAACGGCGGCGGTCGGAGCGGTAGGCGCCGCCTTCACGGTTCGACCTCTCGGGGCGTGTGTTCGAGGGGTCGCCCGCCTCGGTGAACCTGCGCGTCCCGCCCTACAACTTCGCCTCCGCGCTCAAGCTGGTCATCGGAGCCGACAACGCATGAGGACCAATATAGATGGCAGTCGTCGCGAAACCTCCCGCAGCGCCGGCTGCGAAGACCGGCCGCCTTCGCGCCTGGTTCTACAAGCGCTTGCCCGATCGAGGAGTTCATCTCGACCCAGCTCACGGGCTACTACGCACCGAAGAACTTCAACTTCTGGTACTACTTCGGCGTCCTGTCGATCGTCGTCCTCGCGCTGCAGCTCTTCACCGGCATCTTTCTCACGATGTTCTACAAGCCGGGCGCGGCGACTTCCTTCGAATCCGTCCAGTTCATCATGCGCGAGGTGGACTACGGCTGGCTCATCCGGTACATGCACTCGACGGGCGCATCGTTCTTCTTCCTCGTCGTGTACCTCCACATGTTCCGCGCGCTGCTGTACGGATCGTACAAGGCGCCGCGCGAGCTGCTCTGGATCATCGGCATGCTGGTGTATCTCACCTTGATGGGCGAGGCCTTCATGGGCTACGTGCTGCCTTGGGGCAACATGTCGTACTGGGCGGCGCAGGTGATCGTCAATATCTTCGGCACGATACCCTGGATCGGACCCGGGCTCGTCGAGTGGATTCGCGGCGATTACGGCATCGCGGATGCGACGCTCAATCGCTTCTTCGCGCTGCACGTCGTCGCCGTGCCGCTCGCGCTGCTGCTCCTCGTGGTGCTGCACCTCGTCGCGCTGCGCCAGACCGGCTCGAGCAATCCGGACGGCATCGAGATCAAGGAGAAGCTGGGCCCGGACGGCCACCCGCTCGATGGCATTCCCTTTCATCCGTACTACACGGTCAAGGACATGGTGGGCGTCGGCGTGTTCGCCGTGCTGTTCGCCATCGTCGTGTTCTTCGCGCCGCGGCTCGGCGGCTACTTCCTCGAGCCCGCGAATTTCGGGCCGGCAGACCCGCTCGCGACCCCGGCGGAGATCACTCCGTCGTGGTATTTCACGCCGTACTACGCCATCCTGCGCTCGATACCCAATCAGCGCCTCGGTGCGCTCCTCCTGCTGCTCGCCGTGATGGCGTATCTGTTCCTGCCGTGGCTCGACCGCTCGCCGGTGAAGTCGATGCGCTACAAGGGCTGGATCTCGCGGGCGTTCCTTGCGCTGTTCGTGCTGGCGTTCCTCGGTCTCATGTACGTGGGACTCAATCCGCCCACGTCCGGCGTCGTGTTAATGGGCCGGATCTGCACCGTCTTCTACTTCGCCTATTTTGTCTTGATGCCGTTCTACACGCGCATAGATCGTGCCAAACCGGCGCCTGACCGGGTGAGATTCCATGCTCACGCTTAATCCACTCAAGCAGACGGGCCGGCGCGCCGCGCTCGCCTTGTTGCTCGCCGCGTCCCTCGCGTCCGTCTCGGCGGTCGGGCAGGAGGCCGCCGCCGGGAAGGGCTTCGGATCGGACTGGCAGACCTGGAAGGCCGACAATTCCGTGTCGGACCTGGAGTCGCTCCAGCGCGGCGCCCGGGACTTCCTGAACTACTGCAACGCCTGCCACTCGCTCGAGTACATGCGCTACTCGCGACTCGGCCAGGACCTGAAGATCCCGCCGAACCTGGTGCAGCAGTACCTGGTCCCGCCCGACAAGAAGCCGAGCGATTACATCGCGACCCCGATGCCGCCGACCGACGCCGTGAACTGGTTCGGCAAGCAGCCGCCGGACCTGTCCCTGATCGCCGAGGCGCGCGGGACGGACTATCTCTATCAGTACTTGACGACGTTCTACGTCGATCCCTCACGACCCACCGGCACCAACAATCTCGCGTACGACACCACGGCGATGCCCGACGTGGTCTCGCAGCTCGAGGGCTTGAAGCGCGGCGTGTTCAGGAAGGTCGAGCTGAACGGCGCAACGGAGGAGGTGTTCGATCACTTCGAGACCCTCGTTCCCGGCAGCATGACGCGGGAGCAGTTCGACGGGTTCGCGCGCGATATCGTCAATTTCCTGGATTATGTTGCGGAACCCGCGCAGGTCCATCGCCGCTCCCTCGGCTTGTGGGTCGTGCTGTTCCTCCTGGTCTTCACCTGGCTCGCGTGGCTGCTCAAAAAGGAATACTGGAAAGACGTACACTAGGGGGAGCGCTGTTGCCTGTGCGGAGCCGCGGCGGAGCGCGGCTCCGCGAGATCCGGCCGCAGGCCCTTGAGCGGCGCTAGGGAGCGCGAGTGTCGAGCCGACGTTCGATCATGACGCTGTTCTCGGCGCCGACCGATCCGTGGAGCCATCGCGTCCGGATCGTGCTTGCCGAGAAGGGCATTGCGATCGACATCGTGAACGTCGAGCCCGGGAAGCTCCCGGAGGATCTGCTCGACCTGAACCCCTACCACAGCGTTCCGACCCTCGTCGATCGCGACCTCGTCCTGTACGACTCGCGCGTCATCATCGAGTATCTCGATGAGCGATTTCCCCATCCGCCTCTCATGCCGGTCGATCCCGTGACGCGGGCGCAGTTCCGCCTCGCGATGTATCGCATCGAGCGCGACTGGTACCGGCTCCTCCAGCAGATCGACCGCGAGCCGGACAAGAAGCAGGCGGTGAAGCTCAAGAAGGTCCTGCGGGATACGATCCTGCAGAGCATCGAGCTGTTTCGGGTCAAGCCTTACTTCCTGTCCGACGAGTTCTCACTGGTCGATGCGACCATCGCGCCCGTGCTGTGGCGCCTGCCGCGCTACGAGATCGACCTGCCTCGCGATCCCGGCCAGCCCATCCTCAAGTACTCGAGCCTGGTGTTCTCGCGCCACGGATTTCGCGATAGCCTGTCGGACATGGAGCAGGAAATGAGAACCTTCTGAGCGCCGCCGTGCCCGAGAGCCCGATCAGGTCCAAGCGGCCCTATCTGCTGCGCGCCATGCACCAGTGGATGACGGACAGCGGGCACACGCCGCACGTCATCGTCGATACCGAGCGCGCGGGCGTGGAGGTGCCGCGGCCGTACGTGAAGGACGGCAAGATCGTGCTCAACCTCAGCTTCGACGCCGCGCAGCGGCTCAATCTCGGCAACGAGTGGATCGAGCTCGACGCACGCTTCGCCGGCGTCTCGCAGCACGTGCGCTTTCCGGTGAATGCGGTGCTCGGCATCTACGCGCGCGAGACCGGCGAGGGCATGGTGTTCTCGGAGCAGGATGCGGGCCCCGACCCTCCGACCAGGCCCACGTCTGCGCCGGAGGAGGGCGGGGGCCGCGGCCGCCCGCAGCTGAAGGTGGTGAAGTAGCTCGGGGCGGCGTTGCGTTCGCAGGAGCGCTAGCTTCCCGGTCCGGGGGTCGGCTGGGAGCCTCCTCGCGGTTGGTCTACCGGATGGGGGCTCTGCTCGAAAGAAGTGCTCAAAATGGGTACTGGTCGATGACCAGATCGGCGTGCTCTCGCATGCCTTCCCTGATTCCGTGCGCGAGCGTTATCAGGAACAATTGCGCCCCTTCTCGCCGGGCAAACTTCATCGCAGGAATGAAATCGCTGTCAGCGGTCGCCAGAACGATAACCCGCACCTGACGCTTCAGAGTCAAGCTAGCGATGTCCAATCCAATTCTCATATCGACTCCCTTCTGCCGAATGTTCGGTATAACGTCAGAGGATTCGATTTCGACCGTCGGCCCCTGCTTGTTAAGGATTCCGGGCTTGAGATGCCAGCCCTCGTGAAATAGCTCGCCGAAACGAAGTGCGAAAAACGGCTCTTTCAGGAGAGCGGCTTGGATACTCTTGTTTCTCGCGGCAACATCAGTCGCACCGAAGTCCATGTTCCCACCCCCAAGCGGCAACTTAGCTGTACCTTCGAGGGGTTTTGCGTCGTAGTAATAGATGCGATGGAGCCGCATCTGATCGAGGCATTGAAGTTTCTGAACATCGCTCGCAAAGGCGGAGATATCAGCGGCACCGACTGGGGCTTTCTTTGTGCCGAGTTTGCGGCGAATGAATCCGCCATCGAGCAGCATCGCGTAGGACATGGGCATTGCGGCCCCCCAACAAAAAGGCCGCAAAGCGGGTGGGGGACGAACCCCTCTTATATGACACCCACTGAGCAGCCGTTTCTTAGGCACGAAGTCTACCTCTACCCGATCGGGTGTGCGAGAGATATATCTCGTGTTTTAGGCGTCGAAAGCGCCGCAGATCCATTCCATGCCGGGCTTCGCCGCGGAGAGATTGGAAACCACGATCACATCGAAGTGGGCGCGGAGCTTCGAGAGCTCCCTGTGCTGCTTCAGCAGCTGCTGGGCGGCACGCAGGATGCGGCGGCGACATCCTCCGAGGCAGCTCCGAGTTTCCGGCGATCAATCCGCGGCTGTATCTGCCGGAGCACGACCGCGGTCAGTGTGATGCGGACGTCGGCACTGGCGCCTGGGTGGACGTAGGCGCCGGCGGAGGCGCGAGGGCGATGGTTTTCTCGGAGCAGGATGCGGGGGGCCCCGACCCTCCGACCAAGCCGACGCCTGCGCCGGACGAGGGCCGCGGCCGGCCGCAGCTGAAGGTGGTGAAGTAGCTCGGGTGAGCCCGCCCTCCAGCACAGTCACCGAGTCGTGACTCGACGAGTCATGACTCGGTTAGTAGGCGCTGTTCGAATTGTCGTCCCTCGCGTGTGCATCGCGTTGGCGCTCAATTCCGCGTCCAGTTTTCGGTCTTCAATCCAGCGACGCGGGCGAAACGGCGCTCATTGTTGGTTACAAGCACAGCGCCGACGGCAATCGCGTGGCCGGCAATCATCGTGTCCATGCCGCCCATCGGCGAGCCGGAAAGATGCAGGTCGACCGCGATCCTCGCGAAATGCGTAGCCGCCTCCGCATCCCACGGCAGGCACGGTACACGGGTCAGGAACTGGTCGAGCACTCTCGACAAAGGATCCGCCTGCTCTCTGAGCCGGATGTGTTCGCGGGTGACGTCGAACTGTCTGCCAACTCTTTCAAGTGTGTGATCCGTGTCCATGTCGATTCCGAAGCGCGTACGGAGCGCTTTGGCTTCACGCGGCGTTAACGCCGCCAGCGCCGCGTGCGTGGTCTTGCGTACTGCCGCGATAGTTGTCTGATCGATCGAGGGTGCCATGGGCTGCACCATGATGACATCGTCAAGATCCGATTCCGTGCCGCTACCGACCGAACCATCGCCTACCGTCTCTCCGACGGTCTCTTTGCGTGACGATGGTTCCGCCTTCGTCTCGCGCCCCTTCTTCTGCAGCGTCTGCCGCGACAATCCACACAGCAATTCTCCGCGTGTGACAGCGGATATGCACAGCTCATGCGGCGCGGCGGACGCGATACGTCTATCGAGCTCCGGGGATTTGCCCTGGATAAGAGCCGTCGCTGCGGCCGTGTGCAGCATGTACAGCGGCATCACGGCTCCCCGCGCGAGGTATGAGGTGACGGCGCGTCATTTAGCGGCCGCTCTCTCATAAAGTCGCTCGGCACTCGGGCCTGATCGCGCAACGCGAAAAAGCCCGCCCAAGCGTGGCTCGCGGGTTTTGGCGAAAGGATTACGTCGCCGGTCACGGTATCTCGACGGATGTAAACCTCGTCGGATTTCTCGAACCGGAATTCGACCGGCAGTCTCACCGCTTGGCTGCCGCCGTTCATGAATAGCTTCGCTGTTTTGGAGGGCATTCCAAGGCTCGATATATATACTATTATAGTATATATATCCCCACGCACAGAGTCCAGTTTTGCGCCGACGTTGACGAGTTCTCCTTCCCCGTACGAGGCGTGGGCTCTCAAGCGTCGAAAGCGCCGCGGATCCATTCCACGCCGGGCTTCGCCGCGGAGAGATTGGACACCACGATCACATCGAAGCGGGCGCGGAGCTTTGAGAGCTCCTTGTGCTGTTGCAGCAGCTGCTGGGCGGCGCGCACGATGCGGCGGCGCTTGAGTCCGTCCACGCTCGCGGCGGCGCCGCCGTAAGCGTTGCTCGATCGCGTCCGAACTTCCACGATGAGCAGGACGTCGCTTTGGCGTGCCACCAAGTCGAGCTCGCCGAGGCGGCGCCGGTAATTTCTGAAGAGCAACTGCACGCCTTGCGCTTGTAGATAGGCAGCGGCGACATCCTCGGCCGCAGCGCCGATTTTCAGGCGATCGATCCGGGGCTGTGGCTGCCGGAGCACGACCGCGGTCAGTGTGGTGCGGACGGGGGCACCGGCGCCTGGGTGGACGTCGGCGCGTTCGTGTGCGCCGGCGGAGGCGCGGGGGAGGACGCCGGCAAGGGAGTCGTTGCCGGCGCCGGCGCCGGGCCTGCGCCTGGTGTGGCTGCGGGCGTCGCGGCTGGCACTGGCGCTGGCGGCGGGAGCAGATGCGGCTGGCCGTCCCGTAGTTGCGCCCACTCGAGCTGACGGTGGACTCGGCGGTCCGCGTCGAGAGTGAGGATTCCCGTCAGTCCCTCGACGGAGATAGCGCTGCCCGCGGGCGCGGTCCGCAGCGCGTTGAGCAACCGATAGGCGTCGAACCCGAACGCGAAGAGCCGGTCGAGCGGCGGCCCTTCGACCGGCCACGCGGCCGTCGCGGCGGCATGCACGCTGTCGGCGAGTCCGCTGCCGAGCATCCAGGGCATGTCGGGAAAGCTCAGTCCGCCGAGGTCCTCGTTGGCGCTGGGGTCCGGCTCGAAGGCGTCCGAGGTGGCGTATGCCGGAACGTCGCCGGCGAAATAGAACTTCAGCTGCGTGCGCAGCAGGCGAGCCGTCGCCGCGTTCGCGCTCGCCTCGAACACGAAGTCGATATCGCCGCGGCGCCGGGGCTGAAATTCGAGCTTGGAGCCCACGATGGATTCCAGCCCCTTCAACCGATCATTGCTGTCGTCGATGCGCAGCACGTCTTCGATGACCGGTGCGAAGTCGGAGAGCGCCGGATCGAACCGCGCCGTATCGAGCAGGGTTCCGCCACCCGCGGTGAGCTCTTCTTTGAACGCAGCCAGCACCCGCGTGCCCCAGTCGTCGAGAGGCGCGAGCGCAATGCCGTGCCGGTGTCCATCGGCGAGGATCCGGCGCGCGACCTCGCGCGCCTCTTCCTCCGGCGACAGCGCGAACTGATAGAGCCCGTCCGGCGCCGGCTGCCCGGCCGGAAGAAAATTGAGCGCGAGCATCGGGGGGCGGGGAGTGCGTAGATCGGCGGCAGCGAGGACTTCCTCCCGGGTGAGCGGGCCCACGATGAACTGCGCGCCGTCCTGCGTCGCCTGCTCCACCGCCTCCGCGATGCTCACGCCGCCCGTGTCGTAGATGCGGATGCGCGGGCGTCCGCTCGAGGAGCCGACATAGTAGGCCGTCATGAATCCATCGCGGACCGCGGCGGCGGCGGCGGCGGCCGGTCCGGTGAGCGGCAGCAGCAGCGCGACACTTGACACCCCTCCCGCCGCCGCGACGCTGACGCCGGGCAGCTCGCGGCCGAGCACCGCGTTCGCGGGATGGCCGGGATAGCGAGCGCTCCAGGCCGCGATCGCGGAAGCGGCGCTCGCCGGCATGCGCGCCGCTTGCGCCACCACTTCGGCAAGCTCCAGCCAGCCGCGCACGGTCCGGTCCGGGGCCGCCTGCGGATCGATCTTCATGCCGCGCTCGCTCGCAGCGCGCAGCTCCTCGAGCAGAGTCATGCGGGCGGCGCGCTGCTCGGCCGGGGTCTCGAGAAAGCGCTCTGCCGCTATCTCGGCCAGTACGGCATCGGCCGGCCGCGCCGCCGCGAGCGCGGCGCGGCGTCTCAGATCGAGATAGGGCAACGCGTCCTGCGCCGTGCCGGGCTCGCGCGCGAGCGCGACCTGGCGCCAGGCCTGCTCGCCCTCGCCGCGCGCGAGGTCGAGCTGAGCGTCGAGCATTTGCTGCTCGAAGGTTTCTCCCGCGGTGAGCGGCGGTCGAAGGGCTTCGAGCACGCGTGCGGCATCGCCGGTCTGGCGCGCTGCGAGGTACGCTCCGGCTGCTCTCAGGAGCATGTCGGAGCGCTCCGCGCCACCGTTCTCGGCGGCGAGCGCTTCGTAATCGCGGGCGGCGGCGGCGTAGCCGCCCTGTCGCTCCAGGGCAGCCGCCTGCTCCGCGCTCGGTGGCGGTGCGCTCGGCGGCGGCACGATCGAGCATGCGGCGAGGAGGGTCAGTGCGAGCCCCGCGGCGGCCGGAGCGGCGGTGAACGATGACATTCGTCCGTGGAGCATCGGTTGAAGGGTCTCGCCAAGCCGGGCAGGATGCCGGGGAGAATTATATGCGTTCGACAGCGAGCCCACGCGAGCCAAGTGATCGACCCCGCAGCGGTGGGCGGCTCGACGTCGTGGCGACGCCCATCGGCAACCTGAGTGATCTGAGCGATCGCGCGCGGCAGAGTCTCGGGAGTGCCCACGTCATCGCCGCGGAGGACACGCGACGTACCCTCGGTCTTCTGCAGTCGCTCGGCATCTCGCGGCCGCTCGTCTCGCTCCACGCTCACAACGAGGCGCAGCGCGTGCCGGACCTCTTGCGCAGGCTCGAGGCGGGCGAGATCGTCGCGCTGGTGAGCGATGCGGGCACGCCGCTCGTCTCCGATCCCGGTGCCGAGCTCGTCCGGCTCGCGCTCGCAGCGGGGATTGAAGTCCGTGCGATTCCCGGACCGTCCGCCGTCGTGGCGGCACTCGTCGTCGCCGGCGTTGCGGTGGAGCGCTTCTGTTTCGAGGGTTTTCTGCCCTCCTCCGAGCGGGAGCGGCGCGAGCGGCTGCGCGATCTCGCCGCGGAGCCGCGCACGCTGGTGTTCTTCGAGGCTCCGCACCGCATCGCCCCGTGCCTGGTTGACTTTGCAACGATATTCGGCGCCGAGCGCCGTGCGGCCGTCGCGCGCGAGCTCACGAAGATTCACGAGACGGTCTACCGGGGCACGCTCGCGGAGCTCGCGGAGCGCGCGCAAGCAGAGCCGGACTTCCGGCGCGGCGAGATCACGCTGGTGGTGCAGGGAGCGCCGCCGGAGCGCGAGCACGCGGACGAACGCGAGCTCCACCGCGCCCTCGAGCTGCTTCTGAAAGAGCTCCCGCCGGGCAAGGCCGCGGCGCTCGCCGCTCAGCTGACAGGAGTGAAGCGCAACGACGCCTACGCGCTCGCGCTGCAAATCGCGAAGCGGCGCGATGAGAGTTGAGCTCGCACCCATCTGTCGATATGGTGTGCACGGGAGTCGGCCGGGCAATCGCTGTTCTCACCAGCCACGCTGGGCGGGGATGGAGGAAAGTCCGGGCTCCGGCAGACGAGGTGCCAGGTAACGCCTGGGGGGCGCAAGCCCACGGAAAGTGCAACAGAAAGCAAACCGCCTAAGTCCGTGCCTTCGGGCACGGGCCGGTAAGGGTGAAACGGTGCGGTAAGAGCGCACCGCGTCGGTGGCAACACTCGACGGCACGGCAAACCCCACCTGGAGCAAGGCCAAATAGGGAAGCAGCGCCCCAACGGGGGTGCAGCGGTGTCTCGCACGCGCTTCCGGGTAGGCCGCACGAGGCTCGCGGCGACGCGGGTCCCAGAGGAATGATTGCCCTCGACAGAACCCGGCTTACAGGCCGGCTCCTTTTCATGGGCTGCGCCCAACTGCTCTCGGGGTCGCGCGGGAGCGCGACCCCGTCCGAGTGGCGGCGCGAGGACGCGCCGTAGAAGAGTCCACGACGCGCGGTAGAAGAGCGCTCGACACCCCCCCTGCGGAGACATCGGAGGACCGCCCTGAGCGTGCCTCGAGGCGGCCAGCACGGCCCAGGATCAACTACTGTATGAGATTACCTGGGCAAGCTTCTGATTGGTAAGAGGAGTCATGCCCGGATACTGTTCGAGCGGGCTCGGATTCGCCATAAGTCGTTGTGACTGCGACTAATTTCTCACTCTGCATCATTGACAGCATATGTCGCCGATTCCTATAGTGGCGACAGGTGGGAAAAAGTGGGGGGAAGTGGGCGAAGGCGCCCCAGGCTCGTGTTCTGCGGTGCAACAAAAGTCACACTGGACGACAAGGGCCGGATGGTCATGCCCACCCGGTACCGCGAGTCCATCCAGCAGCGCGGCGAGGGCAAGCTGGTCGTCACCGTTCACCGTGACCCGTGCCTCCTCATCTATCCCTTGCCCGACTGGGAGCTGACCGCACAGAAGCTCATGAGCCTTCCGAGCATGCACCCGCAGGCGCGGTGGCTGCAACGGGTCGTGGTGGGCTACGCCACTCCTCTCGAGCTCGACGGGCACGGGCGATTCCTACTGCCGCCGGAACTCCGCGAGATCGCGGGGCTGCAGCGGCTTGGAATGCTGATCGGTCAGGGCAGTCGCTTCGAGCTCTGGGACGAGGCGCGCTGGAATGAGCAGCGCGATCAGTTTCTGAAGAGCGACGCGAGCGCAGCCGAGCTGCCGTCGTTGCTCGATTCGGTGTCGCTATAGGGGGGCGGTCTCGAGCCGCTTCGATTCGTGGATAAGCCTGAGCGCGAGCACGAGCCGGTGCTCGTCGATGAGGCGGTGGCTCTACTGGCCATCGAGGCGGGTGGTTATTATGTCGATGCGACGTACGGCCGCGGCGGTCACACGGCACGGATTCTCGAGACCCTGGGTGGAGAAGGTCGCGTGCTCGCGATCGATCGGGATCCGCAAGCGATCGAGGCCGGCCGCCGCCGCTTCGCCCGTGAGCTGCGGCTCACGCTCGTCCAAGGGACGTTCGCGGATCTCGGCCGGCTCGTGCCGGCGCATGCGAACGGGCGTCCATGCCGTGGCGTGCTCCTCGACCTCGGCGTTTCGTCACCGCAGCTCGACGATCCGCGCCGCGGCTTCAGCTTCCGTGCCGACGGTCCGCTCGATATGCGCATGGATCCGACACACGGCGAGCCAGTCTCGGCGTGGCTCGCTCGGGCGGGCGTCGACGAGATACGCGAAGTGATCGCAGCTTACGGAGAGGAGCGCTTCGCGCGCCGCGTGGCGAGAGCCATCGCCGCGGTTCGGGATAAGCGGCCGATCGAGCGCACGAGCGAGCTCGCGGCGCTCGTCGCGCAAGCCGTGCCGACCCGCGAGCCCGGCAAGCATCCGGCGACCCGCACCTTCCAGGCCCTGCGCATGCACGTGAACGACGAGCTCGGCCAGCTCGAGCGCGGCCTTGCGGGCGCGACGGACGCGCTCTCTGCCGGCGGCCGTCTCGTCGTCATCAGCTTCCACTCGGTGGAGGATCGGATCGTCAAGCGATTCTTGCAGCGTGCCGCGAGCGTCGATCCGGCGCTCGCCGACTTGCCGGTGGTCCCGCCGCAGGCGAAGCCGCGCCTGAAGCTCGTCGGACGCAAGATGCGGCCTCAGGCTGCCGAATCCGCCCGCAACCCGCGCGCCCGCAGCGCCTTGCTGCGCGCCGCGGAGAAGCTCGCATGAGCCTCACCAGTTCGCGCGTCTTGTTCTTTGCCGTGCCGCTGCTGTGGCTCGCCGTGCTCGGCTCGGCGGCGGCGGCGATCTACTGCAAGCATCGCTCGCGCGTCCTGTTCGTTCAGCTCGAGGCGCTCGATGCGCACCGCGACAATCTCGACATCGAGTGGGGCCAGTTGCAGCTCGAGCAGAGCGCCTGGTCGACGCACGCGTTTGTCGAGAACGTGGCTCGCACCAAGCTGCACATGACGACTCCGGCGCCGAAGGAAATCAGGCTCGTCTCGCCATGACCCGCCGCCCGGAACGCACCGACGTGCCTCGCTCCTTCCGGTGGAGGGCGTATTTCGCGTTCGGGCTGCTCGCCTGCGCCGCGGTGGGCCTCACCTGGCGCGCCGTGAACCTGCAGCTGGTCGATCACAGCTTCCTCTCGAGCGAGGGCGATGCGCGCTTCACGAGGGTGGTCAGCATCCCCGCGCATCGCGGCATGATCACGGACCGCTACGGCGAGCCGCTCGCGGTGAGCACTCCCGTGGACTCGATCTGGGTGAGCCCGAGGCAGATTGCGGCGACCACCGATCAGATTCGACGGCTCGCGGCGGCGCTGCGGCTCGACCCCCAGGATCTCGAGCGGCGCGTGACGAGCAACCTCGACCGGGATTTTCTCTACGTGGAGCGGCACCTCCCGCCGGCCGAGGCGCAGCAGATCAAGGCTCTCGCCATCCCCGGCGTCTATCTGTCGCGGGAGTACCAGCGCTACTACCCCGCGGGCGAGGTGACCGGGCACTTGCTCGGCTTCACCGACGTGGACGATGCGGGCC
Organism: uncultured Gammaproteobacteria bacterium; assembly: GCA_963849095.1. GTDB lineage: Bacteria > Pseudomonadota > Gammaproteobacteria > Steroidobacterales > Steroidobacteraceae > JASHUC01. The sequence continues at coordinate 282,891 of CAWKGA010000001.1, forward strand.
AGGAGGGCATCGAGCTCGCATTCGATCATTGGCTCGCCGGGGAGGATGGCGAGAAGCGCGTGATCCAGGATCGCTACGGCCGGGTGGTCCAGGACGTGGACAGCATCCGCACGATGCGTCCGGGCCGCGACCTCGTGCTGTCGATCGATCTGCGCCTGCAATATCTCGCCTACCGCGAGCTCAAGCGAGCCGTGCGGGATCAGCGCGCCCGCGCGGGCTCGCTCGTCATCCTCGACGTGCGCACGGGCGAGGTGCTCGCGATGGTGAACCAGCCGGCGTTCAATCCGAACGACCGGGACGAGATGCAGCCGGAGCTCTACCGCAATCGGGCCGCGACGGACATCCTGGAGCCGGGCTCGACGATGAAGCCGTTCTTCGTCGCAGCCGGGCTCACGTCCGGCCGTCTCGACGATCGCACGATCATCGACACCTCGCCGGGATTCATCAAGGTCGGGGCGCGCACCTTCACCGACGAGCACGATCTCGGCCGGGTGGACATCGCGACGATTCTCGCGAAGAGCTCCAACGTCGGCATGGCGCACATCGCGCTCGCGCTGCCGCCGCAGCTCATCTGGACGACTCTCACGGGAGTTGGCTTCGGCCGTGTGACGGCGAGTGGGTTCCCCGGCGAGTCGGCGGGGCTGCTCAGCGACTACACGCACTGGCGGCCGATCGGGATCGCGACGATGTCGCACGGCTACGGCATCTCGGTCACCCCGCTGCAGCTCGCGCACGCCTACGCGACGATCGGGTCGTACGGCATCGTGCGGCCTGTGACTTTGCTGCGCGCCGACGGCCCTCCGGAGGGTGAGCGCGCGCTCGCCGAGCACGTCTGTCGCGAGCTGATCGGCATGCTCGAGGCCGTCGTCGTGGCCGAGGGCGCGACGGGCAGGAAGGCCGCGATCCCGGGCTACCAGGTCGCGGGCAAGACGGGCACGGCTGAGAAGGCGATCGCGGGCGGGTATTCGACGAATCTCTACATGTCAGTGTTCGCGGGCGTCGCGCCCGCGAGCGACCCGCGGCTCGCCGCGGTGGTGGTGATCGATGAGCCGATGGCGGGCGAGCATCAGGGCGGCGATGTCGCCGCTCCGGTCTTCTCCGCCGTCGTCGGCAGCGCCTTGCGGCTGCTCGGGATTCCTCCGGACGAGGCGATCGCCGTGCCCGCCGACGAGCAGCCTGCATCCGCGAGCCTCGACCGGGCGGGCGATACACTGGCGCGCCGATGACCCCTCGAACGGAATCGCAAGGGACCGCTCGCGGGCTGCTGCTCGCCGAGCTCACGGCCGGGGTGCTCGATCCGCCCGCCGACGTTCGCGTGACCGATGTCACGCTCGACAGCCGCGCGGTGCGGCCGGGCGCGCTGTTCCTCGCCTGCCGGGGCGCGACGCACCACGGGCTCGCGTTCGCGCGACACGCTGTCGCCGCCGGCGCGCGTGCGATTCTCTACGATCCGCAGTCCGCCTCCGAGGCGCTGCCCGCTGCGATTGCGGCGGTGGCTTCGGCTGCAGAGGTCTCGGGCGCCGGGGCGGGCTCGGCCGCAGCATCGCCGGGCGGTGCGGTCTTCCTCGCCGAGGTGCCGCGGCTCGCGCAGCACGCCGGGACGATCGCCGACCGGTTCTTCGGCACGCCCTCGCAGTTCCTCGCAGTGGCCGGGGTCACCGGCACCAACGGCAAGACGACCTCCGCGTACCTGCTCGCGCAGGCGCTCACACGCATCGGCCGCACCGCAGGCTACATCGGCACGCTCGGCGCCGGCTTGCCGGGCGCGATCGAGCCGTTCGGGCTCACCACGGCGGATGTCGTCAGCGTTCACCGGCAGCTCGCCCAGCTGCGCGCGCTCGGAGCGGAGTGCGTCAGCATGGAGGTGTCCTCGCACGCGCTCGCGCAGGGGCGGGTGAACGGCGTGCGATTCCGCGCGGCCGCGTTCACGAACCTCACTCGCGACCACCTCGACTTCCACGGCTCGATGGAAGCCTATGGCGCGGCCAAGGCGCGCCTGTTCGAGCGGGAGCTCGCCGCGCGCATCATCAACATCGACGATGCTTTCGGCCTCGCGCTCGCCCGGCGCTTCGAGGGTGCCGCGGGCCGCCTCGTCGTCACCACACGGCGCCCGGCGGACGCGCCGGCTCTGCGGGCCATTCGCGGCGCCGAGTCCGTGTGCGCTCGCGGCGTGGAGCACACCTCCGCGGGCTTGAGTCTGGAGCTCCAGACAAGCTCAACGCTGGCACGGCTCACCGTGCCGCTGCTCGGGGACTTCAACGTCGAGAACGTCTTGACGGTCGCCGGCGTGCTGCTCTCCCAGGATGTGCCGCTCGATCGTGTCGTTGCCGCGCTCGGTGAATGCACGGCGCCCCCGGGACGCATGGAGATTGTGCGGGGCCCGGACGGCGGGGCTCTCGCGATCGTGGACTACGCCCACACGCCCGACGCGCTCGCCAAGGCGTTGCACGCCGCGCGGGCTCATTGCTCCGGCGCGCTGCGCCTCGTGTTCGGCTGCGGCGGCGATCGGGATCCCGGCAAGCGGCCGCTGATGGGACGCGCGGCGCGCGAGCTCGCGGACGAGATCATCCTCACCGATGACAATCCGCGCACCGAGGACCCGGGCCGCATCGTCGCCGGCATCCTCGCCGGAATGGGCCCCTCCGCCCCGGTGCGAGTGGAGCACGACCGCGCGGCCGCGATCCGCGGCGCGCTCGAGCGCTCGTCCGCAGGCGATGTCGTGCTCATTGCCGGCAAGGGCCACGAGGACTATCAGATCGTCGGCGGCGAGCGCCGGGCCTTCAGCGACCAAGCCGTTGCGCGGGCTTTCTTCTCGAGATCGCAGGGGCCGGCATGACAAATTCGCAGGGAGCGATTTTGGACGGCGGCAGGCGGCCCGAAGGAGGCGGCACGGGGATGGGGCCGACCACCCGCACGCTCGCGCGATTTGCGCTTGCCAGCGGCGGCCGGCTCGCGGGAGCCGACCGCCTCTACACCGGCGTCTCGACGGATACCCGCACGCTCCAATCCGGCGAGCTGTTCGTCGCGCTGCACGGCCCGCGCTTCAACGGCCACGAGTTCCTCGGCAGAGCCGAGGCGGCGGGTGCAGCGGGCGCAGTGGTCGACGCGGAGCAAACCTCTGCGCTCGCCCAGGTCGTCGTCGAGGACACGCAGGCGGCCCTCACGCGCGCCGCCAGCCGCTGGCGGGCGCAGTTCGGCATTCCGCTGGTCGGTGTCGCGGGCAGCAACGGCAAGACGACCGTGAAGGAGATGATCGCCGCGATTCTCGCGCAGGCAGGCCCGTGTCTCGCGACGCGCGGCAATCTCAACAACCACATCGGCGTGCCGCTCACCCTGTTTCGCATCGAGCCGGCGCACCGCTTCGCCGTGGTGGAGATGGGCGCGGACCGCGCGGGTGAGGTCGCCGCGCTGGTCCGCCTCGCGCGGCCCACGATCGGGCTCATCACCAACGCGGGCGCCGAGCACCTCGAAGGATTCGGCAGCCTCGAGGGCGTCGCACGCGCCGAGGGCGAGATGGTCGAGGGCCTCGACGCGGACGCCGTCGCCGTGATCAATGCCGACGATCCCTTCGCGGCGCTGTGGCGCGGACTCACGCGCGCCCGGGTGGTCAGCTTCGGCTTGGGCGGGCGGGCGGATTTCAGCGCCCGTGACTTGCGCACGGAGGTGGCCGCCGGCGAGTTCCGCACACGCTTCACGCTCGAGTGCGCTCAGGGCCGCACCGGCATCGAGCTGCGGCTCGCCGGGCGCCACAACGTCGTCAACGCGCTGGCGGCAGCCGCGGCGGCCTGCGCAGCCGGAGCGACCCTCAGGGATGTGACCGCCGGCCTCGCGACCATGCGGGCGGTGCAGGGACGCCTGCAGCTGAAGCGCGCGCGCAGCGGAGCCTGGCTGATTGACGATTCGTACAACGCCAATCCGAGCTCGGTGCGCGCCGGCATCGAGGTACTCGCGGACCTCGACGGGCACAAGTGGCTGGTGCTCGGCGACATGGCCGAGCTCGGCGCCTTCGCGCATGCGAGCCATGCCGAGATCGGCTCCTTCGCACGCGAGCGCGGCGTCGAGCGTCTGTTTGCGACCGGCGAGCTCGCGCAGCTCGCGGTTGAGAGCTTCGGCGCGGGCGCCGAGTGGTATCCGGACGCGGAGGCGCTCACGCGGGCGCTCGATGAGGCGGCGACGGCGGAGACGCGCGTGCTGATCAAGGGCTCGCGGGTGAACCGGCTGGAGCGCGTGGTCGCGGCGCTGACGGCGCCAGGGCGGGGGTAGCGGTGCTCTACTGGGTTGCACAGCAGCTGACCGGGGTCTACTCCGGCTTCCACGTCTTCTACTATCAGACGTTCCGCGCCATCCTCGCGGCGATCTCGGCGCTCGCCTTCTCGCTGCTGGTCGGTCCGACGATGATCGCGAAGCTCTCGCGCTACCAGATCGGGCAAGTGGTCCGTGAGGACGGCCCGAAGTCGCACCTGCCGAAGGCCGGCACGCCGACGATGGGCGGCGCGCTCATCCTCGCCGCGCTGCTCTTCGGCACGCTGCTCTGGGCCAATCTCGCCGACCGCTTCATCTGGACGGCGATCGGCGTGACGTTCGCCTACGGGCTCATCGGGTTCTACGACGATTACCTGAAGCTCGTCGTCGGCAACTCGAAGGGGCTCATTCCGCGCTGGAAGTACCTCTGGCAATCCGTCGCGGGCCTGTGCGCCGCCGCGACGCTCTACTACATGGCGCAGGATCGGGCGGACACCACGCTCTACCTGCCGTTCGTCAAGAAGTTCGCCGAGCCGCTGTCGGCGGCCACGTTCATCGCGATCGGCTACCTGATGATCACGGGCATGAGCAACGCCGTCAATCTCACCGACGGTCTCGACGGACTCGCGATCATGCCCGCGGTGCTCGTCTCGGCGGCACTCGGGGTCTTCGCCTACCTGAGCGGCAACGCCGTGTTCGCCGGGTACCTCTCCATTCCGGCGGTGCCGCGCGCCGGCGAGCTCTTGATCTTCTGCTCCGCGCTCGCGGGGGCGGGACTCGGCTTCCTCTGGTTCAACACCTATCCCGCACAGGTGTTCATGGGCGATGTCGGTGCGCTCTCGATAGGCGCCGCCATCGGCGTCATCGCCGTGATCGTGCGCCAGGAGGTGGTGACGCTCATCATGGGCGGCATCTTCGTGGCCGAGACCGCGTCCGTCATCCTGCAGGTCGGCTCGTTCAAGCTCACGGGCAAGCGCATCTTCCGCATGGCGCCGATTCATCACCACTTCGAACTGAAGGGGTGGGCGGAGCCGAAAGTCATCGTGCGGTTCTGGATCATCACGCTGCTGCTCGTGCTCCTGGGACTTTCGACCTTGAAGCTGAGATGAGCGAAGCGCGCGACAATCCATCGACCGCCGTGATCGTGGGGCTCGGCCGCACGGGATACTCGTGCGCCGCTTACCTGCATGCGCGCGGCTGGCGCATCGCAGTGACCGACACCCGCGAGGAGCCTCCGGAGCTCGCGCGGCTCGCGGCGCTCGATCCCGCCATCCCGGTTCGGCTCGGAGGCCTCGATACCGCGTTGCTCGACGATGCAGTGTGCGTCGTCGCATCGCCCGGTGTCGCCCTCTCTAGCCCCTTCTTCAACGAGGCGCGCCGCCGCGGCCTCGAGATCGTCGGCGACATCGAGCTCTTCGCGCTCGCCGTCGATGCGCCGGTCGTCGGCATCACCGGCACCAACGGCAAGAGCACCGTGACGACGCTAGTCGGGCGGATGGCGCAGCGCGTGGGCCTCAAGGTGCGGATTGGCGGCAATCTCGGCGAGCCGGCGCTCGACCTGCTCTCGGCGTCGCAGCGCGACGCCGAGCCGACCGAGCTCTATGTGCTCGAGCTCTCGAGCTTCCAGCTCGAGGCGACGCGGTCGCTCGATCTGCACGCCGCCGCGGTGCTCAACGTGAGCCCGGATCACCTCGACCGCTATGCCTCGCTCGAGGACTACGCCGCGGCGAAGGCGCGCATCTTCGCGAGGTGCGACACCGCGGTCGTCAACCTCGACGATCCGCTGGTCGTCGCGATGCCCTCCCCGGGGCAGGCGACGCTCAGCTTCTCGTTGAGGGCCTCCATCGGAGCCGATTATGCGGTGGCGCTGCCCGGTGCCGATCGCGCGATGGCAGTGCCAGGCGCCGGACCGGGGGGCGCAGCGCGCGCCGGCGAGGGATGGCTCACGCGCCGCAGCGAGCCGCTGCTGCCCGTGAGCGAACTCAGGATCAAGGGGCTGCACAACGCCGCCAATGCGCTCGCGGCGCTTGCGCTCGGGGAGGCCCTCGGTCTGCCGCTCGAGCCGATGCTCGCCGAGCTCAAGAGCTTCCCCGGGCTGCCGCACCGCTCGCAGTGGGTCGCCGACGTGCGCGGCGTCGCGTACGTCGATGATTCCAAGGGCACGAACGTCGGCGCCACGATCGCCGCGGTGCAGGGCATGCCCGGGCCGCTCGTGATGATCCTCGGCGGGGACGGCAAGCAGCAGGACTTCACGCCGCTCGCGGCGGCGTTTCGCGGCAAGGTGCGTCACGCCGTGCTGATCGGCCGCGACCGGGACGCCATCGGCGAGGCACTCGCGGGCGTCTCGACGCTCGAGCGTTGCGACTCGCTGGAGGAGGCGGTGCACTCGGCGGCGCGCGCGGCCAGGCCGGGAGACACCGTGCTGCTCTCTCCGGCTTGCGCGAGCCTCGACATGTTCCGTGATTACGCGCACCGCGGCGCGGTGTTCTCGCAAGCCGTCCGGGAGCTCGCCGCATGAGCGTCGGCGCCGGCGAGAGCACACTCGGTCTCGGCTATGCGCGCTCGGGACGCCGTCGCGGGGGCGTGCGCGTGCGCGTCGATACGGCGACGCTCGCCCTGGTGCTCGCGATTGTGCTGCTCGGGCTCGTGATGGTGACCTCGGCGTCCGTCTCCATCGCGAGCGAGCAGAGCGGCCGCAGCTTCTTCTATCTCACTCGGCAGCTCACGCTGACGGCGGTCGGGGGAGCGCTCGGCGCCTGTATGCTGTTCGTGCCCACCGAGCGTGTGGAGCGGCTGTCGATGGCGCTCCTCGTCACGGCGTTCGGCTTGCTGCTGCTCGTGCTGGTGCCGGGACTCGGGCACACCGTGAACGGCAGCCGCCGCTGGCTCAATGTCGCGGGATTGAATTTCCAGGTCTCCGAACTCGCCCGCGCCTTCATCCTCATCTACGTGGCGAGCTATGCGGCGCGCCGGGAGGAGGAGCTGCGCGGCTCGCTCGCAGGGCTGCTCAAGCCGCTCGGGCTGCTCGCGTGCGCGGGCGCGCTGCTGCTCGCCGAGCCGGACTTCGGTGCGGCGACGGTCCTCTTCGCGACGGGCTTCGGGCTGCTGTTCCTCGCCGGCGCGAGGCTCCGCTACGTCGTCGCGATGACCATCGTCGCGGCAGGCGGATTCGGCATGCTCGCGATCACTTCGAGCTATCGGCTGCGCCGCCTCACGGCCTTCGTCGATCCCTGGTCCGATCCCTTCAACAGCGGCTTCCAGCTCACGCAGTCGCTGATCGCCATCGGACGCGGCGGCTGGCTCGGCGTGGGGCTCGGGGATAGCGTGCAGAAGCTGTTCTACCTGCCCGAGGCCCACACCGACTTTCTCTTCGCGGTGCTCGCCGAGGAGCTGGGACTCCTCGGGGCGATCCTGACGCTCGGCCTGTTCCTCGCGCTGGTGTGGCGGAGCCTGCGCATTGCGCGGCTCGCCGCCGACAGCGGCCTGAAGTTCCCGGCGTACCTCGCATCGGGGTTCGGCCTGTGGCTCGGCGTCCAGGCATTCATCAACATCGGGGTGAACATGGGGGTCCTGCCCACGAAGGGCTTGACCCTCCCGCTCATGAGCTACGGCCGCTCGAGCCTCGTCGTCGCTCTCGTGTGGGTGGGGCTCGTCCTGCGGGTCCATCACGAGGCGACGGCTCAGGCGCGGGGATGCGCGACGCGCGAGGGCGCCGTGCGGCACGGAGCGGAGCCGTGAGCGCGCGTCCCATCCTGATCATGGCCGGCGGCACGGGCGGTCACGTCTTTCCGGCGCTCGCATTGGCGCGCCTGCTGCGCCGGCAATCGATCGAGGTGGTCTGGCTCGGCACCCGCCGCGGCCTCGAGGCGCGGATCGTCCCGGCGGAGCTCATTCCGATCGAGTGGCTGTCCGTGGGCGGGTTGCGAGGCAAGGGGCTGCTCACGCTGCTCGCCGCGCCGCTGCGCGTCGCGGTCGCGCTGCTGCAGGCGCTGCGCGTCATGTGGCGCCGGCGCCCCTTCGCCGTGGTCGGTCTCGGGGGCTTCGTGACGGGTCCGGGCGGGGTCGCCGCGTGGCTCACCCGGCGCCCACTCATCATTCACGAGCAGAACGCCATCGCGGGCTTCACCAACCGCTGCCTCGCGCACCTCGCCCGCGAAGTGCTGGAGGCGTTCCCGGGGAGCTTCGGCGCCGGCGTCCGCGCCCGCGCGATCGGCAACCCGGTACGGGCGGAGATTGCCGAGACGCGGTCACCGGCCGCGCGGTTCGGGGAGCGCGGCGGAGCGATCCGCATCCTCGCGATCGGCGGGAGCCAGGGCGCGGCTCGACTCAACACGGTGGTACCGCTCGCGCTCGCCTCGCTGCCGCAATCCTTGGCGGTCGAGGTGCGCCACCAGTCAGGCAGCCGCTGGCACGAGGCGGCGGAGCGGGCCTATGCATCGGCGGGCGTGCGCGCCACGGTGACGCCGTTCATCGACGACATGGCGGCCGCTTACGCCTGGGCCGACCTCGTCGTCTGCCGCGCCGGGGCGCTCACGATCTCGGAGCTCGCGGCGGCCGGCGTGGGGGCCATTCTCGTGCCGTTTCCCGCGGCCGTGGACGATCATCAAACGGCGAACGCCCGCTACCTCGTGAGCGGGGGCGCCGCCGTGCTGATCGACGATCGCGAGCTCACGCCCGCGCGCCTCGCCGAGGAGCTCGCCCGCCTCTGCGCGAGCCGGGGGCCGCTGCTTGCCATGGCCGAGCGCGCCCGCGCCTTGGCCCGTCCCCAGGCGGCGGACGAGCTCGCCGCGGTGTGCCTGCGATACGCGGAGGGCGCGGCATGACCGACGATCGCGCAGACCGCATGCGGCGCATCAACACGATCCACTTCGTCGGGATCGGCGGCGTCGGCATGGGCGGCATCGCGGAGGTGCTGATCAACCTCGGGTACTCGGTGCAGGGCTCGGATCTCAAGGAGAACCCCATCACGCGGCGGCTGGCCGGGCTCGGCGCCCGCGTGGCCCTCGGGCATGCCGCGGAGAACATTCGCGGCGCCGACGTGGTGGTCGTCTCGAGCGCCGTCGCGCCCGGCAATTCCGAAGTGCTCGCGGCGCAGGCGGAGCGCATCCCGACCGTGCAGCGAGCGGAAATGCTGGGCGAGCTCATGCGCTTCCGCTACTCGATCGCCGTCGCCGGCACGCACGGCAAGACCACGACGACGAGCCTCGTCGCGAGCGTGCTCGCGGAGAGCGGAGCCGATCCGACCTTCGTCATCGGCGGGCGCTTGACGAGCGCAGGCAGCAACGCGCGCCTCGGCACGGGCCGCTACCTCGTGGCGGAGGCGGACGAGAGCGATGCGTCGTTCACGCACCTGCAACCGCTCATCGCGATCGTCACCAACATCGACAACGATCACCTCGTGACGCACGAGGGGAGCTTCGAGCGTCTGAAGCAGAGCTTCGTCGAATTCCTGCACAACCTGCCGTTCTACGGGCTCGCGATCGTGTGCTTCGACGACGAGCACGTGCGCAGCATCCTGCCCCGCATCGGGCGTCCGGTGATGACCTACGGCCTGGAGCCCGGCGCGGACGTGCAGGCGGTCAACCTCAGGCGGGACGGCCTGCAGACCCATTTCGATGTGCTGCGCTCCGGCGTCGCCTCGAGGGGCGGCCACTCTCCGCTTGCGGTGACGGTCAATCTTCCCGGCACGCACAATGTCCTCAATGCGCTCGCGGCGGTCGCCGTGGCGACGGAGCTCGAGACGGAGGACGGCGCCGTGCAGCGCGCACTCGCGAGCTTCCAGGGCATCGACCGGCGGCTGCAGCACATCGCGGACGTGGAGACCTCGGCCGGCCGGGTGACGCTCATCGACGACTACGGCCACCATCCGACCGAGATTGCGGCCACGCTCGAAGCGCTGCGTCAGGGGTATCCGGGCCGCCGCATCGTTCTCGCGTTCCAGCCTCACCGCTACACGCGCACCCGAGACTTGATCGACGACTTCGGCAAGGTGCTCTCGAGCGCGGAGGTGTTGCTCGTCACGGAGGTCTATGCGGCCGGCGAGCCGCCGATCGAGGGATGCGACGGCCGCGCGATCTGCCGCGCCGTGCGCTCGCGCGCGCAGGTGGAGCCGATCTTCGTCGAGCGGGTGGAGGATCTCGCGACCGCGCTCAAGGACGTGATCCGCGCGAACGACCTCGTCGTGACGATGGGAGCGGGCCACATCAACATCGCCGCGCATGCCTTGCCGGCCGCCTTACGCCGGAGGACGACGTGATGTCCGTCGCCCCGGAATTCATGCCGCGCGCAAAACGTGACGAGCGCATGAGCCGCCACACCTCGTGGCACGTCGGAGGTCCCGCGGAGATCTTCTTCTCGCCCCGCGACCGGGCGGATCTCGCCGCGTTCCTGCGGACGGTGCCGCCGGAGACGCCGATTCACTGGATCGGCCTCGGCAGCAATCTGCTGGTGCGCGACGGCGGACTGCGGGGCGTCGCGGTGGCGACGCACGGGGCGCTCGAGCGGCTGGAGCGTCGCAGCGAGACGACCGTGTACTGCGAGGCGGGCGTCGCCTGCGCGCGCATCGCGAGGCAATGCATCAAATGGGGGCTCGGCCCCGCCGCGTTCTTCGCGGGCATTCCGGGGACGCTCGGCGGCGCGCTCGCCATGAACGCGGGCGCCTTCGGCGGGGACACCTGGAGCCACGTGCTCGCGGTGGAGACGGTGGATCGTGACGGCCGGGAGCACACGCGGCTCGCTCCCGAGTACGAGGTGGGGTATCGCCACGTGCGCCCGCCGGTCGCCGGGGAAGGGTTCCTCGCGGCCAAGCTCCTCTTCGAGCAGACGCCGGCCGCGAACGAGGCGGAGGTGCGCTCGCTGCTCGCGCGGCGCAAGGCCTCGCAGCCGATCGGGGAATGGAGCTGCGGGTCGGTGTTCACGAATCCTCCGGGCGACCACGCGGCGCGGCTGATCGAGACCGCGGGCCTCAAGGGTCTGCGTATCGGCGATGCTTCCGTCTCCGAGAAGCACGCGAACTTCATCATCAATCACGGCGCCGCGACCGCGGCCGACATCGAGCGGCTGATCGGGCGCGTGCAGTCGGAGGTGGAGCGCGTCCACGGCGTACGACTCACCCCGGAGGTGCGCATCGTCGGGGACGACACGCCTCCCGCCGGGGCGGGGAGCTGAGCGATGTGGACCCGCCGCAACCGCCGCAAGCCGTCCGTCGAGCGCCGCCGCTTCTTGCGGCTGCGCGCGCCCGACTCGCGGCGGATATTGCGCTCCGCGACGAGTCTCATCTGCGTCCTCGCCGTGATCGGGCTCATCGCCGCGGCGCTCAATCGTCCGATCGAGGCGGTCGCGATCTCGGGCCGCTTCCAGCGCGTCTCGCTGCTCGACGTTGAGCGCGCCGTCAAGGGGAGTGTGCACGGCGCCGGACTCGTGAGTGTGAGCCTCGCCGCCGTCTCCACCGCGGTCGAGCGGCTGCCGTGGGTCGATACCGCGAGCGTCGAGCGCAGCTGGCCCCGCGGGCTCGCCGTACGCATCGTGGAGCAGGTGCCCGCGGCGCGCTGGGGCGCGCTCGGCCTCGTCAACACGCGCGGCGAGCTGTTCCAGGGCGACGCGCGCCACATTCCACTCGAGCTGCCGGAGCTCTCCGGGCCGCAGGGGAGCGAGCCGAGCGTCGCCCAACGCTATCTCGTGATGCAGGGGCGGCTCGCCGAGATGAGCCTGCGAGTCACGGCGCTGCGCCTCGATGCGCGCGGCTCCTGGGAGTTCGACCTCGCGAACGGCGTGACGGTCAGGCTCGGACGCGAGCGAGTGGATGAGCGCTTCGAGACCTTCATGGCGGTCGCCTCCAAGATCGTGGCGCAGCGCGCGAGCGACATCGCGTACGTGGACATGCGCTACACGAATGGCTTTGCGATCGGCTGGCGCGTCGGCGGCACCTCCCGCGACGCCACGGCCGAGGGTTCCTCTCACGATGCCTAAACACTCCGACAGAAATCTGATCATCGGACTCGATATCGGCACCTCGAAGGTCGTCGCCCTCGTCGGCGAGGCGGGCGCAGACGGCGCGATCGAGGTTCTCGGGATCGGCTTGCAGCCCTCGCGCGGACTGAAGAAAGGCGTGGTGGTCAACATCGAGTCCACGGTCCAGTCGATCCAGCGCGCGGTGGAGGAGGCCGAGCTGATGGCGGGCTGCGAGATCCACTCGGTGTATGCCGGCATCGCCGGCAGCCACGTGCGCAGCCTCAACTCGCACGGCGTCGTCGCCATTCGCGACCGCGAGGTGACACACGGGGATGTCGAGCATGTGATCGACGCCGCGAAGGCAGTCGCGATCCCGGCCGATCAGAAGATCCTGCACGTGCTGCCGCAAGAATTCATCATCGACGGGCAGGAAGGCATCCGCGATCCGATCGGCATGTCCGGCGTGCGCCTCGAGGCGAAGGTACACATCGTCACCGGCGCCGAGAGCTCGGCGCAGAACATCGAGAAATGCATCAAGCGCTGCGGGCTCGAGGTGGACGACATCGTGCTGGAGCAGCTCGCCTCGAGCTTCGCCGTGCTCACGGACGACGAGAAGGAGCTCGGTGTCTGCCTGGTCGACGTGGGCGGCGGCACGACCGACATCGCAGTGTTCTCCGCGGGCGCGATCCGGCACACCGCGGTGATTCCCATCGCCGGAGACCAGGTCACGAACGACATCGCGGTCTCGATGCGCACCCCCACCCAGCATGCGGAGGACATCAAGGTCCGCTACGCGTGCGCGCTGTCGCAGCTCGCGAATCCCGACGAGACGATCGAGGTGCCGAGCGTTGGGGAGCGGCCGGCGCGCCGCCTCGCGCGCCAGACGCTCGCGGAGATCGTCGAGCCGCGCTACGAGGAGCTGTTCACCCTCGTGCGCGAGGAGCTGCGCCGCAGCGGCTTCGAGGAGACGATCGCGGCGGGCATCGTGCTCACCGGGGGGAGCGCGAAGATGGAAGGCGCCATCGAGCTCGCCGAAGAGGTGTTCCACATGCCGGTGCGGCTCGGCCTGCCGCAGCAGGTCCAGGGCCTCTCCGACGTGGTTCGAAATCCGACTTTCTCGACGGGCGTGGGGCTGCTGCTCTACGGCCGTGACAACGCCCTGCCGGGACGGCACCGCCGCCCGCTCGGGAGCGCCAAGACGGTCCTCGACCGCATGCGCGCCTGGTTCCAGGGCAACTTCTAGGGATGGACACGAGAGCTGTTTGAAGCTGACAGACGTAAGACAACGCAGGCACGGGACAACACCTTAGGATTCCACCAACTGATTCGGTCGAGAGGAGAAGAAGCGATGTTTGAGTTAATGGACGCGTATAGCCAGAGCGCCATCATCAAGGTGATCGGCGTCGGAGGCGGCGGCGGGAATGCCGTCGCGCACATGGTCATGAGCGGAATCGAGGGCGTCGAGTTCATGTGCGTCAATACCGATGCGCAGGCGCTCCAGCACTCGAAGGTCAAGACCGCGCTGCAGATCGGCACCAACATCACGAAGGGGCTCGGAGCGGGAGCCGACCCGGAGGTCGGCCGGCAGGCCGCGATGGAGGACCGCGACCGCATAGTCGAGCTGGTCGAGGGCTGCGACATGCTGTTCATCACCGCCGGGATGGGAGGGGGCACCGGAACGGGAGCGGCCCCCATCGTGGCCCAGGTCGCGAAGGAGCTCGGCATCCTCACGGTCGCCGTCGTGACCAAGCCGTTCGAGATGGAGGGCGGCAAGCGCTCGCTGGTCGCGGACCACGGGATCGCCGAGCTCACCAAGTACTGCGACTCGCTCATCACCATCCCGAATCAGAAGCTGCTCACGGTGCTCGGGCCGCAGACGACGCTCCTCGACGCGTTCAAATCCGCGAACCAGGTGCTGCAGGGCGCGGTCCAGGGCATCGCGGAGCTCATCACCCGTCCGGGCCTCATCAACGTCAACTTCGCCGATGTGCGCACCGTGATGGCGGAGACCGGTATGGCGATGATGGGATCGGGCTCGGCGAGCGGTGAGAATCGCGCGCGCGAGGCGGCCGAAGCGGCCGTGTCGTCGCCGCTCCTCGAGGACATCAACTTGGCCGGAGCTCACGGCATCCTCGTGAACGTCACCGCCGGCATGGATCTGTCGATCGGCGAGTTCCAGGAGGTTGGCAACATTGTGAAACAGTTCGCATCGGAGGACGCGACGGTCGTCGTGGGCACGGTGATCGACCCGGAGCTCACGAACCAGGTGCGCGTGACCGTCGTGGCAACCGGGCTCGGGCGGCCGGCGGCCGCGGCGCGGCAGCCTGGCTCGCGGGAACATCACGGTGCTCGCGACGCGATTGCGGCGCGGGAGCCGCCGATGCGCGTCGTTCGGCGCGCGCAACCGCTGTCGAGCAGCGATTACGCGGCGCTCGACAAGCCGACGGTTCAGCGTCAACGCGCGGTGGGTGATGGCTTGCGACCGGAGCAGGACCCGGAGGATTTGCTCGACATTCCGGCGTTCCTGCGCCGGCAGGCCGACTGAGGGCGGCAATGGGGTGGCCCAGGGACGGGCCATTTCCGGTAAGCTTCAGCCCCATGGTCGGCCAACGCACTTTGAAGAACTCCATCCGCGCGACGGGCGTGGGGTTGCACACCGGCAAGAAGGTGCTGATGACCTTGCACCCGGCCGCGGTGGATACCGGCATCGTGTTCACGCGGTCGGATCTCAACGCATCCCCGCACGTCGAGGCGCACGCGGAGAACGTCGGAGATACGGTGCTCGGCACGACGCTCGTGAAGGGCGGCGTGCGGGTCTCCACCGTCGAGCATCTGCTGTCGGCCTTCGCGGGCCTCGGCATCGACAACGCCGAGGTGGAGGTGAGCGCGCCCGAGGTGCCGATCATGGACGGCAGCGCGGGTCCGTTCGTGTTCCTGCTGCAGTCCGCGGGGATCGAGGAGCAGCGCACCCCGAAGCACTTCATCCGCATCAAGAAGCCGCTGCGCGTCGCGGACGGCGACAAATGGGCGGAATTCCGTCCCTTCAACGGCTTCAAGGTGAACTTCGAGATCGAGTTCAACCATCCGATCTTCAAGCGGCGATCGCAGCGCGCCTCGATGGACTTCTCGACGACCTCCTTTTTGAAGGAGGTGAGCCGCGCGCGCACCTTCGGCTTCATGCGCGACCTCGAGATGCTGCGCTCCCGCAACCTCGCCCTCGGCGGCAGCCTCGATAACGCGATCGTGCTCGACGATTTCCGCGTGTTGAACGAGGACGGCCTGCGCTACGAGGACGAGTTCGTCAAACACAAGATCCTCGACGCCATCGGCGATCTGTACCTGCTCGGGCACAGCCTCATCGGGGAGTTCAGCGGCTACAAGTCCGGTCACGCGCTCAACAACAAGCTGCTGCGCGCGCTGCTGGCCGATCCCACCACCTGGGAGGACGTGGTGTTCGAGACGCCCGCCGACGCTCCGATCTCCTACGCGGAAGCGGCGGGGCTGCAGGGCGGCGCACCGGCCTGAGCGGGCCCCCCCGGCTCGGCGGCCGGGTCCGCAATCCCTCAGCCCGGGGTCCCCTTCGGCAGCACCCGGACGGCGACCCGCGTCACGGCCGGGTGAGCGCTGTGGAGCTCGGTGTCGAGCTCGGCCAGGGCATAGCGCAGCCTCACTCCCCAGCCGGCCGACTCGGTGAATATGACAAGCTCTCCGTCGCGCTCGACGACCCCTGTCACGCGGGCCACCAGGCTGGCTGGAAGCCGCTCGGCGAGCCATTGGCGCCAGATGCGCTGACGCGAGGCCTGGTCCGCGATGGAGGCCATGACCGGCCCCGGCCGTGCGAGCAGGGACTTGACAGAATCCGCCCCCGCGCGCGCGCGCGGCCCCCGCCGCAAAGCGGAACGAATGTGCTTGTCTCTGCGGGGCTTATTCGGCATATTCCGGACGGCTCGAGCTCGTAGGTACCGCTCTGGCCGGAGCGCCCAGCATGAGCCTATTCATATTCTCACAGGGTCGTAGCGGTGAGTCGCGGCAGTTCGCCGTGGCTCACCCCCTCGTCCTCGGTGTGCTCGGGGCGATCGTACTCGCGATTCTCGGGACCGTGTTCGCGCTCGGGGTGCAGGTGGGCCGGTACGACGGGCGTGTGCTCGGCCGCGGCGAGGTCGACCACTGGATGGCCGTCCTCAAAGAGCAGAAATCCGAGGTGGCCGCCCTGGGGCAGCAGCTGCAGGAGCGCACCGACACACTCGGGATCCGCATGGCGCGGCTCGACGCTCACATCATACGGATCGACGAGCTGGGCAAGCGCCTCGCGGACATGGCCCACATCGACCGCCACGTGTTCAACTTCGACGAGGACCCGCCGGTCGGCGGCCCGGAGGGGGACGACAATGGCGCCGGGCCGCAGATTCCCGACCTCGCGACCGCGCTCACCAAGTTGCAGCAGCGCATCGATCTGCGGGACACGGAGCTCTCCGCGCTCGAGAGCGTCATTCTCTCGCGCAATCTCGATGCGGCCATCCATCCGCAGGGCCGCCCCGTTCTCGACGGCTTCATCTCCTCGCCTTACGGGGAGCGCACCGACCCGTTCACGGGACGCCAGGAATTCCACCAGGGCGTCGACTTCGCCGGGACCGAAGGGGCGCCCGTCATTGCGGTCGCGTCGGGTGTCGTCACCTGGGCGGGCGAGCGGGAGGGCTACGGCACACTGGTCGAGATCAACCACGGCAACGGCTTCGTCACACGCTACGCCCACAACGAGCGGGTGCTGGTCACGGTGGGTCAGACCGTGACGCGCGGCCAGACCATCGCGCTCATGGGCTCGACCGGCCGCTCGACCGGGCCCCACGTGCACTTCGAAGTGGTCCACAACGGGCAGCGGGTGAATCCCCAGTCGTTCGTCGGGCACTGAACGCCCCGGACACCGCGCGCCGGCCTTGCAATCGAGGCTCGCGGGAGCCACCTACCCTCAAGGGCTCGAACCGATTGGGCCCCAACGAGTCTATTTCAGTACAATAGCCCGCCTCGAGGAGCCGGGCGGTCCATAACTATTTGGACAAGCTCGCGTTTTTCTGACCAGGAACTCTCGTGCTCACATTTCTCACGCGCGTATTCGGCAGCCGCAACGACCGTGTGGTGCGCCGCTACGGCCAGCTCGTGCGCACCGCCAGCGCGCTCGAGCCGCAGATGCAGGCCCTGAGCGACGACGCCCTGCGCGCGAAGACACCGGAATTCCGTGACCGACTGAAGGGCGGAGCCACCATCGACGAGCTGCTTCCGGAAGCGTTCGCCGTGGTGCGCGAGACGTCACGGCGCACCCTGAAGATGCGGCACTTCGACGTGCAGCTGATCGGCGGCATCGCGCTGCACCAGGGCAAGATCGCCGAGATGCGCACCGGCGAGGGCAAGACGCTCGTCGCGACGTTGCCGACCTACCTCAACGCACTGCCGGGCGAGGGCGTGCACATCGTCACCGTGAACGAGTACCTCGCGCAGCGCGATGCGGACTGGATGGGCCCGGTCTACCGCTTTCTCGGGCTCACGGTCGGGGTCATCAAGAACGCCCAGAGCACCGACGAGAAGCGCGAGGCTTACGCCTGCGACATCACCTACGGCACCAACAACGAGTTCGGGTTCGACTACCTGCGCGACAATCTCGCGTATCGCCTGGAGGACCGCGTGCAGCGCGGTCTCACGTACGCGGTGGTTGACGAGGTGGACTCGATCCTCATCGACGAGGCCCGCACGCCGCTCATCATCTCCGGCCCCGCGGAGGAGAGCACCGAGCTGTACCTGCGAGTGAATGAGCTGGTCCCCCGCCTGACGCGGCAGAAGGAGGAGAACGGGCCCGGCGACTTCAGCGTGGACGAGAAGCAGAAGCAGTGCCAGCTCACGGAGGACGGCCACGAGAAGGTCGAGAAGCTCATGGCCGAGGCCGGACTGCTGCGCGACGGGGAAAGCCTCTACTCAGCGGCGAACATCCGCTTGATGCATCACCTCGATGCCGCGCTGCGCTCGCACGCGCTGTACAAGCGGGATGTCGAATACATCGTGCGGGAAGGCGAGGTGATCATCGTCGATGAGTTCACCGGCCGCACCATGCCGGGCCGGCGCTGGTCCGACGGGCTGCACCAGGCGGTCGAGGCGAAGGAGGGCGTGCGGGTTCGCGAGGAGAACCAGACCGTCGCCTCCATCACGTTCCAGAACTACTTCCGGCTCTACAAGAAGCTCTCGGGCATGACCGGCACCGCCGATACGGAGGCGCCCGAGTTCCTGCAGATCTACGGCCTGGAAGTGGTCGTGATTCCGACGCACAAGCCGATGGTCCGCAAGGATATGCCGGACCTCGTGTACCTGAGCCAGAAGGACAAGTTCCAGGCGATCATCGAGGACATCCGCGACTGCGTCGCGCGCGGGCAACCGGCGCTCGTCGGCACCACCTCGATCGAGACCTCGGAGTTCCTCTCGGGCCTGCTGCAGAAGGAAGGGGTGCCTCACCAGGTGCTCAACGCCAAGCAGCACGAGCGCGAGGCGCTCGTCGTGGAGCAGGCCGGCACGCCGGGCACCGTCACGATCGCGACAAACATGGCGGGCCGCGGCACCGATATCGTGCTGGGCGGCAATCTCGCGGCCGAGCTGGCCGCGCTCGGCCCGGATGCCGACACGGCAGCGCTCGAGAGCGCCCGCGCGGACTGGCAGGTGCGTCACGAGAAGGTGATCGCCGCGGGCGGACTGCACATCGTCGGGACGGAGCGCCACGAGTCCCGCCGCATCGACAACCAGCTGCGCGGCCGCTCGGGCCGGCAAGGCGACCCCGGCTCCAGCCGCTTCTATCTCTCGATGGAAGACAACTTGATGCGCATCTTCGGCGATCCCGTGCGCATCAAGCGCCTGCTGCAGATGGCCGGCATGAAGGAAGGCGAGGTGATGGAGAGCCGCATGTTGAGCCGCCAGATCGAGAAGTCGCAGCGCAAGGTCGAGGCGCACAACTTCGACATCCGCAAGCAGCTGCTGCTGTTCGACGACGTGGCGAACGACCAGCGCAAGGTCGTCTACCAGCAGCGCACCGAGCTCATGGGGGCGGAGGACCTCTCGGCGGCCGTCCGGGGCATTCGCGAGGAGGCCGTGGGCACTCTGGTCGAGCAGTACCTGCCCAAGCACGCCGCCCCGTCGGACTGGGATCTGCAGGGGCTCGTCAACGCGCTGCTCAAGGACTTCGGGACCCGCATCGATCCGAAAGGCTGGCTCGAGAAGGAGCCCGAGCTCGAGGAGCCGGTGCTGCGCCAGCGCGTCATCGATGCCGCCAACGAGGCGTACGACCGGAAGGTGGTCCGGATCGGTGCGCCCATCATGCGGCACGTCGAGAAGGACATCATGCTGCGGACCCTCGACCAGCAGTGGCGCGATCATCTCGCGGCGATTGACTATCTGCGGCAGGGCATCCACCTGCGCGGCTACGCGCAGCAGGACTATCGCTCGGAGTACAAGCGCGAGTCGTTCGAGCTGTTCTCTGCGATGCTCGATCGCGTGAAGTTCGACACGGTGTCGATCCTTGCGTCGAAAGTCGAGGTGCGCACGCAGGAGGAGCTCGACCGCGAAGAGGAGGCGCGCCGCCAGCATCTGATGCGACAGTTGCAGGCGCAGCACGCGGAAGTGCAGTCGGCATTGACCGGGGGCGGCGACACGGCCGGCGGGGTCGATCTGAGCGGCGCGATGGGTTTCGGCGGCGCAGCCGGTCTGCAGCGTTCGGCCGCCGCGCCGAGGGCCGCGTCGTTCGGAGCCGCAGGGCCGCCCCTGCCTGGGCCGGGGGGACTCGTTCCGCCGCCACCCGATGCTCAAGGCACCTTCGTGCGCAGCGAGCGGAAGATCGGCCGCAACGAGCCCTGCCCCTGCGGCTCGGGCAAGAAGTACAAGCACTGCCACGGCACTCTCGAGCGGGGAGTAGGCACCTGAGGTGGCGCAGCGCCCGCTCATCCGCGTCGTCGCGGGCGCACTCTTCGACGGCGACGGACGAGTCCTGATCGCCGAGCGCCCCGCCGGCAAGCACATGGCGGGTCGATGGGAATTCCCCGGCGGAAAGATTGGCACCGGCGAGAGTGACGAGCGGGCACTCGGGCGCGAGCTCGTAGAGGAGCTCGGTGTCGAGGTCCTGGCGGCGCGCCATCTCCTCACGCTCACGCACCGGTATGAGGACCGAATCGTCGAGCTCTCGATGTGGATCGTCGAGCGCTACCGCGGCGAGCCGCGCGAGCTCGATGGACAGCGCCTGAAGTGGGTCGGCGTCCGGCAGCTGCCGGAGGAGGACATCCTCCCGGCCGACCGGCCCTTCATCGAGGCGCTACAAGCTCTGGCCTGAGCGGCAAGCCTTGGGTCTCGCCATGGGGCCGGATGGGGCGAGGGCCTCTGTTACAATGACGCTTCACTCCGAGAGGCGAACGGACCGACATGGCATCCCAACCCGATATCCCTGACATCAAGCTGGATCCGAACGGCCTGTATCGCGAGGAGATCATCACCGACCGCAAGGCGGGGACGCTTCGGCGCCTGACGCCCATCAAGATCGACGGCTCGACGGACAGCACGCGGGCCGTGCTCTTCTCCGGCCAGACTCAGCTGCTCACGCCGGCCGGGGTACTGCCGCTCGCATTCGACATAGAGGCCTCGACCCTCGAGGATGCGCTGAAGAAGTTTCCGGACGCGATGAAGATGGCGCTCGATGAGGCGATCGAGGAAGCACGCGAGTACCGCCGCGAGGCCGCATCGCGCATCGTGGTGCCCGAGGTGGGCGGCGGCGCGCTGGGCCCGGGTGGGCCCGCTCCAGGGGGCGGGAAGATCAAGTTTCCGTAGACCCTTGCGCCGCGATGCGCCGGCGCTCCTCGATCCGCTCGCGTAGCGTTTCGCGCTCGCGGCGCTTCGCTTCAGGCGTCCCCCACTTCGGCTCCGGGCGGGCGGCGGCGCTGGCGGTCGCCTCCGCGTGCGCTTCGGCCTGGGCCTTCTCCTGCTCGCGCCGCTCGGCTTCCCGCCGCGCGACCAGCCTCTCGGCGGCGATCGGGACACCAGGGATCGGCAGCCCCGCGAGCTCCGCCAGGCGCTCGGCCCAGGGCCAGTGCAGATCGGGCGTGGCCTCGCCGATGAGCGGCAGGTTGAGCACCGAAAAGACGGGACGCCAGCATTCCTCCGTGCCCACTCGGATGCGCACGGCGAGCGCGGGATTGAGCTGGTACCAGCCCTGCCTCAGGCGCTTGAACAGAGCGCGGTTCCACGCGTAGTCGCGATCCACCTCGTTCCGGGAGAGCACCGCCGAGAGATGCTGGCGCCGGTTGCGCTCCGCGCGCAGCACTCGGGCCGGCAGGTGCTCCCAGCACTTGAGAATTCCAGAAGTGTCGTATGCGGGATGCGCCCGGCCGTAATGAGTGAACCGCGACTTGAACAGCGTCCACAGCGTCTGGAACAGAAAGTACTCGGAGAGATGCTGGTCGATGCGCACCAGCCGCTGGCCAGCCATCACGTCGAGCGCTGAGGGCGCGAGCAGGTCATACAGCGCCGAGAGCGGGCCGTTCGCAAACTTCGGGTCGCGGAAGGCCTCGCGCAAGGCCCAGTGCAGGGCGTTGTGGCCGTAGTGGTCGGTCGCCTCACGATCTGCGCCACGCTCGAGAAGGGCTTCGACCAGTGCGACGTTGCCGGCCGATGCGGCGGCCATGAGCGGAGTCTGATTCACCGGAGTGCGATGCTCGACACCGTACTGATCGCACTGGCGCAGCACATCCTTCGAGCGGCTCGCGGACCAGGGAACGAGGTACTTGCGCCAGATCGCGGCGCGCTGCTCGTCGAAGCCGCGCGCCCACAGGCCGTCCGCCGTGCCGAAGCCCGCCTCCTCGGCGAGCCAGAGCGCGTGCTCGGGCTCATCGTGCCAGGCGGCGTACTCGTAGAGCCTGCGCTTCATCCGGTCGCCGGGGACACGCTCGCGGAACACCTTGACGAGCATTTCGCGCACACCGGCCTCGTCCACGACGGGCCAGGGCGGGGTCGATTGCCTGAGAATCGTCCGGCGGATGGCCTCGGCTTGCTCGTCTTTGCCCTGCAGCTCGAGCCTGCGCGCCTCTCTCTGCCACTCCTCGGTGCTCGAGCGTTGCGCCTCGAAGCGCGGCTCCCCGCCCACGGCAAGACCGAGCAGGCAAAAGAGGGGATGGGCGGTATCCGACTCGACGACGAACACGTTTCGGACGGCACGCGTGACTGCGACGTACAGGGCGTTGACGAAGAACTTGTAGACCTCGAGCGCCTTGTCGCTCTTGTCACGCGCGCGGCGGTACTCGAGCTCGGCCGCGTCGAGGCTCTCGCGGGCGACCCCTTCGATGACCGCCGAGAATTCGCGGCGATGATCGGAGACGAAGCGATAGAGCACGATGCTCTCGTACTCGAGGCCCTTCGCTTCCTGGATCGAGAAGAGCAGCGGCGTCGAGAAGCGCTTGCGAGCCTCGGCCTTGTCCTCCTCGCGCATGACCAGCACCGCAAAGCGCGTGGAGCCGCGGGTCCTGGTGTCGAGGTCGCGCAGCATCCGCTCCTCGTCCGGCAGGAGGGTGGCGCTGCCCTGCTCCTCGCCCACGGCACGCACGAGAAAATTGCTCTCGCGGTCGATCGAGCCGAAGCGTTGCTGCTTGATCGTGAGCAGGGTGTTTGCGAGCCGCGTCACCTGCGAGGCATTGCGGAAGTTGGCGCCGAGCACTCGAAGCTGCTGGCGCTCCGCGAGCTCTCGCTCCCGCCAGAAAAGCGACTTCACCTGGCTCCACGCGAAGAAGTTCGGATGAACGATCTGATTCGAGTCCCCACACAGCAGGAATCCGCCCGGCGCCTTCAGCATCGCGAGCACCAGATTGAGCTGTGCCGTGGTGAGGTCCTGCACCTCATCGACGACGACGAAGTCGTAGCGTGGCGCCGCGAGCCGGCGCCACTCGTGAGCGGTCAAGCTCGAGTCATAGAGTTTCGACTCGGTAAGCCAGGCACGGTACTTGTCGAAGAGATCGTAGAGCGTGCCGCGATCAGCCTCGGGAAAGATCGACTGGCGCACCCCGAGAGCCAGATAGTCCTCCCGCGACAGGACGCCTTCCGCGCGGGCTGCGATGACGCCGCGAATCTCCTCGAAGGCCTGGTGCGCGTCCACCCCGCGGAATGCCTGGCCTTGGCGCAGGCGCGCAAACCAGCCTGAGAAGTCGCGCCAGGTGGCCTCCCGGCCCTCGGGCACGCGCACCGATTCGACGAGGTTCCGGTAGGACAGGAACAGCACGTCCTGCCCGTCTCGCTCGAAGCCTTCGGCGTAGTACAGGTCGCGCGCGTTGCGCGCGAGGTAGGCGGACTGGGTGACGTATAGCGCTTCGCCATCGACATGCTTCAGCTTCTCGAGCGCGAGGGCGGTCTTGCCGCTGCCGGCGCCGCCGACCACGATGAGCGGGGGCGGCAAGCGGTAGATCGCCTCCTGCGCATCGTCGAAGGAGATGGGCTTGTCCAGGACGTGAATGACCTTGCGTTCGGGATGCAGGTAGCGCAGCGGCTGCGCCTGCTGCGTCGCCTCGGCGGGGGCCGCGTCGACGATCCTGGTCTCGTCCACCGCAGCGCCGCGCAGGAAACGGGACTTCGCATAGTCGTGGTGCTCGATCACCTCCAGCATGAGCGCGCTGACTTCCTCGCCGTGCCGGACGAACGTGAAGAGCAGCCGGTCGGCGTGGCCGAGCTTCGCGCGATAGAATTTTCCGTGATCGAGGTGGCTGAGCTTTTTTACGTCGGCTGCGCGGAAATCGCCCCGGCCGATCGCGTCCGCCACTCTGCGATACGCATCGGCGACGCGGGCGGTGTCGAGGCCAACGTATTCGAGGATCTTCACGGGCTTGTCATTGTGGCCGATCCTGCGAGGTTACAGCTATTCGGTAATGCCCCATAAATGTTTGATTTTTATGAGATCTTATCCTGAATTAGTTTCACCGGCTGCTGAAACTGGTTATTTCGGTGAAATTTATCCACGGGAGCAGCGAAAAAGTGCTATCTTCAGCGAATGCTGAAATCGCCTAATTTAGTGAAATTTTATCCTGCAAGCGTCGAACAGCTAGCGGCCGAGCGCCTGCAGGCAGCCTTGGGCGGAATCCCCTTTCTGCAACCCGGAGAGCCGTTGCTGGAGCAGTCCTTGGGTTCCCGCGTCGCCGATCTTACGCTCCCCGTCGAGGTCCGAGGGCAGTCGTGGACGCTCGTGTGCGAGGTCAAGCAATCCGGGCAACCTCGTTTCGTGCGCGAGGGAGCATTCCAGCTTCGAAAATACCTTCAAGCACTGGCCTCTCATCATGCATACGGGATCTTCATCGCGCCGTACTTGTCGGAGGAGTCTGCCGCGATCCTGCGGGAAGAATCACTTGGCTACTTGGATTTTGCCGGCAATTGCTTGCTCTCCTTCGACGGCGTGTTTGTCGAGCGAAGCGGCTCGCCTCACACGCCGGAGCGGCGCCGTGAGTTGAGAGAGATCTTCGCGCCCAAGGCCTCCCGGGTGCTCCGCGTACTCTTTGCCGATCCGAATCGCTCCTGGCGCGTGACGGAACTGGCGGAGCGCGCCGCCGTGAGCCTCGGTCACGTCAGCAATGTGCGGCGTGCGCTACTCGATCGTGAATGGGCGAGCACCGATTCGCAAGGACTGAAGCTGCGAAAGCCGGAGACGATCCTTGATGAGTGGCGTTCGGCTTACGCCCCAAGACTCGCAGATGAGAGGCACCATTACACGCTCCTACACGGTGAGGAATTGAGCGGCGCGATTAAACGAACATTTGCATCACTGCCGGCCGGGCCGCATCTGTTGCTCGCCTCGTTCTCCGCCGCGCAATGGCTTGCACCCTTCGCCCGCTCGGCCGGAACCTATCTCTACGCGGACGAGCTTGGTGTGGCAGCTCTCAACGAGTACCTCAAGCTTCAACACGCATCACGCGGCACGAACGTTACGGTGGCCGTGCCTAAGGACGACGGTGTGTTCGTCGACAGCTGCGAACCGGTACCCGGACTTCGATGCACGGGAGCACTCCAAACCTACCTTGACCTATCACGAGCAGGCGATCGGGGGCGCGAGGCTGCTGATCATCTGCGAGAGATTCGGCTGGAGCCGCAATGGTCGGCCCGCCCATAACGCAACTGCTGACCGCCCAGGACTACGAGGATCGCGGCGTACGTGCGATGCACGCCGTGCTCATCGAGCTTGGCCAGATCCTGGGTCCGTATCGAGACGCGGTGGTCGTGGTGGGCGGTGCTGTCCCATACCTGCTCTTGAGTGGTTCCGATCCTCCGCATGTGGGCACGCTTGACGTTGACTTGGATCTCGATCCAGAGCCCCTCTCCAAAGGCGTCTATGCTGAACTTGTCGAGACGCTCGAGCGCGTGGGTTACCGTCGCGATGTCGAGGGGATGAAGCCCTTTCAACTACAACGCGCTGTCGATCTTGGGGACGGCGGTACCCCGATCTTGGTCTTGGTGGATCTCTTGATGCCACGCGATGCGAAGACACGCCGCAACAGGCCAGCATTGATTGCGGGTTTGCGCGTGCAGGGCGTTGATGCGGGGGAGATCGCCCTCAAGAATAACGTGCGCCTCGCTATCGATGGCAATATGCCCGACGGAAGGCCAAATCGGGTCGAGCTGCTGGTCGCCTCGATTCCCGCCCTCCTCGTGATGAAGGGGTTCGCCCTTGACGGACGCGATAAGCCGAAGGATGCCTACGACGTCTACTATTGCGTCCGTAACTTCCCCGGTGGGCCGACCGCGCTGGCAGCAGCTTGCAGGCCGCTGCTAGGCGAGCCGGTCGTGCGCGACGGCTATTCGCGTATAGCTGCGAAGTTTCACTCGGAGGATGCGTTTGGCCCCCACACAGTCAGTCACTTCCTTGGGGAATCTGGTGGATTCGAGAATATGAGCCCAGAACAGGTTCGTGTCGATGCGCATCGACAGGTGCGCGCGTGGCTTGAGGCCTTGGGGCTGGCGTGAGGCAGTGATCTCCCGTGGCGCCACGGGAGCTGGAATTCACGTGGGCGCCGACGCGGAAGATCGTCAGCGTCAGCGCTCCGTAGGATCTTCCGGCAGAGGCTCCTCTGTACTCTCCGGCGGCGAGGAGTCGTCCGGGATGCCGCGTTGCTCGGTGAGCCACGCGCCAAAGTCGATCAGCTTGCAGCGCTCGCTGCAGAACGGCCGGAACGGCGAGGCCTCGGACCACTCGATGGACCGGCCGCAGGTGGGGCATTTGACGCGCGCCGCGCTCATGACGCTCGAGTGATGGGGAATGGCCCCCGGGATGCAAGTTCGGCCACGAGCCGCGAGCCCGACTGCTAGGTGCAGCAGCTCAGCGTGAACTGCACGTCGGTATCCGCCTGCGTCGAGCGGGCATCGAGGCCGTTCCATGCAAGGAAACGAATACTGCAGCGGTAGTGGGTGCCGCTGATCTCCGGATACAGGCCGAGCGAGGCCGGTATGCAGATGCGCAGCAGCTGCGAGGGCGAGTCGCGATCGAACGTGATGTGGAAGACACCGCCCTGAGCCGTCTCTTCCCGGGCGCGGCCGTTCTGGCGCGTGAGCCACAGCAGCTCCGAGATGGCGTCGCACATCGGCCGCAGCATTCCGAGCCACTGGCTGAATGTGCGCATCCGAGTGTCCGCGGCCTGACTCAGCCAGTAGAAATAATCGGGCAGGTCGAATTCGCACGTGCCGCCCGGGATCGCGCTCCGGTGCTTGATGGCGTTCAGGAACTCGGAGTCCCTGAGCGGCTGCAGGAACACCGAGCCGGAGCCGAGCAGGTCCGTCCTCAAGCGCGCGAGGTTCGACATGACGGTGCGCAGCCGGCTGTCGTCCACCCCGGGCTTCGACTGGTACTCGTTCAAGCTCGCGAGATGCCGCTCGAGCTCCTTCAGCACATCCGAGCGGGTGTCGCTGCGCGTCGTGATGGCGAGAATGTCGAGCAGGCTCGCCATGGCCGCGCGGCTCCCCCACTGGCTCGGGGTCTCATTGTGATAGAGGGCCTGGTTGTAGAGGAAGTCCAGCCGCAGGAACATGCGCATCCGCTCGCTGAGCGGCTGCTCGAAGATCAACAGCTCGTCCTCGCCTGCCGGTGAGGTCTCCTGCGCCTGATCGAAGGTCTCGTTCATCGACGTATTGTGCTTGACGCGGTCGCCGCCCGTAAACGGCCGATCGGTCCCAAGGCGGTGTCAAGGTGGCGCTTGGGCCGCGAATCGGCGATATCTCGAGTGGTGTTGCTCCACCTGGACACGGAGGGATTGGAGGTCGCCGTCGTTCGTGATGAGATCGTCCGCGGCCTGCACCCGCGCCGCACGCGAGGCCTGGGCCGCGAGCACGGCCCGAGCCTCGACGACAGTGGAGCCGTCGCGCGCCTGCAAGCGGCGGATCTGCAGCGCCTCGTCGCAGTCCACGACGAGCACTCGATCCACGAGCGGCGCGAGATGCTGCTCGACGAGGAGCGGTATGGCGAGCATCTGGTAAGGACCGCCCGCCGCTGCCGAGCGCTGCTCCATCGCCTCGAGGATCGCCGGGTGCGTCAGGGCCTCGAGGTCCGTCCGCGCTCGGGGGTCGGCGAACACGACATCGCGCAGGGCGCGGCGATCGAGGCTGCCGTCGGCGGCGATGAATGTCCCTCCGAACCGCTCGGCGATGCGACGCAGGAGCGGCGTCCCGGGAGCGGCGACCTCGCGCGATAGGGCATCCGCGTCGATGATTGGCACCCCGAGTGCGGCGAAGAGCCGGGCGACGGTCGTCTTGCCGCTCGCGATGCCGCCGGTGAGCCCGACGCGGAGGATTCGTGGGGGATGGCTGTCCACGGACCGGAGCTTACACGCGCAGGGGCCGCGATCACCGATGAGCGGCGAACAGGCCGAGGTACCTCGCCACGAGCTCGTGACCGAACATCAGCATCAGCCAGCCAGCGCCGGCGAGAAAGGGGCCGAACGGTATGGGCGTCCCGCGATCCTTTCCCTTGACCGACAGGATGACGATGCCGGCCACGGCGCCCACGGCAGCGGCGATCAGGGCGATCGGCAGCAGCATCTGCCAGCCGAGCCACGCGCCGAGCGCGGCGAACAGCTTGAAGTCGCCGTAGCCCATCCCTTCCTTCCCGGTGGCGAGGCGGAAGAGGTGGTAGACGCTCCAGAGGCTCAGGTATCCGGCGACGGCTCCGATCAGACTCGAGCGGAGGTCCACGGGCACTGGCGCGCCTCCCGCCTGCGGTCCCCACAGACTGAGAGTCAGCCCGAGCCACAGGAGCGGCAGGGTGAGATTGTCGGGGAGGAGCTGCAGATCGATATCGATGAAGGTGAGGGCGACCAGGAACCAGGTGAGCGCGAGCCCGGCGAGAGCCGGCCAGCCGAAGCCGAACCTCCAGGCGATGAGGGCGGACAGCAGGCCAGTCAGCGCCTCGACGAGAGGATAACGAGCGCTGATCCGCGCGCCGCAGGCTGCGCAGCGGCCGCCGAGGAACAGGTAGCTCACGATCGGGATGTTCTGGAGGGCCGTGATGGGGGCCTTGCACGCGGGGCACGTGGAGCGCGGGACGACGAGATTGAAGCGCTCGCGGACCGTCTCGGCCGAGTGGGGGCCGGAAGTCGCGCCTTCCCGCGCGAGCGACTCGCATTGCTCCCGCCACTCCCGGTCGAGCATGATCGGCAGGCGGTAGATGACGACGTTCAGGAAGCTGCCGATGATCAAGCCGAGCACGAGGCAGCTCGCGACGAAGAACGCGGGAGAGGCGGAGAGGGCGTCGAGCATCCTGATCGTCAGTCCGGCGCGAGGATCGCCTTGATTTGCAGGGTTCCGGGATCGAGGACCGCGAGGAGAGGGGTTCCGCGCCCGGTCAGGAGCAGCGTGTCCGGGCGGTCGGGCTCAAGACCCCGCCGCCTCATCTTCGTCTCGAGCGCCTGCCGCTCGGCCTTGGTGAAGGTCGTCTGATTGCTGACGAGGCTCAGGCGCTTGCGGAGCATGGAGAAGCCCTGGTTCCACGGCCTGAAGTAGCGCGGCATCTGGACCAGTTCGACTCGGCTCGCAATCATGGATTGTATGGCTTGCTCTCGCGCTTGCTTGTTCTCGGGCAGCGGAGCCAAGACCCAGCGCGTCGGACTATGCCACGTCGGAGCGAGGCTCGGGTTGTCCCGGCGGCCGAGCGCGACCTGGGAGGGGGTCAGATCGACTGCCTGCACCATCTGCAGCCCCGTGACGGCGGAGAACGCGTAGTAAAGGGGGCGCCCCCGCCAGAGTGTCGCAGAGCCGTAGGTGAGCGCGGCGAGCTGCACCGCAACGATGACGCAGATGTCTCGCGCCAGCGCGCGCCCCGGCTTGGCGGGACTCGCGATGACCAGCGTCATCAAGGGCCCGAGCGCCAAGTCGATCGACACCACCAGGGCAGCGATGTGCCGAACGCCGGTCAGATACCATCCGGGCCAGCGGTACCATCCGAGGTACAGCCCGCCGAGCACGAGCGTCAATACGCTCGCACTGCCCAGCAAATGGAAGCCGAAGGCTTTGAGCCGAAACCTCACGACGCCGACCTGCGACTTTGCGCAAAGCCCCCAGGGCAGCTAACCAACGACCTCGCCCAGCTTGAAGATGGGCAGGTACATGGCGATCACGAGGCCGCCGACGAGCACCCCGAGAATGACCATGATCAGCGGCTCGAGCAGGCTCGACATGGAGTCCACGGCATTGTCGACCTCCTCCTCGTAGAAGGTCGCGACCTTGCCGGCCATGGTGTCGAGCGCACCCGACTCCTCGCCGACCGCGATCATCTGCACGACCATGTTGGGAAAGATGCCCACGTTCTCCATGGCGCGTTGCAGGCGCTGTCCGGTCGCGACTTCATCCCGCATCTTCATCACGGCATTCTCGTACACGATGTTGCCGGTGGCGCCGGCAACCGACTCCAGAGCCTCGACCAGCGGAACGCCGGCCGTGAACATCGTGGCGAGGGTCCGGGCGTAACGGGCGATGGCCGCCTTGTTGAGGATGGGACCGACGATCGGTATCTTCAGGATGGCCTTGTCCAGGAACATTCGCATGGCCCTGGAGCGCTTCTTGAAAAACAGGAACGCGTAAACGACTGCTCCGAACCCGATCAAGAGAAAGATTCCCCTGTGCTGGACGAGGTGCGAGATGTTGATCACCACCTGCGTGAAGGCCGGAAGCGCCGCGCCGAAGCCCTTGAAGAGGGACTCGAACTCCGGGATCACGAAGATCATGAGGACGATCGTCACGATCACCGCGACCGCCACCACCGCCGTGGGATAGAAGAGCGCCTTCTTCACCTTCTTCTTGATGGCCTCGGTCTTCTCCTGGTAAGTCGCGATCTTGTCGAGCAAGCTCTCGAGCGCGCCGGCATGCTCTCCCGCCTCGACGAGATTGACGTACAGATCGTTGAAGTGCAGGGGGTGCTGCGCGAGCGCCTCATGCAGCGAGCTGCCGCCCTCGATGGTCGACTTGATGGACATGATCAGCTTCTGGACGGCGGGCTTCTCGTGTCCGTTGCCGACGATCTCCAGGCCCTGGACGAGCGGAATGCCGGCCGCGAGCATGGTGGCGAGCTGCCGGCTGAACACCGCGATGTCCTGCGGCTTGATCTTGCCGCCCGACTTGAAAGCCGAGGATTGCTTGCGGATGCGCGAGGCAGCGATGCCCTGCCGGCGAAGGTCCGCCCGCAGAGACGCCTCGTCGGAAGCCGAGGACTTGCCCTTGACACGCTTGCCCTTGCGGTCGCGGCCTTCCCAGGCGAAGGGAATGTCCCGCTTGATGCTCTTGACGGTCGCCGTAGCAGTTGCTTGAGCCATGGGTTACGCCCCGCTGTCCATCATTCAATGGTGACGCTGTTGATCTCTTCGAGACTCGTGAGGCCGGACTTGACCTTCTCGAGGCCCGACCGGCGCAGGTCCCACACTCCGGTCCTGTCGGCTTCGTCTCCGATCTCCGGGGCGCTGCCGCCCGCGAGGATGAGGCGCCCGATCGCCTCGGTGACCGGCAGCACCTGGTAGATGCCGGTTCGCCCCTTGTAGCCGTCCGTGCAGCTGGCGCAGCCCTTGGGAGCGAAGATCTTCATCCCGGCCGCCACATCGGCTTCCTGGAAGCCCTCCTTGAGCAGCGCTTCCTTTGGAATCTCGAGAGGCTGCTTGCACAGGGTGCACAGGCGGCGGGCGAGCCGCTGAGCGATGATGAGGCTCACCGACGTGGCGATCGCGTAGGGCTTCACGCCCATGTCGATCAGGCGGGTGAGCGTCTGGGGCGCATCGTTCGTGTGCAGGGTGGAGAGGACCAGGTGGCCCGTCTGCGACGCCTTGATCGCGATCTCCGCCGTCTCCAGGTCGCGGATCTCACCGACCATGATCACGTCGGGGTCCTGCCGCAGGAAGGCGCTCAGCGCGGCCGCGAACGTGAGCCCAACTCTCGGATTGACGTTGACCTGATTGATCCCGGCGAGGTTGATTTCCACGGGATCCTCAGCGGTTGAGATGTTGGTATCCTCGCGGTTGAGGATCTGCAGGCCGGTGTAGAGGGACACCGTTTTGCCGCTGCCGGTTGGGCCCGTGACGAGGATCATGCCTTGCGGCCGGGCCAGGTTCTTCAGGTACAGCTCCCGCTGGACCGGCTCGTAGCCGAGCGCATCGATGCCGAGCGAGGCCTGCGAGGGATCGAGGATACGCATGACGATCTTCTCGCCGAACAGCATCGGGCACGTGCTGACGCGGAAGTCGATCGCGCGGTTCTTCGACAGCCTCATCTTGATGCGCCCGTCCTGGGGCACGCGGCGCTCGGCGATGTCGAGGCGCGCCATGACTTTCAGGCGCGCGGCAAGCTTCGTGGCGAGCTGCACGGGCGGCTGGGCAATCTCCTTCAGCACGCCGTCCATGCGATATCGGACGCGGTAAGTCTTCTCGTAGGGCTCGAAGTGGATGTCCGAGGCGCCCCGCCGGATCGCATCGACCATCAGCTTGTTGACGAACCGGACGATCGGCGCATCTTCAACGTCATCCCGCGTCACCTTATCGTCGGGCGCCTCGTCGCCGCCGCTGACCTCTAGGGACTCGAGATCGACGCCTTCCTCCTCCGTGAAGGCCGGGACCTGCGTATCGGCCTGCTCGATCGCCTTGTCCACGGCCTTCTGGAGCTTGTCGTCCTCGACGACGACCGCCTCGATGCCGAGTCCCGTCTGGAACTTGATCTCGTCGGTCCCTTGGAGGTTCGTCGGATCGGCGACCGCAACGAAGAGCCGCTTGCCGCGCTTGAACAGGGGCAGCACCCGGTGCTTGGCGAGCAGCTTGTCGCTGACGAGCCGGACGGTGTCCAGATCGAGGTTGACGGCGTCCAGGTCGAAGAGGGGCACGCCGAACTCGGCGGAGGCGGCAATGGCAATGTCGCGCGCGTTGGCGACCGAGCTGGCGACGAGCTGGGTGACGACGCTCGTCTTGCGCTCCTGAGCCGCGTTGACCGCCTGCAGCATGGCGGCCTCCTCGACGAGCCCGTCCTGCACGAGCCGCTGCGGTAGGCCGCCGAGCCCCGGGCGCGCGGGACCGACCGCTAATGAAGCGTTGTCATTCATGGGCTTACAGCAAGAGGTTCCGACTCGGCACGTGCTCTACCGAAGACCAAGCGCGCGGGCGCAATTGTCAGATTGTAGCTATGGTTGCACAGGGACGGCGACGGCCTGCGTGATTGGCCTCGCAAAAGAAGAAGCCCCCCGAGAGGGGGGCTTCCCGCAAGTCCGAGCAACTCACCTCTACTGGCAGATGGTCGGTAGATACGAGTTGTCGACAATCGACCCAGCCGCGAAGGCAACACCGCCGGTAACGGGGCCATCCAGGCCCTTAGCCGCATTCGTGGAGGAAACACCGGCGTCGCACAGCCACGTGATATCGCCGTTCATCGACATGTAAGCGGTCCACACGACGGTGGCGCCTTGAATAGCCGAGTTGGCGGTGGTGGCGTTGTACGTAACGGTAATCGCGTTGTTACCGAGAACAGCGCTTGCGACGTAGGTGCCGGAAATCGTGTTGGCAGTGGGGATCCCCACGTCCGCGTTCGTGTCGCATGCACCCGTAGCCGCTGTTCCCTTGTTGGAGTAGCACTCGGCGAACGCGGTTTCGAGGCCACCGATGAGCGATGAGCCTTCCGATACCTGGGCCCGGATGACGTAGTTCTGATAGGCAGGAATGGCGATCGCCGCCAATATGCCGATGATCGCAACCACGATCATCAATTCGATGAGGGTGAAACCCTTTTGCACAGCTTTCATGTAGTGAGCTCCTCGGGAGAGTTGGTAAACCGGCGGCGCAAAAAAGGCGCCTCGGGAACTCATCGAGCAAGCTCTATGCCAAGCGCCGTGGACTGATTTAAGTGGCTGATATTAATGAGAATTATCGAATCGCAACCGTGCAACCGCTTGACTTAGTCCCGTCACTAGCTGACGACGATGGCAGACAGCAAACGTCAGTTAATGACAGAGCGTGTCAGCCGCTGCTTCGTGAGCCCTCTGGGTCTGCCAGTTAGAGCAGGACGAGCTTCTCGATCCACTCGCTGCAGGAACGCTTCTGTCGCCTTCTGATCCGACAGTGGAGTCTTCTTGTCGCGCACGGCCGAATCCGAGCCGGCCCGCGGGACGAAGTGGTCGGCGAGCGAGCGGCCAAGCTCGTTCGCCTCGTTTGCGTTGAGCCAACTCAGAAGCATGCTTGAACCCTCATGAGCGTGCGCCGTGGTGGTAGGAGCCCTACTCGATTCCCAGCTTCTTGATCCGGTACCTGAGCGCCCGAAAGGTCATGCCGAGCAGCTTCGCGGCGGCCGTCTTGTTGTACCGCGTCTTCTCGAGCGCCTTCACGATCGCATCGCGCTCGATGTCTTCGAGCTGATCGCCGAGCGCGACGCTGCCGTTCACGGGCGCGGACGTGGGGAGATGCGGCACCGCCCCACGCGGCACGGCGCGCAGCTTGATGTGCTCCGGCGTGATCACCCCGCCGGTGCTCAGCGTCAGCGCCCGCTCCAATGCGTTCTCCAGCTCCCGCACGTTGCCGGGGAAGGGGTAGCTCTGCAGCGCCTGCAGGGCTTCCTCGCTGATCCTCGCCGTGTCCACCTTCATCCGCCGGCACAGGCGCCCCAGGATGGCGCCGGCGAGCACCGGGATATCCTCCGGGCGCTCGCGGAGCGAGGCGACCCGCAGCTCGATGACGTTGATCCGATAGAACAGGTCCTCGCGGAAGCGGCCCTCGGCGACGAGGTCCGAGAGGTTCTTGTGCGTCGCGGACAGGATGCGCACGTCGACCGATTCCTCGCGCGACTCGCCGACTGGCCGGACCGTCTTTTCCTGCACCAGCCGCAGCAGCTTCACTTGCATGTGCAGCGGCAGGTCGGCGACCTCATCGAGAAAGAGCGTTCCGCCCTCGGCGCTCTGCACGAGCCCCTTCTTGTCGGCGACGGCCCCGGTGAAGCTGCCGCGCTTGTGTCCGAAGAACTCGCTCTCCATGAGTTCCGTCGGGATGGCGCCGCAGTTCACGGGCACAAAGGGTCCCTCCGAGCGGGCGCCACTCTCGTGGATCAACCTTGCGACGAGCTCCTTGCCTGTTCCCGACTCGCCGTAGATGTGAACCGGCGCCTGGCTTCGCGCCACGCGCCCGATCATCTCTCGCAGCTGCTGCATCACCGGCGAATGGCCGAGCAGGCGCACCCGGCCGGCGATCGTTGCCGCCGCATCATCTGCCCGGGCTCCCAGCTTGATGGCGCTGCCGACGAGCTTGCGAAGCACCCCGAGGTCGAGCGGCTTGGAGACGAAGTCGAACGCGCCGAGCTTCAGCGCCCGCACCGCCGACTGGACGTTTCCGTGCGCCGTGATCACGGCGACCGGCACGTCCGCCCGCTGCTCTTGAATCCACTCCACGAGGTCGAGCCCATCCCCGTCCGGCAGGCGCATGTCGGTGAGGCAGAGGTCGAAGTGCTGGGACTTGAGCAGGCGCCGGGCCGAAGCCACGTCCGCGGCCGTGCGGGTCTCAAGGCTCATCCGGCTGAGCGTGAGACTGACGAGCTCGAGCAGATCCGGCTCGTCATCGACGATGAGGACGACAGGCTTGTTCATGACATCGGGGAACCGTGTTCGACTTATGGTAGCGCCGGGCCCCGCGGGGCATCTGCGTGGTCCTTCACAGCGTGCCGGCTGAGGGTGCAATTGTCTCGGGGTGCTGCATTGCAGCATATCTCCGGAGCTCAGGCCGGTGCACGTTCCGGCTAGGGCGATTCTCAGCGCTTACGCTTCGGCTTTCTCGGGAGATGCGATGCCGGCCGGGATTTGCGCTGCGCCAGTAGCTTCTCGAGTCCATCCAGCAAGTCCGGCATCGCCATGGCGGTCGCGAGCATCGCTGCCCATTGATCATCGGATGCAACCGCCAATGCATCGATGTCGCGCATGGCCCGCGGTCTTCCCAGAATCGAGGCCGCCACGCCGCCGACCACCATTGCGGGCACGCCTGCCGCGTGCAGCCATCCGGTCAAATCGGTCAGCGCCGCGAGAAAGAGCCGGGGAACGCGGTCAGCCACGTGCCTGATGAATCCGGGACCAGCGCTCGCGGACCTCGCTCACACCAGCTTCCCGTTCGGCTGCGCTCTCGAACAGGTCGGCCAACGTCATGAGAGACCAGAGCTGGCGCAGCTTGAGCTCCGTCGACGCATGGCGGAGTTCTTCAATCTCAAAGGCGTCTGCCTGCGCGAGCCCGGCGAGGTAGCCTCGGACTTCCTTGGGAGTCATGATTGTCACTGCTCGATGTTACCTCGGACGCCGATACGTTTCCCGACCCGACAGCTGCATAGCTGATGAATCGCGGGGCCCTCCATTCTGCTACGGCAACTCCCAGCGCTGCGGGTCCGCGAACACCAGTCGGAAGATGCTGCCGCCTCCGGGGCGCGGCTCGTGCAGGAGCGTCGCGCCGCTCGTCTGGGCGAGCTTGCGCGCGAGGAACAGGCCGAGTCCGGGGCTGCCTCGCTCGCCGCTGAAGAAGGGCTCGAAGACGCGCTCGATCAAATGCGCGTATTCGTGCAGTTTTGTCTTATCACCTGCTGGGCGTGGGACTTCCGGCTCAGTCCACGAATCTAACGTCGATGCCTCCGGCTCTGACGACTTAGAACTGAAATACACGTTTAGAAAGCCTCTTGACCGTGACATGTCACCAGGGTACGCTGAGGTCATGAAACCTTCAGAGGCCCTTGCAATGCACCGCGAGCGCATTCGTGCCATCGTGACGCATTATGGCGGCGTGAATCCGCGAGTCTTCGGGTCCGTCGCGCGGGGAGAGGACGCTGAGGACAGCGATCTTGACATCCTGGTGGATGATCCCGAAGGTCACCGGCTCAATTTATTCGCGCTCGGTGGCATGAATTACGACATATCGTCTCTCATCGGGCGACCGGTCAACGTCGTACCTGCGGCTGACTTACCTCAGCGGATGCGTAACGAGGCGTATTCCGAGGCGGTGCCGCTATGAGATCCAAGAAATTCCGGGATTCCGACTATCTGGAACACATCGCGAACCGCATTGTGCGGATTGAGCGGGCGACATCGGGCGTCGATCTCGCGGGTTTTCTCGGGAACGAGGATTTGCAGGCCGCCATCGAGCGATACATTGAGGTCATTGGCGAGGCGGCGGGGAACTTAAGCCAACATACTCGAGATCTGGCGCCGGATGTCCCGTGGAGCCAAGTCATTGGCGCAAGGAGTGTCATCGTCCACGGATATGCGGAGATAGAACCCGATCGAATATGGGATATCGTAAAAAGCCACATTCCCTCGTTACGAGTCGCGGTTGGTCGATTGCGGCAACTTGTCAATGAGAAAGAGCGGGCAGAACCGCAGCGGCACGTGCAATCCGAGGAAGAACCGGATCCCCGTAAGGACCTCGGCCGATGAGCGGGCTGGCGGCCAGTTCCGCGGCGCGCCGCAAGCGCGCCGAGCGCGAGCGGCGCCGGAAGGCGGGCTTTGTCTTGCGGCAGATCTGGGTGCGACCCGGTGACTGGCCGCGCGTGAAGCGGTACCTGGAAGCGCTCGACCGGCCTGACGGCCGGTGGTCCGGCCCCCGATGACACGCCGCCGGCAGCCTGGCTGACACTACCGTCATCCGCACTGCTCCAAGATACCGAGCACTCTTCCTTCCCTGTCTCCTGAGACCAGCTGAATGCGCCGGGAGCCGCGAGCCTGGGGGCTACGGCAGCTCCCAGCGCTGCGGGTCCGCGAACACCAGTCGGAAAATGCTGCCGCCTCCGGGGCGCGGCTCGTGCAGGAGCGTCGCGCCGCTGGTCTGGGCGAGCTCGCGTGCGAGAAACAGGCCGAGCCCGGTGCCGCCCCGCTCGCCGCTGAAGAAGGGCTCGAAGATGCGCTCGACGTTCTCCGGCGGCACGCCCGGCCCGCGGTCCGACACCTCCAGGAACGGGCGAGCCGTCGTCGTGAGGCGGCCGTAGCGGATCTCGACGAGGCCTTCGGCGCGCCCCTTCACGGCGTGTTTGATGGCGTTGTCACAGAGATTCCAGAGCACCTGGCGCAGCTGGCCGGGGTCGGCGCGCACCTCGATGTCGGGCTCCCCTAAGAGTGCGGCCACCTCCGGACGGTACACCGCGAGGCGCTCGGCCGGCCATTGCATCGTTGCGCAGAATTCCTCGCGGAACTCCTCGATCCAGCCGCGTAAGGAAAGCCTCTCCAAACGAGCTTCCTCGCGGCGTGAGAGCTGCAGCACATTGTCGATGATGGTGCTCACGCGATCGGCGTTGGCGCGGATGATCTCGGTGAGGCGCTTGTCGTCGCCCGTGAGTTCCGGGGACTCCGCGAGGAGCTGTCCCGCATGGCTCATGGCGCCCACGGGGTTGCGGATCTCGTGCGCGATGCTCGCGCTCAGGCGCCCGAGGGCCGCGAGCTTCGACCGCTGGACCTGCTCGGCGAGGACGCTCGTATCCTCCAGGAACACGAGTATGGGGGCGGGCTCGGCGCTGCCGAGCGGGGCGAAGTGCGGCCGGACGATGCGTCCGCCCTCGGCGGAGACGAACGTCTGAGTGGGATCGGGCGCGGAGTCCGAGTGCTGCCGCCAGCTCTCGAGGAGATAGAGCAGCCGCGGCGAGGACTCCCCGAGGAGCGCTCCGGGATAGGCCGCGCGATCGCCGAGGATCTGCGCGGCGGATTCGTTGATGAGCCGGATGTGATCCTGGGAGTCGACGACGAGGATGCTCTCGCGCAGGTGCTGCACGATGTACTGGGAGAGTTGCGCGAGGTTCGCGAGGTCCACCTCCTGCCGGCGCACGAGCGCCTCGCTCTCGCGCAGGCGGTTGGCGACGGGCCAGACGGAGAGCGCGATGATGAAGAGGATCCCGCCCAGCACGCCGGCCGTGGTGTAGTCGCTCGTGGGTGTGATGTCCTGGACGCCCAGGACAATCTGCTGCGTGAGCTCGCCCAGGGCGGCGAGGGACGCGATCAGGAACACATCCCGGCTGCCCGCGAGGATCGCCATCGCGCCGACCGGCAGCACGAGCAGGATGCCGAGGCCGCTCGAGACCCCGCCGCTCGCGTACAGGATGAGCGAGATGCCGGCCGCATCGACGGCGGCATTCACGAGGGCGATGGTGCGCAGGCTCGGCCAGCTCAGGCCTCGCGTGACGATGAGCAGCAGGCCGGCCATGAAGTAACCGACGCAGACGGTCACGAGCAAGTGCGAAGTGGGGACCCGCGTGAGAAAGCTCGGGGCCGTGAGCCACTGGATGAGGAGCAGTACCGGGGGGATCAGGAGCCGGTAGACGCTGGCAAGCCCGACGACGCGCCAGGCGAGACCGGTCGGAGCGGTGAGAGCCGGTCCAGGGAGGGCCGTCGCGTTACCGGTCGGCATAGGCGGTACCCGCAATGCGCGACCGTAGCGTCTTTGGCAGAATAGGCGGCTTCTTGTCCATAGGCTCCTGTGGTTTAGCATGAACTTGCACGAATATCAGGCGAAGGACGTATTTCGCACGTATGGCATTCCCGTGCCGGCGGGGCGCGTCGCGGCGACCCCCGGGGAAGCCGTCGAGGCGGCCCGGGCGCTCGGGGGCTCGGTCTGGGTGGTCAAGGCCCAGGTGCACGCCGGCGGCCGGGGCAAGGCGGGGGGGGTGAAGCTCGCGCGCGACCTCGATGGCGTGCGATCGGCCGCCGAGGGGATGCTCGGACGGCGGCTCGCCACCCATCAGACCGGCCCCGAGGGGCTCCCGGTGGAGAAGGTCTATGTGGAGGTCGGATCGGACATCGCGCGCGAGATCTACCTCTCGCTGACCCTCAATCGCGAGCGGGGGCGGATCGCGGTCATCGCCTCGGCGGCCGGGGGCATGGAGATCGAGGAGGTGGCGGCGACCGCGCCGGAGAAGATCCTGACCGTCAACGTGAATCCGGCGGCGGGTCTACAGCCCTACCAGTGCCGTAAGCTCGCGTTTGGCCTCGGGCTCAAGGGTGAACAGATCGGCGAGCTCCAGGCAATCGCCTTCGCGCTGTACCGGCTGTACCTCGAGCGCGATGCGAGCCTCGTCGAGATCAACCCGCTCATCGTGACCCGGGCGGGGCACCTGCTCGCGCTCGACGCCAAGATCAACATCGACGAGAACGCCCTGTTCCGGGAGAAGGAGATGGCGGCGCTCCGCGATCCCTCCCAGGAGGATCCGATGGAGCGCCGCGCGAGCGAGCACGAGCTCAACTACGTCTCGCTCGACGGCGATATCGCCTGCATGGTGAACGGGGCGGGACTTGCGATGGCGACCATGGATCTGATCAAGCTCCACGGCGGCCGGCCCGCCAACTTCCTCGACGTGGGAGGTGGCGCGACGAGCGGGCGGGTGACCGTGGCGTTCCAGCTCATTTTGTCGAACCCCAAGGTGCGCGCGATCCTCGTGAACATCTTCGGCGGCATCGTGCGCTGCGACCTGATCGCCGAGGGAGTCATCAACGCCGTGAAGAACGTCGGTGTGCGGGTGCCCGTCGTGGTGCGCCTGGAGGGCACGAACGCCGACAAGGCGCGGGAGATGCTCGCGAAGAGCGGCCTCACCATCGCGGCGGCAAGTGACCTCACGGATGCCGC
Organism: uncultured Gammaproteobacteria bacterium; assembly: GCA_963849095.1. GTDB lineage: Bacteria > Pseudomonadota > Gammaproteobacteria > Steroidobacterales > Steroidobacteraceae > JASHUC01. Next base: position 323,189 of record CAWKGA010000001.1, read on the forward strand.
GCGCACGGCGGTGTCGCTCGCGCGCAAGGCGGCCGCATGAGTATTCTCGTGGGCAAGAGCACGCGGGTGATCTGCCAAGGATTCACCGGCAAGCAGGGCACCTTTCACTCGGAGCAGTGCTTGGCGTACGGCACCCGGCTGGTCGGCGGCACAACACCTGGCCGCGGGGGCGGCAAGCACCTCGGCCTGCCGGTCTTCGATACCGTCGAGGAGGCCTCGCGCAAGACGGGCGCCACGGCGAGCATGATCTACGTGCCGGCCGCGCACGCCGCCGACGCCATCCTCGAATCCGCCGACGCCGGTATCGAGCTCATCGTGTGCATCACCGAGGGCATACCGGTCAACGATATGGTGCGGGTGAAAGCCGCGCTCGCCGGCTCGGCCAGCCGGCTCGTGGGCCCCAACTGTCCGGGCGTGATCACACCCGGGGCGTGCAAGATGGGGATCATGCCGGGCTTCATCCACAAGAAGGGCTCGGTCGGCATCGTGTCCCGATCCGGCACGCTCACGTACGAGGCGGTTTTCCAGACCACCCGTGCGGGCCTCGGCCAGAGCACGTGCGTCGGCATCGGGGGGGATCCGGTGCGCGGCATGAATTTCATCGATGTCCTCGCGCTCTTCGAGGCCGATCCGCAGACCGAGGGCATCGTCATGGTCGGCGAGATCGGCGGCAGCGACGAGGAGGCGGCGGCCGCCTACATCCGGCGCTCCGTCACGAAGCCCGTCGTCGCTTACATCGCGGGCGTCACGGCGCCGCCCGGCAAGCGGATGGGCCACGCCGGCGCCATCGTCGCCGGGGGCAAGGGCACCGCTGCGGACAAGTTCCGCGCGCTCGAGGCCGCGGGCGTGCGGACGGTCAGGTCGCCGGCGGAGCTGGGGTCCACCATGGCGGAGCTGCTCCGGGGCAAACCCCGGCGCGCTGCACCGGCCCGGCGTGCGGCGCCGGCTCGACGCGCCGCCCCCGCCAAGCGCGCCGGGCGCAAGACCAAGGCCGCGAGGCACCGGTAGCCGCCGCCTTCCGGCTGCGGCCGTACCAGGTCTCGGTCGCACGGAGCCTGCTGAACATATACATGAGCACTCAATCGCCTGGAACGATGGGGTCCGCCCCTCCGGGGCCTCAGCCCCACCCGGGCGCCGAGCCGCGGCTGCGGATCGGGCTCGCGCAGCTCGATCTGCTGGTCGGCGACGTGCAGGGCAACGCGGGGCGGGTGATCGAGACGGCCCGGCGCGAGCGCGCGGCGCTCGCCGCGGATCTGCTCGTGTTTCCGGAGCTGACCCTCTCCGGCTATCCGCCCGAGGACCTGCTGTTCCACCGCGGCTTTCGCCGGCAGGTGGAAGCGGGGCTCGAGGCGATGCGCCGCGAGGTGCAGGGCGTCTGCGTCTACGTCGGCTATCCCGAGTACAGCGGCCTCAACATCTTCAATGCGGGGGCCTTGATCAGCGACGGCCGGCTCCTCGCGAACCACCGCAAGAGCGAGCTGCCCAACTACAAGGTGTTCGACGAGAAGCGCTACTTCCGGGCGGGCAGCGAGCCGACGGTCGTCGAGTGCCGCGGCTTCAAGCTGGGGCTCCTGGTCTGCGAGGACATGTGGGAGGTCGAGTCGGCCCGGGCCGCCCTCGCGCGAGGCGCGGAGCTGCTCATCGTGATCAACGCCTCGCCCTACGAGATTCACAAGCAGCGGGAGCGCGAGCGGATCGCGCGCGACCGCGTCGCCGACGTGCGCCTGCCCATCGTGTACGTGAACATGGTCGGAGGCCAGGACGAGCTGGTGTTCGATGGCAACTCGTTCGTGATGGATGGGCAGGGCAACGTCGTGATGCGTGCTCCGGCATTCGAGGAGGGAACCTACGTCGTCGAGCTGGTGCGCAAGGGATCGAAGGCCGTGCCGCAGCCCGAAGCCGTCGCCCCCGAGCTCACGGACGAGGCGAGCATCTACCACGCGCTGGTGCTCGGCGTGCGGGACTACGTGAACAAGCACGGATTCCCCGGAGTCGTCATGGGGCTCTCCGGCGGCGTGGACTCGGCGCTGACGCTGGCCATCGCCGTGGATGCGCTGGGCGCGGAGCGCGTTCATGCCGTCATGATGCCGTCCCGCTACACCTCTCCCATGAGCATCGAGGACGCGGAGGAGCAGGCGCGCACGCTGGGGGTGGCCTACAGCATCATCTCCATCGAGAGCATGTTCCAGACGATGCTCGCTGCCCTCGAGAAGCAGTTCGCCGGCCGGCGGCCCGACAGCGCGGAGGAGAACATCCAGTCGCGCTGCCGGATGCTGATCCTGATGGGCATCTCGAACAAGACCGGCAGGATGCTGCTCACGACCGGAAACAAGAGCGAGATGGCCGTCGGCTACGCGACGCTCTACGGCGACATGGCGGGCGGCTTCGCGCCGATCAAGGATTGCAGCAAGCTCCTGGTCTACCGGCTCGCCGGCTACCGCAACAGCCGCGAGCGGGCGATTCCGCAGCGGGTGATCGACCGGGCGCCCTCGGCGGAGCTGCGCCCGGACCAGAAGGACTCGGACTCGCTCCCTCCCTACGACGTGCTCGACCCGATCCTGGAAGCGTTCATCGAGGAGGATCTCTCGGTCGACGAGATCGAGGCGCGCGGCTTCGACCGTGCGACGGTCGGGCGGGTGCTGGACCTCGTCAAGCGCAACGAGTACAAGCGGCGCCAGGCGCCGCCCGGCGTGCGGGTGAGCCGTCGCGCGTTCGGCCGGGACTGGCGCTATCCGATCACCAACGGGTACCGGCGATAGGGATCGCTACCAGAATTTCCACCAGTGGTGGACTGGCTCTCTGTATTGCTGCGAGGTATTCGGGAAATTGACCTGATAGACCTCGCGAGCCTGCGCGGCCCGCTCCTTCAGCCCGAGCTTGTCGTAGCCCGCCATCATGATCTGGAGCGCTTGCTGCACCGCGGGCGCCCCGTCGAACTGTTCGATACATTCGTTCGCGCGCCGGACGGCCCCGACGTACGCGCCGCGGCGCATGTAGTAGTCGGCAACGTGCACGTCGTAGTTCGCGAGCCGATCGCGGAGGTAGACCATGCGCTGGTGGGCGTCGTAGGCGTAGGCGCTCTTCGGATACTGCTCGACGACCGTGCGGAAGGCGTCGAATGACTTGAGCTCATTGTTCGGCGGGCGCTTGGTGATATCGGCGTGGAACAGGCGCTCCAGCACGTTCGCCGGGGGCTGGAAGTTCACGAGCCCCTTGACGTACCAGGCATAGTCCACCCGGGGATGGGTGGGATTCTCGCGGATGAACTCATCGGCGGCGTCCGTCGCCGAATCGGCCTCGTTGTTACGGTAATAGGCGTAGATCAGGTCGATTCGCGCCTGTCGCGCCTGATCGGTGAACGGGAAGCGGGCCGTGAGGGCCTCGTAGAGCTTGATGGCCCCCTTGTAGTTGTAGTTGACCATCTCGCGGTGCGCCGCCTTGTAGAGAAGATCGGGGTTCGCCTGCATCTTCTTCTTGGCGGCCGTGTGGCAGCCCGTGGTGGCGAAGCAGAACAGGCAGAGCACGAGTGCCATGCTCCGTGCGAGCGCGGATGCGGACATGAGATATGGGGCCCCTCGATGGAAGGAAGTTAATGGAGCAGTATAGCCAATCCGCCGACCCGGCCTTACGACTCAAAGAGTGACCGAGGAGTTCCGAACACACGAGCTGACGCTGCCCCTCGAGCTGGCGGGGATGCGGCTCGACCAGGCCCTGGCGAGTGCGCTGCCCCAGTACTCGCGCGCGCGCCTGAAGAGCTGGATCGACCTCGGGGCGGTCCTGGTCGAAGGCCGTACACCGCGGGGGCGCGACAAGGTACTCGGGGGGGAGCGCGTGCGCATCGAGGCGCGGCTTGCGGCCACGGGCGCCGTTGCCCCCGAGGCGTTGCCGGTCGACGTGGTGTTCGAGGACAGCGCGATGCTCGTCATCAACAAGCCGGCGGGCCTCGTCGTGCATCCCGGCGCCGGAAATCCCTCTCACACGCTGCAGAACGCTCTACTTGGGCTCGATCCCGGGCTCGCCGTGGTGCCCCGCGCCGGCCTCGTGCACCGGCTGGATCGCGATACGAGCGGGCTGCTCGTCGTCGCGCGCACGGTCGAGGCGCACACGCGCCTCGTGGCGGCGCTCGCCGCCCGCGAGATCGAGCGCCGCTATCTCGCGATCTGCACCGGCGTCATGACCGGAGGACGCAGCATCGATGAGCCCGTCGGCCGCCACCGCTCGATCCGCACCCGGATGGCGGTGCGCAAAGACGGCCGCCGGGCGGTCACGCATCTGCGCGTCGTGCGGCGCTTTCGGGCACACACGCTCGCCGAAGCGCAGCTCGACACCGGCCGGACCCATCAAATCCGGGTGCACCTTGCGCATGTCGGCTACCCGATCGTGGGAGATCCGGTGTATGGCGGCCGCCGCCGTATTCCGCCGGCGAGCGGACCGGCACTCCTCGCGGCGCTCGGCTCGCTCAAGCGACAGGCGCTGCACGCCGTAAGACTGCAGCTCGCGCATCCGCGGACGGGGCGCACCATGCAGTGGGAGGCTCCCCTGCCCGCCGATATGACCGGGCTGATCGACGCCCTCGATGCGGACCTGCGTGAGGCGAGTGAGGCGCAGGCGGCTCGTGGGTCGCGCGGCGCGGCGGGGCGGCGATGAGCGGATCGGGGCCGAACGGACGGGCGCCGGACGGACCGGCGCCGAGCGACCCGGCGCTTCCCGTCATCACTCCCGATTGGCCCGTCCCCCCGGACGTACGGGCAGTTTTCACGCTGAGGCAAGGCGGGGTGAGCCGGCCGCCGTTCGACACGCTCAACCTCGGACTACACACCGGCGATGCGCCCGAGGCCGTACAGGAGAATCGGGGGCGGGTGCGCCGGCTGCTGCAGCTGCCCGCGGAGCCGTCGTGGCTAGACCAGGTGCATGGTGCGGAGGCGGTGAGCCTCGAGGGCGGCGGGCCGGGCGAGCCCCCGCGCGCCGACGCCACGGTCACGCGGGCGCGGGGACGCGTCTGCGCAATCCAGGTGGCCGACTGCATGCCGGTGCTATTCGCCGCGCGCGACGGCACGGCCGTGGCCGCTGCCCATGCCGGTTGGCGAGGCCTTGCGGCCGGTGTGCTCAGCGCGACGGTGCGGGCGCTGGCGGTGGCGCCTTCGGAGCTCCTCGCCTGGCTGGGTCCGGCCATCGGCCCCCTGCACTTCGAGGTGGGCGGCGAGGTGCGCACGGCGCTGCTCGATGTGGATGGCGGGGCCGGCCCGGTGTTCACCCCCAACGCCCGGGGGCGCTGGCAGTGCGATCTGTACGCGGTGGCGCGCCGGCAGCTCGCGGCGCTCGGTGTCCACGAGGTGTACGGCGGCGGCTGGTGCACCTACGCCGATCGGGCGCGGTTCTTCTCGTACCGCCGGGACGGCCGCTGCGGCCGGATGGCGGCGCTGGCGTGGATCGCTTAGCATCTTGACAGCAAGGTGGTCGAGCATCATGATGCTCAAATGACCCGAACGACTGTCACCCTCGACCCGGATGTGGAGCAGTTGCTCCGCGATGCGATGCAACGCCGGCGGCAGAGCTTCAAGGAGGCTTTGAACCAGGCCATACGTCACGGGCTGACAAATCGGCAGCGCCGAGCGCAGGAACCTCCATTCGTCGTGCATGCCCACGCGACCGGAGGAATGCGTCCAGGAATCGATCCCCTGCGACTCAATCAATTCGCGGACGATCTGGAAATCGAAGCCGTCGTGGCATCGTCCCTGCGGCTCGCCGAGTCCGATCGAGCGTCCAAGCGATCCACTCGCAAGTGATCGTTCCGGACATCAACCTTCTGGTGTACGCCTACGACCGAGCGAGCCCCTTTCACGGTCGAGCGCGAGAGTGGTGGCAAGGTTGCCTGGCGGGAGAGGAAGGGGTCGGCTTCACGCATTCCACCATTTTCGGCTTCGTTCGGGTGATGACGAACGCGCGGGCCTTCCCCAATCCCATGACCCTGTCTCAAGCTGCGAGCCACGTCGAGTCGTGGCTCGAGCGCGGAGTGAGTCAGATTCTCGAGCCGCAGACCGATCACCACCGGCAAGTCATCGAGTTGCTCCAGCGCGCGGGAGGAACCGGCGGTAATCTCGTGAGCGACGCCCAGATTGCGGCTCTGGCGAAGGCGTATCGAGCGGTGGTGCACACGTCGGACCGGGATTTCCTTCGCTTCCCCGATGTCCGCTGCCACTTTCCCCTCGACGGCTGAGCCCCTCTTGAACCCGGGCGTCGCGCCCCCACAAGAGGTCCGACACCCGAGCGAGACCTCCCCATGCGTCAGGACAAGTTGACGAGCAAGTTCCAGGCGGCGCTGGCCGATGCGCAGTCGCTCGCCGTCGGACGCGACCACCAGTTCATGGAGCCGGCGCATGTGATGCTTGCGCTGATCGACCAGCAGGGCGGCACGGTCCGCCCGCTGCTCATGAAGGTCGGCGCCAATCTCAACAAGCTCCGCTCCGAGCTGCTCGCCGTTCTGGATGGGCTGCCGACGGTGCAGGGTACGCCCGGCGAGGTGCATGTCTCGAACGATCTCGGGCGCCTGCTCAACGTGACGGACAAGCTCGCGCAGCAGCGCGGGGACCAGTTCATCTCGAGCGAGCTCTTCGTCCTCGCCGCGTTCGAGGATCGGGCGACCCTCGGCCGGCTGCTCAAGGATGCCGGGGTGGTGCGCGGGGCCGTGGAGAAGGCCATCGACGAGGTGCGCGGCGGGGAGAAGGTGAACGATCCCGGCGCCGAGGAGCAGCGGGGCGCGCTCGAGAAGTACACCGTCGATCTCACGGCGCGGGCGGCCGCGGGCAAGCTCGATCCGGTGATCGGCCGCGACGACGAGATCCGGCGCACGATCCAGGTGCTGCAGAGGAGGACCAAGAACAACCCGGTGCTGATCGGGGAGCCCGGGGTCGGCAAGACGGCGATCGCCGAGGGGCTCGCGCAGCGCATCGTCAACGGTGAGGTGCCCGAGAGCCTGCGCCACAAGCGGATCCTGGCGCTCGACATGGGCACGCTGATCGCGGGCGCGAAGTTCCGCGGGGAGTTCGAGGAGCGGCTGAAAGGTGTGCTCAACGACCTCGCCAAGCAGGAGGGCAGCGTCATCCTGTTCATCGACGAGCTGCACACCGTCGTCGGCGCCGGCCGGGCCGAGGGCTCCATGGACGCGGGCAACATGCTGAAGCCCGCCCTGGCACGCGGCGAGCTGCATTGCATCGGCGCGACGACGCTCGACGAGTACCGCAAGTACATCGAGAAGGACGCCGCGCTCGAGCGGCGCTTCCAAAGAGTGCTGGTCGATGAGCCCTCCGTGGAGGACACCATTGCGATCCTGAGAGGGCTGCAGGAGCGCTACGAGGTGCACCACGGGGTCGATATCACCGATCCCGCGATCGTCGCCGCCGCGACGCTATCGCACCGCTACATCGCCGACCGGCAGCTGCCGGACAAGGCCATCGACCTGATAGACGAGGCTGCGGCACGCATCCGCATGGAGATCGACTCCAAGCCCGAGGTGCTCGACCGGCTGGAGCGGCGCATCATCCAGCTCAAGATCGAGCAGGAAGCGCTCAAGAAAGAGACCGACGAGGCCTCGCGCAAGCGCCTGCAGACGCTCGAGGAGACGCTGCGCAACCTCGAGAAGGAGTACGCCGACCTCGAGGAGGTGTGGAAGTCGGAGAAGGCGACGCTGCAGGGCGCGGCCCAGATCCGCGGCGACCTGGACCGCGTGCGAACGGAGCTCGATGCCGCTCGGCGCGCGAACGACCTCGGGCGGATGGCGGAGCTGCAGTACGGCCGGATTCCGGAGCTGGAGAAGCGGCTCGCGCAGGCGACGGCCGCGGAGCAGCAGGAAACGCGCCTCGTCCGCAACCGGGTGACCGAGGAGGAGATCGCGGAGGTCGTCTCCAAGTGGACCGGCATTCCCGTCGCGAAGATGCTGGAGGGGGAGAAGGAGAAGCTGCTGAGGATGGAGGGCGAGCTCGAGAAGCGCGTGGTGGGTCAGGACGAGGCGGTGCGCATCGTCTCGGATGCGATCCGGCGCTCGCGCGCGGGACTCTCCGATCCGCGCCGTCCGAACGGCTCGTTCCTGTTCCTCGGACCGACCGGAGTCGGCAAGACCGAGCTCTGCAAGGCGCTCGCCAGCTTTCTCTTCGACACCGAGGATGCCCTGATCCGCATCGACATGTCGGAGTTCATGGAGAAGCACTCCGTGGCGCGCCTCATCGGGGCGCCCCCGGGTTACGTCGGCTATGAGGAGGGCGGCTATCTCACGGAGGCGGTCCGCCGCCGGCCCTACTCGGTCGTGCTGCTCGACGAGGTGGAGAAGGCTCACCCGGATGTGTTCAACGTCCTGCTGCAGGTGCTCGACGACGGGCGCTTGACGGACGGGCAGGGGCGCACGGTCGACTTTCGCAACACCGTCATCATCATGACCTCGAATCTCGGCTCGAACGTGATCCAGGAGTACTCGGGCGCCCAGAACTACGCGCGGATGCGCACCGCGGTGATGGAGATCGTGCAGCAGAGTTTCCGGCCGGAGTTCATCAACCGAATCGACGACATCGTCGTGTTCCATCCGCTCGGGACCGAGCAGATCCGCAGGATCGTCGATATCCAGCTCGCGTACCTGCGCAAGCGCCTCGCCGAGCGCGGCATGGATCTCGTGCTCGACGACAAGGTGCGTGACCGGCTCGGCGAGGCGGGGTTCGACCCGGTCTATGGCGCGCGGCCGCTCAAGCGGGTGATCCAGCAGCAGATCGAGAACGCGCTCGCCCAGCACATCCTGAAGGGCGACTTCGGACCCGGGGACATCGTGAAGGCGACTGTCCGTGACGGGCATCTCACGTTCCACAAGGCGGTCGAAAAGGCCGCCTGAGAGGCTCGGACCCGCTATAATTTGCGGTCGGGGACAACCAAACAACTCGACGAACAGCCATGCCGTTCTACGAATACGAATGCTCGAGCTGCAAGTTCTACAGCGAGGTGATGCAGAGGATCACCGATCCGCCCTTGAGGAAGTGTCCCTCCTGCGGCAAGAGCACCCTCAAGAAGCTGGTCTCGGCGCCGAACTTCCGCTTGAAGGGAGGCGGGTGGTACGAGACGGACTTCAAGTCGGACAAGGAGTCGAAGCGCAACCTCGCTCAAGGAGAGAAGACCGAGGCGGCGGACAAGAGCGAGGCGAAGGAGGCAAAGCCCGCGGAGGCCGGAGAGACGAAACCGAAACCCGCGGAGGGGAAGGCGAGCGAGCCGAAGGCGGCGGCCGAGAGCCCCGAGCGCAAGAGCGGCTCTCTCTCCCGCAAGAAGTCCGCGCCGCAGAGGGCTGCCAAGACGAAAAGCCCGCGCGCGAGCGCACGGACGAAGGCCCGCCCGACGCGCAAGGCGCGCAGGTGACCGATCCCGTCGCGGTGCCGCCGAGCGATCAGGGCGGGCCGCAGCGTGTGCCGGTCAAGCGCAGCTGGGGCCTGAGGCGGTTTCTCGTCGCCGGCATGCTCGTGTGGCTGCCGGTCCTGGCCACGATCTGGGTGGTGAGCTTCATCGTCGATGTGATGGATCGGACGCTGGTGCTGATACCCGAGCACTATCGCCCCGAGGCGGTGCTCGGCGTCTCGATTCCCGGGCTCGGCGTCGTGTTCGCGTTCGTGGTCGTGCTGCTCACCGGGCTTGCCGTCACGAACCTGGTCGGACGCCAGCTGGTCGCGTACTGGGAGGAGCTGCTGCATAGAATCCCGCTGGTGCGCTCCGTGTACGGCGGAGTCAAGACTTTTGCGGAGAGCGTGCTCACCTCGACGCATTCGTTCCACCAGGTCGTCGCGGTGGAGTATCCGCGGCCCGGGCTCTGGAGCATCGGGTTCGTGACGGCGGAGGATGTCCCGGAGGTGAGCGCCAAGACCGGCCAGCGGCTGGTGTGCGTGTTCATCTCGCCGGCCCCGAACCCCACCGCGGGGTTCATCATCCTCGTGCCGCGCTCGCAGCTCATCGCGCTCGATATGAGCGTCGATGCGGCGATGAAGATGATCGTCACCTGCGGCGTCGTGACGCCGCCGTATCCCCGCTAGAGGCGGTTCAAGTCCGAGGCGGGAGCCTCGTGGAGGCTTTTTCGGACATGCGTACTCATTACTGCGGCAACGTCGACGAGACACTGATCGGCCGGGAGGTCACGGTCGCGGGCTGGGTTCATCGGCGCCGTGACCACGGCGGGGTGATCTTCGTCGATCTGCGCGATCGCGAGGGGTTGCTGCAGGTCGTCTTCGATCCGGACCGGGCCGAGGTCTTCAAGGAAGCGGAGCGGCTCCGCAACGAGTTCGTGGTGAGCGTCGCGGGCCGCGTCCGCAGCCGTCCGGCCGGTACGGTCAACTCGAATCTCGCCTCGGGGCGCGTCGAGCTGCTCGCCGAGAGGCTCGAGGTGCTCAATCGGTCCGAGCCGCTGCCCTTCCAGCTCGATGAGCAGGTGGGCGAGGAAGTGCGGCTCAAGTACCGCTATCTCGACTTGCGCCGCGAGGTGATGAGCGAGCGCTTGAAGCTCCGGCACCGGATCACGCGCGCGATGCGCGGATACCTCGATGCGAACGGGTTCATCGACCTCGAGACCCCCATGCTCACCAAGGCGACGCCCGAGGGCGCGCGCGACTATCTGGTGCCGAGCCGAACGCATCCGGGGAAGTTCTTCGCGCTGCCGCAATCGCCGCAGCTGTTCAAGCAGCTGCTCATGATCGCGGGATTCGACCGCTACTATCAGATCGTGCGCTGCTTCCGCGACGAGGACCTGCGCGCCGACCGGCAGCCCGAGTTCACGCAGCTCGACATCGAGACCTCCTTCCTCACGCAGGAGGAGATCCTGCAGCTGATGGAGGGGCTGGTCCGGCATCTGTTCCGCGAGGTGCTCGATGTAGCACTCCCGGACCCGTTCCCGCGCATGACCTTCGCCGAGGCGATGCGGCGCTTCGGATCGGACAAGCCGGATCTGCGCGTTTCGCTCGAGCTCACGGACGTGGCGGACCTGGTGCGGGAATCGGAGTTCAAAGTGTTCGCCGGGCCGGCCAAGGACCCCGGCGGCCGCGTGGCCGCACTATGCGTCCCGCAGGGGGGCGCGCTCACGCGCAAGGAAATCGACGACTACACCGCCTACGTCGGGCGCTACGGCGCGAAGGGGCTCGCCTACGTCAAGGTCAACGAGCGCTCGAAGGGCCGCGACGGTTTGCAATCGCCGATCGTGAAGTTCCTGAGCGATGCCGCCGTGAGCGGCATCCTCGAGCGCACGGCGGCGCGGGACAACGATCTCATCTTCTTCGGCGCCGGCACGGCGAAGGTCGTCAACGACTCCCTCGGCGCCTTGCGCCTGAAGATCGCCCAGGACTCAGGTCGGGTGGAGCCCGGTTGGCGGCCGCTGTGGGTCACCGACTTTCCGATGTTCGAGTGGGACGGTGAGGCGCGGCGCTGGGTCGCGATGCACCACCCGTTCACCTCACCGAAGCGCGACGATCCGGAGGCGCTGCGCGCGGATCCGGGCGCGGCGCTCGCGAAGGCGTACGATCTTGCGCTCAACGGATCGGAGATCGGCGGCGGCTCGGTGCGCATTCATCAGCAAGCCATGCAGTCCACCGTCTTCGAGCTTCTCGGCATCGCGGCGGACGAGGCGCGCAAGAAGTTCGGCTTCCTGCTCGATGCGCTGAAGTACGGCGCGCCGCCCCACGGCGGGATCGCCTTCGGACTCGACCGCCTCGCCATGCTCATGACGGGAGCTGACAGCATTCGCGAGGTGATCGCCTTCCCCAAGACGCAGACCGCGGCCGATCCGCTCACCGATGCGCCGACCGAGATCGGCGAGGCGCAGCTGAAGGAGCTCCACATACGCGTGCGGCCGCCCCCGGCGGCCCAGTAGGTCGGTGCGCGAGACGGTCGTCTTCGTTCACGGCCTGTGGCTCAGCGGCCGGGAGGCGCTGCTGCTGCGGAGCCGGCTCACGCGTGAGTTCGGCTACGACGTGACGACGTTCCGCTACCCGACGGTGTCGAGCTCGATGACCGAGGTGACCACGGCGCTGCAGCGGCACCTGGCGGCGCTTCATCCGCAGGTGGTGCATCTCGTGGGTCACAGTCTCGGCGGCATCGTCATCTATCGGCTGCTCGAGCGCTTCCCCGAGCAGCCTCCGGGACGGGCAGTGTTCCTCGGGACGCCCGCCGTCGCCTGCCGAGCCGCCGAGCGCGCGGCTCGGCTCGAGTGGGCGGCCTCGATGCTGGGGCGGTGCGTGGCAGAGGAGCTGCTCGTTGAGCGCGAGCGGCGCTGGAGCAGTGCGCGCCCGCTCGGCATCATCGCCGGCACGCGTCCGCTCGGACTGGGCCGACTGTTCGCGGGCTTCGGCGAGGCGAACGACGGCACCATCGCGGTGAGAGAGACGCGGCTTGCCGGCGCGACGGACCACATCACGCTGCCCGTGAGCCACATGGGCATGCTGCTCTCCGCGCGCGTCGCGCGGGAGACGGGCGCCTTCCTGCGCAACGGTCACTTCTCGCTGTCGCGTCCCGAGCCGCCGCGCTTGAGCAGCGCGCGCAGCTCGTAGAGGGCTTCCAGCGCGGCTTTGGGTGAGAGCACGTCCGGATCGAGTGCCTCGACGGCCGCGCGCAGCGTGTCGGCCTGGGATTCGGGCGCAGGCGTGAACAGAGGCAGCTCTGTCTGGGCGCCGCGGATCCGCCGTCCGTCCCGCTCGGACTCGAGCGCCGCGAGATATTCGCGGGCCTGCGCGATCACCTCCCGGGGCACGCCGGCCAGCTGCGCGACTTGCAAGCCATAGCTGCGATTCGCCGGGCCGTCCTTCACGGCGTGCATGAAGACGACCTCCTCGCCGTGCTCCGTCGCATCGAGATGCACGTTGCGGCAGGCCTCGATCTGCGCGGCGAGCGCGGTGAGCTCGAAGTAGTGCGTCGCGAACAGGGTGAACGCCTGCACGCGAGCGGCGATGTGGCGCGCCACGGCCCACGCGAGCGACAGGCCGTCGAACGTGCTCGTGCCGCGGCCGATCTCATCCATGAGGATGAGGCTGCGCGCCGTGGCGTTGTGCAGGATGTTCGCCGCCTCGGTCATCTCCACCATGAAGGTGGAGCGGCCGCCCGCGAGGTCGTCGGCGGCCCCGATGCGGGTGAAGATGCGATCGAGCGGCCCGATCACCGCGCGGTCGGCGGGCACGAAGCTCCCGATGTGCGCGAGGATGACGATGAGGGCTGCCTGGCGCATGTACGTGGACTTCCCGCCCATGTTCGGGCCGGTGATGATCAGCATCCGGCGCCCGCCGTCGAGCTTCAGGTCGTTCGGCACGAACGTGCCGCCGAGAAAGCGCTCCACGACGGGATGCCGCCCGCCCTCGATGGCAAGCACCGGCTCGTCCACGAGGTGCGGCGCGGTCCACTGCAGCGCGCACGCCCGCTCGGCGAGGCTCGTGAGGGCGTCGAGCTCCGCCACTGCGCTCGCGGTCGCCTGCAACGCTCCCAGCCGGTCCGCGAGCTGGGTGAGCACTCCCTCGTACAGCTCCTTCTCGCGGGCGAGCGCCCGTTCGCGCGCACTCAACACCTTGTCCTCGAAGCTCTTGAGCTCCGTGGTGATGAAGCGCTCGGCCGACTTGACCGTCTGCTTGCGCACGTAATCCTTGGGCACGCGCTCGGCATCCCTTCTCGAGACCTCGATGAAGAAGCCCTGCACGCGATTGAAGCCGAGCTTCAGTCCCGCGATGCCGGAGCGCTCCTGCTCGCGCCGCTCCAGCTCGAGCAAGAACTCCTGGGTGTGGGTCGCGATGCGCCGCAGCTGGTCGAGCTCCGCGTCGTACCCCGGCGCGATCGCCTCTCCGTCGCGCAGGAACGCCGGCGGCTCCACGGCGATCGCCCGCTCGAGCAGCCTCACCGCATCACCGTGGTCGCCGATGCGCTCGTGCACCGTGTGCAGCAGAGGCGAGTCGAGCGCCGCGACAGTCCTGCGTAGCGCCGGCAGAGACGAGAGCGCTGCGCGCAGCTGCGCGAGGTCGCGCGGCCGGGCAGAGCGCAGCGCGACCCGCGTCACGATCCGCTCGATGTCGCCGACGGCACGCAGCTCTCCGCCGAGCGCCTCGAAGCGCCGCCGGTCGATGAGGGCGGCGAGCGCCTGATAGCGCGCGCGCAGGAGCGCCGGATCCCGCAGCGGCCGATTGAGCCAGCGGCGCAGCTCGCGCGATCCCATCGCCGTCGCGCATCGATCGAGCAGCGCAAAGAGCGTCGCATCCGCATTGCCGCTGATACTGGCATCGAGCTCGAGGTTGCGGCGGGTCGCGGCGTCGAGAATCAGAGCCTCCGAGCGCTCCTCCACGGTGATGCCGCGGATGTGTGGCGCTGCGGCCTTCTGGGTGTCGCGCACGTATTGCAGCAGCGCGCCGGCGGCGCGCAGGGCGAGCGGCAGCTCGTCCACGCCGAAGCCCTTCAGGTCGAGCGTTCCGAGCTGGTCGGTGAGCAGCCTCGATGCGCTCGCGAGCTCGAAGTGCCAGGCCGGCCTCGAGCGCACCGCCGTGCCGTTGCGGGGCGGCGGCGTGCGGGCATCCTCCGCCACCAGCAGCTCGGCGGGCTTCAAGCGCTCGAGCTCGGCCGCGAGCGCGTGATCGCCTTCGGTCTCGAGCAGCGTGAAGCGGCCCGCCGCGAGGTCGAGCCAGGCGAGGCCGAAGCGCGCGCCGTCGCGCGCGAGGGAGGCGAGGAGCGTGTCCTGCCTCTCCTCGAGCAGCGCCTCGTCGGTGACCGTGCCCGGCGTGATGACGCGAACGACCTGCCGCTCGACGGGCCCCTTCGATTTGGCAGGATCGCCGAGCTGCTCGCAGATGGCGACGCGCTCGCCCTTGCGCACGAGCCGGGCGAGGTAGGTCTCGACGCTGTGGAAAGGCACGCCCGCCATGGGAATCGGCTGGCCGGCCGATTGCCCGCGGGTGGTGAGCGTGATGTCGAGGAGGGCGGCCGCGCGGCGCGCATCCTCGTAGAACAGCTCGTAGAAGTCGCCCATCCGGTAGAAGAGCAGCGCATCGGGGTACTGCGCCTTGACGCGCAGGTATTGCTGCATCACGGGGGTGTGCGGGGATGCTTCCACGGAAAGGCCGTCGTTGGGGTGGTTTTCGTGCTTATTCAGCGATTTACTGATCGATGCGCGTCCTCATCTCGCGCCGCCCGGTGCGCCGCGAACGGTCACTCCCTCATCTTACGATACCCGGATGCCGGGCATGGCCGTCGAGCCGCGCGGCCAGAGCGGGCCGCACTCATCGGTCGGAGAGACGTTGCCGCACTTTGGACCCTACGTAACTTTGCATGGTAAAGTACCAGCCACTTTGTGCCGCAAAGTGAATGAGTCCGGCTGTGCATGTCGCGATCATCATGGGCGCAAGCGCGCGCTGGGCGGCCCGGCGCGGCCTGCCGCGGAGCCTGGGGCCTGGTGAGGGCGTCGAGGCCGTGCGCGCCGCGGTCGAGGCGGCGGCGCGCGCAGGCGTCGCAACGCTGACTCTCTACGCGAGCCCCGCGTCGGATGGGGTGCACCCGATCGGCGAGCCCGATCCCACCGCGGCGCTCCTCGTGAGGTATCTCTTGAGCGAGACATGCCGCTGCGTCGAGCGGTCGATTCGCATCCACGTGATCGGCCGGCGCGAGCGGATGGAAGGGAGCCTCCTGCGCGCCGTCGAGCAGAGCGAGCGGCTCACCTCGGCGGGGTCGCGCATGCGGCTGCGCATCGTCATCGATTACTCGACTCACGACAGTATCGTGCAGGCGGCATGGAGCGCCGAACCTGGGGCCCGGTTGGCGCCCGAGGAGTTCCATCGCCTCCTCCAGGAGGTCGACGCTTCCGCGCTCGCCGCGGGGGCAGTCGACTTGCTCATCCGCACCGGAGGGGAGAGACGCCTCAGCGACTTCATGCTGTGGGAATCGGCGTACGCCGAGCTGCACTTTACCCAGTGCCTCTGGCCGGACTTCGATGAGCGCCATTTCGAGCGCGCCCTGCAAGACTACGCCGTGCGGCAGGGGCGATTCGACGTGCTGGCAGCCGGCACAGGCTAACGCGCCGCAGTAGACTCGCGCCATGAACGATGCGGCGCTCGCCCGGCTGGGGCTAAGGGTGGGGAGGCAGCTGCAGCGCGCTCACCTGCGCGTGGTGACGGCCGAGTCCTGCACGGCCGGATGGGTGGCGAAGGCGCTCACCGACACGGCGGGCAGCTCGCAGTGGCTCGACAGTGGCTACGTGACGTACTCCAACGAGGCGAAGCGGCGAGCGCTCGGGGTCTCCCCGCTGACACTGCGGCGCTTCGGCGCCGTGAGCGAGCAGACCGTGCGGGAGATGGCTCGTGGGGCTCTGCGGGTGTCGGGCGCCGAGGTTGCGGTCGCCGTGAGCGGGATCGCAGGTCCGGACGGGGGCACGCCGGGCAAGCCGGTGGGCACCGTCTGGTTCTGTGTGGCGCGGCGGATCGGAAGATCGATCGGCTCCGCGACTGCGCTCGAGCGGTTCGGCGGCGGTCGGGAGGCCGTCCGGCGCAAGTCGGTGGAGCGCGCTCTGCGGCTCATCGAGCGGAGTCTCGCGCTGGGGCTACCGCGGCGGCCGTTGCGATCCCGGCCGCGGGCCCTACGCGCTCGGCGATGAGCACGCGCCGGCTGTTCTTCGCGCTGTGGCCGACGGCCGCCATGCAGAGCAAGCTCGGGGCGGCGGTGCGGGATGCGATGGGCTCGGTGCACGGCGGCCGGGAGGTCCCGGAGGAGAACCTGCATCTGACTCTTGCGTTCCTCGGCTCGGTGCCGGAAACCGCGATCGTGACGGTTCGGGAGTCGGCCTGCCAGGCTTGCCGAGGCGCCGGCTCCGGACCGCCCTCCCTCGAGTTGACGCTCGATGCGATCGATTACTGGCCCCGCTCGCAGGTGCTCTGCGCCACGGCAAGCCGGGAATCTGCGGGCGCGGCGGAGCTCGCCGAGGGGCTCAAGCAGTCGCTCGCTGCGGCCGGGTTTAGTCCGGATCTCAAGCCCTTCCGCGCGCACGTTACGCTGGCGCGTCAAGTGAGGGACCGGCCGTCCGGCCGGAAGCTGTCCCCGGTCGGGTGGACCTTCGGCGCTTTCGCGCTCGTCGAGAGTCGCACCGGACCTAGCGGATCGCTGTACAGTGTCCTCGACTCCTGGCCACTGTGCAGAGCGTGAAAGAGCTGAGAATTCGCGCGAACGCATCGCTTCCCACGTCCCGGCGCCGATTTCTTTGTGGGATAATCACGGCACGCAATCCCGAGGACTTCGCAGAATGGACGACAACCGCAAGAAGGCGCTCGCCGCCGCGCTCGGACAAATCGAGAAGCAGTTCGGCAAGGGCTCGGTCATGCGTCTCGGGGACGCTCCCGCCTCGTGGGACGTGGAGGCGGTCTCCACCGGCTCGCTGGGGCTCGACATTGCGCTCGGCATCGGCGGGCTGCCTCGCGGTCGATGCGTGGAGGTCTTCGGCCCGGAGGCTTCCGGCAAGACCACCCTCACGCTCCAGGTCGTGGCCGAGATCCAGCGTAACGGCGGCACGGCGGCGTTCGTCGATGCGGAGCACGCGCTCGATCCCCACTATGCGGAGAAGCTCGGCGTCAACGTGACCGATCTGCTCGTCTCCCAGCCGGACACCGGCGAGCAGGCGCTCGAGATCACGGACATGCTGGTGCGATCCGGCGCCGTGGACGTTGTCGTCATCGATTCGGTGGCGGCGCTGACGCCGAAGGCGGAGATCGAAGGGGAGATGGGCGAGATGCAGGTCGGCCTGCACGCGCGCCTGATGTCGCAGGCGCTGCGCAAGCTCACGGGCAACATCAAACGCTCCAACACCATCGTCATCTTCATCAATCAGATCCGCATGAAGATCGGGGTCATGTTCGGCAATCCCGAGACCACGACCGGTGGCAACGCGCTCAAGTTCTACGCCTCCGTGCGCCTCGACATCCGCCGCATCGGCGCCATCAAGAACGGCGAGGAAGTCGTCGGTAACATGACGCGCGTGAAGGTGGTGAAGAACAAAGTCTCCCCTCCGTTCCGCGAGGCGGAGTTCGAGATCATGTACGGCTTCGGAATCTCGCGCGAAGGCGAGATCATCGAGCTCGGCAGCCAGCAGAACATCATCGAGAAGTCCGGCGCCTGGTACAGCTACAAGGGCGAGCGCATCGGCCAGGGCAAGGACAACGCGCGCCTGTACCTGCAGCAGCACAAGGATGTGGCGCGGGAGATCGAGGAGCTGCTCCGCGCCCGCCTGCTGCCTGTCCGCCAGCCGCGCCACGGTGAGCAGGCGAACACGGCCTGACAGGCGGGCGGGCGACTCCCCGGACCCGCTGCGGGCAGGGGACTCTGCGGACCGCGAGCGGCCGCGCGATCCCCGGGCGGTGCGCGCCGCGGCGGTCACGCTGCTCGCGCGTCGCGACTTCACCAGCGCCGAGTTGCGCGAGCGGCTACAAGGGCGGGGCTTCGATCCGGCGTTCGTGGCGGCAGCCCTCGCCGAGCTCGTCGCGGAGCACGCGATCGACGATGTGCGCTACGCCCAGAACTACGTCTCCTCTCACGCCAACCGCGGGCAGGGTCCGGTGCGGATCACCGCGAGCCTCAAGGCGCTCGGCCTTCCCGCCGAGCTGATCGACGCCGCGCTCGAACACGGACCGGACTGGGGGGCGATCGCGCGGCAGGTGCGGGTCCGCAAGTTCGGGGCCGGCGAGCCCGGGTCCTGGGCCGAGCGGAGCCGCCAAGCGCGCTTTTTGCAGTACCGGGGGTTTTCATCGGATCATATCCGGGCGGCCCTGGGCCCTGATCTCACTGCGGAAGAATCACTTTGAGCCAATCGCCTCCCACGAGCGCGGCGGACATCCGGCGCGCCTTTCTCGAGTTTTTCCGTGCGCGCGGGCACACGGTGGTGCCATCGAGTCCCCTCGTTCCCGCGAACGACCCGACGCTGCTGTTCACCACGGCGGGAATGGTTCAGTTCAAGGACGTGTTCCTCGGAAGGGACAGGCGGGACTATTCACGCGCCGCATCGAGCCAGCGCTGCGTGCGGGCCGGCGGCAAGCACAACGACCTCGAGAACGTCGGCTACACGGCCCGCCATCTCACCTTCTTCGAGATGCTCGGCAACTTCTCCTTCGGAGACTACTTCAAGCGCGACGCCATCCGCTTCGCGTGGGATTTCATCACCGGGGAGCTCGAGATCGACCCGGCGCGGCTGTGGGTGACCGTGTATCGCGACGACGACGAGGCGGCCGGAATCTGGGTGAATGAGGTCGGCGTACCGGCGGCTCGCCTGTCGCGCCTCGGCGAGGACTCGAACTTCTGGACCATGGGCGATACGGGTCCCTGCGGCCCTTCCACCGAGATCTTTTACGATCATGGCCCGGGCGTGCCCGGCGGTCCGCCCGGCTCACCGGACGAGGACGGCGAGCGCTTCGTCGAGTTCTGGAATCTCGTATTCATGCAGTTCGACCGCTCGCCGGACGGCAAGCAGTCGCCGCTCCCCAAACCGTCGGTGGATACCGGCATGGGACTCGAGCGCATCTCCGCCATCCTGCAGGGAGTGCACTCGGTCTACGAGATCGATCTGTTCAGGAGCCTCATCGAGGCGGCGGCCGTCCTCACCGGTACCCGCGACCGGTCCTCGAGCTCGCTGCGGGTCATTGCCGATCACATCCGCTCGTGCGCCTTCCTCGTGGTGGACGGCGTGCTGCCCTCGAACGAGGGCCGCGGCTACGTGCTCCGGCGCATCATTCGCCGTGCCGTGCGGCATGGGTACCAGCTCGGCATGCGGGAGCCCTTCTTCCACAAGCTCGTGCCGGTGCTCGAGCGGGAGATGGGCGCCGCGTATCCCGAGCTCACTCGCGCGCGCCCGCACGTGGAGCGCGTGCTCGCGCAGGAGGAGGGGCGGTTCGCCGAGACGCTCGCGACGGGAATGGGGCTGCTCGAGGAGGAGATCGTAAAGCTTGCCCGGACGGGCGCCGCGCCCGCGGCCGGCGCACCGCCGGCTTCCGCGACCGCCTCGCCCGGGGTCATTCCGGGACACGCCGTCTTCAAGCTCTATGACACGTACGGCTTTCCGGTCAACCTCACCGCCGACATCGCGCGGGAGCGCGGGCTGACGATCGACCAGGCGGGCTTCGATTCGGCGATGGATGCGCAGCGCGAGCGCGCTCGTGCCGCGAGCCGCTTCGGTGTGGATCTGCGCGGCGGTGCCGCGGTCGGCGCGCGGACGCAATTTCAGGGCTACGACGGGTTGAGCGCCGACGGCTGCGTGGTGGCGTTGCTGAAGGATGGCGCGTCCGTCGAAGCATTGCGCACCGGCGAGCGCGGCGAGGTGGTGCTCGATCGAACGCCGTTCTATGCCGAGGCCGGCGGCCAGGTCGGGGACACCGGGGAGCTCGCCGGGCCGGGGGTCCGGTTCATCGTGGAGGATACGCAGAAGCGCAGCGCCGCGCATTCGCACATCGGGCGGGTGGCCGATGGCGTCATCAAGCTCGGCGATGTACTTGCGGCGAACGTCGATGGCGCCCGGCGCCGCGCAGTCGCTCTCAACCACACCGCGACGCACTTGCTGCACGCGGCGCTGCGCCAGGTCCTCGGCAAGCACGTGCAGCAGAAGGGCTCGCTGGTCGCACCCGACCGCCTGCGCTTCGACTTCTCGCACTTCCAGCCGGTGTCGGGCCAGGAGCTCACCGACATCGAGCGCCTGGTGAACGCCGAGATCCGGCGCAATGCTCCGGCAGAGACCCGGGTGATGGGCTACGAGGAGGCTGTCGCCTCCGGCGCCATGGCGTTATTCGGCGAGAAGTACGACAAGGACGTGAGAGTGCTCCGCGTGGGCGATTTCTCGATGGAGCTGTGCGGCGGCACGCACGTGCAGCGCGCGGGCGATATCGGGCTGTTCAAGGTGGTCGGCGAGAGTGGCGTCGCCGCAGGAGTGAGGCGTATCGAGGCCGTGACCGGAAGCACCGCCATCGATCATGTGGAGCGGAACGACGCCCTGTTGCGCGAGACCGCCGAGCTCGTGAGAGGCTCGCGCGAGGATCTCCCCGAGAAGGTGCGGGACGCCCTGGAGCGTATCCGGCACATGGAGCGTGAGATCCGCACGTTGAAGGACCGGCTCGCCTCGGGGCAGGGCGCGGACCTTGCGGCGGGCGCCGTTGATGTGGAGGGCGTGAAGGTCATCGCGACGAAGGTCGAGGGCGCGGACGCCGCCGCGCTGCGTTCCGCCGTCAACCAGCTGAAGAGCCGCCTCAAATCCGCGGTGATCGTCCTGGCGTCCGTGGAGAGCCCCGCGAAGGTGCTGCTGGCCGCGGGCGTCACGGCAGACCACACGGCGAAGGTCAAGGCCGGCGAACTGATCGGCGTGGTGGCCGCACAGCTCGGGGGCAAGGGCGGCGGACATCCGGACTTCGCGCAGGCAGGCGGCATCCATCCGGCCGCGCTCGATGCCGCGCTCCAGTCGGTTCCGGATCTCGTTAGAGCGAGATTGGCTGCGCCGCAAAAGTCTTGAGGTGTCAACGTCGCAGCGGTGCGGATCGATGAGCGCCGTACGGCGCCGCACCGCCAAGCTTGGAGCGGGTCCAGACAGTTTCAGGGTTTCTCTTATTTGTCTTTTTTGTGACACTCGCTAGATTCGGAGCCGGATTTTTGCGGCTGTCTCCGCCTTAAAGGGTGCCGCTGCAAAAACAAGGAGGAAAATACAAATGCTTATTCTGACGAGGCGGGTGGGCGAGACGGTGATGATCGGCAACGAGGTCACCGTCACTGTGCTGGGGGTCAAGGGGAACCAGGTTCGGATCGGCATCAACGCGCCGAAGAGCGTTGCCGTTCACCGCGAAGAAATCTACGAGCGCATCAAGCGCGAGCAGCAAGGCGGCCAGCCAGCCGAGCATGCAGAGGACTCGAGCCGGTCCTCGGAGTTCGCGTCGGTCTAGCCGGTGGGATCTGCCGTGCCGCGGCAATCCCACTCGCGCAGCTTGATTCGCCATCTCGGGCCCTGCGGACTTCGCGTGCCCGCCGCGTGCGTTTTGCCTCTCGTAGGCGATGCCAGTATGATGGCCGTCCTGCTTGCAGTCGGCCGAGGGTCGCCTCCAAACGGTCTGCGCACGCTCGCTTGATTGCACCCGTCCCGCGAGTCGGAGAGATGGCCGAGTGGTCGAAGGCGCACCCCTGCTAAGGGTGTAAGGGTCAAAAGCCCTTCGAGGGTTCGAATCCCTCTCTCTCCGCCAAATTAAGCCACTTCTGGTGATCCTCCGTGTTCACCAAAAATCGCCGTACGGAAACCGTACGGAAACAGTGGCCGCGTAGTTTCCGGGGATTCCCTGCGGAAATCGCACCTTTGTCCGTGCCTGGCGCTCGCTGCGATCGAGTCGTGCTCGAGTGCGAGCAACTGGTATCCACGCGCTACCTCCACGAGCTTGATAAGGTTATCTTAATCTGATAACCTTCACGGTGTGACGGAATCTCGCGATCCGACCCTGGATGTCCTTCTGGACCTCGACGGGCAGGTGCTCGTGGTCGATCCTGAAGGAGGCCACTGGGTCAAGTTCGTCGTGACGCAGGTACCGGTGTCGCCCGAGAAACCGCACGGCATCGACTACTCGCTCACGCTACACGGGCCGGACGGTGAACGCCTCGTCGGCTTCGATAACGCCCATCCGGTGGAAGGACAGCAGCGAGGCGGCTCCCAGGATCATCGCCACAGACTGGGGACGGTCGCCCCGTATGAGTATTCCGACGCAGCGACACTGGTGGCCGACTTTTGGAATGCAGTCGACGCTGTGCTGCGCGAACGAGGAGTACTGCCATGACAACCTTGAGAGTCGGCATTGCCAGCTACGAAGAGATGAAGGCGCGGACGCTCGCGGTGGCTCGCGGCGAGCGGCGCCTCGAGCCCGGGGAGCCGAAGGTTTGGTTCACCTCGACGGAGTCATTCGCCAAGATCCTCTCGGCCCGTAATCGGGAGCTGCTGCGCGTGATTTCAGATCGAACCCCTCAGTCGCTCGAGGATCTCGCCCGGATCACGGGTCGGGCGAAGTCGAACTTGTCGCGCACGCTGCGGACGATGGAACACTACGGGCTCGTTCGTCTGGACCGAGACGAGCGAGGTCGCATCACGCCGAAGGTCATTTACGATCGGGTGGAATTGGACGTTCCGCTGGTACTGCGGAGAAAGGCGGGCTGAGTTTCGTTGGTGGTCGGAAATCGCGCCTTTGTCCGTGCTTGGGCGCTCTTTGACAGCAGGGGGCCAACCACCGCGCGGTGGAAAGCGTTGCCGCAGAGAGGATTGCTCCATATCCGGTTTGCCAGCGGCGCGCGACCCAGAATCAAAGAGCTGGTATGTCGAAGTACCCTCGAAACGTTCTTGCGGAACATACCCGCCCGCTGCCGGCTCTGCGCTTTGACATCAACGAGGTCGCCGGCATATTGCGCATGAGCCGGGCGCAGCTGTACAAGCGGATTGCCGAAGGCGGGATCAAGATCCAGAAGGACGGTGCCAGGACCTACGTGACCCTGAAAGAGATCGAGCGGTACGTGGAGGCCTGTGGGAAGGGCTCCACGCCGTCGACGTCGACACCCGCGGCCGTCAAAGACGCTGCCGATCTGCGCGGACGTACGTATTCACGATGACGGGCATCCAGATCGCGGATCTCTTCCAGGCGGCCAGCGCAGTTGATCCACTCAGCCTCCGTGGCGGCTCATTCAATGGGAAGATCAAGGAGCATTCGTGCTCAAGACAATCCTCGTTGACGGCGATAAAGGCGGGGTCGGTAGGAGTCTGGCCACCCGAGCGCTCGTTCAGTTCTACCTTGAGCAGCCCGTCGAGCGCCGGCCGCGTCTCATAGTGTTCGACGCCGATCACTCCAATCTCGATGTTTCCAGCCGGGACGGACCGAAGCCAGTGATGGCTTCTTGGGCACGAGCCTCATCGGTCTGCGGTCAGTGCTCGCCGATGAATTGCCGAGACTGATCGGGTGGTCCTTCGAGCGCCTTGCGCAGCCGGTAGTCCTCATCGGATTCGTCCGCTCGCCGATCCGGGGCGGACGGTGTCGAAGCGGTTGGCCCGGACGGGGCCTGATCGGAGGCTCCAGGCGGCTGTGCCGCTGCGGGGCGCGCCGGGGCAGTCGCCGGACTCGCGCCGATCTGTTTACGCTGCCTGTCTCGCAGTTGCGCGATGGCGTGGCGAAACTCGGCTGTCGGGATAGAAGATAAGGCCGGCGCCAGGTCGGTCAGGATTTCCTCCGTTCCCACCCACGCATTGAGTAATCCGAGGATCAGAGCCTCCTGCTGCCGCACGTAGCGCTGCGCATACGCACGCGGCGTCTGGGCGGCGTGCGTCCCGTCCAGGGCTTTGAGTCGCGCCAACAGCCGGTCCGTCGCTGCGCGACGCTGCGCCTGCATCCTCGACTGATCGAGGGACGGGGAGAGTGCGCCATCCGAATCGGCGGCGGCCTGCTCACCACGATCATGCTCTTCACCCACGAGGTCTCCTCCGTGTCATCCAATCCTCGGGAAGGCAACGTGTGACAAGCCGCAGGCGCGGAGCACGGCTCGGAAGCGCGGTGCGAGCACGCGCGGGGGTGTCGGGGCGCAGCCCTGACCGAGGGGTTTGTGACGATTCCGGCCGCGGTCCGGAATCGTTACACAAACGCCCACCTCGCACCCGTTGTGCCGCGGGGTGCGTCTCGGACGGCCTTCTGACGTGCCGCTGTTGCCCACCGGGGATTGAGGACATGACCCGGAACGAATCAGGCAAGACCGAATTCATCGCCGCGCGGATGTCGCGCATCGATGCCGAGGCGCTTCGGCTTCAGGCCAATCAATGCTGGACTCACCGTGTCGGCACTGATCCGCCGCCGCGTGACAGGCCAGGATGTCACGAGCTGCACCGACGCCGAGACCGCCAAGAGTATCGATCGGCTGGGGCGAATGCTCAAGCACCTCTACCCCAAGGATAAAGACTGGGCCAGTCCCGAGGATCGCAAGCGCTGGTGGGTGCTCGTGACGGAGCTGGAGAGCACTGCGAAGTCGCTGCGTCGATAAGCATAACCATCGAAATGCTCGCCAAGGTCATCACGCTGAGTCACAGCACCCGCAGCAAAGGATTTGGTCCGGTGCTGCGCTACATTCTGCGCACCGATCGCGCGATCGTCCTGCCGCCCGGTCAGACGCCCGAGTCCGGCAGTATCAATCTGGAAGAGACGCTGTGGTCTTATGCGAGAAGATCCGGTGGGCTACGTCGAGGATGTCGCCGCGATCTTCGATGCCAGCGTACGTCGCTGCCAGCGTCGCGGTCGATTCCACGGCAATCCCGTCTATCACGTGGCACTGAACTGGCAGCAAGGGGAGCATCCCACGTGCGGCTCAGGCGGATCGCAGCTGTCGGCACGTGATGAAAGCGCTCGGCTTCCAGGACTGCCCGGCGGTCTGGTCCGATGCATCGCGATACGGAGCATGACCACGTCCATCTCGTCATCAACCGAGTGCATCCGACCAAGTTCACCGCGCTGAGCGTCCCGTGGCGCGATTTCCTCATCCTGGATCGTGCCATGCGGGAACTGGAGCTCGAATTGGGCTTTGGCCGCGCCCAGGGTCCCTATGTCACCGTGGACACCCCGGATGGACCGAAGGTTGTCCGCATGAGCCGAAAAGAGCGACAGGAGCGCGGCCTCTTGAACGAGCCAGACGCCCCGCGGATCAGCGTGCGCGCCCAGCGCGCCGAACGGAACCTCAACGGCGCCTCCTTTCAGAGATGGATCGCGGGAGCGCCGGCCTCCGCGCTCCACGCGGTCATGCAGGCGCCGGATGCGAGCTGGCAAGGCGTTCATGACGCGCTGGCCCGATTCGGCTGCACGATGCAGCCCAAGGGTAGCGGTTTGGTCGTGACCACGACCTTGTCCAGTGGCCGAGTGCTCGCCGCGAAAGCCTCTTTGATGGGACGCTGGGCGGGCAAGGCGTCGCTCGAGCGCACGCTCGGTCCCTACGAGGCGCCTACTGAGCGCCGGGATGAGCGCATCACTCCCCAGAGCAAGACGTACGAGCAATTCATGATGCGCGAGCGCCTGGCGGACGCCGGACCGCACCTGGGCGATGAGGATCCAAAACGGCTGGCACGGCGGGCGGCCAGAGCCGATGCGCGCCGAAAACTGGCAGAGCGCTTCGCGCTGGAGCAGGCGCAGGCCCGAGCGGAACGGACACGACAGCGGCAGGCGCTGCGCGAGCGACACGAGCGGGAGCGGCGCGCGCTCTTCGAGGCGCACAGCGAGCAACGAGGCAGGGTACGCGCCGCAGCCAGGGCGAAGCGGGCTGACGGACGGATCGCGTTGTCACTGTGGGCGTTCAAGGCGGCAGCGCAACGCGAGGCGATGCAGCGCCGCCATCGCGATGAGCGTCGAGCCCTCACGCAGCAGCTGCCGCGCAGTGAAGTCTGGCGCCGCTGGCTCGAGCGACAGGCGCTCGGAGTGGATGAGGCCGCCAAGGCCGCTTTGCGCGGCATTCGTTATCGCGCGCAACGCAATCGGCAGCGCGAGGACGCCATTGAAGGCGAGGAAGTGAGCGAGCAGCTGCTCTTCACCGTGGCATCCCTGCGGGCCGAAGTCGATGCCGCGCGGTTGGTGGTCATTTACCGCCGAGCCGATGGAGTGGAGGCATTTCGCGATACAGGACCGCGGATTGTCATGCGGGACAGGAGCGATGCCAGCCTCGAGGCGGCCCTGCGCGTCGCGGCGCAGAAATACGCCGGTCGCATCGAAATCACCGGCAGCGATCCGTTTCGAGAGCGCGCCGCCCGGATGGCGACCCGCCTGGGCGTCGCCGTGCACAACCCCGAGCTGCATGCCACCGCCGCGGACGAGCGGCGCCGCTTGAGCGAGCGCTGGGCCGAACCGCGGACACGGACGCCGCCACAGACGAGGGAGCATGGATTTGCCGCCGCTCGGTCTCGACAGCTGGAGCGCTGAGCGTAGGATCGAACCCGCCCGGGAATGATGAGGGCGCCGTTGGGCACGTGATGCAATTGCCATCGCGGGGGATTGGCCGGCAGTGAGCATGGCCGTATCCGAGAGCACCGAGGGGTCAGGAGCGCAGATCCTCCCGGCCGCAGCGCTGGCCCGCGAGCGACAGGCCAAAAGTCGCATCCATTCCGGGAGCGCTGTTACGACACCCACTTCGATCTCAACGTGGACGATGCGGCCGCCAGCGCGTTGCAAGGCAAATAGGGGCCTCCCTGCAGTGGGCGGCGCACATCGACGCGCTGAAATCCGCGGCCGCGACGGCCACCCGCGCCGTGTGAAGGGCTCAGCCTCCTCAGCCCGTGAGCCTTATCACGGAAGTTTTCTGACGTCTATAGAAAACTTGGGTAGGTGATCGGCGGTATCAACCAAACTGCAAATTGAGGCTGTCATGCGACGAGGCATATTGATTGCTTGCGCCACTCTCGTAGGCGTCGCCGGATGCGCCACCACCTCGCCCGTCGTGCCGATCGGAAACGGAAACTACGAGATTGCCGGCAGCTCAGCTACCGCCCTCTCAAGCGGCGCCGCCCAGAAGGTACGGCTGTTGCAGGTCGCCAATCAGTACTGCAACGCGACCGGCAAGCAGATGGTCCTAATGGACGCCAACGATATCAACGGCCACGTTGGAAGCGGCGCCTTTGCCAACGGGAGCGCACGAGCCGCCGAGGCTGGTGCTTCGTACCACGAGGGTCTATTCGGGCAAGGCGGGAGCACCTATGCGGGCGCCTCATCCGCCTCGTACAACTCCGGGTTCATCCATCCAGGACAGAAGGCGAGCGCGGACGTAGTCTTTCGCTGCCAATAGCCCTGCGGTCCACGAGGAAAGCCTCAAGCTGAAAACAGGCGTGATCAAGGGAATCTGCAGTGACCTGGAGTCATCGAGCTGACCGCTGGCGCCCTGCGCGCCTCCCCCGCACCCTCCGTCGAGCTCTGCGACCCCTATTTCGCAACTTCACCAGTCGCACCCGCCTCTTGAACCAGCGGACGAACGCTGGAAAGGTCTTCGGGTTGACGACACTGTCAACGTCGATCGTCACCAGCTCCCCATGCCTCGCAAAATAGATGCCCAATCGATTGATCTTCCGAGGCCGCCCGCCGTCTCTGAACCCGCCGATCGCGTGCAGCGTGTAATAGCCCATGAGCTGATTGAACACCTCACGGCTGCATTTCCCCTCCTTGACGGTCTTGATGTCTATCAGAAAATCGTCAATGACCAGATCAGCATCCGCCCCGAAACCGCCGAACCTGGATTCAACCGCAAAGGTCGGATTCAGTAAGCAGCGGTAGCTCGAACGAAAGGCGTCCCAGGGGACTAGTGATAGTAGGTTGCGCAGGTCGCGCAAGTCTTCGGCCGCTGCCACCCCGAGGTTTTCGTCTTCGTACACGAAGCCGCTGCGGTAGGCGGCATCCAACTGTGCCAGGTGAATGACCCCCTTCAGCAAAGCGGGGCCGACGGTCCCGTACTTCAAGAACCGGGCATGGGCTTTCCGGGCATCGGCTAATACCTTCTGGCCCAGTTCCCTTGTCCCGTCATCATTCGGGAAGGTAAGTACACCAGAATCAATGTCGTAAACGCTCGTAGATACGGCCGACATCGCGATGTGGTCCACGCTGGCTTCTGCCACCCACCGCCGAGCCTTGGCGTGCGGGGTCGCCCGCACGAGGTGAAACCGCATCAAGTAGTCGAAGGCTGTTCCGACCAGGGAGTATCGCTTGGACCTGGGAGGGGCCAAGATTGAGCGGTCGATAATAATCCGCGGCTTCGGGAATTCCGCTGTAAATCGTTCCCGGATGTCCGGGATCCGCAGAACCGTCGAGAGGTTCAAGACCCGCGAGCCCTGTACAAATGGTCTGCTTCCGCTGCCAAGGAGGCCAACACCGCGTGCCCCTGAGTTGCCGCATTGACGTTGTTGGACACGGCCGCTGATACCTGAGGCATGATGGCCTGAAACGCCGCTACCTTTGCCGGGTCCACCAGCTTCGGCTCGTCTGTGCTCCACGTCTGCAACAACGCCGGGCACCGAGGCTGAGCGGCCGCGCCCTCGCATACCCCTTTCAGCCGAGCGCCGGCGACGCTGTTCCTTTGCTGAGCCGTCGAAATCATCTGTTCCAAGCGACTCACTCCATCGGCGTTTGTCTTGCTGAGCGCGAGGGTGTCCGTCAGGCTCTGATCGCGGTAATACGAGTCCGTGTCGATGGCCAACACGCATTGCTGCCATCGCCAGCTTGGCACGCCTCTCTGCGCCAATGGTTTGATGCGGTCCACGCAGCGGGAATAGCCGCGGATTCTCGCAGCCCACCAGGCCTTCGTTTGTGCCCGGCGGCTGATACGTTGCTCGCCCCAGGCGTGATAATGGTCGAGAGCCGCGTCTACCGTTTGCGAATACGCCACGGCGGACTTCAGCTCATGGACCGCGTCATTGAATTGATCGAGGGCCGCTTGTTCCTGATTCAAGCTCCTGACGTCCGCCAGATACGCCGCCTGCGAGGTGTTCCACAGTGTCAACGTGTCCGCCGCATGGCTCAGCGTGAGCCGGCCGTCTTCGAGTTTCCCAACCAGAACAGGGGCGCCACCAAACCATCCCGCGATCGTCGCGAGGGCGCCCGTGATCCTAAGGCTGACATTGCCCTTCGTGATACTGCCCTCTATGTTGTAGTCCCTGATGTTCGCTTTAGAGCCATTCTGATTGAGGCTGGTCGCCTCGAGCGTCCCACTCAGCACACCCGGGGGCGACTCGACCAGGTGAGCCATGATGAGCGTGTGCGGCAGTCCCCGGGACACAAAATACCCATTCACGGGGCCACCATAGCAACCCCAGAGAGCCAACGTCGTCACCGCAAGGATGGTGCACAAGACGCGTGTGCGCATTGCCGCACTATGCCGCTTATAGCTCACAGTAGGCGGTGCTGTCGGTCACAGGAGAACTGCCGCCTCAAGGCACAAAATGTGACAAACACCTCAGTGCCCGGGCCTCGTCTGCGTCACGGGCGGCGGCAATGTCTTGAGCTCCGAGCTTGGTGAGAGAGCGCGCCGGCCAGCGATCGGGAGGGCAAGCCCGAGTCGGCATAGGTTGTGCCTCCGGATTTCGCCGGGTGCCTTTCAGCCGGCCGCCGAGCAAGGACGACCGCAGGGAAGTACGAGGCAATCGGATCTCGTTGATGCGAGTAAAACTCGTCGCTGCGATGGCCGCCAACCAAGGCGTGTGAGAGCGACCACGGTATTTGATAGACGTTTTTTCACGATCGGTGATGGACAGGCGACGTGAGTGATCGTGACGGCGGCGCCGGGATCGTCTCAGAACGGATCGTCGTCGAAGGGAAGCGGCTGCTGGGCTTCGAGGTGAAGACGTTGCCGGTAGAGCTGGTCGCGCTCGGATTCGCGCGCGCGATGAGCGCGGCGGATCTGCGCTGAGTAGTGGTCCTCGAAGCGCTCGGCGAAGGCATAGAGGAACTCGCCGAGCTGAAGGGCGGCCTCGTCGCTGAGGACGGGCAGGTCCAGGATCAGGCAGGGCCGCTCGGTGGCATCGAAGGTCGGTTCGGCATCCTCGGGCATGGGATGGATCATCGTGTCATCGGGCGCCGGGGCGGCGTGAGGCCTTGGCCTCGGGTCGGGCGAAGACCTGCAGGTAGAGTTTCTCGTCGAGAGTGGTGATCTCGTGCTGGGCGGCGGTCATGAGGATCTCGGCGGCCATGGAGACGAGGACGCGGTAATTGCCGGCGGCGTGATCGACGAGGGTGTGGCGCAGCTCTCGGGTCATCAGGCTCGCATTACCGGCGGCGGTGATGAGATGCTCGAGGCAGGCGACGAGTTCCTCGCGGGAGGCGGTCTCGGTCGCCAGGCGCGTTCTGATGCGCGAGCCCAGGGGGATGAGCTCCTCGCGGCGCATCTTGTCGAGCAGACGGGCATCGCCTGCGAGCACGACACACAGGAGCGACTGGGAGTCGAAGCGAGCGGAGGCGAGCAGGCGCAGCTCGTTGAGGACCGCCGGGCTCATCTCCTGGGCCTCATCGGCCAAGAGCACCGAGCGGCGGGTGGTTGAGCCGAGATGGTCGAGCCAGCGGGTGCGCAGCGCCTTGAAGCCGCCCCAGCGGTTGCTGACGCGGATGGCGACACTGAAGATGTCCCCGAGTTCGCGGTAGAAGTCGGAGAGGTTGCTCTGGGGATGGTGGACGACGCCGACGGACAGATCGGCCAGGCGCGCCAGACGCTCGGCGAGCACCCGCAGGACGACGCTCTTGCCGGAGCCGGGCTCGCCGTGGATGAGGGCGAAGCCGCCCTCGCGCAGATGCGCCTGCTCGATGCGCCAGCAGAAGCTCTCGAGCTTGGGGGACAGATACAGCGCCTCGGTGGGCACCTCGGGGGAGAACGGATCGAACTTCAGCCCGTACAGGGCCAGGAGCTTTTGGTTCACGCAGGATTCTCTTCTGGGTTGGGGATGGGCAGGTACGCCGGCGGCAGTCCCGTGGCGGCGTACTCGGCGATCATTTGCTTCAGGAGCGGAGCGATGCCGCAGCCGGTCGTGGCGATCGGCTCGTTGCTCACCGGCTCGAGCACCCGGCGCAGGCCCTCGGCGTTGGCCGCCTTATCGATCGGGCCGATCGGGCAGAGGATGGCCCCGGAGCGGGCCTCGATGAGGTCCACGCGGCTGAGGTCCCAGCGGGCGTAGCGCAGGTACACCTCGCGCAGGTGACGGTAGCGGGAGGGGATCTCGAAGCGCTGGCCCTCGAGGCTGACGGTGCCGTCGGAGCGGCGCTGGCGACGCTTGGCCTCGATCCGGAACGCTGCCCGCAGGGCCTGGCTTCCCGGAGCCTCGCGCCCGACGTTGGGGCCGGCGAGGTAGCGCTCGAGGGGGGTGACGCCGATCTCGCGGTGCACGGTGCGCTGGTATTCCTGGGTGATCCAGGCCTGGGTGGCGAGGTTGAGCTCCTCGAGGGTGAGGTTCGCCTCGCCCTCGAGCATCGCCAGAAGCCTTTGCTCCACTCGAGACCAGAGGTTTTCCTGCTTCCCGTTGACATGCGGGGACCGGGGCAAGGTCGGAACATGCAGGATGCCGAGCGCCTCGAGCCCGGCGGTGAACTCCCCGGACATCATCGCCGAGCCCCGGTCACTCATCAGGGAGCGGGGCAGTCCGACCTTCGAGAGCGCCTGGGAGAACCCGTGCACGAGCTCCCGGGTCCCCTCGGCGGTGTACCACTGAGCGTGGCAGAGATAGCGCGAGTGATCGTCGATGAAGGCGACCAGCAGTGGCTTGATCCGCTCTCCGGCGGGCGTGACGACCTTGCGCGAGCCGTGGTGGAAGTCCAGGTGCATCAGCTGCAGGACGTACTCGACCTCGTAGCTGCGGATCTCGCGCTCGAGCAGCGCAGCGGCTCCGCTGAGGATCGCCTCGGCGCTGTGCCGCACGGGCCGCTTGCGAGTGAGGCCGTGCGCCTTCAGGTATCGCCGGACGCTGGCATAGGAGGGACACGGCACGGGAGGATCGGCGGCGGCGAGCACGACGCGCAGGTTGTCGCACAGAAGCTGAGCGTTCCACGAGGCGTGAAGCGCGTACTGCTCCCGCAGCGCCTGCTGCGCCTGCTCGGAGAAGCTCGGGAACGAGCCGATGTCGCGCCGGACCTGATTGCGCAGCACCGCCACCGGATCGGTGGCGGTGCGCGCCGCGTAGTACCAGCGCTCGATCGTGGAGGCGCCGAAGCGGACCTGAAGCCCGGTGAGCGGATGGCGCCAGGTGCGCGCGGCCAGCGCGCTCAAGGCCACCTGCAAATCCCCCGGGGCGGGCGGTGCGGCCAATAACGGACCGATGATGGCAAAGCGTAGCCGGGCCCACCGATCCCGTTCGGGCAGATCGTTCTCGGAACTCACCTCTCACCTCCCGCACCGCGCGACACCGGGGGTATCGCTACGGCCGGCAGGCTATGCACGCGCTCTTGCCCGCGCTACCGGCATCCTCTGCGGGAGACCGAGCGCTCGAGCGCGGCTCTCGGATTACCTGATCATGGAGGCGCTGCTGAGCGGGCAGAGGAAGCGCAACACCTGCTCGATCCGCTCCCGGCAGCTCGATCCCTGGAAGCGCTCGAGCAGGCTCTGCGGCATGCCCTCGCCCGGCAGCGGCGGCATGAAGCGCTCGCGCACCGATTGCCAGAACCGGGTGCGCGGAAAATCCCGCTGCCACCACGCCCGCCATCTCTCCAGCGTGCGCCGCGGAACCTCGAGCAACCGTTGGACCTCGCGCGCGGCGGCACCGGCCGGCGGGGAGGCGAGCATCAGCATCACCGCCACGTACACCCGCCGGCCCAGGAACCGCACCGAGGCCGGCGTCGAGCGGGCATCACACCATCCGCAGGTGAAGCTCAGCCGCCAGGAGTACTCCTCCCGCACCGAGGCCGGACAACCTCGAGGCTTGCGGGGGAAATCCCCCACATGCAACGGGCCACCGCACTTGCGGCAGCGGGCTTGCCGTATCTCGGCGGCGAACTCGGCGTCGATACGGGAGAGGAATCGGAAAAAGGCGGGGTCGCCCAATAAGGCATGGCACACTCTGAGGGTCTCCTGGCTTGGTAACCGGAGACTCCCCCGAGGGGGTCCGATGGATCAAGACCCCCGAGGGGGATCTTCCCCTCTCATCCCGTCACAACGATCAGCCGCCCGGCCCCCACGAGCTTCTTCCCGGCCCGAAGCGGGCCGGGAAGACCGCGCTGCCGCTGCGCGGCCGCGAGACAGGAATGCGATGAGATGCAGACCGGGAAAGAGCCAGCGCAAGATCACGATCGGTGATGGATATTGCCCCCCTCGTCCCTCAACGTTCGTGATCAACGGAGGCCAGATCTCCCTCAAACAGGTTGGCCGTGCTCAGCGTGTATAGAGACCCCCGTCGAGGCGTTCTGTCTGAAGGTGTAGCGTTTCTACATCTAACGGCCGCGCTAGGCGGATACTCTCGATAACGAGTCGCGATGCCAGCCCGCGACCCCGGCAGTCGCGCTCCACGAATACGCCGCCCAGCGAATCTTCTCGCTCCGGAAACATTTCCATTTCGCGAAACTTTAGCTGCGCCACGCCGACCACCCAGTCGCCCTCAAGCGCGAGCACTATGAGAGGAATTCGATCTCGATTTTGGTAGCCCTGTAATCGCTCGAAAGTGGAGGCTTCGCTTTCGCCTTGCCGACGGTGACCCCATTGCTCGAAATATCAGCGGGCAACGAGTCGGGTCGCAGCAGGACGCTCGGCTAGGAAAAGGAACGATTCGCTCACCCGTCCAAGCTACGGCAGGACGACCATCGGCGTCTACCGGGATACCGGGAAGCGGTCCTTGGTGACCGGCGGGTCGCGTCCGGGCAATGGCCCTGAGGTCGCTGAAAGCAGTTATGCCGCCGCTCGCTCCTTGGGCCGACCGCCACGTCTGCCGTTCTCGCGCGAAGCTTTCACCTTAGCCGCGCTGCGACTTGTGCCACCAAGCTTGCCGATCTGCTGCATCCAGCGGTGCGAACCGAAAGCGCCCTCGATGAGTCCAGGGACATAAAGATCCGCATCGAGTAGCGGCCAATGCAGCCCCAGACCGTTCGGACTGATCTTGATCTTCGCCAGCTTTGAGCGTGGCGCATGGCCAAGCCCCTCTGCGAGCGCCGCCGGAAAGGCAAATTCGCAGCCACCCTCTAGCGTCAGCACAACCAGTCCGCGCCGCGCGTCATAACGAGCCGCGCGCGCGATCGGGCCGCGCGCGCGCGTCGCTGCTCCGCGCGCGTTGGCCGCTCTGAATTGCTCTTTAGTAATCGCCATGAATGGTCCTCCAGGCCGCACACAAGGCCTGAACATGTGCTTGCAGTAACCGCGCCAGGCGGTTTACCTCCTGCCATGAGAACCCAAAGTTCTCTCGGAGTTCGACTGGGCCCGCCGGACAATGCAAATTGAACACAGCTTGCCGCCGACCTTCCCGCACATGTACGTGTGCGGGACGATGATCGTTGGTGTAGATCATGACCCGAACGCGGCCAAAGCGCAGAACCGTGGGCACAGAGCATTGTAAACCGAAGCGTGCTTGGGTTAAAGGAGTGTGACTTGGTCCGCGCTGGACGCCCGGAAAGCGGTCACTGAGTTTGTCCGGTTGGGGTCGAGGGCATCGGAGCACGAGGAGCGGCGGTGCGGCCAGGTAGCCATCGCTCCGCACCGTCGAGGTCCCCCGGGGCGAGAGCGCTTACACCTTGCGACTATGCAGACGGCGCGCTCGGTCTTGCCTTCAGGCCGGAGATTTTTTCCAACATCGCCGACCGAATGAACTTGAAGTAGCTACGCTCGATCATGCGAAGGCTCGTGCCGGTCTGGGCTGCAACCGTCAGGGGGTCTATTCCGTAGACTTGCAACAGCTCACTGATCCGAGCATGCCGGAAGCTATACGCGGAAGCCTCCGTTGGTATGCGTTCTGATCCGCGCGCGGTCTTGTTGTGCGCGGCGATGGCCGCCCGAACCTCCTGCGCCCACATATCGCGCCGCCACGGCTTCTGTCCGGCCGCCGTGAAAAAGTAAGGCCGCGGGTAGCTTGCCCTTTGCCTGCAATCTGAGGAAGACTGCGCCAGCCTCATCCAGTACGACGTATCGTGAGCGCAGTTTCGGAGGACGCCCTTTGCGATGCGAGAGCTTCAGGTGCTCTCCATCGAAGTCCCCAGCCGTTGCTGCCGCGAGCTCCTTGGGACGCGCCCCGGGGAGTTCGAGGCCGCGCAAGAAGAGCGCGGCAGGCGGCGACGCTGCATCGATCAGTGCCTTTCGCTGCGCTGGTATAAGGAACACCGCAGTGTCAGATTCGTCATCGTCCGGCAGGGCTTCCAAGCGCCACGCCGCCGGGGTCCCGATGTGTCCGAGGCGGTTTGCGCGGTTGAGTCCGGCAGACACGGCACGGACCAGTCGATTGATGGTCCGTGGCAACCGTCCGGAACGAAGTCGATCGCGCCACTCCAGGAAATCGTCTTGCGTCGCGTTTTCGAGTTGTAGCTCGGCCAGAGGATCTTTGTACCGCTTGTCCTTGGGCTTGAAGCCGAGGGCCGTCTTGAAGTGCCCCTCGGCTCTCCTGGCGGCGTCAACGCGGTCATGCCGCCGCAAATCCGCCAAGTAGGTCTCGAGTGCCGCGCTGACGGTATCCCGCTTTGCCGTGCGAACCGGTGAGCCGGAGAACTGCGAAAGCCACGCCTCTGCCTTTCGTTTGGCGTCGTCGAATTCGAGCGCCTCGCCGAGCGAGCAGTATTGCTGCTTGTCGTCCCGCCCGCGAAACCGCGCGATCCAAGTGTCCGGACCCCGCCGGAAGCCGACGTATGCCCCCGCACCCAGGCGCTGCCAGTAGGGCTCCCGACGCGCCGCGAGCCGATCACGATCGCGCTTGCGAGAGAGATCTGCCATGGGTGCCTACTATAGCCCGTACGGAACGGTACGGAAATATCGGCGCATTCGGCCGTGGACAGCGATAGAAAATAAGCCTATAAATCAGCCATGCTCAAGAATGGGCGCGGACTACCATAGATCAGAATACATCCCTGCTAAGGGTGTAAGGGTCAAAAGCCCTTCGAGGGTTCGAATCCCTCTCTCTCCGCCACTAAATTCCACCAGTTATGACGTACTTGCGTTTCGTCATCGCTCACTGGTGACAGCGAAGTGACAGCGTTTGGAGAACCCCCGGGGAAGTGACAGCGTCGAGCGTCTACCTATTTTTCCGGATGTGGGGCCGGCGGAGCGCCGATGTCCGCGGGGGTCTCGTCGAAAGAAGGCAGCTCTTGCGGCACGCCCTCGCCCTCGACTTCGCCCTGCTTGTTCTGCAGATAGACGGAACGTAGGGTTGCATAGGGATCCACCGCGCCGCTCAGCAGAGCGTTGAGCTGATCCTCGGTCGTCACGCGCGTATCGAGTCCGCCCGCCGTGGTCTGGCTGATGCCGACATCCGTCCGGTCGGGGTAGGCCAACCAATACAGGGGATTCATCAGAAGGTCCACGCCCGCGCCCAAGAAATCGCGCACGGTGGAGGGGCCTACCAAAGGTACGTACATGTAGGGGCCGGAGGGCACTCCATAACGGCCCAATGTCACCCCAAATTCGTTGCCATGATGTGGCAGACCAGCGCGGCCTGCCACATCGAACAAACCCAGGAGCCCGAGCGTCGAATTCGTGACGAGCCGCGTGGCGGACACTCCCGCCCGCTTGAATCGAAGCTGTAGCAGGTCATTGATGATCACCACAGGCTCCGACAGATTGACGAGCACATTGTGAATGCCACGCCCGATCGGGCCAGGAGTGACTTTATGATAAAATCTCGCCGCCGGTCCGATCACGTGTCGATCGAGCGCGCCTTCAATCGCATAGTCGCGACGATTCAGCCGTTCCCAAGGATCGCCCGGTGCCGATGCGACCCGCGTATCGGGGCTGGCCGCTAGTACGGGCGCGATGCCATCGAGCAACGTGGTAGCGAGGACGACGGCGAAGAAAATGCAGACGCGGCTGCGCATGCGCTATCCGACACGAGGGTGTTTTGACAACTTGACGGATTCGATGAGCAACGCAACCTTCAGCCACGAGCTCGGCCACGCGCGCACACCGGGGTGTCGGGCGCGGTGAGCAGCCGGGCGTCGCTCGCCGCTCGGTTGGTTTGCCTGTGCGCCGACCGGGCTTGGATCATCGTGATCCTGGCTTTGGTGTACGGAGCGGCGGTCACGGCGTACGCGGTTGACCACTTCGCCATCAGCACCAACACTTTCGAGTTGCTTTCGCCCAAACTGCCATGGCGAATTCGCGAAGCGGAATTCAACGCGACGTTCCCGCAGGCCGGTCCGCCGATCGTCGTGGTGGTCGACGGCGAAACGCCTGAGGTCACAGAGGCGGCCACGACCGACCTTGCGCAAGCGTTGCGCACCGAGCATAGGTTTTTCCGCTCCGTTAACCGCCCCGACTCCGGAGCATTTTGGGACCACAATGGCCTGCTTTATGCCTCGACTCAAGAGGTGCAAGCAACCATGGCCCAGTTGATCAAGGCAGAGCCATTTCTCGGTCCAATGGCTGCTGACCCATCACTTCGCGGCCTGATGGGGGCGCTGTCGGTCGCTCTGCAGGGCGTGAACAGCGGGCAGGCCTCGCTCAAGAGCATCCTTGGCCCCATCCGACGACTGGGTGAGGCGCTGGAAGGCTTGCGTGACGGCAAGGTAGTCTACTTCTCATGGCGCAATCTTATCGCCGGAGGTGCCCCGGACAAACAGGAATTGCGTCACCTGATCCTGGTAGATCCCATTCTCGACTTTGCACAGCTCGAGCCAGGCGAGCTACCCATCGCGGCCATCCGCGCGGCGGCAAGGGCGCTGCAGCTGGATGCCGCTCACGGGGTGCGTGTGCGCATCACTGGACCCGTGGCTTTGCAGGACGAGGAAATCGCCACGCTCGGTGAGCGCGCTCCCTTGATTGCAGGACTCGCGTTCGCGGCCATTTGCCTGATGCTGTGGATGGCGGTGCGTTCGATTTGGCTCATCGCTGCCATCTTCGCAACCACGTTGACAGGTCTCGTGAGCGCAGCGGCACTGGGCCTTGCCGTTTTCCACCGGTTCAATGTCATCTCGGTCGCGTTTAT
The DNA here is from genome assembly GCA_963849095.1 of uncultured Gammaproteobacteria bacterium. Classification (GTDB taxonomy): domain Bacteria; phylum Pseudomonadota; class Gammaproteobacteria; order Steroidobacterales; family Steroidobacteraceae; genus JASHUC01. The sequence continues at coordinate 361,773 of CAWKGA010000001.1, forward strand.
TCCTCTGTTCGTCGGTCTGGGCATCGACCTCGGCATCCAATTCACCGTTCGCTTTCGGGCCGAGCGGGGAACTCACGATGATGTTCGTAGCGCATTGGAGGCGACCGGGCGTGCCATGGGTCGGTCGCTGACGTTGGCGGCCACGGCCGTCGCCGCGGGCTTCCTCGCTTTTGCGCCCACCGCCTACGTTGGTGTGTCTCAGCTCGGAGTGATAGCCGGGTTCGGCATGTTCATTGCGCTCGCGCTCAATCTGACTCTATTGCCCGCCCTCATTCAGCTCACACGGCCGGCGCGAATGCCGGTGAGGGCAACCGCTCCGCGGCTGTCCTTGGTGGACAATTTCGTGTTGCGCCATCGCGTGATCGTGGTTGGGATCGGTGTTGCCTTGGGGGTAGTTTCGGTTGCGCTATTGCCGCTGTTGCATTTCGACTTCAATCCGCTCCACTTGCGTAGCTCCAAGGCCGAATCCGTCGCAACTTTGTACGATCTAACGAGCGACCCGCTGCGGTCGTCCAACACGCTCGAGGCAATCCTTCCTAACCTCGCTGCGGCCGACCAGCTCGCGGCCGGAGTCAGGGCGCTCCCGGAGGTGTCCCTTGCACGGACGCTCTCCAGCTTCGTACCGGCCGGTCAGGCCGAAAAGATCTCGATCATCGCCGATGCGTCGAACCTGCTCGACCTGGCGCTGAATCCGGTCTTCGTTGAGCCACCGCCGAACGACGCTCAGGTGATCGACAGCCTGCTCGAGACATCCAGCGGGCTGCGTCAAGCCTCGACCCACGACGCATCGGACGGCGCTGCCGCGGTCCGGCTCGCCGATGATCTCAGGGATCTGGCGAAGGCGAGACCTGCGGTGCGAGTCCAGGCGGCCCAGATGTTGATGCCCAGCCTCGCGACTGTGCTCGGACAGGTCCGTGATTCGCTGCAGCCTCAACCGATCACCATCGCGACGCTTCCGCCGGAGTTGGTGCGGACCTGGTTGGCACCCGACGGACGCGCGCGGGTGTCCGTCACGCCAAAGGGCGATGCCAATAACGATCAGGTACTCAGTCGGTTCATCGCCGCCTGTATCAAGGTAGTCCCAGAAGCGACCGGTGCGTCGCTCAGCATCCAAGAGGCCGGACGAGCGGTGGTGGGCGCCTTCGCCGAGGCCGGCGCGTTGTCTTTCGCCGCAATCACGGGCCTTTTGCTGATCACTTTGCGCCGCGTGCGCGATGTGGCCATCACTATGGCGCCGATCGTCTTGACCGGTCTAATGACCATGGGCAGCTGCGTCATCGTCGGCCAGCCGCTGAATTTCGCCAATATCATTGCGCTGCCGCTGCTGTTCGGAATCGGGGTGGCCTTTCACATTTACTTCGTGATGGCCTGGCGCGGCGGGGCAGCGCACCTGCTGACTTCTCCCCTGGCGCGGGGCGTGTTCTTCAGTGCGCTTGCAACCGCCACGGGTTTCGGCAGTCTGTGGGCCTCCAGCCATCCGGGGACGGCCAGCATGGGCAAGCTATTGATGATATCTCTGGTATGGACGTTGGTCTCGGCACTGCTGTTCCAGCCGGCGTTGATGGGGATCTCACCAGCGACGCGCGCATCCGTGCGCTGAAACCCCCTCGCTCTATCGCAGGAGGTCATCGCTTAGCGAGTTGAGGTGTGCAACTAGGCTCGAGGCGCCGCCCGAAGCGATTGAAGCCGCAAAGTCGGCCCTTCGAGTCGTCAGCTGGCTGATCGCGCCGTAATACACATCGATGATCTTCCACGAGCCTGCGGACTCGCGCATCCGGTACATGAGATCGACGGAGGCGCTGTGAGGGGAAACGAGGCGGGTCCGGACGATCTTATCCACGCCGCGGACGACTACGTCGGAGTTAATCTCGAAGCGCTCGCCGTCAAATCCAGCAAAATTGTGAGCGTAACTGGCGATGGTCAGCCGCCTGAACGCGGCGATCGTAGCCTGCTGCTCGTCGGCGGAGAATTTCGCCCACGCGGAACCGACCGCGAACGCCGTCATGGTGCGCAAGTCGAAGGTAAGTTCGATAACGGGCGCCAGCCTGCGGTAGCGCTCCGTGACCGTCAGCGTTGGGCCCGCCTTCATCGACTCGAGCAGGGCGTTATCGAGGCTCTTGATCTGCCCCGCTGCGGGATCGAGCGCTGCGTAAGCCGTGCCGAGGAGCAGCGGCACAGCCACGCCGAGCCAGATCAGGAGACGCGTCAGCCTCGCGCGCACAGGTTTCTCACTGCCCGAATGGCCGACGCACTTTATCAGACGGCCCCGTGGCAGGCACCTCAGATACACTTACGCTTGCTTGGGGGCTTGGAACTGTGTACTTTGCAGTGCAAAGCACTTGGTTTCGACGGGCGGCGCGCATGATCGGTATCAGGACCGAGCAGTCCTCGGAACGCTATGCATCGAGCGCGGTCTCCGTGCTGCACTCATCCGCTCGACCGCGAACACTTGCAAATGACTTCTAGTTCTTCATCCGAACAGGCGTGCAAGACGCTGTTTCTGCAGGCGCCCTCATTCGACGGCTTCGACGGCGGTGCGGGGTCGCGCTACCAAGCTAAGCGCGAGATCAAGTCGTTCTGGTATCCCACTTGGCTGGCACAGCCTGCCGCGCTGGTACCGAACTCGCGTGTCCTCGACGCCCCGGCTGACGGATTGACCGTCGAGCGTAGCCGCACGATCGCGCGCGGATACGACTTGGCGATCATGCATACCAGCACCCCGTCGTTCCCGACCGATGCCAAATTTGCCGAACTGCTGAAGCAGGACAATCCGAAGATCAAGATCGGATTGATCGGTCCCAAGACCATGGTTGATCCCGAAGGCTCGCTGAAGGCCGCGAGCGCGGTGGATTTCGTCTGTCGGGAGGAATTCGACTACACCTGCAAGGAAGTCGCCGATGGAAGACCGCTGAAGGACGTGAAGGGGCTCTCTTACCGCGGGGACGATGGCCGGGTCGTGCACAATCCACCGCGCGCGATCATTGAGGACATGGACGAGCTACCGTTCGTCGCACCCATTTACCAGCGCGATCTGAAGATCGAGAACTACTTCATCGGCTACCTCAAGCACCCCTACATCAGCTTCTACACCGGTCGCGGCTGCCGCTCGAAGTGCACGTTCTGCCTGTGGCCACAGACCGTCGGTGGTCATCGCTACCGCGTACGGTCTGCCGAGAATGTCATCGCCGAGGTGCAGTGGGTCAAGGAGAACCTGCCGCAAGTCAAGGAGATCATGTTCGACGACGATACGTTCACCGATTCCGGGAACCTCGTGCGTGTCGAGGCCATTGCACGCGGCATGGGCGCACTCGGCATGACATGGAGCTGCAACGCGAAGGCCAATGTGTCCTACGACACCCTGAAGGTGATGAAGGAGAATGGCCTCCGTCTGCTGCTGGTCGGATACGAATCAGGCGACGATCAGATCCTGCATAACGTCAAGAAAGGACTGCGCACCGACATTGCTCGACGCTTCACTGACGACTGCCGCCGTCTCGGGATCCTGATCCACGGTACCTTCATCCTCGGTCTGCCCGGCGAGACGAAGGAGACGATCGAGAAGACTATTGACTTCGCCAAGCAGATCAATCCTCACACGATCCAAGTGTCGCTGGCCGCCCCCTACCCTGGCACGACGCTATATCGACAGGCGGTAGACAACGGTTGGCTGCAGGAGACGGACGCCGCCGAGCTGGTGGACGGCAGGGGTGTGCAACTTGCGGCCCTGAGCTATCCGCACCTCTCGAGCCAAGAGATCTTCCACAGCATGGAGATGTTCTACAAGAGATTTTACTTCCGGCCGGCGAAGATCTGGGAGATTGTGAAGGAAATGCTGACGAGCTGGGATATGACGAAGCGGCGCCTGCGGGAAGGCGTCGAATTTTTTCGGTTTCTGCGTGCGCACCAAGCTTGAAGCGCGGCAGCACGCATGTGACCGTCGCCACGGACTTCGGATGATCTGATGAACTTCGTCCGGTAGGGGACCAACCGGGGGTCATTCGCGGAGACATCGATGGGCTTGATTCATCCCCTCATGGGGATTGTCGGCCTCGCTGGCCTGACGATCGCGGCCGGATACGCCCTGCTCGCCGTCATAGCTGTGCTCGTGTGGCAGATGCGAAGGATGCCGAAGGAGAGCCCGCCGCGGCTTCCGCCGCTCACCATACTCAAACCGCTATGTGGCGCCGAGCCGAGCCTGTACGAGAATCTGCGCTCGTTTTGCGAGCAGGATTACCCCGAGTTTCAGATCGTCTTCGGCGTGCTCGATCCGGGCGATGCTGCGCTGTCGGTGGTAGAACGGTTGGTGGCGGAATTCCCCTCCCTGCCGATCGACGTCGTGATCAATTCGCAACTGCACGGTGGGAACCGCAAGACCAGCAACTTGATCAACCTGCTCGCGCAAGCACAGCACGACGTGCTCGTCATGGCGGACAGCGATGCCCGAGTTGGACCCGACTATCTCAAGACGGTGACGACGCCGCTGCTCGATACGGAAGTTGGCCTCGTCACCTGCATATTCCGCGGAATTCCCGTCCGGCGGATCTGGTCGCGTCTCGGCGCGATGTACATCAATGAGTGGTATATGCCCTCGGTGCTGCTCGCGCGGCTTTTCGGTCACCAAGGCTATGTTTCCGGTCAAACCATCTGCTTACGGCGTGAGACACTGCAAGCCATGGGCGGCCTGAAGGTAATAGCGGATCACCTCGCCGACGACTATCAGTTGGGTGAACGGGTTCGAGGATTGGGACTACGGATCGTGCTCTCGCACTACATGCCGACCGCCGAGCACGATGAGGACAGTTTCGACTCGCTGAACCACCACGAGCTACGATGGATGAGCACGATACGTATTCTGCGACCTCGAAGCTTTCGCTTGATCTTCTTCAGCTTCAGCTTGCCGCTTGCGGCCGTAGGCATCGTGCTGAACGCCGCTGACCCGGTGCTCTCCACGGCAGCTTGGGTACTTTTCCAGTCCACGGTCGTCGCGCGGCTGCTGTTGTACGGCGTGTATCGGCTGCGTGACGGTCGCAGACTGCTCTCGGACCTATGGCTCGTGCCTGCGCGGGATCTGCTCATCTGCTGGGTGTGGTGGCGCAGCTTCTTCACCTCTCGCGTCACTTGGCGTGGCACGGAGTTTGACATTGATGCCAGCGGCATCATGCACCGGACTCCTTGAAATACCCCACCGCTCCACACGCTCCGCATCGGGCGAGCTTCGTAATCGAGAGCGAAATCTGAAAATCGCAGCATACATCGGTGGTGTGCTCGGGCTCGCGCTGCTGATCGTTCTTTTCGTCCGCTCAGACTTCATCGGCATGCTTCAGGTATTGGGACTGGCCGGCTGGAGGCTGCTTTGGCTGATCCCCTATCGCATCCTGTTCTTTCTCCTCTATGCCATCGGCTGGTTCAATCTGATCCGGCCCTACGATCCAAACCGGCACGCCGGGCTCGGATATATGCTTTGGGTCACCTCCGTGCGCGAGGCGATCGACCGGCTGCTCCCCGTTGCCAGCGTCGGTGGTGGGATCGCAGGTGTTCGCTTGTTGCGCTGGCGGGGGCTTACCGCGACGCCCGCCAGCGCAACCGTCATCGTGGAGATTCTATTGACACTGATCGCGTCCTATCTGTTCGCGGTCGTGGGTCTGCTCCTGCTCGTCGACGCCAAGGCTGGCGGCTCCGAATACCGTCATCTGATCCTCGCGTTGCTCGTCAGTCTGCCGGTGCCCGTGGGAACCGCGCTGCTGCTCCGCTACGGCTCCGTGTTCGAGCGCCTCGAAGGGGTTTTGCGCCCGTTTGTGGTTGCTGGCGCCGTGTCCGCGGGAGCGACGGCGTTGGACCACGAGGTTCGCGCTTGTCTGCGTCGAGGCCGAGCGCTACTGATCGCCGGCGGCCTGCAGTTCGCGGCCTTGGTCTCGGGATCCGTCGAGATCTGGTTTGTCTTGCGTTTGTTCGGACACCCGGTGAGTGTCCGCGCCGCCCTTGTCATGGAAAGCATGACCCAGGCCATGCGCCATTTGGCCTTCGTCATACCGGGTGGTCTCGGCGTGCAAGAAGGCACCTTGGTGCTCTTCGGCCATGTATTGGGCGTGAATAGCGAACTGGCGCTGGCCGTTTCGATGGCCAAGCGCATGCGCGAGGTACTCTGCGGCCTACCGTCGCTCGCGTCCTGGCAGTGGGTCGAGGGTTGGCGCCTTCGAAGACCGAACCGGAATCCATCGTAACGGCTCGTTGCCGCGCGCCTTACTGATTCCGCGGGTGTCTGGGCGGGGTTCGAATCCCTCTCTCCGCCAAGATGAGCCAATTTGTCGCCCATGCTTCCACTCGCGACAATACGTCGTACGGAAACCGTAGGGAAACTGCCGCCGGCAAGGGTGGCGGGGTAGCGGTGCCGAATCGATGGAGCAAGGCGGCACTCGGGGTCGCGCCGGATTGGGGCTGAATAGACGACGTCCCATAATGCAGTGCGCCTCTGGCTCCACCCATTGGGAGGCTTGTATGCGGAGAATTGCGGAAGGGCGCTGATCGCTCCGTTCGGACGATCGGCAAAACCAGTCGTCACCCGAAGCAGGGTCTGCTCGGGACGTGTGGCTCTTTTCCGCAAGAAGGCTCCCATGAACGATCATGATTCCAACGCTCTTCGCGAGCGCCTTTCCAAGCCCAATTTCCCGCGCGCTTCGACCTACGATCCGCAGTGGCTCTTGGACAACACCATGGGCCCTCACGTTCTCTGGCTGGCGGAGTGGCTCTCACAGCGATTGCAGCTGAGAGCCGGTATGCGAGTTCTCGATCTCGGCTGCGGCCGAGCGACGAGCTCGATCTTCCTCGCCAAAGAGTTCGGCGTCACTGTCTGGGCGGCGGATCTCTGGATCAAGCCTACGGAGAACCGCGACCGCATCGAACGGGCGGGGATCTCCGAATTCGTGTTCCCGCTTTCGGCCGAAGCCCACGCCCTCCCATTCGGCGAAGAGAGCCTCGATGCGATCGTCAGCCTTGATGCGTACCATTACTTCGGCACGGATGACCTATATCTCGGGTACATATCGAGGTTCGTGAAGCCGGGCGGACGATTGGGCATCGTCGTTCCGGGGATTCAAGCGGAGCTTTCGGAATTTCCTCCGCCGCACCTGAGGCCGTATTGGGTGTGGGACTTCTGCAGCCTCCATTCGGCCAGCTGGTGGCGTCGACATTGGGAGAAGACGGGGTTGTTGGAGATCGACATGGCGGACACCGCTGGCGGACAGTTCCGGATGACCCCCTGAGAAAAATAATCATCGTACAACAATGCGTTAAGGTGTCATGACGCGCTGGCGCGACCCGGTGCTCGATGCCGCGCTTGCCCACGCCAAATAACTTGATTGGTGCCCGAAATGTCTTCGGCCTGCGTTTTGGAGCGACCACCAAATACTGCACGCGCCAAAGCCTCTGAAGCGCCAGACGGCACCGTCAAGATGCGATGCCGAGCATTGGCTTCGCCTCCTCCCAGATACGATGCACGATCGCACCGGCCGGTTCCGTGCGCGCCAACCATGCTGACTGGCCCGCCCAAGCCTGCATCCGTTGAACGTCGTGCGCAGCCGCGGCTGCACGGCGCATCGGACCGGTGAGGCCCCGCTGCACCGGGTAAGGGGCGGGTGCAGGGGCGTCAGGCGCGATCGCGGTTTGAACATAGGCAGTGGCGATTGCACGCCCGGCTCTGCCGGAGAAGGCGCGGGTGAGTGTCGTTCCCTCCGGCTCGAGATCGGCGAGGGCGTCGGACCAAGCCTGGTTGGTTTGCGCCTCCGGAGAGCGCAGAAAGGCGGTGCCGATCTGCACGGCACTGGCGCCAAGCAGCAGTGCCGCGGCCAGACCGCGACCGTCGGCTATTCCGCCGGTTGCGACGATCGGGATCGACACGTGGTCGGCGAGTCTTGGCAGGAGCGCGAACAGGCCGACCGCTCGGCGCTCCGCAACGCCTGCCTCGAAGCTGCCGCGGTGTCCGCCCGCCTCGAAACCCTGCGCGACGATCGCGCTCGCGCCCGCTGCCTCTGCGGCCAGTGCCTCGGCCAGCGTGGTTGCGCAGGCGAACCAAGCGATCCCGCGCGATTTGAGCTGACTCACGAACTCCGCGGGAAAGAGCCCCATGATCGACGAAGCCACGGTGGGCCGTGCGGTGAGCAGCGCTGCGCATTGCGCCGCAAAATCCGGCGGTGTTGCATCGCCCGCCTCCGGCGGTACCACCGGGCCCCAACCGTCAAGGAAGGCTCGTAGCCGCTCCTCGGCGCGCGCGTCGCGTCGGGGCGGCGGATCCGGAATCCACAGATTGATCTGCAAGGGCCCTTTGCTTTCGGCGCGGAAGGTGGCGACCCAGGCAGCAATGTCCGCGGGCTGCGTCAGCAGCGCGCCCAAGCCGCCCATCCCTCCCACATTCGCAACGGCAGCAGCGAGAGAAACCGGGCATGCGCCCGCCATGGGCGCTTGCAGGATCGGCACGGTCAAATCGAAGCGCTGGCAGAATTCTCGGGCTCGGTCGATGGCGCTAGCGGTCATGGCATTTTCCTCTGGGTGTCATCTCGTGATCAGTACTGCGGAGGCGACGAGCGCGGCGGCGGCCGTCACCGAGGCGACTGTGAGGTTGCCCAGCCGATCCGACAGCGCACCGGCGAAAGTCGGCCCCACGATCTGTCCCAGGCCGAATGCGCCGGTCATCACGGCGAGTCCGCGCTGCGGGTTATTCCTCGCAAGCTCCCGACCCCGCGCCAATCCGAGCGCGGTCAGGCCCATGAAAGTCCCGCCGACGAGCACGGTGCCCACGATTATCCCCGTGTCGCTCCTCCAGAGGACGGTCCCCAGCACACCGACGGCCTCGGCCAGAGCCGCCAGAGCGAATGCGCGGGCAGCGCTCCACCGTCGCCCCGCCGCCCCCCATAGAAAGACGGATGGTATCGCCACGACTCCGAAGACCATCCACACCATCGGTTCGATCGCACGGGTCCCCAGGTTCGAGCGCACGATGGCAACCAGATAAGTGGCAGTGATGATGTAACCGAAGCCGAAGAGCCCGTATGCAACGATCAGCCGCGTGAAACGTCGATCCCGCGGCTCAGGGCCAGCCCTCAGCGGCGCAGGATGCCGCGTGCAATCGGGGATCAGGCTCCAGCTCGCCCACACTGCCAGCAGCGAAAGCGCTCCACCGGCGATCCAGAGTCCTGACCAGTCGAAGCCGATTGCACGCAAGGCGCTCACCAACAGGGCGGAGGCCACGATTCCGGTCCCGACCCCCGCGAACATCACGACTCCCAGCTCGGAACGATCGATTTCCGCTAGACCCTGAAGGACCGCTTCCGAGGCGAGGATGAGAACGATGGCGCTGGCCATACCGCCCGCCGCGCGCAGAATCACGAGCAGCATCACGCTGTGCGCAAAGCCCATTGCACCGGTCGTAGCGGCGCTCGCCAGTAGACCGCCCAGGACCCATCTGCGGGTCGACAACCGAGGACCGGCGACCAGAATGGCGCCGGCGAGATAGCCCGCGAAGTTCGCGGAGGCAATCAGACCCGCGGCGAACTTCGACAATCCGAGTGCCGCCATCATCGAAGGCAGGATCGGGGTATAGAGGAAGCGGCCGATGCCAATCGCCACAGCCAGCGCACCGAGCCCGCCGATCAGAAAGCGCGGCGGTCTGGCGGACTGCGCGGCGGCAATCGGGGGCGTATCCGGCATGGGGCGATCTCGGTTCAGGCAGGGAAGGGTGGATGGGCAGCATGATCCGATACCCCGCTCATTCGGACCAGTGATGGTTTATGATCTTCGCCATCATTTTTGGAGAACGACGGGAATGGACACAGCCGACCTGCGGATGTTCGAGGCGGTGGCGCGACTGGGGGTCATGGGCTACGCGGCCTTGGAATTGAATACCGTACAGTCGAACGTCACGGCCCGTATCCGTGCCCTGGAGGAGAGCCTCGGCTGCCGTTTGTTCGAGCGGCACGCCAGGGGTGTTTCGCTGACCGACGAAGGCCGGCGGTTGTTGCCGTACGCGCAAAGCATCCCGCGACTGCTGCGTGACGCGGAGCGAGCCGTCCGCGACGATGGTGTGCCTCGCGGCGGGCTCGCCATCGGCTCGCTCGAGACCACGGCCGCCTTGCGTCTGGCACCCTTGCTCGCGAATTACGCCGCCACCTACCCGAAGGTCGATTTGACGCTGCGCACCGGGACGACCTGTGAGTTGATCGAGTCCGTGCGGCGGGGAAGCATCGACGGTGCCTTCGTTTGCGGACCCGTCGTGGACCCCGCGCTGGACGTGCGCCCAATGTTTCGCGAGGAGCTGGCGCTGGTGGCGGCCCCCGGCGTGGAGTCCGTCGAGGCTTTACTCCACGGCGGCGACGTGCGTGTCCTGGTCTTGCGGGCCGGTTGCTCCTATAGACAGCGGCTCGAAGCGCTGTTGACTCGGCTTGGCGCCCCGGCACCGCGGATACTGGAGTTCGGCACGTTGGAGGCGATATTTGCCTGCGTCGGCGCCGGGCTCGGCATCACGATGCTACCTCGCGCCCTCGTGGAAAAGACGAGCTCGGCAGCGAGCCTCGCCATCCTGACACCGCCCGCTCAAGAGGCAACCGCCGTTACGGTGTTCTTGCGCCGGCACGATGCCGTGGCTACGAGCGCGCTGAAGGCGTTTCTGGCACGCGCCGAGCAGGCGTTCGAGCCATCCGCGGCGGCTTGAGGGGCCGCAGAGGGTCCTTGGATTTCAGCATTTCATTCCTGAGCTCCGGTGATGAGGCGAGCGCTGCGCTGACCGCTGATATAAATCCACAGCCAATTCAAGGCGACGGTGAGACGGTTGCGAAGTCCGATCAGGAAGTAGATGTGAGCGATGCCCCAGATCCACCAGGCCAAGCGGCCTGTGAGTTTCACCCAGCCAAAGTCAACGACGGCGGCCCGCTTCCCAATTGTCGCGAGAGTGCCGGCGTTCTTGTACTTGAACGGCCGGCGTAAGCTATTGCCCCGCGTGCGGGCTTTGATCATTTCGGCCACGTAGCGGCCCTCCTGCTTGGCCGCCGGCGCTACGCCGGGAACCAGCTGCCCGCCTGGCGTTTCGACATGAGCGGTATCGCCGATCACGAAGATGTTTGCATGTCCCGGCACTGTGAGGTCCGGATTCACCAGAACGCGTCCAGCGCGGTCGGCCGGAGCATGGAGCCAATCGCAAGCAGGAGAGGCTGCCACCCCTGCGGCCCACAGCATGGTCTTGGCCGCAAGATGCTGGTCGCCGAATTCGACGCCGCCTTCTCTGCACTTGGATACCGCGTGCCCAAGTTTGATTTCGACCCCGAGGTTCTCGAGTTCCCGACGTGCGTAGGCAGACAAGCTTTCACTGAATCCGGGGAGGATCCGGGGGCCGGCCTCGATGAGAACAACGCGCGCGTCTCGCGTATCGAAGTTGCGGAAATCCTTCCGCAATGTGTCTCGTGCCAGTTCGGCGATCGTGCCCGCGAGCTCAACTCCAGTCGGTCCTGCGCCGATAATCACGAACGTCAGGAATTCGGCGCGCGCGGTACCGTCTGTCTCCCACTCGGCCTGTTCGAATGCAAGGAGAATCCGGCGCCTGATCGCGGTAGCGTCATCGAGAGTTTTCAAGCCCGGAGCATGAGGTTCCCATTCATCGTGACCAAAATAGGCGTGGCGCGCTCCGGTTGCCAAGACCAGCGTGTCGTAAGGGACCGGCTCCTCGCCCTCCAGTAAAACCTCTCTCTCCTGACTATTCACGCCGACGGTGTTGCCGAGCAGCGTTGAGACGTTCCTGTATCGGCGAAGAAGATGCCGGATCGGCCAAGCGATTTCCGATGGCGGGAGAGTCGCAGTGGCGGTCTGATAGAGCAGCGGTTGGAACAAGTGATGGTTACGCCGATCGATCACCGTGATACGAACCTTCGCCCTCGCAAGACGGCGCGCGACTTCAAGGCCGCCGAAACCGCCCCCGACGATGACGACATGATGGGCGGGCTCGGAACGACCCTTCCCCATGATGTGCAAAGCAACCTCCCCGCTGGCGATAAATCAGTCGGCGACAATGCGGCGGTGACCTCGCCTCCATGGAGCCTCCGAGCATTATCGCACAGCGCCGTCCGTGGCTCTCATGAGGCTTCAGTTGGAATGCGCGGAGATCCTTCGGGTTCGCTATGATGCTGCCGCTCGCACCCATCGGGCACGGCCCTGGAGAGTGTCGAGGCTCGAAGCTGCCGGTACGGACCCGGCCATCGCTGGTGGTACGCCTCCGATATGACCGCAAGCGACGTTCTGGTGTTCATCGGCTACGATTCGACGACCCCCGAGGCGGTGCAGCCCTTTCACACGGGTTTCGACGTGCCAGGGTGCGAGCACGCGACGCCCCGGGGCAGTCTCGAGGCGCGCTTCTTCGCTTTCTATGACTGAGACCGATCGCCGCTCGCAGAGGAGCCCACCATGCAAGGTCCGAGTCCGCAGGATCGCACCGAGATTTACGAGCTCTACGCTCGCTATAGCTGGGCTCTCGATACGGGCGATACCGACGCATACGTCGCGCTGTTCACGGAGGACGGCGAAGCGACCGAGGAGACCGCGAGCGGCGCGACGGAGGTTTACCGGGGACGCGAGCAAATTCGCAGTCTGGTGCTCAAATTCCACGAGCGCGCCGATTTTCCGGGTCATCAGCACCAGATGGCGCAGTTCGTCTTCGAGCCCGACTCGCAGCGCCGACCAGATCACTGGGTGGTTCGCTGCTACGCCTGGGCAACGATCAACCATCCGCCGCACCCGCCGCATCTTCACTGGTGCGGACACGTGCGGGACATCGTGGCCAAGGTCGATGGCGTCTGGAAAATCCGCTCCAAGGCGATCATGAGCTGGGCGGGCGCGGTGCTTTCGCGCTTCACGGACGAGAGAATTCAGACGGGGGAACCATGAGTAAGACCGTGCTGCGGCTTGCCGCATTGAGCGCCGTCACGCTGCTCGGCGCGATGGCGAGTGCGCCCTCGGCGAGGGCCCAGGCCTTCGCCGACCTCAAGACCGCGCTCGTCGACTACTCGAGCGCGGAGTTTCTGCCTCGTAGGTCCTGCAACGCCATGGGGCAGTACAAGGGCCGGGACGTCGTCGCCGTCCACGCTGCACTGATTCCCGCGGACGGTTCCACGCCCGCGCACTGCCGGGTCACCGGCACGCTCGCACCCGAGATCGCGTTCGAGGTCAGCCTGCCCGATCGATGGAACGGCCGCTTCTACATGATCGGAAACGGAGGGCTAGCCGGCGAGTCGCTCGAGGATCCCATGCGCACCGCTCAGCGCGCCAGCGCGCTGCAGATGGGGTTCGCGTTCGCGCAGACCAACACCGGACATGATGCGCGCAAGGAGCCGGGAGGAACCTTCGTCCTGAGCAATCCGCAGAAGGCGATCGACTACGCTTACCGAGCCGTCCACCTGACCGCGGTTACGGCCAAGAACATCACGCACCGGTACTACGGGAAGGCGATCACCCGCTCGTACTGGAATTCTTGCTCCAACGGGGGTCGCCAAGGGTTGATCGAGGCTCAACGCTTCCCGCAGGACTTCGATGGCCTCGTCGTGCAGTCTCCGTGGATTGATCAGACCGGATTCACGATCGGCGCCATGTGGAACGAGAAGGCACTCGCCGAGGCAACGCCACTCACGACGTCGAAGCTCGCCTTGCTGTCGCGAAAGGTCATGGACCGCTGCGATGCGATCGACGGCCTCAAGGACGGAATCATCGATGACCCGCGCAAGTGCGATTTCGACGCGAGGCGGGATGTGCCCGCCTGTCCAGCCGGCACGGACGGCCCGGAGTGCCTGACTGCCGCGCAGGCCGAGGCGGTCATGAAGATTTACGGTGGCCCGCACGGCGGCGGAAAGTCGCTTTTCCCAGGCTACATGCCGGGGAGCGAGGCGGTCGTCCCATCCGCTCCCGGAAGAGGTCCGGCCGGCAGCGCGTGGTTCAGCTTCATCGTGCCGTCCCGCCCCGGGATGAAGCCCGCCGACTTCAATCTGGCCGAGAACACGATGCGCTATCTCGTGTATGCGCCGCCGCGGCCCGACTACGATTATCGAACGTTCGATTTCGATCGCGATGCGCATCTGCTGGACGCATGGGGCAAGAAGGTCAACGCGACGAACCCCGACCTCACGAGATTCCGAGCCCGGGGTGGAAAGATGATCATGACCTATGGATGGGCGGATCAAGTTCTGGAGCCGCTGGTAGGCGTGCAGTACTACGAGCGCGCGGTCGCGCGTAACGGACCGCAGACCGGGGAGTTTTTCCGTCTGTTCATGGTGCCCGGCATGACCCATTGCAGCGGAGGAAACGGCACCGACCGGTTCGATCCGGTGACGGCGCTGATCGATTGGGTGGAGAAAAACAAGTCACCCGACTCGATACCCGCAAGCCATGTAGAGGGCCATCGGGTCACGCGCACGCGCCCGCTTTGCCCATACCCCCAAGTGGCGCGATACTCCGGCCACGGCAGTATCGACGATGCCGCAAACTTCAGCTGCGTGAGGCCCTGACGGACCCCATGGCATCCGCGAAACCAGAACGTCCTCACGATCAACGCCGGCTCCTCGAGCATCAAGTTCGCGCTGTATCGGGGAGGCGCGGTGCTGAAGCGACGGCTCTCTGGAAAGATGGATCGGCTGGGTCTGGGCGGGGCAACGCTGAGCTTCGAGGAGCCCGCCGCGAATCCTCCAGCCCGCGGCAGCATTGCCGTCCCCGATCACTCATCGGCGGCGACCATCCTGGTCGACTGGCTCGAGAAGCAGGCGGGGTTCGACTCCGTCGGCGCGGTGGGACATCGTGTGGTGCACGGTATGCAGCGCACAGAGCCTGCGCCGGTCACAGCGGAGCTGCTGGACGAGCTGCGTCGGATCACGTCCTTCGATCCGGATCACCTGCCGCGCGAGATCGAGCTGATCGAGGCGTTTCGGCGGCGGCACCCACAGCTGCCCCAGGTGGCCTGCTTCGACACCGCATTTCACCGTGGCATGCCGCGCCTTGCGAAGCTGGTTGCCATCCCGCGGCGCTATCAGGCGATGGGCGTGGAGCGCTACGGTTTTCACGGTCTGTCCTACTCCTACCTGATGGAGGAGCTCGCTCGCCTCGGCGACGCCGCTGCGACGTCGGGCCGCGTGATTCTCGCGCATCTCGGCAGCGGCGCCAGCATGGCGGCCGTGCGCGACGGCAAAAGCATCGACACCAGCATGGGCTTCACGCCGGCCTCGGGATTTCCGATGAGCAGCCGATCGGGCGATCTGGATCCGGGGCTGGTCAGCTTTCTGGCGCGTACGGAGCACATGACCGCGGCGCAATTCGATCGCATGGTGAACCACGAGTCCGGGTTGCTTGGCGTATCGGAGATCAGCTCCGATGTGCGCGACCTGCTGGCTCAGGAAGGTGCCGACGAGCGGGCGGCGGAGGCCTTGGAGCTTTTCTGCTACAACGTGAGGAAGTGGGTCGGCGCCTTTGCCGCCGCCCTCGGCGGGGTTGATACGCTCGTCTTTGCAGGCGGTATCGGCGAGAATGCGCCGCTCGTCCGCGCGCGCATCTGTGACGGTCTCGGCTTCCTCGGGATCGAGCTCGATTCGCGGCGCAATGCGACGAACGAGCCGTTGATCTCGCCGGACGCGGCCCGTGTCAAGATGCGGGTCATACGCACCGATGAGGAGCTGATGATTGCCCGGTCTGTCGTGCGCTCGGTAGGCTTCGAATGACAAGGGGGAGTCTCATGATCGTTACCCGGAAGGCCTGCTACGCGGCCTGGTATGTTCTGCTGTCGCTAGCGGCGTGCTCGATCGGGCAGGCGTCGGAGTGGGTGCAAACGTGGGGTGCCGCGCCGGTACCGGCGACGGTGGCACGCGGGCCGTTCCCGGCGAGTCCGAGCTTCGCGAACCAGACCATTCGCCAAATCGTTCGCGTGAGCGTGGGAGGCTCGCGGGTTCGCATTCGCTTCTCCAACGAATACGGGACGAAGCCGCTCGTCATCGGCGCGGCGTTCGTCGCGCTGTCGGACGAAAAGGGTAACGTCCAGCCGGGCACCGAGCGGCGCGTGATGTTCTCGGGGCAGGCCACGACTTCGATACCGGCTGCGGCGCCCTGGGTGAGCGACCCGGTCGATCTGCCGGTGAAGCCGCTCACCTCGCTGTCCATCAGCGTCTACTTCCCCGCCGACACCGGCCCGTGCACCTGTCACCAAACCGGGATGCAGAACGCCTTCGTTTCGGCGACCGGCGACTTCGCGGGCCAGTCGTTCGTGCCGAAGCAGACCCTGCAGATGCGCGCCTTCCTCTCGGGGGTGGACGTTCTACCCTCCCGAGAGGCGCGTGTGGTGGTGGCGCTGGGCGACTCCATCACGGACGGAGTCGGCTCGACGGCAGACGCCGACCGGCGGTGGCCGGATCTGCTCGCAAACCGGCTCGACGAGCGGAGCGACGCCTGGGGCGTCGTGAACATGGGCATCAGCGGCAATCGCCTCCTGGCCGATGGAGCCGGCCAGAGCGCGCTCGCGCGGTTCGATCGCGATGTGCTGTCAGTGCCGGGGGCGAAGGTGGTGATCGTCTTCTTGGGCGTGAATGACCTCGGCATCTCCTACGGAAATATGCAGGGACCGATGGCCCGTTTGTTCAACGCGAACGCCGGGATCAAGGTGACCTTCCGGTCGATGCAGGCCGGTTACCGCCAGTTGATCACGCGCGCGCACGCCAAGGGACTCAAGGTGTTCGGTGCGACGATCACCCCGTACGGCGGCTCGGGCTACTACTCGACGGACGGAGACGCTGTGCGCGGCGCGATCAATACCTGGATCCGGACCAGCCACGAGTTCGACGGCGTGATCGATTTCGATGCCGTCATGCGCGATCCGGGCCAGCCCAACCGCATCAAGGAAAGCTATCAGCACGGAGACCACCTCCACGGCAGCGACGCCGGTTATGCCGCAATGGCGCAGGCCATCCAGCTGTCCTTGTTCAAGTAGCGAGAACCGGCGCGGAAGCAGAGACCGCTGCAGAGAACATGCTGGAACTCTATCATCATGGGTCTTCGGCTTGCGCTGCGAAAGTCCGGCTCGCCTTGGCCGAGAAGCGGCTGCCGTGGAACGGGCATTACGTCGACATATTGAAAGGGGAGCAATTCAGGCCCGAGTTCCTCGCGATCAATCCGAGGGCGGTCGTCCCGGTGCTCGTGCACGACGGCACGATAATTCCCGAGTCGACGGTCATTTGCGAATACGTCGAGGAGGCCTTTCCGGACCGTCCGATCTACCCGGACTCTGCTCGCGAGCGGGCGCTCGTCCGGTTGTGGACCAAGGCGGTGGATGAGGAGCTTCATCCCGCCTGTTCCGCCATCACCTACATCGCTTCGCACCGGCAGACGATCCTTCGCAACGGAGTGGGCTCCTTCGAGGACTTTCTGAAGAGCGGCGCTACGGAGGGCGTCGCCGCGCGCACGCTCAAGTGGCAATGGATCCAGGACGGTATTGCCGCGCCCGGGGCGACGGAGAAGATCAAGCTGTACGACACCTACCTGCACAAGATGGAGCAGGCGTTGCGCGGCTCGCCTTGGCTGGTCGGACAGCGTTTCTCAATGGCCGATATTGCGTTGGCGCCGTACGTCAATCGGCTCGCCGCCTTGTCCATGGAGGGCCTGTGGGCCGCGGGACGTCTTCCTCGCGTCGCGGAGTGGTTCGCGCGCGTCGCGGCGCGGGACACCTTCGCTCCAGCGTTCGTCGAATGGATGCCGGCCGATTTGGCGGCCGAGATGCGCTCAAACGGCGCGAAGTCTTGGCCGGAAATCCGCGTCTTGCTGCAGATCACATGAGCCGGGGACCCGCGGCATGCGGCGTCGCATTTCCGTTTCCTACCGTATAACGGAGATCGGCGCCGCCGCTGCGAGAGTCGCCTCTACCAGATCTTCACCAGCTCGCCGGCCGGCCGCACCATCTTGTCCCCGGCCTTGCACTCGAAGGCCTCCGCGAACTGTGGCATGTTGGACGGCGCGGCGATGGCGCGGATCCGCTCAGGCGCGTGTGGATCGACGTTGAGCAACAGCTCGGCGTATTTCTCACGGTCGGCGCCGCGCCACACGCGCCCCCAGTTCAGGAAGAACCGCTGATCCTCGGTGAGGCCCTGGATCTTCTCGCTCGCCAGATCGGGGTTGTCCTTGAGCACCGCCTGCAGCGCGTCGTAGGCGATGTTGATGCCGCCCAGGTCGGCGATGTTCTCTCCGAGCGTCAAGCTGCCGTTGACGTGTAGCTTCGGCTTGCCCTCGATGGGAGCGTAGGCGTCGAACTGCCGCACCAGCAGCTTCGTGCGCGCGTCGAACTGGGCTCTGTCCTTCGGGGTCCACCAGTTCCGGCGGTTGCCATAGCCGTCAAACTGGCGGCCTTGGTCGTCGAATCCGTGACTCGACTCGTGGCCCATGATCGCGCCGATGCCGCCGTAATTGAGCGCATCGTCGCCGTTCGCGAAGAAGAAGGGCGGCTGCAGGATGGCCGCCGGAAAATTGATGGTATTGGTCTGGGGGTCGTAGTAGGCATTGATCGTTTGGGGCGTCATATCCCACTCACGGCGGTCCGTCTTCTTGCCGATCTTGCCGATGTCGTAGTGGTAGTTGTACTTGCTCGCCGCCTCCACGTCCGCGAAGTAGCTGCCGGGGGCAATTTTCAATCCGGTCCAGTCGCGCCACTCACGGGGGTCCGGATAGCCGATCTTGGGGAGGAACAGCTTCAGCTTGTCGAGCGCCTTGGCCTTGGTCGCCGCGCTCATCCAGGCGACGCTCTGGATGCGCCGCGCGAGCGCGTCGTGGATGCTGCCGACGAGCTTCTCGGCGCGCGCCTCGGCGGCCGGCGGGAAGTACTTGGCGACGTAGAGCTGCCCGAGCGCCATGCCCATCGATTCGTTGACTGCGGCGAGCACGCGCTGCCAGCGCGGCCGCGGCTCGGGCTGCCCGCTCAGCGTCTTCTGGTAGAAGTCGAAACGGTTGTCCTCGAACGCCTGACTGAGGTAGCGCGCGGCGTTATCGATAGTGTGGAAGCGAAGATAGGCCTGCCACTGCGAGAGCGGCGCGCGAGCGAGCTGCCGGTCGACCGCCGCGATGAACTTCGGCTGATCGAGCGAGAACCCCTTGCCGACGCTCACGCCCTGCGCGGTGAAGAAATCCTGCCAGCTGAAATGCGGGCTCAACTTGTCGGCCTGCGCGACGGTCACGAAGTGGTATTCGTTATCGAGGTCGCGCAGCTCGGTCGGCGACAGCGAGCCCCGGGCGAGCACGGTCTCGAAGTCGAGGACCTCCGCGGCCTGCTTCGCGGCGTCGGCGGCGGGTACGCCGGTGAGCTCCAGCGACTTCGCGACGTACGCGACGTACGCCTTGCGCAGGCCCGCGTACTGGGGCTCGAGGTAGTAGTCCCGGGTCGGCAGTCCGAGGCCCGCTTGGTCGACGAAGCCGATCTGCATCTCGGCGTTGTTGAAGTCGGCCTCGGATGTGAACGAGAACAGGTACGAGTCCCCCTCGTTATATCGCTTGTCGATGAAGCTCGGGATGTCAGCACGCTTCAGTTGCGCGATGGCGTCGAGCTGGGGCTTGATCGGATCGAAGCCAGACTTGTCGATGGCGGCCGTATCCATGCCCGCGGCATACAGCCAGCCGAGTTTCTGTTCGATGGAACCGGCCGGGTCGTGATCGGCGCTCTGGGCTGCGGCCTCGACGATCTCGCGCTGCTCCGCGAGGTTCTTCTCCTGCAACTCGTCGAAAGCGCCCCAGCTCGAGTGATCGGAGGGAATGGGATGGCCGGCCGTCCACTTGGCGTTGACGTAATCGTAGAAATCGTCGCACGGATTGTCCTGCGCGCTCAGCTCGAAGGGAGCCGGTTTGGATGGAGCCGCGGCGGGTGCGGGCGCGCCGGCCCCAGCGGAGGCCGCGGCTGCGGTCGCCGGCTTCGCCGCGGGTGGCGTGGCCGGGCTGCCGCCTTGCGGTCCGGGACTGCACCCGCAGGCGAGCAGCGCCAGACTCGCCGCCATCGCGATCGTTTCGAACCCGTGCTTGCTCATGATTTCACCCCCGGCGGAAGTCCTCTGCCAGCGGATGCCCTGGCCGGGCATCCGCAATCAGCAGCCGGAGATTGTACCGTCAAACTGCCATGAGATTGGGCTCAAAATAGGCCTACACACCGGGGCGCTGCCCGGCGCCGCGGCACATCAACCCGTCAGGAGCTCGCCATGGCCGATCCCGAAGTCCGCCCGCCGCTGCCGCCCTTCACGCGCGAGACCGCAGCTCAAAAGGTGAGGCAGGCGGAGGACGGCTGGAATTCGCGCGATCCCTCGCGGGTCGCTCTCGTCTACTCGCTCGACACGAAGTGGCGAAATCGCTCCGAGTTTCTGATCGGCCGCGAGGAGGCGCGGGCGTTCCTCGAGCGCAAGTGGCGGAAGGAGCTCGACTATCGCTTGATCAAGGAGCTCTGGGCCTTCGAGGGCAATCGGATCGCCGTGAGGTTCGCGTACGAGTGGCGCGACGACTCCAGTAACTGGTTCCGTTCCTATGGGAACGAGAACTGGGAGTTCGGCGAGGACGGATTGATGAGGCGCAGGCACGCGAGCATCAACGACGTGCCCATCCAGGAGTCCGAGCGCAAGTTTCGCTGGCCGCTCGGGCGGCGTCCGGACGATCACCCGGGGCTCAGCGAGCTCGGGCTGTAATGCGTTACGGGGCGGCGGGCGGCCAGGCCACGGATCCGGTCACGCCGCCCACAGCTCGCATTTGATTCCATCGGGATCGGCGAAGCGCAGAACGGTCCGCCGCTCGCGTGCTGCCGCGGGTTCGACCTTCGCGCCGAGCGCCTCGAGTCCGTCGCTCACGCGCGAGCGGTCGAACTTTGCGACCTTGATCGCGTAGGAGGCGATGCTCGACTTCTCGCCGTCGGCGGCTTTGCGCAGCCCGAGCCGCACGGCGCCGACGCTGAAAAACACCTCCGAGGCGCCGGATTTGTGCGGAACCAGGCCGAACAGCTTCCGAAAGGCCGCCGTCGATGCGTCGAGATCGGAGACATGGAGCATCACGTGCTCGAAGCCGTGAGCCTTCACGAGCGGCTGCCCTGTATAAAGGGGTGGCATGGGCATGAAGCCGCCGCCGCCACCCGCTGGCGGGGGCCGCCGCGGTGCCGCGCTGCGTCGTCCTCCCACGAGCTGCACGGGAATGCTGTCGATGTTGACGAAACTTCCCCCCGCGAAGTACCGAAACCCTTCCTGGTCGAGCCGAGCCCGCCAGGCCGCGGGGTCGTACGGCTCGGCGGCGACGCAAAAGTGATCGATCAGCGGTTGCGTCTGGGCGCCTCCCGCTGCGCCCCGCAGGTCTCCGACGGACATTGCACCGGGGTAGAAGTTGATGATGTAGCGCAGGGACGGCTTCTCCTGCCCCGAGATCTTGGAGCCGTCGAAGAGGTGGCTGTAGAAGGTGGCCGACTTCGTCACGTCGGTAACGGAGATGCCGATATGGTTGACGAGTTGGGTGAGGTGCAAGGGAAGCTGTAGTGGCGCCGCTGCAGTGTCCGCGACCGCACGGGCCGCCCAGGGAGCCGCCGCCAGGGCGCCGCACGTCTGCAGAAACACACGACGTGTCGTATGGGGGAATGCCGAGTAGGGGTTCAGCAATTCCGGCTCGAGGCTTCTCGGAGTAGGACCGCTCATGTTCATTCCCGGTGTCGGTTGTGGACGAGCATCACCTTACCGCCCGCTGGTGCCGCGGTCCAGACCGTTTCCAAAACCGGTGCGGCTCGCTCGTGGCGTGAGTATCATCGACCGAGGAGGAGCGACCCATGTCACCCAGACTCGACTTTTTCAAGATCTCGCCGCAGGGCGTCGCGGCCCTGCTGCAGCTCGAAACCTATCTCGCGGGCTGCGGCCTCGAGCATTCGCTGCTCGAGCTCGTGAAGACTCGCGCCTCTCAGATCAACGGCTGCGCCTACTGCCTCGACATGCACACGAAGGACGCTCGCGCGGCAGGAGAGACCGAGCAGCGGCTCTACACCCTCGCCGCCTGGCGCGAGGCGCCTTTCTTCAATGAGCGCGAGCGAGCGGCGCTCGCCTGGACGGAGGCGGTCACCCGTGTCTCGGCGATGCACGACGATGACGCGCTCTACGCGGAGCTGAAGAAACGCTTCTCGGAGAAGGAGATCGTCGATCTCACGCTGGCCATCGTCGGGATCAACGGCTGGAACCGGCTCGCCATTCCGTTTCGCTCGCCCGCCGGAAGCTATCAGCCGAGAGGCGGCGCGCCGCGCGAATGAGTGAGTGTGCCGTCCGGCATGCACGGGGCCTCGTTCCTCGTTCGCTCATGCGGTTCGCGACAGTATTTGGACGAGCGCCCGCTTCAAGCTCTCGGCGGGATTCGCCGCTCCATCCCTCGATCGCCAGGCGACGAACCCGTCCGGGCGGACCAGTGCGGCGCCCGATGCCGACAGCCCGTAGGACGGTGTGAAGCGCTCCGCTGCGTCGAGGAGATCCGTCCCGACGACATATGCATCGAGATCGAGACCGGCTAGAGCCCCGGCCGCCTCGCGCGAGGCGCTGCGCCAAGCATCGCCCCGCGGTCCGGCCAGCAGGACAAAGGAGCTGCCGAAGAGGTCGAGCGTCGAGATCCGCCTGCCGCCCCTGTCGAGCCACAGATGCGGCGCACGCGAGCCGGGACGCCCCAGGGATTGGCTCGGATCCTCGTGCAAGGCGCTCGTGGGGGCTTCCGGCAAGATGGCGCCGGAATGGTAGAGGTAGCCGAGCTCGACGTTCGATTCGGCGGCTTGAGGCTCGAAGTCCTGCGCGCCGAGATGAGGTGCGGTGCGCGTGACATACCGCGTGTAGGCCTGCTCGACGGTCAGCTTGCCGACGGGCCGCCGTTCCTCCTCATAGCTCGACAGTAATTCCTGTCCGGCCGCGCCCTTCAGTACCCAAGCGAGTTTCCAGGCGAGATTGTGCGCGTCGTGAATCCCGGTGTTGCCGCCGAAGCCGCCGGTGGGCGGCATGACATGGGCGGCGTCGCCGGCGAGAAAGACTCGCCCTTCCCGATAGCGCCGCGCGACATCCGAGACCGCTCGCCAGCGGGCAACACCTTCGATCTCGACCGCGATATCGGGATCCCCTATCGCGGAGCGCACCAGCTCGAGGACTCGCTTTTCGCTGGTGTCCGCCGCGGCGTTGCCGGCTTCCGGCTTCGAAGGGTCTCCGACGGTATTCACCGCCAGGAACCCGCTGCGACTTTCCTTGTCGAGGCGTACGAAGCCGCTCAGCGTCGGATTGATGATGTACATGACGCTCAGGTTGCGCCCGGCCATGAGCCGCGCCACGTCAGCGCGGAAGTAGATCGTGAGGCTGTTGGAGAAAGTGCCTCGCCCATCGCAGGGGATGCCGAGGAGGTCGCGCGTCCTGCTGCGCGGTCCGTCGGCGCCGATCAGGTATCGCACGCGGAGCCGGCGCTCCGAGCCCGAGCCGGTATCCTTGACCGTTGCGGTCACGCCGTCGCGATCCTCAGCGAAACCGGCGAGCTCCCAGCCGTCGAGAAACTTCGCGCCGGCTGCCACTGCACGCGCCCGCAAGATCGGCTCGAGTCCCGGCTGGGTGATGAACAGGCGCCGACAAGGGCTCAACGCCTCGACGCCCTCGTTGAGGCTCGGCACGAAGGCGGCGATTTGCTTCCCGGCGAGCGACTCCAGTGCGACGATCGCCCCTTCGGGCGTGAATTCCCGCGCCGACTGGTGCCGCACCTGTTCCTCGATGCCGGCGGACCGGAACAATTCCAGCGTGCGAAGATGAAAGTAGGCCGCGCGCGGCAACACCGACGTATTGCGCAGCCGTTCCGCCACGATCGATCCGACGCCGTGCTGCGCGAGGAACATCGCAGCGGACAGTCCAACCAGGCCGCCCCCCACGATCAGGACCGGACTCTCCTCGGTACTCATCGGCCTGCCCCCGTCACGACCTGTACAGATCGAGCTGCTGTGTGTCGCCGATCACCCGCTCGAAGTCGAGGCCGAGCGCCTCGAGCACCGGCTCGGCGACGGGTTGCACCTGCTTGCCGACGTAGTGCTCCCGGTCGAGCGGGTGCTGCAAGTTATCGAGCGGCTCGGCGCCGGCGGTCGTCATGACATAGCGTATCAGCCGGCCCTGAGGCTGGCTCGACTTGCGTGCCGCCGCGACGTGTGGCGGCGTGGTCGCCGTGTAGTCGCTCGCATCCTTGCGCAGGTTCTTGTAATAGACGAGCTCCGCGTCCAGCTCGCCCTTGCGGACCCGGCTCACGATCTCCGCGAGATATGCATCGACTGGCTGATCGGTGAAGAGGCGCTGATACAGCTCGCGCTGAACGCGCTTGGCGAGCGCCGTCCAGTCGCGGCGTACGACCTCCATCCCGACGAACTCGACGGCGTCCGCGCCCGCATCGCGCAGCAGCCCCACGTAGCGCTTGCTTGCGCCGCGCGCGCTGTGGCGCGCATGCGGCAGGAACAATCTCAGGTACAGCTTCTCGAACTCCAGCTCGAGACAGCTCTGCACGCGGCAGCGGGCGGCGATGTGGCGGGCGAGCTCCGCGTTCAGTGCGACGGCGAGCTCACACGCTTGCTCGCGCGCCCGCTCGGGATCGCTGTTGGCCGAGCGAATGAAGAGGCTGTCCGTATCACCGTAGAGAACCGCGAATCCCGCCGTCTCGAACCAGACCTTGGACCAGAGCAGCATCTCCTTGCCGAGGCCGGTGATGGAGTTCGCGAGCGCCGGATTGAAGAAGCGGCACGCGGGCGTGCCGAGCACGCCGTAGAAGGAGTTCATGAGGATCTTGATGGCGTGCGCCGCCACGTCGTCGTGCCGTCTCTTGGCCGCCTCGCGCTGCGGGAACAGCTCATCGAGCAGGCCGGGAAGAATGCCGGCCTCGCGGCCGAAAGCGCCGCCAGGCGTGTGGATCAGGTCGGCCTCCGGCCGCGGGCTCGGCACATAGCTCCGCGGATCGATGTTGAACGTACGGATGAGGCTCGGATACAGACTCTTGAAATCGAACACCCAGACGTTGCGATGCAGGCCGGTTACGGGCTCGAGCACGTGTCCACCCCGCTGCGCTTCCCGCACGCGGGAATCGCTGTCGCGCACGCTCGGAGCCACGACGTGCACGTGCTCGAGCGCCGAGAGATACAGGAAGTCGAAGGACGCAATGCTGGCTGCCACGCGATCCGGCGTCATGCCCGTCAGCTGGCTGCGCGCAAACGCGAGCCTCACGACGTTGAGCTTGTCGAGGATCTGATAAGCGAGGCGCGCATCCGTCCGGGAGTAGAGCGCGAAGGCGGGCAGGTCGTGCCGATAGTTGTGGATGATCTCCGCGACGCGGTTGCGCACGTCCCCAGCGACCGCCTTGCCTTCGCCGAGCACCTCCCGCGCGACGGCATCGAGCGAGTAATCGTCCATGCGCACGAACGCGCCACGCAGCAGGTCGATGCCGTCGAGCACCACTCGTCCGGGGATCGTGGCGTGGCCGCTGCCAAAGTAGCCTTCGGCCTTGCGAATGCGCAACGCGCCCGCGTCGCGGCCGAGGCTGAGAGGGTGGTGCAGGCGCGCCGCGATTCTCTGCAGGACGCTCAGATCGAAGTCGATGATGTTCCAGCCCGTGATCACGTCGGGATCGAAGGAGGCGATGCGATCGCAGAAGGCGTCGAGCGCCGCGAGCTCACCGGCGCAACGCGTCGCACGCTCCGGCATGCTCCGATCGCTGCCGTCGACGATCAGCACTTCATCGACGCCGGGCGCAAACAGGGAGATCGCGAGCAACCGCTCCCCCTTGGCGTCCGTCTCGATGTCGAAGGACAACACGCTTGGTTCGACCGTCACGTCGGCGGGACGGAGCACAGGATTGTCGAATATCGTGAGTCCGGCGGCGCGGGCCCCAGTGCTCGGGCGGGGGCCGGGGCCGGGGCTGAGGCCGAGGCTGGCGCCGAGGCCGCCGGTCGCAGCGCCTTCGATCTCGCAGCCGCCCTTGATGTCGCGCTCGATCAGATACCGCACGGCGAAGCGCACGTCGGCCTCGAACGTCTCGATGCCCTCTCGGTGTAGCCGGTCGCGAAGCGGAGGGACATCGGCAGGAATCTCCACCTCTACGCGGCATGCCGGAGCATCATCGAAGGTACGCCGGTCGGCCGGCCGTCGCTCCAGCGTGTGAAGGGGTAGGGCGCGCTCGATGTCGGCGGCCCGGACATAGAAGTGCGGGCGCTGACGGTCGTCGCGCACGAGGAAGGCACCGCCGTGCTCCAGCCTGCCGTAGAGATGCACGACGGGGACGCGCCGGCCGTCACCCGGGGACACGACGCGATAGCTGGCCTGGAGAATGAAGCCGCGTACGGGGGTCACGCGTACATTGTGCCGCAGATGCCGGACTGAATTACAATGGCCGCAAAGCCGGCTTGGGCCTGCCCTCGGCGGCGTTGCCCGGCAGACAGCGAGGGGAGGGTGAAACGATGGTGACGGCAACCTGCGCCAATGAGCGCGTCGTGCTGAATTTCTTCGCCGCGCTGACCAACAGCGATCTCGACAGGGTTCGCGCGCTCCTGCACGAGGAGGCGACCTGGACGGCCCAGGTTCGGGAAGTGCCCGGAGCCGGTACGCACAAGGGCCACAAGGGCATCATCGACGAGTTCCTGGCGCCGGTACGGGGTTTGTTCGCGCCGGGCGATCCCAAGGTCGTCGTCGATTCGATCGCCTCCAACGGCCCGCTCGTCATGACGGAGACTCGGGGATTCGGCCATCTGAAGGATGGCCGGCCGTATGCCAATCTCTATGCATGGGCGATCGAAGTCCGGGACGGCAAGATCACTGCGATTCGGGAATACATGGACAGCCACTACGTGATGGGGCTGTTCGCGTAGCGCAGAGGTCCCTTACGACCGCGAGCCGCACGACGATTCTCGAGGGCGCGGTGGCCTGAGAGTCCGGCTTACCTCATGTCGCGTCGGCTGCGCAGACGAACAGCTGCGCGGGCGGAAGATTTCGCCGCTCGAAGCTGCGCTCGACATACCTGAATGCTCGCTGCAGCGAGGGTAGCGCGCGCGCCGTGAACTGATAGACGAGGAACGCCCCGCCGGGCTCGAGCGCCGCGCGAGTCTTGCCCGCAATATCGGCCCGCACGGGCTCGGGCATGCTGCCGAGCGGGATCCCCGAGATGATGTAGCTCGCCGGAGGGAGACCGAGGCGCCGCAGTACGGACTGCACTTCGGCCGCCGATTCCTGAACCACGTGCAGCCGCGAGTCTGGGAGCGAGGCGCGCAGGAACCGCACGAAGTCCGTATTGGTCTCGATCGCAACTAGCTTGGCGTCCGCGCGCATGCGGCGCAGGATTTCGCCCGTGAAGGTGCCGACGCCAGGACCATATTCGACGATCACGCGGGCGCGCTCCCAGACGACGGGTCCGAGAACCTGATCGACGAGGTAGCGGGAGCTCGGGATGATCGAACCGAGCATCATCGGGTGTCGCAGGAAATTACCCGCGAAGAGCAAGATCTCTTTGGTGCGCGATCGGCCATTGTTTGCCATGACATGTCTCACGAGTGGAAGAAATCGAAAATCATTCCCGCCGCTTGGGCTCTCGCGGGTCACGTGGGGTCGGCAGGCGGAAGAGCGGCTCGCCCATGCGGATGCGGGACCCTGGCCGCAACGTGTCGCAGAGCGAGAGTCCTTCGGGAGCGAAGGCGATGATCGTCGAGCCGTGCTCGAACCACCCCATCTCCTGTCCCTTGCGAAGGAACGCATCGCACTGCATGACGTGAGGCCCGCGATACTTGAGGTGCAGCCGCACGTCGAGAAAGTGCAGCCGAATGCTCGCCACCAGGATAGCGGCCACCGGGACGAGCGTGATGACGAAATCCGATGGGTGCAGCCTGCAACGGATGATGGCGCGCTCGTTCTTGCAGAACAGCTTCTCGATGCGCTCGAGGGCGATCGGATTGACGTTCCAGGTGTCGCCGGAGACGTAGACGACCTGGTCGATGAGGCAGTCATACGGCGCGTGAAATCGGTGGTACATGCCGGAGGTGAGGCGCAGCGTGACGTAGGATCCGTGCAGGTAGCTGCGAACGAACTCCTCGTCGTACAGCAGATCCCGTAGTGTGTAAGGGAAGCCCTTCGCTTGCAGCACCGAGCCAGCGGCGTCGATCTGACCCATCGCGCCGAGAATCCCATCGCACGGGCTCACGAGCACCGTCGGATCGGGCTCGATCCGCCGGGCACCGTGCCTCAGCTCGCGCGTGAAGCACTCGTGCAAGCTGTTGAAGCGCGTGGTTCTCGCGTCGCTGAGATCCAGTTCGCCGAACAAGCGCCACAGCGCGAGACAGGTCTCCCGGACCAAGGGCTGCTCGACCCGGCTCAGCCAGCCGACGAATCGCGTCAGCCAGCGCCGGGGGAGGCGATTCGCCAGGAGGAAGTTCACGTCCTCCTGCTGGGCGATCTTGACGAGGACCGAGCGCAGTGTCATCGAACTGTCACTCAACGGCAATACTTTGCCGCACGGTTCATCGCCCGAGCGTACCCATGACGACTTATCTCATCGGCGGCCTGGTTCTCGCGGCTCTGCTCTGGAAACTGCAGGCGAGACTCGTTCTGTCGCGGGCGAAACATCGCTCCCTCGCCGGGCACGCCCGCATCGCGCGCCTGCTGGCGTCCCTCGTTCCATACTACGAGTACGACGAGACGCGATTCTTCGCCGCCGACGGCGCGCCGGATGCTGTCGGGACGCAGCGCCGGAGCGGCTTCATGCGCCTCGCGGCGCTGTTCGCGCAGCGCCATCGCGAGACGAATAAACTGACTGCCGAGGTCGAGGGCACGATCTCCGATCTGCAATTCACCGCCCGCTACCGCGTGCCCTTCCAGTTCAGCCGTATCGCGCGCGAGCATCTCGGGCTCGGTGCATTCGTCGAATCCTCGGACGGCGTGGCGGTGACTGATCTCGACGGAAACCGCTTCTACGATCTGACGGGCTCGTACGGCGTCAATGTGTTCGGCTACGACTTCTACAAGGAATGCATCGAGCGCGGCGGCGCGAGCGTGCGCACCCTCGGGCCGGTGCTCGGCGCCTATCATCCGCTCACTGCGTACAACGTCCGGCGACTCAAGGAGATATCGGGGCTCGACGAGGTATCCTTCCACATGTCCGGCACGGAGGCGGTGATGCAAGCGGTGCGGCTCGCGCGCTACCACACGGGCCGCAAGTATCTGGTGCGCTTCTGCGGTGCGTACCACGGCTGGTGGGGGGACGTGCAGCCAGGCGTGGGCAATCCCGTCACGGCACGGGAGACGCATACGCTGAAGGACATGAACGAAGCCTCGCTGCGCGTGCTGCGCACCCGCCGGGACATCGCCTGCGTGCTCGTCAATCCGCTGCAGGCGCTGCACCCCAACGCGAGCGCGCCGGGCGACTCCGGACTGATTGCCGGCACACGCCGCGCGCACTTCGATCGCGAGGCCTACGCCGAGTGGTTGCGGAGGCTTCGAACCGTGTGCTCCGAGAGGAAGATCGTCCTGATCTTCGATGAGGTGTTCGTCGGGTTTCGCCTGGCTCCGGGCGGCGCCCAGGAGTACTTCGGTGTCCGTGCGGACATCGTGACCTACGGCAAGACACTCGGTGGTGGCTTGCCGGTCGGCGTCGTCTGCGGCCGCCGGGATCTGATGAGGCGGTTCCGCGACGATCGTCCGGTGGATGTCTGCTTCGCCCGCGGCACCTTCAATACTCATCCGTACGTGATGGGGGCGATGCACGAGTTCCTGCGCCGACTGGAGGGCAAGTCCGTGCGTACCCTCTATCGGGACCTCGATGAGAAATGGAATCGTCGCGCGCACGCACTCAATGAGCGCCTGCGTGCAGCCCTGTTGCCGCTTCAAGTTTCGAATCTCTCGTCGATCTGGACCATCGATTACCTGCAACCCTCTTGCTACCACTGGATGCTGCAGTACTACCTGCGCGCAGAGGGGCTCGCCCTGAGCTGGGTGGGTACGGGACGCCTGATATTCAGTCTCAATTACACGGACGCGGACTTTGCCGCGGTTGTCGACCGAATCGTGGCGGCGGCCACGGCGATGAGCCACGACGGTTGGTGGTGGACCAGCGAAGCACTCACGAGCAGGGCGATCAAGCGACGCGTCTTCCGCGAGATGCTTCATGCCTGCTGGGTGACCTCCCGCATGGGGTCGATGAGCTCGCCGCGCAGCAGGTAAAGAGGCGCCCGGTAATACAGCATGATGTCGTGAAACGGATCCGTGAGGATCTTGGTGAGCCACACGAGTCCCGTGCGCACATCCTTCAGGAAGGCGAGCTGTATCGTGCGGAAGAGCAGTGCCCCGATGCCGAGTGCAAGCCACAGCTCACCGAGGTTCCGCAGGAATTCCGAGGCGTTCGTCGGTTGGCGAACGATCCCGAGGAGCGTCGGCGCGACCCACAGCAGCAGCGGAGACAGTCCCCAGAGCGAGAGCAGGACAGCCTTGCGCCGGAGGTTGTAGCCGACCTTGATGCGCTCTTTGTGTTGATGCGTCGCATCATTGACGGCGTCGTAGTCCTTCGGCTCGAAGAAAAAGTGCCCCACCTGCCGGCTCACCATGGCGCCGAGCCAGCCGATCAGCGCCGCTGCCGCCGGGCTCCTGAACACGATGACGTAGGAGGCGAGGAAGCTGAGTGCACTCACCAGGTGCAGCGACTGATTGATGCGGCTGTGGTGGTAGTAGCGATGATCGTCCCAACGCTGGATCTTCAGCGCCCGCAAGAAGCTGTGCATTCGGCTTGCCCCGTTGTCGATCGCCGTCAAATGACGACGTGGAGCAAATATAGGAAAATTCTTACAAGCAGATGACACTGCCGCCGCCGAAAAAGCGCCGGACACGTTCACAGCGGCGTCACATGAACCGCTGAAGATCTGGACTGTGGTCGGGAGTTCCGATCTTGGACAGGGAGCGCGGCTTCAAGGCATGAGAATCCTCATCGTCACGGACGCGTGGTTTCCTCAAACCAACGGTGTCGTCAACACCCTGGCCCAGACGGCGGCATGGCTCGGACGCTTCGGACACGAAGTCCGGCTGATCACGCCGCGGGAATTCCGTACAGTGCCCTGTCCGACCTATCCGGAGATCCGGATGGCCGTGATGCCCTACCGGCGGCTCGGCCGCAGCATCCGGTCGTTCAATCCGCAGGCGCTGCACGTCGCGACGGAAGGGCCGCTTGGCTTCGCGGCGCGGCGCCACTGTCTCAAGCACGGGTTGCGATTCACAACGTCTTATCACACGCAGTTTCCGCACTACCTGAGCTCGCGCTTCCCGATACCGATGTCCGTGTCCTACGCGGTACTGCGGCGCTTTCACGGGTCGGCGGAGCGCTGCATGGTCGGTACCGCGCGAGTCAGGACGGAGCTTGCCGCGCGCGGCTTCCGCAACCTGGCGCCCTGGCCGCGCGGTGTGGACACGCAGCTGTTCCGGCCGCGGGAGAAGACCTTCCTCGACCTGCCCCGGCCGATCTCGGTCTACGTGGGACGCGTCGCGGTCGAGAAAAACGTTGATGCGTTCCTGCGCATACGCTGGTCCGGCACGAAGCTCGTGGTCGGCGACGGCCCGGAGCGCAGCCGCCTGCAAGCGCAGTACCCCGATGCCGTCTTTGTGGGATATCGCTTCGGCGAGGATCTCGCGGCGCACATCGCGGCCGCAGATGTGCTCGTCTTTCCGAGCCTCACGGACACCTTCGGACTCGTGAATCTGGAGGCACTCGCGTGTGGCGTGCCGGTTGCCGCATACCCGGTGACGGGACCCATCGACGTGCTTCAGGACGGGGTGACGGGCGCGCTCGACACCGACCTCGCGAGAGCCGCGGAGCGAGCGCTGCAGCTCGATCCTCAAGCTTGCCGTGACCACGCGCTGCGATCCGGCTGGGACGGTTGCACTCGACAGTTCGAGAGCAACCTGGTGAGCACGGCCAACCTGTTTGAGGGAGATCTGGCCTCCGTTGATCACGAACGTTGAGGGACGAGGGGGGCAATATCCATCACCGATCGTGATCTTGCGCTGGCTCTTTCCCGGTCTGCATCTCATCGCATTCCTGTCTCGCGGCCGCGCAGCGGCAGCGCGGTCTTCCCGGCCCGCTTCGGGCCGGGAAGAAGCTCGTGGGGGCCGGGCGGCTGATCGTTGTGACGGGATGAGAGGGGAAGATCCCCCTCGGGGGTCTTGATCCATCGGACCCCCTCGGGGGAGTCTCCGGTTACCAAGCCAGGAGACCCTCAGAGTGTGCCATGCCTTATTGGGCGACCCCGCCTTTTTCCGATTCCTCTCCCGTATCGACGCCGAGTTCGCCGCCGAGATACGGCAAGCCCGCTGCCGCAAGTGCGGTGGCCCGTTGCATGTGGGGGATTTCCCCCGCAAGCCTCGAGGTTGTCCGGCCTCGGTGCGGGAGGAGTACTCCTGGCGGCTGAGCTTCACCTGCGGATGGTGTGATGCCCGCTCGACGCCGGCCTCGGTGCGGTTCCTGGGCCGGCGGGTGTACGTGGCGGTGATGCTGATGCTCGCCTCCCCGCCGGCCGGTGCCGCCGCGCGCGAGGTCCAACGGTTGCTCGAGGTTCCGCGGCGCACGCTGGAGAGATGGCGGGCGTGGTGGCAGCGGGATTTTCCGCGCACCCGGTTCTGGCAATCGGTGCGCGAGCGCTTCATGCCGCCGCTGCCGGGCGAGGGCATGCCGCAGAGCCTGCTCGAGCGCTTCCAGGGATCGAGCTGCCGGGAGCGGATCGAGCAGGTGTTGCGCTTCCTCTGCCCGCTCAGCAGCGCCTCCATGATCAGGTAATCCGAGAGCCGCGCTCGAGCGCTCGGTCTCCCGCAGAGGATGCCGGTAGCGCGGGCAAGAGCGCGTGCATAGCCTGCCGGCCGTAGCGATACCCCCGGTGTCGCGCGGTGCGGGAGGTGAGAGGTGAGTTCCGAGAACGATCTGCCCGAACGGGATCGGTGGGCCCGGCTACGCTTTGCCATCATCGGTCCGTTATTGGCCGCACCGCCCGCCCCGGGGGATTTGCAGGTGGCCTTGAGCGCGCTGGCCGCGCGCACCTGGCGCCATCCGCTCACCGGGCTTCAGGTCCGCTTCGGCGCCTCCACGATCGAGCGCTGGTACTACGCGGCGCGCACCGCCACCGATCCGGTGGCGGTGCTGCGCAATCAGGTCCGGCGCGACATCGGCTCGTTCCCGAGCTTCTCCGAGCAGGCGCAGCAGGCGCTGCGGGAGCAGTACGCGCTTCACGCCTCGTGGAACGCTCAGCTTCTGTGCGACAACCTGCGCGTCGTGCTCGCCGCCGCCGATCCTCCCGTGCCGTGTCCCTCCTATGCCAGCGTCCGGCGATACCTGAAGGCGCACGGCCTCACTCGCAAGCGGCCCGTGCGGCACAGCGCCGAGGCGATCCTCAGCGGAGCCGCTGCGCTGCTCGAGCGCGAGATCCGCAGCTACGAGGTCGAGTACGTCCTGCAGCTGATGCACCTGGACTTCCACCACGGCTCGCGCAAGGTCGTCACGCCCGCCGGAGAGCGGATCAAGCCACTGCTGGTCGCCTTCATCGACGATCACTCGCGCTATCTCTGCCACGCTCAGTGGTACACCGCCGAGGGGACCCGGGAGCTCGTGCACGGGTTCTCCCAGGCGCTCTCGAAGGTCGGACTGCCCCGCTCCCTGATGAGTGACCGGGGCTCGGCGATGATGTCCGGGGAGTTCACCGCCGGGCTCGAGGCGCTCGGCATCCTGCATGTTCCGACCTTGCCCCGGTCCCCGCATGTCAACGGGAAGCAGGAAAACCTCTGGTCTCGAGTGGAGCAAAGGCTTCTGGCGATGCTCGAGGGCGAGGCGAACCTCACCCTCGAGGAGCTCAACCTCGCCACCCAGGCCTGGATCACCCAGGAATACCAGCGCACCGTGCACCGCGAGATCGGCGTCACCCCCCTCGAGCGCTACCTCGCCGGCCCCAACGTCGGGCGCGAGGCTCCGGGAAGCCAGGCCCTGCGGGCAGCGTTCCGGATCGAGGCCAAGCGTCGCCAGCGCCGCTCCGACGGCACCGTCAGCCTCGAGGGCCAGCGCTTCGAGATCCCCTCCCGCTACCGTCACCTGCGCGAGGTGTACCTGCGCTACGCCCGCTGGGACCTCAGCCGCGTGGACCTCATCGAGGCCCGCTCCGGGGCCATCCTCTGCCCGATCGGCCCGATCGATAAGGCGGCCAACGCCGAGGGCCTGCGCCGGGTGCTCGAGCCGGTGAGCAACGAGCCGATCGCCACGACCGGCTGCGGCATCGCTCCGCTCCTGAAGCAAATGATCGCCGAGTACGCCGCCACGGGACTGCCGCCGGCGTACCTGCCCATCCCCAACCCAGAAGAGAATCCTGCGTGAACCAAAAGCTCCTGGCCCTGTACGGGCTGAAGTTCGATCCGTTCTCCCCCGAGGTGCCCACCGAGGCGCTGTATCTGTCCCCCAAGCTCGAGAGCTTCTGCTGGCGCATCGAGCAGGCGCATCTGCGCGAGGGCGGCTTCGCCCTCATCCACGGCGAGCCCGGCTCCGGCAAGAGCGTCGTCCTGCGGGTGCTCGCCGAGCGTCTGGCGCGCCTGGCCGATCTGTCCGTCGGCGTCGTCCACCATCCCCAGAGCAACCTCTCCGACTTCTACCGCGAACTCGGGGACATCTTCAGTGTCGCCATCCGCGTCAGCAACCGCTGGGGCGGCTTCAAGGCGCTGCGCACCCGCTGGCTCGACCATCTCGGCTCAACCACCCGCCGCTCGGTGCTCTTGGCCGATGAGGCCCAGGAGATGAGCCCGGCGGTCCTCAACGAGCTGCGCCTGCTCGCCTCCGCTCGCTTCGACTCCCAGTCGCTCCTGTGTGTCGTGCTCGCAGGCGATGCCCGTCTGCTCGACAAGATGCGCCGCGAGGAGCTCATCCCCCTGGGCTCGCGCATCAGAACGCGCCTGGCGACCGAGACCGCCTCCCGCGAGGAACTCGTCGCCTGCCTCGAGCATCTCATCACCGCCGCCGGTAATGCGAGCCTGATGACCCGAGAGCTGCGCCACACCCTCGTCGATCACGCCGCCGGCAATTACCGCGTCCTCGTCTCCATGGCCGCCGAGATCCTCATGACCGCCGCCCAGCACGAGATCACCACTCTCGACGAGAAACTCTACCTGCAGGTCTTCGCCCGACCCGAGGCCAAGGCCTCACGCCGCCCCGGCGCCCGATGACACGATGATCCATCCCATGCCCGAGGATGCCGAACCGACCTTCGATGCCACCGAGCGGCCCTGCCTGATCCTGGACCTGCCCGTCCTCAGCGACGAGGCCGCCCTTCAGCTCGGCGAGTTCCTCTATGCCTTCGCCGAGCGCTTCGAGGACCACTACTCAGCGCAGATCCGCCGCGCTCATCGCGCGCGCGAATCCGAGCGCGACCAGCTCTACCGGCAACGTCTTCACCTCGAAGCCCAGCAGCCGCTTCCCTTCGACGACGATCCGTTCTGAGACGATCCCGGCGCCGCCGTCACGATCACTCACGTCGCCTGTCCATCACCGATCGTGAAAAAACGTCTATCAAATACCGTGGTCGCTCTCACCTGGTGGCTTGCCATCCGGCCGTCGCGCCGCAATGGAGAGCGGGCGCTGCAGCGGAGCGCGTTACGGGCTGATCGGACCGCCAGGCGCTAAGGATATCCGAGCGCCTGCGTGGCAAGGCGCGCGCCTTCCACCAGCGATTGCAGCTTGGCCCAGGCGAGCTCGGGGTGGATGCGGCCGCCTAGGCCGCAATCCGTACCGGCGATCACGTTCTCGCGGCCGACCCGTCGTGCGAACCGCTGGATGCGCTCGGAGACGAGCGCAGGGTGCTCGACCACATTCGTCGCGTGGCTCACCACTCCGGGAATGAGTATCGCTCCGTCCGGGGGACGAACGCGTTCCCACACATGGTACTCGTGCTCGTGCCTGGCGTTCGCCGCCTCGAATAGGTACGCACCGGCCTTCACCGCGAGCATCACCTCCACGATGTCCTCCAGGGGGAGATCGTATGCGTGCGGGCCGTGCCAGCTTCCCCAGCAGATGTGATACCGGATCTGCTCTCGAGGAATCCGCTGGAGCGCGTGGTTCAGCGCCTCTACGCGCCTCATGCACCGCTTCTTGTAGGCGTCCACACCCATCGGGATGCCGATGCGATCCCATAGCGCCGCGGTCCAGGCATCGTCGATCTGCAGGAGAAGCCCGGCTTGCGCGATGGCGTCGTATTCGACCTGCAGCGCGTCCGCGAGCGCGTAGAGGAATGCTTCCTCGGAGGCGTAGTACTCGTTCAGGCGGTAGGGTTCGATGCTGGCCAGCGCCGTGACTGGTAAGAACGCCTCGATCGCGGGCGTCGCGGCGAGCGCCAGCTTCAGGTTCCGAATGTCCCGCCCCACCAGGCGCTCTCCCATGTACTCGATCGGCCGGATGCAAACGGCGCGGCTGGGGGCGTTCGAGGGACTCGCTCTCTGGAATCCCGAGGAATGGAAGAGTGTGCCGCGCTCGGTGGCTTCCTCGTAGAAACCCGGAAACCCCCGGCAATCCTCGCCCTGCATGAGGAGGGAAGTCTCTCCAGCTGGAATGGGCCTCGCCTCGAACCCTCCGAGCCGCTCGTTGAGATAGGCGAGCCAGTGTCCTTTACTCAGCTCCCCGTCGTCGACGACATCGATGCCAATCTCGGACTGC
Source organism: uncultured Gammaproteobacteria bacterium (assembly GCA_963849095.1). Taxonomy (GTDB): domain Bacteria; phylum Pseudomonadota; class Gammaproteobacteria; order Steroidobacterales; family Steroidobacteraceae; genus JASHUC01. Next base: position 398,493 of record CAWKGA010000001.1, read on the forward strand.
CGGCGCACGATCGCGGCGACTTGACGAGTGAGTTGCCACTCGTAATCCGTAGCGCCCGACTCCAAGTCGGGAGGGGCCGGCAAGCTTCCCACGTGAGTCGTGAGAATCCGGTCGCTACTGCGCTGCATGCGTCACCTGTCCCGAACGGAATGTCGGAGCTGCTTCGCCCACGTCAGCCGGATTCTCCCGCCGTAATTGATCGAATGGAAGTACGCCGTTCCGGGACCACCGCAGGCGGCGCTGTTCGTTGCGTGTGAGTGCATCGCTCTCGCCGAGACGAAGATCACTTCGACTGGGAGCTGATCGGTATCGCGGTGAGGAGTCTGATGGGAACCGAAGTGAAAACGTTGAAGGCCGCCTACGAGGAGATCGAGGAAGAGGAAGACGAGCATCTCTACCACGGCCGCGGCTGGTGCCGCGGGTTGTGGCTCGAGTCACCGGGGCTCGAGGCGGTTCTACCGCCCCCGGAGGAGAACAAGCACGTCAAGGATGCCATTGCGGCCGCGCGGACGGCGAAACCCCGCTTCTCCAAGCTGCACTCGCTGGCGAGGGCGCGTGAGCGGGCCACGTCACCCCGCCCGACGAGTCGGCCGGCGTGGGAGCTCCGGGGGTCTCAGGGCTCTCGGAGCATCCATGGGTGGCGAATGGGGTGGAGCCGCCGCCCCTTAAGGGGCGGCTTTCGGGCACCAAGAGGCACACAGCCGGTGTTGTGGTAGCATGCGCCCCCCATCCGGTGCGCCCGTAGCTCAGCTGGATAGAGTACCTGGCTACGAACCAGGGGGTCGGGGGTTCGAATCCCTCCGGGCGCGCCACGACTTTGACCGTCGCGACTCGTTCGCGAGTCGCCTATGAGGCGCGTGAGATTTCGGCCAGCGCTTCTTCGAGCACGTTCTCTGCCACGCCGCGGCGCTTGAGAGCCTCCGCGAGCTTATGTGCTGTGTGTTGGTCGAACTGTGCCTCGTCGCGACGAAGGCCCTCGCTGATATAGCTCTTCAGCAGAGTTTGATAAGCCGTAAAGCCGCGCATCGGAGCGACGGCCTTCAGAGACTCGACGACGTCGCTCGGGATTCGCATGGTGATCGTCGTGCTCGGCCGGTCGTTCCGCAGGCGGGCCTTCAGGCGTTCATTGATCATAAAACCTTTCCTCGGCCGACGAAGCGCGCCACGCTGAGATGATACGAATGAATTCACCGTCGCATTCGATGTGTACGATGGTGAGCAGGCGACCCGTGGAGCTGAAGCCAATCGCGGCATCTCGTGGCTCTTAATTTCGGCTGGCGTCCCGCAGCACAATGAAAGGATCGTCAAAAACGGTAACCGCCTCCTCGAAGGCAATGCCATGCTTGCGCTGATTTTCCGACGCCTTCGATTCATCCCATACGAATGTCGTACCGCGATGTTCGAAGACCCGATCCATGGCGAGCCTAATCTACCTCAATGTATTTACAATGTAAATACATCGCCGTGACTGATGAGCGATAGGGTTTCGGACCAGCGCCCAGATTCATCACCTCTGGCGCGCCACCTACATAAGCCTTTGCTGCTCCTAACTGCTCATGACTGGCGGAGAGGATGAATCTGGGCACTTCAGCCACAGACGGCCGACCGGACAATGTCGGCCATATTGGGACATTCATCGAGCTAAATGATTCTCCGCGATGCGGCCATTGAGCATCTTCGGTAAGCTGATTCGATGAGCGGGACACGGAGACGATGAAACCTCTGCTTGTGCTTATCACCAGCGCGCTTTGCTGGGGACTGACAGGGCCAATGATGGCCAGAGCGGCCTCGCCTCTCTTTGTTGGTGTCTTGGAAGATGTTGAGCCCGGTAATCTCTCGCCGGGGATGACGGGTCCTCATGTACGCATAGCTTTTCGGAAGCAGGGGGAGCTTTGGATTCCGATGAGATCATCTTTCGGAACGCAGGAAGCGTTAGCGCATGCCGACGATTTCTTTCCTTCGATGGTAACGTGGATAGTAGTGTTTGAGGGCAAACAGGTAGGGTTCATCTCGAGCAGGAGCCCGGGCGCGCCTAGTGCGTTTGGTGATGTCGGGATACAGATCATCACGACTGAGGCCTCCGATATCCCAAGAATCACCACTGGTGCCTCTGAATTTGATTATACGGGCAACAGGGCGCGCACCAGACCGCTTCTTTTGGTGTCCGCTCCCAATTTCCAGGACCCGGATGGCTGGAAGCCCACGCGCCTCTCGTCAACAGAAAGAGCGCTCGCAGTTAAGGAGTTTCGGAGGAAATTCCCAGCGCTGGAGCAATGTGATGCGCCTGAGGAGGAACCTATTCACATGGTTCCCTACGCCGATAAGGAGATTTTGATCGTCAAGGCCTATCGATCAAAGAAGGGTGAGGTACTTTTCGGTGAGAGACTGGATGACTCGAGATCAAAATGCGGTTTCTTCGGCGATGAGAACTTTTTTGATTACTGGTTCGTTCTAAGGCCGCACAAGAACATTCAGCTCCTCGACAGTCAAATGACCGCTATGGACGCTGCAGACCTAGGCAACAGCGGTCGATCAGCGTGGATGTTTCACACATCACGTGGGGAAGACGAGGACGGGTACGAGCTTTTCTACGACGATTTCTCAAAGAAGGCCTCCTTTCATTGGACTTACCATTAGAGCGTGATGTCCGATAGCTGCGGGTCATGAGTGGCGGCTCAGAGTCGAAAGCAGCGCTTGCCACCGACTAAGGGAGGAGAACCCGCTCGGTCCGGTGCCCGGTTTCATCACCCTTGGCGCGCCATTCCTTCTACGGGGGTAACCCTCGTGGCCGCCGGCATCGAAGAAATCAGCAAGGAGTTCGCTGAGCTTCCGCGCGCGTGTCAAAGCGGTCGATGAAGGCCGGGCGCTCGGGATACCCTGCGAGCAAATCAAGAAGGAGATGGCGGATCGATTTCCTTCGCGGCGTTCGTCGATTTCATCATCGAGTTCCTTGACTCGATTCCCGAATCGAGACCGCATCGCTTTCAAACCGCGGGATCTGTCATCACACCGCCGTTCAGCTTGGCCGCCCACCAACACCCGGTCGATCAGGGTCGACCGCTGCCCAACGGGCGCGACCGTCCCCGGGAACCGGCTACAGGTGGATCATGCCTCTCTTGTGCGCTACCGCCACAGCCTCCGTGCGGCTGATCGCATCGAGCTTGGTCAGAATGGCCTTCACGTGTGTCTTCGCCGTGCCTTCGGTGATGCTCAGGCGGCGCGCGATGTCCTTGTTGCTGCGCCCTTCGGCGAGCAGCTGCAGCACGCCGAGCTCACGCTGGGTGAGGCTCGGCTTCGACATGCGCTGCAACGCCTTTGCGGCGATCGATGAGGATGCGTACGGCCGATCCTCGCTGACGGCGCGGATGGCCGACAAAATCTCCTGTCGCGGCGCATCCTTCAGCAGGTAGCCCTTCGCCCCCTGGCTCAGGCACTGAAAAATGTCCTCATCGCCGTCGTACGTCGTCATGATGAGGAGCCGCGCGTCCGGGTGCGCCTCGAGCACATGTTGAACCACGGCAACGCCGTCGAGCTTGGGCATCCGCAGATCGAGCACCATCACATCCGGCTGGTGCTGATCGTACAACCGGGCCGCTTCCTCTCCGTCCGCCGCCTCGGCGACCACCTGCATGTCGGGCTGACGATTGACGATCGCCGCGAGGCCGTCGCGCACGACCGGATGATCGTCCGCGAGGATGACGCGGACCTTTCGGGCTGCCGGCGCACTCATGCTGCCCTTCTTCGCGGGACCCGTACGCTGATCCGCGTGCCGGCGCCGCGCTGACTGTCGATGCGCCACTCTCCGCCGATCGCCGTGGCGCGCTCGCGCATGCTCGTCAGCCCGAATCCCTGCTGCTCACAGCGCTCCAGCTGCTCCGGCATGCCGCGGCCGTCGTCCGCGATGGTGAGCAGCCAGTGCGCCGGCTCGGAGCTGAGAGAGATCCTCACCCGGTGAGGCTCCGCGTGCCGCACGGCATTGCCGACCGCCTCCTGGGCGATGCGCAGCAGCTCGTGCTCGTGCTCCGGCGCGAGACCCGTCGCGACACCGCCGCCTTCGAACGAGCAGTCGACGCGGCCCGGTACGGTCGAGCGCTCGGCGAGCTGCCGCAGCGCGAGCTCGAGGCCTCCGCGCCGGGTGCGATCCGGCCGCAGCGCCATCACTGACCGGCGCGCCTCCGCGAGCCCCTCGCGCGCGAGATCGCGGATGCGCGAGCAGATCGCAGCGAGGGGCGTACCCTGGGAGACTGCCTCCAGCTCCTCCGCCGCGCCGAGCTGCATGAGGATGCCCGTGAAGGCCTGCGCGAGGCCATCGTGGATCTCCTGCCCGATGCGGTTGCGCTCGACCAGCACCGCCGCCGCTTGCGCCGATCGGCCGAGCCGCGTGAGCTCGATGGCGAGGGTCGCCTGCTGCCCGAGCGCGACCAGAAGCTCCGTGCGCTCGGGATTCATCGGCTGGCTGCGCGTGAACCCCAGGCCGAAGAAGCCGGCGGTGCGCTCGCCGAAGACGAGCGGCAGCAGGCAGACACTCACATGCCCGTGCGCACGCAGGTACTGGAGCGCATCGGCCTGGAACAGGTGGGCGTCGCCCTCCACGTCGAGGTGGTACGGCTCACCATCGCGGGTGACCAGCTCGCGCAGGGCAGCCTCGGAAAGCGGCGTGAGGATCGGCGCCGGAGGCACCTCGATGCGCCCTTTCGCGAAGTGCGCGACCATGCGTAACTCGCCGCTCGCGTCGTCGCGGACCGCCACGAACCCGGCGAGCGCATCGAGCTGCCGGGTCGCCTCGGCGAGCACGTGTCCCAAGTAGCCGTGCAGATCGGGGTCGTTCGCGAGCCGCTCGAGACTGCCGCGGATCGCGGCATTCGCACGGGCGAGCTCGGCGACGCGCTGCTCGGCCGCGCGCTCGCGCTCGTGCCGCACGACGCTCACCAGCCTCTCGCGCTGCATGGCCGCGCCGATGACGCCCGCAGCAGTCTCGAGCGCCGAGAGCTCGGCCGAGTCGATCGCGCGCCGCTGGCGGGTGTTGTCGAAGCTCACCACCCCGAGGAACTCGCGATCGACGAAGATCGGCACGACGGCCTTCGTCTTGGTGCCGACGCCCTCGAAGATCACGCGCCGCTGCTCGATCTCGCAAACGTCGAGGCACACGCTGCGGCCGGCGCGCAGCTCGCGGGCGATGGATTCGAGGTTCCCCTCCTCGCATCGGCTCTTCGATGGATCGCCCATGTAGGGCACTCCGCCCTCGGCGACCCACTCGCTCACGACCACGAGCCAGCGCTTACCGTCGGAGCTGGTCTCCGCGAGCATGAGCGTCACGCGGTCGGCGCCCGCCGCCTCGCCGAGCAGCCATAACACCTTGGGGACGGCGCTCATCACGACCGGCTCCTCGAGCAGCAGACGGCTCGCCTGCGCCGTCGCGGCGAGCAGACTCTCGCGACGCTGGAGCGACTCGTTGATGTGCGCGATGGCGTCGGTGTCCGGAGCCTCAGGCAGCGGCAGGACGACCGCATCGCCTGCGGGGCCTCGAAGGAGCGCGGCCGAAACCTCGGTCATAATCTGACTTCCGTCCTGACCCGGGGCTGAAGAGTCTACCGCCGTTCGGGCTCGCTGGCTGGTGGGGCTGCGAGCCAGCTCCCGCCCAGGGCCTTGTACACCGCTATGAGGCTCGTCGCCGTCTCGGTACGACTCTGCGCAAGCTGGTCCTCGGCCGCGAGCTCCGTGCGCTGTGCATCGAGCACCTCGAGGAAGCTGCTGAGGCCGCCCTGGAAGCGGTTGCTCGCGATCTGCGCTGCCGTGCGGCTCGCCCGGGCGGCCTCCTCGGCATGCACCAGTTGCTCGCGCGCCCGCGCATGGGTCACGAGCGCGTTCTCGGTGTCCTCGAGGGCATCGAGCACCGTCTTCTGATAGTTCGCGAGCGCCGCATCGGTCCGGGCGCGGGCCCCGGCGATGTTCGCCCGCACACGCCCGAGGTCGAATGCCGCCCATGAGATGCTGGGCCCGATCAGGAACGCCCGCGTGCCGCCCGTGGCGAGCGCACCGGGATCGCCCGCGGCATAACCGAAGCTCCCATCGAAGGTGACCTTCGGGAACAGATCTCCGACAGCCACCCCGATGCGCGCCGTCGCCGCGGCGAGCTCCCGCTCCGCCACACGAATGTCGGGACGGCGCCGCAGCAGAGCCGCCGGATCGCCGACATCCACGATCGGCGGCAGCGCAGGTAGCTCACGGACCGGCCGCAGCAGCCCATCCAGCGCGTCGGGCGGCCGGGCGGTCAGGACGGCGAGCCGGTGCATCGAGCGGTCGATCGCCGCCTCGAGGGGCGGGATGGTCGCGAGAGTGCTCGAGAGCTCGCTCTGCGCGCGGGAGGTATCGAGCTCGGTGCCGCGGCCGGCATCGAGCTCCTGCTCGGTGAGGTCGAGCGTTGCCCGCTGGTTCGCGACATTGCCGCGCGCAACCTCGAGCTCGCTCTGCTCCCCGCGCAGCTCGAAGTACACGCGCGCCACCTCGCCCGTCACGCTCACCTGCGCGTCGCGCAAGCTCGCTTCCGCGCCTTGCACGTCCGCCCGGCTCGCCTCCACGCCGCGGCGCACGCGCCCGAACAGGTCGAGCTCCCAGGTCGCATCGAACCCGGCATCGTAGTACCGCTCGTCGATGGGCTCGCCGAGACCGAAGCTCTCCGTGGTCGGCAGCCCCTCGTGCGTATAGCCGCCGCTTCCCGTCACCGTCGGAAACAGATCGAACCGCGAGAGCCGGTGGACCGCACGCGCCTCCTCGAGATGCGCCACGGCGATCCGCAGATCGCGGTTCGCGGCGAGCGCATCGTCGACGAGCTGGTCGAGCGTCGGGTCGCCGAACTGCTCCCAGAATCGGGGCGTCGCAGGCGGCGCCGAGGAATAGACCGGCGCCTGCGCCTCCGCGAATACTGCCGGGGGATGCACGTTCGGCCGGACGTAATCCGGTCCGACCGCACAGGCCGCCAGGAGGCCCGCGAGCGTGAGAGCGAGGATTACCCCGGGGGTCGAGCGGGTAAGGTTCCGGGCGAGATCACGCATGGCGGGCCTCCGGCGAGCGATGGAGCACCACGGCCGGCTGCAGCTCGGATGAGTGCCCGCGCCGGGCGGTGAGCCGGCGCACCAGCACATAGAAAACCGGCGTCAGGAGGAGCCCGAATACGGTCACCCCGAGCATCCCGGAGAACACCGTGACGCCCATGGCGTGGCGGATCTCCGCGCCGGCGCCTCGCGCCAGCACGAGAGGCACCACGCCCATGATGAAGGCGAAGGAGGTCATGAGGATGGGACGCAGCCGCAAACGGGCGGCCTCGAGCACCGCGGATCGCGCATCGCGGCCCTGCTCATCCTGCAGATGGCGCGCGAACTCCACGATCAGGATCGCGTTCTTGCAGGCGAGGCCCACCAGCACCATGAGTCCGACCTGCATGAAGACGTTGTTGTCGCCATGGTCGAGCAGCACGCCGACGATGGCGGCGAGCAGGCACATGGGCACGATCAGAATGATCGCGAACGGCAGCGTCAGGCTCTCGTACTGCGCCGCGAGCACCAGGAACACGAACAGCACGCACAGCGGAAAGACGACGCTTGCCGTGTTCCCCGAGATGAGCTGCTGGTAGGCGATCTCCGTCCACTCGTACGACATGCCGCGCGGCAGAGTCGCCTCGAGCACCCGCGCCATCGCCGCCTGGGCCTGTCCGGAGCTGTAACCCGGCGCGGGGCTCGCACTCACGTCTGCGGAACGATAGGCGTTGTAGCGCTGCACCACGTCGGGGCCGAAGGTCTGCGAGAGCGACAGCAGCGAGCCGAGCGGCACCATGTCCCCGGCGGCGTTGCGCGTCTTGAGGGTCAGCACGTCCTGCGGCTGCATGCGAAACGGGGCATCCGCCTGCGCCACCACCTCGTACGTGCGGCCGAAGCGGTTGAAGTCGTTCACGTAGAGGGACCCGAGATACGCCTGCAGCGTCTCGAACACGTCCGAGAGCTGCACGCCCTGGCGCTTGACCTTCACCCGATCCACGTTCACGTCAACCTGCGGCACATTCACCTGGTACGTGCTGAAGGTGCCCGCGAGCGACGGCTCGCGGGCGGCGTGCGCCACCGCATCCTGCACCGCCTTGTAAAGTGCTTCGGAGCCCGCGTCCCCGCGATCCTCCACGTCGAGCTTGAACCCGCCGAGCGTGCCGAGACCCAGCACCGGCGGCGGGGTGAACACCACGATGAAGGCATCCTGGATCGAGGACAGCCTGGCATTTAGCGCCCGGGCGATGGCGGGCCCCGAGAGGTCGCGCGAGGCGCGCCTGTCGGGCGTATCGAGGCAGAAGAACACCAGCGCCGCGTTCGAGCTCGCCGTATAGCCGTTGACGGACATGCCCGCGAACTCCACGGCATGCACCACGCCGGGCTGCCTCAACCCCATCTGCGCCATGCGGCGGGTGACCGCCTCCGTCCTCTCGAGCGACGCGGCGGGGGGCAGCTGCGCGACGGCGATCAGGTACTGCTTGTCCTGGTCGGGAATGAAGCCGCTCGGCACGGCCGAGAAGCCGACGTAAGTGAGAACGATGAGCGCCCCGTAGAGGGCGAGCGCGATACTGCTGCGGCGCATGGTGAGCGTGAGCGCGCGCGAGTAACCGCCGCCCACCGCGGTGAAGCCGCGGTTGAAGCGCCGGAAGAGGCCGCCGAAAACCCGCTCCATCCCTCTCGAGAGGAGGTCCTGTCTCGCGCCATGGGGCTTCAAGAGCAGTGCGGCGAGCGCCGGCGAGAGCGTCAGCGAATTGAATGCGGAGATCACCGTCGATATGGCGATCGTGAGGGCGAACTGCCGGTAGAACTCGCCGGTCAATCCGCTCACGAAGGCGACCGGTCCGAACACGGCGCACAGCACCAGCGTGATGGCGATGATCGGGCGGCTCACCTCCGCCATCGCGACCTTGGTCGCCTCGCGGGGCGTCAGTCCTTCGGCGATGTGCCGCTCGACGTTCTCCACCACCACGATCGCATCATCGACCACGATGCCGATCGCGAGCACCAGACCGAAGAGCGACAGCGTGTTGATCGAGAAGCCGAGCGCGAGCAGCACGGCGAACGTCCCGATGATCGACACCGGAACCGCGATGAGCGGAATGAGCGAGGCACGCCAGCTCTGCAGGAACAGGATCACTACGATGACGACGAGCAGCACCGCCTCGAGCAGCGTATGCACCACCGCATGGATCGACTGACGCACGAACATCGTGGGGTCGTAGACGATCCGGTAATCGACGCCCTGCGGGAAGTCCTTCTTGAGCTCCTCCATGGTCCGGCGGACGTTCGCCGACAGCTCGAGCGCATTCGCACCCGGAGACTGGAAGATGGGCAGGGCCACGGCGTTCTCGTTGTCGAGGAGGCTCTCGATGCCGTACTCCTCCGCGCCGAGCTCGATGCGCGCGACATCGCCGAGGCGAACGATCCGGCCGTCCGCGCCGGTCTTCACGACGATGTCGCGGAACTGCTGCTCGTCCGTGAGCCTCCCCTGCGCGTTGAGCGCGATCTGGAACTCCGAGCCCCTCGCCGGGGGCGCGCCGAGCTGTCCGGCGGCCACCTGCACGTTCTGCTCGCCGATGGCGCTGACCACATCGCCCACAGTCAACGACCGGGCCGCGAGCTTCTCCGGATCGAGCCACACGCGCATGGAGTAATCGCCGGAGCCGAACACCTGCACCTGGCCCATGCCGGGGAGCCGCGCAAGCACGTCCCGGACGTTCAGCACCGCGTAGTTGCGCAAGTACAAGGAGTCGTAGCGGCCGTCCGGAGAGACGAGGTGCACCAGCATGGTGAGATCGGACGTGCTCTTCACGGTCGTGACGCCGAGGTCCCGCACCTCCTCCGGGAGGCGCGGGAGCGCCTGCGACACCCGGTTCTGCACCTGCACCTGTGCCCGGTCGATGTCCGCGCCGATACGGAACGTGATGGTGAGATTGAGCGAGCCGTCCATGGTGGACGTGGAGGACATGTAGAGCATGTCCTCCACACCGACGATCGCTTGCTCGAGCGGCGCGGCCACCGTGTCCGCGATGACCTTGGGGTTCGCACCCGGAAACGAGGCATGCACGACGACGGCCGGCGGCACCACTTCCGGATATTCCCCGACGGGCAGCCGGAACAATGCGATTGCCCCCGCAATGGTGATGAACGTGGAGACCACCGCCGCGAAGACGGGACGCTCGATGAAGAAGTTGGAGAGTTTCATGTGTGTGCGCAGCGTCAGTCAGGGTTGTGCGCAAGCATGGAGCCGCCGCTCCCGGACCCGAGCGTGAATGGCTCGTCGTGCGTGTGCTGCTCGCCCATAGCGACTCGCTCCGGCGTGACGGGCATGCCGGCATGGACCCGCTGCAGGCCGTTCACGACGATCAGATCGCCGGGTGCAAGCCCCTCGCGCACGACACGTAGGCCGTCGATGATCGGACCGAGCTTCACGGGGCAGTATTCGACCTTGTTGCCGGATCCCACGCGCAGCACGTAGTTGACGCCTTGGTCCGTGCCTACGGCGCTGTCGTTGACGAGGAGCGCGGTGTAGCGCTCGCTGCCGGGGAGCCGCACGCGGGCGAACATGCCCGGCGTGAACCGGCGGTCGTGATTGTCGATACGGCCGCGCGCCCGCACCGTCCCGGTCGAGGGATCGATCTCGTTGTCCACGAACACGATCCGGCCCTCGTGCGGATACCCCGACTCGTCGGCGAGGCCGATCCAGACCGGATGCGGCTCACGCTCGGCGTGCGCCCGGTCGCGCGCATTGCCGCGCGCGTAGTCCATGAACTCGAGGTAGCCCTGCTCGTCGCCCTCGAAGGAGACATAGATCGGATCCACCGACACCACCGTCGTGAGCAAGGTCTGACCGCTCGTCACGAGATTGCCTGCCGTGATCTCCGCGCGGCTGACGATGCCGGAGATCGGTGAGGTGACCCGCGAGAAGGTGAGGTTGAGCGCGGCCATGTCCACCGCCGCCTGGGCGGCCTCGACGTTGGCCCCGGACTCCTGCGAAGCGGCCACCCGCGTCTCGTACTCTTCTCGGGAGATGGAGCGGGAGGCGATGAGCTTCTGCGCGCGGTCGCGCTCCGACCGGGCCAGCGCGAGCTGCGAGCGGGCCTGGGCGAGCTGTGCCTGTGTACGCTTGAGATCCGCCTCGTACGGGCGCGGATCGATCACGAAGAGCACGTCGCCCTTCCTGACCTCCCCTCCATCGACAAAGTTCACCGAGGAGATGTACCCCGACACGCGCGGCCGGATCTCCACCCGATCCACCGCTTCGAAATGACCGGTGAAGTCCGCGAAATCCGTGATCTGCCGCGAGACCACGCGGGCGACGGTGACCTGCGGCGGGAGCGCCTGCGCGGCGGGGGTCGCCGTCTCGGCCCGGGAGCATCCAGCCAGGACGAGCACAGACGTGAGTACCCCGCAAACCAGCGCAATTGGAAGACGAGCCATGGAACACTCCCCGAAAGACAGCAGCCGCCCGAATAGCCGGACGGCAGTGGGGGAAATTGTCGGCTCCGGGACGCAGAAGGACCATTCACCCGGCGATTGAGCACGATCGCGCCGGTGAGGGGGCCCGCTGCTATCTCTTTAGAGAGATCCGGAGACGGACATCGAGCCATCGACCTCTCCGGTATTGTTGCCTCGCGTCGCCGAGCCCACCCATCTCGCGCCGAACTCCATGCGGCGTAGGCCAGACCGGCGGCAAGCCGTGAATCTCGGAGGCCGACATCGACTATCCGGCTGTCTCAAGAAATGGGATCAGGTCCTAATGCGAATCGGGTAGGCGCGGGCTGACGCGGAGCGGGTCAGATCAGGCCGGGTACGATCGCCCGCACGCGCTCGGTGTAGGTGTCGTAGGCAGCGCCGAACTGCTCACGCATGAAGCGCTCCTCGACGATAATCCGATGGACGATGGCGACGAGCGCTAGCGCCACGGCCAGCACGCCGCGCCACTGCCCGATCGCCAGCGCCGTTCCGACGAAGGCGAGCATCAGACCTGAGTAAATGGGGTGGCGGACTAGGCCGTAGGGACCGCCAGTGACCAGCTCATGATCGGCCTTGATGGTGGCCGCCGTGCCGCTCCAGTTGCGCCCGAGGTAGACACGTGCCCACACGGTGAACAGTAGGCCAATCAGCGTCAGCGCCGCGCCGAGCGCCGCCCAGAACCGCCATTCCGAGCCGGGCAGGAAGCGCTCCGTGAGCCCGCGCACCGGGACGAGCTGCGCCCACTGCGCCCAAAACAGCAGCCCGACAGCGCAGAACAGCAACGCCATATTCAGCAGACGCGGCAGCGCGGCCTGCCGACGGACCGTGGCCTTCACGTTGAGCGCAAACACCCACCAAGCAATGACCCAGGCCAGCCAGACCACGGAAAAGAAGGCTTGATAGAACTCACGCAAGTTCACGTGCGCCTCCATAGGTGAGAATCTGAGGGTATCGCGGCATCCCCGCTGTCGCCATTGCCACCCCCGTCAGCAGCGACAGATTAACACTGACTCGTCATACCTGGACGTGTGTTGTGCTCCCGACGCTATGCTCCGCAGCTGTCATCGATGACATGAACGCTTCGGCGGTCCAATCGTTTTGAGAGAGATGCCGGTAAACAGGTCGGTCAGGTACTGCTCCAGGACGGGCTGATCATTCTGGATTGCCGTCAGGCGTTCCATACACGAGGCGCACATCCGATACCGGAACGTGCCGAATTCTGTGTTCGCCTCCAGGTACGGACGGTTGCCGGCTGGTTTGTCGCAGCGGATACAGTTCTCGATGGTAACGGATGAATCTGGGCACTTCGACCACCGCCGTCCGACCGGACAATGTCGGCCAACACCGGTAGTTCGCTAGCTGGAACTGACTCCTCCGAAGCAGCCCTTCGACTCAGGACGCGCCCCCCCCTTTCGCCGCAGAGTCTTCGCGGGAAATATCGACGTAAGCGGGAGACTTCCCAGAGAGCATAATCATGCGACAATGTCCGAACACTCCAAGTCGAACCGCATCGGACGATACCTGGGAGAACGCAGCATGCGACGAGCGATAACGGCGATACTGGGACTCACCGCGATGACCTGGCTGGTGGGGGTTCATGCGGACGTCGCAGTGCTGGCAGTTCGGCTTGGCGCGCAGGATGTTGTCGCGCTCGCGAAATTCTACGAAACGGCGTTTGGCCTGAAGGAAATCGACCGCGTCGGGCAGCCGCCGACGGAGATCATCATGCGCTACGGCGCCACGGTTGCCGCAGCCAAAGCCGGCTCATCGCCCGAGTTTCTCGTTGCGCGTCGTGAGCCCGGCGCGGCCAAGGACTCGATACCGCATGCGATCTTTCATGTGTCGAATATCGGCGCCACTGTGGCCGCCGCGAAGGCTGCGGGCGCAATGATCAAGAGCGACGTGGCTTCGGTCCGGATCGGGAGCATGCCAATAAAGGTCGCGACGTTGGTTGATCCCGACGGCAATGTACTCGAACTCATGGAGCTGCCCAGGGGCGTGGGCCATCTCCGGCATCCTTAACGATCGCGACGGTGCTTACAGCGAGCGGGAATACCGTTGAATTTGGGGCCCGCCTCGCGGCAGTCCGAAGGCTCTCCGGTGCAAGCGATCCGAACGGTGTGCCCACGCGAAGCTTCGCGGCGAGAGTGAGTGCGTAATCGACATCCTTCAATCGCAGCTCCGGGGGTGAGGGTCACGGGATGCTGTTGATTGGCTTCAGCCATCCCCTGCGTAATCCGTATGACCTGCGGCTCGCGGCCAGGCCTCCGCCGGGCAAGCGATCTGCACTGCGCCGAGCATGTTGACCAGCAGTTCTCCAGCGGCACACAGATAGAACCAGGCGAAGTCGACCGGCTAGCCGTTGTTTCCGGCCACCGTGGAATCGGCCCATTCTGTCACCGCGCGGGCGAGCCGCGGCCGGCGACTCTGTGTGCCGCGCGGCCGGATGTTTTTGTCGCTGAGCCGAGGTCGACTCGTAAGGATCGCATGGCGTGCGCGCCGCGTCATCTGGCCGGCGGAAGGAACGGCTGTGTCACAGATTGAAAGGCATCCAGGGCTTCGCACTGAGCACAGTGACGCGCGAGCTGCGGCAAGCGCGCAGCGTCGAAGGACTCGGGGTGCGCCTCGCGCAGGAACCGCAGGGCGCAGGCGACGGCGATGTCAGCATGCCCAATCCGCTCGCCCGACCAGTACGCGTCGGGCCGTAATCGCCGGTCTGCCTCGAGCGCCTCAAGGACGGCCTGGATCTGGACGTAGCAACGCTCGACCCAGCCCGGCGATGATTGCTCGTGGAGCACGCGCTCGTAGACAAGAATCACTGCCTTGTCGGCGAGGCCGGTCGCGAGGGCACAAACTTTAAGCGCTTGGCGGCGTGCTGGGCCTTCGCGGGTGATAAGTGCACGTTGCGGGCCGGCCAGCTCGTCAAGATAGTCCAAAATCGCCGCACTCTCGATCAGCGGCTCGCCGTCATCGGCCACCAGGACCGGTACGCGGCGCAGTGGATTGAAGGGCGCGATCCGCGCAGCATCCCCGAACGTGGACCAGGGGCGATGCTCATACGGGAAACCATAGAGGACGAGCGCGACGGCGACGCGCCTGACGAAGGGTGAATCGTATTGGCCGATCAGGATCACGACGCCCGGACCTTTAGGACGGACCCCTTCCTGCTCGGGATCTGCCAGGACATCGGCCGGTCGCCCGAGAGGCTGTAACAGGGCTGCAATAATAACTCATGGGCGTTTCGCCGCTTACAGACCGAATAGCGATGTGGCTCGAGATACGGGTACATATCAAGCCTATCGATCGGAAACCCCGTGCGGCCGACTCGCCGGTCGTGAATGCTCGCTTGCGATGACGACAATATACCTCGCCGGCTTGCGCGTGCGATTCGCAAACACGATCCGCTCGTCGAGCTTCATGGCAAGACAGTCATCTTCGCCGAGTCGATATGTCGTCTCGCCGAGGGTCAGCTCGATTCGTCCCTGCTGGACCCAGATCTGCTGATGAACGTCGTTCTGGCCCGGCGCGTTTTCATAGGCGATTTTCGCCCCCGGTGGCAGGATCACTTCTACGATATGAATGATTGAAGGAAAGTTTGCTGGCGAGATGTTGCGTCGCACATATCCCGATTGCGGATCGCGCCAGACCGTCCGATCCTCACGCCGCGAGAGCGGGCTCTCGGCGATTGCCGGATCGTCGAACAATGCCGCGAACGGCACGCCGAGCCCAGAGGCAATCTTCTCGAGCACGATGGCAGTCGGACTGCTCTCGCCGCGCTCGATCAGGGAGATCATTGATCGGCTTACGCCGCACCGCTCCGAGAGCGCCTCCAAGGACATGCCCTGATCATTGCGTAATGCTCTCACCTGCGCCGCAATGCGATCGCTTATGGAGGCGGCTCTCGGACGAGTGGCGGTCTCTTCCATATTGGATTCAATATCTATTATACTAGACAGCATGTCAATGCCCATTCGCCTCCGCGAGGCGGCCGAAACGGACCTGCCGGCCATCCAGTTGATCTACGCGCATCACGTGCGACACGGACTTGGGAGCTTCGAAGAGATTCCGCCCTCGGTGGACGAGTTTGTGGCGCGCTGGCGCGCGGTGATGTCGCTCGATTTGCCCTATCTCGTCGCCGAGCGGAATGGTGTGATCGTCGGCTATAGCTATGCAGCCGCCTACCATCCCCGGTCCGCCTATCGGTACGTAGTCGAGGACTCCGTATACGTCGCCGAAGACATATCCGGACAGGGCGTCGGCAGCGCCTTGCTCCAGACGCTCATTGCACGCTGCGAAACCGGAGCATGGCGGCAGATGATCGCTGTCATCGGCAACAGTTCTAACATCTCCTCGATTGCGTTGCACCGTCGGATGGGATTCCGGCCGGTGGGGACGCTCCGTTCCGTGGGCTTCAAGTTCGGCAGGTGGGTCGACGTGGTGCTCATGCAGCGGGCACTCAGTGCAGGAGACAAGAATCTACCGACGGAAACTCTAGAGCATCCGCGCGAGGGTACGCTCACATCGAGGAGCACTCATCTGGATGTCCAAACGGATGCTGAGTATTCGTATTGATGATCCGTCTGGTGAGCCGACACGCGAACTGCTCGCCCTGCACCTCGCCGGGATGTGCGAGAACTCGCCTTCAGAATATGTGTTTGCGCTCGACCTGTCGGGACCGATGGCGCCCGGAGAGCGACGCCAGCTGGGGTTCGTGTTCCTTTCCGGTGAAGAGGCAGCCGCCCAGCTCCGTCGGTCCGGCCGCTTCTTTCTTTGGGAGGGGCGCTTCATTGGCGAAGGTATTATTCGGGCGGATCACAGCGGCTGATAGGTTGCCCGATAGCGGCCCCTTTCGCCCGATATGCGATCTGACGACCGGCCGTAATCCCGGGTTCGGTGACCAGCTTCACAGTGTCAGGCTCGACCTCCCTCTTAAACTCACCATTTCTCGAGGGAAAGCACGTGAAGGGCATCGTTTTCAACTTGCTCGAAGGCGTGATCATCGCGCAGCACGGCGAAGCTGCCTGGGATGGCGTGCTGGCTGCGATAGGTTCCCCCGGCGCTTATACCTCGCTCGGAAACTATCCCGACGACCAAATCGAGAGACTGGTCGTGGCGAGCGCCAGTGCGCTGAAAATGACACCTGCCGAGGCATGGCGATGGTTTGGCCGCAAAGCCATGCCCCTGCTGGCGCGGCGCTATCCACATTTTTTCGCCGAGCACCGCAAGACGATACCCTTCGTGCTCAGCGTCAACAGCATCATTCATCCCGAGGTTCGGAAGCTTTACGCGGGCGCGCATTGCCCGCATTTCCGGTTCCAGCATACCGCTGACGACGCCTTGCGGATGACTTACGATTCTCCGCGCAGACTGTGTGCTCTGGCCCATGGCTTCATCGAAGGGGCTGCGGATCACTTCGGAGAGACGGCCGCTGTCGAGCATTTGAACTGCATGCATCGGGGAGACGCCGAATGCCTCCTCGAGATCCGCGCCGTGAAATCGGTATCAGCGGATGCAGCCTGACAGCAGCCGTGTCCAGGCCGAGATCGCGCGACTCAATCAGCGATTGGAGCGCGAGCGCAACGCCCGTCTGCAAGCCGAAGCCATTGCAGAAAAGGGGCTGCGTGATCTTTACGATCAGCAACAGCAGCTCCAGCTCCTGGCGCGGATCGCCGCCGCCTCCAATCAGGCCACGGCCATTTCCGACGTGCTGTATTTTGCGCTGGCGCAGATTTGCGAGTTCAACCATTGGGACGTGGGTCATGCCTATCTCACCTGCGGATCTGGAGAGGAGATCCGCCTGCAGCCCACGTCGATTTGGCACGCAATTGATCCAGTCCGCACCGCAGAATTCCGCCGCGCTAGCGAAGAGCTGCCGCTCTTGTCCGGCATCGGTTTGCCCGGACGCGCCCTGGCACATTGCAAGCCCGTCTGGGTAACGGATGTAAGCGACGACGACAATTTTCCGCGACGACCGTTCGCGAACCATTGCGGCCTGAGGGGTGGCAGCGCGTTTCCGGTTCTTTGCGGCCAGGAGGTCGTTGCCGTACTCGAATTTTTTTCCATCGATGCGCGGGAGCCAAACAGCGCACTGCTCGAACTGATGTCGCAGATCGGCGTTCAGCTCGGACGGGCCATCGAGCGTCAGCGCGCGGAATACGCCTTGCAGGAACGAGCGAGAGAGCTGACGATTGCACGGGACGAAGCGACAGCTGCAAATAAGGCAAAGTCCGATTTCCTGGCCAACATGAGTCACGAGATCCGCACCCCGATGAACGGGATTCTCGGAATGACGGATCTCCTGCTGGGATCGGACCTCGACGCGGAGCAGCGCAGTTTTGCGCAAATCGTGGCGGACTCCAGCGAGTCGCTGATGACGATCGTGAACGATATTCTGGACATTTCGAAGCTCGAAGCTGGAAAACTCGAGATCGAGGTCGTCGATTTCGATCTTGTCGCGGCGGTCGAAATTGCTGCGGCCCTGCTGGCACCGAAAGCGCGCCAGAAGCACATCGACATGGCGATGTTCATCGAGCCGGCGGCTCACGGTGCTTACCGTGGCGATTCGAGCCGGGTTCGTCAGATTCTCCTCAACTTGCTCAACAATGCCATCAAGTTCACGGACAAGGGCGGCGTTGCCATTCAGGTCGTCGTGAAGATCGGCCAGACGCCCCTGGGCGGCAACGACGCCGTACCGCTTCGCTTCGAGGTAGGGGACACGGGCATCGGTATAGCGGATAGCGTGCGGGAGAAGCTGTTCCAGAAGTTCAGCCAGGCCGACAGTTCCATGACGCGGCGCTTTGGCGGCACCGGCCTCGGTCTTGCCATTTGCAAGCAGCTGGTCGAGCTGATGCGGGGCACCATCGGCGTGGAGAGTCGTGTCGGCGTGGGCTCGACCTTCTGGTTCGAAATTCCGTTGGAGAGATCGACCGCTCATATCGCGGACCGCGAGATGCTGCCGGATCATTTTAAGACGCTACGCGTGCTGCTCGTAGACGACATCGAAATGAACTTGACGATCATGAGCCGCCAGTTGCAGGCCCTCGGCGTGACGGTCACGGGCGTAGCCGACGGATTTGCGGCGATGGCGGAGCTCGAGCGGGCTTGGCATCGTGGCAAGCCCTACGACCTCGCATTCCTGGACCAGATGATGCCTGGGTTATCGGGCGATGCGCTGGCAAGACGAATCCGGGCTGATGCGCATCTTGCCGAGACCAAACTCGTGATTGTCTCCTCCGCAGGGCGCGGCGTCGTCGAGAACTCCTCGGATTCGCGGCTGGAGGCGATCCTCGAGAAGCCCGTGCGGCACCAGGAATTGCTCGACACATTGGTCAACATCTACAGCGTTCAACCGGAGCAGGCGTCACCGTCGGTGGGTCCCGGAGTCGCGGCAGCGACACGTCCGGTACGAGAGTCTGCCCACAGGCCGCTGCGCGTATTGCTTGCGGAGGACAATAAGGTCAACCAGAAATTCGCGACGGTCTTGCTGAACAAAGCCGGATACAGCGTCGAAATCGCGGAGAACGGCCACCAGGCTGTCGATGCCCTCCGCCGCTCGGAATTCGACGTTGTCCTGATGGACGTCCAGATGCCGGAACTCGACGGCGTACAGGCGGCCTGGCAGATTCGCGGTCTGCCAGGCTCGAAATGCAGAATTCCCATCATCGCGATGACGGCACATGCGATGGCTGGTGCCAAGGAAGAATATCTTGCCGCGGGAATGGACGACTATATTTCAAAGCCCATTCAGCCGGCGGTACTGCTGTCCAAGCTCGCGACTCTCTCGGTCGCAGTTGCTGCGGAAACCCCGATCGGACTCATCGAGAACCCTGAAGATCGCGAGCCGCCGCTGCTCGATGTGTCGAAGCTGGGCGAACTGGAGGCTGCTCTGCCACTCGAGGAGCTTGCGAATTTCATTTCGCTCTACGTAGCTGACCTCGATCAGCATCTCGCTGCCATCGCCGCGTGCGGTGCCCCCACTATCGATCTCGAGGACATCTCCAGACATGCTCACATCATCGTGAGTATCGCTGGCAGTCTCGGTGCGATGCAAACCAGCGCCGCCGCGCGGCGCCTGGAGATGGCGTGCCGAAGCGCAGACCATGAGCTCGCCCGCCGATTGATCGGCGAGCTGCGGGAATCTTGCGATAGGTCATCGGCGGCTCTTCGAACCTGGTCCGACGAGAGAACGGACAACCTCCGGTCGGCTGGTGGAAGCCACTGACCAGGTCTCGAGCCGACTTCACGTGACCAGCTCCAGCCGGCGCCGTAACCGTCGATGGAGATCGCGAAGCTCAGGCCGCGGGGTCTCGGGGCAATAGCACGGGAGAGCAGGCGAGCATCCGTTTCAAGGGGTCATCATACCTCGGGCGAGCCCCTTGCGAGCCGTGGGTACACCGATGATAAAGTGCCCCTGGCCGGCCTTCGCCGGTCAGCCTTGGCGCTCCTGCCGAGGCGTCGCACGCTCGGGGGCATCACGGTGGGCCGACTCGCTACCTTGCGATCATTAGGGCAGGACTCGTCCGTCCTCGGCAAGAAGATCAAGCCCGGCACGACGCGACGCACGCTCGCGTTTGCCGCCCCTTATGCCTCGCTTCTCTCCCGCTTCTTGCTCGTCGTCGTTCTGAACGCGGCTATCGGCACCGCCAACCCTCTCATCTATCGCTTGATCATCAACAACGGGATCCTGAAAGGGAACACCCCGCTGATCGTCAAGCTCGCCCTGCTCCTCGTAGGGCTCGGGCTCTTCGACTCGGCGCTCGGTATTCTGCAGACCTACTTCTCGTCGAGGATCGGGAACGCGATCGTGCTTGCCCTACGCTCGAGGCTGTTCGAGCACATCCAGCGCATGCCGCTCGCCTTCTTCACGCGCACCCAGACGGGGGCGCTCGTCAGCCGACTCAGCAATGACGTCTCGGGAGCGCGGACTGCCTTCACGGACATCCTCTCAAACGGCGTGGGCAACCTCATCACGGTGAGTCTCATTATCGGCGCGATGTTCGTGCTCTCCTGGCGAATCACGCTGGTCGCGATGGTCCTATTGCCGCTCTTCATCCTCCCGTCGCGCTCCTTCGGCCGCAAGCTCCAGGCGATCACCCGCGAGACCTTCGACTTGGTTGCGCAGATGAACTCGCTCATGGTGGAGCGCTTCAACGTTGCGGGCGCGCTCCTCGCCAAGCTCTTCGGCAACCCGCAAAGCGACAGCGACGCGTTTGAGGAGCGCGCGGCACGCGTTTCGAGTATCGCCGTCAAGCAAGCCGTATATGGACGGCTCTTCTTCACGGCGCTCCTGCTCATGGCCTCTTTCGCGACGGCGCTCGCCTACGGCTGGGGCGGCGTGCTCGTCGTGCGGCACACGCTCGATCTCGGCACGGTCGTCGCGCTCGCGTCCTACCTTGCGCGGCTTTACTGGCCGCTCCTCGGCCTCTCGAACATCCAGGTGAGCGTGATGACCGCTCTCGTGTCCTTCGAGCGGGTCTTCGAAGTGCTTGACCTCGAACCCATGATTCGCGAGAAGCCGGGCGCCGTGCCGATTCCCGCTGGGCCCGCGCCGGTTGCCTTCGAGCACGTGCAATTCCGCTATCCCTCGGCAGCCGAGGTGTCGCTCGCCTCGCTCGAGTCCATCGCGGTGCCCGACAAGAGACCCCCGAAGGTTGTGCTGCATGATGTGACGTTCACGGCGGAGGCCGGGGAGCTCGTCGCCCTCGTCGGGCCCTCGGGGGGCGGAAAGACGACGATCACTCATTTGCTTGCGCGGCTCTACGACGTGCAGGAAGGAGCGGTCAGGATACACGGCCTCGATGTCCGCGATGCGACGCTCGCGTCGCTCCGGCAACGCATAGGCGTCGTCACGCAGGATGCGCATCTCTTCCACGACACGATTCGCGGTAATCTCCTCTATGCCCGTCCTGGGGCCACGGAGGAGCAGATGCGGGATGCGCTCGGCGCGGCGCAGATCCTCGAGCTCGTCGACTCACTGCCTGAGGGGCTCGACACGATGGTGGGCGAGCGCGGCTATCGCTTCTCGGGCGGCGAGAAGCAGCGCCTCGCCATCGCGCGCCTCCTCCTCAAGGCGCCAGACATCGTCGTCCTCGACGAGGCGACCGCACACCTCGACTCCGAGTCGGAGGTTGCCATCCAGCGTGCGCTCGAGCGCGCACTTGCGGGGCGCACGTCGATCGTGATCGCCCATCGGCTGTCCACCGTCCTCAAGGCGGACCGTATCCTGGTGGTCCAGAACGGTCGCATCGTCGAGCGCGGCAGACATGCTGAGCTCCTGGCGGCGGAGGGGCTCTATTCGGAGCTCTATCGTCACCAGCTCTTGGGCTCGCACGATGGAACGACAGGGACGTCGTAACCCGCCCGCGAGTTGCGAAATAAACTGCAGCGCGAGCGCCCGCGAGATGCGAAAATGCGCTCATGGCGTACTCGGTCCCGCGCACGCTTCGATTCAAAGTCCGTGGGGAGTCCTATCCCTGGCTCAATGCGGCGGCGATCGAGGTCAATCAGGTCTTCAACTACTGCAATGAGACCTCCTTCCTCGCCGCCAGGCGCACGGACAGACTCCGGAAATGGCTCTCCGGGTTCGACCTCTGCAATCTCACGTCCGGGGCGACGGAGTATTTCGAGCACATCGGGGCCGATACCATCCAGAGGATCTGCGTGGAGTACGCGCAGAAGCGGATTGCGGTGAAGCGCCTGAAGCTGCGCTGGCGGGTGAGCCGCGGGGAACATCGCTCCCTGGGGTGGGTGCCGTTCAGTGTGACGCGAAACGAAGGTCAAAAGGAGGTGACTTTCGGTAGCTGTAGTTAGAGATGAGGGTCTTACTGTTGCACACATCTCGGGTGATTTTCACTAATTTTCTGACGCTCCCACGGAAATTGCTGGACACACGCGCGCGGATTGCGTAGGGTTGCCGTCGTCGCGGCGTGCGACGAGGACGGGCGGGCTGCGTGCGAAAGTCGAGGCGCTGCGAGGATGCGGACGTGCAGGCTATGATGGATGCCGGCACAGAGTCGGTCGAGTGGGTGACGCAGGAGTTTGCCCGCGCTGATCTGCGCGACAAACGTCTGGATCGGCGCTTGGTGAAAACTGCCGAACAATTGGCCAAGTCGCCGGCCTCGCCGATCAATGAGGCGTGCGGCACGTGGGCGAGCACGCAGGCAGCCTATCGGCTTTTCAATAATCCGAAGGCGAGCCCCGCGAGGATCCTGGAGCCGCATTGGAAGGCCACGGTCACACGCATGTCCGGCTGCGGCGGTGCGGTGCTGGTGATGCAGGACACCGTATTCTTCTCCTACGGCAAGCACGTCAAAACGCGCGGCTTGGGACCGATCGGCAAGAGCAACGCGGCGCACGATCGGGGATTGGTCATGCACAATGCGCTCGCCTTCACGACGAGCGGTGTGCCGCTGGGGATTGTCAGCCAGAGTATTTGGGCGCGCGGGGAAATTCCCGAGGAAGACTATCAGGAGAAGATCGAACGCCTGCAGGTCACGGCGATCGAGGAGAAGGAGAGCTCGAAGTGGCTCATTGCGCTCAAGGAGACGGTGCAGCGCGCCCCCGCCGGCGTACCGATCGTCACGGTGGCGGACCGTGAGTCTGACTTCTTCGAGTTCTTGACGCAGGCGAAGGAGTTGGGCGCGAAGTACGTGATTCGCGCGCGCACGGATCGCAAGCTCGTGCCCGAAGATAGCGCGGGCTGCGCCCGGATGCTCGAGGCCTTGAGCGATGTCCCTGCGCTGGGAAGCATGACGGTCGAGGTGCCCGGTAACGGCAGTCGCAAAGCGCGTACCGCCTCGATCGAGATACGCGTTGCTGAAGTGACGATCCAGCCGCCGCAGCGCCGCGGCGCCCACGCCAAGGCGTCCGGTTGCACCGAACCGGTGACCGTCACGCTGGTCGGGGCGACTGAGCAATCCCCACCGGGGGGTTGCGAGTCGATCAGCTGGGTGCTGCTGACGAATCTGCCTGTTAAAAACTTCCAGTCTGCCACCGAGAAGGTGCAATGGTATGCGCGACGCTGGGGCATTGAGATTTGGCACAAGGTCCTGAAGTCCGGCTGTAAAGTCGAGGACTGCATGCTCGAGGAGGCCGAGCGCCTGAAGCGCTATCTGACGCTCTTCAGCATCATCGGCGTGCGCCTCATGCATGTTACGTATCTGGCCCGCGCACAGCCGGATCTGCCGGCCACCGATGTGTTCTCTGCGGAGGAGGTCGAAGCGCTGCACATACGGGTGACCAAGGCATTGCCCCCGGCCTCCCCAGCCCCGACGCTGCGTGAGATGGTGCGCATGCTCGGCAAGCTCGGCGGGCACCTGGGTCGCAAGTGCGACGGGGAGCCCGGTGTCACCGTGCTGTGGCGCGGCTGGACGAGTCTTTATGAGACGGTCGAGACACTGCGTGCCCACAAAGAGTTCCTCGGTCTGAGCAAGGCGAGGTAGGCGATGCGCTACTGCGGACGCGAGTTTACGCCGGCCGAAATCGATCTGATCCGTGAGCTTCTCACGACCCCAAAGATGAACCGCGCTCGTCTGTCCCGGGAAGTCTGTGAGAGACTCGGATGGCGCCGCGAAAGCGGCGCTCTGAAGGACATGAGTTGTCGGGTCGCATTGCTGCGCATGCACACCGATGGGCTCATCGGCTTGCCGCCGCCGAGAAATCCGAAGCCGGTCGCGTACCGATCCTATCCCCATCTCGAGCAGGCCGTACTCGAACCGGCCACTCTCCCGAATATCGACCTGGCGAGGCTCACCGTCGAGCCGGTGCTCATCAGAGCAGACTCGCTCCTGTGGAATGCCTACATCGAACGGCATCATTACCTCGGGCATCAGCTCATGCCCGGCGCACAACTGCGTTACTTCGTGCGCAGCGCCGGCCACATCATCGCCGCCTTGGGCTTCGGCGCGAGCGCTTGGAAAGTCAAACCCAGAGACCAGCTCATCGGTTGGACGGCCGAGCAGCGACAACGCAATCTGCATCTCGTCGTGAACAATGCCCGCTTCCTCATCCTGCCGTGGATCCGCTGCAAGAATCTAGCTTCGCGCATCCTCGCATTGATCAGCAAACGTCTGCCCGATGATTGGCAGGCGCGCTATGCCTATCGGCCCGTGTTGCTCGAAACCTTCGTCGAGAAGCCGCGCTTTACCGGCACCTGCTACAAGGCCGCCAACTGGCAAAACCTCGGCGACACCCAGGGGCGCGGCAAGCTCGATACCCTGCATCGCAAAGATCAGCCGATCAAAAGCATCTGGATCTATCCGCTCACCCCCAACTTCCAGCGGCAACTCTGTAACGGATAAAATCATCATCGCGCCGCTCAAATCCAAGATCCACGCTGTTCGTCAAAACTTCTGTGTAATAGAAAGATGAGGGTAGGCCCCTCGGAGTCGGCGGGCAGTCGCAGGCTCCAAACCAGGCAGTGCTGCTGGGGCGCAAAAACGCCTCGGTGGTGAGCGACTGCCTAAAAGTCGGTCGAACAGACCGGCAGGTGAGAGCAGAGAAGGTGAACGAAAGTGAACCGTCCGAAGACCCATCGAAAATCCATATGATGTTGTCGAAACCGCGGTTGTGAACGGGCTGCGGGACGAGCTGGGAGACGACTCTGCATGTTGACCCAGTGGCAACCGGTGGATAGGCGGCACGAGCTCTGTTCATGGCTTTAATTACGGAACGCGGGAACTCTGATCTTCTGATGTGTAGGGAAATGACAAGCGGCGAGAAACCGTGAGGAAGAATACCGATGCGGAAGATCAGTTCAAGAGCCACCGGTAGTAGCGTTGAAGCCTCTGTAATGGGGGTGGAGCGATGCGGTGGCATTGTCTGGGTTCTGCCACGGCCCAACTCAGTAATGAGGATGAGGTCGTGACAAAGCCTAAGCCGTATGGCATCTCCAAAAGGATGGTGTTGGAAGCTTATCGGCATGTTAGAGCGAATCAGGGCGTCGCAGGCATCGATGGCGAAAGCATTGAGATGTTTGAAGCGGATCTGAGCAGGAATCTCTATAAGCTATGGAACCGGATGTCTTCGGGGAGTTACTTCCCTCCTCCGGTAAAGCAAGTAGAGATCCCGAAGAAACAAGGCGGAGTGAGAATTTTAGGAATTGCCACAGTTGCCGACCGGATCGCGCAGCAGGTTGTGGTCTCAAGAATCGGAGGAGATCTTTATGGGGTCTTCCATCCGGACTCGTACGGGTATCAGCTCGATAAATCGGCCGCGGATGCGGTAGCTGTGACCCGCAAGCGATGCTGGAAGTACGACTGGGTTGTCGAGTTTGACATCCGTCGTGCGTTCGATGAACTTGCCTGGGACCTGCTGAGAAAGGCGATTGCAAAGCACGTAGTGGACCCTTGGTGTTCATTGTTTATCGAGAGATGGTTGACCGTACCGGCGGTATCGCCGGACGGGGTACTTGTTCAGCGCACTAAAGGTGTGCCCCAAGGCTCTGTGATCGGACCTGTCTTGATGAACTTGTTCATGCACTATGCCTTCGATATGTGGATGACGCGGGAGCACCCGCGAAAACCATTTGCCCGATACGCCGATGATGCGGTTGTGCACTGCCGAAGTGAAGCTGAGGCCAAGACACTGCTGGCATCGATTGACGGGCGATTGAAGGAATGCAAGCTTGAGCTGCACCCGGAGAAATCCGGCATCGTGTACTGCAAACGTAGGCGCCAAGGGTTCGACTACCCGCGGGTATGTTTTACCTTCCTCGGGTATACGTTCCGGCCGAGAGGCTCCAAGGGACGTGACGGGGTGGTAGACATGAACTTCCTGCCGGCAGTGAGTGCAGCGGCAGTAAAACGGATGAAGCAAACCATCCGCGAGTGGCAGATCTCTAGACAAACCTCTGTGAGCTTGAACGTGCTGGCTAAGCGGTACAATGCCACATTGAGGGGCTGGTTGAACTACTACAGTCTGTTCTTCAAGACAGCGATGCGGGCGGTGTATCGACATCTCGATAACCTGCTTGTGCTTTGGGCGCGGCGGAAATATCGCACTCTTGCGAGACATCCTCGGCGGGCCAAACGCTGGCTTGATCGGATGGTCCGTCAGCAACCCAGGTTGTTTGTTCACTGGCCTCACTTTCGGCGAGTCACGGTACGGACAATGGGAGCCGTATGAGATGAGAATCTCACGTACGGTTCTGCGAGCGGCTTTGGGTGCAACTCCCGAGGTCTACTCACTAGGCGGCGAGCCTCAAGCGCAAGGGCCGGGCGGTGCGCTTCTGCGGGAAGACCTTCCGGGTGTTCGAGGCCGAGCGGCTGGAGGGGGTGAGATGGAAGCAAGGCTGCTTTGCCCAGGATGCGGTCGGGGACTGGTGGCTGTGCCTGCCAGTGGAGGTGAGGATCGAGGAGACGGTGGCCCCGGAGGAGGCGGTGGGGGTTGACCTCGGAGTCAAGGACATCGCCGTCACGAGCGATGGAGAGCGCTTGGAGGCTGGGCAGGTCTACCGCGGGGAAGAGGCCAAGCTCGGGGCCCTGCAGCGGCGGGGGCATCGTAAGCAAGCCAAGCGGCTGCACCGCAGGATTGCCCGGCGCAGGCAGGATGCCTGCCACCAGTTCAGCCGCCGGATCGTGGATCGGTATCAGAATATCGTCGTCGGCGATGTGAGCAGCCTGAAGCTCGTCAAGACCCGCCTGGCCAAGGGGGTGCTGGATAGCGGGTGGGGGATGCTCAGGCGGATGCTGCAGTACAAAGGCGAGCACGCCGGCAGGTCCGTCCGGATCGACAACGAGCGAAACACCACGCGAGTCTGTTCTACCTGCGGATCACTCTCGGGTCCCAGGGGTCTGAGACAGCTTGCTGTGAGGCAATGGGAATGTGCACACTGTGGTGAGTGGCACGACCGGGACGTGAACGCGGGCCGGAACATTCTCATGGCCGGGTCCAGGTGTGGGACCTCCGTGAGCGGGAACGAGTCATCGGGTGGGCGGAGCCCCCTCGAGCCGGACATCTCTGTCCGCGCGAGAGAGGGGTCAGGGTCCGCTCACGCGGCGACATGAGCACCGGGTTCCTCGCATCTCCTCTCAGATCAAACGCATCATGGAGATGAGAGATCGTTCTGGGCCTGGAGCGGCAGCTCTACGCGCAGTGCCGTACCGTGACCGGGTGCCGACTCGATCTGCAGAGTGCCTTCGAGCGAGCCCACGCGCGCCTGAATGCCCGTGAGCCCATGACCGGTGGCGGCGGCGCCACCGCGCCCGTCATCGACGACGAGCAGGAACACTGCACCGGACCTGGATCGGTGATGCGGAAGGGCGGTCAAATCCCCCATCGTTGGATGATCGGCCCGGGGCGCCATCGTGATTTCGATCCGTGCGCGGCTTGCTCCTGCATGGCGATGAATATTCGTGACCGCCTCCCGTACGATCATGGCCAGCGCGGACTTCGTGTCGGTCGGTAGCCCCGTAGCATCGCCACTGCACGTCAGATTGACGCCGGTAGACTCCAGGAGCTTCGTCGCTGAAATCAACTCCTCCTCGAGCGAAGCGGACTGCATCCCCGCAACCGCCGCTCGCACCTGCTTGAGGGATTCGCGTGCCGTTTGCGTGACATCGGCAATCTCCCGCAGTGCTTCGTCCGGGTCTCGCAAGACTAGCTTTCCGGCGAGCTCGCTCTTGATGGCGATCAGAGAGAGCGTATGGCCGAGGAGATCATGCAAGTCCCGACCGATGCGCTCGCGTTCCGCGACCGCTCCGAGCCAGCGGATTTCCTCGTGGGACTGCTTCAGGGCGGCGTTCTTGCGATTGACTTCCACGCTGAAGTAGCCATTGACGCAAGACAGCGTAATGAAAACTACTGAACAGACAAGAGTGAGAGGTATCGAGGGTTGATGAATCAGGACGATTTCCGCAGCGTGTAAAATGATCAAGGCCACGGATAGCAACACGGGCCGGAGCAATCCGGGCAGCGCATAAGGCGCAAACGCCGCCGAATAGACGAGGTATGTAAATCCCAGTGGATTGACGAGCGTAAGCGCCCAGCCCAGTAACGCAAGGGGGAGTAGATCGAGGAGCGTCAGGCGCCAGCGCTTGCGGTAATTGTGTCGGTACAGCAGGAAGAATACTGGCAGCGTCAACAGAGTCGGGAAGAACCAGCTGCGAAACTCGCCCGGGGTCTGTTTCCAGGTGAGCGGAACAAACAACAAAAGAAGATAGGACAGCCGAAGAAATGGCTCCCAGGTCAGCTCCTGCTCGTTGATATTCCAGTGGTCCCGCCCACGATTCATTTGGTCGAGCCGCTCCACCGGTGCGCGCGTTTCCACGGCGTAGATCTTATCCGAGCGGTGCCAAGGTTTCGAGGCGTACCGGATTCCCGAGATTTCCGTTGGGGCGTCGAGGCCCATTCGGACTCTCACACGACGGCATTGAGCGCACGCTTAGATGATCCCGAGCACCAGGAGGCCGGGCGCCACCGACATCGCGAAAGCGATAGGCGGCTGAAGTCCGCTCACCTCCATGCTCGCGACGTGCCCGTTGAAGCACATCCAGGCACAGAGCGCGCCCACGAGTCCGCCTGCGACCGCCAGCAGTAGGGCCTCGGCCAGCACGGGGACCTCCCGGAATACGCTCATGGCGAATCTCCTTCAGCGCGCCGCGAGCGCATCGATGATCGTGAGCCGCTGGGCGCGCCAGGCGGGCGGCAAGGCGCTCACGAGCGCGAGCAGCACCGCATAGCCGATTCCGATCGCAAAGACGATCCATGGCATGCGCAGCCCCGGGGCGCCGACCCGGGCCATCAGCGAGCCGAGCATCGGCAGCATCGCGTGGGCAATCGTAAGGCCGAGCACGGCTGCGACCACCGTGAGCAGCATGGCCTCGCTCAGCACCAGCGCCGAGACGCCGCCGTCGGTGAATCCGAACGTCTTCATCACCGCGAATTCGTGAATGCGCTCGCGATAGGCCTGCATCAGTGTGGTCCCGGTGAGCAGCAGCAGGGTCGCGAAGGCGGCACTGACGATCGCCTCGACGAAGAAATCGAGGTCACCGAGCTGGGCGAGCGCGCTCTCGTCATTGGCACGCTCGGTCTCCGTGACGGTCCGGTTCGAGGAATTCGCAAAGAGGTTGTCTATCGCGTTACCCACCTCGGTCGCCTGCGAGGCGTCGGCGATCGTTTCTTCGTAAAACTGCACCGTGCCGGTGTCCTTCGCGCGCGCGGTGTCGAAATACGGATAGTTCACGAGGAGCAAGGGTGTGTCCCGAACGGGACTGTCGGGAATGTCGAAGGTCCCAACGATGTCGAAGGTCCAGCCGGAGGTGCCGCCCTTCTTCGGGGCGTTGAACGCGTGGATCGGAATTTGATCTCCAACCTTCCAGCCGAGGCGCTCGGCGAGAGTCTGCGCAACCAGAGCGCCGGTGCGGGTGCGAAGGAAAGCGGCTCGGGCGCCGGGGGATGCGCGGAAATCGGAGTTCGCGGTGAAGAAGCTCTCGGCCTCCACCGGTCGGACGACGACGATGTTGCTGAGCGACTGGTAATCGCCGATGAACTGCGATTCGTAAGTCACCTGTGTCACGCCGCGCACCGCTTGGATCTGCGACAGATCGGCGAGCGGCAGGGGCAAGCCCGCGGGATTGCTCGTGTCGAGCACGTTGAGCCGTCCCTGAGCGACAAGTTGCTTGAACATCGTGTCGATCCCCTGGAGTATGCCGAAGAGCAGGAACGCGATGACGATCGACAGGAGCGTGAAGATCGTACGCACTTTCTTGCGCGACAGCCCGGTCCAGACCAGGCGGAAGTACTTCATGGCGCTTAAGATATCGAGTGATTTCGAGGTGGCGCCAGTAGCCGCTGTCACGCGGTTGGAATGACACTTGTCATCTTTGCAGGACCTGCCGCGCTGGCAAGCATCGCTCCGCGGGAGGATGATGCGCCGCGTGAAACGATTGCCTACGGATAAGCAGCCGCCGGAGCCTGACCCGAGCGTTCACGACGCCCGGAGCATCGATGCGCTTTACGGGCTCGAGCCAGTATTCGAGCCCGGGCGCACCGTCGACGGTGGTACCCAGTCTCACTTGGTTCAGTGCCCCTATTGCGGCGAGAGCTTCGAGACGCTACTGGACCTCAGCCCCGGCTCCGCGAGCTACATCGAGGACTGCGAGATCTGCTGCCAGCCGATCCAATTCAGCCTCGAAGTCGATCATGCCGGAAGCCTCGTGGGGCTGGAGGTCCTGCGCTGCGATTAGCAGATGGGACCGATCAATTTCCCGCGAGTATCATGAGCACGACCCCTCCTCAACTGCCGCTCTTGAAGAGCTCCCGCGAGATGTATCCCGCGATGTCGCGGAGCTGTTCGGGCTTCAACGCGCCGTGGAACGAGGGCATGTTCTGGTTCTTGCCGAGCGTCGCAGTCGCAATGATGTAGCGCACGTTCCCGGCGACGCTCGCAAGCGGCGCTCCTCCGCCGTGGCCGCCCAGGCCCGTCGCCCCGTGGCAGGCGACGCAGTAGAGGCCGTACAGCCGCCGGCCGTCCGCGAGATCGGGTTTCCCGGGAGCGTAGACGACGGGCACCGCCGTGCCGGCGCCTCCGGCACCGGGAAGCGGCGCCGGAAGCGAGGGGATCCTGCCTGAGGGCGAGAAGAGCCACACGCTGTCGCCCCTGCTGTCGGCGCCGTAGAGGGTGCCGGCGGAGAGTACGGCGACATACTGCTCGCCGTCGTACATGAAGGTGCTCGCTGGCGCGTTGACGCCGGCATCGGTCTGAAACTCCCAGAGGCGCGTCCCGTTCGACTCATCAAGAGCGGTGAGCCGTCCATCGCTGCGCCCGACGAACACGAGGCCGCCCTTCGTCACGAGCGTGCCGCTCATGCAGGCGTCGGGCCACGCCTGCTCCCAGACGAGGCGGTTCGTCGTGACGTCGAAGGCGCCGAAGATGCCGCGGCCCCGCGTGCCGCTCAATGCCAAACGGCCGAGGCGCTCTGCAGTCTTGTTGAAGTCCGGCGGCTTGAACCGGTTGGTCTCGTGATGGGACTCGCCGAGACGGTCGATGCCGCAGACGAAGAAATGATGGTTCTCCGGGTCGTAAGAGCTCGGCGGCCAGTTGACGGCCATCTGCGGGCGGTACACGACCGGCGTCGTCCAGTACGGCGTGAAGATCCGGCCGTGGTTGACGAGCGTGAAGCCTTCGGGGGCGATGTTGACTTCGAGTGGAAAGAGGGGATCCCCGATGGGGTAGGGCTGCGTCGCAGCCGTGTCCTGGCGCGGCTCCTGCGGCACGGGTCGCTCGACGATTCCGATGAGAGGCTGACCGGTCGCGCGATCGAGGATGTAGACCCAGCCCGTCTTGCAGATCTCCGCGATGCCCTTGCGGGGCGTTCCGTGGTAGACGGCATCGAAGAGTACGACGGGATTGGGGCAGTCGTAGTCCCAGATGTCGTGATGCACCATCTGGAAGTACCAGCGGAGCTTGCCGGTCGTGACATCAAGAGCGACCATCGAGGAGGTGAAGAGGTCATTGCCGGCGCGCTGGTCGCCGCCGTAATCCGGGCTGGGGTTGCCGGTCGTGAAGTAGAGGAGGCCGAGCTGCGGATCGACGGCGGGGGTCTGCCAGATCGATGCGCCGCCCTGCTTCCAGGCATCATTGTTCTTTGGCCAGGTGTCGTGACCGAACTCGCCGGGGCCGGGGACGGTGTGAAACGTCCAGATGAGCTCGCCGCTGCGCGCGTTGAACGCCTGGACTCGCCCCCGCATGCCGATGTCCGCACCCGCGAAGCCCGTGATGACCATCCCGCCGTAGTAGAGCGGGGCGGCGGTGATCGAGTAGCCCTTCAGCGGATCGGCGGCCTGAACGGACCAGACGACCTTGCCCGTGCGCTGGTCGAGCGCGACGAGTTTCGCGTCGAGCCGGCCGACGAACACCTTGCCGTCACCGAGCGCGACGCCGCGCGAAAGCCAGCCGCAGCACACCTTCACGCGGTCCGGGTCGAGGTGGGCGAGGTACCGCCACAGGATCTTGCCGGTCCTCACGTCGAGCGCGAACACATCGTCCGCTCCCGTGACGATGTACAGCACGCCGCGGTAGAAGAGCGGCTGCGCCTGCCCCGAGTACTGTGGGCTGACGCCCGAGCCGTCGAGGTGCGTGCGCCAGTTGGCCTTCAGGTCCTGGACGGTGCTCCGATTGATCTCGGTGAGCGGTGAGTAGCGCTGGTTGAAGAGGTTGCCGCCGTTCGTGATCCATCCGGTCTCGGGCGGCGCGGCCAGCTGATGCGCCGTGAAGGCCGGCGCGAGGAAAATCGGCGGCGGCGGCGGCCCGGCGATTACCCCGGCTGCTCCGAGGACCATGGCCGCGCTGCAGAGCAGCCGGCCGCCAAAGTGTGTCACGAGCATGTCGATGCGCCCCCCCAAGAGCAACCGATGCCTCAGTATATCGGCTCACGCTCCCGAGGCTGAGGGCGTGGTGTAAGCTTTGCGTGCGGCCTGTTCCGATGCGTGCGCGCACACCCGGCAGATCCACCCGATGACGAGCCACGACGAGCAAGCTCGCTGCCCGCTTTGCCGGCGGCCCAACCTCTGCGCCATCTCTGGCGGCGGCACCTGCTGGTGCGTCGATGTCGTCATTCCTCCAAGCGTCCTGCGGGCCATTCCTGCCGAGCTGCGCAACGAGGCCTGCCTTTGCAAGGCCTGCGCCGCCGGGGCAGCTGTCCGTGCGGAATGAGTTTGACCCCGAAAAATAACTGCGGTGATAATCGCCCGCCGCGGCAGCGCTACCGCTACTACCAGCGCCACCGATCCGACCGGGGAATACTGAATGAGCCATTCCGGAAAGTACGCGTGGGCTGCGCTCGTCGCGGGTTTCGCCGTGGTCCTCAGCGCGAGTGCGCAGGACACCGGGCGGCTTCCGTACATGAATCCCAGCCTCTCCCCCGAAGTGCGCGCCGCAGACCTGGTGCACCGCATGACGCTGGGCGAGAAGGCCTCGCAGCTCGTCAACCAGGCGCGGGCGATCCCGCGTCTCGGAGTGCCGGCCTACGATTGGTGGAGCGAGGCGCTCCACGGCGTCGCGGTCAACGGCACGACGGAATTTCCAGAGCCCATCGGCCTTGCGGCCACCTTCGACGTTCCCCGTATCCGCGAGATGGCGACCGCGATCGGCGTCGAAGGGCGCATCAAGCACCTCGAGGACGAGCGGGCCGGACACTCGAACATCTTCGAGGGTCTCGACTTCTGGGCGCCGAACGTCAACATCTTCCGCGATCCGCGCTGGGGCCGCGGGCAGGAGACCTACGGTGAGGATCCGTTTCTCGCCGCACGCTTGGCGGTCGCATTCGTCACGGGGATGCAGGGCAACGACCCACATTACTACCGCGTCATCTCGACGCCCAAGCACTTCGACGTGCACAGCGGACCCGAGCCGACACGCCACTTCGCCGACGTGGATGTGAGCCGGCACGATGAGGAAGACACGTACCTGCCGGCGTTTCGCGCGGCGATTGTGGAAGGGCACGCCGGGTCCGTGATGTGTGCGTACAACGCCATCAACGGTGAGCCCGCGTGCGCCAACGAGTTCCTGCTGCAGCACACGCTGCGCGGCGCGTGGCAGTTCCAGGGCTACGTGGTCTCCGATTGCGGCGCCATCCGCGATGTCTATATCGGCCACCACTACCGCTCGACGCAGCCTGAAGCCTCTGCCATCGCGCTCGAGCGCGGCATGGACAACGAATGCATCGACTTCCGCGCGAAGGTGACTGACGATCACGACTACCGGCCCTACATCGATGCGGTCCAGCAGGGCTATCTCTCCGAGAGCGCCATCGACACCTCACTCATCCGGCTGTTCACGGCGCGCATCCGTCTCGGCATGTTCGATCCGCCGTCGCGGGTGCCGTACGCGCGGATCGACGAGAGCCAGCTCGACAGTGCCGCGCATCGGAACCTCGCGCGCCGCGTGGCCGACGAGTCGATGGTGCTGCTGAAGAATGACGGAGTGCTGCCACTCAAGGGAGTGAAGCGCATCGCCATCGTGGGTCCGCTCGCGAATCAAACCGCCGTCCTGCTCGGCAACTACACCGGCATACCTACGCACACGGTGAGCATGCTGGAGGGCATGCGCGCCGAGTTCCCCGGCGCGACGATCACTTACGTTCCCGGAACCCAGTTTCTCTCCAACGGGGGGCGGCCGGTGTCGGCCTCGCGTCCCACGACCCCCGATGGCAGGGCCGGCCTCGCGCCCGTCAGCGACGAGCCCGATCCGGCCGCGATCGACGCGGCAAGAAATGCCGATGTGGTGATCGCCGTGGTGGGCATCACCAGCCGCCTGGAGGGCGAGGAGATGCGGGTCGATCAGCCGGGCTTCTTCGGCGGAGACCGTACCAGCCTCGACCTGCCCGCGCCGGAAGAGAAGCTGGTCCAGGCACTGGCCGCCACCCATAAGCCCCTCGTGGTGGTGCTGTTCAACGGCAGTGCGCTCGCCGTCAACTGGGAAAAGGCGCACGCCGATGCGATCCTCGAGGCCTGGTATTCGGGCGAGGAGGGTGGAGCCGCCATCGCCGAGACCTTGAGCGGCAAGAACGATCCCGCCGGCCGCCTGCCCGTCACGTTCTACCAGGACGTGCACCAGCTGCCACCTTTCGAGGACTACTCGATGAAGGGGCGCACCTACCGCTACTTCGAAGGAGAGCCGCTCTGGCCATTCGGATATGGCCTCACCTACACGAAGTTTGCGTACAGCGGTCTCACCCTGCCCGACGCGCCGATCGATGCCGGCGAGCCGCTGAACGTCGCCGTGACCGTGACGAACGCCGGGAAGCTCGCGGGAGACGAGGTTGTGCAGCTGTACCTTAAGTTTCCCGATGTCGGGGGGGCACCCATCCGCGCCCTCCGCGGATTCGAGCGCATCCATCTGGCGCCGGGTGCGAGCCGGAGAGTCGAATTTCACCTGGCGCGCCGCGATCTCAGCATGGTCACGGACGCCGGCGACATCATCGTCGCCCAGGGCCGGTACACGGTGTCGGTCGGTGGCGGTCAGCCCGGCACCGGGGCTCCCTCGGTCAGCGGCGACTTCGAAGTCAACGGGCAGATCCAGCTGCCCGAGTGACCGCCACCGCCGCGGCCGATGCCGCCCCGAGGAGAGCCCGATTTTGGCAAGGGGTCCGCGCCTCCCTTCGAACGTCCGATGGCTGATCGCGGCGCGTACCACGCGCAGTCTGGGGCAGGGCGTCACCGTCGTCAGCTTCTCGCTATACCTCGATGCGCTCGGCTATAG
This sequence comes from uncultured Gammaproteobacteria bacterium, assembly GCA_963849095.1. Taxonomy (GTDB): domain Bacteria; phylum Pseudomonadota; class Gammaproteobacteria; order Steroidobacterales; family Steroidobacteraceae; genus JASHUC01. The sequence goes on from CAWKGA010000001.1 coordinate 434,202, forward strand.
CGGCGCCGCCATCGGCGTGGTGCTGATGGCGGGCTTGCTGTTCGGCGCGCTGCTCACCGTGGTCGTCGGTCCCCTGAGCGACCGTCGTGGACGCCGCGGGCTGCTCCTGGCGTACGAGTGCTCCGCCGCGCTTGCCTCCCTCGCCGCGGCGCTCTCCACGTCGGAGATCGTGCTCGTCGCCGCCGCGACCATCGCGGGCTTCGGGCGCGGCGCGAACGGCGCCGCGGGCCCTTTCGCTCCCGTCGAGCAGGCGTGGCTCGCGCGCGAGGTGACGGGCGCGATGCGCCGGCATGTCTTTGCGCTCAACGCGACGTTCGGGTTCTTCGGGATGGCCGCCGGCGCGGCGCTCGCCGCCTCACCCAGCCTGTTCGGCCGCGGCTTCGGTGATATCGAGGCCTATCGCCTGCTGTTCCTCATTCCGTTCGCCGGCTCGCTCGCCTCGATTGTTCTCATCGGCCTCGCCCGCGAGGGCCCGGTGCCGCTCGCCGAGGTCCCGCACCACCTCGGCGATGCCGAGGGGATGGAGATCGTGCGCCGGGAGAATCGCCAGCTGCGGCGGCTCGCCGGCACCAACGCGATCAACGGGCTCGCGATCGGCATCATCGGGCCGCTCATCGCCTTCTGGCTCGCGCGCCGCTTCGCACAGGGTCCGGCCCTGATCGGTCCCGCGCTCGCGGTGAGCTTTCTCCTCGGGGGCTTCGGCTCGACTCTCAACGGCTGGCTGAGCGTGCGCTTCGGCGCCGTGCGCTCGGTGCTGTGGATGCGATTCTGCGGCCTCCTGCTGCTGCTCGCGGTCCCCTTCGCGGAGACGTTCGGGGCGGCCGCGGCTCTTTACGGGCTGCGGTCCGCCTGCAACCAGGGCACGGCCGGCGCGCGCCAGTCGGTCGCGGTGGAGATCACCCGAGTCGAGCGCCGCGGGCTCGCGGCGAGCGTTCAAAGCCTGTCGCTGCAGATTCCGCGGGCGGCCGGTCCGGTGCTCGGCGGGTGGCTGATCCACTCCGGCGAGTTCGTGGCTCCCTTCCTGCTCGCCACGGCGCTGCAGGCGCTCTATCTATTTCTGTATCGGCTCTACTTCAGCCCGCTCGACCGCGTTCCTGAGGGCAGAGCGTGAGCCGACCCCGCGCAGTCAATCGCCGCGCGGCGAGTCCTCGGGCGAATAGCGGCGCTCGCCGCTTGCAGGGTCGAAGAAGACCTCGACGGGCCGGCCCGTAGCGGGATCCTCGAAGCGCTCGCCGGTACGTTGCCATTGCGCGTCCCGGCGCTCGGACGTGCGGTACCGCCAGCGCTCGAAGAGGGTGCCGAGGAGCGCGGCGGCGCCGAGGACGAGCAGGTAGAGGCCAACGCCCCGCGGACCGAAGAGGCTGAGCCCGACTCCGGCCCCGAGCAGGATCACCGAGCCTGCGATCACCGCTCCTCGGAGCACGCTCAGGTCACCTGCTCGACGACGACGGCAGTGCCGTAGGCGACGATCTCGCTCATCGTCTGGCCGATCTCCGCGGAATCGAAGCGCATCATCACGATGGCGTTCGCGTGCATCAGGCTCGCATTCTTCACCATGCGATCCACGGCATGGCGCCGCGCTTCCTCGAGCAGCTGCGTGTACTCGGTGATCTCGCCTCCGGCGAGCGAGCGCAGGCCGGCCATGATATTGCCTCCGAGCCCGCGGCTGCGCACGACCACGCCGAACACCTGGCCCTTGGCCTCTCGCACACGGTATCCCGGAATGTTCTCGGTGGTGACGACCAGCATGCTTTCTCCCCGCGGCGGCTGTCCGAGCTCGGTGAAGTGTACGCCCTGCCGGTGGGTTAGGATAAGCCGCCGCGGAGCTGCGGCGGGAGTCACGGCTGATGGGCGAGTTTCCCGAGGTTTTCTCCGGCGCCTCCACCACGACGGAGGCGAGGCTCGAGTTCGTCTTCCAGATCCGCCTTTGGTTCACGCGGGTACAGAACATCGAGAACATGCCTTCCGGAGCCGGGCGGGGCGCCGTCTATGTCGATCGCGGCACCATCGAGGGCCCGCGGCTGACGGGCGCCGTCGTCCCCGGGAGCGGGGGCGACTGGGCTCTCTTTCGGCCCGATGGCGTGCTCGCGACCGACGCGCGCTACATGCTTCGCGCGGACGACGGCACGCTCATCCTCCTCCACAACCGCGGCTATCTCTGGGGGCGCAAGCCAGACGTGATGCCGCGGATCCGTGCCTGGATCTTCGAAGGCGGCCCGCCCGTCGCGCACTCGGAGTACTACCTGCGCGCGTTTCCGACCTTCGAGGTGCAGACGGGACCACACGACTGGCTGATGCGGCACGTCGTCGTCGGCGTCGGTGAGCGGCAGGGCGACGGCAATCTCATCCGCTACTATGCGGTGCTCTGATTGAAGTCGAGCGCCGGTTGAGCATGTCGGAGCACGATTTCGTCATCGTCGGGGCCGGATCGGCAGGCTGTGTCCTCGCCAACAGGCTCTCGGAGGACCGCGCCCATCGCGTGCTGCTCCTCGAGGCGGGCGCGAGCGGCGGGCGCGCGCTCACCGCCATTCCCGTCGCGTGGCTCGCCGCGGCGGGCACGCCGGCTCTCGGCTGGGGCTATCAGGCCGAACCCGAGGCGGCGACGGACCTGCGCAGCCTCCCGCAGCCGCGCGGCAAGCTGCTCGGCGGTACCTCCTCGATCAACGGGATGATGTACAGCCGCGGCAATGCCGGCGATTACGACCGCTGGCGCGGCGCGGGCCTTCCGGGCTGGGGATTTAAGGAAGTGCTGCCGTACTTCAAGCGCATGGAGACGAGCTGGCGAGGGGAGGGCCCCTTTCACGGCAGCTCGGGGCCGCTTGCGGTCTCACGGCAGCCGCGCGATCCCTACATCACGCCCCGCATGCTGGAGGCCGCCGCGAGGCTCGGCCACGCCGAGAGTGAGGATTTCCACGGCCCGCAGGCCGAGGGCTTCGGGCTACCCGACTTCACCATCCGCCGCGGCCGCCGCGACAGTACCGCGACAGCTTATCTCGCCCCGGCGCTCCGCCGCCCCAATCTGACCGTCGAGGCGCGCGCGCACGCGACTCGCGTCGTGATCGAACGAAGGCGTGCCGTCGGTGTGGAGTATGTGAAGGACGGACAGCGGCACGTGGCCCACGCGGCGCGGGAGGTGATTCTCGCCGCGGGCGCGTTCAACTCGCCGCAGCTACTGCTGCTCTCGGGCGTCGGACCTCCGCACGAGCTCGAGGCCGCCGGGATCGCGCCCTTGCACGCGCTGCCCGCTGTGGGCAAGAGCCTGCAGGACCATCCGCTCGTCGTTGCGGTGTATCAGGCGGCGAGCCCCTGCACGTTCGAGCGCGCGCTGCGGCTCGACCGGCTAGCGCTCGGGCTCCTCGCCTGGCGCCTCGCCGGCAGCGGTCCGCTCGCGGCGAATCCCATCTCGATCCAGGCCTTCCTGCGGCTCGCCCGTGAGGCCCGGTGGCCCGACCTTCAGTTCCAGGTGTCGCATGTATCGATGCTCGCGCGGCCGTGGTTCCCCGGATGGCGGCGCGGAGCGGGCCACCAGTTTACCGCCGTCGCGCTGAGCCTGCGTCCGGCCGGGACGGGGGAGGTGACCTTGCGCTCATCCGACCCGCTGGCTCCGCCGCGGATCCGGCTCGGCCTGCTCGCCGCGGAGGCCGACCGGCGCATCGCCCGCGACATGCTGAAGCTTGCGCGCCGCTTCTTTGCGACGGAGCCCGTATCGGCGCTCGTCAGCGCGGAGCTCGCTCCAGGCCCGGCCGCCCGGTCTGACGCGGAGCTCGACGCGTACATTCGCGCGACGATTCAAACGGGGGCGCATCCGACCAGCACATGTGCGATGGGTCGGGACGATCGCGCGGTGCTCGATGCGCAGCTCAGGGTGCGGGGAATCGAATCGTTGAGAGTCGCGGATGCCGCCTCGATGCCCGACATCGTGAGCGGAAACACGAACGCGCCCACGATCATGATCGCCGAGAAGGCCTCCGATCTGATTCTGGGCCGCCCGCCGCTTCCACCCGCCGACGAGGCTCGCGCGCAGATCACTCCGCCGGGATCCGGCCGAGGCTAGCTGCCGTCTCGCTCAGAGGCTGCCGGCGGCGCGCGGTGCTTCCGAGACGACACCTTGCAGAGCTGCCGCGACTCGCTGCCGCTCTGCGGCGATGCGGGCAACGTGCTCCGTCAGCTCCGCATCGGTGAGGGCCGCCGCCCGCAACTCGAGCCCGGCGCAGAGCTCCCGCAAAGGCGTCGCGCGAATGTTGGCGCTCGCACCCCTCAGGGAATGCGCTGCGCGCTCGAGAGCCTCCCGGTCGCGCCGGGCGATGCAGCGATTGAGCTCCGCCACGAGCTCCTCGCTCGTGAACACGAACGCTTGAGCGACCTCGCGGGCGAATTCCGCATCCTCGCCGGTCAGCTCGCGAAATCCGTTGAGGTCCACGGGCGCGTCGCCCGCGCTCGAGGCGACGAGCTGCACCACGGCGGAGTCGTCGAGCACCGCGCCGCCCGCCGTGGTCCCGCTTCCCGCGGCATCCTTGGCGCGCAGGCCGAATCGCTCCAGGACAGCCTCGAGCCTCTGCACGTCGAGCGGCTTCGTGATGAGGTCGTCCATGCCGGCACCGAGGCAGCGCTCCCGCTGGCCCGCCATCGCGCTCGCCGTCAGCGCGACGATCGGCGTGCGCCGCTCGCCTTGCTCGAGTTTGCGTAAGGAGCTGGTGGCGGCATAGCCGTCCATGAGCGGCATCTGCAGATCGAGCAGCACCAGATCGAAGCGCCCCTGCTCGCAGGCCTGAACGGCTTCGAGCCCGTTGCCCGCGACGCTCACATGGCAACCGAGGCGCTCGAGAAAGCTCCGCGCCACCTTCTGGTTGACGAGATTGTCCTCGACGAGCAGCACCTTGCCCGAGTACCGCGGGACGAATTTCGCGGGCACGAACGGCGCGGCCCCAGGCGCGGGTGCGGGGCGCGCCTGCACCTCATCGCCCCCGGCCCATCCAGACTCGGCCGGCGTTTCTGCTCCCGGCCGCGCGGCTTCGGCCAGCTCGAGCGGCAGCACGAACCAGAACGTCGAGCCCCGGCCGAGCGTGCTGCCCACCCCCACATCGCCCCCCATCAGCTCGACGAGGCGGCGCACGATCGAGAGGCCGAGGCCCGTGCCGCCGAAATTCCTCGTCGTCGAGGAATCCGCTTGAACGAACGGCTGGAAGAGCGTCGAGAGCGTCCCGGAGGAGATCCCGATGCCGGTGTCGCTCACCTCGAAGCGCGCGAGCACGTGGCCGTTCTGCCGGCCGGCGAGACTGACTCGCACCGTGACGCTACCCGCGGGCGTGAACTTGATGGCGTTGCTGATGAGATTGATCAGGCACTGTCGGATGCGCTGCCGGTCGCCCATGACCCGCCGCGGAACGTCGGGATCGACGCGCACGTCGAGGCGCAGGTTCTTTGCGGTCGCCTGGAAGGCGAGGATGGCCCGGGCTTCCGCAACGCTCGCCGGCAGGTCCATCTCGGCGACATCGATGTCGAGCTTGCCGGCCTCGATCTTGGAGAAGTCGAGGATGTCGTTGATCACTGCGAGCAGGGAATTGGCGCTCGCGTGGATCGTCTCGGCGTACTCGCGCTGTCCCTCGTCGAGCGCGGAGTCGAGCAGCAGGCTCGTCATGCCGATGATGCCGTTCATCGGCGTGCGGATCTCGTGGCTCACGTTCGCAAGGAAGGCGCTCTTCGAGCGGCTCGCGGCCTGGGCTGCCTCGGACGCGTGAATGAGCGCATCGCGCGCGGCGTGCGCCTCGGTCACATCCTGCATCGAGCCGGCGAGGCGCAGCGGAACGCCGCTCGCGTCCCGCTCGGCCTCGCCTCGCATCCGCACCCAGCGGTACGTGCCGGACCGGGTGCGAGCCCGCACCTCCACGTCGTACGGCTCGTTGCGCTCGAAGTGCGCGCGCAGCGCGGCCCGGCAGGGGGCGAGGTCATCGGCGTGGACGAGACTCTCAGGCGTTTCCACGGCCCCGGAGACCTCCCCTTCCGCGAAGCCGAGGATCGCCTCGTAGCGCGGTGATACCCAGAGAGACTTCCCGACGAGGTCCCACTCCCACAGTCCGTCCTGCGTTCCGCGGATGGCGCGCTCGAAGCGCTGCCGGGCCACCCTCAGGGCATCCTCGGCGAGCTTCTGCTTGTGAATGTCCTGTACGGATCCGGACATCCGCACGGCGCGGCCCTCCGAGTCGAGCTCGGCCTGGCCGCGCGCGAGGAACCATCGATAGGTCCCGTCCTTCAGACGCAGCCGTACGTCGTACTGGTACGGCAAGCCGGAGATGCGGTGCGTCTCGACCAGGCTGCGGACGGTCGGTAGATCGTCGGGATGAGTGATCGCCCGCACGTCATTCACGGTGTCGAGATTGAGCTCGCCCGGGCGGTAGCCGAGGAGGGCGTAGTAGCTGGAAGAGGCCCAGTACCTGTCCGTGAGCGCATCGAGCTCCCAGTGACCCTCGTGGATCGACAAGGAGGCGCGCTCGAGCCTGCGCTGCGCATCGTCCAGCGCCTCGGCCTGCGCCCGGAACCGCTCGGCTGCCTCGACCTCGACCGTGATGTCGCGCGTCGCCCCGAGGGCGCGCAGCGCGCGGCCGTGCTCATCGCGCATGAACTTCTGGTAGAGCTGCAGGTGGCGCACCTGGCCGTTGCGCGCGCGGCGGCGCATCCGGATCGTCATGATCGCCGTGCCGTCGGCGTGCGCCTTCATGGTGGCGGCCCTCACGGTGGCGGAATCCTCCGGCAGGATGCTCGCGATGATCCGCCGTCCGATCTCCTGCGGGTCGGCGCTCGGATCCCCGAATTCCTCGCCGACCCCGTGAAGCCAGGTGAATCGCTCGAGCGGGTAATCGTACTCCCAGCATTCGATCCCGGCGGCCTCGGTCGCGAGGGTCAAGTGGTCGAGAAGTTTGCGCTCATGCTCCGCGTTGCGGCGCAGCTGTTCTCCCGCCTCGAACTCCTTCGTGATGTCCCAGCTCACGCCGAGCGACCGCAGGGGCTGGCCCTGCGCATCGACCGAGGTGCGCGCGTAGGCCTGGATGTGGCGGATGGAGCCGTCGGCGAGGCGCATCCGGTATCGGAACGAGGCGTCCGCATCGCCCTTCGCGAGGGCGTCGGATATGACTTTGTGGCCGACGTCCCTGTCGTCGGGATGCACCCACCGGAATAGATCCTCGCCGAGCTCTTGGCCGTAGTGCCTGTTCGTCGCCGCGAGCGCAACCCGGCTCTCGTCCCACGAGATGGTGTTCGTCGTCCAGTCAACTTCCCAGACGAAGATGCCTGCGGCTTGCGTCGCGATGCTCAGTCGCGCGAGGAGCTCGTGCTCAGTCAGCGAGTCTTTGTCGGGCATCGTCGGAATGTCGCAGCCGCCCCGGGCGCCATGGCCGCCGGCTACTCTAGGTGCGTGCTCGCCCGGCGACAGCGACCCACGTACCGAAACACAGTCCGCGGGGGGAAGACTGAGAGACCGATCACACTACGGGAACGCTCGTTCCGAGCTCGAGCGTTCAGCTCGGGCGCGAAGCGAGCGCTTGACGTCCGGGCCGGCGTCTGAAGGTCAGGCTGGGTCGGCGGGCGTGTGGATCAAGTAACCGCCGGATTTGTCGTCGCGCTCAAGAGAGAGCAGCCGGCGTGCAGCCGCCTCCTCGAGCAGGCGGTTGAACGAGCGAAATCCGTAATAGCTCTCGTTGAAGCCGGGCCGTACGCGCTTCAAAGCCTGCTTCACCATCGAGCCCCAGACCTTGCCGTCCTCGCCCCGCTCGGTCATCAGCGCATCGACGGTCGCGAGCACCAGATCGAACGCCTCCTGCTTCTTGTCCTCGTCACGTTCCTTCGTGTCGGCCGTGGCCGCGGGCGCCGCAGCCTCGGTCGTCGCCGGCTCGCCTCCCGTCTTCTTGCGGGAGCCGCGGCGCGCCTTCTGCTCCCTCACCAGGTCGTCGTAGTAGATGAACTCGTCGCAGCTTGCGATGAGCAGGTCGGAGGTCGAATTCTTCACGCCGAGACCGATGACGCCCTTGTTGTTCTCCCGGAGCTTCGCGACGAGCGGCGAGAAATCCGAATCGCCGCTGATGATCACGAAGGTGTCGACGTGCGGCTTGGTGTAGCACAGGTCGAGCGCATCGACGACCATGCGGATGTCCGCGGAGTTCTTCCCGGACTGCTTGACGTGGGGGATCTCGATCAGCTCGAAGCCCGCATGATGCATGCCGGCCTTGAATTCCTTGTACCGCTCCCAGTCGCAGTACGCCTTCTTGACGACGATGGAGCCTTTCAGCAGCAAGCGCTCCAGAACCCGCTTGATGTCGAACTGGGCGTAGCGCTCGTCGCGCACCCCGAGGGCGATGTTCTCGAAATCGCAGAACAGCGCAAGGTTGGCGGTCTCCGGCTCGGCGCTCACGGACTCACCTGAGTGAGGCTCGGCGCCTCGCCGAGGTCGAGCCGCTTGTCGAGCGGCACGCAGAAGATGTCGATGGGAGCGGTGCGCCCACGCAACGTCATCGGCGGCAGTTCGACGGCGTGGATGTCGAGGCCGCCCGCATCGAGCGAGCGCTTGACCGTGCCGGAGAAGACGACCTCGCCCGCGCGCGCGCGCTGGCAGAGGCGCGAGGCGATGTTCACGGCGTCGCCGATGATGGTGTAATTCATGAACATGGCAGACCCCACATTTCCGGCGACAACGTCGCCCTCGTTGATCCCGATGCCGAGGCCGGTCTCGATCCGATGGCGCTCGCGCCAGGATTCGGCAAGGTCGTTGAAGCGTTCGAGCATCTCCTGCGCCGCGAAGATGGCTCTCGAGGAGCCGTCGCTCTGCTCGAGCGGCACACCGAAGCCCACCATGAGGCAGTCCCCCGCCATGTGAAAGACGGTGCCTCCGTGCTGGAAGGCGATCGCCACCAGCAGCGAGAAATACTCGTTGAGCAGCGGCACCACCTCGTGGGGGCTCATGCGCTCGGAGATACCGGTGAAGCCGCGCAGGTCGGCGAACATGATCACGGCGCGGGTTCGAATATCGGAGGAGGCGAGGATGCTGTCGCGCAGCGCCGAGTTGCCGAGGATCCGGTCGGCGAGCTGGGGCGAGACGTAGCGGCGAAAGGTCCGGCGGATCTCCTCGCGCTGGGTGACCTCGGCTCTGAGCGCCTCGTCGGCCGCATTGCGGCGCGCGGAGCTCTGGCGGGCGAGCGCCGCCAGGCGGGTGAGCAGCACCTCCCGTGGGGCCTGGCGCGTGACGAAGTCATCGGCGCCGGCGGAGAAGGCGTCGAGGCGCAGCTTCGAGCTGCGGCTCACCACGATCACGGGCAGGAGCATGGTCGCCGGGTGCTCCTTCAGGGCCCGGCACAGCTCGAGGGCCTGCAGGTCCGGGCAGTCGGCGTCCACGAAGATGAGGTCCGGAACGTATTCGTCGAGGCAGGCGATCACCTCGGCGGCCGAGCCGAAGGGCTGCAGCTCGAAGCGCGTCTCCGAGCCGCCGTCCGCCACGAGCGGCAGCACCGCGGCGCATTCTCCGGCCACCAGCACGCGCAGCTGCGCATCGTGCCGGACCAAGTGGCTATTCTCGATTCCGTTCTTCATTCGACTCCTGTTCAAGCCTGCGGCCTGCGGTGTGTGCGTGCCACGGCACGGCCGTGGCGAGCTCGTCCGTGAGCGATTCCGGTTGCGAGCCGGCCGCCTCCAGGCGGTCGATGAGCAGATCGACGAGGCGGCTCAAGAACTCCACCTCGAGCGCGGACATCGACGACAGCAGGAAGCTCGACATGCGGTCCAGGTCCGGCACGAACGACCGGCAGACGGCCCACCCCTTCGGCGTGAGCTGCAGTATCTTGCGCCGGCGGTTGTCCGGGTCGCGCCGGTCCGTGATGCGGCCCTGGCGGCGCAGCGTCGCGGCCGATCGGCTGACGTTCATGGGATGCATGCCCGTCGCCTCGCACAGCTCGTGCGCGGCCGCCTCCGGCATGGAAGCGAGCGTCACGAGCACGCGCGCATCGTTGATGGTGAGATGGTAGCGCTCGGCGAAGCGCGAGAAGAACGGCCGGTTGATGAGATTCGTGAGCTTCATCAGCCGGTACCAGACGCACTGCTGCGACAGCGCCGGCTCCCCGGCCGGGACTGCGCGCAGCCGGCCTCCGGGAGCTACCGCTTGCGGCATTGCCGCCGCAGCACGACCGTATCCGGCCCTCGCCATGTCCAACGTTGCAGCTTTGCGCATCTTGTCAGAGCTTCTACAGTCCGCGATTATACGTCGCGGGCCGACCGGCGCGTACCTATGCAACCCAGGTTTCACGACAAAGTTGCCGTCGTCATCGGCGGCAACAGCGGTATCGGCCTCGCCTCGGCGCAGGCATTCGCGCGGGAGGGCGCGCGCGTCGCCATCACGGGCCGCGATAAGGCCACGCTCGCCCGCTCGGCGGAGTCCATCGGCGGCGGCGTGCTCCCGGTCCGGTGCGACGTGTCCGATCTGCGTGAGATCGAAGCGCTGGTCGAGAAGATTCGCGAGCAGCTCGGCCGAATCGATGTCCTCTTCGTCAACGCGGGTACCGGCGCATTCATCCCCATCGAAGCCGTCACGGAGGCGGACTGGGACCGCCTGATGGCCGTGAATCTGAAGGGTGTGTTCTTCACGGTGCAAAAGGCGCTGCCGCTCATGCCGAAGGGCAGCGCCATCGTGCTCAACTCCTCGATCGGCTGGAAGAAAGGCATCCCCACGGGCTCGGTGTACGCGGCGAGCAAGGCCGGCGTCCGCGCCCTCGGCCGCAACTTCGCGGCCGAGCTGGTGGGCCGGGGCATCCGTGTCAACGTCGTCAGCCCGGGTCCCATCGATACGCCGATCATCGGGCGCACGGCGGGACTCGCGCCCGAGATGATACCGGCGCTGCGCAAGCAGATGCTCGAGAACACGCCGATGAGGCGCATGGGCGAGCCGGCGGAGGTCGCCCGCGCCGCGCTATTCCTCGCCTCGGACGAGGCCTCCTTCATCACCGGGGTCGACCTGCTCGTCGACGGCGGCGCCGCGAGCTTCTGAGCGGCGCCCTCAGGAGAACCTCCCGCGCAGGATGCGCTTCTGCACCTTGTCGCTCGCGTTGCGCGGCAGCGCATCCAGGAATTCCAGGCGGCGCGGGCGCTTGTAGGACGCAAGGCGCTCCCTGCAATGGTCCTCGATCTGCGCCGCGGTGGCGGTCTTGCCGGGCCACAGAGCGATCGCGGCGCAGACGGTCTCGCCGTAGATCGGGTGGGGAACGCCGAATACCGCCACCTCCCGGACGGCAGGGTGCGTGGCGAGCGCATTCTCGACCTCCTTCGGATAGATGTTCTCGCCGCCGCTGATGATCACGTCCTTACGCCGGTCGACGAGGGTGAAGAAGCCCTCGGGCTCCACCCGCGCGAGGTCGCCCGTGTAGATCCACCCGTCGCGAATGGTCTCGCGGGTCGCCTCCTCGTTCCGCCAGTAGCCGATCATGCCCATCGTGCGCTGATTGACGATCACCTCGCCGATGCCGCCGACCGGAACCGGGTGCCCCCCATCGTCCACGATGCGGCTCTCGGTGAGCAGCGCCTGGCGTCCCGTCGTTTGGGACCACTGCGCGTGGTCCTCGGAGGTGAGGACACTCACCATGCCGGCCTCGGTCGAACCGTAGAGCTGATTGAAGCGCGCCTGCGGAAACATCTCCCGCGCCTTGGCGAGCGTCGGAGGCGTGATGGGCATCGAGCCGTAGAAGATCTTCTCGAGGCTCGAGAGATCGTAGTGCCCGATGCGCGGGTGGAATGCGAGTATCGCGAGCGTCGTCGGGACGAGGATGGCGAGGGTGATCCGGTGCTGCTCGATGAGGGCAAAGATCGCCTCGGGGTCGAACGAGCCGCGGTGGATGATGCCGGTCGATCCCATGAACAGGCTCTGGTGCAGCGCCATGTTGAGCCCGGCGGCGTGAAACAGGGGCACGGCCATCAGGTAAACGTCCTCGTGGCGCATGCGCGTCTCGATGGCGGTGGCGAGGTACATCTTGAAGTACGCTGCATGCGAGACCAGCACGCCCTTCGGAAAGCCGGTCGTCCCGCTCGTATACATGATGACGCACGGGGACTCAGGATCGACCTCCCGCCCCGGCGGCGACTCCGGGTGGCCCTGCGCGAGGCCGTCCGCGCTCTCTGCGGTCGGAGCGGGGCCCGGGCCCTCGGGGTCCAGCCGGATGAGCCGCGGCGCCGGCGCACCTCGGGCGATCGCCTCGCGCACGGCGGGCTCGAAGCTCGGCTCCAGGAACAGTGCCTTGGGCTCCGCGTCGGTGAGCACGTGACGGATCTCCTCGGCGCCGAAGCGGAAATTCATCGGCACGAGAATGGCACCGCACTTGGCGACGGCCTGCGTGACGACGGCGTAGTCGAGCCGGTTGTACGCGAGGAGCGCGACGCGGTCGCGAGCCCCGATGCCGGCGGCCGCGAGGGCGTGGGCGAGCTGGTTGGAGCGCCGGTCGAGCTCGACGTAGGTGAGCTCGACGCGATTCATGATCAGCGCCGGCTTGCGAGGGTAGCGGATGGCGTTGATCCGGGAGAGATCACCGATGACGAGCATGGGCGAGAATCGAGCGAGTAGCGTGGCCGGACGCCCGCACCGCAGCCGTGGGGAGCGGGCTCATCCGGCATCCGCGAGCGGCATGACGGCGCTTGCCGTCGCGACGGTCCGGCCGTCGGTCGCCGCGGTGAGCGCCGCGTCCGCAAAGAGGAGGCTGCGGCCCGCCCGGACGATGCGGCCGCGCGCGAGATACCGTCCCGGCGGCGCGGGACGCAGCAGGCTCACGTTGAGCGTGGCCGTGGAGAAGGGCCGCTCCGCGGCGGCGAGCGTCGCGTGCGCGGCGAACGCCATCGCAAAGTCGAGCAGCGTCGCGACGATGCCACCCTGCAGCACCTGCGCGCCTTGCGCGAATCGCGGCGGCGGCGCGAATGCAAGCACCGCCGCGCCCCCCTCGGTATCCAGCTCGAGGAGCTCTCCGCCGAGATCCTGAGCGAGGGGGTTGCTCGTGATGGCGGCCGGCTTGCGGCCGTCTTGCAGAAACTGCAGCACGAGGGCGCGGTCGGTATTCACTTGCCGCGATTATTGGCCATCTGGTAGAAAGAAACAATTGTTACGATACCAGGACCTAAGCGCTCGAGGAGAGCATCGCAGTGCGTGAAGTATTCGTCCTCGGCGTCTCGATGACGCCCTTCGGCCGGCATCTCGAGACATCCTGCGCGGAGCTCGGACGGCAGGCCGCAGAGGCAGCGCTCGCGGATGCCGGGATCGGCGCCGGCGATCTCGACATCGTCTTCTACGCGAACACGGTGCAGGGCGCGATCGAGGGTCAGTATGGCATGAAGGGCCAGCACGCGCTGCTGCCGCTCGGCGTGGACGGCACGCCGATCGTCAACGTCGAGAACGCCTGCACCGGAGGCAGCACGGCTTTCAACCTCGCGGTCGCGCAGGTCGCCGGAGGCTCCGCCGACATCGCGCTCGCCGTCGGCGCCGAGAAGCTCAATACGGAGGACAAAGCGCGCCGGCAGGCCTCGTTCTCCCAGCCCGGCGATCTCGCGCAGATCACCGAGTTCCTTCACCGCTACTCGGATCTCGTCGCGGACGTGAAGCCGCCGCCGACCGCGGTCATCGACGACTCGCTGCGCAGCCCGTTCATGGATGCCTATGCGCTCAACGCGAAGCTGCACATGAAGAAGTACGGTACGACCTGGCGCCAGATCGCCGCGGTGAGCTCGAAGAACCATCAGCACTCGACGATGAATCCCCTGTCGCAGTACCAGAAGGCCATGACCGTGGATGAGGTGCTCGGCGCCCGCATCATCGCCTGGCCGCTGACGCTTCCGATGTGCGCGCCGATCACCGACGGCGCGGCAGCGGCAGTCGTCGGCTCGCGCGAGGCCTTGAGGCGCTTCGGCGAGCGCCGCGCCTTGCGCGTACTCGCCTGCGTCATGCAAGGTAACCGCCGCCGGGCGATCGAGGACACGGCGGCCGGCGCGCTCCATGCCACGGCGCGGGCCGCATTCGCCCAGGCTGGCCTGACCCCGCAAGACATCTCCGTCGCGGAGGTGCACGATGCCACCGCATACGGCGAGATCTCGCATCTCGAGATCACGGGCCTGTGCGAGCCGGGTGAGGCCGGGCCGATGGCGGAGAACGGCGCAACCTCCCTCGGCGGCCGCATTCCGGTCAACGTCTCGGGCGGCCTCGAATCCAAGGGCCACCCCGTCGCGGCGACCGGGCTCGGCCAGATCTTCGAGCTCGCGCAGCACCTGCGGGGCGAGGCGGGCCGCAGGAACGTCGCGGATGCGCGCTACGCGCTCGCATCGTGCGGAGGCGGCTTCTTCAACGTCGAGGAAGGCCTGTCGGTCGTGACCATCCTCGGCCGCGCCGACGCGCGCAGCTGAGCGGTACGCCGGACGGGCCGCTCGGCGACCGCGAGACCACACCCCGTGCGAGTCATCGACTTCTTCGACAAGGGCGTCGCGATCGAGCCCGGCCGCCCCTTTCTCATCGACGACACGGAGCGACGCACGTACGCCGAGACGCAGGCGATGTCGCACCGGATCGCCAACGCGCTTCGCGGCGCGGGCGTCGCGCCCGGCACGAAGGTCGCGGTGCTGAGCGGCAACGCCGCGCGAGCGTTCGAATGCGTGATCGGCCTGCTGCGCGCCGGCTGCGTCTGGGTGCCGGTCAGCGCGCGCAACACGGTCGAGGATTCGATCTCCGCCCTCGACCACACGGACACTGAGGTCCTCTTCTATAGCCGGGCATTCCGCGACGTGGTGAGACACCTCGCCTCCGCATGCCCGCGCCTCGCTCACGCGATCTGCATCGAGGAGGCCGACCCCCCCTATCCTTCGCTCGAAAGCGTGACGCGCGGCCTGCCCGAGCGTTCGCCGGAGGTCAATCCCGGTCTCGACGAGGTGGTCACGCTCTTCAGCTCCGGAGGGACGACGGGGAACCCCAAGGGGGTCATGATGACCCACCTCGCGTGGCTCACCTGGATCGCGGCCTCGCAGCGCCTGCTCTGGCTCGACCGCGCGATTCATCTCGTCGTCGCGCCGATGACGCACGCCGCGGGCGGGGTGACTCTGATGATGTCGGCCATGGGGACGACCAACGTCATCCTGCCGGGCTTCGACCCCGTGCGAGTGATGGCGGCGATCGAGCAGCATCGGATCACGCACCTGTTCCTGCCCCCGACGGCCGTCTACCGCCTGCTCGCGCACCCGGACGTTCGCCGGTACGACTATTCCTCGCTGCGCTACTTCAACTATGCATCGGCCCCGATGGCGCTCGAGAAGATCAAGGAGGCCATGGAGATCTTCGGCCCGGTGATGATGACCGGCTTCGGGCAGACGGAGCTCGGCCCCAACACGACCTTCTTCTCCCCCGAGGATCACCGCTTGGCGCTCGCGGCCGGCGACGACCGGCGGCTCACGAGCGTCGGCCGTCCGACGCTCTTCGCCAGGGTGGAGGTGATGGACGAAAGCGGCACGCTGCTGCCTGCGGAGACCCATGGCGAGATCGTCGTCAGATCCACGGCGGTCATGAAGGGCTACTACAAGAATCCCGAGGAGACCGCGCGCGTCTCGCTTCATGGATGGCACCACACGGGGGACATCGGCTTCAAGGACCGGGAGGGCTGGGTCTATCTCGTGGACCGCAAGCGCGACATGCTGATCTCGGGCGGCTTCAACATCTTCCCCTCCGAGATCGAGAAGGCGGTGGTCGCCCACCCGGCAGTCCAGGAATGCGCCGTCGTCGGCGTGCCGGATGCGGACTGGGGCGAGGCGGTCAAGGCGGTCGTGGAGCTCAAGTCCGGCGCGGCGGTGGACTTCGTGGAGCTCGAAGCGTTCTGCCGGGCTCGACTCCCCGGGTACAAGGTGCCGAAATCCTTCGAGATCTGGCCGGAGCTGCCGCGCAGCGCCGCGGGCAAGGTTCTGCGCCGCAAGGTGCGCGAGCGCTTCTGGCAGGGGCGCGAGCGTAGTATCTAGTGCGGAGCCGCTCATCCGCCGAGGCATAAAATGTCCTTCAAGCACCTCCTGATCGAACATCGCGGCCGCGTGAGCTGGCTCTATCTGAACCGCCCGCAGGCGCTCAACGCCATCTCGTACGAGTGCATGCGGGAGCTGCGCCAGGCGTGGATCGAGTTGCGCGATCGCGAGGAGACGCGCGTCATCGTGATCTCGGGGAAAGGCCGCGGATTTTGTGCAGGCGCGGATCTCACCGACGCGCCGAGCCCGGAGGAGCCGACGGGGCCTCAGGCGACGTTTCTCGAGGAGGGCACGAGGATGGAGGAGGTGCTGCTCTCTCTGCCGAAGCCCGTGATCGCGGCCGTGAACGGTGTTTGCTGCGGAGGCGGCCTCGAGCTTGCGATGATGTGCGACTTCATGATCGCCGCCGCCTCGGCCAAGATCGGGGACGCGCACGCCAATTTCGGCGCGCTTCCGGGAGGAGGCGCGACGGTGCGCTTGCCGCGCATCGTGGGCGTCAACTGGGCCCGGTACCTCATGTACACTGGCGAGCTCTATCTCGCGCGGGAGATGGCGACAATCGGCCTCGTCACCCGGGTGGTCGAGGACGCGGAGCTCGAAGGCGAGGTGCAGGCGCTCGCCGAGAAGATCGCGGGGAAGAGCCCGCTCGGGCTCAAGCGCATGAAGATGCTGATCAACGACGGGCTCGACATGCCGGCGAGCCTCGCCATGAAGATGGAGAAGCTCGTATCGGCCGAGCACATGCGGTCCGAGGACGCCGCCGAGGGCGGCAAGGCGTTCAAAGAGAAGCGCAAGCCGGAGTTCCGCGGAAAGTGAGAGAAACTGGGCGCAGCCCCACGAGGACATTGTGGACATCAAGAGCAGCGTGGCCGTCGTCACTGGCGGCGCTTCCGGTCTCGGCGAGGCGACGGTCGAGCGGCTGATCGCCGGAGGAGGCCGGGTCGGCATCTTCGACCTGAACGAGGAGCGCGGCCGCGCGGTCGCGGGGAGGCACGCGGGACGCGCGATCTTCGCGCGCGTGGACGTGGCCGATGAGGCCTCGGTCGCCGCCGGAATCGCCGCGGTGAAGGCGGCGTTCGGCGCCATCCACATCTGCGTGAGCTGCGCCGGCATTCCGGGATTCGTGGGCCGCACCGTGAGCAAGAAGGGGCCGTTCCCGCTCGCGGAGTTCAAGAAGGTGATCGAGATCAATCTCATCGGCACGTTCAACGTCGCCCGGCTCGCCGCGGCGGAGATGCTGAAGAACGATCCAGCCGGACCGAGCGGCGAGCGCGGCGTCATCGTCAATACCGCCTCGCTCGCGGCGTTCGACGGGCAGATGGGACAGTGCGCCTACTCGGCGAGCAAGGCCGGGGTGGTCGGCCTCACGCTGCCGATGACGCGCGACTTCTCGCAGTTCGGCGTGCGGGTGTGCGCCATCGCGCCCGGCCTGTTCGAAACGCCGATGGGCGCCGGTGTGCCTCCCGAGGTGAAGGAACGGCTGGTCGGCACGCTCGAGTTCCCGAAGCGGATGGGCGCGCCGTCGGAGTTCGCCGCGCTCGCCGCGCACATCGTGGAAAACGCCTACATCAACGGTGAGGTCATTCGCATCGATGCCGGGACGCGTGCGCCGCCGCGATGAGACTCGCGAGCTTCCATGCGCGGGGCCGCGACCGCCTGGGTGCAGCGCTCGCCGACGATGAGCTGATCGACCTCGCCGAGGCCGCTGCCGCGGCGGGTGTCGGTACAGTCGGTGGCGCGGGCATCAGCGCTGGCGAGGGCGCCGTCGGCGGCGCGGCGCTCATGGACATGATCGCGCTCATCGAAGGGGGCGACCCGGCGCTCGCCGCCGCGCGCAGCGCCGTGTCTTACGCGCTCGCGCACGCCGGCACCGTGCCTCGGTACCGCCTCGGCGAGATCCGCTGGCACCCGCCGGTGCGCCGCCCTTCCAAGCTCGTGTGTCTCGCGCTCAACAACAGCGCCAACGCGGATCGCATCCTCACCGGGCCGAAGCATCCCGCCTCCTTCATCAAGGGCGCGAACGCGCTCACCGGCCACGGCGAGCCCATCCTCATCAAGCCGTTCTACGGGCGGTGCCACCCGGAGCCCGAGCTCGCGCTGGTGATCGGCCGCCGCGCCACGGAGATCCGGGCCACCGAGGCGTACGCCCACGTCTTCGGCTACACGATCCACAACGACATCACCTCGCCCACCATGCGCGGCGAGGATACCTTCCACTATCGAGCGATCCACCCGGCGAAGAACGATCCGGCGCAGATCGAGTACGTCGACACCTGGGTCAGCTATCCGGGGCGCTACAAGGGGAGCGATACGTTCTCGCCCCTCGGCCCCTGGATCGTCACGCGGGAGGAGATCGCGGATCCGCATGCGCTCACCGTGAGCTGCCGGCACAAGGAGGAGCTGGTGACCGAGGACAGCACGGCGAACCTCTTCTACAAGGTGCCGGAGGTGCTCGCCTTCCTCTCGCGGTTCATGACGCTCCTGCCGGGCGATGTCGTCTCGCTCGGCACCGCCCTCAAGCGCTCGGCCCCCGGCGCGCGGGCGGTGCAGAGTATCGAGCTCGACAAGCTCGGGGGGCCGATCTCGGTGTCCATCTCAGGCATTGGAACGCTGACCAACCCGGTCGAGATCCTGCCGTGAAGCCGTCCGAGCGCGACTTCGCGCATCCGTCGCCGGGGACGTACCTGCTCACGGTCTCGCTCGCGCAGCAGGGTTACCGGCTGAGCTCGTTCTGCCGCGGCCTGATGAGGCCCGAGGCCCGCGCGGCATTCAAGGCCGACGAGGAGGGCACCATGCGCGCCTTCGGGCTTGACGAGGCCGAGAGCGCCATGATCCGGGCGCGCGACTGGCTCGCGATGGTGCGTTACGGCGTCAATCACTTCCTCGTGTTCCGCGTGGCCGGCACTCTCGGAGTGGGACTCACCGGCACGGCCGCGCAGATGCGGGGCGAGACGCTCGAGGAATTCAAGCGGACCCGCCGGGTCTGGGAAGAGCGATGATGGCGCGGATCATCGCCGGTCTCGGCTCGCCTCATTCCCCGGCCGTCGGCGCGGCAGTCGATCGACACGACGAGGAGAGCCCCTACTGGAAGCCTCTCTTCGACGGCTACAAGCCGATGCGCGCGTGGCTCGAGCAGGCGCAGCCCGACGTGGTCATCCTGTTCTCGAACGATCACTTCACCTCGTTCTTCCTGGACGCCATTCCAACGTTCGCGATCGGGGTCGCCGGCCTCCACGAGATCGCGGACGAAGGCTGGGGGAAGCGTTCGCTCCCGCCGGTTCCGGGGGATACGGAGCTTGCCTGGCATCTCGCCCGATCCCTGGTCGATGAGGGCTTCGATCCGACGGTCTGCCACCGCATGCCGCTCGACCACGGGTGCCTCTCGCCGCTCTCCGCGCTCCTCAGCTGGACGCCGCAATGGCCGGTGCGGGTCGTCCCGATCCTCGTGAACGTCCTGCACTTCCCCATCCCGACCCCGGCGCGCTGCTTCCATCTCGGGCAGGCCGTGCGCCGCGCCGTCGCAAGCTACGAGGATGATCTGAAAGTGGTCGTGCTCGGGACGGGCGGGCTCTCTCATCAGCTCGCGGGCGAGCGCTTCGGGTACATCAATCCGCAGTGGGATGCGGAGTTCCTCGACAGACTGGAGCGGGACCCGGAGTCGCTCGCCGCATTGGGGCACCGGGACTTCATCGAGCGCGGCGGCAGCGAGAGCGTGGAAGTCATCCTGTGGCTGTGCATGCGCGGGGCCCTGTCGCGGCAGGTCCGCTGCATTCATCGCAACTACTATCACTCGACGCTCACCGGGTACGCGCAGGCAATCTACGAGGACACGGAAAGCACCGCTGCGGCGCCGGGCTTGCGTGGAGCGGCATGAAAACCAGCACCGAACGCATCCTCACGACCCACGTCGGGAGCCTGCCGCGCTCAGCCGCCGTCACGGAGCAGATTCTCAAGAAGGAGCGGGGCGAGCCCTACGACCGGGCGGAGTTTGATCGCATCGCGCGGGAGGCCGTGATCGACATCGTGGCCCGGCAGGTCGAGACCGGCGTCGACGTGGTGAGCGATGGGGAGACGGCCAAGATCGGCTACGCAACGTACATCAAGGACAGGCTCACTGGATTCGGCGGCGAGAACACGGCGAAGCCTCACCGCGACCTGCGCGACCATCCGGATCTGCGCAAGCGGATGACGGCGTTCACCGGGCCGCAGACCTTCCGGCGCCTGTGCTGCATCGGCCCCGTCGAGCTGAAGGATCCCGGCGCCGTGCAGCAGGACATCGCGCATTTCCGCGCGGCGCTCGAACGCACGCCGGCGACCGACGCCTTCCTCAACGCGGCCTCGCCCGGAGTCGTCTCGTCGTTCCAACCGAACCAGTACTACCCGACGCACGAGGCCTACGTGGAGGCCGTGGCGGAGGTCATGCGCTCGGAGTACGAGGCGATCGTCGCCGCCGGCTTCGTGCTGCAGGTCGACTGTCCCGACCTGGCGATGTCGCGCCACACGGGATTCCAGGACCTCACGGAGGTTGAGTTCCTGCGCCGCGCCGAGCATCACGTGGAGGCGCTCAACGCCGCGCTCGAGAGCATCCCGGCGGAGTCCACCCGCATGCACATCTGCTGGGGCAACTACGAGGGGCCTCACGACCACGACATCCCGCTCGAGCGGATCCTGCGGATCGTGATGCAGGCGAAGCCGCAGGCCATCTCGTTCGAGGCCGCGAACCCGCGGCACGCGCACGAGTGGACGGTCTGGCGCGACGCGAAGCTGCCGGAGCACAAGGTGCTCATTCCCGGCATGCTCGACTCCTCCACGAACTTCGTGGAGCATCCGGAGCTCGTCGCGCAGCGGATCTGCACGTTCGCCGGCATCGTCGGGCGGGAGCGCGTCCTCGCGGGCACCGACTGCGGGTTCGGCACGTTCGCGGGCTACGGCAAGATCGATCCCGATGTCGCGTTCAAGAAGCTTCGGTCGCTCGTCGAGGGGGCGAGGATTGCGACGGAGCGGCTGTGGCGCTGACGCCCGGCAGGCCATGCGTCCTCGCGATCGTGACCGGGGTCGCGCTCCCGTGACCGCAGGTCTCGACGATGCGGCGGTTGCGGCGATCGAGCGCGCCTGCGCGCGGCTGGT
The DNA here is from genome assembly GCA_963849095.1 of uncultured Gammaproteobacteria bacterium. Lineage (GTDB taxonomy): Bacteria > Pseudomonadota > Gammaproteobacteria > Steroidobacterales > Steroidobacteraceae > JASHUC01. The sequence goes on from CAWKGA010000001.1 coordinate 455,325, forward strand.
GCTTCAATCCATCCGGGTGTTCGATGAGCAGGACTGGCTGGCGTACGCGAGCCTGTTCACGGAGGACGGAGTGTTCCTCCGCGCCAACCTACCGGATGAGCCGCTCGCGGGGCGCGAGGCCATACGAGCTGCGCTCGCCGCGCGATCCGCCACGCGGCTCACGCGGCATCTGTGCACCAACATCGAGATCGACGTGCTCGACGCGGAGCACGCGCGCGGCCTCTGCTATCTGGTGCTCTATGCCGGGGATGCCTTGCAGAGCGAGAGCGCGGCTGGGCGCTCGGCGGACCCTACGCAACGAGTGGGGGAGTACCGCGACGTCTTCGTGCGGACGAGCGAAGGTTGGCGCATCGACCGCCGGGAAGGACGGCTCATTCTCTACACGACCCGGTGAACAAATGGCTCGATGTGGCCACGGTGATTATAATAGGCGTAATAGCTCGCTGAGTTGTGGTATCGAAGCATGATCATCGATCGAAATGTCATGGCGCGTCAGCGCGCGTATCACGAGGCCATGCAACGCTTTCTTGCCCAGAAGCCCTTCAGCTTCCACTTCGTTCGCGGCCGGCGTCCCACGCGCGAGGATCTGCACGATCGCTGCGGTCAGAGGCACGTCAGCTCTTGACTGTGCTGTAGGCGACTGCGCGAGCCTCGTCGCGGCTCATTCCCCATGCTTCGAGGAGCTCTATCACGCCAGGTCCGGTCGCGGGTGCATGAGCCGTTGGTGTGGCGGAGAAGCGCGGCGCCGCGGCCGGCGTAGGCTTCTCGCCGACGAACACGCCGCGCGCCACGGTGTGGCGATGGTGGGGCGCCTCGCTCATGCTGAGCACCGGGGTTACACAAGCGTCCGTTCCTTCGAGCAGCCGCGCCCATTCATCCCGGGTTTTCGTGCGGAAGAGGGCGGCGAACGTCTCGCGGAGCCGGGGCCAGCTCGCGCGATCGTCGCGGGGCGGCAGCCCCGACTCGTCGAGGCCGAGCGCGCGGATGAATGCGCGATAGAAAGGCGGCTCCAGCGCGCAGACGACGACGTACTTCCCGTCCGCGGTCTCGTAGGTGGTGCCGTACGGGCAGCCGCCGTCGAGAAAATTGGAGCCGCGCTCATCGGTCCAGAGTCCGTGATTACGCAGCATATAAATCATGCCCATGAGCGATGCGGCGCCGTCCACCATCGCGGCATCGACGATTTGCCCCGGGCCTCCCGCGCGAACGTGGAGCAGCGCGGCGAGGATGCCCATCGCGAGGTACAGCGCGCCGCCCCCCATGTCGGCGACGAGGTTGAGCGGTGGGCAAGGCGGTTGTCGCGCGCCTCCGATCGCATGCAGCGCGCCCGTGAGCGCCAGGTAGTTCGGATCGTGGCCGGGCGCGTGGGCGAGCGGTCCGCTCTGGCCCCAGCCCGTCATCCGGCCGATGACGAGCCTCGGGCTCGCGGCGAGACACACCTCGGGACCGACGCCGAGCCGCTCGAGCACCCCTGCCCGAAAGCCCTCGATCAGCACGTCGGCGTGGGGGAGGATCTCGAGAAAGCGGGCCCGCTGCCCCGCTTCCTTCAGGTCGAGCGTGAGCCAGCTGCGGCCGCGCCAGGTCGGGTCCTTCTCCGGCGGCACCGGAAACACAGGCGGTCCGTGCAGGGGCGGCGCGACGCGCAGGATGTCCGCTCCCATGTCCGCGAGGAGCATGGCGCAGAACGGCGCGGGTCCAACGGCCGCGAGCTCCACGATGCGAACGCCCTGCAAGGGTCCACTCACTCGTCCCGGCGCAGTCACTGCGGTCCTCCTCGCGCGCGCCGACTTGTGGCGGCTGCGGCGTTCTGATATGAAACGACCTGTCAAGTACCTGATCGGTCAAGCGGACCCTCTCTTTGATCTGGTGCAAGCACAAGTGAACAGCGGCCGGGGCAGCATGTGTCGACGGTTGATCACTCTGATATTCGTGGATCGGGCGCAAGGCCCGCCATCATGGTCGTGATTCGTCGGGAGCTGCCTCGAACTAGGAGCGCGGGTCCGGCCATGAAGGCTTGTCGCATAGAACGTCACGAGGATTCTCCTTTGCCGTGTGCGACCCCAGCCGCTGACCGCTTGTACCTGTACCGAGCTCATCGAATGAGTTGCGGCGCCTCAGGCGGCGCGGCGCACCTCCTTGAGTTCTGCGCGCTCGAGCTCGCAGCCGATCGCCCAGATAAAGCCCAGCAGCTCTCGGCCCACCGCGGTGATGACCTTCTGCTTGGTTTTACCCTTCCCCAGCAGCGCCCGATAGCGTCCGTGCAGCCGGTGCTGCGCCCGCCAGGCGATCGCCTTGACCTCGTCGCTCGCCCCACTTTGCCGCGCTTTTAGCGCGCTGCCGAGCGCCGGGAGATGACGGTAACTCCAGGCCGCCTCGGTCACGATGCGCCGCAGGTGCGCGTTGCCCGCCTTGCTGATCGAGCCGCGCTGGATCCGCGCACCACTGGAGTGCTCCCGCGAGACCATGCCGGCATAGCCCATCAGCTGCCGAGCGCTGCCGAAGCGCGAGAGCTGCCCGAGCTCGCTCACCAGCGTCACGGCGGAGATCTTCGCCACCCCACGCAGACACTGCAATCCGGCGATCACCGCTTGCTGGCTCGCCGGCACCGATTCGAGCGCCCCGTCGATGCTGCGCTCCAGCCGCACGATGCGCTCGGCTACATGCTCGACCTCGTGCAGGTAGTCCAGGAGCGTGGCCTGCTGGGCGGGGTGCTCGAAGCGCTGCTGTTTGACCCAGGTCAAGTACTTGCCCGTCCAGGCCGTGGTGCCCTCAGTGGCTCGCCGTCCCTGGCGCAGAAGAAACTTGCCGAGCCGATGGCGCGCCCGCAACTGATCACGCTTGGCGGCCAGGCGCGCCCGCACCAGGTCGCGCAGCGCCTCGTGCGCCGCATCGGGCACCCACACCGCCGTCAAGTCCCCGGCGCGGTAGCAGCGCGCCAGCTTCTCGGCATCGCGCCGATCGGTTTTGACCCGATCGCCCGCCTTGACCGGCACCAGCGTCGGGGCCACCACCTCGCACTTCACCCCCAGCTCGCTCAACTGCCAGTACAGCACGTAGCCGGTCGGGCCCGCCTCGTAGCACACCCGCAGGCTCTCGGGCTTGCCGAGCTTGCCGATCAGGCGGCGCACCGACTCCGGACGGTTGGGAATCGTCCCGGGGCTGCGCACCTCGCCGCCGATCTCCGCTACCGCCACCGCAATCGTCTCCGCATGGACATCCAGGCCTACAAATCGTACGTTGCTCATCGCCGGCTCCCATTTGCATGCGGCTCTGCGCCGCGGTCTTTCCCGATTCGCAGCGTAATCCGCGATGCTGCAAATCGGGAGCCGGTCGTTTCATGATGACTAGTAGCGTTTATGGCACTTCCCAGTCAAGTTCTGCATGTGAGGGGTTCGAGCGTGGCGCGCAGCAAGAGCTTGACCGTCCGCGATCGCCTGGCCGTCCACGACCTGCTGGCGCGATACGCCTGGGCGCTCGATACGGGAGATGTGGACGGCTTCATCGCCTGCTTCACGCCCGATGCCGTCGTGATCGAGGAGGTCTTCGAGGAGCCGGACCGCTGGGAAGGACACGACAGCATCCGCCGCCTCGCCGAGCACTACCGGTCCGTGCCCGACTTTCCGGGCCGCCAGCACCACGTGAGCCAGGTGCTGATGGAGGGGAACTCGCGGCGCTGCGCGATGCGATCCTTCACGTTCGTCACCGAATGCCGGGGCGAGCCGCCGTACGTCGTGCGCTTCGCCGGCTACTACGAGGACCGCGCCGTCAAGGTGCGCGGGAGCTGGCTGTTCAAGGAGCGGATCATTCGCCTGTGGGACGGGCCAGCGCTCGCGCGCTTTCCGGGCCGCGACGGCACGCGCACGCCGCGCAGGCGCCCGCCTCAGCTCGTCATTCGAAGGGGGACTTGAGATGCCGAAAGCCGCTCGATCTCGCGTATCGCGCCACACGGCAGAGGAGGCAGTGCGCACTCTGCTGCGCTGGGCGGGAGAGGATCCGCAGCGCGAGGGGCTCCTCGACACGCCGAAGCGCGTGGTCAACGCCTACCGGGACTGGTTCTCGGGATACGCGGTGGACCCCCGCGAGTACATGCGGCGCACGTTCGAGGAGGTCAACGGCTACGACGAGCTCGTCGTGCTCCGCGACATCTCCTTCGAGTCGCACTGCGAGCACCACATGGCGCCGATCGTGGGTCGCGTCCACGTCGGGTATCTGCCGAGCAACAAGGTCGTCGGCATCAGCAAGCTTGCGCGGGTGGTGGAGGGTTACGCCCGCCGCTTCCAGGTGCAAGAGAAGCTCACTGCGCAGATTGCCGCGTGCATCGATGAGGTACTGAAGCCGCGCGGCGTCGGGGTGGTCGTGGACGCCCAGCATCAGTGCATCACCACCCGCGGCGTTCACAAGCGCGGGGTGTCGATGGTCACGAGCAGCATGGTGGGCCTGTTCCGCAGCGATGCGCGGACGCGCGCGGAGTTCCTGCAGTTCATCGACATCCGGGGCGCCGCCGAGGCCTGAGGCGGGAGGGCCGCGCGAGGCGCGTGCGTCAGAAGGGGTAGTTGATACCGGTGAAGATCGCGGGCCCCTCGTCGCCGCAGCCCACATCGAGGTAGCCCACCACGAACGGCAGCGCGAGCCCCCGTACGCCGATGCCGAACACTTTGTGCAGCTGGCCCACGGGATCGTCGCGCATTTGATGGAAGACCTCGCCCATGTCCACGAAGGGCGCGAGCTCGACTGCCACCTGGGTGGAGAACGCGTTGATCGTGGTGATCCGCTTGCGGTACTCGATGCTGGCGGAGGACGAGTCTCGATCGACGAAGCGTCCGCTGCCGAAGCCGCGGAGCAGCTGATCGCCGCCGATCACGGACTGGTCGCCTCCGATGCTGCTCAGCGCCCAGAAGGGGATGTTCCGCGTTCGATTGGTCTCCGGCATGTATCGCAGAGCGAAATGGACCGCGAGCACCGCATCGTCGGGAAGGGACCAGAAGTTGCGGCCGTCGATGCCGAACTCGCTGTACAGGCTCGTGTTGAGGAATCCCATGCCGCTCGCCGCGCCTCCGTAGAGGACCCACTCGGCCCCCCGGGTCGGGACGACCACGTCGTCGCGGGTGTCGTACGTGATGAACAGGCGGTTCAGGATCTCCTGGCGCTCCGCGCGCAGGACGGTCGTGGGATAGAGCGTCTGGATGGAGGGAATGTCGGTCAGGTGTCCCGGCGTGATCTCAACGGTGCGGGCGCGGAACGTGTAGCCCAGCTGCCAGATGTGGGTGAGGTTGAGGCCCGCCGTCGTCTGGACGTACTTCTGTTGATCGGTGTAGTTGGTCTGGCGGTACAGGTGCGACTCGTTGCCGATGCCGTAGAAGTGCGGGCTGCCGTCACGGTCGTAGACCACGCTCGCGTCGAAGGACCAGAGTTCCTGCCTCAGGATCCCGGTCGCGTATTCCCCGTCGAACTCGCTTTCCACGTACTGCTTGCCTCCGCCCACGAGGGACCACTGGGTGTTGTCCGAGGGAAAGGAGAAGATGCGGCCCCGCGCTCCCCAGCCGAAGTACTGGCTGTGGAGCACGTCGGGCGCGATGATCGTGCTGATATCGCCCTTGTCGTTCGTGATCAGGTAGGTCGGAATGACGCCGAGCGAGGTGCCGCTGTACGGGTCCTCGTCGATCTCCGGGACCGGAATGATGGGGGCGGTCGTCGGGTTGAGCCAGCGCTCGATACCTGTCGGGCCTGCCTGCGGCTGGCCGGCCTGGGGGTTCGAGGGCTGTGGCTGCGTCGAGGCGACGAGGTCCGCGGCGGGCGCGGTCGCGCCGTCCGCGGCGAGAGCGGCACCGCCGCCCGCGACAGCGGCCGCGAGCGCGATTGCGAGTACGGTCGCCGCGACCGCCGGCACGGACATGATCGAACGGGATCCTCGCGTGCGGGAGAGGCGCACGGCGGGCCAATGATAGCCTATCGGCGCGAGCTGCTGCGCGCGAAGGAACGGGCCCCCGATGCGCGAATGACGCGCGTCCCAAGTGAGCGGCGCGGCGCTTCGGTTGCTTACCGCCCGCCGGGAAGTGAGCCATAATCGTCCGGACACGATGCGGCGGCAGAGCGGGGGAATCATGGGCGGAAACTCCGATGCAGAGATGAAGGCGGAGCTCGGGGCACTCGCGCGGCGGGTGCGGCATCTCGAGGATGTGCTCGACATACAGAAGCTGCAGTCGAAGTACGCGCACCTCCTGTTCACCCAGCGCTACGGCCGGATCGCCGAGGAGTGCTTTGCCCGGCATGCCGACGATGTGACGCTCGAGTTCTCGGACAGCGGGGTGTACCGCGGCCTCGAGAGCATTCGCGCGGTCTACCGGGACTTCGAGGCGGCGAGGATGAGGATTCCCGGCTTCTTCATCCTGCACATGGCCGTGAATCCATACATCGAGGTGGCCCGCGACGGGCAGTCCGCCCGCAGCCACTGGCTCTCACCGGGAGCCGTCGGCAGCCACTCGTCGGCGGGATGGGTGTGGGGGCCTTACTACATCGACTACGTGCGCGAGGAGGGGGAGTGGCGCATCCTGCACTCCAACTTGGCTCCGCTGTTCCGCAACCGGTACGACGTGAGCTGGGCCGAAGCGAAGGATCACGGCTCCGTGCGCGGTGCCCTCACCGTCGAGCCGGCCGCACGCTCCACGATCTATCGCCCGTACAACGAGGTGAAGGGCGAGCCCGACCTGTTCAAGCACCATCCCGACCTCCCCGAGCCGTACTGAGCTCGGGCCCGCGCCTCGCAGGCCGGCCGGAGGGGCTCACGCTCCCTCGGGCGACGCCGCCATGGCACGCGCCGCTACAGCGCGGCGGCCGCAGCGTCGGCGCTGCGGGAAGCCTTCCGGCGCTCCTGCTCGGTGAGGAAGCGCTTGCGGATGCGGATCGAGCGCGGCGTCACCTCGACGAGCTCGTCCTCCGCGATGAATTCCACGGCGTACTCGAGCGTCAGCGGAATCGGCGGCGTGAGCAGGATCGCTTCGTCCTTGCCGGCCGCGCGGATGTTCGTGAGCTTCTTGGTCTTGATGGGGTTGACGACCAGATCGTTCTCGCGGCTGTGGATCCCGATGATCATCCCTTCGTACAGCTTCTCCCCGGGGCTCACGAAGAGGCGCCCCCGCTCCTGCAGGTTGAACAGGGCGTACGCCACGGCTTCGCCGTCCTCGTTGCTCACCAGCACGCCGTTGCGGCGGTCCGGGATCTCGCCCTTCAGGGGTGCAAAGCCGTCAAAGACGTGGCTGATCAGCCCGTTGCCGCGGGTGAGCGTCATGAACTCGCCCTGGAAGCCGATCAGCCCGCGCGCCGGCACCCGGTACTCCAGGCGGACACGGCCCAGGCCGTCGATGGCCATGTCGCCGAGCTCGGCGCGCCGCTCACCGAGCGCTTCCATCACCGCGCCCTGATGCTCCGCGTCGATGTCCACGGTCAGCGCCTCGTACGGCTCGTGCTGCACGCCGTCGACGATCCTCGTGAGGACCTGCGGCTTGCCGACGGCGAGCTCATAGCCTTCGCGGCGCATGCTCTCGATGAGGATCGTGAGATGCAGCTCGCCGCGTCCGGATACGCGGAACACGTCGGGCTCGCCCGTGTCCTCGACCCGCAGCGCGACGTTGCTCTGCAGCTCCCGGTACAGCCGCTCGCTCATCTGGCGGCTGGTCACGAACTTGCCCTCGCGTCCGGCCATCGGAGAGGTGTTGACCTGGAACGTCATGGCGAGCGTCGGCTCATCGACGCTGATGGGCGGCAGGCCCTCGGGCGACAGGGGATCGCAGATCGTGAGGCCGATGTTCACGTCCTCGATGCCGGTGATCGCGACGATGTCTCCGGCAGGGGCCTCCTCGACGGGCTTGCGCTCGAGCCCTTTGAAGGCGAGCACCTGCGCGACCTTGGCCGTGCCGTGATCCTCATCGCCGTACCTCAGCGCGACGGTCTGTCCGGCCTTGAGGGTGCCGCGCCGAATGCGGCCGATGCCGATCCGGCCGACGTAGCTGTTGGAGTCGAGCGTCGAGATCTGCAACTGCAGCGGAGCCTCGGCGTCGCTCGCGGGCGCCGGGACGTGTTGCAGGATGGCCTCGAAGAGCGCGGCCATGTCCGGGCGCCGCTCCGTGGGCTCGGTCGTGGCCCAACCCTGCAGCGCCGAGGCATAGATGACCGGGAAGTCGAGCTGGGCATCGTTCGCTCCCAGTCGATCGAACAGCTCGAAGGTCTTGTCGACGACCCACCCGGTCCGCGCTCCGGGGCGATCGATCTTGTTGACGACGACGATGGCCTTGTGCCCGAGCGCGAGCGCCTTGCGCGTGACGAAGCGCGTCTGCGGCATGGGGCCTTCCACGGCGTCCACCAGCAACAGCACGCCGTCCACCATGGACAGCACCCGCTCCACCTCGCCGCCGAAATCCGCGTGTCCGGGCGTATCCACGATGTTGATGCGTGTGCCGCCGTACTCGATCGCGCAGTTCTTGGCGAGGATGGTGATGCCGCGCTCGCGCTCGATGTCGTTCGTGTCCATGATCCGCTCGCCGATCCTCTCGTGCGCGGCGAAGGTGCCAGACTGCTTGAGCAGGCAGTCGACGAGCGTCGTCTTGCCGTGATCGACGTGTGCAATGATGGCGATGTTGCGAATCGGGCGGTTCACGGGGGGTGCATGTGCCGGAAAACGGGCGCGAAGGGTAGCAGAAGCGCATGATGTGGGCGACGTCGTCTGTCGCCCCATCGGAGAGTGACATATTGGTGCCGCACTGAAAGGCCGACGCCAGGGCTCGAGACCCCGCTCGCTCGTGAGACCTCGAGCCGCCAAGCGCCCTGCCACCCCCGGCGAGCGGCAAGCTCTCCTTGCCACCGCCCACCGCCGCGCAATCGAGCTGCTCAACCGCAATCTGACCTCGGCCGGCCTGCTGGCGGCAACGCCGGGCCGCCGCGCGGCGAGGTTCGGCTACACGGCCATTTTCGGCCGCGATACAGCCATCGGCTCGCTCGCCATGGCGCTCTCGGGAGAGGAGGACTTGCGGGGCCAAGCGGCAGACGGCCTCGTCACGCTCGCCCGGTTTCAGGCGCCGAACGGCCAGATCCCGAAGTTCGTGGACGTACGCCGCCGCGAGGCGGATTTCTGGTATCTCGGCTGCATCGACTCGACGCTCTGGTGGCTCATCGCCGTGGCCTTTCTCGACGCGCGCGGGCTGCCGCGCGGTCTCTTGCGAGCGTATTCGGACCCCGTCGGTCGGGCGCTCGACTGGCTCGCGGCGCAGGAGCATCCGCGTTTCTTCCTGCTGCAGCAGAACGAGGCGAGCGACTGGGCCGACATCATGCCGCGGTCGGGGTTCGTGCTCTACACGAATGCGCTGTGGTATCACGTGAAGCGCCTGTACGGACTGCCGAACGCCGCCGCAACGCGCGCGAGCTTCAACGGCCTGTTCCATCCGTTCTCATCGAGGCACATCGAGCCGTACCGCCGGGGACGACTGCTCGTGGATTTCGCGCTGCGGAATGCAAGGGCGCGCGACCTGTATCTGAGCTTCGTGAACTTCTCGTTCTTCGGGGACGAGGGCGACGTCCTCGGCAACGCGCTCGCGGTCCTGCTCGGGCTCTCTGATGAGCGCGCGAGCCGCCGCACCATCCGCGCGCTCATCGCCGCGCGCGTGCATGTGCCCTATCCGGCGCGCGCCGTGGTGCGCCCGATCCGCCGAACGCACTTCCTGTGGCGGGCCTACATGGCGCGGCACCGGCAAAATCTCGCCTGGCAGTACCACAACGGCGGCATCTGGCCCCTGGTGGGCGGGTTCTGGGTCATGGCGCTCGCCGCCTGCGGGCGCACCGCCGCGGCGCACCGGGAGCTCGTGAAGCTCGCCGAGGTCTGCTCGCTCGGCAACTGGCGGTTCACCGAGTGGCTTCACGGCCGGACGCTCGCTGCGCGGGGGATGGCCGGACAGTCGTGGAGCGCCGCCGCCTACCTCCTCGCCGAATACAGCGTGACGAGCGGCACGACTCCATTTGAGGGTCCGGCGCGCTGAGCCTCGCCGGGGCCGGCCACGGCGTGCCGGCCGTTGCGTACAGGCCGTTGCGTGGACGGAGCGCGCCACTGCACACTGCCGCGCATGGCGGCAACTGCTCCTCGCGCGCGCCCCCGGCTGCGCCACCCCCCTCCGTCCGCCCAAAGCGCCGACGACCCCACCCTGCGCGGCTTCTTCGGCGTCTTTCGCTACAGCCGGCGCGCGCTCGAGCTCGTCTGGAGCACCAACCGCGGGCTGACGATCGCCTTTGCGCTGCTCACGGTCGTCGCGGGTGTGCTGCCCGCGTTGACCGCCTACGTGACGGGGCTGATCGTCGATGCGGCGAATGCCGCCATCCGAGCGCGCAGTGTGGACGCCGCGCGAGTGGTGGATCTGGTCATTCTGGAGGGCGTGCTGGTCGCCTCGATCGCCGCGGCCCAGCGCGGGCTCACGTTCTGCCAGTCGCTGCTGCGCGCGCAGCTCGGCCAGCGCGTGAACGAGATGATCCTCGAGAAGGCCCTCACGCTCACGCTCGCGCACTTCGAGGACTCCGAGTTCTACGACAAGCTCACCCGCGCGCGCCGCGAGGCCTCGAGCCGTCCTCTCTCGCTCGTGACCAGCACGTTCGGATTGCTGCAGAACGCGCTCTCGCTCGTGACATGCGGCGCCCTGCTCGCGCGATTCTCGCCGTGGGCGGTCGCAGTGCTGCTCCTCGCCGGAGTGCCGGCATTCGTCGCGGAAGCGAAGTTCTCCGGCGATGCCTTCCGCCTCTTCCGCTGGCGCACGCCCGAGACGCGGATGCAGACCTATCTCGAGACGGTGCTCGCGCGGGAGGACCATGCGAAGGAAGTGAAGCTCTACGGCCTCGGCCCGCGCCTGCTCGAGCGCTATCGCGACATCTTCCGCACGCTCTACGGCCAGGATCGCGCCCTCACCATCCGGCGCGACCTGTGGGGCTTCTCGCTCGGGCTCATCGCGACGGTCGCGCTCTACGCCGCGTACGCCTGGATCGGGATCAGCACGGTGCGCAGGCTCATCACGATCGGCCAGATGACTCGCTACTTCATCCTGTTCAGGCAGGGTCAGGCCGCCGTCTCCGCGATCCTCTCGGCCCTCGGGGGAATGTACGAGGACAATCTGTATCTATCGACGCTCTACGAGTATCTCGAGACGCGCGTGCCGGAGCCGGCCGGAACGGTCGCGCACGGTCCGGATCCCGCGGACGGGATTCGCTTCGAGAATGTGAGCTTCAGCTATCCCGGGACGCAGGAGCCGGCTCTCGAGGGCGTGAGCCTGCACCTAGCGCCCGGGGCGAGCCTCGCGCTCGTCGGGGAGAACGGCTCGGGCAAGACCACGCTGATCAAGCTCCTCACCCGGCTCTACGCTCCGACCGGCGGACGCATCCTGCTCGACGGCCGCAACCTTGCCGAGTGGGACGAGGCTGCGCTGCGGCAGCGCATCGGCGTCATCTTCCAGGACTTCAACCGCTATCAGATGCTGGTCGGCGAGAACGTCGGCGCCGGAGACGAGCTCTACTTCGACGACGAGGAGCGCTGGCGCGCCGCGGCCGCAAAGGGCATGGCGAGCGACTTCGTCGAGGGGCTGCCGGAGGGCTATCACACCCAGCTCGGCAAGTGGTTCCGCGACGGCCGCGAGCTCTCGGGCGGACAGTGGCAGAAGATCGCGCTGTCGCGCGCCTTCATGCGTACGCGCGCGGACATCCTGGTGCTCGATGAGCCGACCGCGGCCATGGACGCCCAAGCCGAGGCGGAGATCTTCGATCACTTCCGCCAGCTCGCGCAGTCGCGCATCACGATCGTCATCTCGCACCGCTTCTCGACCGTACGCATGGCCGGCGAGATCGTCGTGCTGCACCACGGGCGCATCATCGAGCGCGGCAGCCACGAGGAGCTGATGCGGCTCGAGGGCCGCTACGCGCACCTGTTCACGCTGCAGGCCCGCGGGTATCGGTGATCACGCGCGGCGCCGCGCCGGTCACCTGCGTGGAAGGCTCGCGAGCACTCGATCGAGCTGGCCGCGGATGACCGCCGTCTCGCGCTCGATGAGGTCCCGCACCGCCTCGACGCGCGACTCCTCGGCCTGCTCGGCGCGCACGCGCATGCGCTCCTTCTCGTCGCCGAGGCGGCGGCGCTCCTGGTCCCACGCGCGGCGGGCGAAAGCATGAGAGACCAGATCGATCGCGAAGACCAGCGCCGCGATGACGAGAATGAGCACTCCGAGGGGCGCGGTGATCCGACCCACCAGGAAGCTGATCTCTTGCGAGCTCGCGATGACGTTCCAGTTGGCGAGCACGAGCACGGCGAGGAGCGCGAGGACGATGAGATAGGCGACAGCACGGGGTCTCATGGCGGGGCTTCTTCTACGTCTTGAGGGGCCGTCGCGAGAAGCGCGACGGGAAAGCTCTCGAGCACCTCCTCCACCGCCAGCGCGCGCCGTCCGTCAAATTGGCGGACGGATGAGCGTGCGCCGTCGAAGAGTCCAACCAGCATGCCTGCCGGAAGATCGGCTGGCAACTCCACCCGGGTGCCGCTCCAGACGCGCGCGCCGAGCGGCCAGTCAATTCCCGGCTGCAGGAGCTTGCGGTACAGCCGCGGCGCCACGGTGATGCAGAATTCCTCCCCGTGCCGGCGGGCGAACGCGCACACGTGCGCCGCGCAGGGTCCGGCGGCTCTGAGCGGCAGGTACTCCCCGTGACTGAACAGCCGCTCGTGAGCCCGGCGCCACTCGAGGGTGCGTGAGATCACGTACAGCTTGGCGCGCCCGTCGGGCAGGGTGTCGAGGAGCTCGCGGGCCCGCGTCGCGATCTCCTTGGGCGGCAGGCCGCTCCAGCCCCTGAGCTCGCGCAGGAGGCGCCCGCGCAGTCCGTAGTCCACCGGCCGGCGGTTATCCGGGTCGACGAGCGAGAAGTCCCAGAGCTCGGTGCCCTGATAGGTATCGGGCACGCCGGGCGCGGTGAGCTTGCACAGCGTCTGCGACAGGGAGCCGAGCAGGCCGAAGCGCGCGCTGCGCCGCGCAGTCGCCACGAGGTCCGCGAAGAACAGATTGCCCGCGCGCGGGTCGAGAATGCCGCGAATGAATTCCTGCAGGGCCGCCTCGTACGCGGAGTTGACGCTCGACCAGCTGGAGCGGATCTTCGCCTCGCGCACCGCCTTCACCATGTAGGCCTCGATGCGCCCGCAGTAATCGGCAGGCAGAGCCTCCTCCGCGGACTCGAACGGCAGCGTGCCGAGCAGGGTCTCGTAGAGCAGATACTCGTCATTGCGCGACGGCGCCGGGAGGCCCTCCACCTCGCGGCGGCGTGCGCGGTTCATGCGGCTCCAGCGCTCGAGAGCGGCGCGCCACTCTCCGGGCATCTCCGAGAGCACGTTGATGCGGGCGCGCACGTCCTCCGAGCGCTTGGTGTCGTGCGTGGAGGTTGCGAGCAGCTCGTGCGGCCACTTGCGCGCGCGGTGCTGCGCATCGGCGTGGAAGGCGCGCACGCTCGTGCCGAAGCTGTCCGGCTCGCCGCCCACCTCGTTGATCGAGACGAGGCGGTTGAAGCGATAGAACGCGGTGTCCTCGATGCCCTTCGCCGTCACGGGCGCGGTGACCTGCTGGAGCTTCATGGTGAAGGCGCGGGCCGCGGCCGCGACGGCCGGTTCGGCTCCGGGGCCCTCGCCGAGCAGGACGCCCTGGACGAAGTCGAAGACGGCTGAATCGATCGCCACGTCTCGCCTGGCCGCGGCCACGGCCCACTCGATGTAGCGCCGGTCGTCGCTCGATACACTCGACACGATGTAGGTGCGGTACACCGGGAAGCACGCGATGACCTCCGTCAGCGCGGCCTTGAGACTGTTCAGCGTCAGATCGCGAGTGCGCCGCTGGCAGCCTGCGATCTGCGCGAGCTGGTTCGCGATCACGTTGAGCTCCGCGGCGAGCGAGGTTCCGACGATCAGGCGTTTCCCCTCGTACGCGACGCTCAGCCATTCGAGCGGCTCGCCGATGAACGTGCGGTAGATCCGGTCGAGGCGCGCCTTGGTGCCGCCGTCGATGAGGAGGCCGTTCACGACGTTCGCGAATCCGTAGCCCGTGGTGCCGTGCACCGGCCAGTCCTCCGGCAGCCGCTCGAAGCCCGCCGTGATCTTCTCGACGACGAGGTACAGCGGCAGCTCGCCGGCTGCGATCGGCGCGGCCGGCTCGCCGCCGCCCGAGCCGATCGCCGCCACGCGGCGCTGCAGCCGGCGAAGGTAGCCGGCCGGATCGTACAGTCCGTCCGTGTGGTCGATCCTCAAGCCGTCGACCTTGTCCTCGGCCAGCAGCTCGAGCACCAGCCGGTGGGTCGCCTCGAACACGGCCTCGTTCTCCATGCGCAGCGCGGCGAGGTCGTTCACGTCGAAGAAGCGCCGGTAGTTGATCTCGTCGGAGGCCACGCGCCAGTACGCGAGCCGATAGGCCTGCGACTCGAGGAGCTGGTGCAGCTCGTTCCAGCTCGGCGCATCGCCGGGCCTGCCCGCGAGAGTGCGAGTGGCCGCGTCCATCGCCTCCGCGAGAGCCGGGTGCCCCGCGCACAGCGCGGCGAGCCGCCGCTTGTGGACTTCCTTGTCGCGATTGCGCTCCTCGACCGCCGCGGGCGTCACCGAGCCGCGCTCCGGCAGATGACCGAAGGCCGTGGCGAGACTCGAGACTTCCGCCCGCAGCTCGTCCGAGAGGCTGTCCTGCCGCGCCGCCGTGAGGGCGCGCTGCAGGATCGACGAGTAATCCCGGGGATCGAGCGGAAAGCGGTGCTCGTGATAGAGCACGACGAGCGAGCCGGTCGCGGCGTCGAAGCGCGGCTCGAGCTCGCCGCGCTCCAGCACGTCGCCGTAGTGGTCGCCCAGGACGGGAACGAGCACCTTGCCCGCGAGCGCCGGATTGATCGGTTGCCAGTCGATATCGAAGAACGGCGCATAGATCGATGCCGGGCCGTTCTCCAGCACGTCCATCCACCACGCGTTGTCCGCTCCCATGATGCCGACGTGATTGGGCACGAAGTCGAGGATGTGGCCCATGTGGTGCGAGCGCAGCGCGGCGACGAACCGCTCCAGATCGTCCCGGTCGCCGATCTCCGGATTGAGGGTGTTGTGATCGACGATGTCGTAGCCGTGTGTGCTCCCAGGTCGCGCCCGCAGATACGGCGAGCAGTACACGTGGCTCACGCCGAGGTCGCAGAGATACGGCACGAGCGCCGTGGCATCGCGCAGCGTGAACGATGCATTGAGCTGCAAGCGGTAAGTCGCCCGCGGAACGATCGCGCGGCGCGCGTGTCGCGCCTGTGGCGCCGCTTTCTCAGGGCTCGTCATGGCCGCGCGCCAGGAGCCAGCTGACGCTCCAGGGCTCGAGCTCTCGGTGAGCGCCGGCTCCGCGGACGAGCGGATGGGTCGTCAAGATCACGCGGCCGGCCTCGACTCGGACCGCCCGCGCCGCGCGATTCGTCAAGTTGGCGAGCAGTCGGAGAGTCGTGCCATCCGTGAGAGTCCAGTCGACAGCGAAGGCGCCGCTCGCAGCGAGCTCGGCGCAGGTCCGCGAGCGGATGCGCGGGATGAGCGGAACGATCTCGCGCCGCCGCAGCGCGAGAAGCTTCCGGTAGTGCTCGAGCATCCGGGCCTGCCTCGCATCGAGGATCCGGCTCGAGTTGAGGTGAGCCGAGCGCGCCGTCGCGGCATCCGTCGGGTCCGGAAGCTCATCGAGCGCGCCTGGGGCGCGGAATCGCTCGAAGTGCGAGAACTCGCGGCGGCGTCCCTCGCGCACCTTCGCGGCAAGGTCGGGCCCGAAGTCGCAGAAGTACGGGAACGGCTGCGGCGCGGCGCACTCCTCTCCCATGAAGAGCAGGGGCGGAGAGGGCGCGAGCAGCAGCACCGCGACCGCGGCCCGCAAGGCCTGCTCATCGCTCACGAGACTGCCGATGCGCTCGCCCAGGGCGCGATTGCCGACCTGATCGTGGTTCTGCAGGAAGTTGACGAAGCACGTCGGCGGCAGGCGCGAGCTGCGCTCGCCGCGCGCACGCTTCTCGACGCGGGAGATCTCGCCCTGGAAGCCGAAGCCTTCCGCGAGGCAGCGGCAGAGCATCGCCTGGGGGCGATCGGTGTAATCCTCGTAGTAGCCGTCCGACTCGCCGGTGAGGATCACGTGCAGGCAGTGGTGGAAATCGTCGTTCCACTGGGCGTCGAACGTGTCGGGCGCGCCCGGGGCGCCGAGGAAGCGCGCCTCGTTCGCGACGTTCTCCAGCACGAGGTAGATCGGTCGCCCGCGTCCCGGACCCGCGCGTGCGGCGCGGGCGATCTCGGTGAGGATGTGCGGGCTGCCGTCGTCGCGAATGGCGTGAACGGCGTCGTACCGCAGTCCGTCGAGGTGGTACTCCTCGAGCCAGAAGAGCGTGTTGTGGACGAAGAAGTCGCGGACCGTGCGGCTCGCCTCGCCGTCGAAGTTGATCGCGGCGCCCCACGGCGTTCGGTGCCGCTCGGTGAGAAACTGCGGCGCGTAACGGCCGAGATGGTTGCCTTCGGGTCCGAAGTGGTTGTACACCACATCGAGCATCACCGCGAGGCCGCGGCCGTGAGCGGCCGAGATGAGCGACTTGAGCTCGTGCGGGGCTCCGTAGGCGGCGTCCGGCGCGTAAGGCAGCACACCGTCGTAGCCCCAGCCGCGCCGGCCCGGAAAATCCGCGAGCGGCATCAGCTCGATCACGGTGACGCCGAGCTCGACGAGATAATCGAGCTTGCGCTCGACACCGAGGAACGTGCCTTCCTCGCTGAACGTACCGACGTGCAGCTCATAGATGACCGCTTCGTGCCAATCGCGCGCGCGCCACCCGCCGTCCGTCCACTCGAAGGCTGCCGGATCGATCACCTCGCTCGGTCCGTCCACGTCCCGCGGATTGAACCGCGAGGCGGGATCGGGCACATCGAAGCAACCGTCGATGCGATATCGATAGAGGCTTCCAGCGTGCGCGGCCGGCGTGACGAGCTCGAACCAGCCGTCGCGGGCCGGGCCCATGGCGAGCCCGCGTGCATCGCTTCCCTCGTACAGCAGGAGATCCACGCTCCTGGCGGCCGGCGCCCAGAGGCGAAAGCGCACGCTGCCATCCGCGGTGATCTCGGCGCCGAACGGCATGCCGTGCGACCGGCGAGCCGCGGGGTGGGCGCTCAAGCGCTCAGTCACGGCCCATCTCGCAGAGCAAGGCGAGCGAGCGGCCCTGCAGCGCATAGGCGGCACCGGGAGCGAGAGGCTCGCCGGCGGAGAGCGGATCCCCGGGAGCGGCCGTATCGAGCACGAGCCGCCAGCGAATGCCCTGCCGGAACTGCGGCAGCGCGAAGGAGATGGTCTCGTAGTGAGCGTTGAGGAGCAGCAGGAAGTTGTCGTCCAGCACCCGCCGTCCGCGCCGCTCGAGGCGCTCGAGGGCGGCGCCCGAGAGAAAGACGCCGAGGCAGCGCGCGGACTCCTGGTCCCACTCGCGCTCGGTCATCTCCGTGCCGGCGGGCGTGAGCCATGCCACCTCCTTGGTGCCATCGCCTGCGACGGGTCGGCCCTGCAGAAAGCGGCGCCGGGCGAACACGGGATGCTGGCGCCGCAGGGCCACCATGCGGCTCACGAAGTTCAAGAACTCGCGCTGCTCGTCCGTGAGCTCCCAGTCGAGCCAGGAGATCTCGTTGTCCTGGCAGTAGGGGTTGTTGTTGCCGTTCTGGGTGCGGCTCAGCTCATCGCCGCCGAGCAGCATCGGCACTCCCTGCGAGAGCAACAGCGTCGCAACGAGGTTGCGCTTCCGCCGCTCACGCAGGGCACGGATGGCGGGATCCTCCGTCGGTCCCTCGGCGCCGCAGTTCCAGGAGCGATTGTTGTCGCTGCCGTCGCGGTTGTCCTCCCCGTTCGCCTCGTTGTGCTTCTGGTTGTAGCTCACGAGGTCCTGGAGCGTGAACCCGTCGTGCGCGGTGATGAAGTTGATGCTCGCGTGGGGCTTGCGGCCGCTCGCCTCGTAGAGATCGGCGGAGCCGAGAAAGCGGCGCGCGAACTCGCCGATGAGCCCGCCGTCGCCCTTCCAGTAGGAGCGCATGCTGTCGCGGTACTTGTCGTTCCACTCGTTCCAGCCGGGCGGGAAGTTCCCGACCTGATAGCCTCCGGCGCCCACGTCCCAGGGCTCCGCGATGAGCTTCACCTGCGACAGCACGGGATCCTGGGAGATCGTATCGAAGAACGAGCCGAGCCGATCCACCTCGAAGAGCTCGCGGGCGAGAGCCGCTGCCAGATCGAACCGGAAGCCGTCGACATGCATCTCGGTCACCCAGTACCGCAGCGAATCCATGATGAGCTGCAGGACTCTGGGGTGCTGCAGGTTGAGGGTATTGCCGGTGCCGGTGAAATCCATGTAGTAACGAGGATTCTCGGGGGACAGCCGGTAATAGGAGGCGTTGTCCACGCCGCGGAAGCTCAACGTCGGCCCGAGTTGATTGCCTTCCGCGGTGTGGTTGTACACGACGTCGAGAATGACCTCGATTCCCGCGGAGTGCAGCGTCTTGACCATCGTCTTGAATTCATTGATGCCGCCCGTCGCGCTGTATCGCATCTCCGGAACGAAGAAGCCGATGGTGTTGTAGCCCCAGTAGTTCTTGAGACCCCGCTCGAGCAGGTTGCGGTCGTCCACGAACGCATGCACCGGCATGAGCTCCACCGCGGTGACGCCGAGCCGCAGCAGATGCTCGATGATGGGTGCCGTCGCCACGCCCGCGTACGTCCCTCGCAGCTCGGGCGGCACTTCCGGGTGCCTCATCGTCATGCCGCGCACGTGCAGCTCGTAGATCACCGTGTCGTGCCACGGCGTGCGCGGCGGACGATCGTCGCCCCACGTGAACGCGGAGTCGACGACACGGCACTTGGGCAGGCCCGGTGCGCTGTCGCGCTTGTCGAAGGAGAGGTCCGCCTTCGAGTGGCCGATGCGGTAGCCGAAGTGCGCGTCGCTCCAGCGCAGCCGGCCTTCGATCAGCTTCGCATAGGGCTCGATCAGAAGCTTGTTGGGATTGAACCGGTGGCCCTTCTCGGGCTCGTAGGGGCCGTGGATGCGGTAGCCATAGAGCAGGCCGGGACGCGCCTCCGGCAGGTAGCTGTGCCAGATGAGGTCGGTACGCTCGCGCTGCTCGATGCGCTCGAGCTCGTGCCGGCCGGAAGGATCGAACAAGCACAGCTCGACCCGGGTTGCGTGCTCGGAGAACAGCGAGAAGTTGACGCCTTCCCCATCCCACGTGGCGCCGCGCGGGTAAGGCTGTCCCGGCCATACGGCCGTGATGCGCGTGCCGAGCGAGCCGGCGCGGTCCGGGTGCGCGCCTCGCCGGTCGGCCGCGGTGCGCGCCGCGGTCGGAACGAATCACCGGGGCGCTGAGACCCGTGTCGTGGCCGTCCTGTGTGCTCTCGTCGTTCATCGCGCTCCTCGCCTCCGCCGTGCCGGTATCAATCCGCGCCCGCAAGGTTGAGGAGCGTGGCCAACGGAATGGCGGCCCACTCCGGGCGATTGCGCAGCTCGTAGCGCAGCTCATATAGAGCCTTCTCGAGCTCGAACAGCTCGAGGAGCGGGCGCACCTCCTCGAGCGAGGCGTAGAGCTTGCCGGCGCGCGCGCAGGCATCGTAGGCGGAGAGGAAAGCGGCCCGGGCCTCGCTCTCCCAGGCGGCGAGGAGCGGCTGCCATCTCACGCCGTCCTCGTGCATCTCGGCCGTGCAGCGACGCATGGCGGCATGCCGAGCGTAGGCGAACGAGCGGAGCATGCCGGCAACGTCGCGCAGCGGTGAGCTCTTCTCGCGCCGCTCGGCGAGCGACCGGGCCGGCTCTCCCTCGAAGTCCACGATGACGAAATCGTTCCGCTTCAGCAGCACCTGGCCGAGATGGAAATCGCCGTGATGGCGGATCTTGAGCCCGACCGGCGCTCCGCCAAGGGCGTCGATCCGCGCGAGCAGGGAGTCGCGGCGCGCGATGAGCGCAGCCGCAGCCGGCCGGACCGTCTCCGGCAGCTCCTCGGAGGGGCGGCTCAGGATGTCGAGCGTCGCCAGGGCCTCGCCGCGGATCCGCTCGCGCCAACGCATCGAGTCGACCGCGGTGATGGGCTCGGAGGCAAAGGCCGGATCGGCCGTGGGCGTCGCGAGGGCCCGGTGCAGCTCGGCCGTGCGCAGGCCGAGCGTGTGCATCAGCGCGAGATACGCGCCGTGCACATCGGGGGGCAGGGGGGCCGCGGTGCGCCGCTCCTCCAGGAATCGGACCAGGTAGTTGAGCGTGTAGTCCCAGCCGTCGCCTTGGTTGGCGACGAAGGCCTGCAGCAGCGCGATGGTCGAGAGAGAGCCGTCGGGACCTAAGTACTCCACCGCGCCGGCGAGAGGCACGACATGCGGGAAGCGCGCGACCTCGGTGAGGAAGTGGCCGATCTCGAGCTCGGGGTTGAGGCCCGGCTGCGATGCGCCTGAAGACCTTGAGGAACAGGCGGTCGCCCATCCTGAGCGCGGTGTTGCTGCTCTGCGCAAGCGGCTGCCCGGTCGCGAGCTCGGCGCCCGGGTCGCGGCCGCAGGTCGCGGTAGATCCCGGTCGCGGTGAAGCGCAGCCGGCCTCGGGCGAGCGGCCGCTCGCCTCCCGCGCCGATCTGGTCGACGAGCGCCCGGCAGAATCCCTCGTCGGCGAGCGCATCGGCGAGCACGCCGGTCATCGCCCGCTGCCGCACGCGCGCGACGGCCGCGGCCTGGAGCCTCCCCCAGCCGGACTCCTCGTGATCCTCGAACGCGAGCGTGAGCGGGACGAAGTAGCGGGCGCTCTGCGTGGTGCTCTCAACCTCGAGCAGGGCCACGAGCCAGTCCCCGGTCTTTGCGCTCCAGGTGGCATGGTCGGAGAGGCGAGCGCGCGAGATGGCGCGCTCCCTTCGCGGCATACCAGCGCTGCCCGGCGATGTACTGCGGCAGCACGCGCTCCTCCAGCTGCGACCGCAGCCGTGTGGCGAGGCCGCTCCGCCAGGGTGCAACGTGCTCCGGGAAGAAGCTGTTCCAGCGATCGACCAGCACCAGCACCGGAGCGTCCTCGCGGGGCAGGCGCTCCTCGTGCCAGGCGGGCGCCTGGGCCTCCCGGCTCAGGCGAAACCAGTAGAAGCCGTAGCCCGGCAGGGTGAGCAGGTACGGCAGATCGCCGATGGGCGGGAACGCGGTAGGGCCGAGCATCTCCGATCGGCACCATGCCCTTGAACTCGGCGAGATCGAGCTCCACCGGCTGCGCGGAGCGCGGCGAGATTCACGACGCAGAGGATCGTGTCCTCGCCGTACTCGCGCAGCGTAGGCGAGCACCTTGCGGTTGCCGGGGCGGATGAACCGCAGCGTGCCGCGGCCGAAGGCCTGCGAGCTCTTGCGCACCTGCAGCATGCGCTTCATCCAGTTGAGGAGCGAGGACCGGTCGCGCGTCTGCGCCTCGACATTGACCGCCTGGATAGCCGTAGATCGGGTCCATGATGGGCGGCAGGTACAGCTGCTGCGGGTCGGCGCGCGAGAAGCCGGCGTTGCGATCCGGACTCCACTGCATCGGCGTGCGCACGCCGTTGCGGTCGCCGAGGAAGATGTTGTCGCCCATGCCGATCTCATCGCCGTAGTAGATGATCGGCGAGCCCGGCATGGAGAGCAGCAGGCTGTTCATGAGCTTGATGCGGTCCGGATCGTTCTCCATCAGCGGCGCGAGGCGGCGGCGGATCCCGAGATTGAGCCGCGCGCGCGGGTCCGCGGCGTACGTCTTGTACATGTAGTCGCGCTCCTTGCTCGTCACCATCTCGAGGGTCAGCTCATCGTGATTGCGCAGGAAGATCGCCCACTGGCAGATGGCGGGAATGTCGGGCGTCTGCTCGCATGATCTCGGTGATGGGATAGCGGTCCTCCTGGGCGATCGCCATGTACATGCGCGGCATCAGCGGGAAGTGATAGGCCATGTGGCACTCGTCGCCGTCGCCGAAGTAGTCGCGCACGTCCTCGGGCCACTGGTTGGCCTCGGCGAGCAGCATGCGGTCGGCGTAGCGCGCGTCGATCACCTTGCGGATGCGCTGCATGACCTCGTGGGTCTCGCGCAGGTTCTCGTTGTTGGTGCCCTCGCGCTCGACCAGGTAGGGAATCGCATCCAGGCGCAACCCATCGACCCCGAGGTCGAGCCAGAACTGCATGATCCGCGCGATGGCGCGCTCCACGTGCGGATTGTCGAAGTTGAGATCCGGCTGATGACTGAAGAAGCGGTGCCAGTAATAGGCCTTGGCGACCGGGTCCCAGGCCCAGTTCGAGCTCTCGGTGTCCGTGAAGATGATGCGCGTGCCGGCGTAGCGGTCCGGCCGTGTCGCTCCAGACGTAGAAGTCGCGCTTGCGCGAGCCGGCGGGCGCGCGCCGCGCGGCCTGGAACCACGGATGCTGGTCGGAGGTGTGGTTGATGACGAGCTCGGTGATGACGCGCAGTCCGCGGCGGTGCGCTTCGCTGGATGAAGCGGCGAGAAGTCCTCCAGCGTGCCGTAATGCGGATGCACGCTCGTGGTAGTCGGCGATGTCGTAGCCGTCGTCCTTGCCGGGCGAGGGGTAGAAGGGCAGCAGCCAGATCGTGTTGACGCCGAGGTCCTGGATGTAGTCGAGCTCGGGCGGTGAGGCCCGGAAAGTCGCCGATGCCATCGTCGTTGCTGTCGAGGAACGCGCGGACGTGGACCTCGTAGATGACCGCGTCCTTGTACCAGAGCGTGTCTCGCGGCGGCGCCGGCGCCTCGGGCGGGGAGGGCGGTGCGGGCGTCTGCGGCACCGGCGTTCGTTCGACCGGTGCGTTCATCGAACTCAATACCCCCGGTGAGAGCTAGAGAAAATAATCGAAATCTCGCTCGCGTGCGCAGGCGCCGCCGGACGCGCAGGATGTGCGTGGGCGCCTGCGGATCGAGCAGCACGAAGTTGCGCCGCCCCTGCCACAGGAACCTGGCTCCAGAGAGCAAGTCGTGCACCTGAAAGGGCTGGTCGGCGTCGAGTCCGAGCGCGGCGAGATCGAGATCGAGCCAGCCGGACTGGGCGTGGTGCGGATCGAGATTGACCACGGTGAGGATCACATTGAGATGGTCCGGCGTCGCCTTGCTGTAGGCGATCAGCGTCTCGTTGTCGAGCGGATGGAACGTGAGCCCGAGGTTCGCTCTGCAGCGCCGGATTCTCGCGGCGGATGCGGTTGATGCGCGCGATGAAGTCGCGCGAGGCTGTCGGGGCGGTCGAGGTTCCAGAGGCGCAGCTGGTATTTCTCGGAGTCGCGGTACTCCTCGCTGCCCGGCTCGCGCGCCTCGTGCTCCATCAGCTCGAACGCCGGCCCGTAGATGCCGTAGCTCGCGCCGAGGGTCGCGGCGAGAACCAGCCTCGCCATGAAGGCCGCGCGGCCGCCGAACTGCAGGTACTCGGTGAGGATGTCCGGCGTGTTCGGCCAGAGATTCGGGCGGAAGTACTCGCTCGACGGGCGCCGAGCCGAGCTCGCGTGAAGTACTCGCTCGAGCTCGCGCTTGCGTGTTGCGCCAGGCGAAGTAGGTGTACGACTGGGTGAAGCCGAGCTTCGCGAGGCGGTGCATGACCTTCGGGCGCGTGAACGCCTCGGCGAGGAAGATCACCTCGGGCGAGCGGCGCCGCACCTCGCCGATCAGCCACTCCCAGAACGCGAACGGCTTGGTGTGCGGATTGTCGACGCGGAAGATGCGCACGCCCTGCTCGATCCAGAACTCGACGACGCTCTTCGAGCTCCGCCCACAGCTCCCGCCAGGCGGCGCGTCTCGAAGTCGAACGGATAGATGTCCTGGTACTTCTTCGGCGGATTCTCCGCGTACTGGATCGTGCCGTCCGGGCGCTCGAGGAACCATTCCGGATGCTCGCGCACGTAGGGATGATCCGGGCTGCACTGGAAGGCGAGGTCGAGCGCGATCTCGATGCCGAGCTCCGCGGCCCGCGCGAGCAGGCGCCGGAAGTCCTCGAGCGTGCCGAGGTCGCGGGTGAATGGCCTTGTGGCCGCCCGGCTGCGCTGCCGATCGCCCAGGGGCTGCCCGGATCGCCCGGGGCGGCGCCGGTGCGGTTGTTGGCGCCCTTGCGCTGCGTGATCGCCGATCGGATGGATCGGGCGGCAGGTAGAGCACATCGAAGCCCATCTCGGCGACGTAGGGCAGGCGCGCCTCGCAGTCGGCGAGCGTGCCGTGCGCGCCGGGCGCCGCGGCGGCCGAGCGCGGAAACATCTCGTACCAGGTCGAGAAGCGCGCGCGCTCGCGGTCGACGGTCGACGGCGAGCGGCGGCTCGTGCCGCGCCACCTGCGCGGGATCGGGGTAGCGCCGCGCGAGGTCGTGCAGCTCGTCGGCTTGCGCGCAGGCGACCCGGCTCGGAGATCGTGGCATCCGCCGCACCGAGCGACAGGGCCCACTCCTCGAGGCGGCGCGCTCTCCTCGCCACCGGCCGCGTGCCGCCGCTGCCCGTACGAGCTGCGCTCCGCGCTGCAGGTCGACGCTCACGTCCTGCCCGGCGGCATGCTTCTTCGCGAGATCCGCGCGCCAGGTCTCGAGAGTGATCCACCCAGGCGACGATCGTGTAGCGATAGCGCCCGAGCCGCTCGCACGGTGAACTCCGCTCGCCAGCGATCGTTGCCGAGCCGGAGCCATCGGCACGCGCTGCCAGTCGCTCTGCGATTCCGGCCGGTACAGCAGCGCGCACGCCACCGCGTCGTGGCCGTCGGCGAACACGTCGGCCTCGACCACGACCGTCTCGCCGCAGACACGCTTGGCCGGGAAGCGGCCGCCGTCGACACACGGCGCGATGCGCTCGATCGACGACGCGCGCCGTGCCGTCGGTCGTCGGCCCGGCCGGCGACGTGCTCATGCGGGCTCGCAGGAACAGCACGCCGAGCGGCGGCAGCGTCAGAGCTCAGTGAATGAAAGCGGCCGTGCGAGGGCAGCGGCGCAGCCTCGACCGCCGCCGAGGTTGCCCTGGCCGCTGCCGCCGTAGTCCCGCGCGTCGCTGTTCAGGCGCTCGCGCCAGACGCCCGCCGCGCGGCACGCCGACCCGGTAGTTCGTCGCGCGGCACCGGCGTGAAGTTGCAGACGACCAGGACCACGGCGCCTGCGAGCGCGGCCTTGCGCAGGAACGCGATGACGCTCGACTCGGCGTCGTTGCAGTCGAGCCACTCGAAGCCGTCGGGGGAGAAGTCGAGCTCGTAGAGCGCCGGGGTCGCGCGGTAGAGGCGATTGAGGTCGCGCACCCAGCGCTGCACGCCCGCGTGCAGCGGGTACTGCGAGCACGTGCCATTCGAGGCTCTCCTCGTGCTGCCATTCGCGCCGCTGCCCGAACTCCGCCGCCCATGAACAGCAGCTTCTTGCCCGGATGCCCCCACATGTAGCCGAACAGCAGCCGCAGGTTCGCGAACTGCTGCCACTCGTCGCCCGGCATCTTGCCGATCAGCGAGCCCTTGCCGTACACGACCTCGTCGTGCGAGAGCGGCAGCACGAAGTTCTCGCGTGAACGCGTACCAGATCGAGAACGTGAGCGCGTTGTGGCGGTACTTGCGGAAGATCGGGTCGGTCTTGAAGTACTGGAGCGTGTCGTGCATCCAGCCCATGTTCCACTTGAGGCCGAAGCCGAGCCCCCCGAGGTAGGTCGGGCCGCGACACCATCGGCCAGGCCGTCGACTCCTCGGCGATGGTCTGCGTCGCGGGGAAATCCCGGTAGACCGCGTTGTTGATCTGCTTCGCGAACTCCACGGCCTCGAGGTTCTCGTGCCCGCCGAAGCGGTTCGGGATCCACTCGCCCTCGCGGCGGCCGTAGTCGAGATAGAGCATCGAGGCGACGGCATCGACGCGCAGCGCGTCGACGTGGTAGACGTCGAGCCAGAAGAGCGCGCTGCTGCCCAAGAAATTGCGCACCTCGGCGCGGCCGTAATTGAAGATGGAGCTGTTCCATTCCGGGTGGTAGCCCTGGCGCGGGTCGGCGTGCTCGTAGAGATGCGTGCCGTCGAAGAACGCGAGTCCGTGCTCGTCGCTCGGGAAGTGCGAGGGCACCCAGTCGAGAATGACGCCGATGCCGCGCTGGTGCAGGTGCTCGACGAGGTACATGAAGTCCTGCGGCGTGCCGTAGCGGGCGGTCGGCGCGAAGTAGCCCGTCACCTGGTAGCCCCAGGATCCGTAGAACGGATGCTCCATGACGGGCAGCAGCTCGACGTGCGTGAAGCCCATGTCGATCACGTAGTCCGCGAGCTCGATGCGCGAGCTCGCGGTAGGTGAGGGCGCGGTCGTGGTCCTCGGGCACCCGCCGCCAGGAGCCGAGGTGCACCTCGTAGATGGACCAGGGCGCATCGAGCGCGTTGAGGCGTGCGCGGTCACGCTGCCAGGTCAGGTCGTCCCACTCGTACTTAAGGTCCCAGACGACGGACGCCGTGCGCGGCGGCAATTCCGAGCGAAAGGCGAACGGGTCGTTCTTGTCCACGCGGTAGCCGCCGAGCCGGGAGAGGATGTGGTACTTGTAGAGCGCTCCCGGGCCCACCTCCGGGATGAAGCCTTCCCAGATGCCCGACTGATCGGAGCGCGGCTCGAGCGCGTTCCGCTCGGGGGTCCAGCCGTTGAAGTCGCCGACGACGCTCACGGCGTCGGCGTTGGGAGCCCACACTGCGAAGCGCGTTCCCTTGCGTCCGTCCACGACCGTCGGGTGCGCGCCGAGCTTCTCGTAGGCGCGGTAGAGCGTGCCTTCCTTGAAGAGATAGATATCGTTCTGCGTGAGATCGGGCATGAGGTTACTCGACAAAACGCTGCAGCGCGCGGGCGGTTCCGCTTCGGGGCATCCTACACGCTCGCGGGCCCCTCCCGCGCTTCTGCTAAGGTAGCGCCCCATGCGGAAGCGTTCGTCGACGGCGCCTCACGCGGTCGGGCCTCGAGCGGTGCCGATCGTCATCGGCCACCGCGGCGCGAGCGGCTACGTGCCGGAGCACACGCTCGTGTCGTACTTCGTCGCCGTGGAGCAGGGCGCCGATTACATCGAGCCGGATCTCGTGAGCACCGGGGACGGCGTGCTCATCGCGCGCCATGAGAATGAGATCGGTGGGACCACCGATGTGGCGCGCCACCCGCGGTTCGCGTCTCGCAGGACCCGGAAGGCGATCGACGGCAAGGCGGTCGAGGGGTGGTTCACGGAGGACTTCACCCTCGCGGAGATCAAGACCCTGCGCGCGCGCGAGCGGATCGCCGGCATCCGGCCCGGCAATGCTCGTCTCGATGGGCAGCTCGAGGTTCCAACTCTCGAGGAGATTCTCTCGCTCGTGCGGACCCTCGAGACTTGGCGCGAGGAGGCGGCCCGCGCTCGCGGCGCGGTGCGGCCCTCGCGCATCGGCGTGTACCCGGAAACGAAACATCCCACATACTTCGCGCGGTGCGGCCTTGCGCTCGAAGCGCCTCTCCTCGCCGCCCTCGCGCACCACGGGTACGCGGGGGAGCGCGCGCCCGTCTTCATTCAATCATTCGAGACCGGCAATCTTCGGGCGCTCAAGCTTGCGACCCGGATCCGTCTGGTTCAGCTCATCGAGGAGGGCGGTGCGCCGTACGACCTCGTGGCAGGCGGTGATACCCGGACGTACCGTGACCTCGTGACGCCCCACGGGCTCGCGCAGATCGCGCAGTACGCGGCTGCGATCGGAGTGGCGAAGGGACTCGTCATCCCGCGCGAGTCGGACGACTCCCTCGGCAGGCCCACCCCGCTTGCGCGCGACGCACATGCGGCCGGCCTCGACGTGCATGCCTGGACGTTCCGCGCGGAGAATCAGTTCCTGCCGGCGCCGCTCAAGTCGGGGAGCGATCCGGCCGCGGCGGGCGATGTGGAGGCGGAGGTGGAGGCGTATCTCGAGGCGGGGATCGATGGATTCTTCATCGATCAGCCGGCGCTCGGAGTTCAGGCCAGGGACCGCTTCGTCGCCTCGCGAGGCCCGCCCGCGCTCACCGCGGAGCGATCCGCCGCGGCGTCACGAACACCAGCGACTCCTGCTCGGACAGGCTCACGTCCGCGGCGGAGTCGCGCGCGCGGTACATGACGTCGCGCGCCCGCTGAGCGGCGGCCTGCACCTCCTCGGGGACCGCCTCGGTCTCGACGGCCTGCGCCAGCAGGAATCCCTGCACGCAGATCGGCCCGCATTGGCTCAGCGCATCGAGCTGCTCGGGCCTCTCGATGCCCTCTGCAACGACCTGCAGCCCGAGCCCGTGGCAGAGCGCGATGACGGAGCGCGCGATGGCGGCAGAGCGCGCGCTCGTGTCGATCGCCTCGATGAGCGAGCGGTCGAGCTTCACCCGCGTGATCGGCAGCTGCTGGAGCGAGGTGAGAGAGGAGAAGCCGGTGCCGAAATCATCGAGCGCGATCTCCACTCCAAGCTCGCGCAGCCGCTCGAGCGCCTGGATCGTCGCCGGGCCGGTCTGCAGCACCGTCTCGGTGATCTCCAGCTCGAGGGCGCTCGGCGGCAGCCCCGTGACGCGGAGCGCCTCCACCACGCGCTCGACGAAATCGCTCTCGAAGAACTGGGGCGCGGAGACGTTGATGGCGACGCATGCGCGATGCCAGCCCATCGAGCGCCAGGCGGTGACGGCGGAGGTCGCCGATCTCAGCACCCACGCCGTGAGCTCGCGCATGAGGCCGGTTTTCTCGGCGACGTGAATGAACTCCGAGGCGGCGGCGATGCGCCCGTCGGGCTTGCGCCATCTGAGCAGCGCCTCGACGCCCGCCGGCTCGAAGGTATGCAGCGCGACGAGCGGCTGGTACATGAGCAGCAGCTCGCCCGCTTCCACGGCGCGCCGCAGCGATTGCTCCAGCCGGAAGTGGTGCGCGGCGGCGTCCGAGAGCTCCGGGCTGAACAGCGCGAAGCGATTGCGTCCGAGATCCTTGGCGCGAAACAGGGCCACGTCGGCGGCGCGCAGCAGCGCATCCGCATCGGACGCGTGGTCCGGATACAGGCTCGCGCCGACGCTCGCGCTGGTCGAGAGCACGCGGCCGTCCAGGGCAAGCGGCTGCTGAAGCGCATCGAGCAGCGCGGCCGCCCGCGCCGTCACGGCCTCGCCCGACTGCGCATCCTCGAGAATGACCGTGAACTCATCGCCCCCCAAGCGGGCAATGAACGACTGCGCGCCCGCGGCGTCCTGCAGCCGCTCGCCGATCGCCTGCAGCACGCGGTCGCCGAAGGTGTGGCCGAGCGTGTCGTTGATTGATTTGAAGTTGTCGAGATCCACCACGAGCAGGGCGAAGCGCTCGTGCGAGACGGCCGCCCGCGCGATCGTGCCCTCGAGCTGCGCCCCGAGATGGCGGCGGTTCGGCAGCTGTGTCAGCGGATCGTGGTGCGCGAGATGATGCAGCTGCCGCGTGCGCTCCGCGACGTGTTGCTCCAGCTCGGCCTGGTGCGTGCGCAGCTCCTGTTCCACGGCGGAGATCTGGTCCGCCATCGCGTTGAAAGACTCCGCGAGCTCGTCGAGCTCGGCGAGTCCGGCGCGCGGGGCGCGCACGTCGCGGCTCCCCGAAGTGAGCCGGCGCGTCACCGCGGTGAGGCGCCGCACCGGCAGGATGATGCGCAGACCGAGCAGGACCGAGACGAGCAGCACCAGGCCGATCACGGCGGCGCCGGTCGCGGCGAGCGTGCGCTGAGCGGCGGCCGCGGCGGCCGCGGCGTGCTCGGCGGCCGTGGCCAGGTCCGCACCGGCCGGCTGCTGCAAATCGGCCTGCGCGGCCGCGAGCAGCGCGGCGCCTTCCTGCTGGAACGAGCGCCTCGCGGCCCCGTTCTCCAGGTCGAAGCGCTCGATCCTGCCGCGCAGCCGGACCGCCTCGTGAAAGTCGTCCTGCACCAGCTCGAGCCACGCGGGTCCTGGCGAGCGCAGGAGCTCGGCCTGATGGGCGCGGACCACCGCCTCGAAGCGCCGCGCCGCGCTCGATGCCCTGCTGCCCGTATCGGGGTCGGCACGGAGCGCACTCATGGCGTCGTCGAGCTCGGCGAGCGAGCGGCGTGCAATGACCTGATTGCCGCCGATCACCAAGCCCTCCCCGCCGGCGGAGGTGATCCGGCGGCTGACCCCATCGAGCAGGACGCGGCGGCGCGCCTGCCATTGCCGGCGCTCGGCCGAGTGCTCCGCGAGGTCCCGCCCGTGGGCGATGTGACTCGCGATGCGCTCGGCGAGCCCGCTATGCGGCGGTGCGGCCGGGGCCGCTCCGGCCGCAGCAAAATACGAGCGGACGGCCGCCGACAGGTCGGCTTCCGACTGGGTCAGCGTGTCGGGCTCGGTGGGTTGATCGGACTCCAGGTACTCGCCCACGGTACGGTCATAGGCGGCCAGCTCCTCGATAACTGCTCCGGAGCGGACGGCGAGCGGCGCGTACTGAGCCAGCATGCCGCGCACGGCCTCCACGGCCGCCCGGGAGGTGCGGCTCGCAATGGTCTCGCCCACGAGCACCACGATGGCGACCGCTGCGAGGCCGAGCGCCAGATGACTGCCGAGCCCCATGCGGGATCGCCCGCGGCGGCGCGGGATCGAGGCGGCGGCCTTTGCGGTGAGCCCTACCGCCGATCGCATAGGGTCTCCCCGACATGCAACATAACCGGAGATGCCTGGAATGGCTTTTCGCGGGGTCGAGAGCTTGCGCCAGCCTCAGCGGGACGGTCCGCCAACGGCGTCCCAGAACAGCCGCTTGCGAGGCTCTGATACCGGCGAAACGCGATGTGGCACTTGCTTTATACTCGTCGCATGACAGAGCTCGCTGATAGCTTCGACTCGGCCTTCGCGAAGGCCGTGGATCTCGGAAACCGGCTCGCCGACAAGGACAAGGACGCAGATCTGTGGGAAATCGCTGACGGACTGCTCGCCGGGGCCATCCAGTACTGGCTCTACTCCCGCCAGCCCTGCGGCGACCCGCGGTGCCAGGACTGCATGCCGATCAGCACCGCGGAGGGCCGCATGGCGGAGCTGAAGCGCCTCCTCGAGCAGCTCGCGGAAGAAAGCGAGTACTTCCATACGCCGACCGATGCCAACGCCGGGCGCGCTTGACTAGCGATTCGCCTCACAGCGAGCCGATCCTCGCGGAAGTCGTCATCATCGGGGCGGGTCCCTGCGGACTGTTCCAGGCCTTCGAGCTCGGGCTCCTCGGGATCGGCGCGCACCTCATCGATTCCCTGCCGCGCCCCGGGGGCCAGTGCACCGAGCTCTACCCGGACAAGCCGATCTACGACATCCCCGCCGTACCGGTCTTGAGCGGCCAGGAGCTCACCGAGAAGCTCCTGCAGCAGTTGAAGCCGTTCGGCGCGAAGATGCACCTCGGGCAGGAGGCGAGCGAGCTCGTCCGCCGCGAGGACGGCCGGTTTCTGGTGCGGACCACGGCGGGCGCGATTTTCGATGCCGGCGCGGTGGTGATCGCCGCGGGCGTCGGCTCGTTCCAGCCGCGCCGCATCGGGCTCGAGGGCTGCGAGCCGCTCGAGGGGCACTCGATCCACTACCGCATCCGCGACGCGAGCGAGCTTCACGGCAAGCGGCTCGTGATCTTCGGCGGGGGCGATTCCGCGCTCGACTGGACTCTCGCGCTCGCCTCCACGGCGCGGAGCCTGACGCTGGTGCATCGGCGCCCGGAATTTCGCGCGGCTCCGGCTTCGGTCGCGAAGATGCAGGATCTCGTCGCGGCCGGGCGCATGCGCTACATCGAGGGCCTCGCGCAGTCGCTCATCCTCGCCGATGGCGCTCTCGCGGGCGTCAACGTGAAGGCATCCGACGGGAAGCTCCACGCCCTCGAGGCGGACCGGGTGCTCGCCTTCTTCGGCTTGCATCCGAAGCTCGGGCCGATTGCCGAATGGGGGCTCCAGCTCGAGCGCAAGGCGCTGAAGGTCGACACCGAGAAGTTCGAGACCAGCATGCCGGGCGTCTTCGCGGTCGGCGACATCGGTACCTATCCCGGCAAGAAGAAGCTCATCCTCTCCGGCTTCCACGAGGCGGCGCTCGCCGCGTTCGGGATCCAGCACCATCTCTATCCGCAAAAGAAGCAGTTCCTGCAGTACACGACGACGAGCCCGGTGATGCACAAGCGGCTCGGCGTGCCGGATAATTGAGCTCGGAGTGTGCCTTTGCCGCCGCTTTGGGGCATGATTTCCTTATCTCCTTCCCTGGACCGCAAGAGGAACCACGATGATCTCGAAGAATTTCTTACTGGCCGCCGTCGTCATGGCCGCAGCGCCACTCGCGGCTGTTGCGCCTGCGCATGCGGCCGGCAAGCTGTGTCAGATCCGTATCACCGCCAACGATCTCATGCAGTACGACAAGAAGGAAATCACCGTGGGTCCGGGCTGCTCGCAGATCGAGGTGACGCTCGCCGATATCGGCAAGCTGCCTGCCGCGGCCATGGGCCACGACTGGGTGCTCGTGAAGAGCGAGGATATGATGACCGTCGCCAACGACGGCCTCGCCGCGGGGCTTGGGAACAACTACCAGAAGCCCGGCGATCCGCGAATCATCGCCGCGACGAAGATCATCGGCGGAGGGCAATCGACATCGGTGACCTTCCCGGCGTCGAAGCTTGAGAAGGGCGGCTCGTACATGTTTCTGTGCACCTTCCCGGGCCACAATGCGCTCATGAAGGGGGTCTTCAACTACCGCTGAGCGCCGTGGACCAGCGCATCGCCGATCTGCTGAGCCTGCTCGAGCTGGAGCCGCTCGAGATGAACCTGTTTCGCGGGGAGAGCCGCGATATCGGCAGTCCGCAGGTCTTTGGCGGCCAGGTGCTCGGGCAGGCGCTCATGGCCGCCTCGCGCACGGTCGAGGGCCGCGTCGTGCATTCGCTGCACGCGTATTTCCTGCGGCGCGGCGACTTCAACGCGCCGATCATCTACGACGTGGACCGCAGCCGCGACGGACAGAGCTTCTCGAATCGCCGCGTGATCGCCATCCAGCACGGCGAGCAGATCTTCAACATGACCGCCTCGTTCCAGGTCGTGGAGGCGGGTCTCGAGCATCAGATCCCCATGCCGAGCGTTCCGCCGCCGGAGGCGCTCGCGGACACCTCCCGGGTGCGCCCGGAGCTGCTGGCGCGGCTGCCGGAGCGGATGCGGCGGCTGCTCGAGACTCCGCGCCCCTTCGAGTTCCGCAGCGTCCAACCGGCCGGCTCGCTGCACGGCTCCAAGGCGGCCCCGGCGCGCGAGATCTGGTTCCGCGCCGTGAGCGCCGTCCCGGACGATGAGACGCTGCAGCGCTGCCTGCTCGCGTACGTCTCGGATTTCTACCTGCTCGAGACGGCGACGTTGCCGCATGGCATCTCCACGCTGAGCGGCAAGGCGATCGTCGCGAGCATCGATCATGCGATGTGGTTTCACCGGCCGTTGCGCGTGGACGAGTGGTTGCTGTACGCCGTGGAGAGTCCGAGCGCATCGGGCTCCCGCGGCTTCGCGCGGGCGAGCGTGTTCTCCCGGGACGGGCGGCTGGTCGCGAGCACCGCCCAGGAGGGACTGGTGCGTCTCGTAGAGGAGAGAGCGGACAGCGCGCGCGAGTAGAAGCGTCGCGGGTCGCATCCTCGCGGCCGCTCACGAGGCCGGCGAGCGGGTAGCGTCGGAGCCGTCCCGCGCGTGGAGTTCCTTGGACGCCGGTCCGGGGCCCGCCTGCGCGGAGATCAGATGGGCGATCTCCTGCATGAGGACGGGATTGAAGCGCTGCGGGTCCTCGAGCATCAGGAAGTGGCCCGGATTCATCAGCATGACCGCGTGGAACGCCGGATAGATCCTGCGGATGCGCGCTTCGTCTGGCGCCGGCGTGTGGCCGAGGTCGGAGTCGATCGCGACGATCGGCACGTGGATCCGCGGCAGCAGCGTGCCGAAGTCCAGCGTGTTGAGGCTGATCAGCGAGGCAATGGCGATCTGCGGCGGCTCGCGCGACATGTCGTCGGCCACCTTGCGCACGAACGCCGGGTCGGCGCTCTTGGCGAACAGCTGCGGCACGAATCGATGCATGTAGCCGACGAAGTCGGTGCGGAACGGCGCGATCTGCATCTCGAGCGCCTGGGGCGCAGGCGGCGGCCGGTCGAGACTCGTGAACGTATCGACGCCGATGACGCCGATCAGGCGATCACCGACGAGCGGCGCGGCCTCGAGGGCGACGGGTCCTCCCATCAGATGGCCGACCAGCACGATCCGGCGGTTGGGGAGCCGCTCAACGACGGCGGCCACGTCCCGGCCGAAATTGGCCATGGACCAGTCGGTGCGATTGCGCCCCGAGGCGCCGTGGCCCGCGAGATCGAGCGTGACGGTGGTGTACGTCGATGCGAGATCCGCGATCTGCGCGCGCCAGTAGCTCGAGTCGCAGGCCCAGCCATGAATGAGGACGACCGCCGGATCGCCGTGTCCGTACACGTGATACGCGATGCGGACGCCGTCCGGGGAGGTCGTGGTGAGCTGCTCACCTGCGGCGGGGCCGGCCGCCGCGGACGGTGGACCGGAGCGGCTGCAGGCTGCGACCGCGATGCACAGCCCAGCGGAGGCGATCGATCGCAGCGAGATCACGTAGCCTCCGGAGCGTGCGGGGCTGTGGCGCGCAGGACCTTTCCAGGATTGAGGATGCCGTTCGGATCGAACGCCCGTTTGATGGCGCGCATGAGATCGAGCTCCACGGCGGAGCCATAGCGCTCGAGCTCCGCCACCTTGAGCCTGCCGATGCCGTGCTCGGCGCTGAAGCTGCCGCCGAAAGCCTGCACCAGGTCATGGATCGCGCGCATCACGGTATCCGCGCGCGCGAGGAAAGCCGCCGCGTCCGCCCCCGGGGCCTGGTTGAGATTGAAATGCAGGTTGCCGTCGCCGACGTGGCCGTAGGCCACCAGCCTGCCGTCCGGCACGTGCTCCCGGACCCATTCGGAGCCCTGGCGCACGAACTCCGGCAGGCGCCCTACCGGCACGGAGATGTCATGCTTCAAGCTTGCGCCGTCGCGCCGCTGCGCTTCCGGGACGCTTTCGCGCAGCCGCCACAGCGCGTCTCGCTCGCGATCGCTCTTCGCGAGCGCCGCATCGAGTACCCCGCCGCGCTCGAGCGCCGCAGCGAGCGCCGTCTCCAGGATCTCGGCGAGCGGTTCCTCGGCGCGCGAGGAGCTAAGCTCGCACAGCACGTACCAATCGTGGCGCGCGCCGAGCGGATCGGCGACCCCCGGGATGTGGCGGACCGTGAGATCCACCGCGATGCGCGGGAGGAGCTCGAACGAGCTCACCAAATCGGCGCTGCGCTCGCGCAGCTCCCCGAGCAGGTCCACGGCTGCCTGCACGTCCGGCACGGCGGCGAACGCGGTCGCGACGTTCCTCACCCTGGGATAGAGCTTCAAGCTCGCGGCGGTGATGACGCCGAGAGTGCCTTCGCTGCCGAGGAACAGCGACTTCACGTCGTAACCGGTATTGTCCTTGCGAAGAGGACTCAAGCTCGAGAGCACGCGGCCGTCCGCGAGCACCACCTCAAGCCCCAGCACCAGATCGCGCATCATGCCGTAGCGCAGCACCTGGGTGCCGCCCGCGTTCGTCGCGAGGTTGCCGCCGATCTGGCAGCTGCCTTCCGAGCCGAGGCTGAGAGGAAAGCTCCGCCCAGCGTCGTCCGCCGCGCGCTGCACGTTCCGGAGAACGCAGCCCGCCTCGGCAATGAGCGTGAAGCCCGCGGCATCGAGGGCGCGGATGCGGTCGAGCCGCGCGAGCGCGAGCACGATCTGCCGCCCCGACTCATCGGGCGTCGCCCCTCCGCAGTAGCCCGTGTTGCCTCCATGAGGCACCACGCCGATCCGCTGCTCGTTGCAGAGCGCGAGGACCTGCGATACCTCGCCAGCGGTCCGTGGCAGAACGACTGCCGAGGCGCGGCCGTGATAGAGACCGCGGTGGTCGGTGAGATAAGGGTCGAGATCGGCGGGCGCGGTGAGCACGGCGTCCGCGCCGAGCCGCTCCCGGATTTGATCGCCGATGCTCCGCAACGGGCTCAGATCGCTGCGCGCAGGGCGGCGATACGCTCGTCGAGCGGCGGATGGCTCATGAGGAGCCGCCTGAAGCCTCGGGGCGCGACGCCCGAGGTGATCCCGAACGCCGTGAACTGCGAGGACGGCAGAGGCTGGTCGGCGGCCTTGAGGCGCTCGAGCGCCGCGATCATGTTCTCCCGGCCCGCGAGGCGCGCCCCGCCCCGGTCGGCACGGAACTCCCGCCGACGCGAGAAGGCCATCACGATCAGGCTCGCGAAGATTCCGAGCACGAGCTGGCTCACGAGCACCGTCACCATGTACGCGATACCGCGTCCCTGCCGGTTGCCGAACACGGCGCGATCCACGATGTTGCCGATGATGTACGACAGGAAAATCACGAACGTGTTGACGACGCCCTGAATGAGCGTGAGGGTGACCATGTCGCCGTTGGCGACATGCGTGATCTCGTGGCCCAGCACGGCGCGCAGCTCATCCCCGTTCATCCGCTGCAGCAGGCCGGTGCTCACGGCGACGAGCGCGCTGTCGCGGCGGGGGCCGGTCGCAAAGGCGTTCGGCGCCGGCGACTGGAATATGCCCACCTCCGGCATGCCGATGCCCGCCGCCTGCGCGTGGGCGCGGACCGCGGCGACGAGCCACTGCTCCGAGGCGCTCGTCGGCTGCTCGATGACCCGCACGCCCATGGCGCGCTTGGCGATCCATTTCGACAGGAACAGGGAGATGAACGATCCGCCGAAGCCGAAGATCGCCGCGAGCACGAGCAGCGAGCCCAAGTTGGTTCCGGCCCGGGCGAGGTACGCATCGAGCCCCAGGATGCGGACGACGAGGGTGAGGACGAGCAGTATCGCCAGGTTGGTGGCGAGAAACAGAAGAATGCGCTTCATGAGGGAGTTCCGTGCCGAAATGAGCCCTACCAGGCCTTTGGACCGGCCGGGCGCGGCCGTGGTTCGGGCCCGCGCCACACTTTACCGGTCCCCTGCCATCCAAGGCTACAGTGGGGGCTAACCGCTTATTTTCAAAGGCTGCCTAGGCAGCCTGACCCATCAGGCGGACGTAAAAGGTGTTGAGGACGCCATAGCATTCGCAGCACGCCTCCGCCTCGAGCTTGCGCCGGTTGGCGATGGTGATGACGCCGCGGCGATACTCGATGAGGCCCGCCCGCCGCAGCTCGGCGGCGACCTCGCTCACGGACTGCCGGCGCACGCCGAGCATGTCCGCGAGCACCGATTGGGGCAGCTCGAACTGCGCCGTGCCGGCACGGTCCTGCACCATGAGCAGCCACCGGCAGGCGCGTTGCCGCAGCGTGTGGAGGGTGTTGCAGGCGGCCGTCTGCTGGGCAGAGCGGATCGTGTAGGTCGCGTACCGGTGCATCAGCCGCTGGAGCGCGGGGCTCCTGCGGATGCTGTCGAGAAACACCGAGGCGGCAAGCCGGTAGGAGCGCCCCTCGATTTGCTGCAGCACCGTGTTCGGGCTCCACTGGATCCCGAAGTAAATCGACAGCCCGAGCACGCCTTCGTTGCCGATCGCCGCTGCCTCGCACGCACCGCCCTCCTCGGTGCCGATCGTGACCGCCATCGATCCTGTCAGCGGGAAATAGGCGTGGAACATCGGTCTGTCCTGCCTATGGATCACCTGCCCCGCGGTGTGCGCGACCAGTTGCAGCGCGGACTTAAGGCCCGCACTCTCGCGCAAGAACACCTCGAGCATTCGGTTCCTCGAAAGCGCTGCCTGGACTGCTTTGAAGCGTCCATCCGCCATACAAAGCGCCCCTTTAGACCCCCGGCAGCGGCCATACTCAAGCAAGTGCCGTGCCCCGGTGTGTCGCCTACCGGACAGACGACGCGTTCTTGCAATTGTTAGATGGAAAGCCCAACGCCCCGGAACGACAGTCCCGCCGGTGCGGGGGGACAGGCTCGAGAGGGGGGTCCTGCTTTGTCCGAGTCCGATACCGTCGCGCTGCACGGGCGAGTCCTCGTCGCCGACGATATGCCTGACGCCGCGCGCACCCTCGCGATGCTGTTCGAGCTGTACGGCGCGGAGGTGCGTTTCACGCTCGACGGCGGGGAGGCGGTGCGAGTCGCCGAGAGCTTCCGGCCGGATATCGTGGTGCTCGACATCACCATGCCGGGTTTGAGCGGCTACGACGCGGCCCGCGCCATCCGCAGCGCACCCTGGGGACGAGCGATGGTGCTCGTTGCGCTTACCGGCTGGGGTCGACGCGCCGATCTCGAGGCGGCCCACGCCGCCGGCTTCGACGGACACCTCCTGAAGCCGGTCGATCCGCAGGCGCTGCTCGAGGTGATCTCCCGGCTGCGTGAGCGCAAGCGCCTGCCGGACCCGTGAGCCGGGCGGCTAGCGCAGCATGGCGCCGAGCAGCCGGCCTACGGCGAAGCTCACGATCCCGGCACCGCCGCCGATGAGCACCATGCGCAGGGCTCCGCGCCAGGCAGAGCGGCCGGTGAAGAGGCTGAGCGTCAACCCCACCGCGATCAGCGCGACGAGCGTGGCCGCGGCGGCCGCCGTGATCCCCTCGAGGCCCCGCAGGCCGGCGAGGAAGGGCGCGAGCGGGACAGCCGCGCCGATCGCGAACGACAGGAACGAGGAGCCGGCCGCGCTCCAGGGCGAGCCGAGGTCGTCTGGATTGAGACCCAGCTCCTCGCGCGAGAGGACATCGAGCATCTGCTCCGGATTGGCGAGCAGCGCGCGGCTCATGCCTCGCGCCTGCTCGATATCGATACCCCGCGCCTGATAGATCAGCGCGAGCTCCTCGGCCTCCTCCTCGGGGTAGGCGGCGACCTCGGCGCGCTCGAGGGCGATCTGGTACTCGTACATCTCGCGCTGCGAGCGCACCGAGACGTACTCCCCCGAGGCCATCGACAGTGCCCCCGCCAGCAGGCCGGCGGCGCCGGCGGTCAGCACGTACACGCTACCGGCGCGTGCCCCGGCAACGCCCAGGACGAGACTGGCGTTCGAGATGAGGCCGTCGTTCACGCCGAAAACGGCCGCGCGCAGATTCCCGCCGACCGAGGTTCGATGACGCGCGCCGACATCCGCGGCGGAAGTCGGCATGGCATGTCCCGGCGCATGGACTGTTGACCCGTAGATCGAGAGCCCGCGGAGCTTCATGGCGGCGAGCACTCCGCGCAGCGAGCGGGGACCGAAGCGCCGGACCAGGCGCGCGACGATACGCGCGCGCAGAGAGGGCCGGAACGCTCGTGGCGGGGCGCCGGAGGCCGCGCCCGAGTGGGCTTGCCAGTGCTCGGCTTGCTCCTCGGCCGCAGCGGCGAGTTTC
Source organism: uncultured Gammaproteobacteria bacterium (assembly GCA_963849095.1). GTDB lineage: Bacteria > Pseudomonadota > Gammaproteobacteria > Steroidobacterales > Steroidobacteraceae > JASHUC01. The sequence continues at coordinate 494,602 of CAWKGA010000001.1, forward strand.
AGGAACAGGGCACTCTTGGCGGGATCGGGCTCGGCGCGCGCCACTTCGCGATACAGCCAGGCCGACTCCCGCTCGTGGAACCAGCTGTCGGGGTCGGCGCTCAGGCAGGGATCCCGGCTTGGAGCTAGGAGAGGGGCCGGGGATCAGTATTCGTCCCGGTCTTCGTCCTCTTCCTCCTCGTCCTCGTCCAGATCGTCATCGTCGTCGTCCCAGTCGTCGTCGTCTTCTTCTTCCTCCTCCTCGTCCTCTTCATCCTCTTCCGGCTTCATCGATGCGGCCCACCCTTCAGGCTCCGCGATGCGCTCGAGATCCATTTCGTGCCAGCTCTCGAGATCGATCTCCTCGATATCCCCGTCGAGGTACTCGATCTCGACGAGCTCCGAATCCTCATCGACCGACAGTACGCGGAAGGACTCCTCCTCCTCCAGATTCTCGTACCACTGGCCGGTGACCGGCTCGTAATCTCTGCTCACCGCTCGCTCCCTTGGGGGCTGACACCCTCGCTCGTCAGTTTAAGGGCGTGCTCAAAACGAGTCTATCCCGTATAGTTTTTCCATGGCTGCGCGACGCCCCAGCTCAGATTCCCCGCTCCTCACGGCGCGCCGCGTCGTGGTGAAGGTCGGGTCGGCGCTCCTGGTGGACCAGGAGGCGGGCCGCCTCAACCGCGGCTGGCTCGAGAGCCTCATCGAGGATCTCGTGCGGCTGCGCAAGCGCGGCCAGCAGGTGATCCTCGTTTCCTCGGGCGCCATCGCGCTCGGCCGGCGTCAGCTTGGGCTCCCGCGGGGCGTCCTCAAGCTGGAGGAGAGTCAGGCCGCCGCGGCCGTGGGCCAGATCAGGCTCGCCCACGCCTACAAGGAGCTGCTCGAGGAGAAGGACATCGCCGTCGCGCAGGTGCTGTTGACGCTCGAGGACAGCGAACGCCGGCGGCGGTTCTTGAATGCGCGCGCCACCCTCGAGTCGCTGCTGGCGCTCGGGGCCCTGCCGGTCATCAACGAGAACGACACGGTGGCGACCGCGGAGATCCGCTATGGCGACAACGATCGCCTCGCGGCGCGCGTCGCGCAGATGACCAGCGCCGACTGCCTCGTGCTGCTCTCGGACGTGGACGGCCTCTACACGGCGGACCCGCACAAGGATGCGGGCGCCGAGCTCATCGACCGCGTCATGCGCGTGACGCCCGAGATAGAGGCCATGGCGGGGCGGTCGGCGTCCGATGTGGGATCGGGCGGGATGACGACGAAGATCATGGCGGCAAAGATAGCCGTCGCCGCGGGCTGCCACATGTGCATCGCAGCGGGCCATCACCGCCATCCGGTTCGACGCATCGAGGAGGGTGCCCGCTGCACCTGGTTCGTGCCCGGCGCGACCCCGGTTGCGGCGCGCAAGCAATGGATCGCGGGCACCCTGCGCCCAGCGGGCGCCATCGCGATCGACGCGGGAGCGCTGCGCGCGCTGTACGAGGGCAAGAGCCTCCTTCCGGCCGGTGTCGTCCGCGCGCTCGGCCGATTCGATCGGGGCGACACGGTGAGCGTGCTCGGACCGGACAGCGCTGAGGTCGCCCGGGGCATCGTCGCCTATTCCGACGGGGACGCGGCGCGGATCATGGGCCGCAAGTCGTCGGAGATCGAGAGCATTCTAGGCTTCCGCGGACGCGACGAGATGATTCATCGCGACGATCTCGTGATCCTGCAGGCGAGTGCGAAACCCGCGCAGCCCATGGAGGAGGCATCATGAGTACTCCCTCCACAACCGGTAGCAACGCGAGCATCGGCCAGCTGATGGAGCGCATGGGCGCCGCGGCGTGCGCCGCTGCCGCCGTTCTCGCAAACACCGGCACCGAGCAGAAGAACCGGGCGCTCACCGCCGCCGCCGCTGCCATCCGTGCCCGCCGCGCCGACATCCTCGCGGCGAATGCCGCGGACCTCGACGCCGCGCGCGCGAAGAAGCTCACGGCCGCGCTGCTCGACCGGCTGCAGCTCGACGACAAGCGGATCGAGGCCATGGCTCGCGGGATCGAGGAGATCATCGCGTTGCCCGATCCCATAGGCACCGTCGCGGCGGAGTGGGAGCGGCCGAATGGACTGCGCATCCGGCGCGTGCGCGTGCCGCTCGGCGTGATCGGGATCATCTACGAGAGCCGGCCGAACGTCACGGCTGACGCCGGCTCGCTCTGCCTCAAATCCGGCAACGCCGTGATCCTGCGCGGCGGCTCGGAGAGCACGCGCTCGAGCGGCGCCATCCACGAGTGCCTCGTCGAGGGGCTGCGCGCGGCCGGCTTGCCGGAGAGCTGCATTCAAATCGTGCCTACTCCCGATCGGGCGGCGGTGGGCTACATGCTCTCGGACATGACCGAGTATCTCGATGTGCTGGTGCCGCGCGGTGGCAAGGATCTCGTCGCCCGCGTGCAGAAGGAGGCGCGCGTTCCCGTGATCGGCCATCTGGAAGGCAATTGCCATGTGTACGTCGACCGCGAGGCGGACCTCGAGATGGCTCGCGCGATCGTGCTCAACGCCAAGATGCGCCGCACGGGGATCTGCAGCGCGGCGGAGACGCTGCTGATCGACCGCGGCTGCGTCCACTCGCATTTGAAGCCGATCGTGGGCGACCTGCTCGACGCCGGCTGCGAGGTCCGCGGAGACCCTACCGTGCAACGGGCCGACGCCCGGGTGCGGCCCGCGACGGAGGAGGACTGGCTCACCGAGTACCTCGACGCAATCATCGCAGCTCGCGTGGTGGACGGCGTCGACGCCGCCATCGAGCACATCACCCGCTACGGCTCCGCGCATACGGAGACGATCGTGACCGAGAATGCCGGCGCGGCGGAGCGGTTTCTCGAGCGCGTGGACAGCGCGATCGTGCTGCACAACGCGTCGACGCAGTTTGCGGACGGCGGGGAGTTCGGGATGGGCGCGGAGATCGGGATATCGACCGACCGGTTTCACGCCCGCGGGCCGGTCGGCGCCGAGCAGCTGACGAGCTACAAGTATGTCGTGCTCGGCGCGGGGCAGGTGAGGCCCTGAGGCCTCACGCGGGCAGCCGGAGCGCGGCGATGCCCCCGGATAGCGAATAGACCGACTCGAACCCTCTCGCACGCAGCTCCTGCGCTCCGGCGAGGCTGCGTTTGCCGCTCGCGCAGACCAGCAGGTACTTGGCGGACGGGTCGAGCGGGCGCTCGCCGCTCCGCGGGCCCCCCTGAGCCATTTCTATCAACGCGTGGAGCGGGATGTGGCGTACCCGCTCGGCGGGCGCCGGCTGCTCCGCGACCTCGCGCGGCTCCCGCACGTCGATGATGCCGAAGCCCTGCCGCAGCGCCTCCGACAGATCGGCGAAGCGGAGCTCGGCGACAGCCGCGGTCTCGGGAGCGGACGCCGCGGCCTGCGCCCCGGAGCGGACGGTGATCCGCGCGCACGGCCCCTCGCGGCACTCCTTCGCGCGGCGCGCCCGGACGCGCGACACGGAGAATGAATTGAGGTCCAGGACCAGCAACTCATCGCCGAGCTGGCCTGGCAGATCGAGCAGGATCTTGAGCGCTTCGAGCGCCTGCAGGCTCCCGAAGACGCCCGGCACCGGACCGAGGACGCCCGCCTCGGCGCAGTTGCCGACTATTCCGTCGCGCGTCGCTTCAGGCCAGATGCACCTCAGGCAAGCGCCGGAGCGGTCGGGTCTCACCACCTGCAGCTGCCCCTCGAACTGATAGACGCTCGAGAGAATGGCGGGTCTGCCGAGCCGCACGCATAGATCGTTGAGCAGGAATTTCGTCGAGAAATTGTCGGTGCAGTCGATCACGAGCTGGTAGGGCTCGATGAGCGCGGCGCCGTTTGCGGCGTCGAGCCGCACGGAGTGCACTCGAACGTCAACATCCGGATTCAGGGCGCGCAGGCGCTCCGCGGCGAGCTCGGCCTTCGGCCGGCCGGCCTCCGCGAGCGCGTAGAGCGTCTGGCGATGCAGATTGGACGGCTCCAGCCGATCGCTGTCGACGATTCCCAGGCGTCCGACGCCCGCGCCGGCGAGGTACGAGAGGACGGGGACGCCGAGGCCGCCGGCTCCGACGACCAGCACTCGGCTCGCGCGCAGCCGCGCCTGTCCGCCGGGGCCGACTTCCTTCAGCCCGATCTGGCGGGAGTAGTCGGGCACGAGTCCGCGCGCGGCCACCGGCTCGTGCCCGTGGGCGGGCGCCGGCTCGTGGTGGTGGTGCGTCTCGGGCTCGGACACCGCGGCGGCACAGCGTTCGCAGTTCACCCAACCCGAATCGCCGCTCTGGTAGTGCTCCTTCTTCCAGATCGGCAGGCGATGCTTGACCTGGTCGATGATGTACCGGCAAGCGAGGAACGCCTCGTTGCGGTGGCGGGCGCTCGCGCCGACCCAGACGGCCATCTCGCCGATGGCGAGATCGCCGATGCGATGCACGCAGGCGGCGTGCTCGACCCCGAAGCGCTCGAGCGCCTCGGCCAGGATCCGCTCGCCTTCCTTGATCGCGAGCGGCTCGAAGGCCTCATATTCCAGGTGCGTGACGGGCTGTCCTTCGTTCTGATCGCGCACCCAGCCCTCGAAGCTCGCATAGCCGCCGCAGCCTCGGTCCGCCAGCGCCTGTCGCAGCGGGGCGGCGTCGAGGGGGTCACGGCTGAAACGGAAGATCCTCACCAGCTCACCCCCCGGCCACCGGAGGAATGAAGACCACCGCATCGCCGTCGCCGAGCGGCTGGGACCAGTCGCCGAACTCCGCGTTGACCGCAACGCGCAGCATCTCCGGGGCGAGCGAGAAGGGGTGGCGCTTGCGCAGCTCCTCGTAGAGCTCGCGCGGTGTGCGGGCGGGGGTCGTGACCGTCTCGGCGCTGCGCCCCGCCTGCTCGCGCAGGAGCGCGTAGTACTGAACCTCGATGCGCCTCGTGGGGGCGGTCGCGTCCGGGCGCGCCGGGATGGGCCTTAGCGCGCTCGAGGCCGCCCCGTACTCCTCCGGAGTGTTCACGTTGTCGAGCGCACGCGGGTTGGGCTGGTCGAGCAGCTCGACATCCGCCTGCAGCAGGAACTTTCGCGGGCAGTCGCGCCCGCTCGCGACATAAGCGGAGATCGCCGCGCGGCTCGAAGGCTCGTAAATGGCGCACAGCGGTTCCGGCAGGCCGCCGCCATGGCTCGCGCGGTACGCGGTCGCCTGTCGGCCCGGCCGGCGCGACCGCAGCAGGTGATCGAGCGTCGCCCCGTCGAGGAACGGGAGGTCGCAGGCGAGCACCAGCCAGGCCGCTTCCGGGTGCTCCGCCTGGGCCGCGAGGATGCCCGCAATGGGGCCGAGCCCCTCCTCGGTGTCCAAGATCTGCGCAAAGCGCGCGCGGACCGGATCGTTGACCTGATCCCGCCTGACGGAAACGAACGCGCGGGCGACGTAGGGGCGAACGAGCTCCATCGCCTGCTCGAGCTGGTTGCCGCCCCCGTACTGGAGCGCAGCCTTGTCCTTTCGCATGCGCGAGCTGCGACCGCCCGCGAGCACCAGCCCGTAGACGGCAGCGGTGTCCTCGGAAGGCTTCATGACCGGGGATTGTAAGGCCGCCGGCGCGAGCCGGTCGAACCGCGGCGAAAATCGCGCCGGCCGCCCGATTTGGCGAGCAGCCGGACACCGGAGATCTCGATGTCGTGGGAGAGCGCTTTGCACATATCGTAGATCGTGAGCGCCGCCGCGAAGGCGCCGGTGAGCGCTTCCATCTCGACCCCGGTGCGGTGATGCACGGACACGGTGCAGCGGATGCGCAGGCCGCCGGGCGCCGGCTCGATCTCCACGGCGCAGTTCTCGAGGGCGATGGGATGGCAGAAGGGGATCAGCTCCGGGGTACGCTTCGCTGCGAGGACGCCGGCGATGATGGCGGTGTCGAAGACGGGGCCCTTCTTGGTGCGGTGGCCGGTCCGGCGCAGCTCGAGCATGACGCTCCGCGGAAGGAGAATCCGTGCCTCGGCGGTCGCCGTCCGGTGGGTCACCTCCTTGGCGCCCACATCGACCATGGCCGGACGCTTGCGGGCGTCGAGATGGGTGAGACGAGGTGTTTTCACTCACCCACCGATGTAGTACATCTCGATCTTGCGCTGCTCGCCGGAGGAGCGGCGCAGGCTCGCGCGCAGCTCGCTGTAGCGGTCGGAGCGCGCAATCCAGATCCGCCGGATGAGCTCGGTCAGCTCCTCGTCGCTCGCGCCGGCGCGCAGCACATCGCGCAGGCTGGTCCCGTGCGTCGCGAACAGGCAGGTGTAGAGGATGCCGTCGGAGGACAGCCGGGCGCGCGAGCAGTCGCCGCAGAAGGGCTGGGTCACGGAGGAGATGAAGCCCACCTCGCCCTGGCCGTCGGCAAACGCGTAGCGCTCCGCCACCTCGCCGCGATAGTTGCGCTCGCGGGGCACGAGCGGCCAGCGCTCGCCGATGCGAGCGACCAGCTCCTTGGACGGGACGACCAGCTCCGGCTGCCAGTGGTTGCGGTTGCCCACGTCCATGTACTCGATGAATCTCACGATCACGCCGGTGCCCCGGAAGCGCTCGACCAGGCTCACGACGGTATGGTCGTTGACGCCGCGCTGCACCACCGCGTTGATCTTGATGGGCGCGAGGCCGGCCCGCAGCGCGTGGTCGATGCCGGCGAGCACCTCGTCGATGCCCCCGAAGCCCCCGCTCATGCGAGCAAACACCGCGGGATCCAGGCTGTCGACGCTCACGGTGATGCGATGCAAGCCCGCCGCCTTGAGCTCCGAAGCGTGTCTCGCGAGCAGGACGCCGTTCGTGGTGAGGGCAACGTCTTCGACGCCGGGAATGTTCGTGAGGTCGCCGATGAGGTCGGCGAGGTTCGCGCGCAGCAGCGGCTCCCCGCCCGTGAGGCGGAGCTTCCGCGCACCGAGGCGCACGAACAGCCGCGTGAGCCGGACGATCTCGTCGAAGGAGAGCCGCTCGGTGGATTTCAAGAACCGGTAGGCCTCGTGAAATTGCTCACGGGGCATGCAGTACGGGCAGCGGAAGTTGCACCGGTCCATGACGGAGATGCGCAGGTCGCGCAAGGGGCGCTGGAACGTGTCGCGGGGGCGCGGCGCGCCGATGGGGAGGATGACTTCTGCGGGAGGCGGCATGAGGGGTGCTCGGACGCTCAGTTAATCATAGGACCAGCGCGGAGCGGAGAAGATCGCAGCCGTCACCAGCGGTACAGCCTCGTGACGAAGCCTCTCGGAAGGGTGGTAGGGCCGGGGGGCAGCTCGACGAACCCTTCGGTACCCCCGAGCGAGACGAAGTCGCCCGAGCCGTTCGTGGGACACGGCACAGCCCACGCTTGTCCCTCGTCGTCGACCTCCGCTCGAACCGGGAGGAACGAGGCAAGCTCCACGGCGACCTCGAGCGAGTCGGCGAGCGCGATCCTCTCCGGCCGCACCGGACCCTGTCCCATGGCGGCGAACAGCGCCGGGATGACATAGCGCGTGAGGCACACCAGTGTCGAGACCGGATTGCCGGGCAACGCGAACACGGCGGCGCCCGTGGGCGCGACGCCGAACCAGAGCGGTCGGCCTGGCCGCTGCGCCACACGATGGAAGATCGTCCGGGCTCCGAGCTCGGCCAGCACGCGCGGCACGAGGTCGAAGCGGCCCGCGGACACACCGCCGCTCAGGATGAGGACATCGTGCGTATCGAGGTGGAACCGGAGGCGGCTCCTCAGCGCCTGGGCATCGTCGCGCACGTGGTCTTCGGCGACTCGCTGGAATCCGTGGCATTTCAGGGCCGCGATGATGCCGTACACGTTCGAGCGCCGGATCTGATGCGGCAGCAGCGCCTCTCCGGGTTCCACCAGCTCGTTTCCCGTCGAGATGACGGCGAGGGCCGGCTGGTGGCTCACGCGGATGCGCGCCGCGCCGGCGGAAGCCGCGATGGCGACCTCCGGCGCCGTCAGCCGCGTACCGGCCGCGAGCAGCAGCGATCCCTGCTGCGTGTCGGTGCCACGCCTGTGCACGTGTTGCCACGGCCGGACGGCCGAGCCCTCCTGGAGCTGGGCGTCGCCGTCGGCGACCGTGATCTGCTCGACGGGGATGACGGCGTCACACCCGCCCGGCAGGACGGCGCCGGTCATCACCTCGATGCAGGAGCCTCGCGAGGCGAGGGTGAGCGGCGGGTCCCCCGCCGCCTGCATGGCCTGGATGTGCAGCCGCCAGGTCCCCTCGCGGGTGGCCGCGCTGTCGAGCGCAATGCCGTCCATGACGACGCGGTCGAAAGGCGGTTGATCCCGCTCGGAATAGATGTTTTCCCGCAGCACCGCTCCGGAGCACTGCGCGAGCGGCAGGGACTCGATCGGCAGACACGGCAAATGCTGCCCGATCAGCCGCTCGGCCTCCGCGATGGAGAGCATGCTGAGCCATTCCCGATGACGCGGCGGCGAGCCTCAGCTCTTCTTGTGCTTGTCCTTGTAGATCTTCACCTGGTCGTTGAAGCGGTTGGTCACGGCGGTCGCCGCATCGACAGCCGCATCGTTCTTCTGAATCAGAACGTTGTCGAGCGCGGCCTTCTGCTTGTCATAGGCCGCCTTCTCATCCGGCGTCATCTTGCTGGGATCCGTGGTGGAGAGGGCCTGATCGTGCTCGAGCCTCAGACAGTCTTGATAAGCCTTCACCTCCGCGTTGTAGGCTTGAAAGGCCGACTGTCCGGCCAGCATTTCCTGCAGGGTCGCCGTGTTGCCGTCCGGAATATGGTCAGGGGCCTTCGGATAGCTACAGTCCGCGTACGCCGTTCCCCCCGCGAATGCCGCAAGGACCAGGATCATCGAAAGACTTTTCATTTTAGGGTTCCTCCTCGCCCTATCTTATGCGATTTTCCGGGAGGTGGAAGGCCGTCGGACGGATGGCGGTGGGACCGGGAGTGTGGCTGCCGTGGCGACCGTCCGCCGGGGGGTCGGCGCCCCCAGCAGGGAATCGGAGGTGCACTCGCCACGTCCCGAGCGGGTCGCGGAGATCGAGCTCTCAGGCTGGACCGGTTCCCCCCTGTGCCAATGTGAGCTGGAACACCTGCCTTCTGGAATTTACAGTCCAAGGTAGTATCACTCATGGCAGCAGTACTGGATTCTTCGATGAGCCACGATCGGTCGACTCTGAGCCCGGGCATGCCGGAAGGAGCCCGGAGGGCGAGTGAAGGGATGCCCGGAGCCGCGGCGCGGCCTGACCCGGAGGTTGTGGCGGTCGCTCGGCGCCGCAGGTTTTCCGCCGGCGAGAAGCGCGTGCTCCTGGCCGAGGCCGACCGATGCAAGGCGGCCGGGACGCTGGGAGCGTTCCTGCGTAGCAAGCGCATTTATTCCTCGATGCTCTCGAGCTGGCGCAAGCAGCTCGAGGCGGCCGATCGGGTGGCGCTCGCCCCGAAGAAGCGTGGGCCCAAGCCCGACCCGTCAGCCCGGCAGATCGAGCACCTCAACCGCGATATCGTGCGCCTGCGCCGCAAGCTCGAGCGGGCGGAGCTGATCATCGAGGCCCAAAAAAAACTCTGTGTGGCCCTGGGGCTACCGACAGCGGACGACCGGAGCGAGGAGGAATGATGCTCGCTGTCGCCGATCTCGCCCCGCATGTCGGGCTCAACGCCGCCTGCCGGGTGTTCGGGCTGCACCGTGGGTGCGTGTATCGCGATCGAGCCCGGCATCGCGCCACTGGCCCACGGCGCGCATCGCGTGCACGGCCGCGACCACCGTTGGCACTCTCGAGCGCCGAGCAGGAGTTGCTGCTCGGGGTACTCGACAGCGAGCGCTTCGCCGATGTGGCCCCACCCACGGTCTACGCCACGTTGCTCGACGAAGGCCGTTATCACGGCTCGATTCGCACGATGTACCGGCTCCTGGCGGCCCGCAACCAAGGCGGGGAGCGGCGCAATCAACGCGTGCACCCCGTCTACGCCAAGCCGGAGCTGCTTGCGGTGCGACCCAGAGAAGTCTGGAGTTGGGACATAACAAAGTTGAAGGGTCCGGCCAGGTGGGTCCACTTCCACTTGTACGTCATCCTCGACATCTTCAGTCGCTACGTCGTGGGATGGATGGTCGCGCAGCGCGAATCGGCCGAGCTCGCCGAGCAGCTGATCGCCGAGACCCTGCAGAAGGAGAACATCGCACCCGGGACCCTGACGCTGCATGCCGACCGCGGCACGAGCATGCGCTCAAAGCCCGTGGCGGCGCTGCTGACCGATCTGGAGGTCGCCAAGACCCACAGCCGTCCACACGTCTCAGATGACAATCCGTACTCCGAGGCGCAGTTCAAGACCCTGAAGTACCGGCCCGACTTCCCCGAGCGTTTCGGCTCGATCGAGGACGCCCGTGCTCACTGCCAGCAGTTCTTCCGCTGGTACAACCACGAACATCGTCACGGCGGCATCGGTTTGATGTCCCCGGCCGCCGTGCACGGTGGCACCGCTGCGGCGATGCGTGCACAACGCGCCCTGGCGCTCGATGCCGCCTTCGCTGCCCATCCCATCCGCTTCAAGCGCATCGCCCCGAAGCCGCCGGCGCTGCCTACCGCCGCCTGGATCAATCCCCCGAAAAAGGAGATGACACCACCCTCGACCACACCCGCTTGCTCTCTAATCTCATGACACCAGGTGTTCCAAACCCATTGACACGTTCCGTTCCGGCAGGATCCGGCAAGCCTCGCCGGCAACGGACGCCCGCGCGTTCAGGGTCATCGCTGTGCGGATCTCGACCCCCGGGACCCCCACAGAGATTCTGAATCGGAGTTTCCGCGGGGTGGGAATGTCCGTAAGATCTTCCGGCCGCGCCCGTAGCTCAGCTGGATAGAGCATCAGGCTTCGAAGAAGTCAAGGAGCGGTTCGACTCGCCCGGTTTTGAGCTGAGAATCAGGCGATTGCAGACCACGGGACGAGGGCGAAGAAGTCGGAGTGACTCAGGAGTGACTGCGGAAATAGCGGCCCGCAGCTCGCCGGCTCGTCGGGGCGGCGGATGCTAAGATTTCATGGTTGAGAGCGCCCGTAGCTCAGCTGGATAGAGCATCGGTCTTCGGAACCGAGGGTCGGGGGTTCGAATCCCTCCGGGCGCGCCACTCACGTAAGCCTTTGCTTTTTCTAATTGCCAATGACCGGTGGAGAGGACGTATCTGGGCACTCGAACCGCAAACGTCCGAGCGGACAATGTCGACCAGGGACACCCGGTCACGCTACCGGGCCAGATTTCGGGAAAGCGACCGGTCAGTGCTTCCTCGCATCGCGCTATGCGCACCGGAGTCGGCAGCCGGGTCCTTCGTCCGCGCGGCTGTATGACAACGAAGACCTTGCTGAGACGACTATCGGCCGAGCTCGTGGACTAACTGCTGGTTGATCCGGCCTTGCTCGAGGTTGATCTTCATCCCGAACCCCGTGCCGTATAGTCCTCTGAGGAACGCCTTGTCCGCCTCCGTCAGCGCTTGGGGTTTTTCTCTCGAACCGCAATCCGGCGAGAGCAGGTCAATGATGCTGGGGAGTGCATTGCAACCGTCTTGGGCGGTCCTTGTCAGTATGAGCATCGCAACATAGTCGGAGATTGTGTCGAGAGAGTATCTACTGACCTTGGTTTCATTTACGGCAACGATCTCGTACTCGATTTGGCTCACGACATCTATAAGGCGACTGGGATTGAAACTTTGGTCGAACACAATCACGGTAAACTGCGAATCAAGCTGTGGGTTCTGGTCTCCTTCTTGACTCGCCGTCCCAGTGACATACCACGCCTGGATAGGGAAGCGGACGGTTGCGAGTTCCTTGAACGACCCGTTCGTATATCCCAGCATTGTCGGCGCGATTTTCGCGATACGGTCCACTTCTGCCTGCGGATCTCGCAGGAACACAATCTGGACATTGACTCTACAGTGTCTCGCCGCGCGGCTGGGTGCTCCGACCTCTTGCGCAATCGCCACTATTCTGTGGCTCACGTATTCATCGGAGCGAGGCTGAAGCCCGCGGGTAACCGGGCAGATTGGATTCTCCCAGTGGGAGATCTGCCCTGATCGTGGATTGAGCGTCGCGTGGGACTTGGTGAACGTGGTAGCGGCATGCTGCAGCGTTCGTTTGTCAAGAGGTTTCGTTGCCGTGACCACTACTTCCTGGAGCGTTGAAGTGTCTGCGTTCGGCTGATCCTTGCCATCTGCTCGCGCGGGCTGCGCCAGAAGCGCACACAGGATCGCCATCGTGCAAACCGCCGTCGGCTTCGGGAGCGCGCTGGGGATACACATCCAAAGTGAGCGTGGAGATGTGCGTCGATAGGGCCGAATCACTGCTGCGTCCTCGTGCGACGGCCTGAGGATGGAGAATGCATGGTACGGCGCCGGGTAGGCAGCGTGGCAGCTATGTCGTTCGGCCGGGACCTATCGGCCCATGATCAACGTCACCATTCGATCGCGCATATCCCCCAGCTCGATGTTGAGGTTCATCTCAAGGTCCGAGGAGTAAAGCGCTTTGAGGTACGCGGTATCGGCGTCGGTGAGGGCCTGAGGCTTGTCCCGCTCGTCGCAGCCGGATGACAGTAGGTCGATGACGCTCGGCAGCCGGCTGCAGCCATCGAGCGAGCCCACACGCGTGAGCGTGAGCATTGCAATGTAATCGGAGATCGACCGCAGGGAGTCCCCGGCGACTTTGTTGGCGTCTACGATGACGAGCACGTGGAGGAACTCGCTCGTGAGGCCCTTAGTGACGTAGCTCCCGGCGAGGCCGAATCCGGCAAACCCTTGGCCGTAGGGCGGATCAACGCGTAAGCCCCCGCCGCGGTCAACACCACCCGGCGTGGACTCGTCGATTTCCTCTTGGATCGCCATGAGCTTACCCGCGTCTCCATTGTCGGTCGGCGGATTCCATCCCTCCACCGCCCTCGTCCCGGTGAGATACCAGGATTGAATGGCGTGGTGAAAGGTGGTGTCGCCCGACGACCGTGACGACCCGAGAAGCGCCGGATAGACCTTGGCGATGTGATTCAGCAATTGCTGCGGCTCGGGCGTGAAGACGATCTCGACGTTAACCGCGCATCTCTTGCCGACTCCACGGGTCGGTGCGCCCACGCTCCGCGCGACCTCTTTCACGCGGCGCGAGACAAGCGTGCTGGCCGCAGGCTCCAGTCCGGTCACCTGCGGACACACATCCGCCTGCCACCGGCCGATTTGGTGGATGACCGGGCTCACCGCCCCGTGCGCTTTCACGAACTGGATGGCGACGCGTTTCAACGTGCGCCGATCGAACTTCGAGGCGGTGACCCGCACTTCCTGCAGCTGACGAGAATCCTGGGGCGCCGACTGATCCGCGGGCTGGGCCGCCCCGGTGAGCGTCGAGGTGAGCATGGCGCCGAGAAGGACGGCTGCCCCGCCGCAGGCGCGGAGTGTCAGATGCGCTAAGGGTCGCTCCATGGTCAACCCTCCACCGAGGGGGAGTCGCGGTCCTCGACCATCATACTGCAGGGCATTTAGCCGTGCCCTCCGAGAGCATGAGGAACACGTCGTGCGGTCTCTGGAGGAAATCGCGGTCGTGGCGGACGCGCCGTCAAATTGACTCACTACCGCCGCTGCGCGGTCCGACCGACGAGCCCGCGGCCGCGCCCCGCTCCTCCCCTTGGGCGGCTTGGCAATATCACCGAGCCCCCTGAGCCTCACGGGCTTGCGGTTGGGGAAGCGGGGACGAGCTCGAGCTCGCCTCCGGCCTCCTTGATGTACCGATCGAGCGTCGAGATGAGCATGTCGGCGCGGCTTTCGAGGCGCGAGACGGCTTCCCGTCCGATGCCGAGGGCCTTCGCCACCTTCGTCTGCGTGCGGCCGAGCGCCCGGCGCAGCTCCCGCAGCGTCATCTCCTCGGCGATGAGCTCAGCCGCGCGGCGCTCGATCTTCTCCCGGCGCTCGCGCGGAAGCGCGGCCAGGTCTTGAGCGAGTGTACGTCCCATGGGTTCACCCTCCTCACTTCTTCCGTCGTGGCTCGTTCGTCTTGCGCTCAGTGTCCTTCAGGCGGTCCAAGCCCGCATCGAGCCTCTTGTCGGCCGTCTCGACGAGCTCGCGATAGAACCGCTTCTCGCTCGTTCCCGACTTGTCGCCGGTGGCGAGCAGAACGCCGTGGCGCCTAGGATCGAAGGCAAAGGCCACGCGCCACACTCCGTTGGCCGCATCAAAGCGCAGCTCCTTGAGGTTCGGGTGCCGCGCGCCTTTGAGCGTATCGAGCGTGGGGCGTCCGAGACTCGGCCCGAACTGCTCGAGGAGCTTCGCATGTGCCCGAAGCTCATCCTGGACGGACCCGTCGATCCAGCGGGGACGGGAGGGTGCCGACCGTCTTCTCGCGCGGTGTTGCTCATTAGCCGATGGGTTTCCCCCGTGTGTCATCCAATCCTCACCCGGGCAACGTGCGACGAGCGCAGCGGAGCGCAGGGTCGGGAGGCAGCCGCCCGCGCGTCTTCAGGGGGTGTCGGGGCGCAGCCCTGACCAAGGTGTGTTCGTAACAATTCCGGACTCGGTCCGGAATTGTTAAACGAGCGCCTACCTTGTACCTCCTTCCCTCCGGTTCCCGCGCCGAAGGCTTCCCGGAGGCACTGCCGTTGCCGGCGCTGGGATTGACACCATGGCCCGCGGACAACTCAACATGACTCGGAACGTCGGGGTCCGGATGTCGATCGCCGATGTTGAAGGGCTGCACCGTCAAATCCTGGAGTGCGGGCTCACGATGTCCGAGCTCATCCGTCGGCGCATCACGGGACAGACGGTGGTGAGCCGCGCCGACGCGGAGACCGCGAGCTGCATCGATTGACTCGGGCGGATGCTCAAGCACCTGTACCCCAAGGATAAGGGCTGGGCGAGTCCGGAGGAGCGCAAGCGGCGGCGGACTCTGGTGACCGAGCTCGAGCGCACCGCGAAGGCGCTGCGTCGGTCCGCGCCGTCGGGCCCAGACTGACATGCTGGCGAAGGTCATCACGCTGACCCGCAGCCGCGAAGGGAAAGGGTTCGGCCCTGTTCTGCGGTATCTGCTGCGGGTCAAGGCTGAAAGCGCCTTGCCGTCCCGGCTGACTCCCGGGTCGGGACACCCCCACCTCACGCAGGAACCGTTCTGATCGGCGGCGGAAGATCCGAGGGGTTACGCAGGAGATGTCGCTCAGCTATTCGACGAGCAGGTCCGTCGGCGGCGTCGGTTTCGGGGCAATCCGGTTTATCACGTGTCCATCAACTGGATGGAAGGGGAACACCCCACGGTTGCTCAGGCGGAGCACGCGAGCCGGCACGTGATGGAGGCGCTCGGATTCGGGGAGCGTCAGGCGGTCTTCTCGATCTACTGGCAAGCTTGCCAGTAGATGGAGAATCCAGTAAGGCAGATGGGCTGGGCCGGACCCCTGCAGACTTGGCTCAAGAACATCATTTGGCCTGGATTTGTCGACTTCATTGAAAGAACAATCCTCGGTTCAAAATTCCGAATTTCAAGCGCATCGCCGAGGCGGTGAGAAATTCGTACGTCCACCGCGGAATCCTGGAATGGCCTAATCAACGGCCCGCGGCTATATGGCATGGAGTGACGCTCGACAAGACGTTTCACGGCAAGAACGTGCACGAAATCTTCGGGTACTCAGATGTAGTCGCCTGGATGTTGCTGATAATCAACGAGGGGTTGAGCCCCTGAGTTTTTGCGGCGGGTAGTCCAGCCTACCGCTGCCCCTCGGGGTAACGGTAGAAGTGTCGCGCCTCGTCCAAGTCCACGGCCAAGCACGGCACATGTGTGAAGCCCACCGCTCGGGCAACCGCAACCCGGTGCATGCCGTTCAGCACGACAACGGCCTCCGGCGCGCGGTACACCGGCACGGCCGGCAGTGCGTCGCACGCCGCAACGCCCAGTAGCAGGCTCCGTAGCCGCTCAGGGTCGAGTCCCCGGGCCGCCGGCACACGAAGCTCGACCACTGGCACCAGCTCCGCGTTCGGCTCATCGCAACGCCATGCCGGCGCGGTCGCCCCGCTGGCGTGCAGGCCGCACTCCACCAACATGGCGTCGGGGACTTCGCGCAGTGCCGGGTCGATGGGACTCATGTCCTGCACCGCGCGCGGAACCGTTCCAATAGCTCGTCCACCCGGCCGGGAGTCCCGGGCTGGACGAAACCGCCGGTCAAGTCCAACGCCAGCTCCGCGCGCGTCAGGGCCTCGTCGACCGCAGCCATGACATTGACGGGCAGCCGGTCCTCGGCGCGACAAAGCGCCTGCGTGGCCTCGAATATGGCATCCGTCGCACCGGTCTGTGCGTCGGACAGGGCGGACGTTACGGGCAGCGTGGCGATGGTCATGGGGTGCGCTCCGGTGTAGCAGATGGACGGAGCGTAGCGAACTCAGCGTATAGCGTTTGCTATTTTGGAGCCGGTTTTTGTAGCGTTTGCTATATGGGGCGCCGAGGCGCCTATTGTGGATCGCGCTTGCCAGCCACGATTGCCACGACGTTGATTGCTGCCGTTGTGGCCTCGGCGCACAGCGCCGCATCTCGAAAGCCTGCCGTCCTTCTGTGCTGCAAGACATTTGCCAAGTCGAGCGCGGAACGCACATGCTTCCGCGCTTCCTCGTTCGCACCGCCAGCCATCTCGACAGCGATGTAGCCTTCCAGCATCCGTTTTGCGTCGGTATCGCTGGCCACTTTGCCGTCTAGGGTTGGATGCCTTGTGGGGTCATACACTGCCTGCGCTGTTGAAATCAGCGCCTCGCGGCATAGCAGCCCAACGGCTTGGAACTGCTCTGCGTTGGTGGCCCCTGCAAGGCTTTCACGGATCTGCCCGACGACCCGATCAACGCGAAGCCATCCGGTGGGCAACGGTTCCTCCTGCCGCCCTGTGCGTATCCGGTTTAGTAGCGGGCCGACCAGCTCAGAAACGAAATTTCGCCGGGACTGGTACGAGGGAAGGTCGCCGCTGCTCCATCGCCCGTACCAATCCCACAGACTGCCAAAGGTGATCGGATTCTCGATTTGTCTGCGTGCGAGCTCTGCCGCAACAATGGCAAATTGCCTCTGATATTCATCATTTACGGTAGGAATGCGCGGGCCGCCGGTCGAGACAGCGATCAACGTGGACCTTATAGAGTCGAGAGCCGCCAGGAGTTCAGCATCCGTCATCTTCGCCATCGTCGCCTCTAATTGCGTCCTAGCCGGCCTTTGTTTTTTGACGCCGAAGTGTCGCGCTAGTATACCGGCACTAAGGGAGGGACGAAAAATGGCCAATGTTTCAGGACCGCAGCCCGACATTCGATATTGCCCGATCTGTCGAGCGGAGCTCCGAAACGTGCCACCCAACGAGATGCGCTCGAGGCCGCGCAGCGAGCACACGCACACCTATGAATGCACGTCGCCGGCCTGCGGCACCCGGTTTGAGATAAATCAGGATCGGTAGCACCCAACACCCCGCGCCGCTGCCCTTCCCCGGTCATGGCATGATTGCGTATTCAATTACGAACATAAGGCCGTGCTGCTGGGCGACAGCACGGGCACGTTGGCATGACCGCAAAATGGGCCGAGAAACTAACGCGTTGGTGGCCGCACACCCATGAGGGTGTCCGATACGCTGACCACCTGCACCCATTCCGTTTCTCGTTGGAGCTCCCAGCATCCGCGCAGCATGTCGCGCGGACCATCGAAATCCGGGTCGGTTTCTCATGCCATATATTCACGCGCGAACCAACGGACGTTGACGCGGAGTTGCCGTTGTACCACCCGCGCGAGGGCCGCGTGTTCTGCCCCGAGCGCCACGGGCTATCAACCTTGCTACCGGGCATCGTGCAGGGACTGCCGGAGCGCAGTTGCTACTTCGCCCGGCGGGACAACTATTTTGTGGTCGAGACGCCCGCGCTGCTGGCCGTGGGACAGGAATACCGCGTGTTCTTTGACGTACGCAACGTCGGTGAACCCAATGCGGTGTTGGTCTACGTGCAGAGTGCCTATCCAGCGGACAAGGCGCGGGGCGCTCCCGGTGGCGCGCGACGGAAAAAGGTCGGATTTCGGGTGCTCGTGAACCATGCCCTACGGGGCACCAAACCGCCCGAACCGCCCTAGAAGTGCAAACCCCGCCACGGAGGCGGGGTTTGTACGCCGAATCCTCTTGGGTATCCCACGCTTGGTGTGGACCCTTGCGGGCGGGGTGACGCTGGGTATCGGCTATGGCGTCAAAATGAATTATCGGGCCGGGGGCGTCCGGGCGCAAGGGGCGGGGTCGGCGGCGTGTACGGCATCACAGTGCCGTCCCAGCTGCCGCTTCATCGCCGCTGGAGCGGCGATGATACCCCGTCAAGCCCCTGATTTCACAGAACCCCGCCCGAGCGGTGGCCGGGGGGGCCGCCAGGGTCAGGGTGATGGTCAGGCGCCCAAGGTCATGATCAGGACGACGACCAGGATGACCACCAGGGTTGACCACCACGATGGTGACCAGCACGGGCATGGGCATGACCACGGCGATGACCAGTGCCGGCATCAGCACCCGCAGCGGTATCAGCGTGGGCCGCAGCGCGGCGATGACCACCACCAGCGCGCCGGTCAGCGCATGGCAGGATGTACGAGTGCCGCCTTCGGGCGGCCTTCCCGTTTACTCGATTGGTTCCCGCACCGTCACGCTCACTGTCCTACTGCGTCGCCTCGAAGCTCGGCGCTTCTTCCGGGGGCGCCTGAGCAGCAGCACCAGCACTACGGCGATGACCACGATCGGAACAAGGAACGATGTCCAACGGCCGCGTGCTCATGCGTACCCAAGATTTGTAGGCTCACGCTACCTCCCGGGCACCAGCGCGCGCAAGGAATTGCATCATGTCTCGACTACGAGAGTGAGCTCGACTGGGGCGCCTCTGCAGAAGCCGCTGCGCGACTGAGCGCTATTGAGGCGGAAGCCGAGCGCCTACACACCGCCATCCATGAAGCAGCCAATAAGTTTCGGACATTTCTCTGGTTTGACCGATTCCGAAGGGCCCACCCAGTCAAATCAAATCGGAATGATCGGTCACGTCCGCCGAAATCCGCATGATTCCCTGCCTGGCTAGGTCGGGTGGCACGGCACGCCGAGCGTCGCGATTTCGTATCAGAGGGATTGAACCCCACGAATCCTCAACAGCTCCGGCAGCCCCTCGGGCGCTGGGGGCAGCGGGGAGGGTGTGACGGGCTGACCGGCTTCGAGACGCGCCCAATAGCCACGCCCCGGGGTCGGCACCGCTGTTCTTCGGCAGAGTTTCGCGAGCGCAACGTCCGATACGCCAAGTCGTGTCGCGAGTTCGCTTACCGGAGCGGTCCAGACGAGCTTGTAGAGCTCCTCCCGTCGGAAATAGTGGCGATGACACGCAGGGATAGTGGGCGTTGCTGTGACCGGGTTAGCCGTTTCCGCGGTGTGCAACAGTGTCGTGGCTGAAATGGCGGTTGGCTCCGCGGTCGTCCGCAAGTGCGGCGCCCCGAGCGCGAGCACTCTCTCGCCGTGTCCGGCGAGCGCATCACGGCGCTGTTGGGTTTGGAAGTAGGCGTACCCAGCCGTAGTTTTCGGATCGCGGTGATTGAGAACTTCGCCGATCAGGTGAAGGGATTTGCCGGCCTGAGCCAGCCAGGAACCGACGGTGCGACGTAGATCGTGCACCCGGATGTTCTCGAGCTCCGCGCGGCGAAGAATTCGCCTCAGCGGCTCCCCGAGATCCGTCAGATGTGCGCCGGCCTTCTTCCCGCAGATGATGTACGGGTTGTGGGCCATCTTGGGGACCATCTTCAACCTCGCGATGGCGGCGTCGCTCAGGGGAGCGAGCAACGGATCGCCGTTCTTGGTCAATCCGATGAAGAGCGTTCCCATGTCCCAGTCGACATCGGTCCACTTCGCTTTCAGCAGCTCGGTGCTGCGCAAGCCGGTGAGGAGCAGGAGCCACAAGCCATGCCGGGCATAGTCGCTGTCCTCTCGCTCGAGGGACTGAATGAATTGCGGCATTTCGACCGTCGTGATGAAGCGCCTGCGCTTGCGCTCCGGGAACCTGACGATGCCCACAGCGGGGTTCGCGTGATCCTTGGGGACGAGGCCGGCCACGCGCCCCCAGTTGAACATCTTCCGGATGACCTCCAGCAGGTGATTGGCGGCATAGGGATACTGCACGCCGACTTCGGAGTGGATGGCTTCGACGTCCGCCGTACCGATGGTCGCCGCGAGGCGCGATTTGAGTTTCGGCAATACTCGGCGCCGCAAGGCAGAAGCATTGTCCTTCCATCCGACATGCTTCTTCTTGAGATGGCCCTCGATGAACGCCTCGCAGAGCTCCTCCATGGTTTTCAGTTTCCGCTGCGTGTCAGCGTCACCTTGGGGATCTTCCTGTCTCGCGGCTTGACCGAGGTACGCAATGGCTTTTTTACGCGCCTGATCGAGGGTCAGTACGTCGGCGCGGCCGAGGTGAGCCAGTCGCCGCCGCCGGTTCACACGATAGGCGCAGACGAAGACACGTCGGCCGCTCGGGTAGACGCGCAGGCCGAAGCACTCAAGCGCCTGGTCCCAGTAAATGCATTGATGCTTTCCGCTTGATCCCTGGTGCGGGAGCGTTCGCACGAGGTCCTGGCGGAGTTTCAGCGTGGGCACGGATGGTTTCCGGTCCGACGGAGTGACCAGGGAGTGATCACGGCAGCGCAAAAGAGGGCGGTTTGAGGCGGGTACGGGCGTAGTGTACGATTGCCTAACCCATTGAAGAACCAATTTGGGCGTGTTCGGTAGGGCATGGGCGGAAGTATCCGCCGCAACTTCGAACCTGAGGGTCGGGGGTTCGAATCCCTCCGGGCGCGCGACGCCTCCGAGCCGCCGCGACTCTTTCGCAAGCCGCCTATGGGGTTCAATTTCGTTCGACAGCACACGTTCCATCTCGACTTCGAGCCCCGCAAGGTGCGCATTCGCTACGTCGGTCGCCGG
The DNA here is from genome assembly GCA_963849095.1 of uncultured Gammaproteobacteria bacterium. GTDB lineage: Bacteria > Pseudomonadota > Gammaproteobacteria > Steroidobacterales > Steroidobacteraceae > JASHUC01. The sequence continues at coordinate 515,451 of CAWKGA010000001.1, forward strand.
CAGCGACTCGAGTGGACTGCGTGTCCCCGCCGCCGACGACGCGAGGACGTGCGTGTAGATCATCGTGGTGCTCACATCGCTGTGGCCCAACAGTTCCTGCACACGTCGAATATCGACGCCCGAGTCGAGCAGATGCGTCGCGAAGGAGTGGCGGAGTGTATGGGCAGTGACTTTCTTCGGGATCGCCGCGCGCACGGCGGCACGCGCGATTGCCCGGCCGACTCTCTGCGCATAGAGGTGATGCCTGCAGCGGAAGCGAGTAGCCGCCTGCGGGAGCATGACGACGCGATCCTCTCTTCCCGTGCCTTCGCGCACGACGATGATCTTGCGATCGAAGTCGACGTTTTTGACGCGCAACTGCAGGCATTCGGAGAGGCGCAGTCCTGCACCATAAAGAAGAGCCACAATCGTCCACAAACGAGGTTCGATGGCGGCGAGCAGCCGCGCGGTCTCTTCGCGAGACAGGACGACAGGAATTCCGGCAGGGCCGCTCGGAACGTCCGATGTTCTGGAGCCAAGGCAGGTCGACGCCGCGAACGCGTCGGTACAGGAACAGTATCGCGGCGAGCGCTTGCTTGTGGGTGGATGTCGCCACGTTGCGCTCGACGGCGAGGTGAGTGAGAAATCCTTCGACCTCCGGTGCGCCCATTTCTCTCGGGTGCCGCAGATGATGAAAGCGGATGAAGCGCCGGACCCAGAAGACGTATGCTTGCTCGGTGCGCAAGCTGTAGTGCAGATACCGGATCTGCTCGACCAGCTGATCGAGCAGCCGAACAGATCGTAGTGGACGCGCAGGAGCTTCCATAGAGAGTGGTGGGGACTGTATGTCCATCCAGGCGCCGGGTCAAGCGTACGAGCCCCCCAAGAGCGGCGACGTCCGGCAGATTATTCGGCAGATGCCAAGTTATTCTGCAAAGCCGAGGTTATTTGTCATCACCATCTCTCCTAAATCAAGTTAGAGCTCGACTGGCCACCATATATGTGTATGGCGCGCGACCCATACGTCGTGTATACTTCGACGCATGGCTCCAAGCTTCGAGTGGGATCCGGCCAAGGATGCCGAAAACCATCGAAAGCATGGGGTTACATTTGCTGATGCGCAGCTCGCGTTTCTTGATCCGTTTCGTGTCATCGCCAGAGATCTGTCTCATAGCAAGACCGAGCCGCGCTACTACTGTTTTGGGTTAACTGGTCCCGGTGTCCTGACGGTTCGGTTTACCTATCGCGGGGATATCATCCGCATTATCGGCGCCGGCTACTGGCGTCGAGGGAAGAGGATCTATGAAGCGCAAAACGGGCTATCAGGATGAGCCGCTCGGTCGTCTTGAAGTCGTCAGTGATTTCTTGCCGCCGCCAGACAAATTGGTACTGCGCGACGATGGGGTAAAGATCACGATATCTCTCAGCAGGAGGAGCGTGGACTTCTTCAAGAGCCACGCCGCTAGATCGAAGGTCCCATATCAGAAGATGATTCGTAGCCTACTGGATGGATACGTCAAACATCACGAGGCTGATCTCTAACTTTCGTTGGAGCGGACCGTGAGAGGTAGTAGAAGAGCGCAGGCGTCGGCATTCGCTTCGCATGCCGACGCAGGGCGCGACCGGACGCCGAGTCGCGCGGCTGCTCAACTTGGGCGTTAGGCCGTAAGAGTTGCGTCGGTCATACCGGAGTGATACCATTCCAGTATGAAGATCGCTATTTCTGTCCCGAACGAGGTTTTTGAGGCGGGTGAGCATCTGGCCCAACAGCTCGGGCTGTCTCGTAGTCAGCTCTATTCGGACGCCTTGTCCGCCTATCTGAGTGAGCGAGGCGCCGCGGCCGTTACTGCCAAACTGAACACTATTTACGCCACAGAATCCTCCAAACCTGATGCTGCATTTGCGCGCCTTCAACTGAAGCGCTTGGCCGATGAAGCGTGGTGAGATCTGGTGGGCTTCCCTGCCGGCTCCAACAGGGTCCGGGCCAGGTTTTCGGCGTCCGGTTGTCGTAGTTCAGTCCAACCCTTTTAATCAGAGCCGCATCGCAACGGCCATAGTCGCGATCATTACGTCCAATCTGACGCTTGAGGGTGCGCCAGGGAACGTCCGTATCGGGAAGAGTGAATCTGGCCTATCCAAACCTTCTGTGGTCAACGTGTCGCAGCTCTACACGCTTGACCGCGAGTTACTGACCCAACGGGTACGCGGCTTGCCCGCTGAAACCGTGCGTGCCATCGACGAGGGCCTGAAGCTTGCCCTCGGGCTATGAGCTTACTGTTGCACACATCTCAAGTAATTTTTGCTGATTTTCTGACGCTCCCACGGAAATTGCTGGACACACGCGCTCGGATTGCGTAGGGTTGCCGTCGTCGCGGCGTGCGACGAGGACGGGCGGGCTGCGTGCGAAAGTCGAGGCGCTGCGAGGATGCGGACGTGCAGGCTATGATGGATGCCGGCACAGAGTCGGTCGAGTGGGTGACGCAGGAGTTTGCCCGCGCTGATCTGCGCGACAAACGTCTGGATCGGCGCTTGGTGAAAACTGCCGAACAATTGGCCAAGTCGCCGGCCTCGCCGATCAATGAGGCGTGCGGCACGTGGGCGAGCACGCAGGCAGCCTATCGGCTTTTCAACAATCCGAAGGCGAGCCCCGCGAGGATCTTGGAGCCGCATTGGAAGACCACGGCGACACGCATGTCCGGCTGCGGCGGTGTGGTGCTGGTGATGCAGGACACCGTATTCTTCTCCTACGGCAAGCATGTCAAAACACGCGGCTTGGGACCGATCGGCAAGAGCAACGCGGCGCACGATCGGGGATTGGTCATGCACAACGCGCTCGCCTTCACGACGAGCGGTGTGCCGCTGGGGATTGTCAGCCAGAGTATTTGGGCGCGCGGGGAAATTCCCGAGGAAGACTATCAGGAGAAGATCGAACGCCTGCAGGTCACGGCGATCGAGGAGAAGGAGAGCTCGAAGTGGCTCATTGCGCTCAAGGAGACGGTGCAGCGCGCCCCCGCCGGCGTACCGATCGTCACGGTGGCGGACCGTGAGTCTGACTTCTTCGAGTTCTTGACGCAGGCGAAGGAGTTGGGCGCGAAGTACGTGATTCGCGCGCGCACGGATCGCAAGCTCGTGCCCGAAGACAGCGCGGGCTGCGCCCGGATGCTCGAGGCCTTGAGCGATGCCCCTGCGCTGGGAAGCATGACGGTCGAGGTTCCCGGTAACGGCAGTCGCAAAGCGCGTACCGCCTCGATCGAGATACGCGTTGCTGAAGTGACGATCCAGCCGCCGCAGCGCCGCGGCGCCCACGCCAAGGCGTCCGGTTGCACCGAACCGGTGACCGTCACGCTGGTCGGGGCGACTGAGCAATCCCCACCGGGGGGTTGCGAGTCGATCAGCTGGGTGCTGCTGACGAATCTGCCTGTTAAAAACTTCCAGTCTGCCACCGAGAAGGTGCAATGGTATGCGCGACGCTGGGGCATTGAGATTTGGCACAAGGTCCTGAAGTCCGGCTGTAAAGTCGAGGACTGCATGCTCGAGGAGGCCGAGCGCCTGAAGCGCTATCTGACGCTCTTCAGCATCATCGGCGTGCGCCTCATGCATGTTACGTATCTGGCCCGCGCACAGCCGGATCTGCCGGCCACCGATGTGTTCTCTGCGGAGGAGGTCGAAGCGCTGCACATACGGGTGACCAAGGCATTGCCCCCGGCCTCCCCAGCCCCGACGCTGCGTGAGATGGTGCGCATGCTCGGCAAGCTCGGCGGGCACCTGGGTCGCAAGTGCGACGGGGAGCCCGGTGTCACCGTGCTGTGGCGCGGCTGGACGAGTCTTTATGAGACGGTCGAGACACTGCGTGCCCACAAAGAGTTCCTCGCTCTGAGCAAGGCGAGGTAAGCGATGCGCTACTGCGGACGCGAGTTTACGCCGGCCGAAATCGATCTGATCCGTGAGCTTCTCACGACCCCAAAGATGAACCGCGCTCGTCTGTCCCGGGAAGTCTGTGAGAGACTCGGATGGCGCCGCGAAAGCGGCGCTCTGAAGGACATGAGTTGTCGGGTCGCATTGCTGCGCATGCACACCGATGGGCTCATCGGCTTGCCGCCGCCGAGAAATCCGAAGCCGGTCGCGTACCGATCCTATCCCCATCTCGAGCAGGCCGTACTCGAACCGGCCACCCTCCCGAATATCGACCTGGCGAGGCTCACCGTCGAACCGGTGCTCATCAGAGCAGACTCGCTCCTGTGGAATGCCTACATCGAACGTCATCATTACCTCGGGCATCAGCTCATGCCCGGCGCACAACTGCGTTACTTCGTGCGCGCCGCCGGCCACATCATCGCCGCCTTGGGCTTCGGCGCGAGCGCTTGGAAAGTCAAACCCAGAGACCAGCTCATCGGTTGGACGGCCGAGCAGCGACAACGCAATCTGCATCTCGTCGTGAACAATGCCCGCTTCCTCATCCTGCCGTGGATCCGCTGCAAGAATCTGGCTTCGCGCATCCTCGCATTGATCAGCAAACGCCTGCCCGATGATTGGCAGGCGCGCTATGCCTATCGGCCCGTGTTGCTCGAAACCTTCGTCGAGAAGCCGCGCTTTACCGGCACCTGCTACAAGGCCGCCAACTGGCAAAACCTCGGCGACACCCAGGGGCGCGGCAAGCTCGATACCCTGCATCGCAAAGATCAGCCGATCAAAAGCATCTGGATCTATCCGCTCTCGCGCAACTTCCAGCGGCAACTCTGTAACGGATAAAACCACCATCGCGCTGCTCGAATCCAAGATCCACGCTGTTCGTCAAAACTTCTGTGTAATAGAAAGAGCAGCCTCCACTAATTAGCCCGTTGCCAGGCTTTTGCACGTGCAGTTCTTCTTTACCGAGTACTTTGAGACGCAGGTGCTCCGGCAACGACCGTACCTGAAAAAGGAGTGGTGCATTGCCGTCGTCGAGAATCCGCTGCGAACCGAACGGCAGGAGTACAACCGGTTTCGATTCTGGGCAGCAGTTCCCGAGCTCGGCGGCCGTTACTTGAGAGTCATCACGCTTGAGGATAAGGTGACGATTCATAACGCCTTTCCGGACCGAGGTTTTCGGCCATGAAACTGAATTACTTTCCAGAAACGGATTCGCTTTACATCGATCTGTCAGAACAGCCCGGCTCTGAGAGCCGCGAGATATCCGAGGGGGTGGTTCTTGACTACGACAGCGGCGGAAACCTGGTCGGCATCGACATTGATAACGCGAGCCGCAAGGTCGACCTCAGGCGACTCGTTCTGAGTAAGCTCCCTGGTAGGGTAGAGACGACTGCTGCCTAACTTTCGGTGGCGCGGACCGTGATACGTCAGAGGTTGCGTCGCGAGCGCGGGAGTCATTATAAACTCGCGACGCTGATCCGGCGGATTCGTGCGGCCGCTCAACTAGGACGTTAGGCCTTCGCTCCCGCGTCGGCTATTCGCCCCATCCGCTCTTCGTGCCGTATGGCAGCGATGTACCCATTGCCTCCACCGCGGTAATGCGGCCGCGGTCGATCTTGAAGAGCTCTGCAGCTTGCATGTTGGACGTCGATCCGCCCAGCGGCATGCTGTCCGTGCCGGGCACGCGGTAGACTTTGATCGTGCCCGATCCGCCACGGTGATGGAACATTGGGAACGCGAAGACGATCCCCAGCTCCTCGTCAACGATCTCGAAGCGGCGCGGCCAAAGCCGGGTGATGAAGTCCATCACGTGCGTGTCTAACTGATCGCTGCAGCTCAGCGTGCCGATATAGGCCATCGCGTCGTCGGCCTGCTTGGAGCCGAGCGGAACCGGCCAGGGCACCGGCTTCAGATTGTGCGTAGTCTGCATGCCGTTCTCACGGCGCACGCAATCGTCGGCGAAGGGCGCGAGTTTGCCGTCGGCATGCTCAATCGCTTCGAAATAGCTGTCGGCGATATTGACCATCTGCTGGCGAGGCAAGCGGTGGGCTGGAGGCAGCATCGTGACGAATTCAGGGCGGGGCTTGGCCAGATTCTTCACGGCTTCCGCGCGAATCCCGCGCGCCAGCACATGCTCGATTTCGGTGATCTGGCCGTTCACCACCTTCAACCGCAAGGCGATGATCAACGGCCGACCGCGCTCCTTCATCACGCCGTAGAAACCGACTTGGCCGGCACCGACATCGACGGCGTAGATGCGGAAGCCGGTCGGCAGCTCGGACGCGCCCACCCACAGCCCTTCGCTGCCGACCTTGAGTCGTGCGGTGTTCTCGGTGAACTTGACGTCGCGATTCAGCGGCAGGCCCGTCGGATCGTGGCGAACGAGCGCCGCGAGATAGCGGTCGACCAGGCCGGTCATGCAGGCCCGGTTACAGGGGGGCGCGACACCACCGCCGATTGGGACGGTGGTTGGGGCGGCACCGAAAGCGAGCGAAGCTGTTGCGACTGCGACTGCGGCGAACAGGTAATGGCGTGACATTCGCGATCCCCCTCTATTGCCGCACATGATACCTCACCGTGCCGGTCGCCGACCGGGGACTGCGATAAAGGAGCGGCTTCGCGGACTACGATCGATCGCCGGGCGGGCTTATACTCCTCGGTTTGAGGGTCTCGGGTCCAAGCAATAGCCTGTCAGCGATGGGATCCCGGTCCCATGGGTCGGTTCCGATGGCGAGCTTAACAAGGCGCTGGAGCGCAGCCGCGGGGGATAGAGTGCCTGTGATCCGCGTCAGCGCGCGGCGCGCTCAGCTCAGCCGTTAGAAGTCACGGTTGGTGATCCTCCATGCGTACGGCGTCCGAATGGTTCTTGGCCTTATGGGTCGTAGCCCTTGCGCTGTGGATTTGTGCATTCGTATTGCATTGGAAGGCGAGGGGTGACTACCTCGGGCCAACCGGACTCGGGATGTGGCGGAACCCTCTCAGCCGATACCTTTTCCGCAACTACACTCCTACGGGAGCCACGCTAGTCCGATGGGAATTGATCTGTGAGGGGGCCTTTGTGATCGCATGCCTTGTTGGCTTCGCGATAGCTCACACGCAGTTTCGAGTGCATCGCTAGTGACTTCTAACAATCGTTGGAGCGATCGTGGAAAATCTCGACAGCAGGAGCGTGTTTTTCGTCAAAGACGCCGAGCGTTCGCTCCGCTTCTACACGGACACGCTGGGCTTCACGTCGGACTGGAACCACGAAGAACAAGGACGGGCATTCGTGTTTCAAGTCAGCCTGCTCGGTCTGCAGCTGATTTTGAATCAGACTGAGCCATGGACGGAGAACCGGGCGGGCCACGGCCGTGTGCTTATCTGGTTGCCCGACAGCGAACGAGCCAGCCTGGAAGCAGAGCTCGCGGGCACCCCCGATGCGCGGCCGCGAGATCTACTATGAAAGTCACCACGTTCCTGATGTTCAGCGGCGAAGCACAAGCCGCTTTGCGTTGTTACGTGTCGCTGATACCGAACTCTGCCATTGAGTCTTTGGAGCTCTATGGCCCTGGGGAGGCAGGAAAAGAGGGCTCCGTGAGTCGCGCGTCGGTGCTTCTGGCGGGGAGCCGTTTTCTGGTCATAGACAGTCCGATCCAGCACGACTTTGGATTCACGCCCGCGATTTCGCTGTTCGCGGATTTTGATTCAAGAGAGCATCTGGAATCCGTCGCTTCGGCGCTGGGTGCTGGCGGTGCGATGCTGATGCCCGCCGCGAACTACGGATTTAGTCAGTGGTTTTGCTGGCTTCAAGACAAATGGGGTGTCTCGTGGCAGCTCAACCTGCCGTCGCGCGGCCCGTTGTGATGCGACGACCCAAGGGTCGATGCTCGACGCGATCCACTCAGGCGACCACGACCTCGGTCCCGTACGTGGCCCCCGGCACGCCGTTGACCAGCGAGAGATTGCCGGGTCGGTAAGTGCTGTCGGTCTGGCAGCGGACCGTGACGCTGTTGGCGAGAGTCGCGTCTGGAGCGATGACCCTCGGTTTAGGGAACAGCCATAGTGGACTCCACGACTCGTGCTTCGTGTCCAGCGCGTCCTTTTGATCGATGGGACTCGGGTACGCCGACAGAACGCCTGCATCGAATACCAATCCCAGCGCGCATGCCTTGGCCATCAGCCAGCTGAACGTGATGTCGGAGAGCGCGGTTCCCGTGCCCGCATCATCGGGATATCCGCCGCCCACGTCGCAGTGAACGCCGCAGAAGTATACCTGCTCGAGCGTCTGCGCCGGGGCCGGCGCCGATGTCCAGAGTGTCGCGGGAAACTCCTGCCGGCGCTCATCGATGGCCACCGCATGGTAGGCGTTCGAGATCTGGGGGCTCAGACTCGTATCGAGGAATCCGTAAAGCAGCGGACTCACCGCCCCGAAAATGGCGGGGATTCCGAGCGCCCCGACGGTATCCCACACTCCCACCATGGTGAGGGTTGCTTCGACCAGCCGGTACGCGCCCAGCGTGGCCAGAATTGCCGGCCTCTGGTCTTTGTTTCGATACGCCTGGAATGCCGCATCCACCAGGTTCGAGTCCGGGTTCTTCGTGGGGAGGCCACAGGCGGCAATCATTCCCGCGAGGCTGCGAGCCGTATAGGCGCCACGGCTGAAGCCGAAGAGGAAGATCTCGTCTCCGGCCTCGTAAATGCTCGAGATGCTCGAGTATCCATCCTTGATCTTCTGGAAAAGTCCGTCGCCGAACGCACCTCCCAGCAGCTTCTCGATCGGTGTCCCGTCCGAGCCGACACCGTCGTCGTAGAACGAGAACTGCTCGCCCGCCATGGCGACGATCGCTTTTGAGATCCGGTAAACGTTGGTGTCGCTGGCGGTGGTGTCCCATGTACCGTCCGCGCAATATGCGATTCGCCTGCCCATGAGGTCCGACCTCTCAGGAGATGCAATACGGCCCGAAAGTGCCTTGAAGGCGAAGACTTGAGCAAGAGCCAAGCTCAGTCAAGCGAAACCGGCTGACCTGCCGGAAAATCCTCCCGCCTCACCGCCTTCGCCGCGAGCGACAGGCCGAGCGTCACGGCTGCGAGTTCAAGCAGTCCTGCCGGGCGGAATCGCCTTCCCCGGCGACGCACACGATCGTCGAGAGTGAGAAGCGGGGCTCGCCGGGATCTTCGAACTGGAGCTCGGCATACAGAGCGGTGTAGGGGTCGATCAAGCGCCGCGTGCAGAGATAGCGAGCGCTCGAGGGCTTGCAGGAGTCGGATGTCCAGTGAGCGCGTGTGAAGTCGCGCGATCTGCTGATCGCGCTCCAGGCGAGGATGCGTACGGGGGCCCGATCGGCCGCGACCGACAGCGCGAGCTGTCCCGAGGATTGCTCGAACCTCCACGAAATATCCGGAAGCGGTCGATGATGGGCCGAGTATCGGTCGAGCGCGCTCAAAGCTCCCATCAGGCGGTCCACGTCTCTCAAATCATGCCCTTGGTTGGGGAGGTAGAGGACTCGCTTCGGCTCGGAGAGGCCGCTCCAATAGACTTCGAGCGCATCGACGGGCCAGTAGGGGTCGTTGGTCCCGAGCAGGATCAGCTTAGGGGCGGTGAGCTCGGCCCGGTAGCTGTAGGGATCGATGATCGACACGAGCTCCCGCCCGAGCGGTGTGCTCAGGCGCGCGGGCAGATGGATCGCCTGGTAATCCTCGATCGCCGGCGAGAGACCTCCGAATGTCTTGCGCTGCAGCGCGATCTGCGCAGGCATGTCGAGCATCGCGATGACCATGGGCGCAACGCTTGCCACTCGCGGGTCGACGGCGGCGAGGAGCCAGGAGGTCCAGCCGCGCTTCGAGGCACCGGCAACGGTGAATCGTGCGATGGAGAGTCCCCAGTGACGGCGCGCGAGCTCCTGCACGGTATCCATCGCGCGCGAAGCGCTCTTCACCATGGGCAGAAGCAGCGGCCAGTCCGGGTCGCCGGTACTCAAGTAACGGTCGAGCGTGTAGGCGATCAGCGCATCCTCTCTGCGCCCGAACATCGGCTCGAACGGCACCTGGCGAACGACGGCCACGGGGGCGTGGAGGACCTCGGCCAGGCGCTGGAAGATGTACGCGCTGTCCGGAATGTGTTGCCCGATGCCCCGCCCGTACTCCGGGTACCAGCTCCCTCCATCTATATACAGAAACGCCTGGTGCGTGGAGGCGTCGACCCGCGCGGGTCGTATGATGAACAACTGATGCTGCCAGGCGACGCCGCGCCAGGTTTGCGACGTGAGGATGGCTTCGACGAATTCGGACGACCCGACCCGTCCCGAGCTCACCTCACGCCAGGAGTAGCTGGCGTCCGGCGCCGACACGTACTGCTCGAGCTCGCCCGATGCATTCGCCGCGCCGAGCGCCGTGCCGGGCCCGAGCGCGCAGGCAAGAAGCAGGGTAGCCGCGAGCCGCCGGATCATCATTCGGGCGCGGACGCGCGTACGGGCGCCGGGCCGCCGTCGAGCAGCCGGATGCAGAGCGCGCACCCGCCGACGGCGCAGGCTACGCAGACAAACAGCGCAGCGGAGCCCGGGAAGAGCTGCTGGATCCAGCCGCCGACATAGGGGCCCAGAATCCCTCCGATCCGGCCGACTCCCAGTTGAGCGCCGACGCCGGTGCTGCGGATCTCCGTATCATAGAGCGCCGCGGTGCGATTGTTGAGGACCGTTTGTGCTCCCATCACGCAGTACCCGGCCATCGACAGGAACACGATGTCCGCCGCCTGTCCGCCGAGCACCGCGAGCCCTGCCACGGCGACCGCCCCGAGAATCCAGGTCACTCTCAACGTGCGGTCGCGCCCGGCGCGGTCCGCGGTCCAGCCGCACCCGATTCCGCCGACCAGCGCGGCAAATTGCAGCAAGGCGCTGAGCGCGAAACTCGCTCCGATCGCCGAGCCGCGCTGGAGCATCAGCTGCGGCGTCCAGCTCGAGAGGCCGAAGATGCTGAAGAGCGAAAGCCCGGAGCAGATCCACACGACGAAGGTGCCGGCTCTCACATCGGGTGTCAGCAGACGCAGGTACGAGCCGCGGTGGCCCGTGTCCTCGGCGATCGTGAATTCCGTCTGCGCATAGCGCCCGGCCTCGCTCGAGGCGAGACGGCCCACGGCTGCTCGGACCGCGCCTTGCCGTCCGCGGATGGCGAGATAGCGGGGCGACTCGGGCAGCACAAAGGCCGCGAGCACCGCAAGCGGAGCGGCGAGCGCTCCGACTGCGAACAGCGAGCGCCAGCCGTGCGAGGGCGCGAGCGCAAACCCCGTGAGCGCGGCCACCACCCCGCCGATCGACCATCCCGTCATCGCCCATCCGAGGAGGATGTTGGCGCTCCTGCGCGGCGCCACCTCGTTGATGAGCGCGACGGAGACCGGGAGGATCATGCCGAGCCCGAGGCCGGTGAGCAGCCGCGAAGCGAGGAACTCGGCGTACGTGTTCGCCCACGCCGCCGTCGCGAGGTTGCCCGCCGCCGCGAACAGGAGCGAGCCCACGAGCACCGGCTTGCGGCCGATTCGGTCGGCGAGCGCGCCGTTCGCGAGCGCGCCGATCATGAATCCGACCAGGCCAGCGGAGACGAGCAGTCCCGCCTGGCTCGGAAGCAGCCGCCAGGCCTGCATCGCGTACGGAATGACATAGGCGGGAACGAACACGTCGTACCCGTCGAACAGGGTCGCCAGGGCGAGCATCGCGATGATGAGAACGTGCTGCCGGCCGAGCGGCAGCCGTTCGATCTCCTCGCGTAGGTCGATCGAGCGATCCATGGGGCGTGAGTGAGGCTGCGGGTCCTGCGGGTGGCGGGCAGCTTCGGGGCTATCCCGGGACATCCCCGAAGCGAAAGCCCGAAATCTGCCAGCCCATCATCCGGCCGCTGAACGCGACGGCGCCGCGATCGGCCTCCGCGGCCCCGGCGGCCACCATCAGCGGCATCAAGTGCTCCTCCCGCGGGTGAGCGAAGCGCGCCGCGGGCGCGCGGGCCCAGCGCACGAGCTCGGCATTGCGGTCCTCGGGGGCAGGCGCGCAGGCCGCCTGCGTGAGCCACGCATCGAACCGCTCCGATTCGGGAATGCGCTCATTCTCGATGGACCGGATGCCGAGGTTGTGAAAGCTCATGCCGCTGCCGACGATCAGCACGTCACGGCGGCGGAGCGGCGCGAGCGCCGCGCCCATGGCGAGGTGAGCGGCCGGATCGAGACCGCGCCGCAACGACATCTGCACGATCGGCACGTCGGCGTGCGGATAGATGAGCTTGAACGGCACGAACACTCCGTGGTCGAGGCCGCGCCGGCTCTCCTCGCGCGCCGGGAATCCGGCTGTCCGGAGCAGGTCGCGCACTTCTCGTGCGAGCTGCGGTGCGCCCGGCGCCGGATACTGGAGGCGGTAGGTATGCTTCGGGAAGCCGTAGTAGTCGTAGAGGAGCGCCGGCCGCTCCTGCGAATTCACGGCGATCGGGTCCTCCTCCCAGTGCCCGGAGATGACGAGCACCGCCTTCGGCACGCGGCCGATCGAGGCGGCGAGCCCGCCGAGCCAGCCCGCAAGAGCGGTCCAGGGGTTCGGGGTGGGATAGTCCCAGTCCATGTAAAAGCAAGGCCCGCCGCCGTGGGGAATGTAGAGCGTGGGAAGGGCGCTCGAGGGGATGGACATAATGACTCGGGGACTCAGGGTCTCACAGATAACCGTGACGCGGACGCTCCGCGCGATCCGCCATTCTAGCGCCCGAGCTCGGCCGTCCTCCTTAAAGTCGAAGCCGGCGCGGCCGATAACTGGTCAGCCCGAACTACGACCGTTGTTGACATAGCACCAATGCGAGCCCACGGCCGCAGGGCTTTGCCCAGGACCTTCAGCGCAGCAGGCTTCGGCTCACGACGGGCCCGCGCCGCGCGGAGGGGCGGTATTACGCGCCGCTTCGCCCTGGTCGGCGCGGCGTGCGTCATTCTCGCCGCGCAGCTCGCGCTCCTCGCCCGCGCATACCTCGCCCACGGCCTCGGCGCACGACCACTCTTCGATGCCCGGAGCACGGCCTGGCTCGCGCTGCTCTTCGGCGCGCCATGGATCTGGCACTGGCTCGCGCGCCGATGGGGCACGCGGACGGCTGCGGACGCGGCCGCGGCGCGCGCGGACGCCGAGCATCACTGGACCGCGCTGGTCGCGGGTCACAGCGGAATCTCCGTGGCCATCACCGATCCGCAGCACCGGATCCAGTGGGTGAACGAGACCTTCACCCAGCTCACGGGCTACACATCGGATGAGGCATGCGGGCAGATCGCCGGCGACCTGCTGTTCTTCGACGGAACCGACATGGCGACCGTGAAGCGGGCGCGCGAGCTCTACGCCCAGAAAGCGGGCGCCCAGTTCGAGGTGCTGATCCGCATGCGCGACGGACGGGAGCGCTGGATCGAGGCCGACCTGGACGCTCTGCTCGACGGTCGGGGCGAGGTCGAGGGATACATCGCGATCCAGCGCGACGTGACGGAGCAGGTGCGCGTGCGCGAGGCGATGCGGCTCAGCGAGCATCGCGCGCGGATGATGATGGAAGGCGCAAACCTCGGGACGTGGGAGCTCGATACGCAGCGCGGCACCGTCACGCTGAACGAGGCCTTCTGCAAGATGCTCGGCTACGAGCCGCACGAGCTCACCTTGGGGCTCGAGGGCCTGCGTGAGCTCTGCCACCCCGAAGACAGCGCGACGGCAGACCAGGCCGTCGGCGAGGTGATGGGCGGCCGCGCCGATCTCTTCCGGGGCACCCACCGGGTGCGCGCGAAGGACGGCTCGTGGCGCTGGGTACTCGGCACAGGCGGCGTACTCGAGCGCGCGGGCGACGGTGCACCGCTGCGCCTATTCGGTGTGCAGATCGACGTGACGGAGCAGCGCCGCGCGGATGACGAGCGCCGCCGCGCCGCCGAGAACCTGGCGGTCATCGCCGCCAATGTTCCGGGCATGATCTTTCAATGGCGGCTCAACACCGACGGCCAGCCGCAGTACCTCTACGTGAGCCCCGGCGCACGCGACCTGTACGGGGTGAGCCCGGAGGAGCTGATGGGCGACGAGCGAAGCATGTCGGACTTCCTCGTCAATCCGGAGGAGAACACGCTCGACCGCGCCGCGATGCTGCACTCGGCGGCGACCCTCACGCCTTGGCACACCGAGCACCGACTGATCACCTCGGAGGGCGAGCTGCGCTGGCTCGAGGCGCACGCGATGCCCCAGCGCAATCCGGACGGCAGCACGACGTGGACGGGCTACGTGAACGACGTGACCCGCCGCAAGCTCGCCGAGCAGGAGCTGCGCGTCAGCGAGGAGAAGCTGCGCAGCCTCTACGACCTCTCGCCGCTCGGCATCGCGCTGAGCGACAGCGAAGGCCGCTTCCTGCAGACCAACTATGCGATGGAGGTGATCACCGGATACTCCAGGCAGGAACTCGCCGGCATGAACTGGTGGGACTGGGCGGTGGACAACGGCAACGAGGACCAGCGCCAGCGTGTCCACAGCCTGATGCAGAGCGGGCGCTTTGGCCCGCTCGAGAAGGAGCTCACGCGCAAGGACGGCTCGAGGGTTCCCGTGCAGGTCACCGGCATCATGGTCACGTCGAGCGACGGCACGCGGCTCATGTGGTCCATGGTCGAGGACATCGCCGCCCGCAAGCGCGCGGAGCAGCGCATCTCCTTCCTCGCCTATCACGACCCGCTGACCGGACTCGACAACCGCCTGGGATTGCGAACGCGGCTCGCCGAGGCGTTGACGGCCGCCGGGGCGAGCCGGGGCCGGGTCGCCCTCATGATGATCGACCTCGACCGGTTCAAGACCATCAACGACACCTTGGGGCACGACGCTGGCGACCGTGTGATCGTGGAGCTCGCGCGCAGGATACGGGGCGCCGTGCGCGAAGCGGACATCGTCGCCCGTATCGGCGGCGACGAGTTCGTCGTGGCGCTGACGCAGCTGCGCGCGGAGACGCAAATCGAGGCCGTCGCGAGTCAGGTATTCGATCAGCTCCGGGGCCGCGTCGAGGTCGACGGGAGCACGGTTCACGTGACGGTGACCGCCGGAGTGAGCGTCTTTCCGGGCGACGGCATCGATGGGCAGACGTTGATGAAGAAAGCGGACATTGCCCTCTACGCGGCCAAAGCCCGCGGGCGGGACACGTACGAGGTCTACCAGCCGGCGATGACGCAGGCGGCGGACCAGCGCCTGGTCCTCGAGACGGAGCTGCGCGATGCGCTCGCCGAGAGCCAGTTCGTGCTGCATTACCAGCCGCAGATGGACACGCTCACCGGCCGGCCGATCGGCATGGAGGCGCTGCTGCGCTGGAAGCATCCGACGCGCGGGCTCATCCCGCCCGCGCTGTTCATCCCGATCGCCGAGGAGACCCGGCTCATCGAGCCGATCGGCGAGTGGGCACTCACGGCCGCCTGCCGCGACATGCGCGCCTGGCTCGATCAGGGCGGCGAGCCGCTCATCATGGCCGTCAATCTCTCGCCTCTGCAGTTTGCCCGCGAGGACCTCGCCGAGCGCGTCGCCGCCGTGCTTGCAACGACCGGGCTGCCTGCGAAGCTTCTCGAGCTGGAGATCACCGAGTCGGCGGCGATGAGCTCGCCGGATGTGGCGGCACGGAGCCTCGCCCGGCTCAAGCAGCTCGGGGTCTCGCTCGCGATAGACGACTTCGGCACCGGTCACTCCTCGCTCGCGCGGCTGAAGAGGTTCAACGTCGATCGCCTGAAGATCGACGGGTCGATCGTGACCGACTGCGCCGCCGATGCGTACGATGGGGCCCTCTGCCGGGCGACCATCGCGCTCGGGCGCGCGCTCGGGCTCGAGGTCGTCGCCGAAGGGGTGGAGACCTCGGAGCAGTGGCAGTTTCTCGCCCAGGAGCACTGCACCTCGGTCCAGGGCTTTCTATTCGCGCTGCCCATGCCGGCGGACGAGGCCTTCCGGTTCTTGCGGGCGGCGCTCGCCGCCCCGCGGCTGCGAGCCAATCCCGCCGCCCATCGCGGAGGCCACGAGAGGCCGCGGCGCTAGGGTGACCGCTGTGCCAGGGCGACCGCTGCGCCAGGACGATCGCCGCGCCAAGGCGTCTGCTTGACTTGAGGCCGAGCAATCTCGATAGTCGCGAGCATGGCATCTCCCCAGCATGCCAAGCAGGCGGGCGCGGGCGCCCACAGCGTCGAGGGCTCCATCAATTACACGGCCGCGATGTCCGTGCGGCCGCGGTATTACGCCAACGACTCCTCGCGCGACGTGCTGACGCTCGACCCGCGAACGGTCCGGATCGAGGACGTGCGTGCGTCCGCGGCAGCCCCCGCGCTCGGGTGCGAAGGCGTCGCGCTCGTCCGGCACCGCAGCGCCGTCTCGGACTTCCGCAACGGGCAGGAAGTGGCCGCGCTGCACCCAGCGGAGATCGAGAGGCTGATGCTCGAGCTCTCGGGGGCCGATGCCGTCGTGGTGAATGGAACGGGCGTTCTGCGGTTCGGCGAGAAGTCGGCGGACTCCGGCCGGCTCAACAACTCCCGGCCGGCGCGCTTCATCCACATCGACTGCTCCGATGCGACCGCCGCGGCGTTCGCGGAGCGCTCGCGGCCGAAGGGTAATGCCCGGAGCGTGCGCCGGTTCGCGCATTACAACATCTGGCGGACGTTCTCCCCGCCGCCGCAGGATGTGCCGCTCGCCATGTGCGACGCGCGCACCGTGGAGCCTCGGGACCTCGTGCCCGCGGATGCCGTCTTCGATGTCGCGGGCCAGCCCGAATGGTCGTTCGAGGGGCTGGTCGTGCGGCACAACCCCAGGCACCGCTGGCTCTACTACTCGAGCATGACGCGCGACGAGGTGATCGTGTTCAAGACGAATGACTCCTCGGCGGATGAGCCGAGTCAGGTGCCGCACAGCGCATTCGACGATCCGACCTGTCCACCGGGCGTGCCGCCTCGAGCGAGCATCGAGATGCGCGCCGCGGCTTACTGGTACGCGTAGCCTTCCTGGACAGCGAGGATCCTCAAAGCATCTTCGCAATCGTCAAGCGCGCCGTGGTGGGTTCCAAGGGATGAAAGTGAACATCGGCTTGGCCGTATAAGGGTTCCCCTGGGAGGCGATCAACGTACCAATATTCCATGGAATTCGCCTTCTTGTTGAGGATGTTGTACACGCCGAGCCCGGCGCTCCAACCCCGGCCGAACGCGTAGTGAACGTCACCATTCCATTCCCCATAGCCGGAACCGAAGACCATACCCTTCTCGGTCGGCGCATCGGCGCAGGTCATGCCGTGACCAAAATCGGTGGCGACGGCCGAGTCGGCGCACGGCCCGGAGGATAACGGGAAAGAACTAAGATACCGATACTCCAGACCTCCGCTCCAGGGGCCCAGGTTCGTCACATAGAGATTGAATTGACCCGTCGCGAAGGGCGCGTTCGGCAGGTACTCGCCCAGATGGCCGGTACCGTCGTCGTAGGGGGTGGTGTAGCGGGCGCGGTCGCCCGAGTAGCTGCCATAGAGCTCCAGCCACCGCAGTATCTGATATGTAACATTGAGCTCGAAGCCGGTGCGGTGGCTGCCGGGGCCGGCGGTGTCCTGGCCGATGTCCGGATTGTAGGTCGTCTCCGACTGCGCATCGAGGCTGTATACCGCCAGCGTCGTCGCGATCTTGTGATCGAAGAAGTCCTGGCGCACGCCGACTTCCTCGCCGGTCTGCTTGGCGATGAGTGGGGCCCCGTCAACACCTTCGATCCTGGCCTGGTTCACGCCGCGAAGGTCATCGCTGTGGAAGCCCACGCCGTAGCTCGTGTAAAGCTCGGTATCCTCGGCCACTCGGAAGATCAGACTGGCTTTCGGCTCGGGCAGCGCGCGGCTCGCCGTACCGTACCAGGTGCCTACGTCGCTGCCGTACATGTAGTCTTCCCGAAACCCAATCACGGAGCGAAACCAGTCCGTCCAGTGCGTCGTGTCCTGCACATAGCCGGCAACACTGCTGAGGCGCACGGTGTCGCTCTCACTGTAAACAGAGGGGTAATCGACTTCCTCGAGCTGAGCAACCGTCAGCGGGATGCGATCCTCGCTGGGTAGACGCTCGAACGTCGTTGTAATCGAAGCGGCTGTGCAGGCCGGTCAGCCAGTCGTTGCTGAATCCCCCGATCTGTGTCGTCCAGGCATAGCTCGCGTCGCCTCCGACCGTGGTGCGGTCCTCATGCTGCTCTTCCTGATCGCCGTTGATGGGGTCGACCAAGAAATGCGTGAAGTCATTCCACAGCGTCAGATGATTGCTGATCACGTAGGCATTGGCGGTGAACACGCCCTCGCCGAGCGCCTCGTGATACATCCATGAGAGGCTCGAGCGTTCCGCATAGCCGGCGTCCGATGGATCGAGCTCGCTGTAGGGCGAGGAGATCAGGCCCTCGGTGAGCGCTCGCTCGGGCTGGTCGGTCTGCGCATTCCACAGATCGTGATAGAACATCGCAGTCAGCGAATAGCCCTCTTGAGTGTCACCGGTGCTGAAGCGCAGCACCATGTTGACCTTGCGTTGATCGCCCGGCGTCGTCCACGGTCCATCGTAGTGCTGGGTCTCCAGCGCACCGAGTAAGTTTCCGCTGCCGAGCTGCGTCGATCCGGCGACGAGATAGTGCTGAAAGTCCTCCGTGCCGACAGTCACCGAGGCCTGGTCCGGAATGGTATTGAGATAATTGATATGGATCGAGCCGACGGAGGCGAAATCCCCCTCGTCGGCGTAGTAGGTGCCCTTGGTATAGCTGATGTTGGTCGCGAGCTCCGGGATCATGAAGTTGATGTCGGCGTAGCCCTGGCCGTGCGCGTGGGTGGGCTCGTTGATGGGCATGCCGTCCACGAATACCGCGAGGTCCGTGCCATGGTCGAGGTTGTAACCGCGCATCAGGTACTGGTTGGCCTTGCCCTCGCCGCTGTGAGTGGTGACATCGAGGCCCGGAACCGTCTCGAGAACCTGGCCAGGCCGGTAGGCCGGCGTCAGGGTGATCTCGCTGTTCACGACCACGCCTTGGCTGGCCGTCGTCGCGACGCCGATCAGGTTCAGGCGCTGCGCGGTGACGGTCACCTCTTGCATCTGCCCAGCATTGCCCTGCGCGGGCGCATTCGACTGCGAGCTTTTCGTGGCAGCGGCGGGTGCAGTCCTCGCCAGCGCCCGCGGTCGGCGGTTCGGAGCAAGGGGCAGCCGCGCTTCCGAGTCCGGAGGCGCGGCGGGCTGCACGGGCCCTTGTTGAGCAACGGTCCGCAATGTCGCCCCGCAAGCGATCAGGAGGCTTGCGTGCACGGCACGCGATACCGGTTTCCACTTCATGTCAAGCTCCCCCTCATGACCCTACAGGGCTCCGGCGCGACATGCTGTGCCGCCAAGCTCGGACGACCCCCACCCCCCGCCCTGCAGCGCTAATAAAACGTATACGCGCACCAGCGTGCTGTCCCTCAGCCCTAGTTCTCAGGCACGGGTCTGCACACCCCGCGGCAAGCCGCCGCCCTACGCTTGCGCTCGTGATGTGGACTCCTCAAGCTCCGGGCTGGCACGGTGGACGTGCGGTCACGGCGACTCATGGCGCGGCAGTATCTTCAGGCGAGGTTGAGACACATCGGGCTGCGGCGCGCCGGCCGCACGGTGCTGCGGGACATCGAATGGACGATCTCGCCCGGGCAGCGCTGGATACTCGCGGGAGCGAACGGCGCAGGAAAGACACAGCTGCTGAAGCTCGTCGCCGGCAGCGTCTGGCCCACTCCGACGGGCCGGGAGCTGCGTCATTATCGGCTGTGCGGCACGGTGTACCGCACGCCGCTCGAGGTCCTGGAGGAGATCGCCTACGTCGGCCCGGAACGCCAGGACAAGTACGAGCGCTACGGGTGGAACTTCACCGCCGAGCAGATCGTCGGGACGGGACTCCATCGCACCGACATCCCGCTCGATGCGCTCACCGCGCCGGACAGTCGCGCGATCGCGGCCGTGCTCGGCGAGCTGTCTCTCTCTCACCTCGCGGAGCGCCGCTTCCTCACGCTCTCCTACGGCGAGCGCCGTCTCGTGCTGCTCGCACGCGCGCTCGCGTCGCGGCCGAAGCTGTTGCTGCTCGATGAGCTGCTCGCCGGGCTCGATGCGGTGAATCACGCCGCGGCGCTCGACTGGCTCGACCGCACGGGCCGGTCGCGCCTGCCCTGGGCGCTCGCGACGCATCGGACGGAGGATGTTCCGCGGAGCGCCACCCACGCGCTGGTGCTCGACGCCGGCCGTATCGTCTACCGCGGCCGTTTCTCTCGCGCTCCTCTCGGACGCTGGCTAGGGCCTCACCTGCCGGAGTTTGGCGGTGCGGGGCTGGGCGAAGGAGAGGGTGCGATGCCCCCACGCCCTCGCGTCCAGTCCGCGCCCGGAGGGCGCTCGCGAGGGCGTGGGGGCATCGCACCCTCTCCCCCTCGGCGCTTCAGGGCCCGCGGCCAAATCCTAGTCCGCCTGAGGCGCGCGTCGGTCTATCTAGACGAGCGGTGCGTGCTGCAGGATCTGTCTCTCGAGATCGCGCGCGGCCAGTGCTGGGTCATTCACGGCCCGAACGGCTCGGGAAAATCGACGCTCCTGCGGACGATCTATGGCGATCATTCCGTCGCGGCAGGCGGCCGCATCGAGCGCGCCGGCATCGAGCCCGGCGTTCCGCTCGAGCTGTTCAAGCGCAAGGTTGGGTTCATCGCTCCGCACTTGCAATCCTCGATGGCCGCCACGCGGAGCATCCTCGGCGCGGAGCGGCCTCGATCGGGGCTCGACGCCGAGCCGAGGGATCTCACGGTGAGCGAGGCGGTCCAATCGGGACGGCATGCGAGCATCGGCCTCGATGCGCCGCCGAGCCTCGCGGACAGGCGGGCGGCGCAGCGGACGCTCGCCGCCTTCGGCCTTAGCACCTTCGGGGCTCGGACGCTCAGGGAGCTTTCCTACGGCCAGTTGCGGCGCGTGCTCTTCGCCCGGGCGTGGATCAACCGGCCGCGGCTGCTGCTGCTCGACGAGCCGTTCGCGGGCCTCGATGCGGCGACGCGCCACCTCCTGCTGCGGGAGCTCGCAACGCTCACGGCAGCCGGCACGACGCTCGTGATGGCGACGCACCGCCGGGAAGAATGGCCGCGCGGCGCAACTCACGAGCTGGAGCTGCGCGAAGGCCGCAGTCGTTACTGCGGACCGGTCAGGGCGGCCCGCGGCGAGGCGGACTCGGCCCGCGAGCGAGCGGCCGGCCATGGATGAGCGGTCCGCATCGGCGGGCCACGGAGCGGTTCGGCCAGGTGCGGGACCGGGCTATCGGCTGCGAGGGCTCGAGTGAAATCGCCTCTCAGAATCCTGTTCTGCGTCTCGATCATCGACGTGCTGGGATTCGGCGTTCTCATCCCGCTCATCCCCTACATGGGCGAGCGGTTCCGCGCGAGTCCGGAAGTCATCACCGCCATACTCGGCAGCTACTCGCTCTGCCAGTTCATCGCCGCGCCCTTCTGGGGGCGCCTCAGCGACCGTCACGGCCGGCGAGCCATCCTGATGTCGAGCCTCGGCGGCGCCTGCCTCTCGTACGCGATCCTCGCCGTCGCCAACGGTCTCGGGCTCCTCCTGCTGTCCCGCATGCTGGCCGGCTTCATGGCGGGGAACCTCGCGGCGGCATTCGCTTACGCATCCGACGTGAGCACTCCTGAGGACCGGGCCCACTCCATGGGCATCGTCGGCGCCGCCATCGGCGTGGGCTTCATGTTCGGCATTCCGGTCGGCGGAGCGCTATCCGGCAATGATGCGGCGACCGCGAACTTCTTGCGCCCCGCGCTCGTATCGGTCGCATTGAGCGTGCTCGCCATCCTGCTCGTGAAATTTTGGCTGCCGGAGAGCCGCTCGCCCGCGGAGCGCGAGCCGCGGCGCGAGCGCGGCCCGAGCCCCCTCAAGCTGCTGCGCCAGCGTGCGGGGCTGCGCTCCGTCGCGGGCGCCGCGCTGCTCGTCGTGTGCTCGTACGGCATCCTCGAATCGATCTTCGTCATCTGGGCCTTCGGCCGGTTCGGCGTCGGACCCCGCACGGTCGGGCTCGCGCTGTTCGGCGTCTCGCTGCTCACGGTGGCGATGCAAGGCGGCTTCATCCGGGCGCTCGTGCCGCGGCTCGGCGAAGCCGTGCTCGGCAGCCTCGGCGTGGTGTCCTACGCGCTGGGACTCATCATCGTCGCCGTCGCGGGCAGGAGCGTGCCGCTCGTCGGTGTGGGGCTTGCGCTCGCCGGACTCGGGATGGGCGCGTTCACGCCGTGCGCGTCGGCTCTCGCATCCAAGCAATCAAGGGGCGGCGATCGCGGGGCCGTCATGGGCACGTACCAGGCGAGCACGAGCCTCGCCCGCGTGATCGGGCCGTTCGTATCGGGATACCTCTATGAGATCCTCGGCCCCAACGCCCCGTTCCTCGCCGGCGCGGTCATCACGTTCCCCGCGATCTGGCTGCTCCTGCGCTCGCGGCGCTCGCTGCTCGATGCCGAGACCGGAATGCCGGCTACAGAGTGAGCTCCGTCTCGAAGATAGACACGGCCTGGCCGATGATCCACACACCGTCGAGCGCCCCGTCATGGAACTCCAGCTCAACGTCAACCCGGCCGGGGCGGCTCATGTAGTGACCCTGCGCGCCGGAGAACGACGCCCGCTCGCCCTGGCGAGCGAGCAGTTCGTAGCGGGCGAGGTACGCGCCGAGCAGTCCGTGCGCGTTGCCGCTCACCGGATCCTCCGGGATGCCGAGCGCCGGACAGAACATGCGCGATTCGGTGAGACAGTCCTTCTCCCGCGGAGAGAGCGTGAAGACGAAGTATCCCGCGGCTCCGATCTGGGCGGAGAGCGTCGTGAGCCGCGCGAAGTCGGGCTTCAGTTGCTTCAACTGCTCGTGGCCGCGCGCGGCGACCATCAGCCGCGTGCTGCCCGCTCCGACGATCTGCAGCGGACAGCGCGTGTCCAGCTCATCCGAGGCGAGCGCGAGCGAATCGAGCACGGCGAGCCGCTCCCGCTCGTTGAGCTCCCGGCCGAGCGGCGGACGGCTCTGGCGCACGGCGATCCGCCGCTCCCCGCCGGACCCGCGAATCTCGATATCGACGATGCCCGCCCGTGACTTCTGGCGGCGCCGTCCTTGGTTCTCCCCATCGCGGGAGAGCACGTAGTGCGCCGCGACCGTCGCATGGCCGACGAAGCCCACCTCGGTGCGCGGCGTGAAGAAGCGGGCCCGCACATCGTGGTCGGGAGCGTCGGCGGAGAAGATGAAAGCGGTGTCCGCGTTGTTGAGCTCGCGGGCGATCGCGAGCATCTCGGCATCCTCGAGGCCGTCCGCATTCAGTACGACGCCCGCCGGATTGCCCGTGAAGCGCCGGTTGGTGAAGGCGTCAACCTGATGAATCTGTATTCTGCGCGTCATCGCCGTAAGTCTCGGTGCCGCGGCGAATGCCCATTCTAGTACTGCGGCGGGTGCCGCAGGAGGAGTATTCTCATGGATATCGGAGCCGAAATCAGTCTGTACCCGCTCGCGGACGACTACCAGCCGCGGATCACGGCGTTCCTCGATCGCCTGCGGGCCGACGGCCGCTTGAAGATCGTCACCACGAGCCTCAGCACCCAACTCTTCGGGCCGTACGAGGCGGTCCTCGGCACGCTCGGCCGCGAGATGCAGGCGACCTTCAGCGAGGTGGACAGGGCCGTCTTCGTCATGAAGGTCTTCGGCCCGCTCGCCGCCGCGGGGACCTGACCCGCGAGCCCCGCTGGCGCTCGACACGCAAGATCGGCAGACTACCGATTTTTCCGCACTGGAAGGGTTGGAGCGAGCGCATGGCGTTGTTGCGAGTCATTGATCGGGACGGAGTCGAGCACGAGGTGGACGCCAAGGTGGGCCTCAAGGTGATGGAGACCCTGCGCGAGCTCGACTACGGGGTGGCGGCGATCTGCGGCGGAATGTGCTCGTGCGCGACGTGCCACGTCTACGTCGATCCTGGCTGGCTCGAGCGGCTTCCGGCGGCGATGTCCGACGAGCGCGAGCTGCTCTCCGAGCTCACCCACCACGAGAGGAACTCGCGCCTGTCCTGCCAGATCGAGTTCACGGCGGAGCTCGCGGGGCTCAAAGTCACGATCGCTCCGGATGAGTGACCTCAAGCTCGCCGCCGACACGCCATCGCGATCGAGAAAATTATGTTCTGGCTGCTGATCCTGTTCATCCTCATCGCCATCGCGGTGCTGGTCCGAATCTATTTCAACCTGCGCAAGGTGCGGGGGGCCTCCCTGCGCGCGGACTGGGACGCGCAGCAGATCTCGCAGCTGCGCGCCATGGGGTCGGATCCCTTTCAGCCGCACCAGGTCGATTTCTTCTTCGGTCTGCCGAGCGAGGCCGCCTGCCAGGCGCTGCGCCGAGCGCTCGAGCTCGAAGGCTTCTCCGTGGATGTGAAGCCGGTGCCGGAGGCGGTGGACCAGCCCTTCAGCCTGCATGCTTGCCGGTCGATGAGGCTGTCCGTGCCGGACATGCAGGAGCTCAGCCATCGCTTCGGCGAGCTCGCCGGCGTCAATGGCGGGCGTTACGACGGCTGGGCGGCGGGCGTCGTCCGGCAGCGAGCAGCCGGGCCTGACTCGCGCTGAAGCGCGGGCCGGGGCGTGTGCGGCCCCACCCGGCGTCAGCGCTTCTCCGATTGACGGCGGACAGCCTCGGCCGCGGCGGCCACCGCCGCGGGGTCGCCGAGGTAGCGGTGGCTCAGGGGCTCGAGCGCGGGGCCGAACTCGTAGAGCAGCGGGATCCCCGTCGGGATGTTGAGCTCGACGATGTCGGATTCGGAGATGCCGTCGAGCATCTTCACCAGCGCGCGCAGACTGTTGCCGTGGGCGACCACCAGCACGTTGCGCCCGGCACTCAACTGCGGGGCGATGCTCTGGCGCCAGTACGGCAGCACCCGAGCGAGCGTGTCCTTCAGGGACTCGGCGGAGGGAAGCTCCGCCGGGTCGACCCCGGCGTAGCGAGGGTCGAATCGCGGGTGGTGCTCGTCGTCGTGCGAGAGCGGCGGCGGGGGAATGTCGTAGCTGCGCCGCCAGATCTTCACCTGCGCATCGCCGTGGCGCTCGGCCGTGCGGATCTTATCGAGGCCCTGCAGGGCGCCGTAGTGGCGCTCGTTCAGCCGCCACGAGCGCTCCACGGGAATCCACATGCGGTCCAGCTCATCGAGCATGATCCAGAGCGTGCGGATGGAGCGCTTCAACACGGAGGTGTAGGCGATGTCGACGGCGATGCCCTCGGCGAGCAGCTGCCGCCCCGCGGCGCGCGCCTCGTCGCGGCCCAGCTCGGAGAGGTCCACGTCGACCCAGCCGGTGAACAGGTTCTCCACGTTCCAGAGGCTCTGGCCGTGGCGCACCAGGATGAGTTTGCGAGTCATGCGGATATTGTGTCTCAATCGGCCAGCTTGCGCACCGATTCGAGCCCGACGGACAGCGTGGCGAAATCGGCCGCGCCGGCGGCGCGCATGTCGGCGACGGTGCGCTGCCAGTGATCGAGCTCCTGGCCCGCGGATCGGACCCAGGCCGAGACGCGCGCGAGCGGGCTTCCGGTCCGCTTCGCCGTGAGCACCCGGTCGGCGATGCGGCGGTGCGCGCGATGCAGGCCGTAGCGCAGCTCCGTTCGCGCGGCGGCCTGCCAGGCGCCGTCCACCGGCAGGCGCTCCACCTGATCGCGCAGCCAGTCGATCCCGATGCGGGCGCCGACCTCGAAGTAGACCTGCGCCGCCTGCGCGGCGGGCACGCGGCGGCTCCCGGCGAGCTCCACGATATCGAGCGCCGAGTTGAGGGCGTCGAGGCTCGAGACGCGGACGGCGACCTCCGCGGGGACGCCCGCCTCGATGTACTGCCGGCGCGCGGCGTCGAACTGCTCGCGCGACAGTCCCGTGAGACTCGATGCGATGTGCGACTCGAGCTCGCGCACCCCGCCACGCAGCGCGGTGACCGCTTGGTCGATCGCGAGCTCGCGGCCCCGCGTCGCGAGCAGAGAGTACGTCACGTGGCGCAGCAGCCGGCTCGTCTCGTACATCATGGTGTACTGCAGCTTCGCGGAGACGCGGTTGTCGAGGGCCTCGATCTGCGCCCAGAGCGCGCGCATGTCGAAGATCTCGCGCGCCGCCGTGTACGCGCGCGCGATGCGCGCGGGCTCGGCACCGGTATCCTCCTGCGCGCGGAGCACGAACGCCGGCCCCATGCGGTTGACGAGGCTGTTGGTCGTCGCGGTGACGATGATCTCGCGCCGCAGGCGATGATGCGGAATGACTCTGCCGAAGCGGCGGCGCAGGGCAGGGGGAAAGTACCGTTCGAGCTCGTGCGACAGGTAGGGGTCCTCCGGCACGTCCGAGGCGATGAGGTGATGGCTCAGCCAGATCTTGCTGTAGGACAGCACGACGCTCAGCTCAGGCCGCGTGAGGCCGATGCCGCGCTGGCGGCGCTCCGCGAGCTGCTCGTCGTCCGGCAGATATTCGATCTCGCGGGCGAGGCCGCCGGACCGCTCGAGCAGGCGGATGAGGTGCTGGTATTCGGCGAGGCGCGCGACCGATTGCAGCTCGAGCGTGCTCAGCGCCTGGCTCTGCAAATAGTTGTTGCGTAGCACGAGCGCCGCGACATCGTCTGTCATGGCCGCGAGCAGGCGGTTGCGGTCGGCGTAGCGGAGTCGGCCCGCCGCGACCTCGGGATTGAGCAGGATCTTGATGTTCACCTCGACGTCTCGAGGTGTTGACGCCCGCCGAGTTGTCGATGAAATCCGTGTTGAGCCGGCCGCCGCGGAGCGCGTACTCGATGCGGCCGCGCTGCGAGAGTCCGAGATTGCCTCCCTCCCCGACGACCTTGGCGCGCAGCTCGGCCCCATTCACGCGGACAGCGTCGTTGGCGCGATCGCCGATGTCGAGGTGGGATTCGGTTGAGGCCTTCACGTAGGTGCCGATGCCGCCGTTCCAGAGGAGGTCGACTGGCATCCGAAGGATGGCGCGGATGACCTCGTGCGGAGTCGCCGAGACGGCCGGCAGCCCGAGCATCTCCTGCGCCTCGTGCGAGAGCGCGATCGACTTGGCCGAGCGGGGATGGATGGCCCCGCCGCGGGAGAGCTTGCGGCGGTCGTAATCGTCCCAGGTCGAGCGCGGCAGCGCGAAGAGCCGCGCGCGCTCCGCAAAGGAGAGCCTCGCATCGGGCGCCGGGTCGAGGAAGATGTGCTGGTGATTGAAGGCGGCCTTGAGCAGGATGTGGCGCGACAGCAGCATGCCGTTGCCGAACACGTCTCCCGACATGTCGCCGATGCCGGCGACCGTCAGATCGCTGCGCTCAACGTTGCGGCCGATCTCGCGGAAATGCCTCTTCACGCATTCCCACGCCCCGCGGGCGGTGATGCCCATCCTCTTGTGGTCGTAACCGGCCGACCCGCCCGAGGCGAACGCATCGCCGAGCCAGAAGCCGTATTCGCGGGAGATGCCGTTCGCGATGTCGGAGAAGGAGGCGGTGCCTTTGTCCGCCGCGACGACGAGGTACACGTCGGGGCCGTCCCGGCGGACGACGAGCGGCGGGGGAGCGACCTTGCGGGCGACGAGATTGTCGGTGAGGTCGAGCAGGCCACGCATGAAGGTCCGGTAGCACTCGATGACCTCTCGCTGGAGCTCCGCCGGTCCTCCCGCGGGCGGGCGCTTCACGACGAAGCCGCCCTTCGCTCCCATCGGCACGATGACGGTGTTCTTGACGTTCTGCGCCTTCATCAGCCCTAAGACCTCGGTGCGGAAGTCCTCGCGCCGGTCCGACCAGCGGATGCCGCCGCGGGCGACATCCGCCATGCGAAGGTGAACCGCCTCGAGGCGCGGGCTGTACACGAAGATCTCGAACTTCGGGCGCGGGAGCGGCAGGTCCGCAATGCGCTGCGGATCGAGCTTCAGCGAGAGATAAGGCTTCGCGCGCCCGTCCGCCGCGGGCTGGTAATAGTTGGTTCTGAGCGTCGCGGAGACGACGTTGAGATAGGCCCGCAGGATCCGGTCCTCGTCGGGGCTCTTGACGGCATCGAGCGCGCGGCGGATGGCCGCCGCCAGGCGTTCCGAGCGGCCGCGGGCGCGCTCCGGCACTCGCGGGTCGAGCTGCACGGCGAACAGGCGGAAGAGGTTCCGCGCGATCCCCGCGTTGCCCGCCAGCACGCGCTCCATGGACGCCTGGCTGAAGGCAACCGCGGTTTGGAGCAGATAGCGGCCGTACGCGCGCAGCACGGCGATCTCGCGCGCGGCGAGGCCGGCGCCGAGCAGCAGCCGATTGAATCCGTCGTTCTCCACCTCGCCGCGCCACACGGCGGTGAATCCCTCGCGAAACATGGGATCGATGCGCTCGATGTCGAGCCGCACGCCGTCGCGGTGCTCGAGCTCGAAGTCCTGGATCCACGCCGCGCCCCCGCCGGCCCAGGCGAGCTCGTACGGGCGCTCCGCGATCACGCGCAGGCCGAAGTTCTCCATCATCGGCAGGATGTCGGAGATCGGCACCGGGTCGCCGACCTTCACCACCTTCAGGTGCACTCGTTCGAGCTTCTGCCGGGAGGGCCGGTGCAGCCGCAGCCGCAGCGATCCGGGGTCACGCTCGAGCGCCGCGAGTTCGGCGATGTCGGCGAGCGCGATTTGGGGTTCGACGTCCTCCACGTACGCGGCGGGCAGCATGGCCGCATATCGCTTGGTCGCGGCGAGCGCGGCGGCCTCGTCCATCTGCTTCGCGAGCTCCGCGTGCAGCCGGTCGGCCCAGGTGCTCGCGGCGCGGGCGATCTCTCGCTCGATGCGCGCCACATCGATGGCGCGGCGCACGGGCGGATCGGTCCGCACCACGACGTGCAGCCGGGCGAGCGTCGATTCCGAGAGCTGTACCTGCGACTCAACGTCACGTCCGCCGAGCTCGGTACGGAGAATCGACTCGATGCGGCCGCGTACCGCCGTCGTGTAGTGGTCACGCGGCACATAGACGAGGCAGGAATAGAACCGCTCGAAGGCGTCGCGGCGGACGAAGAGCCGCACCAGCGCGCGCTCGTAGAGGTTCACGATGCCGCGCACGATGTGGATGAGCTCCGGCACCGTGGCCTGGAACAGCTCATCGCGCGGGAAGGTGTCGAGCGCATGCTGCACCGCCTTGGCGTCGTGGCTGTCGGGAGCGAGCCCGAAGCGCGCGATCACCTCCGCGACCTTCGCGCCGAGGACCGGGATCTCGCGCGGGCTCAGCTCGTAGACCGAGGAGGTCCACAGGCCGACCAAGCGATGCTCGCCGGTCACCCAGCCTGAGTCGTCGTACGTCTTGATCCCGACGTAATCGAGATAGGCTGCCCGGTGCACGGTCGCGATGGAGTTCGCCTTGGTGACGATGAGCGGATCGGGCGCCCGCGCCCGCTTGCGCATCTCTCCGCGCAGAATCATCGGCCTGGGCGGCGCCACGCCGGGACGCGGCGTGCGCAGGATTCCGAGGCCCGACGCGCGCGCCGGTGCGAGCCGGTCGCGGCTTCGAGCGCGAAGCAGGTTGTAGCGACGATAGCCGAGAAAAGTGAAGTGATTGTCGTCCATCCACTCGAGCAGCGATCTCGCCTGTCGAGATTCGCGGCGGGGCGCCGCGGCGCGGCCGATCTCCGCGGCGATGCTGCGAGCGCACTTCCGCATGGCCTCCCAATCCGCGACCGCCGCGCGCACGTCGGCGAGCGTCGCGAGCAGGCGGCGCTCCAGCTCGATGAGGCGCTCGGGATCGAGCTGCAGGTCGATCTCGAAGAACTGCCAGGATTCTGCGCGTCGGCGGCCCGCACGCACCGCCGTTCCCGCTCGAGTCGCCGGCTCCACGAGGCCAGCGCCGGTCAGCTCGCCTTTGCGGTCGCGCTCGACGGAGAGAACGGGATGCACGATGAGGTGGACGCCGATCGCGGCCTCACTGAAGACGATGCCGAGCGAATCCACCAGGAAGGGCATGTCGTTCGTGACGACGAGGACCTGCGTGTGCGGCGACATGGAGCCTTCACGCCCCGCGCCGGGGGAGAGCACCCGCACGAGCGGGCGCTGCCGCGGCCGCACGCGGCCCAGGCGCCAGTGAGCGAGGGCCGCCGCCGCGAGATAGCGCGGATCCCGAGCGGCGAGATCCTCCCCGGCGACGCCGTGGTAGTACGCGCGCAGGAAGCTCTCGGCGAGCCGCGGGATCCCGGAGCGGGGCGCGATCCGCTCGCTGCGCGCCAGCTGGCGCGCAGCCGATACGATCCGCTCGATGAGCCGCAGACGTGCCGCCGGAATCCGAGAGGTCATGAGCTCCGCCTCCGGCGCATCGCGCGCGAGGGTATCCGAGGAGAGCTGTCGCTCGGCCTCCCGGGAGGCCTCATGGCCGATGCTCGCGCGCGAGATATTCCGCACTTTGCATCTCGGCGAGCCGGCTCGCCGTCCGCCGGTACTCGAGTGCGAGCCGCTCCCCCCGGTACAGCTGCGCGGCGGGCGCCGCCGCGGACACGATCAGATTCACGCCTCGATCGTAGAGCTCATCCACCAGCGCGATGAAGCGGCGCGCCTCATTCTCGTGGAGCGCGTCGAGCACCGGCACATTCGCGACGATCACGGACCCGAACTCGCGCGCGATCTCGATGTAGTCGTCCTGGCTGCGGGGGCCCGCGCACAGCGCCTCGAAGTCGAACCACACGGCCCCGTGGCCGCGGCCGACGACCGGGATCGGGCGGCCCTCGATATCGATCGAGCCGCCGGCGGCGGCACTGTGGCCCGCCAGCTCGTCGAACAGGGCCTGCAGGCGCTGCGCGGAATCGGGGGCGTCGGAGGCGAGATAGGTGCCCGCATGCGTGAGTCGGCGCAGCCGATAATCGGTCGTGCCGGCGACCTCGAGCACCTCGGTGTGCCGCTCGATCAGCTCGATTGCCGGCAGGAAGCGCTGCCGCTGCAAGCCCCCACGATAGAGATCTTGCGGGGGCACGTTCGAGGTGGCGACGAGCGAGACCCCGCGGCTCGTGAGCCCCGTGAGCAGGCCGCCGAGGATCATCGCATCGGCGATGTCCGCCACCGCGAGCTCGTCGAAGCACAGCACCCACGTATCGATCGCCATGCGCTCCGCCAGGTGCTCGAGCGGGTCCGCGAGGTCCCGGAGCTCCTTGAGCGCCGCGTGCACGTCGTGCATGAAGCGGTGGAAGTGCGTGCGCCGGGCCTGCGGGAACGGCAGACTCTCGAAGAACAGATCCATGAGCCAGGTCTTGCCGCGGCCGACTCCGCCCCACAGATACAGGCCGCGCTCCGGCTTCGCCCGCCGGCCCCGTCGCGGCCAGCGCTTTCTCGCACGCGACGCGATGAGGCGCTCGCGCAGATCGTCGAGCTTCGCGACGGCCGTGAGCTGCGCGGGATCGGACTGAAAGCCCCGCGCCGCGAGCTGCCGCGCGTAGCGCTCGTGCACATCCGCCGTGGAAGCCGCAGCGTCCATTCAGAGCGCCTGGTAGTTCGGTCCCGAGCCACCGTCGGGAGGGGTCCAGTTGATGATCTCGTACGGGTCCTTGATGTCGCACGCCTTGCAGTGGACGCAGTTCGCGGCGTTGATTTGCAGGCGCTTGCCCGCGGCGTCGTCCACGATCTCGTAGACGCTCGCCGGACAGAATCGCTGGCAGGGATTACCGAACTCTCTCGCACAGCGGTCCAGGCAGAGGGACGTGTCGAGCACCTTGAGATGCACCGGCTGATTCTCATCGTGCGTGGTCGCGGCAAAGAAGACGGAGGCGAGCCGGTCCCGCGGCGGTAGCGTGCGGTCGCCCCAGCCTCGGTCGGGGGAGGAGGAGTTCGAGAGCAGCGCGAGCCGGGCGGAGTCCGGCGTGCGGTTCTTCAGCGTCCAGGGCGTGAGGCCGCGAGTCGCCACTTCGAGCGCGGCATTGGCGATGCCGATCCACAGGCCGTGCTTGAAGGCGGGCTTGAAATTGCGCACCGCGCGCAACTCGCGTCCGCCCGGCGAAGCGCGCCAGCGGGCATCGAATCCACCAGGTGATCCGCGCTCGACGAGGTGCTCGGCCGCGAGCATGCCGGAGCGAATCGCCTGGTGGACACCCTTGATCTTCGGCACGTTCACTCCGCCGGCGGCATCGCCGATCAGCAGAGCCCCGGGCATGTCCAGTCGCGGAATCGACTGCCAGCCGCCCGCGGCGATCGCGCGAGCGCCGGCCGCCAGGATCTCCCCGCCCGCGAGGAACGGCTTGACGCGCGGATGATTCTTGAACTGCTGGAAGGCCTCGAACGGCGAGAAGCGCGGGTCCTCGTAGTCGAGGCCGGCGACGAACCCGACGTACGCGCGGTCGCCGTCGAGGTGGTAGATGAAGCTGCCGCCGTAGGTGCGCGAGTCGAGCGGCCAGCCGAGGGTGTGCTGAATGAGGCCGGGCTCGACGCGGCCCTTCGGGAGCTGCCAGAGCTCCTTCAGGCCGAGGCCGTAATTTTGGGGACACGAGCGCGCATCGAGACCGTAGCGGCGGATCAGCTGCTTGGCGAGGCTGCCGCGGGCGCCTTCGGCGGCGATCGTCGTCCGCGCGCGAATATCCGCGCCGGGCGAGTAGTGGGGTCCGGGCCGGCCGCTCTTCTCGACGCCCATGTCGCCGAGCCGCACACCGCCGACCGACCCGTCCGGATTGAAGAGCGCCTCCACCGCCGCGAACCCGGGGAACACGTCGACGCCCAGTGCTTCGGCCTTGTGCGCGAGCCAGGGCGTGAGCAGCCCCAGCGACACGATGAAGTTGCCGCGATTGTGCAGCTGGGGCGGAATGGGCAGAGGGAGGCTCCCGGTGCGAGTGAGCAGGCGCAGCTCGTCGCGCCGGGCCGGAACGCAGATGCCGGGCGGCGCCTCGCGCCATTCCGGCGCGAGCGCATCGAGCGGCCCCGGCTCGATGACGGCGCCGGACAGGGCGTGCGCGCCGACGGCAGCGCCCTTCTCGAGCACCGAGATGCGCAGCTCGGACTGCAATTGTTTGAGACGGATGGCGCAGGCGAGCCCCGCGGGTCCGGCACCCACGATCGCGACGTCATATTCCATGACGTCCCGCGTTACCGCATTCATGGAGGGTCCGGGCGGACAGGCTGTCGCGGATGAAATCTCACGACGGGCAGTTTACATGCCCAACACGCGGTAGCGATCGCTCGACACGTCGCGCTGACTCTGGATGCGGGGCATCAGGCGGCCTCCAGGTCCGGTTCCGCGAGGTGCAGGAGAATTGCCGAGCGGGCGCGCTCGCGGAGCTCGGCCGCGGCGGCTCGGGACTGGGGGGTCGAGGCCGCGACCGTCGGCAGGAACTCGACGGTGATTGGCGCGGCACGCGGCAGCAGGCCGGACGGCGGGAGGGCCAGGCGGGTGCCGCGCACCACCGCCGGAACGACGGGGCACTCTGCGCGAGCCGCGATGAGAAAGGCTCCCGCGTGGAACTTCAGCAAGCCGGGCTGCGTGGAGAACGTGCCCTCCGGGAAGAACATCAGGGACCAGCCGCTCAAGGCCTTGCGGAGCACGCGGCGGGTGTCGGCGGTCCGTTTCTCGTGGTCGAAGCGCTCGATGAATTCCGCACCGATCCGATGCAGCAGCGTGCGTGCGAGCGGCACGCCCGCCATCTCGCGCTTGATAACGAAGCCGAAGCGCGGGGGAAGCGCGGCAGTGAACACGAGGCCGTCCAGGTAGCTCGCATGGTTGGCGACGATGACGCACTGGCCTTGCGGGAGCCGCTCCATCCCCTTCACCGTGAGCGTCATCCTGGCGCAGACGAGAAACAGGCGGGCGGCGCCCCGAGCGATGGCGCGCCGCCGTTGAAGCCCCGGAACGACGAGGATCGCCCCGAAGGCGGCGAGGGCAAGAAGCGCGAACGCCAGGTAGACGTATGCGATGTAGGCGGCGCGCGCAAGGTTACGCATGTGAACTGGTTCTCGTTATGTTATGCCAGCGCTCTAGATGTGATGATGGTCACCGCGAGTGCAGCGGACCCCTCCCCATACTGTACCGGTACGCCAACCCCTTGAGCGCGCACCGTTCGACAGATGCGCTGCGGCGTGCGCTTAGGTTCCCAAGGTGAGGCCGATTTTGTCCAAGCACGCCGCAACAGCCGCAGCACACACGCCCGACACGTCCGATCCGACGGTCTCGCGCTTCCTCGATGCCGTGTGGATGGAGCGCGGACTGTCCGCCAACACGCTCGCGGCATACAAGGCCGATCTCACGGCCCTCTCGCGCTGGCTGACGGAGCGGGACATCCCGATGGTGCGCACGTCGCGGACCGACCTTCAGGACTTCATCGCGTGGCGCGTGCAAGCAGGCGCCCGCCCCCGTTCCACGGCGCGGCAGCTCTCGAGCTTTCGCCGCTTCTTCCGCTACCTGATGCGCGAGGCGGTCATCCGCGAGGATCCGACGGCCGAGATCGCGATGCCGAAGATCGGCCGCTCGCTCCCGAGGTCGCTCACGGAGGAGGAGGTCGAGTCGCTGCTCGCGGCCCCCCAGGTGAGCGATCCCCTCGGCAACCGCGATCGCACCATGCTCGAGGTCCTGTACGCGACCGGGCTCAGGGTCTCCGAGCTGGTGAACCTCAGGCATTCGCAGCTCAACTTGAACCAGGGCGTCATCCGCATCCTCGGCAAGGGCAATCGCGAGCGGCTGATTCCGCTCGGCGAGGAAGCGATTCGGTGGCTCAACGAGTTCGCCCGCGGTCCCCGGGGCGAGATCCTGCTCGAGCGCCAGTCGGAGTACCTGTTCCCCACCCGCCGGGGCGATCGGATGACGCGACAGGCGTTCTGGCACATCATCAAGCGCTACGCGCGCAAGGCGAGTGTCGCCAAGGCTCTCTCGCCGCACACGCTGCGCCACGCCTTCGCGACTCATCTGCTCAACCACGGCGCCGACCTGCGCGTCGTGCAGATGCTGCTCGGCCACAGCGACCTGTCCACGACCCAGATCTACACGCACGTCGCCCGGGAGCGCATGAAGGAGCTGCATTCGCAGCACCATCCCCGCGGGTGAGACGCTTCGTCGCGAATCGCGGTCTGGTACACTTCCCCCCGCAGGGCCAGCGAACCTTCCATCCAGGAACGGGTCGAAAAGGCGCAAACCGTCCTCGTAGCCGGAGCGCAGCATGAAATCGCTCTTCACCGCCATCGTCGCGGCGATCATCCTCGCTCCGCTCGCGTTGGCGTCCGAGCAGGACACGGGCACTGTCCAGAAAACCGCGCACTCCGGAGCGCAAGCCTCGAGTGCCGACCCACGCGCCCTCGTCGCGAGCAAGATTCCCGGCGCCGCGGTCGACGATGTGCATGCGACGCCCATCTCCGGGTTGTTCGAGGTCATGCGCGGCACCGATGCCGCCTTCGTCTCGGCGGATGGCCGGTATGCGATCGCCGGTGATCTGTACGATCTGCGCACCAACGTCGATCTCACCGAGAACCAGCGCCGCGAAACGCGGCTCAAGCTGCTCGCGGCGATCCCGGAATCGCAGATGGTCATCTTCGGTCCGAGGAACGCGCCGCACACCGTCACGGTCTTCACGGACGTGGACTGTGCCTACTGCCGCAAGCTCCACAGCGAGATCGCCGATTACAACCGCTTGGGGATCCGGGTGCGGTACCTGTTCTACCCGCGCACTGGTCCCAACACGGAATCGTGGACGAAGGCCGAGCAGGTCTGGTGCTCGACCAATCGCAATGACGCGCTCACGCGCGCCAAGCTCGGAGAGCCCCTTGAGGTCAAGGTCTGCGCCAACACGCCGGTCGCTCGAGAATACGAGCTGGGCCAGGAGTTCGGCCTGGACGGAACGCCCGCGATCGTCTTGAGCAACGGCGACATGCTACCCGGCTACGTGTCGCCTACCGACCTCGCGCAGGAGCTGCGCTCGGTGAATCACTAGGTCTCGAGCAGGTCGATCTTGCCGGGCTTGCCTTCCCATTCCTTGGCGTCGGCCGGCGCCTCCTTCTTCTCGGCGATGACCGGCCATTTCTTGGCGAGCTTGGCGTTCAAGGCTTTGAAGGATTCCTGACCGGCCGGCAACTCCTCCTCGGAGAAGATCGCCTCGACCGGGCACTCGGGCTCGCAGAGCGTGCAATCGATGCACTCATCGGGGTCGATCACCAGGAAGTTCGGTCCCTCGTGAAAGCAGTCCACCGGACACACTTCCACGCAATCCATGTACTTGCACTTGATGCAGTTCTCTGTAACGACGAAGGTCATACGATTCCCCGGCCCCGGATCCACATATTGTGCCATGCGCCCGCCGCGAAGCGCGAGGCGCCGGTCAGTCGGCCTTGGGGAGAGAGCGGCGCGTGAGCTCGGCGCAGTGGTAGGGCTCGGCTCCCGCCGCGCGGTCCTCGAGGTACCGGCGCAAGCTGAAATCGGTGCTCGGAAAGGCGATGTCGCTCCACGGGATATCCGCCGGATCGACCAGCTCGACCTCGAGGCTCTCGGGGCCGGCCCCGAATTCCCGGCTCAGCAAGCGGGCGCGGAAGAATACGTGCACCTGGTGCGCCGCCAGCACGTGCACGATCGACAGCAGGGATCCGATCTCGACGGAAACCAGCGCCTCCTCCTGCGACTCCCGCGCGGCGGCCTGCTGAAGCGTCTCGCCGTTCTCCATGAATCCGGCGGGCACGGTCCAGTACCCGCGGCGCGGCTCGATCGCGCGCTTGCAGAGCAGAATACGCCCGTCGAGCTCCGGAACGCAGCCGACGACCAGGCGCGGGTTCTCGTAGTGAATGGTCCCGCAGCGGTCGCAGACGTAGCGCGGGAGATGATCGCCCGCAGGTGTGCGGATAGAGACGGGGCCGCCGCAGTCGGCGCAGAAATTCATGACGCCATTGGACCGGTTCGCCGAGCTCAAGTCCAGTCCCGCGGCGCCGGAATCTCGTGCTGCTGGTGCCCGAGGTCGGAGTCGAACCGACACGCTTTTAAGGGCGGCGGATTTTGAGTCCGCTGCGTCTACCAATTCCGCCACTCGGGCATAGCGTTTACAGTACCGGAAGTATAGCGATTTGCCCTGCGGCTCGTGGGCGGCTGCGACCTCCCGAGCATCTGGCGCATCTTGGGTTGTGGTGAGCAAGCTTGTCGAAATCCGGGTGACGGGGGAGCTGATCTCGAGCGCGCGGAGCGGCGACGAGACGGCGCGGTCCCGCCTCTATGCCGCGCTTGCGCCGGCGACCTACGGACTGATCTACCGGATGGTCGGGAATCGGGCAGTCGCGGAGGACTTGTTCCAGGAGACCCTGATGACGGTGTTCGAGCGGCTCGACACGTTCCGCGGCGAGGCGCCGCTTGGCGCCTGGGTTCGGCAGATCGCGATATCCCGGTGCCTCATGTATCTGCGCTCGCCCTGGCAGCGGGCGCGCCTCGATCTCGGCGCGTGGTGGGACGATGGGCCCGCCGCGCCTCATGCCGCGGCTGCGCCCTCCGCCGAAAGTCTCGATGTCGAGCGGGCGCTCGCAATGCTGTCGCCGACGGCGCGAGCCATCGTCTGGCTCTTCGAGGTGGAGGGCTATTCGCACCAGGAGATCGCGCAGGCGTTCGGCCGCACGGCGAGCTTTTCCAAGTCCCAGCTCGCGCGCGCCCACCGGCGCCTGCGCGAGTGGCTCGAGCCGAACGGTGAGCGGCAGCCATGTACCCCCGCGTAGGT
Organism: uncultured Gammaproteobacteria bacterium; assembly: GCA_963849095.1. Lineage (GTDB taxonomy): Bacteria > Pseudomonadota > Gammaproteobacteria > Steroidobacterales > Steroidobacteraceae > JASHUC01. Next base: position 552,932 of record CAWKGA010000001.1, read on the forward strand.
AAATCCCCGGACGGCGAGCGGGATCCCGCCCACGAGGCCATCGCGCAGAAGTTGCGACAGTTGCCGGTCGAGCTTGCGCCGCCCTTCGACTGGAGCGAGCTGCAACGGCGCTCGCGCATGCGAGCAGCGCGCGGTCCGCGGGCGGCAGGCGTGAGCGGTAGAGCGGAGGGCCTTGCGAGCAAGGTGGGGTATCGCTCACTTGCGCTCGCCGCAGGAGTGGCTCTGATTGCCGTGGCGGCCGCTCTCGCGATCCGCTTCAATCACGACGGGCGCGCTGTCGTTCCGGCACGGGCTCAGACGGCGCTGCTCGCGCGGCCGGTCGCGCGCACGGTCGCATCGCCCGAGCCGGAGGCGCTCCTTGCGCGAGCGGACACCGCGGAGCGCTGGCTTGCGAGTGAGCCGGAGGACGGCCCAGTCGTGCGTGTGAGCACCCATCTCGCCGTGGCGCACCTCGAGGATCGCCTCGCCTCGGTGGACGATCTGCTCAATGTCGAGCAGCTGCAGCACGCGCGCGCCGCGCGCCTGCGCACCCTGCAGCTGCAGCGCGCGCAGCTGGTTGATTCACTGGCACAGGTCCGCTACGCGGAGATCCTGGACGACGAGACGCCATGACAAACACGACAAACCTGATGGGCATGACGGACACGACCGGAGTGAGGAGCACGACGATGAACCGAGCATATGGGGCGGTAGCCGCGAAGGCGGCGGTCTGGTTCGGTGCTTTATGTATCGCGGCGGCTCTCGGCACCGCGCTCGCTATCCCCGCCGCCTTCGCCGACGGCGCGGACTATCACACTCAGGGCTCGCAGAGCTCGCAGACGCCGCAGGCGAGCGCCGCATCGGCGAGCGCGTCCTCCACGGAGACGTTCTCCACGGAAACCGCTCCGGCGGACGCCGATCTCGAAGCGCAGCTCGCGAAGGCCCGAGAGCAGCTCGAGCAGGCGGCGCGCCAGGTGGCGAGCCTTTCGGTCCAGCTCGGGATGGGCGGACGTTGCGTCAGGATCGAACGCCGTTTCGGGGGCGGGGTGATCGGTCTGCAGCTCGATCCGGCGAGCGGCACGAGCGGCGCTCGCGTGCTGGAGGTGAGCCCTGGCGGGCCAGCGGCGGAGGGGGGTGTCCGACCGGGCGACGTGATCGTCGCCGTGAACGGCGCTTCGATTTCCGGCCGGGATGCGGCCCAGCAGGTCGTCGAGCACATGAGGAGGGTCGCGCCAAATGCGAAGGTGCAGCTCCGGGTGATGCGCGGCGGTCGAGTCCGGCAGCTCGAGCTCACGACTCGACCCGAGTTCGCTTTCGCGTTCGCCGCGGTGCCCGCGGACGGCGCGGCTCCTGCCATGGCGGCCCTGCCAGCCCTGCCGGCCCTGCCGCAGGTGTCCGGTGCCGTGGTGGCGGTTCCGCCGTTCTCCAACATGGCATATTTTCAGGCGCTCGGCGCCGAGACCGCGGGGATGGAGCTCGCGGCACTGACGCCGACGCTCGGCAAGTACTTCGGCACGGAAGACGGAGTGCTCGTGATCCGCTCCCCGTCCAACGACGCGTTCGGGCTCCAGGACGGCGATGTGATCCTGTCCATCGACGGCCGCAAGCCCCGCAACGGGGCGCACGCCACCCGAATCCTGGGCTCGTACCAGCCCGGCGAACGGATCACGCTGAGAATCATGAGGCAGAGGAAGCCTATGAGCCTCTCGATCAGGCTACCCGACACGCCGCCCGCGCCGCCCGCGCCGCGATAACATCTCGCGGGTGCAGCCCAGCGACTTCGCCTACGACCTGCCCCCCGAGCTGATCGCCCAGGAGCCCCTCGCCGAGCGCTCCGCGAGCCGCCTGCTCGTGCTCAATCCCGACGCCGGGGAGCCGGGGGACGGTTGCCTCCGTGACGCCCTCGTCCGGGATCTCCCCGAGCTGCTGTTGCCCGGCGACCTCCTCGTGTTCAACGACACGAAGGTCGTGGCGGCGCGGCTCAACGGGACCAAGCCGACAGGGGGGCGAGCGGAGATTTTTCTCGAGCGGCCGCTCGAGGCGGATCGAGCGCTCGTGCAGCTCAAGGCGAGCAAGCCGATCCGTCCCGGCCTTGCGATCGGCACCGCGGGCGGAACGGTTCGGGTGCTGGAGCCTCGCGGGGATCTCTGGGAAGTCGAGCTGCCGCAGCCGGCGCTCGCGTTCTTCGAGCGCTGGGGGGAGGTTCCGCTGCCTCCGTACATTCGCCGCGCGCCGCGCGCGGCCGACCGGGAGCGATATCAGAGCGTGTTCGCGCGGGCGGAGGGGGCGGTCGCCGCGCCGACGGCAAGCCTGCATTTCGACCTGCCGCTCATCGAGGCGTGCGAGCGGCGCGGGATCGAGCGGGCCTTCATCACGCTGCACGTCGGGGCGGGCACCTTTCAGCCGGTCCGCGCACAGGAGTTGAGCGCCCATGTCATGCACTCGGAGCGGGTCTCCGTGAGCGCCGAGTGCTGCGAGGCGATCGCACGCACCCGAGCCCGCAGCGGCCGCGTCGTGGCGGTCGGCACGACGGTCGTGCGCGCGCTCGAGTCCGCGGCGCTCGAGTCTGGAGCGCCCGCGCCGCGGGAGTTGCCGGCTCCCTGGTGCGGCGAAACGCGGCTCTTCATCACGCCGGGCTTTGAGTTTCGGGTGACGGACGGCCTCATCACGAACTTCCACCTTCCGGAGTCGACCCTGCTCATGCTGGTGTGCGCACTTGCGGGCCGGGAGCGCGTGCTCGCGGCGTATGCGCATGCTGTAGGCTCGCGCTATCGATTCTTCAGCTATGGGGATGCGATGCTCGTGACCCCTGTCCACCGCGCCTCCGTGCATGCGGCCGCGCGTGCATCCTGAGCATGCAGCCGCGGTTTGAGGTCCTCGCGCAGCGCGGCGCGGCCCGCCGGGGCCGGCTCACCACCGCGCACGGCGTGATCGAGACGCCCGCCTTCATGCCTGTCGGAACTTACGGGACGGTGAAGGCGATGACGCCCGAGGAGCTGGAAGGGCTCGGCGCCGAGATCATTCTCGGCAACACGTTCCATTTGTTGCTTCGCCCGGGGCCGGACATCGTGGCCGCTCACGGCGGGTTGCACGGCTTCATGCACTGGAGCCGTCCGATCCTCACCGACTCCGGAGGCTTCCAGGTGTTCAGCCTCAAGGGCCTGCGCAAGATCACGGAGGAGGGAGTCCGCTTCCGCTCGCCGATCGACGGAGGGGAGGTGTGGCTCGCGCCGGAGGATTCCATGGACGTGCAGCTCGCGCTGCGCTCGGACATCGCCATGGCGTTCGACGACTGCACGCCCTATCCCGCGACGGAGCCCGAGGCCCGGGAGTCCATGGAGCGCTCGATGCGGTGGGCGGCTCGCAGCCACGTCCGCTACTACGCTCACGAGCCCCCCGGCGGGCTCTTCGGGATCGTTCAGGGCGGGACGCACCGAGCGCTGCGTCTCGCCTCAATCGAGTCGCTCCTGAGGCTCGACTGGCCCGGCTTCGCGGTGGGCGGACTCGCGGTCGGGGAGCCCGAGGAGGAGCGCCTGCGGGTGCTCGAGGAGCTCGTTCCGCACATCCCCGCCGACCGGCCGCGCTACCTGATGGGGGTGGGATTTCCCTGGGACCTCATCCAGGGCGTGCTGCGCGGGATCGACCTGTTCGACTGCGTGATCCCGACCCGGCATGCCCGCAACGGACACCTCTTCGTCCCGGGGGGCTTCATCAATATACGCAACGGCGCCCATGCGCGCGATCTGGGGCCCATCGACCCTGCCTGCCCCTGCTATACCTGCCGCCATTACTCGCGCGCATACCTGCGGCACCTCGACCGCTGCCGCGAGATCCTGGGCAGCCGCCTCGCGACGATCCACAACCTGCATTTCTACCTGGACCTGATGCGAGCCGTGCGCGCGAGCCTCGCGGACGGGACGTTCGAGGCCTTCGTGGCCGCCTTTCCGGCTCCCCGGGGGGTTGCCACGGACCCTGTGGCATAATGCCGGCCCTTCGCTTTGACCGGCTCGGCCCCGCTGCGGCGGGGCGGGCCCCAAGGCGGCAGGCCTCATCCAACTAGGAACGTCATGAACGCATTGATTCCTTCGGCCTGGGCTCAGGCAGGCGCGGCTCAAGCACCGGGCGGCCAGATCCAGTTCATCGTGCTGATGGTCGTTCTCATCGGCGTGTTCTACTTCATGCTCATTCGCCCGCAGACGAAGAAGACCAAGGAGCATCAGGCGTTGATCGCGCAGCTCAAGGCCGGGGATGAGGTCGTCACATCCGGCGGTATCATCGGCCGCATCACCAACGTCGGCGATACCTTCTTGACCCTCGAGATCGCCGACAGCGTTCGCATCAAGGTGCAGAAAGCCCAGGTCACCTCCCTCATGCCCAAGGGCACTCTGAAGAACGCCTGACCATGCTCGAGTACGCACGCTGGAAATACATCCTGATCGGCGCGGTGCTGCTGCTCGCGATCCTCTTTGCACTCCCGACCGTGTTCGGCGATGACCCGGCCCTGCAGGTGGCCCGCAGGGACCACAACCCGATCACATCCGCGACGGAGCAGACATTCGAGCAGTACCTCACCGGGCAGGGCGTCCATTTCCTCAAGACCTACCTGGATGGCGGGCGCCTGATGGTCCGCTTCCCGAACGTGGCCGAGCAGTTGAAAGGCCGCGATGCGATGACCGCGAAGTTCAGCGACGAGTACATTGCCGCGCTGTCCTTCGCACCGCGTACGCCCGCGGTGCTGAGTGCCCTCGGGCTGCGCCCGATGCCGCTCGGCCTCGATCTTCGCGGTGGTCTGTACCTGCTGTACCAGGTGGACGTGCAGAGCGCCGTGACCCAGCTGCTCGAGGGCTACGGGCAGGACATCCGCAAGGCGCTCACCACGGCGAATCTGTCCTTCACGGACGTGACACTGGTCAAGGCGAACGGGAGCACCGGTCAGAATGCGGTGAATATCGTGGTGCCCGCCGGTGCCGACGTCTCGGCGGAGCGCGACCTGATCGAAAAGACCGTTCCGGATTTCCAGGTCTCGGTGCTCACGCTCCCGAGCGGGACCGTGATCGAGGGGGTGCTGCCCGCTGCGAAGATTCGGGAGCGCGACGACTATGCCATCGAGCAGAACCTCACCACCCTGCGCAATCGCGTGAACGAGCTCGGCGTGTCCGAGCCCATCGTGCAGCGCCAAGGCCTCGACCGCATCAACGTGCAGTTGCCGGGCATCGAGAACTCCGCGCAGGTGAAGGACCTGCTCGGCAAGGTGGCGACGCTCGAATTCCGGCTCGACGACACGACCGACGACCCTTACCAGGCCGTGCAGACCGGCCATGCGCCCATCGGCGCGAAGCTCTACTACACCACCAGCGGCCAGCCGCTCCTCCTCAAGCGCGAGATCATCGCGACGGGGGATGAGCTCACGACGGCGAGCTTCACCAACACCCAGGAGGGACCCACGGTCAACGTGAGGCTCGATGCGCGCGCGGCCGACCGCATGCTGCAGGCGACGCGCGCCAACCTCAGCCATCCGATGGCGGTGGTGTACATCGAGAAGCGCCGCGAGACCAAGACGATCGGCGGCAAGCCGGTGACGCGCGACGTGACGGATGAGAAGGTCATCAACAATGCCACCATCGAGGGCGTGTTCAGCAACAACTTCATGATCACGGGCATGACGGCGGGCGATGCGCGCGATCTCGCGCTGGAGCTGCGGTCCGGCTCGCTCGCGGTGCCGGTCGATCTCGTCGAGGAGCAGGTCGTCGGCGCGAGCCTCGGGCAGGACAACATCAACAAGGGCACCGAAGCGCTCATCATCGGCATGGCCGGCGTCTTCATCTTCATGGCGATCTACTACCGCGTGTTCGGCTTGGTCGCCGATGCGGTGCTGCTCGCGAACGTCGTGCTGCTCACGGCGCTGCTCGCGATGATGGGCTCGGCGCTGTCGCTGCCCGGCATCGCCGGAATCATCCTCACCGTCGGCATGGCGGTCGATGCCAACGTGCTGATCTACGAGCGCATCCGCGAGGAGCTGCGCAACGGCGTATCTCCGCAGACAGCCATCCGCGCGGGATTCGAGAAGGCGTTCTCCGCCATCGCGGACTCCAACGTCACGACGCTGATCGCAGGTGTGGTGCTCTGGGTCCTCGGCGTCGGAGCCATTCGGGGCTTTGCCGTCGTGCTGACGTTCGGCATCGCAACGTCGATGTTCACCTCGCTCATGGGCAGCCGTGCGCTCGTCACGCTGCTTTACGGCGGCCGGCGCAAGATCGCGCGGCTGCCGATCTGACGGCGCCGGGAGTCTCCCTCAAGTGGAATTCTTTCACAAGCCGACCACCTTCCCGTTCATGGCCACACGCAAGGTGTGGTACGGGCTGTCGATCATCTTCATGATCGTCTCGATCGTCTCCCTCTCGACGCACGGGCTCAATCTCGCGATCGACTTCACCGGCGGCGTGACGGTCGAGGCCACATTCCCGCACACGGCTGACACCGACGCGGTGCGCCGGCAGCTCGGCGCCGCGGGCTTCCGCGATCCCCAGGTGCAGAACTTCGGCTCCTCGCGGGACATCGCCATCCGGCTGCCGCCCGATCCCCACCTGAACGGCGCCGAGATCCGCGCCAAGGTTGAGCAGGTACTGAAGTCGGTGGACCCGGGGGCAGACATTCGCAGTCTCGATGTGGTCGGTCCCGAGGTCGGCGGCGAGCTCGAGCGCAGTGCCGCCTGGGCGCTCACGTTCACGCTCGGCGGGATCTTCATCTACATCGCGTTCCGGTTCCACACGTGGCGGCTCTCGCTCGGCGCGATCGTCGCCGTCATCCATGACCCTGTGCTGGTGCTCGGCATCTTCTCGATCGACCGGACGTCCTTTGATCTTCCGGTCGTCGCCGCGGTGCTCGCGGTGGTCGGCTATTCCCTCAACGATACGGTGGTGGTCTTCGACCGCATCCGCGAGCGCTTCCACGCGAACCGCCGGCTTCCTTCCCCGCAGGTGCTCGATCAGTCGATCAACCAGACGCTGTCGCGCACCATCATGACGAAGGTGGTGACCGCGATCGTGGTCGTCGCCCTGCTGGTGCTCGGCGGCCAGGCGCTGCGCGGGTTCTCCGAGGCACTCCTGATCGGCATCATCGCGGGCACCTACTCCTCGATCTACATCTCGAGCGCCATCGCGCTCGACTGCGGCCTCACGGCGGAGCACATCTTCCCGACGGTGAAGAAGACGGCAGTCGACAACATGCCCTGAGTCCCCAAGCGCTCTTGAGGGAGGGACGGTGGTAAATCCTGGTGCGACGCTCGGCCAGCCGGCGGGCGATGACGGGCGGCTGCGGCGGCACATCGGCACGATCGGCCTGCTGTTCACGGCGGTCGGCTCGATCATCGGCTCCGGCTGGCTATTCGGGGCGCTGAATGCGGCTCAGATCGCGGGCCCCGGCGCTGTGCTCGCCTGGATGATCGGCGGCGTGATGATCATGCTGATCGGGCTGTGCTTCGCGGAGCTCGGCACGATGTTCCCGGTCTCCGGAGGCGTGATCCGCTTTCCGCACTATGCATTCGGATCCTTCGCGAGCTATACGCTCGGCTGGATCACGTGGGTGGCGGCGGCCTCGACCACCTCGATCGAGGTCCTGGCGGCGCTGCAGTACTCGACGAACTATCTGCCGTGGCTGCAGCGGCTGCAGGACGGCGTGCCGGTGCTGACGCTGCCGGGTCTTGCGGTCGCGATCGCGATGCTCGCGCTCTTCAGCCTGGTCAACGTGCTCGGCGTCCGCTGGTTCGCGCGGCTCAACACGGTGCTGGTGTGGTGGAAGCTCGTCGTCATTCTGCTCGCCATCGGCGCGTTCTTCGCGACCGTGTTCAGGGGCGCGAATTTCACTCGGGCGAGCACGGGAGGCTTCCTGCCCTTCGGCTTAAGCGGCGTGTTCTCCTCCATCGCGACGGCCGGCATCGTCTTCTCCTATCTCGGCTTTCGCCAGGGCGTGGAGCTCGCGGGGGAGTCGCGCAATCCGCAGCGTAATGTCCCGATCGCCATCATCGGCTCGACGCTGATCACCGGCGTCATTTATGTGCTGCTGCAGATCGCCTTCATCGGCGCGCTGCCGAGCGAGGCGCTGGCCCACGGCTGGGCGCACATCGGTGCGGGCTTCAGCGGCGGCATCGCCCATATCGCCGCGACATTCGGTCCGCTCGCCGCGCTCGCCGGAGTCATGGGATTGAGCTGGCTCGCGGCGCTGCTGTACGTCGATGCCGTCGTCTCGCCGGCCGACACGGGCCTGATCTACACGACGGCGACCGCGCGCGTGTCCTATGCGATGGGCCGTAACGGCAATGCGCCGCGCTCGCTCGCCCGGGTCAACGCCCGCGGTGTGCCCTGGGTGAGCGTGATCCTCACGTTCTTTGCCGGGATCGTCTTCTTTCTCCCCTTTCCCGGCTGGCAGAAGCTCGTCGGCTTCGTCACCTCCGCAACCGTGCTGTCCTTCGGCTCGGGTCCGTTGGTGCTGCTCGCCATGCGCCGGCACCTGCCGAAGCGCGAGCGGCCGTTCCGCTTGCCCGCACCGGGGGTCATCGCATACCTCGCGTTCCTGTCATCCAATCTGATCGTCTACTGGTCGGGCTGGGATACCGTCTGGAAGCTCATGCTTGCGGTCGTCGTCGGCTACATCGTGCTCGCCGTCCACGAGCTTCGCTATCCACGAAACACCCCGCCGCTGCAGTTCCGCTCCGGCCTGTGGGTCCTGGTGTGGCTCGCCGGCTTGACGCTGCTCAGCTGGATGGGGAGCTACCCGGCAGTCTCGAATCACGCGGGCAACTTAGGCTTGCTCGGCTTCGGGGTAGCCATCGTCGTGTTCGCGGTGTACTCGGCGCTCATCCTGTGGCTTGCCTTGGCGCGAAGCCTGTCGAGCGAACAGATGGAAACGCAGCTCGCCGCACCCGCGAGCGGTATGACGTTGCAACCAGCAGGCTATCCCGAGTAGCGGACGCCGCTCACTCCTCGCGCAGCGCTTCCGGAACGTGAGGCGCAAGGGCCGCGAGCAGCGCGGTGTAGACCTTCGGCGTGCCTGCGACGATGTTGCCGCCCTGGCGATACTCGCCCCCGACGAGGGTGCCGATCCGGCCTCCGGCCTCCTGGATGAGCAGGGTGCCGGCCGCGGTGTCCCATGCGTTGAGGCCGATTTCCCAGAACGCATCGACGCGGCCCGCGGCGACATAGGCGAGGTCGAGCGCCGCGGCGCCGGGCCGGCGGATGCCAGCGGTGCCCTGCATGACGACCTTGAGCATTGCGAGGTAGGCGTCGATGTACACGAGGTTGGCGCGATAGGGAAAGCCGGTCGCGACCAGCGCCGAATCGAGCGTGCGCTGCCGGCTCACGCGGATGCGCCGATTCTCGAGATGCGCCCCGGCGCCGCGCGAAGCGGTGAACAGCTCCTGCCGCATCGGGTCGTAGACGACGGCGTGCTCGAGCCGCCCCTTCTGGCGGCACGCGATCGATACGGCGAAGACTGGAAAGCCGTGCAAGAAATTCGTCGTGCCGTCGAGCGGGTCCACGATCCAGACCGTATCGTCCGTGCCCGTTGCGCCGCTCTCCTCCGCGAGGAAGGCGTGATGGGGATACGCGCGGCGGACGGTCGCGATGATCTCGCGCTCGGCCGCGCGGTCGATCTCGCTCACGAAGTCGTTGTGGCTCTTGGAGGTGACCTCGAGCCCTTCGGTGCGAGTGAGTCCGCGGACGATCACCTCGCCGGCGCGGCGCGCGGCGCGAACGGCGATGTTGAGAAGTGCGTGCACGATGTATATAACGAAGCCGAAAGAGGAGAACTGGAGCGTACGCGGGAGCGGCCAAGCCTAGCAGACCTGCCCGCGGCGCGAGCGGCCCTCTCCAAAGGATCATGAGCGACATCCGTATCGTCCTCGTCGAGCCCTCGCATCCGGGCAACATCGGCGCCGCCGCGCGCGCCATGAAGAACATGGGGCTCGAGCACCTGGTGCTCGTGCGCCCGAGGCAGTTCCCGCACCCGGAGGCGACGGCCCGCGCCTCCGGAGCCGATTCGGTGCTCGCCGCGGCGCGCGTCGTCGAGTCGGTCGCGCAGGCCGTCGCCGGCTGCGGCTTCATCGCCGCGACCACCTCACGCGAGCGAGATCAGTACTTCCGGGTGCTCGATGTGCGCGAGGCGGCTCCCCGCATCCTCGAGGAGGCCGAGCGGGCACCGGCGGTCATCCTGTTCGGCGCGGAGCGGACCGGCCTCACGAACGACGAGCTGGAGCGGAGCCACGCGCTGGTGCGCATTCCGGCCGACGGGGCCTATGCCTCGCTCAATCTCGCGATGGCCGTGCAGATCGTCGCCTACGAGCTCCACGCGGCGCGGGCGCAGCGGGCAGGCGCGCGCGCGGCGGACCCAAGCTTGGGCCCTGCGGATCAGCGCGCCGGCGCCGCGCCGCTCGCGACGCCCGAGGAGATGGAGCGGCTCTACGCGCATCTCGGCGAGGTCATGGAGGAGGTCGGCTTTCGCGATCGCACCCAGAGCGGGACGAATCTCATGGGCCGCATCCGGCGCTTCCTGCAGCGCGCGGAGCTCGACCAGAACGAGACGAACATCCTGCGCGGCCTGCTCACGGCCGTGCAGCACCGCCGCCGCCCAGCCGGTAGCCGAGAGGGCTCGGGCCGCGCGCGGCGTTCGGGCAAATGACCCCTCCGGTCTATCTCGACTACGCGGCGACGACACCGGTCGACCCCGCCGTGGCGCAGGCGATGATGCAGTGCCTCGGCGCGGGCGGCGCGTTCGCAAATCCGTCGTCCATCCATGGGCCAGGACGCGCCGCGGCGGCGCTCATCGAGCAGGCGCGGGCGCAAGTCGCGGCGCTGATCGGGGCCGAGCCGCAGGAGATCGTCTTCACTTCCGGCGCGACGGAGTCGAACAATCTCGCCGTGCTCGGCGTCGCGCGCGCCAATGCCGACCGGGGCCGCCACATCGTCACCTCGCGCATCGAGCACAAGGCACTGCTCGACCCTTGCAAGCGCCTGGAGAAGGAGGGCTTCCGCATCACCTACCTCGCTCCGGATGGCTCCGGACGCATCGATCCCGCCGCCGTGAGGGGCGCGCTGCGCCGGGACACCCTGCTGGTCTCGATCATGCACGTCAACAACGAGCTCGGGGTGATCGAGGACATCGCCGAGATCGGAGCAATCTGCCGGGCCGAGGGGATCGCCTTCCATACCGATGCCGCGCAGAGCGTGGGGAGGATCGAGGTGGATGTCGGGCGCCTGCCGATCGACTTCCTGTCGCTGACCTCGCACAAGATCTACGGGCCGAAGGGTGTCGGGGCGCTCTACCTGCGCCGAGGCGCCCGGGCGCTCCTGCAGCCGCAGAGCTTCGGCGGGGGACAGGAAGGCGGGCTGCGCCCCGGCACGCTGCCCACGCACCAGATCGTGGGCTTTGGCGTGGCCGCGGAACAGGCCGCGGCCCACCGGCAGGCCGATCACCCGCGCATGGCGGCGCTCCGCGACCGGCTGTGGGCCGGTATCGAGCGCTCGGGCGGCGTCCACCTGAACGGCGAGGCGGCCCCCCGTGTCCCGCACATTCTCAACGTATCGTTCGACGACGTGGAGGGCGAGAGCCTGGTCATGGCTCTGAGCTCGCTTGCCGTCTCCACGGGGTCCGCCTGCAGCTCGGCGATGGGTGATCCCTCGTACGTCCTCCGCGCGCTCGGGCGCAGCACGCGCCTCGCCGAGAGCTCCCTGCGCTTCAGCCTCGGACGCTTCACGACGGCCGACGAGATCGACTATGCCGCCGAGGAGGTCCGCCGGCAGGTCGCACGGCTCCGGGGGGTCTCGCCGGGCGAAAGCCGCCTTGATTCCCCTGCCGGCGGCCTCATGGAGGGCTCTCTGGCCGCCGCCGGGCGCGGGCCCGCGCCGGCCGGGGATCCGTGCGGCTCGGACGTGGAGCGGCTCTTCCGGGAGCTGCCGGCCGGGGGAGCGATCCCCGATAGCGCCGGGACCGTGCTGCGAGGCGAGGCCGGCGGCCCGGCCGAGGAGGTCTGGGTGCGTTTCCACCTCCTGGTGGAGGGCGACATTGTGAAGGATGCACGCTTTGAAGCTCGGGGATGTCCTCATACTCTCGCGACAGCCGCGTGGCTCGCCTCCGGGATGCCGGGGCGGCGCTGCGATGATGCCCTTCGGTCCGGTCCTCGAGCGTGGGCTCGGACGCTGGGCGTGCCCGTCGAGAAGCTCGGGCGGCTGCTGGTCATCGAGGACGCGTTGCGCGCATCTTTGCGGAGCGGCCCCGGACGGGGCCATCATGAGTAGCCATGGCAATCTCTCTCACTGAGTCGGCGGCCACCCGGGTGCGGTCCTTTCTGGTCGCACGCGGTCACGGCATCGGACTGCGGCTCGCCGTACGGCGGACGGGCTGCTCGGGGTTCGCATACGTCGTGAACTACGCCGATGAGGCGCACGCGAACGACGTGGTGTTCGAGGACCGGGGAGTGAAGGTCTTCGTCGATCCCTCGAGCCTCGAGCTGATCGACGGCACCATCGTTGATTTCGTGAAGCAAGGGCTCAACGAAGCGTTCCGCTTCCGCAACCCCAACGTGAAGGGGGAGTGCGGCTGCGGGGAAAGCTTCAGCGTCTGACAAAAACTCCTTGCAAAATCGGCAGTTCTGGCGTCGCGCGCATTTGGCGTGCGCCCGGCGTCCGCGGTAGACTGCCGCGCCCCGGGGGCTCAAGACTGGCGAGGCTCGCGAGAGAGCTTCAGGGGAGCCCGTACCGGCCGTCCGATCTAGAGGTTCCACCGAAATGGCGCTCGAGCGCACTCTGTCCATTGTCAAGCCAGACGGCGTGAGCCGCAGTCTCATCGGGGAGGTCTACCGGCGGTTCGAGCAGGCCGGTCTCTCGATCGTCGCAGCCGAGATGCGGCAGCTCTCCACGCGGGAGGCGGAAGGCTTCTACGCCGTGCACCGGGAGCGGCCGTTCTTCCCGGATCTCGTGCGCTACATGACCTCCGGACCCGTCGTCGTGCAGGTGCTGGAGGGAGACAACGCCATCGCGAAGAACCGCGAGGTGATGGGCGCGACCGATCCCAAGAAGGCCGCGAAGGGCACGATTCGCGCGGATCTCGCGCTCAGCATCGAGCAGAATGTCGTGCATGGATCCGACTCGCCGCAGACGGCGGCGCTCGAGATCGGGTACTTCTTCGCCGCCACGCAGATCTTTCCGCGGGGCTGAGCGCCCGGAGCGCCGCGCCACACCTCTTCGTCCTTCTCCACCCGCTTGCGCAAAGGCTCCTCTTCCCGCCATGCAGAGCTCTCCCCAAAGCGAACGCCTGAATCTGCTGGGCCTCACCCGCCCGGCGCTCGAGGCGTTCGTGTGCGAGCTCGGGAGCAAGCCGTTCCGCGCGCGCCAGCTCGCGCACTGGATCTACAAGCGGGGCGAGGCGCGCATCGAGGCCATGACCGATCTCGCCAAGGACTTCCGGGCTGAGGTCGCGGAGCGCGCGGAGGTGCGCGTCCCCTCGGTGATCGAGGTCCAGCGCTCGCGCGACGGGACACGCAAGTGGAAGCTCCGGGCGGATGCGAGCCAGGCATTCGAGATGGTCTTCATCCCGGAAGACGACCGCGGCACTCTTTGCATCTCCTCCCAGGTCGGCTGCGCGCTCGACTGCTCGTTTTGCGCGACGGCCCAGCAAGGCTTCAACCGCAATCTCACGACGGCCGAGATCGTCGGGCAGGTGTGGCTCGCGTGCCGCGAGCTCGAGGAATCGGATGCCGTCGTGCGGCTCGGAGAGCCGAGCGAGGCCGGCCGCGCGGTCAAGGAACGCGCCGTGACCGAACGCGCGGTCACCAACGTCGTGCTGATGGGGATGGGGGAGCCGCTTGCGAACTTCCGCAACGTCATCCCTGCTTTGAGGATCCTGCTCGATGACTGCGGCTTCGATCTCTCGCGGCGCCGCGTGACGCTCTCCACCTCGGGCCTCGTGCCCCAGATCTACCGGCTCGCGGAGGAGATCAACGTCGCCCTGGCGGTCTCCCTGCACGCCCCGGACGACGAGCTGCGCAACGAGCTCGTGCCCATCAATCGCAAGCACCCGATCGCGGAGCTCCTCGAGGCCTGCTGGCACTACATCGACGAGCAGAACGGGCGCAGCGTCACGTTCGAGTACGTCATGCTCGACGGCGTCAACGATTCTCCCGCCCAGGCGCGCCGGCTCGCTCGGCTGCTCGCGGGTCACCCCGCGAAGGTGAATCTCATTCCCTTCAATCCGTTCCCCGGCACCGGCTATCGCCGCTCGCCGCAGGGGACGATCTTGCGATTCCGCGACGAGCTGCTCGGCCGCGGCCTCATCGCAACCGTCAGGCGTACCCGGGGAGAGGACATCGACGCCGCATGCGGCCAGCTCGCGGGCCGCGTGATCGATCGCACGACCGTCCGCCTCGGCAGCCGGATCTCGAGCGGGGTGGCACAGGCATGAGCGCACGAATCCGCTGCACGCGTTGGATGGTGGGAGCGCTCGCGGCGGTCGCGATCGCTGGTTGCGCCTCGAAGCCGAGGGTCGCCTCGCCGATACCGGATACGCCGAGCCCGAAGCCACAGCTCGCCGAGGCGGCCAAGTACAACGTCGAGCTCGGCATCGCCTACATGCAGCGAGGTGATCTGGAGCGCGCGCAGGACAAGTTGAATCGGGCGGTGAAGGAGGCCCCCCGCGATCCGAAGGCGCACAGCGCGCTCGCGCTGCTCTACGAGCGTCTAGGAGAGCTCGACGAGGCGGAGCGCGAGTTCCAGAAGTCGCTCCACCTTGCGCCACACGATCCCGAGGTATCGAACAACTACGCGGTCTATCTCTGCCGCACGCATCGCGTGGACGAGGGCGTCAAGCGCCTGCTCGCGACGGCGCACGACCCGCTGTATCCGACGCCCGAGGCGGCGTACACGAACGCGGCGGTCTGCCTGCACTCGGTGAGCCGGGACGCGGAGGCCGAGGCCGATCTCACGCGCGCCCTCGAGCTGCGGCCGAGCTTTGCCGAAGCGGTCCTCCAGCTCTCGAGCCTCGATGCGCAGCACGGCAAGCTCCGGGCCGCTCTCGCGCGCATCGACCGCTACGTCGAGACCTACAGCTCGACGCCGGATCTGCTCACGCTCGGAATTCGGATCGCGCATACGCTCGGCGATCCCGTCGCGCAGCAGCGGTACGAGCAGCGGCTGCGCGTGGACTTTCCCGATTCGCCGCAGACGCGCGCGCTCGCCTCGCCCAGCCCCAACGCGGGGTGAACGGCCGTGACTTTGCCAGCAGCAGGGGTCGGAGCACGCGGCAGCGTCGGTGCACGCCTGAGAAGCGCGCGTGAGCGCGCGGGCCTCTCGCCGATCCAGGCCGCGGAGCAGCTGCACGTCGATACCGGCACGCTCGAGGCGCTCGAGGCCGAGCAGTTCGAGCGGCTCGGCGCGCCCGTCTACGTGCGCGGATACATCGTCCACTATGCCGATCTCGTCGGGGAGTCGCGGGCCGAGCTGCGGGAGCTCTATGCGGCGAGCGCGCACGCCGCCCGCATGCCCGATCTCACACACATCCCGAGAGTCGCGAGCGCGCGGCCATCGGGCACGCTGCTGCTTCCGGGCGTGGCCGTCGTGATCGCGGTGGCGATGATCGGCACGAGCTGGTGGATCTCCGGCAACGTCGGCGGATCGAGGCTGCAGCGAGGGCGGACCGTATTCCTGCTGGGTCAGGCGCCGGCTAGCGCTCGGGCGGACGGCGCGGCCGCCGGGCAGGCCGGCACGGCGGGTGAGGTGTCGCAGACACGGTCCGCCATCCCGACACTCCCCGCCGACGCGGCGAACCCGCCCGAGGGTCAGGCGCCCGAGGTGGCTCAGCAGAGTCCCGGGGATTTCGGCCCTCCGGCGCCTGCGCAAGCGGGCAACGAGCCCCGCGGGAGAACCGCGGCGCTCGAGATGCACTTCGTTGAGGACAGCTGGACCGAGGTGTACGACGCGCGCGGCGCGCGCCTGTTCTACGATGTGGGCTTCGCCGGCTCCACGCGGACGGTGAGCGGCGTGCCCCCGCTGCGCGTCGTGCTGGGCAATCCGCCCGAGGTCGCCCTGCAGCTCGACGGCCGGTCCGTCGCCGTTCCCGGTGGCGTGCGCAACGTCATCGCCGAGTTCCGGATCAACCGCTCGGGCCGCATCGCCCCGGTGAGGCTCGCCGCCGCCGATGGGGGCGCCTCGGGGGACCGCACGCGGCCCGCTCCGGAAGAGATCCACTGAGCACTGTTCGCGAGGGGATGAGTTGATCGCACAGATCCAGGCCGTGCGCGGCATGAACGACGTGCTGCCGGCCGACATCGGCCTGTGGCAGCGGCTCGAGTCGGTCGCGCGAGAGCTGCTCGAGGGCTACGGCTACGCCGAGATCCGCGTCCCGGTCGTCGAGCACACGGAGCTCTTCGAGCGCGCGATCGGCGAGCACACGGACGTGGTCGAGAAGGAGATGTACACGTTCGTGGACCAGGGAGGCGAGAGCCTCACGCTGCGGCCGGAGGCGACCGCCGGCATCGTCCGCGCCGTCATCGGAAACGGCATGCTGCGCGGCCAGCGCCACAAGCTGTGGTCCACGGGGCCGATGTTCCGCCACGAGAAGCCGCAGAAGGGCCGTTTCCGGCAGTTCCACCAGATCGACGTGGAGGCCGTCGGCTTCGCGGGTCCCGATGTGGATGCGGAGCTCATCGCGCTCACGGCCCGACTGTGGCGGCGCTTGAGGATCGAGCGGGTCGCCCTGCAGCTCAATTCGCTCGGCACCGCGGAGTCGCGGCGGGCATACCGTGCCGCGCTCGCCGACTACTTCCGCGCGCACGAGTCGCACCTCGACGCCGACAGCCGCCGCAGGCTCGACGCCAATCCCCTGCGCATCCTCGACAGCAAGAGCCCGCAGATGCAGGAACTCGTGGCCGGCGCTCCGGTCCTCACCGATCACCTGGACGCCGAGTCGCGCGTCCACTTCGATGCGCTCTGCGCCGCGCTCGACTCGATGGGTGTCGAGTACCGGGTCAATCCGCGGCTGGTGCGCGGCCTGGACTACTACAGCCGGACCGTGTTCGAATGGGTCACCGATGCGCTCGGCTCGCAAGATGCGGTGTGCGGGGGCGGCCGCTACGACGGACTGATCGGGCTGCTCGGCGGCGAGGCGACGCCGGCGATGGGTTTCGCGCTCGGGATGGAGCGGACGATCGAGCTGCTACGCCAGGCGCCAGGGCAGTCCGGCGTGAGCGGCCCGCATGTCTACGTCATCGTGAGCGGCGAGCGGACGGCCGCGGGACTCAAGGTCATCGAGTCCTTGAGGGATGCGCTGCCGCAGCTGCGCTTCGAGTTGAGCCTCGGCGGCGGCAACTTCAAGAGCCAGTTCCGGCGCGCCGACCGGAGCGGGGCCGAGCTCGCGATCGTCATGGGCGAGGAAGAGCTCGCTCGCGGAGCCGCCGCTTTGAAACCTTTGCGGCAGGATACCGGTCAGAGTGAGTGTCCGCTTGCCGAGCTTCCAGAACGGATCCTGGCGGCGCTTGCGGCGGAGAGAGGGGCAAGGCACGCGAACGGCGGCCGGGGGGAATCGATCGGTGGATGAATTTCTGTCGGAAAACGAGCAATGGGAGCTGTTCAAGGGATGGCTCAAGGAGAACGGTCCGTGGATCGTCGCCGGCGTCGCGGTCGGGGCGCTCGCCATCGGCGGCTGGCGCTGGTGGCAGGCCCGTACGGACCGCATCGACCTTGCCGCGAGCGCGCTCTACGACCAAGCGATGGCCGCCTTCGATGCGGATAACCGCGGGCAGGGACTCGCCCTACTCGACGAGCTGGCGCACGATTACCGCGGCTCACCCTACGTGGACCAGGGGAATCTCGGCGCGGCGCGCGTGTTCGTCGAGTCGAACGAGCTGGATCAGGCCGCGGAGCGCTTAAGCAGCGTGGCGCAGAAATCGCGCGATCCGGAGCTCGCAACCGTCGCGCGGCTGCGGCTCGCGCGGGTTGAGATCGCGATGCACCGGCCCGATGCCGCGCTCGACACTCTCGGGGCGCCGCAATCGGGCGCATTCGCTTCCCTTTATCACGAGATCCGCGGGGACGCCTACTATGCGAAGGGCGACAAGGCCGCGGCGCTCGATGAGTATCGCGTGGCCTTGCTTGCCGCAGGGCCTTCACTCGCGGAGAACAGTGTGCTCAAACTGAAGATAGACGATCTGCGCGGTGAGACGGGCTCTGCGCGTACCGCCGCCGCGGCATCGGGCAAGTAACTCATGCGCCGACTAGCCCTCGTCCTCGCGCTGATCGTTCTCGCCACGGCGTGCTCCAAGAACAAGACCAAGAACGTCGACCAGCCGATGAAGCTGGTGCCCTTCGCGGCCACTCTGCGAGTGCAGCGTGTCTGGACGGCAGACGTCGGAGGCACCAGGACACCCCTGCTGCTCGGACTCAATCTGGCCGCGGAGGGCAACACGGTCTATGCAGCCGGCTGGGGCGGCGAGGTCGCCGCATTCGACGTGTCGACCGGCCACAGAATCTGGCGGCGGCGGCTCAAGGCGACTCTGGCCGGCGGACCCGCCGCCGATCCAGACCTGGTCGTCGTCGGCTCGATCGACGGGGACGTGTTTGCGCTGCGCGCGTCGGACGGCGCCGTCGTGTGGCACGCCGACGTGGCCGCCGAGATCCTCGCGGCGCCGGCGGTGACCCCGCGCATCGTCGTGGTGCGGGCGGTCGACGGGAAGCTCCACGGCTTGTCTCCAGCGGACGGCCATGAGTTCTGGCAAGTGCAGCAGACGGTCCCGGGCCTGTCGCTGCGCGGCACGTCCAGGCCGGATGTCGTCGGCGAAGTTGCCATCTGCGGTTTCGATAACGGCAAGGTCGTCGCGGCGAACCTGAGCGACGGGTCGAGCGTGTGGGAGACGGAGATCTCCACGCCGCACGGCAGCAACCAGATCGAGCAGCTGGACGATGTCGATGCGACCCCCCGCACCGAGGGGAACGATGTGTATGTCGCGCAATTCCAGGGCAAGGTCGCGAGGCTGGCGCTCGACACCGGCCAGATCTGGTGGTCGCACGATATGTCGAGCTATCGCGGGATGGGCGTGGACGACGACAATGTCTATGTGTCCACCTCGGACGGACAGGTCGTCGCCATGCGTCGCAACACGGGAGTGGAGCTCTGGCGGCAAAAGGCCCTGATGTACCGCGATCTGTCCTCACCGACGGTCGCGGGAGATACCATCGTGGTGGCCGATTACCAGGGCTATGTTCACTGGCTCAACAAGGAGACGGGCGCCCTGATGGGGCGCGTGAGGAGCGGCAAGCGGCGCATCAGCAATACTCCGGTTACGGCCGACGGACTGCTGCTCGTCGTCAATGACCGTGGAGGGGTCGCGGCATTCCGGGCGATCCCGATCGCCGCTTCCGCACGCTCCTCGCGCCGCTCGAAACACGCCAAGGCGGACCAGTGAGGAGAGCCGGTGCTCCCGATCGTCGCTCTGGTCGGTCGGCCGAACGTCGGCAAGTCAACGCTGTTCAACGTCCTCACGGGGACGCGCGATGCGATCGTCTCGGACGTTCCCGGCATCACGCGTGACCGCCAGTACGGCTTCGGCACCGGCCCCGTTCCGTACATCGTCATCGATACCGGCGGGCTGGTCGAGAAGCCGACGGGCATCGAGGCGCAGATGCGCGCTCAGACCGAGCGCGCCGTGGCCGAGGCGGACCGGCTCATCCTCATCACCGATGCCCGCAGCGGACTCACGCCCCAGGATCAGCTGATCGCACGCGAGCTGCGGCGATCCGGCAAACCCATCACGCTCGCCGTCAACAAGGCCGAGGGCCTCGATGA
Organism: uncultured Gammaproteobacteria bacterium; assembly: GCA_963849095.1. Taxonomy (GTDB): domain Bacteria; phylum Pseudomonadota; class Gammaproteobacteria; order Steroidobacterales; family Steroidobacteraceae; genus JASHUC01. Next base: position 572,732 of record CAWKGA010000001.1, read on the forward strand.
GGCCGTCGCGTGCGCGGATTTCCACTCGCTCGGCGTCGGCGAGCCGCTCGCGATTGCGGCGAGCCATGGACAGGGCTGTCGCGAGCTGATCGAGCAGGCGCTCGCGGGCCTTGCGGTCGAGGAGAGTCCCGATCGCAACCCGAGCGCCATACGCATCGCGATCGTCGGGCGTCCCAACGTCGGCAAGTCGACGCTCGTCAATCGGCTGCTCGGCGAGGAGCGGGTCATCGCGAACGAGGAGCCGGGAACGACCCGCGACCGCATCCTCGTTCCGTTCCGCCGCGACGAGCGCGACTTCGTGCTCATCGACACGGCGGGCGTGCGCCGGCGCGCCAGGATCGAGGACGCCGTGGAGCGCGTGAGCGTCGCGAAGACGCTGCAGGCGATCGACCAGGCCCACGTCGTGGTGCTGGTCCTCGACGCCCACGACTCCGTGGCGGAGCAGGACGCGAGTGTGCTCGGCATCGCCCTGGAGCGTGGCCGCGCGCTCATCGCCGCCGTCAACAAATGGGACGGCATTGCGGCCGAGCAGCGCGAGGAGATCCGCCGGCAACTCTCCCTCCGGCTCGACTTCGCGCCCTTCGTCCCGCTCCTCTACATCTCCGCCCGGCACGGGACCGGCGTCGGTGAGCTGATGCACGCCGCGGTGCGCGCATTCGAGGCCTCGATGCGCGAGATGCCGACGCCCGCGCTCACGCGCGCTCTGGAGGGGGCGATCGCCGCTCAGCCGCCCCCGCTCGTGCGGGGCCGGCGCATCAAGCTCAAATTCGCCCACCAGGGCGGCAAGAGCCCCCCGCGGATCATCGTGCACGGCAACCAGACGGCGTCGGTCCCGGAGGCGTACAGCCGCTATCTCGGCAACGTGTTCCGCAGGACGTTCGATTTGTTTGCGACGCCGGTGCGCATGGAGTTCCGGACCGACGCCAACCCCTACTCGGGGCGGCGGCGCTCCGTACGCGGTTCGCGGCGCCGGGCCGGCTGACCCAAGGCCTTCGGTAGCGGGCGAGATCCGCCCACCCCGCGCGTCCCGCTCACTGCGGTTTTCTGCTCGTGACGCGCGCCCGCACGCTGCCGCGCGCCAGGTGAGCTTCGATCTCCTCGTCGAGCTCGACCGACTCCGAGTCGGTGAGCAACGTGCCGTCCGCGGCGCGGGTGACGATCGCGAAACCGCGCGCGAGCGTCGCGAGCGGACTCACCGTGTCGAGGGTCCGCTCCGCGAGGCCCAGGCGATGCGCGGCCCGCTCTAACCCTGCCCTGAGCGCGCGATCGAGCCGCGCCTCGAGCGCCGCGTGGCGCGCGCCATACTCGCGCACGCGGTGCTCCGGCGAATGGCGCAGGAGTCGCCCGAGCGCCTCGCTCATTCGGTTGCGCTCCTTGTGCAGGCCGCCGCGGGCGGCACCGGCCAACCGCTGCTCGAGATCGTCGAGCCGCTGGATCTGTTGCAGGATGCGCGCACCGGGATGCGCGAGCTTCAGCCGCGCGAGCAGGTGGGTGAGCCCCGTGTCGACCCGGCGCAGCTCGCGCCGGGAGGCCGCCCTCAGGCGCTCGGCGGTCTTGGCGAGTCCCTGTAGAACCGCATGGCTGTCCGGCGTGACGAGCTCGGCGGCCCCGGATGGCGTGGGCGCCCGCGCATCCGCGACGAAGTCCGCGATGGTGAAATCGACCTCGTGTCCGATGCCGGTGACGACGGGAATTGCCGAGGCGCGCACGGCGCGCGCCACCCGCTCGTCGTTGAATGCCCAGAGGTCCTCGAGCGAGCCGCCGCCGCGCGCGAGGATCAGCACGTCGCACTCCGCCCGGGCCGAGGCGGTCGCGAGCGCATCCACGATCGCAGGCACCGCCGCGGCGCCCTGCACCGCCGTCGGATAGATGAGCACCGCGGCCGGCCGGAATCTGCGTCGCAGAATGTGCAGAATGTCCCGCACGGCGGCTCCGGTCGGGGAGGTCACGACGCCGATGCGCTTCGGGAACTTCGGCAGGCCGCGCTTGCGCTCCTCGGCGAAGAGGCCCTCGGAAGAGAGCTTCTCCTTGAGCCGCTCGAACTCCCGCTTCAGTGCGCCGACGCCGGCTTCCTCCAGGTGCTCGACGATGAGCTGGTAGTCCCCGCGCGGCTCGTAGAGGCTGACGCGCGCCCGCGCCAGCACCTGCTGGCCGGCGCTCGGCGTGAAGCCGACGTGGACGTTGCGCTGCCGGAACATGGCGCAGCGCACCTGAGCGTCCCGGTCCTTGAGCGAGAAGTACCAGTGGCCGGAGGCGGGCTGCGCGAGGTTCGTGAGCTCCCCCTCGATCCAGATGATGGCGAGACGCTGCTCCAGCAGCGAGCGGACCTCGCGGTTGAGCTGCGAGACCGTGTAGACGACCCGCTCGGCGTGAGCGGTTGCTCGGGATGGCTGGAGCATGGGGGGACTTGAGGTAGTGGCTCAGTTTGAAATCTGCCGCCCTTGACTCCTGACGCCAGGGGCCGAATGCTTAGCGTAAAGCATAGGAGGGCACGGTGGACAGCAAATATATTTCTTTCGGCGTGTCGTTTGGAATGATGTTCGGAGCGGCTATTGGGACGGCCATGGGTAACCTCGCACTTGGGATTGGCCTGGGTAGCTTAATAGGTGTCGCTATTGGTTCGGTGATAGGCGCCTCAAAGACTAAGCGCTAGGGGTCACCGGATGCCTAGAGGACCCAAGGGAGAGAAGCGTCCAGCCGACGTAATCGGCGCGGCCGTCATGGTCGGTAGGATCGCCACCGGGGAGGCCCAAGAGGACCTGGGGACGACGGATGACGGGAAGGACAAGGCGGCGGTGGCGTTGGGCCGGAAGGGCGGCCGGGCCAGGGCGGACAGCTTGAGCAAGAAAAGGCGAGCGGAAATTGCCAGGGCAGCGGCTAAAAAACGCTGGGCTAAATAGGCAATGGAAGCTTGATTGCCGAAATCTCGGCATTATCTCGATGCATGTTACCGAATAGTTAACTCGCCTTGGCGTCTTTTGTGCGATGCAGCATATTTCTAGAGAGACAGCTCGTAATTGTTGCGTTTAAGTTATGGTTAGATCCTAGAAATTCTTAGCTGCCAAGACGTCGGCTATTGCATTTCTAAATTTCAGGCCGATAATTCGCCGCTAATTCCCCCGTGGGTTTCGATCCATGGGCGGCGGGGCCCCGAAAGGGGCCCTAGCCTTTTCTGGGGACATAGAAATGCAAGGCAGCATCAGAACTGCCGTCTATATCGATGGCTTCAACCTCTATTACTGGTTAAAGAAGCTTCCCTACCGCTGGATCGACTTAAAAGCTCTTGCGCTAAATGCGATCAAGAAGGAAGACAAGACGCACGAAATCGTTGCGGTCAAGTACTTCACGGCGAATGTCTCGGACACACAAAACGACCGCAGAAAATCGATCCGACAGGAAACCTACTTTCGGGCGTTACAGGCTTCCACCCCAGAACTGACGATTACGCGCGGAGAATTCAGGCGCAATAAGAAACAGATGCCGCGTGTGACATCTGGGGATGGAGTTGGTGCTCCGATTTCGGTATGGCACACCGAAGAAAAGGGCTCCGACGTTAACCTTGCTGTGGAACTCGTTAACGACGCTTGGCTTAAGCTTTACGATCTGGCAATTGTCATTTCAAATGACTCAGATCTAGAACGAGCGCTCGCGACCGCAAAGCGGAAAGGCTTGCATATCGGTGTACTGGTAAGGGGCGATGCGACGGTCTATAGCCTCAGACGTGTGTCCAACTTCATGCGCAAGCTCACCGATGCGGATTTAAGGAACGCGCTTCTCCCCCAGACAATACCCGGGACGAATATCACGATTCCCCATGAGTGGGCGCAAAAGGAACGCAACGCGGGGATACGCTAGAATTCATCGAAGCGGCGAAGTAGTGCGACTCGTCCTCCTTCCCGGCAAACTGACGCAGTACCGAACTTGAGCGGTAGTTTACCAACGGGCGGCTCCAAGGTAAAATGACTGGTTTAAGTACCGGGAGCCGCGCCCGGTGAGCGCGGACGAGCCATGCGCATCCTGCAAGAGGCCCTGACTTTCGACGACGTCCTCTTGGTTCCGTCGTACTCGGAGGTCCTGCCGCGCGAGGTCGACCTCTCCACCCAGCTCACGCGGCGCATCCGCCTCAATCTGCCCCTCGTCGCCGCCGCCATGGACACCGTGACGGAGGCGAGGCTCGCGATCACCATCGCGCAGGAGGGCGGCATCGGCATCGTCCACAAGAGCATGTCGATCGAGGCGCAGGCGCGCGAGGTCGCCCGCGTCAAGAAGTTCGAAAGCGGCGTCATCAAGGACCCCATCACCGTCTCGCCGGACACGACCATCCGCCAGGTGCTCGAGCTCACGCGCTCCCGCGGCATCTCCGGTGTGCCGGTCGTTGTCGGCAAGCAGGTCGTCGGGATCGTCACGCATCGCGACATGCGCTTCGAGGAGAAGCTCGATGCGCCCGTATCCAGCGTGATGACGCCGAAGGACCGCCTGATCACGGTGCGCGAGAACGCGCCGAAGCAGGAAGTGCTCGGGCTGCTGCACCGGCACCGCATCGAGAAGGTGCTGGTCGTGAGCGGGGACCACGAGTTGAAGGGCATGATCACCGTCAAGGACTTCCAGAAGGCCACCGAATTCCCGCGCGCCTGCAAGGACGAGGGGGGGAGGTTGCGCGTCGGCGCGGCGGTCGGCACGAGCCCCGACACGCTTGATCGCGTCGCGGCCCTCCGCGACGCGGGAGCGGATCTGGTGGTCGTCGACACCTCACACGGACATTCGCGCGGCGTCATCGAGATGGTCGCGCGCATCAAGCAGCGCTGGCCGGACGAGCAGGTGATGGCGGGCAACATCGTGACGCCCGAGGCGGCGCGCGCGCTCGTCGAGGCGGGCGCGGACGGCGTGAAGGTCGGCATCGGCCCAGGGTCCATCTGCACCACGCGCATCGTTGCCGGGGTCGGCGTACCGCAGATCAGCGCGGTCGCGAACGTGACGGAGGCCCTGAAGAGCACCGGTGTTCCCGTGATCGCGGACGGGGGCGTCCGCTTCTCCGGAGACGTGGCCAAGGCCATTGCGGCCGGCGCGCACGCCGTGATGATCGGGAGCCTCTTCGCAGGCACCGAGGAGTCGCCGGGCGAGGTGGAGCTTTATCAGGGCGCCTCGTACAAGTCCTACCGCGGGATGGGCTCGCTCGGGGCGATGGCGGACCGTCACGGCTCCGCCGACCGCTACTTCCAGGACACGACGACGGAGCTCGAGAAGCTCGTGCCCGAAGGCGTCGAGGGCCGCGTGCCCTACAAGGGAAGCGTGGTCGCGATCCTGCAGCAGCTCGCGGGCGGATTGCGCGCCGCCATGGGCTACACCGGCAGCCACGACATCGAGGCGATGCGCACCCGTCCCACCTTCGTGCGTATCACCAGCGCGGGCGTGCGTGAGAGCCACGTCCACGACGTGACCATCACCAAAGAGGCGCCGAACTACAGGGCCTCCTGAGGAGCCATGGCGAGCCCGGCACTCCCGGCTGATCCTCCCGTGCCAGCGCACCCGGACATCCACGCCCATCGCATTCTGATCCTCGACTTCGGCGCCCAGTACACCCAGCTCATCGCCCGCCGCGTTCGCGAGTGCGGGGTCTACTGCGAGATCCGCCCCTGGGACTCGACCGATGCCGAGGTGCGGGCCTTCGCCCCGCGCGGGATCATCCTCTCCGGCGGCCCCGAATCCGTGACCGATGCCGAGCCTCCGCGCGCGCCCGCGACGGTCTTCACGCTCGCCGTGCCCGTGCTCGGGATCTGTTACGGCATGCAGACCATGGCGCAGCAGCTCGGCGGCCGCGTGGCGCCGGCCACGGCGCGCGAGTTCGGCTATGCGGAGGTGACCGCGGCGGCGGCCTGCGCCCTCTTCGAGCACATCGAGGACCGGCGCGATGCCGCGGGCCGCGCCGTGCTCGATGTATGGATGAGCCACGGCGACCGCGTCGAGGCGCTGCCGGCGGGATTCAGCGCCGCGGCATCGACGCCGCACGCTCCGCTCGCGGCGATGAGCGACGAGCGGCGGCGTTTCTACGGCGTGCAGTTTCATCCCGAGGTGACGCACACGCGCCAGGGCGCCCGCATCCTCGAGCGCTTCGTGCGGGAGATTTGCGGCTGCGACGCCCTGTGGAGCGTGGGCAACATCATCGACGACACCATCGCCCGGGTGAGGGCGCAGGTCGGAAAGGGCCGGGTTCTCCTCGGATTGTCGGGTGGAGTGGATTCGTCCGTCGTTGCGGCCTTGCTGCACCGAGCGATCGGCGATCAGCTGGTCTGCGTGTTCGTGGACCACGGCCTGCTGCGGCTCGGCGAGGGCGATCAGGTGATGAAGACGTTCGCCGAGAGCTTGGGCGTCCGGGTCATTCGCGTGGATGCGGAGCAGCGCTTCCTCGATGCGCTCTCAGGCGTCGCCGATCCGGAGCGGAAGCGCAAGATCATCGGTCGGGTCTTCGTCGAGATCTTCGAGGAGGAGGCGCGCAAGCTCGAGGGCATCGCCTTCCTCGGGCAAGGCACCATCTATCCCGACGTGATCGAGTCCGCGGGCGCGCGCACGGGGAAGGCGCACGTCATCAAATCTCACCACAACGTCGGCGGCCTGCCCGCCGACATGCGCCTGAAGCTCATCGAGCCGCTGCGCGAGCTGTTCAAGGACGAGGTGCGACGCCTCGGCGTGGAGCTCGGCCTACCGCGCGAGATGGTGTACCGCCATCCGTTCCCAGGCCCCGGCCTCGGGGTGCGCATCCTCGGCGAGGTGCGCAAGGAGTACGCCGACATCCTGCGCGCGGCCGATGCGATCTACATCGACGAGCTGCGCCGGCACGATCTGTACGCCCGCACGAGCCAGGCGTTCGCCGTGTTCCTGCCGGTGCGGTCGGTCGGCGTGATGGGCGACGGCCGCCGCTACGACTACGTGATCGCCCTGCGCGCGGTGGAGACCGTGGACTTCATGACGGCGCACTGGGCGCGCCTGCCGTACGAGTTCCTCGACCACGTCTCGCGGCGAATCGTCAACGAAGTGCGCGGGATCTCGCGCGTGGTGTACGACATCTCGGGGAAACCGCCGGCGACGATCGAGTGGGAGTGACCAGGGCGCTTCCCTAATGTTGCACGGTCAGCCGAGAAAGTGAACCCGGAGTTTCTGGGCAAAAGTGGCAAAAACCCGCCTCCCGCCGCGCTGTGGGGGGATGCCAGTCTCCCCAGCTCCTTGGCCCTCATTTGCAATCCCAATACAGAATTCTGTATGATGGACCCATGAAAACGACGCTCGACATCAACGACCAGTTGCTTGCCGATGCCAAGGCGCTGGCCGCCCAGCAGCGCACCAGCCTGACCCGTGTGATCGAGGAGGGGCTCCAGCTCCGACTTCGAAGCCAGGCGGCGCCCCAACGCGGCAAGCTGCGCCTTCCCATATTTAAAGGACGCGGCGGATTAGCGGCTGGCGTCGATCCGCTGAGTAACAAGGCAATGTTGGCAGCATTGGGCGATGACGCCTGACGTCAATGTCCTAGTTGCCGCTTCGCGCAGCGACCATCCGCACCATCGTATCGCTCGCAGCTGGCTTGAAGACGCCGCATCAGCTGCCGCTTCGGGCGCCACGCTGATTCTTATGCCGATGGTGCTGGCCAGCTTCGTGCGGCTGGTAAGCAGTCCCAAGATTTTCCAGGACCCAACGCCGGTCGACGGCGCCCTGGCCTTTGTAGATGCACTGCTTGCCGCTCAAGGTGTCCACCTCGCAACGCTCGGCCCTGAGTGGCCGCGGCTGCGGCAACTTTGCATCGAGAAACAGTTAAAAGGAAATGCTGTGCCGGATGCGTGGCTTGCCGCTGCGACGATCCACCTCGGCGAGCACCTTGTCAGTTTTGATCGTGACTTCAGGAAGTTGATTGGTAGGGCGCAGTTCACGTTGCTCGGAGCTGATGCCGGTTGATCGGCACCTATTGCCTTCAATCGCCCCCAAGCGAGAAATTCTGAATAGGTTCATGTGAAGATCCGTCAGGTGCACCGAGGAACCCAACGCACTAGTAGAATGCCAACGCTATTCACCAAGGGTTCGTCGTGAATAGAGGCCCGCTGCTCAGCTTCGAATCGTCTGCATTCCCAGTCACGCCTGGGGAGGATGAGGAGACGAATCCTGGTATATACGGTAGGGAGCTTGCCAGTTGGATCAGCGAACAGCTCCGCGCTGTAGGCCTCCATGCAGGGAGCGTTATCCCAGAGGATTTTGGCTGGTGTGTACCGGTTAGGTCGCCCCCGTATTCGCTTTACGTGGTTTGCGCCAGCGGTGAGTTAGCTGATCAATGGCAGGTATTCGTCTTTTCTGAAGGCGGTCTGGTAGATCGCTTCTTGCGAAAGGATCGAAGCGCGGAGCTCGTTGCTGATCTGTACACCACGCTTCGGCACTGCCTCGAATCGTCGCCAGTGGTCCACAGTCTCGGTGAGGAGCCGGCGGCCCCATGAGAACGTACCCGCACTTTCGCGATGACGGAACCATCGCGTATTTCGAGATCTCGAACGCCTTCCCGTGGTCGTTGGGATTCATGCGTCGCGTGTTGACATCTGTGGAGGGCGTATCGGGTTTCAGACGGGAGCGAAATAGCGATGACCGATTCTCCTTTGTATACGTTGGTCGACGCTGCGTTGTGCACGAGCCGTTCGGGGACAATAGCCGATATTGGATTGGACCCGCCGAACCAGAGCCGCCGATTGACATGACGGCGATGCGTGACGCATTCACGCGGTTTCGATTTGGACTCACCCTCGATCGAGATTTCAACAGCTCAACTTCGAAGACGACCACAGCCGCCGCCTTGCAGGCTGCGCTGCCGCGGGCGATGGAGGCTCTGGCGACACTGCGCTCAATGTCCTATGCGGAGTTGAGGCAACTTCCGGCGCACAACACGATCGAATTGACGGGTTTTGGACGCCGGGTCAACTTGACCACCTATATGGATCTGCTAAAGAGCCACGAATCGGATTTGCAGATCGCGGTGCAAATGTTCGCGCACGGACGATTGGGATTCAGCAGAGTATGGGCCCGCGGCTTCCGAGTAACGACTCAAGGAACCTACCGCGATCTTGAGGAGAAGGAACTCTATGAATACACATGACGAAATGTCGCAAGCGGCGAGGACCGAAGGCGCAGGGGCCTTGTCGAATGGCTCGGAGCCGCTGTGTTGCAAATGGGGATTTCTGCATGCTCTTCAATCTTCCCAGAGCTATCGTGTAGAGGTCTTACCCTTTCGGCATCTATCGCCTTCTATTGCCCCCAAGCGGAATTATTTGGCGGTAGATCTGACGGTAAGTTCGTTGTACGCTTGGAAAAATACCAGCAATGTCAGGTACTTATAAGTGCCGGAGACAATTGAGTGGGAGTGAGGCGGGTCTCGACGAAAAGTCATTCTAATCTATCAATGAGTCACGCGCGCACGAGACAACTAAAGGTCGATAGTTGCCGCCATCGCTCGATCATTCATGCCGTGAATGATCATCATTCATGGCATGAAGGCCGTTCCTCGGCTGGTCGGCACTGCGCTTTCCGAACGCTTGCGCGAGGCGTTACCTAGCCTGCCGTTCGCTTGGGCTGCCGCTCGGCTCCGAGCTTCTTATCTCGCCAACTGGAACTGAGTGGAGACGACCCAACCAGCATTGCCGAGCTCGTCGTTCACTTTCCACCACACGCCCACCTTGTCTCCGGTCGGATAGAGCGTCATCCCGGGATCGAGATCGCGGACCACCGCGGAATGCAGGTCCGCCTGGGCGTACATCTTCCCGGGCTTGGACATCGTCACCGATTGCTGAACATTGTCCGCCTTGGCATCGGGCGCGTTGGCTTGCAGCTCGGTCACCATCTTGGTGTACGCATCGAGGTAGGCCATCGCGACGACCTGCCCGATCTCGGTGTTCGCGTAGCTGCTCGCTCCGCCAGCGGCGAAGCCACCAAAGAAGCCGGCGCCGCCACCGCCTCCCCAGCCCAGATCGGTCTTCTTGGCATGACCTTGCTCCAGTGCGACCTGCTCGGTGGAACGCACGTCGGTGAGCGTGAGCACGACATCGGCCGTCTTGCTCTTCAGGCTCACTCCGCCGACCAAGGCGCCGAAGCCGTGGGGCAAGAACCCGCCGAGGACGCCCCCGACGTTCGTTCCTCCCGAGTTGGCGTTGCGGTTGGCAATGTCGGGCACCAGCACGTAGTCGGCCGCCTTCATCTGTCCCTTGCCGACGTTCGAGCCGCCCCGCTCCTCACCGCTCGCAGCCAGTGCCCGCTCGGCCTGCGCAGCCTGCAACCCCTGGCCCCGGTCAACGAGCGTGAAGCACTTCGATTGCGCGACGTAAACCTTGATCAGCGCCGCCGGGGAGTCGAGGTTCATCGCAGTCCACCACTGGTTTTGCGGCTCGGTCACGGCGATCGTGCCGATCTTCCTGGCGCAGGTTGGGATCTGTGGTGGTTGATCGGATGCGGCCCACACGCTACCCGCCAGGAGCGTTACCGAAGCAGAGATCAGCGTGAGCGTCGCCCAGCACCGACCCGAGGTGCGGAATCTTTTCATTGTGAAGCCCCCTGATTGTTGGAGCAGTCTGGCGAAGTCCGTTGTGCGGACTCTACACCCTTGTCCGTGACGTGAACATCACGCGCCAGGGCGATTGCATCGACGGCACTTTTGTCATCGTTCAAAGCTGAGCGATGCTGCTCTGCGACATGGAATGCTTTTCGTTTTTCTACCTGATGGTGTTAAGCCTCCGATATGAATCGAGGGCGGGAATGCTTCGCCAACTATCGCTCACTATCGGCACCGAGCAACTCGCCGTGGCGGTAAATCTGACGGCGAAAATGCACTAGAGGAAAAGTTTCCTCGAGGAAAATCAGCCGCTTGAGGTTCTGGGCGACGACGGAGTGGGAGTGAGGGGCTGTCGATAGAGTGGCCCGAGCGCCGGGCTCGATCCTGCGGAATCTTTCGCCGGCTATCGGCGGCCCACGCCGATGAGAGCCAGGGCCAACAGCCACCGGTTGGCGGTAGGTTCGCGAGCCGCCAGCGACCCAGGACCCCTGATTCCGAAGGGTGCGACGCGAGTTGACTCGCTGTATGCTGCACTGCCGTTCTTTAAACCGAAGCATGCTAGAAAGGGGTCCAACACACGGGAAGGGCAGCGACTGTGATGTTTCCGCAACAGAGCGCTCGACTAAATGTTCTCCGTGGTCGCGCTGGTAGAGTTGTTGCCAAGGGCGCGCTCGATGCGAAGCTCCGAGTTGATTACTTCAGGAACACCACGTGAGATTCCTCCCGCTAGTCTGGTCCGGTCTCTGGCGTAAGCCGGTGCGAACGGCGCTGATCTTCCTTCAGGTCACCGTGGCCTTCGCGCTGTTCGGGGTCCTGCAGGGCATGAAGACGGGCGTGGAAGAGGCCATCGCGAAGGTCCGAGCGGATGTGCTGTTCGTGGGGCCGAGCGTTCAAGGTGCGGCGCGTTTGCCCTTTGCCAACGTCCAGCGGCTCAAGTCAATCCCCGGCGTAGAGACGGTGTCGTTCGCCGATGGCTGGGTCGGGACCTACCAGAAGCCGAACGAGGTTGTGTTCGCGCTGGCGATCGAGCCGACAGCCATCTGGTCGACGCTCGTTCCGGACTTGTTCCAAGTGCTGCCCAAGGACCTCGAGGCCCTCCGCAGGACTCGGACCGGCGCGCTGATCACCGCGGACACCGGCAAGAAATACGGCTGGCACGTCGGGGACCGGATCGCCCTCACCTCGAACACTCTCCAGGCCAATGGTTCGGGAACCTGGGTTTTCGACATCGTGGGCACGGTCACGGATCACGAGATTGGCGAGGGGGGGCTAATCGTCATCAATTACACCTATCTGGATGAAGCGAGGAAGCTCGACAAGGGTACGGTGCGCAACTTCTACGTCGTCGTTTCCGATCCCAAACAGGCGGAGGCCGTGAGCGACACCATCGACCGCGCTTTCGCCAACTCAGCGGCGGGAACGAGCACGCATTCGTTTCGCGACGGCGCACAGCAGGAGATGCAGTCGATCGGCGATGTGAACTTCGCCATCCGCGCCATCGTGAGTGCGGTGCTCGTCGCCCTGCTGTTCTCCATCTCCACGATGATGATGCAGTCCATTCGCGAGCGCACGCCCGAGCTCGCCGTACTGAAGACGCTCGGCTTCGGCGATCGAACGGTCTTTGTCATCGTCGCGGCAGAGTCGCTGCTCACGTGCATTGCCGCCTCGCTCGCGGGCCTCGGGTTGGCATGGTTCGCGTTTCCCCTCGCGGCGAAGTACGTGGCCGGGCTCACGATGCCGCTCGTGGTCGTGGAGCTCGGTGTCGTCGGGGCCGTGCTCGTAGGGCTGATCAGTGTGAGCGTGCCGGGTTATCGTGCGGCGAGGCTCAATATCGTCGATGCGCTGGCGGGCAGGTAGACGTGCTGTGAGCTTCTTCAAACAACTGGGGATGTTGCTGCGTATGAACCTGCTGAGCGTGCCGCAGCGCCTGGGGCTGGTGTGCACCACGGTCATCGGCGTCACGTGCGCTGTAGGCGTGCTGGTCTCCATGCTCGCGATGGGCGTCGGTGCGCGGCGGGAAGCGATGGGCAACGTTCGTCCTGACCGTGCGAGCCTGCTGAGCGTCGGCGCTCTACAGCCGGGACAAAGCAGCATCCCGAAGGACACGGCCGTGCTGGTTCGCGATCTCCCCGGCATACGACGCAATGCCAAAGGTGAGCCGATCGCGGTGCCGCAGGTGTTCATGGGCATGCAGGCCCGGAAGAAAGGGTCCGGTACCTTGGTCGGCTTCTCCATCGTGGGCTCGGGCGCGGGCCTCACCGACTATACCCCGGAGCTGCGCCTCACTTCGGGGCGCATGTTCCGACCCGGTCTGCGCGAGCTGATCGCGAGCAACTACTGTGCGCGCGAGTACGAGCACTTCGGCGTGGGGGACAAGCGGCTGATACAGGGCGGTGACTGGCTCGTCGTCGGGAACTTCGACCTCGGGCGCACCGGCGGGACCTGCGTCGCGTATGCCGATGCCAACACTCTTCTCTCCGCCTTCGGGCGTGACAATTACAACGAGGTCAACGTGATGCTGCAGTCGCCCGCGGCGTTCACTGAGCTGGACAATGCAATCAAGGCGAATCCAGTGCTCCACGTCGAAGCCAAGCGCGAAGCAGAGCTGGTCGCGGCGGGCATGGAGCAACTGAACGGCATACTGAACTTCGTCGCCTACTTCGTCGGCGCCATTCTGGCGGTGGCGGCCACGATCGGGGCGGCCAATTCCCTCTATGCCGTGGTAGACGGTCGCCGTCGCGAGCTCGCCACGTTGCGCGCCGTCGGGTTTGGCGGCCTGCCTGTCATTGCATCGCTATTGTCGGAGGCCATGCTTCTGGCGCTTCCCGGAGCCGGAATCGGCGCGGGACTCGCCTGGCTCTTCTTCAATGGCCGGGCGGCCAGCCCCTTCGGATTTCAGTTTCACCTTGCAGTCACTCCGTCGCTGGCCCTGTTGGGCGTCGGTTGGGCACTGTGTATGGGCCTGATCGGCGGGTTGCTGCCGGCGGTTCGAGCTGCCCGCGTGCCGGTAACCGTCGCGCTGCGCGCGACGTGACCATCGGCGTTCGCGAGGACGCAAGGGATGATCCGCAATCTTTCTGATCATGCGGCGAATGAACGCATCTTCGGGATCCCGTCGAGCTTGAGAGTGTAGCCTCGTAACGCTACATTGATTCTCATGAAAACGGTCGGTATACGAGAGCTCAAGAACCGGCTGAGCGAATACCTGCGAGAGGTCCGCCGCGGCGAAAGCGTCTTGGTCACGAATCGTGGGGAGGTCGTCGCCGAGTTCTCTCCTCCGAGACATAACGCCGCCGAGACCGGTGTTCCGCCGGCCCTGTTGGCCTTGGCGAGACGAGGTCTGGTCACGCTTGGAACGCCCGGCGAGGGCGCGTTGTACAAGGCCATGCCTCGTTCGCGCCGCAGCCGTCGAAGCGCTGCGCAGCTGCTCGACGAGGAGCGCGGTTCGCGATGAATTTATTTGCTGAATCGGGCGCTGTTCTGGCGTGGCTGCTGGATGAGGAGACCGCTCCCAAAGTCCGCGAGCTGCTGAGCGGCGCAGAGATCATCGTTGCGTCCGATTTGACGCTCAACGAGTGCGATCGCGTGCTTATACGTGTGGTCACGGTGGGTGAGCTGACGGAGGCGGAGGCGGCGGACCGCCGCGCACAACTGTCGACCGCTGCTTCGCGCTGGCACGTACTGCGAATCGCACAGGAGGTAGCTGACCGCGCCCGACAGCCGTTTCCAGGAGAGCCGATTCGAACCCTCGATGCAATCCATCTGGCCTCGACGCTCACGGCCCGCAGTACCATAAGAGGGCTCAATTTGTTGAGCCTCGACGACGGCGTCCGAAACGCGGCGAGGAGGCTTGGGATCGAGGTATTGCCGCACTAGATTGATCGTGTCGCGGCACGTGCGGCCGTCATGCGGAAGAGGACGCCGAGATCCGTGCCAGCTCGTGCGCATCCGCCCACGTTGCCCGTCGCGGCCAGGAAGGGGTTATGTCACTCGTACGCGGGCTCTTGGACCGGTTGCTGCTCATCTCGGCCGTGGTGGCGGGCGGCTTGGTGCCAGGCTTCATCTCACAGTACCGCCAGAGGCTCGGCGGGCGGCTTGATCAGGCGCGGCTCGATCTCACACTCTGGCAGAAAATCGCCGATCAGTTCTTCCACGGCGACATCGGCAAACTGATCCAGTATCACCTCCAGAGCAAGGATCCGACGTTCCACTCCGAGGGCGCGGCGATCCGCTCGCTCGTCGCTACAGTCGCGCACTTGCAGAGCGAAGTCGCGGCGCTTCACGGCAATCTGTTCCAACAAGCGGGATATCTGGCGCTGCACGCAGACCCGGATCTCCTGCGCGCGACGCTCGGCGACTGGGTGCCAACGTTCGGTCTATCGGGTGAGGCGATTCTGTTCGCGCTCGCCTCTGCGGCGGCCCTCTGGCTGATTTTCCACGCATTCTGGTGGCTCGGCGCCCTCAGCGGCCGGCGGCTGTCGGCCCGCCGCCGGCGACTTCGGTCAATGCCTGCGAAAGATACTCCGGTCACTCGGTAGCAAGCCGCGATTCGAAGGCGCGCAATTCCCCCAGCAGTCCCGCCTACTTGCGTGCCGGTAAGCGGCGCCGCCGAGCACCGCTGTAGTGCCGATCCAGCGCATCGAGCACGGCCAGTCCCCGCTCGCGCGATCCGCGCGCCTGAGCGCCGCGGAAGTACACTTCAGCGTCGTGTTGGGCGACGGCGATGGTCGCCATTTCATCCAAAAGGCGGTTGACGGAGATACCGCGCGCCTTGGCGATCTGGCGCAGCCGCTCGTGTTTGTCATCCGGCAATCGCAGCGTGACCACGGACATTGTCGTACTCCTTCAATGATTCAGCGAAGCGAGGTACTCGATGGGGCTGCCGACGCGTACCTGGGGGAACGCGAGCTCACCGCGTTTGAGGTCTCGCACGTTCCAGCTCCCGATCCATGAAGCCTGCCCGGTCACCGCGAGCTCCACGATGTGATTGTCCGATTCGTCGGGCAGATTCGGTCGCCATAGAAAGTAGGACGTAATCCACTCGGCACTCGCGCACAGCGCATCGAACAGCGTGGACCGCTCACGAGCGGACACGGGCGAACCCTCGAAGAGGTCCTCGCGGGCGAGCACGTCGCGAAACTCCGCAAAGAGCGCTGGACCGAGCAGCAGCGTATCGGTTCCTTTCAAGCACCGCCGCAGCACCTCGCGATTGGCGCCTTCCGGGCTCATCACGGCTCCGACCAAGACGTTCGTGTCCACCACGATCCGCATGACGCATGATAGCACCGGCGGTGTCACAAGTGATAGCGCGGGCGACAGCATGGGCCCGGGGGCCGGAGCCCCGATGGTGCGTCGGCGCTCAAGGTGGCGCGGTCCTGGTTTGGCCCGTGGCGCTTCACCGTGCGTGCGCGCTAACAGCGAAATTCATCGCATCTTGACGGCGGGACTGCCGCCAGCGACCATGATGGCTCGTTCACCGCGCCTCGCGGTGGCCGCGGTACCGCCGCGGTAGATTGAACGCCCTGGCTGTGGCTGGGGCGGGATATCTGCCGCGGGGCGTCTTCAACCAGGAGACGCTCATGCCCAGTACCTCGATACTCACGCGAGAGCAGCTCGACGAGTTTGACCGCCGAGGCGTCTTGCGCCTGGTCGCTCTGTTGTCCGCCGATAGAGTGCGCCGCGCACGCGAGCACGTGCAGCGCCGACTCGCGCCACCAGGGCTGTGGCGCGAGGGTGCATGGCACCTTCAGAGCATCCCGAGGCCGCAATGGCCGGCCACCGGTTTGAAGACCTCGAAGGTGATCGGCAACAAGCACCCGGACGTGCAGGCGCTGGTCGAGGAGCCCGCACTCCTCGCGGCCGTCGATGCGCTGCTGGGCGGGCGTGCGTTCGACCGCACGGCGTTCAGACGGCCGCAGATTCTCCTCACGCTGCCGAACTCGGACACATGGATGGTGCCGACGGAGTGGCACGTAGACAGTCCGCGATTGGCAAGTGGCAGGCGCTCCGGCGTGCAGCTCTTCACGTTTCTCGACACCGTCGAGCCTCGCGGCGGCGGCACGCTCGTGATCCCCGGCTCGCACCGTTTGTTGAACGATGGGCGGTTCATCAGAGCCCAGGAGCTGAGACGTCTCCTCTGTCGGGAAGCCTTCTTTCGCCAACTGTGCTCCAGAGCGCCTGCGAGTGCGGACGATCGCGCGCGCTTGCTGGACCAAGGGGGCGCAGTGGGCGACGTTGCGCTTGAACTGGTGGAGCTGACCGGCGCGCCGGGCGACGCCTACTTGACGGATTTGCGGGTGCTGCACTCGGGCGCTCCCAACGCCGCCGATCGTCCGCGCATGATGGCGACCCATCGATTCGTGCTCGCGGACGTGATGCAGGAGCTAACCGAGGCTCAAGGGTAGGAGTGACTCGGCTAGAATGCGTGCGTCCTGGAGGCGCCTCGCCTGCGTGAGTCAACGTCGATATTCGATAGAAGGATCCGCATCATGAAACATCGAAGAGGGTTACTGGGTCTTATCCTGATCGGCCTCGCGGTGGCAGCTCACGCGCAGGTCCCGCCGGTTGCGAATCCCGATCAACTCTCCATGCTGAAGAGCGACAATCCGGTCCTCGCGAGGAACAAGCGGCTGGTATTCGACTTCTGGCGGATCGTGTTCGAAGGCGGACACATGGACAAGGCGCCGCAGTACATGGAGCCGACCTATATCCAGCACAACCCCAACGTGCAGTCGGGACGCGCCGCGTTCATCGCCGTCATCGGCAAGGCGCGCCCGCCCAAACCGGTCGCACCGAGAATCAAGGTCCCCGTGATCTCGATCATCGCCGAGGGAGACTTCGTCACGGTGAGCACCGTGCGCAAGGTCCGGGACCCCAGCAATCCCAGTCACATCTACTACATGACCTGGTTTGACATGTTTCGCATCGATGACAAGGGCCTGATCGCCGAGCACTGGGACTCCTCGCCGTTGTGGGTCGGTGGCGGGCCGCCGGGACGGGAGTTTCTTCCGTGACACTCGCGGAGTCGATCGACATCAGTGATGACCAAGAGCAAAATTGTGGTGCCTGACAGGCTGCGCCGCCCGCTATGTGCAATGTCGCTCGTCGGCGACAATCGACCGTCAACCCGGGTGCCGAGCGGCCGTTAATCTCAAATGACCTGACACACTAATGGAGGTTGCCTTGAAATCCATGCTCCCCACTGCTGGAGTTTCCGACACGAGCCCAGCCGCAGCAATCAAATGGCTCCGGATAGGCTCGGTGGCTCTGCCGGCCCTGGCGGCGACACTTTTCCTCGGCATGACGTCGCCCGCTTTCTCGGCCATCGGAATCGATATTCAAATTGCGCCGCCGCCTCCTCCTCCAAACATCATCGTACCCGCGCCACGCGTGGGCTTCGTGTGGGCGCCAGGCTACTGGCAATGGAACGGTCAGCGGCACGTCTGGGTGGAGGGTCGGTGGCTGCGGGAGCACCCCGGCCATCACTGGGTGCCGGAGCACTGGGTCGAGCACCACGGACACTACCGGTTCGTGCAGGGTCACTGGGCTCGCGGCTAATTCGAGCAGGGCGGCATCGCGGGGGGTCCGCTCGGACCCCCTCGCGATCTTCCGCGCTTTCGGCCGGTGAGCCGCGTGTTTGCCCCTGCGTCGCTTCCCGGCCGCGCCGTCTTTCGCCATGCTAACGCGATGGACGGCCCAACCGATGCGGATTTCATGCGGCGCGCACTCGAGCTCGCGGCGGCGGCTCAGGCGCGCGGTGAGGTACCCGTTGGCGCGGTGCTGGTGCGGGATGGGATCATCGTCGCGGAGGGGGCCAATCGACCGATCGAGTCGCACGACCCTACCGCTCACGCCGAAGTAGAAGCGCTGCGGGCGGGCGGTGCGGCGCTCGGCACCTACAGGCTCACCGACACCACGCTGTACGTCACGCTGGAGCCGTGTGTGATGTGCGCTTCGGCGATCGTCCACGCTCGCGTGCGCCGCCTGGTGTTCGGCGCGTGGGATCCGCGGGCGGGCGGCGCCGGCAGTCTCCTCAACGTTCTCACCCTGCCGGGACTCAACCACCGAGTCGATGTGTTCGGCGGAGTGCTGATGGATGAGTGCAGCGCGATGATGAGCCGGTTCTTCGCCGAGCGGCGCTGAGGCGTGAGCCGCCGGTCCTAAGCTTCCGGCTGCACCCGCGTCGCCTGGCCCGCGATCGCGGCGGGCGCCTGCCACTCGAGCAGCTTCAGGAAGCGCTGGATGTGCTCCACGTACTGCACCGGCTCCCAGCCTCGGCAGTAGCCGCGCTTGACGCGCTGGTACCATTCCTCGTTGGCGAGCAGGGGAAGCTGCTGCCGCACGTCGGTCCACGAGTCGGGATTCTCACCGCGCATCTGCGTGAGGACGCGAGCGTCCTCGAGGTGTCCGAATCCGACGTTGTACGCCGCAACGGCGAACCACATCCGGTCCGGCTCCGGGATGCGCTCGGGGATCTTGCCGAGCACCTCGAGAAAGTACCGGGCGCCGGCGAGAACGTTCTGGCGCGCGTCCGTGCGGTCCCGCACTCCGAGGGACTGCGCCGTGCCGGCGGTCAGCATCATGAGCCCCCGGGCTCCGTTCGGCGACTGCGCGGTGGGGTCCCACTGCGATTCCTGGTAGGCGATGGCCGCGAGCAATCGCCAGTCGACGCCCGTTTTGGCGGCCGCTTGTTCGAAGAGGGTCCGATAGAGCGGCAGGCGCGAGGTGACGAGCTCGTCGAACTTGCGCGACTCCTCGTAGCCGAATTGGTGAGAATCTCCCGAGCTCAAGTTGCCGAGCCTCGCGAGCTCCCCGGACTCGCCGATGTCCCGGAAGAAGCGGTTCACCTGCGCGTACAGCTGAGGGGCTCCCCGGCGCACCACCCACTGCACGGGACGGCCGTCCGACAGGGCGAAGCCCTCCGCCACGTTCGGATACAGGTGCTGGGAGAAGGAGAACTCCCGGGCATCGACGAGGGCGTACTGCGCGTCGCCGTTCTCCACGTCCTCAACGGGGTCTGCGGCTCGCGGCGCGGTCTCGATCCAGCTGAGCGCCGGCGCGACCGTGTGCTTCAGCCGCTTGAGGAGCTCCTCCTGGGGACTCTCCGCGCGGACCGAGAGCTTGGCGGATTCGATCTGGATGGCATCGCGCGGCCGGGGGGTGCCCCGGCGGTAGACGACGATCTGGGGAATGTGGTCGTAGACATCGGCCGGCACGCCGGCTTCGCGCCAAGCGGCGTCCGCCGTGATTTGCGCTGCAGCAATATCGGCCCGTCCGGAAGCGAGCTCGGCTTGCATCGCCTGGACGCTCGCGACTGGATACATGTACAGGCTGACGCCCAGCCGCTGGGCGAACTCCGAAGCAAGCCTGAACTCCAGGCCCTCGGCCCGATTCGGGCCCAGGTAGTAGGAGGTGGGGCTATTGAGCGTGACGACCCTCAGCTCCGCGGGGGAGTGGAAGGGCTCACGCATCGGCGGCCGCGGGGTGCAGCTGCCGACCAGAGCCAGCACGGCTATGGCGAGCGGCGTTCGCAAGAGGCCCGTTGGCCGTCCTACCCCGAAAGCATGTCTCAGCCGGCGATGCATCGGCACCTCACAGGGCCTGGGTCATTCGTTTAGAATACCAGCCGCAAGGCTCGTACCATCCCCGCTTGAGACAGAACATGGTGTGAATAAATCAAATTCTGCCTGTCCGTAACTTTTTCTTAATGTTGACAGGCACTTACATGTCCGCATGGCGGTTAGGGACGCTGCGGGCAGCTCGAGAGACTCACCGGAGAGGTACCGAAGCGGTCATAACGGCGCCGACTCGAAATCGGATGGTCGGGTAAAACCGGCACGTGGGTTCGAATCCCACCCTCTCCGCCAACTACTGATCTCAGGCCGTCTCGGACGGTCTCAGATCGTCTCGAAATTATAATAAAGATAGATAAATCAGCGGATTAAGTTTCTCATATGGTCTCACCCCGTCCCTTGCTGTCTCGCTCTTTTGGTGCGCTGCGGGCGACATTGGAGGCGACGGAGGCGACGGGGCGCCGGGCGCTCATGGAGCGACCGTTGCCGCGCCTCTCGGGCGACCTCTTTCGTGGCCGCGACCAGCCGCTGCCGACGCTACCTCTTTCGGTGCTCGAGCAATTGGTGGCTACAGCCTTCGCTGAGGTTCGTGTCGCCGATGATGTGGAACACGAGGACGGCGTCGCGTTCTCCCCGGGATTGCGGGATCGGGCAGAGCGCACACGCGACGGGCTCTTCCGTCAGCTCTGCAACATACCGGGACCGGCTACGATCGAGGCGCTGCGCCGAATTGGATCCATTCCGGGAATTCCCATCAGGCCGGATACCATCGAAACGCTGTGCCATGAGCGGGCAGCGGCACACTCCGAAGGAAGTCCTTGGCCGCCTGTGGCAGCGTACACATTGGAACATGCCGCCGAGACTCCACCACGTACCGCCGAGGACTTGCAGGCCTTGGGGGTGTCGCGACTACGACGATCGGCGGCGCCTCGCGCCGTCGCGAGCGCGGCGCTGTCCAGGGCGCGGTGTCCTCCTCCTCCTGCGGCGGCAAGCGTACACCGAGGATACGGCCTTGGCGCTCGGCTGCCTGAACCGCTTCCTCGATCTGCCCTCGGCCGAGCCTGTGGATGCTCGCGAGGAAGGACCACTGGTCCGGCCAGGGTTCGAGATCATCGCCGAGAAAAATACTGTTGCCCCGCTCCCGTGGACTCTTTTGCAGCGGCAGCGCGATCAAATTGCCGAACCCTCCGTGGGGCATCGTGTCCTGATTCGGAAAGAGCCGGTCGTAAGAGTTGAGGCCGAGCTGCGGCCGCCGTTCCATCGTCTCGGTGAGGACGTGAGATCCGAGCCTGCGGGCGAGCGCTGCCGGGATGGGCTCTTCGAAAAAGAGCCACAGGTGAGCGCCCTTTCCAGAGCGCGAGCGTTCGAGCGCGGCAGGGAGTCTCAGGCGCCGGCAGGTATCGAGGCACGCAAAGGCATCGTCCTGCCAGCCGGTCTTGTCGAAATCCATGGCGAGAAGCCAGCAGGTCTCGTCCGCCAGCAGCGGGTAGACGCCCGCGGCGAAGGGCTTCCCCTCGAAATCAGTGCCCGAGAGATGCCAGCGGATGACCTCGTCGGTCACCGGAAGAAATCGACGGTGCGGGCATTCGGCGCACTTGACGCGGGGCTTCTCGCAGACGCCGCGCACCCATTCATTCGCGCAGGCGGGCGCGTAGCCGGCCCTGTCCGTCTTGCGGCTCTCGAAGCGGCGCGGATAGACATCCTCCCGGCCGCGAAACAGCGAGCGGAACAGGCGGATCTTCGCCTCGACCGGGGATCTGCGATCGACGAGAGGTATCGGTTCCATTGTTGGCGCACCTGCACTCGATCAGTCGTATGGCGGATACTGCACTGGCGTCTCGCCGCGCGTGCCGATCAGCCTCGGATACTTCCTGCCTTTGATCGGGATCTGCGGCGCGGTGCGTGCTCGGCTGATGCTGAATTTCCAGTCGTCGCCGAAGTCGAACCAGTAGATGAGCTTCCGGCCGGGCGGCAGCGGGAACACCTCCTCCAACGTCACGTCTAGTAGCGCCCCGTCTTCGTCCTCGAAGGCGATCCGATCGCGGCTGTGGGGCGTTCGTGCCACGTAGAACGTGTACATGTGATCGTCGTCAAATTGCACCGCATTCTGGATGGCAGCGTGCAGATCCTCCAGCGTCGCAGTCGAGTCGATTTCGATCGTCGCCGCCCACGGCCCCGCTGCATGGATGCCGAAGATCAGTTTGATGTTCAGCGTCCAGATCGTCGCCGAGCTGGGGACCGTCTTGGCGCGTTTATGGCCCGTTCGTTTCATGCGTGTCGCTCTCCTCGGCGCGATGGATGCTCGTGACGAGCGAGTATCCGGTGCTACGGCCGCCGCCCGGGTCTTTGCGCAGCGCGCCACGCTCGATGAGATCTACAATGTCGCGGTAAGCAGTGTCCTGTGAGCACTTGGTGAGCTTGGCCCATTTTGATGTCGTGAGCTTTCCCTCGAATCCGTCGAGCAGCCTGTTCAGCACTTTGACCTGCCGTGCATTCAGCGACTGCTGCGCGTGGCGCTCCCAGAAGCGCGCCTTCTGTAGCACGGCGCGCAGCGTGTCTTGGGAGCTGTCGATCGCGCGGCGCAGGCACGACAGGAACCATTCCTGCCACGATGTGACATCGAGCGCACCTTTCTGCGTACGCTCGAGCCGCGTGTAATAGTCGCTCCGCTCGCGGCGGATTTGCGCTGACATACTGTAGAAGCGCTGGCTACTGCCTTCGGAGCGGGCGAGCGCCATGTCGGCGATGGTGCGCGCGATGCGCCCGTTGCCATCATCGAACGGATGGATGGTGACGAACCACAGATGTGCAAGTCCCGCGACGAGAAGAGGATCGGTATTCCCAGGTGCTTCGAACCAGCTCAGGAAGCGTTTCATGTTCTCGCTGACGTGCGTGGCGGGCGGCGCTTCGTAATGCACCCTCTGCCGGCCTATCGGCCCCGAGACGACCTGCATCGGGCCGCCGATGTCATCGCGCCACTTGCCGACGGCAATTTTCTGCAGTCCGCTCCGGCCGGTGGGAAAGAGCGCCGCGTGCCAGCCGAAGAGCCGGTCAGCCGTCAGGGGCTGCGCGTAGTGGGTGGTTGCATCGAGCATCATCTCGACGACGCCTTCAACGTCGCGGTCGGTCGGCATCAACCCGCCAGCCTCCATGCCGAGCCGCCGTGCGATCGAGGATCTCACCTGGTCGGTATCGAGTTTTTCGCCTTCGATCTCACTGGAGCGGACCACGTCCTCGGTCAGGGTGGCGAGTTGAGCCTCGCGGCGCAGATCGAAGCCGAGGTCTTGCATCCGACCGAGCAGATGCCCCTGCTCGCGCGACACCTGTCCGAGCAGGGCGACAAGGTGCCCGCTGTCCCAGGTCAGGTGAGGCCAGTCCTCATGCTGCCAGATGTACACTTAATCTCCGCGCCATGTGCGGAGATTATGGTGTCCATTCTCCGCATCGGCAAGCCTGCTTTCCGCATTCAGTGCGCAAATCAGGCTCCATCGGCCGGCAGAAGCGTGCGCTGTGGAAGAGTGTGTTACGAGCTGCGCGATGAGGCCGCTGAGGCTTCGGGGCGATTTTCGAAGCCCACGTTACCTAGCCCGGCCCCCGGCGGGTACTTCTGATGGTACCCAAAATCGGACAAATTAATTAATCTCGTGTAATCAGTGGCTTACATGCCAGTTCGAATCCCACCCTCTCCGCCAACTCCCTCCATTGACATATCGCCGGCCGAGCCCCTGTCTCGTCCGCATGAAGGCGCCCTTACACCACGCCTGGGCGGCGGCGCCGAGCGCTTTCAGATCAGGGGGTGGGCTCGCGCGCAGCGAGCAGCGCCTTCTTGTAGGCGCTTGCGAATGCCTCGACGAACGTGGGCGGCAGCCGACCGGCCGGCATCTCCGTGAGGCTGCGGTAGAACTCGACGAACAGAGCCCAGTTTCTCGCCTCGCTGCTCCCCGGGGCCGTCCCTCGCCGTGCGGCCCGCTGGAAGCGGGCTTCGAGCTCGGCCGGGTCGAACCGATCGATGAACTCGACGAACGCGGCCCGAAACGCCTCCGACGCCGCGCGCTCGTGGGCCTTGGCGGTCTCGACGGCCTCGCGGATCCACTGCACGGCATCGAGCCTGCGGCTGTCGTGCTGGGACAGCACCTCGATCAGCAGCTCCTCGACGGCCGAGCGAACGAGCGACGGCCGGGGGTCCTCCGGATCGGCCGGCAGCTCGATGTGGAAGCGGCCGCGGATCTCATCGCGCGCGCGCTCGAGATCCTTCAGTCCCACGAGAGCCTCGCGCAGCAGCTGACCCACGAGGTGCAGCAATCGCGGCTGAGCATCGGCCGGCAGCCGGCTCATGTCGACGCCCGCGCCGCGGCAGAACGCCTCCAGTCCCGTCTGCACTTCGTGTGGAACCGGAAGGGCAGTGCCCCGCGCATCGCGAGTCCTCGAGGCCGCTCGCGCGAGGCGCTCGATACGGCGGGCAATCGCCCCGTCCTCCGGCTCGGGAGCACTCGCGGCCGTGGTGGTCGCACCGGGCGCGGGGCGCGCCGCAACGGCCTGCCCATAGGCATTGACCGGACCCATCCGGCGCCCCGAGGAGCTCTCGCTGACCAGCAGCTCATCGAGGTTCAGCGACGCTCCAAGGTCCGTCTGTGCGGCGCGGCCGAGGCCTTGCAGGGCGTGAATGTGGGTGGGAACGGGATCGAGCGCCGTCACCGTCGCGGACCCTGCCGTCTCGGGCTCCAGCGCCACCGCGAGCTGGTATTCGCCGAGTCGCAGCACGTCGCCATGTTGCAGGGGGTAGGGGCCGTACGCGCTGACAGGGCGCTCGTCGTCGTTCACGTAGAGACCGTTCGTGCTCGTATCCTCGAGCTGGTACTGCCCATCTCGGAAGTGAATGCGGGCATGGTGAGCGGACACATAGCGCTGGGGATCGGGCAGCACCCAGTCGTTGTCGGACGAGCGCCCGATCGTGCCGCCGGCCACGCCAAAGGTCATCGTGCCGCGCTCTCCGAGCGGCCGCCGATGCTCGCTGATTACGCGCAGTCGCAGCGCCATGATTTCCCCGTCAGGCGAAATGTCCCGCGCCGCACGTCTTTCCCCGGGTGCGAAGACATATAATCCCGCAGCAAATTAGCAATGCGCTGCAGGAAACCCATGGCCGCGAGTCACATTTTCAAGGTCCTATTTGTGAACCAGGGCAAGGTTTACGAGATTTACGCTCGCAAGGTGAGCCACGGAAATATGTTCGGATTCATCGAGGTGGAGGAGCTGGTGTTCGGCGAGCGCTCGACGGTCGTCGTCGATCCGGCCGAGGAGCGCATCAAGACGGAGTTCGCGGACGTGAAGCGCAGCTACCTGCCCATGCACTCCGTCCTGCGCATCGATGAGGTGAGAAAGCAGGGAGTGAGCAAGATCACGACGTTCGAGGGGGCCAATATCGCCCAGTTCCCCGTGCCGATGTATTCCACTCCGCAGAGCGAGCCTCCAGGCGGCAAGAAATAGCGATGCTCTCGCTGCCCGGCCCTGCCGCTCTCTCCACCTTTCGAATCGCGAAACTCCTCACCCGTCTCGCCGCGCTCGACCCCTCGGTCGGCGGTCTCGCATCGCAGTTCGTCCATTTCGTGGACACCGAGCGGGCGCTCACGAACCGCGAGGCGGCGATTCTCGACCGATTGCTACAGTACGGCCCGCGACTGGAGGGCCTCGCGCCGGAGGCGCCGGACGGCCAGCTGCTGCTCATCGTGCCGCGCGCGGGGACCGTCTCACCCTGGTCGAGCAAGGCGACCGATATCGCCCGGGTCTGCGGGCTCGAGGCGGTGCGCCGCATCGAGCGCGGCGTGGCATACCGCGTGCGCGCCGCACGGCGGCTCGAACCCTCGGAGCTGCTGCGCCTCGCCGCCCCGCTCTTCGACCGCATGACGGAGACGGCCGTGCTCGAGACGGCCGCTGCCGCGGCTTTGTTCGAGCATGAGGCGCCCCGGCCGCTGCGGACCCTATCGCTCGCTGGCGGCCGTTCCGCGCTGCAGGTGGCCAACGAGGAGCTGGGCCTTGCGCTCTCGGCGGATGAGATCGACTACCTGCTCGAGAGCTTCGAGCACCTCCGACGCAATCCGACGGATGCCGAGCTGATGATGTTCGCGCAGGCGAACTCCGAGCACTGCCGGCACAAGATCTTCAATGCCCGCTGGATCATCGACGGCGCGGAGCGCGCGGCGTCGCTGTTCGAGATGATCCGCCACACGCATGCGAGCCATCCCGCGGGCGTGCTCTCCGCCTACCGTGACAACGCGGCGGTGATCGAGGGGCCGACCGGGATTCGCTACTTTCCGGATCCGGTGACGGGCCTGTATCGCGGAGAGCGTGAGCCGATCGACATCCTGATCAAAGTCGAGACGCACAATCATCCGACCGCGATCTCGCCGTTCCCCGGCGCCGCCACGGGCTCGGGCGGAGAGCTCCGCGACGAGGGCGCGACGGGACGCGGCGGCAAGCCGAAGGCCGGCCTCACGGGCTTCACCGTCTCGCACCTGGAGATTCCCGAGTTCAGGCAGCCCTGGGAGCAGGCGTTCGGCCGTCCCGACCGCATCGCCTCGGCGCTCGAGATCATGCTCGATGGGCCGATCGGCGCGGCCGCCTTCAACAACGAGTTCGGCAGGCCGAACCTCTGCGGCTATTTCCGCTCTTTCGAGGGGCGTGCCGAGGACGGCTCGCGGCGCATCCATGGCTATCACAAGCCGATCATGATCGCGGGGGGGCTTGGAAACATCCGCCGTCCCCACGTGGAGAAGGCGGCTCTTCCGATCGGCGCTCGCCTCGTCCTGCTGGGCGGGCCGGCCATGCTGATCGGCCTCGGCGGCGGCGCGGCCTCGTCGCTCGCGAGCGGCTCGAGCAGCGCGGATCTCGACTTCGCCTCCGTCCAGCGGGGCAACGCCGAGATCGAGCGCCGTGCGCAGGAAGTCATCGACGCCTGCTGGGCGCTCGGCGCGGACAATCCCATCCTGCTCATTCACGATGTGGGCGCCGGCGGCCTGTCGAACGCCGTACCGGAGGCGGTCGCGCACGGTCATCGTGGCGCGCGAGTCGATTTGAGGGCGATACCGAGCGCGGAGCCGAGCCTCTCGCCGCTCGAGCTGTGGTGCAACGAGGCGCAGGAGCGCTACGTCGTCGTGGTGGCGGAGGGCGATCTGCGGCGGCTCGCGGCGATCGCCGACCGCGAGCGCTGCCCACTCGCCGTGATCGGCACGCTCGACGACAGCGGCCGGCTCACGGTGCACGATCCTCTGTTCAAAACGCTGCCGATCGACATGCCGCTCGAGACGCTGCTCGGCAAGCCGCCTCGAATGGTCCGCCGATGCGCGAGCGTGCCGCCGGCTGCGCGGCCGTTCACCGGCGCGGGCGTCGATGTCCGTGAGGCCGCGTACCGTGTCCTGCACTTTCCGGCCGTCGCGGACAAGACCTTTCTGATCACCATTGGCGACCGCACGGTCGGCGGCCTCGTGAGCCGCGATCAGATGGTCGGCCCCTGGCAGGTTCCCGTGAGCGATGTGGCCGTGACGCTCACGGATCACACCGGCCACTCGGGCGAGGCGATGGCGATGGGCGAGCGAACACCTGTCGCCGCCGTGAGCGCGCCCGCCTCCGGGCGCCTCGCCGTCGGCGAGGCGATCACCAACATCCTCGCCGCGGACATCGCATCGCTCGGCGACATTCGCCTGTCGGCGAACTGGATGGCCGCCTGCGGCGAGCCGGGCGAGGATGCCGCGCTCTATGCAACCGTCGAGGCGGTCGCGAAGGAGCTGTGTCCCGCGCTCGGCATCGCGATTCCGGTCGGCAAGGACTCGCTTTCGATGAAGACGAGCTGGGACGAGGAGGGTGGCCGGAAGTCCGTCGTCGCGCCGGTCTCGCTGATCGTGTCGGCGTTCGCGCCCGTGACTGACGTGCGCCGCACGCTCACCCCCGTGCTGCGGACCGACCTCGGGACCACCTCGTTATGGCTCATCGACCTCGGCATTGGCCGTAACCGCCTCGGCTGCTCTGCTCTCGCTCAGGTGTACGGAGCCCTCGGAGAGGAGCCCGCCGATCTCGACGATCCGCAGCTCCTCATCCGGTTGGCCGCGGCGCTCGCGGAGCTCAATTCGGCCGGCACGCTGCTCGCCTATCACGACCGCTCCGACGGCGGGCTGTTTGCGACTCTAGCGGAAATGGCATTCGCGGGACATTGCGGACTGAGCGTCGATCTGTCCCCGCTCGCTGCGGCCGGCCGCGAGTCGGCGCTCGCGCAGCTCTTCGCCGAGGAGCTCGGCGTCGTGGTCCAGATCCGCGCGACGGACGAGCCGAGGCTCGTTGATGCCCTGAGCCGCCATGGACTTGCTGCGCACGCGCGGCGCATCGGCACTCCGATCTCTGAGCTGCGGTTCAAGGTCGCGTCCGGGCGCGAGATCGTGCTTGACGAGTCGTGGGCCGATCTGCGCCGCGCGTGGTCCGAGACCTCGTACCACATGCGCAGGCTCCGAGACGATCCCCGGTGCGCGGAGGAGGAGCTCGCGGCGCAGATCGCGGCCGATGATCCGGGCCTCGCCGTCGCGCTCACCTTCGATCCGCAGGAGGACATCGGGGCGCCCTACGTCGCGCGCGGCGCGCGGCCCCGCCTCGCGATCCTGCGGGAGCAGGGTGTCAACAGCCACGTCGAGACGGCTGCGATGTTCGCGCACGCCGGCTTCGAGCCAATCGACGTCCACATGACCGATCTCATACAGGAGCGCCGCACGTTGCGGGATCTCAAAGGCGTCGTGGCCTGCGGTGGATTCTCGTACGGCGATGTGCTCGGCGCCGGCGAGGGCTGGGCCAAATCGATCCTGTTCCACGAGCGGACCCGCGATGAGTTCGCCGCGTTCTTTGCGCGCTCCGATACGTTCGCGCTCGGCATCTGCAACGGCTGCCAAATGTTCGCGGCATTGAGGAGCTTGATTCCCGGGACCGACCACTGGCCGCGCTTCGTTCGCAATCGCGTGGAACAGTTCGAGGCCCGATTCACGCTCGTCGAGATCCTCGACTCCCCGTCGGTGCTGTTCGAGGGGATGCGGGGCTCGTTCCTGCCGATCGTGGTGTCGCACGGGGAGGGCCGCGCGGAGTTCGCCTCCGGCGCCGCAGCGCGAGCGTGCGCAGCGAGCGGCCTCGTCGCGTTTCGCTACGTCGATCATCACCGGCAGGCCGCCGAGACCTATCCGTTCAATCCGGGCGGATCGCCGCTCGGGATCGCCGCGCTCGCGAGCGCCGACGGGCGGATCACGATCACCATGCCGCACCCCGAGCGCTCGTGCCGTTCCGTGCAGAACTCATGGCGTCCGCGGGGAGCAGGGGAGTGGAGCGGCTGGATGCGGCTGTTCCGCAACGCTCGAAGGTTCGTGGGGTAGCTAGCCGGCGGGCGCGGCGGTGGGACGCACGATACGGGCGGGCAGGAACGTCACCTTGGTCGTCGTGATCTCGAAGCTCCGCAGCTCAAGCTGGTCCATGATCTGCAACAGCTCCCCCGCAGGGTCCACGCCGATCCCGCGCAGATAGCGGTAGAACGGCCCGTCCCGAGTATCGACGGGGCGCGAGTGGCGCATGGAGAACAGGTCGATTACCGCCATCCTGCTCGCCACATGACGCACGCCCCAGAGAATGTCGAGACCCCAGGTGGAGATGGAGCGGTCGAAGTCCGTGATCGCCAGACGCAGCACCTCTCTCGAGAAAAACGGCGCCATCACCTCCACGAAATTCGTTTCCCGCCACGCGCAGCTCGGATGATTGAGCGTCGTCGGGTGGCTGTGGAAGGAATCGGTCGTGAGGCTCGCCTGCGCAAGGCCGAATGCCTGACCGTGCACGAAGTCAGCGAAGACGCCGGGGTCGAAGAGCGTCTCCACGTCGTCGTCCAGAAACAGGACACCCGCGTAGCGCGCGACGAGCGGCTCCGAGAGAAGCAGCTTCGCCGCATGAAACTTGGACAGCCCGCCTGAGGTCACGTAATCGGCGCTCCGCAGCAGCCAGCAGTCCGGTCGCGGCGGCGCATAGAAGCTGGCGAGCACGTCGAACCGGCGCCCCGGCGCGAGTAGGTTCCAGTGCGTCTGCTCGATGGGATCCGCGCCCGCGCGCACGAACACGAGGAACGGCCGCGCCGCATCCGCGTCTGGAATTCGGTGGATGGCGACGGTGGAGGCGTTGCCGAACGTCCGCAGCGCCGAGTCTT
Organism: uncultured Gammaproteobacteria bacterium; assembly: GCA_963849095.1. Classification (GTDB taxonomy): domain Bacteria; phylum Pseudomonadota; class Gammaproteobacteria; order Steroidobacterales; family Steroidobacteraceae; genus JASHUC01. The sequence continues at coordinate 603,081 of CAWKGA010000001.1, forward strand.
CGATGGCCATGTGCGTGGATCCGGATCTGCAGCCGCTCGGCAGGCCCCGCGTCTTAAGGGATCGCCCCGTGCTTGGCGATGGCCTCGAGGCCGGCGAGTCGGCCGCGGAGCGCGTCGAGATCGCGGTGTGCGCTTTCCGCGTCGTGCCGAGCCTGTGCAAGCGCTCGATCGAGCGGCTCGACATGCTGAGAGACTTCGGCCAGGCCTGCGACGAGGTGCTGCGAGCGCGCCATCTCGCGGTGCAGCGCTTGCAAGAACTGCTGAGAGCGGCGGTAGTCCTCCGAAAAGTCCGCCGGATTGATGATCTCCGTGCTGCCGTGCATCCGGCCGTTTTCGAATGACGGGTGGGACGGGAGCATCCTGCGCGGGTGATCCTCGATCCGACCCTCGTCTTTCAGAAAGACGGCCACGAAGTCATTCCAGAACTCCTTGTCCTGGTGCGATGTGAATGACTCGAGCAGCGCGGTGCTCACGCCGCAGCGACTTGCCCAGGTAACGAGCGCCTTGCCCGAGTCGGGATAGAACCGCCAGCAGTCGACCGGGTACCGGTGGAACGCGCCATTCGAGGGCACGTTGAGGTAGAACAGCCCGCCCGGTCGCAGGATGCGCAGGATATCGATGAAGGCCAGCCAGAACAGCTCGGAGTGCTCGAAGCAGGACGAGCTGACGACGACGTCGATCGATTCGCTCTCGAAGGGAAACGAATATGGATCGGTGAGAACGACATCCACGCCCTTCGCCCGCTCGAAGTCGACGCCGACGTAGCGTGCATTCGCCGGACACACCTGGCGCAGGGATCCGTTCACGTCCTGGGCGCCGATGTCGACCACCGACACATCTCCCAGGGGGGCGACATAGGTATCAAAGAACAGCTTGCCATTGCTCATCGCGGTGGTATGCATGAGAACTCGCTCTCCCTCGTCGCGCTCGGATCATGCCGGGACAGTCCCCGGGGCCTCTATTTCCGGACTGCGTACAGCTCCATCCGGGCCTTGCCCTGGTTCGGGATCCGCAGATCGACGACCTCGAAACCACATTTCTCGACCAGCTTCATCAGCCGCTCGCGACTGAAAATGTGGTGCTGCTCGAGCTCCGTCCAGTACGGATTGATCCTCGCTCCCTCCAGCGCCCTCCAGCTCGAGGACCCGAAATCCGCGGTGCTGACCGCGAGCACGCCGCCCGGCTGCAGCGCTTGCGCCGCTTTGTGCAGCGCTTCGAGGGGTCGGGAAATCTGCCCGAGAACGTCCATCATCGAGAGAACGGTCGGCACGATCTCGAACGAGAGTTTCATGAAGTCCTGGGACACCGCATTGAATCCCAGGCTTTCGATACGGGACACGACATCGGACCGGAGGTCGACTCCCACGGCGGCGAAACCGTAGTCTGCGGCCGTCATGACGAGCGTACCGTCTCCGCATCCGACATCCACCCAGGCCGGCGCGCTCTGACGGGTGAATACCGCCCGATACCCCCCAAGAAGCGCGATGATTCTCTCCACCACGGGAGTCCAGGTGGCAGGTGTGGACACGAGGATCGCGGGGAGGTCTGCGCGCGAATCCCGGCTCGTCTTGCGGTCCATCTCAGCGAGACCATCTTCGGTCCAGTAGTGGCGGCTGTGGATGTGCCCGCACGAGGGACACTGCATCCATTCGATGGTGGGAGGCAAGGCCTCGTGCCAGAGCGGATGCACTTTGCAGTTGGCGACCCCCAGGGTCTTGCTCGGCCCGTCGCACAGTGGGCAGGCCGGATAGGCCGCCTGGAGCGACACCGCGCGCGACGGTGCAGCGTTCGTCATCGAGGCAGCTGCCGGCGGGTGCGCTGCCGCGAAGGGCTCCCGTGGGGCCGGCGCCTCCGCAAGCGGCTCAACAGGCCCGCAATCCGGCACGTCGATGTGCGCGTGCGTGAGGCCGCTCCGCTGCCGCTCCGTCATCAGCTCGATTGCTCGCTCGAGGTTGCGCGTGAAGCGCAAGGTGTCGAAGAGCGGCGTCGTCAGGCGGTTGGCCGCGACTTTGGCGCGCAGCGTGGCGCGATAGTTCGCGTCCGTGCCGATTCGCTTGGCGATGCGTACCATGTCGTCGGGATCAGCGCCCACCAACTCCGGCAGTTCCATCGCGTTGAGTAGGCTCTCGCTCACCCGAGACGCGAAGTGCCGCCCGCGGGCGGTGATCACGGGAACTCCCGCCCAGAGCGCGTCCGAAGTGGTGGTGTGACCGTTGTAGATCAGCGTATCGAGTACGGCGTCCGCGAGCCCGAGCCGCGCGAGGTGCTCCTGAGGTTGACTGAACGGCGCGAAGATCAACCGTCCACGGGGGATTCCGGCCGACTCGGCGCAGCGAGTGAGGTTGGCGATTGCAGCCTCGCTCTGCCCGAGCAGCCACAGCACGCTCCCCGGGACCTCCTTCAACACGCGCAGCCAGTTCGAAAAGCTGGCGCGGTCGACCTTGTAGGACTGATTGAAGGCGCCGAACACGACCTTGTCGCCCGGCAGGCCGTGCGCGGCCCGCGTACCCGACCCGGCCGCGCCGGCGCGCTTGCGATCGTTGCACTGATACGTGTGCGGAAGCCGGCAGAACTTCTCAGTGTAGTACGGCGCGCTGCCGTCCGGTGTGACGAATCGGTCCGAAACGACGTAATCGATGTCGGCGCTGGCCGCGCTGCCGGGGAATCCGAGGTACGCCGCCTGCAGTGGCGCCGGCCGGTAGCCGAGGATCCCCGGCCGCCCGCCCCCGGTGTACAGCTTCAGGTCGAACAGGATGTCGAGCCTGTCCTCGCCGATGCGCGCCGCGGCCTGGCGATCGCTCAGCGAATGGACAGGCACGTGGTGCTCGACGGCATCGAGGAAGCGCTGCCGGTACGTCGATACGTCGGGACTGCTGTAGTCGTACGCGAAAATCTCAAACCGCGCACGGTCGTGATTCTCGAAGACTCCCGCCATCAAGTGCATGGTTGCATGGTTGCGGAAGTCGCACGAAAGATATCCGACGCGTATGCGCGATCCGGCAGGCCGCGGCGCGTGCGTGAGGCACGAGTCCGCACGTGGGACCATTCGCGCGATATACGCGCGGGTCACCTCGAGGTTTCTCGCCTCGTCCTTGCACCACGCGACGTGAGTGAGCGGGTACTCTTGCGCCGCCCCGAACTTGCCCTCGTCGTAGTAGCTGCGAATCTTCCGCAGCAGAGTGTCGACCCAATCCCATTCGCACGTGAATCGTGCGGGCACCAGCGCCGCGCCGACGAGGGCGGGATCCTCGGGTGCGAGCTCGAGAATCCTCTTGAAGGCGTTGGACGACTCCTCATAGAGATCGTTGCCTTGCAGGAGCAGGGCTGCGCGAGACAGCAGAGTGGGGTTTGCGCTGAGAGTCAGCTGCCGGCGGGCGAACTCGATGCCCTCCGCGCCGCGGTTGGCATTGAAGAGCGTCGTAATCAGCGCGTCCAGCACCTCGTCGCTGTCCGGAGTCTCCTTCAGCGCCCGGTGTAAACACTCCAACGCCTCGTCTATGCTGCGCTCGGCCGCCAGCAGAATTCCGGCGGCCAGCCAGTTGCGGGCGCCCGCGCCGCGTTCCCCGGCGTGTTTGAACGCGCGTATGGCCTCCGGCACACGTCCAGTCAGGCGTAGTGCCTCCGCTTTGAGAGCGAGCGCTCCCGGGTGTCCGGGCTCCCGTCGCAGCAAGACGTCGAGCTGCGGCAGCGCATCGGCCGCGCGACCTTCATTGATCTGGTCGAGCAGTACTGCGAGGGGCGCCGGTCGGGTCATTGTTTGCTGAGCGGAGAATTCGGCTACGGTGCGGCGGGCGACTTTAACAATATCCACCCGCCGGCTGATGCGGGACAGATCACACCGCCGTGCTTGCATTCCGCGGGGCAGGCCCCGAGGCGCTTGTGAGCGCAGGAGTACCGGGGCAGCGGCCGTGAAGTGTGAAATGGATCACGGGAACGAGTCTGAAGTGACATATTCACTTCGCAGATCGCCGGGAATCACGCTGCTACGATCGGTCCGGCTACACCGACCTGGTCCGGGGAAGGAATGAATGCATCGCGTCCAATCGTGATCAGCCCGTATTGCCGGGAGGACGCGTTGCTGCTCAAGCGCTGCATCGCGAGTGTCCGTGCCCAGACCGTACCGGCCTCCCATCTCCTCGTTGCCGATGGACATCCGCAGGACTGGATCGACTCCGAGCCCGTCCGGCATCTCAAGTTGGATCGTGCGCATGGCGACTATGGGAATACGCCACGGGGCATCGCTGCGCTGCTGGCGGCGTCCGAGGGGTTCGCACCGATCATCCTGCTGGATGCCGACAATTGGTTGGAGCCGCAGCACATCGAGACGTGCCTGAAGGCCGCGTCGGCGACGCCCGGCATCGATTTCGTGGTAGCGAGGCGCCATCTCAGAAGGCCCGACGGATCGATCATGCCGATCCCGGACGAGCCGGTATCCGAGCACGTTGATACGAGCTGCTTCGCATTCTTTCCGGGGTCGTATCACATGCTGGCGATCTGGGCGTCGATGCCGAAGCAGATGTCATCGATCGGCGATCGGGTGTTCTGGGCAGCCCTGCGGAAGCGCGAACTCAGCGGGGTGGTGGTCACCGGCCCCGTGACGGTGAATTACCAGTGTGTGTGGGAGAGCTTCTATCGGGCACTCGGTGAGCGGCCGCCGCCGGAATCGAAACCCAACATCGACGCGAGTCCCGTATTTGATTGGTGGTCGAGCCTATCGGATCGCGAACGCGAGATCGCCACACGCCTGGCCGGCGTGCCGCTCCCCGATTCTCCCGTCTAGCCGGGTCGCACCCACTCTTTTTGCGGACACCGAGCCCGCGGCCCCGAAGGGCCGCGCCGCGATGCGTTTCGGTGCTACGACGCTAACTCTTACGCGCTCAGGTCGAGATACTGGATATTCGTCCCGAAGGCCTGGACCTCTGCGGTCGTAAACACGTTGATCTGCGAGGAGGTGAACTGGCCGATCTGGGTCGTGGAGAGATTGCTGATGGCAACCGTGGAGAGGGACGGGATGTCCGCGGTCGTGATCGCCTGCAGCTGGGCGCTGCTCAAGTTGTTCAGCGTGGTGCTGTTGAGGCCCGCCACCTGCGCGCTGGTCAACACACCGATGTCCGCGGTGCTGATGGCCTGCATCTGGGTGGTGCCGGCCGCTCCGAGGGCGTTGATCTGGCTGTAGAGCAGGGCTGCGGTCTGCAGCGTGGTGAGCTGGCCGAGCTGGGCGGTGGACAGGGCGCTGAAGGCGCCGGTGGAGACCCAGGCAACGTCCTTGGTGCTGATCGACTGCAGCTGGGCGGTGCTCAGGTTGTTCAGCGTGGTGCTGTTGAGGCCCGCCACCTGCGAGGTGGTGAGCACGTTGATGTCCGCCGTGGTGATGGCCTGTACCTGAGTGGTGCCGGCCGCTCCCAGGGCGTTGATCTGGGTGTAGAGCAGGGCTGCGACCTGCAGGGTGGTGAGCGCTCCGAGCTGGCCGGTGGACAGGGTGCTGAAGACACTGCCGCTGATCGAGCTCACGTCCTTGGTGCTGATCGCCTGCAGGTTCGTCGTCCCCAGGTTGTTCAGCGTCGTGCTCGTGAGATTGGAGACCTGACCGGTGGTCAGGGCGACGATGTCGTGGGTGGTGATCGCCTGCAGCTGGGCGCTGCTCAAGTTGTTCAGCGCGGTGCTGCTGAGGCCCGCCACCTGCGCGCTGGTCAACACGCCGATGTCCGCGGTGCTGACCGACTGCAGCTGGGTGGTGCCGGCGGCTCCCAGGGCGTTCAGCTGAGCGGTGCTCAGGGCTGCGGCCTGCAGGGTCGTGAGCTGGGCGAGCTGGGCGGTGGACAGGGCGCTGAAGGCGCCGGTGGAGATCGAGGCAACGACCTTGGTGCTGATGGCCTGCAGCTGAGCGGTGCTCAGGTTGTTGAGCGTGGTGCTGTTGAGACCCGCCACCTGCGAGGTGGTGAGCACGTTGATGTTCGCGGTGGTAATGGCCTGCACCTGAGTGGTGCCGGCGGCTCCCAGGGCGTTCAGCTGAGCGGTGCTCAGGGCTGCGGCCTGCAGGGTGGTGAGCGCTCCAAGCTGGCCGGTGGACAGGGTGCTGAAGACGCTACCGCTGATCGAGCTCACGTCCTTGGTGCTGATCGCCTGCAGGTTGGTGGTCCCCAGGTTGTTCAGCGTCGTGCTCGTGAGATTGGAGACCTGGGCGGTGGTCAGCGCGGCGATGTCCTTGGTGGTGATCGCCTGCAGCTGGGCGCTGCTCAAGTTGTTCAGCGCCGTGCTGCTGAGGCCCGCCACCTGCGCGCTGGTCAGCACGCCGACGTCCGCGGTGCTGACCGACTGCAGCTGGGTGGTGCCAGCGGCTCCCAGGGCATTCAGCTGAGTGGTGCTCAGCGCTGCGGCCTGCAGGGTCGTGAGCTGGGCGAGCTGGGCGGTGGACAGAGCGCTGAAGGCGCCGGTGGAGATCGAGCCAACGACCTTGGTGCTAATCGCCTGCAACTGCGCGGTGCTGAGGTTGTTCAGCGCGGTGCTGTTGAGACCCGCCACCTGCGAGGTGGTGAGCACGTTGATGTCCGCCGTGGTGATGGCCTGCACCTGAGTGGTACCGGCCGCTCCCAGGGCGTTGATCTGACTGTAGAGCAGCGCTGCGGCCTGCCGCGTGGTGAGCGCTCCGAGCTGTCCGGTGGACAGGGTGCTGAAGACGCTACCGCTGATCGAGCTCACGTCCTTGGTGCTGATCGCCTGCAGGTTCGTCGTCCCCAGGTTGTTCAGCGTGGTGCTCGTGAGATTGGAGACCTGGGCGGTGGTTAGCGCGGCGATGTCCTTGGTGGTGATCGCCTGCAGCTGGGCGCTGCTCAAGTTGTTCAGCGCCGTACTGCTCAGGCCCGCCACCTGCGCGCTGGTCAGCACGCCGATGTCCGCGGTGCTGACCGACTGCAGCTGGGTGGTGCCAGCGGCTCCCAGGGCATTCAGCTGAGCGGTGCTCAGGACGGCGGCCTGCAGGGTCGTGAGCTGGGCGAGCTGGGCGGTGGACAGGGCGCTGAAGGCGCCGGTGGAGATCGAGGCAACGACCTTGGTGCTGATGGCCTGCAGCTGAGCGGTGCTCAGGTTGTTGAGCGTGGTGCTGTTGAGACCCGCCACCTGCGAGGTGGTGAGCACGTTGATGTCCGCCGTGGTGAGCGCCTGCAACTGCGTGGTGCCGGCGGCTCCCACGGCGTTCAGCTGAGCGGTGCTCAGGGCTGCGGCCTGCAGGGTGGTGAGCGCTCCGAGCTGTCCGGTGGACAGGGTGCTGAAGACACTGCCACTGATCGAGGCGATGTCCTTGGTGCTGATCGCCTGCAGGTTCGTCGTCCCCAGGTTGTTCAGCGTGGTGCTCGTGAGATTGGAGACCTGACCGGTGGTCAGGGCGGCGATGTCGTGGGTGGTGATCGCCTGCAGCTGGGCGCTGCTCAGGTTATTGAGCGCGGTGCTGCTGAGGCCCGCCACCTGCGCGCTGGTCAACACGCCGATGTCCGCGGTGCTGACCGACTGCAGCTGGGTGGTGCCGGCGGCTCCCAGGGCGTTCAGCTGAGCGGTGCTCAGGGCGGCGGCCTGCAGGGTCGTGAGCTGGGCGAGCTGCGCGGTGGACAGGGTGCTGAAGGCGCCGGTGGAGATCGAGGCAACGACCTTGGTGCTGATCGACTGCAACTGCGCGGTGCTGAGGTTGTTCAGCGTGGTGCTGTTGAGGCCCGCCACCTGCGAGGTGGTGAGCACGTTGATGTTCGCTGTGGTGAGCGCCTGCAACTGCGTGGTGCCGGCGGCTCCCAGGGCGTTCAGCTGAGCGGTGCTCAGGGCTGCGGCCTGCAGGGTGGTGAGCGCTCCAAGCTGGCCGGTGGACAGGGTGCTGAAGACGCTACCGCTGATCGAGCTCACGTCCTTGGTGCTGATCGCCCGCAGGTTCGTCGTCCCCAGGTTGTTCAGCGTGGTGCTCGTGAGATTGGAGACCTGGGCGGTGGTCAGCGCGGCGATGTCGTGGGTGGTGATCGCCTGCAGCTGGGCGCTGCTCAGGTTATTGAGCGCCGTGCTGCTGAGGCCCGCCACCTGCGCGCTGGTCAGCACGCCGACGTCCGCGGTGCTGACCGACTGCAGCTGGGTGGTGCCAGCGGCTCCCAGGGCGTTCAGCTGAGCGGTGCTCAGGACAGCGGCCTGCAGGGTCGTGAGCTGGGCGAGCTGCGCGGTGGACAGGGTGCTGATGGCGCCGGTGCTGACCCAGGCAACGTCCTTGGTGCTGATGGCCTGCAGCTGGGCCGTGCTCAGGTTGTTGAGCGTGGTGCTGTTGAGGCCCGCCACCTGCGAGGTGGTGAGCACGTTGATGTCCGCCGTGGTGATGGCCTGCACCTGAGTGGTACCAGCCGCTCCCAGGGCGTTGATCTGACTGTAGAGCAGCGCTGCGGCCTGCAGCGTGGTGAGCGCTCCGAGCTGTCCGGTGGACAGGGTGCTGAAGACGCTACCGCTGATCGAGCTCACGTCCTTGGTGCTGATCGCCTGCAGGTTCGTCGTCCCCAGGTTGTTCAGCGTGGTGCTCGTGAGATTGGAGACCTGGGCGGTGGTCAGCGCGGCGATGTCCTTGGTGGTGATCGCCCGCAGCTGGGCGCTGCTCAAGTTGTTCAGCGCCGTACTGCTCAGGCCCGCCACCTGCGCGCTGGTCAACACGCCGATGTCCGCGGTGCTGACCGACTGCAGCTGGGTGGTGCCGGCAGCTCCCAGGGCGTTGATCTGAGTGTAGAGCAGGGCGGCGGCCTGCAGGGTCGTGAGCTGGGCGAGCTGGGCGGTGGACAGGGCGCTGAAGGCGCCGGTGGAGATCGAGCCAACGACCTTGGTGCTGATCGCCTGCAACTGCGCGGTGCTGAGGTTGTTCAGCGTGGTGCTGTTGAGACCCGCCACCTGCGAGGTGGTGAGCACGTTGATGTCCGCGGTGGTGAGCGCCTGCAGCTGCGTGGTGCCGGCGGCTCCCAGGGCGTTCAGCTGAGCGGTGCTCAGGGCTGCGGCCTGCAGGGTGGTGAGCGCTCCAAGCTGGCCGGTGGACACCGTGCTCAAGACGCTGCCGCTGATCGAGCTCACGTCCTTGGTGCTGATCGCCTGCAGGTTGGTGGTCCCGAGGTTGTTCAGCGTGGTGCTCGTGAGATTGGAGACCTGGCCGGTGGTCAGGGCGGCGATGTCGTGGGTGGTGATCGCCTGCAGCTGGGCGCTGCTCAGGTTATTGAGCGCGGTGCTGCTGAGGCCCGCCACTTCAACGCTGGTCAGCGCACCGATGTCCGCCGTGCTGACGGCCTGCAGCTGAGTGCTGACAAACGCGTTCAGTGAGCCGGTGGACAATTGCGACGCGACGAGCAGCGCGATCTGCGTCGTGGAGATGTCTGCGGCCATGGCCGCAATCGCGGCCGAGCTGATGTCAACGATCGCCGCGCTCGATATCGCATTGATCTGCGCTGTGGAGAGCCGCGCAGCCTGAGCAGAAGATAGAACCTGCAGATCCGTGGACGTGAGAGATGCAATCTGGGTGGTGGTCAGTGCCCCAACTTGAGCCGGAGTCATCATCGAGATTATGGAAGACATGCACCACCGTCCCTAATTTGTCCATGGCGGCTTTCGGCCCGCCATCGCAGCTACGTAAGGTCAAACTCAGCCGGACCCCGCCGGGTCAGACCTGTTCATGGAATCGGCAAGGCTGCTGAAATCTTTACGGGATCAGCCCGCTTATGGTCAGGCGGAAGAGTTATGCTCTTCAAACGGTGAAGCAGGTCACACGAGGCCTGCATTGAAAGTCCGAACCGCACTCGCATCGGACGTCGTGTCTCGGAAGTTCCGAGATCAGGCGATCAGATCGAGAAGCACGTTGCCGCCGTCCGCCCACGCCGAGAGCATCTGCGCGAGCTGGATGCTGTCCTCGGTCGGGATCTGCTGGACGATCTCGCCCGTCCAGGCATTCTTGATGACCGCCACCGTGAGCCCCGTCCCCGCGTCCGTTCGCAATTCGAGCGTACGGTTGACCTGAGCGAGATGAGCGTTGATCTGCTTCACCGCCGACTGCAGGGTCTGCGGGCTCGAGGGCTCCGCGACGCTTGACGCCTCTGCGGACGTCTCTACTTCAACCGGTGCGGGATCCGGACGCTTCTCGGCGGAGCCTTGCTTGTTGCGGCGGCCCGAGCCGAGATCGGGCATCGAGCCGGGAGTCCCGATGGGCCTGATACCGCCGATCTCTGATGCCATGCATCGCTCCCAGGAGAATATCGGTGCGCGGGCGGGAGCTGTCGCGGGACGCGGCCGTCCGCGGTCTAGGCCGGTGAGACAGCGGATGCGTCGGGTGCCGCCGCGGGGGCGCGCGCTTGCCGCACCTCCGGACCGATGGCGACCCAGGCGCCGCGAATGTCACCGAGCAGGCCCAGCACTTCGCTCACGCGGCCGGCATCGCTCTCAACATTGGCAAGCAGCAGCTGCCGCGCCATGTACTCGTACAGGTTGCTCAAATTCTGCGCGAGGGGGCCGCCCTGCTCGAGGTTGAGGCTCCCGCGCAGCTCCGCGATGAGGATCACACAGCTGTGCAGCAGCTTGGCCTTGCGAACGATATCGCCGCGCTCGATGCAGCCGCGCGCGGCGATGAGGCGCTCGATAGCCGCATCCATGAGCATCTGCACCAGTCCGTGAGGATCGGCGCCCGCGACGCCACCGTGGACCGAGATGCTGTTGTAGGCTGACAAGCCCGATTTCCGCCCGTAAACACTCACGTGGTCGCTCCGTCAAGTCCGCTTCAATGGAATTAACGGCCGTCGGACGGCTAACTTGAGCCGCCGAGCTCAGGCGTTGGGTATACCCTGAACCGTCGGGAGGCTCGCGAACGCCTGGGTCAAGTACGCGGAGGTGGTCTGCATCGAGGATAGCAGCGTGTTCAGGGACGAGTACTGCTCCGTCAGGCTCGCCGAGAGCGCCGCCATCTGGGTGTTGAGCTCGTTGCTCTGCTGAGTGAGGGCATTCTCCTGGGACACCAGGGTTTGGTTGGCGGCGGAGATCGAGCCGTTCGCGGCGAGCGCCGAGGTGATCTGGGAGTTGAGGTTCGTGGCGACTCCGCTCGCGCCGCTGAACAGCTCGCTCACGGCGCTGAAGTTGGTCGATAGCGCGTTCGACAGCGTCGCCTGGTTGAGGCTCAGCGACCCATCGCTGTTGGCCGTGATGCCGATGCTCGCGAGCGAGTCGTAGGTGGAGGATCCCGTGTCGACGACGCTGTAGAGCGCACCCTGGATCTGATTCTCGATGCCGGAGAGCAGGGCACTGCCCATCATCGGTCCGGCCGTACTGGTCGTCGAGTCGTAGCTCCCCAGGGAGGAGAGGGAGCCGGCGAGCGTGTTGTAGGCGGAGACGAAGGCGCTGACGTTGGTCTCGATCGTCGCCGCGTCGGTGCTCACCGTCAGCGCGGCCGAGGTGTCGGTGGCGGTCGTTCCGGTGAGGTTCAGCGTCACGCCCGGGAGCGCGCTCGTGATCGTATTGCTCGAGCTCGTGGCAGCCACCCCGGCAACACTGAAGCTCGCATTCTGTGCCTGCGACTGCTGCGTGTAGCTGCCCGGGGCGGTGCTGCTGTAGGTGAGGGCGGCCAAGGCGCCCCCGGAGTCCGTTTCGCTGACCTCGATGGTGTTCGCTGCGCCCGTCAGCGTCGAGGAGAGCAGCAGGTAGGCGCCGCCGCTGCCCTGGAGCACGCTCGCCGTGACGCCTGGGTTGCCACTCGCCGAATTGATCGCGCTCGCAATCCCATCGAGCGTGTCGTCATCGCTGCCGATGTCGACGTTGAAGCTGGTGCTGCCGAGCGTCACCTGCAGGGTGCCGGTGCCGATCGCCGTGGTGCCGTCGCCGGCGAAGGCTCCCGAGAGCAGCTGTTCGGCCTGTGCGAGCTTCGAAACCGTCACCGCGTAGGTGCCCACCGGCGCGTCTGAGCTCGCCGTGGCCGTGAATACGGATTCATTGCTGCTGTTCGCCGTCTGGGTATTGAACGCGCTCGGCGAGTCGAGCGTGCTCAACGAGGATTGGAACGTCGACAGGGCGCTCTGGAGTGTGCCGAGCGCGGAGATTTGCGTCGTGTCCGCCTCCGTCTGATTGGATATCAGAGTCTCCTGCGGGGTCTGGGCCGCGGTCACGAGCTCGGAGACGAGCGAGCTGACATCGATCACCGAGCCGCCGGCCGCCTCCGCGCTCGAGTTGCTGGCGATCGAGACCGGCAGCAATCCGTTCGCTGCACTATTGACGCTGCTCGTGCTCATCGGTCGCTCTCTCCTTCTTCGGCGGCCAGAACGGCGGTGGGCGGGCGCCCTTCGACGCCCGCCCACCCGATCTGACTTGAGTTTACTTCGGTTCCGGACACGCCCGTTACGGCAGCTTCTGCAGCAGAGTCAAGATGTTTTGCGGAATCGTGTTGGCCTGCGCCACCATCGCCGTGCCCGCCTGTTGCAGGATCTGCGCCTGCGAGAGGTTCGATGTGGCCTGCGCGTAGTCCGTGTCCACGATCGCGCTCTTGGCGGCCGTGAGGTTCGTCGCGTCCGTGTTCAGGCCCGTGATGGAAGCCGAGAAGCGGTTCTGATAAGCACCGAGATCCGCGCTCGTGGTGGCGAGCTGTTGCAGCGCGTTGTCGATGGAGATCAGCACCAGGTTCGAGTCGTCCACGCTCAGCACGTCGGCATTGGACAGCGTGCTGGCGGCGGCGTTGCCGGTCAGGTCCGTGTTCAAATCCGAGCCCAGCGAGTAAGCGACGCCGTTGGTCGCGTTGTTGTTCGTGGCAGCGGTAGTGCCGAGTCCCAGGTCCGCGAGAGCGGTCGCGCCCGCAGTGAAGGTCGGCGCAGAGCCGCCGCTCGACCCGGCCACCGTCGCGATCGAGCCCGTGGCGTTCTCGAGGCCGATCTGCACCGACGTGGCCTCCGTGCCGTTGGCGGTGCTCAGGCTGATGCCGGTCCCCGCGCTGTTCACGGTCGCCACGATGTTCTGCGAGGAGCCGATCGCCTCGTTGATGGCGCTCGCGATGCTCGCGAGGTCGGTCGACTGGGTGCCCGTCAGCGTGACGGGGCCGGTATCGACCGTGGTTGCATTCGCCGCGGCAGCGGCGGCACCGGGGTCACCCGTCGTGTCGGCGGTGGCGGTTGCGCTGTAGGCCGGGGCAGTGCCGACCTCGATGGACAGCGTGACCGTATCGCCGTTGCTGATGTTGGGGGGAGTGCCGCCCGCATCAGCGGCATAGGCACTGGTCCCCGCCGTCGTGTAGTAGTTGCCGATGGCGTCGGTCGCTGCGCTCGCGATGGAGGAGACGCTGATGATCTGACCGGCGTTGGCGCCGATCTGGAAGTCCGCGCCCTGGAAGGAGCCATCGAGCAGGTTCACGCCGTTGAACTGCGTGTTGGCGGCGACGTTGTTGATGTCGGCGGCCAGCTGCGAGAACTGCGCGTTGAGGTCCTGGCGGTCGGACGAGCTATTCGTGGCGTTGAGCGACTCGACGGCGAGGTCGCGCATGGTCTGCAGGTCGTTCACGACCTCCGAGAGCGCCCCGGAGGCGGTCTGCGAGAGCGACACGCCGTCGTTCGCGTTCTGCGCAGCCTGATTGAGACCGTTGATCTGCGAGGTCATGCCTTGAGCGATCGCGTAGCCGGCAGCGTCGTCCGCGGCGGTATTGACGCGCAGGCCCGAGGACAACTGCTGCAGGGCAGTCGCCAGCTGCGCGCCCGACGCGGTCAGATTGTTCTGCGCGACGAGCGAATCGATGTTCGTGTTGAGGACGAGTGCCATTGCCTGTGACTCCTGATGTTGCGTTCAGGCGCCGGACACCCGGTCCGTTGCGCCGCTACCGCTCGCGGCCCGAGGCCGCCTTCTGTTCAGGGTATGTATCGGTGCGTCGCGCATGAACTTAACCGCCGGAAGTTCCTATCGTCGGTGAATCTGTCGAGCGCATCACAGTTCCGGCGTCAAGACAGGTAGTTGAAGAGCGAGAGCTTCGCGATGGAGGCGTACGACTGCTCGGCGGCCTGCAAAGCGAGCTCCTCCGTGCTGAGCTGGGTCGTCGCGGCGGCGTAGTCGGTGTCGGAGAGCTGGGAGACGGACGACTGCAGGGTCGTCTGCTCGCTCGTCGCGGCCGATTGCGCGGTGGTCACCGCATTGATCCGGGCGCCGACCGAGGCCTGGACGTTGTCGATGTTGTTGAGCGCATTGCTGATTTGCTGCGATGCACCACCGATCTGAGTCACGATCTGCCCGGAGGTCAGCGTCGTCGAGTTGAGGGTGGTGATGAGGCCCGAGAGGGCGCTGAATACGCTCGCAGTCCCGGCCGGTGCCACGGTGAATTGATCGCCGGTCTGCGGTGTGCCGTTCACCGTGACCTCGATGCCGTCGAAGGCAATGGCGCTTCCGCTCGTGTACGCGCCGGACGTGACGACATTATCGTCGCTGTCGGTCACTTGATACTGGGTGGGGCTCGTGAACGAGATGGTGTAGGTCCCCGAATCCGACGCCCACAGGCTCGGGTCGGTGACCGTCCCGGGGTCGATCGAGCCGGTGCCGGTGTTGGTGGCGCCCGCCGCGGTCGTAAAGCTGCCGTTCCCGGTCGGAATGTTCATGAAGACGGAGCTGCCGGCGTCCCCCGACGAGATGAATTGACCGGGGGCGATCTCGATCTGGCTCACGGCGTCGCTCCCGGAGTAGGTGACGGAGCTTGCGGACTGCGCGAACGGCTGGGTGCCGCTCGCCTCGCCCGCGAACAGATAATTACCGTTGGTGTCGGTGCTGTTCGAGATGGAGACGAGCTGCTGCAGCTGCTGCTCGAGCTCTGTCGCGATGTCCTGGCGGTCGGTGGACGTGAGCGCCCCGTTGTTGGCCTCGGTCGCGAGGCTCTGCGCGCTCTGCAGTACGTTCGTGGCATTGGTGAGCGCCTGCTCCTCGAGCGTGAGATTGGAGCTCGCCGAGTTGCCGTTGGTCACGTACTGCTGGGACGCCGAGAGCTGGACGTTGAGCTGGTTCACCTCGGACATGGCCACCGGATTGTCGGCGGCGTTCTGCAGCTGCAGTCCGGTGGACAGCTGGTTCTGCGTCTGCGACATGTCGGTCTCGAGCGCCTGGATGTCGGCGAGCGCATCGTTCTGGAAGGTGACACTCGAGATATTCATGGTCAGCCGTCGGTCATCGCAGTCATGAGGGAGTCGAACATCGTGGTGGAGGCCTGGATCATCTGGGCGCAGGCCTGATAGGCCTGCTGGTACTGCACCATCAAGGCCGCCTCCTCGTCGAGATTCACGCCGTCGGCATTGTTGAGCGCATCGCTCGCCGACTGATTCACCGTCTGTGCCGCCGATGCGTTCGACTGCGCCTGCTGGGTGGTCGTCCCGATCTGGCTCACGAGATTGTTGGCGGCGCCGGAGAGCGAGGTGGTGCCGCCGTCGAGCGTTGCCGACGACAGCGTGCCGATCAGCGCGAGCAGATTGCTGTTGTCGCCGGTATTCGCGGGGGAATTGGCGCTCACCGTGAACGCATCGCCGTTCGCGGGCGCGCCGGTGATCGTCACCTGTGCGCCCTCGAAGGTAATGGGTGTCCCGCTCGAGTAGGCACCCGAGGCGACCGTCGCGCCCTCGCTATTGGTGACCGCGTACTGTGCCGGTGGGCCGCTGAACGAGACGGTGTAGGTGTCCGGCACCCACGAGCCGGGGTCCGTCACGCCATAGGATGAGACGGTTCCCGTCCCGGTGTTGGTCGAGCTCGTCGCCGTCTGGATCAGCGAGGCCGAGGCGATCTGCGTCGGGCTCGTCAGCAGCAGGGAGAGCCCCTCGGTGGCCGCCGCCGTGGGCTGGATCATGAAGCTGTCGCCGACCGCCACGGCGCCGCCGGGGCCCGCGCCGTTCGCGACGATCGAGACCCCCGCGGCCTCGAGCGGGTTCGCGCTCGAGCCGTCTCCGGTCATGGCGACCGGCTGCCCCGTCGTCTGGTCGAGGAGCTGCCAGCCGCCGTTCGCGGCGCCGCCCGTGTACGTGAGCACGTAATCGTCCGTCGTGAGATCGCTCAAGGCGGTGCGCGTCACGCTGAGCGAGGTGGCGTCGGCGTTGTTCGCACTGTCGAGGACCTGCACGCCGCCCACCGCGAACATCGGCTGGCCCTGAGCGCCGGTCTGATCCATTCCCGACTGCTGCTGCTGATTGGCGAGGGTTGCGAGCGCGACGCTCACCTGGCCGAGGGCGTTCTGCGTCGGATCGAGCACCTGGGTGCGCGTCGCGAGCAGCCCGCCGAGGGAGCCTCCGCTCACCTCGGAGGTGATGTCCACCGTGGTGTTGCCGTTCACGAGTCCGATGTCGTACTCCGAGGCGTTGTAGGCATTCGGAGTGGTCGCGAGCTGCTGCGCCGTGTTGCCGGTGACGAGCGCCTGGCCGCTGCCGATGTACACGTTCGTCTCGCCATTGCCCTGTGCCACGGTGCTGACGCCCACGTACTGACTCAACTGGCTCACCAGCTGGTCGCGCTGGTCCATGAGCTGATTCGGGGTCTGGCCGGAGCCGGACTGGTCCGCGATCTCTCCATTCAAGGAAGCGATCTGGCCCGCGAGCGTATTGATCTCGTTCACGTTGGTGGAGATCTGCGACTCGAGCTGCGAGCCCACCTGCGAGAGCTGCGAGTCGTAGTTTTGCAGCTGCTGCACGAGGGCCTGCGCCTGGCTCAGCACCGCCTGACCCGAGGCGGTCGTGGCGGGGGAGTTCGAGAGCGTCTGCAGCGAGTTGACGAAGGACTGCAGCGTCGCCGTGAGCCCCGTGCTCGAGTCGCTCAGCATGTTGTCGATCTGTGCCGCCTGCGTCCCGAGCGTGTTGAAGCTCGCATAGCTCGCCTGGGAGGTATTGACCTGCGCGGCAAGCAGTGCGCTGTAGGCGCGCGTGACGCTCGAGACATCGACACCGTTGCCGACATAGCCGATCGACGATGCCTGGCCCGGCGCTTCGGCGAAATTGGCGGTCTCGAGGTCGTAGCCGGGCGTGGCGGCGTTCGCGACGTTGTTGCTCGTCACGTCGAGCGCCTGCTGGAAGGCGATCAGGCCGGAGACACTGGTTGAAAGTATGTCGCCCATTCCTCAGCGCCTATAGAAGAGAGTCCGCGCCTGCCGTTATCGGCCCGGCGCTCGCAAGCTTGAGAGGCTCCGCGGAGGTGTCCGGCGTCCGTGAGGAGGCGCCCGAGTCCCGCAGAGTGCTCGCCACGTCGCTCGCAATCGAGCTGACCTTGTGGGCGTATTGCGGATCCGTGGCATACCCGCCGCGTTGCAGAGCGCCCGCGAACGCTTGGACGTTGCTTCCCGTGTTGAGGGCGGCAGCGTAGCGGGGATTGCTCTTGAGCAGTGAGACATAATCCTCGAAGCTCTGCGTGCGGCTGTCGTAGGCGCGGAACTGCGCCGTGGTTGCGTGGGCGGTGGCGCCGGCGAACTCACTCGTGCCGGCCGAGACGCTCGAACCGCCCCAGCCTTCGCTCGCCTTGATGCCGAAGAGATTGTTGCTCGAGTGGCCGGCGGTATCCTGCGGCACGCTGCGGCCCCAGTTGGTCTCGAGCGCCGCCTGCGCGACGAGGTTCTCCGCAGCCACCCCGAGCTGCTCAGCGGCTTTTTGCGCCTGCGGCCACAGCTCGTGGATGAAGCTCTTCTGCTCGGCCCGCGAGGCCGTGGGGGGCGAGGACGCGCCCCGCGGGCCCGCGCCTGCGGCGGCCGCCCCGGCAGAGCCGATCGCCGGCGTGGATCGCGCCGCGGGGGAGCCCATAGCCGGCGTGGATCCCGCAGCTGGCCTTCCGACGGCCGGAGCAGATCTTGCGGCGGCAGAGCGCAGGGGCGGCGCGGCGCCCGTTGCTTCCGCCGCGCCCGTTGTCCCTGTGGCCCCCGTTGCGCCAGCGGCGCCCGTTGTCCCCCCGGCGCCCGACGCGGCTCCCGAGCCGCCCTGGCTGCCTGCGATGGCCCCCCGGCGCTGGAGCTGGCGGACCAGCATGTCGGCGAGGCCGAGCCCGTGTCCGCGGGTGAGCTCGATCGACAGCTGGTCGTCGAACATCCCCTGGTAGGTTTGCTCCTGGTCGCTGCCGAAGATGGGGTCCGGTCCGATCGCATCGCGCATGCTCTTGATGAGCATGCGCGCGAACAGGCTCTCGAACTGCCGTGCGACCTGCCGAATGGCGGCCGGATCGTTCTCGCTGGCCGCCTTCCTGAGCGACTCGAGGCCGGCAAAGTCGCCGTAGACCTGCGCGTTGGCGATGGGCGTCGTCATGAGCGCGCCGCGGTCCTCAGATGACGATGAGCTGCGCGCGCAGCGCACCGGCTTGCTGCAGCGCTTCGAGAATGGCGACCAGGTCTCCGGGGGCAGCGCCCACCTGGTTCACGGCACGCACGATCTCGTCGAGATTCACGCCGGCGTGGAACACGAACATGTGCGCGTCCGCCTGCTTCACATCGATCGAGCTGCGGGGCGTGGTGACGGTCTGGCCGCCCTGCGAGAGGGCCGTCGGCTGGCTCACGTCCTCGCGCTCCGTGATGGTCACGGAGAGCGAGCCGTGCGCGACGGCCGCCGCCATCACCTTCACCTCCGAGCTGATCACGACCGTGCCCGTGCGCGAGTTGATGATCACGCGCGCCGCCGCCACGCCCGGGTCCACCTCGATCTCCTCGATCTGCGAGACGAATGCGATGCGCTGGTTCGGATTCGTCGGCGCGTCGACGCTGATCGAGACGGCATCGAGCGCCTGGGCGGTCCCATCCCCGAGGAGCTTGTTGATCGCGGCGGAGACTCGCGCGGCGGTGGTGAAGTCCGGCGTGTCGAGGTTCAAGACCACGTGCGGATCGCTATCGAAGTGCATCGGCACCACGCGCTCGACGGTCGCTCCGTTCGGTATGCGTCCGCTGCTCGGCACGTTGAGGATGATTTTCGAGCCGTCCTTGCCGCTTACGCCGAAGCCGCTCACCAGAACGCTGCCCTGGGCGACCGCATAAACCTGACCGTCGGCGCCGCGGAGCGATGACATGAGCAGGTCACCGCCGCGCAGGCTCTGGGCGTCCCCGATCGAGGAGACGGTCACGTCGATCGTCTGCCCGGGCTTGACGAAGGGGGGCAGCTCCGCGGTGATCGTGACGGCGGCCACGTTGTTGATCATGGGGTTCGTGTTCGGCGGAATGGTGACGCCGAACTTCAGGAGCAGGTTCTCGACGCTCTGCATCGTGAAGGGCGCCATGGTCGTCTGGTCGCCGGTGCCGTTCAAGCCGACGACGAGTCCGTAGCCGACCAGCTGGTTGGTGCGCACTCCGCCTATCGTCGCGATGTCCTCGATACGCTCGGCCCGCGCCTGAGGGGAGGCGAGGAGGAGGGAGACCACGAGCGCGCTGGCGGCCGCGCAGGCGAGGCCGGCTCCGACCTTGCGGGTAAAGGGTATTTCAGGCATCAGAATGGCGTCCAGGGTGAGTTGAAGAAGCGCGACAGCCAGCCCTGCGCGTTGGCATCCGCAAGCGCGCCCTTGCCGACGTAGCTGATCTTGGCGCCCGCGACGCGGTACGAGGGGATCGAATCGTCCGCGGCGAGGTCGATCGGACGGATGATGCCCGTCACGCGGATGAACTCCTGACCCTGGTTGAGGGCGAGCTGCTTCTCTCCAGACACCAGCAGATTGCCGTTGGGCAGCACCTTCATCACAGTGACGGCGAGGTATCCCGTCAGGCTGTTGCTCTGCGCGCTGTCACCCTCGCCGCTGAATTTCGTCGCGTCGTTGATGTTGTTGCTCGTGATCGGCGCGCCGTGGACCGTCAGCGCCTTGCCGAGCAGCGTCATGCCCGGCAGCGTGTCGCTCGTCGACTTGCTCGTGTCGGTGGTCGCGGTCTTCTGCGCGGCCGTCTGCTCCTGGAGAACGATCGTCACGATATCCCCGACATGGCGCGCGATCGGATTCTCGGCGAGCTCCATCTCCCGATCGGCCTGATAGATGGCACCCTCCGTGGGGGGGAGACCTTCAACTGCGTCCAGGCGAGCCCGTCGTCCGCCTTGGAAAGCTTGGGCGAGGTATGGCAGCCGCTCGTGCAGAGCAGCGCGAGGCCCGCGCTCAGGATCATTCTCAAGCTTCGCATGGGTCCTCAGCTCACATGTTCTGCGTGCCGTACTGCAGCATCTGGTCGGTGGACTCGACCGCTCTCGAGTCCATCTCGTAGGCTTCCTGCGTCTGGATCATGTTGACCAGTTCCTCGACGACATCGACGTTGGAGCCCTCGACCGACCCCTGGATCAGCGTGCCGAGCCCGCTCAAGCCTGGGGTGCCGACCGTCGGCGGGCCGCTCGAGGCGGTCTCCACCGAGAGGTTCCCGCCGAGGTCCTGCAGGCCCGCGGGATTGATGAAGTTCGCGAGCTGCAGCGTTCCGACGGTCGTGGGCGTCGTCTGATTGGGCAGCTGCACGCTCACGGTGCCGTCCGCGCCGATCGTGACGCTCTGCGCGCCGGTCGGGATGGTGATCGCGGGTTGAACCTGGTAGCCCGAGGAGGTGACGAGCTGTCCCTGCGCATTCAACTGGAAGCTGCCGTCGCGCGTGTAGGCGAGCTGCCCGTCCGGCTGCAGCACCTGGAAGAAGCCGAGCCCCTGCACCGCAACGTCGAAGGTGTTGCCCGTATTGTTGATGCTGCCCTGGGAATAGTTCTTCTCCGTGGAGACGACGCGCACGCCGGTACCGACATTGAGTCCCGTCGGCGACTGCGTGGTCTGGGAGGTGTCGGCGCCCACCTGGGTGAGATTCTGGTAGAGCAGGTCGTCGAACACGGCGCGGCTTCCCTTGAAGCCCGTGGTGTTGACGTTCGCGAGATTGTTCGCCGTGACCGTCATTTGGGTCTGCTGTGCGTCGAGGCCGGTCTTCGCGGCCCAGAGTGCGGGTTCCATGAGTCATATCCTCTCGGTTAATTTCAGGGCGTGTCGATCAGCTCGATTGCAGCAGCTTCGAGGAGGAAGCGCTGTCGTCCTCCGCGGTATGCAGGGACTTCACTTGCAGCTCGAAGCGTCTCGACAGCTCGATCATGTTCACGAGGCAGCTCGGGATGTTGACGTTGCTCGACTCCAGCACGCCCGACGCGAGAGTCGTACCCGCGTCCGCGGTCGCCGGTGTGCCGTCCGAGGTGTGATAGAGACCGTCGATGCCCTTCTGCAGGGTGCCGGACGGGGGATTCACGAGCTTGATGCGGCCCACGTTGGCGAGCGTGAGCGGCGTCTGCCCCATCGGGACGATGGTGATCGTCCCGTCGGCGGCGATCGTCGTGGAGGAGGAGGGCGGGATGCTGATCGGTCCGTCGTCGCCCACCACCGGGTGGCCGGTTGCCGTCATCAGCAGGCCGCTCGGGTCGATGTGCAGGTCGCCGGCGCGCGTGTAGGCCTCGTTGCCGCTCTCGTCCTGCACGGCGATGAACCCCGAGTTCTGCACGGCCACATCGAGCGGGCCGCCCGTTGACACCTGCACTCCGGGCGCACTGTCGTATCCGCTCGCAGCGTCGGTCGCATAGACGCGCGATGCATACCCGGGACCGCTCACCGGACGGCTCTGAAAAGCCGTGAGATCGGCCTTGAAGCCCGTCGTGCTGGCGTTCGCAAGGTTGTAGTTGTTTGCGGTCTGCGCCGCGAGCGTCTCCTTCGCCCCCGACATCGCGACATAGATGAGCTTGTCCATGACCTTCCTGCGAGTGACCGTTGCCGTGCCTCAGGGGTAAGGACGCCTCACCCCTGCTGGTCGATCTGGATGATCGACTGGGTGACTTGATCCTGGGTCTGGATCATCTGCGCGTTCGCCTGGAAGTCGCGCTCCGCCGTGATCATGTCGACCAGCGCGGAGGTGGTATTGACGTTCGACTCCTCGAGCGAGCCCGACTGGATGGTGCCGAATCCGGAACCGCCCGCGATGCCGTTGACCGGCTCGCCGGAGTCCTGCGTGGCGACCCAGCTCTCGTTGCCGACCTGCTGCAGTCCCTGGGAGTTCGCGAAATTCGCAAGAGCGATCTGCCCAAGGTCGATCGAGTTGCCGTTCGTGTACTGAGCCTGCACGACACCCGTCGAGCTGATGTTGATCCCGGTCAGCTGGCCGGTCGTGTAGCCGTCCTGCTGAACGGCGGTCACGCCGAAGTCGTCGCCGTACTGGGTGGTCCCGCTGAAATTGAACGTCACGTCCATGGCGGAGGCGCCCGTCGCCGGGGTGTAGGCGCCGAAGTCGACTGCTCCTCCCGCCGCCGCGGTACCGTCCGGATTGGTCGCGGTGGTCAGCGCGCCGTCGGTGTTGTAGGTGAGCGTCGCCGGGTCGGCATTGACTTGCGAGCCGTCGATGTATTCGTAGACGTCCCAGGTGTCGGGCGCCGCGGCGGTCGATGCGTTGACGAAGTACAGGGTGGAGGTATGAGCGGCCCCCAGCGAGTCGTAGACCGTGAGCGAGGTCGTGTTGGTGTAGCTGTTCGGATCCGTCGGACTGAACGCGGCATCCGGAGGCGCGGTGGAGTCGGCCGGCAGGTTGGCGGTGAGCGCGGCCGTCGTGGTGGCGTTAGGTGCGCTCTCGCCCGTGGTGAGCGAGAGATTCTCCAGCCCGCCCGTATTGAATCCGCCGTTCGCGAGCGGCGGATAGACCTGCAAGTTCTGTCCGGTGGCGGTCACGACGTCCCCGTCGCTATTGAGCTGGAACTCGCCGTCGCGGGTGTAGCTCAGCGCGCCGTTGTCGCTCGTGACGAAGTACCCGTTGCCGCTCACTGCAAGGTCGAGGTTGTTGCCGGTGGTCTCGATGTTGCCCTGCGTGAACTGCTGTGCGACCTCCGACACCGCGACGCCGTTGCCGACTGCCGTGGCGCTCACCCCGGTCTGGGTGGAGGCGAACAGGTTCGAGAATTCAGTGCGCGAGCCCTTGAAGCCGACGGTCGCGACGTTCGCAAGATTGTTCGAGGTGACCGACAGGTCCTCGTTGGCGGCATTGAGGCCGGTCAGCGCGATGTTGAAAGACATGCATGGATCTCCGTTAGAGGGGGTTCGTTACGCAGTGATTGCGGCCGGGAGGCGGCGCTAGTAGACGCTCACGACCGAGCTCAACGGCGTCGAGCCGTTGCTCGTGTTCACATCGAGAGCCTGGGTGGTCGGGTCGATCGTGACGCTCGTGACCTGATTCTGCAGCAGCGGGGTGACCGACTGGCTCGCGCCGTTGACCGTCGCGTTTACGGAGACCGTGTAGTTGCCGGCGGGCGCGGGGGCCCCCGTGCTGGTGGTCCCGTCCCAGCTGAAACTGGTGAGCCCCGAGGCCTGCGGCGTGACCGGGAAGGTGCTCACGGTGTTGCCGCCCGAATCGGCGATGGTCACCGTGAGGCTGCTCGTGCCCGACGGCGCCGAGATGGCCCCGTTCAACGTGCCACCCGCGGCAAGGGTCGCCGTGTCGAGGGGCGCGAGCACGGTCTGGCCGAGAAGCGAGGCGCCGCTCGTCAGCTGCTGCGCCTGCATGGTGGATTGCAGGCTCTGCAGGCTCGAGACCTCGCTCAGTCCCTCGATCTGGGAGAGAAACTGCGTGGGGTCGGCGGGATTGAGCGGATCCTGATCCTGCATCTGGGTCGTGATGAGCTGCAGGAAGTCGGTCTCGCTGATCTGCATGTTCGCGGGGACGATGCTCGACGACGTCGAGGCCGTCTGGGCGGCGGCCGAGGCGAGCGGATTCACCGTGCTGGTGGTCATGGGATTCCTTGATTAAGATGAAAAGAGTGACGCGCGCCGGACATCACGACTCACCGAGCTTCAGCGTGTCGAGCATCAGGTCCTTGGAGGTGTTCATGACGTCGACGTTGTCCTGATATGCGCGCGAGGCAGAGATCATGTCGGTCATCTCCTCGATGACGTTCACGTTGGGCGAGTAGACGTCGCCGTTGGCATCCGCGAGCGGATTGCCCGGATCGTGAGTCACCAGCGGCGGAGCGTTGCTCTGCACGATGCCGGCCACCCGCACCGCGGAATCGGCTCCCTGGTCGTCCGTGCTCAAGTCCGTGCCGAAGGAGGCGACCGCATCGCGTATCGCCTGGAATACGGGATGCCGCGCCTTGTAGACCGTTGCGGCACTACCGGTGACGCTGTCCGCGTTGGCGAGGTTGCTCGCGATGGTGTTGAGCCGCACCGACTCCGCCGCGAGCCCCGAGCCCGAGATGTCGAATATCTTGAAGGAGGACATGAGTGGCGCTCCGGTGGCAGCTATGAGCCGGTGATCGCAGTCATCAAGTTGCGCAGGCTCGTCGAGAGGAACGTGAGCGTCGCTTGATAGCGGACCGAGCTCTCGGCAAACGCCGCCTGCTCGAGCTCGGAGTTCACGGTGTTGCCGTCGAGGGACGGGGCGAGCGGCACGCGGTATTTGAGCACGGTGGAGCCATCCGCCGCGGCGTTGGCGCCGATGTCGTTCGGGCTGGTCGTCTGGAGGGTCACGGGCGCATCGGCCGAGCCCGACGCGGCTGCGAGAGCGGCCTGAAAGTCGAGGTCGCGCGCCTTGTAGTTCGGGGTGTCGACGTTCGCGAGGTTGTCCGCGATCACCTGCATGCGGCGCGACTGCAGGTTGAGCGCCTCGGGCTGGATTCCGAGATAGGTATCGAGATCGAGCGGCATCGTGCATCTCACCGTCAAAACAACGACGGGGGGGAGACAGCAATACGCATGCCAAGCCGCCGCGGGGCGCCCGATGCGGGGAATTACCTTTGCGGCGCGTGATTCGGGTTCAGTCGAGCGGCAAGAGTTTGCCGCATGTGTGAGGCGCGGCTGGCCGCGAGTCCGCCTCGCCCGCCTCTGGCGCGCAACTTGCAACTGACGCTGGCAGGAGCCAAGTACATGACAAAAAATCGACACCCGCAGGACGGCATACCTTATAAGCAGCTCGTGCTGGCGGCAGCCGCATGCGCCTTGATCGGCTCGGCGGCGCGGGCGCAGGATAGCCCCTCGCGCGGGCTCACGGAGCCCGTCGCGGCCATCCGCGCGGCGGCGGTGGCGTACGTGAGGTCCGAGCTACCGGCCTCCGAGGTCACCGACGCCACGGCCGGTGCTCTCGATGATCGGCTGAGGCTCCCACGCTGTGCGACGGCTCTCAAGGTCGAGCCTACCGCCGGCACCTCCACTATGGCTCGCGCCACCGTCGGGGTGAGCTGCACGGAGCCCGTGCACTGGATGGTCTACGTGCCCGTTACGGTCGTGCGCCGCGTTTCGGTGCTGATCCTGCGGCACGCGGTTGCACGCGGCGCGCACGTCGCGGCGACTGATGTGACGGTGGAGAACCGCGAGGTCACCGGAGTCTCCCAGGCGTTTCTCGGAAGTGCGGCGGAGCTGAGCGGCCGCAGCGTCGAGCGCACCCTCGCGGCGGGCACGCCACTCACGGTGGACATGTTCACCGCAGACCCGGTCGTTCATCGCGGACAGGAAGTGACGCTGGTCGCGCAGGCGGACGGCATCGAGGTGCGAGCCGCCGGGCGCGCCCTCGAGGACGCCCGGCCCGGGGCTCGGCTCAAAGTCGAGAATATGACCTCCGAGAAGGTCGTCGAGGGCGTCGCTGAAGCATCGGGTATCGTTGCGGTCGGAGAGTGAGGTCGATCATGGAACCCACGGTCTGTCGCCAGCAAGTCGCCAAGCTCATCGCGGAGGCGGAGACCGCCCTCGCCGAGCTGATACGGTTCCTCGAGCGCGAGCACGAGCATCTGGTCGCGAACGACGTGACGGCCCTCGAGGGGGTGGTGCACGAGCGCCAGCGCAGTGTCGCCCGGGTCGTGCGGGCGGACGACGAGCGCATCGCGCTCTGCCGCCAGCTCGGACGGGGCGGCGATGCCCGCGGCCTCGAGCAGATCCTGCGATGGTGCGATCCGGACCGCACGCTCGCCGCCGACTGGGCGCGCTGCAAGGCGGTCGCGGTGAACTGCCGCGCGCTCAATGACCGCAACGGCGCGCTGGTGCACGCCCGCTTGAAGCATGTCCATGCCCGGCTCGCCGCGCTCTTCAAGGGCCGTGGCGAGACCGTGGCCTACGGACCGCGCGGAGCGTACGCTCTGGGCGGAGTCGGACGAGTGGTGAAAGTTGACGTTTAGACCTTGGCCCGGGAATCTCACGGGACGTCCGGCGGTGCACGAAGGGCGCACCCCGCCCTAAAGTTTCGGGTTTCCCGGTCGATATAGGGGCTGCAGGAACTCGAGGAGAGCCGACGTGACCAACAAGATCAATGGCTTCGACGGGAGCCCACCGGCCGCAGTTGGGGGAGGCCAGGTATCGCAGGGCGTGCAGAGCCCGGCGGGCGGGTTGCCCGCGGCCTCGGACAGCGGCTCCGACAGCATCCATATCACCGACACGGCGAGTCAGCTCGCCGCGCTGGAGCAAGCGACGCGCGAGCTCCCCATCGTGAGCGACACCCGGGTCGCCGCGGTGAGCAGCGCCATCGAGCAAGGCACCTACTCCGTCTCCCCGGAGAGCATCGCCGACAACCTCATGCAGATGGAGCGCTCCCTCGGCTGAGGAGCCAAGTGGAGGCTCCGTGGACGCTGAAGCGTGCACGCGGTCCCCCGCGCGAGGCTGTCAGCCGAGCGCTTCCCGCAGCTCCGCGATTTCCTGAGCAGACTCGGCGACGAGTGATTCGCAGAGCGCGCGATCGAGCTGCAGCCGCGCGACGGGCCGCACGCTGTTGAGGC
Organism: uncultured Gammaproteobacteria bacterium; assembly: GCA_963849095.1. GTDB lineage: Bacteria > Pseudomonadota > Gammaproteobacteria > Steroidobacterales > Steroidobacteraceae > JASHUC01. The sequence continues at coordinate 629,735 of CAWKGA010000001.1, forward strand.
GGGCCTCGAGCAGCTCGGGCTGGTTCTGATACACCGCGACGAGCGTCGCGGCGACGAGCACGTCGCTCAATGAAGCGGTGCTCCGCGGCTCCCGGGCGAAGTCCTCGCAGTCCCGCACCGCCTGCACGATCTCCCCCGCGATGCCCCAGTGCTCGAGCAGCGCGCAGGCGATGCCGAGATGCCAGTCGCGCTCGATGGCCTGATAGCTCGCAACGTCGGCGAACAGCGCGCGGTGCTGGCTCGCGCGCGTGAGGATGTAGAGCCGCCCGATCCCGTGCAGCACGCCGGCGAGCAGAGCCGTGTCCGCGCTCAAGTGGCGCGCGCACCGGCGCGTGATCACGTAGCACAGGCTCGCCACGTGCACGCTGCGCTGCCACAGCACGTCGAGCGGCTTCTCGAGCCCTCTGAGCATCGGCGACTTGCGCAGCTGCTGCACGGCGAAGGCGAGCGTGGTGGTGCGCACGACGTTGAGGCCGACGCGCAGGATCGCGGTGCGGAGGTCCGCGACGGGCTTGCCGCGCGGATTGAGCGCCACCGAGTTCGCCATCTGCAGCAGGCGCGCCGCGATCACCGGCTCGGCGCCGACTACGCGGGCCACTCTCTCGGGCGAGACGTTCTCGTCCGCGAGCGCGTGCCGGACGCGGGCGACGATCTCGGGGAATCCGGGCAGATCCACCTTGCCGGTCGAGAGCTCGGCGGCGAGGGTCCGCACGAACAGGAATGCCTCGTCGGGCGCGCTCCCCAAGGGCTGTACGGCGCTCACTTTGAGTGCTCCCGGGCCCGCTACTCAGCTGCCGAGCGCCTGCAGCATGGCAGCGATCTCGTCGGCTGACTCCCCGATCAGCTTCTCGTACGCGGCCCGGTCGAGGTGCATGCGCCGACAGGCGGAAACGCCCTGCATGTTGAGCTCGATCATGTCGGGATGGTCCTGATACGAGACGATGAGGTACGCGACGGACAGCACGTCGGTCAAGTCCGCGGGCCCGCTGTAATCGCGGTCGCGATCCTCGAACTCGCTGACGGCGGAGACGACCTCATCGGCCATCTCCCAGTTCTCGAGCAGCGCCTTGCCGATGCTCGTGTGCCAGTCGCGCACGATTGCCTGATACGCGCCCTGGTCGGCGAAGAGCTGCGGGTGATGCTTGACGCGGGTGAGGATGTAGAGCTCGCCGATCCCGTGCAGGAGCCCTGCGAGGAGTGCCGTGTCCGGATTGACCTTGGAGGCGCGCCGCGCGAGGACGTGCGACATCGCAGCGACGGCGGCGCTGCGCCGCCACAGCGCATCGAGCGGCTTCTCGAGCCCTTGGAGCGTGTCGGCTTTCTTCAGCTGCGACATCGCGAACGCGATGGCGGCCGTGCGCACCATGTCGAATCCCAGACGGGCGACCGCGGTGCGCAGGTCCGTGACGGCCTTGCCGCTGAAGTTCAGGGCCGCGGAATTGGCGATCTGCAGCAGCCGCGCGGCGAGCGCGGGCTCGGAGCCCACCACCCGCACGATCTTCTGCGGCGTGGCGCTCTCGTCCGCGAGCGCCTGGCGGACCCGGGGCACGATGTCCGGGAAGCTCGGCAGGTCGACCTTGCCGCTCGAGAGCTCGGCGGCGAGCGACTGCACGAAGGCGAACGCCGCGGAAGCGACGCCCTCCGGCGCCCCCTCTGGCGTCTCTCCTCGCTCCGCTTGGCCCGTGCCGCTCATGCCGTCTCCTTATGTTCATTCACCTTATCAGGCCGGATGGACGTTGCGCGTGATGTCCATCGCAGCGACGAGCTCGCACAGTGCGCTCGCAACCTGCTCCAGAGCGATCACGTGCTGGACCGCGCCGAGGGAGACGGCCTCTCCGGGCATCCCCCAGACGACGCTCGTCGCCTCGTCCTGGGCCATCGTGCGGCTGCCCGCCTCGCGCATCTCGAGGAGGCCGCGTGCGCCGTCCTTTCCCATGCCGGTGAGGAGCAGCCCGACCGCGTTGGGACCCGCGTTCCGGGCGACCGAGCGGAACAGGACGTCCACGGAGGGCTTGTGCCGATTGACGGGCTCGCCATCGTCGAGCCGGCAGACATAGCGCGCGCCGTCGCGCTCGACCATCAGATGCCGATCGCCGGGAGCGATGTAGACATGCCCCGCGATCACCTGCTGTCCATCCTCGGCCTCGTAGACGGTCATCCGGCAGCAGTCGTTCATGCGCCTCGCGAACGGAGTGCTGAACGCCTTCGGGATGTGCTGGGCGATCAAGATGCCGGGCGCATCCGGCGGCAGGCCCACGAGAACCTGCTTGATGGCCTCCGTTCCCCCGGTGGAGGCGCCGATCGCGATGATCCGATCCGTCGTGCACAGCGCGCCCGCCGCGGCGCTGAACCGCCCGGGCAGGGTGGGTGCGGCGCGGCGCCCTGAATCGAGCGTGCGCACACTCGCGCCGGCGGCGGCCTTCACCTTCTCGATGAGCTCGTCGGCGTAGTCGCCGAGCTTCGCGGCGATGTCGATCCGTGGCTTCGGCAGATAGTCGACGGCGCCGAGCGCCAGCGCATCGAGCGTCACGTCGGCGCCGTGCCCGGCGAGCGAGGAGACCATCACGACCGGCATCGGCCGCAGCCGCATCAGGTTCCTCAAGAAGGTGAGGCCGTCCATCTTCGGCATCTCGACATCGAGCGTCAGCACGTCGGGGTTCAGCTGCTTGATCTTCTGGCGCGCAATGTGCGCGTCCCCGGCAGCGCCGACCACCTCGATCTGCGGGTCGCGCGCGAGCATCTCGGTGAGCATCCGCCGCACGAGCGCCGAATCATCGACGATGAGCACGCGGATGCGGCGCTTGATCTCGCCGCCGCTTAAGGCCGATGCCAGGAGGGCCATGTAGTCTCTCCGGTGGTTGTCCGTCAGTCGAACAGCTCGACCTCGCCGCCGTCCTGGTGCTTGCGCAGGCTCGCGCGGTAGATCTGCTCCCGGTCCGCGATGCTGCGGTTCTCGATCGCACGCAGGCGCCTCACCTTCACGCGCCCGGCAGCGGGGAAGTAGATGATCTTGCGCGGCTGCGTGCCGCCCACGTCCTGCGCGGCGACCGTGTAGCCCTCGATATGGATGAAGCCGTGGATGAACTCGATGTTTCTCGCTCCCACGTCGGTCATCGAGGTGAGGATGCGCCCGCCGCCGAACAGCTTGACCTCCAGGCGATTGCGCGAGGCGCCGAGCTTCATCAGGTCGTTGATGAGGCTCTCCATGGCGTAGGAGCCGTAGCGGGTTGCCAGTCCGACCGCCGCATCGAGCCGGTTGTTGCGGGAGCCGGCGGAGTCCTCCGGCAGCATGAAGTGATTCATGCCTCCCACACCCCGGGCCGGGTCGCGGATGCACGCCGAGACGCAGGACCCGAGCACCGTCGTGATCGCCTCGTCGTGGCAGGTGACGTAGTACTCGCCCGGGAGGATCTTCGTCGTCCACCGCTCCGTCTCGGGCTCCCAGAAGCGCTGCAGGTGCTCGAAGCCGCGCAGCGCCGGGGGCCGCTGCAACCTTCGAGGATCTTTCGGCGGGCTCTCCCACGTCAGTCGCGCCTGTAGATCGTTTTGCCGATGAGGGTGTAGTCCGTCGAGACCTGGAACAGGCTCTCCGAGTGGCCGAGGAACAGCCTGTTTCCGGGACGCTGCAGCACGGCCATCCGGCTGAACAGGTCGCGCTGGGTGTCCTTGTCGAAGTAGATCACGGTATTCCTGCAGAAGATCGCATCCAGTGGTCCCTTCATCGGCAGGTTGTGCATCAAATTGAGCTGCTTGAAGGTGATCAGGGCGGCGAGCTCGGGCACGACCTGGTAGCTCATGGCGGCGCCCGCGCGGCGCTCCGTGAAGAACTGCGCAAGCCGATCGGGGTCGATGCCGCGCATCCGCTCGGCCGCGTAGATGCCGGCGCGCGCCCGCGCGAGCACATCGGAATCGAGGTCGGTCGCGAGGATGCGGATGTCCCAGCGGGTGAGATCGGGGACGGCCTCGAGCACCGTCATCGCGATGGAGTAGGGCTCCTCGCCCGTCGAGCAGCCGGCGGACCAGATACGAACCCGCCGGGAGGCGTGCGCATCGGCGGCGAGGGGCTTGAGCACCGCATCGCGCAGATAGTCGAAGTGGTGGCGCTCGCGGAAGAACGCCGTGAGGTTCGTGGTGACCGCGTTGGTGAGCTGGACCAGCTCCTGGGGATTGCCGGCGAGGAGCTTGCGGTACTCGTGAAAGCTCGTGAGGCGCAGCGCGCGCAGGCGCCGTGAGAGCCTGCCGTAGACCAGTTCGCGCTTCTGATCCGACAGATTGATGCCGGTGAGCGACTTGACGAGGGCGCGCAGGGCCTCGAAATCCTCGGTGCCGAATGCGAACTCGCGCTGGAGCAAGGATCGGGCGAGGGAGGTCATTCAGAACAGCTCGATACTGCCTTCGGTCAGGTTGACTCTGCGCAGATCGGCGCCCGCGCGCGAATCGCCCGTGAGGGCGGCCAGGTAGTTGGCGACGCGCGCGAGCCGCTGCATGAGCCGGTCATGGAACTGCAGGCTCTCGATGCACACCGTGATCTCGCGCTCGAGCGTCTCCCGGCACTTATCGAGGTCCCCGAGAGACTCATCGGCGCGAGGCCCGGCGCGGTGCGGGCCGATCTCGCGCTGGCGGTCGATGGCGAGCGAGTATTGCGCAAGCGCCGCGGCCATGCGCTCGAGAGCTCCGCCGAGCACGTCCACGGGACCGTGCGACTCGTGCATGGCGAGCGCCAGGAGGTCCGCGGCGGCCTCGATGGCTGCCCCGCGCTCTTGAGCTGCTCCGGGCATGTGTGCTGCTGTGATCTTGTCTGCGACTCGCGTCCGGGTCGGCATGGGCAGACGCCGCTCGGCTGCCGTCAGCCGTGCTTCGACTTGAAGAGGCGTACCTGCTGGTTGAACTTGTCCGCGATCGACTGGAGCTCCGTGACGGCGGCGTCGTGCTTGAGGTCGCGGACTCCCGCGGCCAGGCGGTTCTGCTTCGCCTGGAAATCGAGGCACTTGCAGATACACGTTCACATCGCCGTTGTATTCCTTGAGCGTGTTCATCGCCGTTGACCATCTCCTGCTGGTTCGCCGTGGCCCCGTCGGGAATCTTGCTCGGAGGCGGCGGCAGCAGGCAGTCGTCGGCGTGGGCGGGCATTGCGGCCACGAGTGCGACGACGACCGCTGCACGGATGATGTTTCGTAGAATCATCGTTGTTCCCTTCTGGTTCACGGCACCGGCGGCTCGCTCGCCGGTTTCGAGCATCAACAAGCTTCAATTCGGCAGGCGCGGCCGGCGCTTGAGGTTCCTCCGCGATCGCTCCGCAGCATTGTGATGGCGGTCACGGCGCGCGGGCCGGAGCGCCTGATTCTGTCAACTCCGGCGCCTCAGCTTAAGACCTTGGCGACCGTCGCGAGCAGCCGATCGGGATTGAAAGGCTTGACGAGCCAGCCGGTGGCGCCCGCCGCCTTGCCTTCCAGTTTCTTCTCGGTCGTCGCCTCGGTCGTCAATACAAGCAGCGGCACGTCCCGGTAGCTCGGCATGTTGCGCAGATGTTTGACGAGCGTGAGTCCGTCCATGACGGGCATGTTCACGTCGGTGATGACGAGGTCGAACCGCTCTCGTTCGGCGAACTGCAGCGCCTCGCGGCCGTCCGCGGCCTGCTGCACGTCGTGGCCCGCGCCGGTGAGGGTGATGCCGACCATCTGCCGCATCGCGGCCGAATCATCGACGGCTAGTATCCGAGCCATTGTCGTTCTCCGAGTGTGTCTCTTCTGCTTGGGGTCACGCCTGGTGCACTCATTGTCTTCGGTCCGCCGCGCAACGCGGCATCAAAACTCCTGCCAATCGGAGTCGCCGCCGTTCGAGAGCTTGCGGCTCTCGGGGGCTCCCTCCGCCGCCGCGGCCTTGGGATTCTGCGTGCCGCTCCAGGGCCGGGCCGCGGTACGGCGGCGGTCGGTGCGCGGCGCACTCTTGCCCGCTCCGCTCGCGCCTGCCGCGGGAGCCGCGGCGCCGCCGGCCCGGCGAGTGTTCGACACGGCGGCCGACAAGCTCGCCGCGAGCGTATAGCGGCCCATCATCTCGTTGAGCTCGCCGGCCTGCTGGGCCATCGCCTGGGAGGCGGCCGTCGCCTGCTCGACCAGGGCGGCGTTCTGCTGCGTGAGCTCGTCCATCTGCATCACGGCGCGGTTGACCTGCTCGATCCCCGAGGACTGCTCGCGCGAGGCCGCAGCGATCTCGGCGACGATGTCGGACACCTTCTTCACCGCGGCGACGATCTGCTCGAGGGTCTGGCCCGACTGGGTCACGAGCACCGAGCCGTCTTCCACCTTCCTCACGGAGTCCTGGATCAGCTCCTTGATCTCCTTCGCGGCCGTCGCCGAGCGGCCGGCGAGATTGCGGACCTCGCTCGCCACGACCGCGAAGCCGCGTCCCTGCTCGCCGGCGCGCGCCGCCTCGACCGCGGCATTGAGCGCGAGGAGATTGGTCTGGAAGGCGATCTCGTCGATCACGCCGATGATGTCGGCGATCTTCTTCGAGGCGTCGTTGATGCCGGTCATGGCGCGCCACGGCTTTGGCGACGACTGCGCCGCCTTTCTCGGCCTGATCGCGCGCGGCGATCGCGAGCTGATTCGCCTGGCCGGCGTTGTCGGCGTTCTGCTTGACGGTGGAGGTCATCTCCTCCATCGAGGAGGCGGTCTCCTCGAGCGACGAGGATTGCTCCTCGGTGCGCTGCGACAGATTGCCGTTGCCCTGCGAGATCTCCTCGGCGCCGCGGTACACCTCGCCCGCGGCGTGCTTCACCTTTGCGACGATTTCCGCCATGTTGTCGGCGAGCTGGTTGACGTTGCGCGCGAGCGCCTCGAAGAAGCCCGCCTTGGCGCCGAGCGAGATGCGCTCGGTGAGATTGCCGCCGAGGACGGCGGTCAGCATGGCTTGCATCTCCTGCTCGACGGCGACCTCGGGCGTGCGGTCCGTCCACTCCATGACCGTTCCGATCCGCGCGCCGTCCCGGCTCACGACGGGGTTGCTGACGGTGCGGAAGCTCAAGCCGCCGAGCGCGCGGTCCTGCACGCTGCTGCCGGACAGGGTCTCGAGCATGCGCCGCTGCTGCGCCGGGTCCACGCTCACCACGTCGAGCGAGCTGCCGCGCAGCCGCGCCGCCTCGAAGCTCGGCAGGCTCTTGCGGAGTTCGGCCTGTGTTCTCGCGAAGGTCGCCTCGGCGGTCTCGTTGAGATAGATGATCTTGTGCGAGGCGTCCGCGAGAACGACGTTCGTGGACACCTTGTCGAGCGCCTGGCGAATGCGCGCGTTCTCGGCCGCCTGGGCGCGCTCGGCCTCGATCTGGTGACGCAGTTTCGTCTGCATGTCCTCCAGGGCGCGCAGCACCTGTCCGACCTCGTCGGTGCCCGCGGTCTCGATGAGATTGTCGTAGTGGCCGGCGGCGATCGCATCGAAGACCCGCACGGCGCGGGCCATGGGTCGCGAGAGCGCCTGGGCGATGAGCCAGCTCATGGCAAGGGAGAGCGCGAGCACGCCGGCGACGATGGCCGCCGTCACGTCGCGAGTGACCGCCGCTGTCGACGCGCGCTTGTCCAGCGCGGTCTTCATCGATACGTAGCTCACCGTGGACAGGTTCTGCAGGGCGCGCACCGCCGGAACGGCGGCGTCGAATACCTGGGAGGCGGGGATGTCCATCTTCTGAGCGTTCACGATCCGGGTATTGATCGTATCGCTGAACGTGGCGAACTCGTGGCTCACGGCCGCGAGCGCCGGCGCGACGCTCGCCCTGGCGTCGTTGGAGGCCCATTGCAGTTCGCCGGAGAGCGCGTTGAGATTGGCCGTGACCTGGGCGCCGTAGATGTGGATGGCGATGCGGTCGTCTCCTCCGAGATAGCCCTTCACGGCCGCGCCGATCGCGTGCTCGTTCAGCTTGCTCATGGCGGTGAGCGCATTGCCCACCCGCTCCGTCGCGGCGACGATGAGCGTGGTGGTCTTCGCGTCCGGATCGAGCGAGAGCCCCGAGTTCATGGAGACGGTCGTCACGAGGGCGTCGATCTGGTCAAAGAGCGCGTCGTGCCGCTTGAGGTTGTCATCGGGCGTGGACTTGGCGAGGTTGGCCTTGAGGTCGGACCAGGTCGACTTGATCGCCTGCCACTGCGTGGTCGATTTGAAGCGCTCGCCGTACTCCGCGTCGAGGGCGTCCACGACGGCAAGCTGCTGGTCGATCTCGCTCTCGGCGGCGTACATGTCGTCCTTGCGGCTCGTGTCGCCGGTCAGGAACGCATGGGAGCGGCTGCGGTGGCTCGCGATGAGGGCGAGGGTCGATCCGACCGCCTGCAGGTAGCGCGCCCCGTCGAGCTCGCTCCGCGCCTCTTGGACGACGCCGTTCGTCTCGCTCAAATAGAAGACGGCGAGCAACGCGGTCGGAACGAGCATCGCGGCGATGAGGACGGACAGCTTCTGCCACAGCATCAAGCGATCGAGAACTCTCATTTGCATCTCCCAATGACGCCCTTTGGCGTCGCGGCCGCTACGCGGCCTCTCCCGCCTCTTCGAGCCCCGCAAGGTCGAGCCCGATCAGCTTATCGATGTCGAGCAGGACGACCATGCGCTCCGCGACGGGCACGAGCCCGCGGATATAGGACGTTGCGGCGCGCGCGCCGAGCTCCGGAGCGGGCCGCACGTTGCTCTCGCTCACGTCGACGACATCCGACACGCCGTCGACGACCACGCCGAAATCGCGCCGGCTCGCTCCCGAGACGACCGAGAGCACGATGATCACGGTGATGGCGGTATATTCGGCGCGCTCGAGGCTCAGACGCATCCTCAGGTCCACGATCGGAACGATGGAGCCGCGCAGATTCAGCACGCCGAGCACGTGGGGCGGGGACTGCGGAATCTTGGTGACGGCGGACCAGCCGCGGATCTCCTGCACTCGCAGGATATCGACGCCGTAGGTCTGATCGCCGAGCACGAACGTGAGCACCTGGCGCGATGCGGAGGCGGCCTCGGCGCCAGACTGCGCGGCGGCCTTTGCGTCCGCCGTTTCCTGTTTGACCGCCGTCATGTGATCTCCTCGGCTCTCATGGTTGCGCCGCGATGCTTAGGCTGCCGCCCGCAGCGATGTCAGGCGGATCAGCCCCGCCAGGTCGAGAATCAACGCGACCGAGCCGTCGCCGAGAATCGTCGCCCCGGAGACTCCGTCCACGTGTCCGTAGTTGGTGTCGAGCGATTTGATGACGACCTGCTGCTGCCCGAGGAGGTCGTCCACGAACAACCCCACGCGGCACCCGTCGCCCTCGGCCACGACGACCAGCCCCTCGTGCAGCTCGCGCGCGCGGGGCTCGACGCCGAAGATCTCGTGCAGCCGGATCACCGGCAGATAGTGGCCGCGGAACACGAAGACCTCGCCGCGGCCGGCGAGGCGATTGACGCTCTCGGGCTTCAGCTGCAGCGATTCGACGATCGAGGTGAGCGGCACGATGTACGTCTCGCTGCCGACGCAGACCGACTGCCCGTCGACGATCGCGAGAGTGAGAGGCAGCGTGATGATGAAGCGTGAGCCGCGGCCGCGCTCCGTCCGTACGTCGATCTTGCCGCCGAGCTCCTTGATGTTCCGCCGCACCACGTCCATGCCGACGCCGCGACCCGAGAGGTCGGTGGTGTGCTCCGCGGTGGAGAAGCCGGGCAGGAAGATGAGCTCGTGGATCTGCTCGTCGGTGAGCACGTCGGCCGCGCCGATGAGTCCGCGCTCGCGCGCCTTGGCGAGGATGCGGTCCTTGTCGAGGCCGTTGCCGTCGTCGCTCACCTCCACGGCGATGTTGCCGCCGCGATGGCTGGCGTCGAGGTGCAGGACCCCCGCCGGCGCCTTGCCCGCCGCGAGCCGTGCGTCGGGCTTCTCGATTCCGTGGTCGATGCTGTTGCGGACGAGGTGCACCAGCGGGTCGCCGATCTTCTCGAGCACCGTCTTGTCGAGCTCCGTGTGCTCGCCGGTGAGCTTGAGCTCGATCTGCTTGCCGAGGCGCTGCGCGAGGTCGCGCACCATGCGCGGAAAGCGGCTGAAGACGAAGCTGATCGGGAGCATGCGCACGCGCATCACGCTCTCCTGCAGCTCGCGCATGTTGCGCTCGAGCTGGGCGAGACCGGAGCGAAACTGTTCCGCGGTGGGTCCCTCGAGGTTGCGGCCGAGCTGGCTCAGCATGGACTGCGTGATGACGAGCTCGCCGACGGTGTTCATGAGCTCATCGATCTTCTCGACGCTCACGCGTATCGAGCCCGAATCGCCGATGCCGATGATGGCCGGCGTGTCTAGCTTGCGGTGCACGTCGGCCTTGCCGGTGTCGGCCTTGGCTTCAGCCGCGGCCTCCGGCACGACATCTGCTTCGCCCGTCGCGGAGAGGCACTGGATCTCGAGCTCGGATTCACCCGTCGCCCAGTCGAAGACCTCGCGAATCGCCTCCGCGGTGGTGTTCCCGGTGAGCTCGATCGCCCAGGCCATGAAGCACGCCTGGGGGTCGAGCGCGGCGAAGGCGGGAAGCTGCAGCACGTCCGTCCTCACCTCGAGACGGCCGAGCGTTGCGAGCTCGCGAAACATGCGGATCGCATCGTTCCCGCGCGCAAAGAATTGCGCGTAAGGGCGGAAGCCGATGCGAAAGCGCGCCTCGGGGATCTCGCTCGCGGCCACCTCTTGCGTCTTGGCCGGGGCCGGTGGGCCCTTCTGAGCGATGGCGAGCTCCAGATCGAACTGCAGGTCGGCGACCCGCTGCGCGTCGTTCGGGAGCTTCCCCTGGACGGCGCGGAGCATGTCCCGCAGCACGTCCACCGATTTGAGCAGGAGATTGGAGATGGTCTCGGAGACGGCAAGACGGTTGGCACGCAGCTCATCGAGCAGCGTCTCGAGACTGTGGGTGAACGAGGCGATGTCGCCGAAGCCGAAGGTCGCGCTGCCTCCCTTGATGGAGTGTGCGACACGGAAGATGGTATTGATGCTCTCCGGATCGGGCGCGCCGACATCGAGCTCGAGCAGCGCCGCCTCCATCGCATCGAGCGCCTCGAAGCTCTCCTCGAAGAACGCGTCGTGGAACTGTGCCAGATCGAGCGACATGCGGCGGCTCTCAGCTACCGCGGGCCGGTGCGCCGGACGGGAGCTCGTTGGAACCTGCCACGCCGGAAGTCGCGCGCAGCAGTTCGCGCAGTCCGAGCAGCCGCGCCGCCTCGTCGAACACGGCAGACTCGCCGCTCATCCGCACGGGCAGCTCGCTCAGCCGCCGATCGCGCGCGAACGCCGCGAGCAGCTGCATGCTCGCCGTATCGATGCGGCGCACGCCGCGCACGTCCACTGTGACCGGCTTCACGGTTTTCAGCAGCACTGCGAGGCTCAACTTGAGGGTCTCCGCGTGCGCGAGCGTGCATTCCGAAGGGAGCGCGAGAGCGCTCGCTCCGGCTGCGGTGCCGGGGCGCGCCCGCCGGCCAGCCTTGGTGCGGGGCTCGGCGGCGCGGCGCGGGCTCTTTGCGCGGGCGGTGTAGGCTTGTTTCTTCATCGGAAATGCTGGGGATCGCGGCTCATCGCGGTGCACGCATCCCTATCGGCGAGGCGACAGACGACTTGACCCCCCCGATCGGGGCAACGTGACGCATGTCCACTTTCGCGGCGAGTGCGAGACTCAGGCGGCCGCAGAATGACCTTGGCTCGCAGGCCGCTCCGGTCGGCGGCCCTCGCTCGAGCGTCCGTGCAGGCGGGCGACGAGCTCCGCCTCCCGGCGTGTGAGGCCGCAGCTCGATATCAGCTCCTCGGGCTCGGCGCCTGCGCGCGCGAGCCGGATGGCGATCGGATAGGTCTGCGGGGAGCCGGCCGGCGCGGCGAGACGCCTCTCGATCTGCTCGCCGAGCGCCGCGAGACGCGGCTCGCTGCGGGCGCCGAGCGCCTCGAGCCGCTCCAGGCGCTCGAGGACTGCGGCCATTTGCAGCGAAGTGTGCGCCGTGTCGCGTTCAGCCGCCCGCCGCCAGCGTGTGAAGGTGATCGCGGCGACGATGAACGAGAACACGAGAAACGCCGCGCGACCGGCGAGCAGCAGGTCCTCGACCGGAAGCGACGCGAGCGAGCGGTACAGGGACGATAGATAGGGCAGAACGGAGACGGACAGAATGGTCTGAATCGAAGGCATGCCGGCACTCCCGTGAGCTTGAAGAGTCCTGGCGCGCCGAAATTCCGGCGCGGCCGGGGTCCCTGGGTTTCAGAGTGCAGAAACCGTGCCACCTCACCCCCCGCCAGCCGACGCAGAAGCGGCCGGAGCCGCCGCGGTCGGAGCCGCCGCGGTCGGAGGTGCCGCGGCCGGGGGCACGCCGGCCGGAGCCGCCCCGGCCGGCGCCGCCGCGGACGGAGACACCGTGATGGGCTCCACGGAGTCCGGCACGGAGCCGTCGGTCGACAGAATCACGACTACCACGCGGCGATTGGCGTTGCGCCCCTGGACTGTGGCGTTCGATTGGATCGGATCGAACTCGCCGTCCCCGATCACGGAGAGCCGCGTCGGCGCGATGCCCGCCTTGGCGAACCGCCGCACGACGCTCGCCGCGCGCGCGGCGGACAGCTCCCAGTTCGAGGGGAAGGCGACCGTATCGATGGGACGATTGTCCGTGTGGCCCTCGACGCGGATGGGATTCGGAAAGGGCTTGAGAATCTCCCCGAGCTTCTCGATCACGGGAACGGCGTTCGGCGACAGCGTCGCGCTGCCGCTCGGGAAGAGGATGTCCGTGCGGATCTCCACCTCGACGAGCGAGGCCTTGCGGCGGACGAAGACGAGATTGGCGCGCACCAGCTGGTCCATGGCGCGCACGACTCGGTCCGCGACCGTCTCGAGGACCTTGCTCGCGGCGGCGGCGCGCGCATCTTCCACCACGAACTGGCCCGCGCGCATCTGCTGCATGGGAACTTTCGACACCGACGGCTTTATGGATACCGGCGTGAGCATCGAGCGGCGCTGGCCCTGCAGGGTAGGCTGGTCGAACAGCGTCGTCTTGCTGTCAGCGCTCACGTTGTCTTGTTTCTCGCCGACCTGGATGGGCTCCTCCGACCGGGGAGTGCCGCGGAAAGCGGCGACCAGCGAATCCGAGAGCACCCGGTACTTGCCCTCGTTGACGGTCGAGATGGCGTACATCACGACGAAGAACGCGAGCAGCAGCGTGATCAGATCCGCGTAAGGAATCGCCCACGCCTCGTGATTCGTGTGCTCGTCGTGGCCTCTCTTGTGCCTGCGTGACATATTGCGGTTCCGGGCTCGAAGACAGTGCAGTCTCTAACGGCGAGCCCCCGCCCGTCCGGTCACGAAGTCACACTCTGCGCCGCGCCGGCGCCTTCAGGAATGCCGGTCAATGCAGATACCCCTGCAGCTTCGCCTCGATGCTGCGGGGGTTCTCGCCCTGGGCGATGGAGATCATGCCTTCGATGGTCATCTCGCGCACCTGGGTCTGCGCCTGGATCGCGACTTTCAGCTTCGCGGAGATCGGCAGGAAGAACAGGTTGGCGAACGAGACGCCGTAGATCGTCGCGGTGAATGCCGATGCGATGCCTTGGCCGAGCTTGGAAGGGTCGGCGAGATTCTGCATCACCGAGATCAAACCAAGCACGGCGCCGATGATTCCGAGCGTCGGGGAGTAGATGCCCATGCCCTCGAACACCTTGGCGCCGAGCGTGTCGGCGTGCTCGCGCGTGTTGAGCTCGACCTCCATGACGCTGCGGATGATGTCGGGCTCGCCGCCGTCAACCACGAGTTGCAGAGCCTTGCGCACGAAGTCGTCCTGCTCGCGCTCGAGCTGCGGTTCCAGTCCGAGCAGGCCTTGCTTGCGCGCGACGTTGCTCCACTCGACCATCTTCTTGATGAGGTTCTCGGGATCGAGCTGCGGCGGCTTCATGACCCACGGAAGGATCGAGAGCGCGTGCCGCATGACCGAGAGCGGCGTCTGAACACAGATCGCAGCGCAAGTGCCGATGCCGACGATGAGGAAGGCCTCGACCGAGATGAGCGCCATGATCCCGGCGCCCCGCAGCACTGCGCCGCCGACGACGGCGCAGAATGCCAGCACTAGCCCGATGACGCTCAGTATGTCCAAAGGGCGTCCCTTCGGGCGCAGCCGCTGGCGTTACATTCCGAGGCCCGACAGCAGTGCGTCCACGTCCTGCTGTCCGGAGGCCACCGCGCCCTGGGTGACCCCGGGAACGGCCGGCCCATGGCCCCGCGCGGGATGCGCGCCCGTATCCGCGGTCGGCGCCCGATCGGCGCCGGAGAGTCGCGCCAGCTCGGCGAGCGCCGTCTCCAGCTCGCGGACCAGTTCGATGACGCCCCGGATGATCTGGCCGGTCAAGTCCTGGTAGCCCTGCGTGAGCAGCACCTCGCTCAGATTGCGCCGGATCAGCTCCGAATCCGCGCGCGCCGCGGGCAGGAACGAGTCCATCCGCTTCGTCATGTCGTGGAACTCCTGGAGCTCGATCTTCCGGGCACGAAACTTCGTCCAGGAGCTGGCGAGCGACTCGGCGCCCTTCGCGGTGCGCTCGGCCGGCGGCCCCGACTGTTCGACCAGATCGAGCGTTCGATGAGCCGCCTCGTCGGTGAGCTTCAGCACATGCGCGAGGCGCTGGCGCGCATCGGGGATCTCCTTCTCGGCGAAGTCGGCGAGCCTCGCGTCCAAGCGGAAGCGCTCGAGGGCGACGTGCAGGTTCACGGTGAGATCGCGCAGCTCGTCGAACAGCTCGGGCCGGCGGGTGTGCATCAGGTCGTCGAGCACGGCGACGAACGCGGCTTCGTCGCCGCTTTCCAGGGCCTCGGCAAGCGCCGCCACGCGGGCGCCGTACTGCGACTTGATCGACACAGAGCGCGTTGCGGTCATGTCACTTCGCCGCGCCGTTCAAGATTTTTTCGAGTTTCTCCTTCAAGGTCTCGGCGGTGAAGGGCTTGATGACATAGCCACTCACCCCGGCCTGCGCGGCCTCGATGATCTGCTCGCGCTTGGCTTCGGCGGTCAGCATGAGCACCGGCAGCTTCGAGAGGTTGGCGTCGGCGCGCACAGCCTTGAGGAGCTCGAGGCCAGGCATCCCGGGCATGTTCCAGTCCGTGATCAGGAAGTCGATGTCCCCCGCCTGCAGCAGCGGCAGTGCCGTGTTGCCGTCGTCGGCCTCCACGACGTTCTGGTAGCCCAGGTCGTGGAGGAGGTTCTTGATGATGCGGCGCATGGTGGAGAAATCATCGACCACCAGGAACTTCATTTCTTTGCTCACTTCTCGAGTCTCCTCGTCATCGCGCGTCGCTCACGCCCTGGGCGTCGCTCCACGCGGCGAGCCGGGCTTTGAGCCGCATGAGCGCCTGACCATGCAGCTGGCACACTCGCGATTCGGTCACCTTCAGCACCGCGCCGATCTCCTTGAGATTGAGCTCGTCGCTGTAGTAGAGCGACATGACGAGCTTCTCCCGTTCCGGGAGCGTCTCGATCGCGTGGGCGAGCGCGCCGCGGAACACCTCGTTCGCGGTCTCGCGGAACGGATCGGCCGTGTCGGGCGCCGCCGCGGCCGTCACGTCGTCGAGGCTCGAGAGACGGCAGCTCGCGGCGTCCTGCACGATCGCGTGATACTCCTCGAGCGAGACCCCCAAGCGCTCGGCAATCTCGTTGTCGCGCGCATCGCGCCCCGTCTCTTTCTCGATCTCGCGCATCACGGCCGCCACCGCGCGCGCCTTGCGGTGCACGGAGCGGGGTGCCCAGTCGAGTTTGCGCAGCGCATCGATCATCGCTCCCCGAATCCGAATTCCCGCGTAAGTCTCGAAGCTCGCGCCGCGGTTGGCCGTGTAGTTCGCGGCCGCCTCGAGGAGCCCCAGCATCCCGGCCTGGATCAAATCCGCCACGTCCACCGACGGCGGCAAGCGTCCCGCCAGATGGTAGGCGATGCGCTTCACGAGCTCTGCGTGCCGCGTCACGAGCGCGTCGGTCTTGCCGGCGGAGCGGGGCGCCGTGTAGGCGCCCACCGTGCTCATGGCACGACCTCCAGCCGCACGGCCGGCCGCTGCACCAGTCGCTCGACGAAGAACTCGAGGTTCCCCCGCGGGCCCGGGGGCACAGGCCATTTATCGGCTCGGACCGCGAGTTTCTTGAATGCCCGGGCGGCCGGGCTCGATGGGAAGGCCTCGATCACGGCGCGTTGCCCGCGGATGGAGCGCTTCACGCACTCGTCGTCGGGGATCTCGCCGGCGTAGTCGAGAACCACGTCGAGGAATCGTCCCGTCACTCGCTCGAAGCGGCGAAACAGCTCCTCTCCGGCGCCCGGCGCGCGCGTCATGTTGGCGAGCACCCGGAAGCGGGAGACCCCGTGCTGGCGGCTCAGCACCTTGACGAGAGCGTACGCGTCCGTGAGGGATGCCGGCTCGTCGCAGATCACGACCAGCACGTGCTGCGCGGCCTGTGAGAACTGCGTCACACCGTTCGCGATGCCGGCGGCCGTGTCGATGACCAGCACATCCAGCCGGGCGGCGAGGGCGCTGAAGGCCTGCACCAGCCCCAAGTGCGCGGCTGCGTCGAGATTGGCGAGGCGCGCGACGCCGGAGGCCGCGGGGACGACGTGAAAGCCCTGGGGCGCCGCGAGCAATATCTCATCGAGCGTGCGCTCGCCGGACAGCACGTGTGCGAGCGTGTAACGCGGGGACAGCCCGAGAAACACGTCGACGTTCGCCAGGCCGAGATCGCCATCGAGCAGCACCACTCGGCGGCCGGATCCCGCGAGCGCTCCGGCGAGATTGACCGCGACGCTGGTCTTGCCGACCCCACCTTTGCCTCCGGTGACGGCGATGACCTGTACCGGGCCGGCGAGCCCGAGGAGCTTGGCCTCGCCCGCGAGGCTGTTGTCACGCGAGGGCATGTGCGAGTTCTCCAAAGCGACGTTTCAAGAGATCCTCATCGGCCGCGGCGCCGCTCGTTCGCGCGAGCTGCACCGCGCTCGTGACCAGCTCGAGCGCCCGCGCGGGCCGCAGGTCCTCGGGCACGCGCTGGCCTTCGCTCACGTACGAGATCGGCAGCCGCGCGCGCATGAGCACGGAGAGGGTGCCGCCGAGGCTCGCCGCCTCGTCCACCTTGGTGAGCACGCAGCTGGTCGGGTTCGCCGGCGCGAAGCGCGCGACCGCCTCCGCCACGGCGCCCGCCTGCGTGCTCGCGGCGAGCACCAGTGCGGTCTCGATCTGCCGTCCCGCCGCCGCGAGCACGGCGAGCCGGCCGGCCAAGTGGGCGTCGCGCTGACTCGAGCCCGCGGTATCGATCAGGACGAAGCGGCGGTTGCCGAGGCGGGCGAGGAGCTCCGGCAGCTCGGCGAAGTTCTCGAGCGTGTGCACGGGCGCGCCGAGGAGCTGGCCGAGCGACTGCACCTCGCCGTGAGCACCCATGCGCAGCGAGTCGCCCGCGACGAGCGCCAGGTCGCGCGGTCCGTGGAGCAGCACCCAGCGCACGGCGAGCTTCGCGAGCGTCGCCGACTTGCCGACGCCCGTCGGTCCGACGAGCGCGATCCGGCCACCCTCCTGCAGCCAGCGGTCACCGGTCACGAGCAGCCGCTGCGCGATGCTCGAGATGGTGAGCCGCCGAGCGCCGGTGAGCTCCATGCCGGCGGGCACCGCGGTGACGACCTCGGCGGCGAGATCGGGCGTCAAGCCGACCTCGGTGAGCTCCCGCAGCATCTCCGTGTGAATCGGCGCCCGGCGCGCAAGATCCTTCCAGGCGAGCTGTGCGAGCTGCGTCTCGAGGATGCGCCTCAGTGTCTTCAACTCGCTCTCCATCGCAACGACGGAGGAGGCGGCCGTGGGCACGCTGGCAGCGGCAGGTGCGACATTTCCGGCCGCGGTGTTGAGGGCTGGCTCTCTCGCGGCCGCAGCCATCGGGGCGGGCGCTGATGCGGCCGCGTCGCTCGACTGCAGGCTCTCGGAGTCGAAGTCCATGGCGGCCGTCACCTCGACGCCCGTCGAGGTACGCCGCGAAGAGAGGATCACGGCGTCCGGCCCCAGCTGCTCGCGCACCGCCTTCAGCGCTTGGCGCATATCGGGCGCCGCATGTCGGGTGATTTTCATACTAACGTCCCACCGCCGTGATCAGGCGGACTTTGCGGTTGTCGGGAATCTCGTTCCAGGCGAGCACGTGCAGGTTGGGCACTCCCGCGCGGATGAAGCGTGCAAGCGTCTGGCGCAGCTGCGGCGGCACCAGCAGCACCGCGGGCTCTCCGAGGAGCTCCTGGCGCTGCGCGGCCTCGGCGAGCCGTTGCTGCAGCCGCTCCGCGAGCCCGGGCTCGAGGGCCGCGCCCCCGCCGTTCGGCGTCGCGAGCGAGCTCTGCAGCAGCTGCTCGAGCTCGGGCTCGAGGGTGATGACCGGCAGCTCGGCGCCGATGCCGGCGATGTCCTGCACGATCTGCCGCCCGAGCGCGATGCGCACGTGCGGCCTGCAGCGCCGCCGGGTCCTGCGTGCGCGGCGCATGCTCGGCGAGCGTCTCGATGATGGCGCGCAGGTTGCGGATCGGAACGCGCTCGGCGAGCAGCGATCTGCAGCACCTTGCACGACGCACCGAGCATGGGCAGCACGCTTGGGCACCAGGTCCTCGACCAGCTTCGGCGCGCTTCTTGCCGAGGCGGTTGAGCAGCTGCTGCACTTCCTCGTGGCCGAGCAGCTCGTGCGCGTGCGACTGGATGATGTGGCTCAGGTGCGTCGCGATCACGGTGCTCGCATCGACCACGGTGTAGCCGAGCTCTGCGCATGGTCGCGCTCGGCCGGCTCGATCCAGACCGCCTCCATGCCGAAGGCCGGATCGCGCGTCGTCGATGCCCTGCAGCTGCCCGAACACGCGGCCCGGATTGATCGCGAGCTCGCGGTCCGGATAGATGACGCTCTCCCCGGCGGGCACTCCGCCGAGGCTTGATGCGATAGGCGTTCGGCGCGAGCTCGAGGTTGTCGCGGATGTGCACCGCCGGCACCAGGAAGCCGAGCTCCTGCGAGAGCTTGCGGCGCACGCCGCGGATGCGGCCGAGTGAGATCGCCGCTCTGCGCCTGGTCGACCAGCGGCACCAGGCGGTAGCCCACCTCGAGACCGATCAGATCGACGGGCTGCACGTCGTCCCACGACAGCTCGCGCTGCTCCGCCGTGGGCGCGCGGCGTCTTCGGCGCGGCTGCCTTGGCCGCGGCCGCCTTGTCGCGCGCGATTGCGGATCGCGAAGGCGCCGGCGCCGCAGAGCGGCCGATATCGTGAGGAACGCGACATTGGGCATGCCGGGAATGAGACCCATCACGGCGAGCAGCCCGCCGGCGACGCCGAGCGCCCGCGGGTGGCCGAAGAGCTGCCGGCGAGAGCTCCCCGCCCATGTCCTGCGGCCGCGACATGCGCGTCACGATGATCGCGACCGCGGTGGACAGCAGCAGCGCCGGGATCTGCGCCACCAGGCCGTCGCCGATCGTCAGCAGCGTGTAGGTGTGGGCCGCGTCGCGCGAACGCCATGCCGTGGCTGAGCGACGCCGATCGCCGAGTCCGCCGAAGATGTTGATGAACAGGATCAGGATGCCGGCGATCGCATCGCCGCGCACGAACTTGCTCGCGCCGTCCATGGCGCCGTAGAAGTCCGCCTCGGCGCGCACCTCGGCGCGGCGCGTGCGCGCCTCGTCCTGGGTGATGAGGCCGGCGTTGAGGTCGGCGTCGATCGCCATCTGCTTGCCGGGCATGGCATCGAGGGTGAAGCGCGCGCTGACCTCGGAGATGCGCCCGGCGCCCTTGGTGACCACGACGAAGTTGATGATCGTGAGGATGGCGAACACCACGATGCCGACCGCGTAGTTGCCGCCGACCACGAACTGGCCGAAGGCCTGGATCACGTCGCCCGGCCGCGCTGCGGCCCGTTGTGGCCGTGCAGCAGCACGACGCGCGTCGAGGCGACGTTCAGCGCGAGGCGCAGCAGCGTCGCGAGCAGCAGCACGGTCGGGAAGACGCCGAAATCGAGCGGCCGCGCGACGTAGAACACCGCCATCACGATCATGAGGGAGAGCGCGATGTTGAAGGTGAACAGCACGTCGAGCGCGAGCGGCGGCAGCGGCAGCATGACCATCGCGAGCACCGCGAGGACGCCGGCGGGCACGCCGACCCCCAGCGCGCACGAGGTCGCGAAGCGGGGGAAATGCGGATCGTTACGGCGGCTTCGGCTCATGGCTTACTGCCGGGTCTCGCCGATCGCGGGATCGATTTTCGGCGGCGCGGGCGGCGCGGCGCCGGTACGGCGGGCGGTGCGCAGCTGATAGACGTACGTGAGAACCTGCGCGACGGCGACGTAGAGCGACGCGCGGGATCTCCCCGCCGATCGGCACGGCGCCGTGCAAGCGCGCGCGCCAGCGGCGGCGCCTCGAAGATCGGCACCGTGCTGCTCGATCGCGATCTCGCGGATGCGGGCGGCGACCAGGTCGGCGCCCTTGGCGACGACGATGGGCGCGCGCATGCGCTGCTCGTCGTAGCGCAGGGCGACGGCGAAGTGCGTCGGGTTGGTCACGACGACGTCCGCCTTCGGGCACCTCCTGCATCATGCGCCGCTTGCGCGACCTCCTGCTGCACCCGGCGGACGCGCGCCTTCATCTCGGGCGAGCCCTCGTTCTGCCTTGCAACTCCTCGCGGATCTCCTGGCGGCTCATGCGCAGGCTCTGCTTGTATTGCCAGAGCTGCCAGGGCACATCGACCGCGGCGATCAGGACCAGGGCGCCGGAGAAGGCGAGCAGCGCATCCCCGCCGAGGGTCGCGGCGTGCGCGAGGGCGGCGTGCAGCGGCTCGGCGCCGAGCCCGATCAGCTCGCGGACTTCGCTCGCAGGAACAGCACCGCGACGAGCGCCACCAGCAGGAACTTGCGCGAACGCCTTGCCGAGCTCGACGCCGCTGCGGAGCGAGAACATGCGCTGCAGGCCGCTCGATCGGAGATCGAGGCGGGTGAAGTCGGGTGCCAGCGCCTCGAGGCTGAAGATTCCAGCCCCCGAGCGCCAGCGGCGCGAGCAGCGCCGCGACGAGCGTCAGCGCCGAGAATGGGCGCGATGGCCTCGAGCGCTTGCACGGCGCTCGAGATGAAGCTCGCGGCACCAGCCCCGACGCATCGAGCGCCTGCGCACGGTTCGAGCGCGAGGCCCGAACGCATGATGCCGTACAGTCCGCCCGCCGATGCGGCTGCCGGCGAAGTGCAGGCCGATGCCCGCCGATCAGCACCACGGCGGCGGTCGTGAGCTCGCGCGAGCGCGGCACCTGGCCGCGGCCGCGCGCCTGCTCCAGGCGCTTCGGCGTCGGTTGTTCGGTGCGTTCCTGTGCCGGGCTCTCAGCCATTCGTCAAACTCCCGGCGCGAGCAGGCCGCGCACCAGGACGAACGCATCGCCGGTCAACCTCACGAATGTCGACTGCAGCATGGGCAGGGTCGCGAGCACAATGATGAGCCCCAGGATGAGGGACACCGGGAATCCGACCGCGAACAGGTTGAGCATGGGCGCGGCGCGGCTCATGACGCCGAAGGCGAGGTTCACGATCATGAGGGCGACGACGCCGGGCAGCGCGATCGCGAGCGCGCCCGTGAAGATCTGCGCGCCCCACTCGGCGAGCGCCACAGGCCGTGCGCGCCGAGGCTCGCGGTGCCGATGGGCAGTGTGCGGAAGCCGTCGACGAGCACCTCGATGATGAGCAGGTGGCCGTTGAGCGAGAGGAAGGTGAGGAGGACCAGGATACTGTAGAGCTGCCGACCACCGGCGTCTCGGTCCCGTGCACGGGGTCGAGGTTGAAGGCGAACGAGAGCCCCATGCCGTTGGCGAGCAGCTGGCCGCCGAGCGTGACGGCATCGAAGATGATCTGCAGCGAGAAGCCGAGCGCGGCGCCGATCACGATCTGCTGCGTGGTGACGATCACACCTTGAGCCGACAGCGGCTCGATGCCGGCAGGCACCGTTACGAGCGGCGCGACGAGCAGGGCGATGCCTCCCGCGAGCACGACCCGGATCCGCGCCGGCACGCCGGCCGTGCCGAACACCGGCGCCACCATGAAGCAGGCACCGATGCGCACGAACGGCCAGAAGAGCTGGCCGAGCCAGCGCTGCGAGCTGTCCGGTACGTGAGTGTGATCATGCCGGCCCGCTAGTTGATGAGCCCCGGGATGCTCGCGATGAGCTCGCGCGTGTAGCCCACGAGCACTTTCAGCATCCACGGTCCGGCGAAGAGCGAGCGCCAGGCGCGACAGCGAGCAGCTTCGGAATGAACGACAGCGTCATCTCGTTGATCGAGGTCGCGGCCTGAAACACGCCCACCATGAGGCCGGTCACCAGCGCGGTGAGCAGCAGCGGCGCGCAGATCATGAGGGTGACCTCGAGCGCGCGCTGGCCGATCGCCATGACGGTCTCGGGTGTCATCGAGTGAGAAACTCGCGGCGAGCGTGCCCATGACCAGCGACCAGCCGTCGACCAGCACGAACAGCATGAGCTTGAAGGGCAGGGAGATGAGCACCGGCGAGAGCATCATCATGCCCATCGACATGAGCACGCTCGCGACCACCAGGTCGATGATCACGAACGGAATGAAGAGCAGAAAGCCGATGATGAAGGCGGTCTTCAGCTCGCTGGTGACGAACGGCGGGCACGAGGACGGTGAGCGGCACATCCTCGGGTGCCGCGTAGCCTTTGCCGCCCGAGATGCGCACGAAGGTTGCGATGTCGCTCTCGCGCGTCTGCGCGAGCATGAAGGTCTTGAGCGGCACGACGGCCTCGCTCGAGCGCCGTCGCCCGCGTCGATGCTTGCCCGCCACGTAGGGCTGGACGGCCTGCTGATTGATGCGGTCGATGACCGGCGCCATCACGAAGAGGGTGAGGAACAGCGCGAGCCCGAGCAGCACCTGGTTCGGGGGCGTCTGTCCCGCGCCGAGAGCCTGCCGCAGGATCGCTGAGCACGATCATGATGCGTGTGAACGCCGTCATCATGAGCAGGATGCGCGGGCAGCAGCGTGACCGCCGTCATCAGCAGCAGCACCTGCACGGTAAGCGAGTAGGTCTCGCCGCCGCCGGGTGAGCTGTGGACGGTGACGGCGGCGATGCCGGGGTCGGCGAGCGCCGCCACGGGGGCGAGCAGTGCGAGGGGGGCGAGCAGCACTGCGACCGCCAGCACGCGGCGCATCGAGCGGTACGGTTGGGCGGTCATGGCTTGCCCAGACTCTTCAGCAGCTGCGCGCGGAAGCTCGGCCGGTCGGATGCGGCGCCCGGGGCGCGTCCCACTTCCACCGGCTGGGGCAGCACGTGCAGCGTGTTGACCTGTCCGGGCGCGACGCCGACGAGCAGCTGCGCCGCGCCGACCCGGATGAGCACTGCCCGCTCCTTGGGACCGATTCGCACTTCGGCCAGCACGGCGAGCGCATCGGCGCGCCCCGCGACCGCGCGCACGCGCTTGGTCACCCAGGCGAGCGCGAAGATCACGATGAGTACGACGCAGAGGGCCAGCGTCACCTCGCCGAGTCCGCCGAAGCCGGCGGGCGAGGGTCCGGCCGCCATGTCGGGCGCAGCGAACGGACGCGCGACGGAGGAGGCCGCCGCAAGGGCTGCGGAGGCCGCCGCGGAGACCGTCGTGGAGGCCGCGCGCGCTGCAGGGCCTGCGAGCGCCGCGAGCACCGTGGATGCCACGAGCGTGATGGGCGGTGCGCGATTCATTTCAGCTTGCGGATCCGCTCGGCCGGGCTGATCACGTCGGTGAGCCGAATGCCGAACTTCTCGTTCACGACCACCACCTCGCCGTGCGCGATCAGCGTGCCGTTCACGAAGACGTCGAGCGGCTCGCCGGCCTCGCGATCGAGCTCGACGACCGAGCCCTGGTTCAATTGCAGGAGGTTGCGGATCGGAACGCGGGTGCGTCCAACCTCCATGGAGAGAGTGACCGGCACGTCGAGGATGAAGTCGAGATTCACCTCGCGATTGGGCTCGGCCGCGGCCGGAGCCGCAGCTCCTGCTCCCTCCTCGCGGAGGTTGTCGAACTCGGCGGCGCGCGCCTCGGTGGCTTTGGCTGTCATGGAGAGGTCCTCATACTTTCTTGACCTGTGGAGTCTCGGAGGCCTGCTTCGGGCGCCGGATGCGCCCATCGATCTTCACCGCCTGCTGTCCGCGCGAGAGCCCGAAGGTCCCGCGGAACATCGGAATCGTCTCGGCGAGGAGGGTGACCTTGCCGTTGAAGTCGCAAGGGATCACATCCCCGGGCTTGAGATTCAGCACCTCGGCGAGGCTCAAGGAGCCGCGTCCGAGCAGCGTCGACATCTCGATCTCCGCGTCGTCGATCTCCTCGCGCAGGGCGTGCAACCAGCGCTCGTCGTGCTCGGCGCGGTCGCTCTGCACGCCGGCGAGGAGCACGTCGCGCAGCGGCTCGAGCATCGAGTACGGCATGGTGACGTGCAGATCGCCTCCGCCGCCGTCGAGCTCGATGTGGAAGCTCGTCACCACCACGATCTCGGAGGGGCTCACGATGTTCGCAAAGTGCGGATTGATCTCGGACTGCAGGTACTCGATCTCGATGGTGGAGACGTGCGCCCACGCCTCGCGCAGGTCGGCGAAGGCGCTGCGCAGCAGCATGTGGATGACCCGTTGCTCGGTCGCCGTGAAGTCGCGGCCCTCGATCTTGGCGAGCCGCCCGTTGCCCCCGAAGAAGTTATCGACCACCGTGAAGACGAGCTTCGGATCGAGCACGACGAGCGCAGTGCCGCGGAAGGGGTTGATCTTCACGAGATTGAGGCTCGTCGGCACCTGGAGGGTGTGCACGTACTCGCTGAACTTCTTCGTCTGCACGGGGCCGACGCCGATCTCCGGCGAGCGGCGCAGCAGGTTGTACAGGTCCACGCGAAACAGGCGGGCGAAGCGCTCGTTGATCATCTCGAGCGTGGGCATGCGCCCCCGCACGATGCGCATCTGGTTGCGGAAGTCGAACGCGCGCGCCTCGTCAGATATCGCCGGCGGCTCGGTGTCGACGGCGCCGGCGTCGATGCCGTGGATCAGCGCATCGATCTCGTCTTGACTTAGGATCTTTTCGGGGGACATGCGTTTCCGATCGTGCTCATTGCATGACGAAGCTGGTGAAGTAGATGGCCTCGACGCTGTCGGGCTTCCCGCCGTTCTCGGCGACGATCTTGCGCAACGCGGCGAGCGCTTCCGAGCGCAGCCGCTCCTTGCCCTGGCTCGTGGAGATTTCCGCGTATTTCTGGTTGCTGAACAGCAGCAGCAGGTCGTTGCGCACGATCGGATCGTTCGCCTTGACGATGTCGACCGTCGCCGGATCGTGCGTCATGACCTCGATGGACAGTTGCAGGAAGCGCACAGCCTGGTCGGCCTCGAAGTTGGTGACGAACGGTGGATCGAGCGCGATATAGATTGCAGGTCCCGCGGGTTTCACCGCGGTCCGACCGGCTTTTGATTTCGAGCCGGATTGGCCGAGGAGCAGCCAGCCGCCCGCGCCCGCGGCGGCGAGCACGATCACCGCTGCGATGATGAGAATGAGCCACGAGCGCTTGCGCGGCGGGCTCGCGCCATCGGCCTGCGCCACTTCTGGCGCGGGCTCCAGAGTCGGAATTTCAGCCATCGTCGGGTATCACCTGCCGGATGCTGGGGACAGGGGGTGCAACGCGTATGCCATGCGGCTCCGCGCGCGCTCAAGTGCATGAATGACCGGGATTTTCCGGCTTCGCGGCGACTGTGAAGCGCATCTCATCGCCGCTGGCGCGACGGAAAGTTGGCGCTCGCGCGGGGATTGCCGCTCGGAGGGAAGAGACTCGCCGCTCACGCGGCGGCTCGCGGTTCAGGCGTATAGATCGACGAGTCCGAGGCGCGCTGCCTCGCCGGAGGCTGCCGGGGGAGCGTCGGCCAGAGCCGCGATGCTCGCGACGCTCGAGGTCGATGTGGGCCGGGTTTGCGCCTGCCGAGGGGCCTCGCGAAACACGCCGCTGTCGGCGAGCGCCAGGCCCTGCGTCGCGAACATCGCGCGCAGCCGCGGCAGCGCCTGCTCGAGCGCGGCTCGGGTATCGGGATGCGTGGCGCCGAACCAAACGGTCGCCGCGCCGCCATGCACGGAGATGCGCGCCTCGATCGGACCCAGATCGGGCGGCGAGACCTGGAGCGATGCGGACTCGAGGCCGCGGTTCGCCATCCAGGTGAGATGGGTCCCGAGCTCATCGACCCAGGGCGCCGTGCCGACCGGCGAGCGCAGCTCGGACTTCATGAAGGAGAGCGGGTTGGCGGGCGCCGGCGTTGCGGAGGCGAACCGGGCTGCGGCCGCCGCGCTCTGTGGATCGGCCGCCGTCGTTGCCGTCGCGGCGGAAGCTGTTCCGGCCGACGTTGCGAGCGAGGGATTGCTCTGCGCGGCGCCGCTCCCGGGCTGACTCGTGGAGCCTGCCGCGGCCGTGATCAGCGTCAGGAGCTGAGATGCGGTCTGTGGGCCGCTGCCGGCGGCGCCGGTGCCGCCCGCGCCCGAGGCTTGCGCCGCGCTCGAGGCGGTAGGCGCGCCGGAAGCCGCGGCCGCAGCCGTCTGAGACAAGAGCTTCTCGGCAAGGCTCTGCCCTGCGTCGGCGCGCGGGGTGTCCGAGCCTGAGCCGCTCCCCGATTTGCCTGAAGAGGCAGCCGGCGCGCCGGATCCGGCCGGCGCCGCCGAGGCGGGAACGCTGAGCGCCGGGATGAGCGACTGAGCGAGCCACTGCGCCGCGCTGCCCTCGGCGTCCGTTTGCTTCTCGCTCGGCTTGCCGCTCGGCGCGTTCGGGCCGTTCTGCGTGCCCGATGAGCTGTCGGCGCTCGGGGCGCCCTGGCCGCTCGATGCTTCGGGACCCGGGTCCGTTGCTGCCGTTGCTGCCGTTGGCGCCGTTGCCGCAGCCGCAGCCGCTGTCGTCTGTGCACTCGATTCCCTACTCGCGAGGAGCAGCAGAAAATCCGAGCTCTCCGATGCGGAGCCACCCGTGCCGGCGCCTCCCGCGGGCGCGACACCTGCGGCGGAGCTCCCGGTGTTGGCCGAGCCTCCCGCGGCGGCGGCGCCTCCCCCGGCCGAGGAGCCGGAGGATCGACCGTCCGTCGAACGAGCCGCCCGCAGCGGAGCGAGCCGCGCTCGCGGCGGCGGACAGAGAGGCTCCAGCACTTCTACTGCTCATGGCGGGGATATTTCCTCAGGCTCCGCTCGTCGGATTCGCGCTGCTCCTCATGTTCGACGGCGCGCCGCTCCTCGTCCTTCCGCCGCTTCACGACGTGGTCCACCATGTCGGCGCGCTGCGCGGCCTGCCGCCAGCCCGCGAGCTCCGCGTCGCGCTCCACCTTGGCGCGGTCCACGATCTCCACCTGCTGGCGCAACGCCTCGCCGAGGCGCGACAGAAAGGCCTGGAATTCCCGCAGGCGGGCGCCACTCATGCCTCCTCCGGCGTGCTTCGAGAACTCCCTCTGGTAGCCCGTGTGGTAGCGCTGCAGCTCGGCGAGCTTCGCCTCGCATTCGGCCACGCGGCGCTCGCGCGTGGCGAGGCCCTCCGCACGGCGGCGCTCCTCGTCGTCCGTCACGCGCTGCACCAGCTCCAACTGCTTGCTCGCTCGCATCGGTTGCGCTACTTGCGGCGCCGGCCTCAAGGCCCGGCCACGGCATTCTCGGCGAGCAGGGTCTTGAGCGCCGTGAGGCTTGCCGCGAAATCGACACGCTCCCGCATGTCCTGCTGCAGGAACTTGGTGAGGCGCGGCCACAGGGCGATGGCGGCGTCCACTCGCGGGTCGCTGCCGCGCTGGTAGGCGCCGATCGAGATCAGGTCGCGATTGTGCTCGTACGTCGCCGCGAGCTGGCGGAAGCGGCGCCCGAGTTCGATATGTTCGGCGGGGACGATCTCGTGCATCGCGCGGCTCACCGAGGCTTCGACGTCGATCGCCGGATAGTGGCCGCTCTCGGCGATGCGGCGCGACAGCACGATGTGCCCATCGAGGATGGCGCGCGCCGCATCGGCGATCGGATCGTTCTGGTCGTCGCCCTCGGCCAGCACCGTGTAGAAGGCGGTGATCGAGCCGCTGCCCTCGGCGCCGTTGCCGGCGCGCTCGACGAGCTGCGGCAAGCGCGCGAACACCGAAGGCGGATAGCCCTTCGTCGCCGGCGCCTCGCCGATCGCGAGCCCGATCTCGCGCTGCGCCTGCGCGAAGCGCGTGAGCGAGTCCATGATCAGCAGCACGTTCTTGCCCTGATCGCGGAAGTACTCGGCAATCGCGGTCGCGAGCCATGCGCCGTGCAGGCGCATGAGGGGCGGCGTGTCCGCTGGCGTCGCGACCACCACCGCGCGCTTGCGGTCGCGGGGACCGAGGATGCGCTCGACGAATTCCTTGACCTCGCGGCCACGCTCGCCGATCAGGCCGACGACGATCACCTCCGCGCTCGTGTAGCGCGCCATCATGCCGAGCAGCACGCTCTTGCCGACACCGCTGCCCGCGAACAAGCCGATGCGCTGGCCACGCCCGACGGTGAGCAGGCCGTTGATCGCGCGGATGCCCACGTCGAGCGGTTCGCTGATCGGCTGGCGGTGCAGCGGATTGATCGGGGTGCCGGTGAGGCGCACGCGCTGCTCACAATCGAGACGGCCCAGGCCATCGAGCGGCTGTGCGGCGCCATCGATGATGCGGCCGAGCAGCTGGGGTCCGACGCACACGGTGCCGGCGCGCTCGCGCGGCACGACGCGGGCGTTGGGGACCAGCCCGTGCGGATCCCCGGTCGGCATGAGGTACAGCCGATCGCCCGCGAACCCGACCACCTCGGCCTCGACGTGACCGCCATCGCTCGTGAGCACGTCGCACGTATCGCCGATCGCCGCCTGCGAGCCGACCGCCTCGAGCGCGAGGCCGACCATGCGCGTGAGAGAGCCTTCGACCGGCGCGGGGCGCACGGCTTCGACCTGCCGCACGCCGCGCGCGAGCCGCTCGCTCCATTGAATTGCTCGGGCGGGGCGCGTCATGCGTCTGTGCCGTTGCTCGGGTCCGCTGCGGCCCCTGGGTCGGGGCGCTCGCCATCGCTTGGGCCGATGCGCTCGCCTCCGTCCTCGCCGTCGCCCGAGCCGAGGCGTTGATCTGCGTCCTCATCCGCGCGCTCGCCGGTGTCTTCGCCTGCGGCCGATTCGGCGAGCGGGCCATCGCTCCCGCCGCCGCGCGCGCCCGCACGCTCATCGCCCATGAGGCTCCCGACGATGGCATTCACCCGGGTCTCGAGCCGCTGATCGATCTGCGAGGTCTCCGTGCGCAAGAGGCAGCCGCCTCGCGACTGCGTCGGATCCTCGACCAGCGTCCAGGCGCGCTCGGCCGCGGGAGCCGACAGATGCTCGCGCACGAGGGCGGCGTCCTGGGGGTGCAAGTGGACCCGCACCTCCCGCGCCGACGTAGGCAGCCGTCCGATAGATTCGCGGATGAGGGCGATGATCTCCTCCGGGTTCGCCTTGATCTCACGCCGCGCGAGCTGCTTGCCGATCGCGAGGGCGAGCAGGAGCAACTGCTGCTGCGCCTCGTCGTCGAGCTCCGCGAGCGGCTTGGCGAGCGCCGCGAGCACCGAGTCGAGCCGCCGCGCGTGGACCTTGAGCTCTCCCGTCAGGCGCTGGATCTCGGCGCGTCCAGCCGCCATGCCCGCCTCGTAGCCTCGGTCGCGCCCCGCCTGCGTTGCGCGCTCGCCGCCATCGGTTTCCACGCTGCCGCCGTCCCGGCGTTCCCCGATGATCGGGCCCTCCACGACGGGGAGCGACCAGCGCTCGGCGGTCGACGCCGCGGCCAGCGCGCGGAGCCGGCCGGCCTCAGACATACTCCTCTCCCTTGCCGCCGAGGGCGATCGTTCCCGCCTCGGAGAGCTTGCGGGCAGTCGCGAGGATCTCCTTCTGCGCCGCCTCCACCTCGGAGAGCCGCACGGGGCCGCGCGCCTCGAGGTCGTCTCGCAGCATCTCGGCCGCCCGCTGCGACATGTTCTTGAAGATCTTCTGCTTGAGCGTCTCCTCGGTGCCCTTCAGCGCGACGAGCAGCTTGTCGCTCGGCACCTGCCGCAGCAGCTCCTGCATGCCGCGGTCGTCGACATCGATCAGGTTGTCGAAGACGAAGATCAGATCCTGGATGCGCGCGGCGAGCGCCTGGTCCGCCGCCGTGATCTGCTCCATGAGCGCCGATCTCCAGGCTGGTATCGAGGAAGTTGACGATATCCGCGGCAGCCTTGGCGCCGCCGAGTACGGAGCGTCTTGCCCGACGATTTGCCGGCGAACTGCTTCTCCATCACATCGTCGAGCTCGGAGAGCGCGGTGGGCTGCACACCATCGAGCGCCGCGATGCGCATGACGATCTCGGCGCGCAGGGCGCCCGGCAGCTGCCGCAGGATCTCGGCCGACTGGTCGGGGTCGAGGTAGGCGAGCACGATGGCGATGATCTGCGGATGCTCGAGGCGGATGAGCTCGGCCACCGCACGCGAGTCCATCCACTTGAGCGCCTCGAGCCCCTTGCTCGAGCGGTTGATGTTGATGCGCTCGATGACGCTGGATGCCTTGTCCTCGCCGAGCGCATCGACCAGCACCTTGCGGAGGAACTCATCGACGCCCACGCCGACGGAAGTCTGGCTCTCGACGCCCGATGAGAAGTCCATGAGGACGCCCTTCACCTCGTCGCGCGAGACGTGCGCGAGATGGGCCATTGCGGCGCCGACCCGTTGCACCTCCTTGGCGCCCATGTGCTTGAGCACCTGGGCGGCTTCCTGCTCGCCGAGGGTGAGGAGCAGGATGGCCGCGCGCTCGGTGCCCGAGCGCTTCTCGGCGCGCTTCTCCGCACGCTCACTCATCGGAGGCTACCCACGTGCGCACGACCTGCGCCACGCGCTTGGCGTCCTGGTTGACGAGAGCGCGGGCGTTCGAGACCTGCTGCTCGTAGGCGGGACCCGGCTGTCCGGCGCCACTTTGCGCCACCGCTCGCGGCGTCGGGGCCGCAAGCGCCGCGTCGGCCGCGGACCCCGGGGGCAGTGCAGTCCCCCCTGGCGCCGCAAGCGCGGCGCGTGCAGGCCCGAGCAGGGCGCGCACGAGCGGACGCAGCACGGCGAGGGCCAGCACGAGCAGTACGATCAGCCCGGCGCCGAGCTTCACGAGCTCGAGGAACAGCGGGCGCTCCCAGATCGGCACCTGCTCGAGATCCGTGGCGGCCGGCTGCGCCGCGGCCTGGAACGAGGAGTTCACCACGTTCACGCTGTCGCCGCGCGATGCGTCGAACCCCACTGCGTCCTTGACGAGCTGCGTGACGTGCGCGAGCTCGGCCTGCGTGAGGGGCCGCTCGACCGCCTTGCCGCTCGCGTCCACGCTGTGAATGTCGTCGATCAGCACGGCGACGGTCACCCGCTTGAGGCGGCCGGCCGGCTGGCGCGTGTAATCGAGCGTGCGGTTCATCTCATAATTGCGCGTGCTCTCGGTGGAGGTGCTCTCGGGCGTTTGAGCCGCGCTCGATGCCGAGGCGGCGCCCGGCTTCGGCGCTCCAGCAGCCGCTCCCGCGGCAGCTGCCGCTGCTCCCGTGGCGGCCGCAGTCGCTGCCGCAGGCGGAGCGGGGGGCGGCTGCGCGACGCCTGCGGGGGGCGGCTCGTTGCTGAGCGATCCCGGTACGCCCCCGTTCACTCCGTCGCCTCGGTTCACCTGCTGAGTGAGCTGCTCGCTGCGGACGATCTGGCTCCCCGGCTGGTATTGCTCGCGCGCTTCCTCCGAGACCGATGTATCGACCTCGGCCACCACTTGCGCTTGCACGTGGCCCGCCCCGACGAGCGGTGTCAGCAGCTCCTCGATGCGCTGCGTGTAATCGTCCTCGAGGCGCTGGACCAGCTGGAAGCGCGCCTCGCGCGCCGCGGAATCGGCATCCTGAGGCGCGGAGAGCAGCTGCCCCTGCTGATCGACCACCGTCACCTCGTTCGAGGAGAGATCCGGCACGCTCGAGGCCACGAGATTGACGATCGCCTGCACCTGCTCCTGCGAGAGCGAGCGCCCCGGCTTCAACTGCACGAACACCGATGCGCTCGCCGGGATCCGGTCGCGCACGAACGCGGACTGCGGCGGCTCGGCGAGGTGCACGCGCGCGCCGTCGATGGGCCGCATGCTCGCGATGGTGTGGGCGAGCTCTATCTCGAGCGCATGCTGGTAGCGCGCGTTCTCCATGAACTGGCTGACGCCGAAGCCGGCGTCCTTCGTCATCAGGGAGAAGCCGCCGTCGCCCTCGGGCAGGCCTTGACCTGCGAGCTTCAGGCGCGCCTCGCTCAGCCGCTCGCTCGGCACCTCGATGCCCGAGGAGTCCGGCGTGAGCTGGTAGGGAATGCCGGCCGTATCGAGCGCCTGGGTGATCTGCGCCTGGTCCTCCGTCCCCAAGTTGCCGTAGAGCAGGCTGTAGCTCGGGCCGCGAGACCACAGCACGACGGTCACGCCTGCCGCGACAGCGACGGCGATGCCGATGAGCAGCAGCAGGGGCTTCAACCCCGCCGTCCAGCGCGGATAGGGCGCAACGACTGCGTTCATTTCTCACTCTCGATCATGGTGTCGCTCGAGCTCACATCTGCATGTTCATGATGTCCTGGTACGCGCTCACGAGGCGGTTGCGTACCTCGGTGAGCGCCCGGAACGAGACGCTCGCCTTCTCCATCTCGATCATCACCTGGGGCAGGTCCACCCCCGGGGTGCCGCGCTGAAACGCGGTCGCGAGATCGCTCGCGTGCTGCTGGGCGTCGTTCACCTGATCGATGCTGTTGCGCAGCAGACTCGCGAACGCCGACGGTCCGGTAGCCTGCGGAGCGCTCGGCGTTGCCTGCGGCGCGACTTGCGACGACAGCTCGCGAATCTGCGCGAGCACCTGGTCGATCTGCATCTGGCTCATGGTCCACCCTCGCTTCCCACATCGAAGCCCGCCGCGCGCAGGCGGGCGAGCTTGTAGCGCAACGTTCGCGCGCTGATCCCCAGGCGCTCGGCCGCGTCGCGGCGGCTCACGCCGGCACGCAGCGCGCCGACGATCAGATCGCGCTCTGCTTGCCCCAAGGAGTCCGCGAGCGAGCCCGCCGCGGTCTCTGCGCTCTCCGGCTGACGCTCCGCGGATTCCCCGGGGAGCCCAAACTGGATGTGCTGCGGCTCGATCACGGGGCCGTTCACGAGAATCAGCGCGCGCTGCAGGAGGTTATCGAGCTCGCGGACGTTCCCCGGCCACGGGTAGGTGAGCAGCAGGTGCGCGGCATCGGCCGAGAGGGCAGGGATGCGCTCGCCCGGGCGGCAGCGCATGCCGAGCAGCCGCATCGCAATCGGCAGGATGTCGTCGCGGCGCGCGCGGAGCGGTGCGATGGCGAGCGGAAAGACGTTGAGCCGGTAATACAGGTCCTCGCGGAACCGGCCGGCGGAGACCTCCTCTCGCAACCGCCGATTGGTGGTCGCGAGGACGCGCAGGTCGAGCGCGAGCGGCGCGCGGCCGCCGATTCGCTCGACTTCGCGCTCCTGCAGCACGCGCAGCAGCTTCGCCTGCAGGGCGACCGGCATCTCGGTGACCTCATCGAGGAGCAGCGTGCCGCCTTGGGCCTGCTCGAACTTGCCGGGATGCGCGCTCGCCGCGCCGGTGAAGGCGCCGCGTTCGTGTCCGAACAGGACCGCCTCGAGCATGGTTTCCGGGATCGCCGCGCAGTTGACCGCGACGAATGGAGCACGCACCCGCGGGGAATGCCGGTGGATGTATCGCGCCAGCACCTCCTTGCCCGTGCCCGACTCGCCGATGAGCAGCACCGTGCAGTCCGTCGCGGCGACGCGCCGCGCGAGATCGAGCAGATGCTGCGAGCTCGCCGCGCATGCGACGGGATCGACCTCGTCGCGCGCGCGCGGCGCGTCGACCGCTGTCGATGCGGCACATGTGGACTCGGCGTCTGCGCTCATTCGTGAACCCCGTTTGCGCGGTGTACCGCCGGGGTGAGGTGCAAGAGCTGTGCCGGGCCGGGATTCGGCCCGGAAGTGTGAGCGGGGTCACGGGCGAGCGGCACGAACGTGCCGCCGGCCGTCAATCTTCCGTCACGGTATCGGACATTCCGAGCTTGCGCATCTTCTCGACGAGCGTCGTGCGCCTGAGATTGAGCAGGCGCGCGGCGTGCGCGACCGTGCCGCCCGAGCGCTCGAGCGCCTGCTCGATCAGACGGCGCTCGATGGCCGTGAGATGCGCGCGCAGGTCTATCCCGCTCTGCGGCAGGAGCGCTTGATCGGAGGCCGCTGCCACCTCTTGGGCACCGATGCCGGTGCGGGAGTCAACGCTATCGCCGGCGCCCTCACCGCCGCTCGAGGGATCGAGAGTCGATCCGGCGCCGGCGAGGTCGCGCGGGTCGGCGCTTTCCTCATCGCCGAGCCGCTCCGAGCCGATGCTCGCGAAGCCTTCGAGAAATGGGGGCGCCTCTTCCCCTGCGGCCATTCCCGGGACGTCACCGGCGTCCGTCTCCGGCTCGGGCGTCCAATCCGACGGCCGGTACTTCGGAGGCAGTCGTCCGATATCGGTCATGCGGCCGCTGCAGACGATCGACAGCCGCTCGATGAGATTGGCGAGCTCGCGCACGTTGCCGGGCCAGCGGTGCAAGGCGAGCGCCGCGAGCGCGCGCGGGGAGAGCTCGACGTGCCCGCGACCTTCGGCCACGTTGTGCGCGATGAAGTCGCGCGCGAGCAGCGGCAGATCCTCGATGCGCTCCCGCAGCGGCGGCATCTCGATGGGGAAGACGTTGAGACGGTGGAAGAGGTCCTCGCGAAACGTCGAGTGCGCGATGGCATCCTCGAGATTGCGATGGGTCGCCGCGATGATGCGGACGTTGCAGCGGATCGGCACGTGATTGCCGACGCGCTCGAACACCCGCTCCTGCAGGACGCGCAGCAGCTTCACCTGCATCGTCGGGCTCATGTCGCCGATCTCGTCGAGAAACAGCGTTCCGCCCTCGGCGATCTCGAAGCGGCCCTTGCGCGCGGCGACGGCGCCGGTGAACGCGCCCCGCTCGTGGCCGAACAGCTCCGACTCGAGCAACTCGGCCGGAATCGCTCCGCAGTTGACGGCGATGAACGGGCGTTGCCGCCGCGGGCTCAAATCATGTACGGCGCGGGCGACGACCTCCTTGCCCGTGCCGGATTCCCCGAGGATGAGAACGGTGGACTCGTGCTCGGCGACCTGGCGGATCAGCCCGATGACGCCGCGGATCGCGAACGAGGTTCCAGTCGGCAGCCGCACCCGCGCGCGTTCGTCGTTCTTTGCGCCGGGCCGGCCGATCGCCGCGCCATCGCTGCTCTGTGCTCGGTCCGCGACGGGCACCGGCCCGCCCGCTCGCTGCTCCACTGCAGCTCGCCCCCGCGCCTCGCCCCATTCTGCAGGGGGGACGATGGCAATTTCAGTTGCCGACATCGATGCTCCGCCCCGAAACCGTGGCGGCTATTGTTGACCGAACGCGGGGCGAATATTGTGAAATGTCTCGTAAGACGGATGTACGCCGCGGAGCGCCGCGTGATCCGAATCACAAAGCGCCGCGGTGGCGGCTGTCGGCGATTTGGCGGCGATGGCGCCGGAAGGTGAGCTTCTCGATCAGGTCCTCGACGGTTTCCCCGACTGGCAGGAAGCGGGCTTTCACCTGCCCGTCCGGTGTCACGTTGGTGATGCGCCCGATGAGCCGCAGCGGCTCGGCGAGACAGTCGCGCAGATAGATCTCGGCGACGCCCTGGTTGCCGGCTTCGGGCAGCGGGGGCGCCGCGCGCCACATGGCGCCGAGCGCGTTGAAGCGGATCGGCACGGCCGGCGGACGCGGGTGGTTGGCGACCAGCAGCTGGCCCACCAGGTCGAGCAGCAGATTGATCTTGAAGTCGAGGCGCAGCAGCTCGGGGGAGTCGTCGTCCGGCTTCTCGCTCCCGCCGTGCTCCTCGACGGCGGCGCAGGCCTGGAGGAGGCGCACGTTGCGGTCGGTGAAGCTGGCCGCGACCGCTTGATCGATGGTTCCGGGCAACGGGCGCCAGAGGAGAGGGAGGACGTCCTGGTAGGCGAGCTCCTCATAGAGAACCACGGTATCTGCGCCGTCGAACATACTCACTTCCGATGCGCAACCTCGCGGCACGCTGCCGCCGTCACGGCTCCAACGCGAAACCTCGCGATACGCGGCTGTCGTCGCAGTCCGCCAGCGTACCCTCACCTTTCGGTTAACGGCTGAGAGCGCGCGAGCTTGAGGGGGCAGGCTCGCACCCCGGAGCGGGTGCGGCGCCGGCCTTTAAGACGGCGACGCCGAGTCGTGGTCGGCAGCCTGCTTCAACGGAGGCGAGGATGCAAGGACCCGCGTCAGCTCCTCGGCCGACTCCTCGGCAAAGTAGCGGCGCACCATGAGGGCCTGCTGCAGGCGCCCCTTGCGAACGTACGCCTCGTAGAGCAGATCCTTCATGACCTCCAGAACGACGGGTGCGCTCGAGGTATCGAGGCGCGGTGGGTCCGCCCTTGAGTCGGCCTGGGTGCCGAAGATCACGCTCTTGATGGTCATGAACGTCTTCACGTCGATGTCCGCCATCTCGCGCACGTCGTTGATCTCATCGAAGAGACGGAGCTTGCCCGACTCCCCGAGATCGGCGAACACCGCCTGCGCGGTGCGCCGGCTCATCGAGGCGAAGGCGTTGTAGGCGCCGCTCGAGAAGCAGATGAGCGCCTCGCGGAACAGCACCTCCACTTCCTCGGGCAGATGGGTGAAGGTGAACTTCTCGCGCGGACGCTCCACTTCCACGAACTGCGGCGCGAGCTCGATGCGGTTCGGGCGATAGGACCGCACTGCGTAGCGCAGGAACACGGGCGAGTGGCACGCATCGCAACGGTAGACCACGCCGACGGCCGCCGGCTTGGACGTCTGCAGGTCCGCGAAGTCGGGCACGGCGCTCGGGGTGATGTGCGAGGTGACCTCGCAGTGCGGACAGCTGATCGCGAGAGCTCGCTCGTGCTCGTGAATCAGTTGGCTCGCGGAATCGATGTAGACGGCCATCGTAAGGCGCCTTGTTGGTCTTCGTGGTGCAGCGCACGTCGATTCTAACTCACTACGCCCGGCTCGTTCACGCTCAAATGGCCGCGTTATGTCACCCGGGCGTGGAAGATCATCGCTTCCCGGGGGCGGCCGCGGCCCCGCGGTCAGCGGGTGAGCGGTTTGTAGCGAATTCGGTGGGGCAGCGCCGCCTCCTCGCCGCGCCGGCGTTTGAAGTCCTCGACGTACTCCTGATAGTTGCCCGCGAACCAGACGACCTCGGAATCGCCCTCGAAGGCGAGAATGTGCGTGGCGATCCGATCGAGGAACCAGCGGTCGTGCGAGACGACCACGGCGCAGCCGGGGAAGTTGAGAAGGGCCTCCTCGAGCGCCCTCAAAGTCTCCACGTCGAGGTCGTTCGTCGGCTCATCGAGCAGCAGCACGTTGGCGCCGGCCTTCAGCGTCTTGGCGAGATGGACGCGGTTGCGCTCACCGCCTGCGAGGTCGCCGATGCGCTGCTGTTGCTGCGTTCCCCTGAAGTTGAACCGGCCGACGTAGCTGCGCGAGGAGGTCTCGTAGTTGCCCACCCGGATCAGATCGAGGCCGCCCGAGATTTCCTGCCAGACGGTCTTCGAGTCGTCGAGCGACTGGCGCTCCTGGTCCACGTAGGCGAGCTTCACGCTCGGTCCGAAGCGGATCTCCCCCGCATCCGGCCGCTCGGCGCCAGTCAGCATGCGAAACAGCGTCGTCTTGCCGGCGCCGTTCGGGCCGACGATGCCGACGATGCCGCCGGGCGGCAGGCTGAAGGACAGATCCTCGATGAGGAGCCGCTCGCCGTACGCCTTGCGCAGGCTCTTCACGTCGATGACCACGTCGCCGAGCCGCTCGCCCGGGGGAATGTAGATCTCGTTCGTCTCGTTGCGCTGCTGGAACTCGCGCGACGCGAGATCCTCGTAGCGCTGCAGGCGGGCCTTGCTCTTCGCCGCTTGCGCCTTGGCGCCCTGACGCACCCACTCGAGCTCGCGCTGCAGCGTCTTGCGCAGCGCCTCCTGCTCGCGCTCCTCCAGCGCGAGCCTCTGCTCCTTCTGCTCGAGCCAGCTCGAGTAGTTGCCTTGCCAGGGGATGCCGCGACCGCGGTCGAGTTCCAGGATCCATTCGGCGACATTGTCGAGAAAGTAGCGGTCGTGCGTGACGGCGACCACCGTGCTCGGGTACTGCTCGAGGTACCGCTCGAGCCAGGCGATCGACTCCGCATCGAGATGGTTGGTCGGCTCATCGAGCAGCAGCAGGTCGGGCGCGGAGATGAGCAGCCGGCACAGAGCGACACGGCGCCTCTCGCCGCCGGAGAGCGTGGCGACCCGTGCCTCCCACGGAGGCAGCCGCAGCGCATCGGCCGCAATGTCAAGCTCGCGCTCGAGCTCCCATCCGCGGGCGGCGTCGATGGCATCCTGGAGCTTCGCCTGCTCCTCGAGCAGCGCGCTCATCTGCTCGTCGGAGAGGGCTTCAGCAAATCGCTCGCTGATATGATTGAAGCGCTCGACGAGCGCGAGCTTGGCGCCGATGCCCTCCGTCACGATGCCGCGCACATCCTTCTCCGGATCGAGCGTGGGCTCCTGCGGCAAGTAGCCGATCCGGATGCCGCCTTGCGGCCGCGCCTCGCCGTCGATCTCCTTGTCGAGGCCGGCCATGATTTTCAGGAGCGTTGACTTGCCGGCGCCGTTCAATCCGAGGACGCCGATCTTGGCGCCGGGAAAGAACGAGAGGCTGATGTCGCTCAGAATGAC
This sequence comes from uncultured Gammaproteobacteria bacterium, assembly GCA_963849095.1. Lineage (GTDB taxonomy): Bacteria > Pseudomonadota > Gammaproteobacteria > Steroidobacterales > Steroidobacteraceae > JASHUC01. The sequence goes on from CAWKGA010000001.1 coordinate 668,484, forward strand.
GCGCTTCGGGGGTACCATCTTCGATACCCGATTCATCGTGAAAATGTATTGGGCCATGACTTCAGAGTTCGGCAAGCCATTCGTGGGGGCCCCGCGACCCAACCGGCGCCGAGGCCTGTGCTAGGCTTCGCGCAGCGGGTCTCACGAGGCATCGGGCGAGTGTACAGGCGGCATGGGCACTGAGGTAGCGGTCGTTGCCGGCGAGCGCCTGGCGCGCTATGGCTTTCCGGAAGGCCACCTCTTTGGGCCCGATCGCCATGGCGCCTTCGTGCGCGAGCTGCAGGCCCGCGGGCTCGCCGCGCGGGTGCAGATGCTCGAGCCGCGCGAGGCCTCGTACGAGGAGCTGCTCGCCTTTCACACCCCCCCGTACATCGACCTGGTGCGCGAGCGCTCGCAGAGCGGGCAGGGGTTCCTCGATGCGGGGGACACACCCGCGTTCCGCGGCGTTTACGAGGCGGCGGCGACCGTCGTCGGGGCGTCCTTGCAGGCCGCTGAGGCCCTCATGGCCGCCACGGCGCGGCGCGCCTTCGTCCCGATCGCGGGGCTCCATCACGCCGGGCGCGATCATGCGGCCGGATTCTGCGTCTTCAACGATTGCGGCGTCGTCATCGAGCTGCTGCGCAGGCGCCATGGGCTCGACCGCATCGGCTACGTCGATATCGACGCGCATCATGGCGATGGGGTCTTCTATGCGTTCGAGGAGGACCCGGGCGTCATCTTCGCCGACATCCACGAGGACGGACGCACGCTCTATCCCGGCACGGGCTCGGCGACGGAGACGGGTCGCGGCACCGCCGAGGGCACGAAGCTCAACATCCCCGTGCCGGAGGGAGCCGACGATGCCACCTTCGCGAGGGTCTGGCCCGCGGTGCTCGAGCACCTCGAGCGCTTCGAGCCGCAGTTCATCATTCTGCAATGCGGCGCCGACAGCGTGGAGGGGGATCCGATCGCGCACCTGCGCTTCTCCCCGCGCACGCACGGGCGGGCGGCGCTGGAGCTCGCGGCGCTCGCGGACCGATTAGGGCACGGGCGAGTGCTCGCGCTCGGCGGCGGCGGCTACAACCGGGCGAACCTCGCGCAAGCCTGGTGCGCGGCGGTCGAGGGCCTGGTCGGGTTACAATGATCGTTTGAGTGGGCGAAAGAGAGCGAGTCGCATGTTCCGGACGACCCTGACCATCGACGGCTTCGACCAGGAGCTGTCCGAGGCCCTCAAAGGCGAGCGCCGCCGCCAGGAGGAGCACATCGAGCTCATCGCCTCGGAGAACTACACGAGCCCGCGTGTCCTCGAGGCCCAGGGCTCGGTGCTCACCAACAAGTATGCGGAGGGCTATCCCGGCCGCCGCTACTACGGCGGCTGCCAGTTCGTGGACGTGGTGGAGCAGCTCGCGATCGACCGCGCCAAGCGGCTCTTCGGGGCCGCGTACGCGAACGTCCAGCCCCACTCCGGCTCGCAGGCGAACGCGGCGGTCTACCTCGCGCTCATCCAGCCCGGGGATCCGATTCTCGGGATGAGCCTCGATCATGGGGGGCATCTCACGCACGGAGCCAAGGTGAACTTCTCCGGCAAGCTCTTTCGCGCCGCGCAGTACGGGGTGCGCTCCGACACGGGCGAGATCGACTACGACGAGGTCCAGCGCCTCGCGGAAGCGGAGCGGCCGAAGCTCATCGTCGCCGGCTTCTCGGCCTATTCCCGCGCGATCGACTGGGCCCGGTTCGCGGCGATCGCCCGGAGCGTCGGCGCCTACTTCGTCGTGGACATGGCGCACGTCGCGGGGCTCGTCGCGATGGGCCTGTATCCGGACCCCATCCCGCACGCGGACGTGGTGACGACGACCACTCACAAGACCTTGCGCGGGCCCCGCGGCGGGCTGATCCTTGCGCGGGAGAACGAGGAGATCGCGCGCAAGCTCAACTCCTCGATCTTCCCGGGGACGCAGGGCGGCCCGCTGATGCACGTCATCGCGGCGAAGGCGGTGGCGCTCCTCGAGGCGCTGCAGCCGGAGTTCAAGACCTACCAGGAGCAGGTGCTGAAGAACGCGCGGGCGATGTGCGCTCGGCTCGCGGCGCGCGGCATCGACATCGTCTCCGGCGGGACCGACAACCACCTGTTCCTCGTCGATCTGAAGAAGCGCAGCATCACGGGCAAGGAAGCCGATGCCGCCCTCGGGCGGGCGAACATCACGGTCAACAAGAACGCCGTTCCGAACGATCCGCGTCCTCCCGCCGTGGCGAGCGGCCTCAGGATCGGCACGCCGGCTTCCACCACGCGCGGCTTCAAGGAGCGCGAAGTCGTTGAGGTCGCGGATCTGATCGCGGACGTGCTCGATGCGAACGGCACCGATACCGCCGTGGCGCGCGCGCGCCCGCAGGCGCTCGAGCTCTGCCGACGGTACCCGGTCTATGGGCCATGAGCGGCAAGCGCGCCTCCTGACGCGCGCCGCCGGGGAGCCGCATGCACTGTCCTTTCTGCGGACACGTCGAGACCAAGGTCACCGACTCCCGCCTGGCGGGTGAGGGCCGGCAGATCCGCCGCCGCCGCGAGTGCCTCGCGTGCGGGGAGCGGTTCACGACGTTCGAGACCGCGGAGCTGCTGATGCCGGTCGTCGTGAAGAGTGATCGCACGCGCGAGCCCTTCGACGAGACGAAGCTGCGGGCGGGCATGGAAAAGGCGCTGGAGAAGCGCCCCGTCAGCCGCGAGGCCGTCGAGGAGGCCGTGAGCCGCATCGGCCACGCGCTGCGCAGCCTCGGTGAGCGCGAGGTCTCCTCCCGCGCACTCGGTGAGCTCGTTATAGAGGAGCTGCGTCAGCTCGATGAGGTGGCGTACGTCCGGTTCGCCTCGGTGTACCGCAGCTTCCAGGACCTTGATGCCTTCAGAGAGGAGATCGACCGCCTCCGCTACCACGGGCGCCGGCGCGAGGTGAGCCGCGATCAGTTGCCCCTGCTTCCCGGCAGTGAGAGCCGCCCGGAGCGCAAGAAGTGAGCGGCGAGGAGGCGGCGAGGGAGGGCGCGGGGGGCGGGGAGCTCACGCCTCAGGACCGCCTCGCCGAGCGCGACCGGCGCGCGATGAGCCGCGCTCTCGCGCTCGCGGCGCGCGGGCTCGACTCCACTCACCCCAACCCGCGGGTGGGTTGCGTGATCGTGCAAGGCGATCGCACCGTCGGCGAAGGCTGGCACGAGTGGGCTGGGGAGGCGCACGCAGAGGTCGCCGCTCTGCGCGCCGCGGGAGCCGAAGCTGCGGGTGCCACCGCGTACGTGACGCTGGAACCGTGCAGCCACCATGGACGCACGCCGCCTTGCGCGGATGCTCTGATCGAGGCCCGCGTGAGCCGCGTCGTCTTTGCGATGCACGACCCGGATCCGCGGGTGAGCGGCCGCGGGGCCGAGCGGCTGCGGCGCGCCGGCATCCGAGCGGAGTGCGGATTGATGGGGCGCGAGGCGGCCGAGCTCAATGCCGGGTACGTCCGGCGCCTGACGGCCGGCCGGCCCTGGGTGCGCGTGAAGCTCGCGCTGAGCCTCGACGGCCGCACGGCGCTCGCGAGCGGCGCGAGCAAGTGGATCACGGGAGAGGACGCGCGCCGCGACGTTCAGCGCTGGCGTGCGCGCAGCTCCGCTTTGATGACCGGTATCAACACCGTGCTCGCCGACGATCCGCGGCTCGACGTGCGGATCGACGCGGCGAGGATGCGCCAGCCCGTGCGCGTGGTGCTCGACAGCGCCCTCAGGACCCCGCCGAGCGCGCGGCTCTTCGGGGGCGGAGGCGAGGTGTGGATCTTCACCGGATCCGCGGATGCCGCCCGCCGCGGCGCTCTCGCGGCGCGCGGTGCTCGGATCGAGCAGGTCGAGCGGGCCGCGGGGATTGGCGGCGGCACCCCTCGCCTGGACCTGCGGCGCGTGCTGGAGCGTCTCGCGGAGGCCCAGATCAACGAGGTGCACGTCGAAGCGGGGGCTACCCTCGCCGGCGAGCTGATCCGCGCGCAGCTCGCCGACGAGCTGCTGCTCTATGTGGCGCCCGTGCTGTTCGGGCCACAGGCACGGCCGCTCGTGGAACTGCCCGCGCTCGAGGATTTGCAGAGCGCGGCGCGTTTCGACATGGTCGAGGTGCAGCCCGTCGGCGCGGATTTGCGGATCCGCTTGCGCCCCGCTCGCCCGGCGTCGGCCGCAGAGGCGACACCGCTCGCCGCCGACGCTGCCCCCGTCGCGCCGGGCGCCGGGCGAGAGACACGCAGGTAGCGACGAGATGTTCACAGGCATCATCCAGGACATCGGACGGGTTCAGGCGCTCGAGCCGCGTGGGGGCGACACGCGGCTGACGGTTGCCGTCGACCGTCTCGATCTCGGGCGCATCGCGGTCGGTGACAGCATCTGCGTTCAGGGCTGCTGTGTGACAGCGACGGCCGTGCAGGGAAAGACCTTTGAGGCCGACCTCTCCCGCGAGACGCTCGCGCTCACGACGCTCGCTCAACTGCGGCCTCACTCTCCCGTGAACCTCGAGCCGTCGCTGCGCGCGGGGGATCCGCTCGGAGGGCATCTCGTGTCCGGCCACGTGGACGGGGTTGCCTGGATCACCGCGTGCGCGAGCGATGCGCGCTCGCTGCGGCTCACGATCGAGGTCCCCGCGGAGCTCGCGCGCTACATTGCCCGCAAGGGGTCGGTCGCCGTGGACGGCGTGAGTCTCACGGTCAACGAGGTGCGGGGATCGAGCTTCGGCGTCAACCTCATCCCGCTCACTCAATCCATGACGACCCTGGGCGGCCTCGAGGTCGGCGCGCGGGTCAACCTGGAGGTGGATTCGCTCGCCAGATACGTGGAGCGGCTGCTCAACGAACCTCGAGAGTCCTGAGCCTTCGAGGCCGCGTTGCGGCGAGCGGCACCGCCTGCGGACAGATCGCCGCCGTCCGAGTACCATGAAGTAGGTCGTTCCGAGGCGACTTGAGATTTCGAGGCGCGATATGTCCAACGTTCTTTCCCTTCCGCCGCGGCCCGCGGCCGACGATCCGCGAATGCCCGGCGCGAGCAGCATCGAGGAGATCGCGGCCGAGCTTGCGGCCGGCCGCATGGTCATCATCCTCGACGATGCGGACCGCGAGAACGAGGGTGACCTCATCATGGCCGCCGAGCACGCGACGCCTGAGGCCCTCGCCTTCATGATCCGCCATACGAGCGGCATCATTTGCGTGCCGATGGAGGAGGAGCGGCTCGCGCGGCTCGAGCTGCCGCAGATGGTGTCGGCCAACAACGAGAGTCACCGCACGGCCTTCACGGTCTCCGTCGACTATCGCCACGGCACCACCACCGGCGTCTCCGCCGCCGATCGCGCGGCGACCATCCGGGCGCTCGCCAATCCGCAGTCCGTCGCCGAGGACTTCGCGCGGCCGGGCCACGTCTTTCCGCTGCGACCGCGCAAGGGCGGGGTGCTCATCCGGGCCGGACACACGGAGGCGGCGGTCGATCTGTGCGCCCTCGCGGGCGCGAGGCCCGCCGGCGTGCTGTGCGAGCTCATGAACGACGACGGCACCATGGCGCGCAGTCCGCAGATCGAGGCCTTCGCGCGCCAGCATCGCCTGAAGATCGGCACGATCGCCGATATCATTCGCCACCGGCTGCGCAACGAGCGCTCGATCGAGCGCATCGCGGATCAGCCTGTCCAGACCGATCTCGGGGAGTTCCGCCTGTACGCTTACCGGGATCGGGTGGAGGGCTTCGTGCACGTCGCGCTCGCGCGCGGCCGCCTCGACGGATCCGATACGCCGCTCGTGAGAGTGCACGTCGCGGACACGCTGCGCGACGTGCTGGGCGTGCGCGGGGATCCGCGCGCCTGGACCCTGCGAGCCGCTCTGGAGCGCATCGCCCGGGCGCAGAACGGCGTGGTGGTCCTGCTGGGAGAGCGGCAGTCTCCTCTCGACGTCCTCGAGACCCTGCGCGCGCCCGCCGCGCAGCCGTCGAGCACCGCGGCCGTTCCTGGCGAGACGGCGCACGGCGCCGCACCCACCGCCGCGCCGGCCGCCGCATCCGCCGCTGCGCACAGTCCCGTGCCCGCTGCCGCGTTAGCCGAGGACCGGCCGGTTCTGCGGACCTACGGCATTGGCGCGCAGATCCTCAAAGACCTCGGCGTGCGGCGCATGCGCGTGCTCTCCGCGCCCAAGCAGATACACGGCATCTCCGCCTTCGGCCTGGAGATCGAGTCTTACGTCGACGAGGACTGACGGGGTGAGTGAGGTCCGTGTCATCGAGGGCAAGCCGGACGCGCGCGGACGGCGGGTGGCGATCGTCGCGTCGCGCTTCAACGAATTCATCGTCTCGAGCCTCATCGAGGGGGCGATCGATGCCTGGCAGCAGCGCGGCGGCGCCGCGGAGGATCTGCTCGTCGCGCGGGTGCCGGGCGCCTTCGAGCTGCCGGTCGCCGTGCGCAAGCTCGGCGCGAGCCACCGCTACGACGCGCTCGTCGCTCTCGGCTGCGTCATTCGCGGGGATACGCCGCATTTCGACTACGTCGCCGGTGAATGCGCCCGCGGACTGCAGCTCGTGAGCCTCGAGACCGGGGTGCCCGTCGCCTTCGGAGTGTTGACCGTCAACACGACGGAGCAGGCGCTCGAGCGCGCCGCCACCGCCGGAGCCAACAAGGGGGCGGAAGCGATGCACGCCGCTCTCGAGATGGCGGGGCTCCTCGCGCAGCTCCCCTGAGCGAGCGCCGGAGGGCCCCATGCAACCTGCAAGTCCCAGCCTCCACGCCGACATGGAACGCAGCGCTTCGACCTACTCGGCTTCCGGCGCGCGTTCCGTCGCGCGCAAGCTCGCGTTGCAAGCGCTGTACCGCTGGCTGCTCAATCGCGGTCCGTGGCAGGACGTGATCGAGGAGTTCGCGGACGCCGAGGACATGGCGCGCGCGGATCGCGACTACTTCATCGAGATGGTGCGCGGCGTGTGTGACTCCCATGCGGATCTCGACGCCGAGCTCGCCGCCTGGATCGATCGTCCTACGCAGCAGCTCGACCCGATCGAGCACGCGGTGCTGCTCATCGGCGCCCACGAGCTCAAGACCCGCCCGGAAGTTCCGTACCGCGTGGTCATCAACGAGGCCGTGAGTCTCGCCAAGCGCTTCGGCGCGACCGACGGCCACAAGTTCGTGAACGCGGTACTCGACCGGGCTGCGAGGACGCTGCGGCAGCACGAGCACTGACACGCGGCGCTTGGGACGCACGGGGAACGCCATGCCGCTCGGGGAATTCGAGCTCATCGACAGGTTCTTCCGCGACCGCGGCGCGCCGCGCTCCGACGTGCCCCTCGGCGTCGGGGACGACGCCGCGCTCATCGAGTGTCCGCCGGATCGGCAGCTCGTCGCGGCCATCGACACGCTCGTCGAGGGCGCGCACTTCCCCGCGGGCTCACCCGCCGCCTCGGTCGGCCATCGCGCGCTCGCGGTGAACTTGAGCGATCTCGCGGCGATGGGCGCGGAGCCCGCGTGGGCGCTGCTCGCGCTCACCCTGCCGCGCGCCGACGAGCGGTGGCTCGAGGAGTTCAGCGGGGCTCTCGCAGCGCTCGCGGACGGGTTCCGGGTCGCCCTGGTCGGGGGCGATACGACGTGCGGTCCGCTCTGCATCACGATTCAAATTCTGGGAACGGTCGAGCGCGGGACCGCGCTCACGCGCCGCGGCGGCGCGCCCGGCGAGGCGCTCTACGTGAGCGGCACTCCTGGGGATGCCGCCGCGGGACTCGAGCTCGAGCTGTCGCGGCTCACGGTGCCCGATGCCGGCGCGGCGCGTCATCTGCGGGAGCGATTTCTCTTTCCCACCCCGCGGGTGGCCCTGGGCAGGCGCCTCCGCGGGTACGCCAGCGCGTGCATCAACGTCTCGGACGGGCTGCTCGGGGATGCGGGCAAGCTCGCGCGGGCGAGCGGCTGCGGCGCGCAGCTGGATTATGAAACCTTGCCCGTGTCGCGGATGCTGCTCGACGCCGTCGGTCCCGAGCGCGCGCGCGAGCTCGCGCTCACTGGTGGAGACGATTACGAGCTGCTTTTCAGCGTTCCCGCGCCGCGCATCGAATCCTTGAGCCGCGACCTACCTGCCGCGGCATGGGGCTATACCCGCATCGGAACGCTGCGCCGAGAGCCTGGTTCGATCGTGATGCACAACGGGTCTGTGATCGACTTCTCGCATTACGGCTACGATCACTTCGCGTCCGTGCGCTGATCTCACACGCCGCGACCGTCGCGCGATTGCACTGGAGCGGGTGAGGGCTGGATCACAGTCGCTCGGGGCGCTCGACCGTATTCTGCTGCGGCCTGTATCAACACTCCGCTTGAACCCATGTCACCACAGGCCCACCCCGCCGCGTCGCGCAAGGTGCCGGAAAAGATCGGCAAGTACGCGGTCATCAAGGAAGTCGGGCACGGCAGCACCGGCACCGTCTACCTGTCGCACGATGCGTACTACGGCCGCGACGTCGCGATCAAGGTGTACAACATCGACGTGGGAGGAGACGAGGAGCGCGCGCGCATCGCGCGCAAGATGTTCCTCTCCGAGGCGCACCTCGTCGGCATGCTCCAGCATCCGAACATCCTGCCGATCTACGACGCCGGCGAGGAGAACGGTTATTGTTACGTCGTCACCGAGCACGTGCATGGCGCCCGCACGTTGTCGGCGTACTGCCGCGCGGACAATCTGCTGCGCGTCGACGACACCGTCGAGATCATCTACAAGTGCGCGAAGGCTCTGCACTACGCGCACTCGCGCGGCGTCATCCATCGCGACGTGAAGCCCTCCAACGTCATGCTGACCCAGGACAGGGACGTTCGCATCATCGACTTCGGCATCGCCCTCGTCGCCGACTCGGACATCTCGCGCATCGAGGGCATCGCCGGCAGCCCCTCGTACATGTCGCCGGAGCAGGTGCAGAGCCTCGAGCTCACCAACCGCTCGGACCTGTACTCCCTGGGAGCCGTGATGTACGAGCTGCTCACCGGCTCGCGGCCGTTCCGCGCCGGAAACCTGCAGAAGCTCCTGCATCAGATCGTCTACGCGACACCGCCTCCGATCCACACCCTGCGCAAGGAGGTTCCGGAGTACCTGGAGAACGTCGTCGCCGGCGCGTTGCAGAAGGACCCGGCGAAGCGCTACAAGAGCGGGCTCGACTTCGCCGCCGAGTTGACGCGAGTGCACCAGAAGCTGCGCGAGCAGAACGCGCGCATCGACCGCCAGGAGCAGTTCGGAGTGCTGCGGCGCCTGAAGTTCTTCCACGAGTTCTCGCACGCCGAGATCTGGGAGGTGCTGCGCGCGAGCCACTGGCAGAACTATGCGGCGGGCGAGGAGATCGTCAAGGAAGGCGAGATGGACGACCGCTTCTACATCATCGTCTCCGGGACCTGCGCGGTGGAGCGCCACGGGCAGCGGCTCGGCGCGCTCGACACCGGCGACTGCTTCGGCGAGGCAAGCTACGTGCCGGGTGCCAAGCGCACCGCGACCGTGCGCGCGCTCGACGCCGTGACCGTCCTGAAGGTGAGCTCGACGCTGCTCGAGCAGGTCTCGGCGTCCTGCCAGTTGCGCTTCAACCGCGTGTTCCTGCGCACCCTCATCGGGCGCCTGCAGAGCGGCGAGGAAGTCCCGGGCTAAAGCCGGTCGAGCGCGACGCCGCCCGCGGCGGCGGGCGTCGCGGGCCTCATCAGCCGCGCTCCTTGTCGCGCTCGATGCGCGCGTAAGCGGAGTGGTTGTGGATGGACTCGAAGTTCTCCGCCTCCACCACGTACGCCGCGACGCGCTCGTCGCGGTTCAAGCGCACCGCCACATCGCGCACGATGTCCTCGACGAACTTCGGATTGTCGTACGCGCGCTCGGTCACGTACTTCTCGTCCGGGCGCTTGAGAATCCCGTAGAGCTCGCAGGAGGCCTCGGACTCCGCGATCTCGATGATCTCCTCGATCCAGATGTGGCTCACCGCCTTGACGGCGATCGTGACGTGCGAGCGCTGGTTGTGCGCGCCGTACGCCGAGATCTCCTTCGAGCACGGGCAGAGGCTCGTGACCGGCACGACGATGCGGATCCACAGCTCAGTGCGGCCGTCCCGGCGCTCGCCGATGAGCGTCGCCCGGTAGTCCATCAGGCTCTCGACGCCGGAGACCGGAGCGCGCTTCATCACGAAGAACGGGAAGCTCATCTCGATGTGGCCGGCATCCGCCTCGAGCCGCTCGGTCATCTCCCCGAGCATCGCGCGGAAGGAGTCCACCGAGATCTCCCGCTCATGCAGATGCAGGATCTCGACGAACCGCGACATGTGCGTGCCCTTGAAGTCGTGTGGCAGGTTCACGTACATGTTGAAGCTCGCGATGGTGTGCTGCTCGCCCGTCGCGCGGTCCTTGACCCGCACCGGGTGGCTCATGTCCTTGATGCCGACGCGGTTGATCGGGATGCGCCGCGTATCGGCGCGCCCCTGCACATCCTCCATCGTGAGAAGGTCCGGATCGTTCGCAGCGGCAGTCATTAACGCTCCTCATCCTCCGCAAGCAGCCGTCCAGAGTGCCGCGCGTCGGCTCGGCCGTCCAGCGGCGCCTGCTCGCCGCCCTCGTGGCGAGCCCACCAGCGCTCGACGGCCTCCATGAGGCTCGCGGCGTCGAGGCCCGCCGAAACGAGACAGTCCTCCCGGGAGCCATGCTCGACGAAGCGGTCGGGGATGCCGAGCTGCAGATGAGGGATCCGGAGATCCTCCGCGGCGAGCAGCTCTCCGACCGCGGAGCCTGCTCCGCCCGCCACGACGTTCTCCTCGAGCGTGACGATCGCGCGATGCCTCGCCGCGACGGCGAGCGTCGTGTCCTCGTCGAGCGGCTTCACGAAGCGCATGTTGACGAGCGTCGCATCGAGCCGCTCGGCGATGCGCGCCGCCGGCTCGACGAGCGCGCCGAAGGCGAGCAGTGCGAGGCCGCTGCCGCCCTCGCGCCTCAATTCGGCCTTGCCCACGGGCAAGGCCGTCATCTCCTGCGATACCGCAACGCCCGGCCCGGTCCCGCGCGGGTAGCGCACCGCCGCGGGCCCCTCGAGGGTCGTCGCGGTGTACAGCATCTGCCGGCACTCGTTCTCGTCGGCCGGAGCCATCACCACCAGGTTCGGCACGCAGCGCAGGTAGGTCAGGTCAAAGCTCCCCTGGTGCGTCGCCCCGTCCCCGCCCACCAGGCCCGCCCGGTCGATCGCGAACACCACCTGCAGGTTCTGCAGCGCGACATCGTGGATCAGCTGATCGTACGCGCGCTGCAGGAACGTCGAGTAAATTGCCACCACCGGCTTCATTCCCGAGGCGGCGAGCCCGGCGGCGAAGGTCACCGCGTGCTGCTCGGCGATCGCCACATCGAAGTAGCGGTCCGGGAAGCGCTTGGAGAACTCCACCAACCCCGAGCCCTCGCGCATCGCCGGGGTGATCCCGATCAGCCGCGGCTCGCGCTCGGCCATGTCGCACAGCCACTTGCCGAACACTTGCGTGTAGGTCGGGCCGGTCGCCTTCTCCTTGAAGATCGTGCCGCTTTGCGGATCGAACGGCCCGGGTCCATGCCATTTGATCGGATCCGCCTCGGCGGGCGCGTAGCCCTTGCCCTTGCGCGTCGCGACGTGCAGGAACTGCGGGCCCTTCAACTTCTTGACGTTGCGCAGAGTGCTGAGCAGTGCTTTGAGGTCGTGGCCGTCGATCGGCCCGATGTAGTTGAAGCCCATCTCCTCGAACATCGTTCCCGGCAGCACCATGCCCTTCACGTGCTCCTCGGAGCGGCGCGCGAGCTCCCAGACCGGCGGCATGGGCCTCAGCACCTTCTTGCTGCCTTCGCGCAGGTGCGCGTAGAACCTGCCGGAGAGCACCCGGGCGAAGTAATTGGACAGGGCGCCGACGTTCTCCGAGATGGACATGTCGTTGTCGTTGAGGATCACGAGCAGATCCACGTCGAGCGCGCCCGCGTGATTCAGCGCCTCGAACGCCATGCCGGCGCTCATGGCGCCATCGCCGATCACGGCAACCGCCCGGCGATTCTGCCCGAGGCGCGCCGCGGCGACGGCCATGCCGAGCGCCGCGCTGACGGAGGTGCTCGAGTGCCCGACGCCGAAGGTGTCGTACTCGCTCTCACTCCGAGCCGGAAAGGGCGCGAGGCCCCCGTGCTGCTTGACGGTGTGCAGGCTGTGGCGACGGCCGGTCAGGACCTTGTGCGGATAGGCCTGGTGGCCCACGTCCCAGACGATGAGGTCGTGGGGCGTGTCGTAAACGTAGTGCAGGGCGACGGTTAGCTCGACGGTGCCGAGTCCTGCGGCGAAATGCCCGCCGCGCGTGCTGACGCTCTGGATCAGGAACTCGCGCAGCTCGGTCGCGAGCCGCGGCAGATCGCTCGGGGCAAGCCGGCGCAGATCGGCTGGCGAGTTGATTGTCGAGAGCAGGGCTGGGCAATCGGGCATCTTGTCGGATGGGGACATGAATATACGGGGCGCGGGAGCGGTGAGCGTCGGGGGTGCGCGAAGCGGTGAGCTTGAGCGAACGCTAAATGCCGCCGCAGGCCTTCCTCAAGGTTTGGGATCGGGCGGGGACGTGAGGCTCCCGGGCGGCGGGGCGAGGGGTCCTTCCGGTGCCGACCCTCCCGGCGTCGCCTCCTCCTCGGACACGAAGGGGGCGGCCTCGACCTCACCATTGTTGCGGCGCAGGAGAATCTCCACTCGCTGCTGGGCGGCCTTCAGGGCGCTCTGGCAGTGGCGCGTGAGCTCGACGCCCCGCTCGAAGCGCTTGAGCGCCTCATCGAGCGGGAGATCGCCCCGCTCCAGCGTCTCCACCAGCTTCTCGAGCTCCTCCAGTGCCTGCTCGAACTCAGGGGCCTTGGAATTGCGCGCCACGATTTTCCCCGGCATTACCTCGTGCGGCGCCACCATAACACTGTCCGCGCCGACAAAGCAGGTTGACGATCCTGCCGCGAGGGCATAGAGTGCCGATGCGCTTAGACCCAGTCTAATTCGTTTCAATGGAGGACGCGTCGTGAACCTCAAAGGCAGCAAGACGGAAGAGAACTTGAAGTATGCGTTCGCCGGAGAATCGCAGGCCAACCGGCGGTATCTGTACTTCGCAGCCAAAGCCGATGTGGAAGGGTACAACGACGTCTCGGCGGTATTTCGCTCCACGGCAGAAGGTGAGACCGGCCACGCGCACGGCCATCTCGAGTACCTGGAGGAGGTCGGCGACCCGGCGACCGGGCTGCCGATCGGCGACACCAAGCTCAACCTGAAGGCGGCCATCGCCGGCGAGACGCACGAGTACACCGACATGTACCCGGGCATGGCCAAGGCGGCGCGCGAGGAGGGATTCGGCGAGATCGCCGACTGGTTCGAGACCCTGGCGAAAGCCGAGCGCTCGCACGCCAACCGATTCCAGAAGGCGCTGGACGGCATTTGAGCTCCGATCTCCCGCGCGCTCCTGCAGCCCCGGAGCGAGCTGCAGGGACGGGCCTGGGCGGTGGCCGCGAGGGAAGCCTCGAGGCGCCCACACGCCATCCCCTCGACTGGCGCAACCCGGCGTTCTACGACGAAGCGGCGCTCAATGAAGAGCTCGAGCGCGTCTTCGAGATCTGCCATGGGTGCCGCCGGTGCTTCAGCCTGTGCAACGCCTTTCCGACTCTTTTCGACGCCATAGACTCCACGGCGACGGGAGAGCTTCAGAGCGTTGACAAGAAGTCCTTCGCAGAGGTCGTCGATCACTGCTACCTCTGCGACATGTGCTTCAGAACTAAGTGTCCCTACGTTCCGCCCCATCCGTGGAATGTGGATTTTCCTCATCTAATGCTGCGCGCCAAGGCGGTCCGCGCGAAGCACGAGGGCTTGAGGCTCCGCGACCGGGTGCTCGCCTCCACGGAGGCCGTCGGACGGATCGCCGGCATTCCGGTGGTGGCCGAGGTGGTCAATGCGGTCAATCGCTCCTCGGCGGGGCGCGCGCTGCTCGCCAAGACGCTCGGCGTGGACCCCGAGGCCCCGATCCCTGCCTATCATTGGCGCACGGCGCGCAAGCGGCTCGGCGCCCCGCGCCGCGGGCCCGAGCCGGCAGCCACGCCGACCGAAACGACGCGGGGCCGGGTGGTGCTCTTTGCGACTTGCTACGGCAACCGCAACGAGCCGCGGCTCGCGGAGGATCTCGCGGCAGTCTTCGAGCACAACGGGATTCCCGTGCGCCTCGCCGCGCGCGAGCGCTGCTGCGGCATGCCGCGCCTGGAGCTCGGGGATCTCGAGGGCGTCGCGCGGCTGAAAGAGGCGAACGTGCCGGAGCTCGAGCGACTCACGGACGCGGGATACGACATCGTCGCGCCGATCCCCTCCTGCGTACTGATGTTCAAGCAGGAACTGCCGCTCATGTTTCCGCAGGACGCCGGTGTGGAGGCGGTCCGCGCACGCACGTTCGATCCGTTCGAGTACCTGATGCTGCGCCACCGGGCGGGCTTGCTGCGCACGGACTTCAAGGGCGGCCTCGGCAAGGTGAGCTATCACGTGCCGTGCCACCTGCGTGTGCAGAACATCGGGCTCAAGACTCGCGATCTGTTGAAGCTCATCCCCGCAACCACCGTCGAGGTGATCGAGCGCTGCTCGGGCCATGACGGAACCTATGGCGTGAAGCGGGAGTTTCGCGCCGCCTCCGTGAAGATCGGCCGGCCGGTCGCCGAGCGGGTGGCGAAGGCGGGAGCGGATCACTACTGCAGCGACTGCCCGATGGCGGGCCGCCAGATCGAGAGCCTGCTCGGCGCAGCGGCTGGGAGTGGCGCTCCCGAGCATCCGCTCGGCCTGCTGCGCATGGCTTACGGGATCTGAGCATGGACAGACTCGCGCCGGGCGATCTCCTCTCCCTGGAGCAGTACGCGCGCGAGCGGCCGGATTTCCGCGCCCGGGTCATCGCGCACAAGAGCCGGCGCCAGCTCGCGGTGGGGCCGAGCACGACCTGGTGCTTCGAGGATCGCCTCACCGTGCAGTACCAGGTGCAGGAGATGCTGCGCGCCGAGCGGATCTTCGAGCCGGAGGGCATCGCCGAGGAGCTCGGCGCCTACAATCCCCTGATTCCCGACGGCCGCAACTGGAAGGTCACGCTGCTCATCGAGTTCCCGGATCCCGAGGAGCGCCAGCACCGCCTGACGGGGCTCAAGGGGATCGAGGATCGCTGCTGGGTGCAGGCCGCGGGATTCGAGCGGGTATTTGCGATCGCCGACGAGGACCTCGAGCGCGAGAATGCCGAGAAGACCTCCGCGGTGCACTTCCTGCGCTTCGAGATCGGGGCGGAGTCCGTTGCGGCGCTGAAGCGGGGAGCCCGGCTCGCGGTGGGCGTCGATCACCCCGAGTACCGCCATGCGCTCGACCCGGTCGAGGAGCCGCAGCGCAGTGCGCTAGTCTCTGATTTCGCTTGAGTTTTCCCTCACCTGGCGCCGCCGCTTTCGGCGCCACGTTCTGTTAAGATCGCCGCCGGCACCGGCGCCATTTCTCTTCCCCGGACATCCTCAAGAACACCGGATGAGTCAATCGTATACCGCTTCCGACATCGAGGTCCTGAGCGGCCTCGAGCCCGTGCGCCGCAGGCCGGGCATGTACACCCACACCTCGCGTCCGAACCACCTGGCGCACGAGGTCATCGACAACAGCGTCGATGAGGCGATCCATGGCCATTGCAAGGAGATCGCAGTCACTCTCTACCGGGACGGGTCGCTCGAGGTGGCCGACGACGGACGCGGCATGCCGGTCGATATCCACCCCAAGGAGAAGGTGAGCGGCGTCGAGCTGATCCTCACGCGGCTGCACGCGGGCGCCAAGTTCTCGGACAAGGTCTATGAGTTCTCCGGGGGCCTGCACGGTGTCGGTGTCTCGGTGGTGAACGCGCTGTCGAAGCAGCTCGAGTGCTGGATCAAGCGCGGCGGCAAGGAGTACAACATCGGCTTCCGCGACGGCAAGGTCTCCTCGAAGCTCGAGGTCGTCGGCGCCGTGGGCCAGCGCAACACCGGGACGACGCTGCGCTTCTGGCCGGATCCGAAGTTCTTCGACTCCGACAAGTTCTCGGTGCCGCAGTTGAAGCACACCTTGAAGGCGAAGGCCGTCCTGTGCCCCGGCCTGCGCACGCGCTTCCGCAACGAGGCGACGGGAGAGACGGACGAGTGGTTCTTCACGGGCGACCTCGGCGCCTATCTCGTTGAGGAGCTCGAGAAGGTCGAGCGGCTGCCGCCGGAGCCCATCACCGGTAGGCGGGAGAATGGCGAGACAGTCGATTACGCGCTCGTCTGGGCTCCGGACGCCGAGGCGACGGTCGGCGAGAGCTATGTCAACCTCATCCCGACCCCCGAGGGCGGCACGCACGTGAACGGGATGCGCTCCGGCGTCGCGCAGGCCGTGCGCGAGTTCTGCGAGCTGCGCAACATCATCCCGCGCGGCATCAAGCTCACCCCGGAGGATGTCTGGGTCCAGGCGAATTTCGTGCTCTCGGTGAAGATTCACGAGCCGCAGTTCGCCGGGCAGATGAAGGAGCGGCTCGGGTCGCGCGACGCCGCCCCGCTCGTCGAGTCCTTCGTGCGCGACTCGCTCACGCTGTGGCTGCACGGTCATCTCGACGCCGGCGAGCGCATCGGTGAGTTCGCCATCGCGAACGCGCAGGAGCGGCTGAAGGCCGCGCAGCGGGTCGTTCGCAAGCGCGTCGCCGCGGGCCCGGCCCTTCCGGGCAAGCTCGCGGACTGCGCCACGCAGGATCCGGCTCGCTCGGAGCTGTTCCTGGTGGAGGGCGATTCGGCCGGAGGCTCGGCGAAGCAGGCACGCGACAAGGACTTCCAGGCAATCATGCCCTTGAGGGGCAAGATCCTGAACACCTGGGAGCTCGACTCAGGCGAGATCGCCTCCTCCCAGGAGGTGCACGACATCAGCGTCGCGCTCGGGGTGGAGCCCGGCTCGGCGGACCTCTCGCAGCTGCGCTATCACAAGATCTGCATCCTCGCCGATGCGGACTCGGACGGCCTGCACATCGCGACCCTGCTCTGTGCGCTGTTTCTGCGGCATTTCCGCCCGCTCGTCGCGAACGGTCACGTCCACGTCGCGATGCCGCCGCTCTTCCGGATCGACGCCGGCAAGCAGGTGCACTACGCGCTCGATGAGTCGGAGCGCGACCGCCTGCTCAAGAGAATCGAGAAGGAGAGCCCGCGCGCGAAGCCGACGGTGACGCGCTTCAAAGGACTCGGTGAGATGAACCCGCCGCAGCTGCGCGAGACGACCATCGACCCGCGGACGCGCCGGCTCGTGCAGCTCACGATCGAAGCCAAGGACGACACGGACCAGCTCATGGACATGCTGCTCGCGAAGAAGCGGGCGGCGGACCGGCGCGAGTGGCTCGAGGAGAAAGGCAACTTGGCCGAGGTGCAGGTTTGAAAACCCAAGAGTTGAACTTCGAGGGTATCGAGCGCCAGCCGCTCAAGGCCTTCACCGAGAAGGCGTACCTCGACTACTCGATGTACGTCATCCTCGACCGGGCGCTGCCGGCGCTCGGCGATGGGCTGAAGCCCGTCCAGCGCCGCATCATCTACTCGATGAGCGAGCTCGGACTCGCCGCGGGCAACAAGCACAAGAAGTCGGCGCGGACCGTTGGCGATGTCATCGGCAAGTTCCATCCGCACGGCGACGTCGCCTGCTACGAGGCCATGGTGCTCATGGCGCAGCCGTTCGCCTATCGCTATCCGATCGTCGACGGCCAGGGCAACTGGGGCTCGCAGGACGATCCCAAGTCCTTCGCGGCCATGCGCTACACCGAGGCGAAGCTCACGAAGTACGCGGACGTGCTGCTCGGCGAGCTCGCGCACGGGACGGCCGATTGGCAGCCGAACTTCGACGGCACGCTCGAGGAGCCCGTCATCCTGCCCGCGCGCCTGCCGAATCTGCTCTTGAACGGCACCTCGGGGATTGCCGTCGGCATGGCGACCGATATCCCGCCGCACAATCTCCGCGAGGTTGCCGCGGCGTGCATTCACCTGCTCGAGGAGCCGGAGGCGACGACTGCCGCGCTCATGAAGCACATCAAAGGTCCGGATCTGCCGACGGGCGCCGAGATCGTCTCGCCGCGCTCGGACCTGAAGGAGCTCTACGAGCGCGGCGTCGGCAGCTACAGGGCGCGGGCGACCTACGAGATCGAGGACGGCAATGCCGTCATCACCGCCTTTCCATACCAGGTCTCGGGCGCCCGCGTGCAGGAGCAGATCGCCGAGCAGATGCGGGCGAAGAAGCTGCCGATGATCGAGGATCTGCGCGACGAGTCCGACCACGAGCATCCGACGCGCCTGGTGATCGTGCCGCGCTCGAGCCGCATCGACATGGTCGAAGTGATGAACCACCTCCTCGCGACGACGGACCTCGAGCGCAGCTATCGCGTCAATCTCAACATCGTCGGCCTCGATGGGCGCCCACGCGTCATGGGGCTGAAGGGCATCCTCGGGGAATGGCTCGAGTTCCGCTTGACGACCGTCACGCGCCGCCTGCAGCACCGCCTGGAGAAGGTCGCGAAGCGCCTGCACATCCTCGCGGGCCTCATGATCGCGTACCTGAACCTCGATGAGGTGATCCGCATCATCCGGCGCGAGGACGAGCCGAAGCCGGTGCTGATCGAGCGCTTCAAGCTCTCCGACGAGCAGGCCGAGGAGATCCTGAACACGCGCTTGCGCCACCTCGCGAAGCTCGAGGAGATGAAGATCCGCGAGGAGCGCAAGGTGCTGGAGGCGGAGCGCGAAGGGCTCGAGAGCCTGCTCGGCAGCAAGGCGCGGTTGCGCAAGCTCCTCGCGCAGGAGATCCGAGAGGACGCCGACACTTTCGGCGATGCGAGGCGCACCAAGATCGTCGAGCGGGAAGCCGCCCAGGCGATCGACGAGACGGCGCTCATCGCCAACGAGCCGATCACGGTCGTGCTGTCCACGGGCGGCTGGGTGCGCTCGGCGAAGGGACACGACATCGATCCGCGGTCACTCTCCTACAAGACCGGCGATGCGTTCCAGGCCGCCGCGCGCGGACGGAGTCTGCAGCTCGCGATATTCCTGGACAGCACCGGGCGCACCTACAGCGTCCCGGCGCACTCGCTCCCTTCGGCACGCGGGCTGGGCGAGCCCCTCTCCGGACGGCTCAATCCGCCGGATGGCGCGCGGTTTGCCGGCTGCATGCTGGGGGAGCCGCAGGACCTGTGGCTGCTCGTGACCGATGCCGGCTACGGCTTCACCGTCCGCCTGCAGGAGCTCGCGACGGACCGGCGCGCCGGCAAGACGGTGCTCAGCGTGCCGGAGGGCGCGCTGGTGCTGCCCCCTGTGCTCGTGCCGTCGGCGGACTCCTGGGTCGTCGCCGCCGGAAGCGAGGGCAAGATGCTCGCCTTCGCCGTATCCGAGGTGCCGGAGATGCCTCGCGGGAAGGGGAACAAGCTCTACGACATTCCCGCGCGGCGGGCCGCGGCACGGGAGGAGTACCTGGCCGGGATAGCGGTCGTCCCGCCGGGCGGCAGCCTCGTGCTGTGGTCCGGGGTTGAGCGCAAGGAGATCGCCTGGAAGGACCTCGGGGGCTACCGGGGCCAGCGCGCTCAGCGCGGGGCGGCGCTGCCGCGGGGCTGGCGCAAGATCGACCGGCTGGAGGCGGCGCCGACCGCAACGGTCTAGTACGTCGCCGGGCAAATAGGGCAACATTGCCGCCGGGCGTGAGGGGAAGGGGAGTGTGGAGCCGCTGCGTCGCCGCCGCGAAGCCGCGCCCGGAGGGTGCGGCTTTGAGGGAACTGCCTCGATTCATGAAGTGTTAGTGTGCGTCCCCCCCGGAACCCTCGAGGCGCAATCCGTATCCAACCGTGTCATACGATGTCCCGAAATACCTTCACGACGATTGCGGACTTGTCCGATGAGGGCTACCAGGATGCGATCCTTCCTCACGTGTCGCGTACGTTCGCGCTGACGATCCCGCAGCTGCCCCACGGCCTGCGGAGCGCCGTCACGAGCGCCTATCTGCTTTGCCGGATCGCCGACACCGTCGAGGATGAGCCCGCCCTCTCGGCCGCGGACACCCACGTCTACCTCGAGCGGTTCGCCGCCGTGGTGGCAGGGCGCGAGCCGGCGGCGCCGCTCGCGCGCGAAATCGCCGCGAGGCTCTCGGAGCGGACCCTGCCCGCGGAGCGCGATCTGGTGCGGAACATGGATCGCATCGTCCGCACGGTCTCGCGCATGCGGCCGCAGCAGCGCGAGGCGATCGAGCGCTGCATCGATCTCATGTGCTACGGCATGCACCGCTTCCAGACGACGGCGAGCCTCGGCGGCCTCGGCCGCTCGAGCGACCTCGACAGCTACTGCTACTATGTCGCGGGCGTCGTCGGCGAGATGCTCACCGAGCTGTTCTGCAGCCACTCACGCGCCGCAGCGGAGCGCCACGCGGCGCTGCGCGAGCTCGCGACTTCCTTTGCGCAGGGGCTGCAGATGACGAATATCCTGAAGGACATGTGGGAGGATCGCAGCCGGGGCGCCTGCTGGCTGCCCCAGGATATATTCGCGCGCCACGGCGTGGATCTCGCGCGGCTCAAGCCGGCGCCCTTCGATCCGCGCTTTGGCGCAGGCCTCGAGGAGCTGATCGGCGTCGCCCACGCGCACCTGCGCAACGCGATCGCATTCACCCTGCTCATCCCGCGAGAGGAGCCGGGAATCCGCCGGTTCTGTCTGTGGGCCGTCGGGCTCGCGGTGCTCACGCTGCGCCGGATCGAGCGCAACCCGAGCTTCACCTCGGGAGCCGAGGTGAAGGTCTCGCATGCCTCGGTCGCGCTCACGCGGCTCACGACGAGTCTCGCCGTGCGCCACGACCGTGTGCTCATGCGCCTGTTTGAATGGGCGGCCGGGGACCTGCCGCTCGCCGCGCCCGCGGAGGTGCGGCACCACAGTCGCGCCGCCACCCTCGCGGCGCAGAAGCCGCAAGCCACCTTCGGCCGAGAGTCCGAGGTGGCGCACGCCGAGCTCGGGCGCGTCCCCTACCGGTCGGACGGGAGCGCGACGCCATGAAGGCCGGCTCACCGGCCCGCGACAAGCGCGACGGGGCGCTCGCCGGCGGCGCGGCCGCACGCGCCTACGCCTCGACGCTCGAGCAAGGGATCCGCGCGGCGCGCACCCAGCTCCTCGCGGCTCAGAGCCCGGAGGGCTACTGGGTCTTCGAGCTGGAGGCCGACTGCACCATCCCGGCCGAGTACATCATGATGATGCACTTCCTGGATGAGATCGATCCGGCCCTGGAGGGCAAGCTCGCCGTGTACCTGCGCAGCCGCCAGGCGCAGCACGGGGGATGGCCGCTCTATCACGGCGGGGAGCTGGATTTGAGCGCGAGCGTCAAGGCGTACTACGCGCTGAAGCTCGCGGGCGACCGCCCCGATGCGCCGCACATGGCACGCGCGCGCGCGGCGATTCTCGCGCGCGGGGGCGCCGCGCGCACCAACGTGTTCACCCGCATCGCGCTCGCTCTGTTCGGGCAGATCCCCTGGCGGGGAGTGCCCTACATCCCGGTCGAGATCATGCTCCTGCCGCGGTGGTTTCCGTTCCACACGCAGAAGGTGTCCTACTGGTCGCGGGCCGTGATGGTGCCGCTGTTCATTCTCACCACGTTGAAGCCCAGCGCGAGAAATCCCCGGCGCATCGACATCCTCGAGCTCTTCACGACCCCTCCCCTCGAGGAGCGCCACTATTTCCGGCGCACGGGGCTGCTCAACCGGGTGTTCCTCACGCTCGACCGGCTGGGCCGCATGATCGATCCGTTCGTTCCCCGCGCCCTGCGCAGGCGGGCGATCGAGCGCGCCGAGCGCTGGGTGCTCGAGCGGCTGAACGGCGAAGGCGGACTCGGCGCCATTTTCCCGGCGATGGTGAACGCGCTCGAGATCCTCGTGGTGCTTGGCTATCCGCCGGACGATCTGCGCCGTGTCACGGCGAAGCGCGCGCTGGAGAAGCTGGTGATCGTCCAGGGCTCCGTCGCGTACTGCCAGCCCTGCGTGTCGCCGATCTGGGACAGCGCGCTCGCGAGCCTCGCGATGCAGGAGGAGGGGAGCCACGCGGCGCGTTTGGCCGAAACGCGCGCGCTCGAGTGGCTGAAGCCTCTGCAGGTGCTCGACGGCCCGGGCGATTGGCAGGCGAACCGACCGGGCCTGCCGGGCGGCGGTTGGGCGTTTCAGTTCCTGAACGGCCATTACCCCGATCTCGACGACACCGCCGCGGTGGTCTGGGCCATGGACGGCTCCGCGCACCGCGAGCGCTACACGGACGCCATCGATCGAGCGCTCGACTGGCTGGTCGGGATGCAGAGCCGCAACGGCGGCTTCGCGTCGTTCGACGCCGACAACACACACTACTACCTCAACGAGATTCCGTTCGCCGATCACGGCGCGCTGCTCGATCCGCCGACGAGCGATGTGACGGCCCGGGTGGTCGCAGTCCTCGGGGGAATCGGCCGCCCGCAGGACCGGGCGGCTCTCCAGCGGGCGATCGCCTACCTGCGCAGCGAGCAGGAGGCGCAGGGTCCATGGTTCGGCCGCTGGGGCACCAACTACATCTACGGCACGTGGTCCGTGCTCACCGCGCTAGCGCGGGCCGGCGTGAGCCGCGACGATCCGGCCATTCGGCGCGCCGTCGGCTGGCTCCTCTCCAAGCAGAACGACGACGGCGGATGGGGCGAGAGCAATGACAGCTACGCGGACCCCTCGGTCGCCGGAGGACCGGCCGACAGCAATCCGTACCAGACCTCGTGGGCGTTGCTCGCGCTCCTCGCCTCGGGCGAGGCGGGCGAGCCGGTGCGGCGCGGCATCGAATTCCTGCTCGCCACGCAGGGCGCCGACGGACTCTGGAGCCACCCGAGTTTCACGGCGCCGGGATTCCCGCGGGTGTTCTATCTCAAGTACCACGGCTACTGCGCCTACTTTCCGCTCTGGGCGCTCGCGGCGTACCGCAATTACACCCACGCCGGCGGAGCTCGTTGAGCCGCGGAACCGGCCGCCGAATGGCGCCCATGAGGCACTCGGGGGAGCGGCCCCAAGCGGTCGGGATCGTCGCGGCGCTCGCGGCCGAGGCGCGTCCTCTCGGCCCGGCCGCGCGCCGGAGCGGGGAGCTCGCGACGCTCGCGGATGGGACGCTGATCGCCGTGACCGGAATCGGCGGTGCGGCCGCCGCGCGCGGCGCCCGCACTCTCGTTGCAGCGGGCTGCGGAGCGCTCGCAAGCTGGGGGCTCGCCGGAGGGCTCGACCCGGCGCTCGCCTGCGGCGCTATCCTGCTGCCCGAGGAGGTGATTCTCGATGGCGGATCCTCTTTGCAGACGGCTCCCGCGTGGCGCGAGCGGATCGTGCAATCTCTCGAGGCGCGCTGGCCCGTGCGACAGGGGAGGCTCCTGACGAGCGTGCGGGCGCTCGGCACGGTGGCCGACAAGTCGGCAGCGTTCCGGGTCACCGGAGCTGGCGCAGTCGACATGGAGAGCTTTGCGGTCGCCGAGGTAGCGGCCGCCCACGGACTGCCCTTCGTCGCCGTGCGCGTGATCGTCGATACGGCGGGCGATGAGCTGCCCGCGGCGCTCGCCGGCGTGGCGGACGAGTCGGGGCAATTGTCGATTGTCCGCCTCCTCCGGAGCGTGGTCTCGGAGCCGGCGGGTATCGCGACGCTGCTGCGGCTCGCGCGCCGGTATCGAGCCGCCCGGCGCTCGCTGCGCGCGATCGTGCGTGCGGGCGCGCTCGCCTCGTACACCCCATGAAGGCGCTCGTCACAGGCGCATCCGGCTTCGTCGGCTCGGCCATCGCGCGGGCGCTCATCGGGCGTGGCTGGAGCGTGCGCTGCCTGGTGCGCAGCAGCTCCAGCCGCTTGAACCTCAACGCGCTGCCGGTCGACATCGTGTTTGGCGATCTGTCGGACGGCGCATCGCTCGAGCGCGCGGCTGCGGGATGCGACGCGCTGTTTCACGCGGCCGCGGACTACCGCCTGGGGGCACTCGATCCGCATCGCCTCTATCAAGCGAACGTCGAGGGGACGCGCAACATTCTCAACGCCGCGCGGCGGGCACGGGTCGAGCGAATCGTTTACACGAGCAGCGTCGCGACCA
The DNA here is from genome assembly GCA_963849095.1 of uncultured Gammaproteobacteria bacterium. Classification (GTDB taxonomy): domain Bacteria; phylum Pseudomonadota; class Gammaproteobacteria; order Steroidobacterales; family Steroidobacteraceae; genus JASHUC01. The sequence goes on from CAWKGA010000001.1 coordinate 692,549, forward strand.
TCGGGCTGCCGCCCGATGGAGCGCCGGGCGACGAGGCGACGCCGGTCGGGCTTCAGGACATGATCGGCCACTACAAGCGCTCGAAGTTCCTCGCCGAGCAGGTGGTGCGTGAATGGGCCGGGGCGGGGGCGCACGTCGTCATCGTCAATCCCTCGACGCCCGTCGGTCCGGGCGATGTGAAGCCGACGCCGACGGGCCAGATCCTGGTGGACGCGGCGCGCGGGCGGACCCCCGCGTACGTGGACACAGGCCTCAACGTGGCGCACGTCGACGACGTCGCGGAGGGACATCTCCTCGCGCTGGAGCGCGGGCGCTCGGGGGAGCACTACATCCTCGGCGGCGAGAACCTCACGCTCCGCGCGATCCTCACGATCATCGCGGAGCTTGTCGGCCGCAAGCCGCCCCGCATCCGCCTGCCGCACTCCGTCGTTCTGCCCATCGCCCACCTCGCCGAAGCCTACTCGCGGATCAGCGGCCGGCCGACACGGGTCACGGTCGAGGGTGTGCGCATGTCGCGCAAGCACATGTTCTTCTCGAGCGCCAAGGCCGTCCGCGAGCTCGGATACCGGTGGCGCTCGCCCCGGGACGCCTTTGCGGACGCCGTGCGGTGGTTCGGCGAGAACGGATACCTGCGCTGAACGCGGCGGCGGTATTCGTGGCGAGAATTACTTTGTCTCGAGTCTTTTCTTTCTCGGCAGTCCACGCCATCCCTCCACCCACTGCCAGCTCGCGAGCGCGGGCACGCCGAAGGCGATCTCGCGCATCCGCTTGACGAGCGACAAGGTGACCGCGACGTCGGCGGGCAGGCCGAGCAGGCCGCCCAATCCGATCAGCCCGGCCTCCTGAACCCCGAGCCCGGCGGGAACGACGAATATGAGCTGGCGCAGCGCCTGCGTCAGGCTCTCGAGCGAGACGGCGGTGCCGAAATCGACCGGCGAGCCGAGCCAGCGCAGCGCGAGCCAGGTCTCGAGCGACCCCGCAACGAGCCCGCTCAGCTGCCAGGCGACGGTGGCCGCGAGGCGCGCGCGAGCTTCGCACAGCTCGCGAATGGTGGCGTCGAGCTGCTGCCATGCGCCTGCCGGCATCGGGCCTCCCGCGGGCAGCCAGGTGCTCGGCAGCGCTCCACGCGACAGCCCGATCATGCGCTGGGCGAGCCGCTCGAGCCGCTCGAAAACCGAGCCGTAGCGCAGCAGCGCGAACATGATCGCGATGAGCAGCAGAGCCACCGCGAGCCCGAGCAGCAGGCCGCCGAGCGGCTCAAAGCCGCGCAGGGACTTGAGCGCGAGGACGATGCCGAGCGTGACGAAGAGGTACTGGCTGACCAGCGTGAGCAGCACCTCGATGACGACGCTGGCGGCCGCGCGGGTCCCCTCGACGCCGCGGGTGGTGAGGAGACGGATCCCGACGATCTCGCCTCCGATGTTGGCGACCGGGAGCAGCCGATCGATCGCCTCGCGCACTGTCGCGATCCAGAAGAGCGTCCCGACGCTCGGACTGCGCGCGAGCCGCTCGATGAGCGTGCGCCAGCCGAGCACGTCGAGTACGAGCGGGAAGGCGTGCAGCGGCACGAGCAGCAGCAGCACCCAGCCGGCCTCGGAGAGCAGCGTGAGGATCGGCGGGCCGCCGTCGCGCACGACCAGCACGATCATCACCGCGAGGCCGACGGCGAGAGCGATGCGAGCCGCGAGCTTCATTTCGTGCCGCGCCAGGCGGCCGCGGCGAGGTCGCGGAATCCACCGCGAGCCGCGCCCGTCGCGGCGAGGGCGTCGCGGACGCGCGGAGCGAGCAGCCCCGCGAGTTCGTCGGCGTGCCGATATCCTCGCATCGACGGCGCGATCGCCTCGCCGGAGCGAGTGGCGGGGTGGAGGTAAATCTCGGTGGCGCCCGGCGGCAGGTCTGTGAGGATCGCGAGCAGCCTCGACTCGTCCATCGATCCGCTCGCGGCGATGCCGAAGACCTGGTCGTTATGCGCGACTCCGGCGGCCCGCAGGCGCCGCCTCATGAGGGAGAGCCAGGGCGCGAGCGCGAGCGCGCTCAGGCGGGCGCCGAGGCCGGAGTTGCGCGAGACTCTCCTCGCGAATCGCAGCGGCTCTGCCGGAACCCGCACCGCGGGCTTGCCGTACTCGGCGCCGATCTCGAGCAGCATCGCGAGCACGGTCGGGTGCAGGTGCAGGTGCTTGTGGGCGTTCACGTGGTCCAGCGCGAGCCCGGTGCGCGCGAAGGCTGCAAACTGGGCGCGAATCTCCGCGCGCAGCTGCCGGCGCACCGCCGGAAGAGCGAAGTAGCGCCATCCGTCGAGGGCGAGACGGTCGCCGAATCGGCCGCTCGGATCGACGAGCCGGGGAATCTCATCCGGCGGGAGCTGCGCGCGGCCGTCGGCCAGGGTGAGATGCAGGCCGACGTTGAGCTGCGGCAGCGCCCGCGCGCGACGCACGGCATCGGCCGCCGCGGGCGCGGCGACCATCAGGCTCGCGGCCGTGAGCGTCCCGGCGCGCGCGGCCTGCTCGACGGCCTCGTTGACGGCCTGATGGAGCCCGAAGTCGTCGGCCGTCACGACCAGAAATCTTTGCATGGCGCTCGCTCGCGACCGCGCGCCGGCGCTCCGCGGCGGGATCCAGGGGACGGCCGCGCGTCAGGCCTCGCGCGCGTGCAGGAAGCGGAAGAACTCCACACCCTCGCGCAGGCGGCGCTTGGTCATGTTCCAGCTGCCCATCATCTCGGCGGTGAGCTCGATGATCTTGCGCGGCCGGAAGTAGAAGCGGCGGTAGAAGGTCTCCACGGAGTGATAGATCTCCGTGGCGGGCAGGTGCGGGTAGCTGATGGGCGAGAGCTGCACGCCCTGCGCGTTGACGAGGTTCAAGCTCTCGTTTTCCTTGAGCCATCCGTTCTGCACCGCCTCGCGGTAGAGCTGGGTGCCGGGATAGGGCGCCGCGAGGGAGACCTGGATCGTGTGCGGATTGATCTCCACCGCGAACCGGATGGTCTCGCGGATCGTCTCCGTCGTCTCGCCCGGCAGGCCGAGGATGAACGTGCCGTGAATGGTGACGCCGAGCTTGCGGCAGTCGCTCGTGAAGCGGCGGGCGATGTCGGTGCGCAGCCCCTTGCGGATGTTGTGCAGGATCTGGTCGTTGCCCGACTCGTAGCCGACGAGCAGCAGCCGCAGGCCGTTGTCCTTCATGATCTTCAGCGTCTCGTAGGGCACGTTCGCCTTCGCGTTGCACGACCAGGTGACGCCGAGCTTGCCGAGGCCGCGGGCGATCTCCTCCACTCGAGGCTTGAAGTCCGTGAACGTGTCGTCGTCGAAGAAGATCTCCTTCACCTGAGGCAGGTTCTCCTTGATCCAGCGTATCTCCTCGATGACGCTCGCCGGGCTGCGGACGCGGTAGCGGTGGCCGCCGACCGTCTGCGGCCACAGGCAGAAGGTGCACTTCGAGCGGCAGCCCCGGCCCGTGTAGAACGACACGTAGGGGTGCTGGAGATAGCCGATGAAGTAGTTCTCGATCTTCAGATCGCGCTTGTAGACCGGCGACACCCAGGGCAGCGCGTCCATGTCGGCGATCATCGGGCGCGCGTCGTTGTGGCGAATGCTGCCGTCGGGCGTGCGATAGCTCAAGCCGAGCACCGTATCGAGGGGGCGGCCTTCGGCGACCTCCTTGCAGGTGTAGTCGAACTCCTCGCGGGCGACGAAGTCGATCGCGGGGGAAGCCCCGAGCGACCCTGCGGGGTCCACGGCGACCTTGGCGCCGACCATGCCGACCATCAGGCGAGGATTCTCCTCCTTCAGCCGCTCCGCGACGTGCGCGTCGGTCGGGAAGGATGGCGAGCTCGTGTGCAGCACGACGAGGTCGTAGTCGCGGGCGAGAGGGGTGATGTCGCTCAGCGTGAGGCCGTCCGCCGGCGCATCGATCAGCCTGCTGCCGGGCACGAGCGCCGCCGGCTGCGCGAGCCATGTCGGGTACCAGAAGGAGCGAATCTCTCGCTTCGCCTGGTAGCGCGAGCCGGCGCCGCCGTCGAATCCGTCAAACGAGGGAGGATGCAGGAATAGCGTCTTCACCGTGGTCTCTCGTGGGTTATGGTGGGCTCAAGCCCCGGGGGTCTCGAAACCGCTCACGCGATCAGCTGCGCGGATCCGTCCCGGGCGACCCTGTAGCAGGCCTGCCGCCAGTGGACGCGGCGTGAGACGAATCCCCAGCACCATAGCGTGAAGGCGAGCAAGTCATTGAGCGGTAATACCCACAGCTGCAACAAAGCCGAACCCGGCTTGCGAACGCTGAAGTGTAGCAGGAGTCGCGCGGCGCCGGTGATGGCGAGCATCGCGAGCGCGGCGTCCGAACCGCCCGCGATGAGGTAGCCGATCACGGCCAGGGGCAAGTCGAAGGTGACGAACGACGCGGCGTAGCCGGCCGGTCGGACCGCGCGAATGGTGCGCAGCCAGCGCAGCTCGTGGCGGATCAGCTCGCGCGCGCTCGCCTCGGCCACGCAGGTCTCGACGATGACGTCCGAGAGCACGGTCCGCAGACCGACCTTGCGCGTGAGCTCGCCCAGCCGGTAGTCGTCCGCGAGCTGATCGGCGATCGCCTCGAAGCCTCCGATTCCCCGGAGGGTGGCGCGCCGGAGCGCGATGGTCGCGCCGAAGGCAAAGGCGCGGGAGCCGAACGCTGCCGCAACGAACACCGAGGGCATGAACCAGTCGTTGATGAAAGCGGCGAGCAGCAGGGACCAGGCGCTGCCCCGGGCGAGCCCGCGATATGCACAGGTGACGATGCCGACGCGAGAGTCCGCGAGCGGGGCGACGACCCCGAGGAGATAGTCGCGGGGAACGCGTACGTCGCTGTCCGCGACGACGAGACAGTCGTACCGGGCGAGCCGCATCATGTTGACGAGGTTGCTCACCTTGAGGCTGCTGCCGTGCTGGGTGGCATCGATGGCAATGTCGAGCTCACGCTGCGGAAACTCCCTCTGTAGCCGGCGCACGACACTCAAGGCAGGATCGTCGGGGTCGCGCACGCCGAAGACGATCTGGAAGCGAGAGTAGGTCTGGTCGCAGAACGAGCGCAGAGACTCGTAGAGCTGCGGCTCGGCGCCGCAGAGAGGCTTCAAGACCGTCACCTCGGGCGTCGCGAAGTCCGTGCCCGCACCGATGCGGCGGGCGTGCTTGTGGCGCCATAGCAGCACCGTCACCGCGGCAATTATAGCGTAACTCATGGCCACAGCTGTGACCGCCATGCCACACCAGGCGAACGAGAGGTGAGTCGTGGTGTTTCCCATTCCCTAGTCGTCCTGCCGTCGCGGGCTTACCCAGGCCTTACAACGCCAAGTGTTGGCGCCACGCGACGGTGAGATGTCAAGTGCTGGCGCAGACGTTTGGCTGGCAGTTATCATGGGCATGCCAATTGCAACACACGTGCGCAACTTGCGCATCAGGCGCCGGTTCGGTCCGCCTGCCTCCGTTCAGGTGTGCCGCACTTAAGGAGATATCGTAGGATGGACAACGTTCGGGCCAGCCTCGGCGGCGCCTGTGCCGATATTGCAGCGGATTCGGAGCCGCTGATACTGGTCGATGAGGGCGACCGGGAGATCGGCCACCTGAGCAAGGCGCAGTGCCACGCCGGACAGGGCGTTCTGCACCGGGCCTTCTCCCTTCTCATCTTCAACGTGGCAGGCGAGCTGCTGCTGCAGCAGAGAGCCGAGAGCAAGCCCCTGTGGCCGCTGTACTGGTCGAACAGCTGCTGCAGCCACCCGCGGCGCAACGAGCCCATGGAGACCGCGACCCAGCGCCGTCTGCACGAGGAGCTCGGCATCCGCTGCCCGCTGCGGTTTCTGTTCAAGTTCCAGTACCAGGCGCAGTACGGCTCGGCGGGCGCGGAGCACGAGCTGTGCTCGGTCTACGTCGGCGGCCACGACGGCCGCCTGAAGATCAACCGCGGCGAGATCGCGGGCTGGCGCTGGGTGGCGCCGGAGGCGCTCCGGGCGGAGATGGCCGGGCACGGTGCCGCGCAATTCACCCCCTGGTTCGTGCTGGAGTGGGCGCGAATTTGGCGCGATCATCGGGATGAGCTGGAAGCGTTACAGTTGCGAGCAGGAGCGTAAGCTTTGGGTATTCCATTACTGCAGAAATATCGGGTGGCGAGCTATATCGCCGGGCGCAAGCTCCGGGGACAGAAGCGCTATCCGCTGGTGCTCATGCTGGAGCCGCTGTTCCAGTGCAATCTCGCCTGCTCCGGCTGCGGAAAGATCGACCATCCGAAGGAGGTATTGCAGAAGCGCATGAGCGTCGAGGATGCCCTCAGCGCCGTGGACGAATGCGGCGCCCCCATCGTCTCCATCCCGGGCGGAGAACCGCTGATCCACAAGGACATGCCGCAGATCGTGGCGGCCATCGTCGCCCGCAAGAAGTTCGTCTACCTCTGCACCAACGCCATCCTGCTCGCGAAGCACATCGACGACTACCGGCCCTCGCCCTACCTCACCTTTTCCATTCACCTCGACGGCAACCGGGAGCGCCACGACCTCTCCGTCTGCCAGGAGGGCGTCTACGACAAGGCGGTCGCGGCGATCCGGCTCGGGCTGTCGAGGGGGTTCCGGGTGACCGTCAATTGCACGCTGTTCAACGGCGAGAATCCCGAGGAGGTGGCGGAGTTCTTCGACACCTCGATGGGCCTCGGCGTCGAGGGGATCACGGTCTCCCCCGGGTACAGCTACTCGCATGCGCCGCGGCAGGACGTGTTCCTCGAGCGCAGCGCGAGCAAGCGGCTGTTCCGCGAGATCTTCAAGCGCCGCAAGAGCGGCAAGGCCCGCTGGCAGTTCAACCATTCGTCGCTGTTCCTCGATTTTCTCGCCGGCAACCAGCGCTATCAGTGCACTCCTTGGAGCAACCCGACGTACAACCTCTTTGGATGGCAGCGGCCCTGCTACCTGCTCTCCGACGAGGGCTATGCGCCGAGCTTCCGCTCACTGATGGAGGACACCGAGTGGGAGCGGTACGGCGTGGGTCACAATCCTCGCTGTAATAACTGCATGGCCCACTGCGGCTTCGAGGGCACCGCCGTCGACGACGCTTTCAGCCGTCCTTTGAAGGCGCTCGGCGTGTCGCTGCGCGGCCCTCGGACGCGCGGACCCATGGCCCCGGAACTCCCGGTTCTCTACGGGGCGGGCGAGTCCGCGCCGCGGTCGCCGCCGGCAGTGAATGTCCCGGTGAGCGCCATCCAGCCCGCGCGGCGTCACCGCCATGCGGCCGAAGAGGCTCCCCCGGTGAGGCCCGGCGATGCGGTGGCGGGCCCCGCCGAGACCGCGCCGAGGCCGCAGTGAATGGGCGCCCGTCGATAGGAGTTCTGGCGTGAACGACGCGGCAGACCGCCGAGTCGACTCCGAAGACGCCGATACGTTTACGGCCCAGCTCGAGGCCTGGCGCACGCGCATGGAGCAGGCTCTCGCGCGGAGGCTGCCGGACTCGGCCACGGTGCCGAAGCGCCTGCACGACGCCATGCGGTACAGCGTGCTCGGCGGCGGCAAGCGCATCCGCCCCGCCCTGGTGTTCGCGACGGCGCGCACGCTCGGGCTCACCGAGGATCAGGTCGAGGCCGCGGCGTGCGCCATCGAGCTGGTGCATGTCTATTCCCTCGTGCACGACGATCTTCCCGCGATGGACAACGACGACCTGCGCCGCGGCAGGCCAACCTGCCACAAGGCGTACGACGAGGCCACGGCGATCCTGGTCGGCGACGGACTGCAGCCGCTCGCGTTCCAGCTGCTTGCGGTGGATCCCGCGCTCCCTCCCTCCCCCCGATCCGCCTGCGCCTCATCGCGCTGCTCGCCGAGGCGAGCGGGAGCCTCGGGATGGCGGGCGGCCAGGCCATCGACCTCGAGGTGCAGGGCAAGCAGCTCGACGTGGCTCAGATCGAGGACATGCACTCTCGCAAGACCGGCGCGCTGATCCGGGCCTCCGTCGCCATGGCGGCGGCCTGCGTGCCCTCGCTCGAGCCGCGACTCAGCGCCGGCCTCAAGAGCTTCGCGGCGGCGGTTGGCCTTGCGTTCCAGATCCAGGACGACCTGCTCGATGTGATCGGGGACTCGACCACGCTCGGGAAGGCGACGGGCGCGGACCAGGAACGCTCGAAGCCCACGTATCCGGCGATCCTCGGCATCGCGGCGTCCCAGGCGCAGGTGAGCCGGCTGCACGCCCAAGCGCTCGATGCCCTCGAGCCGTTCGGCCGCCGCGCCGAGCCCTTGAGGCTGCTCTCGAACTGGCTGTTGTCGCGGCGTTACTGAGGGCTCACCGGGCGAGCCCTCAAGCGAAGCGGAGCCTCACGCGCCATGGATACCTTTCCACTCCTGACCGGCATCGATTCTCCGGCCGATCTGCGCCGGCTTCCCCAGGGGAAGCTCCCGCAGCTCGCGGGTGAGCTGCGGGAGTTCCTGATCCAGAGCGTGAGCACCCGCGGCGGGCATTTCGCCGCCGGGCTCGGCACCGTCGAGCTCACGATCGCCCTGCACTACGTTTACGACACGCCGCACGACCGCCTCGTCTGGGACGTGGGACATCAGGCGTACCCGCACAAAGTGCTCACCGGGCGCCGCAATCGCCTGCACACGATCAAGCTGAATCGCGGGCTCGCCCCGTTCCCCGCCCGCCACGAAAGCGATTACGACACCTTCGGCGTCGGCCACTCGAGCACCTCGATCAGCGCCGCGCTCGGCATGGCGATCGAGGCTGCGCGCTCGGGCGCGGGGCGCCGGGTCGCCGCCATCGTCGGGGACGGCGCGATGAGCGCCGGCATCGCGTTCGAGGCGCTGAATCACGCGGGCGCGCTCGACGTGGATCTGCTCGTGATCCTCAACGACAACGACATGTCCATCTCGGAGGCGGTGGGCGCGTTCTCCAACTACCTCGCCCGCCTGCTCTCGGGAAAGCTCTACTCGCACCTGCGCGAGGGCGGCAAGCGCGTGTTGCGCCGGGTGCCGACGGCCCTCGAGCTCGCACGCCGCTCCGTGGAGCACATGAAGGGCATGCTGCTGCCGGGCACCATCTTCGAGGAGATGGGGCTCAACTACATCGGCCCGGTTGACGGGCACGACGTCCACGCGCTCGTCGCGATGCTGAGGAACGTCCGGCATCTCAAGGGTCCGCAGCTCCTGCACGTCGTCACGCAGAAGGGCAAGGGCTACGCGCCCGCCGAGGCGGATCCGATCAAATGGCATGGACCCGGGCCGTTCGATCCGCGGACGGGCACGGTTTACAAGGAGAAGGCGACCGGCCCGACCTACACGCAAGTGTTCGGCAAGTGGCTGTGCGAGATGGCCGAGCGCGAGCCGCGGCTGATCGGGATCACCCCGGCGATGCGCGAGGGCTCGGGGTTGGTGGAGTTCTCCAAGCGCTTCCCGGACCGCTACTTCGATGTGGCGATCGCCGAGCAGCACGCGGTGACCTTCGCCGCCGGGCTCGCCGCCTCGGGAATGAAGCCGGTGGTGGCGATTTACTCGACGTTCCTGCAGCGCGCGTACGATCAGCTGATCCACGATGTCGCGTTGCAGAACCTGCCGGTGGTGTTCGCGATCGACCGGGCGGGCCTGGTGGGCGGGGACGGGGCGACGCACCAGGGGAGCTTTGACCTGACCTACCTGCGCTGCGTGCCGAACCTGGTGGTGATGGCTCCGGCCGACGAGAACGAGTGCCGGCAGATGCTGTACACCGCGACGACCCTCGAGGGGCCCGCGGCGGTGCGCTACCCACGCGGGACCGGGCCGGGCGTTGCGGTATCGCAGGAGATGACGGCCTTGCCCGTCGGCAAGGCCGAGCTGCGGCGCACCGGACGCCACGGCATCGCGATCCTGGCGTTCGGCTCGATGGTGGCCGCGGCTGCCGCCATCGCGGAGCGTCACGACATGACGCTCGTCAACATGCGCTTCGTGAAGCCGCTCGACGAGGCGACCCTCCTCAACGTCGCGGAGAGGCACCAGGCGATCGTCACGATCGAGGAGAACGTGATCGCCGGCGGCGCCGGCAGCGGCGTCGCGGAGTGCCTGGCGGATGCGAGCATCTGCCTGCCGATCCTGCACTTGGGACTTCCCGACCGCTTCATCGAGCACGGTTCCCGCGAGGACTGCATCGACTCCGCGGGGCTCGACGCTGCCGCTCTCGAGGCGACGATTCTGCGCTGGTGGCGCGAGCGGTCCCTGCAGCTCACCGCGTGAGCGCGCGGCCCGGAGCGGGCGGTGAGGGATCAGGCCTCGGCGCGCAGGACCACTTCCTCCGGCGTGTGCACGAAGTAGCCCTGGATGTATTGCACGCCGAGCTGCCAGAGCACGGCCATCGTGTTCGCGTCCTCGACCCGCTCGGCGATGGTCTCGATCAAGCGGCGCTTGGCGTCGTCCACCAGCTCGCGTACGCGCTGCTGCAGCTCCGGATCGCGCGTGAGGCTCTGCACCAGCGCGCCGTCGATCTTGACGAAGTCGAGCGGGACCGATGCGAGCAGCGCGCGCGGGTCGCGGCCGGAGCCGAAGCGCTCGAGCGCGCAGCGAAAGCCGCGCTGGCGCAGGGCACCGGCGAGCGCCTGGAAGGCGGTGATGTGGTTCGCCGCGGTCTCCTCGGGCACCTGGAAGCACAGGCGCGAGGGATCCGCGCGGGAGGCGCGGATCTGATTGTCGAGCCAGCCGAGGAACGAGCCGTCCTTCAAAGTGTCCTTCGAGAGTCGCACGAACAGGCACCCGATCTTGCGCTGCGCCGCGAACGAGAGGGATGCGCCGACGACCCAGCGATCGATGTTCTTCAGCAGGTCGTTGCGCTCGGCGGCGGGCAGGAACTCGGCGGGCAGCACCTCCTTGCCATTCGGATCCAGCATGCGTACGAGCACGTCCGTCATGCCGGGATCGTCTCCCTGCAGGCTCGCGACGGGCTGCTGCACGAGGCGGAAGCGGTTCTCGATCAGGGCGGCCTTGATGTGCTTGACCCAGATCGCATCGTACGACTGCACGCGCGTGTCCTCGTCGGCGCGCTGGGAGGTCGCGACCTGGTTGCCGGCGCGGCCCTTCGCCCTGCGGCAGGCCTCGATCGCATCGGCGATCGCGGCGTCGGGGGTCGCGGTGCCCGAGGGCACCACGCTCAGTCCGATGGAGCAGGTGAGCGACAGCGAATTGTCGCCGACCTTGACGACCAACTTGGCGGCGTGGGCGACGAACTCCTCGCTCCAGACCTCAACGTCATGCGCGTTGCCACGCTCGAGCAGCGCGAGAAAGGTGACCCCCCCAAGCGGCCGGCGACATCGTTCGCGCTCAAGCGCTCGCGCAGCAGATTCGCGAACTCGATGAGGACGCCCTCGCTCGCAGCGATGCCCACGTCATGCTCGATCACGGCGAACTTGTCCGGCCTCACCGCGGCGAAGTAGCGCACTCCACCGGGCGCCGGCGTTTGTAGCTTCTGATTGAGCAGCTCGAGCAGCGGTCCGCGATGCAGCATGCCGGTCGCGGCATCGCGCTTGATCGCATCTTCGAGCTCCTGGGCGAGCTTGCTCTCGTCGTGCTGCCTCGCGGGGACGACGAGCCTCACGCACGGCTCGCCGTCGTGCTCTCCGAGGGTGAGCAGCAGCTCGATCGTGCGGCGCGAGCCGTCGGCGAAGTAGCCGTTGACGGAGAGCGTGTGATCGCTCCAGCGGCCCTGCAGGCACGCGGCGAGCGCTCCCTTGAGCGCCGCGTGCGTGGACTCGTCGAACACGTCCATGATCGGCTGTCCCACGATCGCGTTGCGCTCGAAGCCAAACAGCTCGAGCCAGGCCCCGTTGGCGTCGACGACGATGCCTTCCTGCACCTGTGCGATGGCGTCGGCCGATTGCTGCAGCACCGCTTCGAGCTGGCGGCGGGCGTCGCGCGCCGACCGCAGCGTGCTATCGAGCGCGCGCTCCAGGCGGTGCGCGCGCAGCTCGCGGCCCATGACGGCCTGCAGGCGCGCGGGGCTCGAGAGCGTCACCAGGTCGCGCGCGCCGTGCTGCATCGCGACCGCCATACGCGTCTCGTCCACCGCTTCGCCGACGACGATGAGCGGCACGGCGGGAGCGATCTGGTCGCGAATATGGGCGACGGTCGCAAGATCGTCGTCCCCCTGCTCAACCACGAGCAGGAGCTCCGGGTTGATCTGCGTGAGCGCATCGCCGAGATCCGGCAGAGCCGGAATCCACGTGCAGTGCACCGGATGTCCCGCGCGGCGGAGGATGCTGTTGATCAGCTCGGCGGGATCCCGAGAGGCGCTGAGCACGATGAGCGGAACGGCGTTCTGCTCGGACAAATGCAAGCTCCTAGGGTGACGACGGGTGATTTTAGCACCCCAACCGGCGGCTCCCGCGTGCGGGGGCTCTCATTTGGGGCCGCTGCGGGAGGCGAGCGCCCGGCTCAGGCGCCGAACCGAGGCGGCAGGGGCGTCTTGGCGGGGGCGCCGGCGCACTCCCGGACCAGGCGGGGCACGAGGTAACCGGGCAGGCTCGCGGCGAGCTCGCCCGCGATGCGCTGCGCGCGCTCCTCGGACACCTCGAAATGCGCCGCGCCCCGGACCCGATCGAGGAGGTGCAGGTAGTAGGGCAGCACGCCCGCCTCGAAGAGCCGCACGGACAGCTCGGCGAGCGTCGCGGCGTCGTCGTTGACACCCCGCAGCAGCACAGTTTGATTGAGCACGGTGGCGCCCGCGCCGCGCAGCACCGCGCACGCCTCGCGAACCTCGCCGTCGATCTCGTTGGCGTGATTGGCGTGCAGCACGACGACCGCGGGCCATTTGAGGCTCGAGAGCCATGCGGCGAGCCCCGAGTCCACGCGCGCGGGCAGCACGATGGGCAAGCGGGTGTGCACGCGGAGGCGACGGACGTGCGCGATGCGCTCCAGGGCGCTCGTGAGCGCGGTAAGCCGGGCATCGCTCAATGAGAGCGGATCCCCGCCGCTCAGAATGACCTCCTCGATGCTGGTGTCGCGCTCGATCTCTCCGAGCGCGTCCTGCCAGCGGGGCGCCTCCGCCTGCTCCGCGTAGGGAAACTCCCTGCGGAAGCAGTAGCGGCAGTGCACCGCGCAGGCCGAGGTGGCGATGAGCAGCGCGCGGCCGCGATACTTCTTGAGGAGGGACGGGGCGGCCGTCGCGGCGCGCTCGCCGAGCGGGTCGGCCGTGAAGCCGGGATGCTCCTCCCACTCGGCATCGAGCGGTAGCACCTGGCGCAGCAGCGGGTCGAGCGGATCGCCGCGGCGCATGCGCCTCACGTAGCTCCACGGCACGCGCATCCGGAAGAGCTCCGAGGCGCGCTCCGCGCCGTCGGCGAGCCGAGGATCGAGGCCGAGCGCCGCCACGAGCTCTCGAGGACTCCCGATGGCCTCGGCCATCTCCCGCTTCCAGCCCGAGTGAGTCGGCGGCTGGCAGGCCCGGTTCGATGCCAGTATCATCGCTTGCCCCTCAGTGAGAACGAAATGACCAGCATCAGCACGAACGAGTTTCGCGCCGGCGTCAAGATCCTGCTCGACGGAGAACCGTACTCCGTCATCGAGAACGAGATGGTGAAGCCTGGAAAGGGGCAGGCGTTCAATCGCGTGAAGGTCCGCAACCTCAAGACCGGCCGGACGATCGAGCGGACTTTCAAGTCCGGCGAGTCGGTCGACGCCGCCGACGTGGTCGATCTGGACATGCAGTACCTGTACCGGGAGGGTGACTTCTGGCACTTCATGGTGCCCGATTCCTTCGAGCAGTACACCGCCGGCAAGGCGGCCGTCGGCGACAACGCCCAGTGGCTCAAGGATGGAACGGTTTGCATCATCACGCTATTCAATAACGTGCCGCTCGTCGTGACCGCACCTCCCCACATCGAGCTGCAGGTGGTCGAGACCGACCCGGGGCTGCGCGGCGATACGGCAACGGGCGGCCAGAAGCCGGCGAAGCTCGAAACCGGTGCCGTCGTCAGAGTGCCGCTCTTCATCAACGAGGGCGAAGTCATCCGCGTCGACACGCGGACCGGCGAGTACATCTCCCGCGCAAAGCAGTAGGCTCCTTCCTCGAAGCCGAGCCGACGCCGCGCCGCCGCATCACGCTCGGTCCGTGGGGAAGGCCAGAACCTCGTCGATGTGCCGCGCTCCCGTTGCGATCATGACCGTGCGGTCGAAGCCGAGCGCGACGCCCGAGCATTCGGGCAAACCGGCCTCGAGCGCAGCGAGCAACCGCTCGTCGATCTGCGGCTCGGGCAATCGAAGAGCGCGGCGCGCCGCGACATCCCGCTCGAAGCGCGAGCGCTGCTCCGCGGCGCTCACGAGCTCCCTGAAGCCGTTCGCGAGCTCGATGCCCTCGCAGTAGAGCTCGAAGCGCAGGGCGACGCGCGGGTCGCGCGGGTCGAGCTGCGCGAGCGCGGCCTGAGAGGCGGGATAGCGATGCACGAAGGTGAACGCTCCGCGGCCGAGCTTCGGCCCGACGCAGGCGGCCATGAGGAAATCGAGCAGCTCATCGCGCGGCGGCTCGGGGACGGTGTAGCCCGCCTCCCGCGCCGCGCGCGACAGCTCGCCGGGCTCGGCCGTCAAGGGATCGAGCCGCAGCTCGCGCAGGAAGGCGTCCCGATAGGTGAGGTGCTCGCCGGCCCGGGTCGCGCCGGGGCCGAGGAGCTCTCTCACGAGCGCCTCCACCTCGCTCATCAGCCGCTCGAGCGAGAAGCCGAGCCGGTACCACTCGACGAGCGTGAATTCCGGATTGTGCAACCGGCCGCGCTCGAACCCCCGCACGGAGCGGCAGATCTGAAACACATCGCCGTATCCGGCGGCGAGCAGCCGCTTCATCGCGTACTCGGGGGAGGTCTGCAGGAAAAGGGCAGGCGCGCCGGGCCCGAGGTCAACTCGAGCCGAATGGATGTGCACGTCCGTGACGGCCGCGCTCGCGAGAATCGGCGTTTCCACCTCGAGCACACCGCGTTGAGCGAAGAAGGCTCGCGTCCGTGCGAGCAGCGCCGCGCGCCGCTCGAGCATCTGCTTGCTCGCCGCCGGCCGCCAGTCGTGCGGCGTCGCCGTTACGCTCGGGGGCACGGCTGTCATCCCGCGGCGAGCAGGCGCGCGAGCGGTTGGCCCATGCGGATCCGGCTTGCGGCCGCGAGCTCCGGGAGCCACGCGACCGCGTCGCGCGGAAAGAGCAGGATGACCGTCGAGCCCATGTTGAAGTGGCCCATCTCGGAGCCCTTCGCGAGGGGCGGGGCGGGGTAGGGCACCGGCAGGTCGAGCGCCCTCCGCGGCCGCCTGGGCGCCACCTCGCCGTGCCACTGCGTGGCGATGCTGCCGACGAACAGCGCTCCGACGAGAACCATCGCGAGCGGCAGGCCGCTCGCGGTCTCGAAGGCACACGCGACGCGCTCGTTGCGGGCGAAGAGATCGCCGACGGCTTCGGCCGTCGTCGTGTTCACGCTGAACAGTCGGCCTGGGACGTACCACGCGGCCCGCAGCTGCGCCGCGAGGGGCATGTGGATGCGGTGGTAGTCGCGCGGGGCGAGGTACAGCGTCGCAAACGCCCCACCTGCGAAGCGGGGAGTCCAGGCGTGGGCCGCGAGCAGCGCATCGAGGCGGTAGGTCCTGCCCTTCGCCTGCAGGAGGGTGAGCCCATCCAGATAGCCGATCTGGCTCACCGTGCCGTCCACCGGAGAGACGACGGAGGAGGGATCGGAATCGACGCGGCGCGCGCCGGGCTTCAACGCGCGGGTGAACAGCTCGTTGAAGCTGCCGTAGAGATGCGGATCCGGCTCGCTGGCCTCGCTCATCTGCGGGCGGAAGCGGCGCACGAAGGCGCCGATCAGGGCGTTCTTGAGGGGTTTGAGGCGCGCGCGGGCGAGGCAATGGACGGCACGGGACAGCACGTGCTGGGGCAGCAGGCGCTGCAGGGTGACGAAGAGCCACGAGCCGGCCGCGCTTGCACCGGCTGCGCGGCGGGGCCGAGTCGGCGACACCGGGGTCTGCGTCATGAGCTCTGAGTCGCCGCGGCGGAATCCGCGGAGAGGAATCCCGCGGCGCGGCGCAGATCCTGCGTGAGGAGCGCGGCATCGAAGGGCGCGGTGAACACCGCGACGATGCGTCCCTCAGCATCCAGCAGGAACACGACGGCGGTGTGATCCATCGTGTAGTCTCCGCCCGGCAGATCGATTCTCTGGAACGCGACGCCGAGCCTCGCGGCGAATGAGCCGATCGCCTGCTCAGAGCCCGTGAGTGCGATGAAATGCGGGTCGAACGCATGCACGTACGCGCCGAGCAGCTCCGGGCTGTCGCGTGCCGGATCGACGGTCACGAAGATCACGCGCAGATGCGGGACGGCCGCGGAGCGGCGGACCCGCGCGAGCTTGACGAGCGTCGTCGGGCACACATCGGGACAGTGCGTGAATCCGAAGTAAAGGAGCGAGGGCGCGCCGCGCAGCCGCGCCTGCGTGAACGGCGCGCCGGTCTCATCGACGAGCGCGATCGGTCCGACGCTGCGCGGCCGCGCCAGCCACGTGCCGCTCACGAGCCGCGGGACGGGCGGGCCGAGCTCGCGGGCGACCCACATGCCGGCCGCCGCGGCGCAGAGCGCGACGCACGCGAGGAGGATCCAGGAGGAGCGCAGGGACATGAGGAAATTATCCCACAAGACAGGGGCGAGGCCCGGGCGCCGGCCGCCTGCGAGCCGGGCGGTGTCGCCGCGTGAGCTGATCGAGCGCGGCGCGCGGCGCCTTGCGCGTGCGGGAGTGTGCTTCGGCCACGGGACCGACAACGCGTGGGATGAGTCGGCGGCGCTCGTCCTGCACGCCCTCGAGCTGCCGCCCCTTGCCCCAGGAAACCTCGACGCGAGGCGCGTCCGCCCGCGCGAGGCGCAGCAGGCGCTCGCGCTCATCGAACGTCGCATCGCCGAGCACATCCCGGCGGTCTACCTCACCGGCAAGAGCTGGTTCGCCGGGCTCGAGCTGCACGTCGACCCGCGTGTGCTCATCCCGAGGTCGCCGCTCGCCGAGCTCATCGAGCGCCGGTTCGCGCCCTGGATCCTGCCCTCCGCGGTGCGTCGGGTGCTCGATCTCGGCACGGGGAGCGGCTGTATCGCCATCGCCTGCGCGAAGGCGTTCGGCCGCGCCCGGGTGGATGCGTCCGACATCTCGCAGGAGGCCCTCGCCGTCGCCCGGATCAACGTGCGCAAGCACCGGCTGGGACGGCGTGTGAGCCTCGTCAAATCCGATCACTTCCGCGCGCTCGCGCGGCGCCGCTACGATATCATCGTGAGCAATCCGCCCTACGTGGGCGCGCGCGAGCTCGCAGGGTTGCCGCCCGAGTACGCCCACGAACCGGAGCTGGCCCTCGCTGCGGGCGGCGACGGGCTGCGCTCGGTGCGCGTCATCCTGCGGGAGGCGGGCAGGTACTTGCGCCGGCGCGGCATTCTGGTCGTGGAGGTGGGCGACACCGAGCGGGCCGTGCGTCGCGCCTTCCCGCGCATGCCGTTCACCTGGCTGCAATTCGAGCGCGGCGGCGGCGGAGTCTTTCTGTTGACGGTGGAACAACTTCTGACGGCGGAGCCTCTTCGGGCACGGTGATCGCGGCATGTCCGGGAATACGATCGGCAAGCTCTTCACGGTGACGACCTTCGGCGAAAGCCACGGTCCCGCGATGGGCTGCATCGTCGATGGCTGTCCGCCGGGCCTGCCGCTCAGCGAGGCGGATGTCCAGACGGACGTCGATCGGCGCCGCACGGGCACCTCGCAGTTCGTGAGCCAGCGCCGGGAGACCGACCAGGTGCGGATCCTTTCGGGCCTGTTCGAGGGACGAACGACCGGCACGCCGATCGGCATGCTGATCGAGAACACCGACGCCCGCTCGCGGGACTACGAGAAGATCAAGGATCTCTTCCGGCCCGGACATGCCGACTACACCTATCAGCAGAAGTACGGGGCGCGCGACCATCGAGGCGGCGGCCGCTCCTCCGCACGCGAGACGGTCATGCGTGTCGCGGCCGGCGCCGTCGCGCGCAAGTATCTCGCGCACCGGCTCGGGGTGCGGATCCACGGGTATCTGAGCCAGGTCGGCGCGCTGCGCTTGGATCCAGTGGATCCGGCGTTCGCCTACGAGAATCCCTTCTTCTGCCCGGATCCCGCGCGTGTCGCCGAGCTCGAGGCGCTCATCTGGAGCCTGCGCAGCGCGGGGGATTCGATCGGGGCGCGCGTCACGATCGTCGCGACGGGCGTGCCGCCCGGGCTCGGCGAGCCGGTGTTCGACCGGCTGGACGCCGACATCGCGTACGCGATGATGAGCATCAATGCGGTCAAGGCGGTGGAGATCGGAGCCGGGACGCGCGCGACGGAGCAGAAAGGCAGCGAGCATCGCGACGAGCTCACTCCCTCAGGGTTCACCAGCAATCATGCAGGAGGGGTGCTCGGCGGCATCTCGTCCGGCCAGGACATCGTGGCCCACGTGTCACTCAAGCCCACCTCGAGCATCCAGATTCCGGGCAGGACCATCGACGTGGCGGGCCATGCCGCGGAGATCGTGACCACCGGCCGGCACGACCCCTGTGTCGGGCTGCGGGCCGTGCCCATCGCGGAGGCCATGCTCGCGATGGTGCTGGCGGATCACTACCTGCGGCATCGCGCGCAGAATGCGGATGTGGTGTCCGCGACGCCGGTGATCACGAAGTGAGCGCCAAGGAGAGGGCCGCCGCCTGACGGAATGGAGGGCCTCGAGGCGTAAATGCGCCGGAGATCACAGTGCTGGACGGACGCGGGCGAGGGGCTCCCGCCGCCACCGAGCAGCGAACCGCGACACAGTTTATGTCTGGCGGATCAGCAAAGATATGTCGTGCGAGCGCGGGGCCACTGATGGATCGTTGTAGACAACCTTCGCCAGGGCGCAACCGCGCGCGGTGTCCCGATCGCGGAGATTTTGGTCCGCGATCGTTTATAAGTTATATTGCCGTCCGACGGGCGGACGGCGCAGATGCCATTCAACTTTTTGTTTCAGCTGGGAATTTTAGCCGGCCAATGCAGTTTGGGGTGTCGTGATGCTTGCCAAATCCCTTAGATGGGCGCTGGCGGGGCTGGTCGCCTGTCCGTCGGCCGCGCTGGCTCTGGGCCTCGGAGACATCCATCTCCTGTCGACGCTCAACGCGCCGCTCGATGCCAACATCGAGCTGGTGGGGGCGACGCCGGACGAGCTGGCGAGTCTGCGGCCCCAGATCGCCTCGCGCGAGACCTTCGCTCAGCATGGCCTCGACTGGGCACCCTTCCTTGCGAACGTGACGGTCAAGGCGGCGCGCACCGCGGACGGCCACGATGTGCTCGAGCTCCGCTCCACTCAACCGGTCACGGAGCCCTTCCTCACGGTGCTGGTCGAGCTCGACTGGGACCGCGGCCAGTTCCTGCGCGAATACGACCTGCTGCTCGATCCGCCGGTGTATACGCCCAATCAGGGCGAAGTGGCCCATACGGTCGCGCCCCCGGTCTCGGGCTCCGGCGTGCGTCAAGGCACGATCGAGCGCGCGGCGCCGACGGCCACCGCAGCCGCGGCCCCTCCGCCATCGAGTAGCCCTGCCGTTCCCGCTTCGCCGCCTGCCGCCGCGGAGGGCGGTGCCGCGGCGTCGACCTCCTACGAGGTGCACCGGGGCGACACGCTCTCGCATATCGCATCGCAGCTCGCCGGCGGCAGCCGCGCCGATGAGCGGCGCTGGATGGTTGCCGCGTACGACGGGAATCCCAGCGCGTTCGCTCACAACATGAACTGGCTGCGCGCGGGCGCGGTGCTGCGCATCCCGAGCGCATCGGCCATCGAGGCGATTTCGCCTTCCGATGCCTCCGCCGAGGTGCACCGCCAGTACGCCGCGTGGCGCAACGAGGGTGCCGGCGGCGCAGGCGCGGCAGCGCAGGCCGGGCGGCTGCGGCTGGTCGTGCCCAGCCGTTCGTCCTCCGCGTCGGCGAACGCCGGCGCGGGAGCGGCCAGCTCCTCGGGCGAGTCTGCACAGGCCCTGCAGGGCGAGGTGCAGTCCTTGCAGACGCAGCTCGACACGGCTCGCCGGCTGCTCGACATGCGCAACGCCGAGCTGAACCGGCTGCAGGCGCAGCTCGCTGCCCGCGCAGGCGGGGCGGCCGCCGCCGCCGCGCCAGGCGCACAAGTCACTCCGTCCCAGCCGCCCGTCGAGGCGCCGCAAGCGGCCCCGCCGGCCGAGAATCCGCCGGTGTCCGCGACTCCCCCGGTGGCCCAGCAACCGGTGGCGGCTCGACCGCCGGTCGCGCACCCGCCCGTCAAGCGTCCGAAGGCTGTGAGTCATCCGCGACCGGTTTCCCCCGTCAGCGCGTGGCTCAACTCGCTGAGAAACCTGTGGTGGGTCGTCGCGCTCGTCCTCGTCGCCTTGCTCGCCTACTTCGGCCTCCGCGGCTGGTCCTCGCGCCGCAAGGCCGGGTTCGACGACTCGCTCGGCCGCCTGGCCGAGGCCGGCGCCTCGACCCAGGGAGGCGGCCGGGACGCGAACCTCACGGAGCCGCACCTCGCGCTGAAGCGCGAGAGCAGTTTCCTGGTGGAGGAGACCGGGACCCACGAGCGGCCTCGGTTCGAGGGAGCGGCGCCCGCTCCCGCGGCGCGCCATGTGGCGGCCGACGAGGCGATGACGGGCGAGACCACCGCCCTCAACCTCGATCAGGGCGATCCCCTCGCCGAGGCGGACTTCCACATGGCCTACGGTCTCTACGACCAGGCCGCCGATCTCGTCCGGATCGGCATCCAGCGGGAGCCCGAGCGGCGCGACCTCAAGCTGAAGCTGCTCGAGGTGTTCTTCGTGTGGGGGAACAAGGAGCAGTTCCTCGTGACGGCCCGTGAGCTCGCGGCGACGCGCGCGCAAGCCGTGCCCGGTGAGTGGGAAAAGATCGTGATCATGGGCAAGCAGCTCGCGCCGGAGGACCCGCTGTTCGCGGGCGGCACGGCGGTGAGCGGCGCGGCCGCGGGCGGCGTCAACCTGGATCTCGAAGGCGGACAGCACCGCGTGGATTTCGACATCCTCGGCGAGGCGGCTCCCGCCGCGCAGGATGTCGTGGACCTCGACATCGGAACCGCCATCGGCGAGCGCGACCCTGTCGCCGAGGCCGCGGCGCAGCAGGCGACCGACAAGAACCTCGCGCTCGACGACAGCCTCGTGCTGCCGGAGGACGCGACGGCCGAGCGGGCAGGAGTCACGGCGACTCAGCGCATGACCGGGACGGCCGACTCCGGCATCGGTGCGACGCGCGAGATGACCGGAACCACTCGCGAGCTGACGGGCACGACCCGGGAGATGACGACGACGCTCGACCGGGACTGGAATCCCACGCAGCTGCTTCCAGAGGCACCGACCGTCGAGCAGCCGGCGCTGCGCGCGGACGATAATCCGACCATTCGCGAGAAGGTCCAGATGGCGCTCAGGGCCGGCGCGAGCAGCGAACACACGACCGAGCTTGCGCTCGACGATCTCGGCCTCGACCTCAACGGGCTCCACGAAGGCACGTCCGGGTCGCCGGAGGGGGCTTCGCAAAATTCGATCGAGTCCGCCCACGGCGCGGCTGCGGAAGGGCCGACGCTCGTCGCCGGCCTCGATGAGCATTCGCGTCGCTTGATCGAGACGGCGGAGCAGCGCGCCGCGTCCGACGATGGTGACGGCGAGCTCAAGATTACCGAGACGGGAAGCTGGCACTTCGATAACGACCCGTTCGCAGGCGAGGATGCAGGCGCCACTGCGATTCGCAAAGCCGCGCCCGCGGCTTCCGATCATCTGGCGGACACCTCTCGCCTCGCCGCACTGAAGCCTTCGGGGAGCCTCGACTTCGAGGTTGGCGAGCCCGAGGAGGCGCCCCGGCGGACGAACGGCTCCGCGGGCGGCGTGGATCTCGATGTGGGGACGGCGACGGTCCCCGATGCGGCGTTCGCCGCGACCCAGCGCCTGCAGTCGGAGGACCTGGCGCTTCCCGACCTGGAGCCGGTGACCATGAGCGAGGTCGGCACCAAGCTCGACCTTGCCCGGGCCTACATGGACATGGGCGATCCCGAGGGCGCGCGCAACATCCTGGAGGAAGTCTTGACCGAGGGATCGGTCGTGCAGAAGCAAGAGGCCGAGCGGCTGATCGCCGCGCTCCCCGGCTGATGCCCCGGGTTGCGATCGGGCTCGAATACCACGGCGGAAGGTACGTAGGCTGGCAGGCGCAGGCCGGCCTGCCGACCATTCAGGGCGTCGTCGAGACCGCACTGGGTCGCGTCGCCGCGGAGCCCGTCGGGATTATCTGCGCCGGACGCACGGACGCGGGCGTGCACGCGGTGGGGCAGGTCGCGCACTTCGATGCCGATGCCGTCCGTACCCCGCGCGGCTGGACGCTTGGCGCCAACACGAACCTGCCCGCGGATGTGAGCGTGACCTGGGCGCAGGAGGTGTCCGCGCAGTTCCATGCGCGCCACCGCGCCGAGAGCCGCACCTACTGCTATCTCATCTGCAATCGCGGCGTCCGCTCGGCGCTTGCGGCGGACCGTGCCGCCGTGGTCCACCGGCGCCTCGATGAGCAGCGCATGAACGAGGCGGCGCGCGAGCTCACCGGCGAGCACGACTTCAGCGCATTCCGGGCGGCGGAATGCCAGGCGCGCACGCCCGTGCGCCGGCTGCATGAGCTCACGGTCGAGCGGCAGGGCGACTGGATCGCGATCCGGGCGACCGCGAACGCGTTCCTGCACCACATGGTGCGCAATATCGCCGGCCTCCTCATCGCCGTGGGATGCGGCGAGGCCGCCCCCGTGTGGGCGCGCGAGGTCCTCGAGTCCCGAGATCGGACGCAGGGCGCGGCGACGGCACCCCCCGGCGGCCTGTATCTCTGGAGCGTGCGCTATCCTCCCGCCTTCGCTTTGCCGGACCCGACCGATGCCTCCTGGGCTATGATTCCGGGTCTTCCGCACTTCATCTCCCTGGGACGGTCGCATGTCGTGGTTTGAGAAGATCATGCCCTCGCGCATCAAGACCGAGCGCCGCAAGCGCTCGGTGCCCGAGGGCCTTTGGAAGAAGTGCCCGTCCTGCGATGCCGTGCTCTACCAGGCGGAGCTCAAGCGCAACCTCTACGTCTGCCCGAAATGCAGCAACCACATGCGCATCGGCGCCCGCGAGCGGCTCACCTATTTCCTCGATCCCGGGGAGCCGCTCGAGATCGGCGGGGACATCTCACCGGAGGATCCGCTCAAGTTTCGCGACAGCAAGCGCTACAAGGACCGGCTCGCCCAGGCGCAGAAGCTGACCGGGGAGAAGGATGCGCTCGTCGCGCTCGCGGGCAAGCTCCACGGGCTGCCCGTGGTTGCCTGCGGCTTCGAGTTCCAGTTTCTCGCCGGAACGATGGGATCGGTCGTCGGCGAGCGCTTCAAGCGGGCCGTGGACTACTGCATCGAGCACGGCTCGCCGCTCATCTGCTTCTCCTCGAGCGGCGGCGCCCGAATGCAGGAGGGGCTCTACTCGCTCCAGCAGATGGCCAAGACCAGCGCGGCGCTCGCGCGGCTGGCCCGGGCAGGCGTGCCGTACGTCGCGGTGCTCACAGATCCCACGACAGGTGGCGTGTCGGCAAGCCTCTCCATGCTCGGCGATCTGAATCTCGCCGAGCCGCGCGCCCTGATCGGCTTCACCGGGCCGCGCGTCATCCAGCAGACCATGCGGGAGACCTTGCCGGAAGGCTTCCAGCGCAGCGAGTTCCAGCTCGAGCACGGGGCGCTCGATATGATCGTGGACCGGCGCGACATGCGCGACCGGATCGCGGCTCTGCTGCGGCTCCTGCTGAAGCTTCCGCCCATTGCCGCATGAATCTGGCGGAGTGGCTCGAGCTGCAGGAGTCGGTCCACGCTCGCAGCATCGATCTGGGTCTCGAGCGTGTGGCGGTCGTCGCTCGCGCGCTCGGACTCGCGAGTCCCTCCCACCGCACCGTCACCGTCGCGGGAACGAACGGCAAGGGCTCGACGGTCACGTATCTGGAGGCGCTCTTCGGCGCCGCGGGCTACCGCACCGGAAGCTTCACCTCGCCGCATCTCCTGCACTACAACGAGCGAGTGCGGGTCGCGGGGGCGCAGGCGACCGACGGTGAGCTCATCGGCGCGTTCGAGCGCATCGAGCGGTCGCGCGGCGGCACGACGCTCACCTTCTTCGAGTACAACACTCTTGCGGCGCTCCTGCTCTTCGCCGACGCCCGCGTCGATGTGGCGGTGCTCGAGGTTGGGCTCGGAGGCCGGCTCGATGCGACCAATGTGCTCGATGCCGACGTGGGCGTGCTGTGCTCGATCGGATTCGACCATCGGGACTGGCTGGGCGATACGCTCGATGCGATCGGGGCCGAGAAGGCGGGCATCTTTCGCACGGACCGGCCCGCCGTGCTCGGCACGGCGCAGATGCCGGACAGCGTCTTCACGGCCATCGAGCGGCTGCGCGCGCGTCCAATAGTGGCCGCACGGGACTTCGACTGGAGCGTCGAGGCGGAGCACTGGACCTACCGCGGGCTGCGCGCGACGCACGAGGGCTTGCCGCCTCCGGCGCTCGAGGGCGCCATCCAGTTCCGCAATGCCGCGACGGCCCTCGCCGCGTACGAGGCATTGCCCGGGTCGCGGCCGCTCGACCGCGAATGGATCGTCGAGGCGCTGCGGAGCGCGCGGCTGCCCGGCCGGTTTCAAATCATCCGGCGGCCGGGGAAGCGGGGAGGGGAGGTCGAGTGGATCCTCGACGTGTCGCACAACGAGCCCGCGGCGCAGGTGCTCTCGGAGAACCTGCGGGCCCGCCCGGTGGCGGGGAAGACTCTCGCGGTCTCGAGCATTCTCCGTGACAAGGATGTCGAGGCCGTGGGCCGCGCAGTTGCGAGTGTCATCGACGAGTGGATCGTGTGCGCCGTGCCGGGCCCCAGAGGCTCGACCGCTGCGGAGCTTGCGGCGCGCCTCGCCGCCGCGGTGCAGGCGCCTGAACTTGCGGGCTCCGTGACCGAAGGCTGCGAGCTCGCGCGCGATCGCGCGCAGCCCGGCGATCGAGTGGTGGTGTTCGGCTCGTTCGCGGCGGTGGGCGCGGCTCTCGAGTGGCTGGGCTATACTCGATGAACTGACTTGCGGCCCGCGAGTCCGCTTGAAATCCTCATTCAACGCCCCGAAGGTGGAGATCCGAGCAAAAGAGCGATTGACCGGCGCAGTGATCCTGGTGGCGCTGGTGGTCCTGCTGGTTCCGGAGCTGCTCTCGGGGCCCCGGCACGTTGCTCCACGCTCCGCGCCGGCGGCTGGCGAGCCGCCCATGGTTTCTTACACCGTCCGGCTCGATGACGGCTCGGGCAGTCCCGCGGGACAGCCGGGCGCCGCTGCGCGGCTCGGCGCGGCGCAGCCCAAGGCGCCCCCGCTGCCTGAGACGGGCCCGCAGCCGCTGGCGGCGACGGCCCCGCCACCCGAGACGAGTCCGCAGCAGCCGGCAGCGACGGCCCCGCACTCCGAGAAGCCTGCACGACCCAGTGCGGCGGCGCCGCATCGCGAGGCGCAGCGGACAGCGTCCGCAGCGGCCGCTTCGGCGAAGCGCCCGGGCACTGGGGCAGCGGCCCCAGCCGGCTGGCAGGTGCAGGTCGGAAGCTTCGACACCCGCGAGCATGCGGAGCGGCTCGCCCGCGGGCTGAAGCTCAAAGGGTTCAGCGTCTCCGTCTCGCAGAGCATGAGCCAGGGCCGCAGGTGGTTCCGGGTGCGAGTGGGCCCCGAGCGAGATCGCACGGCGGCGCTCGCCGTGGCGCGGCGGCTGCATGCGGCGGGCCAGGCGGCGGTCGTCCAGCGGCCCTAGGCGCCGGTAGTGCCGGCGGCGCCTTCGGCTCGAAGTTCGTACGGGCGCACGGGCGGGTTCCGCGCCGCTCTAGTACAATCCGCGCCGCACGGAACCATGCGCCGTTCACCCTCATGAGCACCGTCGATTATTTGATCGTCGCCCTCATCGTCATCTCGGCCATCGTTGGCGTGACGCGCGGCTTCCTGCGGGAGGTCATCGCGCTCGTCACCTGGGTGGTGGCCCTGCTCGTCGCCTGGCATCTCGGCGGCGTCCTGGAGCCCTATCTCGGAGGGCTGCTCTCGGGCCCGCAAGTGCGGCGGTGGGCAGCCCGGGTGATTCTGATCGTCGCCGTGCTGCTCCTCGGCGCCGGGATCGGCGCGCTTGCCGTCCATCTGGTGCGGCTCTCCATTTTCAGCGGCATGGATCGCTTCATGGGCTTCGTGTTCGGCCTGCTGCGCGGCATCCTGATCTTCGGCGTGCTGGTGCTGTTCTGCCAGACGCTGCGGCTCGACGGAGAGCGCTGGTGGCGCAAGTCCACGCTCATACCGTACGGCGAGGACATCGCGAGCGTCGTGCGGTCGCTCGTGGG
Source organism: uncultured Gammaproteobacteria bacterium (assembly GCA_963849095.1). Taxonomy (GTDB): domain Bacteria; phylum Pseudomonadota; class Gammaproteobacteria; order Steroidobacterales; family Steroidobacteraceae; genus JASHUC01. Next base: position 718,882 of record CAWKGA010000001.1, read on the forward strand.
CGATGCGCTCGAGCGCCGGCTCGACAGCGCGTCGACGCTGTCGATAGACCGCGCGCTGAGGATGAGCTAGGGGGCGGCCATGTGCGGAATCGTCGGCATCGTTGGAAGGAGTCCCGCCAATCAGCGGCTGTACGATGCGCTCACCGTCCTGCAGCACCGCGGGCAGGACGCCGCCGGGATCGTCACGGCGAGCGAAGGCGAGCTCTACGTGCGCAAGGGCAGCGGGCTCGTGCGCGACGTGTTCCAGCAGCATCACATGCTCGAGCTCAAGGGGAACGTCGGCATCGGGCACGTGCGCTATCCGACCGCCGGGTGCGACAGCGCCTCGGAGGCGCAACCGTTCTACGTGAATGCGCCCTACGGCATCTGCCTCGCGCACAACGGCAATCTCACCAACGCGGCCGAGCTCGCCGAGGTGCTGACGCGCGAGGATCGCCGCCATCTCAACACGGCCTCCGATTCGGAGGTGCTGCTCAATGTGTTCGCCTCGGAGCTGCAGCGCATCGGCACGCTGCGCGTCACGGCCGGGGATGTGTTCGCCGCGCTGAGCGCCGTGTACCGCCGCTGCCGCGGCGGCTATGCGGTCGTCGCCATGATCATCGGCCACGGGGTGCTCGGCTTTCGGGATCCGAACGGCATCCGCCCCCTCGTGCTCGGCCAGCGCGAGACGCCAAAGGGCCCGGAATGGATGCTCGCCTCGGAGAGCGTCGCGCTCGACATGCTCTCCTTCAAGCGGGTCCGCGACGTGGGTCCCGGGGAGGCGGTCTTCATCGACGAGCAGGGGCACCTGCACGCGCAGCAGTGCGTCGCCCCCGTGCGGCTTACGCCCTGCATCTTCGAGTTCGTCTACTTCGCGCGGCCGGACTCGATCATGGACAACATCTCCGTCTATCGCGCGCGCATGCGGATGGGCGATCGGCTGGCCGAGAAGATCCTGCGCGAGCGTCCGGACCACGACATCGACGTGGTCATTCCCATCCCGGATACCAGCCGCACGAGCGCCCTGCAGGTCGCGCAGCGGCTCGGCTTGAAATATCGCGAGGGCTTCACCAAGAGCCGCTACATCGGCCGCACGTTCATCATGCCCGGCCAGGAGATGCGCGAGCGATCGGTGCGCCGCAAGCTGAACGCCATCGACCTGGAGTTCCGCGGCAAGAACGTGCTGCTGGTCGATGACTCGATCGTGCGCGGCACGACCTCGGCGCAGATCATCGAGCTTGCGCGCGAGGCCGGCGCGAAGAAAGTGTACTTCGCCTCCGCCGCCCCTCCCGTGCGCTTCCCGAACGTCTACGGGATCGACATGCCGGCGGCGAGTGAGCTCGTCGCGAGCCACCGCAGCCTCGAGGAGGTGCAGAGCTTCATTGGCGCGGACTGGCTCGTCTATCAGGACCTCGAGGATCTCGTGGCAGCTTGCCGCCACGACGACGCCCAGATCACGGGCTTCGATACCTCGTGCTTCTCGGGCGAGTACGTCACCGGCGACGTGACTCAGGAGTACCTGGAGCGGCTGCAGCTCGAGCGCTCGGACGAAGCCAAGGCCCGCCGGGGCGGGGAACGGCGCGCACCCTTGAGGGTCGTGCACGGTTCGTGACGTGGCCGCCCGCGAGGAGCCGCGCCGTCAGATCCTGCTCGAGCTCCTGGGGGCGGCACTTGCTGCGGTGGACGGGCGGCTCCGCACGCGCCAGGCGCTGAGCGAGCGGCCGGGAGGCGCACGGACCTGGGCCATCGCGGTGGGCAAGGCCGCATCCCGCATGGCGCTCGGGGCGAGCGATGCACTCGGCGGCGCCCTCGAGCGAGTGCTGCTCGTCACCAAGGACGGGCACGTGGACCCGCAAGCGCTCGAGCTTCCCGGCGTCGAGATCCACGAGAGCGGCCATCCCGTGCCGGATCGGCGCTCGCTCGATGCCGGTGCCCGGCTCCTGCGCTTCGTTGAGGAGATGCCGCACGGCGTGCGGCCCCTGTGTCTCATCTCCGGCGGCGCCTCGAGCCTCATCGAGGTGCTCGCGCCGGGGTCGAGTCTCGAGGACCTGCAGCGGCTCAACGCCGAGGGGCTCGCGAGCGGACTTCCGATCGAGGAGCTGAACGCTCGGCGCGGACGGATCTCGCGCTTGAAGGGCGGCCGCTTCGCTGCACTGCTCGCCGGGCGCGGCGCGCTTGCCCTCTACATCTCGGACGTGCCGGGGGACGATCCTGCGGTCATTGGCTCGGGCTTGCTCGGCCCGCCGGCTGCGCTCGGTCCGGCTACCCCGGTGGCGGCGGAGCGCGCGGGCCCCGGCGACGATATCGAGCGGATCGTCGTCGCCTCCCTCGCGGAGGCCTTGAGCGCGGTGCGCGCCCGGGCCGCGGGGCTCGAGGCGCAGATCCGGCCGGAGCGCTTCAGCGGCAGCGTGGGGCCCCTCGCCGTGCGCTTCGCACACGAGCTGGCGCTCGGCTCGAGCGAGCTCAAGGCCTGGGGCGGGGAGTCGGTGCTCGAGCTGCCCGCGCACCCCGGCCGCGGCGGCCGCAATCAACACCTCGCGCTCGAGGCGGCGCGGCTCATCGCCGGCTACGAGGACTTGGTCCTGCTCGCGGCGGGGACGGACGGGACGGATGGCCCTACGGTCGATGCCGGAGCGATCGTGGACGGCGACACCTGCGCGCGGGCTGCGAGCGCAGGTCTCGACGTGGACGATTGCCTGCGCCGCGCCGACTCCGGCGCAGCACTCGCCGCGGCAGGCGACCTGGTGCACACCGGTCCGACCGGCACGAATGTCGGAGACCTCGTCATGGGCCTGAAGCTCTCGGCAGCCGCGGCCCGAGCCTGGCTGAGTGCTCAACCTGAAGGCCGCGAGCCGATGAGCCGGGCGGCAACATGCGGCTGTTGATCATCGACGACGATGCTCGGTACCGCACGCTCCTGCGGCACCATGTGACGTGCCGCTGGCCCCAGGCGACATGCGTCGAGTACGACCCACAGGTCCGCGGTGCCCTCGCGCCGGAGATTTGCGCGCACGGGTTCGATGCGGCCCTCCTCGGCGGCGCGCACGGGCTCGACTGGCTCGAGGACCTCGCGCGGCGCAGCGGATTCCCGCCGATCGTGCTGTTCAGCGCTCGGCGCGACGACGGGGTGGAGCGCCGCGCCCGCGCGCTCGGGGCGAGCGCCGTGCTCGCGAGGGAGAAGATCGATCACGAGGCGCTGATCGAGGCCGTCGCTCAATCTGCCGAGCATCAGGCGCGCATGCGCGCGGCACGCTCGGCGGACGGCCCCGACCCCTTCCGGTTCAGCGGCGCGCGCATCCCCGGATACCGCTGCGTGCGCCGCCTCGCGAAAGGCCATATCTCGGAGCTCTATCTCGCCGAGAGCGAGCTCGATCTCGCTCTCGTTGTGATCAAGGTCGCGCGCGACCGGCTCGAGGAGAACGCGCTCGACCACACGTTCAAGCGATTCCTGCAGGAGCACGAGATCGCGCAGCGCATCGAGGCCCCCTGCGTCGTGCGCTTCTACGACCTCGGCGTGAGCGACGAGCACGCCTATCTCGTGATGGAGTACTTTCGCCACGGCGACCTCACCAAGCGGATCCGCACCGGCGTCTCCCCCGCGGAGGCCCTGAGAATCGCGCTGCAGCTCGCGTGCGCGCTGCAGGCCGTCCACGAAGCCGGCGTGCTGCACAGGGATCTGAAGCCGGGCAACGTCATGGTGCGCGACGACGGCTCGCTCGCCTTGATCGACTTCGGCCTCTCGAAGCAAGTGGCGCTCGAGCTCGATGCAACGGACCGCAACCTCATCTGCGGCACCCCGCACTACATGAGCCCCGAGCAGGGCCACGGGGAGCCGATCGACGCGCGCAGCGATCTGTACAGCCTCGGGGTGATCCTGTACGAGATGCTGAGCGGGCGAAAGCCCTACACGGCCGAGAACCCCATGTCGATCATCTACCTGCACCGCAAGGCACCGCTCCCGGCGCTGCCCGAGTCCCTCGCGAGGCTGCAGCCGCTCGTCTGGAAGCTGCTGGCGAAGCTGCCTGCGGATCGCTTCGAGTCCGCGGCCGCGGCCGCGGCCGCGCTGCAACAGGCGCTCGAGGATCTGTACGCGGCCGAGCTGGTCGCGTGAGCCGCTCCGAGGGGCCTCAAGTCGGCGCGATCCTGCTCGTGGCGACGCCGGCTGGATGGGTGGACGCCGCGGTCGAGCGGTGGCGCGAGCTGCTGCGCGACCACGCCAATTGTGAGAAGAAGGCAGCCTCCACGGCGCTCTCGCTGATGTTCGCCTATCCGCAGGACCGCCTGCTCGGGGTGGCGCTGTCGCGGCTCGCCCGGGAGGAACTCCGGCACTTCGAGCAGGTCGAGAGTGTGATGGATGCGCTTGGCGTGCCGTTCGAGCGGCAGAAGCCGGGCCGCTACGGAGTGGGACTGCGCGCGATGCTGCGCACGGCTGAGCCGGGCCGTAAACTGGATCTGCTGCTCGTCGCCGCGCTGATCGAGGCGCGGTCCTGCGAGCGCTTTCGGTTGCTCGCACCGCGCCTGGCCCCGCCGCTCGGGGAGCTCTACGCCCGGCTCGAGCGCTCCGAGGCGCGGCATTTCGAGCGCTACGTGGAGCTCGCGCGCGCGGAGAGGGCTGAGGAGTGGCGCAGCCGGCTGCTCGAGCTCGCCGCGCGGGAAGCGGAGCTCGCGACCGCTCCGGACGCCGAGTTTCGGTTCCATTCCGGCGCGCCGGCCTGAAGACGGGGAAACAATTCATTACACGCCTTGGACTGCTCCGGGGATAAGGTCCGGCAATCCTCGAGCACGACCCATGAACGACCGACCGCACCTGCTCATCGTCGATGACGACCGCGAGATCCGCACGCTCCTCGGCCAGTACTTCGAGACGAACGGCTACCGCACCACCGCGGTGGCCGAGAGCCGCTCGATGCGCAAGGTGCTGCAGCAATCGCATGTGGACCTGCTCGTGCTCGATCTGATGCTGCCGGGCGAGGACGGGCTCGCGATCTGCCGCGAGCTGCGCACGCGCTCCCAGCTCCCCATCATCATGTTGACGGCTCGCGGTGACGACGTGGACCGCATCGTCGGTCTGGAAGTGGGAGCGGACGACTACGTGCCAAAGCCGTTCAATCCCCGGGAGCTCCTCGGCCGCGTCAAGGCCGTGCTCCGCCGCGCGGCCCATGCGCCCCGCGATCCCGATCCGGCTTCGGTCCGCGGCTTCCGATTCGCCGGATGGCAGCTCGATACGACGAGCCGCGCATTGACCAATCCGGACGGGACACTCGTCCCGCTCTCGGGAGCCGAGTACCGGTTGCTCGCCGTGCTGCTCACCTCTCCGAACCGCGTGCTCTCGCGCGCGCAGCTGACGGAGTTGCTGCGCGGGCGGGAGGCCGATCCGCTCGATCGCAGCATCGACGTGCGGGTGAGCCGGCTGCGCCAGATCCTGGGCGACGACGCCCGCGCGCCGCAGATCATCAAGACGGTTTACGGTGAGGGCTATGTCGTCGGAGTCGGTGTCGAGCCTTATTGAGCCGGCGGTACGCTCGGCGCCGTGGGGCCACATGACGCTCTGGCCGCGGTCCGTCTTCGGGCGGCTGTTCATCTCGGTGCTCGTCGCGGTGTTCGTGGCGCAGGCTCTCGCCTTCACGCTCATCGCGCGGGAGCGCAACCGGTTCGTCTCGGAGGGCAACGTCCGCGAATGGTCCCGGCGCATCGTGGACCTCACCTACGCGCTGCAGGTGCTCGATCCGCAGGCGCGCGCGCTCGCACGGGCGCGTCTCGAGCGATTCCCTCCGCTGCGCCGGCGCGGCGGCGCGTTCGGGCCGTCGGCGGCGGGACTGCCCGGCGGGGTGGGATTGTCCGGCGAGGCGGGACTGCCCGGTCAGGTGGGACCCGCTCCGCAGCTCGCTCCTGAGACGCGAGGATCCCCGCCGATCTCGGTGTCCGATTTCCCCCGGGCGCTCGCGCAGCAGATCAGATTTCTCCTCGGCCCGGACTACGGAGTCGCGGTGCGTCCGCCCGGCAACGCCGCGGAGCGAGTCATCAGCGTCACGCGCCCGCCTCCCCAGGGCTACGAGCTCGGCGGCCGCCTCTATGACGTGAGCATCACCCTGCCCGATGGTGATGCGCTGCAGTTCCGGGTCGCACAGGGCCGGCGCGGGCCGCTCCTGCCGCGCAGCCTGGTGCTGGACCTGGTGCTGCTCACCATCGCCACCGCGATCGTGCTGTACGTCGTGGCGCGCAGCATCACGCGGCCGCTCTCGAGCCTCGCCCGTGCGGCCGAGGCGGTGGGACGCGACGTGAGCCAGCCGGCGCTCGAGGAGTCCGGCGCGCAGGAGCTGCGGGAGGCGGCGCGTGCTTTCAACACCATGCAGGAGCGGATGCGCCGCTACCTCGATAGCCGTACACGGGTGCTCGCCGCCATGTCCCACGACCTCAAGACACCGCTCACACGCATGCGGCTGCGCGTCGAGACGCTCGCCGATCCGGAGGACACCCGGGAGCGCTTCGGGCGCGATCTCGACGAGATGGAAAGCATGGTGCGCGGCGCGCTCGCGCTGCTGAAGGGCCTGAGCGACGACGAGGCGGCGAGGCCGATCGACGTCAACGCGCTGCTCGCGACGATCCAGTCGGAATTCGCGGAGCTCGGCGCGAGCGTGTCGGTCCGCGGCAGAATGCGTGGCAGCTGCCGCGGAAAGCCGCAGGCCCTCAAGCGCTGCCTCACCAATCTCGTCTCCAACGCGATCAACTTCGGCGCGCGCGCGACGATTCTGGTGGAGGATGGCCCGGCGGCGCTCACCTTGCGCGTGAGGGACGAGGGGCCGGGGCTGCCTCCCGAGGAGCTCGAGCGGGTGTTCGAGCCCTTCTATCGCATCGAATCCTCGCGCAACCGCGACACGGGCGGCACCGGGCTCGGGTTGAGCATCGCGCGCGACATCGCCCAGGCGCACGGTGGCTCCCTCGTCGTCAACAATCTGCCCCACCGCGGGCTCGAGGCGGTCCTCACCCTGCCGCGGGTTCGACGCGGATCCTAGCCGCCTCGGGGGAGCTCCCGCAGGTCGTAGCGGCCGTCCTCGTAGTGAAGGTAGCTGCCTTGCTCGTACCAGGCGCCGAGCACGATGCGGTGTACCGGCTGCTCATCGAGGCGCAGCTCGTGAACGCCGGGCCGATGCGTGTGGCCGTGGATGATCCGCCGAGCGCCGGTCGCCCGATGAGCGGCGGCGACTGCGGCGGGGTTCACATCCATGATGTACGGCACGGTGCGGGCGATGTGTGCCCGGCTGCCCGCGCGCACCTGTCCGGCGAGCTTTGAGCGCACGGCGACCGGCAGCGACAGGAAGCGCCGCTGCCAGTCGCGATTGCGCACGGCGCTGCGCAGTTCCTGGTACGCGCGATCATCGACGCAGAGCGCATCGCCATGCGTGAGCAGCACGCGCTCGCCCGCGAGCTCGACGACGACTGGATCCGGAAGGAGCGCGCTGCCGGTCCGCTCGCAGAAGCCGCTGGCGAGCAGGAAGTCCCGGTTTCCGTGCAGCACGAAGCACGGCACGCCGCCGCTCGTCAACTCATTGAGCGCGGCGCAGATCCGGGCCTTCTCGCGCTCCGGATCGTCATCGCCGATCCAGGCCTCGAACAGATCGCCGAGGATGTAGAGCGCCTCCGCCTTCGCCGCGTGTGTCGCGAGGAATCCGAGAAACTGCTCGGTGGCCTGCGGCCTCTCGGAGTCGAGATGCAGGTCGGAGATGAACAGCCTCGCCACGGTGGATGCGCTCACGGATCGGGGAGCGGCGGACCGTGCTCCGAGGTCTACTTGGGCGACAGCACCGGAGGCGGCTCGAGGGAGTTCGGGGTCGTGACGACCGGCGGCTCCGAGGTGGGCGCTCCGGCAGCCACGATCTCGATCTGCTCGATGACGACCGGCTTCAGCGGCGCATCACTCTTGAATGGGCCCATGGCCCCGGTCGGCGTGACACCGATGCGGTCCACCACGTCCATTCCCTCGACCACCTTGCCGAACACCGCGTAGCCCCACCGCGTGGGCACCGGATCGAGCTCCGGGTTGTCGACGAGATTGATGTAGAACTGGCAGCTGCCGGTATGCGGTGCCGTGGCGCGGGCGAGTCCGACCCATCCGCGCTTGTTCTGCAGGCCGTTGCCGGACTCGTTGGGCTCGTAGCCGTGGATGGGCTTGAGCTTGTAGGTGGTCGCATCGTGTCCTCCGCCCTGGATGACGAAATTGGCGATCACCCGGTGGAAGAGCGTGTTGGTGTACTGGCCCTCGCGCACGTACCGCAGGAAGCTCCAGACCGTGAGGGGCGAGCGGTCGGGGTAGAGCTCGATCTCGAAGTTCCCCATGCTCGTCACCACGCGCACGCGCGGATAAGGCTGCGTGTCGCTGTCGCTGCCGCTCGCCGCCGGCTGGGGCGGAGGAGCGGACGCCGCATGCACCACCGCGCCGAACAGCAGCAGTCCCATCGCAACACAGCCCGTCATCATGCATCGTGCTTGCTTTGACATCATGTTCGGCGATCCGGCGCCCCCGTTGGCGGCAATGGCGGGATGGTACCATTGTCACGGTGGCATTCCCTGAATCAACCGCAGGCTCCCGCGCGGCGGACGCGCCGGCGGTCACGCGTTTCGCGCCGAGCCCGACGGGCGATGTGCATCTCGGCAGTGCGCGCACCGCGCTGTTCAACCTGCTGCTCGCGCGCCGCAGTGGCGGCCGCTTCCTGCTGCGCATCGAGGACACCGACACCGAGCGCAGCCGCGAGGACTACCGGGAGCGGCAGCTCGAGGATTTGCGCTGGCTCGGCCTCGAATGGGATGCGGGCCCCGGCCGGGAGGACGAGCGGGGTCCGTACCGGCAGTCGCAGCGCGCGCCGCTCTACGAGCGGTACTTCGGCGAGCTCGCCGCGGTGGGCGCGGTGTATCCGTGCTTCTGCTCCGCGCTCGAGCTCGAAGTCTCCCGCAAGTCTCAGCTCGCCGCGGGCCGGCCGCCGCGCTACGCGGGGACGTGCCGGGACCTCTCGCCGGCGCAGGAGGCGAGCCGGCGCGCGCAGGGCATCACCCCGGCGCTGCGCTTTCGCGTGCCCCCGGGCGAGCGGGTGGAGTTCTTGGACCTGGTGCGCGGCCCGCAGAGCGCGCTCACCGACGACATCGGGGACTTCATCATTCGCCGCGCGGACGGCACGGCCGCGTTCTTCTTCAGCAACGCGGTGGACGATGCCTGCATGGGCATCACGCACGTGCTGCGCGGCGAGGATCATCTCGCGAACACTCCCCGCCAGCTCCTCATCCTCGCGCGGCTCGCCCTGAGCCCACCCCGGTACGGCCACGTGTCCCTGCTCCTCGATCCGGCGGGGGCTCCGCTTTCCAAGCGCCAGGGCGCCGCGAGCGTGCGCGACTATCGAGCGCAGGGCTACCTCGCCACGGCGATCGTCAATCATCTGTTTCGCCTCGGCCACTCGACCGCCGAGCACGGCCTCCTCGGCCCCGAGGAGATGGCTCGTGCGTTCGACCCGGCGCATCTCGGCCGTGCCCCGGCCCACTTCGATGAGCGGCAGCTGCGCATGTGGCAGAAGGAGGCCGTGCGCCGGTTGACGCCCGATGAGGCGCGGCGCTGGCTGAGCGGCGTGCTGCCGGCGCGGCTCGACGAGCCCCTGCTCTCCGCGTTCCTCGAGGCGGTGCTGCCGAACGTGGAGCGGCCGCTGGATGCCAAGCCGTGGGTCGATGTGGTGTTCGGCGAGCCTCCGGAGCTCGACGCCGCTGCGCGCGGCTTCGTCGGGGAGGCCGGGCGAGGCTACTTCGCCGCCGCCGTGAGCGGCGCGGAGGCGAGCGGCAACGACCTCAAGGCCATCGTCGCCGCCATTCGCGCCGCGACCGGCCGCAAGGGCGCGGCGCTCTACATGCCGCTGCGCGCCGCACTCACCGGGCGCGCAGAGGGTCCCGAGCTTGCCCCGCTCCTGAAGGCCATGCTGCCCGGAACCGTCCGCGCGCGGCTCGCCCGGTTCGCGTAGAGCCCATCGTGATTGAAATCCACAACTCGTTGACCGGGCGCAAGGAGCCGCTCGAGCCGCTGCGGCCCGGGCACGTCGACATGTACGTCTGCGGCGATACCGTGTACGACCTCTGCCACATGGGCCACGCGCGCTCCAAGATCGTATTCGACGTGGTGCGCCGCTATCTCGTGTATCGCGGCTTCGAGGTGACCTTCGTCCGCAACATCACCGACATCGACGACCGGATCATCCAGCGCGCGGCCGAGCGCCGCGAGGAGATCGGCACATTCACGGAGCGTTACATCGCGGAGATGCACCGCGACTACGACGCGCTCGGGATCCTCCGCCCGGATCACGAGCCGCGCGCCACGCAGTACGTCGCGGGCATGATCGAGATGACGCAGACGCTCATCGAGAAAGGCTACGCGTATCCGGCGTCGAACGGGGACGTGATGTACTCGGTCGCGCGCTTCGCGCCCTACGGGAGGCTCTCGGGCGAGCGTTTGAGCGAGCTGCGCGCCGGCGAGCGCGTGCAGGTCGATGAGGCCAAGCGCGATCCGCTCGACTTCGTCCTGTGGAAGCGCTCGAAGCCCGGTGAGCCCTCGTGGCCCTCTCCGTGGGGCCCGGGGCGCCCCGGCTGGCACATCGAGTGCTCGGTGATGTCGCAGCTGCTGCTCGGCACCCGCTTCGACATCCACGGCGGCGGGCTCGACCTGAAGTTCCCGCATCACGAGAACGAGATCGCGCAGTCCTCGGCGGCGAGCGGAGATGAGTTCGCGAAGGTGTGGATGCACAACGGCTTCCTCACTCGGGACAACGAGAAGATGTCCAAGTCGCTCGGCAACAGCTTCACCATCCGGGATGCGCTCGGGCGAGTGCGCGACCCAGAGGTGATCCGTTATTTCGTGCTCGCGAGCCACTACCGGGGGCCCGTCAGCTATTCCGCGGAGCAGCTGGAGCAGGCGGACGCCGCGCTCGGCCGGCTCTACACCGCGCTGCGCGACGTGCCGGCCGCCGCGCAGTCCGCGGAGACGGAGCACACGGAGCGCTTCCGCCGGGCGATGGACGATGACTTCAACACGCCGGAGGCTCTCGCCGCGCTGCAGACGCTCGCGCGCGAGCTGAACTCCTCGAGGGCCGGCGCGAACGATGCGCGCGCCTCCGCGCTCGGCTCGGAGCTGCGCGCGCTCGCCGGCGTCCTCGGAATCCTCAAGCTTCCGGCGGAGCAGTGGTTCCGGAGCGCGATCCCGGCGGCCGCCACGATGAGTGATGCCGAGGTAGAACGGCTCGTCGAGGCGCGCCGAGCGGCGCGCGCGGCGAGGAACTGGGCGGAGTCGGATCGGATCCGCGATGAGCTCGCCCGGGCGGGCGTCATCCTCGAGGACAAGCCCGGAGGCAAGACGGCCTGGCGGCGCACGTGAGCGCGGGGACCGGCAGATCGGGCGGCCCGGACGAGGGCCATCGCGGAACTGAAGCGGGTGCGAGCGGGTCAATTCGGCTCGAAGGGACGGAGAGGGATCCATTGATGACAACGGGCATCGGCAATCTTGCTGCATCAGAAAATCACCGCGACGGGAGCGCGGCCCGCGGTGCCTTCGCAGGCCTCCGCGAGTATCTGACGGGCCAGATCATCGGGCAGGACACCCTGGTGGAGCGGCTGCTCGTCGTGCTGCTCGCCGATGGGCACCTGCTCGTCGAGGGTCCTCCCGGACTTGCCAAGACGCGCGCCATCAAGGCGCTCGCTCAGGCGCTCGAATGCGACTTCCAGCGCGTGCAGTTCACGCCGGATCTGTTGCCGGCCGACCTCACCGGCTCGGACATCTTCCGCCCGGAGGAGGGGACCTTTCGGTTCCAGCGCGGGCCGCTGTTTCACAACTTGATCCTGGCGGACGAGATCAACCGCGCTCCGGCCAAGGTGCAATCCGCCCTGCTCGAGGCCATGGCCGAGCGGCAGGTGAGCGTCGGGGCGGCGAGCTATGCGCTGCCGCGGCTGTTCCTCGTGATGGCCACTCAGAATCCCATCGAGCAGGAGGGCACCTATCCGCTCCCGGAGGCCCAGCTCGACCGGTTCATGCTGCACACGCGCGTCGACTACCCCGACCGGGCGAGGACGCTCGAGATCATGGCGCTCGCGCGGCGCGAGGCCATCGCGCATCGCGAGCTCGCGCCGCCCGCGCACCGGGTGAGCGAGGAGCAGGTCTTCGCCGCGAGGGCCGAGGTCCTGGGCCTCGTGCTGTCCGACCCCGTTGCGGAGTACATCGCCGCGCTCGTCGACGCCACGCGCCGCCCCGAGCACTACAGCGCCGCTCTGCGAGATTGGGTTCGCTGGGGAGCCAGCCCGCGTGCCGCCATCGCGATGGAGCGCGGGGCTCGCGCCCTCGCCTGGCTCGACGGGCGGGGCTTCGTGAGCCCGGAGGATGTGCAGGCGATCGCAGGCGATGCCTTGCGGCATCGGCTGCTGCTCGACTACGCCGCGCAAGCCCGGGGCGTGACGGCCCAGGCGTGCGTGGATGAGCTGCTGGCGAAGGTGCCGGCGCCCTGAGTCGCCGAGGCCGTGTGATGTCCGGCTTGGTCTGGCGCGCGCTCGCGATCGCCCCCGTGAGCCGCCTCGCGAAGGCAGGGCCGCTCGTGCTCGGCCTCATGCTCGCGCTCTCGAGTTTGCCCGCGCACGCGGCGGTGCAGGCGTCGCTCGACACCAATCAGGTGGCGCCGGGCGACTCGGTTCAACTGACGCTCGAGTACGAGGGACAGACGAGCACTGAGCCCGACCTGTCGCCGCTCGAGCGGGACTTCGATGTCCTCGGGTCCAACCGCGTGACGACGTTCGAGATCGTGAACGGGAACACCTCGGCCAAGACGCAACTCGCGGTGACGCTCTCCCCGAAGCACGCCGGCCGGCTGACCGTGCCCTCGCTCGTGTGGGGTGGGCAGAGAAGTCCAGCGCTCGCGCTCGATGTTTCGGCGTCGGCCGGCGGCGGCGGCGGCGGCGCCAGCAGCAGCGGCCAGCGGAACGGCGCAGCGACCCAGGCTCGCGAGGTTTTTCTGCAGACCGAGTTCGGCCCAGCGCAGCCCTACGTGCAGGCCGCCGTCACCGTGACCCTGCGGCTCTACACCCGGGAAGCGCTCTACAACCCGCGCATCACCTTCTCCGGCACCCACGATGTGCTCATCCGGCAGGTCGGATCGGACGAGACCGGGAGCGCCAGGCGCGGTGGCGAATCCTACGAGGTGGTGACGCGCCATTACGTGGTCTTCCCTGAGCAGAGCGGGCGCCTGAGCCTTCCCGGACCGGTGCTCGATGCTCAGGTCCCGGTGGGCAATCCAGCGGCCACGCCGCTCAACGATCCGTTTGCGGGCCTGCTCGGTCCCACGCCGTTCGCGGGCAGCATGCTCTCCGGGGTCAAGCCGATTCGCTTGCACGGCGATCCGATCGCGCTCGATGTGCGCCCGCGTCCCGCCGGGGCTGTCGGGAGCTACTGGATACCCGCGAGCGAGGTGACGCTGCAGAGTTCCTGGGATCCCGCCGCACTGCAAACGCATGCGGGAGATCCCGTGACGGCGGACTTGAGTCTTCAGGCCGTCGGCCTCACGGCCGCCCAGCTGCCGGACCTCTCGCAGCTCATCCCGTTACCCGCGGGCCTCAAGGCCTATCCGGACCAGGCGAAGCTCAGCGACACGGCTCGCGGCAACGCCGTCGTGGGCACCCGCACCCAGAGCATCGCGCTCATCGCGGATCAACCGGGGCACTTCACGATTCCGGCCTTCAGACTGCAGTGGTGGGATACCGGCAGCCACCAGCCGCGCGAGATCACGCTGCCCGCTCGGACGCTCATCGTGACGCCCGCCGGGGGGTCTGCGGTCTCCGCGCAACCCGCACCGGCGCGGGCTTCGACCGCCGACTCGGAGCCGGCTGCTGCGTCGGCGCCCAGATTGGCCTCTGCGTCGCCGTCGGCGGCCACCAGGGCACTGGGGGCTTCCGGAGCACCGCAGGGGGGACATCTCCTTGCAGGGCGAGCTCCGGTGTGGCTCGTGGTCAGCGCCGTTCTGGCGCTCGCCTGGCTCGTGACGCTCGGGGCGTGGCTACGCCTGCGCCGGCGCGCGGGGGCCGCTCTGGCGCCGGCGCGTGCATCCGCTTCCGAGACGGGCTCTTCCGGGGCTGCCGTCTCCGCCCCTGGAGCCGCCGGCTCCTCGGCTTCTCGGGCGGCGTTCCGCCTGGCCTGCCAGCGTCACGAGGCGGCCGGCGCCCGGCGCCATCTCCTCGCCTGGGTCCGCGCCGCCTGGCCCGCCCCCGCCCCGCCAGGCCTCAACGCGCTCGCCAGGCAGATCGAGGACCCGAGCCTGGCGGCCCTCATCCGGGAGCTCGACCGTGTGTGCTATACGGGCGAGCCCTGGAGCGGGAAGCCGCTCGGTGCGGCGCTCACCGAGCTGCCAGCGCGCGAGACCTGCCGCGGCGATCGATCCTCGGATCTCTCGCCGCTCTACCCCCAAAATTGACGCTCCTCGGGCGGGTTACGTATGATGCGCCCCCCTCCGTGGGTGAGGTCCGGCTGGGTGCCGAGGGCTCTTTGGGACGGGGCATGGCGCAGTCTGGTAGCGCATCTGCTTTGGGAGCAGAGGGTCGGGGGTTCAAATCCCTCTGCCCCGACCATCACGGGCCGAGTAAGGAGTTTCGTGACTTCCGGTGCGCCCGTAGCTCAGGCGGATAGAGCATCGGCCTTCTAAGCCGAGGGTCGCAGGTTCGAGTCCTGCCGGGCGCGCCATCTTGCGGCGCGGGGCGCCTCAAGATGGCGCGCGGGCAGCCAGGATGGCCGGCCTGGGCGAGCCGCGATTAAAGCGGCGAGCGCCGAGCCAGGATGGCTCGGCTGGGTGCCCGGCCGCCAAGGAAGGCAAGTGCGATACGCTATGAAGGGACGCAGGAACGCGCGCGAGTTTCGTCGGTGGACGTAGCTCAGTTGGTAGAGCCCCGGGTTGTGGTCCCGGCTGTCGTGGGTTCGAATCCCATCGTCCACCCCATCTCCCCGATTTGCGGCCTAAGCGCCTGTTTTTCCACGCAGATCAGGCACCTGTAGGCCCCGTATGACTTGAGCTGCTACACGGTCCGGCGCCGAATGCGGACACACCTGAGCCGCCCCAGACCCGGCAGCGCGACCCCCAGTCCGCGCTCGAAGTTAATGGGTTATATATGACCCGCAAATAGCGATTACGGGTTGTATACGATCGCTTCTATTCGCAGAGCCCGTGACATTCTATACTGGTCGTATATGATCACTTATCTTGTGTAAACGGTTCTATATGACCACTAATACTCGACCGCCGACACCCCTTCCGGTGGGTCGCGCGATCACTAAGGTCGGTGAGGACGTATCCAGGGCACGCCGGCGGCGGCGCCTCTCACGCGCTTCTCTCGCCGAGCGCAGCGGAATCTCAGAGGCAACGCTGAAGCGGCTGGAACGAGGCGACGGAGCGGTGGCGCTCGAGAATCTCGCGCGCACACTGTATGTGCTTGGCGAACTCGGTCGGCTGGAACGATTGCTCGACACCGCAACGGACGAACTCGGGATTCAGCTCGCGGATGAGCAACTGCCGAAGCGTGTGCGCGCGCGGAAGAGCTCGGGGGCAATGTGAACGCGCGCGCTACGACCCGGCAGGAGGCGAGCGTGTGGGTAGGGCGCGCTGCACTCGAGGTCGGCGAACTCGCCCTTATTCGCGACGGCCGCCGCGAGTATTCCGCCTTCGCCTATAGCGGGTCTTGGCTGGCCCACGCCGAGCGTTTCGAAATCTCCCCGGATCTTCCGCTCCGCGAGGGGCATTTCACGCGCCGTGCACCATCCGGCGAGGATTCACCATTCCCCCTTGCCTTGGCCGACACAGAACCCGATACGTGGGGAAAGCGCCTCATACAGCGCGCGCACGCGAAACTCCGTCAACGCGACCCCTCGCTTGGAGCGCTGACGCGGTTCGATCTCCTCACCGCGGTCGATGACTTCAGCCGCATGGGGGCGCTGCGCCTGCGCGACGCGAAGGGCCAGTTCCTGCGATCGGACACTGAGTTTCGCACTCCAGAATTCATCGAGCTTGAAAAGATCTACGCCTCAACTCGCGCCGTTGAGCAGGGCACTGAGACCGAGGCAGATCTTCGCTTCCTTCAGGGGAAGGGCACCTCTCTCGGCGGCCTTCGTCCGAAGTGCACCGTGCTGGATACAGATGGTGCACTCGCGCTTGGCAAGTTCCCAAGCTTCAGTGATACGCGCTCCGTCGTGCGGGGTGAGGTACTCGCACTAAAGCTCGCGGCGCTCGCCAGGCTCGATGTCGCTCAGGCACGGGTTGAAGCAGTCGACGGCACGCCTGTCGCGATCATCCGCCGATTTGACCGAACCGCAGAGGGAGCCCGCATCGCGTACCTGTCAGGAGGTTCGCTGCTCCAAGCCCGACGGGATGAGGACCGCGCCTATACGGAACTCGCCGATGCGCTGCGTCGGGTGAGCGCGAGGCCTTCCGAGGATGTGCGCGAACTGTGGCGTCGGCTCCTTTTCAATTTCCTCATCAACAATGTCGACGATCATCTGTGGAATGTGGGTGTTCTGTACGCGGGCAACGGTCAGTGGCGGCTCGCGCCTGCCTTCGATATCAACCCGTTTCCGGATCGGGTAAGGGAGTCCAAGACCTGGCTTTCGGAGAACACAGGGCCCATTACCTCCTTGGAGCAACTCATCCACGGGAGCACCTACTTCGGGCTGCAGCCCATCGAGGCTCAGGAAGAGGCAAGCGCGATGGCTGCCGCCGTGGCGAGCTGGTGCGAGATCGCGACGTCCAAGGAGGTCGGACTCACTGACGCGGAACTGCACGCATTCGCTCCCGCCTTTCAGCAAAGAGAGTAGGACGCGGTGTTCCGGCTGTGGGCGTGCAACGCCCTTAATTGCGGCGTTGGGTGATCGCCATGCCGTAATATTTCAGTGCGTGCTCGGCGCGGCCTGCTCTGGAGCTCACGCTCGACCCATTCTTTCGGCGTGCGAGGATCTGCTACACCAACCGTTCCGCAGACCGGTGTAGCAGGTCGCCTAAGTCCTCGGAAAATCAGGGATTTTGGTTGACTCAAAGGAGTCCCAGCGTCCACCCCATCCCCCCGCAGTTTGAGGTCTAAGTGCCTGTTTTCCATAGAGATCAGGCATTCTCAGGGCAAGAATAATTCGAGTTGTTACACGGTCTGTACCACAAACGGTGGGGCGGATCGTGAAGGCCACGAAAGACAGTAACGTATCCCAGCGCGGCAAGCGTGGCGTCTTTTATGTTCGCCGCCGCATCCCGAGCTCGCTGCTGACCGCCTATCCGCAGGGCCAGACCGAGATCGTGCGGAGCCTCGCCACGGCAGACGCCCGGCAGGCCCGTCCGAAGGCGATCCTGGCGCTGGCTGCCATCGAGCGTGAGTTCGCCGCCAAGCGCTCCCAGATCGACTTGAGTCGCGCCTCCGAGCATCCCGACCAGAGCCACTCCGGAGAGAACACATGGCTGCGAATCGGGCGCCCCAGAAAGCGTCCCTGTTCGATAAGAGGACTCATGCTTGCACAGCCTAGCATCCCCGGCACGAAGCCGCTCCGACGTGCGAGATCGACACGAAGGGGTCACGCGGGATCAAACGATTTCGACAAGGCAAAGTTCAGATTGATTGATCTGAGGGATGGCGATTGTGCCACGGCGTCGCCGTCTCGTACGCATATGCGATGCTCGCGAGCACGGCCTCCGTGAGCCGGCGTCCCGTGAACTGGATGCTGTACGGTAGGCCGTCGCGCGAGAACCCCGATGGCAGACAGATCGCGGGCACGCCCGCGAGATCCATCGGCATCGTGAACTGCGCGGACCGTGGCGCCGCGGCTGACCAAGCTGCATGGTATGCGGGGAGCGGACCGACCTGGATGGCATGTGTAATCGGCCACGCCGGGTCTCCACCGGCAGGGCCCACGATCGCATCGACCGAATCGAGCAGCAGATTCAATTTCTGCGTGAGCGCGCGACGTGCCCGCTCTGCTGCCGCGAGCTGCTGGGGTGTGACCCGCGATCCGTTCTCCAGGAACTCTCGCAGATAGGGTCCGAATTCAGCCGCGCGTGAAGGAAACGTCGCGGCGTACGCTGCCGCCATCTCGTGACCGCATATCGGTTGCCAAATGTCGACCACGTGGGACACATCGGGCATCTTGACCTCGACGATCCCCGCCCCAAGGTCGCGCAGCACGCGGATGGCTGATTCGATGGCCTGTGAACGTCCGGGGTGGATCCCCTTGAGCGCATACTCGGGGTCGATGCCGAGGCGCAGGCCCCGCAGCCCCCTGCGCAGCTGCTGGAATGCTCGCGGAGGTGCAGCATCGAGCGAGGTCCGATCCTTCGGGTCGCGTCCGGCGATCACATCGAGCATCAGTGCCACATCCGCGACCCGGCGCGCCATAGGTCCGACATGATCGAGTGATTCGGCCATCGCGATCACACCATAGCGACTGACGCGCCCGTAGGTTGGCTTCAGGCCGACGACGCCATTTGCGGATGCTGGATTGCGAATCGAGCCACCCGTATCGGTGCCGATCGCCGCGTAACACAGACCGGCTGCAAGGGCGACCCCGCAGCCGCTGGATGACATGCCCGGCCATCGGTCCGGATTCCAGGGGTTGAGCGGCACGTCCATCGCCGGGTTGTAGCCGGCCGCGGCTCCCTCGGAGAGGTTGAGCTTTCCGAGGATGACGGCACCCGCACGATGCAGCCTGGACACCACTGTGGCATCGAATGTCGGCACGAAATTCTTGCGTACCGGCGTACCACCCATGGTGCGCACGCCCTTTGTGTAGAAGAGGTCCTTGACGGCAATTGGAACCCCGTGCAATGGGCCACGGTACCTCCCCGCGCGAATTTCACGCTCTGCGCTGCGCGCCTCGGCGAGTGCCTGTTCGGCGGTCACCGTCGCATAACTCTTCAGATGCCGATCGAGCCGTGCGATGCGATCCAGCATATAGCGCGTGACATCCACCGGGGATAGAGCGCCCGATGCAATTCGTGAGGCGAGAGTCTCGAGGCTCAGGAAGTGCAGGGCTTCAGCAGCGTCGGCCGACGCAGGAGCCGTCGCGGCCTCAAGAGGCATGGCTATTGGGACGGTAGCCAGAGCGGTTGCGCCCAAGAGCGCAAGTGACTCACGCCAGGACAGCGGTTCCGGTGTCCGGTTCTTCGTCAAGATTTCCCCCAAACGCTCGGCTTCGAGAAACGCCGTATCCGACGCAAACATACCCACTTCAGCCGCGTCACGCTCGATGATCTCTCCCACTCGCTTGCCGAGCACCGCCGCCCCAATTCCATGATTTTTATGGATAAATTCCTGATCCGCAAGGGCGGACAGGCGCCCGGAAGAGGCGTTTAAGGCGAGCTGCTACACGGTCTGTACCACACACGGTGGGACGGATCGTGGACGATCGCTAACAGCAAAAAATGCCGATTGGCCGAACGACTATCGTGCGCGCGTGTCGAGGCGCCGGTTCTCAGCGTTGGGGAAGCCCCCGGCCTGTTGCCGGGGGCTCTTGGCTCATACGACAGGATCCAGCTTACCGGCTGACCTGGACGCTGGCTCCGCCACTAGGGCCGCTGTCAGGGCCGCTACCAAGGACGTCACCGCTGGACACAAGCTTGACCCAAAGCGAACCGTTGCCCTTGTAGTACGAGGTGGCACTGGCCTTGCGCAGTGCATCCAGGCTGCTCTGCTGCGTACCCGACGCTGCAGTGGCGAATCCCGGCAGGTCGAAGAGCACCCACGAGCCGCGATCCAGTTCCTTCACGTTGAGGGACAGGGACGGCCTTTTGGTGGTCACCTTGAACTGGGTACCCGCTAGTACGTTGGTTTCTCCGGTCACGCTGTAGTCCTTGCCATTGCGGCTGAGAACGACGGGCGGCTGCGTTGGTCGGGCACCACCCACAACAAACGTTCCTGCAGGGAAGCCGCCGCCTGGACCACCAGCTCCGCCTGGACGGGCTGCGCCCGGACCACCGGGTCCGCCAGCACCGGCAGCCGCACCAGGACCACCGCGCCCGCCGGGACCGGCACCTGGGCGACGAGCGCCGAAACCGCCGGGACCGCCCGGGCCGCCAGCGCCGCCAAAACTCAAGCGTCCGATATCGCCCTTGCACACCGCAGCGTTCCAGGTGGGCTTGACCTGACAGGCTTTTGTGTCGATTGCGATTCCGTCATTTTCGTCGTTGATGAGAATGAAGGAGTCCGGGACACCGTCGACCGAACCGTCCAGGTCGTGGAACACCGCGGTCTTATAGCTCCCATTGCCGTAATCATCGTTGCTCCACTTATGCTCCATCGGCGGGAAATACACCGGCTTGGCGTTGATGAATTTCGCGCGCCGTACGGTGTTGTTGGAGCTCATTCCGAAGCTGGTATACAGCAGGTAAGAGATCGCTCCCGTCTTGCGGGTGGCGTTGTCCTGGAAATTCACGAAGGTGTCATTGTCCAGTTCATGATGATAATCGTAGAACTCGTAGCCCCGGATCGGGAAATCCGGGACTTCGGGCTCCGGCAAGCTGCGGCCGTAAGCGATTTCCGCCGGCGTCCTGGGGTTGCCGATGTTCGCGGTTTCGCCCACGAACAGCGAGTCGACCACCCGTGACGTAAAGCGGGAACGACCGAAGTTGCCGGACGCATGCGTGTAGCCGATGGCGTTGTCGGCCAGCTTCAAGTTCTTGTACAGGTCCATCTCACCGCGGGCCCACATGCCGTTATTCCGGTTCTTGTAGCTGGTGAAATCCTCGATGAGTGTCACCGCTTGAGGGCTGTTCGCGTCAGCGGGATTGGTAAGGGCAATATACCCGCCGACGGCGAAATGGCCATCGGCCCTGGGGCCGCGGTCGAACATGAAACCGTCAAAGTTCGAATGGGCGGTGTTGCCCTTGAACTCCCCCAACTGCATTCGACGTGGCCAGGTTGCCTTGCTGATAGCCGTGCCTGCGAACGCGCCCGTCGGATGCTCCGGGAAGGCGAACCAGAAACCCGTCGCCTCGGACCCCGCGGCCACGTTGTCCACGTAAATATTGTCCGGATTGGTGATCCAGAACGTCGACGCCGTGTTGTCGGAAGGGATCAGGACATCCTTGGCGTTCTGGCCGGCCGTATCGAAGTTCTTGCCGCCCGTCGATCCGAACGGGGCGAGGTTGGTCGGAACACAGGGTTTGCCGTCAGGATGACACTTGGTCACCATTCCCAGGTTGTGAATGAACTGGTTGCCCGTTTCGATGCCGTCTTCCAGGAAGAAGCAGTGACCGACGGTGTTGTAGGTCACGTTGTTTTCCACTCGCACGTTATCGGTGCCATGCACCGTCACGCAGCGGCTGTAGGTGTCGTGAATCGCTGAATTTTCGATGTACTGCCCTTTGGCGTCGCCGACCAGATGCCAGTGGATCGGATACCGGGCCAGATGCAGGTACTGACCCATCCGATTCAATTCGACGCCGGAGACATACATTTTAGACCCGGCGATCGCCATGATATGCCCCCCGAAGTAGGAGCGTTCTGCGTCGTCCGAAGCCTGGATAAGGATATTTCGCGTCAGCATGCCGACTTCACCACGCTCATCGACGCCGAACGTGATTTTGCCGAAGTGCATGTACTTTAGGGGCTGATCAAGCGTGATCACGTTCCCAGCAATGGCGGCGATGGTTCGCTTCTCCGCCTGCTTAAAATCGAAGTCCGTCGACGCAAGGACGATCACGTCCCCTTTTCGCCAGCCACTGGCATTCAATACTTTGATCCTGGCGCTACCGGCCTTGGCTGTTCCAGCGAGTTTGGTCCAGGAATTCGTCCGGTCACCATGCAGGTTCAGGGTTCCGCCCGCGATCACGATCCCGCGGTCGTTACCAGGGACATTGTCGGTGAGGGTGATGGTCGCCTTGCGCGTGTGGGGTTTGGCTTCGGTGCCGATCTCCAGTTCCCCGTGCACGATGATCGACTCGGTGGTCAGCTCGATGTCGGCTTTGTCCGAGAAGCTGAGTTTGCCTTCGATTTGCAAGCCGTCCAGCGACGGCGGACTCACGTCGAGGAGCACATCCTTGCCTGTTTCAATGGTGACCGTGTCCCCTGCGCGGGGCACCTTCCGGTCTGGCCAGGTGGCAGGATTGGACCAGAGCTCCTGCTCGACCGCGTGCGATCCTTGTTCCTCAGCCGCCGCAACGACGTCGAATGCGCTGACGAGGAAGAATGCTGGAACGAGCAACGCAAGAAGGAACGAGCAATATTGTCTCTTCATGTCATCAATCCCTCGCATTCAAAGATGACCCCGCATCTTCGCGGCAGAGAATAGCGCAATTGACCTGCGCCCAGTGCATATCAGGCCAACGTGCGATCCGAGGCGCTCGAATCCGAACGGAATGGCGGAATTTCGAAAAGGTCGACGCATCATGATCCGACACGTTCACGGTCCGCAACATTCGCGACAGGAGAAGACCTAAATAATTGATTTCACTCAAGTCCTTGGAATCGTAACCAAGGCGCCTGCGGACCACACATGGAAAGGCCCCGACAGTTTCCCACCGGGCCTCCCGTTTTCGAACGAAGGAGCAGTAAGGCTGCGTGTTACATGCCCATGTCACCCGTGCGGCAAGTGCGCTTTTCCGGCGCGGAAAGGAGTCTTCCCAGGTGAGGACCCTGCAGCCGCCGGTCGCGACATCGTCGGACGTCAGCGCGCGGACGGTGGGATATTCGCGTTCAGGCTGAACAGGTTTCCCGGGTCGTAGGTGTTCTTCAGCTGCACCAGGCGCGGGTAGTTGCCGCCGTACGTGGCGCGCACGCGCGCGCTGTCCTCGCCGGGAGCCGTGTTGACGTAGTACCCGTGGGTGAACCTCTCCACCCCGCTCCACACCTCGTCGAGGGCCCGGGTATTGCGTGCGGCATGCGGCCCGTCGGTCCAGTCGCCGGAGAGCATCACGTCATAGGCCGCATGGCGGTTCCAGTAAGCCGTAGCGCTGGGAGGTACCCGGGCGACCGCACCGCCCATCTGGGCCAGCTCCACCCCGCAGTCCAGCGACGGCGGCGTCGCCTCGAAGCGCCGGACGAGCTCATCGAACAGGGTAGCGGGCGTGCCGAGCAGGAACGCGGTCTTCATGTAGTCCGAGACGCTGCTCGGTACGGCCACCGGGGCATTGCCCACGGCACCCTGGGCCTTGAGATAGCTCCTTGCCGACACGGAGTCGTGCACCGGCGTACCGAGCCGCTTCAGCGGCTCGAGCAGGCGCTCCCCTTCGCGCGGATCCCCGGAATGGAACACCGCCAGCACGGCGAAGCGTCCGGGCGTCTCGGTCCCCGGGGGCGCATTGTTGACGAGGTCGACACTCAGCGTCAGCGCATCGGGGGCCCGCTCGGCGAGCTCCGTCGCCGCCACGAGCAGGCGGCGCGCTTGGCTCCACGGATAGATCCGGGCCCCGCCCAGCACCGGGTGTGCGAGCGGATGCAGCCGGTACTCGAAGGTCGTCACGACGCCAAAGTTCCCGCCGCCGCCGCGCACGCCCCAGAATAGATCCGGATTGTCGGCCTCGGTCAGATGCCTCAGCTTGCCGTCCGCCGTCACGATGTCCGCTGATGCCAGGTTGTCGCAGGCAAGACCGACGGTGCGCATCAGGCGCCCCATGCCGCCTCCGAGCGTCAGGCCGGCGATGCCGGTGTCCGTGGCGGTCCCCATGGTCGTTGCGAGCCCGACGGCCTGTGTCTTTCGATCGACCTCTCCGAGGAGCACTCCGCCTTGTACCCTGGCGAGCCGCCGCTGCGGGTCGACCTCGACCGCGCTCATGAGCGACAGGTCGATCGTGAGTCCACCCTCGCAGACCGACTGCCCGGCGAGGCTGTGGCCGCCCCCGCGCACCGCGGTGAGCAGTCCGTGCGTGCGGGCGAAATTGACAGCGCGAGCAACGTCGGCCTCATCGATGGCGCGCGCGATGAGCGCGGGGTGGCGGTCGAAGGTCCGGAACCAGAGCGCACGAGCGTCGTCGTATCCCGGATCATGCGGCAGGAGCAGCGGGCCCTTGAGGCTCGCGCGGAGGTCCTTCACGTCCGAGGCTGCAAGGGAGATGGGCTTGCCCGAGCCGCTGCGCGCGGCGAGCTCACTCGGAATCCCGCCGCTCCTCGCGGCATCCGCCCACCGCGGACGCACGGACACGAGCGAGCCGGCCGCGGCCGCGAGCGCGGCGCTGACGAAGCCTCGCCTTCCCATCTTCAAGTTTCGGCGTCTCCTAACTTCCGAGCCGGGACACACTATGCCGAAGCCTGCGGCCCGTCTTTGCCGAACGTCTCAAGAGGGCCCTCGATCGCCCGTTTGATCCGCACGGCGGACATGAGCGATCGGCGGGGCGCCCATCGAGAGGCGCCTTTCTCGCCCGTGCGCGGCGGCCGGGGGTAAGATGCGCGCTCCGCCGCCGGGGGAAAGGTTGCACGGTGCTGAGCACGGTCCTGAGCACAGCATAGAACTCGCCCGGCAGCCGTGACGTGCCGAGAATAATGAGCACCGGTTCCGCTGCGATTCTGCCCGCCGCCACGCTCGATGAGGATGCGTGGGAGGACCTGCTCTCCTTCATCGAGGAGCGGCAGGTCATTCCGATCGTGGGTCCGGAGCTGTTGCAGGTGGCCACCGACCGCGGTCCGAGACTGCTGCTCGATTGGGCCGCCGAGAAGCTCGCCGCGCGGCTGAACGTGAACCGGGCCGATCTGCCCGATCGCTTCACGCTGAACGATGTGGTGTGCCTGTTTCTCGCCGCGCGCGGGAGGCGGGAAGAAGCCTACGTGCGGCTGCGCAGCATCCTCAAGGATGCCCCCTTCGAGCCGCCCCCTGCACTCAAGCACCTGGCGGCGATCACGGACTTCGATCTGTTCGTCACCACGACCTTCGACTCTTTGCTCGAGAGCGCCATCAACCTCGAGCGCTTCGGGGGATCCCCCTCGACCGAGGTGCTCTCGTACGCCCCGAACCGGGTGACGGATTTACCCGCCGAGCGGGCTCGGCTCTCCCGCCCCGTGGTGTATCACCTGTTCGGGAAGCTCTCGGCCTCCCCGACCTATGTGATCTCGGATGAGGACCTGCTCGAGTACATCTGTGCCCTGCAGAACGAGAGTCTGGTGCCGGAGCGGCTGTTCCACGAGCTCGAGCA
This sequence comes from uncultured Gammaproteobacteria bacterium, assembly GCA_963849095.1. Taxonomy (GTDB): domain Bacteria; phylum Pseudomonadota; class Gammaproteobacteria; order Steroidobacterales; family Steroidobacteraceae; genus JASHUC01. The sequence continues at coordinate 744,000 of CAWKGA010000001.1, forward strand.
CAACCACCTGCTGGTGATCGGGAGCAACTTCACGAACTGGCTGGCGCGGCTATTCCTGCGGATGACGAAGCGCCATCGGCTCTCGGACCCGCGGGAGGTCGGGGAGGTGCTGGCGGATGACTCCACCGCGCAGGACGAGCGCCTGGTGTCCTTCCTGCAGCAGGTGAGCGTGCGCACGAGGATCTACACCGGGGCGGAGCGGTTCGTGGAGGAGCTGCACCAGCGGTGGATGAAGCGGAACCCGACCCCTGCGGGCTCCGGGCCCTCTGGACTCTCCGGCTCCCCCGGCTTCTCCCCTGCACGCTTTCTGCCCCCGGGACGGGAGATGCCGGACCACGCGGTGTTCGTGAGCTACGCGCGGGAGGATCTGCCGGCGGTGCAGCAGATCAAGGCGGGGCTGGAAGCGGCCGGGATCACCACCTGGTTCGACATGGATCGGCTGGAGGCCGGGGACGACTACGACCGGAAGATCAAGCAGCACATCGGGCGCTGCGCGTACTTCATCCCTGTGATCTCCCGGACGACACAGAGCCGGCTCGAGGGGTATTTCAGGCGCGAGTGGAGCTATGCGCTCGACCGGGCGCGCAACATGGCAGACGGAGCCCTGTTCATCCTGCCGGTGAGTCTGGATGAGACGACGGCTGCCGAGGCGCACGTGCCCGAGCGGTTCAAGGCGCTGCACTTCACGCAGTTGCCTGGGGGGCGGGTCACGCCCGAGTTTGCCCAGCGTCTCGCCGAGTTCATGCGGCGCCGATCCCCATGAGTGTTCCGGACTCGACCCTGAGCGTCGATGAGGAGAGCCCCTGGCTGGGCCTCGCCTCCTTCACCGAGGAGACACGCGCGTACTTCTTCGGGCGCGAGGGGGAAGTCGCCGAGCTCGAGCGACGGGTGCAGAGGAAGCTCCTGACCGTCCTCTTCGGCAAGTCGGGCCTGGGGAAGACCTCGATCCTGCGAGCAGGGCTCGTCCCCGGATTACGCGCCCGGGGGTACTTCCCGGTTTACCTGCGGATCGACTACGGGCGCGACAGCCCCGAGCCGGCCGAGCAAATCAAGCAGGGCATCGGCAAGGCCGCCGCCAGTGGGGAGTGGACGCAGACCGGAGTGGCGGCTCCGGGGGAGTCGATCTGGGAGTTTCTGCACCACCGGGATGAGGTGCTGAAGGACGAATCGGGCAGCACGCTCATTCCGCTTCTGATCTTTGACCAGTTCGAGGAGCTCTTCACGCTCGCGCAGAGCGATGAGTTCGGCCGAGCCCGCGCAGCGCGGTTCGTCGAAGAGCTTGCGGACCTCGTCGAGAACCGTCCCCCGAAGGCTCTCGAGGCGAAGCTGGATACCGACGAGCGCATCGCCGAGCGCTTCGACTTCTCGCGCAGCGACTACCGGGTGGTGATCGCGCTGCGGGAGGACTATCTCGCCCCGCTCGAGAGCTTGAAGAAAGTGATGCCGGCGCTGTCGCAGAACCGGCTGCGCCTCGCGCCGATGACCGGGAGCCAAGCCCTGGAGGCGGTGCTGCGCCCCGGCAAGCACCTGGTATCCGAGGAGGTGGCGGAGGCCATCGTGCGGTTCGTGGCGGGCGGTGCGGAACTGGCCAACGCCGAAGTCGAGCCCTCGCTGCTGAGCCTGATCTGCCGCGAGCTCAACGAGCAGCGGATTGCGCAAAACCGATCGGAGATCTCCCAGGACCTGCTCGCCGGCTCGCACGAAACGATCCTGAGCAACTTCTACGAGCGCAGCCTCTCGGACCAACCCGAGTCGGTGCGGCGGATCATCGAGGATGACCTGCTGACGGAGTCGGGGTACCGGGAAAACCTCTCCGAGGAGAGCCTGCTGAAGCGGTTCCAGGCCGCGGGGGCCGCCCCCGATGGGCTCGCCAAGCTCGTCAACCGGCGACTCCTTCGGATCGAGGAGCGGCTGGACGTTCGCCGCGTCGAGCTCACGCACGATGTGCTTACCGGGGTCGTCAAGGCGAGCCGGGATCAGCGTCACCAGCGGGAGGCGAGAGAGGCCACCGAGCGGGCGCTGGCCGAGCAGAGGGAGCGGGAGAATGCCGCGCGGCGCGCGCTGCACCGCGCACGAGCCATCGCCGTCGGCTGCACGGCGCTCGCTTTGGTCGCCTTCGCCGCGGCGATATTCGCACTCGTGAGCTTCCAGCGGGCGCAGCGGGCGGAGCTCATCGCGCGTCAGACCCGCGCCGTCTCCGAGCAGGCCCGCCAGCAGGCCGAGGGGCTACTCGGGTTCCTCACCGACAGCTTCGTGCGGGAGCTCGAGACCTTCGGGCGCGAACAGACCATCGCCGAGCTCTCCCAGCGCGAAATCGACTACTTTCGCCGCCTGCCTGCCGCGCTCCAAGACCCGCAGACCGTTCGCAGCGGTGCTACGGCGCTCGTGAATCACGCCAATGCGCTCGTTCTCCTCGGAGATCTCAGTGCCGGGGCTGACAAGGACTCCACGGAGGCCATCGCGCTGCTCGAGTCGCTCCGGCGCACCAACCCTTCCGACGCCACGACGATCGTCCTTGCCAACGCGTATGGCATGCGAATTTCGATCTTCGTGGTTCAGGGGAACATGGCTGCGGCCAACATTTCAGCCGCTCGGGCTCTCGAACTGCTGCGTCCGCTGGCCGAGCGGAGAGACGCCTCGCTCGAGGCTCGCCGCGCCTACGTGGAAGCTCTGAGTGCCAGCGCATTTCTCCGAGGGTCGTTCACGGGTCCCTACGAGGAGGCGGTGCGCGATGCGCGAGAAGCCCAGCGGCTCGCACTGCAGCTCGGCGCCCGCCGCGCGGGCGACGTCACCTTGGACGCGGATTACGCTTACGCGGGAGTCGGCCTCGGCGCTGGGCTCTTCAATCTCGGCCGCGATGACGAAGCGCTTCGCGCGGTTCAAGATAGCCTCACCGTAGCAGACCAGGTGCTCGCGCAGCGCCCGCAGTACGGCACGGCGCTGATCGCCAAGCAGTTCATCGAGTTGGACGCGTCCGCCGCGGCCTGGGACGAACTCGATCTGGCGGAGGCAGTTCGCCTCGGGCTGCAGAGCGAACAGACCTCGCTCGCGCTTATGCAGGTCGAGCCCCAGAACGGAGACTACCTCAACAATCTGGCCGAAGCGGAGCGTGTTGTCAGCGCCGAGATGTGGGGTGCCGGTCGATTACGGGACTCGATCACCTACGCCCACAAGTCATTGGACGCCTTCGGCCGGGCGAGCCAGGGCGGGGCGAGGCCGCTTGCGCTCATGTACGCCGTTGGCGTTGCGGCGGACGCGGCGAGCCGGCAGGCGCAGCTCGGCGACGTTGCAGAAGCGGCCAAGACCCTCGCTGCGGCCGATGCCGTCCTCACTCCCAGCGCTCTGCGCAGGCTCGGGCCGGTCGGTGGCAGCGTTTCGGAAGTCATCAACGCGGTTCGGGCTTATCCGGCAGCGGCTCTGGCGTATCAGCACGACGATTTCGGTAGTGCGCGGCGCGTTGCGCGCGCTGCGCTCGCCGCATTGCACACGCAGGAGTTATTTGGGCAAGTCTCCCGATACGCTCTCTCGGATCTGAACGGGCGTGCCGAGTACCAACTCGGCGATTTCGCGGCTGCCGCGCAGGCCGAGCGCACGGCACTGCAGGCGTTCAAGATCGTCTCAGGCAATGACGTGAGTGACCGGCGCGACATGGCTCAGGTCTCTACGTGGCTGTCGATGGCGCTCGCGCGCGAAGGCAAGCGGGAGGAGGCGACGCAGACGATCGCTCCGGTGGTCACGATGTATCGTGCCCTCGAGAAGAAAAATCACGGTGACCAGTGGCTGCCCCTCGAGTTCGCCGAGGCTCTGTATGCGCAGTCGCTCACCGACGATCGGCATCGCGCGGAGCTGTTGCGCGAGGCGGCGCAACGTGTGGATCACCTGATCCCCTCCATCGCGGCGCTGCACGACCCGCGCCAATGGCGCGCGCGCATCGAGGCGGCCAGGCGCCGCCGGGGCGCACCGTAAGCGATGTCCGTGCGCGAGGATCTGCTAGACTGCGTATGCCGCAGACCAGTGTCGCGGGTCTGCCTAAGTCTCTGGAAAATCAGGGATTTTGGTTGACTCGATGGCGTCCCATCGTCCACCACAATTTCCCTGGCTTCAGGTCGCAAGCCTCAGCTTAAGGAGGGACCAATCATGTCGAGGATGCGCTCGATGGTCGTGTCGAAGCCCGGTGAGCGGCTCCGGATGGAGGAGCGCGACTTGCCGCAGCCCGGGCGTGACGAGGTCCGTCTCCGTGTTGAGGCTTGCGGCGTCTGCCACAGCGATTCGATGGTCGTCGAAGGTCACATGCCAGGCCTCACCTACCCGCGGATACCCGGTCACGAGGTGGTCGGCACCATCGATGCACTCGGTGCGAATGTCGGCGGCTGGAACGTGGGGGCGCGCGCAGGCGTGGGCTGGTTCAGCGGCGCCTGCGGCTTCTGCGAGCGCTGCCGGCACGGAGATACCTTCGCCTGCGAGAACATCCAGGGCGCCACCGGGATCACGCGCGACGGCGGATACGCCACACACATGCTGGCGCGCGCCTCGGCCCTCGCGCGGGTCCCGCAGGATTTGGACGCCATCGAATCTGCGCCTTTGCTGTGCGCCGGCATCACGACCTTCAATGCGCTCCGGCACTGCGGCGCTGGGCCGGGCGATCTGGTGGCCATCCACGGCGTCGGCGGGCTGGGCCACCTCGGGATCCAGTTCGCCGCTCGGCTCGGATTCCGGACCGTCGCGATCAATCGCGGCCGCGACAAGGAGTCGCTCGCCCGCTCGCTCGGGGCGGACGACTACATCGACAGCGAGCAGAGCGATCCGGCCGCGGCACTACGCGCGATGGGCGGAGCGAAGGCGATCCTCGCGACGGTGACGAGCGCTCCGGCGATGCAGGCGATTGCCGGCGGCTTGGGCGTCAATGGAACGCTGATGGTCATCGGCGCCGTGGGCGCGCTCACCGTGGACTCCATGGACCTGCTCGTCAAACGCGCGGCGGTCAAGGGCTGGTATTCCGGGACAGCCGCGGATTCGGAGGACACGCTGCTCTTCAGCCGCCGCCACCGCATCGCCTCGATGAACGAGGTCTATCCGCTCGAGGAGGCGCAGGCCGCCTACGAGCGGATGATGAGCGGCAAGGCGCGCTTCCGGGTGGTCTTGAGGGTCGACGGGCAGGGTTAAGCCCAATGTGGCTTCGTGCCGCGTAACGGAGCGACACGAGCAGGAGGCGCTGGTACACTATCGGCTCCGCAGACCGGTGTTGCGGGTCGGGTAAGTCCTGAAAAATCAGGCATTTTTGGTCAGCCGATGGTGTCCCATCGTGCACCCCAGTCGCCTAAGGTGATGAGAGGCGAGCGGGCCATTAGCTCAATTGGTAGAGCAGCGGACTCTTAATCCGTTGGTTGTAAGTTCGAGTCTTACATGGCCCACCAATCAATCGATGCAGCGCGGTGCTCGGGCCGCCGGTGAGCCACCTCCTTGCGGCTCGAGATGTCGGCGCCGTCGGCGTGCCGGTTCGTGTGAGCCAGCGCTTCGTGGCCTGCTGCCGGCGAGTTTCGCTCGGCGGAGTGGTCTTATCCGCTCGCCGTGTGGCGGCACTCCAGCTGTAGGACTGTTTTCGCCATAGACCTTTTAACAGTATAATATGCAAACCATGCAACTCAGCGGGCGATCGATGTCGGAAGCGACGAAAGGCCCTACCCGCGGGCGGGTGGCGAGATTACTCGACGACCTGCAGGCGCGCGGAGACCTCGTCGTGTCGGTTGACGAGGCGGCCAAACGAAGCGCTCTGACGCGGATCGCCGCGCAGCGACAGCTCGAGCGGCTCGCGCCGCGCGCGACCCGGCTTCCCGGCCGCCCGTCGGCCTTCCTGATCGTCCCTCCCGAGCATCGGTTGCGTGGCGCACCTCCCGTCGCCGCCTGGCTCGATGCGTACTTGCGCGCGCAGGGCCAACTTTATTACGTAGGGCTGCTCTCGGCCGCGGCCCTGCACGGCTCCTCGCACCAGGCCGTCCAGGTTACGCAAGTGCTGCTGCGCCGGCCACGGCGGCCGATCGCCGTCGGGAAAATTCACCTCGACTTCTACGTGAAGTCGAAACTCGAGCTCACGCCGCTCACCGAGATTCGGGGGCTCCCGGCACCGCTTGCCGTCAGCAGCCCCGAGGCAACCGCGCTGGATCTCATCGCCTTCAGTCACAGGCTCGGCGGCATTGAGCGTGCACTCGAAGTCATCGAGGGGCTCGAGGGCGCCATGACGGTGAAGGGGATGCAGAGCGCGATTGGCGCCGGGCGTTCCGGTCACTGTCCTGCAGCGTATCGGGTACGTCTTCGAGATGCTGAGGTTCGATTCACTCGTCAGACGTCGTGCAGCGCGCTCTTCCGAAGCGCTTTCCGCCGGCGCTCCTGCAGACGCATGGCGAGCGCGCGGAAGGCCTCTCCCGCGAACCGTGGTCCATCGTCGACAATCTCCAGTTTCGTCGCAGGCGAAAGTGATCGCGCTGACGCAGAAGGACATCCTTGCCCACGAAGCCGTGGTGCCCTGGTCCGAGCCCTATCAGGTCGAGCAGGACCTGCTCCTCTGCCTCGCGATGCGCGCGATCTTCGAGGACCGGTTCCTCTCGAGGCCAAGTCGCCATGCGCGGCGGGACCGTTCTGCACAAGGTGCATCTCGCGCCCGCGACTCGCTATTCGGAAGACATCGACCTGGTCGCCGTCGGCGATCGTCCGGCGGGCCACATCCGAAAGGCCTTGCTCCGAGTCCTGCGCCCGGTGCTCGGCAGGGAGAAGTCCTCGGTCTGGGACTCGGTGCATCTCGCGGTCCGGAACGCCGCGAAGCCCTCGCGAATTCTGCGCTGCATCTACAAGCTCCCGAGCGTCTCGGAGCCGGGGCGCGCGCTCACGATCGAGGTCGAGGCGAACGTCACCGAGCGGATTCCGCACTTCCCCGTGCAGCGGCTGCCTTTTGCGGTCGAATTCCGCGGCGCGAAGCTCGGCGCCGAGCTCGTCTCCTACAACATCAATGAGATGCTCGCGACGAAGATGCGGGCACTGTTCCAACGCAAGAAGGGCCGCGACCTCTTCGACCTCTACTGGGCACTGTCGGCTCAATCGGCGCTTCCCGTGTCCGTCGCCGAGGTACTGGAGGCCTTTGACCACTACATGCAGCGGGAAGGCGAACCGGTGGCGCGGGAGAAGTTCATCGCACACCTGCGTGAGTGCCTCGCCGACCGGGCTGGGTTCTGCACCGACCTGGTCTCGTTCCTGCGGCGCGATCTCACCTATGATCCTCACGTCGCAGGCGCGTTCGTCGAGAGCAAGCTCCTCGCGCGAATCCCTGAGTGAGCGGCGGCTGTCCCGTTCCGTCAGAACGCGAGCAGGGTGAGGACCCGAAAACGCCGCACGAGTAGTCCCTGCGCGCGGCCGGCGGCGATTCGTGGCACACTATTGGCACACTTGCTGCCTCGAACTGGCACCCAGTGCCGCAGCGCCGCACAAGTCAGTGATTGAGTGGTAAGGGGTGGGAAGTGGTCTCGAACACGGACTCTTAATCCGTTGGTTGTAAGTTCGAGTCTTACATGGCCCACCATCTTCCGTTCGCACGGGGCACCAGGCCGAGCGATGGTCGACTGCACCGAGGCGAGCCAGCCCGCGGTAGACGGGAAGATGTTGCTCCCTCCTGATATACCGCGACGGCAGCGGCAGGAATGGTGATTGGTGGATTTTCAGGACGCACTCGGGCTTCATCGTCAAGGCCGCACGGATGACGCCGCGCTCGCTTACGAGCGTTTGCTGCGGGCTGCCCCGGCCCACTGCGACGCCCTGATACATCTTGGCGTGCTGCGGCTCAGCCAGGGCCATGCGGAGGTGGCGGAAGCGTTGCTGCGCCGCGCCGTCGCAATCGCGCCAGACGCGGCCGAAGCGCTGGGCAATCTCGCCGCGGCATTACAAGCGCAAGGCCGCCATGCCGAAGCTGCGGTGCAGTATGAGCGGGCACTGAGGAACAGGCCTGACCTGCTGGAGGCGCGCTTTGGTCTTGCGGCGTGCCAGCAGGCAACCGGACAGCACGACGCAGCAATCGACAACTACCACGCGATTCTGGCCGCGGCGCCGGCCCATCCTGAAGCACACTACGGCCTGGCGACCTTGCTCGCGAGCCTCGGCCGCACCGAGGAGGCGATGGCGGCCTTCCGTGCCGCGCTCGCCGCCGATCCGGATTTCGCCGAAGCCAGCTTCGGCCTCGGCAAATTGCTCGCCCGCGAGAATGCGCTGATCGACGCCATCGCCTACTACCGCCAGGCACTCGATGTCGATCCCGACTACATTGAGGCACGCGCGGCCCTTGGTGCTGCGCTATCGCGGCTCGACCGGGACGACGAGGCGATGGTGGAATTCCATGCCGTGCTCGCCGCTCAGCCGGACAATCCCGACGCGCATAGTGGCATCGCCGTCGCGCTGGAGCGCAAGCTGCAGCATGAAGACGCCATGACGCATTACCGCGCTGCGTTGGCCGCCAACTCCGAGCATGTCGAGGCCATGGCGGGCATGGCCAACGCGTTGAAGAACACCGGCCGGCATCAGGAGGCGCTGACGATGGCGCGCCAGGTGCTGGCACAACGGCCGAATTACGCCGCCGCCGCCAGCCTGCTCGGCACCATTCTGGCGGAACTGGGTGAGATGGAGGAAGCGCTGGTCTTGATCCGTCGCGCCGCCGCCCTGGCGCCCAACCGGCCGGACATACTCTATCATGCGGTGCTGTTGTCAAAAGTGCAGCCCGACGACGGCACGATTGAGGCATTGCAGGCGGCGCTGACGCTAGCTGATTCGTTCACGCGGCGCGAACAATGCCTGCTGTATTTCGCGCTCGCCAAGGCATATGACGATGTCGGCGAACGCGAACGTGGCTTCACGCATCTCCTGCGTGGCAATGCGATCAAACGGTCTGAGACTCCCTACGATGAAGCTGCTGCGCTCGCCGGCATGGCGCGCATCGCCAAGGTTTTCACTCCGGCACTGCTCGCCGCGCGACAGGGGATGGGCGACCCATCAACGCTGCCGGTTTTCATCGTCGGCATGCCGCGCTCCGGCACCACGTTGGTGGAGCAAATTCTGGCGAGCCACGCAGAGGTGTTCGGTGCCGGCGAGCGAACCGAACTCCCCCATTCCGTCCGCCGTCTGACGGCGGAACGCACCGGCGCCAGCGCCTTCCCAGAAGTGGTCTTGACGTTGTCCGGCGAGGCGCTGCGCCGCATGGGTGGGGACTATGTCACGGCGCTGCGTCCATTGGCGCCCGACGCGACCCGCGTCATCGACAAGATGCCAGGCAATTTCCTTCATCTGGGCCTGATCCGCCTGATCCTGCCGAACTCCCGCATCATTCACGTCCGTCGCGACCCAGTCGACACCTGTCTTTCTTGTTTCTCCAAACTGTTCGCCCGCGCCCAGCCATTCGCCTACGAGCTTGGAGAGCTTGGGCGCTACTATCGCGCCTATGAACGCCTGATGGCGCATTGGCGGATGGTCCTGCCTGCGGACATCCTGTTGGAGGTGGAATACGAAGCGCTGGTGGACGATTTCGAGCCGCAGGCGCGTCGCATCGTCGCACATTGCGGCTTGCCATGGGATCCGGCGTGCCTCGAGTTCCACAAGACGACGCGTGCGGTGCATACCGCGAGCGTCGTACAGGTGCGCCAGCCGATCTATCGCAGTGCCATCGGGCGATGGCGTCCGGATGCCGCGCTGCTGCAACCTTTGCTCGATGCTCTGGCAGGCTGCTGAAAAGCGTCAGGCGGATCTACCGGGAGCCGCGTTGATTCGCGTAGCGGCCGGCGATGCGACTTTGATTCGCGGAACCGGTTCACCCGAGGGAGGAGCCGAATCACGCAGCGGATACAGCAACTGCCCGATCATCGACGCCGGCAGCGGCGTATCGGTGCCGTAGGCGGTGGGCCATTCCTTGGGCAGGTAGTGGGTACCGAACAGTCGGTCCATCCAAGGCAGCATCGAGGCAAAGTTGCGGTCCCTGAACTCCGAGCGGGTGTGATGCCAATGGTGGAAGCCGGGCGTCGCGATCAGCCATTCCAGCGGCCCCAGCCGCCAGCGCACATTGGCATGGATGAAAAATCCCCAGACCGGTACTCCCAGCATGACCAGAGTGGCAACCAAAGTGCCGCGCACGCTTTGTGGCGCGCCGAGACCGAGGACATAGATCGGCACCAGGCCGCACAGGCGGATGAATGCGTTGTCAACCGGATGGGCGCGCGCACTGATCAGGAAATACACATGCTCGGGGTGATGGTGCAGGGCATGGAAGCGCCACAGGAAGGGAATTCGATGCGTCCAGCGATGTCCCCAGTAAAAGCCGAGATCGCCGACGACGAAAGCAGCCAGCGCACGCAGCCATATCGGCAAGGCGTCGACAGCGACATGCACACGCCACGGCACGAAATAGTAGGCGACATAGGCGGCGAGCAACAGCGGCACTGCGAGCAGTAGCTGGGGTATCAGACCGGAGATGAAATAGAAACCGATATCGCTCAGCAGCGGCCGGCGAAGAATCTTCTGCTTGCGCTGCGAGAACAGAGATTCGAGCGGCAGGAAGATCGTGCAGAGGATCAGGAACCAGATTGACAGCCTGATCGTGGTCAGCAGGACGGGGGGTAACTGGTGCAGAAAGGTAAGCAAGGAGCCCTCTGTCCTCGGCGGCTGGGCGCATCGCGGGCGCGCAACGGAATACCGGGACGCAGCCGCCGCCTCGTCCCGGTACCCTAACCTACCCCCGCATCAGCCGGGAAGCGAGTGCTTTCTGCGACGGCGGCGCGCGATGCCGCCCAGGCCCAGCAGGCCGACGGCGAACAAGGCCATGCTCGCCGGCTCGGGCACGCTGCCCACGCCCAGGCCGGGCGGTGAGTTGACGCCGGCGAGGAACGCGATGGGCGGAAGGTTGGCGGTGTTGCCGTTATCGCCCCAGGCCAGGAAGCTCAGAATGTCGGTCGTCGCATCGGCGGTCAGATTCACGCTGACGTAGTCCCAGCCGACCGCAGTTCCGCTAGGGATAGTCATCAGCGGCGACGCCGCGATGGATGCGCTGGGGTCCGCATCGGAATAGAGGGCATAGCCCGTGTAGAGAGTCCGACTGAGGCCCGCCGTACCCAGCGCGACGATCCACTGGTTCGTGGTCAAACCGTCGAACCCCGTCTGCTGGCTGGCGCCTTGATAGAAGCTCAAGGTGTACGTCTCGCCAACCTTAAGGCCCGTGACCGTGTAGTTGAATCCGCTCTCGTAATAGGGGTTACCGTCTGCCTCGACGTAGTTCCCACTGTAGCTCCCGACCGGGTTGGCATACGTGGTGAGGTACACAGGGCTGGCGGCCTGCGCGTTCGGAATGGTCGTTGAATCGATGAAGATCAGACCTGATCCGCCGGTCCAGCCGACCGGATCGACAGAGCCGAAATAGTTCTTGGGCGAAGAGCCAGTGTAGCTGTCGAAATTGAGATTCGTCAGACCCGGCAGCGGCGGGTCCGCCAGTGCCGCGGAGGCGGCCAGCGCCAAGCTCACCGCCGTCGAAACGCCATAGATCGTTCTTTGAAAGGATTGTGCCATCATTCGAACTCCCCGTCTGGTACCGAGCCTAAGTGCAGGAGTCGTGCCAAGAAGAAGAGCCTGAGAAGAATCAACAGCTTATTCGGATCATGGCACGAGGAGCGGCGGATGTGTAAAGCAGGCAGTCATTATCGGCCGCAGAATCGTGAACGGCTGGCGAACCCGCCTTCCGAAGTATTCCATCCAAAGTGAGGGCTGATTCCGGCCCATCAGGAGAGCATGTCTAAGATGCCCGGACAGATCGGCGTGACGCCGGACGTTGCCTTCAGGCAGGCTGTCGCCTTGCAGCAGAAGGGCGACTTCGCCGGCGCCGAGAAGATCTATCGCGCCATTCTGGGACGATATCCCAGTCACTTTCAGACCCTGTCGAATCTCGGCACCGTTCTGCTCTTCGCGGAACGGCTGGAGGCAGCGGTTGGGGTGCTGCGCAAGGCGATCAACCAGAATCCCAACTCAGCCGTGGCGCAAACACTGCTCGCGCACGCGCTGCACCTGCTCGATCGCGATTCGGAGTCCCTGGAGCGTGTCAGGCGAGCGATCACGCTGGATCCTGCCTTGCCCGATGCGCATGCCACGCTCGCGCACGTGCTGGGCGATCTGGGACGCTACGACGAAGCGCGGGACGCCCTGGCGCGCGCCATCGCGCTCGCGCCGAATAATCCGCGCTTCTATTATTACTGGGGCCAGATCGCGCGCTGGACCGCCGACGATCCGCGCCTCGCCGCGCTCGAGACGCTGACAGGCAAGGCGGCGTCGCTCCCCATCGGCCAGCAGGCGGAGCTGCACTTCGCGCTCGCCGGGGCCCATGCCGATCGCGGCGATGTGGAGCAGGCGTTCCGCTGTCAGATCGAAGGCGGTAGGCTGCTGCGACGGATTTTGCCATATCATGAGGCGTCAACTCTACGGGACATGGAGGAACTGAGCCGCACGGTCGATGCAGCGTGGCTGGCACGACAGCATGGCGCCGGAGAGGCATCTCCGCTGCCCGTCTTCATCGTCGGCATGCCGCGTTCGGGCACCAGCCTGGTAGAGCAAATCCTCGCCAGCCATCCGCAGGTCAGGGGACTCGGCGAGCGGCTCGATTTCCCCAATGCGATTGCCCGGGTTTGCGGCACGCCAGCCGTGCCGGCATCGCTCGCTCGATACGTGGCGCGGTGGTCAGGGGCGGAGCTGCACCGGCTTGGCGCGCTCTATTTGACGACGGTGCGGCGTGATTCGCCGGAGGATGTGGGGCGAGTCACCGACAAGCTGCCAGCCAACTTCCAGTTTGCCGGACTGATCCATGCGGCGCTGCCCGATGCACGCATCATTCACATTCGCCGCGACCCGATCGACACCTGCCTTTCCCTGTTCTCGATTCTGTTCTCCGGCCATTCCCAGCCGTATTCCTACGATCTCGGCGAACTCGGCCGGTACTATCGAACTTACGAGAAAGTCATGGCGCATTGGCGTTCCGCGCTGCCGCCCGGCGTCATGTTGGAAGTCCAGTACGAAGACGTGGTGAACGATCTCGAACAGCAGGCGCGGCGCATGGTCGCGCATTGCGGGCTCGAATGGGACGATGCGTGCCTCACGTTCCACAAGACGGAGCGACCGGTGCGCACCTTGAGTCACGCGCAGGTTCGGCAGCCCATCTACCGCACATCGGTCGGGCGTCCGCGCCCACCGCACGAATTGATGCGGCCACTGCTGGAGACTTTCTCTACTTCTCGCACGGCCGGGCCGCGTTCCGGCTAGACTCCCGCCGTGAGCGCAGGCGGCCGGATTGCACAGTTGCTCGAGCGCGCCCGCCGGCTCGAGTCCACCGGACAGGACGAGCCGGCAAAGGCGGCCTACCTCGAGCTCCTGCACCTCGATCCCACTCACTGGGCCGCACTCAACGAGCTCGGTACTCTCGCGTGGGCGACGGGGTATCGCTCCGCCGCGCGCACCGCGTACCGGCAGGCCGTGAAGTGCCACCCGGACAATGCGGTCGGCCGTGTGAATCTCGCCAATGTGCTCTATCAGATGGACGATCTGGCGGGCGCGCGTATCGAGTACGAAGCCGCACTCGCGGCCGACGCCGGTCTACCCGAGGCCCACCAGGGGCTCGCGCGCACGCTGACTGAGCTCGGCGAGGCTCGGGCGGCCGAGCCGCACTGGCAGCAGGGCTTCGTCGGGCATGCGACCGTCACTCAGCGCTATCGCGGCACCGGAACCCCGCTGCCGGCGCTTCTGCTGGTCTCGGTCTTCCGCGGAAATGTCGCGACCCGGCCCTATCTCGATGACCGGGTCTTCGAGGTGGTCGCGCTGTACGCCGAGTTCTGCGAGCCGGCGCAGCCGCTGCCGCCGCATGCGGTCGTGTTCAATGCGATTGGCGATGCGGACCTGTGTCCGCTCGCGCTCGAGCGAGCCGAGGCCCTGGTCGCCCGGTCCACGGCTCCGGTGATCAATCCACCCGAGCGGGTGCGCCTCACCGGCCGGGCCGAGAACGCGCGGCGATTCGCGTCGCTCCCGGGGGTCGTCGCGCCCGAAATCCAGCGGGTGAGGCGCGCGGCTCTGCAGAGCCTCGAGCTCGCGTTTCCCGTCCTGCTGCGCGCTCCCGGCTTCCACACGGGCGAGCATTTCCTGCGCGTGGAGCGGCGCGAGGAGCTTCAGGAGGCGATCGCCACCCTGCCGGGCGAGGAGCTGCTCGCGATCGAATATCTGGATGCGCGCGGCACCGACGGCCTCGCTCGCAAGTACCGGGTGATGTTCATCGATGGCGCGCTCTATCCCCTGCACCTTGCGATCTCGCCCGGCTGGAAGGTGCATTACTTCAGCTCGGATATGGCGGCGAGCGCCGCGCATCGCGAGGAGGAGCGCCGGTTTCTGGAGGACATGCCGGGCGTGCTCGGTCCGCGGGCGATGTCGGCGCTCGAGAGCATTTCACAGGATCTCGGGCTCGACTACGCCGGGATCGACTTCGGCCTCGGGCCGGACGGCTCCGTGCTGCTGTTCGAGGCCAACGCCGCGATGGTGATCCTGCCGCCGGATCCCGCTGCCATGTGGGATTACCGCCGCGCTCCGATCCAGCGCGCGCTCGAGGCGGTGAAGCGGATGCTACTTGCCAGGGCCGCTCAGCGTCCGTCGGTCGCCGTGCCGTAGGACGGCATCTACCAGCGCGTCGACGTCGCACTCTCGGGTGCGGTGATTGAAGATCGCGGCGCGAATCGCGAGCTGGCCGTTGATGCGGGTGGCCGAGGGCACGGCGACGCCGCTTTCCTGCACGTCGGCGATGATCGCCGCGTTGAGCGCGTCGGCCTCGGCGCCGGCACCCGCACCGGCGCCGCGATAGCGGAAGCAGACGATGTTGAGCGGAACCGGCGCGAGCCGCTCGAGGCGCGCCTCAGTATCCACACGCGCCTCGAGATGGCGGGCCACGCGGCAGGTCCGCGAGATCGCCGCGCCGATCTGGTCGGTGCCGTAGACCCGCAGCGTGAACCAGGTTTTCAGCGCGCGAAATCCCCGCGAGAGATCCGGACCGAAGTCGGTGGGCCAGAACGCCCCTGCGGCGAGCCCACGCGCCTGCCGCTGCAGGTAATCGGCCGGGGTGGCGAAGGTGTCGCGATGCAGAGCGCCGTCGCGCACCAGGACGAATCCCGCGTCGTAGGGGACCTGCGCCCACTTGTGAAAGTCACACGCGAGGGAGTCGGCACGCTCGATTCCCGCGAGGCGCGGCGCGATGTCCGGGGCGAGGATTCCGAGGGCGCCCAGGGCCCCGTCCACGTGGAACCAGAGCCGCTGCTGCGCGGCGAGCTCGGCGAGCGAGGCGAGATCGTCGATCGCGCCGATGTCCACCGTGCCCGCGTTGCCGACGATGAGGAAGGGATTCGATCCGGCCGCGCGATCGATGTCGATCGCGTGGCGGAGCGCATCGAGGTCGATGCGGTGACCGGCGTCCACGGGGATCAGGCGCAGCTGGCGGCTGCCGAGCCCCGCGTAGTCCATGGCGCGCGCGATGCAGGCGTGGGTCGCCACGGAGGCATAGGCGACGAGCGGTGCCGTCACGCCTCCGAGTCCGCCCGCGCGCACGCCGGAGCCGAGCGCGGCCCTGCGCGCGACGAGCAGGGCGACGAAATTCGCGATGGACGTGCCGGTCACGAACAGGCCGGTCGCCCCTTCCGGGAAGCCGTAGAGTCCCCGGAGCCACTCGACGATCTGCTGCTCCACGGCGATCGGCGCATGGTCGCGTCCGCCGCAGTTGGCATTGAGGCCGCCGGCGAGCATCTCGGCGAGCATGCCGACCCCCGTGCCGCCTCCCTGGACCCAACCCATGAAGCCGGGGTGCCCGTTGCCCGCGCCGTGAGGCAGCACGTATCGCAGGAAATCCTCGTGCACCGCAGCGAGCTCGGTCGGACGACGTGGCAGATCGGCATGGAAGGCCGCGCGCACCTCTGCGCTCATGGGCTGCCAGACCGGCCGGCCGCGGATGCGCTCGAGGTAGTCGAGCATGTCATCGAGCATGCGGTGACTCTGGGAGCGCAGATCGTCCCAGCTCTCGACATCGAGCCCGGTGTCCCGGGCGCTCGGATCGGTCATCGGAGTTGTGTCCGCCGTTCGATGCTGGAGAAGAGCCGATTGAGGTGCGGCTCGATGCCCGGATCACGAAGCGTCGGCGCGCCGATGGCGATCCGCAACCCCCCGTACGAGGCTCCGATCCCGACCGGCTGGCCCACGAGCACGCCGTCGCGCGCGATGTTCCGATAGAGCGATCGCAGCTCCGGCAGCGCGAGCAGCCGGCCGGGGGCGCCGGGGTCGCGGACGGCGAACGTGACAATGCTCGGCGGCCATGCGTGCGGACGCTCCGGTTCGTCCGCCGGCATGGAGACGGGAACGAGGGTTGGAGTCGAGGCGATCCGCGCCCGGATCCGATCGGCCAGCCGGCGCATCCGGGCGAGGAGATCGCACAGCGGTCCGCTCGCGAACGAGCGAATCTCCTCGAGCGCGGCCACCCAGCGCAGAACGGTTCCGAGGTTGGCGGCGGGCTGGATCGATCCCGCATCGTGGTAGTAGGCGGCGAGCCCGGAGGGCAGGCTCGCGAGATCGATGGCCGCCCGGCGCGCGGCGGGGAACAGCACGGCACCGCAAAAGGCCGGACCCCCGTAAAATTTCGAGCCGGTGAGCAGCACGGGCCAGCCCTGCAGGAGATAGCTGCGGAGCCGGGCCGGGGAGATACGCCCCTGACACGCATCCACGACGACATCGACGCCGGGCGGGACGATGTCCGGCACTCGCAGCCCGGTCTTCGAGGCTTCGATGAGATGCACGACGGGGCGCCCGGGTGCCGCCTCCGCGGCGGCTGCGAACTCGGCGTCGATCTCGTCGCGATCGCGAACCGTACCGTCATCGCGACGGACCGCGATGTGGATCGTCTGCATGCCGGCAGGCAGGCCGCGGAGCGGCTCGCCCGGCTGCACTCGCCCGCTACCCGCCGCGAGCTCGCTGAAGTGTCTGCCGGCGGCCGCGAGCGGCACACCCACGCCGGTCTCGTCCGCCGCGACCATGATGCTGACGATCGGCTCGTCGCCCCGCTCCGCCGCAAGCAGTGCGGTCACGAGCATCGTGGCGTCGGTGCCCGAGGGTGTCAGGAGGATCTCGGCGATGTCTGCAATGCCCAGCGCCGATCCGAGCGCCGCAGCGGTGGCGGCGGCCTCGGCACGCAGCGCTTCCCGCTCGAGCGCCGGGCGGCGCCGCCGCAGCCGGCGCAGCGCCTCGCCCGCCGCACGCCAGCCCTCTGCCGAGATCGTCGAGGCGGTGCAGGAGGCGAACGAGACCCCATCCATCGTCGGCTGCGGCGAACAGAAATACCGGTTGAGCCCCGTGCTGCGATCGAGCGTCAAGCGAGAGTCGCCGCCGGAGACGAGCAGGGCCGCGAGGTCGTCCGTTTCGGGGCACGGTGCAGGGATGTTCATGGTGCGCGCCGCGTAGCCTGCCTGACTGGTGCGGCGGTGCGCAAATAGGGCAACATGGCCGCGCCCTGAAGAAGAAAGGGAATCGATGCAGAGGCTCACGGGCGGAGAGGCGATCGTCGAGGGTCTGCTGGCCCACGGGGTCGATACGGTCTTCGGGCTTCCGGGCGCGCAGATCTACGGGCTGTTCGATGCGCTCGAGCGCGCGCAACCGCGCTTGAGAGTCGTCGGCGCGCGTCACGAGCAGGCGTGCAGCACCATGGCGCTCGGGTTCGCGCGCTCCACCGGCCGGCCCTCGGTGTGCGCGGTGGTGCCGGGCCCAGGCGTACTCAACGCCGGCGCGGGGCTCTTGACGGCGTTCGGCGGCAATCAGCCCGTGCTGTGCCTCACGGGCCAGGTGCCGCTCGCCTTCCTCGGCCAGGGACGCGGCCATCTCCACGAGATGACCGATCAGCTCGCGACGATGCGCGGCTTCACCAAGTGGGCCGAGCGCATCGAGCACCCCGCGCTCGCGCCCCTCAAGGTCGCGCAGGCGTTCCAGCAGATGCGGTCCGGGCGCCCGGGGCCTGCGGCGCTCGAGATGCCCTGGGACGTATTCACCCTCAAGGCCGACGCCGAGGCCTGCGCGCCGCTGCCGATTCCGCGCGCGCCGCCTCCCGACTCGGTGGGGCTCGACCACGCCGCGCGGCTCATCGCGGGCAGCCGGACGCCGATGATTTTCGTCGGCGGCGGAGCCTTCGGGGCCACGGCCGAGATCCTCGAGCTCGCGGAGCGGATCGATGCGCCGGTCGTCGCCTTCCGCAGCGGCCGGGGCATCGTGAGCAACGCCCATGAGCTGGGGCTCACCATCGCCGAGGCGTACCGGCTGTGGCCGCGCACCGATTTGATGATCGGGATCGGCACGCGGCTCGAGGTGCCGTGCTGGCGCTGGCCCTTTCGGCCGTCGGGGCTCAAATCCATTCGCATCGACATCGATCCGGCCGAGATGCGCCGGCTCACGCCGGATGCGGCCGTGGTGGCCGATGCAGCGGAGGGGACGCGCGCGCTCGTGGAGGCGGTCCGCCAGCACGCGCGGCCGCGTTCCGGGCGGCGCGGCGAGATCGCCCGCGCCCGCGAGGAGGCGGCGGCCGACATTCAGTCCATTCAGCCGCAGATCGCCTATCTCGAGGCCCTGCGCGAGGTGCTGCCCGCGGACGGGATCGTGACGGATGAGATCTCGCAGGTGGGCTTTGCCTCCTGGTACGGATTCCCCGTGTACGCGCCGCGGACCTTCATCGCCTCGGGCTACCAGGGGACGCTCGGCACCGGCTATGCGACGGCGCTCGGCGCCAAGGTCGCGCATCCCGGCCGGCCGGTCGTCGCGATCTGCGGCGACGGCGGCTTCATGTTCGCGGTGCAGGAGCTCGCGACGGCCGCTCAGTACGGGATCGGCGTCGTGGCGCTCGTCTTCAACAACGAGGGCTTCGGCAACGTGCGGCGCGACCAGCAGCAGAACTTCGAGGGACGCTTGATCGGCGCCGAGCTCGTGAATCCCGACTTCGTGAAGCTCGCGGACGCGTTCGGCGTCGCGAGCGCCCGGGTCGATTCACCGCGTGGGATGCGGGCGGCCCTCGAACGGGCGCTCGCCGATGGGCAGCCCTGGCTGATCGAGGTCAAGATGCCGCGCGGCTCGGAGGCTGATCCCTGGCGCTTCATCCAGCCTCCGCTGCCGCCCGCGCCGTCCGCCTGACGTCACACTCGCGTGCGAGGCTCGCCTCGGCCGCGGTCTCAGCCTGTGCCCGCGGGCTCCGTGCGGCCCGTCATGCCGACGAGGCTCGCGATACCGGCGATGAGCTCCTGCGGCTCGATCGGCTTGCCGATGTGCATCTGGAATCCGGCGAGCAGCAGTCGCTGGCGATCCTCGGCGCGGGCGTACGCCGTGACGGCGATGGCAGGAATACGAGCCACGCGGGCGTCGGGCAGCGCGCGCAGCTCGGCGATGAGATGGTAGCCATCCGTGCCCGCCATGCCGATGTCACTGATCAGGATGTCGATGCGCTCGGTCTTGAGCATCTCGATTGCCTGCTGGGCATCGGCGGCGAGCAGCACCTTCGCGCCGCGGTCCTCCAGCAGCCGGCCGCAGAAGACGAGCGAGTCGATCTCATCATCCACGGCGAGCGCGGTGATGCCGGTGAGCTTCGGCAGCGACTCGAGCGAATACGCCGAGAGCGGCGCGACGTGCTCCCCCGTATCGCCGGTCGCGGCATCGGGCTGCGGCAGCGGCAGTCGGACAGTGAACGTCGCGCCCTGGTCCTGGCCGGAGCTCTTGCAGCGCACGGCGCCGCCGTGCAGCTCGACCAGGTTCTTCACGATCGCAAGTCCGAGCCCGAGACCGCCGTAGAGGCGCGTCGTTGAGGCGTCCGCCTGTCTGAAGCGGTCGAATACGAACGGCAGAAAGGCGCTCGGAATGCCGACGCCGGTATCGTGCACGCTCAGCTCGACGTGGGAGTCATCGCGCAGGGAGGTGACGCGCACGCTCCCGTCGGGCGGCGTGAATTTCACGGCGTTCGTGAGCAGATTCCACATCACCTGCTGCAGGCGGTTCGAATCCCCGTGCACGTGGTCCGCTCCCGGATCGAGCTCGGTCGCGAGACGGATACCCTTCGCCTCCGCCACGGGGCGGATGGCCTCCAGCGCGGCCCCGGTGATCTTCTGCAGGCTCACCGGACGCACGTTGAGTTGGACCTTGCCCGTCATGATCCGGCTCATGTCGAGCAGATTGTTGATGATCTGGGTCTGCGCCCTGGCGTTGCGCTCGATCACCTCGAGTCCGCGCCCGATGTCCGGGTTCGCCTCGGTGCCCCTGCGCAGCACGTGCACCCATCCGACGATGGCGTTGAGCGGCGAGCGCAGCTCGTGCGACAGGGTGGCGAGAAACTCATCTTTCAGGCGGCTCGCCGCCTCCGCCTCCTGGCGGGCCTTGCGCTCACTTTCGAGCTGCATGTCGCGCTCGTCCTGCGCGAGCTTCCAGGCGGTGCGGTCGCGCACCACCTTGCTGAAGCCGACGACGTGTCCCATCGAATCGACGACGCGGCTCGTCGTGCCGGTCGCGAAGAAGAGCGTGCCGTCCTTGCGCCTGAGCCACTGGTCGCTCGTCGCGCTGCCTTCCTCCGCCGCGCGGTGCAGCTCGCGCCGGTGCAGGCCCCGCGCGATGTCCTCCGGCGCGAACAGATTCTCGATGGGCAGGCCGATGAACTCGCTGCGCGACCAGCCGATGACGCGCTCCACGCCTTCGTTCCACGTCGTGGCGTGTCCGCGCAGATCCACCGCGAAGATGGCGTAGTTGCGCACCTGCGCGATGAGGGCGCGGTAGCGCTCCCCGCTCGCCTGCAGGTCGTCCTGCACGCGCTTGCGTTCGGACCAGTCCGTGGTGATGCCGACGAGGGACTCGAGCCGGCCCTGCGCGTCGAACTCTGGAAGGAGCTGTGCCTCGAGGAAACGGGCGCCGCCCGGAGAGTCGAGCGAGAAGTCGTAGCGCCGCGGCTCCCCGCTCGCGAGCACCTCGCGGCACGCTGCCTCCAGGCTTTCGGCCATCTCGGGGTCGAGGCCCGAGTGCGCCGCCGGCTTGTCGAGCAGTTGCTCGGGCGTCCAGCCGAACACATCCCGCACGGCGCCGTTGACATAGAGACAGCGCAGCTCGCGATCGAGCCGGAAGACCACGACCGGCAGCGATTCGAGGAGACGGGCGAGGAGGTGCTCCCGCTCCCGATCGGCCCCGGCGCTGGCCGCAATGCTCGTGCTGGCCGCGGTGCTCGACTCGCCGTGTGCCATCGGCTCAGCCCGGCGGCCGGCGGGCGCGAAGCCGCTCTCGATCGTCAGTTGCTGCGCATTCATTCACTGCTTCCACAGGCTCGCACTGCGTGCACCGGGCCACGAGTGGCGCCCGTTCCGGAAGGAGCTCCGGACCGCGCCGGCAGTGCATGGCTTGGCCCGCCCGATCCCAGTGCAAGGCTCGTGCCTGGGAGAGCGAGGCGGCTTATGTAGCGCCTCGAGGGGAATCCCCCATCGGCTATAATGTCCCGACACAGCCTGCGGCGCGCGGCGAAAGTGGCGGAACTGGTAGACGCGCTGGACTTAGAATCCAGTGGGGCAAACCCGTGAGGGTTCGACTCCCTCCTTTCGCACCAGCTCTGAAGTGCAATTTTTCCCAGACAGGAATTCATACGACATGCAGATCTCGGTGACCGCGGACGGCCTGGAGCGCCGGCTGGAGGTGGCGGTGCCCTCGGTCGAGGTGGAGCGAGAAGTCGAGCAGCGCCTGCAGCGCCTGTCGCGCACCGCGCGCCTGAAGGGCTTCCGGCCGGGCAAGGCGCCGTTCTCCGTCGTCCGCCAGCAGTTCGGCGACAGGGTGCATGCCGAGGTCGTCGGCGACCTCATGCGCACCAGCTTTGCCGAGGCGGTCTCCCAGGAGCACCTGACGCCCGCGACGGGGCCGCGAATCGAGCCG
This sequence comes from uncultured Gammaproteobacteria bacterium, assembly GCA_963849095.1. Taxonomy (GTDB): domain Bacteria; phylum Pseudomonadota; class Gammaproteobacteria; order Steroidobacterales; family Steroidobacteraceae; genus JASHUC01. Next base: position 765,996 of record CAWKGA010000001.1, read on the forward strand.
ATCGCGCTGCAGCCGGGAGCGGACCTCAAGTACGCCGCCGTCTTCGAGGTCCTGCCGGAGGTCAAGCTCAAGCCGCTCGAGAGCCTCGCGGTGGAGCGCCCGACCGCCTCCATCACCGAGCCGGACATCGACGCGATGATCGAGAACATGCGCAAGCAGCGGCCCGTATTCACCGAGGTGCAGCGGGCCGCCCGCGACACCGACCGGGTGACGGTGGACTACGACGGCCGCATCGACGGCAAGCCCTTCGAGGGCGGCGAGGGTCGCGACGCGAGCTTCCTGGTCGGTGCGCACCGGGTGTTGCCGGAGCTCGAGGCCGCGGTTGCCGGAGCCTCGGCGGGCGACACGCGTGAGGCCTCGGTCCGGTATCCCGACGACCATGCGAACAAGGCGCTCGCGGGCCGCGCGGCGGAACTCACCATCGCGGTGAAGAAGGTGGAGGAGCAGAGCCTGCCGCCGGTGGATGAGGAGTTTTGCCGGGGATACGGGATCGAATCCGGCGGAACCGATGCCTTGCGGGCCGAGGTTCTGAAGAGCCTGGAGCGCGAGCTCGAGGAACGCATCCGCGCCCATCTGCGCTCCGCGGTCATGGATGCGTTGTATCGGGACAATCCGGTCGAGGTGCCCCGCGCGATGGTGGCCGATACGATCGGGCAGCTGCAGCTCGAGGTGGCACAGCGTACGGGCGCGCGGGAGGTGAGCCAGCTGCCCCCCCGCGAGGCCTTCGAGGAGCCGGCGCGCCGCCGCGTCGCCTTGGGCGTGATCGTCGGGGAGATCGTCCGCGCGGAAGGCCTGCAGCTCGACCGCGCGAAGGTCCAGTCCCGCGTGGAGGCGCTCGCGGCGAGCTACCCCAATCCGGAGGACGCCCGGCGCGCGTACCTGCAGAATCGGGAGGCGATGCAGCAGATCGAATCGGCCGTCCTGGAGGATCAAGCGCTCGATGCGGTGCTCGCCCATGCGAAGATCACCGACCGCCCCACGACTTTCAAAGCGCTGACAGGATTCGGAACTTGATATTGATATTCTTAGCTAAACATACGGGGTTTGCGCAGCAAACCCCGTTGAACCCTGGCCGGAGGCCATCATGAATGAGCGCGCGCTGAACCTGGTACCCATCGTCGTCGAGCAGACCGCGCGCGGTGAGCGGGCCTATGACATCTACTCGCGCCTGCTGAAGGATCGGCTGATATTCGTCGTCGGGGCGGTGGACGACTACATGGCGAACATCGTCGTCGCGCAGATGCTGTTCCTCGAATCGGAGAACCCCGAGAAGGACATCCACCTGTACATCAACTCCCCGGGCGGGGTGGTGACGGCGGGGCTCGCCATCTACGACACCATGCAGTTCATCAAGCCCGACGTGAGCACGGTTTGCATCGGCCAGGCGGCGAGCATGGGGGCCATCCTGCTGGCCGGCGGCACCAAGGGGAAGCGGTTCTGCCTGCCGCACGCCCGGATCATGATTCACCAGCCGCTCGGGGGCTTCCAGGGGCAGGCGGCGGACATGGAGATCCATGCGCGCGAGATGCTGGAGGTGCGCGACCGGCTCAACCTGATCCTCGCGAAGCACACCGGCCAGAGCGTCGAGCGGATCAAACATGATACGGACCGGGACAACTTCATGGACTGGAAGGAAGCGATCGATTACGGGCTCATCGACAAGGTGCTGGAGAAGCGCCCGGAGACTCCGAGCGGCACGGCTAAGTAGATGTTCCGGAACGACAAAGCTCGCCTCCTCAAGCGGGAGGAACCGTGCGCCGCCTCTTTGCCTCGCGGCAGGTCCCCATGCTATAAGGACCTCGCACCGTGGCTCGGAATGTGCATGACGAGGACGCTAGATGAGCGATGATTCCCGCGGCCGTCACGACGACGGCAAGCTGCTTTATTGCTCGTTTTGCGGAAAGAGCCAGCACGAAGTCCGCAAGCTGATCGCCGGACCCTCCGTTTTCGTCTGCGACGAGTGCGTCGAGCTCTGCAACGACATCATTCGCGAGGAGCTCGAAGACCGCGCCGAGCGTGCCCGCGACAAGCTGCCGAAGCCCCACGAGATCAAGAAGGTCCTCGACGAATACGTGATCGGCCAGGAGCGCGCCAAGAAGGTGCTCTCGGTCGCCGTGTATAACCATTACAAGCGGTTGCAAACCCGCTCGGGCGCGACGGCACGGTCGAAGGAGGATGTGGAGATCGCGAAGAGCAACATCCTGCTGATCGGTCCCACCGGCTGCGGCAAGACGCTCCTCGCCGAGACCCTCGCGCGCCTGCTCAACGTGCCGTTCACCATCGCGGATGCGACCACCCTCACCGAGGCGGGCTACGTCGGCGAGGACGTGGAGAACATCATCCAGAAGCTTCTCCAGAAGTGCGATTACGACGTGGAGAAGGCACAGACGGGCATCGTCTACATCGACGAGATCGACAAGATCTCGCGCAAGTCCGACAACCCCTCGATCACGCGGGATGTCTCCGGCGAGGGGGTGCAGCAGGCGCTGCTCAAACTCATCGAGGGCACGATCGCGTCCGTACCGCCGCAGGGTGGTCGCAAGCATCCGCAGCAGGAGTTCCTGCAGGTGGATACGACGAACATCCTGTTCATCTGCGGCGGTGCGTTTGCCGGCCTGGAAAAGATCATCCTCAACCGCACGCAGAAGAGCGGCATCGGCTTCACTTCCGACGTGCGGGAGCTCAACGCGCGCCCGCACGGCAACGATCTCTTCCACGACGTGGAGCCCGAGGACCTCATCAAGTACGGCCTGATCCCGGAGTTCGTTGGCCGCCTGCCGGTCGTCGCCACGCTGGACGAGCTCGACGAAGCGGCGCTCGTGTCGATCCTGACGGAGCCGAAGAACGCCCTCACCAAGCAGTACCGCAGGCTCTTCGACATGGAAGGGGCCGATCTCGAGTTCCGCGACGAGGCGCTGAAGGCGGTCGCGCATCGGGCCATGGCCCGCAAGACCGGCGCCCGGGGCTTGAGGACCATCCTCGAGACGGTGCTGCTCGATACGATGTACGAGCTGCCGTCGATGCGCAACGTCCAGAAGGTCGTCATCGACGAGACCGTCATCGACGGGCATTCCAAACCTTACATCGTCTACCGCTCCGAGGATGAGCCGCGCCGGGTCTCGGGGACCACGCATTGAGCGGCCTGGCCGCGCCAGGCTCTTTCATATCTTGTGACGGGCTCGCGGTTGAAAGCGGGCGGCGGAACCCCACTTTCCGTCGTATCGAGATTATATTTACCCCTATCGTGAACGGCCGGCGTCCCCGGGACGGGGCCGATTCTTGCATGCCATGGGGCGAGCCAACGAGGACTTGAACGTGTCCGACTCATCTCCTACGCCATTGAAGTCCGCGGCCGCCACCGAGAAGTCCACGGCCTCCATCGAGAACGTGCCGGTGTTGCCGCTGCGGGACGTGGTCGTCTACCCGCACATGGTGATCCCGCTGTTCGTCGGACGCGAGAAGTCGATCCAGGCGCTCGATGTGGCTATGCGCGGCGACAAGCGGATCATGCTCATCGCCCAGAAGCAGGCGGACGTGGATGATCCGAAGGTGGACGACCTCTACCGTATCGGCACCCTCGCGACGATCCTGCAGCTGCTGAAGCTCCCGGACGGCACGGTCAAGGTCCTGGTGGAGGGAGTGGACCGCGCGCGCATCGACCGCCTGCACACGGGCGATCACTACTCCTCCGACGTGACCCCGCTGCCGGATGGCGAGGCTTATGACGAGCGGGAGATGGACGTGCTCGGCCGGTCCGTCATCTCCCAGTTCGAGCAGTACGTCAAGCTCAACAAGAAGGTCCCCCCCGAGGTGCTCACCGCTCTGGCGGGTATAGAGCACGCCGGCCGGCTCGCGGACACGGTCGCCGCGCACATGTCGCTCAAGCTCGCCGAGAAGCAGAAGGTTCTCGAGATCCTCGACGTGCGCAAGCGCCTGGAGCACATCCTCGTCGCCATCGAGGGCGAGATGGACGTGCTGCAGATCGAGAAGCGGATCCGCGGCCGCGTCAAGGCGCAGATGGAGAAGAGCCAGCGCGAGTACTACCTCAACGAGCAGATGAAGGCCATCCAGAAAGAGCTCGGGGAGATGGACGAGGGGGGCAATGAGATCTCCGAGCTCGAGCAGAAGATCGCGAAGGCCGGCATGCCGAAGGAGGCGCGCGAGAAGGCGACGAACGAGCTCAACAAGTTGAAGATGATGTCGCCGATGTCCGCCGAGGCGACGGTCGTCCGTAACTACGTGGACTGGCTGGTGAAGGTGCCGTGGAAGAAACGCACCAAGATCCTGAAGGACATCACCCGCGCCGAGCAGGTGCTCGATGAGGACCACTACGGACTCGACAAGGTGAAGGAGCGCATCGTCGAGTATCTCGCCGTGCAGCTGCGGGTCGAGAAGCTCAAAGGACCGATCCTGTGCCTCGTCGGGCCGCCGGGCGTCGGCAAGACCTCGCTCGGGCAGAGCATCGCGCGCGCGACCAACCGCAAATTCGTGCGCATGTCCCTGGGGGGGGTGCGCGATGAGGCCGAGATCCGCGGCCATCGCCGCACGTACATCGGCTCCATGCCCGGGAAGATCGTCCAGAACCTCTCGAAGTCGGGCGTGCACAACCCGCTGTTCCTGCTCGACGAGGTGGACAAGATGTCGATGGACTTCCGCGGCGACCCCTCCTCGGCGCTGCTCGAGGTGCTCGATCCTGAGCAGAACTCGACGTTCAACGATCACTACCTCGAGGTGGACCTCGATCTGTCCGAGGTGATGTTCGTCTGCACGGCGAACAGCCTCAACATCCCCGGACCGCTGCTCGACCGCATGGAAGTCATCCGGCTCCCCGGCTACACGGAAGACGAGAAGATGAACATCGGCCGGCGCTATCTCGTGCCGAAGCAGATGAAGGCGAACGGCCTGAAGCCCGAGGAGCTCAAGGTCTCCGATGGGGCGCTGCTCGACATCGTGCGCTACTACACGCGCGAGGCGGGTGTCCGCAACTTCGAGCGGGAGATCGCGAAGATCAGCCGCAAGGCCGTGAAGCAACTGCTCAACACCAAGGAGCACAAGACAGTCACCGCGACGCCGCGCAACCTCGACAAGTTCCTGGGGGTGCGCCGCTTCCGCTACGGCAAGGCGGAGGATCTCGACCGCATCGGACAGGTGACGGGCCTCGCCTGGACGGAGGTCGGCGGGGAGCTGCTCACCATCGAGGCCGCGATCGTCCCCGGCAAGGGCAAGCTCCTGCACACGGGCCAGCTGGGCGAGGTGATGCAGGAGTCCATCCAGGCCGCGATGACCGTGGTGCGCAGCCGCGCCCAGATGCTCGGCCTCGAGCCCGAGTTCTACCAGAAGCACGATCTGCATCTGCACATGCCCGAGGGCGCGACGCCGAAGGACGGCCCGAGCGCGGGCATCGGTATGTGCACGGCGCTCGTCTCCGCGCTCACGAGGATCGCGGTGCGCTCGGATGTCGCCATGACCGGCGAGATCACGCTGCGTGGCGAGGTGCTGCCGATCGGAGGGCTCAAGGAGAAGCTGCTCGCCGCGCACCGGGGCGGGATCAAGACCGTGCTCATCCCGAACGAGAACGTGAAGGATCTCGTCGAGATTCCGGACAACATCAAGGGGCGGCTCGACATCAAGCCCGTCAAGTGGATCGACGAGGTGCTGCAGCTTGCTCTGGTACACCAGCCGCCGCTCGTCTCCACCGACGCTCAGCCCGCCGCGACGCCCGAGGCCGCAGCGGCTGCAGTCGAGGACAAGCGCGCGCGGCGCAACGGGCGCCGGACGCTGAAGCCCGTGCCGGCGCACTGACCGAGGCAGCGGGCTTCCGCTACATTCCGCCTGCGGCGCGGGTGCTTAGCTCAGCTGGTAGAGCGTCGCCTTTACACGGCGAATGTCGGGGGTTCGAGTCCCTCAGCACCCACCATCCGGTGTTCAGGGGACCCAGGTCAACCCGAGCGACAGCAAGCCGGGCTGCCAGGCTCCGTTCACGCGCTCGTATTCCAGCCGCACGGCGAATGCGCCGAAATGGAACTGCGCCCCGGCCCCGTAGGCGACACCGGTGTTGGTGTTGTCTTGCACGACCGCGATCTGACGCAGGGTAGTGCAGGTGCTGCCGCTGCCTCCGCAGTCGGTGGGATAGTCTCCCGCGTAGCTGTAGCGCGTCTGAACCCGCGCGAAGCCGAGCTTGCCGAACAGGTCCACCGAGGGCGGCAGCGGGAGGTAGGCCACCGCGAATCCCGCGCCGGCCGTCGCGCTGGCATGGGCGCCGTAGAACTCGGCCCCGCTCGTGCCGCCGCCGGCGGAGAGGGGCAGGGGGCTCGCTCCGAGGTTCGTATCGCCAAAGTCGATGTATTCGGCCTCGGCCCCGAGCCACTCGATCGGCCGCAGGCCCATCAGCACCTTCCACCCGAAGCGGCTGTCATCGAAACTGCGGAAGTCATCGATGCCTGAATCGAAGAAGTTCTGGTCGATGTGCGTCGCTCCGACGCCCGCACCGATGTAGTACCCCACCGAATTGCCGTCGGACGAATCGCCGTCGGCGAGCACCTGGGAGGAGAGGGCGGCGCCGCCCAGCAGGGCAAGGCTCGCGAGGAGCACGGTCGGCGCGCGTGGCATCGTCGTCGTCCTTCGGTGATCGCGGTTGCGGCGCGAGTCTAGCGCAAACTACGGCCTGAAGCGCGCGTTGTCCGGGTTCCATTCCGCGAGCACGACGTCAAGCTCTTGCACGGGAAGCGGCGGACAATGGAAGTATCCCTGGGACTGGTCGCACCCGAGCTGGCGCAGCACCCGCAGCTGCTCGGCGGTCTCGACGCCTTCGGCGACCGTCACCAGCCCGAAGGCGGAGGCGAGGCCGATGATGCTGCGCGTCAGCGTGAGGCTGGTGAGATCGTTCGGCAAGCCCCGGATGAAGCTGCGGTCGATCTTCAGCAGGTCGACCGGGAGCTTCGAGAGCAGGCCGAGCGAGGAGTAGCCGGTGCCGAAATCGTCGAGCGCGATGCGAATCCCCACCGACCGTAGCTCCCGCAGGCGCCGCTCCGCGCCATCGACGTCCTGCAGCAGGGCCGTCTCCGTGAGCTCGAGATCGATCCCGAAGCCCTTCGGGTCGGTCGACCAGCCATCGACGAGCTCGCGCACGAGATCGGTGAACACGCGGCGGCGGATCTGGACGGCCGACACGTTGACGGCGAGCCGCACGGGGCCGAGCCCGAGGCGCCGCCAGCGCTCGCAGTCCGCCGCGACGTGCTGCATGACCCAGTTTCCGACGACGGTGATCAGGCCGGACGACTCGAGCACCGGCAGGAAGCGGCTCGGGAGGATGAGGCCCCGTTCAGGATCGTTCCAGCGCAGCAGCGCCTCGAGCGTCTCGATGCGGCCGGTCGCGATGTTCACCTGCGGCTGATAGTGGATCTCGAACCGCTGCTCGTCGATCGCCTCGCGCAGCTTGTGTTCCAGAGCGAGCCGCTCGGCGATCTCGCTGCGCATCTCGAGCTTGAAGCGCAGGTACTGCTCGCCCGTCTCCTTCGCGTGCTTCAAGGCCGCTTCGGCCTTCTGCACGAGCGTCGCGCTGTCCTCACCGTCGATCGGATAGCGCGCGACACCCGAGCAGCAGGAGACGCGCACGCTGCGGCCGTCGATGAGGAAGGGCTTGGCGAACACCACCTCATCGAGCAGCGAGCTGATGGTCCGGTCGGAGGCGTTGTAATCGGGCTCGAAGAACGAGAAAGTCCCCCCGGGCAGAGAACCGATGCGCTCGTCGTCGCCGAGGTGATGCTTCAACCGCTCGGCGATCTTCTGCAGCAGCACATCCCCGGTATGGCGGCCGAAGGTGTCGTTGATCTTGCTCAGGTGATGGATGTCGAGAGCGGCGATGGCGAGGGGGTGCTCGGCGCTCGGCTGGCGCTGCAGCGCCTCGTCCAGTCGGCGGCAAAACAGGGCCCGCTTCGCCAGTCCGGTCAGTGGATCGAAATGCGCGAGGTACTCGGCGGCGACCTCGTGCCGCTGCGAGCGCAGCGCGAACGACAGGGTCGTCGCGATGTCCTGCAGGACCACGAGCTCGTCGTCGCGCAGAGGGCTCGAGCTCTTCGAGCACAGCGTGAGCGCGCCGACCGACAGCCCGTCCACCGAGAGCGGCAGGGCGACGACGGAGCGTATCCCGGCGGCGAACATCTCCTCGCGGGCGAGCACCACGCACTCGCTTCGCGTGAGGTCGCTCGCCACGGCGATCTCCCGCGTGCGCAGCGCGCGGCCCGTCAGGCTGGTGTCGGATTCCGCGCTGTCGCCGATGTCGAGATGGTCGGCCACCGGCGCCCCATAGAGCGTGCCTGCGGCGAACTGCACGCTGGCGCGCGGCGCGCCGGCCTCGACGATCGAGACGGCCGCGCTGTGATACAGCCCCACGTCGATCGCGACGCGGCAGGCTTCCTGCAAGAGCTCATCGCGATCCCGGATGCGAGCGACGAGGGAGTGGATTGCGCTCTGCATCTTCAAGGTGAGCGTGAGTTGTGCGATGCGGTCTTGTTGACGCTGCCACTCCTCGCGCGTGCGCAGGGTGGCGATACCGTAGGCGAGGTCCTCCGCGAGCTCGCCGATCAGCGTGAGCTCGGACGCCTCCAGCGCATCGGGGAGGTGCGAGTAGACATCGAGCACTCCGAGGCAGCGCTCCTCGGCGAGGAGCGGCACTGCGACGGCGGAACAGTACCCGCCCCTCGAGGCCTCCTCGTGCCAGGTGCCGATTCCATGCGTCTCATCGAGGGGGCCCTCCCAGACCTGGATGGAACGCTCGCGGAGCGCGCGTGCGGCCAGGGAGTCCTCACCATGCAGAGCCGCCCAACGCGTCTCGCCCGCTCCCTTGCCCGGGAGCTCGCAGTCGGAGCAGGCGACCGGGATGATTTGCTCGCCGCCCGCGCCCGACACGAGGCTCACGCAGGCCAGCCGGTAGACGCCAAGCTCGACGAGGGAGCGGCAGATGTCGCCGAGCAGACTCGCCTCGCTCGTCGCACGGATCAGCGTACGGTTGCAGGCGCTCAGCATCCGCAGCCGGCGCGCGCAGGGGTCGAGACGCTCGGCTTGCGACATATCGGGGTCGTTTGCTCGATTTGAGGTTGCGTGGGCCATCGGTCTCTCGCCCGGCCGCAGCGCGGCCATCGCAAAGGCCGCGCAGTCTAGGGGCACGACGGCGGCGCTCAATCAGGTGGATTCCTGATCCGCAGCCGGGAGAGTGGGTATGGCGCAGGGTGAGCCCCCGTAGCGGGAGCTCCGGCCCTCACGCGTTGACGATACCGTTACGGATGGCGTAGCGGACGAGGTCGGCGACCGAGCTGAACTCCATCTTCCGCATGATGTTGCCGCGGTGCGTCTCGACCGTCTTGACGCTGAGGTGGAGGGCGGATGCGATTTGCTTGTTCGTCTTGCCCTCGGCGAGGTGCTGAACGATCTCGCGCTCGCGGGGCGAGAGCGCGCTCGCCGCACCGCGGCCGACGGCGATGCCGGCGCCGAGATAGCCCTCCAGCACGAGCCGGGCGACTCTCGAGGTGAAGTACGGGCGGCTGTCGGACAGCGACTCGACGGCCTGCACCAGCACACGCCCGGCGTCGGACTTGAGGACATAGCCGAGCGCACCCGCATCCAGCACCTCGCGAACGAGCTGCTCCGACTCGTGCGCCGTGACGATGAGCACTCGAGTCCGTGGAGAGGATGCGCGGATCTTCCGGGTGGCCTCGAGGCCGTTGAGCTCGGGCATCGTCAGATCGAGGATGGCGATGTCGGGCAAGAATTCCTGAGCGAGCTCCGCGGCGCGCTTGCCGTTGGCAGCCTCGGCGACGATGAGCCAGTTCGGATGCCCCGCGAGCATCGCGGCGAGACCGCGGCGGATCAGCTCGTGGTCGTCTGCGATCAGGATCCTGACAGGGGGCATGGCAAGTTGGCCTCGGTGCTAGCCGGGCACCGCCCGGCTCGCGCGCGCACGCTCCACCCCGGCCGCGGAGAGCTCCGCGCGCAGGCACGTTCCGCCCGTCCCCGAGCGCACCGTGAGCTGGCCCCCGAGCTGGCGCATTCGCTCGCGCATCCCGGCGAGTCCGACGCCGAGGGCCATGACATTCTCGACCGGACCCGAGGTCGGCTCGGCGAGCAGTCCGCGCCCGGCGTCTTCCACCTCGAGAATGAGCCTGTCGCCGCTCTCGAAGAGCCGGATCGTGGCCGACGGGCTCGCCGAGTGCCGGTGCACGTTCGTCAGCGCCTCCTGGGCGACGCGGAAGAACGCGAGCTCCTGCTCCCTCGGGAGGCGGCCCATCGACGCCGGAAGCTCCAGGTCGACCCGGATGTCGCTGCGCTGCCGTAGTCCGTCCGCGAGCCACTTGAGCGCGCTCAACAGCCCGATTTCATCGAGCAGCGGGGGGTGCAGCAGGTAGGAGGCCGTGCGAATCTCCGTGGAGGCCTGCTGGGCGAGTTCGCAACACTCCTCGAGAACCCGGCGCACGGCCGGAGCGAACCTCTGGCTCAGGCGCTGGAGCTGGGCGAGTTTCAGCTCCAGGGTCGCGAGCGTCTGGCCCGTCGTGTCGTGCAGATCCCGGCCGATGCGCCGGCGCTCGTCGTCCTGGAGGTGCACGAGCGTGCCCGCGAGCTCGTGCAGCTCCGCGAGCATGTGCTCTCGCTCCTCGTCCAGCCGACTGCGCTCAGTCACATCATGGATGACGGCGAGCGTGAGGGTCTGGCCATCCGCTTCGAGGCTGGATAAGTCGACCTCCGCGCGGAACGGCTTGCCGTCGTCGAGCCGCTGACACACCCATTCGTACGTGACGGAGCCGCTCGCGAGCGCCTGGTGGATTCTCTCGCGCGCGCCCCGCTTGGAGGGGCTGCCGTCCGGTTGCAGCGGCGGAGACAGGTCCCCGGGGCCCAAGCCCATGAGCTCATCCGGATGGGTGATGCCGAACATCGTGGCCGAGGTGCGATTCGCCTCGACGAACCGCTCGCCCTCCAGCACGAAGGCGCCGAACGCCGCATTGTTGAAGAGAGTGCGGTAGTGCAGCTCGCGCCGCCCCAGCGTGCGGATGAAGTGGTTGAACATCCAGGCGGTGCCGATCAGAAGCAGCGTCAGAGCCGCCGTCAGAGGCAGCGTGTCGCGCAGCTGCTGGTACCAGGGAGCGAGCGCGACCTCTCGCCTCTCGAGGGCGGCGACCGACATCGGATATCCCGGAACGGGCCCATAGGCGACGATGTCGCCGCGCGCCGGATGCCACTGAGACGGCGGCGTGCCTGCGATCGGCGTGCCATTGCCCGTGAGGAGGGTCACGGACGGAAGCTGCAGTGAAGGCTCGTAGAAGCCGCCGAGCCCGCCGAAGTCGAACAGCGCGCCGGCCCAGGCGTCTCGCACGCCGCGGGCAGAGGTTCCTGCGCTCCGCGCAACCGGAATCACGGTGCGTCCCGTGCCGTCGGGATCCTTCATGGGGGCCCCGATCCAGGCAGCCCGGGTCCGGGTGAGGAGCGCGGGCTCCAGCCACGATGGGGGATGGTCATCCGACCGCGAGGTGCCGGCGCGGCCGACCCTGACGAAGCGGGCTGGGGTTGCGAGAAAAAGCGAGCGGACGTAGAGGCCGCCGGTCAATCCGCGGCGCAGCGCATCGGTGAGCTGCGCATCGCTCACGGGCGCCTTCCCCGCCCTCTCGGTGTCGCTCAGGGCGGTGAGGGAGGCGCCGACGCCGTCATCGAGCATGGCTGCGATCTGCGCATCGACGTAGGCGGACATTTTCGTCATGCGAACACGAGCCGTCTGCACGGTCGCGTGGTAGCTAATGACGATGCGCAGAGCCGAGTAAGCCCACACGCCGGCGCAGGATGCGGCGACGTAAGCGATCAGCGCCCAGGTGATGAAGGCCGGAACCAAACGCCTCGGAAGCCGGGCGTGCGCTGCCAGCTTGTCTATCGCTCTTGTCGTCAGTCGTCCCACCTCCCCCGGTCGGCGAGACCCTCGAGGCGTGCCGCGCCCGTCAGTTTCCTCGCTTGACGGACCGAAGTCACGCTTCGGGCCGCATGGCAACAGCCGTGCGGACCCTGTACAATTTACGTTCCCCCAGCCGGAGCGGTAGTTCAGCTGGTTAGAATACCGGCCTGTCACGCCGGGGGTCGCGGGTTCGAGTCCCGTCCGCTCCGCCAGTTGCCTTGAACTCCTCATGCTGCAAAAAATTGGCGATGCGTTCACGAGCCGGAAGTGGCTCACCTACATCCTCTTTGGCGCGCTTGCTTTCATCTTCGCCGCCTGGGGTGCCTACGGCATTGCGACCATCCAGTTCACGACCGGCACCAACGCGGCGAAGGTCAACGGCCAGACCATCCCGTACACCAACGTCCGCCAGGCCTGGCTGCAACAGCAGGCCGATTGGGAGCGGCGCTTCGGCGGCGCCATGCCGCCCGCGGTGAAAACCCAGCTCGAGGATCAAGTGCTCGAGCAGTTCATTCGCGAGACCGTGATCGCGCAGCGAACCGAAAAGCTCGGCTACCGCGTGAGCGAGCAGCGGATCGCCGCGAGGATCCGCAACGAGCCGGCCTTCCAGCTCGAGGGCCAGTATTCGGCGGACGTGGCCAAGATGCGCCTGCAGCAGGCGGGCATCACGCCGGAGGCGTTCGAGCAGGACCTGCGGCAGGAGCTCAGAGCCGATCAACTGCAGGCCGGGATCCAACACTCCGACTTTCTGACGCCGCTGGAGGTCGCGAGGCTCGATGCCCTGCAGACCGAGGAGCGCGAGATCCAGTACGTCGTGCTCCCCGCGAGCGAGTTCGCGAGCGCCGCGCCCCTCGACGAGAAGAGCGTGCAGGCGTACTACGATGAGCACAAGGCGGAATTCATGTCGCCGGAGTCCGTGCATCTGCAGTACGCGGAGCTCGATGTGTCCCAGGTCGCCTCCCAGATCCAGGTGGCTGATGCGGACCTGCGCGATTACTACGACAAGCACAAGAGCCAGTACGTGTTGCCCGAGCGGCGCCGGGCCCGGCACATCCTGATCGCGGTGACGAAGAGCCGCGACGACGCCGCCGCGCTCAAGCGCGCCGACGAGGTACTCGCGAAGCTCAAGGCCGGGGCGAGCTTCGCGGTCCTCGCGAAGCAGTACTCGGACGATTCGGGGTCGGCCTCCCAGGGCGGCGATCTCGGCTGGGCCGACCACAGCAGCTTGGGCGGTGCGCTCGCGGATGCCGTGTTCGCCATGAAGGCCGACGAGGTCCGCGGCCCGGTGAAGTCGCAGTTCGGCTACCACATCATCCAGCTCGAAAGCATCGAGCCCGGCAAGACCCGGACGTTCGACGAGGTGCGCGCCGAGATCACGCCAACCGTCCGTCACGACGAGGCGAACGACCGCTTCGGCGACATCCAGGAGCAGATCCAGCAGCAGCTCGACGACGGCACGCCCACGCTCGAAGGGCTCGCCAAGTCGTTCGGCATGAAGCTCGGAGAGATCGCGCAGTTCGACCGCGGGACGGGTGGTGCGCCGCTCGGCAGCTCCCACGATCTTCAGGACGCGGTGTTCAGCGATTCGGTGCTCGCCGAGCATCGCATCGGCGGGCCCATCTTGATCGGCGACAGCGAGCTCGTGCTGGTCCGCGCCCTCGACCACCACATGCCGTCTCCGAAGCCGCTCGACCAGGTCCGCGACACGATCGTCGCGACCCTGCGCAAGGAGCGGGCGAACGAGGCCGCCGTCGCCGCCGCACAGGCGGCCGTCCGCAAGCTCGAGTCCGGCACGGCCTTCGCGAGCGCCGTGCAGGGGCTCGGGGTCACCGCGGAGCCGCCGCACTTCGTCGGGCGGACGGACCCCTCCGTGCCGACGCAGATCCGCGACGTGGTGTTCGAGAGCTCGAAGCCTGCGCAGGGCAAGCCGGTCTTCCAGGCGATCACGCTCGATTCGGGCGGCGCTGCGGTGCTTGCGCTCACGGACGTGAGGGAGGGCGCGGGGGCGGCCGCCGATGCGCAGCGCCTGACGAGCGCGGAGCGGCAGCAAGTGATCGCCGACGGGACCCAGACGTCGGACGACTATCTCGAGCAGTTGCTTCTCACCGCGAAGGTGAAGAAGAACCTGGGAGTGTTCGACCAGCAGTGAGCGCGCGGCTCGCCGGCGGCTAGCTTTCGGATTCCTGCGGAAAGCTCAGGCCGACCGTGTTGAATCCGTTATCGACGTACAGAATCTCTCCGGTGATCCCCGCTGCGAGGTCCGAGCAGAGAAAGGCGGCGGCGTTGCCCACATCCTCGAGCGTGACGTTGCGGCGCAACGGAGCGACCTCGGCGACCCGCGCGAGCATCTTGCGGAAGCCCGCGATGCCGGCTGCGGCCAGTGTCTTCACCGGACCGGCCGACAGGGCGTTCACGCGGATGCCGAGCGGCCCGAGGTCGGCCGCCAGGAAGCGCACGCTCGCCTCGAGACTCGCCTTGGCGAGGCCCATCACGTTGTAATTGGGGATCGAGCGGATGGCGCCGAGATAGGAGAGCGTGAGCAGCGCGCCTGCGCGTCCCTGCATGAGCGGCCGCGCACCGCGCGCGAGGGCCGTGAGACTGTAGCTCGACACCTCGTGAGCCACCCGGAAGGCCTCCCGGGAGGTGTTATCGACGAACCCGCCGGTGAGCGCCTCGCGAGGGGCGTTGGCGACGGCATGGACCACGATGTCGAGATATCCCCATTCGCGCTGGAGGCGCGCGAACGCCTCGTCGACCTGCGCGTCGGTCCCGACATCGAGCGGCAAGGTGATCCGGGACCCCAGCGACTCGGCGAGCGGCTGGACGCGCTCCTGCAAGCGCTCGTTCTGGTAAGAGAAGGCGAGCTCGGCGCCCTCGCGGTGCATGGCCTGCGCGATGCCCCAGGCGATCGAACGGTCGGTGGCAACGCCCACGATCAGCGCGCGTTTGCCGGTGAGGAAGCCCATACCGCTTACTCGCGCGCGAGGCGGATGAGCAGGTGCTCTCCCGGCCACAGGCTCGTGTGCGCGAGCTGGTTCCAGCTCACGATCTGCTGCACGCTCACCTGGAAGACCCGCGAGATGCGGTAGAGCGTATCGCCTGCGCGCACGATGTAAGTCACTCGGCGCGTGTGCCGCGAGGAATGGGTCGGGGCGGCATCGTAGTCGCTGTCGGTGCCGGCGCCGGCGCTCACCTTGGCCGAGGTGAGCGTCAGCCGCTGTCCCGCGTGCAGCGTATCCCCGGGCTGGATGCCGTTGAGCAGGGCAAGGGTGTGGACATCCACTCCGTGGCGGCGCGCGATGGCCCAGAGCGAGTCGCCGCGGTGGACCACGACGCGCATGCGCGGCCGCAGCAGCCTGCGATTGAGTCGATCGACCCGCGCGGCGGCCAGAAGCACTTTCCGCGGCAGCTGGTTCACTTCCGCGGGCACGCGCAGCTCCTGGCCGATGACGACCGCACCGCTCGGCAGGTCATTGAGCTGGCGGATTTCGTCGGGCGTCGCTCCGAAGTGCCGGGCGATCCTCGCCATGGTATCCCCATGGCGCACCACGTAGTGATTGACTCTCATACGCTCGTCCGGGCTCAGCTGGACGATGTTGGCGGCGAAGGTCGGCGCGGCGCCGGTCGGCAGGAGCAGGTAGAACGGTCCCGAGGGATCCGTTGCAAAGCGGTGGAACGCGGGGTTCAGCTCGTAGATCACGTCTGTCGAGACGCCGGCGATCTCTGCGGCGACTTGCAGGTCGATCTGGCCGTGGGTATCGACACGGGTGAAGTAGGGCTTGTTGGGAACGGGCGAGAAGGTGAGTCCGTAACTCTCCGGGCTCGCGACCAGCCGCTTCATGGCGAGCAGCTTCGGCACATAGGCGCGAGTCTCGGCCGGCAGCCTCAGGTGCCAGAAGTCGGTCGGGCGGCCGCGCTTCTCGTTGTACTGCACGGCCGTGCTCACCTCGGCCTCGCCGCAGTTGTAGGCCGCGATGGCGAGCAGCCAGTCCCCGTTGAACTCGTCGTGCAGGTACTGCAGGTAATCGAGCGCCGCGCGGGTCGATTCGATCACGTCGCGGCGGCCGTCGTACCACCAGTTCTGCTTGAGCCCGAATCGGGAGCCGGTGCCGGGGATGAACTGCCACAGACCCAAGGCGCGGGCGCGGGAGTAGGCGTAAGGCTCGTAGGCGCTCTCGATCACCGGCAGCAGCGCGAGCTCGAGCGGCATGCCTCGGGCCTCGAGCTGGGTCGTGATGTGGTAGAGGTAGAGCGCCGCACGCTGGAACGACTGCTGAACATAATCCGGGTTCGCGACGAACCAGTCGAGCTGGCGCGTGACCGCCTCTTGGTCCACGGCCTGGAGCTTGAAGCCGGCGCGGATGCGGTCGAAGAGATCGGCGTAATCGGCGGGACTGATCCCCGCGACCGGCTCGGGCGATTGCGCGGCGAGCGCGGCGGGGGCCGCCGAGCCCGCAGCGGCGGGCCCGGAGGAGGCGGTTGAGGCGGCCGAGGCCGAGCTCGCGCTAGGGGCCGGAGCCGATGCGCCGCCGGTGGTGGAAGCGTCCGAGGAGTCCGTCTGGCCGGGTGGCTCGAGAGTGATGCGGACTACAGTTTTAGGCGCGCCCGACGGCGCGAGGGGGGCATGGGCACAGGCCGTCAGAGCAAGCGCCGCACCCAGTAAAATGGCCGAATGCGTCCACCGCAGCGTTTCCGTGGTCAAAGTCCGCACCCTCGAAGCAATGGCTGGTCAACACGGCGCCAGCGAGGGTCTCCAGAAACGCGCTGGGCGGCGTACTCGGCCCGGCGTCCTCGAGCGCTCGAGTCGAGCGTTCGAGGAGTGCGAGCTCAATAATTCGTGAACCTCGCTCGGCGTTCCCCCCGTGCAAGGTCCAGGAAACCAAAGTATGCGTTCGCGACGGGGAATTTACCCGGGCACTTCACAGAATTGCTACTCTTTTGTCGTGATCTCTCCGAATCTTAATTCTGCGGCCCCACTCGACCGAGACGTCGCGCTCCGCGCCTGGTGGCGGAGCCCGCTCGGGCACGCTGTCATAGCGGCGGAATCGGAGCTGCTGAGCGAAGCGCTCGAGGACGTTTTCGGCTGGGAATTCCTGCAAATCGGCGCATGGGGAGCCGGGCGCGAGCTGGTCGCCGGCACGCGCACGCGCCGCCACACCGTGGTCGCGCCGAGCACCCTCGCCGCCGGGGCGGACATATTCGGGCGGCCCTCGCACCTGCCGATCGTGAGCGATTCGGTCGATGCGGCGCTGCTCCCCCACGCCCTGGAGTTCGCGGCCGATCCCTACGCGATCGTGCGGGAGGTCAACAGGGTGCTCGTGGGCGACGGGCAGCTGCTCGTGCTCGGCTTCTCCCCCTTGAGCCTCTGGGGCCTGCGCGCGCGCTTGACGCGCAACGGCTTCCCGCCGGGCATGCGGCGCATTCTCTCGGAGCGGCGCGTGCGGGAGTGGCTCGTCCTCCTCGGCTACGAGGTCGTCGCATCGCACGGGTACCTGTACCGAAGTCCGTGGCGGGCGGCCCCTACACCTGCGGCGGAGGCCGGGAACGCGCGGATGCTGCGCCGCGGATTGCTCAACGCCCTGCCGGCCGGGGCCTACTTGCTCAAGGCGCGCAAGCGCCTGTACACGCTCACGCCCGTCGTCCGGACGCGCTTCAAGGAGAAGTCGGCCGTCCTTGGCGGGCTCGTCAAGCCGACGACCCGGCAGCAGTCTTGACGGCTGTCGAGATCTACACCGACGGCGCGTGCCGCGGGAATCCCGGTCCTGGAGGCTGGGCGGCGCTGCTCTCGTACGGCGGGAGCGAGAAGGAGCTCTCCGGCGCGGAAGCGCTCACGACCAACAACCGGATGGAGCTCACCGCCGTCATCCGCGCGCTCGAGGCGCTGAAGCGCCCGGCCGAGGTGCGCGTCTTCACCGATTCCGAATACGTGCGCCGGGGCATCACCGAGTGGCTGCCGAGATGGAAGGCGCGAGGCTGGCGGACCGCCGACCGCAAGCCCGTCAAGAACCAGGACCTGTGGGAGACCCTCGACAAGCTCGCCGCCGCGCACCGCGTGGAGTGGCGCTGGGTCCCGGGCCATGCCGGGGTGCCGGGAAACGAGCGGGTCGACGAGCTCGCGAATCGAGCGATCGATGCGCTCAACGGGTAAGATCGCCGGCCCATGAGGCAGATCGTTCTCGACACGGAAACCACAGGCCTCGAGCCGGGACTCGGTCACCGGGTGATCGAGATCGGATGTGTCGAGCTCGTGAACCGCCGTGCGACCGGACGGCGCTTTCACCGGTACTTGAATCCCGAGCGCGACATCGACGAGGGCGCGCTCGCGGTGCACGGTCTCACGCGCGCGGAGCTCGAGCGGGAGCCCCGTTTTGCCGACATCGCGGATGAGCTGCTGGCCTTCCTCGTGGGCGCCGAGCTGGTGATCCACAACGCGGCGTTCGACGTGGCCTTCCTCGACGCCGAGCTCGGCCGGCTGCCGGGCACGCCCCGTTCCGTCGGGGCCCTGTGTCACGTGCTCGACTCCCTCTCGCTCGCGCGCGAGATGCACCCCGGCCAGCGCAACAGCCTCGATGCGCTGTGCAAGCGCTACAGCGTCGACAACTCGCGGCGCGAGCTGCACGGCGCTTTGCTCGATGCCCAGCTGCTCGCCGAGGTCTATCTCGCGATGACCGGCGGCCAGGGGGCCCTCGCGCTGGGGCAAGGCGCCGCGTCGGCCAGCGCGAAGGAGACACGGACGGTCCGGGCGCTCGTTCGCCCGCCGGTTCCGCTCCGCGTCGTCGCGGCATCGCAGGAGGAGCGGCAGGCCCACGAGGCGTTCCTCGATCTCATCGCGAAGAAGTCCCCGGACGGCTGTGTGTGGCGGACGCTGGAGCCGCCCGTGCCGGGCGAATCGAAGTGAAGGTGCTCGTCACCGGCGCCGCGGGCTTCATCGGCTTTCACACCACCCAGCGGCTGCTCGCGCGCGGAGAGGAGGTCGTCGGGCTCGACAACCTCAACGACTACTACGACGTGACGCTCAAGAAGGCGCGCCTGGCGCAGCTCACCGCCCAGCCACGCTTCCGCTTCGCGCAGCTCGATCTCGCCGACGACGCCGCCATCGCGAGCCTCTTCGCCCGCGAGAAATTCGAGCGCGTCGTGCACCTCGCCGCTCAGGCCGGCGTGCGCTACTCGCTCGAGGCTCCCCACGCGTACGTGAGGAGCAACGTGACCGGGACGCTCAACATCCTGGAAGGCTGCCGCCACCACGGCGTCGGGCACCTGGTCTATGCCTCGACCAGCTCCGTGTACGGCGCCAACACCAACATGCCGTTCTCGGTGCACCGCATCGCCGACCATCCGCTCTCGCTCTACGCGGCGACCAAGCGCGCGAACGAGCTGATGGCGCACACGTATTCGTCCCTGTTCGAGGTGCCGACGACCGGCCTCAGGTTTTTCACCGTCTACGGTCCCTGGGGACGCCCGGACATGGCGCTGTTCCTGTTCACTCGCAACATCCTCGAGGGCAAGCCGATCGATGTCTTCAACCACGGCCACCACCGGCGTGACTTCACCTACGTGGACGACATCGCGGAAGGCGTGGTGAGGGCCCTCGACAGGCCGGCGCGTCCGGATCCCCGCTGGAGGAGCGACGATCCGGATCCGGCGACGAGCCGCGCGCCCTTCCGGATCTACAACATCGGCAATCACCAGCCCGTCGAGCTCATGCGCTACATCGAGCTGATCGAGGAGTGCCTCGAGCGCAAGGCCGAGAAGAACTTCCTGCCGCTGCAGCTCGGGGATGTCCCGGAGACCTTCGCCGACATCGAGGATCTCGTCACCGATGTGGGCTACCGGCCCTCGACACCCGTCGCGGTGGGCGTGCGCCGCTTCGTCGAGTGGTTCTGCCAGTACTACGGGTACGAGCGCTAGCGGCGCGCGTGGCTGGCTCGCCGGAAGGCTCGGCGAGAAGGCCGTCCGCGAGCACTTTACGGCCAGCAGGGATGGCCGCTACCGGGCCTCGAGCGCTTCGTTCAGCGTGCCGGCGGTGAGCAGCCGCTCGCCGATACGGTCCAGCTCATCGATGCTGGCGTCGCGGAGGCTCGCCGCAACCGCTTCCGGCAGTGTCCCGAAGCGCAGCGACAGCTGTCGGAGCACGAGTTCCGCCCGGCCCTCTACACGGCCCTTGGCTTCTCCTTCGGTCAGCCCTTGCCCGTAATAGCGCTTGGCGAACTCAGTCTTGTATTCGTACTTGGAGGGATTCATGGCGTGTAATGCCCGGCGGGCGGCCTCCGAGACAGCATCGTATCGGATGTCACTGTACATGATGGAGCGCTCGCCATCGAGCCCGACCAGCGCGGCTTCAGCGACGAGTGCGATCTTTGCAGCTTTCTCAACGTCCGCATCTTTTCCGTGTGCGACCGCCGACAGTACGGCCAGCTCCGGATCAGCTCTTGCGGCGGCTGCGTCGGTGATCTGCGGTATCGCCGAGGAGCTGAGCACCCACGGCTTGAAGCGATTCTCGCCGCCGAGTTCGATCCAGCGGCTCGCCCAGCGTGCGACGTCCGGATTCACCGTCACCACGAGCAAGCAAACCGGACAGCGAACGCGGCTGCGCAGGTTGCAGACGTACGCCGGCCAAGCGAAGGGCTTGTCCACGTCACGGTTGAGTTGCACTTCCACGACGATGCCGTGGACAACGTCCTCGACGCCCTGCGCGAGGTCTTTCTGCTTGAGGAGGACAACGAGGTCTGCCCGATATTCGGTCGGCCGCAGGTCGGAAAGATTCGCCGATTCGACGCGAACCTCCGAGTAATCGGGCAGCTCCGCGTGAAGTGCCTCGCGCGCGAGCTCCGCGGCTAGGGCGGGCCGGTTCTGGAACAAGCACAGCAGGTCTTCGTGCAACCGGGAGGGCATGCCGGAGGAGCCTCGAGATCGAATCGGCGGCGAGTGGGCCGGCATGATATCGGGGCGGCGGTGCGGCTCCCATGCATTATTCCGGCGTGTTTATCGAGAAACACAGGGGACGGGATCGAGCTCGCGGTCGCGCCGGTTTGCACCGGCAGCGGAAGCGAGCCTCTTTTGAATTCAACCGCATGGCGGGGTATGCTTTCTCGCAGGACCGCACTGGCGATCGATCAAATGTCCTGGGACGAGAAGCTGCGTGCCCTGGAGGAGCTATGGGCCTCGCTCACACGAGAGGATTCGAGGCTCAAGTCACCGGCATGGCACGGAAAAGCTCTTCAGGAAACCGCCGCCCGGCACGAGGCCGGTCAAGAACAGCCCGTCGACTGGGGCGAGGCCAAGCGCAAGCTACGCAAGCGCGCCGAATAAGAATCGAGGTTCTGCGGTCGGCTCTGGCGGACCTCGATCACGGGCGGCAGTTCTACGGCCAGCAGAATGTCGCTGTAGGTGACTACTTCCTGGACGCGTTGTTCTCCGGCGATGTTGTGCACGGTCTATCGCGTTCTCGATTGCAGGCAGAACCCCGAGAAGACGACGGACGCTCTTTCCTGACCGCCGTGGCTCCGGATCCCTGGTGGGCCGTCATGAATGGCAGCTACCAGCCCGGCCCGCCACCCGTTACGGATTAGCCCGCGGATTCGCCCTCGATTTTGACCCCCGGCCGGGCCCTCGGTGGCGCCCGATCAGGCACTTGCGCGCGTGCCGGGGCCGCAAGGCGAAGTCGGGTTAGCGCGCTGTCCACGAACAGCGGAGTCTCCACGATCTTGGCGACAGGAAAGGCCGCACCGATGACGTCGGCCGACCGCCGCCGTGCAGAGACCACCGCATCCCCGCTAGAATTCCGGCTTTGCAAGGCAAAGGACTTTCCATGGCCGTGACAGAGCCGCCGCCGCGCTCCCGCATGCAGGTGCCGCTGCTCGATCTGAAGCCCCAGTACCGGGCGCTGCGGGCCGAGATCGAGGCGGCCATCGAGAAGGTCTGCGAAGCCCAAGCCTTCATCCTGGGCCCGGCCGTGAAGGAGCTCGAGCGGCGCATCGCCGACTACAGTCGGTGCGGCCACGGCATCGGCGTGTCGTCGGGCACCGACGCGCTGCTCGTCGCCTTGATGGCTCTCGAGATCGGCCCGGGGGATGAGGTCATCACGAGCCCCTACTCGTTCTTCGCGACCGCCGGGACGATTGCCCGTGTGGGCGCGCGCCCGCTCTTCTGCGACATCGATCCCCTCACCTACAACCTCGCGCCCGGGGCCGTGCGGTCGCTCATCGCGCAGCTCTGCGCGCCCGACGGCGCACAGCTGCGCAACCGCCGCACGGGCGGCCGGGTGAAGGCGCTGATTCCGGTCCACCTCTACGGCCAGGTGGCCGACATGGCCTCGCTCATGGAGATCGCCCGCGAGTACAGCCTGCGGGTCATCGAGGATGCCGCACAGGCGATCGGAGCGGACGACGCCGAGGGGCGCCGAGCCTGCTCGTTCGGCGATATCGGCTGCCTCTCGTTCTTCCCGACCAAGAATCTCGGGGCCTTCGGCGATGCGGGCCTGTGCGTCACGAACGATGGGGTGCTCGCGACGAGGATCGAGGTCCTGCGGGTGCACGGCGGCGCACCCAAGTACCATCACGCCCTGATCGGCGGCAATTTCCGCCTGGACGAGCTGCAAGCGGCGGTGCTCAACGTCAAGCTGCCCCATCTCGACGCCTGGACCACCGCCCGCCAGCGCAACGCCGCGTTCTACGATCGGGGCTTCGCCGCGGCGGGCTTGGGGAATGGCTTGAGGACCCCCCGGGCCGATCCCCGCGCGCGCCACATCTATAATCAGTACGTGGTGAGGGTGCGCGATCGAGACCGGTTGCGGCAGCACCTCGCGGAACAAGGCGTCGGGACGGAGATCTACTACCCGGTGCCGCTGCACCTGCAGCAGTGCTTTGCATACCTGGAGCACCGCGCGGGCGAGTTTCCGGAAGCGGAGCGCGCCGCGCGGGAGACTCTCGCGCTGCCGATCTATCCGGAGCTCGGCGAGGGTGAGCTCCAGTACGTCGTGGACTCGATCGCCGGCTTTTACCGGTGAGCTTGAAGCAAAGGGAGGTAAAGATGACCCTGACACCGGGACCCCGCACCCCCGCCTGGACCGAAGTCGCCGCCCAGGCGAAGCGGCTCGCGGCGCTGCCGACTTCCGAGCTCTTCGCGCGCGACCCGGACCGCTTCGCCCGCTTCTCGCGGGATGCCGCCGGCCTCACCTACGACATCTCGCGCCAGCGCATCGATCAGGAAGCGCTCGGCAAGCTCGCGGCGCTCGCGGATGCGGTGCAGCTGCGGGAACGGATCGACGCGATGTGGCGCGGCGAGAAGATCAATGTGTCCGAGGGCCGCGCGGTGCTGCACGTTGCGCTTCGCCAGCCGGCGGGAGCGGGAGTGGGCGGGCCGGAGGTGATGCGCGAGGTGCTCGCGGAGCGCGAGCGCATGCTCGCGTTTGCGGACGGTGTGCGAGGCGGGAAGATCTGCGGCAGCACGGGCAAGCCTTTCGCCCTCGTCGTGAACATCGGCATCGGCGGCTCGGATCTCGGCCCCGCCATGGCCGTCGAGGCGCTGCACGAGTTCACCGGCGGCGGGCCGCAATCCGCCTTCGTCTCGAACGTCGATGGGTGCCACCTCGCCGACGTGCTCGAGGGCGCGGACCCGGCGACGACCCTGTTCATCGTCGCCTCCAAGACCTTCACGACGCTGGAGACGCTCACCAACGCGCGCACGGCGCGCGCGTGGCTCGCGGGAAGGCTCGGCGAGAAGGCGGTTCGCGACCACTTTGCCGCGGTCTCCGTGAACCACGTCGCGATGGATGCGTTCGACGTCCATCCCGACTACCGCTTCCAGATGTGGGACTGGGTGGGCGGGCGATATTCGATCTGGTCGTCGATCGGCGTGTCGCTCGCCGTCGCGATAGGCCGCGAGCACTTCCAGGCCTTCCTCGGCGGCGGGTACCAGATCGATGAGCATTTCCGCCGCGCTCCCTGGACGGAGAGCCTGCCCGCGTTGATGGGGCTCATCGCGGTGTGGAACATCAACTTCCTCTGCCTGCCGACGCTGGCGGTCCTGCCGTACGACGACCGCCTGCGCCGCTTCCCGGCGTACCTGCAGCAGCTCGAGATGGAGAGCAACGGCAAGTCGGTGATGCTCGACGGCAGCCGCGTCGAGTGCGCCACCGCGGCCGTCATCTGGGGGGAGCCCGCGAACAATGCGCAGCACTCCTTCTTCCAGCTCCTGCACCAGGGCACCCTTCGCGCGGCGCTCGACTTCCTGCTGCCCGCGAACTCCTCCTGCCACAACCCGGCGCAGCAGGATCTCGTCATCGCGAGCTGTCTCGCGCAGACGGAGGCTTTCATGACCGGGCAGCCTGCCGAGGTGGTCCGCAAGGATCTCGAGAAGCAGGGACTGCCCGCGGAGCGCATCGCGGCGCTGGTGCCGCACAAGGTGCACGAGGGCAGCCGCCCGAGCTCCATCGTGCTCTTCCAGCGTCTCGACCCCGCGACACTCGGCAAGCTCATCGCGCTTTACGAGCACAACGTCTTCACGCAGAGTGTGGTGTGGGGGATCGACGCGTTCGATCAGTGGGGGGTGGAGCTCGGCAAGAAGCTGTGCGAAGCGCTCGTGCCCGTGGTACGCGATCCGGCGCTGGCGGCGAGCGCCAGTCCCTCGGTGCGGGGCTTGCTGTCCCGGATCACGAAGCTGCGCGACCCTTGATCGCCGCGGATGCTCGTCCAAAACTGAAGGTGGCCATTTGAGTCTCAGAATGCCTCTCTGGGCCGCATCCCTCGCGGCCACCCTGCTCTGTGCGTCCGTCGCCCATGCGGCCGCGAGCCAGGTCTGGGCCGAGGTCGGCGACGGCCGGATGCGCGCGGATCTGGAGCTGCTCGCGGATTCCGGCGTCATCGATCTGCCGCTCAACGATTGGCCCATCCCGGTCGCGGACATCGAGCACGAGATGGGCAAGGTCGATCGGGCCAAGCTGACCGATCCGTCGCTCCAGGCGGCGTACGATCGAATCCAGACCACGCTGCAGCCGGATTCCGCGAGCGGATTGCACCTCACGCAGGAGGAACTTGCCGCGGGGGAGCGGGGCTTGCTGCGGGATTACGATACGCCGTCTCGAGCAGACGGCGGCGCCACCGCGGAGGTTGCCGACTACGGCGACCGGTGGGCCGTCGAGCTCAACATGAACTACGCCATCTCTCCCCAGGATGGCCAGCCCTTCCGTCTGGACGACTCGAACCTCACGGCGCGATTCGGCAACTGGCTCGTGAGCCTCAACACGCTCGACAAGTGGTGGGGGCCGAGCTACGAGTCGAGCCTCATCCTCTCCAACAACGCGCGGCCCATGCCGGCGCTGGAGCTCGACCGGGCGACTTCCGCCCCGATCGATCTGCCCATCCTGCGGTGGCTCGGGCCCTGGCGCTTCATCATGTATGTGGCGACGGCGGAGGAGCACCGTCCGGACGTCGATGATTCGCTGTTCTTCGGGAACCGGATCTCCTGGCGTCCGCTGCGGTTCCTCGAGATCGGCCTGTCGCGCACGACGCAATTCTGCGGCTCGGGGCGCAATTGCGGTCTCACGACGTGGAAGAACGTGCTGCTCGGGAACGACACGACGCAGTATGCGAGCGTCGCGGACAAGCCCGGGCATGCCGAGGCGGGATACGAGGCGCGGCTGAACTCGCCTTGGCGAAGCCGTGCCGCTTGCGGCGTATACGCAGATCATCGGCAACGACGAGATCAATCACCTGCCGGCGCGGCTCATGAAGCAGTTTGGGCTCGAGAGCTGGCTCAATCTGGAAATGGCGACACGATCAAAGGGTTTGCGGAGTACTCGGACTCGACGTGCGGGGCGGGGCGCGTAGTTGCCCGAGTATGCCGAGCTGCGCCTATGAGAACAGCATCTTCTTCGCCGGCTAACCTATCGCGGCTCAATATCGCCGACTCTGCCGATCCGAACGCCATCCTGCGGACTCTCGGGCTGCGCTGGGATCGCAGTGCGGGCGATGAGTGGCAGCTGAAGATTCAAAGCGGCCACTTCGATCGCGGCAATATCGTAAACATCTTCGATACGGTCAGCCCGACTCGGCAGCAGCCTTTACGATTCCGCTCAGGTCGGAGTTTCGCCGCGCGCTGTTCGGCGGGAACGTGTCGGTGCAGCTCGGGGCCGAGCGGCAGAGGCCTGCCGAGGCGATCGGCAACGGCCATGGGTTCGGCTACGTCACCTGGAGCAAGGCGCTGTAGGCTCGGGATCCGGACCGGCGATATTTGAGACTTTAATGGGGAGACTAATGAGCTCGATGGGACGCAAAGTTCGGCCGTGGTTGTATGCGGCGCTCGGCTGTCTGCTGTCCGCCACTCTCGCTCAGGCCCAGACGGATACCTCCGGCTCGGACGTGATGCAGGTGTTTCGCTCGATGGGTTCCGGCCAGCAGCAGCAGATCCTGCAGCAGCTCGGCGTCGGTGGCGGAACGCCGAGCGGTCAGGGCGGTATCAATCAGAGCGAGCGGGCCGGGCAGGAAGCGGATCTCGAAGCGCAGCGCCTTCGCGAGCAGCGGCGAGAGCAGCAGGAGCTCGAGGAGCGATTTCCCATCCTGCGCCCACAGGACTGGGTGGTGATCGAGGTGGACACGGCGCCACTCGCACCGCGCCCGGCCGATACCACGGAGGCGTTGTACCGGGCACTGATCACGGGCACATTGGGGCATGCCAGATGCCCTCGGGGCTTCGCGAGATCTCAGCTCCGTCCCCTGCGCCCGTCACATCCCAGCTCTCCTCGACTCAGCTGCAGCAGTTGCAGCAACTGCAAAGCCGGCCAAGGCCAAACCGGACAGCAGAACCCCTCGAGTCAGGCCAACGGTTCGATTTCGGTCGAGCAGCAGCTGCAGCAGCCTTACTCGGTGGGCTGGCAAGCCGGACCGCCGAATCTGTTGTCGCCCCCGGACCCGCAGCGCCTCGCTCAGCTCGTTGCCCTCATTCGATCGAAGGATCCCTATCAGCTCACTCGCGACGGGGTAGTGAACCTGCCTGGTTTCGCCGGTATTGCGCTCGCGGGACTCACGGAAGCGCAGGCGACGCTCAGACTGGAGGTCGAGCCTGCGCTGCGCGGACTGTATTTCCGAGTGACCAAGCTGCCGCTCACGAAGACGGGCGTAGCGGGGACTCGAGCCGTTCGGCTACGACATCTTTGAGAACGCACCCTCGACGTTTGCACCGGTGACGAACGTTCCGCTGCCTGCCGACTACGTGCTCGGGCCGGGCGATGAGCTGGAGGTGCAACTGTACGGCAGTCAGAACCTCGTCTACACGCTCGAGGTCGGCCGCGACGGACGGGTGAATTTCCCGGAGCTGGGTCCGATCAGCGTGGGTGGACAGCGCTTCTTGAGCGTGAAGGAGGATCTCGAGCAGCGCGTGGCGCGCCAGATGATCGGCGTCAAGGCGAGCGTGTCGATGGGCACGACTCGCGCGATCCGGGTCTTCGTGCTAGGGGAGGCGCAGGACCCGGGAACTTATGCGGTGAGTGGACTCGCGACGATCACATCGGCGCTGTACGCAGCCGGCGGGATCAAGCGTATCGGCTCGCTGCGGGACATTCAGCTGAAGCGGCGAGGCCAGATCGTGCAGCATCTCGACCTGTACGACCTGCTCATCCACGGGGACACGACCGATGATGCGAGACTGCTGCCCGGGGATGTGATCTTCATTCCGCCCGTGGGGTCTACGGTGAGCGTCGAAGGCGAGGTGCAGCGGCCGGCGATCTACGAGATCAAGCACGAGGCGAGCGTCGGGGATCTGATCGAGCTCGCGGGCGGACTGACCGCCGATGCAGAGCCCACATCGACTTGGCTCACGCGCATCGACCCGCAGCTGCAACGGGTGGTGCTGCGTGTGAATCTCACCTCGCCAGCCGGGCGGGCCCTCGCGCTTCGCAACGGGGATGGGCTGCGCGTCGAGCGGCTGATTCCGACGCTCGATTCAGCCGTCGCGCTGCAGGGGCATGTGTATAACCCCGGAACGCTGGCTTACCGTCCCGGGATGAGACTGACGGATGTGATTCACTCCGTCGATGACCTCGAGCCCAACGCGGACCTGCACTATGTGCTCATCCGGCGGGAATTGCCGCCGGACCGGCGGATCGTGGCGTTCTCGGCGGACCTGACCTCCGCGCTCGCGGCTCCGGGTGGGCGGGCGGACATCACCCTGATGCCCCGCGACCGCATCATCGTGTTCGATCTGGAGTCCGGACGGGATCGGGTGATTCAACCGCTGATCCAGGAGCTGCGACTGGAGGCCGGTTTCGATAGACCCGAAACCGTCGTGCACGTGGAGGGGCGCGTGAAGGTGCCCGGGGAGTATCCGCTCGAGCCAGGCATGAGGGTCAGCGACCTGCTGCGAGCCGGTGGAGGCCTTTCGGATGCCGCTTATGGCGGCCAGGCGGAGCTCGCAAGATATACAGTCGTCAACGGCGAGGAGCGCCAGACGGAGCTCATTCCGGTCAACCTTGCGGCGGTGCTGCGGGGCGACCCGGGTGCGAATATCGAGCTCGAGCCCTTCGACAGTCTGTCGGTCAAGGAACTGTCACTCTGGAGCGATCAGGTGCAGGTTACCCTGCTCGGACAGGTTCGCTTCCCGGGCGTCTACACCATCCAGGACGGGGAGACCCTCAAGTCTGTGCTGCTGCGGGCCGGCGGGCTCACAAAGTTCGCGTTTCCCGAAGGCAGCGTATTCACCCGCGTGGAGCTGAAGCAACGCGAGCAGGACCAGCTCGACCTTCTGGCGCAGCGGACGCAGACGGATCTCACCACTCTGGCACTGGAAGGGGTGGCGGCCAGCGCACTCACCGGAAGCGGCGGGGGAGGGGCCGGAGCTAACACCTTGGCGGTCGGACAGACACTGCTGACACAGCTCAAGGCCACCAAGGCCGTGGGTCGCCTGGTGATCGATCTGCAGCAGCTGATGCGCGAGCCGACCGGCTCACAGGATGACGTGGTGCTGCGCAACGGGGACGAGCTCATCGTTCCGAAGTTTGAGCAGGAGGTCACCGTGATCGGCGAGGTGCAAAGCAACACCTCGCATCTGTACCGGGCTAATCTCACTCGCGATGACTACATCCAGTTGAGCGGGGGGGTCACCCGCCAAGCTGACACCCGTAAAATCTACGTGGTACGGGCCGACGGCAGCGTGGTGGCGAACTCGAGCTTCCACTTCTTCCGGGCCGGCTCCGGCATCGAGATTCATCCTGGTGACACGATCGTCGTGCCGCTCAACACCGAGCGACTCCCCCCGCTGCCGGAATGGCAGGCGATCACGGGAATCATCTACAACCTCGCGGTGGGCACTGCCGCTATCAAGGAAGTCGGAGCGCTGTGAGCTTCAAGGGCATCATTCTCGCAGGAGGTGCCGGAACGCGATTGCACCCGGTGACGCTCGGCGTCAGCAAACAGCTGCTGCCCGTCTACGACAAACCGATGGTGTACTACCCGCTTGCGACGCTCATGCTCGCGGGGATACGCGATATTTTGCTCATCTCGACTCCGATGGATCTTCCTCACTATCAGCAGCTGCTGCGCGATGGCAGTCAGTGGGGCATCTCCTTGAGCTATGCCGAGCAGCCGCGGCCCGGAGGGTCTTGCACAGGCATTCCTCATCGGTCGGCGCTATGTGGGTGAGGACAGGGTCGCGCTGATCCTCGGCGACAACGTCTTCTATGGCCACGGGCTACCCGATCACCTGCGCACGGCCGCGGATTTCGAAAGTGGAGCCACGGTCTTCGCCTATAGGGTTAGCGACCCACAGCGTTACGGCGTCGTGCAATTCGACGACCGGGGCCAGGCACTCGACATCGAGGAGAAGCCCGAGCAGCCGAAGTCGCACTACGCCGTGACGGGCCTTTATTTCTACGACAACGAAGTGCTCGATATCGCGGCTTCGCTCAGGCCTTCGGCCCGCGGCGAGCTCGAGATTACCGACGTGAACCGCGCCTACCTTCATCGTGGGGCGCTGCGCGTCGAGCTGCTCGGTCGGGGCATCGCTTGGCTCGATACCGGCACCCACGAGTCGTTGCTCCAGGCCGCCATGTTCATCGAGGCCATCGAGAACCGGCAAGGGCTCAAGGTGTGCTGCCCGGAGGAGATCGCCTACCGGGCGGGCTACATCGACGCCGAGCAGCTCGAACGCTTGGCCGCGCCACTGTTCAAAACGGCATACGGAGCGTACTTGTTCGAGATTGCCCGCGGACGAGCATGAGATGGAATTCGAGCGCTCAGCTCTCCCCGAAGTCGTATTGATTCGCCCACGCGTCTTCGAGGACTTCCGAGGCTACTTTCTGGAATCTTGGGAGCAGCGCAAGTTCGCTGCAGCCGGCATCGACGCCCGCTTCGTGCAGGACAATCACAGCCGCTCGGTACGCCACGTGGTGCGGGGTCTGCACTATCAAATCGAGCAGCCCCAGGGCAAGCTCGTGAGGGTCGTGGCCGGTACCGTATTCGATGTGGTGGTCGATATTCGGCGCCGCTCGCCGACTTTCGCCCGGTGGGTGGCGTTCACGCTGTCCGATCGGAACCATCACATGCTGTGGGTACCGCCGGGGTTTGCGCACGGATTCCTGGTGTTGAGCGATTTCGCGGATTTTCTCTACCGGTGCACGGATTTCTATGCGCCGGCGCACGAGCGCACTATCCTCTGGAGCGATCCAGACCTCAACGTGGACTGGCCTCTGCCGAGCGGGCGTCGAGCCCACGCTTTCCCCGAAGGATGCGGCGGGTGCTCGCTTGCGCGATGCGGAGTGCTTTCCGTGAAAGTCATGGTTGTCGGCGCAGGAGGGCAAGTCGGGCGTGCACTGCTCTCCGGCGCCCCTCCCGGAGTCGAGATCGCCGCATACTCGCGCGAAGAGCTCGATATATGCGATCAGGCTTCGGTTCATCGTCGGGTTCGGGATTCCCGACCCGACGTGATTGTCAATGCGGCGGCTTACACGGCGGTCGATCGCGCCGAAACTGAGCCAGAGCTGGCGCGTCGCGTCAACGCGGAGGGTCCACGGCATCTCGCCCTGGCCGCTCGCGAGATGGGCGCCCGCCTCTTGCATCTGTCCACCGATTTCGTCTTCGACGGCGCCTCATCCGAGCCCTATCGGCCCGATGCCCGCACGAACCCCTTGAGTGTCTACGGCACCACGAAGCGCTTGGGCGAGGAGGCGGCACTCGAGGTGCTGCGCGATCGCTGCGTGGTCCTGCGCACATCCTGGGTATACGCGACGACGGGCCGCAATTTCCTCCTCACGATGCTGGGCGCAATGCGCTCGAAGGGCTCGGCTCGCGTGGTTGCCGATCAGGTCGGGACCCCCACGGCCGCGCACTCCGTGGCGGAAGCCATTTGGTGGATTGCTGTGAGGTCGGAGCTCGCCGGAATCCATCACTGGACCGATGCCGGTGTGGCAAGTTGGTATGACTTCGCCGTCGCGATCGCCGAGGAGGCCGCCTCTCTTGGTCTTGTCGGCTCCGACGTGACGGTGGCCCCGATCGCAACCGCTGATTATCCAACGCCTGCCCGCCGGCCACCATACAGTGTGCTGGACAAGACTTCGTTGACGTCACGCGGAATGGTGCCCACTCATTGGCGCACACGCCTCCGGGGTGTCCTCAGAGAGATTCGGAATGCCTAGACTGCTGGTCACCGGCGGTGCCGGATTCATTGGATCGAATTTCGTCCACCACTGGCTGCGAGAGCATCCGGCCGACCCGGTCGTCGTGCTCGACGCGCTGACGTACGCCGGAAATCTCGCGAATCTGAGAGAAGCGGAAGGGAGGCCTCACTACCGGTTCATCCACGGGAACATATGCGACTACCGGCTCGTGGAGCGTGTACTGCGCGAGGAATCGCTCGATACTATCGTACACTTCGCCGCGGAATCGCACGTCGATCGCTCGATCCACGGGCCGGACGCGTTCATCGAGACGAACGTCGTTGGCACGCACTGCCTGCTGAAAGCCGTCCGCAAGGTCTGGCTGGAGGAGCGCCTCGTCGAGCGGCACCGATTCCATCACGTCTCGACGGACGAAGTCTTCGGCTCGCTCGGTCCGAACGATCCGGCATTCCACGAAGGGACGCCCTATGCGCCCAATTCCCCGTACTCAGCGAGCAAGGCGGCGGCCGATCATCTCGTCCGCGCTTATCACCACACGTACGGTCTCGAGGTCACCATCAGCAACTGCTCCAACAACTACGGACCCTTCCACTACCCCGAGAAGATGATTCCGCTCTTCATCGTGAACATCCTCGAGGGTCGGAAGCTTCCGGTCTATGGCGATGGGCGCAACGTTCGCGACTGGCTGCACGTGAGCGACCATTGCCTCGCGATCGAGCTCGTGCTCGGGCGCGGAAGGCAGGGAGAGGTTTACAACGTCGGCGGGCGATCCGAATGCGAGAATCTGGCGCTCACGCGCCAGCTGTGCGCGATTGCCGAGGCTGCCTTCGCGGCGGACCCATCTCTCCGCCAGCGTTTCCCGAGATGTCCCGCGTCCATCGGGGAGCCGGTGGAGTCGCTCATCTCGTTAGTGAAGGACCGGCCGGGCCATGATCGACGGTACGCCATCGACTGCCGGAAAATCGAAAGGGAGCTCGGTTTTCGGGCGCGTATGCCCCTCGCCGACGGACTTGCCCAGACGTTCGCCTGGTACGTGCGGAACGAGCCCTGGTGGCGCACTGGCTAGGGAACTCACGTCGAATATTGAAGCATGCAATTGTGAGCGCCCTCGCACAACGTCGCGTTGACAATCCGAATTATGGTACCTAGACTTCCTGCGTTCAGGATTTGAACGCGCCAGGTCGCTTGCTGATGCGGGTGTCGAGGAATGGTCGGACGATGTACTCGACATCGCGCCGATCGGTTATCCGTATTTGTATCGAGAGCTGTGTTGTTTGGGAGGTTTGTGGAGCCTGGAACCTGGAGGCGCTGACGTGAACGATTTCAGAGACGCTCGCCCCACGCCCGATGTGATGAACGGACCGCCCACCGGATATTTCGTGGTGGTGCCGCAAACGCGGGACGGCGAAGACGTCGACCTGGCGGCGGTTCTATGGACCCTCGCGGGAAATTGGAAGGTCCTGGCTGCACTCTCTGTCGCCCTTGCGATCGTCGCTCTCGGAATCTCACTGCTATTACCCAAGACCTATAAGGCAGAGGCAACGGTCTCACCTGTCACGCAACGCGACAGTGAGACGGGCGGCGATTTACGCGGCCAGCTCGGTGGACTCGCTTCCTTGGTCGGAATCAATCTGAGCGATCAAGGGGGGATGAAGGCAACATCGATCGAGACTCTCAAGTCATCGGGCTTTGCGCGTGACTTCATTCTCCACGAGAACTTGATGCCAGTCCTGTTCGCGGATCGCTGGGACTCCAGGCTCAATCGCTGGCGCTCGGACAAAGAGCCTCCGACGCTCGAGGCCGGTGTCAGGAAGTTGACGAAAAAAGTGCGCTCGATCGACGAGGATCAAAAGACCGGTATGGTCACGGTGACCGTCGAATGGTATTCCCCGCAGCTCGCGGCTCAGTGGGCCAATGCTACCGTCGATATGGTCAACGACCGCCTGCGGTCCGGAGCGATTCGGGATGCCAACCTCAGAATCGAATATCTAAAGCAAGAGCTCGCCAAGACGACGATTGTCGGCGTGCAACAGGGAATCGATCACTTGATAGAGGACCAGATAAACGACGCGATGCTGGCGAACGTCCAGCGCGAGTACGCATTTCGCTTCATCGATCATGCGGTCCCGCCCGATGTGAAGGCGTCACCGAATCGAACGTTGATCACCGCGGTCGGCGCGCTCTCCGGATTACTCATCGGTTCGATGATAACCCTCCTGTCGCGCCCGATCCGCAGACGGCGAGCGCCATAGGTCGAGGTGTGGTGTCGTGCTCTCGGATGAAGTCCGCTACAAGCTCCTGCATCTGCTTGCCGCGAGTCCGACGCTGAGTCAGCGTCAAGTTGCGCGCGAACTCGGAATCAGCCTGGGTAGAGTCAACTACTGTCTCAAATCGCTCGTCAGACGGGGCTGGATCAAAGCGACCAACTTCAAGAACAGCAACAACAAGATTGCCTATATGTACGTGCTGACGCCGCGCGGCATGGAACAGAAGGCGCGGGTCACGCTGCGTTTTTTGCGCAGGAAGACGCTGGAATACGAGTTGCTGCGCGCGGAAATCGAGCGCATCCGGGAGGTCGCCATGCGGCGCTAGGCTCGACAGTCTCTCCGGCTTCGCGCCGGAGCTTCAACGTCGGTGCGGCCGTCGTGCGCTTCTCGACAAATCAAGTGAGATGGATATGAGCGAGATACTGATTCGAAATCGAGCCGTCGGCAGGGGGCATCCCGTTCTGGTCGTCGCGGAAGCTTGCGACAACCACATGGGAGTGGTCGAGGTGGCCATAGAGATGGCGCGGCAAGCGAAGCTCGCAAGAGCAGATGTGGTCAAGTATCAGCACCATCTGGCCGACGATGAGATGCTGCCAGATGCGCCGATGTCGGACAATTTCGCGGAGCCCCTCTATGAGTTTCTCAAGAAGCATGCGCTCAAGCTGGCTGACCACCGGCACATCAAGCATTTCTGCGACCAGATCGGCATCATGTACCTCTGCACGCCCTTCAGTTTGAAGGCGGCCCAAGAGCTCGAAACCCTCGATGTGCCGGCGTACAAGATCGGCTCAGGGGAGATGACGGACGTCCCCTCGCTGGAGCGAATCGCGGAATTCGGCAAGCCCATGATCATTTCCACGGGCATGGCTACTTTCGCCGAGATCCAACGTACCTACGACGCCTTGATTCGAAAGGGCGCCCCGCTTGCGCTTCTGAATTGTGTCAGCGAATACCCTCCCGTGTACGAGGACGTGAATCTCAGGGTCATCACGCTGATGCAGGAGCGCTTCGGCGAAGCAGTGGTCGGTCATTCTGATCACACGCCGGACCTGTTCACCTGCTTTGCGGCCGTGACGCTCGGGGCATGCATCATCGAAAAGCACGTGATCCTGGACAAGCGTACTCCGGGCCCGGATCAATCGGTTTCGATCGATTTTCAAGAGCTGGCGGAGCTCGTGGACGGCATCAGGAAGATCGAGGCGGCATTGGGGGCTCGCAAGGCCGTTCATAAGAAAGAAGAACAAATTCGCGTCTGGGCGCTGAGGAGTGTGGTGAGCACCCGGGCGATACGTGCGGGAGAGGTTCTGACCTCCGAGATGCTGTGGACGAAGCGGCCGGGAACCGGCATTCCATCGCACCTGATGCCCCAGCTGATCGGCAGACGGACGCTCAGGGACATTCGATCGAATCAGCTCGTCGCCTGGGAGGACATCGAGGGTCCTGAGCTCTCATGACGAGAAAGCGCCAACTGCTGTTCGTGACGGGATCGCGAGGCGAGTGGGGATACATTCGGCCGATTCTCCGCATGGTGCAGAATTCCGAGCTGCTTTCTTACGCGATCTGCGCAACGAACATGCACTTGTTACCCTCGTACGGTAGCTCTCTCAATCAGATCGTCAGCGACGGGTTCGAAGTCTGCCACAAGATCTACATGGCTATCGAAGGAAATACGCACCTTTCACAGGTGAAATCGCTGGGCAACTTCCTCTGCTCGATGTCGGACATCCTGGCAAGCAGCAAACCTGACTGGATCGTTCTCGCGGGGGATCGCGGGGAGCAGTTGATGGCGGCCATCGCGGGCGCGTTCTGCTATGTGCCGATTGCCCACATCCAGGCGGGCGAACTGTCCGGCAACATCGATGGGATGACGCGTCATGCGATCGGCAAGTTCGCCCACTTGCACCTTGCCTCGAACGACGACGCGGCGCAGCGACTCATTCGTCTCGGAGAAGCGGAGTTCCGCGTACACAATGTCGGAGCTCCGCAGGTGGATGAACTGATTCAGGCCTTGTATTCGCCTATGGATGATCTGGTTCGGCAGTATGGAATTGCATTCCACCGGCCATTCATACTCGTGGCCCAGCACCCGGTTACCGAGGAATTCGCAGAGGCGGAAGCGCAGATCAACGCAACCATGTCGGCATTGCGGCAATTCGACGTACCGAAAGTCGTCGTTTTGCCGAACAATGATGCAGGCTCGCTCATGATCAGGGACGGCATCGATAGCGAGCGGCACGGGGAATTTCACGTATTCGCCAATCTCAAGCGCGAAGACTATCTGGGCATCATGAAGTTGGCGGCATGCATGGTCGGAAACTCCAGCGCGGGAATCCTGGAAGCGCCGACTTTCGAAGTCCCCGCGGTCAATCTCGGGCGCAGGCAGCACAATCGGATGCAGGGAAGAAACGTCATCAACGCTCCATTTGAGGAGAGCGCGATCGTGGCGGCGATCGGGCGGGCGCTGTCACCGCAGTTCCGGGAGAGCCTGCGAGGAAACTGCCCGAACCCCTATGGCGACGGGCACGCGGCCGAGCGCATCGTGAGATTGCTCGAGACGACGGAGATTTCAGACAAACTCCTGGTCAAGAACCTGACCTACTGAGCTCAGCTGCCATGCCAAAGCTTCGCGACTTCTGGATACACGACTCGGCCACGATGGAGGACGCGATCGAGATGATTCAGAGGAACAACAGCCGCTGTGTCGTCGTGGTCGGTTCGAAGCAGAAAGTGGTCGGCGTGTTCAGCGAAGGGGATGTGTTGCGCGCGATACTCGCAGGTACGGACGTACATACTCCACTCCGTTCTCTCATCAAGCCTTCGTTCCGCTACCTCCGCCGGCGTGACATCGGGGATGCGCGCGAGCTATTCCTGGATGGAATCACGCTCGTTCCCATTCTCGATCAAGACTTTCTCCTGATCGATGTCCTCACGCTGAAAGATGCGTTTGCAGATCCTGGTGCGCCCTAGCGCTCTGGGTCATCGCGCGCATACTACGCAGCACTGATACTTCCCACGAAATGGATACCAACATGTTTCGCTATCTGGTCCAGTCCGACATGACCGTGGGGAACGGGCAATTCCGGCACCTCGCCGGGTTTCTGGGTGAGAGAGGTTTTCGCCTGCCCTCGTTCCTGGTCGATGAAGGCTTTGCGCGGAGCGACCTTTGGCGCGCCGTGGAAGGGGATCTGCGCCGAGAATTCGGTCCAAATCTGCGGGTCTACCGCAACTCAGGCAGCGCGGAGCCTACGTACGACAGCCTGCGCGAGATGCTGCGGTCTTTCCGTGGTGCGACGCAAGACGTGGTCGTCGGCATAGGCGGCGGCAGCTGCATGGACACGGCTAAGGCCATAGCGGCACTGGTCACGAATCCCGGCGATCCCCTCGAATACCGCGGCTTCGACAAGCTCAAAGTCCCCGGCGTTCCTGCGGTGCTGGTCCCGACTACTGCCGGGACAGGGAGCGAGGCTTCCTACAACGCTTCTTTCGTCGACACCGTCGGCAATCGGAAGATGGGGATCAATGGCCGGCACATGTTCGCCTGCTTCTCGATTCTCGACGGCGAAACGACCCTGACGTGCCCATACAAGGCAGCGCTCAGTGCGGGCATAGACGCCCTCGTGCACACGCTGGAGGGCTTCGTCTGCAAGCAGCGTAATCCGCTGAGCAACATGCTCGCTCGGCAAGCCTTTACCTTGCTCGTCAATGCACTCCCGGCTCTCAAGCACGATCCGCTGAACGTGGAGCGTCGACTCGATCTGCTCCTGGGTGCGTATCTCGGCGGGGTCATTCAAATGAATTCCGGGTCCGGCGTCGCGGCGGCGATATCATATCCTCTGAGCGTTTACTACAAAGTGCCCCATGGAATCGGCGGCGGCGTCTTTTGCGTCGACATGATCAAGTTCAACATCGACGCGGGATACTACGCTTACGCCGAGCTAGCACCTATGATCGGCGTGGGAACGCCCGGCGGCGCCGAACGCGACAACTCAGTCGCCGTATTGAATAAACTGCGTGGCCTGTGGACGGATCTCGGCGTGCCGACGACTCTGGAGCCATTTGGCATCGGCTCGACGCAGTATGAGCAAGTGCTACGCATCATGGCGACGCAGCAGCCAGGCTTCGATCAGAACCCGGTCCCTTTCACAGTAGGGGATCACCTGCCGCAATTCCTGCGGCCGTTCTTGGTTTAGGCCGGGACCGGAAGATGGAAGAGAAATCGAACTGGCTGGAATACTGGGTCGACCCGCACACCTGGGAATTCCGGGGCGATTTCGAAGGCATGTACCGGGATTTCGGGGATCCGTGGCGGTGTCAGCAGAACGTCTCGGAGCTGCGCCGTGACGTGTCGCTCATGATGCTGCTTCGTGGCCGCCACTACCAACGCATCCTCGACATCGGCTGTGGACTCGGTGCGTTTACCGACCGCCTCAGAATCATGAATGGGGACGCCGAAACGATCCTGGGCGTGGACATCTCGCCGACGGCCGTCAAAAAGGCCCGAGCGCAATTCCCGAAATGCAGTTTCGATGTGCTCAACGCAATGTCCGATCCGCTGCCGCAGGTCGGATCGAAGTGGGGCTTGGTGCTCGTATCGGAGCTGATCTGGTACGTGCTGCCGGGTCTACAAGAGCTGCTCGCGAGGATTTATGCGTCGCTCGGATTGAAGGGAGTCCTGTTCATCCAGCAGTTTTATCCGTCGGTGCAGAAGTTCGGCCTCGAGTTCCTCAGGTCGCCGGCGGACCTGTGCGACCGCTATCTGGTAACCGCTGGGTTCCGAAGGGAAACCGAGTTCATCGAATTGGTCTCAGACGGCCAAGTGCAGTTGTTGACGTTAACGAAGTCAGAGCTAGAGGGCTAAGCAATGCCAGGATTCGAATTGGTCGGGAACGAGGAGCGCGCCGCGCTCGATTCGATTTTCGAGGAAAGCGGCGGGGTATTGTTTGCGCACGGATTCGTGGGACAGCGCAATGGGAGATATCGCGTCAGGGAATTCGAAAAGGCATTCTCCAGCAAGGTCGGGTGCGCACATACCCAAGCAGTCACATCGGGGACTATCGCGCAGTATGTCGCGATGCTGGCCATGGGGGTTCGGCCGGGCGATGAGGTGATTACACAGTCATTTACGTTCGTTGCGACCGTCGAGGCGATCATCGCAATCGGAGCGGTGCCTGTGATCGTCGACATCGATGATACCTACAACATGGACCCCAGTGCCCTGGAGCGAGCCATAAGCTCGAAGACGAAGCTAATCGTTCCCGTGCATATGCTCGGAAACACAGCCGATATGGGGCGCATCCAGGACGTCGCTGCTCGTTACCGGATTGCCGTTCTGGAGGATGCCTGCGAAGCGCTCGGCGCAAAGTATCGTGGCAAGTATGCTGGCACCCTCGCACAGGCCGGCGTCTTCAGTCTCGACTTCGCAAAGACCATCACCTCGGGAGAAGGTGGGCTCATCGTCACGAACGACGCAGCCGTCCAGAAGTTCTGTCGCGAGTTCCACGATCATGGTCACGAGAGCAACGCCTCGGTGCCGCGCGGGCGTGATACGCGCAGCATACCGGGATTGAATCTTCGGATGACGGAGATGCAGGCCGCCGTCGGGACCGTCCAATTGGGGAAGCTAGACCGGATAGTGGCGCTGAATCGGCGCAACAAGGCGGCATTGAAACAGGTCTTGGCTCAGAGCGACAAGATTCGCTTTCGGAGACTCACGGACGAGGCGGGAGATCTTGGAGACACGTTGATTTTTAATTTTGAGACCAAGGATCTGTGCGTAAGATTCCTCGAGCACTACATAGAAGCGGGATTCAGCACGAAGAACGTTCCGGACGCCATCGATTGGCATTTCTCGGGCAAGTGGAATCACATGTTCCGTGATGTTCCGGCATATCGCGACACCTGGAGGACCACTTGGAACAAGAGCGACGAATTGTTGCGCCGCTCGGTGGCGGTGCCGATATTCGTCAAACCGAGTGCCGAGGAGATGCGGGCGCAGGGCGAATCGATGCTGAAGATGCTTCGGGTACTGTGATGCCATGATTCTCGGAGTGATTCCGGCGCGCAAGGGCTCGGTGGGCATACCGGGGAAGAATATGGTCGACCTCGGAGGAAGGCCGCTGCTCGACTATACCTTCGCGACCGCTGAACGCTGCCGTTTGCTGAATCGCGTCGTCCTAAGTACCGATATGGAGGACGCGATCGTGTGGGTCAAGCAGAGGTATCCTCGTATCGAAGTCCCCTTCACCCGGCCGGCGCACCTGGCGCAGTCGGCGAGCACTTCGGCGGAGGTGGTTTTGCACGCCGTGGAGCACTTCGAGGCGATCGGCAACGCTGTCGACGCCGTGGTCTTGCTCCAGCCGACGTGTCCGTTTCGTGAATCCGAGGAAGTGGACCG
The DNA here is from genome assembly GCA_963849095.1 of uncultured Gammaproteobacteria bacterium. Taxonomy (GTDB): domain Bacteria; phylum Pseudomonadota; class Gammaproteobacteria; order Steroidobacterales; family Steroidobacteraceae; genus JASHUC01. The sequence goes on from CAWKGA010000001.1 coordinate 806,189, forward strand.
GGCGATCGAAGTGTTCGAGGCGGAGAAGCTGACGAGTCTCGTGGGTGTATCCCGCGTGTGGCACCATCCGTCCGATTTCGTTTGCGGCGACACCGAGGATCCCCGCAAGCTGCAATTTATATTTCGGCGGAAGGACTGGCAGCGACGCCAGGACTTCCCCGAAGTATGGTTCGTGACCGGAGCGCTGTATATTTGTCGTGTAGAGTTCCTGCGCGAGGCCGGGAATTTCCTCGACGAGAACACCCGGCTATTTCCGATGCACGAGGAGACCATGGTTGATATCGATTCGCCGTTCGATCTCGCGATTGCGAGAGGTCTCGTCGCAATTGGCGCCGTGGGCCCAACCGGGCGAGGAAGGCGGCTATCTCAATTCGGGGCGCAGTTGCCGTAAGTCCGCTGCCGTGCACGATCAGTTCCTCGAAACTCACTCACGACGCGCACGAACGCGCGTCGTGAGTGGTGCGGTGGTCTGATGGATAGCGCGATCAAGGATTTCTATGAGCGGACCGCCGATCGCGTCTGGTCTCTGACAATACCCGGTGAATCGCAGGTCGACACAACAAGCAGCTATAAGGGGCAGTTGCTGAAGGAGTTCCAGCGGGAGCGTGGATTGTTTACCGCCTATTCCAAAAGTTTGGACGAAAGTTGTAATAGGAGCTTAAATACCATCGTTTCGGCGCTCTCCCGCGAGCGCTGGTGGAACTGCGGCTGGAGTGGAGGACGCTTGCATACGTCTGCGAAGAGGGCGTTTGCAGTCTTGCTGCGTGATACGGGGTGGAAACGTTGCCGATGGTGGGGGTGGAGGTGGGGCAATAGATTGTTAGGACGGCGTCGGAGGATTCCCGGACTGCAGTCAGGGAAGATCGTCGCAAGTTGCTTGAATTCCGTGAACACACGGCGGTAACTCACTGTGCTCGCGCATACGGAGAATTCGACTAATAGCGCTCCGGACGCCGAAATATCGGGCATTCCAGGCGTACCGCGAGTTTTATTCTACGATTACTGGACGAAAGGGCTCGATAAGTTCACGAGAATTTTCGAAGGCTCACGGGAACCGGCCGACCTTCAGCTGCTACACACGGGGTCGTTTCGGGACCGCAAGGCGCCTAGGGCCGAGGTCCTGCGCGGGATTCCGTGTACAGACATTTCCATGTTCAGACCGAGGGGTCTCGAGAGCATCCTGGCGACCGTACAGCCGGACGTCGTGGTCGGTCTGAACGCGCAGACACTATTCGACCGGGCGATGTTCCTGACGTGCCAGAGGGTTGGGATACCGACGGTGTTCCTCCAGCACGGCGTTTGGCCAGAGCCCGACCAGCGGGTCGGCTATGCAGCACAAATGAACGCTGGGTTCGGCGTATCCGATTATTTGCGGCGCATTCCGGCGTTTGCATATTGGATTCCGACCTATTTCCGGGCGCGATCCAATTCCTGGCGTGAAGTGACACCGTGGAGGGTCGTGAGCGCCCACGTATTCAAACCGGGGTCTGCACATCTGATGCCGCTGCACGCAACTGAGCTGTGGCCCACGAAGGCTCTCGTCTTTTCGCAGCAGGACGCCGATCAGCTCATCGGATATTACAAGATGCCTGAGGATCGCATCGAAGTCATTGGGAATCCTGAACTCGATGCTGTGGCCCGTCGACGTCGCACACCCGTATCGGCTGAAGTGCGGGCTTCGGCACTGGCTCGCATCGGATTGAAGGCGGATGTCCCGACGCTCTGCTACTTAGAAGAAGGATTCGTCGAGCAGCAGCACTTTGCAGGTTGGTCGTCCGACCGTCGGACGCAGGCCCTGAAGGAGATCTCCGCGGTGTGTGCGGGGCTTAGGATCCAGCTACTCGTACGACCACATCCGGCGAGCAACGCCGCAGAGATGCACGCCGCGTTGTCCTCGCAATCGCACGCGGTGGTGAGTCGGGACTTGAGCCTGGACGAGTCCCTCGACTTCTCGGCGGCCGTAGTAGGAATGTTCAGCACTGCCCTCGATTCCGCGTTGGCGTTGGGAAGGCCCATCGTCGTGCCCATCTGGCATGCGCCGGATCTCGAGCCACTCTCGCCTTACTTGCGCCACGAGGCGGGCGCTCGCGCGCAGAATCCCGAGCAACTCCGCGCGCTCATTCGGCGCATCCTCGACGGCGATCCACCTACTACACATGCGGAGAGATACGTACGTCTACGACTCGGACCGATGGATGGGTGTGCCGCCGATCGCGCGCGGGCGGCGATCTTGAGCCGCGCCCGGAGCCATCTCGGTCTCGACCGGGCCGAGCGGACGTTGGTGTGGCAAAAAGAGATCGGGTCCCAGCTCTATGTGGACCGGTGAGATGCGAAGGTCTGCGAGTTGGCTAGGGATCGCGTCTTTGGGATGCGACAGCAATCGACCGCTAGTGGTTCGCTTTGGCCGGTCCTCCTTTTTCAGGTAACGGACGATGCGGAGTCTTCGGGGTTCGGGATATTCGAGAGCGCCCTATGGATGAGTTGCATAACAAGGAAACATCGCGGCTGATCGCAATCACGTCATTGCCTCGCTGCATTAACAAGGACATCAAGTCCGGCGCAAGTCTTGCGGGTGATGATCTGACGGAAGAGGGTTTGAAGAGATGGTTTGCCGAGGAGCGGGAGGCCTTTTATCACGACAACGCCGGAAATAGCGAGGTTGATCCGTGGTACGCCTACATGCGGTATCTGAATGAAAGGCTCGGCTTCTCCAGATTGAAACTAGCCCCATCCAGGGGGCGATCCGTCCTGGTTCTTGGGCCTGGGTCCGGAATCGAGATCGATCACTTTGCTACGAGTCATCCTGACTGGGAGCTTTGCTTCTATGAGGCGTCGGATAACTTCAAATCGGAGTTAAAGGCGAGGTACCCACATTCGTCGATAGTGGACGCGATTCCTGCGGGCAACGTCTCGCTCGAAAGTGGAACACAGGATCTCGTGTGTGCCTTTTCGGTCTTGCACCACGTTCCGAACGTATCTCGCGTGATGGGGGAGATCCATCGAGTGCTGAAACCCGGCGGAATTCTTCTCATAAGGGAGCCTTGCTCGTCTATGGGTGATTGGCGCTTGCCTCGCTCCGCAACACCAAATGAGCGGGGAATTGGGCGCAACTTTCTGTTGAACAAGGCCTTGACGATAGGATTCGAGGTCACGATGAGGCCACGCCCCGTCCTGTTCGCACCCCTGAACACATTTCTGAAAAAGCTCCGAGCGGACTCGTTGCTTCCAGCAAGCATGCTCTTTTGGATCGATAGGTTGGCTTCGAGAGCAATCTCGTGGAATGACTGGTACTGGCGCGACAGGTGGTACAAGAAACTCGGTCCGTCTGCTTATTTTTACGTCTTTCGCAAGTCTCAACATTGATTCGCCGCACATTGAGCAATCGAGTTCGAACTCCGCGGACGGAAAGCGACGCTATAGTCGCACCGGATATGAGCAGCCGACCCGGCTCACGGTCTCTCGTGTTTTACGCCGGTCTCTACGGCGGCGCATCGATAGTAGTGAGACTGGCAGGCTTTGCACTTTCTTTCGTGCTCGCGAGGACGCTCTCGATCTCGGAATACGCAAACTTTGGGCTGCTATATTCGCTGCAACAGGGCGTCGCGACTTTCGCTCTAGCGGGAATTGTGGAGGCCGTCATTGGCCTGCTCAACGAATACCGGTTGCGGGGGCAATTATCGAGCCTATTTTCGTCAGCGAACCTCGCGATGTTGTCGGTCGCGGCAGCGACCGCGCTTGGGTCCGTAGCCGTCTGGGCGGTGCTCCTGAGATCGATTGACGCTGCTACATACGTCAGTGCCCTCGGGTGCGGGTTGCTGCTCGCGATAGCCTCGTACCAGTCACAAGTCGTTAGACTGGAGGAGCGACACCTCTGGTCATTCCTTCTCACTCTTGTCCCATCGCTTGGTGTCAGCGCAGGGGCGTTCATCGCCTTTTGCCTGTATCCGACGGTCTCGGCATTCTATCGTGGTGGGGCCCTTGGTGCCCTAACTTGTCTAGGCTTTGTCTGGGCCGATCGCGATAGTCACTCGCGAAGCGGCGCAAATCTGATCGAGATACGTCGCATACTACGACGCGCGGCCCCGTTCATGGGAGTCGCATTCCTGGGATGGCTGAGCGGTTATGGCAACAATTACGTCATAAGCGCAGTTTTCAGACCAGCTGAGGTTGCCAAATTCACATTTTCATTAACTCTATTTTCGTTGATGCTCTTGATCGCGAACTCCCTCAATCAGGTATGGTCGCCGCGTTTTTATCGCGTCCTTCATGAGCAACCTTACGAAGAGGTAGAGCGTCGAAACACGAGCTTCTTCCGGCTTCTGAGCTGTTCTCTCGGCGCGGCCGGTGGACTTGTGGTCCTCCTGTTCCCTTGGGCGATGCAATTCGCCGGCGGACATCTTTCAGCTTTCCGGTCACTCGGGCTCCAGGTCGGACTGCTGTTCGCGGGATCCGTCCTTCTGACTCCGTGGTGGCATTGCTACAACCACTTTCTGGCGCATGGCATTGGTGTGGCGGTTCTCAACATCACCTTGGTGACGAGCGCGGTCGGTCTTTGTGTGTGGGTGGCGCTGATGTTGCTGCTGGGACCAATCGGCATCTACATTGGATTCCCGGCACAGATGATGTTGAGATCGTTGGGAATTGTGATGCTCGCTCGGCGTCGGTGGCCGGTCAGAATCAGTTGGGACGGGGTTTTGTTGGGGCTTGCTATGATTGGAGGCGGCTGGTTCCTTTCGACCATGCGAATCTCGCTGGTGATATCCCTATCGGCCTACGGCGTAGCAATCGTTGCGCTCGTTAGTGCGTTACGTCGTGACGTGTTGCGAGCCGTGACAGCGTGAACGTCGCACATGTGTCAAGGGCTTACGCGTTCCTCCAAGGGGGTGATCGCGAGATTCGCGCTACGCGTGTTCTTCTGTTCGCTGCGCTGCTTGCCCCAATCTCGGTCCAGGTGGCAGGCGATGGAGTAAGTGCGAACTATCTGTTCGGATTGCTTCTCATAGCGCCGATGGGTTACGTGGCGAACAGAGATGCGACAGTTTATGCGGTGTTCAGTGTACTGTCATTTCTCTGCGGGATCTTGTTGTACTCTCATTTCGATCCGTACTTCCTCCTTCGGCAGACTGCCAGCTTCACCATTACGCTCATTGGAATTCTGCTGCTGTTCGTACGGCTGGGCGTCAGTCTGGAGGAGTTCCTTTCCGCTGCCGTTGTCGCATCGGTTGCATATGCCGCATTCGCTGTGTTGATGGTCACGACCAAGGGATTCTCGCTCGCGGACATCTACTTGATAAAGGGCGGACTGCGCGAGTACGTTCCGGACTGGCCGCAGCGCTATGTCGTCGTACTGCTGTTTGCCTTCTTCGTTTCGCTCGCGAGATGGTCGCGCGGTTACCGCTGGCAAATTGCCTCGGTGATCATCATCGCTTGCATTTTTCTGACGTTCTTACGTGCGGCATGGCTGGGAGTTCTCGGCGGTCTGGTCGCATACTATTTCGCCGGATGGCGAACAGGCGACCATGCACCTGATTTTCGACGTACTTCGCGAATTCACCTATACGTAGGTGCGACCGTCGCAGTGGGTCTGTTGATTTGGGCGTTGAGCCACGAGGATATCCGAAGCGCCTTCTCGCTCATATTCGATAACATCATGAAGGTCGTGGCGATGAATCCCGCGGAGCTCAATCCCGACAGCAGCGCGGGCTACAGGCTTGAGGTGTGGTCGTCCATTCTCGAGGTGCTGACGAGAAACCCCATTTCCGGAACGGGATTTGCCGGTGTAAATCTCGTGGTGGAAGGTCTGGGGTCAGCCCACAATGAATATTTCGATGTTCTGCTGCGGACTGGGGCGATCGGCTTTCTCATTTACATGTGGTTTTGGACGAAGCTCCTGAGGCACTACTGGCGAACGGACCGCGGCGTGACGGGCGGCTTGGTCGCGTTGCTGATCCTCGGCTGCTTTCATGAAACCACGAAGCTCTCATACGGAGCGCTCATATTCTTCTTCTTGCTCAACAAGGCGTATGAGGACGCGCGACCGAGCGGTCCGCCGCGCGTTCGGTCGACTGGCGCGCAAACATGTGTGCCATCGTAGGTATCGCCTCCTCTGAAGCAATCGCGAACCGTGACTGGCTTCGCTTTGGCCGAGACGCAATGAAGCATCGCGGTCCGGATGACGCCGGCGAGTGGTGGTCGGATGACGGTTGCGTCGGATTTGGGCATCGCAGGCTCGCGATCATCGACCTTTCGGCGTCGGGCCATCAGCCGATGCAGGACGTGACCGGTGATCTCACCATCGTATTCAACGGGGAAATTTACAACTTCCGTGACCTTAAGGGGGAGTTGTCGGGAAAGGGGCATCCCTTCAGATCGCAAAGTGACACAGAGGTGATTCTCGCCGCCTATCGCGAATGGGGGACGGAATGCGTCACTCGCTTGAACGGAATGTTTGCGTTTGCGATATACGACAAGCGATCCCGAGAGCTGTTCCTCGCCCGCGATCGCGCGGGCGAGAAGCCTCTCTTCTACACCGATTCGTTCGGGGTGGTTCGATTCGCGTCCGAGCTCAAGGGACTCATGAAGGACTCCTCCCTCCGGCGCGCGATCGATCACGAGGCCTTGGACTGCTATCTATCGATGGGATTCGTTCCGGGGGGGCGCTGCATCCTGAAGGATGTCAAGAAGCTGCCTCCGGCGCACGCGTTGGTGTACGAGCTCGATCGAGGGCGCTCGCACGTATGGCGCTATTGGGACCTGCCGGCCTATGAGGACCCTCTTGCGAGCGGCGGTCCAGGTGACACAGAGCTGCTCGAAGAGCTCGAATCGCTGCTCGAGGACGCCGTGCGCCGGCAGCTCGTGGCTGATGTTCCCGTCGGAATCCTGTTGAGCGGAGGAGTGGATTCGAGTCTGGTGACGGCGATGGCGGCCCGAGCGGTGCCCAAAGTCAAGACGTTCACGGTCAGTTTCCCCGGATATTCGCGATACGACGAGGCGCCCCACGCGAGGCTGATAGCGAGAGCCTTCGATACCGAGCATCTGGAGCTGCGGGCGGATCGGACAACCGTCGATTTGCTGCCCGTCCTCGCGCGGCAGTATGACGAGCCGATCGTCGACTCATCGATGATACCGACCTATCTGGTCACTCGCCTGATTCGCGAGCATTGTACCGTCGCCCTCGGAGGCGACGGCGGCGACGAGCTGTTCGACGGTTACGAGCACTACAGCAGGCTTGCGCGAATGCGCGCGACGATGGGCAAGCTGCCACGGGCAATGCGAGCGCCGCTTGCGACGGCGGCCGGGCTGCTGCTGCCGGTCGGATTTATGGGGCGCAACTGGCTGCAGAGCATCGGCGGCGATTTGGAGTGCGGTGTGCCGCAGATAGCGTGCTACTTCGATCGGATGGTTCGACGCCGGCTGTTCGCCGAGTCCGGTAGCTGGCGGTGCGTGGCCGAAGGGATCTGGGAGGATTCGATACCTGCCGGCCGAGACTTGCTGGATCGGGCCGCGCGAAACGACTTTCAGCATTACATGGCGGAAGACATCCTCGTCAAGGTGGATCGAGCGAGCATGCTTAATTCATTGGAGGTACGCGCTCCGCTCCTGGATTATCGAATCACCGAGTTCGCTTTCGCGAAGGTACCTTCGTCCCTCAAGGCGACGGCTGTTGAGCGCAAAGTGCTCCTGAAGAGGCTCGCGGCACGAGTGTTGCCCGCGGAGTTCGATCTCAAGCGCAAACAAGGATTCTCGATTCCACTCGCGTCGTGGCTCAGGTCCGAGCCATGGCGGGGCTACTTCGAAGAGGTATTGCTCGACTCGGGTAGCACGCTGTTCGACAGGAAGAAGCTGCGCCTGCTGTTGGCGGGGCACGCCAAGGGGCGGTCGAACAGCGAGCGGCTGTTCGCGCTTGTCGTCTTCGAGCTTTGGAGGCGAGAATACGGAGTGTGACTCGGCGAGCGAGTCGAAGTACCACGTACATAGCGCGTACAAATGCGGTCGTGAGCGCCGCAAATCCGGCTGTCGCAACTGGGTTCCCGACGAATGCATCCAGAATTCGTTGATAGATTGAGGTGTCCGCGCTCGCGTGGCCGGCTGGCTCTCGAGGATGCGGAGGAATGCGATCAAGGGATTCGCTCGGGGCGGCTCGTGAGCGAAGATGGATCGCATTGTTACCCCATCGAGCGGTTCGTTCCGAGGTTCGTTCCGCAAAGCAACTACGCCGATAATTTCGGAATGCAATGGAACCGGTTTCGGAAGACTCAGCTCGACAGCCACTCGGGCCACTCGATCTCCGCGGATCGATTCTGGAAGTCGACCGGATGGCCGGCCGCGCACCTGGCGGGTCGATGGGTTCTCGATATTGGCTGCGGCGCTGGGCGCTTCGCGGAAATCGCGCTGCAAGCGGGCGCCAACGTCGTCGCCGTCGACTATTCGTCCGCCGTGGATGCTTGCTACGCCAATCTTGGCCACCATCGTAACTTACATGTCGTGCAAGGCAACGTCTATGCGCTGCCCTTTGAAGAACAGAGGTTCTCGTACGTCTATTCTCTCGGCGTCCTGCAGCACACGCCGAACGTGCAGCGCGCAGTGCAAGCGCTGCCGGCGATGGCCAGAGACGGCGGACGACTCTGCATCGACTTCTACGAGAAATCGTGGAGGAGCGCGGCGACGCCGAAGTACTGGCTTCGGCCCATCACGAAGCGCGTTCCACAGGAGCGGCTATTCTCTGCGCTGGAGAGGTGGGTTCCCCATTTGCTGGCGCTGAGTCGCGGCGTCGGGCGGTTGCCTCTGGCCGGTCGGATCCTCAAGCGACTCGTTCCCGTGGCGAATTACGAGGGCGTTCTCCCCCTCACCGAGACGCAGCTGCGCGAATGGGCCGTGCTGGACACCTTCGATTGGTTCTCACCCGCCTTCGACAACCCGCAGACGGGTCGAACGGTCGCAGACTGGCTGAGGAGGATGGATGTTCGAGAGATCGAGGTGCTGAAAATCGGCCATCTGGTGGCCAGAGGAATCGTGGAGCATGCGCCTCGGGATTGACGCTTCGAATATACGAAGCGGTGGTGGCATCACGCATCTCGTGGAGCTGCTGCGGGCGGCGAACCCGATTACTTACGGATTCGACAGCGTGGTCGTCTGGGCTTCGAGCTCCACGCTGGCGCGAATCGAGCCGCGGCCGTGGCTGATCGGGCGGCAGGAGCCCGTGCTGGAATTGCATTACCTGCGCCGAGCTTTTTGGCAGCGGAGGCGCCTCGGGGTGCTGGCACGCTTGGAGAGGTGCGACGTCTTGTTCGCTCCGGGCGGTACGGTCGCGACCAGCTTCAGGCCGATAGTGTGCATGAGCCGCAACTTGCTTCCGTTTGATCTGCGCGAAATGGCCCGATACCGTCTGTCGGCCACTGCGTTGAGACTCTGGGTCCTGCGGAGCTTGCAGAGCCGATCCTTTCGCGCGGCCGACGGAGTGGTATTTCTGACGAGCTACGCCAAGGACAGGGTTCAACGAGTTGTCGGGCCGTTGAAAAATCGCGTCGGCATCATCCCACATGGAGTGGATCGTCGTTTCTTTCGAGCCAGGAATGGCGCGAGAGGCATCGCGGAGTGTAGTACCGAAGATCCGTTTCGCATCCTATACGTGTCGATCGTCGATCTCTACAAGCACCAGTGGCACGTGGCCGAGGCGGTCGCTCGACTCCGGGCGTCCGGTCTGCCCGTGTCGCTGGATCTGATCGGCCCCGCTTACCGGCCGGCCTTGAGGCGATTGCGCAACGCAATGCGGCGCCTGGATCCGGCTGGAGCATTTCTACGCTATTGTGGCGAGGTTCCCCACGAAGATCTGCCGCAATGTTATGCTCGGGCGGATCTGGGGGTCTTTGCTTCGAGTTGCGAGAACATGCCGAACATCCTGCTCGAGGGGATGGCGTCTGCCGTGCCGATCGCGTGCTCGGATCGGGGACCGATGCCGGAAGTTCTGCGCGACGCCGGGGTGTACTTCAATCCGGAGTCGGTGAATAGTATCTCGCGCGCGCTGAGGCAGTTGATCGATTCGCCGCAGCTGCGCGTTGCGGTAGGGAACGCCGGCGCTGGACTGGCTCAACAATATTCGTGGGCGCGATGTGCGGATGAGACTTTTCGGTTTCTCGCGCAAGTTGCCCGTGAATGGGTCTCGCGCTGAATGTGCGGCATAGTCGGATTCCAGGGCGATTTTTCAGCTGAGCTGTTGCTCTCCATGACTGCTGCGGTCGCCCATCGTGGACCAGACGATTCAGGAACCTCGTTCATCACCTTGGAGGGGCAACCCCCAAGCGGCCTGGGCCATCGCCGACTGGCGATCATCGATCTCTCGGCGGCGGGTCGGCAGCCGATGACAATGACGCCGGATGCGGGCGGCGGAACGAACGGGGCCTTATCGCTGATTTTCAACGGAGAGATCTACAACTATCGAGAGCTCCGGTCGGAACTGCTCGCCGAGGGCCATCGGTTCTCGACAGCGACCGACACGGAAGTTCTGTTGCACATGTATGTGCGCTACGGCGTGGAGATGCTGTCGCGGCTCAACGGTATTTTCGCCTTCGCGATCTACGACGGGCGTGCCGAGGGACGCCCGAACGGAGTCGACCGCGGAGCCCTATTCATTGCGCGTGATCAGCTCGGGGTCAAGCCGCTGTATTACACCGAGACGCCCCGAGGCGTCCTGTTCGGGTCCGAAATGAAAGCTTTGCTTCGCGACCCGGAAGTCTCTCGCGAAATCGATGCGGCCGCGATGCATTACATGCTCGCCTATCTCTGGACACCGGCACCGAGGACGCTCTTGGCGTCGGTGCGCAAGCTCGAGCCAGGCTACGCCATGCTCGTGCACGGATCGAGAATCAGGAAGAAGTGGAGCTACTACGACGTACCGTACGACGGCAAGAGGCTCGTGTCGACATTTGACGAAGCGGCGGAGGCGCTTGCGCATCAACTGGAGAGTGCCGTTCGACGGCAGCTGGTCAGTGATGTTCCCGTAGGGGCATTTTTGTCTGGCGGCCTGGATTCGAGCTCAATCGTTGCGATGATGCGCCGTGCATGGCCGGAGAAGCGCATATCCTGCTTTACCATCGATTTTCCGCAGTCGACCGCCACGGAAGGCAGTCCGGCAGACCTGCCGTACGCGCGGCGCGTCGCACGTTCTCTCGACGTGGATCTCCAGGAAGTCATGGTCGAGCCGAAGGCCATCGACCGACTCGCGGAGACCATCGCGTTGCTTGACGAGCCGCAGGCCGATCCTGCGGCGATCAACGCGTTGCTCATCGCCGAGCGTGCTCGCTCGATGGGTATTCCGGTGCTGCTTTCGGGCGCCGGCGGCGACGACTTGTTCAGCGGCTATAGGCGGCACACGGCACTCACGCTGGAGTCAGTCTGGACATGGATGCCGTCGGTGGTGCTCCGCAGGTTGCAGGCAATCGCCACTACGAACGCCGCGGGACCGCAGTCAGGGCGAGCAGGGCACGCCACACGCAGGCTGGCCAAGGTCTTCGCCTACGCAAATGAGAGTGCTGAACGTCGGCTGATCGCTTACTTCTGGTGGAGTACGGAACAACTGCGCAGAGGGTTGTATTCGTCGGACTTCGGGGCCCGAGTCTCGGGAGAGGATGCTGCCGCGCCGCTTCTCGAAAGTCTCGCCCGTATACCCCTGGAACACGATCCTCTGCAACGGATGCTGTATCTGGAGACCAAGCACTTCCTCGCCGATCACAATCTCAACTATACCGATCGAGCGGGGATGGCCGTCGGAGTCGAGGTGCGTGTTCCGCTCCTCGACCGCGACCTGGTCGCCTTCGCCACGCGGCTGCCGTCGAACTTCAAACACCGTCGCCTGGTGGGCAAGGCCGTGTTCAAGCGTGCGATGGAGCCGTACTTACCAAAGGAGATCATCTATCGCAGGAAGACGGGATTCGGCGTACCCATACGCGCTTGGCTCGGAAACGAGCTTCGCGAGATGGTGAACGAAACGCTCAGCCCATCATCGATTCGCCGACGCGGGTTCTTTGACGCCGACGCAGTCGAACGGCTCGTCTCGAAGGATCGTGCGGGTGTGATCGATGGCAGCTACACGGTCTTCGCGCTGATGTGTATCGAGCTTTGGTGCCGGCGCTTTCTGGACGAGGTGCCGTCGGCCAGGCTGACAGGCTAGAGAGCCCCGATGGAGCCAGAAAAGAAAGCCGTGCAAGAATACTGGGACCGTGCATCCTGCGGCGAAGCTCTGTACCTGCACGAAACGGGACGGGAGGGTTACCTCGAACAGGCGCGGCAGCGTTACCGGTTGGAGCCGTACATCGAGCGATTTGCAGGGTTCAGCGACGCCAAAGGCAAACGGGTGCTAGAGATTGGCGTCGGTCTGGGAGCCGATCATCAGAGATTCGCCGAGGCGGGCGCCGATTTGCACGGCATCGACTTGACGGAACGGGCGGTATTGCACGCGCGGCGGAGGCTGGATTTGTTCTCTCTGCGGTCGAATCTCGCAGTGGCGGATGCCGAGAACCTGTCCTTCGAGAGCGAATCCTTCGATCTGGTCTATTCGTGGGGCGTCATTCACCACAGTCCTGATACCCCACGAGCGGTTGCGGAGATTCATCGGATTCTCCGACGCGGTGGTACCGCGAAGATCATGGTCTATCATCACTGGAGCATCGTTGGATATATGCTCTGGCTGCGCTATGCGCTGCTGCGGTTGAAGCCATGGAAGACGCTCACGGGCATCTATGCGAGCTACCTGGAAAGCCCGGGCACCAAGGCCTACTCGGTCAAGCAGGCATATGCTCTGTTTGCGGCATTCGGTACAGTACACATCCGGACCGTCTTGACACACGGGGACCTGCTCGAGTCGGCCGCCGGTCAGCGCCACGGCGGTGTTCTTCTGAGTCTCGCGCGACGGGTCTGGCCGCGCGCGCTGCTGCGCCGATTCGCAACCGCCCACGGCCTGTTCATGCTCATCACTGCCACGAAGTAGCCTGCCTAATGAGACAAGTTCTGCATTCGCTCTCCGACGGCCGCACGGTAGTATCGGAGGTTCCATCGCCACGGGCCGCCTCGGGGGGGCTGCTCATCCGGACGACGCGATCGCTCATCTCGTCGGGCACGGAACGCATGCTGATCGACTTCGGACGCGCCGGATGGGTGGAGAGAGCGCGCCAGCAGCCGCAGAGGGTCCGCCAAGTCCTGGAGAAGGTTCGGACGGACGGACTGACGACGACTATCGAGGCGGTGAGAAGCAAGCTCGATCAACCCTTGGCGCTCGGCTATTGCAATGTGGGAGTGCTCACGGAGGCGGGCAGGGATGTCATTGGATTCCGCAGTGGCGAGCGAATCGTATCGAATGGCCCACACGCGGAAATGGTGGCCGTGCCGCGCAACTTGTGCGCCCGCGTTCCGGATCTTGTATCGGACGACGAGGCGGCATTCACGGTGGTAGGCGCGATCGCGCTGCAGGGTGTGCGCCTAGCGGCGCCGACGCTCGGTGAGCGATTCGCTGTCACGGGATTGGGTCTGATCGGGCTCATGACGGTCCAGCTGTTGCAGGCGAACGGATGCCGGGTGTTGGGCATCGACCTGGATCCCGCGAAGCGGGCGCTCGCGCGCAAGCTCGGTGCGGAGGCGGTCTGCCCCGTTACGGAAGATCCGCTGGCCGCGGCTCAACAATTTACGGGCAATCGTGGGCTGGACGGCGTTCTGATCACGGCAGCGACGAGCAGCAATGAGCCGATCTCGCAGGGTGCCCAGATGTGCCGGCAGCGGGGCCGCATGGTGCTCGTGGGAGTCACGGGGCTCGACTTGGATCGCGCCGAGTTCTACCAAAAGGAGCTATCGCTTCAAGTCTCGTGCTCATACGGTCCGGGCCGGTACGACGCGGAGTACGAAGAGAAGGGTCATGATTACCCGTTCGGACTCATCCGCTGGACCGAGCAGCGGAATTTCGAGGCGATACTGGACGTGATGGCCGCCGGCAAGCTCGACGTGAAGCCGCTGATCACGCATCGATTCGACATCGAGCGAGCGGCGCAGGCTTACGACCTTTTGGCGAACGGATCGGAGCCCTACCTCGGGATACTGCTCGACTATCCCGAAGCGCCGACGAATTCTGCTCCAGAGCGAACCATAAGGCTCGATGTGGCCGGGGCGCGCCGCTCGGGGGCCAAGAGGACGAACATCGCGTTCATCGGTTCCGGCAATTACGCCGCACGAATTCTGATTCCGGCATTCATATCCACGGGCGCGTCCGTGTACGGGGTCGCGAGCGCTGGCGGCGCATCGGCGGCCCGGTGCGGGCGCAAGTTCGGCGCATCCATCGTGACGACCGATTCCGAGGCCCTCATTGGGGACGCAGAAGTAGACGCAATCGTGATCGCGACACGACATGATACGCATGCCCGTCTTCTGTCGCGCACCCTTCTCGCTGGAAAGCACGTGTTCGTGGAGAAGCCGCTGGCGCTATCGACCTCGGACCTGCAGGAAATACGGGAAGCATGGACGGCGTGCCAGTCGAACGGAACCGCGCCGCTGCTCGCGGTCGGCTTCAATCGAAGATTCGCGCCTCAGATCGTTCGAATGAAGCAATTACTGGACACCGACCGCGGACCGAAATGTTTTGCCGTCACCGTCAACGCGGGGCGGGTCGCGCCCGCGCATTGGACCCAAGATCCGCACGTCGGTGGCGGACGTGTCGTCGGGGAGTGCTGTCACTTCATCGACTTGGTTCGGTTTCTCGCGGGCAGCCCGATCGTCGATGCTCGCGTGCAAGTGCTGGGCCGGGGCAGCGGCTTGATCCAAGGCGATAGCGTATCGATCAGCCTCGCCCTCGCGGACGGCTCCTGGAGCACCATCAATTACGTCGCGAACGGGAATCCCGGCTATCCGAAGGAGCGTGTGGAGGTATTCTGCAGCGGGCGCGTTCTTCAGCTCGACAACTTTCGAAGGCTCACTGGGTATGGCTGGCGGGGATTTCGCAAGCTGAACCTCTGGAAGCAAGACAAGGGGCAGAAGGCTTGTGCGCAGGCATTCGTCGATGCGATTCGCTCAGGAGGACCCGCGCCGATTCCGTTTGAAGAATTAATGGAAGTGTCCAAGGTCTCTATTGACCTTGCCGAAGCGAGTCGGTGTTGAAGAGAGCTGCGCTTCTATTTCACACGCTCCGCCATTTGAGGCCCGTCCAGATCCAATCCCGGGTCTGGACAGCGTTGTACCGCCCGCGCCCCAACCTCGCACCGCCGCCTCCGCGGCGATTGGCAAGTGGACGATACGCGGCCCCGATAGCCTATGAGACGAAGCTCGTCGCGCCTCAACTGTTCCGATTCCTCGGAGTCGAGCGGGCCTGCCGTTGCGCGGCCGACTGGCTTCCGCGGGACATGTCGAAGCTCTGGGTCTACAACCTGCACTATTTCGATGACCTGGGCGCTCTCGGATCGAGCGCACATCGAAAGTGGCACGAGGATCTTCTCGTGCGCTGGGTTGCCGAGAATCCACCGGCGCTCGGAGACGGTTGGGAACCGTACCCGGTTTCGCGCAGACTCGTCAATTGCGTCAAATGGTCGGCCATGGGAAACGAGCTTCCAGCCCCAATGCATGCGAGCCTCGCGGTGCAAGCGCGCTGGCTCGACGGCCGACTCGAGTATCATCTTCTCGGCAACCATCTGTTTGCCAATGCCAAGGCGCTTGTACACGCCGGTCTGTATTTCGATGGCGCCGAGTCGAATCGCTGGTTCTCTCGCGGGATGTCGATTCTCGAGCGAGAGGTGCGTGAACAGGTGCTCCCCGATGGGGGCCATTTCGAGCTCAGCCCGATGTATCACTGCTCGATACTGGAGGACCTGCTGGATCTCATCAACCTTCTGCGCGCGCACGGCCGGTCCCCGCCGACGAATTGGACCGAGAGGGCGGCCGACATGCTCTGCTGGCTGCACTTCATGAGCCACCCGGACGGAGAAATCGCATTCTTCAACGACGCGGCGTTCGGAATAGCTCCCGAGCCGAATGACCTTGCAGCCTACGCATCGCGGCTCGGCATCCCCATCCGGGCGCCGGCCGAAGAGCCCCTCGTCTTGCTCTCCGATAGCGGATACGCGCGGCTGCGGGCAGGACAGGCGCACCTGATCTGTGATTGCGCGCGCGTCGGACCCGACTACATGCCGGGGCACGCCCACGCCGATACGCTGAGTTTCGAGCTCAGTTTGGCGGGGCAGCGGCTTTTCGTAAACTCGGGAACCTCGCGATACGGAGCCGACGAGGAGCGGAAGCGACAGCGGGGAACGGCGGCTCACAACACAGTGGTCGTCGACGGGGTCGATTCCAGCGAGATGTGGGCGGCCTTCAGAGTAGCGCGCCGCGCGCGTCCCCGGATCCATGCCGCAGCCACCACATCGGACTCGGTCGCGATCGAAGCGAGCCACAACGGGTACCGGAGACTGCGGGGGCGAAATGAGCACCGGCGGCGCTGGCGGCTCGATGAGCATTCGCTGTGCATCGAAGATGAGGTGACAGGCCGCTACGCACTCGCCGGCGCCTATTTCCACGTTCATCCGGATGTGAAGATCATGCGGTGCGGCGAGCATGAAGTGAGACTCTCGCTCAAGTCGGGCGAGCCGATTGCAGTGACAATCGAGAATGCAGCGGCACTCGAGATCGAGCGCGGCACCTGGCACCCTAGATTCGGCGCCGCAGTTCCCAATCACCGCATCGTCGCGCACTTTCGGGGCGCAAAGCTGATCACCAGGGTCCAGTGGCATTGAGAGCGTGAGAATCCTACTCCTTAGCTTCTACTACCCGCCGGACCTGTGCGCCGGGTCGTTCCGCACCGGCTCGCTCGTGGCAGCGCTGCGTGAGCGCGCGCCGCCGCGTGTTCAGCTCGATGTGGTCACGACGATGCCGAACCGCTACTCATCATTCGGGCGCGATGCCCCGGAAGTGGAGATGCTCGACGGACTCGAGATTCATCGCGTGAGGCTTCCATCTCACGATAGCGACATGGCAGGGCAGTCGCGCGCGTTCGTCCGCTTCGCAAGAGGCGCCTTCGCCCGCGTTCGCGATAGAAACTATGATTTGGTGTTTGCAACCTCCTCGAGGCTTATGACGGCGGCGCTGGGCGCCTGGATCGCCGGAGCGCAGCGCGCGCCGCTCTATCTCGACATTCGCGACATCTTCGCGGATACGATCGAGGATGTGCTGCCAAGGATCGTCGCGTGGCCCGTGGCTCGTGCCTTTTCGCGGATCGAGCGCTGGACGGTCCGGCGTGCGAACAGGATCAACCTCGTTTCACCCGGTTTCGAGGAGTATTTCCGGGCGCGCTATCCGGGTAGCGCTCTATCCGGGTTCACGAATGGCATCGATGACGAGTTTCTGGGGGCCCCGTTGCAGGCGGGCCGATCGAGATCTGACCGGCGGCCAGTGGTCCTGTACGCGGGAAACATCGGCGAAGGCCAGGCGTTGCACCGGATCTTGCCGGGTCTCGCAAGAGAACTTCGTGCTCGGTGTCGCTTCGTGATCATCGGAGACGGAGGCCGGCGGGACGCACTGGAGAGGTCATTGGCGGCATCGGGCGTCGATAACGTCGAGTTGCGACGTCCGATGCCCCGGGATGCGCTCCTGCGCGAGTATCGCGACGCAGATGTCCTCTTCCTGCATCTCGGCGCGCAGTCGGCTTTCGAGAAGGTGCTTCCGTCCAAGGTGTTCGAATATGCTGCCCTCGGAAAGCCGATCCTGGCGGGAGTATCGGGATACGCCGCGCGCTTCATCCGGGAGGAGATTACAAATGCAGCCGTATTCCCACCGTGTGACATCGACGAAGCGATCAGCGCGTTCTCGAAGCTTGAAATCGCGGTCCGCGGACGTTCGGAATTCGTGGCGAAATATGCGCGCGCGAATATAGCGCGCGCGATGGCCGATGACGTGCTGGCGCTACTACCCCGGTCGGGCTGAGTCTGAGAAACGTGTCGAGGTTGTCTTTGGAGCGAGTCCCGGGAACCGGGGCGCGTGGGGCGCGGCGCGACGATGCCGCCGGTGGTCGGTAAAATGCGAGTGTTGCTGACGGGCGCTAGCGGATTCATCGGACGTGTTCTGGGCGAAGCGCTCGCGCAGCAGGGCTACGTCGTGCGTGCGGCGCTGCGGACGGATCGTGAGATGCAACGATCCATCAGCGAGAAGGCCATCGTCGGAGACATATCCGGGGACACCGACTGGGTTGCGGCTCTGCAGGAAGTCGATGTGGTCGTTCACGCGGCAGCGAGAGCGCATGTGCCGAATGATCGACGGGATAATGCAGCGTTGTACTTTGCAGTCAATGGGGCCGGCACGAAGCGACTGGCCGAGACGGCGGCGCGCTCCGGTGTCGCGAAATTTGTTCTCTTGAGCACCGTGAAGGTCAATGGTGAGGATTCGGGAAGCGGGGTCTTCGGTCCGCAGGACGAGGCTCATCCAGCCGATGACTATGCGAGGTCAAAGTGGCTCGGCGAACAGGCGCTACGAGAGATCGGATCTATGAGCGCAATGCGTGTAGCGATCGTGCGCCCGCCGCTCGTTTACGGACCCGAAGTTCGGGCCAATTTTCTCCGGCTGCTCAAGTGGGTGGACGCTCGACGGCCGCTGCCGCTCGCGGGCGTGGAGAACCGGCGCAGTCTCGTGAGCGTGTGGAATCTGTGCGATTTGCTCTTGAATATCATCAGGAACGACGCAGCCAACGGTGGAATTTGGCTGCTCTCGGATGGCGAGGATCTCTCGACTCCGGAGCTGATTCGCCGCATCGGTCGTGCCATGGGTCGCCCGGTTCGCCTGTTCAATGTTCGGCCGCTCGTGCTCCGAGTCGCTGGGGCGGTGCTCGGCCGACGGCAGGAAATCGCGAGACTTTGCGGGTCGCTGAGAGTTGATATCGGGGAAACGCGTGCGCGACTCGGCTGGTCTCCGCCCGACCCGGTGGACGAGGCTCTCGCACGTACGGTGCGCTGGTATTTGAATGAGAGACGCGGTCGTGCGGTCTGACGCCATATTGCTCGTGATCGCAGCGCTGGTGGTTTCGGCGCTGCTCACGGGGGTAGCGCGGAGATTCGCTCTCGCGCATGGTCTCCTTGATTCGCCGAACGCGCGCAGCTCGCACGACGTTGCGACCCCGCGTGGGGGCGGAATAGCGGTGGTGCTCGTTGTGGTGGCTACCTTAACGATCTTGCTCGCCACCGGTAGAGTTCGGTCAGGCTTATTCTGGGCTCTAGTGGCCGGCGGCTCGGCGGTTGCAGTGGTCGGGTTTCTCGATGATCGTCGGCCGGTTTCGCCGGTATTGAGACTCGGAGTTCACGTGGCCGCTGCTCTCTCAGCCGTCGCATTCATCGGCGCTCCCCGGTCATTGCTCATCGGCGGTCACGAGGTGTATCTCGGGTGGGTCGGTTTCGCGCTCGCGACCCTGGGGATCGTATGGATGCTGAACTTGTTCAATTTCATGGACGGGATAGACGGTATCGCCGCGTCGGAGTCCGTATTTATCGCCGCGGCCGGCGCGCTCTGTGTTGCCGTTACGTCCGGCACGAGCGGCATGGTGGAAATTTCGCTATTGGTCGGTGCCGCGAGTTTGGGATTTCTGACATGGAACTGGCCGCCGGCAAAGGTATTCATGGGCGATGTCGGCAGCGGATTCCTGGGGTACGTTTTCGGCGTGCTGATCGTCACTGCCGCAGGAGTCGATGCGGCCGCGTTCTGGTCATGGCTCATCGTCAGTGGGGTGTTCCTTGTTGATGCGACCGTGACACTCGTCAGGCGGGCGGTGAGGGGTGAGCGGGTCTATCAGGCTCATCGCAGCCACGCGTACCAGAGGCTGGCGTCC
The DNA here is from genome assembly GCA_963849095.1 of uncultured Gammaproteobacteria bacterium. GTDB lineage: Bacteria > Pseudomonadota > Gammaproteobacteria > Steroidobacterales > Steroidobacteraceae > JASHUC01. The sequence continues at coordinate 826,017 of CAWKGA010000001.1, forward strand.
CGTTGGCGCAGTCACAGGCGTGTGACGATCGCATCGATCGCGGTGAACGTGGTCTGGTTGCTGCCATGCTCTTTGCTTGCAGCGCGCCGACCGGACCTCGCGGCATGGATTGCCGTCGGGGCGCTCGCGCCGCTGCTTGGAATCGTGATAGCGCTTGGGGCCGGCCGGCCTGAGAGCCGCACGTCTGTTTGATCGCGTGACATCGGGGCAGGGCGGTCGGTTCGCCAAGGCGGCGGCGCGGTCCTGACCGGCATCAAGGGTATTCGGAAAACCCCGCGCGGTTCAGTTCCCGATTGGCGACATGTGTACGGAATCCTCACGGGGTACCCGAAATCCATTCTTCGTGATATAAGCTTGGCCGGATCTTGAGACGCTGTCGCTTGCTGTAACTTTTCGTGGAGTGTGCCCCAAGGACTTCTTGGACTTGCGGGTGAAGGGGAGAGCGCAGGCACCGTTTATGCTAGGGACACGGAGGTTGACGGAGCCAGAGGAGACCTGACGGCGACTGTCTGCGAAGCCGGGTAAATGACGGGTTCGGGGAATGAGCCGAGGCAAGAAGGACTACACCTTCGAGCGGGTCGCGCGTTGCCGCAATTGCCTGCGGCGACATACTCCGCTTCGATTTGACCCTTTCCCTTGTCAACCAAACCGGGTCCTGAGCATTTCTTCTCTGATGTGCCAGCGACCGGGTGGCGTTAGCCTTGAATAGCGGTTGGGAGAGCTCGTGTCAGGTTGGATGACGGCTCCGATGCGCAGGATGGTCGCTCATCTGGTGGGTCTTTCGCGCCCCGCCAAGCGCGCCATCATGGTCGGGGCGGACTTCTGCACGATTCCCCTCGCGCTCTGGAGCGCCATCAGCCTACGGCTCGGATCGCTGAACCACGCTGGCCACGACAGCGCATGGCTCTACGTCGTGGCCGCGCTGTCGAGCATCCCCATTTTCGGCCGTTTCGGCCTGTACCGCGCCGTTCTCCGCTATATCGCGGGCCGGGCGGTACTCGCCATCCTGGCGGGGGTGACGGCATCGGTCGTCGTGACGCTAGCGACCGACAAATTGCTCCTCGGCCGGGTGGTCCCCGATTCGGCGTACGTGATCTACTTCTTCATCGCGATGCTCTATGTCTGGGGAAGCCGAACCGCGGTCAGACATTTCCTGGAGCTCGTGACCGGCCCGCGGACGCGAATCATCATCTACGGGGCCGGGGAGTCCGGGGTCAGCCTCGCGATGGCGCTCAAGAAGAACCGAGATTTCCAGCCCATCGCGTTCGTGGACGACGATCCGGGGTTCCGCGGCAATACCCTCCATGGACTGGAGGTCTTCTCCCCCGACACGCTCGAGCCGCTGATCGCGCGGTTCGGCGTCTCGCGGGTCCTCCTGGCCCTGCCCTCCATGCCGAGGTCCAAGCGCACCGAGATCATCAGGCGCCTGCTGGCCCTCGGGGTACACGTGCAGACGGTTCCCGACTTCTCCGACATCGTTTCGGGGCGGGCGCACATGGACGAAGTCCACGATCTGGACATCGCCGACTTGCTCGGGCGGGATCCGGTCCCACCCCATCCGGAATTGCTGGCTGCGTGCATCACGGACAAGGTCGTCATGGTGACCGGGGCGGGCGGCTCGATCGGATCGGAGCTCTGCCGGCAAATCGTGCGGCTTCGGCCAAAGTGCTTGATACTGCTCGAGATGTCGGAGCTGGCCCTGTACAGCATCGATCGCGAGCTGCGGCTGATCGCCGAGCCTCTTGGCGCGCAGGTGGAAATCGTGTCGCTGATCGGTAACGCCCATCAAAAGCAGCGCGTGCGCGATGTCATGCAGGCCTATCGGGTCCAGACGGTCTACCACGCGGCGGCATACAAGCACGTGCCCATCGTGGAGCAGAACGTCATCCAGGGCATCAGCAACAACGTCATGGGCACCTTTCATACGGCCGAGGCCGCAGCGGAGGCCGGCGTCGAGATATTCGTGCTGATCTCCACGGACAAGGCCGTCAACCCCACGAACGTAATGGGCGCCACCAAGCGCGTGGCTGAGCTCGTACTGCAAGGCATGCACCAGCGGGGCTTTGTAACAAAATTTTGCATGGTGCGATTTGGCAACGTGCTGGATTCATCCGGCTCGGTTGTTCCGCTGTTCCGCGACCAGATCGTGCGCGGCGGGCCGGTTACAGTGACGCATCCGGAAGTCATGCGCTACTTCATGACGATCCCGGAGGCGGCGCAACTGGTCATTCAGGCGGGCTCCATGGCGCACGGCGGCGAGGTGTTCGTCCTCGATATGGGGCAGCCCATGCTCATCGTGGACCTCGCCAAGCGCATGATCGGTTTGATGCACATGACGGTCCGTGACGACGCCAATCCGGATGGGGATATCGCGATCGAGTACACGGGCCTGCGGTCGGGCGAGAAGCTGTTCGAGGAGCTGGTGCTCGGAGACAATGTCACGCGCACCGATCACCCGATGATCCTGCGCGCGCGCGAGTACGCGTTGCCGTGGAAGTATGTCCGAAAGGTACTGGACGATCTGGCGGCTGCCTGCAAGGCGTTCGACTGCCAGCGGGCGATCTGTCTCCTGGCGGATGCGGTGGCGGAGTATCAATCGCCGGTCTCGCTCGGCGACCTCGTCGCCATCCGGCGGATCGCGATGGGCCTGGATGCGGACAACGTGACGGAACTTCCGGCGCGGCGAAGAACGAACCGGTCGGACGCGGATAACTCACTTTCCGGAGCCCCGGCCCAGGGATCGGGGAGCTCCGAGCGCGCGGTGGGCGATCGTTCGGCTGCGACCCCACCCACGTAATTGGCTCGCCGCTCTGCACCTGGTACGGGTCCGGGGGGCTACGGTTCGTATTGCTTCGGACCGGCTGCCTCACGACCCGAGCAAGGCCGAATGAGCGAAATGCATGTCCATCGCGCGAAATTCTGGGCACCTTTCACCACTGAATCTGTCACATCACGAAGCCCATCACGCTTTAGCTTGGCGGTTCTCCGGCAAGATTCTTGCCCGTGTGCTGAGTACCCCCGCTCGGTTCCACCTTTGGGGGCCTCGGTTCCTGGCTCGTGTGAGGGCTGATCAGGAGTCGAACCCCGTATTAGGGAACTGAACGTAAGGGGGAGATCGTGCCGAGACGCGTGACAGCGCGCCTGTACAGAGTAATTGGACGTTTACTCGGTCTCTCGCGGCCGGCCAAGCGCATCATCATGGCAGGCGCGGACCTCTGCACCATTCCTCTGGCGCTCTGGAGCGCGATCACTCTGCGTCTGGGAAGCTTCGAGCACGGTGGCCGGGAGAGCGTCTGGCTCTACGCCGTGTGCGCGCTCACCAGCATTCCGATCTTCATGCGCTTCGGACTCTATCGCGCGGTTTTACGGTACATCGCGGCCCGGGCGATCCTCGCGATCTTTGCAGGGGTGTCCGTTTCGGTCGTGGTCACTGCACTGGTCGACCGGACGTTCCTGGGGTCTGTCGTTCCGGAATCGGCGTACGTCATCTATTTCATGATCGCCGTGCTCTACGTCTGGGGCAGCAGAACGATCGCCCGCCAGGTGCTCGGCCTGGCCACCGTCCCCAGGAGCCGCGTGATCATCTACGGGGCGGGGGAGCCGGGTGTCAGCCTCGCGATGGCCTTGAGGAAAAGCCGGGACTTCCAGCCCGTCGCCTTTGTCGACGATGATCTCACGCAACGGGGCAACGTTCTGCACGGGCTCGAGGTTTTCACACCCGATATGCTCGCGCCCCTCCTCGTCCGATACGGCGTGAGCCGGGTCTTGCTGGCCCTGCCGTCCGCGCGGCGCTCGCGACGCAGCGAGATCATCCGAAGCCTGCTCGGGCTCGGGGTACACGTCCAGACGGTTCCCGATTTCTCCGATGTCGTGAGCGGTCGAGCGAGGGTAGAGGATGTCCGGGAAGTGGACATCGCCGACCTCCTGGGGCGCGATCCGGTGCTGCCGCAGCCCGGATTGCTGGGCGCCTGCATCACGGGCAAGGCCGTGTTGGTGACAGGCGCGGGGGGGTCGATCGGCTCGCAGCTCTGCCGGCAGATCGCCCGCCTGCAGCCAAAGCGGCTCGTGCTGCTCGAGAAATCGGAGCTGGCCCTCTACACGATCGATCGGGAGCTTCGCACGGAATCCGCGTCCGTCGGCGGACGCGTGGAAATCGTGCCCCTGCTCGGCAACGCTCACCAGAGGCAGCGTATGCGCGATGTGATGCAGACCTTCGGTGTCCAGACGGTCTACCACGCCGCCGCGTACAAGCACGTCCCGATCGTCGAGCAGAATGTGATCCACGGTGTGTACAACAACGTCATGTCGACCTTCCATACGGCGGAGGCCGCCGTGGACACCGGCGTCGAGACCTTCGTTCTCGTCTCCACCGACAAGGCGGTGAATCCCACGAGTGTGATGGGGGCAACGAAGCGCGTGGCGGAGCTCGTTCTGCAGGGCATCCACCAACGCGGCAGCTCGACGAAGTTCTGCATGGTGCGCTTCGGCAACGTGCTCGACTCGTCCGGCTCGGTCGTGCCGCTCTTTCGCGAGCAGATCCGGCGCGGCGGTCCGATCACGGTCACTCACCCGGACGTGACCCGCTACTTCATGACGATTCCGGAAGCCGCGCAACTCGTCATCCAGGCAGGCTCCCTGGCGCGCGGCGGGGAGGTGTTCGTCCTCGACATGGGCCAGCCGATGCGCATCGTGGATCTCGCCAAGCGGATGGTCGGCCTGATGGGCCTGAACGTGCGCGACGAGGAGAATCCGGAGGGCGATATCGAGATCACGTGCACCGGGCTGCGGCCGGGAGAGAAGCTGTACGAGGAGCTGCTGCTCGGGGACAACGTTACGCGCACCGAGCATCCGATGATCCTGCGCGCGCAGGAGCATTCCCATCCCTGGCGGTACATTCGCCAGCTCCTGGACGATCTGGTGGCCGTCGCGCAGGCTTACGATTGCCGTCGAGCCATTCGGCTGCTGCAGGAGGCTGTCGGGGGGTACGAGGCCTCGCCCGCGCTCGTGGACCTGGTGGCCACGCGTCGTGCGGAGCTCGGTTTGGAGCACGACAATGTGACCGAGCTGCCGCCGCGGCGGCGCGGCGAGGCGGGGCACGCCGCACGCATGGTCCCTGGCACTGCGACGGCGTCCGGCGCCGTGCTCAGCGACGCCACGCCGCTCAACCCACCCGCCTCGGCTTGAGCGCGAGAAGCTTCGCCGCGGTTCGCATCACGGCGAGAGAAGCGCGGGCCCAGGCCCCCGTGCGGGCGCGCTGGCGCTCAATGCGAGCGCAGGTCAGAATCCGCTGGCAGCCGGGCAGGAATGGCTCAAGAGGGCGGGTATGACGGTTTCATTCTCGGAAGAGCTGAAAAGTCACTCCGACCTGTTTCATCGGCTTGCCGGCCTTGCTGCGGCGGTGAGAGAGGCATCCGGCCTCATCGCGTCCGCTCTGTCCGCGGGCCAGAAGCTCATGTTGTGTGGCAATGGGGGCTCTGCCGCGGACGGCCAGCACATCGCGGCGGAGCTCACCGGCCGGTTCGTCAAGGACCGGAGGCCGCTCGCGGCCATAGCGCTGTCCACGGACACCTCCGCGCTGACCAGCATCGCGAACGACTACAGCTTCGATGAGGTCTTCGCCAGGCAGGTCATCGCCCTGGGCAGGGCAGGCGACTGCCTGCTAGCGATCTCCACGTCCGGCAACTCGCGGAACGTGATCCGCGCCGTCGAGGAGGCGCGGGCCGCCGGCATCCACACGATCGGCCTGCTGGGGAGAGACGGAGGGAAGCTAGTCGCCCTCTGTGACCTCCCCATCGTGGTCCCGAGCGACAGCACGGCCCGCATCCAGGAGGCGCACATCTTCATCGGCCATACGCTGTGTGCGACGGTCGAGGAGGCGCTGCACCTTGCGTAGCGGAGCGTTGCGGACGGCCATGCGTCGGGATCGCTCGCCCCTGCGGCGAAGCCGCTTCTCATGAAAGTCGTCGTCACCGGCGCCGCCGGCATGATCGGCAGCAATCTCGTCCAGGGCCTCAATGCCATCGGCATCGACGACGTGATCGCCGTGGACGACCTCACGGACGGCGAGAAGTACCGCAATCTCCTCGGGGCGAAGCTGAGCGACTATCTCGACAAGGGCGAGTTCTACGAGCGCTTCGCGCGCCGCGAGCTCGGCCGCGTCGATGTGGTTTTCCACGAGGGCGCCTGCTCGGACACGATGGAGCTCGACGGACGCCTCATGCTCGAGAACAACTACCGTTGCTCGAAGGGTCTGCTCGATGCCTGCCAGGCGCAGGGGACGCGGATGCTCTACGCCTCATCCGCGGCGGTCTACGGCGCTAGCACGGCGTTCCGGGAGGAGCCGGGGCTCGAGCGGCCGCTGAATGTCTACGGCTATTCGAAGGTTCTGTTCGACAACGTCGTGCGGCGCATGCTCCCGGCCGCCGCCTCTCAGGTCGTGGGGTTCCGGTACTTCAACGTCTACGGCCCGCGGGAGCGCCACAAGGGGCGCATGGCCTCGGTCGCGTTCCACCACTTCAACCAGTACCGGGAGCAGGGCACGGTCAAGCTCTTCGGGGAGTATGGCGGCTACGGGCCGGGACAGCAGTCGCGGGATTTCGTGTTCGTGGGCGACGTGGTGGCCGTGAACCTGTGGTTTCTCGAGTCTCCCGACAAGAGCGGGATCGTCAACGTGGGCACCGGCCGCGCGCAGCCGTTCAACGACGTGGCGCACGCTGTGGTCAATGCGTGCCGCGCACCGCGCGGGGAGGGCTCGCTGACCCTCGAGCAGCAGGTAGCGCAGGGGTTTATTCAGTACGTACCGTTTCCGGATGCGCTGGTGGGCAAATATCAGTGCCACACACAGGCCGACCTGACGCAGCTGCGGGCGACCGGCTGCGATGTCGCGTTTGCCGACGTGGCGACGGGCGTGCGGCGGTACGTGGAGTGGCTGGCCGCGCAGCCGAAGCCGTGAGCGCCACGAGTCCGGCGAGCTTTGCGTCGCGCTCCGCGCGGCTCAATGTCCAGCGTGTGTGAGCGCGTAGACGATGCCGACCAGTATTCCCATCTGGGCGAACAACGCCATGTACATCTGCCGCAGGTTGTTGCGTGCGGTCGCCTCGATCTTGACCTCCAGAACTCGGCGCATATCCGTCATGTCCTCCTTCATCTCGTGACGGAGGGACTGGATCTCCTGCTTCGTCTCCTGTCGCAGGGACTCGATCTCCTGTTTCAGATCGAGGCGCAGCAGCCGCACGTCCTCCTTCGTTGCGAGAACGTCTCGCGCCCCGCCGAGTTCTATCTCGATCGCGCGCACGATTGCGCGCGCCTGCCCGGGAGGTACGTCGGCTTTCTCCAGAACTTCGAGCGACTCCGCTTGCACGGCGGTCATGATAACTCCCGTCCATGTTGCGTCAACACTTGTGTTGAGCAACGAGAGGAAGGTAACTGATACCGCGCTCGCGCCGAATCTCAAAATTTGATGTGAACCGCGAGTATTGCGGCATTCGTCTGGAGAGTCGGAGGGTAGGCGGACGTCGCGGACATGTGTGGTCTCCGACGTTAACAGCACACTCAGCCGCCGGAAGCTCGCGATCGAGGCGGCACCGGCCTTGCTGCCGTTCCTTGAGCCAGGGCCGGTCTTCGACTACTCTCGGTCGTCTTTTCTTGACCGTGCAGCAAGCTACGAATCATGCGCGTCACCATCTTCGGCTCGGGATATGTGGGACTCGTCACCGGCGCATGCCTCGCCGAGGCGGGTAACCACGTCATTTGCGTCGACGTCGACGCCGGGAAAATCGACCGGCTGAATGGCGGCGAGGTGCCCATCCACGAGCCGGGTCTCGACACGCTCATCAAGCGGAACAAAGAGGCGGGGCGCCTCGAGTTCACCACCGATGCCGCGAAAGGGGTGGAGCATGGGCTCTTCCAGCTGATCGCCGTCGGGACGCCTCCGGAGGAGGACGGCTCGGCCGACCTGCAGTACGTGCTGGCGGTCGCGCGCACGATCGGCACACACATGAGCCGGTACAGCATCGTCGTGACCAAGTCGACGGTGCCCGTGGGCACGGCGGACAAGGTGCGCAAGGCGGTGGATGCGACCCTGCAGGCGCGGCAGGCGGCCGTGGAGTTCGACGTGGTCTCGAATCCTGAATTCCTGAAGGAGGGCGCGGCCATTCAGGATTTCATGAAGCCCGACCGCGTCATCATCGGCACGGACAACCCGCGCACGGTGGAGCTCATGCGCATGCTCTACGACCCGTTCACGCGCAATCACGAGCGCTTCATCGTCATGGACGTGCGCTCCTCGGAGCTCACCAAGTACGCGGCGAATGCGATGCTCGCGACGAAGATCAGCTTCATGAACGAGCTCGCGAACGTCGCCGAGCGGGTCGGTGCGGATATCGAGAAGGTCCGCGTCGGGATCGGCTCGGATCCGCGCATCGGCTACAGCTTCATCTACCCCGGGACGGGCTACGGCGGATCGTGCTTCCCGAAGGATGTGAAGGCGCTCATCCGCTCGGCGCGCGACGCAGGGCATCAGCCGGACATCCTCGGGGCGGTGGAGGCCGTGAATGCGCGGCAGAAGGAGGTGCTGGTGCACAAGATGCGCCGGCACTTCGGAGATCAGCTCGCGGGCCGCACCGTGGCGCTCTGGGGGCTCGCGTTCAAGCCGAACACGGACGACATGCGCGAGGCGCCGGCGCTCACCATCATCGACATGCTGCTCTCCGCCGGCGCGCGGGTGAGGGCGTACGACCCGGTTGCGTTGGAGGAGGCGCGCCGGATCTACGCAGCACGCGGCTCGGAGTTCACGCCGTGCCGCAACGCCTACGAGGCGGCGGAGGGCGCGGACGCGCTCGCTATCGCGACCGAGTGGCAGGAGTTTCGCAGCCCGGACTTCGAGCGACTGAGGCAGCTGCTGAAGCAGCCGCTCATCTTCGACGGCCGCAATCTCTACGACCCAGCGGTGCTCGCGCGGTTCGGGTTCACGTACTACGGCGTGGGGCGGGGGCAGTCGGTGGGCGCGGGGTAGGGTCTCGCCGCCGCGCCGGCCGTCGAAAGTTACTCTGTGGATGAGTATTTTTACTCAATGGATGCGTAAAATTGACAAGCGCCTCGGTCAACCTGCACACTGTGGCGCATGGCATTCGTCCGCTCCATCGTCCTAGAGCTGGCTAAAGCCTGCCGTCACAGGGCGCCGCTGATCCAAGTCATCACCGGACCGCGCCAAGTTGGCAAAAGTACCGCTGCGCAACAGCTTCTTCAGAGCCTGGGCTGGCCGAACGTCTGGGCCGCCGCGGACTTGCCTTTGCCTCCCGGGCCTGAATGGATCGAGACGCAGTGGCAGCTTGCCCGGACGCTCAAACCTGCCGCGGGACAGAAGGCGCTGCTGGTGCTCGACGAGGTGCAGAAGGTCAACGGCTGGAGCGAAGTGGTCAAGCGCCTGTGGGACGAGGAAAAGCGCGTGCGGGGCCCAGTGCTGCCGGTGTTGCTGGGCTCATCGGCGCTGCTCGCACAAAAGGGCGCTGCGGAAGGTCTTGCCGGTCGGTTCTTTTTGCACCGCTGTCCACATTGGTCATGGCCCGAGTGCCGTGCCGCCTTCCGCTGGAGCCTGCCGCAATGGCTCTATTTTGGCGGCTATCCCGGAGCGGCGCCGTTCATGGAGGATGAGGCTGCATGGAAGCGCTACATCGCGGACTCCCTGATTGAGACTGTGCTGTCGCGCGATGTGCTGCAATTGCAGCACATCGCCAAGCCGGCGCTGCTCCGGCACCTGTTTGCGCTATCGGTATCCTATCCGGCCCAGATACTGTCCTATAACAAGATGCTCGGCCAGCTACAGGACGCGGGCAATACGACGACGCTCGCGAACTATCTGCGCCTGCTCGCCACGGCTTACCTGGTTTCCGGTCTGGAGCTCTTCTCCAGGGGGCAGATGCGCAAGCGCGGTAGCAGTCCGAAGCTCGTGCTGTGGAACAACGCCTTGGTGAATGCGCTGTCCTTGCTTTCATACAAGCAGGCGCTGGCGGACGGCGGCTGGTGGGGAAGACTCGTTGAAAACGCCGTCGGCGGACATTTGCTGAACGGCCTGCAGGGACCGGATTGGGGCTTGACCTATTGGCGGGACGGGGATGCGGAAGTCGATTTCGTCGTCGCACACGGTACCCAAGTGTGGGCACTGGAGGTGAAGAGCGGCCGGCAGGGAAAGGCACCGGGCATCGCAGCCTTCCGCCGGCGCTATCCCCAGGCAAAGGTGTGGCTGCTCGGCGAAGGAGGCGTAAAGCTCCAGGATTTCTTCGATCGACCGGCAGTGGAGTGGTTCGCCCAAGGGTAGGCATCCTACGACGCGAGCAGCTCCATCTGCGGCCCGTCCGCCCGCGTACCACCATTCGCCCTCTCCAGCGCAAGCAGCTTGCGCTTGATCTCGAGACCGCCTCCGAAGCCGGTGAGCGAGCCGTCCGCGCCGATCACGCGGTGGCAGGGGACGACGATGGGCAGGGGGTTCGCGCCGTTGGCGAGTCCCACGGCGCGGGAGGCTTGCGGGCTCCCGATCCGGCGCGCGAGCTCGCCATAGGAGACCGTCTCCCCGTACGGAATCCCGGTGAGGGCCTGCCACACGGTGCGCTGGAAGGCAGTGCCCTGCGGAGCGAGCGCCAGATCGAACTCGCGGCGCCGGCCGGCAAAGTACTCGCCAAGCTGGGCCATGACGGCCCGGAAGGGCTTCGCGTCCCCAACCCACCCCGTCTGCGGGCGCCGTGCATGCGGTCCGGCCTGGAAGTAGAGGAGCGTGAGGCTCTTGCCGTCGCCCGCGAGCAGCAACGGTCCGACGGGTGATTCCATCTCATGCCAGCACATCATCTGCGTATCCTCCGATCAGTGGGCGTGCTCGCCGGCCGCTCGCCACAGGTGCATCACCGCATAGCTGCGCCAGGGCCGCCAGGCTTCCGCCTGCTCCCCGAGCGCGCGGGGGGTGAGGGACTTGCCCCCCACCGCCGCCATCCGCCTGAGCACGATATCCGCGGCCGGAAACGCATCCGGCTCGCCGAGCGCGCGCAGCGCGATGTACTGCGCGGTCCAGGCGCCGATGCCCGGCAGCGCCACGAGGGCCGCGGTCACCTCATCAGCCGGCGCGCTGAAGTCGAGCTGGCGCTCGGAGACCGCGCACGCCAGCGTCCGGATCGCCGCGATGCGGGCGCCGGTGACGCCGATTCCGTCGAGGTCGGCCCGCGCGAGCGCTTCCGGCGAGGGGAACACGCGTGTCAGCTCCTCGCGGCCGTCCGCGACGACGCGGCCTACCCGCTCTACGAGGCGCGCCGCGAGCGTGCGGCCTGCCGCGACGCTCACCTGCTGCCCGAGGACGGCCCGTACGGCACACTCGAACGGGTCCCAGACGCCGGGTATCCGAAGTCCCGGCCGGCGGCGGGCGAGCGGACCCAAGATGGGGTCGGCCTTGAATGCGTGAGCGGTGAGCGCAGGGTCGGCCGCCAGGTCGAACACGCGCCTCGCCGCGACGGAAATCTGGAAGAGGGCCGCTGCCGGGGCGCCTCGCACGCTGAGCTCGAGCTCGTTGCGGCTCGGGAGCGGGTGCACGCGGATGGTCGCGTGCCCATTGGCGAGCGCGAGGGTACGTGCATAGCCTCGGTCGTCCACGCGCTCGACGCCCGGTATGGCGCGCGCCGCGAGAAAATCGCTCACGAAGCGCCAGTCGTATGGAGGTCGATAGGCGAGCCGCAGGACGATCTCGTCGCTGGCGAGCCCGCGGACGGTGCCGGCGCTGGGGGCGCTGGACGGACGGTCGTCGGTCTCGTACCGCCTCCGAATCTCGCGCGGCGGCCGCGCGTAGGCCTTCCGGAACGCATCGTTGAAGCGGCGAAGGCTCCCGAATCCGGCCGCCAGGGCGATTTCCGTCATCGAGAGCCCCGTCAAGTCGAGCAGGCGCTTCGCGAAATGGAGCCTGCGAGTCTGCGCGACGGCGATCGGGGACGCGCCGATGTGGCGCACGAAGAGCCTGTGCAGGTGCCGCGGTCCGATGCCGACCCGCGTCGCGAACTCATCGATCGACGATTCGTCGAGCGCGCCTTCCTGAATGAGGCGCAGCGCGCGCCGCACGACCGCCGATGTGCCGAGCCACGCCGGCGTGCCGGGGGCGGCCTCAGGGCGGCAGCGCAGGCAGGGACGGAAGCCGGCTTCGGCCGCTGCGGCGGCTGTCGGGTAGTAGAGGACGTTCGCGCTCTTGGCGCTCGGAGCGGGACACACCGGGCGGCAATAGATGCCGGTGGTGGTGACGGCGACGAAGAACCGGCCGTCGAATCGCGGATCGCGGCTGAGGCGCGCGCGATCGAGGACTCGGCGGTCGAGAGGGACGAGCGCTTGCATGGCGAGGACGATACGCTGGGTCGTGATGCGGAACTAGCTGCTTTCGGACGTCGTTACTCTGAGACTTGCTCTTGAGCGCGCCCGGGGCATACTGATGGCGTCCGCGCGTCCTCGTTGCGACCTCTGCCGCGGACCTGTGTAGATTCCTTGGGATAACCATGCTGACACCCGTCATCCTCTCCGGCGGAGCCGGCACTCGGCTCTGGCCGCTGTCGCGCGAGCTGTATCCGAAGCAGCTGCTCGCGCTCATCGGGGAGCGCACGATGCTTCAGCAGACCGTGGTGCGGCTCGAGGGGCTCGGGGCCTCGGCACCGGTGGTCGTGTGCAACGAGGCGCATCGCTTCCTGGTCGCCGAGCAGCTGCGGCAGCTCGATGTGGAGGCGCGCGCCACGGTGCTCGAGCCTTTCGGGCGCAGCACGGCGCCGGCCATCGCGCTGGCCGCCCACGCGGCGCTCAAAGCGGCGCCGCCGGAGGGCGACGGCGTCGATCCGGTGCTGCTCGTCCTTCCCGCGGATCACGTCATTCGCGACGTTGCGGCATTCCACCGCGCGGTGCGCGTTGCGCTCGTTGCCGCCGAGCAGGGGCAGCTCGTCACGTTCGGCATCGTCCCGACTGCGCCCGAGACGGGGTACGGCTACATCCAGCGCGGAGCCTCCGCCAGCGGCTCCGCGTCCGCGGGCGCCGTGTACCGGATCGAGCGGTTCGTCGAGAAGCCGCCGGTCGAGCGGGCGAGGGAGTTCGTCGCATCCGGCAGTTATTACTGGAACAGCGGCATGTTCATGTTTCACGCGCGCCGCTACCTCCAGGAGCTCGAGCGGCTCGCCCCGGAGATCGCGAAGGTCTGCGAGGCGGCCTTCCGCGGCGCCCGATCGGATCTCGACTTCACGCGCGTCGATCCCGAAGTGTTCGATCCGTGTCCCGCGGACTCGATCGACTACGCGGTCATGGAGAAGACCTCCGCCGCGGTCGTCGTGCCGCTCGATGCGGGGTGGAGCGACGTGGGGTCCTGGTCGGCGCTCCACGATGCGAGCGAGGCGGACGGCCACGGCAACGTCTCCCGCGGAGATGTCATCTGCGAGGACTCCGAGGGCTGCTACCTGTACTCCGAGAGCCGCCTGGTCTCGGTCGTGGGGCTCAAGGATCACGTCGTCGTCGAGACCAAGGACGCGGTGCTCGTTGCGCCGAAGGACCGCGTCCAGGACGTGAAGAAGCTCGTCCACCGCCTGAAGCAGCAGGGCCGCTACGAGCACGCGCTTCACCGGGAGGTGTTCCGACCCTGGGGGAGCTACGACAGCATCGAGAGCGGCCCCCGCTTCCAGGTGAAGCGCCTGAAGGTGAAGCCGGGCGCGACGCTCTCCCTGCAGCTGCATCACCATCGCGCGGAGCACTGGATCGTCGTCACGGGCACGGCCCGCATCACGCGAGGCGATGAGACGTTCCTGCTCGAGGAGAACCAGTCCACGTACATTCCGATCGGCGTCAAGCATCGCATCGAGAATCCGGGCAAGATTCCTCTGCACATCATCGAGGTGCAGTCGGGCTCGTACCTCGGCGAGGACGACATCGTGCGGCTCGAGGACCGCTACGGGCGCTAAGGGACGACCAGATAGCCCATGCCGAAACTCACCGCATTCAAGGCCTACGACATCCGGGGCCGCATTCCCGACGAGATCGACGATCAGCTCGCTTACGACATCGGCCGCGCCTACGCGGCCTTCGTCAAGCCGCAGAACGTCGCCGTGGGCTACGACATCCGCCTCTCGAGCCCCCGGCTCGCCGCCGCGCTGAAGCGCGGGCTCACGCAATCCGGCGTGGATGTGCTCGACATCGGCCTGTGGGGAACGGAGGGCATCTACTTCGCCACCGCCGCCGAGAATCTGGGCGGCGGCATCATGGTGACCGCGAGCCACAATCCGCCCGACTACAACGGCATGAAGTTCGTGCGGGCGCAGTCGCGCCCGATCAGCGCCGACACCGGATTGAATGACATCCGAGCGCTCATCGAGGCGGGGAAGCTCCCGGGGCCAGCCGCTCAGCCGGGCACCGAGCGCCCGCTCGACGTTCGGGCGAAGTACATCGAGCACCTGCTGAGCTACGTGGATCCCGGCAAGCTCGCGAAGCTCAAGGTGGTCGTCAACGCCGGCAACGGCGGCGCCGGGCTCATCGTCGATCAGCTCGAGCCTCACCTGCCGCTCGAGCTCGTCAAGGTCCACCACCGTCCCGACGGGCACTTCCCGAACGGGGTCCCGAACCCGATGCTCGAGGAGAACCGCGCCGTGACGAGCGAGGCGGTCAGACGCTCGGGCGCGGACTTAGGGATCGCCTGGGACGGCGACTATGACCGGTGCTTCTTCTTCGACGAGCAGGGTCGGTTCATCGAGGGGTACTACCTCGTCGGGCTGCTTGCCGAAGTATTCCTACGCCGCGAGCGCGGCGCGCGCATCGTTCACGATCCGCGCCTCACCTGGAACACGCTCGACATCGTGCGGAGCCTCGGCGGGCAGCCGGTCCTCTGCAAATCGGGCCACGCGTTCATCAAGCAGAAGATGCGCGAGGTCGATGCCGTCTACGGCGGGGAGATGAGCGCCCACCACTACTTCCGCCAATTCCACTACTGCGACAGCGGCATGATCCCGTGGCTCCTCGTCTTGCAGACGATCGCCGAGCGCGGCCAGCCGCTCTCCGCCCTGGTCGGGGAGCGCATGCGGCTCTTCCCGGCGAGCGGGGAGATCAATCTGCGCCTCGAGGGAGAGGTGAGCTCCGTGCTCGCGCGGGCGCGCGAGCGGTACGCGAAGGGCGCCGTGTCGATCGATCTCACCGATGGACTGTCGATCGAGTTTGCCGAGTGGCGCTTCAACCTCCGCGCCTCCAACACCGAGCCCCTGGTGAGGCTCAACGTCGAGTCCCGGGGGAGCGAGGCGCTCATGCGCGAGAAGACGGACGAGCTGCTGCAATTCCTGCGGAGCGGATGATCGCCGCCCCGCACCGAGCGCGCTCGGCCGCAGGCACACGCCACCCGGAGCGGTCAGCTGCCGATGAGCAGCGCCGCGTCGAAAGTGCCCACGCTGGCGGCTTGGTTGAAATAGACCGCCGCGCCGCCTCCATCTGAGGTGGCGATGTCGACCAGCGAGTTGTTGCCGAGCTCGCCCAGGGCGACGGCCGTCGGATTGCCGAGGCCCGGATAGATGGTTGGCGTTCCGAAAGTGCCAGCGTTGCCCACGGTATTCGGCAGAATCTCGACGCTGCCGGTCCCCTGGGGCTCGCTGCTCGAGATGACGATGTCCAGCAGGCCGTTGTTGTGGATGTCGCCCACGGCGACGGAGAGGGCGCTGTAGGTTGAGTAGGGCGTGATTGCGAAGGTGGGCTCGCCATTGGCGCCCGGCCCCTGGTTCAGCAGCACCTGCACTCCGGAGATGCCATCTCCGTTGTCGTCGGCGCTCTCGCTCGTGACGATGATGTCCGGGAGGCCATTGCCCAGGTCCGCGATCACCACCCGGTGCAGCAGCCCGGCCAGTGGGATATCGACCCGCGGCAGGAAGCCGCCAAGGTTGTTGGGGTCGTGGAAGAAGATGGAGAGGGTGCCGTAGTCATCGGTCCCATCGTAGGCGTAGTAGCTCGTCATCACGATATCCGGCGGTCCGCCGCTGTCGCTGCTCAGATTGGCGCACGCAATGCCGTAGACCGAATTGGGATAGGTCTCGCCGGTGCCGGTGGGCGAGGTACCGACGATGGTCGGGGCGACGAACGTGCCCGGACTGGTTGCGCTCTGCAGCAGGAGGCTCACTCCACCGCCGGTCGGGCTGAGAATGCCCAAGAGCAACGTCTCGGCGACATACCCGACCACGATGTCCGGATTGCCATCCTGGTTCACGTCACAGATCGCCACATCCTGCGGCGAGACGGTGCCGGTGCCGCTCGGGGCGATGGGCAGATTGACGGCGGGCCCAAAGCTCGTCGAACTGAGGGCTGCTCTGCAGCAGCACCGAGACGGTGCCGTCGTTGACGTTCGTCACGGCGAGGTCGAGTGTGCCTGTCGTGAGGGCGCCGACCGCCAGCGCGGAGGGGTTGCCCTGGGTCTCGAAGTGCCGCGCGGACCCAAACGTTCCGGGGCTGTTGGGGTTCTGCAGGATGATTGCGGCGTATCCCGGCTGCTCCGTGGTGACCAGCTGATTGATCTGCGCCTGCGCGATCGCGACGCCGGGATGGCCGGTGCCCGCGAAGTCCGCGACGGCCACGGCGGCGGGGGCGGCGTAAGAGTAGGCATTGGTTCCGCCACAGCCGGCGATCCCGGCAAGCCCGGCGAGCACCGCGCACACTGTAAGCGATCGTATAGCGAAGCGCCGGTCGCGCGTAGTACCCATGAAGACCCCTGCTCTCGTCGAAAATTGGGAAGTGTAACGCGGCGCCGCCCGATGAGTTGACCCGGCGCGCGGTGGGATACGGCCGTATCGCCCCGGCGAGCCTACTAGGGGGCCGTCAAGGCCGCAATCCCTGCGCGGGCGATCTCGGCGTCCTCGGACGACTTGACCCCCGAGACGCCGACCGCGCCGATGACGTGTCCCTCGACGGTGATCGGAACTCCGCCCTCGAGCATCCCCTCGAGCGGAGCGGTAACGAGGGCTGTGCGGCCCTGATTGATCGAATCCTCGAACGCCTTGGATTCGCGGCGGCCGAGCGCGGCGGCCGTGCCCTTCGCAACGGCCATCTTGGCCGTGAACGGCGGGGCCGCATCGGCGCGCTCGAGCATGAGCAGGTGGCCGCCGTCGTCGCAGACGCAGATCGTGACGGCCCACTTGCGCGAGTGCGCGTGCGCCATCGCGGCCGCAACGATTCGGTGGGCGTCTTCGAGGCACAGATAGGGCTTGCTCTTCATGTTGAGATTCCAGGGTTGCGTGAACGGCGGGGATCAGTCCCGCAGGAAGCCGTTGAGCTCCGGCGTGGTCACGAGGTGGTCGAGATAGGCGAACGTGCCACACTCCCTGACCTCCCGGGCGGCAACGAGCAGGCCGGTGACGGCCGCTCGATAGAGCGAGGTGGCGAGACTCACCCGCTTGACCCCGGCCGCGGCGAGATCCGCCAAGGGGAAGGATTTTCCCGAGATGCCTTCCATGAAGTTGACGGGCTTCGAGACGGCCGAGCACACCGCGCGAACCGCGGCGAGGTCCGGGAGCCCGGGCGCGAACAGCACGTCTGCGCCGGCCCGCTCGAACGCCTGCAGGCGGCGGATCGTCTCGTCGAGGTCCGGATGGCCGCGGAGGAACCCCTCGCTGCGCGCCGTGATCAAGAAGGGAAAGGGGAGGGCTCGCGCGGCGTCGGCGGCGGCCGCCACACGCTCGACCGCGAGGCCGAGATCGTAGAGTGGCTTTGCCCGGTCGCCGGTCGCATCCTCGATCGAGCCTCCGACGAGGCCCGCTCCGGCGGCGAGCCGGATGGTCTCGGCGACGGCTTGCGGCGTGTCCCCGAAGCCCTTCTCCAGATCCGCCGACACGGGCAGGCTCGTCGCATCGACGATCACCCGGGACTGCGCGAGGGCTTCCTCACGGGTGATCTGCCCGTCGAGCCGGCCCAGCGTCGCCGCGGAGGCGCCGCTCGATGTCGCGAGCGCCTGGAATCCGAGCTTCGCGAGCAGGCGCGCCGAGCCGCCGTCCCACGCGTTTGCGATGACGAAGGGGTCCGGCCCCTGATGGAGCGCGCGGAACAGCGCGCCTTTCTCACGTGGTGTCGCGGCCATTGGTGTTCTTCGGGGCCTCGATCGAGGCCGCTCACATGCCGCGATGATAGACCTCGCTGTCGCCGATGGACAGAGACCTCCAATCCGACGCCCGCATGTACCATCTGAACTCGGTCGAGGACTCTCCTCGAGGAGATCTCAGAATGGCCCACGCGCGACGAGCAGAGGGTGTGGTGAGAACGCTGGCCGGTGCGGCGCTCTGCGGCTGCGTCATGCTCTGCGGCTGCGCCGTGCAGCCGAGAGTCTGTCCGCCGCCGGCGGCAGCCGTCCCGCATGTGGAGTACGCGCCCGCCACGTGGTCCGACATGCCGGGCTGGACGGCCGACCGCATGATAGACGCCTGGCCGCCGTTCCTCGCCGCGTGCGGCGTTCTCGGCCGGCGCGCTCCATGGGCGGCCACGTGCGACGCCGCGCAAGCAGCCCACCCCGTCACGTCGCAGGACGTTCGCAACTTCTTCGAGCGCTACTTCGAGCCGTACAGCATCGTCGAGCGAGTGGGCATGCGCGCGGATCCCGACGGATTGATCACCGGCTACTTCGAGCCGTTGCTGCACGGCGACCGCTCGCCATCGGCCGAGTTCAGCACGCCTCTCTACGCCCCGCCGCCGGATCTGCTCACCGTCGATCTCGCGTCGGTGTACCCCGCGCTGAAGGGTCTCAGCATCCGGGCGAGACTCGAGGGCAACAAGGTCGTGCCGTACTACAGCCGCGCGGACTTAGATCGCGACCCCGCTCTCAAAGGTCACGAGATCGTCTGGGTCGACGATCCGCTCGACGCCTTCTTTCTCGAGGTGCAGGGCTCCGGGCGGGTGCAGCTGCCGGACGGCGAGACCATTCGGTTGCACTACGCGGATCAGAATGGGTATCCCTATCGGTCGATCGGCCGCTATCTCATCGATCGAGGAGAGCTGAAGCCGGGAGAGGCCACGATGCTCGGCATCCGCCTCTGGGCGCGCTCGCATCCGGATCGCGTGAAGGAGCTCCTCGATGCGGATCCGAGCGTGGTGTTCTTTCGCGAGGAGCCGCTCGGCGATCCCTCACTCGGACCCCAAGGCTCACTCGGCGTGCCGCTCGCGCCGGGGCGATCGATCGCCATCGACCCGGCCTCCGTGCCGCTCGGGGCGCCCGTGTTTCTCGCCACCACGTTTCCCGACTCGGCCGTGACGCTCGACAGGCTCGTCGTGGCGCAGGATACCGGAGGCGCCATTCGCGGCCCCGTACGCGCCGACCTGTTCTGGGGAACGGGAGCGGACGCTCAGAGCGAGGCGGGTGAGATGCGTGAGTCCGGGCGCCTGTGGCTCCTCTGGCCGAAAGGAGCGCCGCTGCCCGCCAGGTGACGGCCGATTCCACTCGGCCGACGCGCCCCGTGCCTCGGGGGTTTCGTCAGGTGTCGTGCGGCACGGGCCGGCGCGGGACGAGGATCTTCGAGATGCACACCTGCACAACGTCACCGTGTTGATTGCACGTCTCGGTGCGCATCGTGACGCGGCCACGGTCGGGACGCGTTCGCGATGGCGTCGTGGTGAGCACCTCGCCTTGCACCTTGAGCGTATCGCCGGGCTTCACCGGCTTCACCCAGTCGAGCTCGGCGCCGAGTCCGACGCTGCCGCCGGCGAGCGCCGGTCCGCCCTCGAGGAGGAGGCGCATCGTGAGCGCCGCGGTGTGCCAGCCGCTTGCGACGAGGCCGCCGAAAACGGTCGAGCGGCCGGCCTCGGCATCGAGATGAAAGGGTTGCGGATCGAACTCGGCCGCGAAGGCCTTGATCTGGGCCTCGTCAACGGTGCAGGTGGCGTCTCCGGTGAAGCGCTGACCTGCGTGAAGGTCCTCGAAGTACAGGCGCTGCTTCGCGCCGGCCGGGCTCGTCATGCGTTCGCTCCTGCCTCGGGCGGTGTCCGCAGATTGCGCGCTTATGAGGCCGATATCTACGGCCTCCGCACCGGTGCGCAGCGGGCGCGCCTTTCGCGCACACCGCTGAGTCGATTGTTTCTACGGATACATGACGCATGGCTACCGAACGCCCCCTGGAGCGGGCACGACGATGGTGGAAGGAGCGTGCCGATACCGCACGCCCGCATCGCTGGCCTCGCGCACCAACAAAAACCCCGGCGCGGGCCGGGGTTGAGAGACTCAACGGAGTGAAACCAGCGGTCAGCGCGTCTTGCGCCGGCGCAGCATCAGACAGGCCAGACCGAGGCCCAGTAGCGACAGCGCGCCGGGCTCGGGCACGGTACTGTTGCCGCCGCCACCGCCCACGACGCTCCCGCTTGGCGTCAGATAGTCGAAGCAGGCCGCGCTCGCGCCCGAGCCCGTGAAGCACGTCTCGGCCGGGTCGCTCCAAGAGCTTGCGTTCGTGAAGATTGCGTAGGCGTAGGAAAGGTCGCCGCTGAAGCCTTCGAACGTACCCGGCGAGAGCTGGATGTCGCTGAAGGTCAGCGTACCGGCCGCGCGCGAGACCGTGCCGGCCGGAGAGCTGCACGACGCCGCCGAGCCGTCGCCCACGGCGGTCAGCGGATCACAGCCCTCAACCGCGGTCTGGTAGCCCGTGAATCCCCCCAAACCACTCAATGTACCGGGCCCGATGTTCGACAGCGACGCGACCGCAAACACGAAGGTGATTCCGTCCGTAGTCTCGGTATTGAACGGATTGAGCGGTGTCGTGAGCGCAAACTCATCAAACGCAACGATTGTCGGCGACTCATCGACGACCACATCAGCGGTCTGGAGTCCCGTACTGCCCAGGACCGTATAGGCCGGCGGTGGGCTGAAGGGGCCCGTGTACACCGGCACCGTGACGTTGCTGCTGCCATCCACCACGGTTACGGGCGCAGCCCACGCGGCGGTCGCCGCCGCGGCGGCCAAAAGGCCGATCGCGAGCACGGGCTTGATTACCAACGCAGTCGAATTCATTGTCCCTCTCCCTTGAGTCGCTACGAGGCGTTCTTATCCGGCTCTTTGATATGCAAGATCCGTACTTGGTGCGAGATGTGCATGACATTCCGCCATTTATGTGCCGAGCAATAGGTGCTGCGGAGCGTCATGTAAAATCCACGTACGCTCGCCACGGTAAGAGGCCTTCGACTCAACCGACTCCTTCGTTTTGGAGACGATTCTCCCGCAGTGCCCGTCGAAAAATTTTACACATTGCGATCGCAGGAGTACCTCCAGGTGCATTAAAGCGGAGGGCTCTCGGCAAGAAAATCTCTGATTTTCAATGCACTGGAGACGACCGCGGCCGGTCGCCTCGCGCAGTGGCCTCTCTTTTGCATAACGTGTTTGTCAGAGGGGTAACGGCGACTGAGCAGCGTTGCCCTCGGCCAGAAGAACGAACAACGGAGCACAAATGATGAACCTGAGTTTCGCAGTTTCCGCGGGGCCGCTCTTGCAGCGCTTCGGTACGACAAAAATCTTGGCGGCGGGCGCGTTGCTGACCGCGTTGGCAGCGGCGCCGTACGCCAGCGCAAGCAGCATGCAGATTAACTTCGACGGAACCGCGGGCAGCGGGTACGCGAGCCTCACGCTCACGCCTGATGTCAACTCCAGCTCGAACTATCAGCCTACATATAACGCATTTGATGGTGAGAACAATATTTCGGCCCCCCTTTCCCCGTATGATCCTGCGGGTGCTCAGTCCATCACAGGTGCCAGCGGTAGCTTCAACGGCGTAGCAATCACGGGAGTGATGGCACTCGATCAAGGTGCAGCCCCCCCGGGCGAAATACTTCCGAACAGCTTCAGCTGGATTTATACGACTTCGGGCCCGAATTCGTATGACAATCTCTTCTACGCGGATGGCTCGCCGCTGGTGTGTCCGCCGACGACGGCCGGCGGCGGCGTCGGATATCCGTTTTCCGGTGGTTTCCTGGATATCTACGGCGTGATGTTCACGCTGGAGAACGGCGACGCCGTTGGCCTGTGGAGCGACGGGGTCACGGCACCGGGAGCTTTTGGACCGACGTGGCAGGGCGGCCTCACCTACGGGCTCGATGTGTTCACGCCGACGAACCAAGCGGGTGAATACACGCTTAGTGATTCGCAGTTTGATGGTGTCTCTGCGTCAGCGCCGGAGCCGAGCTCCCTGTGGCTGTTCGGGGCGGGCGTGCTCGGTCTTTTCGCTTGGCGCCGTTCGGTGGAAACGCGCAAACGGTCGTCTCTGACTGGCTGATCACCACACCGTTGTTTCGGGAAACCGAGACTGGCTGACGTCACGAGTGAAGTGCCGCCAGCCAGTCTCGTCCCAGAGCCTCCTTGCTTCCTCGCCGTTCGGCCCCTGCGACGGCTCCGCGCGGGCTGCGGCGATCGCAATCAGGAACTCGGCTTTCTCGCAACCGCACACAAGACCTTGCCACTACAGCGCACGCAATGGTGGGCGGTACAGGAATCGGACCTGTGACCCCTGCCGTGTGAAAGCAGTGCTCTACCGCTGAGCTAACCGCCCGCCGCGAGTGGACGCGGGAGTCTAAGCATCCGCTCCCGGCGAAGCAATCGCTGCTAGTATTGCCGCCCCCATGCCCGTAACACGCTTTGCCCCGAGCCCGACGGGGATGTTGCACATTGGAGGGGCGCGCACCGCGCTCTTCAGCTGGCTCTACGCCCGCCACCGGGGCGGCCGCTTCATCCTGCGCGTGGAGGACACGGATCGCGAGCGCTCCACCGAGGAGGCCGTGGGAGTGATCCTCGACGGCATGCAGTGGCTCGGACTCACGGCTGACGAGGGGCCCTATTACCAGACGCAGCGCTTCCCGCGGTATCGCGAGGTGATCGGCGAGATGCTCGGCGCCGGACTCGCGTACCGGTGCTACTGCTCCAAGGAGGAGCTCGAGCAGATGCGGGCGGAGCAGACCTCGCGGAAGGAGAAGCCGCGCTATGACGGCCGGTGCCGCGACCGCGCCGTGCCGCGGGCCGGAATCGAGCCGGTGGTTCGCTTCCGCAATCCGCTCGAGGGCGAAGTGGTGGTGGACGACCTGGTCCACGGCCGGGTCGTGTTCCAGAACCGGGAGCTCGACGACCTCATCATCGCGCGCTCGGACGGCACGCCGACTTACAATTTCTGTGTCGTCGTGGACGACATGGACATGAAGATCACGCACGTGATCCGCGGTGATGACCACCTCAACAACACGCCGCGACAGATCAACATGCTGCGCGCGCTCGGGGGCGAGCCCCCGGCCTATGGCCACCTCCCGATGATCCTCGGGGCGGACGGCGCAAAGCTCTCCAAGCGGCACGGCTCCGTGAGCGTGCTGCAGTACCGGGACGAGGGATACCTCCCGGAGGCCCTTCTCAACTATCTCGCGCGCCTCGGCTGGTCGCACGGCGATCAGGAGATCTTCATGCTCGATGAGCTCATCGCGGAGTTTGACATCGAGGATGTGAACAAGGCCGCCGCAGCGTTCAATCCCGAGAAGCTGCTGTGGGTCAACCAGCAGCACATGATGCGCGCACCGCTTGCGCGGCTCGCGGCCATTCTCTCCACCCAGCTCGCCCGGTTGGGCATCGTGTGCAACGACCTGCCGCTGCTGGAGGGTGTCGTGGCGGTCCAGCGGGAGAGAGCGCGGACCCTGAAGGAGATGGCCGAGAACAGCCGGTATTTCTTCCTGCCCGGGGTGCAGCTCGAGGAGGGCGCCGCGCGCAAGCATCTCGGCCCGGACGGCGTCGCGGCACTCGCGAAGGTGCACGAGCGCTTGCAGGCCCTTCCGGAATGGTCGTCCGAGCCGATTCACCGCGCGCTCGCGGAGCTGGCTGCCACGCTCGGCGTGGGGCTCGGAAAGGTTGCGCAGCCGCTGCGGGTCGCGCTCTCCGGCGGGACGGTGTCTCCTCCCATCGACGCGACGGCCGCGCTGATCGGCCGCGAGCGGGTGCTCGATCGCATCGATCGAGCGATCGAGTGGGCGGGTCGCGGGAGCAATCCATGAAATTCACCGGATCCAAGATCTCGATCGGGCCGCTCGCCGCGCCCGACTGCCTGCCCCTGTTCCGCTGGCTCAACGACACCGAGGCAGCCCGGCTCGACCTGGCGTACCGCCCGATCGACTGGGCTTCCCACAAGGCCTGGTTCGACACCATCGGGCGGGACGTCTCCAAGGTCCTGTTCGCCATCCGCAAGATCGGCGATACGGGCCTCGTCGGCTGTGTGACCATCGCCCAGATCCAGAGCGTGCACCGCTCGGCGGAGCTCGGCGTGCGCATCGGCGAGGAGAAGGACCGCGGCCAGGGCTACGGCAGCGAGGCGCTCGGGCTCGCCCTGAATTTCTGCTGGCGCCACCTCAATCTGCAACGTGTCTGGCTGCACACGTTCAAACACAACGCGCGGGCGATACGCACCTATGCCGGCGCCGGATTCAAGAGAGAGGGCGTCCTGCGGCGGGCGGCCTACATCGACGGACAATGGGTCGACGTGGTGGTGATGGCGAAGCTGCGACCACCGAGCAAAGAGCTCGCCGCGTTGCTATGATCGCTTGCCGGTAGTTGAGGCAGTGGGGCCATAGCTCAGCTGGGAGAGCGCTTGCATGGCATGCAAGAGGTCGGCGGTTCGATCCCGCCTGGCTCCACCAGGGAAGTCAACAAGTCAAGAAGAGCCGCTCAGCCGCTTACGGACTCAAGGTACAGCCATAGGTACAGGCGCCGGCTCTGAGCGCATGTTCGAAGCGCCGATACTCGCCGCGCTCGAGCAGTGGGTCGAGCACGGCCGAGCACCGACTCGGATCCTCGCCTCGCGCATCCGGGGCGGTCGCATCGATCGAACCCGCCCCTTGTGCCCGTATCCCGAGGTGGCTGTCTACAAGGGCTCGGGAAGCACGGACCAGGCCAGGAGCTTCGTCTGCCGGCGCCAAAGATGAGGATGGGGAGGCCGTGGCGGGCATCGTCCCTCTCGGGCCGGAGGAGGTGCTACGCGACTCGCCTTATGCTGGCGGCAAGGATCGACGCCCCGCGCGACCGGATGCGCTCGTACATTGCATCCGGGGCCAAATCGATCCCGCCTGGCCATGTGAGAGCACCGTGATCCAGGAACACCTGCGAGAATACCTGCTGGTCACAAAGTGGGTCGAGCCCATCTCCTAGCGGTCCCTGGGAGAGTCGAGGAGCCAGATCTGCAATGCCGGTCGTACCATCGGCAAAGTGAACCTCGATCTTGTATTCCGGCAATACCTTGAACCGAACGATGGACCAGACGGCCATTGCAATTACTCCAGCGGTTGAACGGGGACAGTCGGTGCGGGGACTTGGCACCGTTCCCAGTTCTTCGTCAGCTCATCCTTATGCAGCGACGCCCATTCGACCACCATCGCGTGCGCGCGTCGAGGAAGCGACCCATTGATGACATCGAGGGTTGCGATGTTGTACTGCGCTTCGTGTTCGCCATAAATGGCGTGAAAGTGCGGCGGTGGATGGTCATCCCAGTACATGCGAATCACAATCCCAAAGAACTCGCTGATCGTCGGCATGCGCTATTTTAGAGGGTCCGCTTCGCTGGGGGCCAGCGCCACGAAATGAGGGTGAAGCAGCGGCTATCGCGCCCCTCGGCAAGGTATTTGGGTACCACGTTTGTACCACTCGGCTGAAATAGGACGCAGTGCGGTGAAGGGCAAAGAACTCTTAAAGCCTTATACAATCATGGACGTAGGCTACAGGCGGCGCCATCGGATTTCATGGGGCTTCCGGTCAATCTTGCATGGCATGCAAGAGGTCGGCGGTTCGATCCCACCTGGCTCCACCAATGGAATGACGCGCGCTCGTGGCACCCGGCACTCAGTTCGCAATGTAATAGTAGAAGTGAACTTGGCGCTGATCCGCCGATTCCTTCGCCGTGACGACGAAGGTGGTGTTGTTGAGCCAATCGTAGGCGCCGCGGGCGCTCGCGTCGATGTAGGCGATGGCGCGGTAGTAGCCGTCGGGACGGCGGTAGCCCACATGCTCCATGTAGATCCACTCGCCGTTCTCGGCCTTGAGGATGAAGTGGGCGTCCACGTCGCGGATGCGGTCGGAGCGCACCGTGTCGTACTGCCCGCCGCTATTCGGATACACCGTGGCACGCAGCCGCTCGCCGCGAACCTCCCCACTCACGATGTCCTGATAGCGGATCTCGCCTTTGGGCGTGCGGGAGAGCTGGGGCGGGTCGTACTGGGCCTGAAGCTGGAAGGCGTACTCGAGCCTCACCTCGCCCGGAGCCTTGTCGGTCTGGGGAACGACGAAGTCGCGCATTTTTCCGCCCTCGCCCCTCAGAGCACTTCGTAATAGGTGAAGAGGGTGCGGTCGGGATGCTCGCGACGCTCGCAATTTGCCACGAACACCGTCCGATTCATCCAGTCGTGCGCTCCTGTCGGAGCCGTGAAGACCGGGGTGGCGCGAAAGCGCAGCCAGCCCGGCGTACGCGGGTCGAGAACGGGCTCGAGCGGATGACCGGGCTCGGGCGGAGCCCGGAAGCGGCGGAACGTACCCCGATTGTGAATGAAGATCAGCTCACCGTCGGACGCCTGGAACAGGTAGTAAGTGCCGAAAGTGGTCTTGAAATAATCCGCGCCGCTATGGGGCAGGACGCGGCCTTGCAGCCTCGGGCCCCAGACCTCTCCGCCGGCGACGGAGGTATAGCCGCGGGGAGTGGGGGAGGGGATCATGATGCGATCGGCGAAGAACACCGCGGCTGAGAATGCCCAGCGCAAGCCGACCCGAGGAATGTCCGCTTCGGGCCCTGCGTAGAATGCCGCAACCGGTGTGCTGGCCGGCGCGGCCTCCGCGCGGGCCCCCGCCGCGGCGAAAGCGCACCAGGTCGCTCCTACCCCTGCTGCCGCGCTCAGGAACGTCCGCCGATCCATGGAACGATCGTCGGCCAGGTCGCCGCTTTTGGACTCGATGGACATCTTTATCCCCCGTCTTTCTGCGGGACTTCGAGATATCTTAGTGAGCCGCCGGAGGAGTGTAAAATCAGCCCGCACGCTACGGCGCGGTGCGGAGTTGTCGCAGATGCGGTTCGGCCAGTTGGGACTGCGCTTGACAACCGTCGCCACGCTGATCTAAAGCTTGGGTGCAGCGCGCGGCGAGCATGCGGTCTTGCCGCCGAAAACCAACTCGAACCGCTGGGAGTAGCCGCAATGGATCGACGGGCGTTCATGGGATCAGTCACGGCCGCAAGCGCGGGATTGGCAGCCGGCGGGAGCGCGGTGCCCGAGGCGGGGCGAGCGGCGCAGAGCGCGCCCGGCGGTCTCGAGACGCGGTTTCCAGGGGAGGTGCTCTTCCCCACGGATCGCCGCGATTTCGGGGGTGGCGGGAGCGAAAGGGGGGGCGTCAACCGCTCGGAGAACGAGCTGTTCGATTGTGAGGTCGAGGGCGATCTGCCGCTCGATCTGGACGGCGCCTTCTACCGGGTCGGCACGGATCCGCAGTATCCCAAGCCCGACCGATATGCGAACGACATTGGGTTCGACGGCGAGGGCCACGTCGGCGTGTTTCGCATCCACAACGGACATGTCGACTACCGGACCCGCTATGCCCGCACCCAGCGATGGAAGGCTCAGCACGCGGCGCGCCGCTCTCTGTTCGGCATGTACCGCAATCCCTTGACGGACGATCCGAGCGTGAAAGGCTTGAGTCGCGGCACGGCGAACACCCAGCAGTCCTTCCATCACGGCAAGCTCCTGGTGCACAAGGAGGACAGCCCGCCGGTGACGATGCATCCGCTCACCCTCGAGACCACGGACGACTACTACACCTATGGCGGAAAGTTTCAGTCCCTCACCCATACGGCCCATCCGAAGATCGATCCGGTGACGGGCGAGTTGGTGGCGTTCGGGTACGAGGCGCGGGGGCTGGGCTCGGATGACGTGTACGTGTTCTCGTGCGATCGCGGCGGCCACATCAACTGGGAAGCGTGGATCAAAGTGCCGTACGTGAGCATGATCCACGACTTCGCCGTCACACAGAAGCACATCGCGTTCTTCCTCTGTCCGCTCGCGACCAACCTGCCGCAGATTCGCGCGGGCAAGGTGCATTTCGCCTGGGACTCGACGCTTCCGAGCTACATGGGGATCATGCGGCGGGGCGGAGACGGACGGGATCTGCGCTGGTTCACCGGCAAGCAGCTGATGTGCACGCACGTGATGGGCGCGTGGTCGGAGGGCGAGACGGTCTATGTCGACATGGATGGCGGGGAAGGCAACCAGTTCCCGTTCTTCCCGAACCTGCACGAGGCCTTCGATCCGAAGAAGGCGGCCGGGTACGTGCGCCGCTTCAAGGTCGACTTCGGGAGCCGGCGCAGCGGCACCTACGAGGTGCGCACGCTGTATCCGGAAATCTCCGGCGTGCTCTCTCGCCAGGACGATCGCTATCACACCCTGCCGTACCGCTACGGGTTCCTCAACGTCATCGCGGCGCAGGGGAGCGGGTGGGCGATGTTCGATCAGCTGCAGATGCGGGCTCAGGTGTTCTCCTTGGGCCCGGACGTGAGGCTACAGGAGATGTCGTTCGTGCCGCGCCGTCCCGGAGCGCCCGAAGGCGACGGCTATCTGATCGGGATCGCCAACCATCAGAAGGAGAATGGCCGCTCCGACCTCATTCTGGTCGATACCCAGCACTTGGCGCTCGGGCCGGTGGCGCGGGTGAAGATGCCCTACCGGGTCATGGATCAGGTGCACGGCCTCTGGGTCTCCGGGGATCAGCTCTCGCAGATCCAGACCTGACGGCTTCGGCGGAAGGTCGACCCCGTCGCACACGGCGGCGAATTCCTGCGAAATCAGTCACTCAATCGCGCAATCGCGCCGCGCGATGTTAAGTTGCGCTTGGCAAGAACCAGCGCATCTGAGAAGACTGGTCGACATGGAACATGCCCTGCCCCCCGAACTGCCGCTCCCATTGATCGAGCGCCTGCGCGCGGAAGGCGTCGCCACGCTCGAGGCGTGGCTCGCCCTCGGACGGCGTCGTCTGAAGATCTTCGGCGTGACGCGCGCCGCGGTCGCGCAAATCGACGCGCTCGCGAAACGGGCGTTGAGCACCAAGCGGTGAGTCGCACGTAAGCAATCCCGGGGCGATCCGTCGCCCCGGGGTCTCGCATCGGCTTCGAGTGAGTGGCCCGCCCGCTCCTTGCGCGCGCCCGCTCACGGATGCCGTTCCGTCGGCACCAACGCGAGGCTGACTACTTCGAGGCGACGCGCATGATCAGCGCATCGCGCAGCGGAGCGGCGTTCGAGTTCCGCGCCTCGCCGGTCAGGATCTGCCGCGGGCTCACGTGTTTCTGATAGTAGGCATGATCCAGCTTCGCTTCCGGCATCACGTCGGTCGCGCTCGCGGCGAGGCCGCCGTAGAGGCCCTCCTGATCGCTCCAGACGATTACATCGCCGCGGGGAACGGTCCTCGCTCGGACGTTTCCGGAATAGCGGACCACCGTGAGCCCCGCTCCGGCGCTCAAGGACCATTTGCTCGTCGAGCTCTCGAACTTCTCGAGCGCCCTCGGCGTCATGAGCAGCATCGCGACGGCGCCCCCGGAGCCTCCGGCCTGCGCGCCGATGCTCGCGCCACTGACCACGAAGAATGCGGGATCGCTCCACCTGGCGGCGTGGCGAGCGAGCACGACGCCGCCTCCACCCTCACCGCCGACGATGAGGGCGCCCTTGGCGAAGTGGGGAATGACGAACACACCCCGCGCCCGCTCGAGCAAGTGGGCGAGATGCGTGTCCTGCTGCATCTCGTTGACGACCTTGACCGCGTTGTTGACGCGGTCCTGCGCGTCGCTGGCATCGGCCTGCGCGGAGCGCGACATCGTCGTCGGCTCGGGGCTCACGCTTGCGGTCTGGGCTTGCGCGGCGGCGCCGAGCCCGAATGCTGCGAGGGCGAGCGGGATGGCTGTGAGAAGAGGGGTACTACTGTGACGCATGATCACACTCCTTATGTCGATCATGCGAGGGGAAGCGCAAGAATGGTGCCTGCCTCAGTGCGGCAAGCTCCTCACGATGTCGTCAGCCAGGCGGCCGAGCATTTTGCTCATCGCAGCCGCCTGGTCACCGTAGTCGCCCGGGCTCGCCGTCTCGCTGTAGTGGATGTCGCGGATCAAAGACGGGGCACTCTTGTCCGGCGGGAGCAGCGACCAGCTTCCGTCAAAGACCACGGTGCCTGCGGTGTCGCTTTGAAACTGCAGAATGTCCACCACGATCCGGTCCGTCCCGGCCGGCGCCGGGCTGCTCGGCAACACGACTTGACCCGCGGGCAGGCGCTCGCGCAGATCCTCGGTGAGGGCGCGCTGGACCATCTCATCGAGCGGGGCGCCCCAGCGGTTGAGGTCGTCGATGTCGAGCTGGTTGCCGGGGCCGAGGCGCACGATCTCCTCGCGATCGAGCGCCAGGGGGATGTGCACCGCGGCGACACGCAGAGGCTCCGCAGGCCCAGGAGCTTCCGGAAGTGCTGCGGCCGCGGGCGCGGCGGCGGTGAGCGAATAGAAGCGCGAGGCTGGACTCGAGGCGCAGCTGGCGAGCAGTGCGGTGAGAGCGAGGACGGCGATCCGTTTCATGGGTGCTCCCTGTCTTGAGCCGTAGTTTAGCGCGCGCTCTGCGCCGGATGGAGACGATCCCTCACGGACACCGCTATGCTACGACCCTCAAGCAATCCGGCCCCGGTGCCCATGGCGAACCCCGTACGGGATCTCCCGCATCTGTCCCTCTCGCTCGTCACGCGGCTGCGGCTGCTCCTGTTCGGGCACGAGGATCTCGCCGGCATCCTCTTCTGGGCGGCGCTCACGGGCTTTTTCGGCGCGCTCGCGACCGTCGCGTTCCGCGAGAGCCTGGCTCTGCTCGAGCGGATCTTCACCGGACAGCGGGAGGCGGGGCTCGTGGACGCCGCGATCGAGCTGGTCTGGTGGCACCGGATGGCCATTCCGGTCGTGGGCGGACTCCTCGCCGGGCTCGTGCTGCACTGGGCGGGGCGGGTGCTCACCGTACCGCGGGCCGCCGACTACATGGAGGCCGTGCTCGTCGGCGATGGGCGGATCGGCTTTCGCACGGCGCTCGTGAACAGCCTCTCCTCGCTCTGCTCGATCGCCTCCGGCGGCTCGATCGGCCGCGAGGGATCGATGGTGCAGCTCGCCGCGATGGTCGGCTCCAAGTTGGGCGCGCTCGCGCGCTGCTCCATCCCACGGCTGCGGCTCATGGTCGCGTGCGGCGCCGCGGCGGGCATCGCGGCGGCCTACAACGCGCCCATCTCCGGAGCCCTGTTCGTCTCCGAGATCGTACTCGGCAACATGGCGATGGAGAGCTTCGGCCCGCTCGTCGTCGCCTCGGTCGTCTCGAACGTGACGATCCACCGCTTCCTGCAGTACGGCCCTCTGTTCGATGTGCCGCACGTTCAGTTCCACTCCAATGTGGAGCTCGTGTTCTTTTCCCTGCTCGGCGTGCTGCTCGGCCACCTCGCGCCGCTGTTCCTCAATCTGATCGACTTCGCGAAGTCGCGCTTCGTCCGCCTGCACTGGCCGCCCTACCTGCAGCTCGCGCTCGGCGGGGTCATCGTCGGGGCCATCTCGATCTGGGTTCCCCAGGTCTGGGGCAACGGGTACAGCGTCGTCGGCGACATCCTGGACGGCCGGACGATCGGGGTGTGGTTACTCATCGTGCTCCTCGCGAAGACGGCCGCCACGGCGGCGACCGTCGGATCCGGGGGAGTCGGCGGTATTCTCACGCCGACGCTCTTTCTCGGCTGCGCGATCGGCACGCTCGTCGGGGAGCTGATGCACGCCGCGCTACCGACCATCACCTCGGCGCCCGCCGGCTACGGGCTCATCGGCATGGGCGGGTTTCTCGCGGCGACGACGCACGCGCCGCTCACCTCGATCCTGATGGTCTTCGAGATGACGGGCGATTACCAGATCGTCCTGCCGCTCATGCTCGTCTGCGTGACGGCGCACTTCACGGCGAAGGTTTACCGTCACGGAGAATCGGTCTACCACGCATCCCTCGCGCACACGGCGTCGGCATCGGCCCCGGACGACTGGCGGCTACGGACCGTCGAGCCCCTCGTGAAGCCGGCCGCCTCGATGGTCCCACGCACCACGACCGTGAAGGATCTGCTCGAGCAGCTGCCCAAGCGCCCGCTGGAGCGCGTCTACATCGTGGACGGCGATCAGCTCATCGCGTGGGTCGATCCGCGGCGCGTCCTCGAGCAGGTGCAGAAGGGCTCGATCGATGGGAAGGTGGCGGTCGAGCACATTGCCCACCCGGTGAGCTTCGCGCTGTCGCCCGACATGGCGCTCGGGACGGCGCTCGATGGGTTTCTGCGGGAGCAGGCAACCGTGCTGCCCGTGACGCTCGGGCCCTGGCGCAACTCGCTCGTGGGCGAGGTCTCGCGGCGCGACGTGCTGCTTGCGATCCAGGACCGGCTGACGGTCCCGAAGTAGGCGAGCGGGCTTCAGGCTCGCGGGCTAGCGTGAGCTTTCAGCGCGCAGGATCGCGGCGCCCGCGACGAGCGCCTTCAACTTGCCGAACGCCACCTCGCGCGGGAGGTACTTCATGCCGCAGTCGGGCGCGAGAATGACGTTCTGCGGCTTCACGTAGCGCAGGGCGCGGCGCACCCGCTCCGCGACGGTCTCCGGCGATTCGATCCGCGTGTCGGAGAGGTCGAGGGCACCGACCATGATCTGCTTGCTGGGGAGCTTCTCGAGCACGGCGCAGTCGAGACCGGATTGCGCCGTCTCGATGGAGACCTGCGAGCAGCGGCACTCGGCGAGCTCCGGCAGGAAGGAGTAGCCGGAGGGGCGCTGGTGAATGATGGCCGCGTAGCCGAAGCAGATGTGAACGGCCGTCCGTCCGGTCACGCCCTCGAGCGCCCGGTTGAGCGCGGCGAGGCCGTACTGGCGGGCCTTCTCGGGGCGCGCCTGCATGTACGGCTCGTCGATCTGCACGATGTCCGCACCCGCGGCGAAGAGATCCCGGATCTCCTCGTTCACCGCCTGGGCGTAATCCATCGCCGCCTCCTCGTCCGTCGCGTAGTAGTCGTTCTGCGCCTGCTGCGCCATCGTGAAGGGCCCGGGCACCGTGATCTTCACGGTCCGCCGGGTGTGGCGCTTGAGGAAGAGCAAGTCCTCGACCTGCACGGGATGCTTGCGGCGGATGCGGCCGACGATGCGGGGCACGGGGTTCGGGTGTCCCGAGCGATCGAGCGCGGTGCCGGGGTGGTCGATGTCGATGCCCTCGAGCGCCGTGGCGAAGCGGTTGGAGTAGCTCTCGCGGCGGATCTCGCCATCGGTCACGATGTCGATGCCGGCGTCCTCCTGGGCCTTGATCGCGAGCACCGTCGCATCGTCCTGCGCCTGCGCGAGGTACGGATCCGCGACGCGCCACAGCTCGCGTATGCGGACCCGCGGCGGAAACCGGCCGGCGAGCTTCTCGCGATCGATGAGCCAGTCCGGCTGGGGGTAGCTCCCGACCAATGTCGTGGGAAATAGCATGGTGTCCTCCGCGAAGGGGTTCAGCTCGGATTCTCGAGGCTGAACGCGGCATTCTCATCGTCGTAGGCGAACGCCTCGGCGTACCGGCCCCAGCTGATGATGGTGCGCAACGTCTGCTCCGCGCCCACCTCGTCCATGTGGTCCTCGAGCTCGTCGAAGAAGCGGCTCTTGCGCGCGCTGTGGCTCGGACGCTCATCGAGCACGCGGCGGATGTGCGCGGCGAGCGGTACGTGGGCGAGGAGCTGGCGCGCAAAGATCTTCTTGCGCTCATCGAGCGCGGCGTTCGCAAAGGCGAGGCCCACGTCGGTGAGCGTGATATCGCCGCCGGCCAGCTCCGCGAAACGCATCATTTGCGCGGCCTCGGCGACCGGGAACAGGTCGTCGATCTCCATCTGCAGGTCGGAGGCAATCTTCGGCAGGTCCGCCGTTCCGCTGAACGGCGGGGACGCCACCGTCTCGATGAAGCCCGAGAGCAGGTTCGAGCCGACGCGCGGCAGGAGGGTGCCGACGCCGAGGCCGGGCAAACGCTCGTTCCGCCCCGGATGCGCATCGGTCGGCCGCGCGGTCATCTCGACGTAGATCCGCTCCACGAGCGCGCGGAAGCTCGCGTCGAGGCGGCTGCGCGGCTGCGGCAGGGAGACGCGGATCTCGGTGAGGATGCGGCCCGGGTTGCTCGCAAACACGAGGATGCGGTCGCACAGGAGGACGGCCTCCTCGATGTTGTGCGTCACCAGCACGACGCCCTTGATGGGCATCCGCCCCTCGGTCCACAGGTCGAGGAAGTCTGTCCGCAGCGTCTCGGCAGTGAGCACGTCGAGGGCCGAGAACGGCTCGTCCATGAGCAGGATGTTCGGGTGCACGACGAGCGCGCGCGCAAAGCCGACCCGCTGGCGCATGCCGCCCGAGAGCTCGCGCGGATAGGCGGACTCGAAGCCGTCGAGCCCGATCAGGTCGATGGCGGCGAGCGAGCGGCGGCGGATCTCGGGGCCTGGCACGCGCAGGGCCTCGAGCCCGAGCGCGACGTTCTCGTACACCGTGAGCCACGGAAAGATGGCGAAGCTCTGGAACACCATGGCAATGCCGCGCGCGGGCCCGTCGATCGGCTTGCCGAGGTAGGTGAGGGTGCCGCCGCTCGGCTCGGAGAGTCCCGCGATGAGGCGCAGGAGGGTCGACTTGCCAGATCCTGAGCGGCCGAGCAGGCCGACGATTTCGCCGGTCGCGACCTCGAGGTTCACGCCCTTCAGCACGACGAACTCGCCCTCCGGCTTCGGGAAGGCCTTGCTCACGTCGTGGACTTGCAGCAGCGGGGCGGCAGCGTTCATGGGCGGTCACTTGCTCAGCCGAGCCGGAATCGGCGCTCGGCGTAATAATACAGCGGCCGCCAGAACAGACGGTTGATCGCGACGACGAACAGGCTCATCGTGACGATGCCGAGCACGATGCGGTGGAAATCGCCGGCCGTGGTCGCATCGGCGATGTACGCGCCGAGGCCGTGGGCCCGCACCTCCGTCTTCCCCCACGAGGCGACTTCCGCGACGATCGCCGCGTTCCAGGAGCCGCCGGAGGCCGTGATGGCTCCCGTCACGTAGTAGGGGAACACGGCCGGGATGGCGACGCGCGTCCACCACAGCCAGCCGCGCAGGTTGAAGTTCTGCGCAGCGTAGCGCAGCTCACCGGGCATGGCGGAAGCGCCGGCGATGACGTTGAACAGGATGTACCACTGCGTGCCGAGGATCATGAGGGGGCTCAGCCACACATCCGGATTCAATCGCCAGGTGACGATCCCGTAGACCGCAAGGGGGAACAGCAGGTTCGCGGGAAAGGCCGCGAGGAACTGCGCGATCGGCTGCACGATCGAGACCACGCGGGGCCTCAAGCCCACCCACACCCCGATCGGGACCCAGATCACGCTCGCGAGCACGATGAGGAAGAACACGCGCAGCATGGTGAGCAGCGCCAGGAAGCAGACGGACTGCGCCTCCGGGAGCGTCGTGCCGCCGATGAGCTCGCGCAGGATGTACCACAGGCCGAGGGCGACGATCGCGGTGATCGCGCCGAGCCAGATGTAGTCGTTGCGGCGCCCCGTGTCTCCGAACCGGGGCTTCGGCACCCTCGAGCCGATCGGCATGGCCCAGCTCGTCCAGCGGACCGCGGCATAGAAGCCGTCGGTCACGCCCGACACGAGCCGCGACCGCTGCATGACCGTGAGCGCCCAGGATCGAGGCGGCCGCCCGATCTGCTCCTGCTCGTACCGCAGCCGATCGACCCAGGCGACGAGCGGACGGAAGAGCAGCTGGTCGTAGATCAGGATGACGATGAGCATCGTGGCGATGGCCCAGCCGATCGCCTTGAGGTCGCGCTGCTCGATGGCGAGCGCGATGTACGTCCCGATGCCGGGCAGGGAGAGCGAGGTGTGGCCCACCTGGATCGAC
This sequence comes from uncultured Gammaproteobacteria bacterium, assembly GCA_963849095.1. Taxonomy (GTDB): domain Bacteria; phylum Pseudomonadota; class Gammaproteobacteria; order Steroidobacterales; family Steroidobacteraceae; genus JASHUC01. Next base: position 861,952 of record CAWKGA010000001.1, read on the forward strand.
TCGGAGGCGACGACGAAGAACCAGCCGCCCGACATGGACATCATCGTGTTCCAGATGAGGCCGGGGAGCGAGAAGGGCACCTCCACCTGCCAGAATTTCATCCAGGGCGAGAGGTGGAAGGAGTCGGCCGCCTCGTCGAGCTCCACCGGCACCGTCCGCAGCGACTGGTAGAAGCTGAAGGCCATGTTCCACGCCTGGCTCGTGAAGATGGCGAAGATGGCGGCGAACTCGGCGCCGAGCACGCGCCCGGGCGCGAGCGACATGAAGAAGACGACGGTGATCGAGATGAACCCCAGGATCGGGACGGACTGCAGGATGTCGAGAATCGGCACGAGGATCTTGCCGGCGCGCGGGCTCTTCGCCGCGAGCGTCGCGTAGGTGAAGGTGAAGGTGAGCGAGAGTGCGAGCGCGAGGAACATCCTGAGCGTCGTGCGCGCCGCGTACATCGGGAGGTGGCGGGGATCGAGCGTGACCGGGGTGGTGTTGAGGTTCGTGAGCGGCTCGAGCAGGCCGCGGCTCGCACTGCCGAGCAGGACGATCAGGCCGATCACGATGATGATGGCGACGGCGTCCCAGCCCGTCACGAGCTCGCGAGCGAAGCCGAAAGAGTGGTTCCTCTTCAATGTGACTCCGGACCCCTCGGGCACGAGCGCGCCACGCGCCCGCAATTTAAGGAGGCGCGCCTTGGACCATCAGGTCCGGACGCGACGCTACCCCCGGATCATGAATGCCGTGCGGAGTGTTGCACCGTCATGACAGCGTCCGGAGTTTTACATATTTTCCCCTCCTCACATAAGACATACGCGCGGGGGTAATTTGGTCTAGAATTCGCGGGTGCTGCGGGGAAGGCAGCGTACGCGAACAAAAAGGGCACGCACCAATGAAAAAAAATCCTTTGGTGCTCACCGTCTACTCCCGCATGTACCAGGCGGCGAACGACGACGGGATGAGCGAAGCAGCCTGCTCGACAAAAAATGTCTACGACCGCAACGAGAGGCGGACGAACAGCGGCTGGGATCCCCTAGAAGTCTGGCGAACGCGCATCCGGCCCACGCTCAAGCGAGATCACGCCGACAGCTGAGATTCCGGCGGCCCCGCGGCCCGGCGAATGTCAGGCGAGCGGATGGCGCTCACGCCCCCTCCTTGTGCCCTGCGCGCCACGTGAAGCGCGCCGTCGCGAGGTAGTTCCACAGGAGGCCTACCAGGATCCCGGCGGCGGCGGAAAGCGCCCAGCCCGTCCGCTGTGCGAACACGTAGGCGGCGATCCCGATGTTGGCGAGCGCACCCAGGCTGCAGACGACGTAGAAGCTCGCAAGCCCGCGCAGTAGACGGGATCCGTGCAGGCGCTTGTCGCGGTAGGTGAGCAGGTTGTTGAGGAAGAAGTTGGAGGTCATCGCCACTGCCGCCGCGGAAGCCTGGGCGACGGCGAACCGGGCTCCGACCCCGAGGTAGAGGAGGCTGAGGACGGCGTAGTGCGTGACGACGCCCGAGCCGCCAACGACCGCAAAGAGCAGCAGTCGGGGAGGGACGACCCGGCCGAAGCGCTTATCGGCGAGGAGCATCAGATTCTCCCAGACGACGAGCGAGTCGAGCTTGCTCTCGCCGCGGCGGCGTGGTCCAAAGACGTAAGGCACCTCGACGTACCGGAGAGGGCGCGGCGCGGAGGCGAAGAGGTCGAGCAGCACCTTGTAGCCGTAGCCCGATAGCCGCCGTGCGGTCTCCCGCACGACGGAGCTTCGCACGACGAAGAATCCGCTCATCGGGTCGCGCAGGTCCGAGGGGACGAGCCCGCGCGCGAGGCGCGCCGCGAGGCGGCTCATGCGCACTCGGCTGCGCCGCCATTCGCCCGTGCTGCCCCCCTCGACGTAGCGGCTGCCGATCGCGAGGTCGAGCCCGCGCGAGCGGAGCTCGCCGATGAGGGTCGGGAGGATCGACTCATCATGCTGCAAGTCGCCGTCCATGACGGCGAGGAGAGGAGCGGAGGAGCTGAGCGCCCCCTCCACGACGGCGCTCGAGAGGCCCCGCCGGCCGATCCGCTGGATGCAGCGCACGCGGGGGTCCCGCTGGGCGAGCTCCCTCACCATATCGGCGGTCCCGTCCGGCGAGTCGTCATCGACGAAGATCAGCTCCCAGTCCTCGGCGGCGAGGCTACGCGCGAGGCGCGCGTGCAGCTCCAGGACGTTTTCCGCCTCCGAGAGGGTCGGGACGACGACGGAGATTTCAGGCATGGCGGGAACTATACGGCGCGGCGTACGTCGTGTCGCCGGCGACATTCAGGCAAGGCGAGCCCGGTTTCCCTCGATGACGGCAGCGATCGACTTTACGGTGCTTGCGCGAATTTTCCGTTCCTTGGCCAAACGTTGGAACAGCCCGGCGTGCTCGAGGAATCGGTCGAGCGCCGAGGCGGCCGAGTCCGATCTCAACCCACCCTGCTTCGCGAGCTGCAGCAGGTGCTCGCGCGTGATGTTCCGGCCTTCGCCGCAAACGTCCATCTGATGTTCCCCGCCCGGTCCGCGGTTGAACGTCAGGTCATAGCACGGGGCGAGACGCCACAGTCGGTCGTGCCCGAGCCGGAAGGAAATGTTCTTGGGATGATCGTCGCGGTTGTTGAACAGGACATTGAAAACCGCTCGCTCGTAGGCTTGCTGCACCTCGCGCTCATCGCGCGTGAACAGACGGGTAGCGCGCAGGAGCATCGTATAGTCGACCGCAGAGGGAAGCCGGAAGTCCGCGTGCAGAGCGCCGGCGAGCGTGTGTACCGCCACGCGCAATCCGCGTTCCACGTCGAATCTCGCAGTCCCGAAGGCGGCGAGCCGCGGCCCCAGGTCGAAGTGCCAAGTGTCGGGGACGGTGAGACCGCACGCTCGCGCGATACGAGAGTAGACCTCCTCCACCGCACAGACCTCCTTGTGCTCTTCCCGCGCTGGAAACTTCACGAGCAAAGGACGATGGTGAGGCATGGGGCAGGTATTGATCAACCGCCGGTCCGGGTCGAAGTGAACGAGCACTTTGGGGCGCGCGCCGTGCGGCGGGCCTCCGAGCAAGACGAGCTCTCGGAGCACCGCGCCGTCATCCCCTGCGATCACTGTCCTCACGTCGCGTGCGAGGTCGAGGATCTGCAGCTCGGCTCGCGCGAGCTCCGGCGAGCGAGCCGGCTCGAAGGTGAGCGCTCCCATCGCCCGGTCTCCGAGGAAGGCAAGGCGGTCGAGCGGCGAGAGGCTCCTCGGATCGAGGCCGTTGCGGCGGAAGAGTCGATCCATCAGCAGCAGGCCCCATCCGTCCGGTAGGCAGTCTGCGATGAGCCCCGGCAGCCGAGAGAGCTCGACGGGGAACCCCCCATAGGCCTGCGGCCGCAGCTTCAGGTGCAGAGGCGAGAGCTCGAGCCCCTGCTCCAGAGCCTGCGCCGAGTACTCGAACAACAAGTCCGTCCCGTCATCGGCAAGTGTGCCGAGGGGCCAGCTTGCGCCCCAGCCGCGATAGTGGACCCGGATCTTTCTCACCGGCGTCGCCTCGGCCGGGCGCGCTGGCGCGGGGCGGATTGCGCTTGCTCCATCTGCGCGATGGACTTGATCTGCCATCCGAACAGCGACTGGAACTGATCGGCGAGTCCGAGCGCGAGGGCGAACCGAACGACCGAATCGAGCGACGCCGTGCCCGTTCTGCCCTCGACGTTGCGGATCGTATTAACGTTGAGTCCAGCCCGCTTCGCGAGCTCCTCCTGCGGGATGCGCATCGCGAGCCGCTGCGATCGCAGGCGCGAGCCGAGCTCGGCGCACAGCTCTGTGGCGGATGAAAGCGCAACATCTATCATAATGGTTATTATACTAAAATAAGTACAATAAACGACATTATAATAGTTATTAAATATCCGGCCGAGGAGAGCCGCGGCGCGGTACCCTAGAGGGCACCACGAGATTGTGCCGAGGGTCTCGATGAACGAACCCCGCGCTGCGGTTTCGCTTCTTTCGGCCGCGCTCCTGGTCATCGCGGCTGGCGGCGGCCTCACGTCCTGCGGCGGCGGCCCTGCCTCCTCGTCTTCGGGGCAAACGTCCTCGCAGAGCTCGAGCAGCACCCAAAGCTCGAGCGGGACCCAGCCCACGGCCCGGACCGATGTGGTGACCTACAAGGACGACGTGCAGCGCACGGGCGAGAATCTCACGGAGTCGGTGCTCACCCCCTCGAACGTCACGTCCGCGACCTTCGGGCTGCTGCACAACCTCATGGTGGATGCCAAGGTCGATGCGGAACCGCTCTACCTCTCGCAGCTCTCCATCGCGGGGACTGCTCATGACACCGTGTTCGTCGCCACGGAGAACGACTCGGTGTACGCCTTCGACGCGGACACGGGCGCGACCCTGTGGCACGTCTCGCTCACGGCCTCCGGCGAGACCGCGAGCGACGACCACTCCTGCAGCCAGATCAGCCCGGCGATCGGCGTCACGTCGACCCCGGTGATCGACCGCAGCGCTGGCCCCAACGGGACGATTTTCGTCGTGTCGATGACGAAGGACGCTTCCGCGAACTATCACCAGCGGTTGCACGCGCTCGACGTGACGACCGGCGTGGAGATCTCGGGCAGCCCGGTCGAGATAGCCGCGACGTACGGATTGACGACGTTTGCGCCCGGGCAGTACGCGGAGCGCGCCGCGCTGCTGCTCGAGATTGGCACCATCTACACGGCCTGGACCTCGCACTGCGATGACGGGCCCTACGGCGGTTGGATCATCGCTTACAGCGAGAGCACGCTCGCTCAAACGGGCGTTCTCAACGTCGCTCCGGGCGCGAGCGGCTCGGGATACGCAAGTCAGGGCCCCGCGATCTGGATGAGCGGCGGGGGCCCCGCGGCCGACGCGAGCGGGAACGTCTATGTGCTCACGGGAAACGGCCGGTTCGAGACGACGCTCAATGCCAACGGATTTCCGAGCGGCGGGGACTACGGCAACTCGTTCGTGAAGATCGCCCCCTCGGGCGGCACCCTCACGGTCGCCGACTACTTCACGATGTTCAACGAAGTGACGGAGTCGGGGAACGACACGGACCTCGGCTCGGGCGGGGTGATGCTGCTGCCCGATCTCACCGACGCGAATGGAACCGTGCGGCAGCTCGCGATCGGCGCGGGCAAGGACGGCAATCTCTACGTCGTCGATCGCAGCTCGATGGGCGAGTTCAACGCCTCGAGCAACGACATCTGGCAGGAGCTTGACGGCGTGCTGGGCGGCGGGGTGTGGTCGACCCCGGCGTACTTCAACGGCACGGTCTATTACGGTCCGCAGGGCGGCGCCCTGGTCGCATTTTCCGTGACGAGCGCGCGGCTCTCGAGCTCACCGACCTCCATGACGTCCACGCAGTTCGAGTATCCCGGGACCTTTCCCGTCGTCTCGGCGAACGGCACCTCGAGCGCGATCGTCTGGGCCTATGAGAACGCGAGCACCGCCGTACTCCACGCCTACGATGCGACCAACCTCGCGACCGAGCTCTACAACAGCACCCAGGCGGCGAGCGGGCGGGATCAATTCGGCGCGGGCAACAAGTTCATCGCCCCGACCGTCGCTGACGGAAAGGTATTCGTGGCGAGCGCGGGTAGCGTCGCGGTGTTCGGGCTGCTGCCCTGAGCTCGCCTGCAGTTCCGGGCCCGCGGGCCCGCCTGGCGCAATGCGGGGCATTCGCACTGCGTTCGCGGAGAAAAGCTGCATCGGGACTCATGGGGGAGCGAACCTCTGTTACGGTTCGCGCGCCATGTCCGCCACGCATTCTCGGCGTCCGTCCGGCCGCCGCTCCCTGGATTCGATACCGGAACGACCGCCGCCGAGACCTGCGCGACGGCCACGTGGGGTTGCACGACGAGCGCTAACGGTGCGGCAGGCCTGGGAGGACTATTCAGCGACCCGGGCCACGCTGCCCGATGCGCGCGATCAGTCCATCTGGCGCCGTTTTATCGCTCCGGCGCTCGCAAACCGTCCGGTGGCTAACCTCACGACGGGGGAGCTCGAGCACTGGCTCGCCGTCCAGCTTACGTCGCACGGCGTGCGCCGTCCAGCCGCCGGAGCCGCGGCGGATGAGCGGGAGCGGCGCCGGCGTGCTCAGGACACGGCCAACCGGCGCTTCAATCTCCTGCGCGCGATCCTCAATTCGGCATACCGGAAGGATCCGGACCGAGTCCCGAAGGCGGATGCCTGGCGCCGCGTACGCGCCTTCCAGCGTGTGGACCGCCCTCGCACGCGGGTGCTCGCCGCCGCGGAGTGCCGCCGTCTTCTTGCCTGTCTGCCCGCGGCGCTGCGCGCGCTGGCGCTCGGAGTCCTCTACACCGGCTGCCGGCTCGGCGAACTCCAGGCGCTTCGCATCTGCGACGCGACCGGCGGTCGAGTGCACGTACAACACTCGAAGTCCGGCCGCGCGCGGTACATCCCACTGAGCAGCGAGGGTGTGATCTTCTTCGCCGGTCTCGTCGCCACCCGGTCGCGAGACGCGCAGATGTTCGAGCCGGCTTCCAGAATCGGCATCTCGCGCGGCATGCGTGCCGCGTGCGTCGCCGCCGGCATCTTGCCTCCCGCCACGTTGCATGATCTCCGGCGGACGTACGGCTCGCTGCTCCTGAACTCAGGGGCGCCCGTCCATGTGGTGCAGGAGCTGCTGGGGCATGCGGATGTGCGGACGACCCGCCGGGCGTACGCGCATCTCACGCCGGAGACCTTGAAGCGGGAGGTCGATGCCCATCTGCCGTCGTTTGGCAGGTAGGAGTGAGATGCCGTTGACGAATCGGGGCGTACAGACTAGTGTGATGACTAGTCATATTCGCGCGGGGTGTTTGTGAAGCACTGGCCAGTCCAGGATGCGAAGGCTCGCTTCAGCGAGCTGCTGAGGGCGGCCCTCACCGAAGGGCCCCAAGTCGTGAGCCTGCGGGGCATCGAGGCAGCGGTCCTGGTGCCGATGCAGAAGTGGCGCAGTCTGCAGCAACGGGCGCGTCCGAGCCTCAAGGAGCTACTGCTCGCACCGGAGCGCCGGGCGGCGCTCGGTGTTCCGGTCCGAGGCAGACTGCGCAGGCGCAAGCCCCACGCGGTCGGGTGAGGGATGTACCTCCTCGACACGAACGTCGTTTCCGAGCTGCGCAAGCCGAGGCCTCACGGTGGCGTCCTGGAGTGGGTACGCACTGCGCCCGAGGAGCACCTTCACGTATCGGTCGTGACGCTCGGTGAGATCCAGGCCGGCATCGAGATCACTCGCCGGCGTGACCGGGAGAAGGCCGATGAGATCGAGCGCTGGCTGGACGATGTGGCGCAGAGCTACAGCGTGCTCGTCGTGGACGCGCCTGTCTCCCGCCGGTGGGCGCAGCTGATGCACGGCAAGCCCGATCAGCATCTCGAGGACGGACTGATCGCCGCGACAGCGTTGGTCCACGATCTCTCGGTGGTCACACGGAATACCGCCGACTTCGAGTCCTTCGGGGTGCGGCTCGTCAACCCGTTCACGAAGCCAACGACTGAGCGCACGTAAGGGCGCGCTGTATTCACCCAGCCCGCAAGCATCTTGACCAGCAAGCCAGTGAGGTCATCACTCGATGTGGGTTACTACCGCCCCGGCGCTGCGTGATCGCGAGCTGCGCGTCAGACTGAATAGAGATCGCGCCGTGTAGAGTGCCGCCAGTGCCCCGGCGAACTGGCTGATGACGAATGCCGGCACATCGTGGGGGCGGATGCCTGCAAATGTGTCGGAGAACGAGCGTGCAATCGTGATCGCGGGGTTGGCAAACGAGGTTGAAGCGGTAAACCAGTATGCCGCCCCGATCCAGGCGGCCACCATCCAGGGCACGTCCTCGGAGCGGCGATAGCCGAGTATGACGAGAATCAGGCCAAAGGTCGCCACGCCCTCCGAGAGCCATTGCGCCGGTCCCGCGCGGACGTGGGTCGAGGATTGCAGCCACGGGAGTCCGAACATCGCGTGTGCCAAGACCGCTCCGAGACAGCAGCCGGCGATCTGGACAACTATGTAGACGCCTGCCTCGCGCCAGGGCAGGACGCCGCGCAAGGCTTGGACCGCTGAAACGGCGGGATTGAAGTGCGCGCCGCTCAGGGGCGCCAATAATGCGATGAGCACGGCGAGCACCGCGACGGTCGCCGCAGTATTGGCGAGGAGGGCGATCGCGGTGTTCCCGCCGGCAAGCCTCTGCGCCATGATCCCGGAACCGATTACGGTTGCAGCGAGCAGCGCGGAGCCGAGCAGCTCAGCCGTAACTCGCCTCGGCAGGCTCACTGTGGCTGCTCTGGTGGCGGGGTCTTGCCGATCGAATCGAGTCGCGCTTGGAGTTTCACCCGATCGAGCGAGGCGATCGGGAGGCTCGTGAAGATCTTGATGCGGTTCTCGAGAACCGTGAACGCCGAGCGGAAGGCGATCCACTTCGCGGTGTCGGAGTCTTCCACCGCTCCCGGATCGGGTACGCCCCAATGGGCGGTCATTGGCTGCCCCGGCCAGTAGGGGCAAACCTCGCCTGCCGCGTTGTCGCAGACGGTGAAAACGAAGTCGAGCGGCGGTCCGGCCGGAGCGGCGAACTCATCCCAGCTCTTGCTGCGCAGCCCCTCGGTTGGCAGGTGAACCTGCCTCAGAAGCTCGAGCGCGACGGGGTGTACCGCGCCCTTCGGGTGGCTTCCAGCGCTCAGGCCGCGGAACTTCCCGCGACCCCAGTGGTTGAGGAGCGCCTCGGCAAGGATGCTGCGCGCGGAGTTGCCAGTGCACAGGAAGAGCACGTTGCACGGACCCTGCGACATGGGCATGGTGCTTCAGGCGGCTCGGCTGCTGCGCTTAGGCGTCTTCGGGGCCGCGCTCGGCATGCATGCGGTCATGCACGCCTCACCGCTGCCCGCACAGCAGTTCTCCGTGAGATAGCCCACGAGTGTATTCATGGCCTCGAAGTCGGCGCTGTAGATCAGTTGCCGACCTTCGCGGCGCTGCAGGACGAGCCCCGCTCGGTGGAGGGCCTGCAGATGGAAGGTGAGGGAGGACGGGACCACTCCAACGCGGCCGGCAATCGCCCCGGCGGGCAGCCCCTGTGGGCCGCGCTCGACAAGCAGCCGGTAGACCTTCAAGCGGTGCTCATGGGCGAGCGCGCCAAGCGCTTCGATCACTTCGGGAGTCTTCACAGAAACTACGATATTACGACTATCGTCGAACTGTCAACAGGTGCCGCGCGGCGACATCACGGCCAGGGACAGGCGCACATCGCGAACGATGACGGACCGCTGGTGAGGATCAGATGCTACGCGGACGCGCTACCCACGAACGTGACCTAAAGCCTCAACCAGCCCCGCTTGTCGAGGTATGCCAAGGTCATGCCGACCACAAACGCCAGGCCCACATTCCACATCGTGAAGGCCGCCGTAATCAGGGTGATGAAGCGCTCGCCCTTACGCTTGCTGAAATCGCACGAGCCGAGCGCCAGCTGTGCTCCCGTCAAGAACAGAATCACTCCGAGCACGGGGCGCGCGAATAACCCGAACAGCGCCTCGATGGATCCGCTGAGAAAGAACGCCAGCGCCAGGAAAATTACGCCAAGGATGATCGGAGCTCCGCCGGTGCGCGCACCGAACGCCACATGCCCGGCCATGCCGCCGGCGCCGTGACACATGGGCACTCCTCCGAAAGCGGCGCCGAATAAATTGATCAGGCCCGTCGAGCGTGCAACGGTGTTCTCGGTCACCGGGCGATCCGGGAACAGGCGGTTGTTCTCTTCGCTTATGGCGATCATCGCGTTGCCAAGCGTCAGTGGGAGCTGGGGAACGGCCAGCAGAGTCGTGCCAATCAGCAGGTCGTGCCAGGTGAGGCTCGAGAGAGCGAAGCTCGGCAAACGAAACACGGGTCTTGTCATCGCCAATACATGCAGGAGCTGCGGGTGCTGCAGCGCGCCGCACACCGCGCCAAAAACCAGTAACAAGAACATCGCAGGGACGACCCGATTCGTCAGCAGCAAGAGGGTTCCGAGGAGGCCAATGCCCGCAATGATCCACCCTCCATTCATCAGCTTGACCCCCTCCAGCATGAAGCTCATGCCGAGACCCAAAACGATGCCGACCACTACGAACCGTGGCACGAAGCTCGCCAGGTGCTTGGCCGCGCCCGTCAGCCCGAGGACGAGCCAGATGACGCCGGTTGCGAGGCTCGCGGCATAGACCGTGGCCTGGGTGATCGTTGCAGTCTGAGCCGCCTGCGTCGCAGCGACGGCTCCGATGGCCTTCATGGGTTGAACGGGGAAAGGAGTTCGGTAATACAGCCCGCAAGCCACCATCGCGACACCAAAGGACCACAGAATCCCGAAGGGATCCATCTTCACGACCGCGATGTAGGCGACCACGAAGGGAATCAATGTGCCGAGGTCGCCGAAAGCCCCGGCCCATTCCATGCGATCAAAACGGTTAACGGTACGCATCTGCCAGGGCACTCTCCCGCGTGACGTGGGATTGTCGCGCAGAGCGTTATATTCGCGGGACAGCAGCGGGAAGCAGATTGCCTTCGCGCTCACGGAGGCGACTCCGTGCAGGCGCGGGCAAGCGTGGATTTCAACCGCTGAGCTTGCGCCGGCTAGAGATGGCCGTTCAGGCTGTTGCGGAGACCCGCTTGCGGCGGAAGCGGATCGCGGCGGCGAGACCGCCCAAGCCGGCCAGCAACATCGTCCAGGTTGATGGCTCAGGAACCGCGGAGACGTTGACGTTGACGTTATCCAAGCCAACATACTTCGACGTATAGCTGGAATCGGCCAGAAATTCGATCGTCGTGGAGCTGCTATCGGCCGTGAAGGACAGGGTATCGGTGACCCACTCGTTGGTACTATCGGGGGTCAAGGTGAAAAGTTGCGAGTTTAGGAGCGAGGTGCCGTTCGCGCTTGCAGTCAATGCAGCCGCACCGAAGCCCGAGGAGTTCCAGTACGTGGAAGCGCCCAAATCGAAGGTCAATTCATAACCCTCGCCGGCCACCGTCGTGATCGTCTGTTCAATTCCGCCGTAGGGTTTGTTATTCGCTTGGCCCGTCAGATCGACGGCAAACGTACTGCCGTTCCCAGGGCTCGCGCTGAGGCTGTAGTCGTTCGGCGACGTGAACCAAAATTCGTTGACGTAGCCCGGAACGTTGGTCCAGCCGGGAATGTCGGTTGCGCCGCTGTACTGAAGATCGTCTGAGCCCAAGCCCGTATTGTTAACCCATACACTGCCGATGTTGGCGAAATCCCCGTTCGTGACCAGGCTCGCATTTGCGTTGGTAACCACCAAAGCCGCCAGCGCGGCTCCGACCGCGATACCCAATCCGCGAACTTTAGAGCTGCTCATTTCGATCTCCACTGCCACTCAAGATGAGTCTTGTTCGACGGTTGTCCGGATGTCGCACGATCCCTACCGTAGGTCGGAGCAAATTCGGGGCCTATTTTCATAAATCACGCTCCATCAGTGGGTTAAGGCCAGTTCGGTCGGGCTGGCATCGGCATAAGTAAAAGTTTTCTGACACGCTGACGCTCAGTCCCGGTGTTCATGCCCTGAAGACCGCTGGCTCGTCCCTGCCTTGCAACGGCAGGGTGCCTCGCTCGGCGAGCAAGCTGCTAAACTACTATATAATACCTGTTATTGTGATTCCTTGCACATAATACGCTCTATGCGGCAGATTATTGAAGCGCGGAGTGTCCTGAGATCGCTCGGGCAGCGGCTGCGGCGCGCGCGCCTCGAGCGTAACGACACGATGGCCGTATTCGCCGAGCGGCTCGGCGTATCCGAGCGGACCGTGCGCGCGATGGAGCACGGACTGCCGACCGTGCAGATCGGCACCTGGCTGACGGCTCTGTGGATCCTCGATGACTTGCAGCAGTTCGATCTGGTGCTCGCGCCGCGCGAGAGCCTGATCGACCGCGCTCGCACCGAAAGTGAGGGCCGGCGTCGCCGGCAACGGGCCTCCAGGCGGCGCCGGTGAAGCACCTCTACGTCTGGGTGCGCCGCACTGACGGCACGATGACGGTCGCTGGCCGGCTCGTCACGACGGAGCCGGCCGCGGCAGGCCGATTCGAGTCGGAGTTCGAGTATTCCGCGGAGTGGGCTCGCGACACCGGTGTCTTCGCTCTCGATCCAGTCTCGCTGCCTCTCGGCGGAGCGGGGCGTCGCTTTCGGGCCGAGCAATTCCAGCCGCCCCTCGGCGCATTCGACGATGCTCTTCCGGACGACTGGGGCCGCCAGCTGCTGGCGAGGGCGCTCACGTCGGAGGGGAAAGCGCCATCCCCACCGCAGATGCTGCTCGTTCTGCGCGGAGGAGGAACGGGCGCGCTCGTCTTCACCGAGACGCCCGCAGCCGCAGATATGGCAGAGACTCTCGAGACGCGGTCGCTGTCCGCCTTGCTCGCAGCAGCCTCGAGATTCGAGGCTGGCACGCTACCGTCCAATGACGAGTTCCGAAAGCTGCTGGAGGGTAGCAGCCGCGTCGGCGGCGCTCGTCCGAAAGCGCTGGTGCACGACGATGAGGGAGAGTGGGTCGCGAAGTTCCCGAGCCGAATTCGCGACGGAATCCACGACGTCGTGGGCCTCGAAGCTATCTGTCTCGAGCTCGCTCGGCGCGCTGGCCTCACCGTACCGGAGTCGCGTCTGCAGGCCGTAGGGCGCAGACGAGCTCTGCTCGTGAGGCGGCTCGACGTGATCGGCGAGAGGGGTCGGATCCACATGGTGAGCATGAGAACGCTCTGCAGGGAGCGCCCGGGCGTCTTCGTCACGAGCTATTCGGATCTCGCCGCCGTTCTCGCCAAGCACTCGGCTGCGCCCTCAGCAGACCTCTCGAGTCTGTTTCGCTACATGGTGTTCAATGCCGCGATCGGCAACGTCGATGATCACCTGAAGAACTTCTGGATGCTGGCCTCGCCCTCCGGCTATCGGCTGGCGCCCGCGTTCGATCTGATTCCGGACATCACCGGGCGCCGCGAGCACACCCTTGCCTTTCAATACGGATTCGCGTGCCCCACGCGGGCCGCCCTGCTCGCGGTTGCGAGCGACTGGCGCGTCCCACAAGCTGCCGAGTCGATCGATCGGGTGGTTGCATCGGTGGCAAGGCTTGGGCCAACGGCCCGCAAGCTCAGGGTCCGAGGACCAAAGAGCCTCGCGGCGATCGCCGCCGACGTACGTAAGCGGCTCGCGCTGCTGGCGGGCTGAGGCGAGCGCAAAGCCGTCAAAGCCAATCGGCGGTTCTCGGCGTGGATTTGTTACAACCTGATGATTTTATTGGCGTCCCCAAAGGGACGCGATAGATGGCCACCTGGGGTGGTCCGGACGGTGGCACTCCGGGCACGGATGGCCGAGTGTGGTTCGCGATGATTGCGGCAGGCAGCTGCGGTGGAGTGCGCCGACGAGCTCGGTATAGGCCTTCGTGGCCGGTTATGGTATTGTACACCATATGGGCAAGGCGACCCTCATCTTCCGGGACAAGCAGGTGGATCCGGTCGATGGCTCGATCACGGAGATGGTCCTGTGGCAGCTCGAGGAGCCGGTGCCTGGGAGTAAACACCGCTTCAAGTACCGGCTGTTCTATGGATATCCCGACCGGCCTCTTGTGCGCTACGACAACGAGCGCGGCAAGGGCGACCATCGGCACGTTGAGGGGCGCGAGGAACCTTACGGCTTCACGGACGAGAATCGGCTCGTCGAGGATTTCCTGGCGGACAGGCACCGCCTCGGAGGAAAGTGAGATGGACAAGCGACGTATCCAGGTTCATGTGGGAACCGCCAAGGACATGGGTCGGCGCTTCATCGATGCATGGCGCCGGGCCGAGCACGGCGAGCGCGTGCGCGAGGAGCATTTGACCTTCGTGGACTTCAAGCAGCTGCTCGGTACGCTCTCGGATGAGCGGCTGCGATTGCTGAAGGAAGTTCGGCGCGAGGGCGCCGCTTCAGTTCGTCAGCTCGCCGAGCGGCTTGGACGCGATTACAAGAACGTGCACGAGGATGTCGAGCGTCTGACCGCCGCCGGACTGCTCGAGCGCGAGGACGGGCGCGTGATGGCGCCTTACGAGACGATCCTGGCGGAGATGTCGCTCAGTTCGTGATCGCTTGGCCTCGTTCCCCGACGACTGCTCGGTGTGGCGATCCTACGGAGACAGAAGACATCATCCGCCCTATCTCATTCAGACGAGCGACGACACGTGAAACGGTCATCCTCTTCGAAAAGATCGCGGACAATTTCCGTCGCCTCCGGTCAATGAGGTACGGGGGCATCCTGCTGAGGCCGGAGCACCCCGAAGCAAGCGTAAAGCACATCATGCGCGGCGTCGTCCGAAACGGCCTAAGGGTGATTCCGCCTAAGAGGTCCGTGTCGCTGCGCATCGACGCTGATGTGCTGGGGTGGTTCAAAGCCCAAGGGGCCGGTTAGCCGATGCGATCCGAGCGGCCCTCCCGAAGTTCGGGCCCACCGGGCCCGCCAACGTGACGGACCTGCGGGCACGCAAGGCGTAGTCTCGTGCCGTCTCATACTGTCCAACTGCGTAGCTTTTAGGCTACAATGCCGACCGTGGAAGTTCGCGAATACCACTCATTCTGCTGCTGTGCGGCGGCGACAAGCGAACCCAAGCGAAGGACATCGAACAAGCTCATGAGTACTGGAAAGACTACAAAGCCTGCAAGCCCAAGCCGCCCATTCCGAGCGGCGGTCTACCTCCGAAGCGAGGCCGAGGTCGCCGCCTACATTGAGGCGATGCTCGAGGACGGCGACGCCCGAGCGGTCCCTGTCGCTCTGCGCACCGTGGCCGAAGCGGTAGGCGGCATGGCGGCGCTGGCGCGCAAGACGGGACTGTCCCGCGAGACGCTGTACCGCACGCTTTCCGCGCGCGGCAATCCGCGCCTCGCCACCCTTGCGGCGATCCTCGGTGCCTTTGGCCTGCGGCTGACGGTGCAGGCGAGGAGCGGCCGCAGTGTCGGCCGGCGCGCCTCTCCTGCGCACGCCTGAGCGCCAGCACTCAGCGCGGAGGGCTTGCCGTGTCGGCGTCCGACTGGCGCGGCCAGACAGCACGGAGGCCTCGTCCAGGCTGTACCTGGCGCAGGAGGCCCTGGGTTTCACCAGCCTGACGGACTTGGACAAGCTCCATGACTCTCTGGAAATGGCGTCCAAGATTATTAACCGCGCACTCGCTGACTTACCAAACGAGCCAGCAGCCGATCTGTCGCCGCACGTCGCTCGATCTGCATTCTCGAGTGATCCGGCGGCTGCGAGAGGGCACCGTCGGGATCACAGCTGGTGGACTCCGCGCGAGGTTGCTCCTTGTGCAAGGGTCCCGTCCTGCTCTTGCTCCAATCCTCCGGTGGGCAACCTGCGAGAAGCGAGGCGCCGAGCACGGTGTGGGGAACCGACAGGACAGGTGGTCTCCGGGGGTGTCGGGGCCCAGCCCTGACCAAGGGTGCTCGTTCAACATTCCGGACTCGTTCCGGAATTGTTGAACGAGGGCCTACC
Organism: uncultured Gammaproteobacteria bacterium; assembly: GCA_963849095.1. Classification (GTDB taxonomy): domain Bacteria; phylum Pseudomonadota; class Gammaproteobacteria; order Steroidobacterales; family Steroidobacteraceae; genus JASHUC01. The sequence goes on from CAWKGA010000001.1 coordinate 877,396, forward strand.
TTGCCCCGTTCCCGCTCCGGTTCCGGCGCCGGAAGCCTTTCGGAGACACCGCGATTGCCGGCCACGGGATTGAGATCATGCTCCGCGGAGAACTCCTCGAGAGACCCGGCTCATCGGGCTCCGAATGTCGGTTGGCTATGCCGACCCCTGCATCGTCAAGCGCTGGAGTGTGGCCTTACGATATCCGAGCTCATCCGGCGTCGTATCAGGGGGACAGCCGGTGGTGAGCCGTGGCGATGCGGCGACCGCGAGCCGCATCAATAGGCTCGGGGACACGCTCAAACACCTGTATCCGACGGACAACGGCTGGGCGAGTCCCGGATGGCCGCCGGCAACAGCAAGCGCTGGCGGTCTCTCGTGACGGAACTCGAGCGCCACGGCGAAGGCGCTGCATCGGGGCAGGTCGTTGGACATCGATCGACATGTTGGCGAAAGTGATCACGCTCGCCCCAGGAGCGGTACGTCCATCGTATCCTGATGATTATAGGCGGAAATGAGCAGAACGGTCGGCGCTGCCGTGGCCCCGCCGCCGCATGCTTCCGATACATATCGACAAGTGATATGCTTAGGCATGTTCGACGAAGCGATGCAACGCCTTCTCGACTTCGACCGTCGGTGATACTGGCTCGTCAACGGCTGGAGCATCCGGTTTCGCGTCGCAGAGGTTGAGGTGAGCACGGCGAGGCCGCACGGGATCAAGTATGCCTTCACGCTCCACGATCACGACGGGACGAGGTTGCTGGGCTTCGATAACGCGCACGGTATTCCGCGGGCCGAGGTCTACGATCACCGGCACCGCTTCCGGGATCCGAAGCAGATCGTGGCCTACGAATTCCGCGGCGCTGACGAATTGATCTGCGACTTCTTCACCGCCGTGGAGGATGCTTGCAGACGAGAAGAGGTCCCATTCGAGTTCGAGGCGGATGAGATCGAACTAGAGGTGGAGAACGAGGACGACGAAGATGGCACGTAAGTCACTGACTGAACTGCGCGAGGAGATGCGCGCCGTGGCACGCGGTGAGCGGAAGGCCTCGCCCCTGCCTGCCGCGCCGTTGCTTGCTGCACTATCGCGAGAGGCCCTCGATCTGCTCGCGATTCTGCTTCACAAGCACCCCGTGAGCGTCACGGAACTCGTGGAGCGGACGGGCCGGGCGCAGCCAAACATCTCCCGCTCCCTGCAACTCCTTGCCCGATATCGGCTGATCCGGCTTGAGCGGAAAGGCCGCGAGGTGCGGGCAGAGCCGATTGCGAAGGCCGTACGAGTGGACTTGGCGACCGGCACGTATGAGACGACCCCGCTGTCGGAGGCGGCGGCCTGAGTGAGGTGCTCCTCGTTACTGACGCGGGCCGGAAGACGTTGCGGGCGGGGGAGTGCGCGGGATTCAAAGCAGGCACGCCGGACGGCCATCACCCACGCGGACGGCGCGCCTACGCGGATAGCAAACCGCGAAGCCCCACGAGCGGCAAGCAGGTACCCGCACGCGAAGCCGGAGCTCGCAGGAGCTCATCCATGACGACCGTTCAGGAGCTCCATGTCTATCCGGTCAAGTCCTGTCGCGGCGTTGTGCAGCAGACCGTTCAGTTGCTGCCGACGGGATTTGAATGGGACCGCCAGTGGATGGTGATCGATGCCACCGACACCTTCATCACGCAGCGCACGCACCCGAAGCTTGCAACCATCGAGCCCGTACTGTCTGCTGACGCCCTGCTGTTGAATGTCGCCGGCTTTGGCTCGCTGCGTATCGCGCTCGACTACCAGGGTGTCCGCACCACGGTTCGCGTGTGGAACGATGTTTGTACGGCCCAGGATCAGGGAGAGGAGGCGAGCGAATGGCTGAGCGCGGTGCTCGGAGACGCTCTGCGGCTCGTGCGGGCGGGACCGCAGATGGATCGGAAGGCGAACACGCGCTACGCTGGGCCCGACCCGGCGCCCGTCACATTCGTCGATGGCTACCCCGTTCTGATTTGCAACCGCGCGTCGCTGGATGAGCTCAATGCGCGCATGCCGGTCCCCGTTCCCATGGCGCGCTTCAGACCGAACCTGGTCCTCGCGGGGCTTGCGCCCTTCGCCGAGGACCGCATCGCAGCGGTCAGAATCGGCGACGTGACACTGCGCCTCGTGAAACCTTCCACGCGGTGCATCATCACCTCGACCGATCAGCTGACCGGGGAACGCTCGACGAATCCGCTGCCGATTCTGCGGCAATTCCGTTTCAGCCGCGAACTGACGGGTGTGATGTTCGGCGCGAATGCGGTGATCGCTGGAGGTGTCGGCGGGACAATCGCGCTCGGCGCGCACTGCGCCGCCCGCATGGACGATTCGAACGTCGGACCCCCACAATCTGCGTGAGAAGGGCGCCGGGAGCGCGCAGGAACGGAGTAGACCGAACTAGACCGAGGGGAGCACTAGACCGGCTCGTGTTGTTATAAGTCATTGAATTTATGGCGTCCCCAACGGGAATCGAACCCGTGTTACCGCCATGAAAGGCGGGTACGTGCACGGCATCCTAGCGGCGCGGGGGTTGCGGACCGTTCGTCTCCGCCGCGCTTTGCGACCGTCCGAGTTCCTTCAGAATCAATTCGACCTGCTTGCGCAGCTTCGGAAAGTCGCTCCGGGTTGTCTCCCATACGACTTTCGGATCGACGATGAAATAGCCGTGTGCGAGCAGGTCTCGCAGGCCGGCGGGACCCTTCCAATCCACATCAGGATGGGCCGTGCGCACTTCCGGGCCGACCTGCTTGATGGCCTCGCCAATGGCGATGGCGCTGTAGAGCACCGCTCGCTGCAACACTGGATCCTTTGCAAACGCGGCGAAGTCCCTTTCTCCGATGAAATTGCGAATGTCATCGATGTATTGCGTCACGTCCCGCAGTCGCTCCACAGCGGACCGCTTCTCGTTCATATGGGCTTCGCCTCGGCCATGATTTCAGCGGCCGATACGCGGCGGTGAGCCGGTAGAGCCGACAATGCGCCCGAGGTCACGATGTCTACGTGGACTGTGAGCAATGCCTCGAGGTCGATCGTCATGCCGGCCAAATCGAACAGCGAAGTGTGCTCGGTGGCGTCCACCAACAGGTCGAGATCGCTGTCCTCCCGATCCTCGCCTCGGGCGGTCGAGCCAAACACTCGCACATTCCTGACCCTCGCGTTTCCCGCGATCTGTAGGATCTCGCTTCGGTGTAGGCGGAGCGCTTCCGAGGGTTTCATGACCACCAGTCCAGTCTGCAAATTTTAGCAGATGTCGACTGGCCTGCCGGCCGTTCCACGGGCTCGAGTGACGAGCTGCATTGGTCACTTGTTGGACACCGGGAGCCGATATTACGTAAGTGATTGATTAACTGGCGTCCCCAACGGGAGTCGAACCCGTGTTACCGCCGTGAAAGGGCCTAAACCGCGTTCTCATATAGTCTACAGAAGTCTCACAATTGACAGAAAATACTGGAAATGCAGCCATTTACCGTCCTAGCATATCCCACATGGTCCCAGGCGGTCTAATTCCCATCAGATTCCCATGAACGGCTCGGGGCGCTCTGTGGCCGCATAGGAGGCGATATGGCGCGGGTTAGACAGCATGCGAAGCTCGACTCTCGGGAGGCGCGACGGCGCCTCAAGGCTCGTGCAGAGCCGTATTGGCTCGTGATCGAGCGTGGCCTGTCGCTCGGCTATCGCAAGTCGGAGAAGGAGGGCGGCGCCTGGATCGTGCGACGCTACGACAAGGGCGGGAGGCGCCACACGGAGAGCCGGCTTGGCACTGCGGACGACTTCCGCGACGCGGATGGCGCTGACGTGCTCGACTTCGGGCAGGCCCAGCGCAAGCTGCTGACCGAAGCTCACCAGGAGGCGCTACGGGAGGGCGGCCATCTTCAGACGGTCACCGACGCAGTAGCGGGCTATGTAGATTACCTGCGCGGGCATGGCAAGAGCGCAGCCGATGCGGAATCGAAGCTCAAGGCATACGTGGTTTCGAGGCTCGGACAGAAGCGCGTCGCCGACCTGACGGAAGCCGACATGGACACATGGTTAGCTTGGGCGGTTAAGCGCCGCCGGAAGTCGAAGAAGGTTCGCAGCGATGATGATGAAGCAGCGGCCCCGGCGAAGGATGCAGCGCTGGGAGAATCCGCGGAGCGGCAGCGGCGGCGCAAAGCGACCATCAATCGTGTCATCAATGCGTTCAAGGCATGCTTGAAGCGCGCGGATGCACCGGAGCGGGTGCTCAGACGGCTAAAGAAATTCCGCTCGGCGGACTCAGCACGGCTCCGCTGGTTGAGTGTCGATGAGGCAAGACGCCTGCAGAACGCCTGCAGTCTTGACTTCCGGCCGCTCGTGAGCGCAGCACTGCTCACTGGCTGCCGCGCCGGCGAGCTGCTGGCGCTCCAGGCCCGCGACTTCGATCCGCGCTCCAAAACGATCCTGATTGCCGACAGCAAGAGCAGCAAGCCTCGCCATGTGCCGCTCACCGATGAGGGAATGGCGCTCTTTGAAAATCTCACCGCGGGTACGCCGGACAATGAGCGGCTGTTCTCGCGGGCCGATCAGTCGCGCTGGTATCGAATGGCAGTCGTGCGAGCGATGCGCGCGGCATGCACGGGAGGCAAGATCGCGCCGGTCGCGACGTTCCACACGCTCCGGCACACCTACGCCTCGCACCTTGTCCAGGCCGGCGTACCGCTCCTCTTCGTCGCAACTGCGCTCGGGCACAGCGACACTCGCATGGTCGAGAAGCATTATGGCCATCTCGCACCCTCGCACGTGGCGGATGCGATCCGGGCGGCTCTCCCGAGGTTCGGGCCCGCGTCGCAGGGGAACGTGACCGACCTGAGGGCGCAAAAGGCGTAGTCTCGGACTATCTCACCGCGTAGCTTTTAGGCTACAATAGCGCCCGTGGAAGTTCGCGAGTACCAGAAGGCGGACGGCAAAGCACCGGTATCCGAATGGCTCGCGGATCTCCGCGATACCGAGGCACGCTCCCGCATCGTCGCAAGACTTGATTGGCTGAAGGCCGGACTCCTTGGGGACTGGAAGAGTGTAGGGGAGGGCGTCTGCGAGCTGCGAATCGACTACGGCCCCGGCTACCGCTTGTATTACGCGCAGGACGGCAAGACGCTCATCGTGTTGCTGCGCGGCGGCGACAAGCGAACCCAAGCGAAGGACATCGAGAAAGCTCATGAGTACTGGAAAGACTACAAAGCCCGCAAGCCCAAGCCGCCCGTTCCGAGCGGCGGATCACCTGCGAAGCGAGGCCGAGGTCGCCGCCTACATTGAAGCGATGCTTGAGGACGGCGACGCACGTGCGGTGCCCGTCGCGCTGCGCACCGTGGCCGAGGCGGTAGGCGGCATGGCGGCGCTGGCGCGCAAGACGGGGCTGTCCCGCGAGACGCTGTACCGCACGCTTTCCGCGCGCGGCAATCCGCGCCTCGCTACGCTTGCGGCGATCCTCGCTGCCTTTGGCCTGCGCCTGACGGTGCAGGCGAGGAGTGGCCGCACTGTCGCCCGGCGCAATTCTCCGGCGCACGCCTGAGCGGCAGCGCTCAGCGCGGAGGGCTGCGGCGTCGATACGCACAACAAACTGCGGTGTCTCTGCACGCTTGCGCTGCCGTGCTCAATGCCGGCGCCGATATCGCCGGCTTTCGGCCTCGCGCTCCATGTGCCGCTCCTCGTCTCTACGATGATGACGACAGCAGCCTAGAAACCGTTCTCGACGGCGGAGCTGATCGAGGCAGAAGGCGACGACGACCTCGATTTCGTCGTGGACTGTCATGTCTTCCCCGCTCTGAAGACCTTCTGCGAGGCCCTCAAGATCTCAGTGGTATACTGTGCGTCGCCTGGTCAGGGATTGGCTCCTGGCCGCGCTCGCCGAGAGAGTCCGCGAGCGTCACTTCACTCTTCGAGTGAGGTAGTGGCGGAGGATTGGCCTCCTCATCTCCGAGCGTCGTTCCGGTGGAAATCTGGAACTTTGAGCCTGGCGAGATCCAGGCAGCGCTTAGCAGCGCGTGAACCATCGGTCACAGACAGCAGGCTCCGGGTTCTGCCCGGCGTGCTCGGCGTGATTTGAGGTTCCACACAATGTCCCAAGCGACTGCTGCGCATCGTAGCGCTCTACCCGAACCGCTCTCTGAACAACCTGCTCTTCTTCGCCTCCACGCGGTCCTTCTGATTCGAGGCAAGTCCCGAGCCAGCCATTACCGAGACGTTGCGACGGCCCTGTGCGTGCCGCCGGTCAGAATCGGTAAGAGGCAGGTGGCCTGGCCGGCGCACGAAATCTACGCGATCACCAACGTGCTGATCGCCGGCGCCCGTGATGATGAGATCAGGAAGCTCGTGGCTCAACTCATCGAGGCTCGCGCTGCATTGATGCCGCACCTGGCGAGTGGAAGGAGCCGCCCATGAGCGCTGACGGACTCAACGGGCACGGCTACGCGCGCAGCGAACGAGTGCGCGGCGCGCTTGCTGCTATGCCCGCACACGACGTGATTGATGAATTCCGCGCGGCGATGCGCGCGCGTGGGTTGATCCCACCCGACAAGATCCAAGCTGACGGTCACATGCACCGCTGCGATGTAGAGGGGAAGCGCGGCAAGGGCGACGGCGCCTATGTGCTCTACATGGACGGCATTCCGGCCGGCGGTTTCCAGAACTGGAAGGACGGCCTCGACTGGGAGAAGTGGTGCTACAAAGATGCTGAGTCGCTTACTCCGGAGGAGCGGGCGTCACTGTCCGTCATTTGGGAGAGGGTGCGTAAGGATCCGTTAATAAATAAAGGTTTCAATAAGTGAAGCAACGCTTTATACTGCCGAGGCATGGAGGCTCTCTCGGAGTTGAAGCGCAAGCTGGGTTCGATTTGGCCTCATCTGGATGAGCGCACCCGGCGGTTGACTGCGGCGAATGAAGCGTTGAGCTTGGGCCGCGGCGGTATCTCCTTGGTGCACCGAGCCTGTGGGCTCTCGCGCAAGGCGATCCTCAAAGGTATTCGGGAGATGGACGCCGGCGAGAGGCTGCCGGAAGGTCGGATTCGCCGACCTGGAGCGGGCCGCAAGGCCATTACGGTGTCGGATCCGCAGCTCCTCGAGACGCTTGATGAGATGATCGAGGGACATACGCGAGGCGATCCGGAGTCCCCGCTGCGCTGGATCTGTAAGAGCACGCGGGTGATTGCCCGAGCGCTGAGCAAGCAAAAGCATCCCGTGAGCCACGTGAAGGTGGCGCAGATTCTTCATGAGCAGCATTACAGCCTGCAGGGCAATCGCAAGACCGAGGAGGGAGCGGATCATCCCGACCGGGATGCGCAATTTCGGCATATCAGCGCCGAGGTCAAGAAGTATCTTCGGGACGGTCTTCCGGTGATCTCGGTGGACACCAAGAAGAAGGAACTCATCGGCAATTACGCGAACTCGGGCCAGCAGTGGCTGCCGGCCAAGCAGCCGTTGCAGGTTCAGGGTCACGATTTTCCAAGCCCCGAGGTGCCTCGGGCCTACCCCTATGGCATCTACGACATCGGCCGCAATGCGGGCTTTGTGAACATCGGAACCGATCACGATACCGGAGCCTTTGCGGTGGCTTCCATCCGCGGGTGGTGGCGGGCGGAGGGGCGCAAGATCTATGCAGATGCCGCCGAGATCCTGATCACCGCCGACTCCGGCGGCAGCAACGGGTATCGGCTGCGGCTGTGGAAGCTGGAGTTGCAGAAGTTTGCCGATCAAACCGGACTGTGCATCTCGGTCTGTCATTTCCCGCCCGGCACCAGCAAGTGGAACAAGGTGGAGCATCGGCTCTTTTCCTTCATCTCATCGAACTGGCGCGGTGAGCCCCTGCGCGACTATGAGACGATCGTCCATCTGATTGCCAAGACCACCACGGCCAAGGGACTGAAGGTCACCTGTCGGCTGGATCGGCGCAAGTACTCCACAGGCCGCAAGGTGAGCGCTGAGGAGATGAAGCGAGTGAAGCTGCAACCCAACAGGTTCCACGGCGAATGGAATTACGTCATTCGCCCGAACTGATCATTGATACCTTTATTTATTAACGACTCCTAACCTTGATCAGTATGTGCTCGATGAGACCATCATCGAGGAGCAGGACCGCAAGGACGTGCACGAGTACACCGTCAGCCTTCGTGCAAAGCTAAACGTCTCGGAACTCGATAACGCCATCAAGGCAGCTTCGGGAATTGCAACAGCTCCGATGACCGCAAAATCCCGGATAACCTTCCTGATTGTGGCCCGCCAGGCCAGTACCCAGACGGACTTTGATCCGCACACTTATCAGCGTGTAGACGTCGATTCAAAGACCAACGTCGCCGCTTCTCTGTAAGCGTGTGGCCGTGGCCCGTGGATTCCCGGTTGCCGATCGGCAAAGCTGTGAAATCGTGGGGAGAGTATCGCCGCTCACCGAGAGCGGCGGCGCTTGATCTCCGGCAGGACCTCGTCGACCACGGTGTCCTCGGCCATCGCGCGGCCTACGGCGGCGTCCAGGCGCTCGAGGAGCTGCGCGATCGTCTCCCCGTCGCGGCCGACGAGCGCGACGCGCGCCTTCTTGCCCTCGGCGGCGAGCGCCGCGCGGCGGATCGGCGGGATCTCCCCGATCGTGATCTGACCGCGCGTGTCGTCGAGGAAGGATTGCAGGTGGCTGAGCGGCGCGGTGCTGGGCGCGGGCTTGGACACGGGAGAGTTCGTTACGCCGCCAGGGCGTTGGTGACCTGGGCCGGCTGACCGAGCTTGGTGGCCACGTTCCAGGGCAGCAGCTCCTCGATGCGGTTGATCGGATGGTCGGCGATCCGCTCGAGCACGTATTGCAGGTAGCTCTGCGGGTCGATGTGGTTGAGTTTGCACGATTCAATCAAGCTGTAGATGATTGCCGCGCGCTCGCCGCCCGTGTCGGAGCCGAAGAAGAGGTAATTGCGGCGCCCGATGCCCATGCCACGAATGGAGCGCTCGGCGATCGAGTTATCGATCTCGAGTCTCCCGTCCTCGCAGTAGCGGCAGAGCTCCTTCCAGCGTTTGAGCGAGTAGTTGAATGCCTCGGTGAGCGTCGAGCTGCTGTCGATCTGGGAGAGCGTCTCGGTCATCCACGCATGCAAAGCCTCGAGGTGCGGAACAGCATATTGCTGCCGCGCGGCGAGCCGCACTTCGGGCGATGAGCCGCGGACGTGATCTTCGATCTGGTACAACACGCCGATGCGCTCGAGGGCCTCCTTGGCGATCGGGGACTTCAGCGCCGCGTACAGATCGAAGAAGCGTCGTCTCGCATGAGCCATGCAGGAAATCTCTTCAACACGCGCCGGCACCCCCGGGGATGAGGGGAGAAACAGCGGCTCGAAGCCCGCGTAGGCATCGACTTGCAGCTTCCCAGTGAAGCCGGCCAGGTGCTTCTGAGGATACTTTCCGTGCCAACTCGGCGAGTACTGATACCACACCGCCGGAGGATCCCTCGATCCCCATCCGGTGCCGTCGCGCACGTACGTCCACATGTGCCCGCGTCGGGTCTTCCCGGTTCCGGGCGCGAGCACCCGAAACGGGGTGTCGTCGGCATGGATGTTCCCCGCCGACAGCACGTGTTTGGCGAGCCCCGCCACCAGGGGTCCGAGCAGCGCGCTCGAGGCCGCCACCCACTGCATGAGCGTCGTGCGGGAGAGCTTCAGCCCCGCATGGGCGAAGATCTGGCACTGCCGGTACAACGGCAAATGAAACCCGTACTTCCAGGTGAGGATCAGCGCCAGGAGCGAGGCGCCCGCGAAGCTCTTCTCGATCGGACGCGAAGGTGCAGGGGCCTGCACGATGGCTGCGCACTTCGCGCAGCGCTTCTTCGGGCGGATGTGTCGGGTGACCGTGAAGGTGACCGTCTTCACCTCCAGCACCTCGGACTCGTCCCTGCCGAGCTCCGTGAGCGCCCCGCCACACTCGGGGCAGGTGCACTCCTTCGGCTCGATCAGATGTGGGATGCGCTCGAAGTGCTCGGGCAGCTTCTTGCGGCGCACCGGCTTGCCCTTCGGAGCTTCAGATGCCGGGACCTCTCCGGCGGCAGCCACCTGCCGCTCGGCCTCGGCGATGGCTGCCTTGAGCTCCTCGAAGCTCATCGCCAGCTGCCCGACGCCCTCGAGGGCTTCGGAGGATTGGCCGAACCGGGCACGACGGAGCTTGGCGATCTGGAATCGAAGATGCTCGATCAGCATCCGCTGCTCGTTGAGCTGGATGTCCTTCGCGGCCGAGGCGGCGTGGTGCTCGATGACGAGGCGCTTGAGATCCTCTACATCGTTCGGCAGTGTGTTGACATCGAGCACGCACAGATTATACGCGCCGCACTCGGGGTGCGCACCACTGTTTGATAGATGTTTTTTGTTGTTTGTTTTGCTGTCGGACTGAAGTTCCCTACACGGACCGCGTCGGCTGCACGCGATCCGGATCCTGCGGCGCGAGCCCCGTGCGCTTCGGTGAGCGCCAGTCAATCCCCTCCAGCAGCATCGATAACTGCGCCGCGCTCAACGACACCGTCCCGCTCTCGGCCCGCGGCCAGACGAACTTCGCCCCGCGCAATCGCTTGTAGAAGAGACACAGTCCGTCCTGGCTGTCCCATAAAATCTTGATCCGGTCACCGCGACGGCCTCGGAACACGAAGACCTGGCCGGAATAAGGGTTGTGGCCGAGGGCCGTCTGCACGAGCGCGCTCAGCCCCTCAAAGCCCTTGCGAAGATCGGTGAATCCGGCCGCCAGCCAGATCCTCACCCCCGCCGGTAAGCCGATCATGGCCGGGACAGCTCCTCGAGCACCGTGCGTAGCATCCCCGCATCCACCGTCCCGCGCACACACAGCCGCCGTCCCGTCGCGAACTCCACCTCGATCGCGCCCCATCTCGTCTCGTTGGAACTGACGATGACGTCAGACGGGCGGACCTCCCGCGACAGCGCCGGCGTCGGCCGCACGCGTACCGGCAGCAGCCGCGCTGCGCCACCGAGGCTCCGTTTGCCGCCCAACAGCCCCGCCTGATGCTGCTGGCGCCACTTCGTCAGCAGACTCGGGTGCAGCCTGTGTCGCCGGCAGACCTCGAGCTTCATCACCCCGGCCCGCTCCGACTCCCGGATGATCTCGAGCTTCTGCGCCTCGGACCACCGCCGTCGAGCTCGCCTGTCCGACCCGTCGCTGCCTGTCTTCTCTCCGCCCACCTTCGCCTCACTCCGTCACCGTTACGGTGATCTCACTACGAAGGCGGCATCGTCACACGCGTGCAAGCCCTCTATCCATGGGCCACGGCCACACGCTTACGCTTCTCTCGCGGAGAAGACCTCGGAAGGGGAGTCCATCTCGAGGGGGCAGGTGGATACTGACGGGTCCAAGTCCGTTGCTCAGGCGGCACAGGCCAATACCTCCGTGTCCATTGAGCGTGGCGGCAGCACGACCCGGAAGGCGTCGGAGACGTCCTGGAGAATCTTCCCGAGTTCCAATATGGACCAGGTGCTCACGGGGGCTTTCCTTCAGGCAGGGTTCCGCGTTACCGAGGCTGCCGACGTGGAGCCCTACAGCGGCGGAGAACTTCATGTCGCAGCCGTCCAGGACGACTACAAGAGCGGCATGGACCTGCAGTCGCAGACGCTGCGGGATGTGGAGACCGGGCTGCGTAACGCCAAGATCCCCTACCTGGCGCTTGGCACGCTCGATGTTGGGTTTGCGAACCCGGATCCGGCCACGGGTCTGCTGCGCGTGCCGGTGACTGTGAATGCCAAGGTCCTGGACCTGCGCGACACAATCCCCGACACCGTAGCAACCGTAGGCCCGGTGCAATACGCCGGACTTGGACCGACCGAGGCGGAGGCGCAGACGAACGCGCTGAAGCTTGCCGCCCAGAACGCGGCAAGAGAACTCATCAGCCAGCTGAACAATGCTGGCATTCACTAATTCTACTGTGGTGCGCCGGGAGACCGGCAGGAGATTGATGGTGCGAGTCCATTACGGTGAAGGAGTAGCGATCCACACCGGCCCCGAGTCATGCACAGGTGGCCGAGAGGCTGTCGGTGAAGCGTTGACAGGGGAGCATGCAGGCCAAGCATTGAGCGGCGTAAGTAAATTCCCTGGTGCCGATGCTGTCACAGTAGCAGAAGGCAATATGGCACGGCGCGACATCGCGAGCGTCGTGCTGACCCGGCGCCGTCAGAGACCTTGGAACGTATGTACGTCTTCTGCGCGGGAACCGGGAGATCCCCGTCACTGCCCTGGAGGTCCGACTTCAGGGCCGCATCGGAAAGACTTCGGTCGTAGCCGATGATGAACGGGGCGGGGAAGTCGGACTCACCGATATTACCTGCGAAGCCGGCGAACAAGGCGGGGCGATCCGTTGCGGAGCCGGTGGAGGGAAGCGGTGGGACCAAGAGGAATGCGGAACTGCAAAGCACGGTCCGGACCCAGAGCCGGGACGCCGTGTCACAGGCGCAGGACCGCATACGTGAAGCCGTCAACAGGAACAAGAAGGGGAAGTTCACAGCGCTCCTGCATCACGTCGACATTGATGTTCTCCGGTGGGCGTTCTTCAGTTTGAAGAAGCGTGCGGCTCCGGGCGTTGATGGGGTGACATGGGGCCAGTACGAGGAGGATCTTGAGACTCGTCTCACTGGTCTTCACGCACGGGTCCATGCCGGAACGTATCGAGCGCTGCCATCCCGTCGGAGGCTTATACCGAAGACGGATGGCAGATACCGGACGCTCGGCATTGCCGCGATCGAGGACAAAATCGTTCAGGCGGCAGTGGTGGCCATTCTTACGCCGATCTATGAGGCGGAGTTTCTGGGTTTCAGCTATGGGTTCCGTCCGGGACGCAGCCAACACGATGCGTTGGATGCCCTCGCATACGGGATAAAGACACGCAAGATCTGCTGGATTCTCGATTCCGACATCCAATCTTTCTTCGATCAGCTCAGCAGAGAATGGCTGGTGCGATTCGTTGAATATCGGATCGGAGATCGTCGAATCATCCGCCTGATCCAGAAATGGCTGACGGCGGGCGTGCTGGAAGAGGGCCGACGGATTGAGACAACAGCGGGTACGCCTCAGGGGTCAGTGGCATCACCACTGCTCGCCAACGCCTATCTGCACTACGTCTACGATCTTTGGGTTCAGCAGTGGCGCGAGCGCCATGCAACCGGCGACATGATCGTCGTGCGTTATTGCGACGATAGTATTGTCGGCTTCCAGCATCGGCAGGATGCGGAGCGTTTCCTGAATGATCTGCGAGAACGACTCGGAAAGTTCGCACTGAATCTCCACCCGGAAAAGACACGACTGATCGAGTTCGGCCGACATGCGGCTGAGGATCGGGCGAGTCGCGGGGACGGTCGGCCAGAGGCCTTCGATTTCCTCGGTCTAACGCACATTTGCGGGACCAAGAAGGATGGCAAGACGTTCCAGCTGTGGCGGCGGTCTCAACGCAAGCGGTTTCGGGTAAAGCTCAAGGACGTGAAGGTCGCGCTCAGGCGTCGATCCCATTTGCCACTCGCCGAGCAGGGAGCATGGCTCGCGACGGTTGTGCGCGGCTATTTTGCCTACCACGCCGTTCCGACCAACTTCAAAGCCCTCTGCGACTTCCGCCGCTATGCCGTCTGGCACTGGTATCGAGCGCTTCGGCGCCGTAGCCAGCGCTGGCGACGAACATGGCAGTGGATGCGAGTATTGGCGAATCGATATCTTCCGTCGGTCCGCATCTTACATCCATGGCCGGAACAACGATTCCACGTCCAACACTCAAGGTAGGAGCCGTATGCGTCACCGCGCACGTACGGATCTGTACAGGGGGCGGCGAGTAATCGCTGTCCCTACTGTGACGCACATAATTTCATTGCGTAGCGTACACTGCACAGACTATTTAAAGTAAATTCTAGGTACGCTATGGATATGGAATCGCGGTTTCAACGATTTTCCGCAACGATTACGGCTGTGTTGGCACACGTGGATCGCGTGAAGCCGGCGAGTTTGTATTTGCAGGGATTGATCATGCCGGGGGATCGAAAGAGTGTAGAACCGATGGCGGCGCGGCTGCGTCCTCAGGCCGTTGAAGCCACTCACAACTCGATGCATCACTTGGTGGCGAACTCCCCGTGGAGCGATTCGGCGGTGCTGGAAGCGGTGGCCGCAGAGTTGGTGCCGCAATTGACGAAGGAGCGCGAGGAGCCGGTCTTTTGGATTCTCGACGACACCGGGATGGCCAAGAAAGGCACCGAGTCGGTGGGCGTGGCGCACCAATACTGCGGGCAGCTGGGTAAGCAGGAGAATTGCCGCACGGCGGTGAGTCTGACGCTCGCCACGAAAGAGGGCAGCGTTCCGCTGCAGTATCAACTGTATCTGCCGAAAGAATGGACTGACGATCCGGCCCGCTGTCGAGCGGCCGGCGTACCGATACAGATCGGTTTTGCCACCAAGAATGAGATTGCCCGGCAACACGTGGCGGCCGCATTGGCCGCCGGCACGCCGCGGGGCATCGTGCTGAGCGATGCGGCGTATGGAGATGAGGCGGGGTTTCGCGATTACCTGACGCAGGAAAAACTCTTGTATGCCTTGGGCATTCGTCCGGCCACCGGTGTGTGGTGGGGCAAGCATCAGCCGGGGCCGACACCGGCGCCGGCGGCGCGGGGTCGCGCCCGAACGCGGCTCGTGCGCGATGAAGCGCATCAACCGATCGCGGTGAAGGCGTTGGCCTTGGCACTGCCGAAAGGAGTGTATCGAACGATCACGTGGCGTGAAGGCACGAGCGAGCCGCTCAGTTCGCGCTTTGCCCGCGTGCGGGTCACGACGGCGCATGAGAATCAGCCCCGCGAACCGGAGTGGTTGGTGATCGAGTGGCCGCTGAATGAAGCGGAACCCACCCGTTACTTTCTCTCGACACTGCCGCACGCGACCTCCTTCAAAACCTTGGTGAACACGATCAAAGCACGCTGGCGCATCGAGCGCGATTACCAGGAGCTGAAACAGGAAGTCGGCCTGGGACAGTATGAAGGACGCAACTGGCGCGGCTTTCATCATCACGCCACCTTATGCATTGCGGCGTATGCCTTTCTGATGATGGAGCGGTTGCGCGGCCTGGATAAAACGCCGGTGGACATGAAGCGGCTGAAGTATCCGAAATATTCGGCGAGCGCGCCGTTCGCACCCATGCAAAGACATGTGCCCTGGTCGATCGCCACCATCCGTTTTCGGTTGGCCGGAATGATTGCTCACACCTTGGGTCTGAACATGGTGGGTGGCCGCGGTGCGCGAAAAACTGCATGAAATTTCCTGCCACAGTAGAACTAACCAAAAAGATCAAGGAGAGAAGGACCATGAAGAAGAACATTACAGCGCTGGTCGTTGCGGCCTTGATGATCGGCATTCCGACCATCGGAGTCAGCCAGATCCCGTCGTTCGGTGGTTTTGGCTCAAAGCTGAGTGGCGGCGGTGACTTGTCCGGCCAGCAGCATAATCTCGTGAGGTCCTACGTTGCTGGCGGCAAGGACGTCCTGTCCTCTCAGTCGAAACTGCTTGAGGCCCTGGGCCTGAAGGATCAGGCTGCGACGGCGCAAGCCACTGCCAACGCTCTAGGGGAGGGTGCTACAGCGCAGAATCTGGAGGATGCCAACAAGGTTCAGTCGGACAGTTCCACTGCGCTCTCCGATGCGCTGAAGAACCAGAATGTGACCCTGGACGCGCAGGCCAAGCAGACCTACACGCAGGGTCTGGTGCTACTGGCTTCCGGTCTGATCAAGTACACGGGAATGAGGCAGGGCGTCGCCAACTTCTCGAAGGGTCTCACAGGTCCGGGCGCGCTGCAGGCCGGAGCGAAGCTCCAGGCTGGTGCTTACATCGTCAGGACCCTGCCGAGCTCCATCTCCAACACTACCTCGACGCTCAGCAGTGCCGTCAGCTTCGCCAGGAGCCACGGCATTGAGGTTCCCCCTGACGCCACTGCGGCCCTCTAGCGCAAGTCCTCCGGAGCACGGACAACATGCGGAAGAACATTGCCCCCTTTATCCTTGCTGGCGCTTTGGCCCTAACGGCCTGCACCAAGAAGACTGAAACCAAAGCGGTGGATTCGGCCACTACAGCTTCGGAGGCCTCGCCTGTCACGCCCTTGCCGGATGTCGGCAAGATTGAGCACGTCCAGGTCTCTACCCAGGGCATCGGGGAGACACCGGATGCCGCCGTACAGGAAGCGCTGCGACTGGCGGTGATGGAGGTCAACGGGGAGTCCATTGACGCGGGATCCATCGCGGTCAAGTTCGGCCTGGACGTCGCTTCCGGTCAGACGGAGGAGTCGCTGCGCGGCTCCGCCTTCGCCGAGGCGGTTGCTTCAAGGTCCAAAGGCACCATCAGCAACTTCAAGCTGGTGAGCCTCATCGAGCCGACCGCTGCCGGTCAGCCGTATAGGGCCAACATTGAGGCGTCAATCGCGAAGTTCACCGCCCCCGCGGACTCGAAGAAAATCAAGATCGTCGTCTCGCCGCTGCGCGTCTCAGCCAATGTGTTCGATGTCGGCGGTACCGAGTTTCCGGCTGCAAAGATCGCAGAGGAGGTTCGGCAGCGTCTGATTGATGCGCTCACCGCCACAGGGCGGTTCAGCGTGCTGGACCGCGATTTCGGCCCCGAGGTTCAATCCGAACTGGACCTGGTCGCTTCTGGGCAGACCCCCAATGATGAGATGGCAAAACTGAACCAGACCTTGGGCGCCGACATCGTCTGGGTGGGCACGATTAATGATTTCGGCTATCACCGGAATGCACGGCATCTACAGATGAGTGGCCGCGACCTTGTCAGCTACTCCGGTGGCTGGTCCGTGTCGCACCGCATTCTGAACGTCTCGACGCGACAGATTATGCTCTCCGACACCCTGCAGGAGGAGTTGGCTCCAACCGAGCCGACGACGATGGACCGCGGGGTGGACGGTGCGCAGCTGACGGCAAGAATGGAATCGGAGGTTGTAGACCGGGCGGTCTCGGCGATCCTCTCACGGACGTTCCCGCTTGTGGTGGTATCGAAGGATGGCACCAATGTCATCCTGAGTCAGGGCGGGCAGGCGGTTAAGGTCGGTGCCAGCTACGCAATCGTCTCCATGGGCAAGGAGCTGAAAGATCCGCAGACCGGAGAATCGCTGGGTCGTACAGAGACCCCATGCTGCGATGTCGTCATTGATCGGGTATCGAGCAAGCTGGCGTATGGCCATCTTGAGAACGTCAAGATCGCTTTGGACTCGGTTGACCCGACTGGTTTACAGGTCCGGGACGAACTGAAGCTTCAAGCGAACGTCAACTCAATCGCTGTAGCACCTTCGACGCAGAGTTCGCCAGCCTCGCCGTCGGCAACCACACGCAAGGCCGTGGCGGCACAGAGTGAACTTCTGGCTGTGCCGGCGCTGCCTACCGAGAAAGAAAGTTCTGACGACAGCAAGAAATGGTAGCGGCCGGACCGCCTGTAAAGGGCCGTTCCAGGGCGGGCATGCAGTGAGCATGCCTGTGAACGGGCGCCGAAGATTGAGCAGGTTTTGAACGGAATCGGCGTCGCACCATAGCCAGGCGGAAATAGCTGTCTTCCGAGTTCGATCAATTACTTGCGCTGTAAGCAGCTAGTCTCGATTGAACGCCGCTCCCTGGTCAACGTTCAATGTCGGTTCACAACTTTACCGCTTCCTGGTTTGAATCGGTGCGAGCGTGATGAACTTGTCGTTCTCGTGGACAACCTCACAGGGCACCGACAGCGGCGGAGTGTGACCTGGCAGGCGGCCCAGCGCATCGAGATCAACAATGGCCAAGCCGAGCTTCACCCGTCGGGTAATCAGCTCTCGACACCATACCGCATGCTTGCCGGTCTGCACGTAGTCACAGTCACAGCCTCGCGGGCGCTTCGTGATCGGCATTTTGTGGTTGCTTCAGATTGCGACGTTGACGATCTCGCCGAGGCCGTCGGCGCGCTTGATCTCGACCCGCAGACAGCATGTGTCGAGATTCGACCCTTCCGAGAAAACCTCTACCCACCAGCGGACAAGCTTGCCGCGCCCCTGCGCTGCCGAGCGCGCCTCGTTCGACAGCTCGCGCAGGGTGTAGTGGGTCGCGCGGTTCGTGCTGACGTTGCGGACAACCAGGTTCATGGCGCTCTACTTCGATATCGCTATCAGCTACCGACCTTCTTCAGCCGGCCGTCGATGAAGCTGTAGTTCACGGGCTCGGTGGATTCGACCAGGCGCGCATCGACAACCAGGATCCATCGCGACCGCAGATGTTGCGCATACTGCTCCGCCTCCTTCCGCGTCGCGAACCGCATGGCGCTACCGCGCCACTCCCCGCTGAGGTTGGCGATGACTTCGACGGCGAAGCTACAGGCCGTAGTATTCACGTGCCGCCTCCAATCTGCGCTCGGTCATCTCCATGACGAGGATGCCGCCGGCTTGCCGCATGTAGCGTCCATGCCTAATCTATCGCGGCGAAGATCTGGCTAGCCTCGGCGTGCTCAATTGCGTACTCCCGCAGCCAGTGGTAGTGGTCCATGATGGCTTCATCCATCACCTGCAAGCTCAGATGCGAGAGCGCGTAGAGCGTCACCGTGATACCGAAAGCGTCCCCGCTCATGGTGTCGCGGAAGTAGTTTTCGGCCCACGCTACATCGTAAGGAACATCGGAATCCGGCGCCATGTAGAAGCCGCCGTTCGACAGCTCGTAGAATTCCCAGTAGCCGCCCTCGTAGGTGGCGGAGAGCTTGCACGCCCAGGTGAACACGGCCTGCTCCACCAGCACGCAACGAGTGCCGAAGTGCTTCGGCGATGTCCGTAGGCGCTTGCCGTCTGGGACTTTCGTGCTCGTAATCATACTGGCCGGAGCTTCTGTGCGAAGTTCTGCAGGGTCTTCAGAGAATCCGTGTGCTTGGCGAGCGAGTTTTTCCACATGCGCTGCGCGTCTGGGTCTTTGGCCATGTGCAGTTCGCCGCGGATGTGGGCGATGACTGGGAGGAGTGCTCCCATCGCGTTCGAGACTGCGACGAGGAGTGCGTCCCGGTCGGCTCCGGTGAGGTTGATTGTGAGGGCTGTCGGTTCTGGCGTGGGCATGGCATCACCCGTTATAACAGTCCGCGCTCGGCCATCGACAGCGCGCCGTCGGCGGACACGATGATGTGGTCGAGCACGCGAATGTCGAGCACCGCGAGCGCGTCTTTCAAACGCTTCGTGATTAGCTCGTCGGCGCGCGACGGTTCGGGGATTCCCGATGGATGGTTGTGAGCCAGGACGACGGCCGCCGCGTTGCGCTCCAGCGCGCGCTTCGCAACTTCACGCGGATAGACTGCGGCACCGTCTAGCGTGCCCGTGAAGAGAACATCGAATGCCAGTACACGGTTTCGGGTGTCGAACCACAGGGCGGCGAAGCATTCAGAGTCGCGCGGTCCGAGCGTCTCCCGAAGGAATGCCTGCGCCTTTGCTGGCGATTCGAGTGGCGTGCGCGCAATGTCTCGAACTTGCAGCTGCGCTGCAGCGTCGAGGATCTCGGCTTTGTCGGCACGGCAGTAGCGGCGGCCCCGCTTCACCATGAGGGTCACGGAGCACTGTCCTTACGCGACAGCAGCGCTTGTCGTGGCGGCTTGCGATGGTGAGCAAACGGGCCGGCCAAAGTGATGTGCTCAGCATTTGCCGCGAAGTGCTCAAAGAACGTGACGAGCTGCTCGGCGGCGTGCTTGGGAACTTGCTGCGGCGCACGGGACGCGGCACTCTGGAGTTCCGTGCGGCGCCCGCAGGCGAACATGGTCACGAGCTTCATGACACCTCACCACCGTTGGCCTCAAAGGCCGTGATGAAGTCGTCGATGTAGTGCGGCTCGACGACAAGCGCACCTCCGAACCACTGCGCCTCCGCAGTCACGTTCTCTTCGAGATGCTTGCGCGTCTCGTCGCCCGCGGGGCGCGCCAGGAACAGAGAACCGCGATTCTCGATGCTCACCTTCATGGCGGCGTTGCTAGGAAAGCGCGGGAAGAACTCCGCGGCCGCGAGTTTGGTGATATTGCCGCTCATGACTTCCTCCTCGTGCCCCATCTCGACCAACGCGCATCGCGAGCCATAGCCCGGATCACGGCGACACGAACGCACCGCATGCAGCGCGTTCACGCAGATCTTTGCCTCAACTTCTCGAATGGGCCCGTTTCGTTGCCGCCGTGGCCGCATCGTCCGTCAGGACAACCACCTTGCTCGGGGAGCAGGTTGGTAGGAGCCAAGCTCCGTTCCTGATGCGAGACCCTATCTTACGCAGAACCGTTGGCCATGGGGCCTGATTTGACAGTAAAGCGTTCCGGGCGCACCGGCTACCGGCAGTACAAGGCTTGGGGGCTCAACCGCGCTTCTGCGGCAGCGGACGGCCACCAGGAGCGGGTCGCCGGCACCGGCAAGAGCCGCCTCCTTGGCGCCGCCCGCCTCGCCTGGGAAGGGGAGGGCTACACCGTGAAGGGTGCGGCCCTCTCGGGCATCGCCGCCGAAAACCTCTCCGTCTCCTCCGGCATCCCGTCCCGCACCCTCGCGAGCCTCGAATACGCCTGGCAATCCGATCGTGACCCACTCACTGCCCGCGACGTGCTCGTCATCGACGAAGCCGGCATGGTCGGCACCCGCCAGCTCGCCCATGTCCTGCAGACCGCCGCCGCCGCCCCCACGAAGGTCGTCCTCGTCGGCGACCCCGAGCAGCTGCAGGCCATCGAAGCCGGCGCCCCGTTCCGCGGCATCCTCGCCGAGAGCGGCCTCACCGAGCTCACCGAAGTCCGCCGCCAGCGCCACCCCTGGCAGCGCGAGGCCACCCGCGAGCTCGCGACCGGCGGCACACGGGACGCCCTGATCGCGTACGAGCGCTCCGGCGCCGTGATTCCGGTGGCCTCCCACCAGGCTGCCCGCGAGGCGTTGCTTGCCCGCTGGGCGCAGGACGGCGCCACCGCCCCCGGCGAGAGCCGGCTGATTCTCGCCTACACGCGCGACGACGTACACGCGCTCAACGAGCTCGCGCGGGCCCTGCGCCGCGAACGCGGCGAGCTCGGCCACGAAGAAACGCTCGACACCGAGCGCGGCCCGCGCACCTTCGCCGTGAACGACCGCCTGTACTTCCTGCGCAACGAGCGCAGCCTTGGTGTGAAGAACGGCACGCTGGGGACGATCGAGGCGGTAGAGGAGGGCATCTTGCAAGTCCGTCTCGACGGCACTGGCGATCGCGTGGTCGTCGACACTCACTTCTATGGCGATCTCGACCACGGGTACGCGGCCACCGTCTACAAGGCTCAGGGCACGACCGTCGACCGCAGCTACGTGCTCGCCACGTCGAATTTCGACCGTCACACCACCTACGTCGCCCTGTCGCGCCACCGCGAGGCCGCGACGGTGTTCTACGCGGCGGACGATTTTGTCCCGCCCTGGCGCACCGGCGAATCCCTGACCCCCGAGCAGAGCCGCTCCCGCTGGCTCGAGGTTCTCTCTCGCGCCCGCCCGAAGGAGCTCGCGCACGACTACCTGGACCGCGAGCTCGAGGTTTCCGCCGCGGCACCGCGCGCAATTCCCCGCGCGCGGCTCACGATGCACGACATCGACGCGATGCAACAGCAGTCCGCGGAGCGCTGGCTGGAGAAGCAACACAACCAGGAGCTCGGGCTACGATCCGGCCCCGACCTCGGGCACTCTCACGACGCGACCGACGACCTCGCGTAGCGAGGTCCTTTCCTATCGCGGCCCGCTGTCGCGCGGGATCTCCTCGGGACTCGCGATCGCTGGCGGCGGCCCTCCGAGAGGACTTCGGCTTGCCGAGCCCTTGATCGTGAGCTCGATCACTTCGTTCGGGTGCGCCTTCAGCAGCGCCTCGTGGAGTCGATCGAGAGCTGACTCAGCGTTGTCGTCGGACGCATCGGCCTGCGCCACCCGAGCGACCCCCTTCGGCTCGTATTCCCCTTCAGGCGCCCCCGATCGGTACGCCGTGGCGTGAAAGCTCATATGCACGATCGGCGCGAACACCCCAGGATCGGGCGGCGCGGGGAGGGGCGATGCCGATTCGATCGCCTCCACGAGCGAGAGCTGCCAGTGAGCGTCGCCGTTGCAGCGCTCGAGGGTGACATCGAGCACGTTGCCGGCGCGGTC
This sequence comes from uncultured Gammaproteobacteria bacterium, assembly GCA_963849095.1. Taxonomy (GTDB): domain Bacteria; phylum Pseudomonadota; class Gammaproteobacteria; order Steroidobacterales; family Steroidobacteraceae; genus JASHUC01. The sequence goes on from CAWKGA010000001.1 coordinate 899,480, forward strand.
CTGATCGATTCGCACCCGGCAAGCGAAGATCGGCGCGCCGATGGCCGTACGCGGACGCATCCAGGCGCGATCGATGCGAGCGTTGATCTGGCCGACGTATCGCCCAGCCATCGCAACCAGCGCAGCTCCGTCAACCGCGGAATTCTCAGCGCTCGATGAAGCTCTCGCTGCCGAGTCACGGCCGAAATCGGCGTCGAGCTCCGCAGCCACATACGCCAATTCACTCTGCAGCGACGGCAGTGGCGCTACGTCGCGCACAGGGGACACGCTCAATGGCGTCACCGCGCGCGGGGTCGGGCTCATCTCGAGATCAATCCACTGCATCGCAGCATCCTCAGCCCTCTGTGATTGAGCGCTTCCGCTGAGCCGGGGGTCGGGCGGGTGTGTCCTGCGTGCACCGCTGGCCCACAGAACCGTAGTGAGGAGCATGGCGTGGAGCAGCAGTGAAAGCGTGGCACCCAGCGCCGCCGCCGGGACACGATCGGTTACAAAGTCGAGCGCGCGTACTCTCAGCGACGGCGCGTCATCGAGCACAGGCGCGCCAGACGCCATCGGCGCCTGGTACGTGGAGATGTCGAGCGATCCCTGAGGCACGGGAGGTCCTCCCCTCGCGTGATGAGCCATGATACTGCGTGGTGGAGCGGCGTTCGAGTCGCAGAATGCCCCGAGACTTCATTTCGCTCGTTGCTGATCTTTTTTCTCTCAGAGACTATTCCGCTGCACGTTGTGTTGCACTGTTGCGTGGAATGTCGTGTTGGTATGCCGAACGCGGTTGACAGCCAAGCTCGCGCGAGAGTACTTTTCGAACCCACCCAATCTTCAGATTTTCCGACGCCGAGCTGATCCACAAAGTCTGATACGAGGGCTCGGAGTTTCAGAATCGCTCCGAGTGCTGACATGGAGCCGATGCGGGGAGACATCGCTCGTGGGGTGAAGAGAAGCACAAAGGTGTGCTTGCGCTGCGACGCGCCAGTCCGCGCCGGTCGCTCCGTTGCATTCGATTTCAGTTCCCTCCCGAGATGGAGGTGCTGTCGCGGACCTCCCGCACTCTCTCGACCGTAGTTCTCCATCGTTGTGAAGGTCGAGTTGGCCCGCGTCTCAAACGCTGTGCGGGAGGGGTCTCTGTGAACAGAGCCGTTGCGATGAACCGGATCCTGGTGTCTGTCGTCTCGGTTGCTCTGCTCGCCGGAGCTGGCGTCGCGGCGGCGCAGTCGGCGGTCGGACGAACCAAGGGAACCTTCGCGGTCTCGCCGACCGGAGCGGCGACATACACCATCCCCATCTGGGCACCCCGCGGCCCGAATGGGCTGCAGCCGAGCATGGCCCTCACCTACAGCAGCCAGCAGGGCATCGGATATGTCGGCGTCGGTTGGAGTCTCTCGGGCCTGAGTTCCATCTACCGGTGCAATCAGACCTATGCGCAGGATGCCGCACCGGCCCCGATCACCCTGACGATGAGCGATGTGTATTGCCTGGACGGCCAGCGCCTGCGCCTCACGTCCGGCACCTATGGGGAGGCCGGCTCGACCTACCAGACCGAGGTCGCCAATTTCGCCAACGTCACAGCCTATGGCTCCGCGGGCAATGGCCCAGCGTACTTTATCGTACAGACCGCGAACGGGTTGACCTACCAGTACGGTGAGAACAGCAGCGGCAGCGGCGGTAACAATTCCCAGGTGCTGGCCTCTGGCACGAGCACTGCCTGGGTCTGGATGCTCAACGAGGTGAGCGACCGGGCGGGCAATACCATGACGATCACCTACAGCACCGCAACGGGCACGGCGGTGCCGAGCACCATCTCCTGGACGCCGAGCAGCTCGGGCTCGAGCACTTACAACTACACGATGCAGTTCACTTACGGCGCCAATGTGGCTCAGAGCTCACCCGCCCTCTATGTCGCGGGCACTCCTGTTCAGAACCCGGATTTGCTCGGTTCGATCACGGTGAGCTACGGGGGCACGGTTAAGCGGACCTACACCCTCACCTATCAGCAGTCTCCCACCACCGGCCGCGATGAGCTCATCAGCGTCGAGGAGTGCGGCTCGGGCTCCGGCAGCGCCAACTGCTATCCCGCGACGACGATCACGTATCAGAACGGCGGTGTAGGGGTGTCCACCACAGCGACCACGCCACCGATTCCCCCCGCAGCCATCATGTCCGCGAATTACGACTTCAACGGCGATGGGTATCACGATCTGATTTATGATTACTCCAACACCCTGTACGTCACCTTC
>CAWKGA010000002.1:0-246079 GCA_963849095.1 uncultured Gammaproteobacteria bacterium
GATTCGAACCCACGAACACCCGTGAAGATGTTACTGGAATTCCAGTCCAGCGCCTTCGACCGCTCGGCCACCTCTCCGATCAATGAGTTATCCGCGATAACTCACAATCCCATCATGCTTGAGGCCCCTCCGGGGCCTCAAGCATGATACCCGATGTCAGTCGGCCGGTACCGACTTCGCCCGCGGCGTGGCGGGCGTGGCCGGCGTGACCAGAGTCGCTGTAGTCGAAAACGGCGGCGGCTCGTCGAGGCAGGGATCCGTGAGCCTTCGCGGGGGCGGCGCCGGCTCATTGTCGGCGGGGATACGTAGCGCACCCTGGGTATCCGGCGGATCGATGCCGGGAGGCACCCTGAGCGGGGCAATGCTCTGCGCCTTATCGTACGGTTGGGGCTTGTTGCAGTCCTTCGCCTTGAACGCCCTGGACACCGCATGATGGCACCCCCCGAGCGCGACGGCCGCCGTGATGCCGAGCGCCGCGAAGCACAGCGCCCTCAAGAGGAGTCTTGTTCCGTTGGATGGAGTCATGCTTTCGCCGTGGTTCGATCGATGGAGTTGTTCATGCACCGAGCGCGCCGCCTTCGCGCAAGGCCGAAATCACCGCCACCTGATGCCCCTCCGAGAGCTCGGTGAGCGGCAGGCGGATGCCGCGGTCGATGAGACCCATGCGCCCGAGCGCCCACTTGACGGGGATCGGGTTGGCCTCGAGAAACAGGGCCTCGTGCAAGCCGGCGAGCCGAGAGTCGAGCCGCGCGGACTGCGCCCGATCCCCGCGCGCGGCAGTCGACATGAGCTCCGCCATACGGCCGGGGACGACGTTGGCGGTGACCGATATCACCCCCACGGCGCCGGCGAGCACCGCCTCTCTTGCAGTGGCATCGTCACCGCTCAGTATCTCGAATCCCTGCCGGCAGGCCCCCTTCAGCTCCCGAATGCGCTCAACGCGGGCGACGGCCTCTTTGACCGCCACCACCTTGCGAAGTTGCGACAGGCGCGCAACCGTCTCCGGCAGCATGTTGACAGCGGTGCGGGACGGGACGTTGTATGGAACGAGCGGTACGCGCGATGCTTCGGCGGCCGCCGCGAAATGCCGGTACAGCCCCTCCTGCGTCGGGCGGTTGTAGGCCGGCGTGACCACGAGCACCGCATCGACCGGAAGCTCGGAGAGCCGGCGCACACGCTCGACCGTCGAGGCGGTGCTGCTGGTGCCGGCTCCGACTACGACCGGGATCCTGCCCGCGACCTGCTCGCACGCCCGCGAGGTGAGTTGATGGAGCTCCGCATCCGTGAGCGTCGCCGACTCGCCGGTCGTGCCGCCGACGACGATGCCGCTCGTGTCGCTCTCGAGGTGCAAGTCGATGAGGCGCGACCAGGCGGTGAGATCGAGCGAGCCGTCCGCCCGCATCGGCGTCACGATCGCGACCAGGCTACCGGAGAACATGGGATCACGGGATGGCGGTGCGGTCCAAGTGAGCGGGCGATGGTACGGTATTTTCGCCGGCTGCGCCCGACTTCTCCGGTCGCTCGCTGCCTTAAGTCCCGTGCCCCCTGCGAGGCCTCGCGGCGCGGACGGGGGTTGCCTCGCAACGGGCTGCCGCTCCCGGTAAACTGCTGAGCCACCATGGAGAACGGCCCGCAGATGAAGCAACACCTCGCGGTTTCTGCGATCGGCAGCGATCGCACCGGAATGGTCCACGAGCTGACGCGCGTCGTGACCGAATGCGGGGGAAACATCAGCGAAAGCCGCATGGCGAACTTCGGCTCGGAGTTCGCGATGCTGCTGCTCGTCTCGGGCAACTGGCACGCCCTCGCCAAGCTCGAAACCGAGCTCAAGCGCCTCGCCGAGACCGGCAATCTCAGCGTTCACCTCCGCCGCACGGAGCCTCGGACCACACGGACGGACATGCTGCCGTACTCGATCGATGTGGTCTGCCTCGATCAGACGGGCATCGTCTCCGGCCTCTCCGGCTTCTTCTCGAGCCGCGGCATCGACATCGCGGAGGTCTCGACCCGCAGCTATCCGGCCGCGCACACGGGTGCGCCGATGTTCTCCGTGCAGATGATCGTGAATGTGCCGAGCCGCATCCACATCGCCCACCTGCGCGAGGAGTTCATGGAGTTCTGCGATTCGCTCAACCTCGATGCCATCCTCGAGCCGGTGAAGGCCTGACGCCCGCCATGGCGAAAGTTGCGGTCGGAAAGCCGGTGCCCCCCTTCGAGCTGCCCTCGACGAGCGGCGAGGCCTGGACGCTCGCCGCCGCCGCGGCCGGCAAGCTCGTGATCTATTTCTACCCGAAGGACATGACTTCCGGCTGCACGCTCGAGAGCCAGGGTTTCCGCGACCTGTACCCCGCCTTTCGCCGGGCGGGCGTGGCGATCGTCGGGATCTCGCGCGACAGCCCCGCCTCGCACTCGAGATTCAAGGAAAAGGAGCGGCTCCCGTTCGAGCTGCTCGCGGACGAGGAGGAGAAAGCCTGCCGCCTGTTCGATGTGATCAAGGAGAAGACCCTCTACGGGAGAAAGCACTTGGGTATCGAGCGCAGCACGTTTCTCATCGACGGCCACGGAGTGCTGCGCCGGGAATGGCGCAAGGTGAAGGTACAGGGACACGTGGAGGAAGTCCTTGAAGCGGCGAAGTCTCTCTGAGCCGGGCCCGGCCCGCGGCGCAGGGGCCGGCCCGCACGCCGAGCCGCACGCCCGGCTGTTCGTGCTCGACACCAACGTGCTGATGCACGATCCCACCGCGCTCTTCCGCTTCGAGGAGCACGACATTTACCTGCCGATGGTGGTGCTCGAGGAGCTCGATGCCCACAAGAAGGGCCTGTCCGAGGCCTCGCGCAACGTCCGCCAGGCGAGCCGCTTCCTCGACGACATGATGCACGGCGCGACGAAGGAGCAGATCGACCGGGGGCTCGCGCTGCCGGCGGCCTTCTCGGGCAATCACGGCAAGAAGGCCTCGAGCGGGCGCCTGTTCTTTCAAACACGCGAGCTCAAGAGCGCGCTGCCGCAGAGCCTCCCCGGACAGCGCACGGACAACGCCATCCTCGCGCAGACGCTCGCCCTGCAGAAGGAGATTCCCGCCGCTCAAGTCACGCTCGTCTCCAAGGACATCAATCTGCGCATCAAGGCCGCGGTGCTCGGCGTCCACGCGGAGGACTACTACAGCGACAAGACGCTCGAGGACACCGATGTCATCTATCCGGGGATGACCGCCCTGCCCCCCGATTTCTGGGAGCGGCATGGCGAGAGCGTCCGGTCCTGGAAGGAGGCCGACCGCACCTTCTACGAGCTCGAGGGGCCCCTCGTCCGGGAATGGCAGTCGAACGAGGGTGTCTACGTGGAGGGCGAGCGCGGTATCGAGGGCATCGTGCGCCGGGTCTCCGGGGATACGGCCGTCGTCGAGCTCGCGCGCGACTACCGCAGCGAACGCCACAGCGTCTGGGGCATCACCGCCCGCAACCGCGAGCAGAACTTCGCGCTCAATCTGCTGCTCGATCCGCAGATCGACTTCGTCACCATCCTCGGGCCCGCCGGCACCGGCAAGACGCTGCTCGCGCTCGCCGCCGGCCTCGCCCAGACGCTCGATTCCAAGCGCTTCATCGAGATCGTCATGTCGCGCGTCACGATCCCGCTCGGGGAGGACATCGGCTTCCTCCCCGGCACGGAGGAGGAGAAGATGGAGCCCTGGATGGGCGCGCTGATGGACAACCTCGAGGTCCTCACGCAGAGCGAGGAAGGCGGCGCCTGGGGCCGCGCCGCGACGAATGACCTGCTGCGCAGCCGCATCAAGATTCGCTCGCTCAACTTCATGCGCGGGCGGACGTTCCTCAACCGCTACATCATCGTGGATGAGGCACAAAACCTCACGCCCAAGCAGATGAAGGCGCTCGTCACCCGCGCAGGTCCGGGCACCAAGCTCGCCTGCTTGGGCAACGTCGCCCAGATCGACAGCCCCTATCTCAGCGAGACGACTTCGGGCATGACTTATGCCGTGAACCGCTTCCGCGGCTGGGCGCACTCCGGTCATGTTACGCTCGTGCGTGGAGAGCGCTCGCGGCTCGCGGACTACGCGTCGGACACTTTGTAATGATTGGTAACGCTGCAGGCATCGCTCGCGACGGCGGCCGAAACTCCCCGGTACGACCGCGGTCGAAGCTTCAGTCCGCCGAGGTTGCGCTCAATCGGGTCATGCGCCGCTCCGCTCACAGTCTCTGCCAGAAGCTCGTGCTCTTCCTGGGCGTCGCCGCGTTCGCGGCTTGCTCGACCGTGGCGCTCGCCCAGTCCGAGGCCGACCTGCCGGATATCGGCAATCCAGCCGGGGCGCTGTTCAGCAAGAACGACGAGCTCGCCTATGGAATGATGGTCGAGCGGGAGATGCGGGCGGAGAACCAGATTCTCGAGGACCCCGAGACCGCGGAGTACATCCAGTCCCTCGGCACGCGGCTCGCGGCGCAGTCCATCATGGGGGCGGCGAACTTTCACTACTACGTCATCGACGATCCCGCCGTCAACGCCTTCTCGGTCCCCTACTACATCTTCTGCAACTACGGGCTGATTCTCGCCACGGAGAGCGAGTCCCAGCTCGCCGGCGTGCTCGCGCACGAGACGGCGCACGACACCCAGCACCACATCGCCCGCGAGCTCCAGGCACAGACCCGCCAGACCCTCACCATGGCGGCCGCCATGCTCGCGGCGGTGCTGATCGGTGCGGCGGGCGGCGGCGCGCCGGCGATCGAGGGAGGCATCGCCGCGGCCCAGGGCATGGCGATCCAGCAGGAGATCAACTTCACGCGCACCGAGGAGGAGGAAGCCGACCGCGTCGGCATGACGTACCTCTCGCTGGCCGGATTCGATCCGGAGGGCATGCCGGACTTCTTCGAGACCCTGCAGCAGAAGTATGGTTACGAGGAGGGGCTGATCCCGAAATTTCTGCTCGACCACCCGGTCACCTCCGACCGCATCGCCGATGCACGCGCGCGGGCCGCCCACCTGGAGCGCCCGAAGGATCTGAAGGACTCCGTCGATTACACGCTCATTCGCGAACGGCTGCGGGTGCTCAAGGCGCCGGAGGGCTACGACATCCTCGGCTACTACCGCAAGCACCTGGAGACGCGTAAGCCGACGCTGGCCGACCAGTACGGCGAGGCCATCGCGCTGCTCAAGGCCAATCGCCCGACCGATGCGGTGGAGGTGCTGGAGCCGCTCGTTGCCCAGTATCAGGGCGTGACCCTGCTGCGTTCGGCTCTCGGCCAGGCCCAGGTCGCCGCCGGCCAGATCCATGACGGGCTCACGACGTTCTCGCAGGGGGAGGTGCTCTTCCCGCGCAACGTTCCGCTCACCATCCGATACGCGGAGGCGCTCATCAAAGTCGGGCAGCCCAAGCAGGCGCACGACCTGCTGAACGATCTGTTCAACAACGTCGAGCCGACTCCCAGCCAGATCCAGCTCATTGCCCAGGCCGCGATCGCCGCAGGGGACAAGGGCGACGCGTACGACTACATGGGCGAGTACTACATCTCGAACGGCAACTTCCCTCTTGCCGCCCAGCAGCTGGAGCTCGCGCTGCGGACGCCGGACCTCACGAACGTGCAGCGCGAGCGGTTCCTCGCGCGCCTCGCCGAGGTGCGCGATTTCATCACCGAGGAGCGCCGCGCGAATCACGGCCGCGATCCGAACGCCGGGCAGCTCGATCTGGCACCGTGATTGCTATGATCACGATCTTTACCTCGGCAGCTCCCTCATGACCAAACTCTCCGCGGGTCGTACTGCAATAGGCTTCCTGTGCGCCGCGACGCTCCTCGCCGGTTGCGCGTCGCAGCCGATCAGGCACAAGGACCCGAGAGATCCCCTGGAGCGCATGAACCGCGCCATCTGGGGTTTCGATCTGGCGTTCGTCCACCAGGTCGCGGTGCCGGTCGGACACACCTACACCCGGATAACGCCGCACTTCGCCCAGGTCGGGATCGGCAATTTCTTCGATAACGCCCAGTATCCGGCCGTGATCGTCAACGATTTCCTGCAGGCCAAGTTCAAGACTGGCTTCAGCGACACGGGACGGTTCCTGATGAACTCGACGGTCGGCATCGGCGGTTTCCTCGATCCAGCCGTCACCGTCGGCCTGCAGAAGAACGACAACGACTTCGGCAGGACCCTCGGAACCTGGGGCGTGTCGCCGGGCCCCTACCTCGTCCTGCCCTTCCTCGGCATGTCCGACGTTCGCGACCTCCTCGGGAGAGTGCCGGACGGGTACCTGTCGCCGCAGAACTACATCGAGAACACCTGGGCTTACATCGGAGTTTACGCGGTGTACGTCCTCGATCTGGACGCGCGGACGCTCATTCCCCAGTACAACCTGCTCGAGTCCCAGCACCCTTTCGATGAGTACGCCTTTGCGCGCAACGCGTACCTGGAGCACCGCGAGTACGAGATTCACGGTGGGTCGCAGAAATCCGAGGAGCAGCAGGAGGAGGATCTCGAGAAGTCCCTCGAGGACTGAAGGCGGAGATTCATCGTCCGAGAAGTAGCCCCTCGATCTCGCAGATGCGCGCAATCGCGCAGATGGCCTCGGGCACGTTCGAGAAGCGCAGCTCGCGCCCGTTCCGCCGGGCCCAGGCGAGCCATTCAATGAGCACCGCGAGGCCGGCGCTGTCGGAGGCGCCCACCTCGCCGCAATCCATCGCGATCGACGCTCCGCGTGCCCTGGCGAGCGCTCCGAGCCCCGCATCCAGTGCCCGGCGCGCCGTGGCGAACGTGAGCGGTCCGCGCACGGCATAGCGGTCCGGCGCCGACTCGACCACCGACACGGCCGCTGCGGGGCCCCTCCTCTCTCCACGCAAGAGCTCACCCACCGCAGGCGCTCAGGATTTTCCCGCTCCGGGGTTCACGATCTGAGGCGGCGCCTCGCCCCGCTCGAGCTTCTGGATGACCGCATCGAGGCCCTGCTGCTCGATCTCAGAGCCGAAATCGTCGCGGAAGCTCTTGACGTAGCTCACCCCCTCGACGACCACGTCCCACACCTTCCAGCCCTCGCCGGCGTTGCGCAACATGAAATTCACCTGCACGGTGGAGCCGTCGTCGCGCCGGATCACCGTACGCACCATCGCCTCCTTCTCGCCGGGCGCCACGCGGGTGGGGTCAACCTTCAGCCGATTCGATTGAAAGCCGAGCAGCGCGCTGCCGTAGTTCGCGAACATCGAGTTCTCGAAGGCGCTCACGAACCTCTGCTGCTGCTGCGGGGTCGCGGTGCGCCAGTATCGGGCGAGCACGAGCCGCGCGGCGTACTGCACGTCGAAGTACGGCAGCACGTCGCGGTCCACGGCCGCCCGCAGGAGCTTCGGGTCCTTCTGGTAGGCCGCGCGGTGTGTGTCGAGGTCCTGGAGGAACGTCTGGGCCACACTCTGGATCACCTGCGAGGGCTCCTCGGTGCCCCCCGCTCCGGCAGCGCCCGCGCCGCCGGGAGCCTGTGCGCGGGATATCGCGGGCCATACACCCGAGGCGAGACCGAGGCTCACGATCAGGACCATGCTGCACATCGATGCGGTCGGCGATCTCATCGCGGTGATTCCTTATGCTGGGTTGCCGGGGCTCGGGATCCCGTGCTCGTCCCCGAGGGGCTCGAGCTTGCGCCCGAGCCGGAGCTCTGGCCAGCGCTCGAGCTGGAGCTAGAGCTGGAACTGGAGTCGCTGCTCTTTCCACCAAAGCTCGCGACCAGCTTGTTGATGAGATTCTCGAGCACGATGGCGGACTGTGTGAACCCGATGCGGCTGCCGCTCTTCAGGAACGTCTCCGAGCCGCCGGCGCCGATCGCGATGTACTGGCCGCCGAGCAAGCCCTGTGTGTCGATGCTCGCGTCACTGTCGTCGGGAATCTGGTTGTACTGCTGATCGATCCGCAGGGTCACGAGCGCCCGGTAGTCCTGCGGGTCGATGCGAACTCCCTCAACGTCCCCGATGCGAACGCCTGCCATGGTCACCGGCGCGCCGTTCCTCAAGTCCCCGATGTTGTCGAACTCCGCCGTCACCTCGTAGCCCACCTTGGCGCGGCTCAGGTGCAGGCCGTTCTCCGGCAGCTGCGCGGTGAGAAAGAACAGCGCGGCGAAGCCGAGCAACACGAACAATCCCGTCCCGATCTCGAGGGTTCGATTGGTGCGCATCTTCGGTTACACCTTCACATGAACGCGGCGGATAACACGTAGTCGAGCAGCAGGGTGAGGACCGAGGAGGCGACGACCGTCCGCGTCGTCGCAAGCCCCACGCCCTCGGCCGTGCCGTCGGAATGGTAGCCCTCGTAAACGGCGATGAGGCTCGCCACGAACCCGAACACCAGGCTCTTGACGATGGCCTCGTTCACGTCGGCGAGGCCGATGGAGCTTTGCATCTCCGACCAGAAGGCGCCCCGGTCGACCCCCAGCTGCTGCACCCCGACCAGCTGTGCTCCGTAGAGCCCGACGACGTTGAACACCGCCGTGAGGAGCGGCATCGCGATGAGACCGCCGAGGAACCGCGGGGCCGCGACATACCGCATCGGATCGACCGCCATGATCTCCATGGCGGTCAACTGATCGGTGGCGCGCATCATCCCGATCTCCGAGGTGAGCGCCGTCCCGGCCCGGCCCGCGAAGAGCAACGCGGTGAGCACGGGACCGAGCTCCTTCAGCAGGCCGAACGCCGCGGCAATACCGAGGTAATTCTCCGACCCGAATCGCTGCAGCAGATTGGCGCCTTGCAGCCCGAGCACGGCCCCCGTCGCGATCCCTGAGAGCATGATGATGATGAGCGAGCGGGCGCCCGCATTGTAGATCTGCTTCACGATCAAACCCGGCCGAGCGAGCGCGGGACCGCACTGGGCGAGCAGCTCCAGCGCGAACAGGGAGGTGGCGCCGATGTGCTGCAGTCCGCGCAGCAGGGGCCCATCGCGCATGCCGCTCGATTCGCCGCCGCTCACCCGGACCCCTCGCCGAGCAGCTCGGTCTCATAGTCGGGGGCGGGATAATGAAAGGGTACGGGGCCGTCCGGGCTGCCGCTCATGAACTGCTCCACGATCGGCGAGCCGCCACGGTCGAGCTCCTGGGGCGTGCCGGAGGCGACCACGCGGCCTTCCGAGATCAGATAGCTGTCGTGCGCGATCGTTTCCAGCTCATGCACGTCGTGCGAGACAACGATGCTCGTGAGCCCGAGCGCCTCGTTCATCTTCTGGATCAGCCGCAGGATCACCCCGAGCGCGATCGGATCGAGGCCCACGAACGGCTCGTCGTAGATGAGGAGCTCCGGGTCCATCACGATGGCGCGCGCGAGCGCCACGCGCCGGGCCATGCCGCCCGAGAGCTCGGCCGGCATCAGCTCGGCGGCGCCCCGCAAGCCGACGGCATGCAGCTTCGTGAGCACGATGTCGCGGATGAGCGGCTCCGGCAGCCTCGTGTGCTCGCGCAGCGGAAAGGCGACGTTCTCGAACACGTCGATGTCGGTGAGCAGCGCGCCGTTCTGGAAGAGCATCCCCATGCGGGTGCGCATCGCGAACACCTCGCGCGAGCGCAGCGTCGTCACATCGCGGCCCCAGACGCTCACGCGGCCGCTCGCCGGATACGACTGCGCCGTGATGAGCCGCAGCAAAGTGGTCTTACCCGTCCCGCTCGGGCCCATGACCGCAGTGATGCGGCCTCGCCGCGCGCGTAAGGTGAGCCCGGAGAAGACCTCGCGGCCGCCGATCGAGTAATGCACGTCCTCCGCATCGACCACGATGTCGCTGGCGGCGGCTGGTGTCGCCGCTTGCTGTTCCGGGGGACCCATGCGGTGATGAGCGCGCCGTCAGGCGGCTTGGCTCTCGAGCGCCGGTTGGTAGCGCCCGAGCGTCGCGAGACCGTTGAGCTTCGCGCGCTTGGCGAGCTCCTTCTGCCCCACCGCGAAGCCCGCGGGTGATCCTCCCCACCCCTTGAGCGCCGTATCCTGCAGGGCACGCCCGTAGCTGAAGGTGACGCTCCAGGGCAGCGCACCGAGCTGGTTGATGAGCGAGAGGTGCAGCGTCGCCTCCTCGGGCGACTGTCCGCCCGACAAGAAGGCGATGCCCGGCACCGCCGCCGGGACGCGACGCTTGAGGCAGCGCACCGTCGCCTGCGCGACCTGCTCCGGCCCCGCCTGGATGGGGGCCTTCTTCCCCGAGATCACCATGTTCGGCTTGAGCACCATGCCCTCGAGGTAGATGCGATGCTCGTGGAGCGCATGGAAAACCTCCTCGAGGACCCGATCGGTCACCTCCTCGCAGCGGTCGATCGAGTGGGCGCCGTCCATCAGCACCTCAGGCTCGACGATCGGCACGATCTCCTGCTCCTGGCAGAGCGCGGCGTAGCGCGCGAGGGCATGCGCGTTGGCCCGCACGGCGAACGCCGTCGGGATGCCCTCGCCGATGTCGATGACCGCGCGCCATTTGGCGAAGCGGGCCCCGAGCTTACGGTACTCGATGAGCCGCTCGCGCAAGCCGTCGAGACCTTCGGTGATGGTCTCGCCCGGAAAGCCGGCGAGCGGCTTTGCGCCTTCGTCCACCTTGATGCCGGGGATCACGCCGTGCTGGACGAGGTAGTCGGGGAACGGGACGCCGTCATGCGTCTTCTGACGAATCGTCTCGTCGAACAGGATGACGCCGCTCAGGGAGTCCGAGGCGCCGGGCGCGGTGAATAGCATCTCGCGATAGGCGCGGCGGTGCTCCTCGGTGGAGTCGAGCTTGATGACATCGAAGCGCTTCTTGATGGTGCCCGAGCTTTCGTCGGCGGCCAGGAGGCCCTTGCCCTTCACCACCATCGCGCGTGCAACGCGCTCGAGCTCGCTGCGGTTCATCGTCGGTCCTCCTCAAAGATTCTCAAGCTCGCGCGCCTCAAACGTTCCAACTCGCGGCCCCGTGCCCGGTTCCGCCGACGGGATTGCGGTCGAGCCGGCCGGGCGCGAAGGATAGCAAACTGGATGCCGAGCCATGCGCCAGGTCCGGGGCGCCCCCGGATGGACCCCTGGCGTCGAGTGCTAATCAGGACTAAAATAGTCCTACTTTAGGGTAGCCGCCATGTTGCGCATCAGCAAGCTCACGGATTATGCGACGGTCATCCTGGCGATGCTCGCCGAGGAACCCGTGCGCGTGCAGACCGCCGCGGCCCTCTCGGAGCGGACGCACATCGCGGCGCCGACGGTGAGCAAGCTCCTGAAGCAGCTGCAGCGCGCCGGGCTCGTGAGCTCCACGCGGGGGCTCCACGGCGGCTACCAGCTCGCGCGCCCCGCGACCGAGATCAGCGCGGCGTCGATTCTCGATGCGCTCGAGGGCCCGCTAGCGCTGACCGACTGCTCCGCGGGTCACGGACACTGCAGCATCGAGGAGACCTGCCGGGTCGGCCGGGCCTGGCAGCGCCTGAATCTCGCCATCCGGCGGTCGCTGTACGAGGTGACGCTCGCGCAGCTCGCCGGTATCGATTCGGCGCAGCCGCAGCTGCCTGCGGTGGAGCGGGAGATCAAGCGCGCGGCGCGCGGCGGACCGACCGGGATGACGCGCGGCGGACCGCCGCGGATGAGATGAGGCTCGGGAAGGATGATGAGGCTTTGGACCGTCTATGACTGACTCTGCAATGGAGCTCGAGGAGCTCGTCGGCCGCCAGTACCGGCACGGATTCGTGACCGACATCGAGTCGGACACGGTGCCGCCCGGCCTCGACGAGGACGTGGTGCGCCTCATCTCGCGCAAGAAGGGCGAGCCTGCGTTTCTCACCGAGTGGCGGCTCGCGGCGCTCAAGCACTGGCTCACGATGCGCGAGCCTCATTGGTCCCACGTGCGCTACCCGGCGATCGACTACCAGGCGATCTCCTACTACTCGGCCCCGAAGGCGCGGACGGACGGGCCGAAGAGCCTCTCGGAGGTCGACCCGAAGCTGCTCGCAACCTACGAGAAGCTCGGCGTGCCGCTCCACGAGCGCGCGCGCCTCGCCGGCGTCGCGGTCGATGCGGTCTTCGACAGCGTGTCGGTTGCGACGACGTTCAAGGAGCGCCTGGCCGAGGCGGGCGTGATCTTCTGCTCCTTCTCCGAGGCCGCGCAGAAGCATCCCGCGCTCATCGAGCGGTACCTCGGGACGGTCGTGCCGTCCTCGGACAATTTCTTCGCGGCGCTCAACTCCGCGGTGTTCACCGACGGCTCGTTCGTCTACGTGCCGAAGGGTGTGCGCTGCCCCATGGAGCTCTCGACGTACTTCCGCATCAACGCGGCGAAGACCGGCCAGTTCGAGCGCACGCTCATCATCGCCGACGACGGCGCGTCCGTGAGCTATCTTGAAGGGTGCACTGCCCCGCAGCGCGATGAGAATCAATTGCACGCGGCGGTCGTGGAGCTCATCGCGCTGGACGACGCCCGCATCAAGTACTCGACGGTGCAGAACTGGTATCCCGGCGATGCGCACGGCATCGGCGGCATCTACAACTTCGTGACCAAGCGGGGCGAGTGCCGCGGGCGGCGCTCCCATATCTCCTGGACCCAGGTCGAGACAGGCTCGGCCATCACCTGGAAGTATCCGAGCTGCGTGTTGCGCGGGGAAGGCTCGAGCGGGGAGTTCTACTCCGTCGCGACGGTCAACAACCATCAGCAGGCCGATACCGGCACGAAGATGATCCACATCGGCCGCGGCACACGCAGCACGATCATCTCCAAGGGAATCTCCGCGGGCCACGGACAGAACACCTACCGGGGCCTGGTGAAGATCCTGCCCTCGGCCGAGGGCGCGCGGAATTTCACGCAGTGCGACTCGCTGCTGATGGGCGGGGAGTGCGGCGCGCACACGTTCCCGTACGTCGAGGTGAAGAACCCTTCGGCGACGGTCGAGCACGAGGCGAGCACCTCGAAGATCAGCGAGGACCAGCTGTTCTACTGCCTGCAGCGCGGCATCTCCGAGGAGGACGCGGTGAACCTGATCGTGAGCGGGTTCTGCAAGTCGGTGTTCAAGGAGCTGCCGATGGAGTTCGCCGTCGAGGCGCAGAACCTGCTCGCGGTGAGCCTCGAGGGAGCGGTGGGATGATGCTCAGAATCGAGGATCTGCACGTCACGGCCGGCGGCACCCGCGTGCTGAACGGCCTCACGCTCGCGGTGCCCCAGGGCGAGGTGCACGCGATCATGGGGCCGAACGGCTCCGGCAAGAGCACGCTCGCGTACGTGCTCGCCGGTCGGCCCGGCTACGAGGTGACCCGCGGAAGCGTGACCTACGACGGCCGCGACCTGCTCGCGCTCCCGCCCGAGGAGCGCGCGCGCAGCGGGGTGTTCTTGGGCTTCCAGTACCCGGTCGAGATTGCGGGAGTCAACAACGTCTACCTGCTCAAGGCCGCCCTCAACGCCATCCGCAAGGCGCGCAGCGAGCCCGAGGTGGATGCGTTCGAGTTCCTCGCGCTGGTGCGCGAGAAGATGAAGCTCATGCGCATGGAGGAGAGCTTCCTCTCCCGGGGCGTCAACGAGGGGTTCTCGGGCGGCGAGAAGAAGCGCAACGAGATCCTGCAGATGCTGGTGCTCGAGCCGCGCCTCGCGATCCTCGACGAGACCGACTCGGGGCTCGACATCGACGCCCTCGAAGTCGTGGCGGACGGCGTCAACAGCCTGCGCGCGCGCGATCGCTCGCTCGTGCTCGTCACGCACTACCAGCGCCTGCTCGATCACGTCGTGCCGGACCAGGTGCACGTCCTGGTGCGCGGACGGATCGTCAAGAGCGGCGACCGCTCGCTTGCGCTCGAGCTCGAGCGCCGCGGATACGACTGGCTCGCGGGCGAGGCGGCATGAGCAACGAGCTGACCCAACGCATCGCGCAGGAGCACGCCGCCGCAGCGCAGTCCCTGCCCTCCGGCGTCGTTGCGCGCGCGCGCCGGCGCCGGGCCATCGATGCGCTGGTCGCGCGCGGACTGCCGACCACACGGGACGAGAACTGGCGCTACGCGAGCCTGCGGCCGCTCGAGCGGGTGCGGTTCGCGCCGGCCCCCGCGCGGGCCGATCTCGCTCCGGACCAGCTGCCGCCGCCCATTCAGGGATATGCGCGGTATGTCTTCATCGACGGCCTCCTCGCTGCCGCGGCATCGGCTCCAGGGAGCCCGTGGCCAGGCGTGACGGTTCACACGCCGAGCCGCCCCGCCGATGGCGGCGCCGCGGAGGCCGGCGCCTCGGGCACTCCCGCTGCGTCCGCGGAGCCGGACAGGGCATCGACGCCCGATAGCGCCTTCGGGTTGCTGAACGATGCCTTTGCCCTCGACAGCGCGGAGATCGACGTGGGCGCGGCAGCCTCCGCCGAGCCCGCTTGCATCGAGGTGGTGTTCGCCGCCAGCGCTCCGGCGCAACAGGGCGCCTCCTATCCGCGCCTGCGCGTGAGCGCAGCGCCGCATACCCAGCTGCGGCTGATCGAGAGGCACGTGAGTCTCGCCGGCGACGCGAGCTTCGTCGACGCCGCCGTGGAGGTGCAGTTGCACGACGGCGCGGCCATCGATCACTACCGGGTGCAGCAGCTCGGGGCGCGCGCGGTATGGATGGACACGCTCAGCGCCTCCGTCGGGCGCTCGGCCGCGTATCGGTTGCACGGCATCAACCTCGGGGCGCAGTCGGCGCGCTCGACGATGCACGTGCATCTGCGAGGAGACGGCGCGCAGCTCGCCTTGCATGCCGTCTCGGCGGGCGACCGCCAGCAGGTGCTCGATCAATACGCGGTGGTGGACCATGCCGCCCCGCACACGCGCACCGAGGAGAGCTTTCGCGGCATCGCCGCGGGACGTGCGCGTGTCGCGTTCAACGGCAAGATCATCGTGCGGCCCGGCGCTCATGGGGCCGACTCGAGTCAATCGCTTCGGGGGCTGCTCGCCGGCGCCGACGCGGAGATCGACGTGCGGCCGCAGCTCGAGATCTACACCGATGACGTGCGCTGCAGCCACGGCGCGACGGCGGGCAAGCTCGACGAGGCGATGCTGTTCTATCTGCTCTCGCGCGGACTCGACCGCGACACGGCCAAGCTGCTCCTCAAGTGGGCCTTTCTCGAGGATGTCGTCTCGAAGATCGCCGTCGCGGCGCTGCGCCGCCAGATCGAGCAGAGCCTCGCCGGACAGATCCAGGAGTCGGACACCTTGAAGGAGCTGCTGTAATGGCCGCGATCGTGCGCGAAGCCGGCGCCGCGGCTCCCGACGCGGCTGCCCCCGGTACGCCCGCCCTCGATGCGGAGCGCGTGCGCCAGGACTTCCCGATCCTCTCGCGCACCGTGAACGGCCGGCCGCTCGTGTATCTCGATAGCGCGGCCTCCGCGCAGTCTCCACGCTCGGTGATACGCGCCGTCGAGGACTACCAGCTGCGGTCGCACGCCAACGTGCATCGCGGCGTGCATCTGCTGAGCCAGGAGGCCACGGCCGCCTACGAAGGCGCGCGCGACCGAGTGCGGCGCTTTCTCAACGCCCGCTCGGCCCGGGAGATCCTCTTCGTGCGCGGCACGACCGAGGCGATCAATCTCGTCGCGCAGTCCTATGCGCGGCCGCGCTTCGGGCCGGGGGATGAGATCCTCATCACGGCGCTCGAGCACCACGCCAACATCGTGCCGTGGCAGATGGTGCGCGAACAGACTGGCTGCTCGCTTGCGGTCGCCCCGATCGACAAACGCGGCGAGCTCCCGATGGACGAGTTCCTCGCGCGCCTGACACCACGCACGCGGCTCGTGGCCGTCGCCCACGTCTCCAATGCGCTCGGCACCATACTGCCGGTCGGCGCAATCATCGCGGCAGCGCACGCTCGAGGCATACCGGTGCTCATCGACGGGGCCCAGGCGGTATCGCATCGGACCATCGACGTGCGCGCGCTCGACTGCGACTTCTACGCCTTCTCGGGCCACAAGCTGTACGGGCCGACGGGGATCGGCGTGCTCTACGGGCGCGAGGCGCTGCTCGCCGAGATGCCCCCGTGGCAGGGCGGCGGTGACATGATCCTCACCGTCTCGTTCGAGCGCACGACCTACAACGAGCTGCCCTGGAAGTTCGAGGCGGGCACCCCCAATATGTCGGGCGCGGTCGGGCTCGCCGCCGCGATCGACTACGTCGAGGGACTCGGGCTCGACGCCATCGCCGCGCACGAGCAGCGGCTGCTCGAGGAGGCGACGGCGGAGCTCGAGCGTATTCCGGGACTCACGATCATCGGCACGGCGGCGCACAAGGCGTCCGTCATCTCGTTCACGCTCGAGGGCATCCATCCGCACGACCTCGGCACCATTCTCGACAGCGAGGGCGTCGCAGTGCGCACCGGGCACCACTGCGCCATGCCGGTCATGCACTTCTTCGGCGTGCCGGCGACCGCCCGCGCCTCGTTCGCTTGCTACAACACGCGCGAGGACGTGCGGCGGCTCTCGGCGGCCCTGCACAAGGCCCGCGAGGTATTTCGCTGATGGAGCTGAGAGATCTATACCGGGACGTGATTCTCGACCACAACCGGAGCCCCCGAAATTTCGGGCGGCTCGCGCAACCCGATGCGCGTGCCGAGGGTCACAATCCCCTGTGCGGCGACCGGCTGACGCTCGCGGTGCGTCTCGACGGCGATCGGATCGAGGACATCCGCTTCGAGGGCAAGGGTTGCGCCATCTCGACGGCCTCGGCCTCCCTGATGAGCGAGGCCGTCAAAGGCAAGGACCTCGCGACCGTCCGCCGGCTCTTCGAGAGCGTACACGCTCTGCTCACGGAGCAGGATGCACCGGCCGGACCCGAGCTCGGCAAGCTCGCGGCGCTCTCCGGAGTGCGCGAGTTCCCGGCGCGCGTGAAGTGCGCGAGCCTGTGCTGGCACACGCTGAATGCGGCGCTCGAGCAAGGCGCCGGCACCGTGACGACGGAGCTCACCGACGAGGTTCCCTCGGGACTCGCCTTGAGGCAGGCCGGAGAGCCCTGATGCGCAGCGACATGAACGAGCCCGTCGTGCTCTATCGCGACGTGCGGGCCGTGATGGTGCCGGCCGGAACGGAGATGACTCTCAAGGCCGGCCAGGCCGGCTACATCACCCAGGCGCTCGGCGGCAGTTTCACGCTGTACGTCGATGGGAATCTGTTCCGCATCGCGGGCGAGGACGCCGATGCGCTCGGCAAAGAGGTGGTGAAGCCGCTCGAGTTGCCGCCCCACGCAACGGACGACGACGTGCTCAAGGCCGTATGGGATCAGCTCAAGACCTGCTACGACCCCGAGATTCCGATCAACGTGGTCGATCTCGGCCTCGTGTACGAATGCGAGGTGCGCCCCGGCGAGGATGGCGCGCGGACGGTCGACGTGAAGATGACCCTCACCGCGCCGGGCTGCGGCATGGGGGACATCCTGCTCGACGACGCGAAGGACAAGCTCGAGCGGATTCCGACGGTGCGCGAGGTGAAGGTCGAACTGGTCTTCGATCCTCCCTGGAACCCGTCGATGATGTCCGAGGCCGCGCGGCTGCAGACGGGAATGTTCTAAAGATCGAGCACTCACCGACGATCTCCTGGCGAGGATGCTGATGACGGCGCAATGGCTCGATGTGGGCGATGTGGACAAGGTCGAGGCGACACAGCCGTTCTCCGCAGAGATCGACGGCATGCCGATCGTGATCGTGCGCTGCGATGCGGGGTACTACGCGGTGGAAGACCGCTGCACGCACGACGGGGAGGCGCTCGCCGGCGCGGAAATCGAAACGGATTCCTGCCAGATCATCTGCCCGCGGCACGGGGCGCGGTTCTGCCTGAAGACCGGCGAGGCGCTGACCCCGCCCGCTTACGAGCCGGTGCGCACGTTCAACGTGCGCATCGCGAACGGGCGGCTGCTCGTCGAGCTTCCCGACTAGGTGCGGCACGCCCTCTCATAGCGTCAGCAGGCTCGCATTCCCGCCGAGCGCGGCGGTGTTGATCGTGAGGGTCTGCTCGCTCGCGAACCGCGGAAGGTAGTGCGGGCCGCCCGCCTTCGGGCCCGTGCCGGAGAGCCCGCAGCCGCCGAACGGCTGGACGCCTACCGCGGCGCCGATCATGTTGCGGTTCACGTAGACATTCCCCACGCGCGCCCGCGCGGCAATCTGCTGCGCGCGGGCGTCGATCCGCGTGTGGATCCCGAGCGTGAGGCCGTACCCCTTCGAGTTGATCGCGTCGACCACGCGGTCGAGGTCGCGAGCTCGATAGCGCACGACGTGGACGATCGGACCGAAGACCTCGCGCTCGAGGACGTCGAGGCTCTCGATCTCCGCGGCGAGGGGCGCAAAGTAGAGGCCGGCCCGCGCCCGGGCCGCATCGAGCGGCGCGCGATGGTGCCAGCGAGCGCGCGCCAGGAGCGGTGCGGCGTGCGTCTCGAGCGCGGCCAGCGCGTCACGGTCGATGACCGGCCCCAGATCCGTCGCGAGCAACGCCGGGTCGCCCACGGTGAGCTCGTCCATGCAGCCGGCGAGCAGGTCGAGCACGCGCGGGGCGATCTCCACCTGCAGGAGCAGCACGCGCAGCGCCGAGCAGCGCTGGCCCGCGCTGTTGAATCCGGAGGCGACGGCGTCGAGCACGACTTGCTCCGGAAGCGCCGAGCTGTCGACGATCATGGCGTTGATGCCGCCGGTCTCGGCGATCAATGTGGCAATCGGCCCGGGGCGCTCGGCGAGGCTCCGCTCGATCAGGCGGGCTGTCTCGCCCGACCCGGTGAACGCGACGCCGGCGACGCGCGAATCCCGCGTGAGCGCTGCGCCCACGGTCGCGCCGTCTCCCGGTAGAAAGTGCAGAACGTCGGCCGGCACTCCGGATGAGTGCAGGATCTCGACGGCGAGCGCCGCCGTGAGCGGCGTCTGCTCGGCGGGCTTGGCGAGCACGGCATTGCCCGCCGCGAGCGCGGCGCTCACCTGGCCCGTGAAGATGGAGAGCGGGAAGTTCCACGGGCTCACGCACACGAAGACTCCGCGGCCGCGGAGCCGCAGCGTATTCCGCTCGCCCGTCGGGCCCGGAAGCACCGTGGAATCGCCGAACTGCGCACGCGCCTGCCCGGCGTAGTACCGCAGGAAATCGACGGCCTCGCGGACTTCGGCGACGCTATCGGGAAGGGTCTTGCCTGCTTCGAGTACGCAGCGCGCGATGAGCTCCGCACGGCGCTCCTCGAAGAGGTCCGCGGCCCGCTCGAGCAGCGCGGCCCGCTCCTCGCCCGGCCGATCATCCCAGGCGCCCTGCGCCGCGGCCGCGGCGGCGAAGGCGCCGCTCACATCGGCGGGGGAAGCCTCGATCACCGTGCCGACCGCGCTCGCCTGAACCGCCGGGTTGTAAAGCGTGACGGGGACGCCCTCCCCTCGCCTGCCGCCAACGATGGGAGCCGCGCGCCAGGTCTCTCGCGCTGCCGCCTCGCAGGCTTGCCTCAGCCGCTCGAGCTCCGCGCCGTCGGCGAGATTGATCCCGCGAGAGTTGCGCCGCTCAGAGGCGAACAGCCTTTCGGGCTCGGGGATCCGCGGATGCGCGGCGGGCCGCACCTGATCGACCTCGAGCACAGGATCGCGCACCACCTCGGCCGCGGGCAGCCGCGCATCGACGAGGCGGTTGACGAACGAGGTGTTCGCGCCGTTCTCGAGCAGCCGCCGCACGAGGTAGGGAAGCAGATCCTCGTGCGGGCCGACGGGCGCATAGACCCGGCAGGCGAAGCCGCTGCCGATCACCTGCTCGTAGAGCTCCTCGCCCATCCCGTGCAGGCGCTGAAACTCGAACGCGCCGGCATCGCCACCCATGAGCTCGATGACGTACGCGACGGTCTGCGCGTTGTGGGTGGCGAACTGCGGAAAGATCGCATCGGCCGAGCGGGCGAGCAGGCGCGCGCAGGCGAGGTACGACACGTCGGTGTTGGGCTTGCGCGTGAATACCGGGTATCCGGCGAGCCCGCGCTCCTGCGCGCGCTTCACCTCGCTGTCCCAGTAGGCGCCCTTCACGAGCCGCACGGTCACCCGGCGGCGCAACGCACGAGCCCGCGCGGCGAGCCATTCGAGCACCGCGTAGGCGCGCTTCTGGTACGCCTGGACCGCGAGCCCGAATCCAGCGTACCCGAGAGTGCACTCGCTCCGCAGGACCGCATCGATCAGCTCGAGGGACAGCTCCAGCCGATCGGCCTCCTCCGCATCGACCGTGAGATCGATGCGCGCAGCGCGCGCGCGCCCCACCAGATCGAGGAGACTCGGCGTGAGCTCCGCGAGGACACGCGCGCGCTGAACCGGCTCGTAGCGCGGATGCAGCGCCGAGAGCTTCACCGAGATTCCCGGGCGTGCGCTCGCGGCCGCGTGAGCACCAATCGCCGCAATGGCGTCCCGATAGCGCTGAAGGTAGCGTTCGGCGTCGGCACGCGTGATCGCCGCCTCGCCGAGCATGTCGAAGGAATAGCGGTAAGCGCGCTCCCGAGCGCCGGCGGCCCGCCCGAGCGCTTCCTCGATGGTGCGGCCCATCACGAACTGATGGCCGAGGACCCGCATGGCCTGCCGCAGTGCCGACCGCGCGACCGGCTCGCCGAGGCGACTCGCGAGACGCGCGAACCAGGCGCGAGCCGCCCCGACCTCCGCGCGGTCGATATCCACGAGCCGCCCCGTCAGCATCAATCCCCAGGTGGAGGCGTTGACGAGCAGCGATTCCCCGCCGAGATGCTCCTCCCAGTCGCCCGCGCCGACCTTGTCGGCGATGAGCCGGTCGGCGGTCTCCGCGTCGGGAATGCGAAGCAGCGCCTCGGCGAGGCACATGAGGATGACCCCCTCGCGCGAGGCGAGGTGGTACTCGCGCAGCAGCGCGTCGAGCCCGCCGCCGCTCGGCCGGGCGGCGCGCGCAGCCTCGGCGAGGCGCAGCGCCCGTTCGTTCACGGCCGAGCGCTGGGGCGGATCGAGCCGCGCGAGATCGGCGAGCCGGCGAACGACCGGCTCCTCCGCACTCAGGTAGTCCGCATCGATCGCGGCGCCGATCGGCAATTCGAGCGAGCCTTCAGCGACGAACGCGTGCGGCATCAGTGCCCGGCGCCAGCGGGCCGGGGTGACTCCAGCGAGCCCGCGCCCCGCGCACGCGCGCCGGCAACGGCCACCTGGAGCGAGAACGGGGTGAAGTTCGTGTCGGAGTCGTAGTAGTCCTCCTGCTCCGCGCGCTTCAAGAAGCCGACGAGCTTGTACGTGAGGGGCGTCGCGACGATCTCCCAGCTGGTCTTCAGTACATACTGTGTCGCCATGACGGTGAAAAGCTCAGTCGGCGTCATGATGCCCGCAAAGGCGAGCGTGTAGAACAGGCCCGAGTCCACGAGCTCGCCGCACGCCGTGGAGCCGATCGTGCGCGTCCACAGCCAGCGACCGCGCGTCCAGATCTTCATCTTCGCGAGCACGAAGCTGTTCACCAGCGACCCGCACCAGAACGCGATCATCGAGGCCGCGGCGACACGCGGCGTGTTGCCGAAGATGGCCACGACGGCGGGCTGCTTGTCCTTCCAGAAGTCGGCGGGCGGGAGATGGACGATCACGGCGGCCATGACGGACGCAAACACCAGGGCGCCGAACCCCGCCCACACGGCGCGGCGGTCCCGCGCGTACCCGTAAACTTCCGTCAGCACGTCTCCGAAGAAGTACGAGATGGGGAAGAACAGGACGCCCGCCATGAAGGTGACGGAGCCGATCCCGGCCACGTGAATCGTCGAGACCTTCGCAGGCCCGATGAGGTTCGCGCAGAGCAGCACGCAGACGTACGCGCCGAGGATCAGATCGTAGTACTTGTAGCTTTTCATGGTGGCCTACACCCGTCCCCTGATACGCCGGAGCTCCCGGCGGTCGTGCTTGTTCGGAACGTTCCGTCCGGCCGCGGAGCGAGCGCAGCGCCCACACGCATGCGCTCCGCGAATTCCGCGCGCCTCGCCGTGCTCGCGGCGGACTCTCGATAGCACTGCGCGGCCTCGCGCGCCGGGCCGCGCCGCTCCGGTAACGCGGCGACCTCACAATCGAACGTGACGGCGCCGCGGACAAAGCTCACCACATCACCGGGGCGAAGCGCGCGCGCCGGCTTGGCCCGCTCGCCGTTCACGTGCACCTTGCCGCCGCTCACCGCACCAGCGGCGAGCGATCGCGACTTGAACAAACGCACGGCGAAGAGCCAGCGGTCAACGCGCATCCAACGAGTATAGCCGCCGCCGGCGCCCTATCGAACAGTGCAGAAGCAGTAGGCGTAGAGCCGGTTGGGCAGGGTGAAGCGGCTCAGGCGCTCGACCTCCTTCTCAAGGGGATCGAAGCGGTGGGCGATGAGCGCGGCGGAGCGCGCGCCGGGATCGGCCGCGTAGAAGGCGTGAACCGCCATGGAATTGAGCTGCAGCGCGAGCTGCTCGGCCCAGCTCAACTCCGGTTGCACGAACTCCACCTTGTAACGGGTGAGCTTCGCGAGGCGTGCCGCCGCCTTCACGGCGTCGTTGAGCGAGCCGAGATGATCGACGAGTCCGTTACGCTGCGCGTCGATGCCCGACCAGACGTGCCCCTGCCCGATCGCGTCCACTTCTTCCACCGTCTTGTGGCGCCCCTGCGCCACGTGCGCGACGAACTGGCTGTAGCCGTAGTTGACGGTGTCCTGGAGAAACGCACGGGCCTCGTCGTTGAGCGGGCGCTCGAGCTGCAGCTGCCCGGACAGCGGCGTGGTGCCGACGCCGTCCACGGTGATGCCTACCTTCGCGAGCGTCCGATTGATGGTCGGAACGACAGCGAAGATGCCGATGGAGCCGGTGATCGTCGCCGGGCTCGCCCAGATCTCATCGGCCGGCGCCGAGATGTAGTAGCCGCCGGAGGCCGCCAGGCTTCCCATCGACACCACGACCGGCTTGCCCGCGGCCTCGAGCGCCCGGACCTCGCGGTAGATCTCGTCGGACGCCGCGACGCTCCCTCCCGGGCTGTCGATGCGCAGCACAACGGCCTTGATCCGGTCGTCGAGGCGCGCCTGACGGATGAGCCGGGTGGTCGAGTCGCCGCCGATCGTCCCGGGGGCCTGGTTGCCGTCGAGGATCTCGCCCGAGGCGATGATCACGCCGACGCGCGTCCGGTCGTGGCGGCCGAGCGCCGTCTGCGCATGGACGATCCGCACGTAGTCGTCGCTCGACACGGAGCGGAACGAGCCGGTCGAGTCGTCCTCACCCACGAGGTCGATCAGGCGCTGCTCGACCTGCTGCCTCGATTGCAGGGCGGTGACGAGCCCTGCCTTCAGGGCGGCCTGGGCCGATGAGCCATTGGCGGCCGCCGTGGCCTGGGCGAGCGTGCCGACGTACTGATCGAGCGCTCCCGGAGCGAGATGACGGGCGGCGGCCACATCCTTCTGGTAGGTGGACCACAGCCCTCCCAGATACTCGAGGCTCTGCGCTCGGTCCTCGGTCAACATGCTGTCGCGCGTGTATTCCTCGATCGCGCTCTTGTACGCGCCGACCCGGAACACGTTGATGTCGACGTCGAGCTTGTCGAGCACATTCTTGAGGTACAGGGGATAGCGGCCGTAGCCGTCGATCAGCACGTAGCCCATCGGGTCGAGATAGATCTCGTTGGCCTCAGCCGCGAGGTAGTACTGATCGCGGAGGTAGGAGGTGCCGAAGGCGATCACCTTCTTGCCCGTCGCGCGAAACTCGCGGATGGCGCGCGCGAGCTCCTGAAGCGGCGGCAGGCCGTCAGCGCCATTGAAATCGTCGAGGTCGAGGACCAGCACCTTGATGCGCGGGTCCTTCTCGGCGCCGCGAATGCTGTCAACGAGGTCCCAGAGCAGCGTCTCGCCGTAATCTTGCCCTTGCGCCTGCGCGAGCGCGCGCTGCAGGGGATCTCCGGACAGCTGCTCGACGAGCTCGCCCTGCGGCCTGATGAGGAGAGCCGCGCTGTCCGGCACCCTCGGAGTCGATGCACGCATCAAGCCCACGACGACGCCGAGGATCGCGAGCAGCAACAGCAGATGCAGCACCCTGCGCAGGCCTTCGAGACCGCGCAGCACCCCCCACAGGAACGAACGTAAGCCGCGCATGGCGCTGCACCCGTCCTAGACCTTCTCCTCGATTCTCGCCGCCTTGCCCGAGAGGTCGCGGAGGTAGTACAGCTTCGCGCGCCTCACGCTCCCGCGGCGCTTCACCGTGATGTCGCTGATCGCGGGGCTGTGGGTCTGAAAGACGCGCTCGACGCCCTCGCCGTGGGAGATCTTGCGCACGGTGAACGAGGAGTTGAGGCCGCGGTTGCTCCTCGCGATCACGACCCCCTCGTACGCCTGCATGCGCTCGCGGTCGCCTTCCACGACCTTGACCTGCACGACGACGGTGTCACCCGGCTTGAAATCCGGAACCTCGCGGGTCATGCGGCTCTTCTCGATTTCCTGGACGATCTTGCTCATGGCGCTCACCTTCAGTCACACGATCGCCGGCTTCGCGCGCGGCGAGAAACTCATTCAATGCCCGGCTCGCCCGCGGGGCGAGCCCATGCTTCACGATCCAATCCGGCCTGCGCGTCCACGTGCGCGCAACCGACTGCCCGTAACGCCAGCGCTCCACCTCGGCATGGTTACCCGAGAGCAGCACCGGCGGCACGTCCAGCCCTTCGAATACCTCGGGCCGCGTGTAGTGCGGCCAGTCGAGCAGCCCCTGCGAGAAGGACTCCTCCACGCTCGAGCGCTCGTGGCCGAGCGCACCCGGCAGAAGCCGCACGACCGCATCGATCACCACCAGCGCCGGCAGCTCCCCGCCGCTCAGCACGAAATCCCCGATCGAGAGCTCGCGGTCGGCGCCGAGCGCGACCACTCGCTCATCCAGGCCCTCGTACCGCCCGGCGATCAGCAGGAAGCCCGGCAACGCCGCAAGCTCCTCCGCCCGGCGCTGATCGAACGCCTCGCCCTGCGCCGTGAGGCAGATACGCGGGCTGCCCGCGGGCAGCCGCGCATGCGCGGCACGTATCGCCGCCAGCATCGGCTCCGGCTTCAGCACCATGCCCGGTCCGCCGCCGTACGGCCGATCATCGACGGTCCGGTGCGGATCGCTCGTGTGATCCCGCGGGTCCTCGGTGCCCACCTCCGCGAGGCCGCGCTCGAGCGCGCGCCCGACGACGCCGAAGGCCAAGGCACCCCGCAGCATCTTCGGGAACAGCGTGACCACCTGTATGTTCATGGTGTGCGTTCGGCCGGCCAGTCCACATCGATCCGGCCGGCGTTGAGGTCCACCTTCCGCACGTACCGCGGTATCGCCGGAATCCAGTGCTGCGCCCCGCCTTGTACCACCATCACCGCGCCCGCCGGGGCGTCGGCGAAGTGCAGCACCACTCCGAGCTCCACACCCTCGAGGTTGCGCACCGCGAGGCCGATCAGGTCCACCTGGTAGAACTGCCGCGTCCCCGGCGGCGGCAACTCGCTGCGCGCAATCTCGATGTACGCGCCTCGCAATGCGGCTGCCGCCTCCCGGTCGTCCACTCCCTCGAGCCGGACGACGAATCCCTTGCCCTGCCCCCGGCCCTCGAGCAGCCGGCGCTTCGACCGCCCATCCGGCCCGAGCCGCAGGCTCCACCACCTGAATTTCAGCAGCCCCTCGGGCGGGTCCGTGAAGGACTGCACCCGAACCCAGCCCTTGACGCCGAACGGGCTGCCGATGCGCCCGAGATCGACCCAGCGCTCCCCGCTCAGGCGGCTACGGCCTGCTTCCGATAGGTGTACACGAGCGAGCGCACGCGGTCCGACTGCTGCGCGCCCTGGCCCACCCAGTAATCGATGCGCGGCAGGTCGAGCCTGAGCTTCGGCTCGCCGCGCCGAGCGGCGGGATTGAAAAAACCCACCTGCTCCAGGCTCGCGCCGCCCTGCCGCTTGCGGTGGTCCGTGACGACCACGTGGTAGAAAGGCTGGTTTCGCGCACCGCGGCGCGTCAGGCGAATCGTGACCATGATGTCTGCTCGAATGCCGGGGTGTCCGGCCCCAAAAAGAGCGCGGATTCTACGCAAAGAGCCGGGAATTAGCTATCCAGGGCTTGCGGGGTCTTAAAGGGTGACGCGCCGGTCAAGAGCTGGGGAAGCCGGGGGGCACCTTACCGCGGAAGGCGCCCATCATGCGCCGCAGGCGCCCGCCCTTCATGCTCTTCATGACCCGCTGCATCTCGAGGAATTGCTTGAGGAGCCGGTTGACATCTTGCACCTGGACGCCCGAGCCGCGGGCGATGCGGCGCCGGCGCGAGCCGTCTATGATCCCCGGCTGCCGCCGCTCGCGGGGCGTCATGGAATCGATGATCGCGATCTGGCGCCGCACCTGCCGATCGCCCTGATCCGGCGAGACGCCTTGCTGCGCGGCGGCCGCCGGGAGCTTCTCCAGAATCGCGGTCATGCCCCCCATCTTCTGCAGCTGCTCGAGCTGGCCGCGCAGGTCCGACAGATCGAAGCTCTTGCCGGTCATCACCTTGCGGGCCAGGCGCTCGGCGTCGCCTGTTTCGACCTGGCGCTGCACCTGTTCGACCAGCGCGACGACATCGCCCATTCCGAGAATGCGCGACGCCATGCGCTGCGGATCGAAGGCCTCGAGCGCGTCCGTCTTCTCTCCCACTCCGAGGAACACGATGGGCTGGCCGGTGACCTCGCGCACCGACAGCGCCGCGCCGCCGCGGGCGTCGCCGTCGGCCTTGGTGAGGATGACTCCCGTCAGATCGAGCGCGGCGCTGAACGCCCGGGCCGCGTTCACGGCATCCTGGCCCGCCATGGCGTCCACCACGAACAGGCGCTCGCTCGGTTGGATGGCGGCGTCGATCGCGCGCACCTCGTCCATCATCGCCTCGTCCACGTGCAGGCGTCCTGCCGTATCGACGATGAGTACGTCGAAGACGCCGCGCCTCGCCTGCTCCACCGCGGCTCTCGCGATGTCCGGCGGCGGGGTCGCGGCGTCCGCGGGGAAGTACTCGGCGCCGACCTGCTGGGCGAGCCGCTCGAGCTGCAGCATCGCAGCCGGCCGCCGCACGTCCGTACTCACGAGCAGCACGCGCTTCTTACCCTGCTGCTCGATGAGCCAGCGGGCGAGCTTGGCCGCGGTGGTCGTCTTGCCGGAGCCCTGCAGGCCCGCCAGCATCACGACGACCGGCGGCTGGGCGCGCAGGCTGAAGCCGGCGTGTCCCGCGCCCATCAGGGCCACGAGCTCCTTGTGCAGGATGCCGATGAACGTCTGCCCCGGCGTGAGGCTGCCGGAGACCTCCGTGCCGAGCGCCTGGGCCTTGACCGAATCGACGAAGCGCTTGATGACGGGCAGCGCCACGTCGGCCTCGAGAAGGGCCACGCGCACCTCGCGCAGCACCTCGGAGACGTTCTCCTCCGTGATCCGCCCCCGTCCGCGGAGGCTGTTGACGGCGCGAGTCAGACGCTGAGTGAGGGTGTCGAACATGAGCTGCCTGTGGGTGACGGGGACCTGCCGGGGCCGGCCGTCCCGCCGGACGCAAGGACCGAGCCTTGCATTATAGGGGTACCCGTCCCGTTTTCCTGCGCGGCACCGCCGGCCCTATGCTAGAGGCCGCACGCTCGAGCGGGCGCGCTCCGAACGAGCGCGCCTGAGGCGACCGCCACCCGAGGACCACTGCCTTGAACGAAGCCCCGACCCTGCTGCTGCTGCTCCTGCTGATCGGTCTCGTCATCGTCATCGCGTTCTCCTCCGGTACCGAGGTCGCGATGCTGTCGGTCAACCGCTACCGGATTCGGCACCGGGCCGAGATCGGGCAGGGCACCGCGAAGGTGCTCGAGCGGCTGCTGCAGCGGCCGGACGACTGGCTCGGGGTCAATCTCGTGATCCTCGCCGCCGCCAGCGTGTTCGCTTCCCAGGCGGCGACCCTCATCGCGCAGCGCACGGGCCTCGAGTTCGCGCTCTCGCTCACGGGCGCCGCGCTCACGATCATCATGATCGTGCTCGGGGAGCTCGTGCCGAAGATCTTCGCCGCGGCGCATCCGGAGACGGTCGCGCTGCGCTCCGCCTACGTCTATCGCACGCTGGTCGCCATCGCCCGGCCCGTGCTGTGGCTCACGAGCCATGCGGCCTACGGCGTGCTGCGCCTGTTCGGCGGGGTCGGGAAGAGCCGCGACAGCATGGCGCTCGGCGCGGAGGAGCTGCGCGCCGTGGTCGCCGAGGCGAGCCCCGTGATTCCGGCGCGCCACCGGCAGATGCTGCTCTCGATCCTGGATCTCGGGGAGGTGGTCGTGAACGACATCATGATCCCGAGGCAGGAGATCGACGGCATCGACATCGCCGAGAACTGGGAGGACATCATGGACAAGCTGCGCCAGACGCCGCACACGAGACTGCCGGTATTCGACGGGGAGCTCGACAATCTCATCGGCATGCTGCACATGAAGCGCGTCGCGCAGGAGCTCGCGCGCGGCACGCTCTCGCGCGAGCGCCTGATCGAGATCGCCGCCAGCCGCCCGCCGTACTTCGTGCCGGAGGGGACGACGCTCGCGGTGCAGCTCGCGAATTTCCAGCGCAACCGCAGGCGGCATGCGTTCGTCGTGAACGAGTACGGCGATATCGAGGGCCTCGCGACGCTCGAGGACATCCTCGAGGAGATCGTCGGGGATTTCACGAACAACCCCGCGGCGGTCACCCACAAGGACGTGCACCCCGAGAAGCCCGGCGTCTTCATCGTGAACGCAAGCGCGACCATCCGCGCACTCAACCGCGCTCTGCAGTGGCACCTGCCGACCGACGGCCCGAAGACCGTGAACGGGCTGCTGCTCGAGCAGCTCGAGACGATCCCCGAGCCCGGCACGACTCTGCGAGTCGGCGATTATCTATTCGAGGTGCTGCAGATCGCGGACAACGCGGTGCGGACGGTGCGGGTGCGCACGAGCGCGCCGGCTACGTGAGCGCCGCGAGCGCGTCGGCGACGCGCCCCACGGCGACAATCTCGAGGCCGCCGAGAGGCTTGCGCGGCGCGTTGTCGCGCGGGACGATCGCCCGCTTGAAGCCCTGCTTCTGCGCCTCGCGCAGCCGGTCCTCGCCGTAGGCGACGGGCCGCACCTCGCCCGTCAGTCCAACCTCTCCAAAGGCGATCAGCGAGCGGTCGAGCGGCCGGTCCTTGAGGCTCGACACCAGCGCGAGGACGACGGGTAGATCCCAGGCCGTCTCGTTGATCTCGATGCCGCCGACGACGTTCACGAACACGTCGTGCTCCTGCAGCGAGACGCCCCCATGGCGGTGCAGCACCGCGAGCAGCATCGCGAGTCGGTTGGCGTCGAGTCCCTGCGCGATCCGCCTCGGGGCGCCAAAGACCATCCGGTCAACGAGCGCCTGCAGCTCGATGAGCAGAGGCCGGCCGCCATCCCGGGTGACCGTGACGATGCTGCCCGCCGAGGGCTCGGGCGCCCGCGCGAGAAAGATGGCCGCGGGATTGCGCACCTCCTTGAGGCCGGTTTCCGACATGGCAAAGAACCCGAGCTCCCCCACCGATCCGAAGCGGTTCTTGGTGGCTCGCACCACCCGGTAGCGGCTGCTCACCTCGCTCTCGAAGTACAGCACCGTGTCGACGAGGTGCTCGAGCAGCCGGGGACCCGCGATCGCGCCCTCCTTCGTCACATGTCCGACGATGATGACCGCCGTCCCGCTCGACTTGGCAAATCGCACCAGCTCGGCCGTGCACTCCCGCAGCTGCGAGACGGCGCCCGCGCTCCCCGGCACTCTCTCGGACTGCATGGTCTGGATCGAGTCCACGACGAGGAGCGCCGCCTTGCGCTCACCGGCCCGGGTGATGACCGTCTCCAGATCGCGTTCCGCGATCACCTCCAAGCGCTCCGCGCCGAGGGCGAGCCGCCGCCCCCGTAGACTGATCTGAGGCGCCGACTCCTCCCCGCTCGCGTACAGGACCGCACAGGCGCCCGCGGCATGGGCGGCGACCTGCAGCAGCAGCGTCAACTTGCCGATGCCCGGGTCGCCTCCGAGCAGGCTCACGGAGCCCTTGACGATCCCCCCTCCCAGAACTCGATCGAGCTCCGACTGGCCGGTATGCAGGCGCTCGAGGGCATCTTGGAGCCCCTCTCCCAGTCCCTGGGGCGCGGCCGCGGGTCGTGATCGCACTGCGGCGCTGGCCGGCCGCGGCATCGATCGCTCGGCCAGCGTGTTCCAGGCGGCGCAGTGCGGGCACTGGCCCTGCCACTTGGGAGCCTGGCCGCCGCAGGCGTCACAGACGAAAATCGAGACCGCGGGGCGTGTTGCCATAGGGATCATGTCTGACCAGACTGGCGGTTTGTGACCAGACGCTCGGACAGGTATGCCGACAATGCTAGCTTATGCAACCAAGAATGGGGCGTCGGTCGGAAAGTGCCGCACAGGCCTCTTTGATTGGGGAGCGCAGCTTGGGTGAGC
This sequence comes from uncultured Gammaproteobacteria bacterium, assembly GCA_963849095.1. GTDB lineage: Bacteria > Pseudomonadota > Gammaproteobacteria > Steroidobacterales > Steroidobacteraceae > JASHUC01. Next base: position 30,290 of record CAWKGA010000002.1, read on the forward strand.
ATCGGACTTCAGTCGCGCCGGACAGGATGGACTGCCCGGAGGGGTGGCCGTCGGCCAGCCTAGCGTGATGGACGTCACAGTTTTGACGAAAGTCCGAGGGCTCGCCGCAGGCTTGCCGGAGAGCGAGCGATGACCCTCAGGGGCAAGTTGCGGTTCGTGGGCGAGACCGACAACGGTAAGGTCCGCGAGCACAACGAGGACACCATCGCCGTCGATCACGAGATCGGCCTGCTGGTCGTGGCCGACGGCATGGGCGGATACAACGCCGGCGAGGTCGCAAGCGGCATCGCGGTCAAGACCATCGTCAATCTGGTGCAGGAGTCCGTCGAGCGCGAGGATCTGCGCGTCAACGACCCGGGAACCGGCATGTCGCGCTCCAGCATCATCCTGCGGGACGCCATTCACCGAGCCAACAAGATCATCTATCAGACGGCCCGGACTCAGCCGCAATGCGAGGGGATGGGCACCACCGTCGTGAGCGCCTTGTTCTTCGACAACAAGATCGCGGTCGCCCACGTCGGCGACTCCCGCTTGTACCGTCTGCGGAGCGACAAGTTCGAGCAGGTCACCATGGACCACTCGCTCCTGCAGGAGCTCGTGGACCGCGGCTTCTACTCGGCCGAGGAGGCCCAGCGCGCGGCGAACAAGAACTACGTCACGCGGGCGCTCGGGGTGGAGCCGAACGTGGACGTGGAGGTGCAGGAGGTCGCGGTGCAGAAGGGCGACTTCTACGTTCTGTGCTCGGATGGGCTCTCCGACATGGTGGAAGACGACGACATTCACTTAACGATCAGCACCTTTGGTGCTAATCTGGATACGGTCGCCAAACAATTGATTCAGCTGTCGAATGACAACGGAGGGCGAGACAACATCTCCGTCGTCATGGCTCACGTCCTGGAAGCTTTCCCCGCGAGCAAGGGCATTCTCGACAAGATCCTTGGCTGGCTGGGCTAAGAGAAGAGGCACGCATGGCAAGGTTGATACTGAGCCTGGATAGTCAGGTGATGGCCGAATACAACATGAACAAGGAGCGCTACACGGTCGGGCGCCTCCCGGATAACGATATCCGCATCGACAACAGCGCCGTGAGCGGCCATCACTCGCTCATCATCAACATCCTCAACGACTCGTTCCTCGAGGATTTGAACAGCACGAACGGTACGTACGTCAACGGCAAGCTCATCAAGAAGCATGCGTTGCAGCATGGCGATGTGATCACGGTCGGCCATCACCAGCTGCGCTTCGTCGAGGACGACGAGGCCCAGGACGAGTTCGAGAAGACCATGGTGATCCAGCCGTCGGCGCGTCCGGTGGAGAAGCTGCGCAGCGTCAGCGAGGCTGTCGCGAAGGCGGTCCCCGCCACGGCAGCCTCCGCCGAGGCCGACGCACGCCCCGCCGACGCGCTCGCGCTGAAGAAGGCGAAGCTGCAGGTGCTCTCGGGCGCATTCGCGGGCCGCGAGCTCGAGCTCAATAAGGCGCTCACCACGCTCGGCCGGCCGGGGGTGCAGGTCGCCGCGATCACCCGCCGCTCGGACGGCTACTTCATCGTCCACGTGGACAGCGAGAAGGACAACGACTTCCCGCTCGTGAACGGCACGTCGATCGGGGGCGTGGCGAAACGCCTCGCCGACAACGACGTGATCCAGCTCGCGGGCGTGAAGATGGGATTCTTCGAGGCCTAGATCGTCTCGCGCGGGACGCGCGCCCGCACGCCGCAGAGGAGCTCGTAGGCGACCGTGCCGGCGTGGCCGGCGAGCTCGCTCACCTCGAGGCCCCGCCCCCACAGCACGCAGCGCGTGCCCACTGCCACCTCGGGCAATTCGGTCACATCCACCGCGATCATGTCCATGGCGACGCGTCCCACGAGCGGCACGCGCCGCCCGTTGACCATCACCGGCGCGCCCGTCGTCAAGCTTCGCAAGAGGCCATCGCCATAGCCTCCGGCCACGATGGCGATCCGCGAGTCGCGCGCGGCGGTCCAAGCGCCGCCGTACCCGACCGTCTCGCCGCGCGGCACGCGCCGCACGGTGATGACCGTCGAGGCGAGCGTCATGACCGGGATCAGGCCGAAGCGGGCTCCAGACTCTCCCGGGAAGGGAGAGATACCGTAGAGCGCGAGCCCCGGCCGTACCCACTCGCCGCAAGCCCCTTCCCAGCCGAGGATGCCCGCGGAATTGCCGATGCTGCGCACGAGGCCGAGCCCTTGGTTGAGCGACCCGAAGCGCTCGAGCTGCGCCGGCGTCACCGGGCAGTCGCGCTCGTCGGCGCGCGCGAGGTGCGTCATCAGGCGGACTTCGGCGGGGGGCCTCGAGAGTGCGCGCACTCTCGCGAGCACCGCGCCGAGCTCTTCCGCGCGAAAGCCCAGCCGGTTCATGCCGGTGTCGACCTTGAGCCACAGCAGAAATCGATGCTCGCCCGCGAAGCGCTCGAGGAGCGCCACCTGCAGCGGATCGTGCACGACGATCTCGAAGCGGTGCCGGGCGGCCTCCTCGAGCTGCTCCGGGCTGAATACGCCTTCGAGCAGGACGATCTCCTGCCGGATGCCGGCGTCGCGCAGCGCGATGCCCTCCTCCAGGCGCGCGACGGCGAACGCGTCGGTTTCGGGCAGCGCGAGCGCCGTCGGCACCAGTCCGTGGCCGTAAGCATTCGCCTTCACCACCGCCATGACGCGGGACCCGGGCGCCTTCGCCCGAATCTGCCGGAGATTGCTCTTGAGGGCGCTGCTGTCGATGATCGCGCGGATCAGCTGCGTCACCGCAGGATGCCTTCCGCGTAGGAGTCGGGCGCGAAGTTCACGAAGCGGGTGTACTGACCCTGGAAGGTGAGCAGGAACGTGCCGATCTCGCCGTTGCGGTGCTTGGCGACGTCGATCTCCGCGATCCCTTTCTTCGTCGTGTCCTTGTTGTAAACCTCGTCGCGATAGATCAGCAGGATGATGTCGCTATCCTGTTCAATTGCCCCACTTTCGCGAAGGTCCGACATGACCGGCTTCTTGTGCTCGCGCTGCTCGACGCTGCGGTTGAGCTGCGACAGCGCGATCACCGGCACCGCGAGCTCCTTCGCGAGTGCCTTCAGTCCCCGCGAGATCTCCGCGATCTCCGTCGCGCGGTTCTCCTTCGTTCCCGGCACCTGCATCAGTTGCAGATAGTCCACCACGACCAGACCCAGGCCGTGCTCGCGCTTGACCCTGCGCGCGCGGGCGCGCAGCTCGGTCGGCGTGAGCGCCGGGGTCTCATCGATGAAGATCTTCGCCTCCGAGAGCTGGCTCGTCGCGCCCGTGATGCGCACCCAGTCCTCGTCCGAGATGCGCCCGCTGCGCAGGCTCCCGAGCGGCACGCTGCCGATGGAGGACAGCATGCGCGTCACGACCTGGTCGGAGGGCATCTCCAAGCTGAAGATCGCGACGGACGCGCGGATGCTGGGATTGACAGCCGCATACTCGGCGATGTTCACCGCGAGGGCCGACTTTCCCATGGAAGGGCGTCCTGCGACGATGACGAGGTCCCCTGGACGCAAGCCGCCGGTGAGCTTGTCGAAATCCGCGAAGCCTGTGTTCAGGCCCCGCGGCTTGTCGGGGTTGGTGTGCAGCTCGTCGATCTGGTCGATGATCCCGGGCAGCAGGGCACGCACGGCGACCGCGCCGTCCCGGCCGCGAAACCCCTCTTCGGCGATCTCAAAGACACCCTGCTCGGCGCGGTCCACGAGGTCCCGCGCGCTCGAGCCCTCGTTGTTGAACACGGAGGATGCGATATCCGTGCCCACCGTGATGAGCTGGCGCAGGAGCGAGCGCTCGCGGACGATCTCGGCGTAAGCGCGTACGTTCGCGGCGGTCGGGGTGTCGCGGGCGAGCGTGCCGAGATAGGCGAGGCCGCCCGCATCCTCGAGACGGCCGATCCGCTCGAGGTACTCGGACACCGTGACGACATCGCAAGGCTTGCCGCTCGCGGCGAGCGCGCCGATGCCGTCGAAGATCAGGCGGTGATCGGGGCGGTAGAAATCCTCCGAGCGGACCACGTCGGCCACGTGATCCCACGCGGCAGGCGCGATCAGCAAGCCGCCGAGCACCGCCTGCTCCGCCTCGATGGAGTGCGGCGGCAGGCGAACATCGACTACGGAGTCGTCCGAGCTGCGGCGTGCTTTGGCAGAACCGGCCACTTGCTAGCGCCCTCCCCCCGGCGGGAACGCCGCCGCCTATTCCTCGGCGATGATGGTCACCAGCAGCTGCACGTCCACATCGGCGTGCAAGTGCAGCTCGACCGTGTGCTCGCCGACCGTGCGCAGCGGACCGTTCGGCAGGCGCACCTCGCTGCGCGCGATGGCGTGGCCCGCGCGCGTGCAGGCCTCGGCGATGTCGCTCGTGCCGATCGATCCGAAGAGCTTGCCCTCGGTGCCCGACTTGGCGGTGATCGTCAGGCGGAATTCCGCGAGGCCCGCGGAGCGCTGCGCCGCGGATTGGAGCTGCTCCTGCGCGGCGCGCTCGAGCTCCGTCCGCCGCGCCTCGAACTTCGCGACGTTCTCGGGAGTGGCCAGCGTCGCCTTGCCGTGCGGAAGCAGGTAGTTGCGTCCGAAGCCCGAGCGGACCTTCACGCGCTCGCCGATATTGCCGAGATTCGCGACCTTCTCGAGAAGTATGACTTCCACGGCGCTTGCCCTCAGTGCTGGTCCGTATAGGGCAGTAGCGCGAGGAAGCGAGCCCGCTTGATGGCGGTCGCGAGCTGGCGCTGATAGAACGACTTGGTGCCCGTGATGCGGCTCGGAACGATCTTGCCCGTCTCGGTGATGTAGCTCTTCAACGTGGCGAGATCCTTGTAGTCGATGTACTTCACGCCTTCGGCGGTGAAGCGGCAGAACTTCTTGCGGCGGGAGAAGCGGCTCATGGTGAGCTCTCCGCTCCGGCGCCGTCGTCGTCGTCGGGCGGGATCACCTCGTCGCGAAGTCGCTCGCGGCGCCCGGTCCCCTCGTCCTCCTCGGCCCTCGCCATCGGCGACGGCTCGATGACGGCGGCGTCCATCTTCACGACGAGATGCCGCAGCACGGCATCGCTGAAGCGGAACGCGCCGGTGAGCTCGTCCACCGTCTTGCCGTCGCACTCGATGTTCATGAGTACGTAGTGCGCCTTGTGCACCTTGGAGATGGGAAAGGTGAGCTGCCGACGGCCCCAGTCCTCCAGGCGATGCACGCGGCCGTTACCGGCCGCAATCATCGACTTGTAGCGGTCGATCATCGCTGGAACTTGCTCGCTCTGATCCGGATGGACCAGAAACACGATCTCGTAATGCCTCATGTGTCCTCCTTACGGAATGCCTTGCGGACGAGCCACCCGGCGCGAGGCATGCGCTGGTGTGGCAAGGAGATTCGGACCCCCGGCGATACCGGCGCAACGCCGGCCCACTCGATCAGGGGGCGCGCAGCATACTCAACCCGCGGCCGGACCGCAATGGTCGAAAAACGGCGCATTCGTTGAGAATCAGCCTGTTACGCTCGCCTCGGCGCGCTGGCGCGTCGTCTCGTAAAGCAGCATCCCGGCGGCGACGGAAACGTTGAGACTCTCCACCGCGCCGAGCTGCGGGAGCCGTACCGTGAAATCGCAATGCTCACGGGTCAGGTGGCGCAAGCCGCCGCCCTCGGCCCCGAGCACGAGCACGGTCCCCGCGGTGAGGTCCACCTCGTGCGGCCGCTTCTCGCCCTGCGCGTCCGCGCCGAAGATCCACAGCCCGGCCTGCTTGAGCAGCCGCAACGTGCGGACGAGATTGGTGCAACTGACGAAGGGCGTCGTCTCGGCCGCGCCGGCGGCTACCTTGCGAGCGGCCGGTGTCAGCTGAGCCGCGCGGTCGCGCGGCGCGATCACCGCAAGAACGCCGCAGGCATCGGCCGTGCGCAGGCAGGCGCCGAGGTTGTGAGGGTCCTGCACACCATCGAGTGCCAGGAGCACGGGGTTGACCGCCTGCTCGAGCGCCGTGAGCAGGTCATCCTCCGACCACGGAGACATCGCAGCGATCTCGGCGGCGACGCCCTGGTGGGCAACGTCCCCGACCATGCGGCGCAGGGTCTGCGCATCCACCCTCTGCACCGGACGATCATGCTGGCGCGCCAGCTCCTCGATCGCCCGCGCTCGCGGATCGTCCCGCCGTTCCGCGATCCGCACCTGAAGCACACGGTCGGGGTGCCGCATGAGGAGCGCCCGCACGGAGTGCAGGCCATACACGACCTGTGTGCCCCTCACGCACTCTCCTGCGCCAGGTCGAGATCGATCAGGCCCTCGACAGGATTGACCGCCGTCACGATCGCTCTGACGTGGCTGCCCGTACGCAGCCGGCGCCCGTTGTGGCGTCCAACCCACGCGTGGCCGCTCTCGTCCATCACGTATTCGTCGTCGCGCAGATTGTCGATGTGCAGCAGCCCGTCCACCGTCACCTCCAGGATCTGCACGAAGCAGCCGAATTCCACGACCGTCGTGATCAGGCCGAGAAAGATCTGCCCGGTGCGCTCGCGCAGGTAGGCGCATTTGAGAAAGGTGGAGACGTAGCGGTCCGCCTCGTCCGCGCGCTTCTCGAGGCGCGACAGACTCTCGCCGCTCGTGCCGAGATCCTCCGCGGTATAGATCGCCCCGCTGCCGTCGCGCGCCTGAACGAGCGCCTTCAGCGTCCGGTGCACGACGAGATCCGGATAGCGGCGGATGGGCGAGGTGAAGTGCGCGTAGTGCGTGAGCGCGAGTCCGAAGTGCCCGATGTTCGTCGGCTGATAGACCGCCTGCGGCATGGCCCGGACGATCAGCGATTCGACGAAGGGGCGGTCCGCGGAGTTCCCCACCCGCCGCGCCAGCGCCTGCAGATCGCGGGGCGCCGGCGCCTCCCCGAGCTGAGCCTCGATGCCGAGCGCCCGCAGGGTCGAGACGAGACGGTCGAGCTTCTCCGGCTCGGGCTGCCCGTGGACGCGATACAGGGTTGGGGTGCGCGTCCGCTCGAGCTCGCGGGCGACGGCGATGTTCGCGAGGATCATGCATTCCTCGATGAGCCGATGTGCGTCGTTGCGCGCACGCAGCTCGATGGCTCGGACCCGCTCCTCCCCGTCGATCACGAACTCCGCCTCGGCGGCGTCGAAGTCGAGCGCACCGCGGTGCGCTCGGGCTCGATGCAAGATCCGGTACAGCTCGACGAGCGGAGCGAGCTTCTCGGCGAGCGCCGGCCCGAGTTCATCCCGTGCATCGCTCCGACCGTCAATCAGCGCGGCCTGGGCCAGCGTGTAGGTGAGCCGGGCCGCCGAGCGCATCACCGCCGGGTAGAAGCGAGCCCTCTCGAGCACGCCCCGGCGGCTGACGATCATGTCCGCGGCAAAGCACAGCCGGTCGACCTTCGGCGCGAGCGAGCACAAATGGTCCGATAGCGCCGTCGGCAACATCGGCAGCACGCGCGTCGGGAAGTACACTGACGTGCCCCGCTCGAGCGCGGCCGCATCGAGCGCCGTTCCCGGCCGTACGTAGTAGCTGACATCGGCGATGGCGACGATCAGCCGGAAGCCCTCGGCGCAGGGCTCCGCGTAGACCGCATCGTCGAAGTCGCGTGCGTCCTCGCCGTCGATCGTGACGAGGGGCAGCTCCCGCAGATCGATGCGCCGCGCGGACTCCTGCGGATCGACGCGCTCGCCGAACGCCTGAGCCTCGCGCAGCGCGGCGGCCGGAAACTCCGACGGCAGATCGAAGCGCGCCATGGCGGACTCGGTCGCGAGCTCCACGGGACGCTCCGGGTCCAGGCGCTTCTCGATGCGCGCCTGAGCCGGACCGGACGCGCCAGAATGCCGCGTGATGCGCGCGATGACCCAGTCGCCGTTGCGCGCGCCGCCGAGCTCCGACGGCAGGATCGCGCAGCGCAGCTGCAAGCGGCGATCTGCCGCGCTCACCCAGGCCTGGCGCCCCTCGATCTCCACCGTTCCGAGGAAAGCGCTGACCCCGCGACCCACCACTTCCTCCACCTCGCCGAGCCAGCGGTCGCTCGCGTCGCGCGCGAGGCTCACGCGCACCCGGTCGCCGTGCATGACGCCGCGCATCTGGCGGGGCGGCAGGAACACGCTGTCCTTCAGTCCCTCGACGCGCACGAATCCGTAGCCCGCGCGGTGCGCGCTCACGGTCCCTTCCGCCTTGCTACCGGGCGAAAGACGGCCCGAGGGACGGGCGGCGCGACCCGCGGATGCCGTCTTCGCCCGCTCAGGCTGCGCCGAGGCGGCGCGGCGCGGCGTGTGCGCAGCCTTGCTCGAGCCGTCGCGGCCTGCGCGCGCCTTCGATGCAGAGCCACCGCCCCGGTCGCCGCCGCCCGGCGAGGTGTCGCGCCGGTCGCGGCGCCCAAATCGACTTCTTCTTGCCTTCAATTGACAGCTCCCGACCCCCTGCGTACATTCCGCCGCTCTTTCAGGCGGTCGCGCCTCGATGGGAATTTCCGGCTTCCTGCCCAGGTGGCGGAATTGGTAGACGCACTAGTTTCAGGTACTAGCGGGTAACACCGTGGAGGTTCGAGTCCTCTCCTGGGCACCAAAACTTCTTCATTTTTCAATAGATTATATCCGATTTACGAGTGGATTTCGAGAGATCCGGCGGATCCCTTCAAGGTGTGGGGGTGGCGGCCGGATCGTCGCTCTTATTGTCGATCGGGCGCCGCCGATATCCTAGCAGGCCTTGATCGGGACGGCGCGGGCGAAGTGCACCTCAGGTCTTCGGCGGCGGACCCTCCGTCACCTCGATGATCTCGGAGACGCCGTCGCCCGCGAGCTCGAGGAATCTCTTGACGTGACTCACGAGCTCCGCGCGGGAACCCGCGCGCAGCAGCGCATAGCCTGCCGCAGGCATGAGGCTCGAGTCGGCGACGGGACCCTCCTCGATGGTGACGGCGCCGTTGCGGCGCGTGACCTTCATGCCCGTGTTGCGCGATTTGATGCCCCCGGTCGCGACCAGCACTCCGGCCTTGAACATCTCCTCCATCAGCTTGCCCATTCTCGCCATGTGCTCCGCGTCGGGCGGTCCGGGGGACGCGACGGCGGGGGTGTACAGCGTCAAAAATTGCATGTCGTTGCTCCTGGCTGTGCTTGCTTGTAAAAGCTCGTCCTCCTCCGTAGCCGAACGACCCGGTGCCGTTTCGACAGCTGTGTTCCGCGCGTTGACGGAACGACATCAACTGTGGAGCATGCGGCCTTCGGCTCGCCCAGGCGGCTCGTCACTTTGCGAGGTGATATGGAACAGCTCGACGGGAAGTGCGCCTTCATCACTGGCGGCGCGAGCGGCATCGGACTCGGCGTCGCTCGCGTGCTGGTCGACGCCGGCATGAGAGTGATGATCGCCGACATCCGCAAGGATCATCTCGAGGCGGCGCTCGCCCTCTTCGAATCGCTGGGGAAGAGCCACAGCGTGGCTGGGACGGAACTCAACGTCACGGACCGCGACGGCTTTGCCCGCTCTGCGGACGCGATCTATCAAAAATGGGGTGCTGTCCACGTGCTGGTCAGCAACGCCGGGGTGGGCATCACGGGGCCTGTGGCGACGGCGACGTTCGATGATTGGGATTGGGGGCTGAATGTCAACTTGGGCGGAGCCGTCAACGCCCTGTGCACCTTCCTTCCTCGCATGATTGCCCAGCGGCAAGGCGGCCACATCGTCGCCACGTCGTCGCTCTCGGCGATCACCCCCTCCCCGCGCAACGCCGCGATCTATGCCACCGCCAAGGCGGCACTCATGGCGATGACCGAGGCCATGCGCGATGAGCTCGCGGATCACGGGATCGGCGTCTCGGTGCTGCTGCCCGGGCCGTTCAAGACGAACATCCGCGAGGCCAACCGCAACCGGCTGCCGCGCTATCGGCAGCATTCGGGCTATCGGACCGAGGAGGAGCGCCTCGCCGCGCGGGAGGACGCGCCCGATTGGTCCGATCCGCTCGAGGCCGGGCAGATGGTGCTCGATGCCATCCGCGCCAACCAGCTCTACGTGATCACGCACGGCGAGTACAGAGGGTGGGCGGAAACGAAGTTCGAGGCCATCCTCTCGGCCTATCCGCAACCTAAGGACCCGGAACGCGCCCGGGCCATGGGCCGCACGCGCGCCGCCGTGAAGCCCTCCTGAGGAAAGGGCCCCATGCTCGAGCTCTACCACGCCGAACCCGCATCGAACAGCCTGAAGGTGCTGCTCTGTCTGAAGGAGAAGGGCGTCGACTTCGTGAGCCACCTGGTCAACATCCAGGCGTTCGAGCAGCACGAGCCCGAGTTCCTCAAGGTCAATCCCGACGGACAGGTGCCCGTGCTGGTCCATGACCGAACGGTCATCACCGAATCGACGGTCATCAACGAGTATCTCGATCAGGTCTTTCCGTCGCCCGCGCTGCGCCCCGCCGCTGCGATCGAGTGCGCGAGAATGCGCGTCTTCACGAAGTACGTGGACGAGTACTTCCGGCCCTCTTTGAGCCAGATCGGCTGGCAGCTGATGATCCACACGATCACTGACAAGCTGAGTCACGAGGAATTCGCGGCGAAGCTCGCCCGCATCCCCCGGGAGGAGAAGCGCGAGAAGTGGCGCATCGCCGCGGCGCAGGGCTACACCGCCGAGCAGATGGCGGCCTGGCGGCGGACCTTGGCGGAAGGCATCGGCAAGATGGAGGCAGCGCTCGCGAAGGGCCCGTGGCTCGCCGGCCCTCATTACTCGCTCGCGGACATCGCCTGCTTCGCCATGGCGGCACACATGCCCGCGCGGTTCGGCGACATCATGAGCGAGACCGTCTCGCCCCGTGTGATGGAGTGGCACCGCCGCATGCGCGCGAGGCCTGCGGTTGCCGCCGCGCTCGCGATGCCCTCACCCATCGGGGCCGCGGCCCGCCCTATGCGGCCGTAGGGGTCTTCCCGAGGATCAGATCGGAGGCCTTCTCGCCGATCATGGCGGTCGCCGCGTTCGTGTTGCCCGAGCTGATCCGTGGCATGACGGATGCGTCCGCCACCCGCAGGCGCTCAACGCCTTGGACTCTCAACTGCGGATCGACCACCGAGAGGGCATCGCGGCCCATCTTGCAGGTGCCGACCGCATGATAGAGCGTCGCCCCGGCCACGCGGCTGTAGGCGAGCATGCTCTCGTCCGTGTCGCCGAAGGGATCGCCGGGCTGCGCGAGGTACGGCACGATCGCCGGCTGGCTCATGATCTTGCGTGCCCATTTCAGGCCAGCGATGGCGGCCGCCTTGTCGGCGGGATCGGCCAGGTAGTTGGGGACGATGCTGGGATGGACCACGGCGTCCGGTGATTTGATGTGCACCGAGCCGCGCGATTCCGGACGGATCTGACAGGGCGTGCAGGTGAGGCCGGGCTCGCGCTCGAGCACCAGGGCCTGCGTCCTGCCGAGCACCTCGAGATCCATGGACGCGGCCATCAAATGGAACTGCAAATCGGGACGCGTGAGCTTCGGCTCCGATCGGCAGAATGCCACGAGGTGCGCGACCGCGAACGTCAGCAGCCCCTTGCGGGCGAGAGCGAACTTGACGATCTCTTTCAACAGCCGCGGGCCGCGCGAGAGCTCGTTCACGCTCACGCATTCGGGCCTCAAGCGCCACTGGCAGCCGACCATGTAATGGTCCTGCAGGTTCTCGCCGACTCCTTTGAGCTCGTGCAGGACGGGAATGCCGTGCTCCTTGAGCAGCTCCCCTCGTCCGATGCCGGAGACCTCGAGCAGCTGCGGGGAGGCGACCGCGCCCGCCGCCAGGATCACCTCGCGCCGGCACTTGGCGATGCGCCGCTCGCCGCCCTGAAGATATTCGACGCCGGTCGCCGTCTTCCCCTCGAACAGAACCCGCGTGACATGCGCTTCCGTCGCGATGCGCAGATTCCGCCGGCTCATCACCGGATGCAGATAGCCCACGGCCGCCGAGTGCCGCCAGCCGTTCTTGATGTAGAGCTGGAACCAGGTGATGCCCTCCTGGCTGGCGCCATTGATGTCATCGGAGCGCGGAATCCCCGCTTCCACCGCGGCCTCGAGCAGGGCCGCGGAGATCGGGTGCTTCTCGGTCACATCGGAGATGTTGAGAGGGCCGCCGGTTCCGTGCCACTCGTTCGCGCCCCGCTCCTGGTGCTCGGCACGCCGGAAATAGGGCAGCACGTCGCGGTAGGACCAGCCCTCGCAGCCCAATTGCTGCCAGCCGTCATAATCGGCGGCCTGGCCGCGAATGTAGAGCAGCCCGTTGATCGACGACGAGCCGCCGAGGACCTTGCCCTTGGGCCACTTGTGCCTGCGCCCTCCGGAGCCCTCATCCACCTCCGTCTCGTAGAGCCAGTTCACATTGGGGTCGTTCAGCGTCCTGCCAAACCCGATCGGCATGTGAACCATGAGATTCGACCGGAACTGCTTGAGGTTGTGCAGCGGCCGGTCGTCGCCGCCCGCCTCGAGCAGCAGGACCCGATTCCCCGGGTCCGCCGACAGCCGGTTTGCGAGCACGCACCCGGCAGTTCCCGCCCCTACCACGATGTAATCGTAAGACTCCGCATCCGCCATGCGACACCCCCCAGCCGCCCTTGAGCGTCAGCTCTCGTTCATCCCCGCGGTCATGCCGCTCCGGTTGCGCGCCAGCCGCCCGGAGCGTAGGAACTGCGCACGACTTCCGTGTAGGGCGCCGGGCTGACCGTCGCACGAATCTCCGTCTGGACATGAGGCTCCACGGTCGGCTTGGTCGTGCCGCCGCCTGGTTCGCCCCAGATCAGCGTGACCTCGTTTCCGGGCTCGGCGTATTCGGCGTCGAGCACCGCGAGCGTGAGCATCTTGCCCTCGTTGGAGCTGTAACCGATCCACGTGGAGACGCCGGCCGGCTTGCTTCCCGAGAGCACCCTGTCGAAGAGGTGCATGGAGTAGACGGCGGACGGGAAATCGAAGTACTTCGCACGCACTTCCTTGTTGAACATCGTGCCGAAGGTCCGGGTCACGTCCTCGTTGTTGAGAGCGAGAGTCACCTTCCTGCGATGCTTGCCTTGCGCCTTTTGCTCGAGCGCCTCGCGGCCGACGAAGTCGTGGTCGAATTTGACGAAGCCGCCGTAGGCAAGATCCCACGGCGTGAAGTAGTAGTCCTCGATATTGTCGGACAAGAAGCTGCCTCCGAGCGAGGCAGCCGCCTCGTAGCTCTTCGCGGTGAGCCACTTGCGGTAAGGCTTCATCTTCTCGCCGGAATACACCGCCGGGAGCGGAGAGGGAATCCAGCCGGACTCGAGCGCGTTGGAGGAGTACGCACGGCCGCCGCACTGCCGAAGTCCGAAGTCCTCACCGGCCCGCACGATCGCCTCGCGCACCGCCTCGCCGTCGTCCCAGGGCCCGAAGAGCTCGAAACCCGGCTGACCCGCCATGCCGTGACGGAACGCCTGGACCGCCTTGCCGGCGATGGTGACGGTCGCCATGTGGAAGAATCTCAGCTCCGGCGGGGCCTTGCCGAGCACCTTCTCCATCACCTTCATGGCGTTCGGGCCCTGCACCTGGAAGCGGTACACCTTGCGGCGTCCGTCCTTCCTCAGCGCGGTGCGCTGGTCCAGCTCGACCTTCAGGTCGTAGCCGCCGGTCGCGGCGTGGAACTGCACCCACTCGAGCGCAGGCGCGCGGCCGACCAAGTTGAACTTGTTGTCGGCGAGATAGAACAGGATGACGTCACCGATGATGTAGCCGTCATGGCTCACGGGAGCGAACTGCTTGGCGCGGCCCGGCTGGAAGCCCTTGAAGGAGTTGAAGGCCAGATACGACAACATCTTCAATGCATCCGGCCCCTCGACCGCGAGATCCGCCATGTGATAGGACTGGTTGAACAGCACACTGGTCTTCTGCCATGCCCGCTGCTCGTCGCGCCAGTTGGTGAATTCCGGAGGAACGCCCGGGTAGACATTCGGTCCCGCCTGCGAATTCCGCAGGAATCGGACCGTGTTTCCAGCGCTCTGGAGCACGTCCTCCAAGCTCTTCTCGCTCATTTCATCTCCTAAAGTTTTCTCGACAACGTCAAATTTGGCCCCGAGCTTCGGCGGCTTGCCGCATCGCCACAGACCTCATCTGGGCGCCCGACGGATCTTGCAGGATAGCGAACTTTGCCGCGCCCGTCTTCTGGAGACCACCGGGAAGAACTCCCGGCGTGGTGCCGCGGCGCGGCATGCGCCGTGCCGTCATTCGAAGTAGGCGACCGTGCGGAACTCGACGCTCGAGCGAGGCTTCGCGTGGGCGAAGCTCGTGTCGCGAAAGGCTGTGTGGGGCGTGCGCAAGGCTTTGCTGCGGTCGGAATCGTGGAACTTGACGAGCAGTGCCTCGTCGCGAGTCATGTTCGAGAAGTACCACCAGCGGTGCGCCGGGCTGAAGTGGAAGATGGCGGCGCCGGGAACCGTGTCCTCGTTCGGCATCTCACCGAGCATGGTGGCCTCGTCGGGCAACTGATCCACGACGAACATGGTGTTGGTGGTGCCTTCCTCGAGACGCACGCTGCGTGCATCGCACACGGCGAGCGGCATGTCCTGCGGCGGCTCGGAGAAGGCGCGCCAGAAGCTCGAGAAGATGTAGCGCGAATAGCCTTTGCCGTCCGGAAAGACCCGCTCGTAAGTCGCCCGCGCCATGCGGTCCGCGCGGTCGGGCGCGGTATCCACGTGCGCCTCGCCCGCCGGCGGCTGAACACCGCCGCGGTGGGTATAGCCCGCGGCCGGGCGCCGGAACTGCGATAGATCGCCCGAGGTGCGCGCCATCCAGCCGAGCGCGGCGACACGCGAGGCTCCGGTGAGCGCTCTCACGGCCTCGGCCACCTCCGCGGGGTAGGCCGCATCGACTTCGTCCTTGTCGAAGAAGTTGGCGACGGCGCTGCGATGCGGGATCAACACGAAGCCGTGCGTGTCGAGCGTGAAATGACCCGCGATGGAGCGTCCGTCGCGCACCTTGACCACGTGAGCCTCGTACCGGCCCGTGTTGTGCTCCACGCCGGGTGCGACGAAGCGGCGGTTGACGAACGACCCGGGGGCGACGTAGGCGATCTCCGCTTCGACGCTGCGGACCGAGTCTTCGAGATTTGCCGCCGACATCACGTGCCCTCGCGCAGGCTCCATCCGATGCGGTCAATCCGCGCCTGCGCCGGCGGAATGTAGTGGACGGCCGACCGGGGCGCAAGCCGCGCCCGGGGGCCTGGCGGAGCTCAAGTGAGGAGGATACCCACGCCGCCTGTCCGGGGATCGAATACGATCCGCGCCTCGCCCCGTTCGAGCTGGCGCATCACCTGCGCGACCTTGCTCTCGAGCGAGATCTCACGCTCGCCGTAATCCGTCCCCTCCCGCAGCACGAACGCCTCGACGACGCCCCGCAGCGCTTGAGCGGACAGCGCTCGGTACGGCACTTCGATGGATTCCAAAGGCTCGCTCAACGGCGTCGGCCTGGAGGCTCAGACGATCGCTCGCACCACTCCGCCATCGACACGCAGCGCGGCGCCCGTCGTCGCGGAGGCCTTGGCGCTGCAGACGTAGGCAATCAGAGAGGCCACTTCGGCCGTCGTGGCGAACCGCTGAAGGATCGAGGATGGCCGGACGGTCGAGAAGAACTCGCGCTCGAGGGTCGCCGCATCCTTGCCGCTCGCGGCCGCGGCCTCTTGGACGTAGCGGCTCACACCCTCGGATGCGGTGGGCCCGGGAAGCACGCTGTTCACCGTGACATTCGTGCCGGTCAGGCTCTCCGCGAGGCCGCGCGCCACCGCGATCTGCGCTGTCTTCGTCACGCCGTAGTGGATCATCTCCTGCGGGATCTGCACGCCCGATTCGCTCGACACGAACACGACCCGCCCCCAGTTGCGCGCGCGCATGCCGCGGAGGTAATGACGGCTGAGCCGCACGCCGCTCATGACATTGGCCTCGAAGAAGCGCAGCCACTCGGCGTCCGAGATCTCCTCGAAGCGCTTCGGCTCGAAGATTCCCATGTTGTTGACGAGCACGTCCGCTTCCGGGTGCGCCGCGGTCACCCGCGCGCAGCCGTCGGCCGTGCTCACGTCTGCGGCCACTCCCTCCACGCGGGCATAGGGCACGGCTTTGCGCAGCTGAGCCAGCGCGGCGTCAACTCGCTCCGCCGTGCGGCCGTTGACGATGACGCGGGCGCCCTCGCGGGCGAGCGCCTCAGCCGTGGCGAACCCGATGCCGGCCGTCGAGCCGGTGACGAGGGCTAGTTTGGCGCTCAGTCCGAGGTCCATGATCGTGCTCCTGGCATTTGCGGATCATCGGTGCTAGGGTCCCACCCATGTCTCTTCGCGCGATTTCCGCAGTCCTTCCGCGATACGGCGCATTCGCGCCGGGATCGCCTGCGCCCTCGTTCCTCGCGCTGCGCTCTCTCGCGCTTCTGCTCCTGCGCCGCCAGGCGCACTAACCCCTCGACGCGCCACCGGCCGGCGCTCACAAGGCCGGAACCGATCGATCGTTCCACCCGCGGACTGGAGGTTGCTCCGTGCCGCCTGCGAGAGACTGGCCTCATGTTGACACATCCCTCCTCGAAATATCGCGCCTTTGCGCCCATCGAACTGCCGGACCGGCGCTGGCCGGACCGGACCCTGACGGCGCCCCCGATCTGGTGCAGCGTCGACTTACGTGACGGCAATCAAGCCCTCATCGAGCCCATGGACTCGCGACGGAAGCTCACGATGTTCCGCGAGCTCGTGCGGATCGGTTTCAAGGAAATCGAGATCGGGTTTCCCGCCGCCTCGCAGACCGAGTTCAACTTCGTGCGGGAGCTCATCGAGTCGGACCAGATTCCGGACGACGTGACCGTGCAGGTCCTCACTCAGGCGCGGCCGGAGCTCATCGAGCGGACGCTCGAGGCGCTCCGCGGCGTGCGCCGGGCGATCGTGCATCTTTACAACTCCACCTCGGCCGTGCAGCGGCGGGTGGTGTTCAACCTCGACCGCGCCGGCATCACCGCGATCGCCGTGAGAGGGGCAACGCTCATCCGGCAGCTCGCGGAGCGGCAGCCGCGGACCGACTGGAGGTTCCAGTACAGTCCGGAGAGCTTCACCGGCACCGAGCTCGATTACGCGGTGGAGATTTGCGATGCCGTGACCGCCGTGTGGGAGCCGACCCTCTCGCGGAAGTGCATCCTCAATCTTCCCGCGACGGTCGAGATGGCAACGCCGAACGTGTACGCCGATCAGATCGAATGGTTCGGCCGGCACGTCGCGCGGCGCGACAGCATCACGCTCAGCGTCCATCCGCACAACGATCGCGGCACGGGAGTCGCCGCCGCGGAGCTGGCCATGATGGCCGGCGCCGAGCGCGTGGAGGGAACGCTGTTCGGCAACGGCGAGCGCACCGGGAACGTGGACATCGTGACGCTCGCGCTCAATCTCTACACGCAGGGGGTGAGCCCCCGGCTCGATCTGTCGAACATCAACTCGATCGCCCGCTGCGCGGAGGCGTGCACACAGCTGCCGGTGCATCCCCGGCATCCGTATGCGGGAGATCTCGTGTTCACGGCGTTCTCGGGCTCGCACCAGGACGCCATCCACAAGGGCCTGGCGGCCCGCGATCCAGCGGGCCCGTGGGAGATACCCTACCTGCCGCTCGATCCGGCGGATCTCGGACGATCCTACGAATCGATCATCCGCATCAACAGCCAATCAGGCAAGGGCGGCATCGCCTATCTTCTGCAGCGCGACTACCAGCTCACGCTGCCGCGCCGCTTGCAGATCGAGTTCAGCCGCCTGGTGCAGAGCGCCGCCGACGGTTCGGGCAAGGAGCTCGCCTCTCACGAGGTCTTAAGGCTGTTCGAGACCGAGTACCTCGCGCACGAGGGACCGTGGAGCTATCGAGGACATCAGCTCGCGGCCTCCGGGGACGGAGCCGACCGCGAGCACATCACTCTGCACCTCGACACCGGCGATGAGACGCTGACCGTACGCGGCGCGGGATCGGGACCCATCGACGCTGCCGTGCACGCGCTCGGCCTGCCCATCGACGTGGTGGCATACCATGAGCACTCGTGCGGCGCGGGCAGCGATGCGCTCGCCGTGGCCTACGTCGAGATCGCGGCTCCCGGGGGCGCAACCCTGTTCGGCGTAGGCCGCCATCCAAACATCGTCACGGCATCGCTCCTGGCGCTGCTGTCGGCGGTCAACCGAGCTGCAGCGTCCGGTGCGCTTTCCCGGCCGTCGCGCGAGAGGGGCCGACCGAGCCTTGCCTAGTGCAGCGTCGCGGCCGTCCCCGGAGCGCGGAGGCCGCGCCACGCATCGGCCAGACGCTTCATGCGCGTGAGCCAGCGAAAGGTCCAATCCTCGGCCCGTTCGGCCTTGCGCCACTCGCCGGCCAGACGATAACGGATAGCCTTTGCAGCCCATGCGTCGCAGCGCGCGCTGGCGCGCCGATGCTGTAGGTACATTTTCTCTATGTATGACATAGTCTTACGTGACATATCTGATGTATAGAAGCGCTTCATGAGAAAGGGGCGCTCCCAGGCGCAGCAAGCTTCGGACCCGAGCCCGCGATCGAAGCGCGTGTATCCTGCGCCGCGTGAGCGAGCGAGCGCCGCAACCGCATGCACCCTGACTTCGACAGCGTCCGCACGGGCGAGCGGACACTGCGCTACATCAGCCGCGGCGAGGGGACGCCGGCGGTCATCATCGATCAAGGCGCGGGACTCTCGATCGAAGCGTCCTCTCTGCGGCCGATCCTCGCCGGCTGGCCGCGAGTGCTGCGCCAGATCGAGAAGACGACGCGCGTGGTCATGCACGACCGCGCCGGTCTCGGCTGGAGCAGCGAGCCCTCGAGGCCGCGCACCAGCGCCGAGATGGTTCACGACCTGCGCAGAGTGCTGCAACACGCGCGCATCGCCCCGCCCTACGTGCTGGTCGGTCACTCGATCGGCGGCTTCAACATGCGGGTCTTCGCAAGCGAGCGTCCACGGGAGATCGCGGGCATGGTGCTGGTCGACTCCTCGCACCCCGAGCAGTGGAGGCGCTTTGCCAAGATCCTGCCGCCGCGGTCCGTACGCGAGTCCGCGATCATCCGGCGGCTTCGCGGATGGTCCGAGCCGACCGTGAGCGGCGAGCGCATCGACTTCACGATGAGCGCCGAGCAGGTCCGCTCGACGGGCCCGCTCGAGGACAAGCCCCTCGTCGTCCTGTCGCACAGTCCGGACACGCTGCGTCCACCGGGACTTCCCGCCGACCTCGCCGGGAAGCTCGAGGGGGTCTGGAGCGAGCTGCAGAGGGATCTGCTCGGACTCTCGCGGCGAAGCACTCAGGTCGTTGCGACTCACGCCGGCCATCACATTCAACTGGACGAGCCGCAGCTCGTCGTGGACGCCATCCTCAAGGTGCTCCGCGAGGCTCGCGCCGCCCCTCGAGCGCTGCATTGATCGCGGTGCCGGACGGCAGCGACCCGAGGGTCGCGGACTTGCAGCGATCTCGGCCGGTATGTTATTAGTGGCTGATGATCGAGTGTCGCTCCTACCGCCGATTTTACTTTTACTGGTCCGTGCCACCGGCGGCAGCGGGGCAGCATTCGACTTGAAGTTCCCGAAAGAGTCGTAGCGTTTCCCAGAAAGCCGCCAACCCCTGGCGGCTTTTTTTGTCTCCAGGGGACACGCGGACAGAGCCCCAAACCGTGCCAAACAAGACCGACGACCTGCGCATCCGCGAGATGCGCGAATTGACGACCCCCGAGGCGCTTCTCGGCGAGCAGCCCTGCACGGCGCAGGCGGCGTTCACCGTGAACGGCGCGCGGGGCGCCCTGCAGCGGATCCTGCACGGGGAGGACGACCGGATCGCCGTGGTGATCGGACCCTGCTCCATCCATGACGTGTCCGCCGCGAGGGAATATGCCGCGCGGCTCGGCCGCGAGCGGGAGCGGCTGAAGGACACTCTCGAGGTGGTGATGCGCGTCTACTTCGAGAAGCCGCGGACCACCGTCGGCTGGAAGGGACTCATCAACGATCCGGACCTCGACGGCAGCTTCCGCATCAACGAGGGGCTGCGCCTCGCCCGCCGGCTGCTCCTGGACGTGAATGAGCTCGGATTGCCGGCCGGCTGCGAGTTCCTCGATATGATCACGCCGCAGTACATCGCCGACTTAGTTTCGTGGGGCGCCATCGGCGCACGGACCACCGAGAGCCAGGTCCATCGCGAGCTCGCCTCCGGCCTCTCCTGCCCCATGGGGTTCAAGAACGGTACGGACGGCAACGTGAAGATTGCGATCGATGCCGTCCGAGCGGCCTCCGAGCCGCATCACTTCCTCGCCGTCACCAAGCGGGGGCGCACCGCGATCGCGGCGACGACGGGCAATACCGATTGCCACGTCATTCTGCGCGGCGGCAAGACGCCCAACTTCGACGCCCCGAGCGTCGATGCCGCCTGCAGAGAGATGTCGGCCGCGGGTGTAAGGACTTGCGTCATGATCGACGCGAGCCACGGCAACAGCAGCAAGCGACCCGAGCAACAACCGGCCGTGGTGGACGCCATCGCCCGGCAGATCGAGGCGGGCGACCTCAGAATCGGTGGCGTCATGGTCGAGAGCCATCTCGTCGGGGGCCGCCAGGAGCTGATCGCCGGCAAACGGCTCGAGTATGGCCAGAGCATCACCGACGGCTGCATCGACTGGACCGCCTCCGTGCAGGTCCTGGAGCGGCTTTCGCGGGCCGTCGAGCGGCGGCGATCGAAGCGACGCGCGGGAGCCGTCGCGCAGGAGTCCGCCGGCGCCTGAGCGAGGATGTGGCGCGCGGCCCGCTGCCGCGCCGCGGGACCCTCGAGATCAGTACCCCGTGCGGTAGAGCCACTCGACGGCGATCGCCGCCACCATGCAGTAGACTCCGAAGTAGTACCATCGGCCGCGCTCGAGCCACGCACTGATCCACTTGAGCGCGAGCAGTCCGGCGCCGAACGCGAGTACGCCACCGAGGACGTCGAGTCCCACCGCAGAGTGCATTTCCGCAGAGGTGAGGGGAGCGCCCTGCGTCCTCAAGCGCAGCGCCTCGCGGACCACGACCGGCGGCGTGAGCACCACGGCGAGCGCGAAGCTGAACGCCTCCGCCGCGGCCTTCTCGACACCTGCGAGCATCCCGACCGAAATCGTCGCGCCGGAGCGCGAGAAGCCCCGGAACGGCAGGCTCAAGCCCTGGACGAGCCCGATCACCACGGACTGACGGACGGTGAGCTCCCGACTCTTCTGGATGCGGCGCTCCAGAAGGTACGAGGCGACAATCAGGACTCCAGCGGCGAACAGCGCCGGCGCGATCAGCTCGAGGTGGCTGAATAGCTGCTCCACCTCCGCGTGGCGCGTCGAGCCGAGAATGGCCCTCTCGAGAATCCACGCCACGAGCTCGTAGATCGCCCCCGTGAGACCCGTCGCGATGACGACGAGCACGCCGAAGCGCACGCAGGTCGCTGACGACGAGAAGTAGTTTCGCCGCCAGTCCTTCCAGAAGTAGGCGATGACCGCAAACATCGTCCCGGTGTGCAGCAGAGCCAGAAGCAGCGTGAGCGCCGGCGCCGATGGGTCGAGGCCCATGAGCTTCTCGGCCACCACCACGTGCGCGGAGCTCGAGATCGGGAGCAGCTCCGCAAAACCCTGGATGATGGCGAGCGCAACGACCTGGATCACCGACATGCTGATTCCTCGTCCTTCACGGCCGCGGCACTACATCAGCGCAGAACTGCGCCGTCAACTCGAAGTCGAGCTCGAGTTTCGAAGCGCGGCAGGAATTCCATCGGCCGCGCAAACCCACGCGGTGTGGTCACCGCGGAATGAGCGGCCAGTACCCGGTGTGGTGGACGAGGATCTGTAGCTCGCTCCTGCGGTAATCGATGATGATCGCGTCCACTTTGCCGAGGGCGTCCATCCCGATCAAGATCGTCGGCTGCTTCGTCATGTGCCACACATCGAAGATGTGCAGGTCGCCGGTGGTGATGTGGGCGCCCCGGATCTGGACATCGCCCAGATAGATCGGCGGGAAATCGCTGCCCTCACCTCGGGTCATGGTATCGGTCGCGCCGAAGACGTCGTCCTGCGAGAACTTGCCGTGGGATCGACGCCGCGCGAGAGCCTCGCGCAAGGCAAGGTTGGCGATGCTCGACTGCGCGCCCGTGTCGATCACGGCCGTGACGGGAATGGAGCCGACGTGCGCCTGGGTGGTGATCAAGCGGTTCCGGGAGATGTCGAGCGAGATCGTGTCGAAGCCTGCCGGCGCGCGGCGCTCGTGCGAGCGCCTGATGGAGATGCTGTCGTCGCGAAAGTCGATGACGATGCGCTTGTCGAGCAGCCCCTCCGTACCGAGCACGCCATCCGCTCCGCCGAATACGGCCGGCACGATCGGCAGCACGATGGACTTCATGAGCAAGTCGCCAACGAGCAGGGTGTCCACATGAATCGTGGGAACGACCGCCGAGCCCGTCACGCCGTTGAGCTTGATCGGCTGCGAGCCATCGGGGGTGATGCCGAGCGCCTGGGCCACCGACGCGGTCACGGCGGAGTGGCTGGCGCCCGTATCGATCACCAAGCGGAACGGCCCCTTGCCGTCGATGTAGACCGGGGCCCAGATCCGGCCGATCTGGTCGCGGAGCGTGGGGGCCACGAATCGCGGCTCCGGTGCCTGGACGGTGACTGACTGCTGCGGCCCGCTGGGCGCCACCTGAGGCGCCTCAGGATTCGGGGGGCTACCCGCGGCCGCGGCGGCACACGACAGCAGGCAGGACAGGACTGTCGTCCCTGCGCGCCATCGAGCGGTCCGACGGTGTGGAGTGCCCACGAGGTTTGCCGGCATCCCGTCTCATCCCAAGGCCCAGGGCGAGCCGATCATACACCGCCCCTCCGGTGCTGTTGCCAAATGCTCTGGCAGCGATCGGCGACAGCGCGCGGCGAGCAGCGCGCGACGTCGAGCGAGAGGTCGCAGGGCTTCATCGGCCCATACAGAGCCGGATCCGAGGCACGGAAGAGCGCGATCGTCGGCACCGCCGTCGAGCCCGCGAGATGCATCGGCCCCGTATCCGCCGAGACGAACAGGCGCATCGCCGACATTGCGGCGGTCAGCGCGCGGGGTGACGGAAGATGCAAGGATGCGCAGCGCGGATCGGTCGGGACGCTGGCGGGTGAAGGCAGGACCTCGACGGGAATCGCATCCGGCTGCAGCTCCAGGAATGCGTCCAGGAAGGCGCGCCAGTAGGCCGGGGCGACCGCCTTCAGTCCCGTGGCGTGAGCAAAGAAGCCGAATGCCTCAGCCGTCCCGGCGCGGCCCTTCGCCGCGACGGCACGGGCGATCGCCGCACGGCCCGCTTCGATCTCCTGCGGCTCGAGAGGCAGCCACAGCCGGACGTCGCGAGGATCACAGTCCAGCCCGAGCGCCCGGCTCAGCAGGAATTCCGGCTGCGCCGCTTGATGCATGGACGTGTCCGGAAACGGTATGGCATGCGTGAGCGGCGACCACTGGTCATCGGTTGCGAACCCGAGACGATAGCGGGCGCGCGCGAGCATCAGAACCATGCGCCCGCTCGTGGAGTTCGGCGCGGGATCGATGACGAGATCGAAACGCTCGCGCCGCACGCGGCGGACGGCTGCCAGGTATCGCCAAACGAGCCGCACGCCCTTGTACGGGAAGAGGATGATGCGGCGCACGCCGGGCAGGCTCCCGAGCAGATCGTCGGCCTTCGGGTAGGCTATCGCGAGATCGACGGAGGCGTGCGGCAGCAGCTCGTGAATCCGATGGATGAGCGGGGTGAGGAAGACCGCATTGCCCATGCGGGCGTTGATGCGGCAGATCAAGACGCTCGAGATCTCATCGCGTATCAACCGGTCCGAGTAGGCGCGAGGGCCGATGAGCCGTGCCGCGGTCTGCCCGATGCGGTAGCGCAGATTCGCGCGCAGCTCGCGCAAGGCGTGGCGGACGTGCGAGGAAGCCTTTCCCGGCGGTGCTGGCGGGGCACCTGCCCGAGGAAGGCCGGGGTCGGGGTGCGGCGTGGCTGGAAAGCGCCCGTAAATGGGGAGTGCTCCCGCAAAGCGTTCATTGTACATGACGCCCGTCGCAGCGGCCGGCCCTACGACGGCGGGCGCAAAAGCGCACCGGCCGCGGGGTCAGTAGGCGAGGTACGGTCCCACGCCCGCTGAGGTGTTCGCTCCCGTGATGGCGAAGTAAACGTTGCGGCCGAAGAAGAACGGCAGGCCCCAGTCGAAGGTCGCGCCTTGCAGGCCGGGAGTGAGCAGCGCTCCGAGATCATTGAACGCGGCGTACGACCTGTACGAGGCGGCCGCGTAGAGCTGTGAGGCATTGGCGACACTGAAGGTCGCGGTCGCGGAACCGAGGAAGCCGGCGTAGCTCGCGTTCGTCGCAGTGAGCGTGACCGTCGAGGAGGGGCAGTAGTAGTAGCCGCCGCTGCACTCCGTGATGCCGGGATCGGAGAAGAAGAAGGCGTCGGATCCGGTATCGAAGTCGCCCGCGAGCTCGCTGCCGTTGAAGTCCGTCGTGATGGAGGCTGATTGCGGATCGGCCTCAAGCACGGTCGCTGAGCCGAGCCCGTTGTTGGCTTCCGTGCCGATGCCGAAGACGAGCGAGCCACTGACTGTCGCCGCGCCCGATTCGGAAATCGACGGAAGCTCGATGACAACGCCATTGTTGTCGACTGCGAACGATGCGACCGGGTTGCTCACCTGCTGCGCGAGACTCACCGTGGTGCTCGTGCAGGCGCCCGTCGGTGAGCACGTGTAGTACTGCGCGGCGTAGGGGTATTCCGTGCACCCGACTCCGCAATCCTGCACCAGCAGGCCGATGCCGAGAATGCCGTTTGAGCCGAGCGTTTGGGAAGAGTCCTCGGGATAGTTCGCGCCGGCGCTTGCGCAATCCTCCGGCACGCTCGGGGCGCCCGGGACCGCGATGACGTGCACCGGTATGTCCGCGGCCGTCTCACTAGCCACGTGGACATCGGCCATCGCCACGGGACCCCAAACGTAGCTGTCCGCGAAATCCTGGCACCTGTAGAGCGGCTCGCCGTTCACCAGCTCCGTCGGAAGCGCTGATGCGGTGGCGCCAAGAGCCGACGACAAGATTCTCAGCCCGTAGGAAGCGGTGTCGACCGCGACGTGGTCGATGGTCTGGCAAACCGTGGCGCTTCCGGGCGCGCACAAGGTGACGGACACGTACAGCTGGTTGAAGGTCACAAACTGCTGAGGATCGGGTCCGTTGTCCACCACGACGGGCGCGACATTCGGCGCCGTACCCGCGATGGGGTTTGCGCCCGAGCTGCTGCTGGAACTACTGCTCGAGCTGCTGCTGGAACCGCTACTACTCGAGCCGCCGCCGGCAGATCCGCCTCCCGAGCCGCCCCCTCCTGCACAGCCGGCGACGCCCATGACGAGGAGCCCCATTGCGAGGGGCAGGGTGAGCCGCTGACAGTTGGTCATTTGTTCTGCGGTCTGCGAGCGCGCGCCGATTACGATGGATCGTACACAGATACGATCGGTTACCGCAAACGGGGGCTTACAGGCCCGTGGACGGCCGCACGCGCCGAACGACGATGCGGATCAGAGCCGACGGCCCATCCAGGCGCGCGACCGGCTAGAAGGCGTAGTACGGCCCCTCACCCACCGGCGTATTCATACCCTGGATGGCCGTGAAGACATTGCGGCCGAAGTAGAAGGGCAGACCGAAGTCAAAAACCTCCCCCGCATCCGGGAAACCGGTTCCGAGGGTACCCGCAAGGTCGTTGAATGCCGCAAACGACACATTGAGATTTTCCGCATTGGCGACGCTGAAATCCAACACGCTGGACGCATTGCCATTGTAGCCAGCGATCGTGGCCGAAAGACTGAGGGTGGAATTGGGACAGTAGAATCCCGTGTCCGCGGTGCACTGCGCGATGCTGCTGTCCGTGAAAAAGTAACCGTTGGAGCCGCTGTCGAGGGTGCTCTCGGTCAGGCTCTGGCCATTGAACGTAGCGGTGATGGAGCCGTCGATCGGACTCGCCTGATACACGGTTGCACTGCCGAGTCCATTGTTACTCTCGGTGCCAATGCCGAACACGAGTGCGCCCGTAGCCGTCGCCGCACCAGCCGATGGAACCGATGCAAGCTCGACGATGACCCCGTTATCGTCGACCAGGAAGTAGCCGACCGGATTGCTGACCTGCTGTGCCACGTCCACCCCCAACGTGGTGTCCGTGCAGGCGCTCGGGGAGGAACAGACGTAATAATACGTCGGTAAATTCCCGCCTCCGGGCGCACAACCCGGCCCGCAGTCCGACACGAATGGGCCGACCCCGAGGACACCGTTGGCTCCGAACGTCGGCACCGTGTCCTCCGGATTGTTCACGCTCGCCTGCTCACAGTCGGTTGGCACATCGGGGTAGTTCGAGCTCCCGATGAGCTGCGTGGGAACGGCGCTCGTTGAGGTCTCCCCGGAGACAGTGATGTCTGCCGTGACAACCGGCCCCCAGCTGTAGCCGTCCGCGAAGACCGCGCATTCAGCGAGCGGCTCACCGCTATTCGCATCAATCTCCGGGGGCAACAGCGACGTGTTCACCGCCGCACCGTTGACATCGGTGGCATCGGCAAGAAGTCTCAAGCCGTAGGACTGAGTATCGACCTGAATGTTGTCGAAGGTCTGGCACTGGGTGGTGTCGTTCGGATTGCAGACCGTCACGCTCACGTAGGCCAGATTCGCCTCGCATTCCCCGCTGACGGGGCCGCAGTCCACCTCCATGGCCGCGACGTTCGGGGCCGCCGAAGCAATCGTTTGCGTCGGGCCGGGGCCGGAGCCGGAACTGCTCGAGCTGCCGGAACTACTCGAGCCGCCGCCTCCGCAGCCAGCCAGGCACCCGATCGCGAGCCCCATTCCAACCACGAGCATTCGGCGCACGAACATCCCTCTGACAGTGTGGTGCATGCAACGATTACGGCGTGAACATCTATTGACAGCTACTGGATGACCGCGGCGGTGACGTTCGGCGGCAGCAACGATGGAACGTAAGCCCGCCCGATGTACGACCGCATGCGTGCATTCGACTGCACGACCAGATCGGACGCGCTCACCTGGAAGTGGCGGCGCGTACCGGCATTGTGCGGAGCCGCCTGTGCCGCGGCGGCGTACTGCTGAAAGTAAGACCCGAAAATCTGGCTGAGGTTGGGTATCGTCGGCCCATGCCAGCTCACGCCGAACACCATGCCGCTCGGCGATAAATATTCGTTCACCACGGTGCCGGAGGGCAGGTCAAGCTCCTGCACCGAATAGCCGGCGCCCGATGTGGCGTCCTTCACCTGGGCTTTCAGGTGCGCGCCGTCCGTCTGCACCGAATCGACGCTGCCGCCGAGGCCCGCCAGCGCAGGCGGCGACGCCTGCCACAGCAGCGCCAAGCCGACGACGGTTGTGTACCAATACGTGCGCATCGGGACGAGCTCAGTTCCCGGAGGAACTGCTCGAGCTGCTGCCGGAGTGCCGCTGCTGCCTTCTCTGCTGCATCCTCTGCTGCATCCTCTGTCGCATCTGCTGCATCCTCTCCCGCCGGTGCTGCATCCTCACCTGGTCGGCCGCGAGGAGCGTCGCGAGATCGCGCCGTTGCGTGGGCGTCAGGACATCATAGACCTGCGTCGCGAGCTGGCTCTCTCTCTGGATACGATCGGCGGCTCTGTCCTTCGCGGCCTGCACCGCCCTCGCAAATTCGGGGCTGCCGGGATTCCCGAGCGCGGTGATATCAAACGGCGGTGCCGCGCCCTGCTGGCGCTGCTTACGAGCCTGGGTGAGCAGATCCCTCACGCGCTGACGCTCCTCAACCGAGAGATTGAGCTCGCGGACCTGCCGCAGGAGCACTCCGACCAACGCCTGACCCTGTCCCCGGTGCAGGCCTCGCCCACGGTGCCAGCGGTGGTCGCCGCCCCGGTGATTCCGGCCGCCCCGGTGATTCCGGCCGCCCCGGTGATTCCAGCCGCGCCGATGAGCCGAGTCGCCCCGACCGTTCTGCCCGCGCCCGGGACCCCAATGGTTTCCCTCGCCTTGGCCCGCAGCAAGCGGCGGGCCCGCCGAACTGGCGCCGGTTCCATCAGCGCTCTGGGCATTGGCCGCGGAAATGGCGCCGATACCGAGGCCGGCGATCGCGGCGGCCAGCATCAGGCATCTTATGTTGTGCTTCATGAGTCCATATCCTACCAAATCGAGCCAGACTGTTACGGACTGTTGCCGCCGAGTCCCGGCGAACCCGGCGGAGACCGCGCACCGCAATTCGACCGGTTCCGAGCGGCAGTGTTCCCGTGGGAGCACCGGTCGTACAGCGTCCCGTCCTCAATTCGGTTGACGCTTCAACCAACCGCATCGTGACAGGTGCCGCGCACGATAATCGCGCCGGACCTCGGGGGCAAGTAAGGGAATGTGATCAAAAACACACTCCTGCGCGCACGGCGGGGCCGTCTCTCTGCCCGGCAGCAAGCCCCACTCAACCAAACGGAGCGCGCCGCACGATGGTTTGATCCCGCTCCGGACCGGTGGAGACCATGTCGATCGGCACGCCCGCGAGGGCCTCGATGCGATCGAGGTAGCGCCGGGCATTCTCGGGCAGGGCACCATATTCCGTGATGCCCACGGTCGACTGCTTCCAGCCCGGCATCTCCTCATACACCGGCTCGACCTCGGCGTAGGCGTCGACGAAGAGCGGCGGCGCTGACGCGGTGTCGTGGCCGATGCGATAGCCCACGCAGATCCGGATGGTCTCGAGCGCATCGAGGACGTCGAGCTTGGTCATGACGAGACCCGTCACGCTCGATTGCACGACGCATTGGCGCAGCACCACCGCGTCGAACCAGCCGCAGCGCCGCTTGCGACCTGTTACTGAGCCGAACTCGCGGCCGACCCGTGCGAGGTACTCTCCGTCCTCATCGAAGAGCTCCGTCGGAAAGGGGCCTGCGCCGACGCGTGTGGTGTACGCCTTGACGATGCCGAGCACTTCGTCGAACGCGCGCGGACCGATGCCCGTCCCCGTTCCGGCAAAACCCGCGGTGGTGTTCGACGACGTGACGTACGGATAAGTGCCGAGATCAACGTCGAGCATGGCGGCCTGCGCGCCCTCGAAGAGCACGTTTGCTCCGGCTGTCCGCAGTTGATGCAGGGCGCGGCTCACGTCGGACACGAGCGGCCGCAAGCGCTCGCTCCACGCAAGCTGCTCATCGAGCGTCCGCTGAAAGTCAACCGGCGGCTGCTTGAAATATCTCTGCAGCACGAAGTTGTGGAAGTCGAGGACCTCCCCGAGCTTCGCGGCAAAGCGGTCGCGCTGGAACAGATCGGCGACGCGCACGGCCCGGCGCGCGACCTTGTCCTCGTACGCCGGGCCGATGCCGCGGCCGGTCGTGCCGATGGCGTTCGTGCCGCGCGCTTGCTCGCGCGCGCGGTCGAGCGCCACGTGCGACGGCAGGATGAGCGGGCAGTTCGGCGAGACACGCAGGCGCTCGAGCACCGGCACACCCTGCTGCAGCAGCATGTCGGCTTCGCTCATCAGGGCCTCGAGCGACAGCACGACACCGTTGCCGATGAAGCAGCGCACTCCCTCGCGGAGGATCCCGGAGGGGATGAGCGAGAGCACGGTCTTGCGCCCGCCGATGACGAGCGTGTGGCCCGCGTTGTGCCCGCCCTGGAACCTCGCGACGGCCGCCGCCCGCTCGGCGAGCAGGTCGACCACCTTCCCCTTGCCCTCATCGCCCCACTGGGTGCCGATGACGATGACGAACTTGCCCATGGCTCACCCGGCCGATCCGCTCAGCGCACCAGAATCAGGATGAGGACGCCGACGAGCATGCTGCCGAGGCCCGCGATCCGCAAGTCGCGGTCGCCGATGGCGAGCAGCTTCGCGAGCATCTTCTTCATGCCCGCGGGATTCGCGAAGGGCATGATCCCCTCGATCACGAGGAACAGCGCGAGCGCCGCGGCGAGGTCGGAGAATTTGAAGATCAAGCGGGATCGTTCCTCGGTGGATTGCCAGTGAGCGCGCGGCCTCAGCGACGCGCGCGTCCGGGGTTCTGCATGTACCGGAAGAACTCGCTATCGGGGGAAAGCACGAGCACGCCGTTGCTCTTCCCGAGCGAGCGCTCGTACGCCTGGAGGCTCCGATAGAAGGCATAGAACTCGGGATCCACCGAGTAGGCCCGCGCGTAAATACCGGCGGCCTCGGCGTCCGCCGCGCCCTTGATCTCGAGCGCAGTGCGCTGCGCGCCGGAGATGATCTCGGTGTGGTTGCGATCCGCGGCGGCCCTGATGCCGGTCGCGGCACTCTCTCCCTCGGCCCTCAGGTGATTCGCCGTCTTCGCGAAATCCTCCTTCATGTCCTCGTACACTCGGTCCGCGACCTCATCCGGCAGCTCGATACTCTGCACGCGGACGTCGACGAGCTGGATCCCGAGCGCGGACACGGCGCGGCTCGCGGCTGCGAGCGACTCGTTCGTCACCGCCGCGCGATCCGCCGTGACGACCTCACCGAGCGTGCGCTGCGCCACGTCGCTCTTCATCCCATCCGTGACGATGTCCGCGATGCGCTCGCCCGCGCTCTTCTCACTGCCGCCCGTCGCCTCGTAGTAGACCGTCGGGTCCACGACGCGCCACTTGATGTAGGAGTCGATGATGAGCGACCGGTTGTCCTTCGTGAGGAACGCCTGCATGGGATTCGATTGCGTGAGGATGCGGCGATCGAACTTCACGACCTGGTCCCATGGCAGCTTCCAGTGCAGACCGGGCCGGTAGCCGGTGGCGACGATGGCGCCGAACTCGGTGCGGATCGCGAAGTCGTACTCGTTGACCGAGAAAAGCGACGTGAGCGCCCCGAGCAGCACGAGCACCGCCGCGATGATGATGATCGAGACAGGACGGGCGGACATCAGCGCTCGCCCCGGCTGCGGCCCTCGACGGTCACGGTGTCCGCATCGCTCGGCGCCGAGACGGAGGGGACACCCGGCTGCGTGGACTCCTCTCCCGCAGTGCCGCCATCGTGCCCCAGGAGCTTGTCGAGCGGCAGATAAAGGAGGTTGCCGCCCGGACTGCCGGGCTTCGACGCGACGACGATCTTGTTCGCCCTGCTGAAGACATCCTCCATCGTCTCCAGATACAGCCGCTCGCGCGTAACCTCCGGTGCGGCCTTGTACGCGGCCGCCACTTGCGTGAAGAGCGCCGCCTCGCCCTGTGCGAGCGCGACGACCCGCGTCTTGTACGCCTCGGCATCCTGAACGATCTTCGAGGCGTCCCCTTGAGCAGAGGGTACGACCCCGCTCGCGTAGGCCTGCGCCTCCTTCACGTCGCGGTCCTCATCGGCGAGCGCCTTGTTGGCGTCGCGCTGCGCGGACACGACTTGATCCGGCACCTCAACGTCCGTGAGATTGACGGCCGTCACCTCGATTCCCGTGTCGTAGCGGTCGAGCATGCTCTGGATCAGCATCTTGGCGCGCTGGGTGAGCCGCGGGCGCGCCGCACCGGTGAGTACATCCTGCAGGCTCGTCTGGCCGACTACCTCCCGGATCGCGCTCAAGCTCGCCTGCCCCAGCGCCTCCTCGGGATCGCGTGCGCCGAAGAGCATCTTCAAGGGATCCGTGCGGCGGTACTGAACGGCGAGGTGCAGCTGGACGAGGCCCGCATCCGAGGTGAGCACGCTCGGGGAGAAATCTCGGCTCGCGACGCTCATGACGTTCACCTTGGTGATCGTCTCGATCGGCCACGGCCAGCGCCAGCCCCAGCCCTCGCTGCGCACCTCGATGAGCCGGCCGAAGCGCTGGATGACGCCGCGCTCGGCCGCCCCGACCTGGAAGAAGCCGCTCGCGAGCCACAGCGCAATCAGGATCAGAACGACGGTCGGGATGAGCGTTCGGCTGCTCTCGGCCCCCGGGCTTGCCGCGCGCAGCATGGACTCGAGCTTGCGCTGCCAGCCGCGCACTCTCTCGTCCAGATCAGCCCCGCCCTGACCCGGGCGCCGGCCCCAGGGACTCTTGCTACCGCCCGATTGATTCCATGCCATAGCGTTCCGCGCGCCGCGCGCTCGAAGAATTCTTCCGGCCGAAGGGATGTCAGGAAAGTTTAGCCGCGCTCGCGGCAACCGCCGATTGTAGGTACGCCTCGGCGGCGGTACAAGGCGCGTCGGTGCCCTGCAATTCGAGGATCTGGACACCGCGCGCCCGGGCGAGCGCCAGCAGCTCCGGCTCGGGCAGCTCCACGGCGAGGTCGATGGAGCCGTCCTCGAGCGAGCACTCGCCGCGCACGGCCCCGGACGAATAAAGACGGGAGCGAAGCGCCCCGGCGGCGGCAGGAATGCGCACCCGCGCGTATCGAGTGCCGCGCGCCAGGTGCTCACCGATCGCCTGGTCGAGCAGTTCGAGTCCCGTGCGCCCGGCCGCGGAGATCCATACGGCGCAGGCGTGGGTCTCGGAGTCCCGCTCGATCCGCGGCGCGGCGTGCAGGCGATCGATCTTGTTGTACACCATGATCTGGGGAATGTCCGCCGCGCCGATCTCAGCAAGCACGCGGTTCACCTGGGCCGTCTGCGCATCGCGGCGCGGATGGCTCGCATCCACCACGTGCAGCAGCAGGGTCGCCTCGCGCGCCTCCGTGAGCGTGGACTGAAAGGCGGCCACGAGCTCGTGCGGCAGCTCGCGAATGAAGCCGACGGTGTCGGCCACGACGACGGGCGTGCCCCCCGCAAGCCGCACGCGGCGCACGGTCGGATCGAGCGTCGCAAACAGCTGATCGGCCACGTAGGCCTCAGCGCCCGTGAGCGCCTGGAAGAGGGTCGACTTACCGGCATTGGTATAGCCGACGAGAGTGACCGTCGGCACGGGAATCTCCGCGCGCAGCCGCCGGCCGGTATCGCGCTGCTGCTGCAGGCGCGCGAGGCGCTTCGTCAACACCCGCACGCGCTGCGCGAGCAGGCGGCGGTCCGTCTCGAGCTGGGTCTCGCCGGGCCCCCTCAAGCCGATTCCGCCCTTCTGCCGCTCGAGGTGCGTCCACCCGCGGACCAGACGCGTCGCGAGGTGTTTGAGCTGGGCGAGCTCCACTTCGAGCTTGCCCTCGAAGCTGCGCGCGCGCTGCGCGAAGATGTCGAGGATGAGGCTGTTGCGGTCGAGCACACGGCGCCCGACGTGCTCCTCGAGATTGCGCTCCTGGCTCGCAGAGAGCGCGTGATCGACGAGGATCACGTCCGCCCCCTGAGCTTGAGCGACCTCCCGCAGCTCATCGGCCTTGCCGCTGCCGACAAAGAAACGCGGGTCCGGGCGCTCCCGCCCGCCGGTGATCGTCGCGACCGGCCGCGTCCCCGCCGACAGCGCGAGCTGCGTGAGCTCCTCGATGTCCTCGGGATCGATCTGGGCGCCGAGGCCCAGGCGCACCAGGATCGCGCGGGTTGTCACTCCGCCGTCATTCCGGGGCAGGCTCCGCCACCGCAGCAGCGTCTTCCTCGGCCTGCAGGCGCACGTTGCGCGCCGGCACGACCGTGGAGATGGCGTGCTTGTAGACCATCTGACTCACACTGTTCTTCAGCAGCACGACGAATTGATCGAACGAGTCGATCTGGCCTTGCAGCTTGATGCCGTTCACCAGGTAAATGGATACGGGCACGCGCTCTTTACGCAAGGCGTTCAAAAAGGGGTCTTGCAGCGACTGGCCTTTGGCCATCGGGTTCTCCTTATTTTAGCGACTTTTAGTTTTTCGGTGGACAATCGCAAACGCCCTTCCCATGGACTGCGATCCAGCAAGCTTCATGCCTTGCCTCGCACGGCAAGACGACCGAATTAATTCTACCATGAGGAAACCTGGCACGCCTAAGCGCCGATAAGCTCGCGACGCAGTTCGCACTTCCACTGCTCGTACGCGC
Organism: uncultured Gammaproteobacteria bacterium; assembly: GCA_963849095.1. Classification (GTDB taxonomy): domain Bacteria; phylum Pseudomonadota; class Gammaproteobacteria; order Steroidobacterales; family Steroidobacteraceae; genus JASHUC01. The sequence continues at coordinate 64,073 of CAWKGA010000002.1, forward strand.
CCGGCAGGTCGGGGTCGATCCACCTCGTGGCGCGGTCCGACCGCAGCCAGGTGAGCTGGCGCTTGGCGAGCTGGCGTGTCGCCGCGAGAGCCCGCTCGCGGGCCTCCTCGAGCCCGAAGCGGCCCTCGAGATGGGCCCAGAGCTGCCGGTAGCCGACGGCGCGGAGCGCCGGATGGCGAGCCGTCAGATCCGGCCTCTCGCGCAGCCGCTGAACCTCGGCGAGGAACCCTCGCTCCATCATGCGGCCGAGCCGCTCGGCAATTCGCCGATGCAGCACGGCGCGGTCGGCCGGAGCGAGCGCAAAACGCGGCAGGCTGGCATCGAGAGGACGGCGCGCGCGCTGCAGCTCGGAGAGCGGCCGGCCGGAGAGGTAGCACACCTCGAGCGCACGCTGAATGCGCTGTGGATCGTTTGGATGGATCCGCGCCGCGGCGCCGGGATCGAGCCTCGCGAGCTCGGCGTGCAGCCGCGCCCACCCCTCCTTCGCCGCGCGCTCCTCGAGAGCGCGGCGCAGCTCGGCAGAACCGCGGGGAAGATCGGCAATGCCCTCGACCAGCGCACGCAGATACAGCATGGTGCCGCCGACGAGCAGCGGGATGCGGCCGCGGGCCCGGATCTCTGCGACGAGCCGCGTGCAATCGGCGACGAACTGCCCCGCCGAGTACGACTCCGCGGGGTCGAGAATGTCGATCAGGTGATGGGGGATCGCCGCGCGCAGCGCCGCGTCCGGCTTCGCGGTTCCGATGTCCATGCCGCGATAGACGAGCGCGGAATCGACGCTGACGATCTCGACGGGCAGCTCGGCGGCGAGCCGCGCCGCCCACTCGCTCTTGCCGGCCCCGGTCGGGCCGGTCAGCACGACGGCCTCAGCGCCCACGCAGGAAGAGCTGGTCGAGCTCCGGCAGCGTGAGACGCGTCCAGGTCGGACGGCCATGATTGCACTGGTTCGCCCGGTCGGTCGCCTCCATCTGGCGCAGCAAGGTGTCCATCTCGGGTAACGTGAGACGGCGGTGCGCGTGAATGGCGGTGCGGCACGCGAGCGTGCCGAGGAAGCGGTCCGCCGCCCCCTCGAGATGGTGCGCGGCGACGCCGTGCTCCAGGTCGCGCAGCACGGCGCGCAGGACTTCGGCGACATCGCATCGGCCGAGCAGCGCCGGCACTCGGCGCACGGCGAGACGGGCCGGCCCGAGCGCATCGATCTCGAAGCCCGCCCGCTCCCATTCGGAACGCCGCTCGAGCAGGGCATCGAGGTCGTGCGCCTTCACGTCGAGGACGATCGGCTCGAGGAGATGCTGGGAGGGCGCATCGGCCGCGCCGTACTGCGCCTTGAGCTGCTCGTAGAGCACCCGCTCGTGCGCCGCATGCATATCGACCAGCACCAGGCCGTCCCCGCTCTGCGCGAGGATGTACACGCCATGCAGCTGCGCGAGCGCGGTGCCGAGCGGCCGATCCGGCGCGTTGACCGACACTTCCTGCACCGCCGCGGCAAGCGCCCAGGGGCTGCGTGCCGGCGAGTCCGCTTCGCCGGAGCCGGAGCGCAACTCTAGTGGGCGGAACGCCGACAGGGCCGAAGGCGGCGCGGCAGCGAGGCCGAGAGGCGGTGCGGCGGCCGGTGCCGAGGTCAGACTCGGCCGTGTCGCGGCAAGCACACGCTCGAGCGCGCGCAGCACGAAATCGTGGACCTGCCGCGAGTCGCGGAAGCGCACTTCGAGCTTCGCCGGGTGTGCGTTCACGTCGACCGTTCGCGGGTCGAGTGTCAGATGGAGAGCATAGGCGGGATAGCGGCCGTGATAGAGCACATCCCGGTAAGCGAGGCGGACGGCGCTCATGAGCAGCCGGTCGCGAACGCTGCGGCCGTTCACGAACCAGAACTGCTCGTCGGCCTGCGCCCTCGAGGCGGTGGGCAATCCGACCCAGCCGCGGAGCGAGAGCGGCCCGACCGTGTGATCCACGGGCAACGCTCGCGCCAGAAATTCCTCGCCGAGGACGGCTCGTACCCGCGCCTCCCGCCCCTCGTCCGGCGCAGCCGGCGCATCGAGCAGCACGCGGTCGGCGTTGCGCAAGCGAAACGCCACGTCCGCACGCGACAGCGCGAGGCGCTCCGTGAGTCTTGCGATGTGGCCGACCTCGGTGGCATCGCTGCGCACGAACTTGCGGCGGGCCGGAACGTTGAAGAAGAGGTCGCGCACCTCGACGGTGGTCCCCGGCACGTGCGCCGACGGCCGCGGCGGCGTGACGGTGCCGCCCTCGGAGGAGATCTCCGTGCCATGCTCGGCCTCGCGGGTGCGCGATGCGAGCTTCAGGCGGGAGACGGAGGCGATCGAGGGTAGCGCCTCGCCGCGAAAGCCGAGCGTCGCGACGGTCTCGAGGTCGTCGAGCGACGAGATCTTGCTCGTCGCATGCCGCTCCAGCGCGAGCGGCAGCTCGCGAGCCGGCACGCCGGCGCCATCGTCTCGCACCCGCACGAGGCCGATGCCTCCGCGCTCGATGTCGATCTCGATGCGCCGCGCCTGCGCATCGAGACTGTTCTCGATGAGCTCCTTGACCACGGAGGCCGGCCGCTCGATGACCTCACCGGCGGCGATCTGGTCGATGAGCGCATCGGAGAGGACGCGGATGGCCATGCTGGCCGGAGTATGCCGACCCCGGCGCCAAACCGCACCCCGGCGGTGACGCCCGCTCGGTCGGCAAGCACTCGGTGAGCGGCGTGATCGTTCAGGGGACGATCGAGGGCCCCGGTGCGCCTGCGGTGCCGGCGAGCACAGGGCCCACGCCGTCCGCCCGCTCGCGGGCGAAGCGGCTGCCCGTCGGAGGATGCTGCTCGAAGTAGCTTCGCAGCCCCACGAAGATCGCGCCCGCAAGCTGCTTCTGCTCGCTAGGCGAGCGCAGCCGCCGCTCGTCCACCGAATTGGAGATGTACGCGGTCTCGACCAGCATCGAGGGAATGGCGGGAGACTTGAGCACCACGAAGCCCGCCTGCTGAACGCTCGTCTTGCGCACTTGCCCCACGCGCTCCAGCGCGGTGAGCACGCCTTGCGCCGCCGTCATGCTCGCGCTGATGCTCTCGGTCTGGACCAGATCGAGGAGCACCGAGGCGAGCCTGCTGCCCTTGTCGGCGAGCGACACGCCGCCGAGCCGGTCGGCCGCGTTCTCTCTATCGGCGAGCCAGCGGGCGGCCTCGTCCGTTGCCCCGTGCTCCGACAGAATATAGACGGAGGCGCCCGACACCGCCTCGTCGCGGACGGAATCGGCGTGCACCGACACGAACAAGTCGGCTTGCGCCTCGCGCGCGCGGCGCAACCGCTCCCGCAGCGGCAAGAAGACATCCCGGTCGCGCGTCAGCACCGCGCGCATGCCAGGCTCCGCGTCGATGCGACTCGCGAGCGCGCGCGCGATGGCGAGGGTGACCGTCTTCTCCTCGGTGCCGTCGCGTCCGGTCGCGCCGGGGTCTTGGCCGCCGTGTCCCGCATCGACGGCAATGATCACGTCGCGATTCGAGCCGAGGGGCGCGTGCGCGGCAACGACCGGCTGAGGACGCGGGGACGCCGCCAGGCCGCCGCTCACCGCGTCGACATCATCAGCGTTCGCCTGGGCGGGTCCGGGCCGGCCGATCGCGACGGCGAGGCGGGGCACCGTGCCATGCCCTGGGAAGGTCCAATGCGCACTGACGGGCAGCGCCGCGGTGAGCTCAATGACCAGTCGCAGTCCGCCCTGCGGCCGAGAACCCGCTCGAACTCCAGCGACGACACCCGCCGCGCGCGGCAGGTGCGCCGAATGCAAGAGCGTCGCGTGCCTGAGATCGATGACCACGCGGTGCGGATGCGCGAGAGTGAAGAGCTTGTAGCTCGTCGCGCGGGACAGATCGACGCCGAGCTCTGCCGCATTTCCGGAGACCGACAGTCTCACCGCGCGGACCTCGGTGCCTGCCCGAGCCGGCATCGATGCGACGAGGACGCAGGCGAGCGCCGCGGATATGAGCCACGGCCGCTGCCCTGCTGCGCGATCCCCCGGTATGCGTCTGTCGGTCATTCCATTGCGGATAGATGTTCTACAACCGGAAAGACTTAGCTAATCATTGGCTTCTAGACTTATCCTCCAAGCCAATCTACGTGGACGGCCGAGAGAATTCAACTGTCGCCGCGAGCCATGACGCGCCGAACGGGGATCGAGCGGCGGCGGCGATGGCGTGTCCCTCGCGCGAGGATACGCGCAGGGTGACGATCACGTCCGGGGGCGGCAGGTACCCCGTTCCGCGCTCGGGCCACTCGATGAGCCAGGCATGCCCGGGACGAGCGAGATCGCGCAGGCCGAGCGACTCGAGCTCCCGCGGCTCGCGCAGCCGGTAGAGATCCACGTGGACCGCGACGAGATCCGCGAGTGCGTAACACTCGAGCAGCGCGAACGTCGGGCTCGCCGCCGGGCCCGCGAGGCCGCGCCGGCGAAGAAACCCCCTGGCGAGCGTCGTTTTGCCCGCTCCCAGCTCTCCGCTCAGATAGAGAATCGCGGGGCCGTCCGCCGGGACAGGCATGGCGTCGGCGAGCGCGGCGCCGACCGCTTCCGTCTCGGCGGCCGACCGTGCGAGCTTGCGCCACCCGGCCCTCGCGCCCCTTCGGCCGGCTCGCGTCACAGGTTCACGCAGGATCGCAGCTCCCGCGCGACATCTCCGGCAAGCAGGCCGCGCTCGCCTCCGCGGGCGACCAGATCGCCGCTCATGGCGTGGACCAGCACCGCGACCCGCGCGGCGAGCCACGGGTCCCCGCACTGGGATAGCACTCCTGCCGTCGCACCCGTGAGGACATCGCCCATGCCCGCGCTCGCCATGCCCGGATTACCGCGCTCGCAGAGGCCGGGAATGCGGTTCCGCGAGCCCACCAGCGTGCCGGCGCCCTTCAGCACGACGACACCCCCATAGCGCTCGACGAGCCGCTCGAGCGCGGCCAGTCGGTCGCACTGGATCTCGCTCGTCGGGACACCGAGCAGCCTCGCCGCCTCGCCGGGATGCGGTGTGAGGATCCAGCGCTCGCGACGCTGCGGAGCCCGCTCGGCGATCAGGTTGAGCGCGTCCGCATCGACGACGAGCGGCTTCTCGAAGCTGAGGACCGTGTCCAGGACCCGCGACGCCCAGTCGCTCCGTCCCAGTCCGGGGCCCATCGCGACCACGTCGGCGCGCTCGATCGCATCGGGCAGCACACCCGTGTCGGTCAGAGACAGGCAGATGAGCTCGGGGCGCCCGGCGGCGATCGCGACGACGTTCTCCGGAGCGACCGCCACCGTGACCAGGCCCGCGCCGACTCTCAAGGCAGCCTCCCCGGCGAGACGCACGGCGCCGGGCATTCCAGGGCCGCCGCCGACGATGAGCACCCGTCCGAAGTCTCCCTTGTGCGCCGCGCGGGCCCGCCGCGGCAGCGCGGAGGCGACCTCCGCCTCCATGATGCGCTCGAGGCGCGGCACGAATTGCGGCGTGGACGGAACGGGCACCTCGAGGTCGTCGAAGAAGATCGCGCCGGCGTGCTCGGGTCCGTTCCCGACGCAGAGTCCCGTCTTCAGTCCGACGAACGTCACGGTGCAATCGGCGCGAACGGCCGCCCCGAGCGGCTCGCCCGTGTCGCTGTCGAGACCGGAGGGAACGTCGAGCGCGAAGACTGGGCGCGATGCGGAATTGATGGCGCCGATGACCGCCGCGGCATTCGGGCGCACGCTGCTGTGCAGCCCCGTACCGAGCAGCGCATCGACGATCACCTCACCGTCCCCGAGCCGCCCGCTGCCGAACGGCAGCACCTGTCCGCCGCTCGCGGCGAAGTCTGCGTGCGCCTGCCGCGCGTCGTCCTTGAGGCTGTCGGGGGGCACAGCCGCAAGCACCGTGACCGTCAAGCCCGCGGCCTGCGCAAAGCGGGCGAGCACGTAGCCGTCCCCGCCGTTGTTACCGCCCCCGCAGACGATCGCGATGCGGTGGCAGGTGGGCCAGCGGGTACGGAGGAACCGCAGCGCGGATTCCCCGGCGCGCTTCATGAGCGTGTAGCCGGGGATACCGAGTTCGCGGATGGCGTGGGCGTCGAGTGCGCGGACCTGGGCGCTCGAGTACAGGGAGACGGGCAAGGCCATCCGCTGATTATACGGGGCCGTTATGCCGACCCCCTCACGACTTTGGCGAGCTCGATCTCGCCGCCGTCAGGAGTGATCTCGCGGCGCGCACGCACGCTCGGCTGAGCTCGCGCCCTAGCGGGTGACCTGGACGTTGTCGATGAGCCTCGCGCGCCCCAGCCGGGCTGCCGCGAGCACGGCGAGCTCGCGCGAGTCCGGACGCGGCGGATTCAGATCGCGCGTCCGGACCGAGAAGTACTCGGGCTCAAAACCGGCGCTCGCGAGCGCTTCGGACCCGCCCGCTTCGATGACCGCAAAGTCCGAGTCCCCCGAGGTGAGGCGCGCCGCGGCCCGCCCGAGCTCCTCGAAGATCCGGGGAGCGATCGGCCGCTCCGCGGGCGTCAGGTATCGATTGCGCGAGCTCATGGCGAGCCCGTCGCTCTCGCGCACCGTGGGGGCCGCGACGATCTCGACTGGCATGCAGAGGTCGGCGACCAGGCGGCGGATGACCGTGAGCTGCTGATAGTCCTTCTCTCCGAACACCGCCATGTCCGGCTCGACGATGTTGAAGAGTTTCGCGACGACCGTGGCGACGCCCTCGAAGTGCCCGGGACGGAACCGGCCGCACAGAATCGTGGATAGCTCCGGCACCTCGATGCGGACCGAGCGCTCGAGGCCCCGCGGATAGATCTCCGCGACATCCGGCAGGAACATCAGGTGGCATCCCGCGGCGACGAGCATCCGCTCGTCCTCGCGCGGCGTGCGCGGATAGTGCGCGAAGTCCTCGTTGGGCCCGAATTGCATCGGGTTCACGAAGATGCTCGCGACGAAGCGGTCGCCGTGGCGCGCGGCCGCCTCGATGAGGCTCACGTGGCCGGCGTGGAGGTTGCCCATCGTCGGCACGAAGGCGATGCGCCGGCCCTCGCGGCGCCACTCGCGAACCCGCTCGCGCACCGCGGCGACGGTCGTGACGGTCTGCATCAGAAGCCGTGCTCCGGGGCGGGATACTCGCCCTTCTTCACGGCCGCGACGTAGCGCTTCAACGCCTCGAGATTGGTCCCCGCCCCCTCCATGAAGTTGCGCACGAAGCGCGGCTTGCGGCCGGTCGTGATGTCGAGGATGTCGTAGAGCACGAGAATCTGCCCATCTGTCCGGGGGCCCGCTCCGATGCCGATCACCGGCACGTCGAGCTCCGCGGTGATCGCCTGACCGAGCTCCGAGGGGATGCACTCGAGCAGCACCATGTCCGCGCCGGCCTGCTCGAGATCCTGCGCGCTCCGCCGCATCTGCTCGCCCGCGGCCGCCTCCCGCCCCTGCACGCGGAAGCCTCCGGTCTTGTGCACCGACTGCGGCTTGAGACCCAGGTGCGCGCAGACCGCGATGTCGTGCGCCGCGAGGAACTCGACGATCTGAACCTGGCCCGCTCCGCTTTCGAGCTTCACCATCTTCGCGCCCCCCTCCTGCATCAGCCGCACGGAATTGGCGAGCGCCTGCTCCTTCGAGGAATAGCTCATGAAGGGCAGGTCGGCCATGAGGAAGGGCCGGTTGAGGCCACGCGCGACCGCACGGCAGTGGTACACGATGTCGTCCACCGTCACGGGGACGGTCGTGTCGTGGCCCTGAATGACCATGCCGAGCGAGTCGCCGACGAGGACCACGTCCGTGTCCGCCTCGTCCACGAGAACGGCGAAGCTCGCATCGTAGCAGGTGAGCGCGGCGATCTTCTCCCCTCTCGAGCGCATCTCCCGGAGCGTCGCGAGAGTGACCGGCGGGCGGGCGGAGTCGCGCAGCTGCAGATGGGTGTACATGGCCTTCAGATGGTACGACTGCGCAGGGGGTTGTAGTAGAGCCGTCCGCGCCTCATGCGCGAGATGGCGGTGAGCAGCTCATCGTAGTCCGCCGCGTTGCTGATCGGATCGATCGCGGCCGCGTTGACGATCAGCAACGGGGCGGCCTCAAATTCATGAAAGAACCGGGCGTAAGCCTCGTTGAGCCGCTCGAGGTAGTGCCGCTCGATGTGCCGCTCGTAGTCGATCCCACGCTTGGCGATGCGCTCCAGCAGCACGTCGACGGGCGCCTGGAGATAGACCACCAGGTCCGGCTTCGGTGCGGTCGCGCCGAGCTTGGCGTGCACCTGCTCGTAGAGCCCGTACTCGGCCTCATCGAGTGTGATGCGCGCGAACAGCCGGTCCTTCTCGAGCAGGTAGTCCGCGACCCGCACCGGGGCGAACAGGTCCTGCTGGTTGAGCGCGGCGAGCTGCTGCGTGCGCTGGAAGAGGAAGTAGAGCTGGGCCGGGAAGGCCCCCGCGCGCGGATTGCGATAGAAGCGCTCGAGAAAAGGATTCTGGGAGGCCTGCTCCAGCACCGGCTCGCCCGAGAAGCTCTCGCAGAGCTTGCGCGCGAGACTCGTCTTGCCGACACCGATCGGACCCTCGATGACGACGAAGCGGAACGTTGGAGCGGCGGAACGTCATGGGATTCAATCGAGATCAACCCTGCGCGGCAGAGGCAACGGTTGCAACGGCTCCGTCCTCGAGTGCCCAGATGGCATCGGATGAGACCCGTCTCGCCAGATCGGACACGCGCCCGAGCCCAGGGACGTCGAGGTCGGGGGCGATGTCCGCCAGAGGATACAGAACGAAGTTGCGTTCCACTATGCCGGGGTGGGGCAGAGTGAGCTCAAGCTCGCTTCTGCGCTCGCGGCCATAGACGAGGAGGTCGAGATCGAGTATGCGCGGACCCCACCGCTGCCGCGCGTCCGGCCGGCCGAAGGCCCGCTCGATGGCGCGCAGCTCCCCGAGCAGCGCCAGCGGCTCGAGCTGGGTGAGGACGCCGGCGGCGGCGTTGACGAAATCAGGCTGGCCCGCGGGCCCCAGGGGATGCGAGCCGTACAGCCGCGACCTCAGGGCGAGCCAGACGCCGGGCATGGAGGCGATGCTCTCCAGGGCGCGCATGACCTGCGCGCGCGGGTCGGCGAGATTGCTGCCGAGGCCGATGTAGGCCGGCTGCCAGACGGTCATCTCGCTCGTCCCGCCCGCAGGGGATCAAGTGGGGGGTACGGAGTTGCCGCGCCGCCTGCGCCGGCGGCGCGGGCCGCGCCGCGCTCCTTCTTTGCGCTCGGTGGAGCCGGCGAGCGCGTCCGCCATCTCCTCACGCTCGGGCGGTGCGACCTGCTGGATGCGCGTCCACCAGTCCGCCGTGGCCCGCGGCACGAGCCCGTGCTCCGCACGCAGCAGCAGCAGATCGAACGCCGCGCGGAAGCGCGGATGCTCGAGCACTCGCAGCGCGCGGCGGCCCCGCGGGTGCTCCAGGCGCGGCTGCAGGGCGAACATCTCCCGGACACCGAGCGCGAAGCGACGCGGAATCGCGATCTCGGCCTGGGCCTCCTTCACGGCGCGGTCGCAGGCATCGAGTATCGTCGAAAGCTCATGCCAGCGCTCCGGCGGCATTCCCTCGATCACCCGTGCAATGGGCCCGTACAGCAGCAGCGCGAACAGGAACGTCGGGGTCACGGGCTTGCCCTCGAGGACCCGGGCGTCCGTGTTCTCGAGCCCCCGGATCAGCAGCTTCTCGACGAGGCTGCCCGGATGCGCCGCGAGGTACCCGGCGACCGTCGGCAGAAGCGCCGCGAGCAACCCGCGCTCGCGCAGGATCTCGAGGCTCCGCGCGCCGTGGCCGGACAGAAAGAGTTTCAGCGTCTCATCGAACAGGCGCGCCGATGGCACGCCCGCGAGCAGGTCGCCGAGACGCGCGATCGGCGCGGCCGTGCCGGAGTCGAGGTGAAAGCCGAGCTTCGCCTCGAAGCGGACCCCGCGAAGCATCCGCACGGGGTCCTCCCGGTAGCGGGTCTCGGGATCGCCGATCAGCCTGAGGGTCCGCGCGGCGATGTCCTCCGCGCCGCCGACATAGTCCCAGAGGGAGAAGTCGGCGATGTTGTAGTAGAGCGCGTTCGCCGTGAAATCGCGCCGCCACACGTCGGCGTCGATGGAGCCGTAGACGTTGTCCCGCAGGATGCGGCCCGTCTCGTCCACGGCGCGCTCGGATTCGTCCGGGGCCTCGATCGGCTCCATCTCGGCCGGCTCGTCGATCTCGGGCGCCTCCCCCTCCTCCGGGTCCGCGTCGGGCATCGGCTCCTCGGCCTGCGACGGCGCGCTCGCCGCGCGGAACGTCGCGACCTCGATCGTCTCGCGCGCGAAGAAGACGTGGGCGAGACGGAACCTCCGGCCGACCAGGCGGCAATTGCGAAACAGCTTCCTCACCTGCTCCGGCAGCGCGTCCGTCGCCACGTCGAAGTCCTTCGGCTCGAGTCCCAGCAGCAGGTCGCGCACGCAACCGCCCACGAGGAACGCCTGGAATCCGCCTTCGCGCAGGCGGTAGAGCACGCGCAACGCATTGGGCGAGATGCCGGAACGGGAGATGCTGTGCTCCGACCGGGGAATGATCCGGGCGGTCACGGGCGCCATCGCTGGCGCGGCAGGGGAGTTCAATTCGCTGGCTTTCGGCTTGAGCATTGGGGCAAGTCCCCTATAATAGCGCGCTCCCCGGCCCGCGCTCCAAAGCTGCGCTCCCTTCGTCTAGAGGCCTAGGACATAGCCCTCTCAAGGCTGTAACACGGGTTCGAATCCCGTAGGGAGCGCCACCAATCAATGGGTTACGGCAAGAGAGCTTGTCCCCGAGGCCGTTCTGGTGTACGGACATCCCGCCATGACTCCTCGCGACAGCACCGCTCCGGAGGCCGTGAGGGCCGTCGTCAACTATACGGGTCCGATGAGCGAGACGCCTCGGTACCACGCGCACGATCATTCCCGGGACGTGCATGTTCTTGACCCGCAGAGGGTCACGATACGGAACGCACGCGCCCTGCAGGATGCGCCCGCGCTCGATCGCGAGGGATTCGCGCTGGTGCCCCACGCCTCGCGGGTCACGAGCTTCCTCGATGCGGAGCAGCTTCAAGGGACCTACGCTCGGGAAGTGGAGCAGTTGATCTGCGAGGTCACCGGCGCCTGTGCAGCCGCCGTCGTGGCAAAGCCGTTCGTCCGTTTCGCCGAGAGCTCGTCGATGTCGGGCCGGCTCGACAACTCGATGCCGGCGCGGTTCGTGCACATCGACTACAGCGACGCACGCGCCCGCGGGCTCGCAGAGCAACACTTCCCCGCCGCGCGCGGCCGACCGGCTCACCTCGGACGCTACGCGCACTACAACCTCTGGCGAGTTCTGTCGCAGCCGCCGCAGGATGTCCCGCTCGCCGTGTGCAGCGCCCGCACCGTCGCGGATGCGGATCTCGTTGCGGCCCTGGCGGTGTTCGATTTCCCGGGCGTGCCGGAGAGGACGGCGGACAGCCTCGTGGTCCGGCACAACCCCGCGCACCAGTGGCACTACTTCCGCGACATGAGGCCGGATGAGGCTCTCATCTTCGTCACGAAGGAGTCCGATCCGGACCGTCCTCATCAGGTGCCGCACTCGGCATTCGACGATCCGAGCTGCCCGCCCGGGGCCGCGCCGCGCTCCAGCATCGAGATTCGAGTGGTGGCCTACTTCGCGGCCTGACTGGAGCGCACCCGCGCTCTCGCTCGCCCCCGCGCGCCCGGTGAGTTGCCCCCGGGAGCGGCCGCACCTACACTAGCCGCGGCGCTGCGACTGCCGGCGACCACGGGCTCATCCAATAAGAATGCAGCGCTCGGTCAGGGGGGAAAGATGAATTCACAATCCTGGGACACGTCCTACGAATGGAAGGCGGTGCTGGTTCTCAGCCTCGCATTTGGACTCGTCGGCGTGGACCGCTTCGTCCTGCCGCCGCTGTTTCCTTCGATGATGAAGGACCTGCACCTCAACTACCAGGACCTCGGCAACCTCGTCGGCATCCTGGGCGTCGCGTGGGGGACCGCCGCCATCCTCGTCGGGAGTCTCTCCGACCGTCTCGGCCGGCGGCGCATCCTGGTTCCCGCCGCCGTGCTCTTCTCGCTTCTGTCGGTCCTCAGCGGCTTTGCCGTGGGGCTCATCAGCCTGCTCGCCATTCGCGCGGTGATGGGGTTCTCCGAAGGTCCCGTTGCCTCGACCGGCGTCGCCGTGGCGGTCGAAGCTTCCCATCCCAGGCGCCGGGGCATGAACAACGGATTCTTCCAGTGCACGATCGCCTTGTTCGGGATCGGCATCGCGCCGATCGTGGCGACCCAGCTGCTCAAGGTCACCTCCTGGCGCGCGGTGTTCTGGATCGTCGGCGCTCCGGGACTGATCGTCGCGGCCTTCATGTGGTTCATCATCCGCGAGCCGGCGACGATTGACGGCGCGCACCGCGCGGACGCTCCGAAGCGCGCGCCCCTCTCGGCAATCTTCAGCCACCGCAACGTTCCGCTGTCGATGATCGGACTGCTGTGCGCCATGACGGGGATTTTCGTTCTCTCGGCGGTCATGCCCAATTACCTGGTCGACTACTTGAAGCTCACCAGCCCGCAGATGGGCTTCGTCACCTCGGCGATCGGCTTCGGGGGCGCGATCGGGCAGCTGGGCCTCCTCACCCTGTCCGATTTCATCGGACGGCGGACGGCGACGCTGCTCTCCTTTGTGGTCGCCACGATCTTCCTGTGGCTGTTCATTCATACCGGAGCGAATCTGCCGGTCCTGTTCGCGCTGCTGTCGATTGCCGCGATGTTCAACTTCGGCGCGCTCGCGATTCTCGCGGGCCCGATCCCGGCGGAGGCGGCCCCCGTCGGGCTCATCGCCTCGGTCGCGGGGCTCGTCATCGGGGCCGGCGAGATCTTCGGCGGCGGCGTGGCGCCGTCGGTTGCCGGGTCGATCGCGCAGCACCTCGGCATTCAGTACACGCTGTATTTCGCGCTCGGCGGACAGATTGCGGGGCTCGTGATCAGCGCGTTCCTGCTCGAGACCGCCCCGCGCAAGTCGAGGAGCGGCCCGAGAGCGTCCGTGTCGGAGCTCGACAAGGTGCCGGCGACCTCCCTGTGACCGCGAGGCTGCGCTTCAGCGCGAACGTGGCCGGATCGAGCTTCTTCTCGGAGATTCCCGGCAGGCGTAGAGTGCGTCGGCGGCCCGCGGTCCCGCGGGTCAACAGGAGCACTCCATGAGCATCAAGCCCCTCTTCACTGCGACGGCAACGGCGAACGGCGGCCGCAACGGCCACACCGAGGCGCAGGATCACTCCGTCGCCGCCGACCTGTCGGTCCCCAAGGCCATGGGTGGCCCCGGGAAGCCCGGCACGACGACTCCCGAGCACCTCTTTGCGGCAGGCTACGCCGCGTGCTTTGGCGGCGCCCTCGACTACGTGGGCCAGCAGAAGAAGAAAAATGCGAGGAACGCCATCGTCACTTGCAGCGTCTCGATCGGGCCGCGCGACGCCGGCGGCTTCGGCCTCGCGGTGAAGCTCCACGTCAAGGATCCGAGCCTCTCTCAGGCTGATCTCACCGACATCGCCCGCGAGGCGCACGAGCAGATCTGTCCCTACTCGCACGCGACCCGCGGAAATGTCACCGTCGAGATCGTGGTGGAAGGCGCTTAAGCGGCCGCGGCGGGACTCTCACACCTTCAGGCCGATCGATCGCATCAGCTCGAGTCCGTTGCTCTGCGCGACGACGCCGTCGCGCAGCTTGAAGTCGAACTTCATGCGCCCGTCTTCGATCTCATCCTCGAAGTGGACGTTGCGCACGCTGCCCTCCTCGATGCCGCGGATCTCGGTGAGCGCCAGATCGTGGGTGCTGATCAGCCCGATGGCTCCCTGCCCGAGGAATGCCCGCAGGACCGCCTCCGCGCCGATGCGCCGGTCCTTGGAGTTCGTGCCCTGCAGCGCCTCATCGAGCAGAAACAGCAAGGGAGGCTCCGCGCTCGCAAGGTCCTGGAGCTGCCGCAGCCGGGCGATCTCCGCGTAAAAGCGCGAGGTGCCTTCGCTCAAGGAGTCGTTGATGCGAATGCTCGCCCCCACCGTGAGCGGCGTGAGCTCGAGCGATCGCGCGCGCACCGGCGCGCCCGCCATGGCGAGCACCGTGTTGATACCGACAGCGCGAAGCAGCGTGCTCTTGCCGGACATGTTCGAGCCGCTGACGAGCAACGCGCGAGTGCCGCCAGAGATGTCGACATCGTTGCGGACGCATCGCTCCGACGGAATCAGCGGATGACCGAGGCCGGATGCCCGCAAGCGCGGCGGGCGCTCGACGAAGTCCGGAAAGGGGTCGGCGGGATGCTCGAAGCTGTACTGGGCGATCGAGGACAGCGCCTCGAATCGGCCCGCGACCTCCACCCACGCGCGAGCCTTCGCTCCGTGAGCACGCCGCCACCGCTCGGCCGCAAGCGCGACCTGGACGGAGTACAGGAGCGGCACGGCGAGGAACCAGCGCACGACGAGGTTTTGCCGCGATCCGGCGAGCTCCGCGATCGTGCCCAGCCGCTCGATGCTCCTGCCGGCGCGCCGGTCCTGAGAGGCGAGCGCGCGCACGAGCGCCTGCATCGCAGGCGCCGCGAAGGGCTCCCGCTCCACCCGCACGAGCAGCTTCGCGAAGACTTTGAGATCGTCGAATGCGGATTCGGCCGGATCGAGCACCTGCCCGAGTCGTCCTCCGAGGCGGTACAGCACCGCGATCTCGATCAGAATGACCGCGACAAAGGGTGCGGGAATTCCCGCAACCGCCCAGACGATCGCGGAGGCGACGCAGAGGACGGGCAGCAGCCGGGCGCTCCACCGTATCCACGGCTCCCCGAGCACATTGGGCGATTCCGCCCAGGTGAGGAGCGATTGAGGATGCACGCCGACATCTTCGCCCTCGCCAAGAACGGCGAGGTCCTCACGCAGGTCGAGCCGGCTCGTGAGGTCGCTGACGCAGGCGTGGCGCTCCGTGATCTCCTCGAGGGACGCGGGCGCGAGCAGCCAGCTCGCAAGCGCCTCCTCTCCCATGCGCGTGCGCGCCCCGCAGAGCAGCTCGAACAGGCCCCCCTTGCCGAACAGGTCGAGATCGGCGGCGTAGACATGCTGGGGGTCGCCGAAGCGCTCGCCCTGCCGCCCTCCGCCGGCCCAGCGATCTTGGATGCGTGCGAGCCCGCTACGATAGAATGCTGCCGCGCGCTCGGCCTGGGACAGGCCGCGCCGCAGGCTCCCGTGGTAGATCACCACACCGATGAACGCCGCAACGGGGGCCGAGAGCCACAGAGGTGAGAGCCAGTGCCCATGGAGAGACTCCCACGCGACCACGGCTGCGACTGCGGCGAGCAGCAGCCGGATCGACCCGAGGCGCGCCTCACGCACCTCCAGGCGGCTGACCCGCGACTCCCACACGCCGAGCCGCCTCGCATATTCATCACCGGGTGACATCCCCACATTCTATCGAGCACATCGTGGCATTTCCTTACCTGCAGGATCTCGTTCGCGCGGCGACCGGCCTCAACGTCCCGTTGCCGTTGCCAACCTTCGGTCTGTGCGTGGTCGTCGCAGTCCTCGCCGCCATCTACGTCGCGCGGCTCGAGCTGCTGCGCCTCTATCGGCAGGGCCGGCTCGGCGAGGGCCTCACCAAGGGCCTCGGCAAGGGGCGCGCGAGCGAGATACCGGCGACGCTCACGAATTTCCTCCTGGACTTCGCGGTGCTCGTGGTGCTCTCAGGCTTCGTCGGCGCACGCATTGCGTCGATCCTCGAGGTGCCTCGCGATTTCGCCATCGACCCCTGGGGAATGATCTTCTCGCGGCAGGGATTCAACTTCCTCGGCGGACTCGTGCTCGGCGTGATCGCCGGCGTCTGGTACGCCAGGCGTCGGGGGCTCCCCATTCGTGTCGCCTGCGATGCGTTTGCGCCTGCGCTGATGCTCGCCTACGCGCTCGGCCGGGTCGGCTGCCAGCTCTCCGGGGACGGCGACTGGGGCATCGCCGCCAACATGGCCTTGAAGCCCGGCTGGGTCCCGGCGTGGCTGTGGGCGCAGACGTACGCGCACAACATCGCGGGAATCGTCATCGCCCCACCCGGCGTGTATCCAACTCCGATCTACGAGACTCTCATGTGCCTTGCGCTGTTCGCCGTGCTCTGGGCGGTCCGCAAGCATCCCTTCCGGTCCGGCTGGCTGTTCGCGCTCTATCTGCTGCTCTGCGGACTGGAGCGGCTCGCGATCGAGCCCATCCGGATCAATCCGCGGGCGCACTTCCTCGGCATCGCGGCCACTCAGGCCGAGATTCTTGCGGCAACGCTCGCGATCGTCGGCGCGGCGGGTCTCGTGGCACTCAGCCGGCGCGCAGCGCCGATCCCGGCGGCGCAGAATGCAGCGGACCCGCTACCACGGCAACGCTAGCTCGCGAGCGGCCAGAAAATGTCCGTCTGCCAGTCCTTCGGATTGGGATGTTCGGCGGGGTCCGTGACGTAGACCTCCCACGGGGCACCGGCAGGCCGAAGGCCATTCTCCTCGATCCATATCTGCACGGCGCCGTGGGCGCCCGCGAGCTGCTCGTACGGCCCGGTATGCGTCGCCGCCGCAACGGGCCCACCGGGCAGCGTTCCCGCGACAACCTCACCCTGTCCCGGCACGGGCACTGCGACGGGCAGCCCGGCCTCGATCGTGACCAGCCCCGGCCCCCACTCGAGATAGCGCGCGAACGGTTGGCCGACGAGAGCGGCGTGAGTGCGTTGCGCGTGCGCGAACACCACGCCGAACGCTTCCGCGAGCGCCTTTGCGATGTCGGAACGCTTCACTCGGCGCCGAACGGCGAGCGTGGGTTGAGGGGAAAGCTGCTTGCGGGTGATCGAATACGTCATGCTCTCGCTCCCCGAGCGTGCGCTGCCGCGCAGAACACGACCGGCTGCACTCATTGAAAGGGATTCCCCATGAGGCGCTCTCGCTGACCCCAGCCACTCTAACGTAAACCCCGGTGTCCGTCCTGGCGGCCCTTGCGGGCTGCGCGACGGCTCCGCGCCGCCTGCGCCGCAGCAAACGCCTGTGTGGGGCCGCGTGACGCGGTACACTTCTCAGGTGTTCACCAAATACCGCCGGACTCCCCGATTCACGGTCGGGGACCGCACCGTCGTGACGAGCGGTCTCCCGAGACGGGCGTGGCACGACCTGTACCATCTGTTCATGAAGGTCAGCTGGCCGCGGCTGTTCGCGAGCTATGCCGGCTTCTTCGTTCTGTTCAATCTGGCATTCGCCAGCCTCTATGCGCTCGAGCCCGGCGACATCGCCAATCTCGACCCGCGCGGCTACTGGGGCGAGTTCTTCTTCAGCGTCGAGACGCTCGCAACGGTTGGCTACGGCGACATGCACCCTCAGACGGTGTTCTCGCACATCGTCGCATCCGCCGAGATCTTCACCGGCATGATGAGCCTCGCGCTGATCACAGGCATGATGTTCGCTCGATTCTCAAGGCCCACCGCGCGGATCCTGTTCGCGCGCCACGCGGTGATTCGCCCTTTCGACGGGCAGCTGACGCTCATGCTGCGCGCCGCCAACGAGCGACAGAACGTCATCATGGAAGCCTCGGCGCAGCTGCGCCTGGTACGCGAGGAGCGCACCGCCGAGGGGTTCTACTTGCGGCGCATATACGATCTGCCGCTGCGCCGCAGCGAGCAACCCATCTTCATCTTCGGCTGGAATCTCTTGCATGTCATAGACGATTCCAGCCCGCTCCACGGCGCGACCGCCGAGTCGCTCACGGCCTCCCACACCTTTCTGCTGCTCACCGTCAGCGGCACGGACGAGACGACGGGCCAAACATTGATGGCTCGCCATGAATATCTGGCCGCCGTATTGCGCTGGAATCACACCTTCGCCGACATCCTCAGCAGGGGCGAGGACGGCATCGACCGGTTCGATTACACCAAGTTTCATCGAGTCGAGCCTCTGAGCTGACGCGAGCCCTCCGACGTCCGCTCTTAACGGCCCTCTCGAGTTGAGTGTAGACTATATGCCAACGCCGATCGGCGCAGTGCCGATCGATGAGGTCGGCATTCCTTTGCAGCACGCTGCGGATTTGGAGCATCGCGGGCCAGACACGCGCCTCGAGCGGAGGACACCATGGATCAGCGCAATCCCGGCCGGCGCGCACGGCAGAGCCGTCACGCCGGGGGAACTGGGCCTGAAAAGCCGACGTCCCCGCTGGCGCGCGCGCATGACGCCCCGGATCTGCAGGCCATTCTCGGCCGATTCTCCGACGCGCTCTCCATGATCGCGGTGGTCCACCGCTCCCTCTCCTCGCAGGAATCCGCCGGAGCCGGCGACGAGGAGGTCGCCTTGCGCCACGCCATCGACGAGCTGAAGGCCGTCTACAACGAGCTCGACGCAGCCGCCGGTCTCATCCGAGCCGCTGCTGCAACGCATCTTGCAGATCGACCCCGAGATGACTATAAGTAGCTGAGAGGCGGAGTTGCGCGATTTTTTGCGGAGGCTTTCCTGCCGGAAGCCCGAGGTGTCAGCGCCGCGTGAGCAGCTCCGGCACGCTCACGCGCAGCGCCTGGGCGAGGACTTCGAGGGTGCTCAGGGTGACATTCCGCTCGCAGCGCTCCACCGAGCCGATGTAGGTTCGGTGCAGGCCGCAATCGTCCGCCAGCTCCTCCTGCGAGAGCCCGTGCTTCGCACGGTAATCGCGGATGTTGTCGGCCAGGATCTTGCGGAGTTGCGAGGTCGGCTTGCGCACCGGCAGCAGGAACCGGGGAGTCCGGCAGATTGGAGTGCCGGAATGATGCGAAGCTGCTGACGATGAATCGACAGACTTTGAGTAGCATGTTCGATCCGGCAACGTAAGCACTCGCGACCGCGCCGTCGCGAAGGGAGGGGAGCCATGCTGATCCTGACACGCCGTCCGGGTGAGCGTCTCTGCATCGGCGAGAACGTCGTGGTCACCATACTCGCCGTCAAGGGCAACCAGGTCCGCATCGGAATCGCCGCGCCTCGGGACATCGCTGTCGACCGCGAAGAGATCCACGAGCGCAAGCAGGCCGACCGCCGCGCCAGCCGTCCCTGCGCTTCGGAATCCGAACGGCCGGCCGCCGCGGCCGCGGCGGGGTCCTGATACGGGGCGAGCCCCGCTCGAACGGTAGTGCGACGGCCCGGAATGGGCCGCCGGACGGGGCGGTACCCCCTCGGCTTCGCTGGAGCGCTTCGGTCGCGGACGGCCCGATGCGCTAGCATGGCGCTTTCACGAGGAGAAGCTGCGATGCCGGAGAAGAACTTGCCGCGACCTCCCGATTCCCTGCGCCGCGTGGCCCCCAAGCTTGCAGAGCTCACATCGGACGTGCTGTTCGAGGACATCTGGGAGCGCAAGGAGCTTTCCAAGCGCGATCGGAGCCTCATCACCTGCGCGGCGCTCATCGCCCTGTACCGCCCGGAACAGCTGCGCTTTCACGTACGGCTCGCGATCAGCAACGGCGTCACGAGCGATGAGCTCGCCGAGCTCATCACTCACCTCGCCTTCTATGCCGGCTGGCCGTCAGCGGTGCAGGCAGCGCAGATCGCGGACGAAGTGCTGAACGCTGCGCGGTAGCGCCTTCGACGCCGCAATGCGGTGCCCCATCGCACCGCGGGCCATTCCGTCACCCAAGCGCAACGCGCGCCCTGAGCCGCCCGCGGGAGCGGGGACTCAAGGACGCACGTCATGGGCACTCAGGATGCCGGGCTACCGACTTTGCCCAGCTCCGTCTGGATTTCCCCCGCATCCTTCGTGACGGTGGCGAGGCTAGTGCTCCTCAGCGCGGAGCGCGTTCTTGACGCGATATGCTCGAGTGACTTCTTCGCCGCAGCGTCGGCGGTATCGGGAATCGCGCCGTTGCCCTGGGAGCTGCAGGGATTCGCCTGCTTGCTGTCGAAGCCGTGTCCGCCGGGACCGACCAAGCAGTTCAGCGTGTGATGCAGATGCATGTGGGCGACCTTGAGAGAGGTCGCCGCCGCCGAGAACCCGGCGTGCTGCGCGGCCGTCGAGACTTCGCTAGCCGCATCGGCGTGCGCGGCGAGCGGCGCTGCCACGAGACCTGCGCATAGTGCAAACCCGACCCAGTGGTTCTTGAGTACGCGAAATTTCATCATGGGAAGGTTCTCCTTTGACTGTCCGGGAGACGGAGCCGCAAACACGCCGGCACCGCCGGAATTCTAGCCGCGGAAGCTTAGCCGGAGGCGCGGGGCAAAGATAGCCCCGCTTGGGATCGGCCTGCGCGCGATGCGCTTGCCGACCCGTCATCCCGCGCTCAACTGCGGTTTCGATCGAGCTCTCCGAGTGTCTATCTGGAGCCAAGCGCTCCACTGACCTAACGAATACACGAGCGCTGCAAGTGTTCCGCGCCGGAGGGCCCGCGGTCCCCCTTTCCGCACCGGCCACGCTCACGACTGCGTCTGCCTCGACTCAGCAGAGACGCCCTACGGGCGAGGCCCCGGCGAGCGGGTAGCCGGGCCCACCGACGCGCGGCATCGCCGCCAAAGCGAGCCAGGGGCTTCGGCCGCGAACCTCCAGCTTGAGACACCCCGAATGTTAAAATACGGGGTCGTCACCGGGAGACCCCATGCGCCTCTACGTTGACCACAACTATGCGAGTCCGTACGCTTTGGTCGCTTACGTAAGCCTCATCGAGAAGGGACTGAATTTCGATGACGAACCCGTCGATTTGGCCGCCCGCGCGAACCACGCTCCAAACTTCGCCAGGACGTTGATCACTCGGCGGGTCCCCGTGCTCATACACGACGACTTCGCGCTCTCGGAATCTTCCGCGATCTGCGAATACCTCGACGAGAGCTTTCCCGGAACGCGGCTCTACCCGTCGAACTTTCGCGATCGCGCACGAGCGCGCCAAGTCCAAGCCTGGATGCGCAGTGATCTCGTGCCGATCCGCGAGGAGCGCCCCACGTGGATCGTGTTCTGCGGCGCCAGGCGACCCGCCCTCTCCGAGCGTGCGCGAGGCGCTGCCGACACGCTCTTCTCTGCCGCCTCGGCCTTACTCGACGGCCGCGCCGACAATCTCTTCGGCGACTGGTCAATCGCCGATGTCGATCTCGCGATGATGCTGCAGCGCCTCATCGCGCTCGGCGACCCGATCCCGAAGCGGCTGGCCAACTACGCTGCGCACCAGTGGCGTCGCCCGAGCGTTCAGAAGTGGGTCCAGCACAAGCGACCGCCGCTCGTCGAATACTGACCGCGGTCACTCACTCACGCGGCACGGTCAAAGCGCTGCGACCCGCTACGGAGCGAGTGCACTGCGAGCGTCCACCAGCGGACTCATACTGCCGGTGGGAGACGGCGCCTCCCAATGCTCCAGGCCGCGCAGCCACGACTGCCACAGCGTCGCCGCCGCGCGTTCCAGAGCCGGTCCATGCCGACGGGCCTGGTCGCGCAGCGCCGGCACCGAGATGCCGGCCTGAGCCAGCTCCGAGGCGTGACCGATATACCAGCGCTCCAGTTGCGCGGCCTGCGCCTCCGCATGGAACTGCAGGGCGAGGCCGAAGTTGCCGACCGAGAACGCCTGATGCGGATAGCGGGAGCTGCCTGCCAGACGAGCCGCCTCCGCGGGCAGACCAAATGTATCGCCGTGCCAGTGCAGCACGTGAACCGCGGGATCGAACAGCGCGGCCAATGGGTTCGGCCGATGCGCGGGAACTGGCGGAACGAGAGGCGACCAGCCGATCTCCTTTCCCTGGTCGCCCGGAAACACTTCAGCCCCGAGGGCCGCCGCCATCAGCTGGGCACCGAGGCAGATGCCCAGCGTCGGGCGATGCAGCGTCAGCCGCGCGCGGAGCAGCGCGATCTCATCCCCAAGGAATGGGTAGGCCAGCTCCTCGTATACGCCGATCGGCCCACCCAGTGCGATCAGCAGCTCGGGCGCCTCCCGCGCGAGCGGTGACAGATCGGCAACTCCGGCCTGCAGGGTCTCTATGGCATAACCGGCGGCACGCAGCGCCGGCTCCAGCGTGCCGAGATCCTCGAAGGCGACGTGTTGAATCACTACGGCGCGGCGCATCGCACTCATTTTATGAAGTAGCTGTCGGCGAGCAACATGTCTTCGAAGAAGGCGCCGAAACCGCGCGCCGGATGGCGGATGTGGATCTCGAGCACCCACGCCATGGGGGAGGGGCGGAACGGCACCGTCGCCATCGGTCCATCGTAGATCGTGGCGTGCGGGAAGTCCGACAAACGATGTCCGGAGAGATCGAGGTTGAGCTCCCACCCGAGCTCCTGGGCCTGTGCGGTCGCGTAGTCGTAGAGCTGCAGACCGGTCCAGCCATGCTGCGCCCACTGCGCCCGCACGCGGTGGAAGAGCTTGCGGGCATCGATTGCGATGCGGGCCATGTCGGGATCGCTTCCGGTGACGAAGGTATCCCCCCCGTCGCCTTCCCATTCCTCGAACACCGGGCCGATATCGATGAAGAAAATGTCGTCCGGTCCGAGGACGACGCCCGGGTCGGAGGCCGCGCCGAAGGTCTTCATCGTGTTCGGTCCGAAGCGCACATAGACATCGTGCCAGCCGCGCAGCATGCCCCGCGCCGCCAAGAGCCGCTTGGCCATCGCGACGGCCTCCTCCTCGGCCATGCCTGGGCGCACCGCGGCGGCAATATCATGGATGGCCGCGCGGGTCATCTCCCGCACCGCCAGCATCTTCTCCGGCGAGTAGGCAGTACCTACGCGCTCGAGATCGGCTTGCTTGATCATTGCATTCATGCAGACACTCCCCTTGATGATGATTTGACGCGAACCCGAATCATGAGCCCGTCCAGCTCCGCGGCGAGCGTGACCTGACACGAAAGGCGGTCACCCTCGCGTCGGCCAGGCAGCACCGCCAGCAGCTGCCGCTCGGTCTCGAGCGCCGGCGGCAGCCGCGCCCACCACCCCGGCATGACTTGGATGCGGCACGCACCGCAGGATGCGCGACCCCCGCAGACCGAGAGCAGCGGCATCCCTGCCCGCCGCAGCGCCGTGTACAGGCTCTCACCGTCGTGGCCTTCGACTTCGCGCAGCTCGTCGCCGTGCAATGCTTCGATCCTCATTGCGGCGCCCCCGACTGCGTCACCAGATTCTCGTCGGCGACGATCGACGGCTGGAAGCGCCGGTGGGCTCGCTCCAGGTCGCCGCGGATCCGCGAGCTCGCCGCGGGCGAGCGCTGATAAAACACGAGGATCCACGCCACTCCGAGGGCCAGGTAAGCGAGGAACGCGTACGGGAAGTACATGACCGGCGCGGCGGGAATGGGATAGACGCTGCCGACGGCTGGCACGATGAGCAGCAGGATCGAGGCGCCGCAGCCGACCAGATCGCGAACGCGCAGCTCGCCCAAGCTCTTGAGATACACCGGCGCGGCGATCGTGATCAGGAAGTACGCCACGATGAACCCAAACGCTGCGCACGTCCCGACATCGCCGAACAAGTCGAGCGTCGCAACCTTGTTAAGCGTCGCGATGGCCGGAATCGCAAAGGAGACGATCGCCATGAGCGTCACCGCGACGTGCGGCGTCTCGTTGCTCGGGTGCGCCTCCGCCGTGGCGGCGTGGAACAATCCGTGACGCCCCATCGCATAGATGACGCGCGCCCCGGCGTTCAGGCACGACAGGCACAGAGCGAAGAAGCTCACCATCGCGCCGAGCGACAGCGGCACTTGCAGCAGCGGCACCCGCGAGAGCACCGCGAGCGTGTTGAGTGGCGCATCGAGCTTGTCGAGCGTGATCGAGTAGCCCCGCGTGCCGAGGACCATCACGTAGGTCACGAAGACGAAGAACGTGCCCGCGAGAATCAAACTCATGCTCACGGCGCGCGGAATCGACTTGAGCGGATTGCGGGCCTCGTCACCGAATGCGGTGGCACACTCGAAGCCGACCAGGCTGAAGATCGCGACGACGACCCCGAGGCCGATATTGGACCACGGCACGGTGTGCACATCGAACTGCGCGCTGTCGAGCGCCAGATGATGCTGAGACAGTACGATCACGCACAGCGCCGCGATGAGCAGCATCGAGAGCCCTTCGAGCACCAGCATCAAAAGGGCGGAGAGCTGCACGTTCTTCCAGGCGCAGAACCAGCCGACACCGACGCAGATGCCGTACAGCAGTATCGGCGGGGTGTCGATACCCGCCATCGCCAGGAGCTTCCCGGCGAAAACCGTAAAGCCGGTGACGCCGGCCATGGCGATACCGAGGTACGCCCAAATGAGCGACCAGCCCCCGACGGCGCCCATCTTCAGTCCGAGTCCGCGGCAGATGTAGGCATACATCGAGCCGGACATGGTCGAGCGGCGCGCGAATTGATTCAGGTTGTACGCGACGAACAGAAGCATGATGGTGCCCAGCGCGTACGACAGCCAGCTCCAGTTGCCGGTAGTCGCGAACATCACTGGCACGATCAGGGCAGCCGTCATCGTGGGCGAGATCAGCGCTACGGCTTGCGCCAGCAGCTCCTTGAAGCTCAGACAGTTGGGTTTCAATTGCGACATGACGGCGGGACTCCTTGTGCGGGCCTCGATGGACCCTGAGTCGCAGGGCTGCAAAAATTGGCCCATGAAACTCAGCCAGTTTTTTAATACTCAGGGGTCCAGTCGGCTTTGCTTGAAATCTAGCCGAAAAATATTTCGGTTGTGGTGAGCGAGCGTTCCGGGAGGCGGTGCCCGGCGCCGCGACGTGCGCGGTGGCCGCGGCCGATTCGCTCACAAATGGTTCACGGCCGCCTCAAATCGGGGCGTTGACTGTGGATGCCGCCCACCTAATGCAGCTTCGAGAGCGCCGCGCCGAGCCGCAGGGCCGCACGCTTGAGCTCGGTCGAGTCGAGGCTTGCAAAGCCCAGACGCGCGCCTTGCACGCGCTGCGGGGTCAACGCAAAGGCGGAGCCCGGCAGAAAGTGCAGGCGCTCGGCGCGCGCGAGCTCGGTGAGCCGCGTCAGATCGATCGTATCGGCGAAGCGCACCCAGACCGCGAGCCCGCCGTCTGGCAAATCGAAGTCGAGCTTGCCGGCGGTCTCCTCACGCAGCAGCGAAGCGAGGAGCTCCCGCCGCTCGCGATAGATCTTCAGCACTCTGCGGGTATGGCGATGGACCTCTCCGATCGCGATCAGCTCCGCGACAGCCTCCTCGGTGGCCGGATCGCCTTGGCGGTCGATCATCATGATTTCGGCGGCGGCCCGGTCGATGAAGCTCTTCGGCGCCGCGAGATATCCGAGGCGTAGGCTCGGACTCAGCAATTTAGACATCGATCCGATATAGACGACCCGTCCGTCCGGATCCGCGCTTGCGAGCGGGAGCATCGGCTGATGCGCGAAGTGAAACTCGTGGTCGTAATCGTCCTCTATGATCGCGAAGCCGAACTGCGTCGCGAGCGCAAATAGCCGCAGGCGCCGCGCCGGCGGCAGCAGTACCGTGGTCGGAAACTGATGGTGAGGCGTCACATAAACGGCCCGCACGCGGCGCCGGCGGCAGATGCGCTCGAGCTCATCGACCCGCAGCCCTTGCGAGTCCAGGCCGACACCGACGACCTCTGCCCCGGTGAAGCGGAAGGATTCACGCGCCGGGGGATAGCTGAGCTCCTCCATGACCACCGTGTCGCCGCGCCCGACCAGAATGCGCGCCGCCACATGAATCGCCATCTGGCTGCCGCGCGTCAGGCAGATATGATCCGGCGTGCTAAAGAGCCCGCGATCGAGGTTGAGCATCGAGGATACGGCGCTGCGCAGCGTGAGGGTGCCGCGGGGATCGGCGTAGGAGAGGGAATTGCGGCGCGCGCGGCGCGCCAGGGCGTGGCGGTAAGCGCGCGCCAGCGCGTTGACGGGCACATGGCGCGTGTCGGGTGCACCGTCATCGAATAGCAGCACATTCGGGGTGGGCAATATCAGCGGGATGTTGGGCGCCTCCGCGATCATCCGGAAGTCGGTCGCCTCCGGCATGCCGCTCCGCTGCGAGCCATCTGCCCTCGCCGTCGGCGCGACCACGGGCAAATGCGAGCTGACGAAGGTGCCGCGTGTGCGCTCGCTCTGCACCCAGCCCTGGGCTTCGAGCTCGGCGTATGCCTGCACCACGGTCTTGCGATTGAGCTCGAGACCCTCCGCGAGCTCCCGCGTACCCGGCAACGCCGCGCCGGAGCTCAGCCGGCCGCGGCGAATCTCATCGATGAGGGAATGGACGATCTGCAGATAGACCGGTGTCGTCGATTTTCGCCGGATCAGGATCTTGAAGTCCCAAGGTCGCAACACGCCGCAGGCCGTCCTCGTGGATATCCAGTCGCTCGCGCCGGCAGACCCTTGGGCGTCTTGCCGCGACCGGCGCCTTGCTCATTGCGACTCTCCACAAGGTGCAAACCGCGTGCCAGCGGTCGTCGTGGCCGATGACCGCCTACCGGGGGTGCGATCATCCGGCTGAGCGCGCGGCTTAGTGCGGCCGGAGTCCTCGGCATACCGGATTCAAACCATTACAATTCGTTAGCCGGCAGGAGATGGCCACTATGAATAAGCATTTGCTCAGCCGACGTCAATTCACTGCGCGTTGTGCGGCGTTCGGCGTATCGCTCCCCGTGATCAACGCAATGCTTGCGGTCCAAGGAGGTGCACAGGCTCTTGCCGCCACTGGTACCGCATCGGAGACCCCAGGGCGTACCGTAAGGTTTCCGGACGGCACAGCCGTCCCGGCGCTCGGTCAAGGCGCCTGGCATCTCGGACAGGGAAGACATCCGCCAGCTCTTGAAGAAGAGGCGGTGCGCACAGGCATTTCTCTCGGCATGACGTTGATCGATACGTCAGGAAATTACGGAAACGGCCGCTCCGAGCAATTTATCGGTCAGGTGATTGCGGGTCAGCGCGATCGCATATTCCTCGTCTCCAAGGTGGAGGCCGATGAAGTGTCTGGAGATGGCATTGCCCGTGCTTGCCAGGCGAGCCTGGCTCGTCTCGGCACCGACCACCTCGATCTTTATTTGCTCCATTCGCCAGTCCCCAGCACGCTATTCTCCGGCGTCGTGGCGGGTTTCGAACAACTACGCTCGGCGGGAAAGATTCGCGCATGGGGTGTATCCAACTTCAACAGGGACCAGATGGAGGATCTATTCGGTGTTCCAGACGGACATCGCTGTGCCACCAATCAGGTCCCTTACAGTCTCCACAACCGGCGCATTGAGCGTGACGTTCTGCCATGGTGCACGCGGCATAACATGCCGGTGATGGGGTATTCCCCGCTGGGCGGCGACCACAATCTCGTCGTAGGTGACCCGACACTGGCGCAGATCGGCGCCGCGCATGGGTGCTCCGCAGCCGCGGTTGCGCTGGCCTGGGTCATCCGCAGTGGGAACGTCATCGCAATTCCCGAATCCGGCTCTCCAGCGCATGCCAAGGAAAACGCTGTGGCGCTATCCGTAGAACTCACGCCGCGAGACATTCGGACATTGGCCGAGGCGTATCCGGGACCATTGGGCGCAGCCTAGCGCGCGTACCGCGAGCATGGGAATTGCGATTTCCAATAGGGCCGCTTATCCCCGCCTGAAAACTCGCCGCTCGACAATCGTCGGGCTAGCCCCGCTTGCTCCATGCGCGCGCATCTCCGACCCAGGGTACGTCCTTTCCGCGCCAGATCTCGACGTTCAGGGACTTGAGCCGCCAGTCGCCGTCCGCGTCCTTCGCCGACCAAGCGTTCCAAAGCCCGAGGCCGTAGACGAAGTTCTGATCAGTAAAGACGTCATGCTGGAGGATGGACCAAAAGGCGCGGATCCGCACACCGCTGTCCTCCGGCGCCATCAGCACCTGGCTCATTCGATGCTGGCGCCCGAGGTAGTTGGCCGCATGCTCGTACCACAGGAACTCGGTGAGCTTGCGGATGGCCTCGCGGCCTTTGCAGAGCCCGGGCGGGTCATGATGAATCCAGCCGTCCTCGAAGAAGCAGTCGAGATAGGCCTCGACATCCCCCGTATCGAGCGCCCAGGCGTATCGGGCGATGAGATCGTTGAGGTCCATGCGGTCTTCGATCGAAACTCTTGGCCTCACGGTGCTTCCTCTTGCATGATTGCCCATCTTTTCGGAACGTCCCACCCGACCGCCTTGAGCGCCCGCGAGGGTCGCTACTCCCGATCGCCGGCTCGCGGGCGGTCGAGGTTCCTTCCCCGCTTGGGGGGAAACAGACCTTCCTCACGCTCAACGGCCAGCAATGCGGGAACGGACAGCGCGGCGAAAAGCGCCGTCACGCCAAGCCCGCCCCACAGGACCAACGCGGCACTTCCCCCGGCCGGCATGCCGGAAGTACCGAGAACCGACGCACGAAGCGCGGCAGGAGAAACCCGCGCCAGCCAAATTCCTCGCCGAACGGTCCGAAGAAAAACGGGAGGAGTATTGCCGGTGTTGCGAGCGACAGCAGCGCCGCCGGATGTATGGCGACCGGGGCGCCCGCGAGCTTGAAAGACACCAGCGCGATGCAGGTTTGCATGGCAGGCGGAACGAGCAGGACATAGAGCCACCAGCGAACGGGAACGCCCGCTCGCACGGCTTGGCCCAGCAAGCGCCGAACGCCGCCGAGTCCCTCGCTTGCGTAAGTGGCGACGAGGCCGCCGGTGCTCGCGCCCCAGCCGGTGATGTAAAGGAGTGGAGCGTAGGGGGCGCTCGGAGAAACGACGCCGAAGGCGAGCAGCGACCAACCGATCCAGGGCGGAATGCACGCGATCAGGAAAAAAGCCAGAAGCGCCCGTCTCTCCCGCCGCAAACCCCCTCCCCCCTATCCGGCCGCAGGCAAGTCCCTCGCAATTGATGTCCCGGGCCGTGGTGTAACTGCGGCGGTGTGATCACCACCATCTCCGGCTTGGGCCGGTCTGGTCAGACGGCCACGGCGGCAGGCTGACGAGCAGAGGATCGTAGCTCAAGGGACCGATGCCTTCCAGGCGCATGTAGCGGGAGCGCTGGACGGCCCACCCGTCGTTCTACCCGAGCAGGATGGCCCCGACGAGGTACGAGCGCGGCCTCGCCCGGGAAGATGCCGACCATGCCGAGCTCGCATCTATCACGCCCCCCACGGTCCGCGCGTAACGGGCGCTTCCAGATCTAATGCAGACTCTCTTTGCTCACCAGAAACCTGACGATATCGATGACATCCTGCGTGCTGTTTAGCGTATCGAGCTCGATACGATACTTTCCATTCACAACGAGGCAGGGCGTGCCAGGGACCTGCATCGCGATGATCTGCGCATCCGCAGTCCGCATCTTGACTTCCACACCGAAGGAACGGGCGGCCCGCAGAAAGTCTTCGGGTTTGACGCCCGTGATGTGCCCGTAGCATCGGGCGGCGTCTTCCAGCGTAGGAAGGGGAAACTTCAACCTATGCGTGTCGGGGTCGACGACAGCGAGTTCGCCAGTCTTCCACACCGCATCGAATATGGCTTGGTGCGCCTGCTCTGCGACACCCAGCGATTGGGCCGCGAAGAACGCGCGCTGAAACATCGGCATATCTTCGGCCGCACTGAATGATGTGGGAAGAAACACCATCTGTGCGTTGGCAGGGAGACTCCCCTCTAGTTTCTCGATGACCGGTTGAAAGTAGTTGCAAGCCGGACAGCCGTAAGAGAACACCTCCAGAACCTCTACCTTCCCCGCAGCCACGTGCGTATCCTGCGCCGGATTCACAAGGACATAGTTCCTGCCCTGGACCCAAGTCTCTGGGCTCGCGTGTACCCCGAGCGTCAACGTGGATACTATCAGGGCAACCCCCGTCAAGAACATGCGCTTCATTTCGCTCTCCCGCTATGAGAAACAATCGATCGAAAGTGCTGCCGCGCCGACATTCGACCGGATGTGTCGACTGACGCGGAGGCTTGCATGGTCGGCGCCCAGCCGTGTGGCGTATCTTGACATTTACGTCCACAGGTGTAGTCTTAACGTTAGTCTACACCCGTAGACGGCGCGGCGATAGGAATCAACTGTGAAAGCCGTCGGGTCGATCAGCGACGCTGAGTCCCGCGTCCTCGCGGTACTGTGGCGTGAAGGGCGCTCCACGAGCGAGCGGGTCATCGCTGCGCTTGCGCAGGAGAACTGGGAAGTCTCAACAATCAAGACCCTCCTTGCGCGCTTGGTGAGAAAGCGCGCCGTTCGTGCCAAGAAGGTGGGTCGGCGCTACCTCTATTCGGCGGTGCTCACTCGCGAGCAGTGGATCACCACCGAGAGCGAAGGGATGCTCGGCCGCCTATTCGGCGGGCGTGTCGCGCCCCTGGTCCAGCACTTCAGTGAGCACCGAAGACTGTCGAAGGTCGATATCGCAGAGCTCAAGCGCTTGATCGGCGAGCTGGACGATGGCGAGTGATGTGCTGACCACTCTCGTCCGACTATCGATCGTAGGCTTGGTCGGGATTCTTCTCGTTGGCTTGCTGCGAGTGCCCGCGCGCCGCGCGGTGGGTGCCGAAGCGTCCTACTGGCTTTGGCTTCTAGTTCCCGCAACCCTCATTGGCGTGCTCCTCCCTCGAGCGCCGCCCTGCCTCTGCGGCCCCGAGACCCTCGTCAGTCCGCTATTGATCCGAGGAATCGTGGCACCCCTGGACTTCGCTCCGAGTACCGCCATCAGCAATCTCGCATCAACCGTCACGCTTCTGTGGGCCATAGGCGCAGCCGTCGCCCTCATGTATTTCGCCTACTCTCAAAGAGTATTGCGGAGATCGCTCGGATGTCTGCAGCGGCTTCCCGATGGCACCTACCGGAGCCCGGCCGCAATGCAGCCCATGGTGGTCGGCGCGTGGCATCCCCAAATCGTGCTGCCGGGCGACTTCGAGACTCGCTACTCGGGAAGTGAGCGCGCGCTTATCCTGGCCCACGAGCGCGCTCACCTTGATCGACACGATGCGCGCACGAATGCCATCGCGGTGGCATTCCTGTGCCTGTTCTGGTTCAACCCTCTCATGTACTGGGCATGGAACCGATTCCGATTTGACCAGGAGTTGGCTTGCGACGCGGCTGTGCTCCGACAAGTCAGAATTGCCCGTCGGCATTATGCACGAGTGCTGGCAAAAGCCCAGCTGACGGCACCCTCCGCGATCGCCTTCGGATGGCGCCGCCGGCACCCCTTGCTTGAACGAATTGGCATCCTCAGACGTCCAGCGCCCAGTCGCGCTCGGCGACGGACGGGCTATACGCTTGCGCTCATCCTCACGCTTTCCGGAACGTACGTCGTCTGGGCCGCTCAACCAGACCTCCGCGCACCGATCCTGGCGGCTAAACCTATAGTCGCGGTCAGCCTCCGGTGGTCCATCGATGCGAACGGGGTCCTCACTATCGGGCGCGAACCACGTCGGCCGGACATGTCGCTGCACTCTGGAGATCAACTAAGGCTTGCGATGCAATCCCTGTCCGGTGTGATCTACGGGCTGAAGTGCGTCCCGTCGCTACATACCAATGACTCGGTACCCGCCGCCACCATCCCGCCACAGGGGCCCATGCACGAGGGACCGCAGGAGATCTTGATTGCATGCGAAATCAGCCACGCGGAGAAGGTCTTCGCCAAACCCGCGGTACTGCTTGCGGACGGGCAAACCGGGGTTATTGAGGTAGGTGATCCCGAGCGAAAAGCCGTAGTTCGCATCGAGCTCAATGCGTCGACTTCGCCTTCAAGGCTGAAGGCGGCAGGAGACTAGACGAGGTGCTTCGGACGAGCGTCATGACGCAGCCAATCGCCGTCATGAGCGGCTGACGCCCCGGAATCGTAACTGATCGACTGGCCACCGCCCGCGCGGGTCTGCGCCGATGCAGCGCCACGTCGCGGTCGCAAGACCAGGCTGCCTTTTTAGGACAGCAAAATCAAAGGATCGAGATAGGTCTGCAAGCGTACGCGTCGACCGCGACCTGATCGGGCTGCGGAAATTCGAGGAAATCACGGGCGGGATGCATGGAAGGCAGGTCGATAGTATCCTATGGCTCGTGCTTTTTTCTGTGCGATCGCACCTGACTCTATGAAGTACCTGCCTCTCGTCTGGGCTGGACTGTCACGAAGCCGCTTTCGGACGCTCCTCACCTTCCTTACGGTCGTCGCATCCTTTCTGCTGTTCGCGGTTCTGCACGGCGTGAGCGGCGGCTTCGATGAGCTCGTCAATGCTCAGAGCGATACGCGGCTGCAGGTACAAAGCCGAGTGAGCTACACGCAGTGGATACCGCTTGCGATGCGATCACATCTCGAGAGGGTTCCGGGCGTGACGGGCGTTGCAGTAACGGCCTACTTTGGAGGCTATTACCAGGATCCGAAGAACCAACTCGGTGCGACGGCTCGCAACGTCGCCGAAATGTTTAAGTTGTATCCGGAGCTCGAGCTTCCGGCGTCGGAGCGCGACGCCATGCTCCACACTCCCACCGGGTTGCTTGTAGGCGCCGATGTGGCGCGACGGTACGGCTGGAAAATCGGCGATCGCGTCGCCATCGGTACGCCCATTTGGCAGCACCCGGACGGAACTCGCGACTGGAACTTCACGATCGTAGGGATCTATCGATACCAGAACAGCGCACTCACGGCGGACGGGGTATGGATGAACTTCAAGTATTTCGATGACGCGCGTACCGGTCTGCCCGGATTGGTCGCGAGTTACATCGTCGGTATCAAGGACCCGGCGAGCGCCGAGCACATCTGCGACGAGATCGACGCCTTCTACGGTAACTCCGCAACGCCGACGCTCACCCAAACGGAGAAAAGCTGGATGCAGGCGCAGATCCGCAGCCTCGGCAACATCGAATTCATGGTGGATGCCATCGTCGGCGCGGTGCTGTTCACGCTGATCGCATTGACCGCGAATACTATGATGCAGTCCATTCGGGAGCGCACGGCGGAACTGGGCGTCCTCAAGACAATCGGTTATTCGACCGGGGTCATCAGCGCCCTGGTGGTGCTCGAGGCGCTGCTGCTGTGTGTGAGCGCCGCCCTGTGCGGGATTGGGATCGCAGCGCTCGTCTTCCCAAAGGTGATTGCGTATTTTGGCATCGGCGCCATACCCATTCCCATGTCCGTGGTCGGGACCGGCCTCCTGATCGCCGTGTGTCTGGCGTTCGTAAGCGCGGCATTGCCACTCTGGCGCGCGTCTCGGCTTCAGGTCACCGAAGCCCTCGCGACACGCCAGGCATAACCGGAGGATTGCGGAGTGTGGAGACAGATCCTTGCGATCACGGCCATGAACCTGCGGAGCGTGCCGCAACGATATGCTGCTTCCACCGTTGTGATCATTGGGGTCGCTGGGGTCGTCGGGGTGCTTATCTGCGTTCTGGCCATGGCCAGCGGATTGTCGCGTACGCTCGTCAATACCGGCAGCCTGGCCCGTGCCATCGTGCTGCACAAGGCAGCCGCGACCGAGAGCTTCAGCAACATTGACTTGGGTTGGGTTGCGGCGATCGCACAGCCCGCGGAAGTCTTGCGCAGTGCCGACGGCACATCTGCCGTCTGTCCGGAACGAATCGTCGCGGCGAGTCTTCACCGACGATCCGGCGGTCAGGCGGGCATCACGCTGCGAGGGACATGTCCCGCAGCTTTCCTGGTCCACCCGGAATGGCGACTTGTCGCCGGCCGGAGCTTCCGCCCGGGGCTGCACGAGCTCCTGGTCGGGGCGGGCGCCTTCAAGGAGTTCTCGGGGGTGGACGTTGGCGACCACGTGAAGCTCGGCAACAGCGAGTGGGCGGTCGTCGGGCGCTTCGCGAGCGATGGCGACCTGCATGAATCGGAGGCCTTGACCGATGCCGCCACGCTCATGTCGGCCTTCAACTGGGGAGGGGCCTACAGCTCGGTGACCGTGCGGCTGACCTCCGCGACGGCCTTCGATGGATACCGCAGGGCACTTCTCTCGAATCCATCCCTTCAAGTCGATGTGGTCCGAGAGCGTGATTACTATCAGCGGCAGTCTCGGGGGATCGCAGGCTTGCTGTACCTCGTGAGCACGATCGTGGGCGCGATCATGGCGGTCGGTGCGGTCTTCACCGCCGTTAACATTCTCTACTCAGCGGTCGTCGTGCGCAGGACTGAAATCGCCACCCTGCGCGCCATCGGCTTCGGTGCGTCCGGCGTGGTCATCTCGGTTCTCGTCGAGGCTCTGTTGCTCGCGATTGTTGGCGCTCTCATCGGAGCCACCGTTGCGTGGCTAGGCTTCAACGGCAATATCCTGAGCACGAGTGGCGGGGCTTTTGATAGCCAGGTGGCGTTCAGATTGGTCGTACGCCCCGGCCTCGTCGGCCTGGGAATTGCGTGGGCCGTCGTAATCGGGTTGCTGGGAGGGATGCTCCCGGCAATTCGCGCAGCTAGGATGCCGGTCGCCGTTGCGCTGCGGCCTGTATGAGAGACGCTCACGCCAAGAAACAGAGCGAGACTCGATCCGGGTTTCTCGCCCGTGCTGCACTGGATGCAATGCGCAAGCAAGTCTAACCTGCGACTGAATTCGAGAGCCCCTGATCGGCCAAAGCCGCCGTTCGCGAAACCTCGCTCACACATCGCTGAAGCGGACGGTCAACACCTGTCCTTCATCCCTGCGTCCGGCAACCATTGCGTTTCGCTTGTACCATGTGTACCATGTGCTGTACTGGTACATATGGCAAGTCGAGCATGAAGATCTCAATCGACATCGACGATCCGGCTCCTCCGTTTGCGCAGCTGATCGCACAGGTGAAGGCCGCCGTTCAGAGCGGCCGCCTCCGGCCCGGGGAGCCGCTACCTTCCATTCGCCAGCTTGCGAACGACCTGGCACTCAATCTGAAAACCGTCGCGAAGTCTTACCGTTTGCTCGAGCGGGACGCCGTGATCCAGACCAGAGGGTATCGCGGCTCCTTCGTTCACGCGGA
Organism: uncultured Gammaproteobacteria bacterium; assembly: GCA_963849095.1. Lineage (GTDB taxonomy): Bacteria > Pseudomonadota > Gammaproteobacteria > Steroidobacterales > Steroidobacteraceae > JASHUC01. The sequence goes on from CAWKGA010000002.1 coordinate 98,832, forward strand.
CGCCGCAGCGAACTGCCGCGTCGACTTGAGTGAACGTACGCACGAGAGGCTGCAGGAGGCGATCGCGGAGCTCAGAGCCGAGGGCGTGACCGATTCGGAGATCCGCAACGCGTTCAACCGCTCGATGAACGGCAGCCACAACAAATAGGGAGCGACGACAATGGGCGAGACTATTCTCTTTTGCTTCGTGTTCTTGAGTCAGGTGCTGATGATTTCCTGGTTCTACCCGCAGCGAATCATCAGCCGCACCCGGTATATGCTGCGGAATTTCCCGCCGTCCACACATCCGAAGCTTTATCCCCTATCCCCCGAGCACTATCAGCGCTGGCTCCGGAATATCGCCCGCGTCAACCTCGTGATCGTGGTCGCGGGAATCCTGATCATCGGGCTGGTCCTCGGCTCACACGTCGGCGGATGGGACGGGGGAATCTTCGCGTTCTTGCGGAAACGCCACTGGGGCGTAGCTATCGTGTGTCCGTTCTTTCTCGTGCAGCTCCTCGCCGCCGCGCTGTACACGAATGTATCGGCGGTGAAGCTTTGGGTAGCGATGATGAAAGCCCCTCCGCCCCGCGTGCGCACGGCGGAGCTGCGCCGTCAGCGACTCGTCGATTTTGTCTCGCCGGGCATGCTCGTCGTCGCGGCGCTCGCGAATATCGCTTTCGTCGCCTTCGTTCTGTATTCCTACCAGCGTTTCGAACTCCCCTTGCGCGCGGTTGTCGTCAGTACCGCCTGCGTCGCGATCACGATCCTTGTGTTTTCCGTGACCGTCAGTGTCTTTTTGCGTTCGCCGAAGGTCGATCCTTACCAGGCGCCCCAGGACCGTCACGATACGCTCAAGTTGCAGGTGCAACAGGCAGTAGCGTACTGCAGCGCGTTCCCCGTGCTGTTCGCGGCACTACTGACCATCAAGCTCTTCCCGGAGTCGGTCATGACGAGCTTGTTCTTGCAGGGCCTTGCGCTGGCATTGCTGGGGCCCTCTTACTTCTATCGAATAGACAAGGTCGATTGTGATGTCTACAGACAGGACGCTAGCGACTCGACGCCCGACGGGTCCGCGAGAATCAGCTCGCCGTAGATGCGCAACGACCCGTGCGATTTCTCGAACTGGTTCAACTGCGCATTGCGCGGCCGGGTTCCCGAAGCGCACTCTCGAATCGTTGCCAACCCATTCGGTGCGCGAGATTGCACGTTGTGTGCGACCGCTTAACCGCGGTAAGCGCGCACACCGCCTGCTTGTTCCAGTGTCCGCTTCCCTCCGAGCTCCACGTCCCATTGCTTTGAGTCAGAACTAGTCGGTTCTCCCATCATGCAACGCCGAATACCCCGGTTGAGGTTTGGCGCTGTGATCATGCAGCTGCTGACGTTTCAGCTCAGCACAAGGATGCACGGATCATGGCCTATAATTAACAAGAGAATATTGCCACAACTATTTGATTGTTATGGCGCCCCCGGCCGGAGTTGAACCGACGACCTACCGCTTAGGAGGCGGCGCCAAACGTCGCCAACGCCTTGTGTCACAACGCATTGTTTCGACGACGATCAACCCTTGCGCTTGATTTGCGCATTGGTGCAGGTCCGGTCCTGCCGGCCCGCCGCGCACCTCATCCGGTCTACGCAGCCCTCGGCCTTCGAATCGACCGGATCAGGACGTCAGCGGAGATCCCGAGCTTCTGATGGAGGGCGCGAATCATATTGATCGACAGACCGCGCTTGCGGTTGAGCACTTCCGACACCCGCATGCGGGTGCCGAGGATCTTCTCCAAATCCTTGCGTGTGAGCGCCTGCTGCTCCAGCCGAAACTTTATCGCATCAATAGGGTCGGGCGGGTCCATGGGGTAATGCTCCGCCTCGTACGCTTCGATGAGCGTCGCCAGGAACGTCCAGGCGATCCCCCTTGGGCGTGCCGGTCCCGGCACCCCAGAGCGCTTCGGCCTCCGCCAGCGCCTCCTCGTAATCCTGCTCACTTCGAATCGGCTTTAGGTCTCTCATAGGCCACCGTCTTCACGTCTATGGTGTCGTATTCCGCATGCGTGCCAATCCACTTGATCCACACGATGCGTTTGTCGAAATCGATCGCAGCGACCAGACGATAATCGTTTCCCTTGATGTTGAACACAACGCGATCCGCCGACACGATGCTGGCCGAACGATACAGCTCCTTCACGGTCGCCATGCGGGTCCACTTGGCTCTGCGCACTTCGTCGAACCATGCATCAACCGCTGACTTGAGCGCTGCATGACCGCGATGCCCGGATTGCGACTCGACAAACCGCTTGAGCGTGCTCCGGGCGATGATCCTCATCAGTCATAGGCTAGCATGTTCCCGTTTTGGGAACAAGCAGCCAGGCCGGCGGCCGGAACCGTCCGTCGCGATCGCGCTTCATCGCTGACACCGCTCGCGTCCGAGCGCAGCGGGGCGAACGCGGCACCGGAAAATCTGTTTACTCACCACGGCTTGGGGCGAGTGGGAGCACTCCCGTCCTGCGCGACCGTGCCGCACAAACCGATGTGCAGACAAACGCTTGCGGACGTGACCGTGCCGCGGCCTTCTATCTTGCCTCCCCTCTTTCTCCTACGCTTTCGAAACTTCCGCGCTCAGGGCCCCTTCGTAGACATCTGATCGCGACGAGAACGGTGCAGAAGCTCGGTGCGGCTGCGGACGATTCGTCGAGCTTGATGATCAGGTGGCAAGCGGGTCTAGCGCATCGATGTCGCGCTGCAGCCGGCGAGCGTTTCGTATGTTCGCGAGGCTAAGTACGAGCCCGATGACCGTCATGACGCAGCCGAATGTCAGCAGCGGGCCGGCGCTCCCGGGTTTCGCCTGGACGAACCCCGCCAGAATGACCCAGATCGAGATGATGATCGGAACGACGATCGAGCGCCAGACGGATCGCAGGAGATCTCGGCGGCGTTGCAGCTCCGCGATATGGAAGACGAGCAGAGAAGCACCAGTGGAGGCGTCACTCGGCCGGGTCGCGGCGTATCTACGCAGCTGGAACGCCGCGATGATGGCGGAGACAATGGCCAACAGCTCGCCCAGCCTCGTCAGCGCATTCGGGGCCGCTCCCATCTGGAAGCCGGAGGCGAGTGCCACGATTGCGCAACCCATGAGTTCCGCCATGTCTTGCCGCCAGACCGTGTGGTGGAACGTCAGCGATCTTTGGCGCATCGCCTCAATAGTCAGAACCAGCGGCTCTTGGTTCGTCTGTTTCCACCGAGCCTTGATGTCGTGCTCATTCATGACTTGGGTCCTCAGAATGGTACAGCCGGGTCAGCAGCCGCTTGATTCGGTGAACTTTGGTCGCGACATTGCCCGGACTGAGACCGGTGGTCGTGGCGATTTCGGCGGCGTCGAGGTCTTCAAGGTAGAGCAGCATGATCTGGCTATCGAGGGGCGCAAGTCGGCGGATCAGTGAGTAAAGGCGCGTTGCGGACTGATCGTAATCCGCTCCCGAGGCAGAGCTGTCCGGATCGGTCAGCAAGTCCTGTGCGTCGAATTCATCAAGCGTGCATAGGACGCCATGCCTTGATCTACGGCGTCGGGTGACGTAGGTGAGCGCCGTGTTGTGGGCCACTCGATAGACCCATGTACGAAGCGAGCAGCGTCCGTCATAGCCACCCAAGGTTCGCCACAGGGCGACATGCAGGTCCTGAAGGAGATCACGGCGCAGATCGGCGTCAGCCTCATGTAACCGGGCGATGCGAGCCAGCGCCGGTCCATATTCCTGGGCCAGCTGCGCGTACAGCAAATCGGGATCGAAGGATTCCGATCGACCAGGCGCCTGAGGGGTGACGGGCATCTGAAGCTTTTGGGCCACAATCGAGATAGTCTTCAGCTGACCCTGAAGTCTTACACCGTTGGCGCGATTCACACCTTTTGGGGCCTACGCTGAGAGCGACCACGGTATTTGATAGACGTTTTTTCACGATCGGTGATGGACAGGCGACGTGAGTGATCGTGACGGCGGCGCCGGGATCGTCTCAGAACGGATCGTCGTCGAAGGGAAGCGGCTGCTGGGCTTCGAGGTGAAGACGTTGCCGGTAGAGCTGGTCGCGCTCGGATTCGCGCGCGCGATGAGCGCGGCGGATCTGCGCTGAGTAGTGGTCCTCGAAGCGCTCGGCGAAGGCATAGAGGAACTCGCCGAGCTGAAGGGCGGCCTCGTCGCTGAGGACGGGCAGGTCCAGGATCAGGCAGGGCCGCTCGGTGGCATCGAAGGTCGGTTCGGCATCCTCGGGCATGGGATGGATCATCGTGTCATCGGGCGCCGGGGCGGCGTGAGGCCTTGGCCTCGGGTCGGGCGAAGACCTGCAGGTAGAGTTTCTCGTCGAGAGTGGTGATCTCGTGCTGGGCGGCGGTCATGAGGATCTCGGCGGCCATGGAGACGAGGACGCGGTAATTGCCGGCGGCGTGATCGACGAGGGTGTGGCGCAGCTCTCGGGTCATCAGGCTCGCATTACCGGCGGCGGTGATGAGATGCTCGAGGCAGGCGACGAGTTCCTCGCGGGAGGCGGTCTCGGTCGCCAGGCGCGTTCTGATGCGCGAGCCCAGGGGGATGAGCTCCTCGCGGCGCATCTTGTCGAGCAGACGGGCATCGCCTGCGAGCACGACACACAGGAGCGACTGGGAGTCGAAGCGAGCGGAGGCGAGCAGGCGCAGCTCGTTGAGGACCGCCGGGCTCATCTCCTGGGCCTCATCGGCCAAGAGCACCGAGCGGCGGGTGGTTGAGCCGAGATGGTCGAGCCAGCGGGTGCGCAGCGCCTTGAAGCCGCCCCAGCGGTTGCTGACGCGGATGGCGACACTGAAGATGTCCCCGAGTTCGCGGTAGAAGTCGGAGAGGTTGCTCTGGGGATGGTGGACGACGCCGACGGACAGATCGGCCAGGCGCGCCAGACGCTCGGCGAGCACCCGCAGGACGACGCTCTTGCCGGAGCCGGGCTCGCCGTGGATGAGGGCGAAGCCGCCCTCGCGCAGATGCGCCTGCTCGATGCGCCAGCAGAAGCTCTCGAGCTTGGGGGACAGATACAGCGCCTCGGTGGGCACCTCGGGGGAGAACGGATCGAACTTCAGCCCGTACAGGGCCAGGAGCTTTTGGTTCACGCAGGATTCTCTTCTGGGTTGGGGATGGGCAGGTACGCCGGCGGCAGTCCCGTGGCGGCGTACTCGGCGATCATTTGCTTCAGGAGCGGAGCGATGCCGCAGCCGGTCGTGGCGATCGGCTCGTTGCTCACCGGCTCGAGCACCCGGCGCAGGCCCTCGGCGTTGGCCGCCTTATCGATCGGGCCGATCGGGCAGAGGATGGCCCCGGAGCGGGCCTCGATGAGGTCCACGCGGCTGAGGTCCCAGCGGGCGTAGCGCAGGTACACCTCGCGCAGGTGACGGTAGCGGGAGGGGATCTCGAAGCGCTGGCCCTCGAGGCTGACGGTGCCGTCGGAGCGGCGCTGGCGACGCTTGGCCTCGATCCGGAACGCTGCCCGCAGGGCCTGGCTTCCCGGAGCCTCGCGCCCGACGTTGGGGCCGGCGAGGTAGCGCTCGAGGGGGGTGACGCCGATCTCGCGGTGCACGGTGCGCTGGTATTCCTGGGTGATCCAGGCCTGGGTGGCGAGGTTGAGCTCCTCGAGGGTGAGGTTCGCCTCGCCCTCGAGCATCGCCAGAAGCCTTTGCTCCACTCGAGACCAGAGGTTTTCCTGCTTCCCGTTGACATGCGGGGACCGGGGCAAGGTCGGAACATGCAGGATGCCGAGCGCCTCGAGCCCGGCGGTGAACTCCCCGGACATCATCGCCGAGCCCCGGTCACTCATCAGGGAGCGGGGCAGTCCGACCTTCGAGAGCGCCTGGGAGAACCCGTGCACGAGCTCCCGGGTCCCCTCGGCGGTGTACCACTGAGCGTGGCAGAGATAGCGCGAGTGATCGTCGATGAAGGCGACCAGCAGTGGCTTGATCCGCTCTCCGGCGGGCGTGACGACCTTGCGCGAGCCGTGGTGGAAGTCCAGGTGCATCAGCTGCAGGACGTACTCGACCTCGTAGCTGCGGATCTCGCGCTCGAGCAGCGCAGCGGCTCCGCTGAGGATCGCCTCGGCGCTGTGCCGCACGGGCCGCTTGCGAGTGAGGCCGTGCGCCTTCAGGTATCGCCGGACGCTGGCATAGGAGGGACACGGCACGGGAGGATCGGCGGCGGCGAGCACGACGCGCAGGTTGTCGCACAGAAGCTGAGCGTTCCACGAGGCGTGAAGCGCGTACTGCTCCCGCAGCGCCTGCTGCGCCTGCTCGGAGAAGCTCGGGAACGAGCCGATGTCGCGCCGGACCTGATTGCGCAGCACCGCCACCGGATCGGTGGCGGTGCGCGCCGCGTAGTACCAGCGCTCGATCGTGGAGGCGCCGAAGCGGACCTGAAGCCCGGTGAGCGGATGGCGCCAGGTGCGCGCGGCCAGCGCGCTCAAGGCCACCTGCAAATCCCCCGGGGCGGGCGGTGCGGCCAATAACGGACCGATGATGGCAAAGCGTAGCCGGGCCCACCGATCCCGTTCGGGCAGATCGTTCTCGGAACTCACCTCTCACCTCCCGCACCGCGCGACACCGGGGGTATCGCTACGGCCGGCAGGCTATGCACGCGCTCTTGCCCGCGCTACCGGCATCCTCTGCGGGAGACCGAGCGCTCGAGCGCGGCTCTCGGATTACCTGATCATGGAGGCGCTGCTGAGCGGGCAGAGGAAGCGCAACACCTGCTCGATCCGCTCCCGGCAGCTCGATCCCTGGAAGCGCTCGAGCAGGCTCTGCGGCATGCCCTCGCCCGGCAGCGGCGGCATGAAGCGCTCGCGCACCGATTGCCAGAACCGGGTGCGCGGAAAATCCCGCTGCCACCACGCCCGCCATCTCTCCAGCGTGCGCCGCGGAACCTCGAGCAACCGTTGGACCTCGCGCGCGGCGGCACCGGCCGGCGGGGAGGCGAGCATCAGCATCACCGCCACGTACACCCGCCGGCCCAGGAACCGCACCGAGGCCGGCGTCGAGCGGGCATCACACCATCCGCAGGTGAAGCTCAGCCGCCAGGAGTACTCCTCCCGCACCGAGGCCGGACAACCTCGAGGCTTGCGGGGGAAATCCCCCACATGCAACGGGCCACCGCACTTGCGGCAGCGGGCTTGCCGTATCTCGGCGGCGAACTCGGCGTCGATACGGGAGAGGAATCGGAAAAAGGCGGGGTCGCCCAATAAGGCATGGCACACTCTGAGGGTCTCCTGGCTTGGTAACCGGAGACTCCCCCGAGGGGGTCCGATGGATCAAGACCCCCGAGGGGGATCTTCCCCTCTCATCCCGTCACAACGATCAGCCGCCCGGCCCCCACGAGCTTCTTCCCGGCCCGAAGCGGGCCGGGAAGACCGCGCTGCCGCTGCGCGGCCGCGAGACAGGAATGCGATGAGATGCAGACCGGGAAAGAGCCAGCGCAAGATCACGATCGGTGATGGATATTGCCCCCCTCGTCCCTCAACGTTCGTGATCAACGGAGGCCAGATCTCCCTCAAACAGGTTGGCCGTGCTCATACGCACGCATACGCGCCAGCTCGTCGGGACATGCAGGCGGAATGGGCGCTTTACCGCCCTTGACTTGACCGGCCGCGCGACCGGTCATGGCTAACGTCACAGCGAGCGGATTGGCGTGGGTTCCCCCTCGTTCGGGGCAGTCCTGGGCCCGCGCAGGTGAATGCTCCCACAGGATCTTACGGCTGGGCGTTCGTCGTAACGCTATCAGCGACGGCTGTCGTGAGACTTGCGACTTCGAGTCCCGCCTTCTCGAGCATGGCCTGTGCAATGGCGTCGGCGGCCGCCTTTTTGGCCTCATCGGAGACATGCGTGTAATGCGCCGTCATGGAGGGACGCGCGTGCCCAAGCTGTGAGGAGACTACAAACGGCCCGACATTCGCATTCGCACCCCAACTCGCCACCGTAGTGCGCAGGTCGTGAAGACGCAGGTCTTTGATGCGCGCGCTCTTGAGGATTGCGTACCAGACCTTCTTCGGTTCCTCGAGATGACCACTGCGCGACTTCGATGGGAATACCCATTCCGACGTAGACCCTTTCTGTCGCAGAGCGAGCAGCGCCACCAATGGGCTCGAAAGTGCGACACGATACGGTCTATGCGTCTTGGTCGTCTTTGACGGAATCGACCAGATTCGCGCTTCGAGATCCAATTGATCCCAGCGCATGGCACAGACATTCGAGAGCCGGGCTCCCGTCCAGGCGAGCGCGAGGAAAAAATCCCGCCAGTAGGGACCCAGCCTCGAGACCGCCCCCAGAAATCGCTTCATCTCCTCGTCGGACAGGGGGCGCCCGACGCCCGGCGACTCGGAGTACTTTGTAACGAGGGAGCCCTGATTGACGCCGGTGTAATAGCGTCGATTCGTCGCCGGATCGATGGTGCGGCTTGCCCAGCCATACAGCGCCGAGAGGAAACCCACCACCCGATTCGCCATGCCTTCACTGACCTTCTGCTTCGTCTCGTAAACCACGATCTTGCGCGCGTGCGTGGACTCATCGCGCACAAGCTTTGCGCGGCGCCTGCTCCGCCGCGGTATATCCTGGTGCAGCGCCATCACCATTTCGGGCGATATATCCGCCAACAACTTCGAGCTCCACGGCGCGAGGTAATCTCTCCAGTACTGGTCGGCATTACCGGTCGGCTTGTCGCGCGGGATCAGGTAGTCGGCGCGATATCTCTCGAAGAGATCTGCGAGCGAGATCGATTGGCGGCGCTGTCTGCGCTCCTGATTCGGGCTACGGCCGGTCGCGACGATCTCGGCGTCAACCTCGCGCGCGCGAGCGCGCGCCTGTTCCACGGTCATGCGAGGAAATCGCCCGAGATTGATCCGCTGGCTTCGACCGTCCTGCGTCGTCGCGAGAAAGAAGCTCACTCGCCCTTCGCTGCTCAAGCGTAAAGCCAATCCGGGCCGCTCGGTGTCGAACCAAGTCTCATAGCGCGGAGCGCCGCCGTCGGGGCGCCGCGGCGGCACGAGCTTCTCGAGGCTCGACTTGGTGAACCTCAGTCGTTTTTTTGAGCGCGCCATGGCTTGCTCCAGACGTACTGCAGCATGAATTTGCGCTGAATTTGCGCTTGAAGGGGGCGAAAATCAACCCATCCGGGCGTAGTGGAGCGATGCCAGGCGAAGGGGCGAGTCACTCATAAGTTATTGTAATTACTTAGTGAATCGCCATTTTCAGTTGGCGCCCCCGGCCGGAGTTGAACCGACGACCTACCGCTTAGGAGGCGGTCGCTCTATCCACTGAGCTACGGGGGCACCGCGGCACCTAGTCTACCGTGACTCTCATGGCCCCGCAGGCCGCAAGCATTCCTCATGCGAGGGGCTACGGCTCGAATCCCTCGTCCCCGCTCAGACGCACCTGTCCGAGGAGCGGCGTCAGCGCGATGGCTCCCGGCGCCGCGCCCTTCAGGGCGAAGAATGCGCCGGCCGGCTCGCAGTGCAGGAAGTAGTCCCCCTGCAGTGCGCGGCAGCTTGGACAGTGGTTCGCGAGATATCGGCCCTGCGCGCTGTGGCTGTACCCGAATCGAAAGGACGGCCAGCGCTCGAGCTGCCGCCACAACGCTGCATCGACGGCCGTGATGTTCGAGACGGCGAACCCCTCGTATCGGTCGCCGAGAATCTCCCCCGTCGCGCAATAAATACAGACGACCTCGATGACCGCGCGGCATCTCCAGCAGCGTGCATTGGCAGAGACCACGTACGCATCCTCGGACGCGATGGAGAACGGCTCGCCTCCTTCGGCGGGCCCCTCCTCCTGTCGGGTACAGTCCGTCTTGTCCATGAGCTCCACCTCCCCGCTACAGACCCAGGTCGTAGTCGTGACCGTGTGCGCGTTCACGTGCCGGCGCATCGCGCGACCGATCGGCCCCGGTCCCCGGCCCCGATTGCTGGTATTCGGTCCCTTTGCGGGCGGATTGTGGTGAAGAAGGATCGTGCCCCCACCGCCCTGCGCGGCGGTCTGCCGCCCACTTGCGAGCCGACTCGCTCGCGAGGTCGTCCGACCGGAGCGTCGAAGCTTCGCGAGTCTTAGGGGAAGGAGGCGCCTGTGAAGAGCTCATCTGCTGCAAGTGCGGCGGTCCCGTGCGCCGCTGTTCCGGTACCCGGACCGCGTGGCGCTCGCGCTCTAGTCCCTCGATACGTCGTTCAGGCTGCGCGTTCAGTCGAGTCTCCTCGAATCGCTCGCGCAGCGCCGCCCCCATCTCCCGCACCCGCGCGCGAATCTGCTCCATGATCGTTCGACCGGCACGAGCGGACGATCGCGCGACGTCGTTGTCGCTGCGATCGGTCTGTTCGGCTCGGCCGGGCTGCAGGCCGGCCCGCGCGGCGCGATGTCTCTCGCGGATCCGCTCTGCAAGGAAGCTGCGCACGCCGCGCCGCTCCATGTGGTAGATCGCGAGCGGCAGCCGCGGCTCCGATACGCGCTGCAGCGCATCCGTACGACTGGGAGGGCTGATGCGCGCCTCGATGTGCGCCTCCTTCAGGGCCTCGTTCGCCAGCGTGACCCAGCGCCCGCGAATGGATGTCAACTCCTCGGCCCATCGAGCGAGGCCGCGGCGATGCCGCTCGGTGCCCGACAGCTCGAGCGTGGTCTTCGGTCCAAGGCCCTGCAGCGTGATCTCGCGGGTGGTGGTGAACAGGTGCGCATGAAAGTTTCGCGGATCTCCGCGGGGAGCGTGGATCGCGAGATCGACCGCGCTCCCGTACCGGTCGGAGATCTCCTGCGCGAATCTCCGTGCGAGGATCCTCCGCCGCTCCGGCGCAAGCTCGTGGGGCAGCGCGACGGTGAACTCGCGAGCGACCCGCGCGTTCGCGCTTCGTTCCGCGATCTCTGCGGCGTTCCACAGCGCCGAACGATTGCGCGCCCAGTTGAGCGCCGGCCCCGCTGCGGCAAGCCGGGCCGGCAGGAGGATCTCCTTGTGCATCACGTCCTGGCGGCGCCGATGATCGTAAACGGCGCCGCTGCGCTCGTCCCGGATGCGCTCACCCGCCCGGTAGGCGGCGCCGCTCGTCGCCCGGCTGCCGCCCTTGCCGCGGGCGCGGCCGAAGGTCCTCATCCCGAGGTAGTAGATCGCCACGGGCCGCTGTCCGGCGCCAGGTGAATTCGCACCCAGCGGGGGGAGGAGGCGGTCTTCAGATATCCCGCGAGGTCCGGCAGCTGCTCCACCTCCGAGGGCATGACGGCGGCCTCGGTCGCGAGCTGCTCGCTGACCTGAGTAGAGCGGCGCAGACCCCCCGGAGAGAGCAGCGCACCGCGGTCGCGGCCACGGGAGGTCTGCCGCCGGACGATCTCGCGGTCGCCGATGAGGCGCGAGGCGAAGTACGAGGTGCCTCCATGCTCGCTGCCCGAACAGCGAAGGATGACTGTATTCCCGCAGTTCTCGACGACAGTTTGGGCATCGCCAGCCCCATAGGTGGTTGAGACTTGCGCGACTGACTGAAAGCCAAGCACGCAGCGGCCACCAAACTTGCGCAGGCGCGCCAGAGCGTCCTTCAGCCCGTCGATGGCACCGAGCGCATCCAGCTCGTCCGCGACGAACCAGAGGCGGCGGCACTCATCCTCCGGCTGGCTCATAGCCTCGAAGATGGCAAGCCGCATCCACGTGGCGATGATCGAGCGCAGCGCGGACACCTGGCTCGCACGATACGGCATGAACAGAACGCCCCGGCCGCCGGCGATCCAGGCCCGGACGGAGAACGAGGCGGCACGCTGCGACTGGATGTGCTCGAGAGCTGCGCTCGCCGACACCGCAACCGATCGGATGGAGCCGAACATCCTCGCGTTGTCTGGATCGAGGAACGGCTGCGCCGGCGTACCCGCGACGATCTGCCGCACTTCGTCGGCGCCAGCGATGGCGAGCAGACGCCAGAGCTCGGCAACGTCGAGCCGGCCCAATTCGCCGCATCGCCGCACCACGGCGGACACGAAAGTCCGCGCGTAGCCCCTCCACTCTCTTGCCGAAGCGTCCTCACTCTGCGGAATCAGCCCGCGCGCCAGCTCCTCGTAATCGGACGGTCCGCGCGCTTCGGAGAAGGGATCCCATTTCGCGGAGCGGCGCTCGAAAGGATTGAGAATGACGTCACCCCGATATTGATCGTGAAAGCGGGCGAGATAGCCGCCATCCGGATCGGTGATGACGGCACGATCGCCCCGAGAGAGCGCGCCACGAAGCAGCTCGCGAATGGCGGTCGTCTTGCCCGTGCCGGTCGTGCCGACGAGCTTGAAATGCCGGGTCTCGTCCTCTGGACGAAGCGCGACCCCGCCGAGCTTCAAGGGCGTTGCGCTCGACCGCTGCGGCTGGCGCCGTGTGCGACGTCCCGTCAACCGTGGTGTCCGCACGATCGCTCCGCGCCGGTGTGCCTCCTCTCGAGGCGCGGCGTGGCGCAGCAGCATCTTTGCGGCCGCCATCAACAGGGGAAAGAGCACGGCGATCGCAAGCCACATCGGGCTCCATCCCGGCGTTGCCTGCAGCGCCGGCACCTCAGTAGCCCTTCACGACGAGGTAGTCCGCTTGCGGGCCGTAGGCCGGAGCCGAGCGGTCGATGCGAACGCAGACCCGACGCTCCGCGCCGCAGCGCCGGAGGTCGATCTTGCCGCCTTGCCGCTGCAGGTGGTCGACGTCCGCCGCAAGCTCATCACGCTCCCGGCGCATCTGCGTGAGTGCAGCGCGCGAGGGAATCACCGCCCAGGAGACCACCACCGGAATCGCGGAGCACGCAAAGACGAGCGCGATGGCCCAAGCTGCGACGCGCATGCTCGCGGCGCGGCGTACGCCGTGGAGCGCCTCCGCGGCGCGCTGACTCGCCGCGCCGAGCATCTGAAACTCCTCGACGAATGCGCTGCGGATCTCCTGCCGCACGACTCGATCGAGATCCTCCGCCAGCGCGCCGAGCCGCTCGATTGCCAACTGGAGCTGGCCATGCTGCGACATCGCGTCCGCTGTCGGGGCCGCTCGTGTCAATGCATCGTCCATCTTCAGTTGCGCTCCGGTCGGATGCCGGGCGCGACTATCTCAAACACACCGATTTCCGTCCGCATCGAAACCTCGCGCGTTCGTGCAGAAATGAAGCGAATCGCGCTCCCCGCGCCGGGGCACGTCCGGTGCCATCAGCGGCTCGTGCTCCGGCGCTTGCGCTCCGGTTGGTACCAGATCTCTTTGATGAAGCGCTCGTGACGCTCGACGCCGAACTGGATCACGATATCGACGAGCATGTAGAGCAGGTCCTTGATGTCGCGCCGCGCGAGCTCGGAGCCGGCGCGGCTTTGCTTGACGAGCAGCACGAGCTGCTCGAAGGCGAGCTCCGCCGATGCGGCGTGCACGCTCGTGATGGAGCCTGGATGCCCCGAGTTAACGTTGCGGAGGTAGTCGAAGGCCTCCTCCGATCGCAGCTCGGCGAGCAACACCCGGTCGGGCTTCATGCGCAGGCAGCACTCGAGCAGCTGCTTGGGCGTCACCCGTGCGAGACCCTGATCGTCCTTGCTGTAGAAGAGCCGGACGTGGTTCGGATGCCGATCGAGAACGAGCTCACGGGCGTCCTCGATCGTGATGAGCCGCTCATCGGGGGCAATCTCCCGGATGAGCGCCTTGGTCCACGTCGTCTTGCCCGAACCGGTGGGACCCGAGACCAGGATGTTCTTGCGGCTGCGGACGGCGAGGCGCATGAAATGCTCGTATTCGCGGGCCTCGAGCAGCCGCAGCAGCTCCATCTCCACTTCATCGAGCGCGCCGCTCGCCCGCCGTGTCGCCCGGAAGACGCCGCGCAGGGCGAGATCCTCGAGAGACCAGAGCTCCGCCGACGGACGCCGGATCGTGACGGCGACCGTTCGGCTCGTCGTGGCGGGGGGAATCACGAGCTGGATGCGCTCGCCGCCCGGAAGGGATGCCGAGAGAAGTGGTGCCTGCTCGTCGATGCGCTGGCAGCTGAAGTTCGCGACCAGCTTCGCGAGGCGCAGGCACCAGTCGAAGTCCGCGAATTCGAGCGGCACGCGCCCCCAGCCCGCGCGCGTTTCGAGGAAGGCCTCACCCGGCCCGTTGATGCACAGCTCGGTCACCTCGCGGTCGGCGAGCAGCGGGCGCAACGGCCGCAAAGTCAGCTCGAGAGCGGAGGTGTCGCCGGCACGCTGGGCCCCCGCCGGTGCGCTACCGCTCGGCCGCGGCGCGGAGCTCATACACGGAACGAAAGTCGAGGTCGCGAGCGACGAGGACCTGGATCCGATCGCCCTGGCTCTTGACCACCGTCGGGGGGATATGAAGTGTGTCCTTCAGCACCTCGGTCGTCACATCCTGCGTTGCGGTCGGATCGTAGATAACCGTGCCGTTTCCCGACTGCACCGCGGACTCCGCGCCGGCATCGATGATCGAGACCAGGATGGCCGCCCCGAAGCGCTCCCAGAAGTGCCGGTCGACCTCGCCGGCAAGCCCGGAGCGTCCCAGCTCGTCGGTGCCGGGCGAGGCGAGGGGTATCACGACGCCGGTCGGCGTGCGTGCTTCCGTCCACAGCACGAAGACCCGCGCACTGCCCTGCTGCACCTCGCCGCGTGTCTCGCCGATCAGCTTCGACCCACGCTCGAGCAGCACCACCGTTCCATCCGCACCGAAGGTGTCGGTCGCGGTGATGCAGGTCGACATGCCCGGAAGCGTCGAGTCGATGGCCGTCTCGAGCGTGCAGTCGATAAATGCGCCCTTCGGGAGCAGTAGGCTCCGTGTGGGGAGCACCCGGGCCAGCGCCGCGGGTGTCGAGGATGGGATGAGAAGCTCTGCGAGGCTGTCTGAGCGCGATGCGCCGCCCGACACCGACGCAGCGCTGGACGCCAATGCCGAATCGGACACCGAGGGTGCCGCACCGGAGACCGCAGGCGGACCCGCCACAGCGGCTGGCGGAGTCAGTGAGCCGGACGTGTCCGACTGCGTGGCGAAGACAGGGCCCGACAGGCGTCGGTCGAAGGCACGCTCACGTGGGTCAGGTGCGGCGGCGCCTTCGGAAGCACGCGGAGCGGGTGCGCTCAAGCCGTACGAAGGGATGCCCATCAAAGTGTAGGGGAGCGGATGCGCCGGTCCCGTCAGAATCGGGAGTGCCGTGAGCGCCTGCGGCGGCTGCGGTGGTGGTGGCTCAAGCTTCACGGACATCACGCGCCCGGGCGACTCCTCTCGAGGCGCGGCCTGGAAAGAGACCGCGGGCAGCGGCGGCAGAGGCATCTCCGTCTGGGCCTGATTCGCCGTGAGCGCCCTGGCACTCTGAGCAGCGCGGGCCGGTCTCCTCAGCGCGGCACTGTAGTACCACGCGAGCAGCGCGAACCCGAGCGCACACATCAATCCAAGCGCCATGAGGTTGCTCACGCGCGATTCCAGCGACCGGACCCGGTGGACTGCCGCAGTGCTCCGCTCGCCCGCAACGGTGTCAAACGCATCCGGCCTCGGGCGAGTCGATCCAGTGCCCGGCTCCAGCTCCCCGCTCATGGCCCTCCCCCTTTGCGCACGCGCTCCACTTCGGGCGATACCGTGCCGGAGTCCAGGCGCTCGCCCGACCCCGAGTATCCTTGGTTGACGATGCAGCCGGTGAGCGCGCCGCGCCGCAGGACAAACCGGCGCGCGACGCGGTGGATGACGACCTCGCCCGCCTCGATGTCGAAGTTGAGAAGTGATTCGCTCCCGTCATCGTTGCGCACGAAGATCGCCGGCAGCTCCGCCTGAGCGCCGAAGCGCAAGCGCGTGTGTACACCGTCGTCCGAGGCCTCCACGGGCCGGAGCGCCGGATCGCCGCAGTACCAGTAATCGAGATTCTTCGGACGGGCGGCCGAGGCGGTGTCGAGCCGCTTTTCGATCGCCCGGCGCGCGGCCTCCGTCCTCGATGGGGAGTCGGCGGGATACTCGAATCTCAGCGCATAGAGGAGATCCGGGTCCTGCTGATCGGGCCGCGCGGCTGTCGCGGTGTAATAGAAACGATACTGGCGGCGAGTGGTCAGGATGGTGAGATTGGTGCCCACCGACGCCACGCGCGGCTTCAGGAACAGATGGTTGCCCTGCGCCACGAACGACAGCGCCTCGATGTCTCCCGCAGCGAGTCCGATGAAGGATTCGCCGGCCTCGAACACCAGGTCGATCTGGAATCCGACGAACCCGTGGAGCCGGTAGACCTCGTCCGCGTCGTAGACCGCGGTCCGGATTCGAGCATCGCCGCGGCCTCGTGTCGGGTAGACCTCCGCCCGAGACGTGAGTGCCTGCCACGATGCGAGGGCGAGCAGGCCCAAGGAAAGCGCGCGAATCCACCGAGTGTGCCGTTGCGCTCTCATCGTCGTGCTCCCGGAGCGATCGGGCCCGAAGGGACGCTTCCTGCCGCAGGTGCCGGCTCCCCGATCACCTCCGGCTCCGGTCTGAAATCGAGGATCTTGAATCCGAGCGGATTCAAGCTACGGATACGAATGTCCTGCGAGGGCTGAGCGTAGGCGTACTGGATGGTCGCGATCCAGTGCGTCTCCTCCTCCGTGCCACCGCCCCCGCGGCGCAGCCGCTTTATGTATCTCACCTGCGCGAGGTCGGTGATCCCGCTCGTCCGCCGGAAGAAGCTCACCGATACGACGTTCGCCCGGATGGTCGTACCGTCCTTGTAGCGGTTGAGCGGCGAGGAAGGATTGGCCGGATTCCACAGCGCGTACCATTCCTCGTTGCGCCTGGCGGAGTGGAAGGCGCCGCATTCCCGGTAGTCGCTCTCCGCCGTCGCGAAATTGAATCGCTCGCAGACCGTGACGTAGTGCGTGAGCAGGTAGCGCGTGACCGCCTCGCCGGCGTCGATGGGGCCTGTTGTCGTCGGGACCACATCGACGACTCCCGTCGTGTTGTCTACCCGGACGACGAACGGCGCGAGCTGCTTGAGTGGGACGAGCAGCGCGAGCGCACAGGCGCAAAGCAGCGCGCAGAGTCCCGCGACAGCCGCCGTGCACCACGCGTTGCGCTCGCTGCGGCGGAGCTGCGCGACACGGTCAAAGTCCCACGCGGCGGCCTCGCGCCAGTACGCCTCGAGATCTCCATCCGCGCTCATGGCGAGGTGCTCCGCAGCAAATGCTTATCGGTGCTCGGCACGCCGCCTTGCGACGAGGCCGGCGGATTGATGGGCACCAGATGGCGATCGCACCGGACTCTCGCCGCATGAGGCGCCGCGCAGGCGGTCACGAGTGCGAGGGAAACGAGCACGACGAGCACTCTCATGACCTCTCCTCCACCCGCGGCCGCAGCTGCGGCTCGTGCCGTTGGGCCAACAAGCCGAGGGCGTACGCCCCTGCTCCGTAGATCGCCGAGCGCCCGCGTCCGAGGCCCCAGCCGATCGTGCGGCTGACGGCGCCGAACGTGCTCGGAGCGAGCCCCCCGGCAAGCCCGGCGGCGATGGGCATGACCTGCCGCATCAGCAGGAACACCACCATGGCGACGAGGACCATGTTGAGCGCATCGACCGTGACGATCGCCGAGCCGCGCGCCACCGTCTGCTGCGCATAGGAACTCACGAGCCGCAGCAGAAGCGCGCCGACGAGAACGGTGAGGACGGTGATCAAGGCATAAGCCGCGAGCTGCGCGATCCAGGCCTCGAAGTACCGTCGCGTGCCGTCGAACAGAAGCATGACGATGAAGAGCGGTCCAAGGGCGAGCAGCACGGCGGAAGCGATGCTGGAGAGGGCGATCAGGAACATCGTGTACACGCACAGCAGCCCCATGAAGAGCCAGACCAGCGCGCCCGCCAGGTAGAAGCCGAAATCCCCGCCGAAGACTCCGCCCTTGCTCCACAGGAGGCCCGCGACGTTGCCGCCGTTCTCCCAGATGGCATCCACCGTTGCGACCGGGTTCGTCGTGCCGACGATCGCACCGGCCAGTGCCGCCGGGGCGTTATAGAACGTATCCACGATGACGGTGTTATAGAGCCACAGGTGCAAGGCGCCGCCGAGGACGATCACGAGCAGCACGATGCGCCTGAGGCCCGCCGTGACCGGCTCCTCGAGCCTGCCGGTGAGCTGCAGATACCCCCAGAGCATCACGTATATCGTCGCGAGCGTCACGACCGCGGGCTCCAGGACCGCCGCGAGGGTTGCGGTGTTGTTGCCGATGTAGCTCACGAGCTGCGCGTTGAGCCAGCTCCAGAATGTCTCAAAGAATCCCATCGCGCCCCCTCCCGGCGTTACGGAACGGGCGCGAAGCGCGCACTGAAATCCCCGTGATCGGCGACGATCTGTTCGCGCTGACGCTGGCGGTCCGACCACTGCTCTGCGAGCAACGCGTGGAAAAGCGTTTGCAGCTTCGTCTGCTCGTTCTGCAGCATGCCGTTCTCCGCCGAGATGCGGGCGTTGAGATCGAGGCTGCCCTTCTGATCGGTGGCCGTCGGGATCGCATTGATCAGCTCCTGCAACGCGGAGAACCGGCCGCTCGAGTTTGCGAGCGCGCCGCCTGCGAGGGCCTGCAGGAGCGCGGTGCTACGGCGAACGGCCTGCAGGTACGCGGCGGCATCCGCGGGAAGGGCCTCGAGCTGCTGCGGGCTCAGTATCGCGTTCGCGGTGATGGCGCTCTGCATGGAGCTCGCGAGCGAGCCATAAGAGGTTCCGCTCTGGCTGAGCACGGCCTGAAGCTCGCTCGAGCTGATCGGCATGTAATTGCGCACCGTTCCGCTCAGCAGGGACTCCATGCCCCGGTCTCCGGTCATGGCGTGGTAGGTCTGCTCGACCTGCTGCAACTGGTTCTGAGCGGTCGCAAGCGCCTGTTCCATGAGGCTGACCTGCTGGATGAGCTGCGCGATGGCGCCCACGTCGACCACGGCCCACTGGGCCCGCGCGGCGGGGGCGGCGGCCAGGAGCGCAAGGATGCACATCAGCCGGAGCGGTGCTCGGATCGTTGAGGCGACATTCTGCGTTGACATGGGGCAGCCTCCATCTTTGAAGTGTGAGAGCGCCGGCTCAGCCGGCCGGCGCAAGCGAGGCGAGGAACGGGGGTAACCACTTGGCTGGCTCGGCGCCCGTCTCCGCGATGATCCGGCGCATCCGCTCGACCTCCGCGGCCCGCCCCGAGATGACCGCAAGCTCGGCATCGAAGCCCTTGAGGTCGAGCTGGCAGACGACGCTGTGGCGGCCTTGCTTGACGAGGAACGCCCGCGAGCCCGGCGCGAGCTGCTGTTTGACCAGCTTGAATTCCCGCTCGGTCAACCCGAGGCCCGTGATGTAGTCCTCCTCGTTCGCATCGACATTCGGGAAGAAGATCTTGGTCGGGGTCTGCTCGACGATCGTGCGGCTGATCGGACTCTGCAGCACATCGCTCGCGCTTTGCGTCGCAAGGCACATGACTCCGTTCAGCTTGCGCCAGGTCTTCGGCCCGTCCTTCGCGAAGCGCTCGAAGGCGGGGTCGGCGAGCAGCCGCCAGAACTCGTCCATCCAGCACACGAGACGCCGCCCGTCGAGCAGACGCCGGACGAGATGGAAGAGATAGAGTGTGACGGGCGGGCGCGCGAGCTCGTTCTCTAGAAAATCGGTCACGTCGAATCCGATCACAGGTCTTCCCTGCAGGCGCGGGACCACCGAGTCCTCGACGTTGTCGAACACCCAGCCGTAGTCCCCGCTGGTCGCCTCACACCACCGGGCGAGGCGTGCGTGCACCCCCTCGGGATCCGTGGGATCGAGAAACTCCGCGAGCCGGGACAGTCGCCGCTCCGGCCTCTCCAGGGCGAGCGTTCCACGCAGCGCCTGATCGAGGTCTGACTGCTCGCGAACGGTGAGCGGCCTGCCGCTCGGCGGCCGCACGAGCGTGCCGAGCCACGTCTTCAGAAATTCCTCGTCGTCCGCGACGCCAGGGAGCTGGAGCGGATTGAAACCAGTCCGAACGCCGTTCCTCAGGGGCAGATACTCCCCGCCCAGGGCGCGCACGAGTATCTCGAGCCCCCGGTCCTTGTCGAAGACCACCTGCGTCACCCCCTGGCGGCTCAGCATCGCCAGAAGAAAACCGATGAGCACTGTCTTGCCCGAGCCGGTCGGGCCGCAGATGAGGCTATGCCCGGTGTCCTTGCGACTGCCGCCGTCCGGGGCCGTCGGGTCGCTCGCATGCAGCGAGAAGTAGTACGGCGAGCGTGCGCTGGTCACGAGCAGGGCGAGCGCATCGCCCCAGTGATTCCCGGTCGGTCGCCCGCAGGGGTGATTGTGAAAGGGAGCCATGGCGCAGAAATTGCGCGAAGTGATGGGGGCCCGGCGCGGGCGCATCGGGAAGTTTCCCGGAAGCTGCGCCCAAAAGGCGGCCTCGAGCGCAAGGTCCTCGCGCGCGACGGTCATGCCCGTATCGGCGAGGAGGCTGCGCGCGAGAGCCACGCGGTCGTTGAGCGACTTGATGAGCCGCGCGTCAGCGAGCCGAGCGTCGCCGCCGGAGGTTCCGCGCTCGCCCCCTTCCGCCAGCACCTGGAGGGAGAGGTGATGGTCGCCCATCACGAATTCGTTGCTGGTGAGGGCATCGAGCGCCGCCTTGAGTTCCTGCGCCTGCGAGACTGCGAAGTCCCCCGCATTCGCCATGCGGTTGAACTGCCGCTGAAGCAGGCCCTGCCCGGCGGCCTTGCTGAGGAAGGCGAAGGACTGCGTCAGCACGAACGGGAAGGGGGCGGACAGCAGGCGGTCGTACATGCCGACGACCGTAGGCGTGGCATATTCCTTTATACCGAGCACGGCTCCCAGGCGCGTCTCGGCTGCGCTGCGGTACTCGATCGCCTCGTTGCCGAAGAGCATGCGCACCGCGCCCAGCGCGCGGTAGATCGGCCCGCGAGACAGCGGCACCGGCGCAGCCTCGCCGTTGAGAAGGAACGCGAGCAGCTCGAGCGGCCGCGAGTGGAGCCGCTCGCCCACTCGACAGATCCCGAGCAGCTCGGGCTCGTAGCGCTCCAGGGAGGCGCACAAGGTCTGCCCCAGCTTCTCGCACGCATCGAGCGCGTCGCGGAGCTCGAGCTGAATGGCGCCGGGCTGCGTCCGCGACATGAGCTTGGTGAGCCAGCCAGCGGGCGCGCTGGAGACCGGCCGATACACCGCCGAGACATAGAGCTCATTCACCATCAGCGTCTCGCCGGAAAGCCGCGCCCGATACCTCTCGGCGAGAGATTGCGCAAAGCCCGCGTGGCCTGCCGCGAGCGGCGGCACTCCTTCCCTCCGGCGCACCAGATGCGTCCACAGGGCGACCTGCGGGGTCGCCACGTTCCTCCAGAGCACGTTCAGGCGCTCGTGCCATGCATTGAGCTCGACGTCATCCGCGCTTTCGAAGCTCGTGCCGGACAGGCGGAAGATCTGCACGTAGTCGCCGAATGTCGTCTTGACGACGCCCTCCGACACGTGCGCGGCATAGGGAATGCGCTGCATGAGCTCCGTCTCGCGCCGGATCTGCGCTGCGCGGCTCAGCGACGACATGACCCGCCCTCCGTGGCACAAGGGCCGATCCACACCTCACGACGCGCACGATATGTCCGGCTGCGTGCGGCCATGTCGAGCGCAAGGGGGCTGTAGCTGCTCGCCTTCCAGTAGCGCTGATTCCCGAGGAGGGCCGGCATCTGCGTGCGTCCCCAGAGCAGCAACAGATCGAAGAACCGCGCGTCGCGAGCGCAAAGCAACATTCCCACGCCGTGGATCGGGGCGGCGATCAGAAGGGTCAGCAGATTCCGCGTCACGAGGAACACTTCCATGGTAAAAACCAGATTGAACAGGAGGGCCGAATACGTGACGCCCCATCGCATGGGCGGGCGCGTCGCCGCGACGAAGAGCGGATCGGCCGTGAGGCCTGCGGTGCGCCCGCTCATCGTCGCCTCAGACGCCGAACATCCCGCGGACCCACGAGACTATCTGGGATGCCCCGAATGCGATCGCGATCCCAAGAATGGCGCCGATACACCACCCCCACGACATTCGGTTTGCCATCGCCATGGCGCCGAGGACCATGACGAGAATGACCGCGATGGGCGTGAGCCAGGCGAGAATATTCGTCTGCAGCGCCGTCGCGCCCGTGAGGAAGGGCGAGGACTGTGCGGCCGCGAGCTCAGGCAGCGCCGCGAGCACGATCAGGCCAACGTGAAAGGCGATGCGGCGGATCGAGAGGCAAGCTGATTGATTCATGGCGGCGTCCAACGAAGGCTTCGGGGTGCGCAATGCCACCAGAACCCGGAGCCACTGACCAGCCGCTTTTCCAGCGTGAATCTA
Source organism: uncultured Gammaproteobacteria bacterium (assembly GCA_963849095.1). GTDB lineage: Bacteria > Pseudomonadota > Gammaproteobacteria > Steroidobacterales > Steroidobacteraceae > JASHUC01. The sequence continues at coordinate 121,051 of CAWKGA010000002.1, forward strand.
TCGAAATGCGCGCTATGGAGCCTCGATGAGTCCGTGGGAGGACGTCAAGCGGAGCCCTGTCGAAACGGGCGAGCAGCCGAATATGTCGGCGGCCGCACGCTGCAGCGGCGTCTCAGGTCCCCGAGGATTGGGCGGGTTGCGGTGTGAGCGCCTGAACGGAGAGGTTGAAGCGCGCCGCGCTCCGGGGGCTCGAGCAATCGAGGTCCGTCGCGACGACATGCATGTTGAGAGATGCGAACAGCGTGCCGTCGAGCTGCTCGAGCAGCGCGCAATCTCCCGTGTCGAGAATCTTTGGTTCTCCGGGACCGAGCCGCACGACCTTGTCAACGGCCGTCGTATCCGCCCACTTGGCATTCGCCCCGCTCAACGCGCGCAGAGTTTGGAATCGCAGATCAACCATTGGCGAACGGCCGGCGTTCGCGGCGCCGTGGCCGCAGTAATACGGCCTGATCGACATGTATTGCCGCGCGCCGATGGCGAGCAGAATGCCATGGAGCTTGTACCAGAGATCGTCGCAGGAATAGACCTTCGGGAGGTTCTGAAGTTTGAGCTCGACATCGCGAGTGATCCAGGTCGCGGGCTCACCCGCCGTCTGTGGCGCCTCGAGCCGCGCGGTGCCAGTCTGCGCGGCCTCCGACAAGAGCGGACCCCCAGCGAGCAACAGCACACCGGCGCACGCAAGCAACCTTTGTCTGTACCCCATGCTGCCTCCCGAGGCAACGCTCAATCGGGACCCGAAACTCATCCCTCACTCTGTCGACAGGCGCAGGCGGGACAAGTTCTGCAGCCACCTCGCAACGCTCATCGGGCGGGACTGCGGCTTGCCCGCCCGGTCACGGGGCAGGACGATAGGCGACGCGATCACCGCGGAAGGTGCAGAACCAGAGTGTCCGTCCGATCTGCACTGTGCTCGTGGCGTCGCCGAATTCTGCGCGTCCCGGCTCTCGGATCACGGGTGTCACCGTCATCGACTGCGGGTCTAGCCTCACCGTCGCCCAGCCATCGGGACCGCGGGGATTGCGCGGGCTCAGAAACTGTCCCGTCACGAAGATGCTCCCGTCCGACGCCCAGCGCAGGTTGTCGGGGGAGAAATCCACCGTCACGCTCGAGCGCTTACCGCCGCGCGACAGCGCGACGCGATAGATTTCGTGAGTTCCGTACGCGTTGACGAACAGCCACCGGCGATCGCGCGAGACCACGATTCCGTTGTCGCCCGAGAGTTGCGTGCCGGGCACCTCGCTGAAGCCCCTGCCGGGACGCCAGCGGTACACGACGCCGTTGATCTGGCCGGACATGACATGCTGCATGCCTTGCTTGTCCCGCGTGTCCAGAAACTTGCTCACCAGCAACTCGCCGTCCGGCAGCGCCACGATGGCATTGCCGCTGGCTCCGGGCGGCAGGATGATGCAGCCGACCCATTCCGCCGAGTTCTTGGCCGGGGACAGTCGAAAGACTTCCACCGACTCACGCCCACCGTGATTCACGGCATAGACGGTCGTCGTCCCGCGGAGGCCGGAGGTCACATCGAGACCGTGGGTCGTGAGCCCCTTCAGGTCCGGCGCCGTGCAGCCCGCATACCGGGGATCCGGCCGGCTCGCGATCGACAGTTCGACCGGCCGCGCCGTCTTGGCTTCCGTGTCTATCAGGTACAGCCCCGCCGAGCCCTGCTTCAGCGAGCTGCCGACCAGCCACCGCCCGCCATCCACGGGCAGGAAGTCCTCGACATTGATGAGCCCGCAGACGAAGCTCAGATCGCCGGCGGGCGAGCACGAGCCGGCGCTCGTAGACGCGGTCTGCGCCAGTGCCACATTCGACCCGCACAGCGACACGGCCAGCGCGAGCGCGCCGGCCACGCCGAGGAATGACTTCATTGCTGGTCTCCCCTGCCCCCCGCCTCCTCGGGCAGCGGGATGAATTCATCATGGTCGCGGTCGGGGAGTTTCATGCGCCCCGCCTGCCAGTCGGCTTTCGCCTGCTCGATCCGCTCCTTCGAGGAGGAGACGAAGTTCCAGTACAGGAAGCGCTCTCCGAGCGGCTCTCCGCCCAACAGCATCACGGTCGCCGGCCCCGACGCGGTGAAGCTCACCGCGCCGCTCGCCAGTACCAGCATGACGCCCGCTGCGAAGCGCCGGCCCTCGCACTCGATGGCGCCGGATGCGACGTAAGCGGCACGATCGGGATGCTCGTCGGGAAGGGCCGCGCGAGCGCCGTCGTTCATGTCGAGATGGACATAGAAAAGCGGCGAATGCGTCCGGACGTGTGCACTCATGCCGAAGGCGCGGCCGGCGATCAGCCGCCCGTGAACCCCACCGTCCCGCCAGACGGGCAAATCATCGCCCGCGTGATGCGCAAAGCTGGGCTCGGTCTCCTCGTCGGAATGCGGTAGCGCGACCCACGCTTGAACACCATGCACACGATCGCCTTGCGCGCGCGCCTTCTCGAATCGCTCGGAATGGGTGATGCCGCGCCCGGCCACCATCCAGTTGACCTCGCCCGGCCGGACGGCCTGCTCCGAGCCGACGCTGTCGCGGTGCATGATCTCGCCGGAATACAGATAGGTGACCGTCGAGAGCCCGATGTGCGGATGAGGACGCACGTCAACCGAGCGCGGCACGCCCGGCCGCATGTCGAGCGGCCCCATATGATCGAGGAACACGAACGGCCCGACCATCCGCTGCTTGACGAACGGCAGGACACGCCCCACGTCGAACCCGCCGAGGCTACGCCGCCGCCGCTGGATCACCGTCTCAATCATGAGCTCGCGAGACTCAAGTGTCCTGCATGGCGAACGCCAAAGGATGGCGTGCGGCGCGGAGCGCAGGAAGCAGTCCGCCGACGAGGCCTATCACGAGTGCCCAAATGATGCTGATCAGCACGAGGTGCGGGCTCACGTAGAGCGGGAATGTCAGCCCTTCAGCCTTGATGACCTTGCCATCGAAGATGATCCAGGCAATGAGCGCCCCGACGATCGCGGCCCCGAGCGCAAGCAGCATCCCCTCGATCAGAACCGAGGCGAGCACCGCGTTCGAGCCGAACCCGATCGCGCGCAGGGTGGCGATCTCGCGCCGCCGCGCATCGACGGATGCGTACAAACTGGACAGAGCGGCGCAGACGGCACCCATCGCCATCACCGTGCCGATGAAGTAGCTCACGAAGTCGAGCAAGCCCCGCAGTCCCTTGAACGTCGTCTCCCGATTGGCGGCCTCCGTGTAGACATCCACCTGGAGCGAGGGATCGGCGAGCACCGCCTGCTTGAACTGCTGGAACGCAGCCGGCGAAGTGAGCATCACGACAAACTGCTGATAGGAGTCTTGTCCGAAGGCGGAAAGCACCGTCTCGCCGTCGCCGAACAGGACCTGCTCGAACACCCCCTTGGCATCCTCGAACACCCCCACGATGGTCCATTGCGAGCCGCGAATGTCAATGTGATCGCCCATCTCGACGCCCTGATCGAGCCTCTGGGCCACCTTGCTCACCGCGAGCTCGTGCAGCCCGGACCTCGGCCAGTGGCCGGCGAGCATATGAATCTCCGGGTACACGCGGCGATTGGTCTGGCCGACCAGGTATAGGGTGCCGCGCTCGTTCGCTTTGGTGACAACGTCGACCCCGATCATCCGGCCCGACGTCACGAGCGGAGTGCCGTCCACGTCATGCTTGACACCGGGCTCATGCGACAGGACGGAAATCTGCTGGTGCGTAATTCGGCTCTGGAAGGCGCTCAGCGCACCGTGGCTCAGCACCACCGCCCGGTCTGGCCGCGACTGCCCTGTCTCCCAGAGCTGGGCTCCCTCGCCCATCGACAGCAGTGAGACCAGTACGGCCACGACCGTCATGATGCCGATGACCGTCACGAGCGAGGCGCCGAGCCGCGTCGGAATGCTGCGCAGCGCGAACATGGTGAGCGCCGCCGTTTGCCTCAAGTATCGCATTGCTTGACTCTAACGCCTCGACAAGGCCGTCGCGACCTCGAGTCTCAGGCCGCGCCACGCGGGGATCGCCCCGCTCAAGAGCGCGAGAATGAAGGCACACACGAAGCCTGCAACGATGACAATCCCGGGCAAGGAGCCGAGACCGATGAACTGCCGTGCGGCAGGCAGCAGCAGTGCTGCAATGCCAAGTCCAATGGCCGCACCCAGGAGGCAGGAGGTCAGAGCCTCGGCCAGGATGAGGGTCATGACGCGACGGTCCGAGAAGCCAACTGACTTCAGCACGGCGAGCTCCGGCGTGCGCTCGCGAATGGTCTGCATCATGAGCGTGCCTGTCGCGAACAGCAGCGCGAAGAATGCCGCAGCGGTGACCGCATGCGCGAGAAAGTCTATGTCACCGATGCGCTGTACCTGAGAGGCGGCGAGATCCGATTCGGACTGCGTGCGCGTCTCGTGGGGTGAATTTGCGAAGACCGTATCGATTTCGTGGCCGATGGTCGCGGACCGCTTCGGATCGTTGATCTGCACCACGAAGGCACCGACCGTATCGCGACTGTCCTGGCGAGCCTCATTGAGATACGCGTAGTTGGCGATGAGATAGTTCGCCGAATCCGGGTTATCGGGCTCGGTGAAGATGCCGACGATATCGAAGGTCCACGTGCTCGAGCCGTCGCGCTGGAGTATCGGCGACTGGATGGGAATGCGCTGGCCGATCTTCCAGCCGTACTTTTGTGCGACTTGCTCCCCCACGACCGCTCCCGTGCGAGTGCGGATGAGCGCATCGAGCTGACCTCGCGGAATCACGATCTCGGAGAAAATGCGCGCGAAGCTTGCCGCATCCACCCCGTTTACGGAGATCTGCTGGTCCGGCCTCTGGTAGATGCCGCCGATGCCGTTCTCGTAGGTCACCGTCACGACGCCAGGCACCCGCTGGATCGACCCGAGCAGCGCGAAAGGCAGCGAATCGCCGCTGCTCACTCGGCTCAAGACGTACATCCGGTCCGCGTGTGCCTTGGCGATCGCCCGGCTGATCCCGGTGTCGAGGCCCTGCAGGACACCGAATAGCGTGAACGCGATGGTGACCTGCGACAGAATGAGTGCGGCGCGCATCCGCCTGCGCCACAGGCCCGACCAGACGAGAAAGAGATACTTCATGACCGCACCCGGCCGCCAGTCTAGGCTCACCTGCGTCGTTCGCCAATCGGCGCCGCTCGCATCAACTGTCTTCGTGGGGGGTTGCGTCGCGCGGACACGGCGCCGACCGGTGTTGTAAATCATTGTATCGGTGTGAATCGAATCCGAAAGGTCCGGTCATTCTCGGACGCCGATTTACCCGAATATCCGGCTTACTCACGCTGACTCACTGCTCCGGGAAGCCACACAGCCGTGTAAAAACAAGTGTCTGAGGCGACAGCTTGAGCGGTGAAAAGCAATTTAACAGTACCGGCGGTAACGATCTCACCGCGCAGTGCGGTACCATCTGCGCGGGACGATCGCACAAAGGTAGTAATGGAATGAGACAGTTCAGCACGTTCCTCATACTCTCGGGTGCCGCCATGCTCGTTGCGTGCGCATCGCAACCGCCAGCGCCTACGACGGCGACCGCCACCGGTCACGCAGTTGCCCCGGCGACTGCACTCGCCGCGGGGCAGCAGCAACATCCCGCGTCTTTCCCCGGCTATACGCGCATCGTTGATAACGGCAGGGAAATGTTCTGCAAGTACGAGACGCCGACGGGCACAATGATCAGGCAGAGGACCTGCGAGACGCGGTCTCAGTTGGAGACGCAAGAAAAGGACGCCCAGCAGAACCTGCAGAACATGCTGCAAAATTCCAGGACGTGCACAGCGGGGTACGGGCAGGGGCTTGCTGGTGGCACTTGCCAGCCGTGACCCCACCTTTCGGAACGCTGCCGGGGTAAAGGCAGGCGGGAGATGGCGCTGAAGGGGTATATGGTGGAGCGGAAGGGGATCGAACCCTCGACCTTCGCATTGCGAACGCGACGCTCTCCCAGCTGAGCTACCGCCCCACACGAGCCGCCTCGCAGGCCGGGAGGGCCTGCGAAGCGGCGCGGGATTCTAGCATCGGCGGCTCGCTGGGCAAACCCGGCCATCCCCCGGACGACTGGCACCCGGCACGGAAGCCCTCACAGGCGCTCGGCGGGCGGGTATGATCGCCGCCTGTCCGCTCCGGAGCCCACGCTCATGCTGCGACCGGGCGCCCGCGCGCCGGAATTCACGCTGCCCGACCAGGACGGCGAGTCGGTCTCCCTCTCGGCGCTGCTCGGCGGACGCAGGCTCATCCTTTATTTCTACCCGGCGGATTTCACGCCCGGCTGTACCCGGGAAGCCTGTGCGATCCGAGATATGCACGCCGATATCGGGCAATCGGGACTGACCGTCGCGGGCGTGAGCCCGCAAACGCCCGCAACCCATCGAGCCTTTCGCGCCAAGTACGCGCTGCCCTTCACTCTGCTCTCGGACGCCGACAAGTCAGCCGCGCGCCTGTACGGCGTGACCGGCCCGTTCGGCCTGGGTCTGCGGCGGGCCACATTCCTGATCGACGGAGAAGGCGTCATTCGCGATGCCGTCCGGGCCGACTTCCGCATTGCGAGGCACGAGGCCTTCATACGCGCATTGCTGCCCCACGGACGCGCCAGCCGGTGAGCCGCGCGACGCCCACCCGACGAACCCGGCCGCCCGGCGTCCGTCAGGCTCAATAACGCAGGTGCACGACTCCCGCGCTTCCGACCATCGGCAGGCTGACGATGTAGATGTTCCCGTAGTCATCCGCGGGTGGTGGAGCAAGCGTCGCGCCGGTGAGCGCTTCGACGAGCCGCCATGCGGCGCCGGAAACGACCATGACGGTCGCGCCGCGATGCTCGCTCAGTGCGCGACCCACGGTCCCACCCACATCCTCGACGGGGACGACGATGGGCTCAATGCGGAGCCGCGCCGCGAGAGGCGCGGCCGTCTGTTGCGTCCGTCGCGTCGCGGCCGCGTAGATGGCCACGATTCGCCCCGGAGCTGCGGTGCCGCCGAAGAGCTGCGCCAGGTGCTCCGCACGTTGCTCCCCCTCGAGCATCAGCGGCGCGTCCTGGATGCTGCCGAGGGCGCTCTCGGCAGGCTGTACCACGACGATGGTCGTTGTCATCGCGGACTGATAGACCTCGAACACGCCGACGGCCGCGATCACGACCAGCAGCGCGGCCAACCAGATCGGCGCGAGGAAGGGCCGGCGGCGGCGAGCGATCGCGGCGGGCTCCATACGATCAGGGCGACAGCGGCGCGTCGACTCCCCGCAGGGGCGGCGCCGCGCTCACGGGAACATCCCCCAGACGAAGGCCACCGAGACGGATGTGGCAGAGCCGCACCAGCACGACGGCCGCAACCGCGCCGACGAGCATCGGTGCGGCGGCCGCGAGAAACAGCTGCCGCAGGGGGAGGTTCATGCCGAGCAGCACTCCACCGAGGAGCGGTCCGACGACCGCGCCGAAGCGGCCGATGCCCAGCGCCCAGCCGACGCCCTTCGAGCGCACCGCGGTGGGATACAGGAGGCCGGCCGCCGCGTTGTTGCCGAATTGCGCGCCGAGAACGGCGAAGCCGGACGCGGCCGCGAGGGGCGCGAGAGCGAGGAACGTCGTCTGCACGATGCCGAGCGCCCAGACCGCGGGCGCCGCGACCACGAACAGCGCCGCGATCACGACGAAGCCGAAGCGATCGAGCAGCACGCTCATCAGCAACCCCCCGACCGTGCCGCCGACGTGATACAGCGTGGCGGCGAGCGCGGCCTTGCCGGCCGGCAAGCCGCTGTCCCGGAAGATGAGCGGCAGAAAGGAGTTGAGAAAATAGTTCGACATCAGCGCCGTGCAGAAACACAGCCACAGGAGCGGCGTGATCCACGCGAGCCCGCCGCCAAAGAGCTGCCGTATCCCCACGACATCGGCCCTCGCATCGGCGGCAGGCGCCATCACGAACTGGGTGTCGTCCGCGAGGACCAGGTCGCGCCTCATCTTGCGCGCCGTCGCGAGTAGCTGACGGTGCCTATCGCCCCGGAGCGCGAGGAATTTGACCGACTCCGGCAGCGCGCGCACGAGACACGCGGCCACCACGAGCGGAACGATGCCACCGATCAGGAACAGCACCGTCCAGCCATACCGCGGCATCAAGCCGTAGGCGATGAGACCGGGCGCGCTGCTGCCGAGCGTGATCCCGACGAACATGAGCGTGATGAGCGTTGCGCGCAGGCGCTTCGGAGCGAGCTCCGAGTTGAGGGCGATGGTGTTCGGCATCAGTCCGCCGAGACCGATTCCGGTGATGAAGCGCAGCGCGATCACCTGATCGAGATTGTGCGTCCCGACGACCGCAATGGAGCTCACCCCGTAAATGAGGCTGCCGAGAATGATGGCGGTCTTGCGGCCGTACCGGTCGCCGATGAACCCGAGGAGCGGCGCGCCGAGCAGAATACCGAAGAGGCTCGCGCTGGATGCCGGCCCAAACGCGGCCCTCGGCACGTGCCACAGCCTCTCGAGCGCAGGCTGCGCGAAGGACAACGCGCCGATGTCGTACCCGTCGGCGAACATGGCGAGGAATGACCAGATGAGCAGGTTCACGTTGAACCAGCCGATCCGCTGCTCGTCCACGAGATTCTCGACCTGAATGATCTGACTCAACGCTGGCCTCGATCTTTGCCGCCCGGCGCGAGCGGGAGGTCGATTATGCGCAAAGATGACCCGCCGGGTATCCCCCCTCGCGCCTGCGAGCGGCTCGGCGACTCGCCGGGACCGCCGAGCGGGCGCTCCCCCGGAGCGGCCTGCACATACGGCAGACATCGATGCGGCCCGGAGTCGGCCACCTCCACGATCGACCGGCCGCGCACCCGGACCTCGAGGGTCCACGCATCGCCTGCGGAGCGTAGCCGCCACGACCCATTGCCCGAGCCCTCCGGCGAGACTCGCGCCCGTCACGCCGCCGGGGGCACGGATCCGGCGGCGCTAGTCCGGCCGGAGCCGATATCCTAGCCCGGGCTCGGTGAGCAGGTACGCGGGCTGATGCGGGTCCGGCTCGAGCTTCGCCCGCAGATTCTTGACGCAAACCCTGAGGCTCCGCGTGTCGCCGAGATGCTCGGGGCCCCAGACCTCGCGCACGAGCTGTTTTTGCGTCACGATGAATCCCGCGTGGCGCGCGAGACACTCGAGCACACGATACTCGAGCGGGGTGAGATGAATCGCGGCCTCGGGCCCGTGTGCCGTGCGGCGCGCCAGATCGATGCGCGCGCTGCCGAAGGCCAGCTCCTGCGGGACCTCGGCGCTGCGGACGTTGCGCCGCAGCGCCGCCCGTACGCGCGCAAGAAGTTCCGGGGCGCTGAAGGGCTTGGCCACGTAATCGTCGGCGCCGGCATCGAACGCTGCGATCTTCTGCTCCTCGAGGGTACGGGCGGACAGCACGATGATCGGCACGGGCGACCAGCTGCGCACTCGCCGGATCACCACGAGGCCGTCCTGGTCGGGCAACCCCAGGTCGACCAGCAGCAGGTCCGGCTGGTGAGCGCGAGCCTCGATCTGCGCCCGCTCCGCCGTCGCGGCCTCGATGAATCTGAAGCGCTCCGATTCGAGGAGCGCTCGCAGCACATCGCGAATGGCGGGATCGTCCTCCACGACGAGAATCCGATGCATGGCCTGGGTCATGATGGCGGATCCTGCGGCGCCCTCGCCGGGAGTGTGAGCTCAAACCGAGCGCCGCCGCCCGGCCGATTGTGCGCTTCGATCTCACCGCTGTGGGCTCGCACGATCGCCTTGCAGATGGCGAGTCCCAGGCCGACGCCGACCGCCGAGCCCTCCTCCGCGCCCCGCTGGAACTTCTCGAACAGCCGCGCCGGCTCCCCGGCAGGCAGCCCCGGCCCGCGGTCATCCACCGTGACGCGAACGAACGGGTCGTCCGCGATGGCGGAGATCGTCACGCGGGTACCGCGCGGCGTGTACTTGACGACGTTGTCGAGCAGGTTCATGAAGACTTTGACGATGAGCGCCGCATCGACATAGATGGGGGGCAACCCCGCGGGGAGGGAGGTCTCGACGCGGTAGGACGCGAGCCGGGGGCCCAAGGTCGCGAGCGCCGCTTGCAGCAAGTCGTCGAGCATTTGCCAGTCGAGCCGCAGCCCGATCCGTCCGGACTCCAGACGCATCAGATCGAGGACGTTCGAGATGAGCTCGGACATCTCGCGCGCCCGAGTCTCGATCGAGCGAGCGAGCGAGAGGCGGGTCGCCTCGTCGAGCGATGCGCCCCGCTCCGCAAGCGTGCTGCCGGCCCCGGCCATGGCGGCGAGGGGCGTACGAAGATCGTGCGAGATGGATGCGAGCAGCGTGTTACGCAGGGTCTCCCGCTCCGCGGAGACCCGGACGGACTCGGCGTGCTCGGCCAGCTGCGCGCGCTCGAGCGCGATGCCGATCTGGCCGGTAAAGGTCTCGAGCAGATGCCGCTGCTCGGGGAGCAGGACGCGACGGGCGTTGCTCGGCAGCACGGCCATGACGCCGAGGCGGCGCTCCGCGTCGCCGAGCGGCACATAAAGCGCCGGTGCGGCCGCCAAGGTGTCCGTGCCGAGCCCGGCCTGCCGGCCGTGATCGGCCACCCACTGCGCCACGGCGAGATCGGAGCCCCGGAGTGATTGCTCGAGCGGAGGCTCCGCCGGATAGCGCACCTTGCCCGCGGCATCCGGCAGGAGCACCACGGCGCGGCACTGGAACACCTCGGCGACATGGTGCACCGCCACGCGAGCGATGTGCTCCATGCCCCTTGTGGCCGCGAGCTCCCGGCTCATCGCGTAGAGCAGCGCAGTGCGCCGCTCGCGCGCCCCCGAAACGCGTGTTTGCTGGCGCACGCTCGCCATGAGATTGGCGATCACGAGGCCGACGATCAGCATCACGGCGAACGTGAGGAGATACTGGGCGTCCGAGACGGCGAAGTCGAACCGCGGCGGCACGAAGCAAAAGTCGAACGCGGCGACGTTGAGCACGGTGGTGAGCACGGAGGGGCCCCGGCCGAGCCTCAAGCCGGCGATGGTCACGCCCAGCAGGTAGACCATCACGAGATTGACGAGCTCGAAGTGCGGATACATCGCAAAGGCCGCCGCGGTGCACACACCGCTCACCACGACGGCCCAGATGTAGCGGCTCCAGCGAATCTGGCGAGGCATCCCCTCCAGGGCCGTTCTGCGCGCCTCGGCCTGCGTTGCGCGATCGGCCGGCGCAACGGTGATCACGTCGAACCCGCGTGCGCGCCGCGCAAGCTCTGTCGCCGTGGAGGACCGCAGCAGGGCCCTCAAGCCTGAGCGCTTCGGAGAGCCGACGAGGATGCGCGTCGCATTGCGCGTCGCGGCGTACTCGAGCAGTGCCTCTGTCGCCGTCGGCCCATCCAACGTGACGGTCTCCGCGCCCAGAGATTCCCCGAGGCGCAGCAGCTCGATGCGGCGGTTGCGCTGCGTCTCGGAAAGCCTGAGCAGCGCCGGCGTCTCGACGTAAACCACCGTCCAGTCCGCATCGAGCGCATCGGCGAGCCTCTTGCCTGCACGCACCAGCTGCTCCGACTGGGCATCCGGGCCGGTGGCGACGAGAATGCGCTCGCCCGCGAGGCGCGGCCGGGACAGCTGATCCGCGGGCGCCGATGCGCGGGCCGCCGCCTCGACGCGATCGGCGACGCGGCGCAACGAGATCTCGCGCAGAGCCATGAGGTTCGGCTTGCGAAAGAACCGCTCCACGGCATTCGCGGCCTCGTCCGCGATGTACACCTTGCCGGCCCGCAGGCGCGCGAGCAGATCGTCGGGAGGCAGATCGATGAGCTCGACCTCGTCCGCCTCGTCGAACACGTGGTCCGGCAGCGTCTCACGCTGGCGCACGCCGGTGATCTGCGCGATGAGATCGTTCAGGCTTTCGAGGTGCTGGACGTTGACGGTCGTCCACACGTTGACGCCGGCGTCGAGCAGCTCCTCGACGTCCTGCCAGCGCTTCGGGTGCCGCGGCGGCGGCTCACCCCCGGTGAGGTTGGAATGCGCGAGCTCATCGACGAGGAGGATCGCCGGCCGGCGCTCGAGCGCGGCGTCGAGATCGAACTCGTCGCGCCGGATGCCCCGGTAGAGAACGGCGACCGTGGGCAGCCGCTCGAGCCCTTCGAGCAGCCGCTCCGTCTCGACGCGGCCGTGCGGCTCGACATAGCCAACCACCACATCGGTGCCCGCCGAGCGGGCTCCGCGGGCCGCCTCCAGCATCGAGTAGGTCTTGCCGACGCCCGCCGAAGCGCCAAAAAAAATACGCAGCCGCCCGCGCTTGGCCCGGGCTTCCTCCGCCTGGACTTGCGCGAGCAGCCTATCCGGGTCCGGCCGCGCTTCGCCCATCATCGGGCTATCGTGTCACTTGAGCGCATCGAGCGCCAGATTGAGCTCGAGCACATTGACGCGCGGCTCGCCGAGGAAGCCGAGCCATCTCCCCTTGGCATGGGCGGCGATGAGCGCCCGCACCGCGGCGAGCTCGAGTCCCCGCACCCGTGCGATGCGCGGCGCCTGGTAGTCGGCTGCCGCGAGGCTGATGTCCGGATCGAGACCGCTCGCGGACGCAGTCACCAGATCGACCGGAACGGGCGCGTGATTGCTCGGGTCGGCCGCGTGAAGCGCATCGATTCTCGCTTTGACGGCATCCGTCAAACCCGGATTGAGGGGACCTAAATTCGAGCCCGTCGAGCCGAGTCCGTTGTACGGCTGCGGGGTCGTCGCCGACGGGCGGCTCCAGAAGTATTTCGGATCGCTGAAGGCCTGGCCGATCAATCGCGAGCCAATCGGGCGGCCATCCTTGACGATGAGGCTGCCTGCCGCACGCTCCGGAAAGATCAGATGCGCGATTCCGGTCACCACGAGCGGATAGGCGATGCCGGTGATCAACGTCATGATGACGAGAAGCACGATCGCCGGCCGAATCAGGGTGTTCATGCGATCCTTCCTTCACACCAGGTGTGCGAGCGCCAGGCCCATGTCGATGAGCTTGATCCCCACGAAGGGCGCGACGATTCCGCCGAGTCCATAGATGAGCAAGTTGCGCCGGAGCAGCACCGCGGCGCCGAGCGCCCGGTACTTCACGCCCTTCAGTGCGAGCGGGATCAGCGCAACGATGATCAGCGCGTTGAAGATGACAGCCGAGAGGATGGCCGAGAACGGGCTCGCGAGCCTCATGACGTTGAGCGCATCGAGCTGGGGATAGGTGGTCGCAAACGCCGCCGGGATGATCGCGAAATACTTGGCCACATCGTTGGCGATGCTGAACGTGGTGAGCGCCCCTCGGGTCATCAGCATCTGCTTGCCGGTCTCGACCACCTCGATGAGCTTGGTCGGGTTCGAGTCGAGGTCGACCATGTTGCCGGCCTCTTTCGCGGCCTGCGTGCCGGTGTTCATGGCGACGGCCACGTCGGCTTGTGCGAGCGCGGGGGCATCGTTCGTACCATCGCCGGTCATGGCGACGAGCCTGCCCTGCGCCTGATGATCGCGGATCAGGAGCAGTTTCGCCTCGGGCGTGGCCTCGGCGAGGAAGTCATCGACCCCCGCCTCCGCGGCGATGGCTGCGGCCGTGAGCTTGTTGTCGCCCGTGATCATGATGGTCTTGATGCCCATGCGGCGCAGCTCGCCGAAGCGCTCCTTGATGCCGCCCTTGACGATGTCCTTGAGCTCGATGATTCCGAGCACCCGGGCTCCGTCGCTGACCAGAAGCGGGGTGCTTCCCCGGCGGGCGATGTTCTCCACCGTGGCGAGAATGCCTTTCGGGAACGCCTGCCCGCGGCCCTCCACGTGCTTGCGAATGGCATCCGGCGCGCCCTTGCGGATCTGCCGCTCCCCGATATCGACGCCGCTCATGCGTGTGTGCGCCGAGAAGGGGACGAACACCGCGGACAGCGCGCGCAAATCGCGCTCGCGCAGATTGAAGCGCTGCTTCGCGAGTACCACGATGCTGCGGCCTTCCGGGGTCTCATCGGCGAGCGATGCGAGCTGCGCCGCACCGGCGAGCTCCTCCTCCGAGACACCCTGGGCCGGCACGAAGGCCGCCGCTTGACGGTTGCCGAGCGTGATGGTGCCGGTCTTGTCGAGCAGCAGCACGTCCACGTCCCCCGCAGCCTCCACGGCTCTCCCGGACGTCGCGATGACGTTCGCCTGCAGCATGCGGCTCATGCCCGCGACACCGATCGCCGACAGCAGGCCTCCGATCGTCGTGGGGATCAGGCACACCAGCAGCGCGATCAAGGCCGTGATCGTCACCGGCATGCCGAGCTTCGCGACCGCGACGCTGTACAGGGAGTACGGCAACAGCGTCGCCGTGGCGAACAGGAACACGAGCGTCAGCGCGACGAGCAGGATGGTGAGCGCGATCTCGTTCGGCGTCTTCTGGCGCTTGGCGCTCTCGACCATCGCGACCATCCGGTCGATGAAGGTCTCCCCGGGATTGGCGGTGACCTTCACGACGATCCAGTCCGACAGCACGCGTGTGCCGCCCGTGACGGCGGAGAAGTCGCCTCCGGACTCGCGGATGACGGGCGCGGACTCGCCGGTGATCGCGCTTTCGTCGACCGACGCCGCGCCTTCGACCACCTCTCCGTCCGCGGGGATGTAGTCGCCGGCCTCGACGAAGATCATGTCGCCCCGGCGCAGCTCGTCCGCCCGCACGCTGGAATGCCGCGTACGGTCCCGCGGGTCGGCGAGTTTCTTCGCCGACACGGTCTGCTTGAGGCCGCGAAGCGAGGCTGCCTGGGCCTTGCTCCGGCCTTCCGCGAGCGCTTCCGCGAAGTTGGCGAACAGCACCGTGAACCACAGCCAGATGGCCACGCTGAAGATGAACCAGGCCGGTGCCTCGCCCCGCCCGGCGAGCGCCTGCAACCAGAGCGCCGTCGTCACGACACTCCCGACGAAGACGACGAACATCACCGGGTTGCGCCACTGGACGCGGGGATCGAGCTTGCCGAGGGCGTCGAGGACCGCAGGCCACATCAGCGTCCGATCGAACATCGAGAGCCGGCGGCGCCCCGCCGACGATGCGCGCTGAACGGGTTGTGATGACCGACCTGGCGTCCCGGATTGAGGGGTCTCTCGAGCCATATCACGTGCCCCAGAGCATCAGATGCTCGATCGCCGGGCCGAGCGCGAGCGCCGGCACGAACGTGAGAGCGCCGACCAGCAGCACCGTGCCGATCAGTAGGACGACGAAGGTCGGTCCGTGAGTCGGCATGGTGCCCGCCGTCACGGGCACGCGCTTCTTGGCCGCAAACGATCCGGCGATTGCGAGCACCGCGACGATCGGCCAGTAGCGGCCGAGCCACATCACGAGCCCGAGCGCCGTGTTATAGAAAGGTGTATCCGCCGAGATTCCCGCGAAGGCGCTGCCGTTGTTGTTGCTTGCCGAGGTGAACGCATAGAGGATCTCCGAGAACCCAT
Source organism: uncultured Gammaproteobacteria bacterium (assembly GCA_963849095.1). Classification (GTDB taxonomy): domain Bacteria; phylum Pseudomonadota; class Gammaproteobacteria; order Steroidobacterales; family Steroidobacteraceae; genus JASHUC01. The sequence goes on from CAWKGA010000002.1 coordinate 136,434, forward strand.
GCGCCCCGGGATTCGACACGCCAGCCTTGCCCGCCGCAACGCTCACCGCCACCGCGGTGCCAAGCAGCACGATGAACGGCATGACGAGGATCGCGATCGAGCTCATCTTCATCTCGAATGCCTCGATCTTCTTGCCGAGGTACTCGGGTGTCCGTCCGATCATCAGACCGGCGATGAATACTCCGATCACGGCGAAGATCAGCATGGAGTACAGTCCGGTGCCGACGCCGCCGAACACGACCTCACCGAGCATCATGTTGAAGAGGGTCACGAAGCCCCCGAGCGGCGTGAACGAGTCGTGCATGGCGTTCACCGCGCCGCAAGAGGTGCTGGTGGTCGTCGTGGCGAAGAGCGCGGACGCGCCGATGCCGAACCGCGCCTCCTTCCCCTCCATGTTGCCGCCGGGCTGAAGGGCGCTCGCCGTTTGATCGACGCCGAGCCGGGAGATCCGCGGGTTGCCGAGCTGCTCGCTGTGCACGGCAATGGAGGCCATCGACACGAACAGAATGATCATCGCCGCGAGCAGAGCCCAGCCCTGGCGGGTATCACCGACCATGTGCCCGAAGGCGTACGTGAGCGCCGTCGGAATGAGAATCTCGGCCAGGATCTGCAGGAAGTCGGTGAGCGGAGTCGGGTTCTCGAAAGGATGGGCCGAGTTGGCATTGAAGAAGCCGCCGCCGTTGGTGCCGAGCTGCTTGATGGCCTCCTGCGAGGCGACCGGGCCCATCGGCAGGGTCTGCGTCTGCGTGGTCATGTTCTGCATGACCGGATTGCCCGCCTTGTCGTTGATCGCGTTGCCCGCCGCGTCCACTTTCGGTTGCGTGTAGTGCAGCAGCTCGAGAGTCGTCACATCCTTGTCCGCGCTGAGGTTCTGCACGACGCCCTGCGAGACGAAGATCAGAGCGAGCACGAACGCCAGGGGCAGCAGGATATAGAGCGTTGCCCGCGTCACGTCGACCCAGAAATTGCCGATCGCGCGGGTCTCGCGCAAGACGAACCCCCGAACGAGAGCGATGGCGACGACGATCCCGGTTGCGGCGGAGAGGAAATTCTGCACCGCGAGCCCCGCCATCTGCGTGAGGTCGCTCATCGTCGACTCGCCGGAGTAGCCCTGCCAGTTGGTGTTGGTGATGAAGCTCACCGCGGTGTTGAACGAGGAGTCGGGAGAGACATTCGCGAAATGCTGCGGATTGAGGGGCAGCCACAGCTGCAGGCGCTGCAAGGCGTACACCGCGAGCGCCCCGAGGGCGTTGAACAGGACGAGAGCGATCGCGTACCCCTTCCACCCCATCTGCGCGCCCGGGTCGACGCCGCAGACCCGATAGAGGAGCCCCTCGAGCCGCGCGCCCGCGCGCACCGGCCAGATCGGCCGGCCCTCCATGACGTTGGCGATGTAAAGCCCGAGCGGTTTCACGCAGAGGAGCGCCGCCGCCAGCAATGCGACGATCAGCGCGAGCGATGCCGGCGTCATCAGAACTTCTCCGGCTTGAACAGGGCGTAGAGCAGATAGACGAAGAGCCCGAGCGACAGTATTCCGCTCACGATGTAGATCCCACTCATTCGACGCCCCCGAGGCGCGAGAGGCTCCAGACGAGCCAGTGCGTCGCCGCGTAGAGCGCAGCGAGTATCAAGATGAATATCGCGTCCATGAAGTCCCCGATGCCGACGGGGCGGGGACTTTACTCCCGCACGTGTGAGCGCGCTGTGAGGATAAATTCAGGCGCTGCGGCGCAGCGTGCCCGCGAAGTCGAGGACCTCGCGTGCGAGGCGCTCCTTGTCCGCGAGCGTCCGCATCAGCGTCGAGGCCACCCGCACGGGCATCTCGAATCGAGCGGCGAGCGCTGCGTCGGCCCGGTCGAGCACGAAGCCTCCAATGATCCCGGCATAGCCCCGCGCGACGGTGAGCGGGGAGACCTCGAGCCCGAGTTCCCTCATGATCTTCGCCGTCGGCCCCTTGACCGCCTCGCCACCAATGAGCGGCGAGACGGCGATCACCGGAACGCCGCAGGACCTGAGCCGCGCCCTCCAGCCGGGAATCGCGAGAATCGGCTCGATGCTGAGATACGGATTGGACGGACAGATCACGACGGCGGCCAAGTCCGGCCGATCGAGCTCGCGCAGCGCGGCTTGCGGCGGCCGCGCGTGCTCCGCTCCCTCATAGCGGATCGCGGTGACGCAGGGCTCGCAGCGACGCTCGACGAAGTAACGCTGAAAGGTCAGCGTCCCCGCGGCGGTCTCCACGATCGTGCGCACCCGATCGTCCGTCATGGGCAGCACCCGCGTCGCGAGTCCGAAGCGGTGCGCGAAGTCGGCAACGATCTCCGAGAGGGGCTCGCCGGCCGCGAGCCGGCGCGTTCGCTCGATGTGGACGGCGAGATCCTTGTCTCCGATCCGGAACCAGCTCTCGCCGCCCAGGCGCTCGAGCTCCGCCATGAAATGCCAGCTCTCCGCGGCCCGTCCCCAGCCGAGCTCGGTATTGGCAAGACCGGCGAGCGTGTAGAGCGTCGTGTCGACATCCGGCGAGATCGCGAGCGTCAGATGCTCGAAGTCATCTCCGGTGTTGGCGACGACAGTGAGCCTGCCGGGCTCGACGACTCCCTGCAGTCCCAGCGCAAGCTTGGCGCCGCCGATGCCGCCCGACAGCGCGAGCACCGAGCCTCGTGGATTCATCGATTCACGCCCCCCTTGATCCGGCTGCTCCCGGCCGCGGCCGCACAGGATAGCGCGAGCCCGATGTCAACTCGCGAGCGTGACCGGACTTCCCGTCTCCCTCGCGATGAGATCGGCCAGGGTGTTCTCCGTGAGTTCGGTCCCGCCGCCCAGCGCGTCCCACCGCACACGCACGGCGGCCGCCTGCCGCAGCGTCAGTCCGCTGATCGTGTAGCACGTCACTCGCAGCCCGTCGCTCGCCAGCCAGTGGTCTCGCTGCGAGTCCGCATCCCAGGCTCGCGCGAAGAACGGTCCGCTCAGGCGCGCTCGTAAGTCCTGCGACTCCGGCAGCGGCTCGAGCAGTCGATCGAGCGCCGCGCCATCGTCCAGACGCGCATCGGTGCGATGAACCGCCGATTCGATTTGACGGGCGCGACGCTTCCAGAGGCTCCCCAGCAACTCCATATCTCGAGATCCCGACCTGCGTGCCTCAAAGACACGACCAATTGTCGGCGCGAGACCGAAGGCTGCGCAATATCGCTGATTTCTGACGCAAAATCGCGACAGCGGCGGCGGCACCGTTTGACTTACTGCATCACCCGCTACGGCCCCGAATGCTCGAGCGCCGGCCCCCCCGAGGCCGCGACGGGCAACGCCGGCTCCTGTGCGAGCGCCTCCCGCAGCGTCTTCAGCATCTTCTGGTCGATGGCTACCGCATGCTCCGCTTCAACCGGGTAGCGCACCTCGAACCGCAGGCCGCTCTCCGCAAACCGCACCCGCACTTCCGGCCACGGCATGGTGGTCTCGAAGTCAACGAGGCGCTGCACCGCCGCATGCTGCTGCTCGATGGAGGGCCGGTATTGCTCGTACACGGCATCTGCCGCCGTCTTCAGCCGGTGCTGCGCCGCTGGCACGTCCACGGTGGGAGCGAGCGTCAGGGAAATGGAATGCCAGAGGTAATTCGCGCCAGGGATCTGCTTGAACAACGCCTGAGGCTGGAACAGCACTGCGTTCGACAGCACGACGATGCGCCCCGTCGGATGCAGATCCGCTCCCGCGAGCTCCATCAGGTAGATCCGGACGAGTCCGATATCCGCGACGGTCCCCGTGACGCCGGCGAGCGTGATACGGTCGCCGATTCGCACCCCATAGCGGCCGATGAGAAAGAAGTACGCGACGATCGCGAGGATCACGTTCTGCAGAGCGACGGCGAGTCCCGCCGTGAGGAAGCCCGCGTACGTCGCGAGCGATCCGATCTGGGACGCGAGTCCGAAGATGAGCACAAGGGCGAGAGCAATCCCCACCGCGACTCGGCGCAGCGTCTGGAACTGGCTACGGCGGCGCGCGTCGTGCAGGTAACGGAACACGGCCCTCTTCGAGACCTCCGACAGGACAAGCACCAGGCCGATCGATGCGAGGAGCAGGATCGCCCGGGTCAGCAGATAGCGCGTGATGGTCGCGAGGCGAGCGTGCAGGGAGTCGTGCCAGTCGTTGAGCGCCCGGCGCGCGTCGTTCAGGACGATGCGCTGCTCCCCGAGCGGCAGGAGCACCGTCGCGAGCTGCTTGAACCGGCCCGCCGCCCCCTCGAGCGTGCGCCGGGCCGCCGCGAGCTCGGCCAGGTTCGATGAGTCGAGGCCGGCCACGTCGGTGCGGACGAGGCTGCGGGCCTGGTCGAGGAGCGGCGCGCGCAGTGCATCCAGCCTCTTCGTGAGCGCATCCGTCGCCTGCACGGCGTCGGAGAGCTGCCGGCCGTCGCTCTCCAGGTTGAGCCATTCGCCGATGAGCGTGATGATGCCGGGGGACTCCTGGCGGAATCCCGCCATCGAGGCAGCTGCGGGCGCGGCCGCGCCGCTCTCGCTGCCCGCGGCGCTCGCGCTGCCGGCGCTCGAGGCCGCAGCCTGCTGCGCCTCCGGCACCGACCGCTCGAGGTCCTCGATCTGGCCGAGAAGATCCCCCGCGCCCTCGGTCTGGAACGTAAGCGTCGAGGTCTGGAAGCTCTGCAGGTCCTCGACGGTGCTCTCGACCTCGCGCTCGAGCTGCAAAGCGGCGTTCACGTCGGCTCGCTGGGCCGCGAGCGAGGCTCGCTCACGCGCGGGCGCGCGAGCGAGCCTCGCATCGATCCGGGTGAGCTGCGCCTGCAGCGTGGTGATCCGCGCGGCAATCCGCGCGACCTCCTGATCGAGTGCGGCCTCGGGGTGCGCACGGGAGCTCTGGACCACCGCCTGCTGCCCGGAGCCGAGCAGGGTCGCCGCGGCGTGACCGAAAACGAAGGCGCGCTGAACGGCGGCGAGCGCGGACTGCTGCAGCCGGTCCCGCACGACCACGTTCTGCGCGAGATCCGGCAGGCTCTCGATGCCTTGAGCCCCTCGGTACCAGTCGAGGGTCTGCCTGATGTACCCGATGACCTGAGCCGGGTGGAGCGGCGGCGCCGGCAGTGCGGGCCGGGCCTCCTGGGCGGCGCCCGGGGGCACGCCCTGGGCTGGGGCGGCCTCCCGCGCATGCACGTGCAGCGCCGTACACAGGCTCGCGCAAGCGGCCGCGCGGATCAGGTGCCGAAATCGCGCCAATTCGTCCTCCAAAAACTGCGCAGGCTACCTCAAAGCGCCCGCTGTGAGGCCATGCGGAACCGTTCGGCCCCCACCCTGCGGACGGCGCGACAGCCGGCGCGACAATAGGCGTTGCGGCCCGTGGACACCCGCGCCCGCGCGCCGCTCGGGCCGCGGTCCCGGTCACGTTGACACCTCAATGCATCGCTCCTATTGTGCTGCGGTCGAGCCTCACGGCAGGGCGCAACCGCTCCCTGCACGCCAGGCATGCGGAAGTGACCCATTCCCCGCGGAGAACCGACATGTCAGACCGAATCCAGGGCTTACACCACATCACGCTGTGCACCGCCACCGCTCAGGCGGACGTGGACTTCTTCTGCAAGGTGCTCGGCATGAACCTGGTGAAGCGGACGCTCCTCTACGACGGAGCCGAGCCCTTCTACCACCTCTACTTTTCCGACGCGCAAGGTAGCCCCGGCAACTTGACGACGGTGTTCCCGTGGCGCCGAGCGGGACGCAAGGCGCGTGCCGGGACCGGCCAGATCGCGCTCATCAGCTACACGGTGCCGTCCGGCTCGCTCGGATTCTGGCACGAGCACCTGACGAAGAGCCGCGTGCCGATCCTCAAGCGGTACGAGCGTTTCGGGCAGCCGATCCTGCGCCTGCAGCATCCGGCGTGCACGATCAACTTCGAGCTGGTCGAGGACGACCGCGACACCCGCAAGCCGTTCCGCTCATCCTACGTCCCGGAGCAGTATGCCATCCGCGGCTTCCATAGCTGGACGGTCTCGCTGCGGGAGCTCGGCGACATGGACTACTTCCTGCAGGAGGGCTGGAATTACCGCCAGGCCGACAAGGACGGCGCCTTCATCCGCTACCAGGTCGACGACGGTGGCCCGGCGCACATGGTCGATATGCTCATCGAGCCGGACAAGGCTCCGGGCAACTGGTCGTACGGCGAGGGCATGGTGCACCACTGCGCGTTCAACGTGCGGACTCTCGACATCCAGGACCGGGTGAAAGCCGAGGTGGAAGGCCTCGGCTTCACCGATTGCTCCGACCGCAAGCATCGCGGCTACTTCCAATCCGTGTACGTGCGCACCCCGTCGGGCGCGCTGTTCGAGGCTGCGCACACGATCGGCTTCACGGTCGATGAGCCCGCGGACAAGTTGGGCCGCGAGCTCATCGTGTCCCCGCAGTTCACCGAGCAAAAGGATGAGCTGGTACGCCGGCTCAACGATCCGTTCGAGCTTTAGGACGGCGGGGCGTCGGAGGCGCACGCCGCCTGAGGAAACGCACCGCGACCGCAGCCTCCCACTCGGCGACGACCATCAAGGACGTCGCACGCGAGCTCGGGATGTCCGTGGCGACGGTGTCGCGGGCGCTGTCCCGTCCTGAGCTGCTCCGCCGGGAGACTCGCGACCGCGTCATGACCGTGGTCGACCGGCTCGGATACCGGCCCAACGTGCTCGCGCGCGGGCTGCGCAGGGGCCGGACGCGCGCCATTCTGCTCATCGTGCCGAACCTGAGCCCCTTCTTCCTCGAGATCTTCGCGGGGGCCGAGGATGTCGCGCGGCAGGCTGATTTTGCCCTGCTCCTCGGCAACAGCAACGGGGATCCGGAGCGAGAGGAAGCGTGCTTCGATCAGGTGCGGAGCGGGCGCGCGGACGGCATCATCCTGCTCACCGGAGTCGCGCCGGCCGCGTACGCTCCTGGCAAGCGGCCGCTTCCCCCGCTCGTCACCGTACTCGAGCGGCTGCCAGGCCGGACCGTCCCGGTCATCCGGACCGACCACCGCGTGGGCGCCGCGGAGGCGACGCGCCACTTGGTCGAGCTCGGACATCGCCGGATTGCCCACATCGCCGGAAGCAAGCGGGCGCCGAGCACCGCCCGTCGCCTGGAGGGCTATCGCGCAGCGCTCGAGGCGGCGGCGCTGCCGCTCTCACCGGAGCTCATATATCCCGGCGACTTCACGATGCAGTCCGGCGCCGCCGGAATCGAGAGGCTGATGGCCCTCGATGAGCCGCCGACCGCCGTCCTCTGCGGCAACGACGAGATGGCCTTCGGCGCCATTCGCATGCTCCACAAGCTCGGACTCACGGTGCCGAAGGACGTGTCGATCGTCGGCTTCGACGATCAAAACATGGCTGCGTTCTACAACCCTCCGCTCACGACCGTGAACATTCCGCGCCACGAGCTCGGGCGACGCGCGGCGCTGCAGCTCATCGAGCAGCTCGAGGGACGCGAGGTGGCGCACGAGGTGGTCCTCCCCACCCGCCTCATCATTCGCGAGAGCACCGCGCCGCCGGCTCTATCCTCGCGGGCGCCCCGATAAGGACGGCGAGCCGGGCGGGGGCGTCCAGTTGAATTCCCGCTGCTCCCGGATGTCACGCGAGGAGCTGCCGATGAAGATGCGGTGCGTTCCCGGAGTGCTGGTCCAGGCCGATTGATGGACGTCATAGTACGACAGGTCGCGCGGCGAGAGAGTGAACGTCACGGTCTTCATCTCGCCGGGCGCGAGGCTTACCTTTTGGAACCCCTTGAGCTCTTTCACCGGCTGCACGACGGCTGTCGTCGCCTCGTCTCCCACGTAGAGCTGCACCGTTTCCTCGCCCGCGCGCGGGCCAGTGTTTCTCACGTCCACCGAGACCTCGATGGGCTCACCGACGGTCGCGCTCGCCGGCACGCGCAGATTGCCGTACTCGAACGTCGTGTACGAGAGGCCATGGCCGAACGGGAACAGGGGCTCGATCCTTCTCTTGTCGTAGGAGCGATAGCCGACGAACACCCCCTCGCCGTAATCGGCGTCACGCTCTGACGGATAATAGAGATACGTCGGGGTGTCCTCCAGGCGCCTCGGGAAAGTGAACGGCAGCTTGCCGGAGGGATCCACCTCTCCGAAGAGGACTTGCGCGATGGCGTCGGGGCCCTCCTCTCCCGCGAGCCACCCCTCGAGGATCGCGGGTGCCTCGTCCACCCACGGAAGCAGCCGCGGCGAGCCCGTATTCAGCACGACCACGGTGCGAGGATTCGCGGCGAGCACTGCTTCGACGAGCTCGTTCTGCCGCCCCTCGAGCTCGAGGCTCTGCCGATCCCGGCCCTCGGTCTCCGTGGAAGGCGATGAGCCCACGAACACGACCGCCGCATCGGCGCTCCGCGCCGCTCGCACGGCCTCCTCGATCGTCCCGGGAGGCAAGCGTATGCCGAGATGCAGCGAATGGAACGCGACGGGCGGGCTCACGTAGTCCACTCGAATGCGGTAACGGCGTCCGGCCCGGAGCGCGAGGCTCGCAACCTGCGAGCCCCCGCCGAAATCGATCCGCGCCGGCAGGACGGTGCCGTGCCCATCTCCAATGATCGCGCGGCCGTCGATGTCGAGCGTGGCCTTGCCGAGCGCACTCAGGCTGAACTCGTACCGGCCGTCCTTCGGGGGCCAGAAATACCCCTCCCAGCGCGCCGACATCTGGGTGAGCTCGGCGGCGAGGACGGTCTTGTCGAAGTAGGTCTCGACGCCCGCGCGCACGGGCCGGCCTCGAAAATCCGCGTTGTCGTAGTAGCGGAACGCCAGCCCCTGCGCGGCGCGCGAGGCGGTCGGGCTCAGCAAGCGCGCATCGGCCGCCGGAGGAACCGGATCGTTATCGACACCCTGGGCGTAGAGGATCTTCACGCTGCGGCCGACCAGGCGGCGCAGGCTCATGAGCGGAGTCACGATGCGGGACGGGATGACGCTCGCGCTGCCCCCTCCGTCGTAGAGCGGCACGTCGGCGTCCGGTCCGATGACGGCGAGCGTGTGGACGCTGGATTCCTCGAGTGGCAGCAAGCCGTGCCGGTTCTTGAGGAGCGTGATCGCCTCGCGCGCGGCGAGGAGCGCCGTCGCACGGTTGCGCGCGCCGAGCAGCTCGCCGGCCGGGAGCGGCTTGCCGTCGAGCAAGCCCGCGAGGATGACGGTGCGCAGCACCCTGCGCGCCGCGTCGTTGACGGCGCCCTGATCCACCTGCCAGTTCTCGACGGCCTGCGCGAGGCGAGCCCCGAAGTAGCTCGGCGGGCCCGGCATCTCCAAGTCGACGCCCGCGCTAGCGGCGGAGACCGTCGAATGCACGGCGCCCCAGTCGGACATCACCAGGCCCTCGAACCCCCATTCGCGCTCGAGCACTTCTTTGATGAGCCGGCGGTTCTCGGTCATGTAGGTCCCGTTCAGGCGGTTGTAGGACAACATGAGCGCCCAGGGATGCGCCTGCTTCACGATCATCTCGAACGGCAGCAGATAGATCTCGCGCAGCGTGCGCTCATCGATGTTGGAGCTCACGCGCATGCGATCGAGCTCCTGCTCGTTCGCGACGAAGTGCTTCACCGTCGCGCCGACCCCCTCGCTCTGCAGACCCTTCACGTACGCGACACCGAGCGTGCCGGCGAGAAAGGGATCCTCGGAATAATCTTCGAAGTCCCGGCCGGCAAGCGGCACACGTTGCATGTTCACGTCCGGCCCGAGCATCACCTGCACGTGCATGGCGAGCGCCTCGCGGCCGATGGCCTCCCCCACCGCATGCAGCACCTCGGGACTCCAGGTCGCCGCGAGCGCGGAGCCGGTCGGGAACACGGTCGCCGCCTGATCCTCGTTCGAGCGCACGCCGTTCGGCCCGTCCGAGACGTGGAGCGCCGGAATTCCAAGCCGGGCGATGGGCTCGGTCGCAAACAGGCTCCCGCCGCCCATCAGCGAGATCTTCTCTGCGAGCGTGAGCCGGCCGAGGAGATCCTCGACCCGCGCATCGAGCGGGGCTCGGGGATCCTTGTAGAGTGGAAGCTCCCTGGCGGCGCGCTCGGGTAGCGAGCTCTGCGCGAGGAGAGCCGGCGCCGCCGCGGTGTCCGCGTGCGCGCTCCGCGCGAAACTCGCGGTCCACGGCGCGGCGAGGAGTATCGCTGCGCCGCCCAGGCACGCCGCGCCTGAGGCCCAAGCCGACGCCCGCATCAAGGCCCGGTCCCGGATTGCGAGTGCGGCTTGACGGCGCGCTCCTTCCGATCGTTCGCCCGCTCCGCGAGATCGAGGCGCGCCCGGGCGGGATCCGGCTCGGCGACCGGCCCGTGATCGGTGAAGTTCATGAGCAGGTCGGTCGCGCCGTGATACGCCGGCCAGGCGGGCTCGCCCCGCGGCTCGGGCCTTCCGGTGCGCGCGAAAGCCACCCAGTACTGGTGCATCGCGCGCGCGGCGGCCTCGTCGGCCGGCATCAAGTCCTGCCCGAGATGAGCCGCGACCGTGTTGAACACGTACGGAATCTCCGATGCGTGTGGCGCGCCCGGCAGGCTCTTGCGCTGAGACTCGGCGACGTAGGAGAAGCGGTACTCATATACCGGCTGACCGCGCGCGGAAAGGATGCGAGCCACGGCGCGCGCCGGCTCGAGCATCATCTGATCTCCGCCCGCCTCGAACGCGACAGCGCGCACATCCGTGTTGCCCCCCGCGCCGTACACCTCGCGCGCCCGCGCGGCATCCGGTCCGAACTGTGCATAGAGCTCATCGAGCGTCCGCGCCTGCAGAAAGCCGATATCCATGCTGTTCGTCCCGACCATCACCGGCACTCGCGCGCCCTCGCCCGCGGCGTAGAGCTGCGTCGGCGCGCCGAGATCCAGCTTCCCGTCGAGCATCGGGCCGCCGACATACGTGCTGTCGCGGCCCGCCGTCGCCATGTTGAGGCCGCTCACCAGTTGGCTCGCGGGAATCGCCCTGAGCTGTGCGAGCGCCTCGGGACCCGTCCCCTCGATCCCGAAGCGCCTCGCGAGAGCGAGGCCGATATCCTCCCCGGAACCGGGTCCGCCCGCGAGGGGCCTCATCCCCAGGAGGCCCGGGCGTCCGCCTCCGGACTCGACGATCGCCTTCTCAAACAGCCCGCGGGCGAGCGGCGAGGTGAGCAGGACGTGCACCGACATGCCCCCCGCGGACTCGCCGAAGATCGTGACGTTCGCGGGATCGCCGCCGAACGCCGCAATGTTGCGACGGACCCATTTGAGCGCCGCGATCTGGTCCATGAATGCGTAGTTGCCGAGCGGTCCCTGCGGCTGCTCGGCGCTGAGCGCCGGGTGGGCGAAGAAGCCGAAGTTGCCGAGCCGGTAGTTGAAGCTCACGAGCACGATTCCGTCGCGGGCGAACTCTCGGCCGTCGTACACCGCCGGTGAGGTGCCTCCGTTGACGAAGCCCCCGCCGTAGAGCCAGACCATGACGGGAAGCTTGCGCGAGGCGGCGCGCGCCGGCCGCCACACATTGACGTAGAGACAGTCCTCCTGCGGCGTCCCGCGCAGCGGAGCGGCATCCTGCGGAAATGGCACTTGCATGCAATCGGGGCCGTAGCTCACGGCCTTGCGCACACCCCGCCAGGGCTCGACGGGCTGCGGCGGCCGCCAGCGCAGCGGTCCCACCGGGGCGGCGGCGAATGGGATGCCGCGGAACGCGACCACATCATGCTCGACGGAGCCCTCGAGGATCCCGCTCGCGATCCTCACGCGCGCGGGAGCGGCCGCATGGGCCGCCCCGAAGAAGCCCATGGCGAGGGTCGTGGCGAGCGCGGCGCCGAGCCGCGCCGTCTGATGAATGGTCATCGTGAGAGGACTCATCGTTGAGATCTCCATGTTCTTACCCGGTGCCCGCCGCGCGCGCACCCTCTCCGCGAGATCGCATCGTCCGGCGAACGAATGCAATCGATTACATCGCGCGCACCGAGCCTACTGGCGTGTGCCGCGCCGTGTCAACTCAAGTGAAGGCCTGCAGGCCCGTCTGCGCGATCGTGCGGCGCGCTATCTCCCGGTCACCGGGTTCGGATAATCGTAGGGCGGGATGAACGTCGCCGGATAGGTCTCGTAGACGACCGTGGGCGGCCGGTCCGGCGGCAGATCCTTCTCGGGGTGAGTGTTCGGCACCGCGGCCTTGGCCCACCCTTCGGCGTACGGCGTGTACATACGGAAATAGGCATGCAGCGTCTCGATCTTCCAGACACCGTTTCGCTTCACATACTCGTTCTCGTACGTTCCGATGCCCCACAGCGAGCTCTTGCGGTAGTCGCCGACCTCCGACAGCCACCGCCAGCGCGCCTTGGCGCTCTTCCCATCGGGCGCGACAGTGATGACGGGCTGCAGCTGCAGGTGATTCTCGAGCTTGCCGTCCGTGAGCCCCTTCGGCGCGAGCCACGTGAGGTATTGCAGGATTCGCGCCTTGCCCACGAACACGCCCCGCCCCCCGATCTCGAGCGTCCCGTCGTCGGCGAAGAGGTCCGCGGTCTCCTTCCACATGCATTTGTCCACGAAGTATCCATAGGTCCGCTGCAGAGTCTCGATCGCGCGCTCGTCCTCGAGCCGCCCGACTGTCTGCTCGACCTGCGCCACCCGTGCGCGGGCATCGGCCAGCTGCTGCTCGCCGGTCTTGTCCGCCTGCGCCGCTACGACCCAGGCGCCCGCGGCCGCGATGAGCAGCGCGGCCGCGCCTATTGGCAGTACGCTCCTCCTCATGGGCGCGCTCCCGGGTTGGGCTTGACCTGAAGATCCGGCGGAATCTCGATATCCGCGCCGGTCACAGGATGCGGGTAGTCGAACGGCGGAATGTACTCCCCGGGATAGGTCCGGTAGAGCACGCTCGGCGGACGATCGGGCGGAATCGTCTTGCTCTCCCCCGGCGCGCTTGCCGCCGCGTACTCCCAGCCCCTGTCGTACGTCGCGAAGAACGTCGTGTAGATATGATCCTTCGCGATCTTCCAGACCCCGTTCTGCTTCACGTACTCGTTCGCGTAGATGCCGTCGCCCCAGATGCCGACGCGCTCGAACGTCCCGAGCTCGCTCAACGCCCGGGTGCGGCTCCAGGCATGCGTGCCGTCGGCCGAGATGCGGATGACGGGCTGCAGCTGCATGTGATTGTGCAGATAGCCGGTCGAGATATAGAGCGGTCCGAAGAGAACGAGCGCCCGGCGAATGCTCTGCTTGCCGACGTAGATCCCGCGCAGCGAGATCTCCATGCTCGCGTCGTCGGCGAAGAGGTCGGCGAGCTGGTCCCACTGCCGCTTGTCGAGGTAGTAGCCGTAGATCGAGATGAGATTCTCGATCTGATCCTCATCCTGCAGCCGCACGATCCGCTGCTGCAGCCGAGCGACGGTCCGCTGGAGGTCCGAGATCGCCTGATCAGCGTCCGCGCTCGCACGGCTCGACGGCGGGAACGCCCACCAGAGTGAGGCGACCACGGCGCCGGCGGCCGCTACCAAGGCACAGACTTTCGACGGGCTCACGAGGGCTTGTCTGTCCATGCTGTCCACCTCACCGGCCCGTCACGGGATTCTTGTAGTGATAAGGAGGCGTGTAGACGCCCGGCCAGGTCTCGTAGCGCTCGGTCGGCGGCCGATCGGGCGGCAGCTTCTTCGACACGTAGATTCCGCCGTTCACGTCCTTCTCCTTCGCCCAGCCTCCGGCATAGGGGACCATGAACGTTTGGTACCAGTGCACCTTCGCGATCTTCCAGACGCCGTTGTCCTTGACGTACTCGTTCTCGTACGGACCCTCGCCCCAGAGCGCCGTCTCGTGGTACTCACCGGCCATGATGAGCGCGCGCCAGCGCCCCTTCGCCGTGCGGCCGTCCGGCGCCACGTCGATGACTGGTTGCAGCAGCATGTGCTCGTTGAGCTGTCCCTGCCGCAAGCCAACCTGCCCGCCACCGAGCGTGTGCAGGTATTCACGAATGCGCTCCTTGCCGGCATAGACGCCGTCGAGACCGATCTCGATGGTGCCGTCATCCGCGAACAGGTCGGCCATCTGGTCCCACTGGGCCGCATCGAGGTAGTAGCCGTAGGCACGCTGGAGGCGCTTGATGTCGCTGACATCCTTCAGGCGCGTGGCCTCGGCCTCGAGATGGGCGATCTGCCGATCGAGCGCGGCAATCCGGTCCGCCTGGCTCGCGCCCGCCGCCGGGCCGGCGCCCGGACCTGCGGCGCGCCCGCCGCACCCCCAGATCGCCGCCGCGAGTCCCATCACGCAGGCTACACGGAAGACAGCGTTCGGCATGGTTTCCCCCTTCCCCGTTCCCCTTCCGCCCATCCTACTGCAGAGCGCGGCCGGCTTGCGCGGGTCCCCGCCATGGCCAGCGCGCATCGCGCTCCCTCGTCAGTAGAAGGCTTGCAGCCCCGTCTGCGCGCGGCCGAGGATCAGCGCGTGAACGTCGTGAGTCCCCTCGTAGGTGTTGACCGCCTCGAGGTTCTGCGCGTGACGCATGACGTGATAGCCGCTCTGGATGCCGTTGCCGCCGTGCATGTCGCGCGCGAGGCGGGCGATGTCGAGCGCCTTGCCGCAGTTGTTGCGCTTCACGATCGAGATCATCTCGGGAGCCGCCTGGCCGGCATCGAGCAGGCGGCCGACACGCAGGCAGGCCTGCAGGCCGAGCGCGATCTCCGTCTGCATGTCCGCGAGCTTTCTCTGGAACAGCTGCGTCTGCGCGATCGGGCGGCCGAACTGGACGCGCTCGAGCCCGTAATCGCGGGCCCGATGCCAGCAGTCCTCGGCGGCGCCCATCACGCCCCAGGAGATTCCATAGCGCGCACGATTCAAGCACTCGAACGGGCCCTTCAATCCGGAGACGCCGGGCAGCAATTGCTCCTCCGGCACCTCCACCCCGCTCATGAGGATCTCCCCCGTCACCGACGCGCGCAGCGCAAGCTTGCCGTCGATCCTCGGCGCGGAGAGCCCCGCCATGCCCTTCTCGAGAATGAAGCCGCGAATCTCACCCTGATGCGCCGCCGACTTCGCCCAGACGACGAACACGTCGGCGATCGGGCTGTTCGAGATCCAGGTCTTCGAGCCGGTCAGCCGATAGCCGTGCCCCGTCGCCTCGGCGAGCGTGCGCAGGCTCGACGGGTCGGAGCCCGCCCCCGGCTCCGTCAAGCCGAAGCAGCCGATCCACTCCCCGCTCGCGAGCCGGGGCAGGTATTTGCGGCGCTGGGCCTCCGTGCCGAATGCGTGGATCGGGTGCATGACGAGCGAGGACTGAACGCTCATCATCGACCGGTAGCCCGAGTCGATCCGCTCGATCTCCCGCGCCGCGAGCCCGTAGGCGACGTGCGAGGCTCCGGCTCCGCCATATTCGCTCGGCAGAGTCATCCCGAGCAGTCCGAGGGCTCCGTACTCCGCCAGTATCCGTGGGTCCGTGCGTTCCTGAAGGTAGTCCTCGGTGACGCGCGGCAGGAGCTTGCCCTGCGCGAACGCCCTCGCCGCGTCCCGGAGCAGCCGCTCCTCCTCCGTCAACTGCGCGTCGAGCAGGAAGGGGTCTCGCCAGTCGAAGCCGGCGAGCGCTCCTACCGATGTGCCGGGAGACCGTGTCATGCGAGTGTGCCTCCTACGCAGGGGCGGGGTTATCTGAGCGGTCAATGGAGCGTGCCACGAAACTCCTGCTCGTCGATTACAACGACAACGTCCGCTCTAGTCAACAACCATTGAGATGAGCCGCGTTTCGCGAGTTCCGCGACGTCAGGAACACCTGTGTCGTCGGACGTCGCTGGTCAGCTCTCCATAAATAGAAAATGCGTGATTTGGCTCGTTTTTCAGGCTTCCGCCGAGCCGCAACGAGCGCTGAAATGCTGAAGCCGCGCAGTGAAAAGCGTAAAATCACCCGGAGAATTCATCGTGGCTGCAGTGATGGCGGAACCGCTGGAAAACCGCGTGGGAAGGTTGGAGTCGGACATGGCTCATATCCGTGCCGACATCGCGGACATCAAGCTCGACATCCGCGAGCTGCGTGATGCGGTCGTTGGCCTGAACGACAAGATGGAGACGCGCTACGCGAGCCTGCGCGCTGAAATGCACAAAGGCCACGCAGATCTGCGCGATGAGATGCACAAGAATCATGCAGACTTGCGCGACGAGATGCACAATGGTGACGCGGGCTTGCGCGAGGAGATTGCCGGCTTGCGCGACGAGATGCACAAGGGCGACGCAAGTTTGCGCGACGAGATCGCGGGCCTGCGCACTGAAATGCGCAAGGGCGACACCGATTTGCGCGAGGAGATCGCGGGCCTGCGCGACGAGATGCACAAGGGCGACGCAGGTCTGCGAGAGGAGATCGCAGGCCTGCGCGACGAGATGCACAGGGGCTCCGAGACCCTGCGGCACGAGCTGACGCGAACATCGCTAACTGACAGGATTTGGACTCTGCTGATGGGCGCCGCGATCCTGCTCGTCATGGCGCATGGCTTTAAATGGTTCTAGGTGCCCGCGTGAGATCTCGGCGGCGCAGGCCGAAGAGCGTCCGCCGCGCTTACTCGCGCAGCGCCTGCCCCAGCGCGACGCCCAGCACTTTGTCGCTTGCGGTCGGAGGCCAGCCGCACTCGTCGGACACGGCGCTCTCGCCCTCGACGATCCGGCTCTCGAGCACGCCGAGGCCGTCGGCCTCGACCGTCACCACGTCACCGGGCTCGACAGGCCGCGAATTGGCCGGCGTGCCCGAGAGAATTAGATCGCCCGGCAGCAGCGTCATGATGCGCGCGAGGTCGGCGACCAGATAGGCCATGCTGAAAATCATCCCCGCGACGCTCGACTCCTGGACCACCTTGCCGTTCACCCGGGTGCGCAGCACCTGGGCGGCCGGCTGCCAACCGCGCACGACACCGGGACCCACCACGCCGAGCGTATCGGCGCCCTTCACGCGCAGCATGGCGCCCCGATCGGCATCGCGGAAGTCGTGCAGGGCAAAATCGTTCGCGAGCGTGTAGCCCGCGATGTGCTCGGAAGCCTGCGCGATGCGGATGTTACGCGCGGCGCGCCCGATGACGATCGCGATCTCCCCCTCGTAGTTGAGAAAGCGGCAGCCGCGGGGCCGGACCACACTGCCCCGGTGGCTGTTGAGGCACGACAGCGGCTTCTGGAAGTAATGCGGTGCGGGCGGCGGGACCGTCCCTAGCTCCTCTGCGCGGCTTCGATAATTGAGGTGCACGCAGAGGATCTTGGTCGGCTCGACCGGCGGCAGGTGCACGGCCTCGTCCACACCAATCCGCCTGCCATCCGGCGCCACGAGCAGCTCACCGTCGCGCCGCGCCTCGACGACGGCTCCGCCGAGCAGGATGCGGCGCCACTCCTCCATCAGGCTCCGCCCCTTCCGATGTCCGTCATGGGATAGCCCCGGCCAGCGTAGTCGAAACCCGCGAGCTCCAATGTCTGCAGCGAGGCGTCCTGTGGAGAGGCGTAGTACGCGCGAATCTCCCGGATGAGCCCGCGGGGGCTGAAGAGGTACCATTCATCGCCGCGCAGCAGCACCCCCGCGCGGCGCTTGAAATGGCTCCATTCGATGACTGCGCGCCGCGTCGGCGGGTCGCAGAGCACCTGATCGATGGTCCATACGGAGCCGAGGGCCTGCACCGCGTCGTGCCATTTACGTGCGATGGTGTACGCGCCGCGGAAGGGGCCGCCGTACATCCCCGGTGGGAAGTAGTGAACCGCGTCGGGCTCGAAGTAGCTCGCGATCCGCTCGACCTCGCCCGTGTTGCATGCGGCGAAATAGTCCCGGATCCACGCCTCCATGGTTGCGGCAGTGAGCTCGCCCGCCGGCGCGCCGCTATCGCTCATGCTGGCGCCCCGCCGCGCTCGTGCGTGCCGATGCCGTTCATGCCGGCGCATCGCTCCGCTCAGGCTGGCGCGCTGCCTTCGGATCGGCGCGCCGCTTCGCGGATACTGGTGGTGTGGGAAGCCAGGCTTCGCCCGGCTCGAGGACGAAAACATGCTCGAGGCTGTACCACGGCTCCTTGACGTCCGCGTCCGGGGCCGCCTCGCCTTCGTGAAGCACATAGTGGCCGATCAGGGTTCGAGTGACGCCGAACTGCGCGTCCGTCTCGAGCAGCGGGTCGTCATGGCTGTAGATCTGCGAGGTCATGGTCTTGAAGCCCGGCTTGTAGATGAGCGAGTGAAGATGCGCCGGTCGAAATGGATGCCGTCCCTGCGCGGTGAGCAGCGCGCCCGTCGGACCGTCCATCGGCACCGGATAGCCCGACGGCTTGACGCTGCGATAGGCGAATATTCCGCGCTCGTCGCTCGTGAACTTCCCTCGAAGATTCCACTCCGCCTGGGTCGGGTCCTGATTCTCGTAGAGTCCGGCCGGCGAGGCGTGCCACACGTCGATCTCCGCCTGGGCGACGGGATTGCCATCGAGGTCAACGATGCGGCCCGTGAAGAAGAGCGGTCGGCCCGGTGTCGCCGAGCGCACGATGGAGGCGCCGTTTTTCATTTCAGGCGCGCCGGCTCGCCAGAACGGCCCGAGCAGATTCGCGGAGGTCTGCCGTCTGCCGCGATCGCCGTTGTTCATGAGGCACACCAGCGCGGAGAGTCCGAGCGAGCCTGCGATCAGGCGCGTCTCGTTATGGCTGTCCGTCGTATGGTGCCCGAGGGCCGTCACGAGATTGATCGCCTGATCGAACTCCTTCTCGGTCAAGCGCACCTCGCGAGCGAAGCCGTGCAGGTGCCGGACGAGCGACTGCAGGATCTGCCTCATGCGCGGGTCCGCCGTCCTCTCCGTCTCGGCGAGGACCGCGTGCGTGAGCTGGAATTCGTCCTCGATGATCATCGCTCACCTCCACCCCGCGCGCTTGGCCGTTCCTGCCGATGTCGACTTTTCGCGGAAAGCCTAGGGACGGCCCCTCACGATGTCAACGCGCTGGCGGGCTCGACTGCTCGCGGCTTTGTTGGGCCCGCGCCTCCACCTGTCGTAGTATTCACCGAAGTATAGCGATCGACCGCAGTCCCGCGGTGATCCGCCGCGGTAAACTTTGAGGGTCAGGTGCAGATCGAGCTCTTACGGAGGGGGAAAGGCATGGCGCTCCGCAAACGGTCGTCGCTGCGATTCGTGGGCGGGCTCGGCCTGCTCGCGGCAGCAATCTGGGCGATCCGGGCTCCCGCGGTCTCGGCGCAGCAAACGGTCAACGTCCTGTATGCCGGCTCGCTCGTGAACCTGATGGAACACGGCATCGGCCCTGCGTTCGATCGCGAGACCGGCGATCGATTCCAGGGTTATGCGGGGGGCTCGAACGCGCTCGCGAACCAGATCAAAGGCAAGCTCCGGCAGGCAGACGTGTTCATCAGCGCGAACCCGAAGGTGAACGCCGGCCTCACCGGCCCGTCGAACGGCTCGTGGGTGAGCTGGTACATCTCCTTCGCCCAATCGCCGCTCGTGATCGGCTACAGTCCCTCGAGCCGCTTCGCCGCCGACTTCAAATCCCGTTCGTGGTACCGTGTGCTGATGGAGCCTGGCATCAGGATTGGACGCACGGACCCGAAACTCGATCCCAAGGGCGCGCTCGCCTTGCAGCTGATGGGGCAAGCCGAGACCCTTTACGGGATTCCGGGACTGTCGAGAAGAGTGCTGGGTGAGCTGGAAAACCCGGCGCAGGTGTTGCCGGAGGAGGCGTTGATCGGGCGTCTTCAGTCCGGCCTCCTCGATGCGGGGTTCTTCTATTCGACCGAGACCGCGGATGCCAGGATCCCGGAGGTAGAACTGCCGGCCTCCATTGGGCCGAAGGCGGTCTACACCGTCACGATCCTGCGCGATGCGCCCCATCCCGGCGGTGCCGATCGGTTCGTCGCCTTTCTGCTCGGACCCGCGGGACAGCAGCAGCTGAAAGACCATGGGCTCGCGCTGCAGAAGCCGGCGCTCACGGGAGCCGCACGCATCGTGCCGCGAGATCTCCAATCAATTCTCGACCCGGCATACTGACCCGCCGCGTTCCTGCGCCCCTGCCGTGGCTTGCAGGACTCCTCGCGGTCTATCTGATCGCCCCGCTCATTGCAGGAGCTCAGCAGGCGAGGCTGGCCAATTGGACGTCGGTCGACACGGCCGGGCTCCTGCATGCCTGCGCCATCTCCATCGCGAGCGCGACCACCGCCACGATCCTCATCGCGATCGGCGGGATCCCTCTCGGCTATCTGCTTGCGCGGACTCCAGGACGCGCGATGTCGGCGCTCGGCTTTCTGGTGCAGCTGCCGCTCGCCTTGCCGCCGCTCGCGAGCGGCATCCTGCTTCTGTTCCTGGTCGGCTACGGGACGCCGCTCGGACACGCGCTCGGCGGGGCGCTCACAGACTCGTTCGCCGGCATCGTCCTCGCGGAGGTCTTCGTCGCTTCGCCCTTCCTCATCATCGCGGCGCGCTCGGCGTTCGCCTCGGCGGACCCGATCCTCGAGGCCGTCGGTTCCACCCTCGGCCACCGGCCGCTCGAGCTGTTCTTCCGCGTGAGCGTTCCGATCGCCTGGCCTGCCATCCTCCCGGGACTGCTGCTCGCGTGGCTGCGTGCCTTCGGCGAGTTCGGCGCCACCATCATGGTCGCCTACCACCCCTACTCCCTGCCGGTCTACACGTACGTGGCGTTCGGCGCGCAGGGTCTACCGGCCATGCTGCCGGTGCTGCTGCCGACGCTCGTCGTTGCGCTCGGCGTCATGATCCTGAGCGGGACCCTGAATCTACGCAGCGCGCGCCCCGGGTTGCCGCGGAGCGAAGTCGCGCCGGGCGCCGCGTCCGATGGTCTAGCAGAACGCAATGCCCCTGCGGGGCCTCGCTCTACGGCTGCGGTGTTCGTGCGCTCTAAACCGACGACGCTCGCGCTGCAACTCGAGAGGCAGCTCGGCAGCTTCCACCTGAACCTCGCCTGGTCCCCGCGCGCGTCCCGCCTCGCGATCCTCGGGCCCTCTGGATCGGGAAAGTCGCTGACGCTCAAGCTGATCGCGGGCATCGAGCGCTGCGATCGCGGCAGCATCGCCGTCAACGGCGCGGAGCTCTCGGGGCTCGATCCCGCCGAGCGGGCGATCGCCTACGTCCCGCAAAGTTACGGGCTATTCCCCCACCTCACCGTGATGGAGCAGCTGCGGTTTCCGGTCGGGGCCGAGCCTCTCCAGGCACAGCACTGGATCGGCCGGCTCGGCCTGAACGGCCTCGAGCAGCGCCGGCCCGACGCGCTCTCGCTCGGACAGCAGCAACGGGTCGCGCTCGCCCGCGCACTCGTGCGGCCCGCGAGCTTGCTGCTGCTCGATGAGCCGTTCTCGGCGCTCGATGCGCCCTTGCGCTCGCGCCTGCGCCAGGAGTTGCTCGAGCTGCAAGAGGAGCTCACTGCAGCGACCATCCTCGTCACTCACGATCCGGCGGAAGCGGCGCTCCTCGCCGATGAGATCCTGCTGATCGAGGAGGGCCGCGTATTGCAATCCGGATCGACTGCCGAAGTCTTCCGACGGCCGGCGAACGAGAGGGCCGCGCGCCTGCTCGGGGCTGAGAATGCGGCGGAGGGCGTCGCGTCGAGCGCGGACTCGATCGCGGTCGGGCGCGGCGTGACGCTCGCCGTTGCCGGACCAGCCTTGAGTCCCGGGGAGCGGGTCGGCTGGAGCTGCTCCCTGGCGCGTGCGCGGATCGTCGAGGCCGGAGCCTATCCGGCAGAGGTGGAGAGCGTGGCCCTCAACGGGATCGACCGGCAGATCACCGTCCGCCTCGGCGAGGCTCGGATCCGGCTCCTGGACGGGCGCTTCGCCGCTCGGCGAGGCGCCCCGTGCCGCGTCGATATCGATCCGGATGCCATCCAGATCTGGCCGCTCGGCTAGAGCGGGTCGATCCGCCCCGTCTCTCCGACACCGCCGGAGCGCGGGTGCTCCCGGATCGGCCGGATGGGCCGAATCTCAACAGCGCCAACCTGTGCCGGCGGTATCTTCGCCGCGAGCTGGATGGCCTCATTCAGATCGCGCGCCTCGATCAGATAGAAGCCGGCGAGCTGCTCCTTGGTCTCGGCGAACGGCCCGTCGGTGACCGACAGGCGCCCGCCGCGCACGCGCACGATGGTGGCCGTGGCGACCGGCTCCAGCGACTCGGACGCCACGCACCGGCCGCTCTGCCGCAGCTGCGTGTCGTAAGCCAGGCACTCATGGTCGTCGAGCGCAGCGAGCTTGTCCTCTTCGCCGTACACCAGACACAGGTATTTCATGTTGAGCCCTTCTCTTCGCGATGGTGCCGAGCTCGGCGACTCGACCTCGGCGTCACGCCTGGTCGTACGCTCGCTGGAGCGCCGCGATGTCGAGCTTGATCATCTTCAGCATGGCGCGCATCACTCGCGTCGATCGGGCGGCATCCGCATCCCGCAGCATCCGCTCGAGCCCGTCAGGCACGATCTGCCACGATAGCCCGTAGCGGTCCCTGAGCCATCCGCACTGGACCGGCTCACCGCCGTCGAGCAGCCTATCCCATAGCCGGTCGACCTCCTCCTGCGTCTCGCAGCGTACAAAGAACGAGATTGCCGGCGTGAATTTGAATTGCGGGCCGCCGTTGAGCGCGATGAACTTCTGTCCCTCCAGCTCGAACGTGACCGACATGAGGGCACCCTTCGGCCCGGGCCCGGCCTCCCCGTACCGTATCTCATCGATGAGCCTCGAGTTCTTGAACACGGAGGCGTAGAACCGCGTGGCCTCTTCCGCCTTGCCGTCGAACCAGAGGAACGGTGTGATCTTGCCACTCATGGTGCCTCCCCCGCCCTCAGACGCTCTTCGCCCCGAGCCCGAGCTCGCGGAATCGCCGCACCGCCTCGGTCTGCTCGAAGTCGCCGAGCTCGAAGATCGGCCGCACTTCGATCTCGCCGTCCTTGCCGTAATGGGCCGGGTTGGGGAAACGCCGGGTCCACTCGATCGCCTCCTCGCGCGATTTGGCCTGGATGATGGTGTAGCCCGCGATGAGCTCCTTGGATTCGGCGAACGGCCCATCGACGTACGTGCGCTTGTCGCCGGAATAGAGGATGCGCCATCCCTTGGAGCTCGCGTGCAACCCGGAGGCATCGACGAGCATGCCGGCCTTGGCGAGTTCCTCGTGATAGCGGCCCATCTCGGCGATGAGCTTGTCCTCGGGCAGGATGCCGGCCTCGGAATCCCGGGTGGCCTTGACGATGATCATGAATCGCATCGGTGTACTCCTTGCAGTGACGCCCTCGCGAGCCGCCGGCTCCGAATCGCTCCAGAGCGCCTCTCTCGTTGAGATAGCCGATCGGCCGCACCCCGAATCGACAGCGATCGCGGTAGGGACGCGCATTACTGCGCGCCCCCCGCACAAAACCGAGCGTGCCCGATTCGGGCACTCGGCTTCCACCTCGGGTGGTTGACGAGAAAGCGAGCGTCGGGCCAAGGATGAAGGACGCGCGGTCTGGGCAGGAACTCTGCCGCGAGACTGGCGATGCGCGCCCACGTCATGGGGTCCTTCTGGCTGCGTCGCCTGAGCGTCCGCAGCCAGAGTCCCTTCACGTGGTGATGAAACGCGCCCAGACTCCGGGCATTGGTCGGCACGGCATGATACGCGAAGTATCCACGCACCACCTGCGCCAACCAGTTGTCCCTGTACCGGGATCGATTCGTGCATCCGCCGCCGCAGTTCTGCTTTGAGGGCTTTGAGCTTCGCGCGCATCCGATCCCGGCGAGACTTCCGCTTGAGCTGGAAGTGACCGGCACGGGAGCTTCCACAGAGGTGCTTGAAGCCCAGAAAGTCGAACGTCTCCGGCTTACCCAAGCCCCGCCGGGATCGACGTTCAGTCGCGAAGCGGCCGAACTCAATCAGACGAGTCTTGTCCGGGTGCAGCGTCAACGCAAACTTCTCCAACCGCTCTCGCAGGTCCGTCAGAAAGCGCTGGGCGTCGTCCTCGTATTCAAAGCCGGCGACAATATCGTCAGCGTAGCGCACGTAGATGACGTTGCCAGAGCCCTTGCGGTGTCGCCACTGCTCGGCCCATAGATCGAAGCAGTAGTGCAGGTAGACGTTTGCGAGCATCGGGGAGGCCACTCCCCTTACGCAAAAGGTAACTTTGGCCACCCAGGGTGCCCTCGGGAGAACGGGGTGTCGGCGCACCACCACCGGGCGAGGGTGTCGAGGCGACAGGAATGCTATGTCGGATCACGATACTGTCGTGGCCAACCAGAACCTCCTTGACGACCAGACGCACGATGCGCTGCCGTTCAATGACATCGAGCGTATCGGCGGCACCGCGCAGTCGAGCCAAGAAGGCCGTGAGGGTTTCGGCCAGACGCAACAGAGTGGCCCGATCATTGGTCTGGTCGGCGTTCGCTTGCAGTTCGGCGCGCAGCGTTTGTTCCCTGTGGCGCAGCGGCGGCATGCGATCGCGCAACTGTTCGAGCGATACCAGCTCTTCCTGATAGGCGTTGATCATCCGTTCGATGCTCTTGCCAATACGAGTCAACTCCCGCTGGACACTTTGTTCGCGCTGCTTTGTGGGATCGGAGGCGCGCGCCGCGGCAAGCCGGCGATCGAGTTCCTGTTGGATCAGCGTCGGGTCCTCCAGCAATCGGATGACCTCGTCCCAGACGATCTGATCGAGCAGATCCTGGCGCACGAGGCGGCCATTGTCGCACACCGGACCGCCGAGTTTTCGCCAGCTGTCCGAGCCAATGCACTTGTAGTAATGGAGCTTCCGTGCACTTGTGCGCGTGGAGACGCGCGAGAAGGCGTAACCGCACTTTTGGCAACTGACCAATCCCTGCACGATGCTCGGTGTGATCGTTCGGCGTCGCGCCCGTATTTTATTCTCCTGGAGCAGTTCCTGGGCTCGCGCAAAGCTCTCTTCGCTCACCAGCGGTGGCACCGGGATCGCGACCCAGTCCTCACGCGGGCGTTCGTGGCCGGCGCTATCGCGCTTGGATATGCCACCTCGCAGACGCAGAGGCCGCGTGACCCGACTGCGCGTCGCGACACGAGTTTTGCCGAAATACGCGACGCCTCTATACGCCGAGTTGCGCAGCATCGCCCACACCACCGAGCGCTCCCAGCGCGGACTGCGTTTGCGCGTCGGAACGCCCTGTGTGTTGAGCTGGCGGGTGATCGCGCCAATGCTCAAGCCCGTGACTGTGTACAGCTCATACACGCGCTGCACAATCTGGGCCTCTGCTTCGATTACGGCGTACGAGGCCGGCGCCTCATCGCTCTTGCGGACATAGCGATATCCATAGGGAGCGCCGCTCATCACGCTGACTTCACCGGATCGGGCCCGATGTCGCTTGCCCCGGCGCGAGCGCTCCAGGATCTGTGCGCGTTCATACTCCGCAATCATGCCCTGGAACTGAACGAGCAGCTGATCCTCGGCCGTCGTGCCCTGGGGTGCCTTAACAAAGCGCGTCTCAACACCATGCCGGGTGAACTCCTCGATCAGCAGGATCTGGTAGGCGTACTTGCGGCTGAGACGGTCGGGCGCATAGGCGAGTACGGCTTGAATCTGTCCTTCGGCGGCGAGGTCCCGCACGCGCTCCAGGCCTGGTCGTTCGAGCGTCGCGCCGCTAAAACCTTCGTCTTCGAAAATCCACTCCTTCGGCACCTGCAGATCGTGAGTCGTCGCAAACTCGATCAGCGCCGCCGTCTGGCTCGCAATCGTGCGCTCTTCGCGCTGCTGCTCCGAGGAAACCCGGGCGTAGATGGCTGCCATCTTCATCATCGCGCTCCTTCAGCCGTGTGCCGACGAGGCGCTGCTGGGTGGGCACCAACAGCTCATAGGCCTGCGCGAGCTTCGGCGCGCGCGACCGATCAAACGTATAGTCGAGCTGGACTTGAAAGACGAGTCGTCTGGGAGGTCGCTCAGCCATGCCTTCGTAGAGCGCTCAGAAACGCTCCCAGTGCACGGGTGACTATATCGCCAAGCGTCAGGCCACTGCTCGCCGCATACGAGCGCAACAGGCGCACGGTGCTCGGCGGCAGCTTCAATGTGATGGGAATCGAGGCTTCTTCGACCGGCACTGGATGGCCAAGTTCGGCCGCATGCTCGAGATACCGATAGGCCTGGCGCGACGATAGACCAAACTCGCGCGACAGGTTTTGCGCTGCCTCGGACCGCTCCGTATTGCGCTGGAGCAGACGATGGGCCGCGTTTAGCAGCCGCGCCTTGTCCGCCTTGGTGGAGCGGTTCATGGGACATAAATATATTACTTCTTAAGACGAAGATCAAGCACCGGTGTACCCCGCCAGCCCGTCACGACGCGCTCAAACTGGAAATTGCCTTTTGCGTAAGGGGAGTGGCCACCGACCCTTGCGGGGTCCCGGTCTCCGTCGATGACCACGTTCCGTCCTCAATCACTCCGGCCTTCAACCATTTGCCTATCAGACGAATCATGCGTGGATCGCCGATCCGGTGCTCCACGAATCGGACGAGCCATTCGTGGCTCACCGAGTCGAAGAAGGACCGGACGTCGCAATCCAGAATGTAGTTCACCTTCGTGCGGATAATCCCGAATGCTAGCGCATCCAGCGCATCGTGCTGGCTGCGTCCGGGTCGGAACCCGTACGAGAACCCAAGGAAATCCTCCTCGTAGATCGCATTGAGCACTTCGACCACAGCCCGCTGGACGATTTTGTCCTCCAGCGCCGCCACCCCTAACGGCCGATGTCCCTCCCCCTTGGGAATGAACTTCCGCCGCGAGGGCAGCGCCCGATAGGCACCGCGATGTACGCGCGCATGCAAATCCACCAGTCGAACTTCCAGGTTCTGCTCGTACTCCCGCCATGTCAGACCATCCACTCCGGGTGCCGCATCCCGCTTGAGCCAGGAAAACGCAGCCCGCAGCAAATCGACGCTCACATGGTGCAGCAGAGCAGTGAACCGCTCCTTCTTGTCTTGCCTCGCTCGCTCTCGTACACGTTCAAGTCCCGGAAACACGCTCTCCCGGCACAGTGTCCGGCGCGTGCAGGTCTTGCCCGTGTTCCCCTCGGCCCCCGCCCTTCGCTCCACCGACTCCGCCTCTGATCCTTCAGAGATGTTCGCCGGTTTCATCGCTACTGTGGCGGGGTCTGACTTCTCCGGCCCGTACATCATCGGCTATGGCTCCTCGCCTTCCCGATGCGGACCACCCCACTGAGGCAGGTGGCCGTGCCGGAGATCTCCCGGTTCCCGTGCAAGGAGCGTCCGCACATGCCAGGGTCTTCGACCACGCCGGGTCGATGCGGCGCTCGCGCTGACGCGCCCCATCGTGTCGCCTTCCGCG
This sequence comes from uncultured Gammaproteobacteria bacterium, assembly GCA_963849095.1. Taxonomy (GTDB): domain Bacteria; phylum Pseudomonadota; class Gammaproteobacteria; order Steroidobacterales; family Steroidobacteraceae; genus JASHUC01. Next base: position 163,613 of record CAWKGA010000002.1, read on the forward strand.
TTAGGGACCGCGTCGGCACCCAGGAGTATTTTCTTTCGCGGCTCAATGACTGGCCTGTACGATCCACTGTCAACGCTTCGCCGACACCCTCACGGTTGCCTGCGCATGACTCGGGGCCGATGTGCCTCGCTACATCTTCATCGCGGTGGACTTGCACCACCTACTCCTTGCCGGTCTCCCGGCGCACCCCCGAAAAAATTCGGCTCGGACGATCAAGCGCCCGCGGGCGGCTCAGGCGCCGGCGCGGCGGCTCCCACTTGGGAGAGCTCGGCCAGACGGCGCTGCAGGAACTGCCGCTCGGCCTCCTGCTGCGTCAGCGCAAGCGTCTGCTCGTAGGCCGCGCGGGCCTCCGCGACCCGGCCGAGACGGCGGCAAAGGTCCGCCCGCACCGCGTGCGCCAGCCGGTAGTCGGATAGCTGGCGGTCCGTCAACAGGCTGTCGACGAGCGCGAGGCCCGCCGCCGCGCCGTCCCGCATGGCAAGCGCCACCGCGCGATTGAGCTCGACGACAGGTGACGGCTCCACACGCAGCAGCAGATCGTACAGTGCGACGATCTCGTTCCAGTCGGTATCGCTCGGCCGTTCCGCCCGGCAGTGGATCGCAGCGATGGCCGCCTGCAAGGTGTAGGGGCCGAGCCGGCGCAAGGCGAGTGCGCGCTCCACCCACTGAGATCCTTCCTCGATCTGGGCGCGGTTCCAGAGCGAGCGGTCCTGCTCGTCGAGGACGATCAGCTCACCGGTTGGCGACGCGCGCGCCGCGCGCCGCGAGTCGTGCAGCAGCATCAAGGCGAGCAGGCCCATCACTTCCGGCTCGGGCAGCATTTGCGCGAGCAACCGGCCGAGCCGGATCGCCTCGCTCGCCAGGTCGTGGCGCATCAACACCGGGCCGCGGCTTGCGGTATAGCCCTCATTGAATACCAGGTAGACGACACACAACACCGAGTTCACCCGCTCGGGCAGGTCGGAAGCCGCCGGGATCTCGTAAGGAATGCGCGCCGCGCGGATCTTCGCCTTGGCGCGCACGATGCGCTGCGCGAGCGTCGGCGCCGGCGTGAGGAACGCGTTTGCGATCTCCTCCGTCGTCAGTCCACACACCTCACGCAACGTCAGGGCCACCTGCGCATCGGGCGCGAGTGCGGGATGGCAGCACGTGAAGATCAGCCGGAGCCGATCATCCTCGACCTCCTCGCCCTCGGTGATCTCGGCGTCTGCCCCGGCGTCGTGCACGAGCGGGTCGAAGGAGTCGAGACGCGACTGGCGGCGCAGATGATCGATGCCGCGGAAACGTCCGGCCGAGACCAGCCACGCCCGAGGATTCGCCGGCACGCCCTCCCGCGCCCACTTCTCGAGCGCCGCGCGGAACGCCTCGTGAAGGGCCTCCTCGGCGAGATCGAAATCCCCGAGCAGGCGGATCAGCGTCGCGAGGACGGCGCGCGATTCCGCGCGATAGATCGCCTCGATCGCCTCGCGGATATCCCGCGGCGCAGGCGGGCTCATCGCGGCGAATCCGCGGCGGCCGCTCCTTCGGCGGCACCGTTCGAGGTGCTGTGCGGCACCGAGAGTGTTTCCGCCATCGGCTGCGCAGGGGACAGCACCAGAGCGGCCAGAAGCGCCGCAAGCGCGCTGAGCAGGGCGCCGAGCCAGAAGGCGAGGTGGTAGCCGCCATTCAGCGCGGCGAGCGGTCCGAGACCGGCGCGCTGCAGCGCGACGGTACGCACATCGGCGAGGCTAGCGACCGCGGCAAGTCCCAGCGCCCCGCCCATCATGAAGGACGTATTGACGAGCCCGGATGCGAGCCCGGACTCGTGGCTGCCGACATCGCTCATGGCGGCGAGAAGGAGCGGATTGAACGCCATGCCGCCACCGAATCCGAGAAGCACCATCCCCGGCAAGACATCCCAGGCGAACGTGCCGCCGAGAGGCGCGCGCGCGAACAGCGCCAAGCCGGCGGCGGCGAGCAGCAAGCCCGCGATGAGCGGTCCCCGAATTCCAAAGCGCATCACCATCCGCGCAGAGAGGCCCGCGGAGAAGACCGCCATGATCAAGTCGGCCGGCAAGAAGGCAAGACCAACGTGTAAGGGATCGTAGTGAGCGACGCGCTGCAGGTAGAGCGCGGAAATCACGAACCAGGCGAAGAGTCCGGCGGCCCACAGGACTCCGATGATGTTTGCGCCGGCCACGTTCCGCAGCAGGAACAGCCTCAGGGGCGCGAGCGGTTCCTTTACGTGCGACTCAATGATCACGAAAGCGAGCAAGAGTGCCGCCGCGAGGCCGAGAAGGCCCAAGGTCGGAGCGGACACCCACCCGATCTGGTTGGCATTGACGACGGCGTACACCGCAAGCATCAACGAGGTCGTGATCGCGATGGCTCCCGCAGCGTCGTGCGTGCGGGAAGCCTCCGACGCGTCGTCCCGGGGCAGGAGCGCCGCGCAGAGTGCATACACGGCGATGCCGATCGGAATATTGACGAGAAAGACCGAGTGCCAGCCGAGCCCCTGCGTCAGAATCCCGCCGAGAAGCTCGCCGATGCTGCCGCCCGCCGCGCCGACGAACCCGTAGACGCCCATCGCCATGGCCCGCTCGGCCGGCTCGACGAACAGGCTCATCACGAGCGACAGCGAAACCGCGGCAACGACCGCACCACCGAGGCCCTGCACCGCGCGCGCAGCGATCAGCTCGGGTTGCGTCTGTGCGAGTCCGCACGCGAGCGACGCCAGCGTGAACACGCACAGGCCGGCGAGAAACAGGCGCCGCTGGCCGTACAGATCACCGAGCCGTCCGCCGAGCAGCAGAAAGCCGCCGAAGGTGAGCAGGTACGCATCGAGCACCCAGGTCAGTCCGGCGCGCGAGAACTGCAGGGCCGACTGGATCGAGGGCAACGCGACCGTGACGATGGTCGTGTCGAGGACGATCATCAGCACACCGAGGCACAGTGCGTACAGCGCCAGCAAGCGTCTGCGGGCGGCAGGTCGATCGCTCAAGGGTTCGACTACTCCGTATCTGTATAGGATATGTGTACGAATGTGGCCACGGTACACGGCGTTTCCGCGTATCTTAACCGTTGCAGCGCGTGCGCCACCGTCAAACGGCGAGCCTGGGTGGCCGGCAACGAACCACCCGGAACGGCCAGGAGTGCCGCTACGCCGAGGCCCACCGTTACCATCCGGACCGAACCGAAGGGGATCTTGACATGACCACGCAAGAGCTTGTTCAAGCGGCATCGCACATCGCGGGCGCAATGGCAGGAGCGGCGTACGCGAGCTCGGCGAGACTCTCGGCCGAGGCGATCACGGCCATTGTGCAAACCTCCGTACAGATCACACGCGAGATCGAAAAGGTGGTGAACGCGCAGAGTGATTGACCGTGAGCGTCGCCCGAAGAGATGAAAGCCCTCGGCGTATTGGCGGAGAGGGAGGGATTCGAACCCCCGAGCCCCGTGAAGGGCTGCCGGTTTTCAAGTCTCAGATCCCGCACGCAACAGAATACGACGCGCATGTAAACGCCTATTTTCCCAGGGTGGCGAAAAACCCCGCCGCGCTGTGGTTTGCCGCCTCGGGGCAGCGCGTGCAACTGGATTGCAACTTGGCCGGCCTTCCCCGCCTCACCCCGCTCGAGTTCCGATCAGCTCGGCGCGAAGATCCTCAGGTAACGCTCGTGAGAGGCGTCTGAGCGCGGCGAGAGCTGCCACCGAAGGCCGGCATCGAACCGCTCGAAGGCGGTACAGGCGAGCTTCTCGGCGGCGCAGCGCGCAGCCCGCGCGCACCCATCGCAGGGCGCCGGTGGCAACTCGAGGCGCTCGATGAGCGCTGCTACCGAAGGTCTCGCTCGACGGGACGGCACGGGTCAGTCCTCGCTCCGAGGGTGTCCCGGTTGCGTCCCGGGTCGGTGAAGTGTAGCGCGGTGGAGCGCCGGTCGATTCCAACCGGGAGAGCGGGGGCGACTGTCCGTCAACTACAGTTTACAACACGTGAACTGTGGGTTACACTTCCGCCATGCTCGAAGTGCTCAAGTCCTCGACGTTCGAGAGCTGGTTCGCGAGCCTTCGAGATGGGCAGGCACAAGCGCGCATCAACGCCCGGATCCGCCGGCTCTCACTCGGCAATCCCGGTGATGTGAAGCCGGTCGGCTCGGGCGTGAGCGAGCTGCGGATCGATTACGGGCCCGGCTACCGGGTGTACTACTTCGAGCGCCGCGGGGTGCTCGTGGTGCTGCTCTGTGGGGGCGACAAGCGGACCCAGGCTGCCGACATCAAGCGGGCGATCGGAATCGCAAAGGACTGGAAGGGGTAGACCATGGCAAAGCGACGGACGAAAGAGACCTTCACCCGGTGGGATGCCGCCGACTACCTCAAGTCCGAGGAGGACACGGCCGCCTACCTGCAGGCCTGCCTCGATGAGGCGCCCGAGGATCCCGCCTTCATCGCCGCGGCGCTCGGTGATATCGCCCGCGCGCGCGGCATGGCCGAACTCGCGAAGGCAACGGGACTCACCCGGGAGGGCCTCTACAAGGCGCTCTCGAAGGACGGCAACCCAAGCTTCGGTACCGTGCTCAAGGTGCTGAAGGCCCTCGGTCTCAAGCTCACGCCGCAGGTCGCCTGAGCTCATGCAGGGCCGGGCTGGGCGGCTTGTCTGCGCTCATGCCCGCGCTTCCGGGTCCGCCAAGTCTCGAAGCGCCTCGAACTTCTCTCGAAACTCCCGGGCGATCGGCTGCGCGCGCTCCCCGACTCGACTGTTGAACTTCGCGATGATGCGGTTCGCGGTGGCGACCGAGAGCGGAAGAAGGCGGCGCCCGCGCCCGCCCCAAGCACCGCCCCGGCCGCGCTCACCTCACCGGCGGTGATGGATCCGGCCGCGGTGCCGACGGCGCTCGCGGCTGAGCCTGCCGCGGTGCCGACCGCCGAAGCGGCCGAGCCGATATAGTCCCCAATCAATCCGAGCGTGCCGCCCATGGAACTCTCCTTCAGCCGCCGAGGGCTTTGGTTGTGGCCGTTCTCGTCATGCCGCAGGGGCGAGCGCCTTCGCATCGTGGGCGGCCGCCTCCTCGTGCGTTCGGTAGCGGCTGGCGATCGAATTCCAACGCAGCCAGTGCGGCCTGCAGCGCTGGTGCGTCAAATCGCCGCTCCCCTCGACCGCTGACAGCTCCCCGCAGTCCGGCCTCTCCTCGATCCTGCAGAATCTGCAGCGGCCGCCCTCACCGGTGGAGTGCACCTGATCGTAGATCGCGGCGTGCTCGGTCAGGGCGTTCACATCGACCACGCGCCAGAGCCCATCACGACCCTCCCAGAGCAGAAACCCGTGCTCGTTGAGCCTTCCGCAGACATTGGTCTCGCGAAGGAGCGAGACGATTTGGGCGGCGTTCTGGTTGCTCCAAAAGGGGGAATCCTCCGCCGGCGCGCGCTCGAGCAGCGCCGAGCGAAGCCTATGCGGGGATACGAGCCACGCGCCACCGTCCTTCGCGAACTTCTCGGCCATGACGAAGAGGGAGGCCTCGCGCTCGAGGGGCCCCAGGTGCTTGATGGGAGGTGCCTCGGGTGAGACGTACGCCGAGCGGCCGCCCTCGCTCAAGGCCTGCGCGGCCTTCTCGATCGCGGTGACGTGGCGCTCGCTGGGCTCGAGGATGTCGTGGCGCTCGCGAACCTGCGCGAGCTCGAGGGCCGGGATGACTTCGCGCCGAAGCTTGAGGATCACCGCGGCGAGCCGCTGCGAGTGCGTTTGGGTTGATGAGGTCATAAGTGGGGTGCTCCGATCATAGGAGGCGGCCGAGGAGAGCGAGACCGAGGGCGGCGAGCAGAAAGCGGAAACCTAAACGGTTGAGGACTGGATCGCTCCGCATGGCGAGGAGCGCCCACATCCGGCGCGTGGTGCGAAGGAGAAATGTGAGCTGGATGCTCTGCCATACGAGCAGCAGCGCGAACCCGATCAGAAAGGCTCGCCACTCACCGAGCATCCGATGGAGCACCGTCATCTCGGTTCCGCGGGCGATGAGCCCCCGTCGAGCCGCTTCGCCCAGAGGGTGTCCACGAGCTCGTAGCCCTGGCGCTTCAAGACTGCGTCCATCGGATGAGCCACCTTGGAGTGCTGATAGGTCACCTGCACGCCCTCGCCGGCGAGCTCGCGGTCTGCGAAGGCGATGAGCTGGTAGCCCACGAGAAGTCCGCGGCGCTCCGGAGCGAGGAACAGCGCATCCTGGATCGCCTGCAGGGAGCCCTTGTAGTGCCGGTTCCTCGTCACGATGTATGCGCCGTAACCCACGAGCTCCACGCCCGCGCGCGCCGTGAAGATGCGCAGCCGCCCGGCCTCCTCCGCCGCCTGATAGACCACCCAGTCAAGATCGAGCGGAATGTCTTTGAAGTGGGCGATCTCACGGTAGTGGCGCTCGATGAGCGCATCGACGCCCGCGGCGCGTACTTGAGCGAGCGACTCGCGGGCGTAGCGGACAGCCCTCGACTCGGCGGCTGTGCAGACATCTGCGCTCGGCTCAGAGATCATCGCTCAGCCCTCCCCGCCGCTGCTGTTTGATGCGTAATTGCTTGTACTGCGCCCGCGGACCGTCCTCGAGGACGCTCACCCGCGAATATTTGCCGCTGAAGTGCCACAGACACTCTGCGCGCTCGCCGTTGCGATGCTTCTCGATGCGGCACTCGAGCACGTAGGGCATGCCAAAGGCCGGGTCGTAGTAGCCCTCGCTGTAGAGGAGCCCGACGATATCGGCCGCCTCCTCGATCGCACCCGAGTCGCGCAGGTCCGAGAGGTACGCGCGCTTCTTGTCGCGCGACTCGACGGCGCGATTCAACTGCGCGAGCACGATCACGGGCACCGCCAAGTTTTTGGCGAGCGCTTTGAGACCGTAGGCGACCTCGCGCAGCTGCTCGTAGCGGTTCGCACCGCGCTCCTGCACGAGCTGCACGTAGTCGATGAGCACCAGGCCGAGGCCCGCGCGGGCCTTCAACGCCATGCACTCCGAGCGGATGTGCGTGAGCTGCGGGAGCGCCGTGTCGTCGATCCACAGCGTGCGAGCGGCGAGATCCGCGGCGCCGTGCGAGATCGCCTCCCAGTCGCTCACCTCGAGCTCCCCGGGTCGCTTCAGGTCCCGCTGATCGATTCCGCTGACCATCGCCACGGCCCGCCGCATGAGCTGCCGCGCGGGCATCTCGGCGCTGAACACCGCAACGGGGTGGGACCGAGCGGTGTGCGCGGCAATCGTCACGAGGAGCGCCGTCTTGCCCATCCCGGGACGGCTCGCGATGACGACCAGGTCGCCGCCCTCGAGTCCTCCGGTGAGCTCATCGAAGTCCGCGAGCCCGATCTGAAGGCCCTGCGATTTCTCGCGCCGGGCGTCGAGGTCATCAAGGAATTGACCTGCGAGCTCGCGGCTCGAGACGAGGCCTGCGCCGACACGGGAGCGGCCCTGCAGGTCGAGGAGCGCGCGCTGCGCCTCGGCGAGAATCTCGGTCGCTGCACGATCGCCGCCCTCCTGGATCGAGCGCTCAATCCGGGCGCCGATCTCTGCAAGCTGCCGCCGCACCGAGTGCTCGCGCACGATCTGCGCGTAGTGCTCGACGTTCCCGGCGGAGGGGGTTTCGCGGGCGAGAGTTGCGAGGTAGGCGTAGCCGCCGGCGCCGGCGAGTTCCTCGCGGCGCTCGAGGAGCTCGTCGACCGTCACCAGGTCGGCGGCCCGCCGTTCGCGACCGAGCTGCTCGAGGGCCCCGAAGATCAACCGGTGATCGGGCCGGTGGAAGTCGGCCGCGGCGATCTTGCCCTCGATCGCGGGCCACGCGTGAGCGCTGTCGAGCAGCACGGAGCCGAGCACGCCCTGCTCGGCCTCGACCGAGTGCGGTGGAACGGGGAGCCTCAAGATGTCCCTAGCGGCCACGAGCGTTCCCTCGGACACCGCGCTCTAGCGCATCCGGGAGCGTCAACGTCTCGCGGGCTCCTCGATGTCTCGCCTGACCGGGTGCCCGATCGGTCTCATTACGGCACCAGTTGCGCCAGGTGGCGTTCCAATCGTGCTTTCGGGCTGTGGCACCGCTCGCTGCGCGCCAGTGGTCGCAGAACTTCGCGAAGGTACGTTCCGGATCGATCCCCTCGGCGACGGCTACCTGTCGGCGCTCCTCGGTCAGCTCCCAGCTCTCGGGGAGACGGCTCGCGGTGCGCGTCGGGCGAGCACTTGTGCGAGCCTCTGACTCTTCAGTCTGAGTCTGAGTCTGAGTCTGAGAGCGGGGACAGTCGGGACCTGACGGGACATCTCGGGACACATCGGGACCATGAGCCGGTCTTGCGCGCTCGAGTCGCTTGCGCTCCGCGTCTCGTCCGGATGCCGTCCGCTCGATGTCCCACTGCTGCTTGCGGGCACGCTCGCGGTACTGCGAGTGATTGACGACGCGCCAGCCCCACTCCCGATGCTCCGGATCGACCAGTACGAGCCGCCGTCCATCGTCCGCCGGAGAGCGACTCTGCGGATCAGGGCGCATGAGGTCGGCAATCCCCTCCTTCAGGAGATCGATCGGCCACCCGGTGAGTGCCGCGATGGCCTGATAGGTGAGATCGATGTGGCCGTTCTTGTCGGCCATCGGGAGGATCGTCAGCCACACGGGCAGCGCCGGCCAGCGCGCAACGAGCGTCCCGTGAAAAACGGAGTCGAAGACAGGGGTGTAGCCGGTCATCGGCTTGCCTCGGCGCGGACTGGGATTTTTAAATCCCTACCGTTTCCTTCTCTGGCGGGCGCGCGGTCCGTTCGTAAAACCTTGCCCTTTGTTGCCTCGGCGGCCGCGCGAACCCGTGAAAATAGCGCGCCGCGACGGCTACGGAGGCGAGTAACCCGCAATGCCGATGCACTTTCGTTGTAGACCCCCTGCATCGCTCTCACCTTCTCAATGCGATGAGCCCCCGTTGAGCGGCGACGATGTGCCAGGCGATGAACCGCCAGTGCCAGTGCTCGGAGCAATATCGCTCCCAGCCTTCGCCGCGAAGGTGGCTGCCGCAACACGAGCAGCGTAGGATGACGCCGTTCCGATCCTGCCTGCCTGAGTGTGCCGCCCGGGAGTTGCCCGCTCCCGGTGCGGCCGGGCGCCAGCTCATGGGGGTGCTGCTCCAGCGCTGTCCTGCGCGCGCCCCTTCTGCCGGTTCGCGGCGATCTCAAACTCCGGGACGTCGACCGTCTTTCCCGCAAGCCAGCGGTCGTAGCGGTTCCCAAGCACGACGAGCTCGCGACCCACCCGCGTGAGCACGCCAGCGGCGGTGAGCTCCTCGCGGTGCATGCGCACGAGGTAGCGCCCACGGCTTTCGCTGTGTGGGTACACGAACTCGGGCCAGTGCTCGAGGTCCCAGCTGTGCGGGAGCGAGGCGGCCGGTGAGCGCGAGCGGTTCACCGGGGCCCACCCTCCTCGGTAGAAGCTGCAGGGAAACCGACGGGGGTGGTGAGCTCACAATACGGGCACTTCGTAGTCTCGCGCCCGTCGATCGTCGGTAGAAGCACGGTCTGACAACCCGTGCACCGCCGCAGGCCCGGAAATTCAACGACGGTCTCGCCGGCGAGCGTCTGGACGTATCTCAGAAGCTCGGCCCGGGTGATGAAGGTGCCGTGCCCATCCTTGTGGGCGCGCAGCTTTCCCTGCTTGATTCGCTGGTAAATGGTGGTATGGCGGATCCCGATGACCGCGGCCACCTCGGGGATCTTGTAACGTAGCTTCAGCTCACTCACCCGCAGCCCTCCATCCGTGCGTGACGTACAAAAGCGTACATCTCCAGAGTGGCTCGCTGTGGGCGAAAAGCGGAAGTTCTGGCCTAACGCTTCCTAATTTTCTTCGAGTAGGTGCGGATGGTGCGCTCAGAAACGTTGAATTTTGCCGCGAGGGCCTTCTGCCGATCGTCGCCCTGGAGCGCCTTTGCGAGCGCCGTCGCGTCGACCTTCGGCCTCGGCACTCGCCGGACGCTATCCAAGCGGCTCGCCGCTTCGCGTGTCTTTTGCGCGAGTTGCTCCCTCAGCGAGCGCTCCTGCGCGCCGAGTACTTGAAGCTCGGTACCGTACCTGTCTTCGGCGGCGCAGGCCGGGCAGCCAGGATCGCAGCGGTCCAACACTGTTCGCGTGGGGACAGATCGGCCGATGTGCACAAGTCCCTGCAGCTCGGCCCCCGCGCGCAGACGCAGGTTGACCACCCGATTGTCGATGTCCTTCGCCCAGCGCTGCGGTTTCTTCACGCGCTCGCCCCGCGCAGCTTCGCGTCGACCTGGGCGTGCCCCGTGACCGGCTTGCCCTGCACCATGTGCGCGTAGCGCGCCGTGACGGTCGGTGAGCGATGCCCAAGGACTGCGCCGATCTCGAGCAGCGAGGCGCCCGACTGCGCGAGATAGGAGGCGGCCGTGTGCCTCAGGTCGTGCCAGCGGAAGTCCTCGAGGCCTGCGAGGGCGCGCACGCGCTTCCAGCGCTTCTCGAGCTGCGGCTTCCTCAGGCGCTGCCCGTTCGCTGCGGTCAGGAGCGCCGCCGAGAGCACCTTGCTCGAGCGCTTCAATGCCTCGAGCGCTTCCGCGGCGCTGTCCGGCAGGTGCACCGTGCGCGGATCGTCGTTCTTTGAAAACCGCACACGCACCGTGCGCTTCGTGAAGTCCACATCAGCCCAGTCGAGCCGCAGCAGCTCGCCCTGGCGAAGCCCCGTTCCCACCGACAGCGTGACGGCCGCGAACAGGCACGGGGAATGCGCGCGAGCGGCCTTGAGCAGCTGTCCGAGCTCCTCATCGGAGAGAAACCGCGTGCGACCCTTCGGCTCGGTGAGCATCAGGCGCTGCGGCCACAGATGCTCCCCCGGGATGAGTCCGGCCGCGCGCGCCCAGTTCCACGCCGAGCGCATCGCGGAGAGATAGCGGTTTGCCGTCGAATTGGCCCGCCCGCGGCGCAGCTTCTCGCGCGCCTCCCGAAGCGTGAGCACGTTGAACCCGAGGACGCGCACCGCCCCGTAGTGGTTCACCCACCAGCAGGTGAGCCGGTGAAGGTCATCAAAGTAGTTGAGCGCCTGGGTCTCAGGGTCCTTCAGGAACTCAACGACGAGCGTGCCGAGGGTGAGGGAGCCCAAGTCCTCTCGGACCGCTCCGCGCTTTCGCTGCGCCTTGAGGGTCTGCTCGAGCTCGCCTGCCCACGCCTTGGCGGACTTGAGGTCGGGGAACGCCTTGGCGGCGGGTTTGAACGGGCGGATGCGCACCTGCGCGAGCCAGGCGAGGGAGCCGTCGCTCAAGTGGCGCTTGCTGATCGAGGGCATGGAGGGCTCTCCACGCGCCGCGCTAGACTGATGCGGGGTCCTTCGCAGCGCCTGTACGCTTCGGATGACTCAAGGCCCGGTCGGCGTTGCAACCGCCGGCCGTGGCCGTCTCAACCGCGCGCCGCATCAGGCACGCGCAATCAAATATTAGGCGCGAGCCGGATGATTTGCAACTTGGTGTGTGACTTGGAGCCGTTTCCTGTCACAATCGAGAGCGGAAGTTGCGTGAAATGCCTATATTTTGGCGGAGAGGGAGGGATTCGAACCCCCGAGCCCCGTGAAGGGCTGCCGGTTTTCAAGACCGGTGCAATCAACCGCTCTGCCACCTCTCCGCGCGGCAATTAGAATGCCGAAGCGCTCACGGCCGGGATGCTATCAAAAGTGCCAGACCAATACCGCCCGGACCGCGCTGCGCCGCGGGCTGCGAGCTGCCGCGGCCGGCCTTAGGTGACGTACGTCCCGGTCGCCAGCGCCTGCTCGGGGACCCACATGCCGTGGAAAGTCGAGCGCACGCGCACCGGAAGCTTCAGGAGCGCGACCGGCCCATCCTCGATACGCCGCGCATCGAGCACCGCGAGATCGCTACGGCTCTCCGCATAGCGGTTGACGATGACGAGCAGATAGCCCGCGCCTTCCGGCGCTCCCGGCCGCACGACGAAGTTCGGCTCGTGCACCCCGCAGTTCGCGCCGGGCGTCCAGGCCTTGAGTTCACCGCGCTGATGATCGAAGCAGCCGATCGCGCCGAAGCCGATGTCCCCCGCCTTCGCCGCGGGAGAGCGGCAGATGCCGTATCCGTATCGGTACGGCTTGCCGACGTATCGATCGTCGCACTTCGGCATCTCGCAGGCATTCGGCGAGAGCAGCTTCGCCTCGTACCCGTCGTGCTTGCCCGAGAGGTCGAACGTGAGCCGAGTGAGGAGCGGTGGCGTGAGCTTGTAGGCCGAGCCGTCGTTGCTCGGGAAGAATTCGAAGCAGTTGCCCTGGTACAGGCACAGGTCGAGATGAACCTTCGAGCCCTCGTTGTGGGCGTTCATCATGTGGCCCGCGCTGACGGCCGGCCCGCGGAACCAGCGAATCTCGCTCGCGGGACCGCGCCGCGGCAGAATCGCAAAGTGGCTCTGCTCGCCGGGATGCCACTGATAGAACGGGCCGCCTCCCTTGATCACGCTGAGGTCCGTGATGAGCGGAAAGAACGGCACGACGACGTGAGTGTCCGTCACCGCGAAGTCGTGCACCATGCCGGGATAGGGCATGTCGAACCAGGCCTCGTGCACGATCTTGCCCGCGGCGTCGGCGATGTAGAAAGCGAAGTCCCGTGTGCAGTCTCCGCGCGCCTGGTACGAGAACATGAGCAGCTCGTTGCGGTGCAGATCGAGTTTCGGATGCGCCGTGATACTCACCGCCTGCACGGCGCCCGCGAAATTCCACGTCCCCCGGGTGTCGAGCGTGTCGGGGTCCACCTCGACCGGCAACGAGTCCTCCTTGAGGATCAAGAGCTTCTTCCCGTGCCAGACGGCGTTGGTATTGGCCGTCCCCATGCTCTTGCCCGCGACGCTCGCATCGTTGGTGTAGCGGTTGCGATAGCGGCCGAAGAGAGACCGGCGCGCCTTCTCCTGGAGCGCAAACCGCTCGTTGCGCACCCAGCGGCTGCGGTAATCGACATGCCCGTGGTCGAACCGGAACATGTGCGCCATGCCCTCGCCGTCGATGAAGATGTCGTCCGTGAACATCGGCGGGTACTGGCGATCCGGGCCACACCGGTAGAGCGTCCCGTTCAAGTCGGCGGGCACCTCGCCCTGGATGACTTCCAGGTCGCGGATGTCCGATTCGACGCGATGCGGAGCGCCCCAGCCCCGGTAGAGCGGAATGTCCGGAAACACTACAGCCATGAACGCCCTCCCCTTGTACGGCCCGCAACCCGGTTGCTGATGAGGCCCATAGTCGGCCCCCCTCGATGCGAAATCAACGGTCGCGCGCCGCGGCGCGCAGCAGCTCCACCACGTACGTCTTTGCGCGCCGACACGCCTCGTCGAGCGGCTGACCTGAAGCCAGCTGGGCCGCTATCGCGGAAGCAAGCGCGCACCCGGTCCCGCGCTGCACAGCGTGGATACGCGGCGAGGCGATTTGCTCGGGAGGACGATCCCGGGAAACGAGCCAGTCGACCGCTTCCCCGCCGCGGGCGTGCCCCCCCTTCAGCAAGACCGCGCGCGGCCCGAGCGCCAGGATCCGCCGCGCCTGCGCCACCAGAGTGGCCTCGTCGACCGCACGCGCGTCATCGGCGGAAGGCCCCTCCTCGGCGGCGGGCCCCTCATCGAGCAACGCAGCCGCTTCCGGAATATTGGGCGTCACCAGCGCCGCGCGCGGCAGGAGCCTCTCCTTCATGGCCGCTCGCCCTTCGGCATCGAGGAGAACGCCCCCGGAGGACGCGGCCATCACTGGATCGAGAACCCACGGCACGGCTTCGTGCGCCCGCAGTCCGTCGGCAACGGCCTCCACCGTCGCACGGCTCCCCAGCATGCCGAGCTTGACGGCGCCCGGCTCCTGCGTCTCCAGGGCGGCCTCGAGCTGCGCGCGAATGACCGCCGGTGGGACGTGATGGACGGCCAGCACTCGCCGATTGGACTGCGCGGTCACAGCGGTGATGACACACAGCGCGTCGGCGCCGAGGTCCGCGAGGGTCCGTAGGTCGCGAGCGAGTCCCGCCCCGCCGCTCGAGTCCGACCCCGCGATGACGAGGACGGCAGGCCGCCTCATGCGCCGAGCGCGACGAGCGCGACGTTGGCGTGGCCCTGCCGCTGCAGGGCTCGAGCCGCGCGCCAGGCGCGCACGCCGGTCCGGCAGCACAGCACGACGCGTGGCTCGGGGGGAAACTGGGCTTCGCCCCTTTCAACCTGATCCACTCCGATGCGCAGCGCCGCGGCAATCGGCGAGATCGGCGCCTCCTCGAGGCTCCGCAAATCGATCACGATGTCCGCGCGCGAAACCGCGCTCGCCGAGATGAACGGGAGGGCCGGGCCGGGGGGCTCCTGCGCGCCCGCGAAGGAGAAGCCCCCGATGTGCAGCGTGCGGAAGTCGATCGTGACCATCCGGCCGAGCACCGAGGGCTCCAGACGGAGCAGCAGGGTGAGCGCCATGTGGGCCTGCAAGGCGCCGACCACTCCGACGGCCGTGCCGAGCACGCCCGCCTCGGAGCACGACCCGGCCTGCCGCGGCATCTCGGGAAATACGGCTCGATAGCTCGGCGCTCCACCGCAAAACGCTCCCACGTAACCCGCGAGTCCGAGCGCGGAGGCGCTGACGAGCGGCTTTCCCGCGCGCTGGCACTCGTCGCTCAGCATGTAGGTTGCCGCAAAGCTGTCCGCCGCGTCGATCGCGAGGTCGGCTTCACCGATCAAACGGGCGGCGTTGGCGGGTGTCAGCCGCTCGGCGATCGCGTCGATCCGCAGCCGTGGATTCAGCTGCCGCAGCGCCGCTTGGGCCGCGTGCGCCTTCTCGAGCCCGAGATCGCTCATGCGATAGAGCGGCTGGCGATGCAGGTTCGACTCCTCCACGCGGTCGGGGTCGACAATCACGAGCCGGCCGACGCCCGCCGCGCACAGATACTGCAGCACCGGGCAGCCGAGCCCGCCCGCGCCGATCACCAGAACGGACGCCGCACCGAGCCTCGCCTGCCCCTCGGTTCCGACCTCGGGAAGCACGATCTGGCGCGAGTAACGGTCGCTCATGGGCCTGCTACCGTGGCCCGCTCTGGTCTCGCCGAGGCGGGCCGCTCTGCTGCCGCCGCCTCGAGCCACTCCTTCGTGCGCGCTTCGGGGTCGGGATTCCTCACGATGTCCGTCACGACCGCGGCGACATCCGCGCCGGCTGCGAACACACCGTGCAGCCGCTCGACAGTGAGGCCTCCGATCGCCACGAGCGGAATGCGTCCGACTCTCCTCTTCCATTCCGTGAGCCGGTCGAGTCCCTGCGGCGCCCACGGCATGACCTTGAGCAGGGTCGGATAGATCGGCCCGAGGGCGACGTAGTCCGGATCGAGCGAGAGGGCGCGGTCGACCTCGGCGTGATCGTGAGTGCTCACTCCAATCCGGACGCCGGCCTTGCGCAACGCCGCGATGTCAGCGGTGTCGAGATCTCCTTGTCCCAGATGCACGAAGTTGCAGCCTTCATCCAGGGCAAGCTGCCAGTAGTCGTTGACGATCAGCTGTGCACCCGAACGGGCGCAGAGCCCTTTCGATTCGACGATCTGCGCGCGCACCTCATCGAGCGGGCGATCCTTGACCCGCAGCTGCGCGAGGCGCACGCCGAGCGGGAGGAGCCGCCGCACCCAGGCGGCACTGTCCACGATCGGATAGACGCGGGGGAGCGGCATGGTCAGCCGAGAAAGGCCTTTCCGATCACGGGCGTCGAGGGCGCCGCAAGATCGCGCGGCTCCATGGGCCCCGCCAGCCGGGCCGAGTGGCCGGCCTCGACGGCCTGCGCGAATGCGGCGGCCATGCGGGCGGGATCGGCTGCCTCGGCGACGGCCGTGTTGATGAGTACCGCGTCGAATCCGAGCTCCATCGCCTGCGCGGCATGCGACGGCACGCCGATGCCGGCGTCGATGACGATTGGCACGTCCGGGAAGTGGGCTCGCAGCGCTTTCAACCCAAAGAGATTGTTGAGTCCGCGCCCCGAGCCGATGGGGGAGCCCCACGGCATCAGGATCTTGCATCCGGCGGCGAGCAATCGCTCGGCCGCGACGAGATCCTCCGTGGTGTACGGAAAGACCTGGAATCCGTCGGCGGTGAGCACCCGCGCCGCCTCGACCAGCCCGAACACATCCGGCTGCAGCGTGTCGTCCTCGCCGATGACCTCGAGCTTGATCCAGGAGGTGCCGAACACTTCCCGGGCCATCTGCGCCGTCGTCACCGCCTCCTTCGCCGAATGGCAGCCGGCGGTGTTCGGGAGCACGCGCACCCCGAGGCTGCGGATGATCGACCAGAAGCCCTGCCCGGCCCGCTCACCGCTCGACTCCCGCCGCAGCGAGACTGTCACGATCTCGGCTCGCGAAGCCCGGATCGCGTCCGTCAGGATTGCCGGAGACGGATAGCGCGAGGTGCCGAGCAGCAGCCTCGAGGAGAGCTCGGTGTCGTAGAGCCTCAGCATCTAACCGCCCTGCATGGGGGCGAGCACTTCCAGGCGGTCGCCTTCCGCGACCCGCGCGGCGACCCGCGCGCTCGCGGGTACGAACTCGCCATTGAGCGCCGTTGCGACGACCGAGCCGCTGAATCCAATCTCCTCGAGCACCGACGCGAGGTCCGACGCGGCCGTGTCACGCCAGGCGCCGTTCACGAGAATCCTCATCGTCCATCACCTCCGGATAGAAACGATCGTGCAGCACGAAGTCCGCCGCCCGGCGCGCGAGCGCCGGCGCGAGCAGAAAGCCGTGCCGAAACAGTCCGTTCACGAAGAGCGTCCCGCCGCGCCGGTGGATCCGCGGCAGATTGTCGGGAAAGGCGGGTCGCACTCCCGTGCCGATCTCGACGATCTCGGCCTCGCCGAAGGCGGGATGCAGTGCATAGGCGGCACCCAGCAGCTCGAGCATCGAGCGAGCCGAAATGCGGGTGGGCTGGTCGCTTTCGATCATCGTCGCGCCGATCATGTAGAGCCCGTCGCCGCGCGGCACGATGTAGAGCGGGACGCGAGGATGCAGCACACGGACGGGCCGCGACAGGGTGATGTCGCGCAGCCTCACGAGCAGCATCTCCCCCTTCACGCCGCGCAGGTCGGTGAGCGCCTCGCGGGCGGCAAGACCGGTGCAGTCGATCACGGCGCGGCCCGGCCTGGAAGACACCGCCGCCGAGCGGCTCGCCGTGGATCGCGAAGCGGCCCCGTTGGGGTCGGCCGCGTGGGCGTCGATTCCGTAGCGAACGGTCACCCCGCGCGCCCCGAGGCGCTCGGCGAGTGCGGCGAGCGCCGCGCGGGGATTCAAATGACCCTCGTCCTTGAAATAGAGTGCCTGGTGGAACCGTCCCGCGAGATCCGGCTCGAGCGCCGCAATCCCCTCGCCATCGAGCCGCTCGAAGCGCTCGGTACGCCGCCCGAAGCGTGCGAGCTCTCCCACATCGCGGCCGTGAGCGACGACGAGGCTGCCATTGAGCACGGTCCCCTCGAACCGCTCACGCCACCAGCCGAGACTCTCGCTCCCGAGCGAGGCAATGAGCGGCTCGGCGCTCTCGAGCTCGCACCACGGCGCGAGCATACCGCCGGCAAACCATGAGCAGCACTCGTCGCCGAGGCGCGCTCCGCGATCGAGTACCTCGACCTCCGCGCCGTGCTCGGCGAGCTCCACCGCACAGGTGAGGCCCGCCACGCCCGCGCCGATGACGGTCACGTGCATGCTCAGTCGCTCGGAAGCTTGCCGCTCGATGAGTCGCCGGATTCAGCGTGACCCAGTGATGCCGCCGGCACGTAGATCTCCCCGCCCGAGGCCCGAAACTTGTCGGCCATCTCGCGCAGGCCCTGCTCCCGCTCCGCGGCGCGCGCCGGCTCCTGCGCCCGCTCCT
This sequence comes from uncultured Gammaproteobacteria bacterium, assembly GCA_963849095.1. Lineage (GTDB taxonomy): Bacteria > Pseudomonadota > Gammaproteobacteria > Steroidobacterales > Steroidobacteraceae > JASHUC01. Next base: position 181,405 of record CAWKGA010000002.1, read on the forward strand.
GCGCCCGCGCCTCGGCGCGCACCTCGTGCGAGATCCGCATGGAGCAGAACTTCGGGCCGCACATCGAGCAGAAGTGGGCGACCTTGTGCCCTTCCTTGGGCAGGGTCTCGTCGTGGAACGAGCAGGCCGTATCCGGATCGAGCGACAGGTTGAACTGGTCCTCCCAGCGGAAATCGAAGCGCGCGCGCGAGAGAGCATTGTCCCGGTCCTGCGCGCCCGGGTGACCCTTTGCAAGGTCGGCGGCATGCGCGGCGATCTTGTAGGTGATCACGCCGGTCTTCACGTCGTTGCGGTCCGGGAGGCCCAGGTGCTCCTTCGGCGTGACGTAGCAGAGCATCGCGGTGCCGAACCAGCCGATCATCGCCGCGCCGATGGCCGAGGTGATGTGGTCGTATCCCGGGGCGATGTCGGTCGTGAGGGGCCCGAGCGTGTAGAAGGGTGCCTCCCCGCAGGTCGCGAGCTGCTTGTCCATGTTCTCCTTGATCTTGTGCATCGGGACGTGACCCGGGCCCTCGATCATCACCTGGCAGTCGCGCCTCCAGGCGATCTGCGTCAGCTCACCGAGCGTCTCCAGTTCCGCAAACTGCGCCGCATCGTTCGCGTCGGCGATGGATCCCGGGCGCAAGCCGTCACCGAGCGAGAAGCTCACGTCGTACGCGCGGCAAATGTCGCAGATCTCCTCGAAGTGCTCGTAGAGGAAGCTCTCGCGGTGATGCGCGAGACACCACTTGGCCATGATCGAGCCGCCGCGCGAGACGATGCCCGTCACTCGATTGGCCGTGAGCGGGACGTAGTGCAAGCGCACGCCGGCGTGGATGGTGAAGTAGTCGACGCCTTGTTCGGCCTGCTCGATGAGCGTGTCGCGAAATACCTCCCAGGTGAGGTCCTCTGCGACGCCGCCGACCTTCTCGAGCGCCTGATAGATGGGCACGGTGCCGATCGGAACGGGCGAGTTGCGGAGGATCCACTCGCGGATGGTGTGGATGTTGCGGCCGGTGGAGAGGTCCATCACCGTATCCGCTCCCCAGCGGATCGCCCACACCATCTTGTCCACCTCCTCGGCCATGGAGGAGGTGACCGCGGAGTTGCCGATGTTCGCGTTGATCTTCACCAGGAAGTTGCGGCCGATGATCATCGGCTCGGACTCCGGGTGGTTCACGTTCGCGGGAATGATGGCACGGCCAGCCGCCACCTCGGCGCGGACGAACTCCGGCGTCACGAAATCCGGGATGTTCGCGCCCCAGGAATTTCCGTCGCGCGCGAGCGCCTCCTTGGCACGCGCCCGGCCGACGTTCTCGCGGATCGCGATGAACTCCATCTCCGGGGTGATGATGCCGGCGCGCGCATAGGCGAGCTGCGTCACGGCGGCGCCGCCGCGTGCGCCGAACGGGCGGCGCAGAGCCGGAAACTCCGGAGCGCCGGCCTTCGCACCGGAGGCGATGCCGTTGTCGACCGGCTGTACCGTTCGGCCGTCGTACGCCTCGACATCCCCTCGCGCCTTGATCCAGCCCTCGCGCAAGCGCGGGAGCCCCCGCGCGATGTCGATCCGCGCCGCCGGATCGGTGTAGGGCCCCGAGGAGTCGTAGACCGTGAGCGGGCCCTCGCCGGCCGAAGGATGGAGGGCGATCTCCCGCATTGGCACCCGGATGGCGCCATGCAGGCGGCCGGGATGGTAGACCTTGCGAGAGGCCGGAAGCGACTTCGTGGCGACCTGCAGCGGAACGACGGCATTCATGAGCGACACCTCCGAGAGCGGCCATCCCTGGATGGAAGATCCCGTCGTGCCGTGCGAAAAGTTGGGGGGGCGCCGAGTGAGGCGGAGAGCCTGCGCAACCCTTGAGCAACTTTCCTACGCCAGCATGACCTGGATCAGGTTCTAAGGGTCGCCATGCCGCGCCCGACGCGCCTGATGGCCTCTCAGCCCCTTGCCGGGGCTCCCCTAGCCTCACGAAAGTAGTACGACTCGAGGCGCCGGTCAATCCGATCGCGTGAGCGGCACCGCCGGCCGACATGCGGAGGCTCAGGCGCCGCCGCGGCGGGCGGCGTGCCGCTCGCCCTCCAGCTCCTCGACGCACGTCCGCAGGAATTCGCGAAACTGCGCGCGCTCAAGCTTCGAGAGCCGCTCGAGCATGGCGCTCTCGACGCGCTCGACCTCGGCATCGCATCTGCGTAGCACGCGGTCGCCCTTCGGTGTGAGGCCGATCTCGACGATGCGCCCGTGGCGAGCGTGGGGCTCACGCGCGACGATCCGGCTCTCCGCCATCGCCTGGACGATCTCGTTCATGGACTGCGGCGAGACGAACGAGCGCCGGGCGAGCTGTGCGTTGGAAAGCGGCCCCCGGGCATGCAGGACGGAGAGCGCCGTGTACTGGGCGACGGTCAGGCCGAAGCGGCGCGTCACCTCGGCGAGCCGCCGCCGCACCGCGCGCTCGAGGCGGCCCACCGAGTAGGCGATGCGTGACTGCGCCGCGGCGACCGACGGCGCGCGTGAAGGCGGCTCCCGGCTCATCCGCCGTCCGTTCGTCTTTCTTTTGTCCGCCGCGGGGTTTACCATGGCTCGAGTATCAGGATACCTGATATTCACTCATCGAGGGGTGGCAACCATGTCGAGTTATGCGAATCGCTGGCAGGCGGTGCAGGTGGACGTGACGGAGGGGATCGCGTGGGTGACGCTCAACCGTCCCGAGAAACGCAACGCGATGAACCCGACGATGAACCGCGAGATGGCCGCCGTGCTCGAGACGCTCGAGCTCGATCCGGGGGCACAGGTGCTCGTGATCACCGGCGCCGGGGAATCCTGGAGCGCCGGCATGGATCTCAAGGAATACTTTCGGGAGACCGACAAGGCCCCGGAGGTCGCGCAGGAGAAGACCCGGCGCGAGGCCTCGCACTGGCAGTGGAAGCTTCTGCGGATGTACTCGAAGCCCACCATCGCGATGGTCAACGGGTGGTGCTTCGGCGGCGCATTCTCGCCGCTCGTCGCCTGCGATCTCGCCATCGCGGCGGACGAGGCGGTCTTCGGCCTCTCGGAGATCAACTGGGGCATCCCGCCCGGCAATCTCGTGAGCAAGGCGGTCGCGGACACGATGGGCCACCGCCAGGCGCTCCACTACATCATGACGGGCGAGACTTTCACGGGGCGGCAGGCGGCGGCGATGGGACTCGTCAACAAGAGCGTGCCGCGCGCGCAGCTCAAGGAGGAGACGACGGCGCTCGCGAAGATTCTGCTGCAGAAGAACCCCGTCGCGCTGCGCGCGGCGAAGAACGGCTTCAAGCGCTGCCGCGAGCTCACCTGGGAGCAGTCGGAGGACTACCTCTACGCGAAGGTCGACCAGGCCGTCTTCCGCGACCCGGAGAAGGGCCGCGCGGAGGGGCTCAAGCAATTCCTCGACGAGAAGAAGATCAAGCCGGGACTTCAGACCTACAAGCGCTGACCCGCCGGTCGGCGGTCCGACGCGCGGCATACTTCGAGCGCCGCGCGGGACCCGCGCGGCGGGCCGCTATGCGCGGTGCTGCAACCGATAGATAGCGGTGTGCAGCGCCGTGACGCCTTGCGCGGCGAACCGCGGCTCCGCCGCCAGGACGTCGCGGCGTTCGAGCAACGACACGTCCCAATCCGCCTCGAGCAGCTCGCGCACTTCGCCCTCCTCCACTGAGAACGGGGGACCGTCACGCTGGTCCTGCGCATACTCGAGCGTGATCATCAGTCCGCGGCATCCTCGCGGCAGCCGCGCATAGACCCGGTCCGCGTACTGCCGCCGCATCTGCGGCGGGAGAGCGATCAGGGCCGCACGATCGTACAGCCCGGAGCAGCTGCCGAGCTCCAGCGTGTCGAGGGCCATCACGTCGCCGCAGACCACCTCGATATTCCCCGCCGTGAAATGCCTGCCGTGCGGTGCATCGCGCGCGACCGGTTCCAGATGATTCTCGGCGAAGAACTGCTCGACGGCGATCAAAGAGAGCTCGACGCCGAGCACGCGGAAGCCCTGCGCGGCAAGCCAGACCATGTCGAGGGACTTGCCCGCAAGCGGCACGAGAACTCGGGCGCCGCGCGGCGGTAGCGCGACCGCGGACCAATGCTTCTCGAGCAACGGCATCACCCGGTCGTTGTGCCAGCCGATTTGGCCCTTGCGCCAGCGTTCGAGCCAGAACTCACGATTCACGACGGCATCCTCCAACCGCAGGCGCTCGGCCGGCGAGCGCAGCTTACAGCGCAGAGCAGGAACGTCGCGGCACGGCGAGCCCCTGGCTTGACTATCTGTGTTCTTCGTATATACTGTGTATATTAAGATGAACAGTGACCTCGTAATCTCCCAGGCCGATGGACGGCCGATGTATCTCCAGCTGATGGAGCAGATCCGGCGTCGAATAGCCGCGGGAGACTGGCAGGCGGGATACGAGCTACCGTCCATCCGGGCGCTCGCCGCGGACGTTCGAGTCAGTGTCATCACGGTGAAACGCGCGTATCTCGAACTGGAGCGCGAAGGGGTGATCGTGACACGGCAGGGCAAGGGATCGTTCGTGGCGGACGGCGCGGACCTCGGACGGCGCTTGCAGCTGCAGGAGCTCGACGAGCACCTCGCGGCCGCCGCCACGCTCTCCCTCGTCCTGGGGCTCGACCCGGATGAGGTTGAAGGGCGCCTCCGCGAGGCTCGCGAGCACATCACGAAGGGCAACGCGTGAGCGCCCTAGCTCTCGAACTCGACGGGGTCGAGAAATCCTATCCGTACTTCCGGCTGCAGGACGTTCGGATGCGGCTCGCGCCTGGGGAGATCATGGGCTTCATCGGACCGAACGGCGCCGGCAAGTCGACGACGATCCGGATCCTGATGGGATTCGTGCGGCACGACCGCGGTGAAGTGCGAGCGCTCGGGCACCCGATCCCAGCGGAGCAGGCCGCTGCCAAGCGGCATATCGGCTACGTATCCGAGGAGATGCGGCTCTTCGGCCAGGCGACGCTGCAGTGGCACATGGACTTCGTCGCCTCGAGCTATCCAGGCTGGGACTCGCAGTACGCAAAAACTCTGCTGCGCCGCTTCGACCTGCGCCCCGAGCAGGCGGCGAGGCAACTGTCGCACGGGCAACACATGAAGGCGATGCTGCTGCTCGCGCTGGCGCGCCGCCCGCGCCTGCTCGTGCTCGATGAGCCGATGACCGGGCTCGATCCGGTCGCGCGGCACGAGATGCTCGCCGAGCTCATGGAAGTGCTCACCGACGACAACCGCTCCGTGCTCTTCTCCTCACACCACACGCAGGACGTGGAGCAGATCTCGGATCGGATCACCTTCATCGACCGGGGGCGGATCATCGAGTCGAGCGACAAGGAGACGTTCCTCGAACGCTGGAGACGATTGCACCTCGAGCTGCCGGCCGGCGGGCAGCTGCCCGTGCATCCCGGAGTGATCGACGTGAAAGGGAGCGGCCGCTCGAGCATCGTCACGACGAATGCCTTCACCGCCGAACTCGGCGCGGCATATGAGCAAGCCGGCGCGCGGGTCCGGGAGATCCAGCACATGACGCTCGAGGAGATCTTCGTGGCCGAGGTGCTGGCAAGTCGCAAGGAGGGCATCGCATGAGCGGCTCGATGCTGTGGCGGTTCGTCCGCAAGGACCTCTACTTCAACCGCGGATTGATGGCAGCTTCGAGCGCGATTGGGCTCGCCGGCTTGTGCCTCCAGAACCTCGGCGATACGGCCGCCTACTCGGCAACGATCATGTTCGTTACCGCCTTGATCCTGGTGTCCGTCTTCATCTGCATGCGCGGCATCTTCGGCGAGCGCAAGGAGAAGGCTCTCGCCTTCGCGCTGAGCTTTCCCATCTCCCCGGGGCAGTACCTCGCAGCCAAGGTCACTGGGGCGCTCACATGCTTCCTCGTGCCCGGCGTGGTGCTCGGCTTGGGCGGCCTCGTCATGATCGAGCTCGGGCAGATCGCGCCTGGCATCATTCCAGTCTCTGTCGCCCTTTGGCTGGGCTTCCTCGATGAATTCTGCTTGATGCTGGCCGTCACGTTCTTCAGTGACTCGGACAACTGGACCGGCGTCACCATCGCGACGATCAGTATCTCGACGAGCTTCTTTTTCTATTTCGTCCTTCGCATGCACTCCGTTTACGCGACGATGCGCGGCCCGACTGCGGTCTGGAGCCAGCCGCTGATCGGCGTCATCACGGCCGAGCTCGCTGTGATGGCGCTGATCGCAGCGATCGTGTGGTTCTTCCTCGCACGCAAGCGGGACTTCATCTGAGCATCAGTCAAGGGAGCGAGCCGAACATGAGCGATTCCAACCCGATTGAGCACCTGCAGCAGACTCGACGCGCGAATGTGGTCGCGGAGCTCAAAGCCGTGCACAAGCGTTACGGCGCGACGGTTGCCCTGGCCGGACTGACTCTCGAGGTGCGCCGGGGCGAGCTGCTCGCCGTGCTCGGCCCCAACGGCGCCGGCAAGTCGACGGCCATCGCTCTGTGGCTCGGACTCACCCAGCCGGACAGCGGAACGGTGCAGCTCCGCGGACGCTCGCCGCTCGAGGTGGAGAGCCGCCGTGGCGTCGGGGTGATGATGCAGGAGGCCGGGCTCAATCCCGAGCTCCGCGTCCGCGAGCTCATTGATCTGACGACGAGCTACTACCCCTCTCCCCTTTCCGTCACGGATGTTCTGGGGCTGACCCGCACGGAAGCGCTTGCGGTGCGGCGCTACGGAAAGCTCTCCGGCGGTCAGAAGCGGCAGGTGCAGTTCGCACTCGCCGTCTGCGGGCGCCCCGAGCTGCTCTTTCTCGACGAGCCGACGGTCGGCCTCGACATCCAGGCGCGGGAGACCATGTGGCGCACCATCCGCGATCTCGTCGCGGGCGGCTGCTCCGTCGTGCTCACGACCCACTATCTGGAGGAGGCGCAGAGTCTGGCTGACCGGCTCGCGGTGCTCGCCGAAGGGCGCTTGATCGCGTCGGGCAGCGTGGATGAGATCCGCTCGGTGGTGGCATGCAAGCAGATTCGCTGCTCGACCGCGGTGGATGTCGCCGAAGTGCTGCGGTGGCCGTCGGTCGTCGAGGCGGCACGCGAGAGCGGCCGGGTCAAGATCACCGCGACCGATGCCGAGGAGGTCGTGCGCCGGCTCCTCGCCGCGGACTCGCAGCTCCGCGACCTGGAAATCCGGCACGCGGGGCTGTCCGAAGCCTTTGCCGAGCTCACTCGGAAGGCGGCTTGACAGGTGTTATGGTTATATAGAACACTAGTACTGGGTGCCGTATGATTACGTCCCTTCCGATTCCCATGTCCGCATCGCGAGTGCTCCGCGCCTATCTCATCGAGGCGAAGTACGAGATCATCCAGAAGCTACGCATGCCGGCGTTCGTGATCCCGCTCTTGCTCCTGCCGCCCGGCATCTACCTTCTGGTCCTGGTGCTCGCGAGCCACGACATCCATGTGCATCCCGCCGTGGCCAATTTCATGTTCGCCGGATTCGCAGTGTTTGCCCTCGCCGGGCCAGCGCTGTTCGGTGTCGGCTGTACCCTCGCCGTCGAGCGCGATGCGGGCCTCATGACGCTCAAGCGTGCCCTGCCGGCGCCGAAAGGCGCCTACCTCATCTCCAAGACCTTCATGGCCGTCGTGTTCGCCGCCTTGGCAATGGGCGCGGTCCTGGCCGCCGCACTGCTCGTCGGAAAGGTCAGCTTCACCGCGATGCAGCTGCTCGCATTCTCGGCCGTCGCGCTCGCCGGTATGGTGCCCCTCTGCGCCCTCGGACTGTGGATCGGTGTGTACGCTTCCGGCTCCGCCGCGCCCGGCCTCACGCAGCTCATTTACTTGCCCATGCTGTATCTGTCGGGACTGTTCTTTCCCCTGCCGAAGGTCCTGCAGCCCTGGGCCGTGATCTGGCCGGCGTTTCACCTCGAGCAGCTCGCGCTCCGCGCGAGCGGCCTGGCGCAGCAGAGCCTGTCCAGCCCGGCGATGTCAGTGGCGATCCTCGGCGCGATCACCCTCCTCTTCGGCGGCCTGGCGATGCGCCGGCTCGCGCGAGCCGGCTGACTCCACCGCCCGTCCGCATTGAGGCGCGCCCGTCCGGCAAAAGAAGGTATTCGTCGCATCATGAATTGCCGCAAACCGACTTCCGATACCTTGGGTCTCAATGAGCGCCCGGGCGAGCGTGCGACCATGAGGCCTTCAGACGCATCTGACACTGCCATGAGCGCCCAACCCAACCTCCAAGATCCCAGGCAGCTGCCATGAGCATCGAGCGACGTCCGACCCAACTGCTCCGCTGCGCCGGCGCGGCGATCGTGCTCGCCCTCTCCGCTTGCGCGGTCGGACCGAACTACCATCCCCCGGCCCGGCCTACGCAGGACGGGTATACCGCCGAGGGGCTGCCCGCGCAGACGGTATCCACCGGCGTCGCCGGCCCGGGCGGGGAAGCGCAGAGCTTCGAGCCCGGCCGCGACCTGCCTGGGGAGTGGTGGACGCTGTTCGGCTCGGCCAAGCTCAACGCCCTCATCGAGCGGGCCATGGCGAACTACCCCGACATCGCCGTCCAGCAGGCCGCCCTGCGTGGAGACCGGGAGAGCGTGAGGGCCGAGGAAGGCTCTTTCCTGCCGCAGGTGCAAGGCGTGGGATACGCCTCGCGGGCCCAGACGCCCGGCGCGCTGTACTTCCCGGGCTTTCCCAACTTCATTGAGAACTTCTTTGAGGCCGAGGTGGGCTTCTCCTACACGTTCGATATCTTCGGCAAAGAGCGGCGCACCGTCGAGGGGTTGCAGGCGCAGGCCCTGCAGCAGAGCTTCGTGCTCGAGGCGAGCTATCTGACGCTCACGTCCGACGTTGTGACCGCTGCGATTCAGGTCGCCTCGGACCGCGACCAGATCGCCGCCACGCGCGAGATCATCGCCAGCGAGGAGCAGCAGCTCTCCATCGTCCAGCGACTCTACGGGCTCGGCAGCAAAGCTCGCTCGGACGTTCTCCAGCAGCAATCGACTCTCGCCACCGCCCGCGCGACGCTCCCTCCCCTGCAGCAGCAACTCGCGGTCGCCGAGCATAACCTCGCTGTCCTCACCGGCCGCTCCCCGCGGGACGCCCAGCCGGTTGAGCTGCAACTCTCCGACCTCAATCTGCCGAAGGACATTCCGGTGAGCCTCCCCTCGTCCCTCGTAGCGCAGCGGCCGGATATCCGCCAGCAGGCGGCCGTCGTGCACCAGATGAGCGCCCAGATCGGAATCGCCACGGCCAACATGCTGCCCCAGCTCACCCTGACGAACACCTCATTCGGTAATGAGTCCACGAACGCGGCCACCTTGGCCGAGGCCGCCACCGGCGTCTGGAGCCTCGGCGGCCAAATCACCGCGCCGCTGTTCCAGGGCGGCACGCTACGCGCGAAGCGCCGCGCGGCGGTGGATGCCTATGATCAGGCGGTCGCCCAGTACCGGTTGGTTGTGCTCCAGGCGTTCCAGAAAGTCGCCGATCAGCTCACGGCGCTCCAGAACGACGCGCAGGCCCTCAAGGCACAACGCGATGCGGTCGAGGCTGCCCAGGCCACTCTCAACTTGATCCAGCAGCAATACGCCGTCGGCGCGGTGGATTCCGCGACCCTGTTGACGGCGCAGAATAGCTATCAGCAGGCCCGCCTCAGCTATGTGGTCGCACTCGCGAGCCGCTACACTGACACCGTCACGCTCTTCGCAGCGCTCGGGGGCGGCTGGTGGCATCGCAACGATCCCGGCACGCTGCCGGGGCTCCGGTAAGGACCTCGTCTATGAATGAGAAATCCTCGCTTCTCGATCAGTTGAGGATCGACCGGCCGCCACCGGAGCCTGCGCAGCATAGGACGCCGGCGGGGAGCCACAGGCCTCGTCATCGGCATCGTTGTGGTCCTATCTGGCCGCAGGCGGCGGCGTCGCGTACTGGAAGGTCTCACAGGCCGAGGCCATTCCGGTGCAGCAGGTGGTCGCGCGCGCGATCACATCGGGCAGCACGGGCGCCCCGGTGGTCGGCTCCCTGCTCGATGCCTCGGGGTACGTCGTGGCGCTGCGCGACGCGACAGTGTCGGCGAAGCAAATCTACAAGGTGAAGGAGATGCTGGTCAATCAGGGCGACAGCGTCGAAGACCGGCCAAGTCATCGCGCGTCCTGGACGACACCTACGTCCGCGCGGCGCTCCAGGCAGTCGGAGGCGCAAGTTGGCCCAGGCTCGGGCCTCGCTCGCCCAGGCGCAGCTCGCCGCGGACGACGCCCGGCCCACCTTCCTGCGCGAGCAGAAGGAGCTCGCCGAGGGGCTGATCAGCCAGGATGCCTTCGATACCACCAAGGCCAGCTACGATGCCGCCGTGGCGGCGGTCGAGGTCGACAAGCAAACCCTGGCGGTCGACGAGTCCAACATCGTGGAAAACCAGACGCTACGAGCACGACACGCTGATCCGCTCGCCCTTCGACGGCGTGGTCACCGTAAAGAGTGCGCAGCCCGGACAGATCGTCTCGCCGTCGTTCTCGGGCGGAGGCGGACTCGCCGAGATCGTGGACATGAACTCGCTCGAAGTCGATGTCGATGTGAGCGAGAACTACATCAGCCGCGTGCACCCGGACCAGCCGGCGACGATCACCCTCGACGCCTACCCCGACTGGCACATTCCCGCCCATGTGATCGCGATCATCCCAACCGCCGATAAATCCAAGGCGACAGTGTCGGTGCGGGTGGGCTTCAAGGAGGGGGACCCCCGCGTCCTCCCTCAGATGGGCGCGCGGGTGTCGTTCCTCGCCGATGCGCCCCCCGCCGGTGCCTCACCTGCAGCTGCGGACTCGGGCTCGGCGTCCTCGCCGTCGGTCGCCGGGAACACGGCCGTCACCATTCCCTCCGCGGCTGTCGAAACCAACAGCGACTCGAGCACGGGTACCGTATTCGTGATCAACGGCAACACGGTCGCGGGGCGCTCGGTGCGGCTCGGCGCGCGCAGCGGCGACAACCAGTGGATCCTCTCGGGTCTCGACCCCGGCGTGAACGTCGCGATCGGGGATTTCAGCAAGCTTCACGATGGGGTGAGAGTCCGTATCACGCAGTAAGTGGGAATTCGGGCGGTCACCCGCGCGAGTCCTTCAAGTCGATCGTCGCACAAAGTGTCAACAAGAGGGCGGCATTCATGGCATCACTGGTATCCCTGCACAATGTGATCAAGCGCTACGTCCGCGGCAAGCAGACGATCGAGGTGCTGCACCAGCTCGATCTGGAAGTGCCGGCAGGGCAGTTCCTCGCGTTGATGGGTCCCTCGGGATCCGGCAAGACCACCCTCCTCAACCTGATCGGCGGACTCGACCGGCCGACGGCCGGCGAGGTCATCGTCGCGGGCGAGCGCATCGATCAGCTCTCGAGCGGCCAGCTCGCGAAGTGGCGGGCGCGGCACGTCGGCTTCGTCTTCCAGTTCTACAACCTGATGCCGATGCTGTCGGCCGAGCGCAACGTCGAGCTGCCGCTGCTGCTCACCTCCCTCTCGAGCGCGCAGCGCAAGCGCAACGTCGCCGCCGCACTCGAGCTCGTCGGTCTCACCAGCCACGTGAAGCACAAGCCCTCCGAGCTCTCGGGCGGACAGCAACAGCGCGTCGCGATCGCCCGCGCGCTGATCGCCGACCCGACCCTGCTGGTGTGCGACGAGCCGACCGGCGACCTCGACCGCGCCTCGGCCAGCGAGATCCTGGGGCTCATCCAGGTGCTGAACCGCGGAGCAGCGCAAGACGGTCGTCATGGTGACGCACGATCAGAAGGCGGCGGACTACGCCTCGCGCATCCTGCACGTGGACAAGGGGCAGCTCGTCGAGGCCACCGTGCAGAACGCGGCGTGAGCCGCCTGCGGGGCGCAGCATGAAATTCTTCCGCCTCGTCTGGACCGGCCTGTGGCGCAAGAAGGTCCGCACGATCTTCACGCTGCTGTCGATCATCATCGCGTTCGTGCTGTTCGGGACGCTGCAGGGGATCGATACGGCCTTCAAGCAGCTGGTCGACCAGGGGCGGCTCAACGTGCTCGTCTCGACGAATCCGGCGGGCCTGCCGCTGCCGCTCGCCGACCTCCCCCAGATCGAGGCCATCCACGGCGTCACGGGCGTGACCTATCGGGGGTTGTTCATCGGCGACTACCAGTCGCTCAGGAACATCGTGATCGTCCTGCCGATCGACTCCGACAATTTCTTCCAGCTGAATCCCATGTTCTCCATCTCTCCCGCCGCGCGCGAGGCGTTTCTGCATACGCGCACGGGCGCGCTCGTGACGCCGGCGCTCGCCGAGCGGCTGCACTGGAAGGCCGGCGATCAAGTGCCGCTCCATGCACTCAACGCGGTGAAGAGGGACGGGAGCTCCGACTGGACCTTCAACATCGTCGGGACCTTCGACATCCCCGGCAATCCCGCGCGCGAGGAGTCGCTGCTGCTGATGAACTTTCCCTACTTCGACACGGCCCGGGCGACCGACGAAGGTACAGTGCTGATGTACCAGGAGAACATCGCCGATGCCTCGCAGGCCGCCTCCATCAGCAACGCGATCGACAACCTCTTCGCGAACTCTTCCCACCGAACCTTGACGCAGACGGAGAAAGCGAACGCGCAGGGGCAGCTCGCCCAGATCGGCGATCTCGACTTCTTCGTCGAGGCGATCGTCAGCGCCGCCTTCGCGACCCTGCTGCTCCTCACCGGCAGCACGCTCATGCAGGCCTTTCGTGAGCGTACCCACGAATTCGCGGTGATGAAGACGCTGGGCTTCACCGACAGCGGCGTCGCAATCCTGGTGGTGAGCGAGGCCGTCCTGCTCAACGTGGGCGCGGCCCTGGTCGGGCTGCTTCTCGCCCACGTGCTGCTGCCGGCCGTCGGCTCGCTCGCGCAGGGAGAGATTCCTGGACTGCACCTGCCGTGGATCGTCTTCGGCACGGGCATAGGCGTCGCGGTGCTGCTCGCGCTCGTGAGTGTTCTGCCTCCGGCCTGGCGCGCCCAGCGGCTCTCCATCATCGATGCGCTTGCGGTGCGCTGAAGGGGTCCCCGATGAGCGTCCTTCGGCAAATCTCCGCGGTCGTAGACATGAATCTGCGCAATCTGCCAAAGCGCGCCGGCGCTTCCCTCGTGATCGTCATCGGCATCGCCGGCGTCGTCGCCGTTCTGCTGAGCGTCCTCGCGATGGCCGTCGGCTTCTCGCGCACCATCGCGGGAGCCGGCAGCCCCGATCGCGCCCTCGTCCTCTCGAGCGGCGCAATCCAGGAGGCGATGAGCAGTATCCCGAGCAACGCGGTGCCCAACATCACGAGCGAGCCCGGCATCGCGAAGGATGCCGCGGGGCGGCCCATTGCGGACGCGGAGTCGGTCGCGCAGGTTCAGGTACAGCAGGCAGACGGAGGCAAGCCGATCAACGTGGCGCTGCGCGGCGTCGGCGACGAGGAATTGGAGCTGCACCCGGAGATCCATCTCATCGCGGGCCGGCTGTATCGGCCTGGGCTGCACGAGCTCATCGTCGGGCGCAACGTCGAGGCGCGCTACGGCTTGGGGATCGGCAGCCATCTTTCCTTCCAGAACGGTGACTGGGTCGTCGTGGGCGTCTTCGCGAGCGATCAGCCTAACCTGCTCGACTCGCAGATCCTCACCGACGCCCGGACACTCCTCTCCGCATACCAGCGCGACTGGTTCCAGAGCGTCACGGTGCGGCTCGCCGGCCCGGGCTCCTTCGACCGGCTGAAGCAAGCGCTCAAGGCCGATCCGACGCTGCACGTCGATGTGTATGTCGAGTCCGTCTTCGCCGCTGCGCAATCGCGCATCCTCAACATCATCCTCAAGGGGATCGGATACTTCATCGGCGGCATGATGGCGGCGGGCGCGCTGTTCGGCGCTCTCAACAGCCTCTATGCCGCGGTGAGCACCCGGTCGCTCGAGATCGCCACCCTGCGCGCGATCGGCTTCGGCTCGAGCTCGGTGGTGATCTCCGTGCTGGCCGAGGCGCTGCTCCTCTCGGTAGGTGGAGCGCTGATCGGCGCACTCTGCGCCTGGGTGCTGTTCGACGGCCACGTCTCGAGCATGGAGTTGAGCGGCCTGCAGGCCCCGATCGCCTACACGATGGCCGTGACACCGGAGCTCGTCGTTCTCGGCATCATCTGGGCGATCGTCATCGGCTTGATCGGAGGGCTGTTTCCGGCCATCCGCGCGGCGCGGCTGCCGATCGCACGGGCGCTCAACGCCGTGGTGTAGGTGAGCCGCCGTGCACTCCCGCACCCACACGGAGGGGAATTTCGGCCTCACGGCGGGGGCGCGGGTAAACGCTGCTACTGAGCACGGCGATCCGGCGGCCAAGCGCGGACCGCGCTGGAGCTGGCACGCCCTGACCGTCGCGGATTATCGGCGTCATGCCGCATTTTCCTGGGACTGGTCGTGGCGCCGTTGCATCCTGTTTGTGACCTTCGGATGCGTGTTCAGCGTTTGGGAAGGGATAGCCGAAGGAACGATGCTCGGGAATCGCGCCGTCGGCTTCGCGCTAGGACTCGGCGCGGCCGAGACGCTGATCGTGACCATGTGCTTGGGTCCGCTCGTCGGTTCGTGGGTACGCAGCCGGAGTTGGCCGATGAGGCGCGAGATGGCCGGCGTCGTCGCGGCCGTGATTCTCGGCGTCGTCGCGGGCCATGCGTGCCAGCTGCTCGGAAAGGCATATGCCAACCGCGTCGTGTGGCCTCTAGCCCTGGAACGGCGAGTGGTGACCCAAAATTACCTGGTTGGCTATCACGCCATCACGAGCTCACCGCTCTCCCTCGTCAGCACTTCCGTCCTGTTTCTGCTCCTGAGCGGAGGCCTCGCACTCCCGTCGTACTTCGCTGAGCAACTGCGCCTCATAGAGAAAGCGCGCGAGCGCGAAGTCGGCGAGCTGCAGCTTCAGAAGCAGGAGACGGACCTGCAGCTACTCGTCCTGCAGGCGCAGATCGAGCCGCACTTCCTCTTCAATACCCTCGCATCGCTCCGCTCGCTGCTGCGCCAGGACGTGGACCACGCGGAGGCGATGATCGATGCGTTGGTCAAGCACCTGCGGGCCGCGATGCCGGTTTTTCGCGAGAGCAACCAGCGCCCGACGCTATCCGAGCAGCTGCGGATCTGTAGCAGCTACCTCGAGCTGATGCGAGTTCGGCTGCCAGACCGCTTGACGTACGCCATCAACGTGCCGGAAGCCCTGCGGAGCGCCGCCTTCCCGCCGTTGATACTGCTGACGCTCGTCGAGAACGCCGTCAAGCACGGCATCGAGCCCAAGCCCGGTCCGGGACACATCCGGATTGATGCCCGGCGGGAATCCCGCGCGGACGGCGCGCACATCACCGTGAGTGTCACGGACAACGGCGCGGGCCTATCGGCGGGCCTCGGTCATGGCGTCGGCCTCTCGAACATCCGCAGGCAGCTTGCCTTGAGATACGGCGACCGTGCGGCGCTGTCGCTCATCGGTACCACGCAAGGGGGCGTCGTCGCCTCCATCGACATTCCCGAGGATGAGACCGGCATCTCGTGAGGGCGACGGCGCTCATCGCGGAGGATGAGGCACCCCAGCGCGAGGCGCTGCGCCGGCTGCTCGCGACGCTCTGGCCGGAGCTGGAGGTCGTCGCGGAATGCGGCGACGGTGTCGCCGCCCTCGCGGCGCTCGAGCGGCACCGCCCGCGGATCGCCTTCCTCGACATTCGCATGCCCGGCGCGAGCGGATTCGATGTCGCCCAGCGGGCCTGCCAGATGGCGCACATCGTCTTCACGACCGCCTACGAGGAGCACGCCGTGCGAGCCTTCGAGACCGGCGCGCTCGATTACGTACTGAAGCCCGTCACGGCCGAGCGACTCGGCAAGACATTGCTTCGACTGCGCGCGCATCTCGACGGCGGCGTCCCGGACATCGCCGCGGCGATCGAGAGCCTGCGCCGGAGCGTGATCGTCCCGCCGCGCGGTGCTTACATTCCCTGGATCACTGCGACCGTCGGCAACGTGATCAAGATGTTCCCGGTCGAGGAGATCCTGTTCTTCAAGTCCGATGAGAAGTGCACCCGGGTCGTCAGCCGCAACGAGGAGGCGGTCATCCGCGCCCCGCTCAAGGAACTGCTCGATGCGCTCGATCCGAATGCGTTCTGGCAGATTCACCGCAGCGTCATCGTGCAGGTGCGCGCGATCAAGCAGGTCCGTCGCACCGAGCTCGGCGCGATGCAGGTGAGCCTCGAGGGGTCCTCCGAAGTCCTGCCCGTCAGCCAAGCGTTCCAGCACCGCTTCCGGGGGATGTGATCGCGGGCCGATGCCACATCTTTAGGGGTCCCGGAGCGCCTTCAAGGCCTCCTCGACACGATCATCCGGCACGAGCAATCGCACGCCTCCGAATCCACCTTCCATACCGACCCCGACGCCAACAACGACCGACGGTACGCCGGCAGCCTCCAACGCGATTCTCGCGAGATCGGCTTCAATCCTTGTCGAATAGGTCTGGACGGTTTTCATCGGCAACACTCTGCTCGCGGAGTATGGCTTCGTCAAAGTGGGGTCGCCGATGTCATCGAAATAGGCACCTCAGCGGAGATGTCAAAAATCATTGACATCAGATGTCAATAATATTAGACTTCAAGTACGCTATTTCTTACTGATGAGGCTCCCGACCATGCCTGACCTCCCCCGCCCCGCCCTGGCCGTCGGGCTACTCTGGATCCTCGCGTGTGTCGGCTGGTTCGTCTTCGCTGCACGGAAGGCCTCCGCCCGCAACGTGCCCGGATCGCACGGCTATCCCGGCCGCTATCCCGGTCTGCTCCTCAACGGAATCGGTCTCGTGGCGCTGACGCCCGTGGTGTCGGCGGTGCAGTACATCGCGACCAAGCATCAGCTCTTCTGGGCCGGCGCCGGGGTCCTCCTCGTCGGCCTCGTCCAGATCGCATACCACTTACTCCTCGCGCGGCGGCCGGCCGATCGGTCGCCCCAGCCCGCGGTCGCGCGATCGTCCCGACCCGGGGCCTTGACGTTCCGCGAGAGGAGTATCGTCGCGCAGATCATCGCGATCCTGGCCGTCTACGGTTTCTACGGCGTTGCTCTGTGGGACTTCTGGGACCGGCCGTTGATGTCCGTTGCGGCCATCGCGGCGCTGATCGGCATCACGGTCTGCATGATCATCATCAGCGTCGTCTCCCACATCGGTCTCGTCTTGTATGCGCCGCCCGAAAAGCTTGACGAGCGCGATCGGATCATCGAGCTGCGCGGATCGCGGAATGCCTACGCGGCTTTGGCGGCGGGCGTCTGGTGCGTCCTGCTCCTCACCATCGCAGACCTCCCGCATGGCCTTTTCTTCTACGCGGCGATGGGAGCGTTCGCGCTCGCCGAGCTCGTCCGGCTCGGCTCCCAGCTCTACTATTACCGCCTCGGCGCGTGAAGATACCCGTGCCGCGCACGCACCCTGCGCCCCATACGCGGGTTCGCAACAGCATTCGCACGCTGCGCTTTCATCGCGGGGAAATGACGCAGCAGGAGCTCGCCGATCGGGTCGGACTCACCCGCCAGACCATCATTGCCATCGAGCAGGGCCGCTATTCGCCCTCGCTCGAGGCGGCGTTCAAGATCGCGCGCGTGTTTGCAGTGCCGCTCGAGGAGGTGTTCCAGTACGAGGATGCGCCCGCGCCGGAAGATCCCCGCCGAAGCGCTCAGAACCGCCCGCCCTGATAATCCTGGAACGCCCGCAGCAGCTCCTCGCGGGTGTTCATGACGAACGGCCCGTGCCTCGCGACCGGCTCGCGCAGGGGGCGGCCCGCAACCAGGATCACCCGGCTCGGCGCGGCATCGGCCGTGCCGCCGCGGCTACCCGGGCCAGCACCGCCTTCCAGCTCGATGCGATCGCCCGTGCCGAGCACCGCGAGATCGTGGGTCTGAATTAGCGTCGCATCGGCTCCGCTTCTCACCACTCGCACCGAGCCTTCAAACACATATAGAAACGCCGCGTGGCCGGGCGGAAGCGCCTGAGAGAACCGTGCGCCGGCTGCCAGCTCCACATCGAGATAGATCGGATCGGTCGCGGGCTGCGCGATCGGGCCCTGCACATCGCCGACTCGACCGGCAATCACCTTGACGCGAACACCGGGACCCGGCGTCGCGACCGGGATCTGCTCCTGCCCGAACTCCTGGTACTGCGGCGCCGTCATCTTGTCGCGGGCCGGAAGGTTGAGCCACAGCTGGAAGCCGCGCATGCGGCCCGCCTGCTGCTCCGGCATCTCCGAGTGCACGATGCCGCGCCCGGCCGTCATCCACTGCACGCTGCCCGGCACGAGCACACCCTCGTGCCCATGGTTGTCCCGATGGCGCATCCGCCCGTCGAGCATGTACGTGACCGTCTCGAAGCCCCGGTGCGGATGCTCGGGGAAGCCTGCGATGTAGTCACCGGGATTGTCGGTGCCGAACTCATCGAGCAGCAGGAACGGATCGAGATCGGGAAGCTGCGGCTGGCCGATGACTCGCGTGAGCTTCACCCCGGCGCCGTCTGAAGTCGGCATGCCGCGCACTATTCGAGCGACTCCGCGCCCGACGGCAGCGGGGCCCTTGACCTGAACTTTCGCAGTCTCGATGCTCATCTCATTCTCCTAGGCAGCCAACGCCTGCGGGGCAGGAATCGCAGCCAGCGCAGCACTCAGCCCTTTCTGGCGGCTCTCCGGCGAGATCGCAAGGCCTTCCGCGCGAACGAACGTCACGTCGGTGATGCCGATGAAGGCGAACACGTGCCGCAGATACGTCTCGACGTACTCCCCGCCGGCGTCCTGCGAATAGATACTGCCCCGCGACACGGCAACGATCACGCGCTTTCCACCGGCAAATCCGATGGGCCCCGAAGCCGTGTACCGGAACGTCCGTCCTGCGACGAGAATCCGGTCGATCCACGCCTTCAGCTGCGTCGGCACCGTGAAGTTGTACATGGGGGCGCCGAGGACGATCACGTCGGCGGCGAGAAAATCCGCGAGCGTGCGCTCGTTCCGCTGCGCCTCGACCTGGTCGGCCCGGGCGAGCACGCCGCCGGACAGGTGAGGGATGGATTCCGCGGCCAGGTCGAGGTAGGTGACCTCGAGAGCCGGCACCGCAGCGCGCCAGCGCGCCACGATCTCGGCCGTCACGGCCCGGCTGGCCGAATTCTTCCCCTGGATGCTCGAATCGATGTGAAGCAGCTTCATGACCCCTCTCCCGTCGTCTAGGACGTGAGGAAGGTTATTCCATGCAACACTGATTGATAATCCAGTAGAACTGGAACATATTGTTCCATATTTGGTGTCAATGTGGCCCATCCATGCAGACCCTGGATGACTTCTACTACTTCGCGAAGGTGGTCGAGCACGGCAGCTACGCCAAGGCCGGGCGGTCGCTGCGCATTCCTAAATCGCGTCTCTCGCGCCACGTGAATGCCCTCGAGGCGCGGCTCGGCGTTCGGCTGGTCAATCGGTCCACGCGGCGGTTTGCCGTCACGGAAGTCGGCCACGATGTCTACCGGCACGCACAGGCCATGCTCGCGGAAGCCGACGCCGCCGTCGAGGCCGTGGAGTTCGCGCGCGCCGAGCCGCGCGGCGTGGTCAAGATAAGCTGCCCCGTGGCGCTCGCGCAGACCTCGCTCGCGCGCATCCTGCCGGATTTCATGGCGCGGTATCCGCGGGTGCGGCTGCTCGTGCACGTGAGCAATCGCCGCGTCGACGTGCTGAACGAAGGTTTCGACGCTGCGCTGCGTGTGCGCACGCAACCGAGCGGCGAGGACGGCCTCGTCATGCGCAGCTTCCGCGAGGTCTGCGAGCTGCTGGTCGCGACCCGCGGCTATCTCGACCGCGCGGTGAGGCCCGAGCGGCCGGAGCAGCTCGCGGAGCTCGAGACCCTCGGATTTGCGCCGGAGGCGGACCGCCAGGCCTGGGATCTCATCGGCCCGCAGGGTGAGGCCGCCCGCATCGACCACATCCCGCGTCTGGTGTGCCACGACTTCGTCGTGCTGCGGTCCGCGGTGCTGGAAGGTCTCGGCGTCGCGCTGCTTCCAGAGAACGTGGCGCGCGCCGATCTTGACTCCGGGAAGCTCGAGCGCGTGCTCCCCGCGTGGAACGTGCCGCAGGGCATCTGCCACGTCGTCTTCCCCAGCCGGCGGGGCATGCTGCCCGCCGTGCGCGCCTTCATCGACTTTCTGGCCGAGCGGCTGCCCGCGGTCATTTGAGCGGCGCGAGCTTCTCCATCCCGCCGAGATAGGCCTGCAGCGCGCGCGGGACGCCCACCGAGCCGTCCTCCTGCTGATAGTTCTCGAGCACCGCGACGAGCGCTCGTCCAACTGCGAGTCCCGAGCCGTTGAGAGTGTGCACCGGCTCGGGCTTGCCCGTCTCGGGATTGCGCCACCTCGCTTGCATGCGGCGCGCCTGGTAGGCCTCGAAGTTGCTGCAGGAGGAGATCTCGCGGTAGCGCTCCTGCGAGGGGAGCCACGCCTCGAGGTCGTAGGTCTTCGCGCTCCCCCCGCCTACGTCTCCCGCGCACAGGGCCACCGTCCGGTGCGGAATCTCGAGCCGCTCGAGCACTCGCCGAGCGTGCGAAGTGAGCTCCTCGAGCGCCGCGTAGGAATCCGCTGGCCGCACGATTTGCACCAGCTCCACTTTGTCGAACTGATGATTGCGAATCATGCCGCGCGTGTCCTTGCCGGCGGCGCCCGCCTCCGAGCGGAAGCAAGGGGTATGGCAGACGTATTTGAGCGGCAGCTGCTCGGCGGGCACGATCTGCTCGCGCACGAGGTTGGTGACCGGAACCTCCGCGGTCGGAATGAGGTAGAACCCGTGCTCGCCCCGCACCGCGAACAGGTCCTGCTCGAACTTCGGCAACTGCCCCGTCCCGACGAGCGCCTGGCTCTGCACGAGATAGGGCACGTACACCTCGGTGTACCCGTGCTCCCTCGTGTGCAGATCGAGCATGAGCTGCGCGAGCGCTCGGTGCAGCCGGGCGACCTGCCCGCGCATCACGACGAAGCGCGCGCCCGACATCCGCGCGGCGGCCTCGAAATCCAGTCCGCCGAGCCGCTCGCCGAGCTCGACGTGATCGCGGGGCTTGAACGCAAAGCGCCGCGGCTCGCCGGAGCGCGATACTTCCGCGTTGGCAGACTCGTCGTGCCCGTCCGGCACGGACTCGTGCAGCAAATTGGGGAGGCCGAGCTGCCAGCGCTCGAGCTGCGCTTGCACGGCGGTGAGCGACTGGTCGACGCCGGCCAGCTCGCGCGTCAGCTGTTCGCCCCGACCGATCAACGGCGCCATGTCCTCGCCGCGGCCCTTCGCCATGCCGACGGCCTTGGCATTGCTGTTGCGCTCGGCGCGCAGCCGGTCCGCCTCGACCTGGCAGCGCTTGCGCTCCTCCTCGAGCACGCTCAACCCCGACACGTCGAGCACGAATCCCCGTCTCGCGAGGTTGCGGGCGACGCCCTCCGGATCAGTACGCAGCAGCTTTGGATCGATCATGGTTTTGATTCACTCTTCGCCCGCAGTCGCGCCAGCGCCTCGCCGATGCGAATCTCGAGGCCGCGCGGCGCCGGCCGGTAGTATCGCCGATCCGGCAGCTCATCCGGCAGGTAGCGCTCGCCCGCGGCATAGGCGTCCGGCTCGTCGTGTGCGTAGCGATACCCCTTGCCGTAGCCGAGGTCCGTCATCAGATGAGTGGGCGCGTTGCGGAGCCGCAGCGGCACATCGAGCGTGCCGTAATGCTCCACGTCCGCCTTAACCTCACCCAGGGCGACGTACACGGCATTGCTCTTCGGGGCGCACGCGAGATAGACGATCAGCTCGGCGAGGGCGAGCTCGCCCTCGGGGCTTCCCAGGCGGTCGTACGCATCCCAGGCATCGAGCGCCAGCGCGAGGGCCCGCGGATCCGCGAGGCCGATGTCCTCGACGGCCATGCGCACGGCACGGCGGGCGATGTAGAGCGGATCGCAGCCGCCGTCGAGCATGCGGGCCATCCAGTAGAGCGCCCCGTCGGGATCAGTGCCGCGCACCGCCTTGTGGAGCGCCGAGATCTGGTCGTAGAACTGATCGCCGCCCTTGTCGAAGCGGCGCCGGCCGCCGGCCGCCACCTCCTGCGCGATGGCCGGGGTGAGCGCTCGCGGAGCCTCCTCGCGCGTGGCCGTCCCCGGCTCGCCCGGCTCGTCTGCTGCGACGAGCCCGGCCGCGAGCTCCAGCATGTTGAGCGCCCGCCGCGCGTCTCCGTCGGCGGCGTGCGCGATCAGCTCGAGCGCTTCAGGCTGCGCGGTGACGTGCGCCTGTCCGAGGCCCCGCTCCTCGTCCGCCCACGCGAGCCGGATCAGCGCGAGGAGATCATCGTGGTCCAGGGCCTTGAGCACGTACACGCGGGCCCGCGACAGGAGCGCGCTCACGACCTCGAACGACGGGCTCTCGGTGGTTGCGCCGATGAAGGTGAGCGTGCCGTCCTCCAGGAACGGCAGGAACGTATCCTGTTGCGCCTTGTTGAAGCGGTGCACCTCATCGAGGAAGAGCACGGTCGGCCGTCCGCTCGCGCTCAACGCGGCGCGCGCGTGATCCACGGCGGCCCGGATGTCCTTCACACCGGCGACGACGGCGGAGAGCGCGATGAACTCCGCCTCCGCGCGGCGGGCAATCAACCGCGCGAGCGTGGTCTTGCCCGTGCCTGGAGGACCCCAGAGCACCATCGAGTGCAGCTGGCCGCGCTCGATGGCCTCGCGCAGCGGCTTGCCCGGCGCGAGCAGATGCCTCTGGCCGACGAACTCCGCGAGGGTGCGCGGCCGCATCCGATCCGCGAGCGGGCGCAGGCGGTCGCGAGCGGAAGGGTCACGAGCGTTCACGGGATTCACGAGGGGTCAAGGGATTCACGCGGGCTCAATGGGACTTGCGTGCCAGCCCGAGGAACCGCTCGGCGTACAGCAGCCACGCACCGAGTCCCGCGTAGGCGAGCAGCAGCGCGATGCCGATGCCGATGGCGTCCGCGTACCAGTCGTGGATATCCATGTCGCGGCCGAGGCCCATCACGCCCTGGGCGATCTCGATGGCGCCGCCGAACAGGAGCATCCACAGGCCGAGCACCGGATAGCGGCGGCGGCGGACGAGACCCGCAAACCAAAAGGTCATGCCGAAGAATGCGCTCGCATGTTCGAGCTTGTCCCACAGGTGAAGATTCGGGACGTACTGCTCCGGTGCCAGCGTTGAATAGGTGATGAACAGCACGAGTGCCCAGCCCAGGGCCCACCACAGGCGACTCAATCTCGGGTGCGGCGCGGGATCGAACGCTTTCGACGCGACCACGGTCGTGTCCTGCGAGGGCAGGCTCGACTTGGGTGAACTCATTGCTGCGGTGTCCCTATCACGTCGGCGCCGGCGGGCGGAGTAAAGCTGACCTCGGATGGCGCGACCGGCACGTTGCGCTCGGCGGCCGCGAAGCCGAGCGTCGCAGTCTGCCCGAGCTTGTCCTCGAGAATCATGCGCGCGAGCTCATTGCCCGAAAAGCCGAGCCGCGCGGTCTTGAAGTCGGCGTCGGCCGCCTTCGGGACCACGTTCACCCACTCGAGGCCGTCCCGCTCCCCGGCCCCGCTCACCTCGAAGGCGCCGAGGACGTTCGCGCCGCCGGACAGCAGCATCGCCGGCGTCGCGGTGAGCGCCGTGCTCTCAGGCCGGACCGTCACCTGCTGCAGATCGGCGTCGTAGAACCAGAGGTTGCGGCCGTCGGCGACGAGCAGCTGCCCGGCGCCGGTCGAGCCTGCGGGATGAATCTCCCAGCGGAACTTGCCGGGCCGCAGCACGATGAGCTCGCCGCTCGCCTGCGACACGATCTCACCGTGCGCGCGCGTCACGATCTGGGTGAAGTGGGTCTTGAGCGAATGCAGGCCATCGAGGAATCGATCGAGCGGCGCCGTGCTCCCGGCAACCTGCGCGGCCGCGCCGGCAGCGGCCTGCACGGTCGCGCGAGCGGCGCCCAGCTCCAGCGCGACGGCAGTCAGCGCCGCCAGCAAGGCGGCGCTCGAGCGAAAGCTTGCGCGAGCCATCCGCGATCAGTCCGGTGGAGGCGGCGCCAGAACCTCGCGCGCGCCGTTCGACTGCAGGGGACCGACGATGCCGGAGGTCTCCATCGCCTCGAGCAGGCGCGCGGCTCGGTTGTAGCCGATCTTGAGCCGGCGCTGCACGTACGAGATGGAGGGCTTGCGCTCCTGCGTGACGATCCTCACCGCTTCATCGTACAGGGCGTCCTGCTCCGCATCGCCGCCGTCCGCGATGCCCTCCTCGCCCTCCTCCCCGGGCAACCCCGGAATGGGAGTGCTCGGGCCCGAGAGAACCTCATCGACGTAGCTCGCCGCGACGTTGCCCTTCTTCAGGACATCGACGACACGGTGCACCTCCTGGTCGGAGACGAATGCGCCGTGCACCCGCTGCGGCATCGAGGTTCCCGCCGTGAGGTAGAGCATGTCGCCGTGGCCGAGGAGCGTCTCGGCGCCCATCTGATCGAGGATGGTGCGCGAATCGACCTTGGCGGAGACCTGGAAAGCGATGCGGCAGGAGATGTTTGCCTTGATGAGCCCGGTGATCACGTCCACGGAGGGCCGCTGCGTCGCGAGCACGAGATGGATGCCGGATGCGCGCGCCTTCTGAGCGAGGCGCGCGATGAGCTCCTCCACCTTCTTGCCGACGAGCATCATCAGATCGGCGAGCTCGTCGATGATCACGACGATGTAGGGGAGCGGTGTGAGATCCGGGATCTGCGACTGATCGATCGAGGGGTCGTTCGCCGCCTCCTGCGTGAGCACCGGATCGCGGATCGGCTTGCCTCGATCGATCGCATCCTGGACGTGGCGGTTGAACCCGCCGATGTTGCGCACCCCGAGCGCCGCCATGAGCCGGTAGCGCCGGTCCATCTCGACGACGCACCAGCGCAGCGCGTTCGCCGCCTGCTTCATGTCGGTCACGACGGGCGCGAGGAGGTGGGGGATGCCCTCGTAGACCGACAGCTCGAGCATCTTGGGGTCGATCATGATGAGCCGCACGTGCTCAGCCGTGGACTTGTAGAGGAGCGAGAGCACCATGGCGTTGATCGCGACCGACTTGCCCGATCCGGTCGTGCCGGCAATGAGCAGATGGGGCATGCGCGCGAGATCCGCGACGACCGGCTGGCCGCCGATATCCTTGCCGAGCGCCAGGGCGAGCGGCGTCGCCATCTCGTCATAGGCCTTCGACCGGAGGATCTCCCCGAGCGTCACGAGCTCGCGCTTCTCGTTGGCGATCTCGAGACCCATCACCGACTTGCCGGGGATGACCTCCACGACACGGACGCTCATGACCGAGAGGGACCGCGCGAGGTCCTTCGCAAGGCCGGTGATCTGGCTTGCTTTGACCCCCGGGGCGGGGCGCAGCTCGAACCGGGTGACGACCGGTCCGGGCTGGACGGCCACCACCTCCGCGTCCACCCCGAAGTCCCGCAGCTTGATCTCCACGAGGCGCGACATGGCGTCGAGCGCCTCGGCCGAGTACGAGGGCTCCTGCACGGCCGGATCATCCAGGAGCTTCAAGGGGGGCAGCTCGCTCGACTTCGGCGCGTCGAAGAGCGGCACCTGGCGCTCCTTCTCGACGCGTTCGCTCGGTTCCACCACGGCCGACGGAGGCTCGATCCGCGGCGGCTGGCGCGCGGCGGCCTTCGTCTGCTCGAACTGCAGCGTCTCCTTGCGCGCCTGGCGCCGCTCCCGTCCCTCGGCCATGTCGCGTGCGGTGGAGGAGCGGGCGCGCACCCAGCCGACGCCGGCCCAGGCGGCAGCCCCCATCCGGTCCATGATCGTGAGCCACGAGACCCCAAAGGTGACGGAGACGCCGGCCATCCACGCCGCGATCAGGAGCAGGGTCGCGCCGAGAACGTCCAGGCCGTCCTTGAGGCCCTGTCCCACCTCGATCCCCACCACGCCCCCCGCCGTCTCCCGCAGCGAGCCCGCGTCCCAGTGCAGCGTCGTGAGCCCCGAGCTTGCGAGCAGCAGCAGGACGAACCCGCCCACGCGGACGGCGGTGTTTGCCCGGGAGGCGCGCTCGGTCCGGTTCCGGTTGCGAAAGAGGATCCAGCCGGCGAGGCCGATCATGAGCGGAAAGAGGAAGGCGGGCCGGCCGAAGAGGTAAAACAGCACGTCCGCGACGAAGGCGCCGACCGTTCCGATGCGATTGTGCACGGGCCCCGGTCCGGCGCCCGTCGAGGAGAACCCCGGATCGTCCGAGCTGTAGGTCGCGAGGGCGGTGAACAGCACGAGCGCCAGGACCATGAGCGCGATGGCTGCGCTCTCACGCAGACCACGGCTCACGGATTCGGTGAATCGCGCGGGGCCCCGCGCAGTCGACTCGGTCAAAATTACCGCTCTCCGGATCCCGCACCGGGCCCAAGCGCTCGCCGCTTCATTGCGGCTCCCGGCCCGCGATAGTATCGACGCAGGCGCTCCGCGACTCCCTTTAAGGTGCGCAGCAGTTCTGGAGATTCATTATACATGGCGAAGTCCGTGCACAGCCGACTGATCATCCTGGGCTCCGGCCCCGCAGGCTACACTGCGGCGGTTTACGCTGCGCGCGCCAACCGCGCTCCGCTCCTCATCACGGGCGTCGAGCAGGGCGGCCAGCTCATGACCACCACCGACGTGGACAACTGGCCGGGCGATGTCGAGGGGCTCAAGGGTCCGGCGCTGATGGAGCGGATGCTCCATCACGCCAGGCGATTCGACACCCAGGTCGTCAACGACCACATCCGCTCGCTGAGTCTCGCGAAGCGGCCGTTCGAGCTCCTGGGCGACGACACCCGCTATACCTGCGATGCGCTCATCATCGCGACGGGCGCGACGGCGAAATATCTCGGCCTGCCCTCCGAGGAGCACTACCGCGGCCGCGGTGTTTCGGCGTGCGCCACGTGCGACGGCTTTTTCTTTCGCGGCCAGCGCGTGGCGGTCGTCGGAGGCGGCAACACCGCCGTCGAGGAGGCGCTCTATCTCACGAACATCGCGGAGCACGTGACGCTCGTTCACCGCCGCGACAAGCTGCGCGCCGAGAAGATCCTGCAGCGCCAGCTCACCGAGCGGGAGCACGCGGGCAAGGTCTCGGTCGTGTGGAATCACACGGTCGATGAGGTGCTCGGCGATGGGCACGGGGTGAGCGGACTCGCCCTGCGGTCGACGCTCAACGGGCATCCGGCCCGACTCGCCGTGACAGGGGTGTTCATCGCGATCGGCCACTTTCCGAATACCGGAATCTTCGATGGGCAGCTCGCGATGCGCAATGGCTATATCCTCGTCACGGGCGGACTCGAGGGCGATGCCACCGCGACGAGCGTCCGCGGGGTATTCGCCGCAGGGGACGTGGCCGATCATGTCTATCGCCAGGCGGTGACATCGGCCGGCTCGGGCTGCATGGCCGCCCTCGACGCGGATCGTTATCTCGAGAGCCTGGACAGTGGAGTCTCGTGACCTGAAAGCGCGCGTTGTCCGCAGCATCGACGATCTCGATCGCGGGCAGTGGAACGGCCTCGACGGCACGGACGTGCCGTTCTTGCGCCACGAATTCCTTGCCGCGCTCGAGCACACCGGCTGTGTCGGCGCGCAGGCCGGCTGGATCCCTTTCTACGTCACCCTGAGCGATGCGCGGGGACTCGCCGCCGCCGCGCCGGGCTTCGTCAAGTCGCACTCCTACGGGGAATTCGTCTTCGATTTCAGCTGGGCCCAGGCGTACACGCGGCTCGGGCAGCGCTACTACCCGAAGCTCACGGTGGCCGTGCCGTTCACGCCGGCGACGGGCGGCCGGCTGCTCGTGCGGCCGGACCTCGACGGCCCGCACACCCGGCAGGCGCTCATCGCGGCCATCGAGGCTCACGCCCGGGACGAATCGCTCTCCTCGGCGCACACCCTGTTCCTCGAGGACGCGGACCGCGCCGCCCTCGAGCGCGCGCAGTGGCTCACGCGGCGCGACTGCCAGTTCCACTGGACCAACCGCGGCTACGCGAGCTTCGAGCAGTACCTCGAGACGTTCACCGCCGAGAAGCGCAAGAAGGCGCGCCGCGAGCGGCGCCGCGTCGCCGAGGCCGGCATCGCGTTCGAGACCCGGCTCGGCTCCGCGCTCGATGCCCGCACGCTCGACGGCGTCTACGCCTTTCACCGGGACACCTTCCTCCGCCACGGACACGAGCCCTACCTCACCCGGGCCTTCTTCGGCGAGATCGCGCACACGCTCGGCGATCGGCTGATGGTGAAGATCGCGCTGCGCTCCGGCAGGCCGGTCGCCGCCGCCATCTTCTTCTGGAGTCCCGCTGCGCTCTACGGGCGCTACTGGGGCGCCGAGGCGGACTACCACAGCCTGCACTTCGAGGCCTGCTACCACCAGGGGATCGAGTTCTGCATCGAGCGCGGCATCCGGCGCTTCGAGCCAGGCACGCAGGGCGAGCACAAGGTGAGCCGGGGATTCGAGCCGACGATCACGTGGTCCGCTCACTGGATCACCGATCCGCGCTTTCGCGAGGCCATCCGCGGCTATCTCGCGCGGGAGGGGGAGGCGATCGATGCCTATGCGGCGGAGGTTAAGACCCACGTGCCCTACCGGGATCGCCGCGACGAGGGCTCGAGCGAGCCGCGGCCGAGCCCGGGCGGGCGGCAGCCGTGAAGACCATCACGTGGCTGTCGCCCCAGGACTCGCCGGAGCGCTTCCCGCCGCTCGAGCGGGCGCTCGATGAGCCCCAGGGATTGCTCGCGGCCGGCGGCGACCTCTCCCCCGCTCGGCTGCTCGCCGCCTATCAGCGCGGCATCTTTCCCTGGTACTCGCCGGGACAGCCTGTGCTCTGGTGGTCGCCCGACCCGCGCGCCGTCCTTTATCCCGAGGAGTTCCGCTGCTCGCGCAGCCTCGCCAAGACACTTCGCAACCGGGGCTTCGAGACCTCCATCGACCGAGATTTCGCCGCGGTCATCGGAGGCTGCGCCGCGCCGCGGGCGAGCGGGTCCGGAACCTGGATCACGCCCGAGATGCGCGCCGCCTATCTGGAGCTGCATCGCTCGGGCCACGCCCATAGCTTCGAGACGTACCTCGACGGGCACCTGGCGGGCGGACTCTACGGGGTGCGGCTCGGGCGGGTGTTCTTCGGCGAGTCGATGTTCAGCCGGGAGCCGGACTCCTCGAAGGTCGCCCTCGCCCGCCTTGTCGAGTATTGCCGCGCCGAAGACATCATCGTGATCGACTGCCAGCTCTCCTCACGGCATCTCGAGAGCCTCGGCAGCCGGCTCATTCCGCGCTCGGCCTTCCAGAACCTGTTGCGGCTGCACAGCGGCTGCCCGCTTCCTTAAGGAGCCCTCGCGGGCTTTCCCGCCCGACCTTCCGCGGCGCAAATTGCATTGGCGCGGCCGTTTATGCAGAATGCGCGCCCCCATGATGTCAAAAGAAGACGCGATTCAGATGGAGGGCGAGGTCGTCGAGACCTTGCCCAATACCACGTTCCGCGTGAAGCTCAAGAACGGCCACGTGGTGACCGCACACATCTCCGGCAAGATGCGCAAGAACTACATCCGCATCCTCACCGGCGATCAGGTGACGGTCGAAATGACGCCCTACGATCTGAGCAAAGGACGCATCATCTACCGCGGGCGGTGACGGCCCTCACGCCGGGACTTCCTGCAGCTGAGGCGAGCTGCAATCGAGCTCGAGGCTCTCGCGGTTCTTCGATACGGAGACACGCACCTGGCCGCCTCCGGCCAGGCGGCCGAAGAGCAGCTCCTCGGCGAGCGGCCGCTTGATGAACTCCTGGATGATGCGGGCCATGGGCCGCGCGCCCATCTTGGGGTCGTAGCCTTTCTCGGCGACCCACCGGCGCGCCTCGTCGTCGAGCGTGAGGATGACGCCCTTCTGCTCGAGCTGCATTTCCACCTCGACGATGAGCTTGTCGACCACGCGCTCGATCGTCGGCGGATCGAGGGCGGCGAACTGGATGATCGCATCGATGCGGTTGCGGAACTCCGGGGAGAACAGGCGCCGTACGGCCTCCATGCCGTCGGAGGCGTGGTCCGCATGCATGAAGCCGATCGAGGGACGGCTCATCTCCTGGGCGCCGGCGTTGGTGGTCATCACGATGATGACGTGCCGGAAATCGGCCTTGCGGCCGTTGTTGTCGGTGAGCGTCCCGTGATCCATCACCTGCAGCAGCAGGTTGAACACATCCGGATGGGCCTTCTCGATCTCATCGAGCAGCAGCACGCAGTGAGGGTGCTTGGCGATGGCCTCGGTGAGGAGCCCCCCCTGATCGAAGCCGACATAGCCCGGCGGCGCGCCGATCAGGCGCGAGACCGTGTGCCGTTCCATGTACTCCGACATGTCGAAGCGGACGAACTCGATGCCCATGGTGATCGCCAGCTGCCGGGTGACCTCGGTCTTGCCGACGCCGGTCGGTCCCGCGAACAGGAAGCTCCCGACGGGTTTGCTCTGATCGCCGAGACCGGAGCGCGCCATCTTGATCGACGCCGCGAGCGCGTCGATTGCGCGATCCTGCCCGAAGATCACGAGCTTCAAGTTGCGCTCGAGGTTCTTCAAGACTTCCCGGTCCGAGGTGGAGACGCTCTTCGCCGGAATGCGGGCCATCCGCGCGATCACGTCCTCGATGTGGCGCACCTCGACGGTGTCCTCGCGCTCCGCGATGGGTTTCAGGCGCAGCCGCGCGCCGGCTTCGTCCACCACGTCGATCGCCTTGTCGGGGAGGTGCCGCTCGTTGATGTGTCGGGCGGCGAGCTCGGCGGCCGCCTTCAGCGCATCGTCCGCGTACTTGATCGAGTGGTGCTCCTCGAACCGGGCCTTCAGTCCCTGCAGGATCTCGATGGTCTCCTGCACGCTCGGCTCGGTCACGTCGATCTTCTGGAAGCGGCGCGCGAGGGCATGGTCCTTCTCGAAGATCCCGCGGTACTCCTGGTAAGTGGTCGAGCCGATGCAGCGGATCTCACCGTTGGTGAGCACGGGCTTGATCAGGTTCGAGGCGTCCATGACACCGCCCGAGGCGGCGCCCGCTCCGATGACGGTGTGGATCTCGTCGATGAAGAGGATCGCGCCCGGCTGCTTCTTGAGCTCCGTGATGACACCCTTCAAGCGCTTCTCGAAATCCCCTCGGTACTTGGTGCCCGCGATGAGGGCGCCCATGTCGAGCGCGAAGAGCATGCAGTCGGACAGCACCTCGGGCACCTTGCCCTCGATGATGAGCCGCGCGAGGCCTTCGGCGATCGCCGTCTTGCCGACGCCCGCCTCGCCGACATAGAGAGGATTGTTCTTGCGCCGGCGGCACAGGATCTCGATGGTGCGCTCCACCTCGAGCTTGCGGCCGATGAGCGGATCGATGCGGCCGTCCTGGGCCAGGCGGTTGAGATTCGTCGTGTATTTCTCGAGCGCGCTGCCGCCTTCCGGATCGCGCTCCGCGTCGGCTCCCGTCTCCTCCTTGTCGGTCTTCTCCTCGGCGATCTTCGAGAGTCCATGAGAGATGTAGTTGACCACGTCGAGGCGGCCGACGTGCTGACGGTTGAGCAGGTACACGGCGTGGCTCTGCTTCTCGGCGAAGATCGCGACGAGGACGTTCGCGACGCCGACTTCCTTCTTCCCGCTCGACTGGACGTGGAACTGGGCGCGCTGCAGCACGCGGTGGAAGCCGAGGGTCGGCTGCACCTCGCGCTCCTCCGCCTCCTCCAGCCGCGGCGTCGATTGATCGAGATGGTCCTTCAGCTCTTGCTTGAGCTTGGCGAGATCGGCCCCGCAGGCGCGCAGGATCTCGCGCACCTTCGGTGTGTCAATGATCGCAAGGAGCTGATGCTCGACCGTCAAGTATTCGTGACGGGCCTCGCGCGCCTGATGAAAGGCATCGTTGAGACAGTATTCAAGCTCGTTGGAAAACACGTTATCTCCACGCTTCCGGATCGTTGAACCGCCGCTTGATCCTCAGGCCTCTTCCAGGGCGCACATCAGGGGGTGCTGGTTGTCGCGCGCATAGGTCGTCACCTGGGCCACCTTAGTCTCCGCGATCTCGTATGTGAAGACCCCGCAGACGCCCTTACCCTTGGTATGGACCTCGAGCATGATGCGAGTGGCAGTGGGCCGATTCATGGCGAAGAACTTCTCGAGCACATCGACAACGAACTCCATGGGAGTGTAATCGTCGTTGAGCAGAATGACTCGGTAGAGGGGAGGCTGTTTGACCTCCGGCCGGGACTCCTCGACGGCAACCCCGGCGTCGGGGCGGGCGGGATGCGGATCCGGCATGGACATCCTGTCTTTATAGGGGTCGCCATACGCCAACACAAGAGCCTCTTGACGCCTGAAAATGCTGCATGGGAAACAGATTACAAAACAATTGCTTGAGAGCCAAAGCACGGCGCTCGTATGATTGCCGCCGGCTCCCCCGGGCTGCTCGAGGATCGAACCCCCCTTTCCGATGAATGCCGTAAGATCCTGGCTCGACACGATGGCCGCGACCGGTAAGTGGCACAGCACGTTGCGATCCCGCGCCCCGCAGGCGGCGGTGTGGGCGCTTGCGGTTGCGATTGGTGTTCAGGCCGCGGTCATCGTGACGCGCTGGGCCGGCTCGGGCGGGACTGGCGTCACAACCGTCGCTCAGTCGTCGGCCGCGGCGCAGCCGCCGATCGACATCGCGGAAATCGCGAGCCAGCATCTGTTCGGGGCGCCGCCAACGGTCTCCGAAGGCGGATCCGGCGCGCCTCGGACCGACCTGGCGCTCGTTCTGACGGGGACCATCGCGGCCGCCCTTCCCGAGAATGGGCTTGCGATCCTCGGAGTAAACCCCGCGGCGGCGAAAGTGTATGCGGTCGGCGACAACGTGCCGGGGGGGGCCCGCCTCCATGCCGTGTATGACGATCGGGTCCTGCTCGATCGCGGCGGCCGCCTGGAGTCCCTCATGCTGGTCCGCGGCATCGCGGGCGCGCAGAGTAATCTCGGCTCCGCGACGGCTCCCGTGCAGCAGGCCGTCGCGCGCGTGCGCCGGTTGATGGACGAGGATCCGAGCGCGCTCGAGGATATCATGCGCCCACAGCCCGTCTTTGCGGGCGGGAAGCTGCGCGGTTACCGGGTCTACCCGGGGCGCAACCTCCGGGCGTTCTCGGTCCTTGGCCTGCGCCCGGGGGATCTCGTGACCGCGATCGACGGCACGCCCCTGGACGACCCCTCTCGGGGCCAGGAAATTTTCCGCACGCTCGGCTCCTCGAGCGAGGCGCACGTCACAGTCGAGCGCAACGGCCAGCAGCAAGATCTCACTTTGAACATGTCCCAGATCGCCTCGCAAGCCGATCAGCTCACGGACGGCGAAAATGGAGCCGGCGGCGCAAGCGCACCCGCTCCTCAAGGCCCGGCTGGAGCTCCGGGCAACAACTAGCGGGCGCGCTCATCCGTACCCCGGGGGCTTCGATGAGATCATATGGATATTTGATTCGACTCGCGCGCGCAGGCGGCAGAACGGGCCTCCACTGTGCCGCCGTGCTGGCGGTCGCCGTCGCGATCGCATCCGCTCAGTCGTCCGACGTGCGCGTCACGCCGAACTTCGAGAACGTGGACATCGGCCAAGTCATCGACGCGGTGGCCATGGTCACCCACAAGACCTTGATCCCCGACCCGCGCGTGCGCGCGCAGGTGACGATACGGTCCTCCACGCCGATGTCGCCGGATTTGTTCTACCAGACCTTTCTCGCGATCTTGCAGGTCCACGGCTTCATCGCCGTGCAGGACGGCAACGTCGTCAAGATCATGCCGGACGCCGAGGAGCGCTTTCAATCGAGCGGGGTGCTGCCCTCGCAGGTGAGCTCCACCTCGGATGAGATCGTGACGCAGGTGGTGCAGGTGAAGAACGTGAGCGCCGCGCAGCTCGTGCCCGTGCTGCGGCCGCTCGTCCCGAACCAGGGCCTCCTCAGTGCCTATCCGCCCGCGAACGTCCTCATCATCTCCGACCACGCATCCAACGTGCACCGCCTGATGCAGATCATCAGCCGCATCGATGAGACCAACACCTCCGACATCGACGTGATGGCTCTGCAGAACGCTTCGGCGACTCAGGTCGCCCGCGTCGTGAACTCGCTCTTGCAGGGCCAGATGCAGAACGAGAGCGGCGGCGCGCCGCTCAAGCTCGTCGCCGACGAGCGCTCCAACAGCATCCTGCTGACCGGAGATGCGGGCGAGCGGCTGCGCGCCAAGGCCCTCATTGCCCATCTGGATACGCCTTCGGCCTATGGCGGGGACACGCGGGTGCGCTACCTGCACTACCAGGACGCTGCGAAGCTCGCGCCGAAGCTGAAGGAGCAGCTCACCGGCATGGAACAAGCCGCAGCCGCCAGCAAGGGCGGCCCGGGCACCGGGCAGGAATCGGAGAGCACCGCTCAGATCTGGGCCGATGAGCAGAACAACGCTCTCGTCATCACGGCGCCGCCGAAGACCATGAGCGCGATCAACTCGATCATCGATCAGCTCGACATCCGCCGCGCGCAGGTGCTCGTCCAGGCGATCATCGTTGATGTGAACTTCGACAAGTCGACGGAGCTCGGCGTGAACTGGGCCGTCTACTCGCAGGGGTCGACCATTCCGGGGGCGACGTTTCTCACGCCGGTCGGCGGTGCGAGCCTCGTCGATCTCGCCGACTCCATCATCAATCCGGCCAATCTTCCCTCGACGGGCCTCGTGAACGGCACCACCGTCGCGCTCGGGCGCATCGCCAAGACCGGCATCAGCTTCGCCGCCATGATCCGCGCCCTGCAGAGTAGCGACGATTCGAACATCATCGCGACGCCCTCCACGGTGACGATGGACCACCAGGAGGCGAAGATCGAGGTGGCCGAGGAAGTGCCGTTCGTGACCGGCCAGTACACGAACGCGAGCACGGTGAGCAACGGGACCGTTTCTCCGTTCCAGACGATCCAGAACGAGACGGTGGGAACGATCCTGAAGATCACACCGGAGATCAACAACAACGACCTCATTCTCAAGATCGACATCGAGAGCTCGAGCGTCATCCCGACGAGCCAGCTGGCGGCCGAGGGTTCCTCGGGAAGCACGGTGGATCCGACGACGGAAAAGCGCACGGTGAGCACCGAGGTGCTGATCGAGGACGGCGGCATCCTGGTGATCGGCGGCCTCATCAGCAACGAGTACGACCGCAACACGACCGGCGTACCGCTCCTCTCGCACATCCCGCTGCTCGGCCAGCTCTTCCAGGATCGCCAGGGAGACATCGAGAAGAAGGACTTGATGATCTTCATCCGGGCGCAGATTCTGCACGACGGCACGGACGCGGGAGTCGCGACGGACGCCGAGTACCAGTTCATCCGCAAAGAGCAGAAACAGGTCGGCGAGAAAGAGCTGATCCCGCTGGTGCCCGGAGCCGGCTCCTCGATACTCCCAGTCGCGCCGAAGGGGACCGCACCGTCGAACTTCGTCGGCTGCTGCGACATCGCGCCGATTCCTACGCCTCCCCGGAAGGGATCGACCTCGAGCGCACCGGGTACCCCTGCGCAGAAGGCGGGCGCGGCCGACCCGGCCGCCAAGAGTCCGCAGAGCATCGCGACGGCGCCGCAGCCCGGGACGGCCTCCCCCCAGGCGGCCCCGCAGAGCGCACAGCCGCAGAGCGCGCCTGCCGGGAGCCCGCAATGAACGATGCCGCCGGCGCTCGACCGGCAACCACCGGAGCGGCGCCCGCCGCGGCGGAGCGGCGGCTCTCGTTCGCGTATGCGAAGCGCCACGGCGTGCTCGTGAGACACATCGCCGAGGGCCACGCCGAGTGCGCTTATCGAGCCGGCGCCTCGCCGCACGCACTCGCGGAGGTCCGCCGCTTCTTGAAGATGCCGCTCAAGGTCGAGCGCGTCGATGAGACCGCCTTCGATGCGATGCTGCGGCAATCCTACGAGGGAGGCTCGGAGACGATGCAGGCCGTCGGGGGCTTCGAGGACACGACGGACCTCGCCCACCTCGCACAGGACCTGCCTGAGCAGGCCGACCTGCTCGAGAGCGAGGACGATGCGCCGATCATCCGCCTCATCAATGCCGTGTTCACCCAGGCGATCAAGGAGAACGCCTCGGACATTCACATCGAGCCGTTCGAGAACCGCCTCGTCGTCCGCTTCCGCGTCGATGGCGTGCTGCGCGAGGTGCTGCAGTCGAAGCGCGCGGTCGCACCGCTCGTCGTCTCGCGCATCAAGGTCATGTCGAAGCTCGATATCGCCGAGAAGCGCCTGCCGCAGGACGGCCGCATCAGCCTGCGCGTCGCGGGCCGCGCCGTGGACGTGCGCGTCTCCACCATTCCGTCGAGCCACGGCGAGCGCACGGTGCTGCGCCTGCTCGACAAGCAGCCCGGACGCTTCGACCTCAACGCGCTCGGCATGGACCCGACGACCGAGCAGCGGATCGACGAGCTGATCCACAAGCCGCATGGCATCCTGCTCGTCACCGGCCCCACGGGATCGGGCAAGACGACCACGCTCTACGCCGCGCTCGAGCGGCTCAACGACCGCACCCGCAACATCATGACGGTGGAGGAGCCCGTCGAGTACTACATCGACGGAATCGGCCAGACTCAGGTGAACACCAAAGTCGAACTGACCTTCGCGCGCGGACTGCGCGCCATCCTGCGCCAGGACCCGGACGTGGTGCTGGTCGGGGAGATCCGCGATCTCGAGACGGCCCAGATCGCCATCCAGGCGAGCCTCACGGGCCATCTCGTGATGTCGACCCTGCACACGAACACCGCCGTGGGCGCGATCACGCGCCTGCGTGACATGGGCATCGAGCCGTTCCTGCTGTCGTCGAGCCTCATCGGCGTGCTGGCGCAGCGGCTCGTGCGGGTACTCAATCCGGATACCAAGGAGCCCTTCGCGGCCGGGGAATACGAGCGCAGGCTCCTCGGCCTGCGTCCCGGCGATCCCTCCCCGACGCTCTATCGGCCCGCTAACGACGATGCGAACGGCTTCCGTGGGCGCACCGGCGTCTACGAGCTCGTGATCGTCGATGACACCCTGCGGACGATGATTCACGATACCACCGCCGAGCATGAAATCGAGCGCTATGCGCGCACCATGACCCCTTCCATCCGCGACGATGCGCTCGCGAGGGTGCTGCGCGGGGAAACGACGCTCGAGGAAGTGCTGCGCGTCACGCGCGAGGATTAGCGCAGCAGGGCTGGACCGCGATGGGTGCCTTCGAATACACAGCCCTCGACCACGGGGGACGGGAACGCAAGGGAATCCTCGAAGGCGATACCGCCCGGCAAGTGCGCCAGCTCCTGCGCGAGCGCCAGCTGCTGCCGGTCACCGTCATCGAGGTGGCGCGCAAGGAGGCGACCGAGCAGCAGCAGCGCGGCTTCACGTTAGGACGCCGCGTCTCGGTGACGGATCTCTCGCTGCTCACCCGGCAGCTCGCGACCCTCGTGCGCGCGGGCCTGCCGCTCGAGGAGGCTCTGCTCGCCGTCTCGGAGCAGACGGACAAGCCGCGCGTGCAGAGCATCCTCATCGGCGTGCGCGCGAAGGTCATGGAAGGGCACACGCTCGCCAATGGCCTCGCAGACTTCCCGCGGGTCTTTCCGGAGATCTATCGCGCGACGGTCTCCGCCGGCGAGCAATCGGGACACCTCGACGGGGTGCTCGAGCGGCTCGCCGACTTCACCGAGAGCCGCGAGGTGATGCGCCAGAAGGTCCTCGGGGCGATGCTCTATCCCATCGCGTTGAGCGTCATGTGCTTCGCGATCGTCGCCGGCCTGCTCACGTACGTCGTCCCGAAGGTGATCACGGTATTCGAGTCGAGCCACGCGCAGCTGCCGCTCATGACGCGCATCCTGATCGGCGTGAGCGGCTTCCTGCGCTCGTACGGGCTGCCGCTGCTCGTCGCCGCGGTGATCGTCTCCGTGCTGGTGAAGCGCTGGCTGCGCAAACCCGCCCCGCGGCGCCGCTATCACCGGATGCTGCTCTCGCTCCCCCTCATCGGCAAGCTCACGCGCGGGTTCAACACCGCGCGCTTCACGCGCACCTTGAGCATCCTCACGGCGAGCGCCGTGCCGGTGCTGGAGGCCTTGCGCATCTCGGGCGAGGTTGTCGCGAATCTGCCGATGCAGGATGCCATCATCGAGACCTCGCAGCGCGTGCGCGAGGGCGCCCCCATCGGTCGCTCGCTCGCGGCGAGCCGGCTGTTTCCTCCGATGACCATCCACCTCATCTCGAGCGGCGAGGCGAGCGGTGAGCTCGAGAACATGCTCGAGCGGGCGGCGATCAATCAGGAGCGCGAGCTCGACGGCTTGCTCACGGCGATGGTCGGCCTGCTCGGGCCTGCGCTGATCGTGCTCATGGGAATTTTCGTCATGGGCATCGTCTTCGCTATGCTCATGCCCATATTCGAGCTCAACGAGCTCATCCGGTGAAGTGACTCAAGACCCCCACGTTTCACGCTTGAGATTATGAGCGAGAAGCCTGAATCGGACGAATTCGAAGACGAGGGCGCCGACGAGCCCGTCAGTGAAGAGGCCGATGTCGACCTCGACCAGGTCATCAAGGACCTCGACCTCGCCAAGCGCCGCAGCGTGAAGAACGGCGACCCCGCGTGGCGCCGGCTCGAGAAGCTGCTCGAGGAGAAGCGCACGGCCGAGCTGACGAGCGACTTCGACGACTACGACATCGGGGACGGGGAGTCCGCGCCGAAGGGCAAGCGCAAGCCGCAGCACTGAGAGCGCGGAACGGAGTGATACCATCCGTGCTGTTGGGCGGCGGCGGCGCCTCATGGGGGTAGCTTTGCGCGGGACCGGTCCGGATCAGAGCTTCGACTTCGTGGTGGTCGGCGGAGGGACCGCGGGCTGCGCGCTCGCGGCCCGGCTCTCGGAGGACCCAAGCCGGACGGTCTGTCTGATCGAGGCCGGCGGTTCGGGCCGCAGCCTCGCCGTCGATGTTCCGGCGGCGGTCGCCATGGTGCAGCGCTCCGAGGCACTCAACTGGCGTTTCCAGACAGTGCCGCAGCCGAACCTCAATGGCCGCCGGATCCCGGTGCCTCGCGGCCGGGGGCTCGGCGGCTCGGCGCTCATCAACGGCATGGTGTACTTTCGCGGACACCCGCGCGACTACGACGACTGGGCAAGCTCGGGCGCAGCCGGCTGGAGCTATCGGGAGGTCCTGCCGTACTTCTGCCGGAGCGAGAACAACGAGAATTTCGGGCCGTCCGCCTTTCACGGGCGCGGCGGACCGATGAACGTGCGGAATGTCACGCGGCCTAATCCGCTCAACTTCGCGTTCTTCGAGGCTCTCGCAGGACTCGGATTCCCCGCGCGAGTCGATTTGAACGGCGGGGAGACCGAAGGCGTCGCGCTGCGCCAGCTCTCGATCCGCGGGGGCACACGCGAGACCACCGCGAGCGCGCTGCTGCGTCCAGCCATGAGGCGGCGCAACCTCACCGTCCTCGCGAGCGCTCGCGCCACCCGGATCGTCCTGGAGGGCCGCCGCGCGGCGGCGGTCGAGGCCCGATCGGAGCAAGGTCTCCTTACCGTGCGCGCGAGCCGCGAGATCGTTCTCTCGGCAGGGTCGATCCACTCACCGCAGCTGCTGATGCTGTCCGGAATCGGTGACGGTGAGCACTTGAGGTCGGTCGGGATCGAGGTGCGCCATCACCTCCCGGGCGTCGGCCGCAACCTGCACGACCACCTGGCGAGTCCAGTTCACATGGTGACGACTCACCCCGCCTCTTACGGGATCTCGGCGCGCGCCATGCCGCGCAATCTCGTGAACGTCGCCGAGTATCTGCTGCTCAGATCGGGGCCGCTCGCGAACAACATCTTCGAGTCCGCCGCCTTCCTGAAGACGGTGGCGGGTCTCGACAGACCGGACGTGCAGCTCGTCTTCCAGCCGGCCAAGCGCCCACCGCCATCGTTCCCCTTCCCCTTCGGGCACGGCTTCGCCTTGAGTCCGGTCGGACTCTATCCGCGCAGCCGCGGGCGCATCACCCTCGCGAGCCCGGATCCCCTCGAGGCGCCGCTCATCGACCCGAATCTGCTCTCGGTCCCGCAGGACGTGGAGCCGCTGGTGCGGGCGATTCGCCTCGTCCGGCGGATCTTCGCCTCCCCCGCTTTCGCGAAATACCGCGCCGAGGAGGCCGTCCCGGGCGCTGCGGCCCAGAGCGATGCGGACCTCTTCGCGTACATCCGCGCCCAGGCGTACACGGTGCATCATCCGGTCAGCACCTGCCGCATGGGGACCGATGAGTCGGCGGTGGTCGATCCGCAGCTGCGCGTCGCCGGGATCGAGGGCTTGCGTGTGGCGGACGCTTCCGTGTTTCCGTCGATCGTCGGCGGCAACACGAATGCGGTCGTCGTGATGGTCGCCGAGAAGGCCGCGGACCTGATCCTCGGGCGCCCCGCGCTTCCTCGAGCTATGCTCGACAACGAACGGAGAAACCCATGACGGAATCCTTGAGCGCCGCCGAGCGCACCGAGATCGAACGAGCCTGCGAGCGCCTCGTCTACGCCTACTCCCGCGCGCTCGATCTGGGGGACTTGAGCGGGGCGGCCGACTTCTTCGCCGAGAACGGCTCGATGTCGCGCCCGATGGCGCCGGACCAGGTCATCCAGGGCCGCGAGGTCATCCGCACGTCGCTCCTGACGCGCCCGAAGACGCTGCTCACGAAGCACCTCGCGACCAACGTCATGATCGACGTGGAGAGCCGCGACGCAGCGCGCGGGATCTCGTACCTGACGATGATCGCGACGACCCCCGGGGACGCGAAGCCGCCTTTCGACTCACCGGGCCCGATCTACTTCGGCGAATTCCAGGACCGCTTCGTGCGCGAGCGCGGTGTGTGGAAGTTCCTCGAGCGCCGCGGGTCCATCCAGATGAAGTTCGCGGGCGCGGCGCCGCGGTAGCTCGCGCGGCCGCCGGCTCGCGAGCTAGAAGATCTTCCCGGGGTTCATGATCCCGTTCGGATCCAGCGCCTTCTTGACGGCGCGCATCATGGTGAGCTCCTCGGGGCTGCGGGAGTAGTGCAGGAACTCGCGCTTCAACGAGCCGATCCCGTGCTCCGCGGAGATCGAGCCCCGCCGCTGGGCGGCAATTCCGTACACGGCATCCTCGATCTCCCGCTCCGGGACCGAGTGTCCGGACATCCTCACCGACGCATGCAGGTTGCCGTCGGCCACGTGGCCGAAGTACACCACCTTCAGCTGCGGCCAGCGGCTCGACAGCGTGGCGTCGATCTCCGTCGCGAGGGCACCGATCTCGCCCGTCGGCACGCTCACATCGAATCCCAGTTGCGGCCAGTGCGCGGTGCGCTGCCATTCGCCGGGGGAGTCGCGCACGGCCCATAGATCGGTCGCTTCGCGCTGGGACTGCGCGATGACGGCGTCCTTGACGAGACCGGCCTCCAGGGCATCGCCGATCACCGTCTCGTAGCGCTGCTGATCCGTCTCGGCATCGAGTCCCATGGTCTCGATCAGCACATAGGCGCCGTATTCGTCCGCAAGAGGCGGCTTCCGGCCGAGGCCCACCGTGGCGAGCCGATAGAATTCCGGCCACATGACCTCGAACGCCGTCAGCTGCGAGCCGAAGCCCGCCCGCGCCCGCTTGAGCAGCTCGAGGACGCCCTTGTAATCGTTCACCGCGCAGATGCCGGTGCAGCAGCTTCGAGCCTTGGGGAAGAGACGGAGCACGGCCGCCGTGATGATGCCGAGCGTGCCCTCGGCGCCGATGAACCATTGCCGCAGGTCATAGCCCGTATTGTTCTTGATCACCTTGCGGAGCGAGTCGATGACGCTGCCGTCGGCGAGCACCGCCTCCACTCCCAGCACCAGATCGCGCGCCATGCCGAAGCGCAGCACCCGATTCCCGCCGGCATTGGTCGAGAGGTTGCCCCCGATCTGACACGAGCCGCGCCCTCCGAGGTCCAGCGGAAAGAACAGGTCGGCGGCATCGGCAGCCTTCTGCACCGCTTCCATCACCACGCCCGCATCGACGGTGATGGTCCCCGCGGTGACATCGAGCTCCCGGATGGAGCGCATACGCTCGAGCGAGACGACGACACACGGAACGACAGGAACGCCCCCGCCGGCGAGGCCCGTCATACCGCCCTGCGGCTGGACCGGGATCCGGCGCTCGTTGCAGTAGCTCAGGATGGCCGAGACCTGCTGTGTGGTGCGTGGATACGTGAGTGCAAGGATCCCGACCGCAGGGTTGCCTTGAACGCACAGGTCCCGGGTATGGCGCACCACGTTGTCCGCATCCGGCTCGACGACGATGTCCGCACCCACGCGCTCTGCCAACTCGGAAACGATTGTGCTGTGCATGGTCGTACGAAACCCTCGATCGCGCGGCCCATCTCAGGTGGGCTTCTCGCCCACCACCGTCGTCCGGTACAGCTCGCGCCGATAGCCTTGGTAGTCATTGTATGCCTGGTGGACGCATAGCCGGTTGTCCCACAGCGTGAGCATGTCGGCCTCCCAGCGCAGCCGGCAGGTGAAGGCGGGCTGCGTGAGGTGGTCCGTCAGGTAGCGGAGGATCGGCGCGGACTCCTCGGGCAGCATGCCCTCGATGCCGACTCCGTAGGAGGAATCGACGTAGAGCGACTTCTCGCCGGTGACCGGATGCGTCCGCACCAGGGGATGCGCGCTGCCCTCGATCTTGCGAAGGAGATCCGCCGAGAGTCGTTCGGCGCCGCGGGTCGCCGCGAGCCGGCCGATGGGACTATCGCTCAGCTCGACCGATTCGTGGACGGCCGTGAGGACATCGCGCAGCGAGAAGCGCACGCGCAAATCCTGGATCAATCGGCGATACGTGTCGCTCAGCATGCTGTACGCGAGCGCCGAGCTCGCCCACATGGTGTCTCCCCCGAAGGGCGGCACTTGAACGGATCTCAGGATCGTGATGGAAGGGGGCGCAGGCAGGAACGGGGAGTCCGTATGCCAGCCCTCGCCGAAGACCATTTTGGATGAGTCGCTCGCTTCCTTGATGAGAGGATGCACGTCGCGATGCCCGGGCACGCCCTGCGTATACGCATCTTCCGCGAAGGGCCCGAAGCGCAAGCTGAAGCTCTCGTGCTGCGCATGGGTCAGCTTCTGCCCGCGGAAATAAATCATCTTGTGTCGGAACAGCGCGTGCCGGATCTCCTCGAACTGCGCCTCGGTCGGCTTGCCGGCGTCCACTCCACAGATCTCCGCGCCCAGGGCGGCGGCCAGAGGCTTCGCTTCGATGCGCCGATACTGCGCGGCGTGGTTGTCGAATTGGCCTGTGGGATGAAGTCGCATGATGATCTGCCGTTCGCTCGCGCTCCGTCGGGAGCGCAAGACTGAATTATCGTGTCTCGAGGCCCCACTGGCGAGCGGCCATTATCCGCTTCGCGGGCAGGCCCTCCAGTCAGTGCGCCGTGCATCACAGTTCGTAACGCTGTCGCCGGGGTGCAACATCGACACCTTACTCTCGGCTGGCGTAGTCTAGAAGCCGGTCAAATGCCGGTTGCCATAGGGAACA
Source organism: uncultured Gammaproteobacteria bacterium (assembly GCA_963849095.1). Classification (GTDB taxonomy): domain Bacteria; phylum Pseudomonadota; class Gammaproteobacteria; order Steroidobacterales; family Steroidobacteraceae; genus JASHUC01. The sequence continues at coordinate 224,826 of CAWKGA010000002.1, forward strand.
GAGGTAGGGTTTGAGCACTCATCTCTCGGAGCGATCGGCGCACTGGTTGCGCATCGCGCTGGGCCTCCTAGCCTGCTTCGCGCTCGCGGCGTGCCAGTCGCGCACGGATGTCTCGACCGGGGCCAACGTGCCTGCGCAGTACGCGCACGTTTGGGTCACCCTGACGCAGGTTGCCTTCAATGCGAGCGCGACCGCGGGCCCGACGGACAGCGGCTGGAAGGAATTCACGCTGTCCTCGCCGCAGACCATCGACCTCACGACGGTCACCAATGGCACTCTATCGGAATTCGCGAGCAGCTTGTCCTTGCCTGTCGGGACGTACAATCAGATGCGCCTCGTGCTCGCCGACTCCAACACCTCGCTCGCAAGCTCCGCGCAGAGCGCGGGCGCGCTCTACAACGACGAGGTGGACACCACCGGCAGCGGCGGGGCTCTGGAGCGCCTGCCGCTCGCCGTGCCGAATGCCGCGCAAGGCATCACGTTCGCGATCGATCTGACCATTGCGGCCGCTCAGCAGTCCGCACTCGCCGCGTTCGCTTGCGGTCAGAGCTCCACCTCGGGGCTCGACACGGGCACCAGCACCGCGAGCACTTGCGAGTCCGGGACGGAGAGCGCTTCGGACTGCACGGCCGGCACCATTTTCGACTCGCTCATCGGCACGTGCATCGCCATCGGCAACACGACCGATACCCTCACCGGGACGACGAGTACCTCATCGTCGTGCGCGCTCGGTACGACGTTCGATTCATCGACCGGCGCGTGCATCAGCACGGGCACGACGACCTCGGAGAATTGTTCGGTCAACCAAGTCTTCGATCCGACGACCGGCACGTGCGAGTCCTCGGGACTCGGAGGAGCGGCGACCACCTCCGCAGCCATCGACTTCGACGCCTCGCGGGATCTCGTGCCGTACACGATCAGCGGCCAATCCGGCTTCCTGCTGATCCCGCATCTCTCGGGATACAACCTCGCGCAAGTCGGAACGATCGAAGGGCAGATCGACATCTCGGCGCTGACCTCGACAGCCGGCGGCGTCGAGGTCACAGCGGAGACTCCGAGCAGCGACGGAACGCGAAACGCCATCGTCGAGAGCGTGCCGCTCCAGTCGAATGGCGACTTCGTGCTGTATCCGCTTCCCTGCGCCGCGAGCAGTAGTAGCAGTAGCGCCAGCAGCAGCAGTAGCGGCAGCGCGGTGAGCTCCTGCGCGAGCTCGACGCAGACTTACGATCTGGTGATTCACGGGCCGGGTATCGAGACGGTCGTCATCCAGTCGGTACCGGTGAGCGCCGCGCCTCCCTCTTCCGCGACAGCTCTGTCGCTCAGCGGCGTGACGCTCACTGCCGCCACCTCGTATTCGGTCAATTTGTCCTCCGCAGTCTCGCCGCCCGGAGCCTGGATCGGCTTCTATCAAACGCTGCCGGACTCGAGCTCGGTCTCCCTGCCCTATCTCATCGAGGCCCGGCCGGTCGATCCCTTCACCGGCACGTTTGACACCGCGCAGTCCCTGTCCGCGGGCAGTCTCGAGTATGAGGTCTACGCCGCGGGCGGGTCGGCCGCGCTCACCTCGGTGACGCCGTCGCAGGGAGTATCGACCTACACGGTCGCGGCTTCTGCGCCGCTCTACGGCGATGGCCCGCTCACCACGACCGTCTCGCCTCCGTCCGGCTCGGCCACTGCAACGTTCACCGCCGCCGCCATTCCGCTCCCGAGCGGCACGACCGCCGAGACCATCTCCGGAACGGTGACGGTGAGTGCCCCCGGCAAGTACGATAAGGGCGAGCTCATCCTGACTCAGGACGGCGCGCTCATCGCCGTGACGCCGCTCGATGCGTATCTCAGTGGATCGTCCGCCACCGCCACACTCTTCACGTCCGTGCCCGGTGGCACACCTACCAGTGTCTACTACTCCGAGGCCTGGGTCTGGAACTCCTCCGACCCGGCGGGCTCCTTGAGCCGGCAGCCGCAGTCCGCTCCGATCGACTTGAGCGCGGGCAGCGCGAGCGGCGTCGCCATCAGCATCAACTGAGCGGCTGCGGCGCCAGCCGACCGCAGCCGCCGGATCAGTGAAAATCCCGCGATCCCGCGGCGAGCCCCGCCACGAGGGTGGACCGGTCGATCAGCCGCTGCGCCACGAGGTGCAGGATCTCCCCCTGCCTCTGCAGCGTGCCGCTCACCTCGAGCAGCCGCGATTCGAGGAGCGGCCGGCGCTGCGCCTCCGCCACGCTCCGCCACACGATGAGATTCACCTGGCCGGTCTCATCCTCCAGGGTCATGAAGATCACGCCCTTCGCGCTTGCCGGATGCTGGCGCAGGAGAACGATGCCGGCGGTCCGCACGAGCCTCCCGTGCGGCAGCGCGGACAGCTCGGCCGTGGCGAGGATCCGCTCGCCGCGCAGCCGCTCGCGCAGCAGCGCCATCGGATGGCGCCCGAGCGTGAGCCCAACGGAGGCATAGTCCGCTTCGATGCCCTCCCGCTCCGTCGGAGCCATGAGCAACGGCCGGCCCTCGAGCAGCGGCCGGCTCTCAGCGGCGTGTGCCGTGGCCGTGCCGTCCGGCCGCGGCTCGAGAGCGAGAGGCCGCTCGGCTCCCGCGACTTCCCAGAAGGCGAGATGGCGGTTGCCGCTCAAGGGCGCGAGCGCGCCGGCCGCGGCGAGGGCCTCGAGATCGTCCCGATCGAGCGCGGCACGCCGCGCGAGATCCTGCACGCTCGTTAAGGGCCGCTCGGCCCGCGCGGCCGCGATCCGCTCCGCCGCCGCCTGGGACAGTGACTTCACCAGGCACAGCCCCAGGCGCAAGGCGGGCTGGCTCGGGAGGGATGCCGCATCGAGATCGCGAGGTTCCGCATCGCGCGGCTCCAAGGTGCACTCCCACTCGCTCGCATCGATGCGGACGGGCCGCACCTCGACTCCATGCTCCCGCGCATCCCGCACCAGCTGCGCCGGGGCGTAGAAGCCCATCGGCTGGCTGTTGAGCAGCGCGCACGTGAAGGCCGCCGGCTCGTGATACTTGAGCCACGCCGAGTCGTAGACGAGCAGCGCAAAGCTACAGGCGTGACTTTCCGGGAAGCCATAATCCCCGAATCCCTGGATCTGCTTGCAAATCCGCAGCGCGAACTCCTCCGAGTAATTCCGTGCGCGCATGCCGCTCACGAGCTTCGCCTGGAAGCGGCCGATGTCTCCGTGCCGCTTCCAGGCGGCCATGGCGCGGCGCAGGTTGTCCGCCTCACCGGCCGTGAAGCCCGCTGCCTTGATGGCGAGCTGCATGACCTGCTCCTGGAAGATGGGCACACCGAGCGTGCGCTTCAGCACCTCCCGCACCTCCGGACCCGGGTACTCCACCGGCTCGCTTCCCTCCCGGCGCCGCAGGTACGGATGCACCATGTCTCCCTGGATGGGCCCCGGACGGACGATCGCGACCTCGATCACCAGATCGTAGAACTCCTTCGGCCTCAGGCGCGGCAGCATGGACATCTGCGCGCGGGATTCGATCTGGAACACCCCGACGGTGTCGGCGCGCGACATCATCTCGTACACCTGCGGGTCCTCCGGCGGCAGATGCCCTAAGGTCCAATGCGTCGCGCGATATTCGTTGACCAGCGCCAGCGCGCGCCGGAGAGCGGTCAGCATGCCGAGGCCGAGCAGGTCCACTTTCAGCAGGCCCAGGTCATTGAGGTCGTCCTTGTCCCATTGAACGATCGTGCGGTCCGGCATCGCCGCATTCTCGACGGGCACCAGCTCCTCGAGCGGTCCCGCGGAGATCACGAAGCCGCCGACGTGCTGGGAGAGATGACGCGGGAATCCGACGAGCTCGCCCGCGAGCTCGAGGATCATTCGGAGCACTGGGCTCCGCGGATCGAAGCCCGCCTCGCGCACACGCTCCGGCGCGATGCCGCAGTCCCACCACTGCACGATCTTTGAGAGCTGGTGGATCTGCACGGGATCGAGCCCGAAGGCCTTGCCGAGATCGCGCAGGGCGCTGCGGTGCCGGTACATGATGACCGTCGCGGCGAGCGCCGCCCGCTCGCGGCCGTACTTGCCGTAGACGTATTGAATGACTTCCTCGCGCCGCTCGTGCTCGAAGTCGATGTCGATGTCCGGCGGCTCGTTGCGCTCGCGCGAGATGAAGCGCTCGATGAGGAGCGCGCCGCGATCGAGCCCCACCGACGTGACGCCGAGGCAGTAGCAGACGAGCGAGTTCGCCGCGGAGCCGCGGCCCTGGCACAGGATCCCGAGACTGCGCGCGTGGGCCACGATGTCGTACACGGTGAGAAAGTATGGCTCGTAGCGCAGGTCCGCGATGAGCTCAAGCTCATGCTTGATGATGCGCTGGGCCTCGAGCGGTGCGCCCTGCGGCCAGCGCATCTGCATACCCTGCTCCACGAGCTTGCGCAGATGAGTCGCCGGCGTCTCGCCGGCCGGCACCAGCTCCCGCGGATACTCGTACCGCAGCTCATCGAGGGAGAACGTGCAGCGCTCCGCGACGGCGAGCGTCTCGGCGAGAAGCCCGGGTGGGTACAGGCGAGCGAGCCGCGCGCGCTCGCGCAGATGGCGCTCGCCGTTGGGATGAGCGTGCCATCCCACCTCGGTGAGCGGCATGTTTAGACGAATGGCCGTCAAGGCATCCTGGAGCCTGCGGCGCTCGCGGATGTGCATGTGCACGTTCCCGCTCGCGAGGAGAGGCAGCCCGAGCTTGCAGCCAATCCGCGTGAGCGCGGCAAGGCGCTCGCGATCCGCCCCGTCGCATGTGAGCTCGGCGGCAATCCAGACGTTTCCGCGGAAACGTTCCCGCAGCCAGGTGGCGGCGTCGAGATCGGGCCGGACGTCACGGTCGGAACGTCGAGTCCGGCAGCCAGAGAAGAAGACACTGGTCGAGGCAGGATTCGACGTCGGCGCGCGTTAGGGCGTACTCGCCCTTCGGAGCTGCGCGCCGCCCCCGGGTGATGAGGCGGCACAACCGGCCGTATCCCTCCCGATTCGCGGCGAGCGCGACGAAGCGCAAGCCGTCCGCGAGGCAAAACTCTGCGCCGATGATGAGATTCAAAGATCGCGCGGCATGCTCCGGAGCCTGCGTCGCCCCACTCTTCTTGATTTCCATGTGCGCCCGCACGACTCCGGCGACCGAGCACTCGTCCGTGATCGCCAGTGCTGCATACCCGAGCTTGCGCGCACGATCGACCAGCTCCTCGGGGTGCGAAGCGCCGCGCAAGAAAGTGAAGTTCGTGAGACAGTGAAGCTCCGCGTAGTCCGGTGGCGCGCTCAAACAGGCTCTCCCGAGATGTATCGCACGGGTGGCGATGGGTCGCGGGATAGCTTGAACGGAAATCCGGGCGCGCGTCCATGCAGTGACGGAAATCGATCAGTACTGTATGGGCTGACGAGCTGTATATCTGCGGTTCATCGCTACGCTCACACGAGCATGATCCGCCGCCGCGCGCACACGTCGACGAAATCCCGAGAATTGAAAGTCATGAGATAGTCGATCTTTACGTTGACGTCGGCGAGGACGAGCCTGATCGCGCAGTCAACCATGCTCAGAGGGCGCGAACGACTCAACGAGGACTCGAACACAAGCTCGAATGCGCCGCGAACGTATGGCGAGTCGTCGAGGTAGGTGATCCGCGGCCGCTTGAGATAGCTCGAAAGGCGGGATAACGCCGGAGCATTGCGCACAAAGCGCGTGCAAAGCGTCTCATACACCACAGGCCACGGAAGCACGACGTGATGGAGGTCCAGAAGTCCAGCTCTGTCGCGGACCGCAGAATGGCAGGGATCTCGCGGGTCGCACAAGGCATACCAAATACCCGTATCCGGAAGAATGTTCGGCATGGGCATCAGGACTCATCGACATCGACCACTTCTTCGCCACGAGTCCCATATCCGGACCACGGCGCTGCCTTTCGCCCTCCCAGGAGGAACGCGCCTTTGAGTTTCTTCGTCCCGGGCTCGCGATATATGAGGTAGATCCTCGTCTGCTTGGTGGTATGCAGAGCCTTCTTGAGCTCCTTCTTCATCGCAGCGGGCAGCGGACCGGTGTGCGCATAGCTCAGAAAGGCGAGCGAGTCTCCACACTCCTGAGCGCCGTGCTCGTCGAGCCACGCATAGAGACCTTCGTAGTCGCCACGCACTCCGAGATCGTAGGACATCCAAACAGCGGTTTTCATGGCGCCTGAATACACGACGCCGGATCGAATATCAAGCGCGCGCGAATGCTTCGAGAAGCTTTTTGGAACGTCATCAAACAGGGGCATCATTTGTAGCGGATACGGACGTCACCCAAACACCCCCTGCAAGAACCACCGGTGCGGCTTCTTCCGCTCGCGAAAGACCCACAGCCGCACGCCGTGCATGTCGACGGCATGGTAGTAGTCGCGCGCGACCTCCCCTTCCCACCAGCCGGTCTCGATGCGCTCCGGGTCGCCGATCAAACACAAGGGACCCTGGCGCTGCGGCAGTCCTTCAATCTCGGACAGCGGCTCCGGCACAGGTAACAGCCACAAAGGACGTCGAAAGGCCGGCCAGGGCACCGGCGCCGATGCCGGCACTGACCGCCGCGAATCCCGCGCCGGGCCCGACGAAGACGGCTTCGCCTGCGCTTCCACGGCACCGACCTCCACCTGCCGCGACGCCGCCTCGGGACGATGTGTGGGATGCACCTGCAATCCATGCACCGCCTCCACGCCCAGACGCGCGCGCAAGCACTCGATGAGATCCGTCGATTCCGCACGGGCGCCGCCGCCGTGCTCGCCCGGCCGCCAGAGCCCCTCGACGGGGAGCTCTCGCGGCACGAGCGCCCCGGAGCGCAGCTCGCAGGAGCGTACCGGCTCCGGCAACGCGAGCGCCGCCAGCCGCTCGCCGAGCAGGGCGCTCAAACGCTGGGGGTCCGCTCCCGGCGCGGCGAGTTTCAGCACACATTGCGTCGGCGGCGCGTGGCGATGCCACAGCCGGCATTCGAGCTGGGTGATGCCGCACTGGCGCGCCTCGAGGAACTTGCCCAGGCTCTCGAGGAGCGGCGCGAGCGCCGCGAGAACGGCCTCGTGCCGCTCCAGCTCGTACGTGCAGGCGCGGCGCATGCGAAACCGCTCGGGCGCGCGAAAGCTCCCGCGCAGATCGGCGGCGCGGCCCACCAGGCGATCGAGCGATGCGAGCGACTCGGTGCCGAAGCGGCGCGCGAGTCCCGCTCGCGGCAAGCGCAGCGCCGCGCCGATCGTGCGCACGCCCACTTTCGCGAGGCGCTCGAGCACTTCCGGCGGCCAGCGCAGCACCGCGAGCGGCAGGGGCGCCAGGGCTCCGATGAGCCGTGCCGGCTCCCTCACGTTGAAGGGCTTGCCGGAGCGCGCACCGGCGAGCGCCGCGAGAGCGGTCGGCGCCAAAGCGAGCCTCGGCCGGGTGCCGGCGCTCCGGCATCCCGCCAGAAAGCCTGCCCCGAGCTTGGCCACACCGCCGAACAGGTGGAGGCTCCCTTTCACCTCGAGCGTGAGGCCGTCCGGCGGCGCGAGGCTCACTCGCGGCGTGAAGCGCTGGGCGAGCGTTGCGAGCCGCTCGAGCAGTGCCTGCTCCCGGCGCGGGTCGCGGGGTTCCACGGTGAGCTGCGGGAAATGCGCTCCGATCCACAGCTCGCGGGCCTCGGGGAGCGGCAGAGCGCCGGCCCACCGCGGTGGAGCGTCAAGCCGCTGCGGCGGCTCGAATGGAACGAGATGCGGGGCGGGACGTGCAGGCGCGGCGGGTCCGGCCGCTTTGCCGGGAATGCGAGTCGACATGACTCAATCGTCCGCCGCGACCCGAAAGCTGAGGTCAACGGCCTCTCTCGCGCCTCCCCGGCTCTTCAACAGCTTGATGCGAACGCCCTCGCCTGCCGGTTCCACCGCAATCCGCAAAGCGGCAGTGGAGGGCTCCCGCACCGTGCGCTCGCAGAGCGTCCGGAACAGAAAGGCGAGCGTGCGGCCGCGCTCCGTGGCGAGCTGGAGGCGGCGCAGAGCGCGAGGCGGCACGCGCGGCATCCAGGCGAGCACTGTCTCGCAAGCGCCCGAGCGCAACGCCTGCTCGCAGGCCCACAGCACCCTCCCGGTGGGCTCGCCCTGGCCGGCCTGATCGGCGCGCACGACGAGCACGCGCGCGAAGCTCACGCCGTGGGCGGCGAGCGCCGGCGCGAAAGGTTCACAAGGAGGTGCAATCCAGGCGCACCAGCGTGCGGCAGGCGGTCTCGTGAGCAGCGCGAGCGCAGGCAGGATCAGGTACAACTCGCTGGCGCCGAAATGGGACATGAGGATCTCGACCAGCCCCACCTGCGGCCAGCCGTGGCCGGGCAGGCTCGCATCGAGCGCGGAGAAGCCCGTCGGCACGACGCTGGAGCGAGCGACGCTGCGGCCGCGCCAGATGGCGGGATGCGCGAGGAGCCGTGCAATGCGAGGATCGGCGCGGGGATCGGCCATGACCGGCATTCGGGCGCGCCATGAAACCCTACATCAGGCCGGCTGCCTTGCCCCGCCGCAGCACTCCGACGACGACACCCTCGATGATGAACGTCTGCTCCTTGAGATTCACCCGGATGGGCTCGAAGTCGCTGTTCTCCGGCAGGAGCCACACGACGGAGCCTTCCTGGCGATAGCGCTTGACGGTGACCTCGTTCTCCAGGCGCGCGACGACGATCTGCCGGCTGCGCACCTCGGTCGTCCGGTGCACCGCCACCAGATCCCCATCGAGAATCCCGGCATCCTTCATGCTCATGCCGGTCACCTTCAGGAGATAATGCGGGCGGGGCTGGAAGAGCGCAGGGTCGATCTGGAAGCGGGCCTCGACATTCTCCTCGGCGAGGATGGGCTTGCCCGCGGCGACGCGGCCGATGAGCGGCAGGCCCATCTGCTCGCGGATAGTGTCCTTCAGCTGGATGCCGCGTGAGGTGCCGGGGACGAGCGCGATGACACCTTTGCGCGCGAGCGCGCGCAGATGCTCCTCCGCCGCGTTGGCGGACCTGAATCCCAGCTCCCGGGCGATCTCCGCCCGCGTGGGGGGCATGCCCGTCTGGGTGATGAAGCGCTGGATGAGACGCAGGATCTGGCTCTGGCGGGGTGTCAGGTCGGACATGGCGAGCAGCTGTTCATTTATACAGATACTGTGATTATATCCAGATCGTTTCGCCGTGCAAGGGGGAGCTCCGACGTCATCGTCGTGGGCGCCGGCCACAACGGCCTCACCTGCGCCTGCTACCTCGCCCGAGCCGGCTTGAAGGTCACGGTCCTGGAGCGCCGCAGCCTCGTCGGCGGCGCCGCCGTCACCGAGGAGTTCCATCCGGGGTTCCGCAACTCCACGGCCAGCTACACGGTGAGCCTGCTGCACCCCAAGGTGCTGCGCGACCTGCGCCTCGCCGAGCATGGCCTCACCCTCATCGAGCGGCCGATGCAAAATTTTCTACCGCTGCCCGACGGTCGAGCGTTCTGTGCCGGTCCCACGCTCGCCGACACGCTTACCGCAGTGCAGCAGCGCTCCCCTGCCGATGCCGCGCGCCTGCCCGCCTTTCACGCCATGCTCGAGCGCGTCGTCGGCTATCTGCGCAGTCTGGTGTTGAAGACACCGCCCGCCAGCCTCCACGGTCCTCGCGACCTGTGGAATCTGCTCGCCATGGGGCGGGAGCTGCGCCGCCTGCCTGCCGAAACGCAGCGCGACATTCATGAATTGCTCACTCGCAGCGCGGGCCATGTGCTCGATGCCTGGTTCGAATGGGATGCGCTCAAGGCGCTGCAGGGCTTCGATGCCGTCGTCGGGAACTTTCAAAGCCCCTATACGGCGAGCGCATACGGCTTGCTGCATCACGCCTTCGGCGAAGTGAACGGCAAGCGGGGCGTGTGGGGCCATGCGATCGGCGGCATGGGCTCGATCACGCAAGCCATGGCCCGGGAGGCGGCCCGCCTCGGCGTTCAGATCCGCACCGACGCGCCCGTCGCGGCCATTCTGACGGACCCCGTCCGCGGGAACCGTGTCCGCGTGTCGGGCGTCCGGCTCACCGACGGCACCACGCTCGGCGCCCGCATCGTCGCTGCGAACGTCAATCCGAAGCGGCTCTTCCTCGATCTGCTGGATCGGGATGCGCTTCCGACCGATTTCCGAGCTCGGATCGAGCGCTATCGCTGCGAGTCCGCAACTTTTCGGATGAATGTCGCTCTAACGGAGCTGCCCCGTTTCAACGCACTGCCCCGGACTGGCCCACACCTTGGCTCCGGCATCATCATCGCACCGTCGCTCGGCTACATGGAGCGCGCCTATCTCGATGCACGTTCATCGGGGTGGTCCCGCGCGCCGATCATCGAGATGCTGATACCGAGCACCATCGATCCGACCTTGGCTCCCCCCGGAGCCCACGTGGCAAGCCTCTTTTGCCAGCATTTCGCCTATTCGCTGCCGAACGGCCGCAGCTGGCGCGACGAGCGGGAGCGCGCGGCGGACACGATCATCGACGCGGTCACGGACTGCGCGCCGAACTTCAGGCGCAGCATCGTCGGCTCCCTCGCGCTCTCTCCCGCCGATCTGGAGGAGCGGTTCGGTCTCGTCGGCGGCGACATCTTTCACGGTGCGCTCGGACTCGATCAGCTCTGGGCCGCGCGGCCCGTGCTCGGCCACGGCAACTATCGGACGCCGGTCACCGGCCTGTACCTCTGCGGATCGGGCAGTCACCCGGGCGGCGGCGTCACCGGACTGCCGGGCCACAATGCGGCCCGAGAATTGCTGCTAGATAGGCGCGCCACATGGTTGTCGCGGTGCACCGACACTTTTGGATGCTGACCAGTTGCAATCTGCGGCCAAATTTGATGCAGTTGCGCCGCTTGCGGAGGCTGTAGCGGAACCATTACGCTTAAGGGCTTCGCATTGTCCTGTTTCAGGGACTCCCGAACTTAACAACCCAGAAGGGGACGTTTGTCATGAAGAGCACTATCGTGATGAGTATCGCTACCGCGGTGGCCGTGATCGGTCTTGCGGGCTGTCAGGACCTGAAGCCCATGCAGGCCGATATCGCGGACCTCAAGGCGCAAGTCGCCAAGCTGCAAACCGACGTGCAGGCGGCGAAGGCCTCGGCTGATCAGGCTGCGAGCTCCGCTCAGGCCGCCCAGCAGGCGGCGAGCGGCGCGCAGAGCACGGCCAATCAGGCTCTGGCCGCGGCTCAGGCCGCCCAGTCGGCGGTCGACGCGACCAACGAGAAGATCGATCGGATGTTCAAGCGTTCGGTCAACAAGTAGCAGCAGTCTCGTTTCCGTGAGTGCCACAGAGCGCCGCATTCGTGCGGCGTTCTGTTCCTCCTCGCGAGTCCCGGCCGCCGCGTCGGGGAGGGTCTTTCGACCCCTTCAATAACGGACGAGCGCCGCCCCCCAGGTCACGCCGCCTCCGAACGCCTCGAGGAGCAGCAGGTCGCCGCGCTCGATGCGTCCGTCGCGCACGCCCACGTCGAGAGCGAGCGGAACGGAAGCCGCGGACGTGTTGCCGTGATCTTGCACGGTGACGATGACACGCTCCATGGGCAGCTCCAGCTTGCGAGCCGTCGCCTGGATGATGCGGATGTTCGCCTGATGAGGCACCAGCCAGTCGATCGCCGACCGGTCGAGCCGGCTTGCCGCGAGCGCCTCGTCCACCACCTTGCCGAGGCTCGTCACGGCGATCTTGAACACCTCGTTGCCGGTCATCGTGATGGTCTTGCGCCGCTCCTCGCCCGCAAAGACCGGCGTGTCCCTCGAGACACCGCCCGGACAGTACAGCATGTCCTTGTAATTGCCGTCGGCGTGCAGATGCGTCGAGAGAATGCCGGGCTGCTCGGCGGGGCGCAGCACGACGGCCCCGGCGCCGTCGGCGAACAGGATGGCGGTCGAGCGGTCTTTCCAGTCCGTGATGCGAGAGAACGTCTCCGCGCCGACGACCAGGGCGCACGTTGAGTCCGCCGTCCGCACGAATTTGTCGGCAATCGCCAGGGCGTAGAGAAATCCGCTGCAGGCCGCCTCGACACTGAACGCCGGGCCGCCGGGGCGGCAGCCGAGGCGCTGCTGCAGCAGCACGCCGCAGTTCGGAAAGATGTAATCCGGGGTCGAGGTGGCGAAGACGATGCAGTCGATATCCTCCGGGCGCACCCCCGCGGCCTCGATCGCGCGGCGCGCGGCCGGCTCGGCGAGATCGACCGTCGTCTCGTGGTCCGCCGCAATGTGGCGGCGCTCGATGCCGGTGCGATCGCGGATCCACGCATCCGTGGTGTCCATCGTGCGCTCGAGATCGAAGTTCGTGACGATCTTCTCGGGTAGGTGCGATCCGGTGCCTGCGATTTGCGAGTACATCAACACCCCTCAAGTCCCGAATGCCTGCGCGATGTGCGCCGTGAGACCGCCGCGCGCCGCACGTGCGGCAAGCTCCACCGCCCGGGCAAAGGCGGTCGCATCCGCGCGGCCGTGACTCTTCACGACGATGCCCGCGAGGCCCACCATGCAGGCACCGTTGTATAGCCGGGGATCGAGTCCGTCCGCGAGCCGCCGCAGCACCGGCCGTGCGATCCAGCCGGCGAGCGCGCCCCGCATCGATGATTGAAACTCCCTGCGCGTGCGCGCGGCAATCAGCCTCGCGAGTCCCTCCATCGTCTTCAGCGCGACGTTGCCCGTAAAGCCGTCCGTGACCACCACGTCGACCTCACCGGAGAAGATTCCATCGCCCTCGACGAACCCGACGTAGCGGACGCCGGCGCTCGCGAGCAGAGCGTGCGCGGCCTGCACCACCTCGTGGCCCTTGATGTCCTCCTCGCCGATGTTGAGAAGGCCGACCCGCGGCGCCTCGATGCCGTAGAGATCACGGGCGACGATCGATCCCATGCGCGCGAACTGGCAGAGCTGGAGCGCCGTGGCGCCCGTATTGGCGCCGAGGTCGAGCATGTGGGTATGGCCCCTCGCGGAGGGGATGGCCGACATGATGGCGGCGCGCTCGACGCTCTCGATGTTCTTCAGCACGAAGTGGGAGATGGCCGTCAACGCTCCGGTATTGCCGGCGCTGACGCAGGCGGCAGCCCGACCCTCCTTCACGAGGTTCAAGGCGACCCGCATGGAGGAGTCCCGCCCGCGGCGCATCGCCGTCCGCGGCGCCTCGTCCATGGCGATGACCTGAGAGGCCGGCACGATCTCGATTCGCCCCCTCACCGCATCCGGCAGCTTCTCGAGCCAGGGCGCGATGTCCTGAGGGTTGCCGACCAGCAGCGCACGCAGATCGCCGTCGTCGCGCAACACGCGCAGAGCGCCCGTCACGCGCTCCTGTGGCGCGTGATCACCGCTCATCACGTCGACCGCGACTACCAACACTCCAACGCTCGGCTCAAGGAGCGCATCGTGCCGCCGCCCCCCCGTACCTCGCGAGACCTACTCCTTCTCGTCGGCGTCGGCCGCTTTCTCGATCACGCGGCGTCCCCGATAGAACCCGTCCGGGGTGATCCGATGACGCAGGTGCGTCTCGCCCGACTGCGGGTCGATCGAGAGCGCGGGCTTGCTCAACCCGTCGTGCGAGCGATGCATGCCGCGTCGCGAGGGCGTCTTGCGGCTTTTCTGAACGGCCATTGATGGAATCTCCGAGTAGTCTTAAGGTCCGCGTTTTAACAGCTCATCCAGCCGTTCAAACGGTCGATGTCGCTCCTCGCCCGGGCTCTCGCTGCGGCCCGCGCTCCGCGCCTGCCCCGCCGCCGGGCAGTCGGGCCCCGCGTGCAGCGGAACGATCGGCAGCGCGAGGAGCAGCTCCTCCTCCACCAGATCCCGCACGCTGATGCGATGGCCGGGCGCGAGAATGGTCTCGAGTCCCTCGGGCGCGCGATCGGCTTCCGCAGCGTCGGCCACCATGGCTACTCTACCGCCGCATTCCACGGGGCATGCAAACGGCGCGAGGCACCGCTGGCAGATGAGCTCGGCTCGCGCCGAGATCTCCACATCCGCCACGGGCACGCCGCGGTCGCGACCGAAGCACACCCGCCCGGTCACCTGGCCGTCGGCGCGCACGAGCTGCGACCGAAGTCGTGGCAAATCGGCGATCGCGAACGCGAAGTCGATACGGACTCGCCCATCGGCCAACGGGTCGATGTCACGCAGCTCCGACCAGTCGTCCGACATGGGGCGCGTATGATAGGTAGCGGCCCCTCCCAAGTCAAAGCGTCCCTTCTCGCTTAAGCTCTTGTTTCTCGTAGGTGAAATGTGACACCTCGTGCGCGCCTGATCCTCGCCTCGACCTCGCCCTATCGCCGGATGCTGCTCGAGCGGCTCGGCGTCGAGTTCGCGGTGGAGAGCCCCGGCGTCGAGGAGTCTCACGCCGGTCGCGAGCCGCCCCCGATCGCGCCGTCAGGCTCGCGACGGCCAAGGCGCGAGCGGTCGCGGAGCGCCATCGTGAGGCCGTTGTCATCGGGAGCGATCAAGTGGTTGCCGCGGGCGTCAGCATCCTGGACAAGCCCGGCCATGCGACGGCCGCCCGCGCGCAGCTCGCGCACTTGAGCGGCTCGACCGCGCTCTTCCATACCGCCTGCGCCGTCGTCTCCAAGGACAGGGCACTCAGCGCGACGCACCTCGATACGACCCGCGTCGTATTCCGCGCGCTCAGTCCCGAGGAGATCGAGCGCTACGTGGCCCGCGAGCAGCCGTTCGACTGCGCCGGCAGCTTCAAGGTGGAGGCTCTCGGCGTGAGCTTGCTCGAGCGCATCGAGAGCGAGGACCCGACAGGTCTCATCGGTCTGCCGCTCATCTGGCTCGCCGCGACGTTGCGGACGCTCGGTTACGTCGTCCCGTAATCCCGCTCTGGAGCCGATCGACAACGGCGCTCAACTCGGCCGGAAGCGGCGCGCTCGCGCTGAAGGGCCCTCCCCGAGGCCACTCGAAGCTCACCGTATGGGCGTGCAGGAACATGCGCTCGAGGCCGAGATCCCGCATCTGGAGATTGAAATCCTCGTTGCCGTACTTCTCATCGCCCGCGACCGGGTGGCCGGCGTGCGCGGCATGCACACGGATCTGATGCGTGCGACCGGTGTGCAGGGCCACCTCGACGAGCGTCGCCTGCTTACCAAAGAATTGAACGGGCCGGAACTCGCTCACCGAGGGCTTCCCGCTCGGGTGCACCTTCACCGTGCGCTCGCCGCTCACGCGCACGTCGGTCCGCAGCGGCGCCTCGATACGCTTGCGGCCGAGGTTCCAGTGTCCCTGGACCAGCGCGAGATAACCCTTCTCGAAGCGGCCCTCGCGCAGCAGCTCGTGCAGGGCCCGGAGGCTGCTCGCCTTGCGCGCAACCAGCAGGCAACCGCTCGTGTCGCGGTCGAGGCGATGGGCCAGCTCGAGCTCCTCCCCGGGCCGTGCCGCCCGCAGGGCCTCGATGACCCCGAGGCTCACCCCGCTCCCGCCATGCACCGCGATGCCGGCCGGCTTGTCGAGCACGATCAGCCGCTCGTCCTCGTGGAGGACGGCCGCCGTGACGGCCTCGATCAGCCGCGCCGACGCTCGCGCGGGGCGCGGTACGGCCTCGATGCGGACGGGCGGCACCCGCACATTGTCATGCCACTGCAGGCGCTGTTCGGGGCTCGCCCGCCGGCCGTTCACGCGCACTTCCCCGCGCCGGACCAGACGGTAGATGCGGCTGCGCGGCACATCCGTGAGCAGCCGCATCAGGAAGTTATCGAGGCGCTGGCCGGCGCGCTCCTCGCTCACCTCGACGTGGCGGACGGGCTCGCGCGGCGATCCTGGCTGTGTCATCACCGTATCATGCTCGACGTAAAGTGTTGTTTCTACAGTGGTCTTGACGCTATACTCGGCGAGCTGTCTCCATGAGGCGGACGGCCAATGACCGGCGGCTCGTGCCGCGGTCGATCTCAAGGGCTCCGCGAGAATGGGGGCTGACACGCACTACATGCGTGCGTCCATTATCGCGGATGCGCATCAGTTGGTCCTCGGTATCGAGGCCATCGCGTTTGGGCCGACAAGGCCGCTGCGCCGTTATTCTCGCCGAGCGAGATCCTGGCGCGCCGTCGGTTGAGCAACAGAAGGTTTTCGGCGCATCGCCCGGCTGCGGGCGGTTCACGTCATACACATGGACACTCGAGCGCCCCTATTCCTTTGTGTCGTGCCGCGCTGCCCGCCTGCAACGGGCGTGCGGCCTCCCGCCGTCTTGTCGGTCCCTCCACAGCTAGTAGGGCCGCATGAAAAGAATGCTCGTCAATGCTATCCAGCAGGAAGAATTGCGGGTTGCTCTGGTTGATGGCCAGAAGCTTTACGATCTCAGCATCGACCTCCCCTCGCGGGAACAGAAAAAGGCGAATATCTACAAAGGTCGAATCTCTCGTGTAGAGCCTTCGCTCGAGGCTTGCTTCGTCGATTACGGCACGCAGCGCCATGGATTCCTGCCGCTCAAGGAGGTTTCCAAGGAATTCTTCCTGAAGCCGCCCCAGGGGGGGCGCCTGAACATCCGCGAGCTGCTCACCGAGGGCCAGGAGGTCCTCGTGCAGGTCGAGAAGGAGGAGCGCGGCAACAAGGGAGCCGCCCTCACGACGTTCATCAGTCTCGCCGGACGGTTCCTCGTCCTGATGCCGAACAATCCCCGTGCCGGAGGGGTCTCGCGCCGTATCGAGGGCGAGGACCGCGACCAGATGCGCGAGGTCGTGGGCCAGCTCTCGATCCCCGACGGAATGGGCGCCATCGTCCGCACCGCAGGCGTCGGGCGCTCCGCCGAGGAGCTGCAGTGGGACCTCGACAACTTGAGGACCCAGTGGGATCAGATTGCGGCCGCGGCGAAGGATCGGCCGGCCCCCTTCCTCGTGTACCGCGAAAGCGATGCGGTGACCCGCGCGCTGCGCGACTACCTGTCGGACGACGTGGGCGAGATCCTCGTGGACGACGACGCGGCGTTCCAGAAGGCTCAGGAGTACATGCAGCGCTTCATGCCCCCGGAGGCCCAGCGGCGCCTGAAGCAGTACACCGACGACATCGCCCTCTTCACGCGCTTCCAGATCGAGAGCCAGATCGAGTCGGCCTACGCGCACAAGGTTCAGCTCCCGGCGGGGGGCAGCATCGTGATCGACTACACCGAGGCGCTCGTCTCCATCGACATCAACTCCGCGCGGGCGACGCGCGGCAGCGACATCGAGACGACCGCGCTCAATACCAATCTCGAGGCGGCCGACGAGGTTGCCCGGCAGCTGCGCATTCGCGACATCGGCGGACTCATCGTCATCGACTTCATCGACATGGAGTCGCCCAAGAACCAGCGCGACGTGGAGGATCGCCTCCGCGATGCCGTGAAGATGGATCGCGCCCGCATCCAGATCGGGCGCCTCTCGCGCTTCGGCCTGCTCGAGATGTCGCGGCAGCGGCTGCGCCCCTCGCTCGGGGAGACGAGCCATATCGTCTGTCCCCGCTGCGTCGGGATCGGCAGCATTCGCAGCGTCGAGTCGATGGCGCTCGCGATCCTGCGCCTGATCGGCGAGGAGGTCCGCAAGGAGCGCACCACCCGGGTGATCGCGCAGGTCCCGGTCGCAGTCGCGACCTACCTCATCAACGAGAAGCGCGAGTGGCTGCGCACGCTCGAGGACAAGAGCGCCGCCGAGCTGATCATCGTCCCGAACCCCAACATGCAGACGCCCGAGTACACGATCCGCCGTGTCCGGGACGACGAGCTGGAGCTGCCGGAGAACAAGCAGCTGAGCTACCTCATGCCGACGGCACCCGAGGTCGCGGACCCGATCAAGGAGAAGAAGCCGACGCCGGAGGCTGCCGTCGTCGCGACGCTCCTTCCGGCGACAGCCGCTCCGATTCCGGTGCATCACGCCGCGCCCCCCGTTCAGCAGCAGCCAGCCGAAGGCGAGCAGCGGCCCGGCATCTGGCAGCGCTTCAAGCGCTGGTTCAGCTCCGACACCGCCATTCGGGCGGCCAAGGCAGCGCCTTCTTCCGAAGCGCCGGCCGCGGCGTCGGCGGACCGCCGGGACAGGAACGACCGCCCGGAGCGGGACAGCCGGCGCGGGGGGTACGCGCAGCGGTCTCGCCGGCACGGGCCGGGAGGCTCGCGCGACCGGTTCGACTCGGCGAGCGGCTCACGGGGACGCGACCGAGGTGATCGGGGCGACCGAGGCGAACGGACTGATCGAGGCGAACGGAGTGATCGAACTGACCGGGGCGATCGGGCGGATAGGGGTGACCGCGGCGCCCGGGCCGGACGCGGTGACTGGGGAGGCGACCGCGAGCGTCAGGGTGCCCCTCCGGGGCATGCGGAGTCGCAGGCCCGCCCGTCGGAAGGCGAGCGCACGGCCCCAGCCCAGCCCCTCGAGGCCGCGGCCCACGAGGGCCACAGGGAGCGCCAAGCCGAGGGAGGAACCTTCGACGAGGGCCGCGGAGAGCGCGGTCCACGGGGCGAGCGCCGCGGTAGGCGCGGACGACGCCGCGGCAGGCGTGGAGGCGGCTCCATGCGCGACCAGGGTCCGGCGAGCGGCACCGGCCCAGCAGTGGGCCAGGCCTCGGACGACGGTAACGGCGCAGGCGACCTGGGCTATGGCGCGTCGGCACCTCGTGATGTCGGAAACGGCCACGAGCCGATCGGAGGCTCGGGTCCGCCCTCAGCTGACAGCGGGCATCCGTCTGCCATCATCGGGGACGAGCGCCCGCCGACTCCGGCGGCTCCCCCTCGCGAGGCGGCGCATGAGCCCCCCGCAGCCGTCGAGGCGGGCGGCGAGGAGCATCGCCCCCTTGCCCATTTCGAGCCGGCCCCTCCTCTGGAGGGCTCTGCCGGCCGTCCCGGCGCGAAGCCTTACGTCGTGTGGTCGTCGGCGCCTTCCGAGAGCGCTCCGCACGAGCCGGGGCCCGACGAGGGTAGCTGATCAGGCCGCCCGCTCGCCCTCGCGCAGGTGCCGCAGCAGCCCGCGCGAGGCCGCCTCGATGAGGTCCAGCACTTCCTCGAAGCCGTTTGGGCCGCCGTAGTACGGATCGGGCACCTCGAGGACTTCCGCGTCCGGGGCATACTCCAGGAACAGCTGCACGCGCTGGTGCACCGGGTGCGGCGCCGCGCGGCGCAGCTCGGACCAGTTGCTGCGATCCATCGCGAGGATCAGGTCGAAGCGCTCGAAGTCCCGGGGCTCGATCATCCGCGCACGCTGCCCCGACATGTCGTATCCGCGGCGGCGCGCCGCCTCCTGGGCGCGCGCATCTGGAGCGCTGCCCACGTGATAGCCGGCCGTTCCCGCGGATTCGATGGAGAGCCGCAGATCCGGGGCCTCACGCGCCGCGAGGGCGCGAAAGACGGCTTCGGCCGTCGGCGATCGGCAAATGTTGCCGAGGCACACGAAGAGGATTTTCACCGGCCTCACGGGTCACCGTGCTCGAGCAGCGCCCTCACCCGCTCGAGATCTTGGGGGGTATTCACGTCCTGGCCCGGCCGCTCCGCGGCCTCCGCGACAACGATCGCCACGCCATTCTCCACCGCGCGCAGCTGCTCGAGCTTCTCCCGCCGCTCGAGCGGGGTCGGCGTGAGGGCAGCGAGCTCCTTCAGCGCGCCGACCCGGTAGGCGTAGAGCCCGATGTGGCGCCGGGCGCCGGCGAAGCTGCGCTGGCTCGCGAGGCCGGCCGGTGCGCCGTCGCGGTCCCAGGGAATGGGCGCGCGGCTGAAGTAGAGCGCGCGGTCGCGCCGATCGACGACCACCTTGACGACGCTCGGGTCGAGCAGTTCCTCGAGCGACGCCGCGGCGCCGGCGAGCGTCGCGATGGCCGCCCAGGCGTGCGTCTCGAGCAGACCACTCACCTGATCGATGAGCGCAGGCGGCATGAGCGGCTCGTCGGCCTGCAGGTTGACGACGACATCCTCATCCGGCCAGTGCCGCAACCAGGCGACCTCGGCGATCCGATCGGTTCCCGATGGATGCGCCACCGCCGTCATGATCGCCTGGGCACCGAAGAGATCTGCCGCGCGCGCAATGCGCGCATCGTCGGTGGCGACGAGCACCTCGGCGGCGCGCGAGGCGCGCGCGCGCTCGCAAACCCACTGCAGCATGGGCTTGCCCGCGAGCGGCAGAAGCACCTTCCCGGGCAGTCGCGTGGACTCGTACCGCGCGGGAACGACTACGCGGAACATCGGGCGCTACCGCTCGAGCAGCGGATCGTCCGCCGCGAGCTGGCGGGCCTCCTCCTCGAGCATCACCGGCACGTCGTCCCGGATGGGATAGGCCAGCCGATCGAGCCGGCACACGAGGAGGCGTTCGTCGCGGCGGTATTGCAGAGGGCCCTTGCAGACCGGGCAGGCGAGGATCTCGAGGAGGCGCGTGTCCATGAAGCGGACTTTACCGCTTGCGCCGCGCGCCCGCATCGGTCCGCCCGCCGACCGTGGCGATGCATTGGCAGACCCGATCGAGCAGCGCCGCCGAGTCGGACTCATCGAGATGAGCCGTCACCGGGACGTACCACATGCGGGATGTCGCGAGCGCAGCGCACCGCACCGCATCCTTCTCGGTCATCAGAATGGGTCGATCGTCCGCAAATTCGAGGTCGCCGGGAGCGAAGGGATGATGGTCGGGAAACGGATGCCGGATGAGCTCGAGACCGTGCCTCTCGAGATCCCGAAAGAAACGGGCGGGATGGCCGATGCCCGCCACGGCATGAACGCGCCCGGTGCGGAACGCGTCGACAGCCTGTGCAGTGCCGGCCCCGTCCACTCGATGCGCGAGGCCTGAGACGAGGCTCATCCGCAGCACCCGACCAGCGAGAATCGGATCGGCGAGCGCCGAGCGCGCCGCTGCCGTCCCCCGCACGAGCGAGGGGTGCTCGGCCGGTCCGTTGACGACGATGAGATCCGCGTGCAGCAGCTGCGAGGCGCGCTCCCGCAGGGGACCCGCGGGAAGCAAGCGTCCGTTGCCGAGCCCGCGCGCCCCGTCGATGACCGAGAGCTCGCAATCCCGCGCCAGATGCAAATGCTGCAGCCCGTCGTCGGAGAGGATCACGTCGACCGGCTCGTCCGCGAGCCGCCGAGCGGCGGCCACTCGGTCCTCGGACACGACCGTGACGCAGCCGGTGCGCCGGTGGATGAGCAGCGGCTCATCGCCCACCTCCTCCCAAGCCGAGTCGGCGCGCACCACCTGCGGGCCCTTCCGAGCGGGCACGCGGCGGCGACCCAGGCGCCCGTAGCCCCTCGCGATGACGCCCGCCGCGAGGCCGCGGCCCCGAAGCTGCTCCACGAGCCAGACGGTGAGCGGAGTCTTGCCCGTCCCACCCACGGTCAGGTTGCCGACCACCACGACCGGCTTGGCCACCC
>CAWKGA010000003.1:0-308714 GCA_963849095.1 uncultured Gammaproteobacteria bacterium
GGCGTTGGTGGTGGCGTCGGGCTTGGGGCGCCGCTAGTGCCGCCCGTCGGCGAAGGGGAAGGCGGAGACGGCGGCAGGGAGGGATAAGGAATATTTGCCTCGTTATCGTTAATGTCATCCTGGCCGTCGTCGTAGCAGATCGGGATGAACAAGTAAGTGGTCGGTGCCGCGGCACTTACAACCACTTCTTGTAGCGAAGAGGTGTCAGGTGGGCCAGTGCCATCCGGATCGATTTGCGGCGGCGCGAGCGTGAAGGGTAGGACCAGCATCGTGCACTGCAACATGAATCCGGAAGGGTCCGTGTAGGTGAGCGGATTGTTCAAGACGTAGCTATAACGCATGTAGTTCTGCGCGTTGGTCGGGTCCTGGAGAGTCGGATCGGGGGAGAGGAATCGCCCGGTGATGGCATCCTGCACGCGTCCGTTCATGTGAGTGAATCCCGTGTCCTCTCCCAGGGCTGTCTGGAACGTGTACGCCTGACGGGTGATAGCCTCGCTAGCATTCAGGTCCGAGCTGCTCGCTGACCCCGACCAGGTGGTCGGGTCGCGGCGCTCGCCGAATGCCGTGTAGCTCTCGTTCACCACCGTCTGGCCGCTGCTATTCGTGATGTCGCTCGGGCTGCCTTGGTGATCGGTCAGGAAATAGTTGAGGATATTGCCGCGGCTCGAGAGTGAGTAGACCGCCACCGGTTCCGAGCCGGCGTAGATGTAGTCGCGGTCGGTGACGAAGCCGCTCTGCGAGACCTGCTCCATGAGCGTCCCAACGTAATCGGTCGTCTCCGTGACGCCCTCGGCGTTTTCGTAGATCTGTTGCCAGCGCCGGCGGTCCGGTCCGTAGGAGAAGGCGAATTCCTCTCCGGTGCTGGCATCAAAGGTGGTGGGGTAGTTATAGCTCGACCAGCCGATCGCGGCACCCCGGGCCAAGCCCGGATTCCCGTTCGCATCGTAGGGGCCGTACGTGTAGGAGCTGCTGCCGGCCTGATCGACCGCGTGCAGATGGACCGTGTCGTACGTCCAGGTGGCTCCTCCTGCGATATCGCTGCGGGAGGTGATGTCGCCCATCGCGTCGTAGCTTACCGAGAGGTTCTGAGTCCCGTTGAGATTAGAGGAGCCGAACCGGTAATCGTTGTCATAGTAGACGTTCTCGGTCAGGCTGAGGTTATTGTCCTGACGCTGGGTGACATCGCCCATCTCATCGTAAAGGAATGCGAGATTCTTCACGCCCGAGCCGCCGTTCACGCCGGACTGGATCGAGCCGGGCCAGTGCGTCACGGCATCATACGCCCGGTTGGTCACGATGCCGTTGCCGAGGGTCTCCTGGGTTACCTGACCGGCCGGGTTGGCGGCATTGGCCTGCCAGACGGTCACGTTCGGGGTGTCGGAGACATCCGTGATCGACTGCAGGATGCCATCCTGATAGCCGTACTGGAGCTGAAGTGCGTAGCCCGAAGCGCTCGTCGGGTACGTGAGGGTATTCAAGAGCCCCGTGGTCGCGTTGTACTGCCAGCTATAGGTAAACGTGCCGGCCGAAGGGAGGGTGATCGCGCGCTTAGAGGGCCGCCCGTCGCTGTCGTAGGTCTCCGTCTCGGAATACCCGGGCGAGCTTGTGCAGTTGGTCGGGTTGGTGCCCGTGCCCGTACACACGCTCTGGAGTTTCCCAATGTTATCGGAGGAGGCGCTCGAGCCCCAGGTCCACTGGGTGAACAGATCGGGCTCCGTGCGGGTGAGCGGACGGGAGAGCGCATCGTAGGTCATCGAGAAAGATTGACCCTTGGCGTCGGTCCACCCCGTGCGCTCTCCCAAGGCATCGACTGTGTAGGTCCCTCTGCCGAGATCTGCATCGCTCGCACTGGTCAAGAAGGAGCCCACGCCGTAGGCGTACGTTTGCGTCCCGAGCGTATGGCCGAGGCTGTCCGTCGCAGAGGTCCGGTTGCCCGCCGCGTCGTAGCCGAGCGTGACCGTATAGCCATAGGCATCCTTGGTCTCGCGCAGCCAGCCGTTCACGTCCGTCACCGTGGTCTTGGTATTGCTGAGCGGGTCCGTGACTGTGGTAGTGGGACCTGCATAGCTGTACGTGGTCGTCTGCAGGGTGCTGTCCGTCGAGCTGATCGGGCGCTGGACTTCGGTGGGACGATTGAGCAGGTCATAGCTGGTCGTCGTCCAGTACGTGCACGGCGTCGTCACCGTAGTCATTAAGCAAGGGGCCGACTGCTCGACGGTCCGGCCTAGGTTGTCGTACCGCGTGTCTACACGGTTATAGGCTCCTCCAAGCATGAGCGTGTCGGTGAGGAGCGGCCGCTGCAATTCGTCATAGTAAGTCGTACCGTCCGATTCGACGGATCCATTGGTGTTGTAGTCGTAAAAGCTCAGGGCCAGCGTGTTGCTACCGAGCAGACAGCCGCCCCAGTCGACGCAGTTGACGTACGTCCACTGTGTGTAGGTGCCGTCCGGCCGGTTCTCCTTAGTCTTGCGCCCGAAGCCGTCGTACTGCAACGAGGTCGTCAGGTTATTGGGGTCCGTCACGCTGCTCATGAGCCCGTAGCTGAAATTGTAATTGAAGTTCGTCGTGGCCCCCGAGGGGTTGGTCGCGCTCATGGGGAACTGGCCCGTCGTGCCCCAGTTTGCGGTCGTCTGGCGTGCGGCCATGCCGGTGCCGGTGACCGTATCGCTATCGATGTTGCCGAAGGCGTCGAAGCCGAAGGATTCGGTCACCTGGTACGCGCTCGAGGGCTGGGTGACCACTTGCGAGTAGCGGCAGTTGGTGACGTCGGGCGTAAACTGCTTGGTGATCGTGACGGGGCTGCCCGTCGAGGCGGTGTCGGCGACCTGCGTCTCGGTAAACAGATTCAAGCACCAGGTGCTGGTGTCCGCGTCGGGGGTGTTCGTCGTCGTCGTCGTCCAGGACTGGCCGTAGTACGGCGAGCTGCCATCTTCGTCCGTGCGGGTGGTGGCGATGCTCGTCGCGTTGCCGTAGTCATCGTAGGTGTAGCTCGTCGAGGTGGTCGAAACGAGTTCACCGTTCTGGGCCCCGCCTACTTCATAGCGATTCAGAACCTGGCTGGCGACATACGGAAAGTAGCGTTGCTCATAGGATGTGCTGTTGAGCTCGGTGACCGCCGGGGTGCCGATGAGAGTGAAGATGTCCTGGTTGCCGGCATTGTTGTTCTGGGAGAGGATCCCAGTCGGCATTCCCGTGTATGGAAACGCGCGGTCGTAGTCCGAGGTCTGATAGATTCCATTGCGAGAATCGAGCATTCCGTGTGCCGAAAAGCCTGAAAAGCCCCGGCCTTGCAGGTTCTTCCAAGCTCCAGAGTAGTAGTGCGACTGCTGATACGTGGCACCGCTTGCGCTGGTCGGATCGCTGAAGGTCACTTGATTGACGAGATAGATCGGCCCCAGGTAATCCTCATACGGATACTGCGCATCGTTCGTTCCGAAGTAGATGCTGTTCTGTCCCTGGATCATGGAGACGTAAGTCGGGCTCGCGCTGTTCCCATACCCGTCGGTGACCGAGGTCAGCAGATCGGGCGGCTGGCCGACATCGTTGTGGAGATAGTAGGCGAAGTTGCCTGTGCTTTCGGTAAAGCCGAGGTCGTCCAAGCCGTCCCCGTTGGCATCGAAGGTCACAATTGAGCCTGAGTACGGTATCGAGATCTCAGTGGCGGAACCAAATCCGGTACCGGTCGAGAGCTGAACGTACAGGGCGCTGCCGTTCGCTTCGAGGAGGTCCGTTCGGCCGTCGCCATTCCAGTCGATGGTCCCTACCACATCGTACGTCGCAACCAACCCAGTCGCGACGCTGCCGTTACACCCGGAGATATACACCAGTAGGGAGTTAATTATTGCGTCTGTGCACGCGTCGTCGTTTATATTGGCGAATTGGGGGGGTGGAATATCGCCCGCCCCGTAATCGATGGCGGCGGCCTCGAACGTCCCGCCGGTCTGCGAGATGAGTTCTTGGACGATGGTGCCTGTTTCTACGCAGACTCCACGTTCCATCGCAGCGCATGCGATGGTCCAAAGCGCGAGGTCCTGGCGTCCGTCGCCGTTGAAGTCAAAGCCGCGCAGCCGTCCCGGTTGAGTTTGGGGAGTGATGAGACTGGCGCTCAGATAATCTTCTGCGATCGTTTCCGTGTACGCCGTCACCACCGTGGAACTGAAGGAAACGGTGCCCCCACTGCTCGTGTTCAATCGGGTCGTGAGGTAGGGGTAACGAGTCGAATTCCAGTAGAGAGCCACCAGATCCGGCAGCCCATCACCATTGATGTCGGCGATCGCAAACTGGACGGCGGTGGTGTCGAATGCGAGACCCGTACTCGTGCCGACGAACGAGGAACCGTTCCAAGTGTAGTAGTACCAGGTTCCCCCATTGTCTACCAGAATGCCATCTTTCCCTGTGCCGAGCAGGTCACCCAATAAAATGTTGGTCGTCACCCCCGATGCGGGGACCGGGATACCGGTACTGACAGGGGTTGAGTAGCCACTCGCCGAGCCGAAGGTGACGTACAGGGTGTTGGAGTAATCATAAATCAGATCGTGATACCCATCGCCGTTGAAGTCGTAATTCGCGGACATGATGGCTGCGGGGGGAATCGGTGGCGTGGTCGCTGTGGTGGACACCCCTACACCGCCGTTCTGATACGTGATCGTCGTCGCGGGATAGCAGTTGGCGCTGCCGGAGCCCGAGCCGCACTCCTCGACGCTGATGAGCTCATCGCGGCCGGTGGTGGGAGACTGCTGATAGGTGAGGGTGTAGGTCCGCTCAACCGTGCCCCCGTAGCTCACCGTGATCGAACCGAGCAAATCCGGGTTCTGAACAGGAGTGCCCGCGACATAGAGGGCGGGTGAGCTCTGAGCCACATTGGCGCCGTAAGTGAACTGCATCGTGTAGTTGTAAGTGCTCGAGCCCGAGCTGCTCGGCGTCCAGGAGATGGTGCTCGGCACCGCCGTGCCCGTTGCGGTGCTGTAGGTGATCGTCATGGTATTGCCCGCCCGGTCGCTCACCTCGTTGAGCATCCAGACCCAGGCAGTGCTCGTGCCAGAGGCCAGCACCTGGGAATTGTTACCGCCGCTGCCGCTGCTGTTCTCACCGTACTGGTAGGTCAACCCGTTCGCGGTCTGTACGATAAAGTACGCTGGGCCATTGCCCGCGGAGCCATAGGCTGTGACGTTGGCGAAATTGGCGACCTCGGTCTGGTAGGTCGAGCCGGCCTCCCCATAGGTGCCGGACGTGAGGCGCAGGCGCTGGCCGTCCAGGCAATACACATCGCTCATCGTCAGGGTGATCGGGGCCGGTGCGGCATCCTGCGCATAGGTCTGATTGCACCGGTAGATGGAACTCAGGCCCGAGAGACTCCAACCGACGCCGACATATCCGATGCCCTGCTGGCTGCTGTAGGTGAGGGCCATGCTCGGCTGCAGCCCATTCGGGCCGCGGGGTGCCCAGATGGGGATGGTGTATGTCGCCGCTCCGGTCGGCGAGACCGCGAAGGTTCCCTTGGTTCGTCCGACCGCCGACTGCGCCGCCGCGACGCCAGCTCCGGCGAGCAGAGCAACCGAGACGACAGACACCAGGATCCGGTTCATCGCAACGGCTCTGTTCACAGAGACCCCTCCCGCACAGCGTTTGAGACGCGGGCCAACTCGACCTTCACAACGATGGAGAACTACGGTCGAGAGAGTGCGGGAGGTCCGCGACAGCACCTCCATCTCGGGAGGGAACTGAAATCGAATGCAACGGAGCGACCGGCGCGGACTGGCGCGTCGCAGCGCAAGCACACCTTTGTGCTTCTCTTCACCCCACGAGCGATGTCTCCCCGCATCGGCTCCATGTCAGCACTCGGAGCGATTCTGAAACTCCGAGCCCTCGTATCAGACTTTGTGGATCAGCTCGGCGTCGGAAAATCTGAAGATTGGGTGGGTTCGAAAAGTACTCTCGCGCGAGCTTGGCTGTCAACCGCGTTCGGCATACCAACACGACATTCCACGCAACAGTGCAACACAACGTGCAGCGGAATAGTCTCTGAGAGAAAAAAGATCAGCAACGAGCGAAATGAAGTCTCGGGGCATTCTGCGACTCGAACGCCGCTCCACCACGCAGTATCATGGCTCATCACGCGAGGGGAGGACCTCCCGTGCCTCAGGGATCGCTCGACATCTCCACGTACCAGGCGCCGATGGCGTCTGGCGCGCCTGTGCTCGATGACGCGCCGTCGCTGAGAGTACGCGCGCTCGACTTTGTAACCGATCGTGTCCCGGCGGCGGCGCTGGGTGCCACGCTTTCACTGCTGCTCCACGCCATGCTCCTCACTACGGTTCTGTGGGCCAGCGGTGCACGCAGGACACACCCGCCCGACCCCCGGCTCAGCGGAAGCGCTCAATCACAGAGGGCTGAGGATGCTGCGATGCAGTGGATTGATCTCGAGATGAGCCCGACCCCGCGCGCGGTGACGCCATTGAGCGTGTCCCCTGTGCGCGACGTAGCGCCACTGCCGTCGCTGCAGAGTGAATTGGCGTATGTGGCTGCGGAGCTCGACGCCGATTTCGGCCGTGACTCGGCAGCGAGAGCTTCATCGAGCGCTGAGAATTCCGCGGTTGACGGAGCTGCGCTGGTTGCGATGGCTGGGCGATACGTCGGCCAGATCAACGCTCGCATCGATCGCGCCTGGATGCGTCCGCGTACGGCCATCGGCGCGCCGATCTTCGCTTGCCGGGTGCGAATCGATCAGGACCGCGCCGGCAACGTGCTCGATGTCACCCTCGAGCGCTGCAACGGCGACGCTCACTGGCAGCTCTCGCTCGTGGAGGCGATCGAATCGGCATCGCCCCTCCCCGCGCCGCCCGATCCTGGGGTGTTCGCGCCGATCGTGCATATGAGCTTTCACGCCACGGCGTACCGATCGGGGGCGCCTGAAGGGGAATACGAGCCGAAGGGGGTCGCTCGGGTGGCGCAGGCCGATGCGTCCGACGACAACGCTGAGTCAGCTCTCGATCGACTCCACGAGGCGCTGCTGAAGGCGCACCCGAACGAAGTGATCGAGCTCACGATCAAGGGCTCGGCAAGCCGAAGTCCTCTCGGAGGGCCGCCGCCAGCGATCGCGAGTCCCGAGGAGATCCCGCGCGACAGCGGGCCGCGATAGGAAAGGACCTCGCTACGCGAGGTCGTCGGTCGCGTCGTGAGAGTGCCCGAGGTCGGGGCCGGATCGTAGCCCGAGCTCCTGGTTGTGTTGCTTCTCCAGCCAGCGCTCCGCGGACTGCTGTTGCATCGCGTCGATGTCGTGCATCGTGAGCCGCGCGCGGGGAATTGCGCGCGGTGCCGCGGCGGAAACCTCGAGCTCGCGGTCCAGGTAGTCGTGCGCGAGCTCCTTCGGGCGGGCGCGAGAGAGAACCTCGAGCCAGCGGGAGCGGCTCTGCTCGGGGGTCAGGGATTCGCCGGTGCGCCAGGGCGGGACAAAATCGTCCGCCGCGTAGAACACCGTCGCGGCCTCGCGGTGGCGCGACAGGGCGACGTAGGTGGTGTGACGGTCGAAATTCGACGTGGCGAGCACGTAGCTGCGGTCGACGGTCGTGCCCTGAGCCTTGTAGACGGTGGCCGCGTACCCGTGGTCGAGATCGCCATAGAAGTGAGTGTCGACGACCACGCGATCGCCAGTGCCGTCGAGACGGACTTGCAAGATGCCCTCCTCTACCGCCTCGATCGTCCCCAGCGTGCCGTTCTTCACACCAAGGCTGCGCTCGTTGCGCAGGAAGTACAGGCGGTCGTTCACGGCGAAGGTGCGCGGGCCGCGCTCGGTGTCGAGCGTTTCTTCGTGGCCGAGCTCGCCGCGTTCGCGGCGCAGGGCCCGCGCGAGCTCGTTGAGCGCGTGTACGTCGTCGCGCGTGTAGGCGAGAATCAGCCGGCTCTCGCCGGGGGCGGTGGCGCCGTCCTGCGCCCAGCGGGCAAGCAACGCCTCGCGGGCAGCCTGGTGGGAGGCCACCGGAATCACGGCGCCGGAGCGCTCGTACGCGATCAGGGCGTCCCGTGTGCCGCCGGTCGCGAGCTCGCGGGTGGCCTCGCGCTGCCAGGGGTGGCGCTGGCGGCGGACTTCGGTGAGCTCGGTGAGGCCGCTCTCGGCGAGGATGCCGCGGAACGGGGCGCCGGCTTCGATGGCCTGCAGCTGCTCGGGGTCGCCGACGAGGACGACCTTCGTGGGGGCGGCGGCGGCGGTCTGCAGGACATGGGCGAGCTGGCGGGTGCCGACCATGCCGGCTTCGTCGATGACGAGCACGTCGCGGGCAGTGAGTGGGTCACGATCGGATTGCCAGGCGTATTCGAGGCTCGCGAGGGTGCGGGACGGGATGCCGGAGGAGACGGAGAGGTTTTCGGCGGCGATGCCCGAGAGGGCCGCACCCTTCACGGTGTAGCCCTCCCCTTCCCAGGCGAGGCGGGCGGCGCCAAGGAGGCGGCTCTTGCCGGTGCCGGCGACCCGCTCCTGGTGGCCGTCCGCTGCCGCAGAAGCGCGGTTGAGCCCCCAAGCCTTGTACTGCCGGTAGCCGGTGCGCCCGGAACGCTTTACTGTCAAATCAGGCCCCATGGCCAACGGTTCTGCGTAAGATAGGGTCTCGCATCAGGAACGGAGCTTGGCTCCTACCAACCTGCTCCCCGAGCAAGGTGGTTGTCCTGACGGACGATGCGGCCACGGCGGCAACGAAACGGGCCCATTCGAGAAGTTGAGGCAAAGATCTGCGTGAACGCGCTGCATGCGGTGCGTTCGTGTCGCCGTGATCCGGGCTATGGCTCGCGATGCGCGTTGGTCGAGATGGGGCACGAGGAGGAAGTCATGAGCGGCAATATCACCAAACTCGCGGCCGCGGAGTTCTTCCCGCGCTTTCCTAGCAACGCCGCCATGAAGGTGAGCATCGAGAATCGCGGTTCTCTGTTCCTGGCGCGCCCCGCGGGCGACGAGACGCGCAAGCATCTCGAAGAGAACGTGACTGCGGAGGCGCAGTGGTTCGGAGGTGCGCTTGTCGTCGAGCCGCACTACATCGACGACTTCATCACGGCCTTTGAGGCCAACGGTGGTGAGGTGTCATGAAGCTCGTGACCATGTTCGCCTGCGGGCGCCGCACGGAACTCCAGAGTGCCGCGTCCCGTGCGCCGCAGCAAGTTCCCAAGCACGCCGCCGAGCAGCTCGTCACGTTCTTTGAGCACTTCGCGGCAAATGCTGAGCACATCACTTTGGCCGGCCCGTTTGCTCACCATCGCAAGCCGCCACGACAAGCGCTGCTGTCGCGTAAGGACAGTGCTCCGTGACCCTCATGGTGAAGCGGGGCCGCCGCTACTGCCGTGCCGACAAAGCCGAGATCCTCGACGCTGCAGCGCAGCTGCAAGTTCGAGACATTGCGCGCACGCCACTCGAATCGCCAGCAAAGGCGCAGGCATTCCTTCGGGAGACGCTCGGACCGCGCGACTCTGAATGCTTCGCCGCCCTGTGGTTCGACACCCGAAACCGTGTACTGGCATTCGATGTTCTCTTCACGGGCACGCTAGACGGTGCCGCAGTCTATCCGCGTGAAGTTGCGAAGCGCGCGCTGGAGCGCAACGCGGCGGCCGTCGTCCTGGCTCACAACCATCCATCGGGAATCCCCGAACCGTCGCGCGCCGACGAGCTAATCACGAAGCGTTTGAAAGACGCGCTCGCGGTGCTCGACATTCGCGTGCTCGACCACATCATCGTGTCCGCCGACGGCGCGCTGTCGATGGCCGAGCGCGGACTGTTATAACGGGTGATGCCATGCCCACGCCAGAACCGACAGCCCTCACAATCAACCTCACCGGAGCCGACCGGGACGCACTCCTCGTCGCAGTCTCGAACGCGATGGGAGCACTCCTCCCAGTCATCGCCCACATCCGCGGCGAACTGCACATGGCCAAAGACCCAGACGCGCAGCGCATGTGGAAAAACTCGCTCGCCAAGCACACGGATTCTCTGAAGACCCTGCAGAACTTCGCACAGAAGCTCCGGCCAGTATGATTACGAGCACGAAAGTCCCAGACGGCAAGCGCCTACGGACATCGCCGAAGCACTTCGGCACTCGTTGCGTGCTGGTGGAGCAGGCCGTGTTCACCTGGGCGTGCAAGCTCTCCGCCACCTACGAGGGCGGCTACTGGGAATTCTACGAGCTGTCGAACGGCGGCTTCTACATGGCGCCGGATTCCGATGTTCCTTACGATGTAGCGTGGGCCGAAAACTACTTCCGCGACACCATGAGCGGGGACGCTTTCGGTATCACGGTGACGCTCTACGCGCTCTCGCATCTGAGCTTGCAGGTGATGGATGAAGCCATCATGGACCACTACCACTGGCTGCGGGAGTACGCAATTGAGCACGCCGAGGCTAGCCAGATCTTCGCCGCGATAGATTAGGCATGGACGCTACATGCGGCAAGCCGGCGGCATCCTCGTCATGGAGATGACCGAGCGCAGATTGGAGGCGGCACGTGAATACTACGGCCTGTAGCTTCGCCGTCGAAGTCATCGCCAACCTCAGCGGGGAGTGGCGCGGTAGCGCCATGCGGTTCGCGACGCGGAAGGAGGCGGAGCAGTATGCGCAACATCTGCGGTCGCGATGGATCCTGGTTGTCGATGCGCGCCTGGTCGAATCCACCGAGCCCGTGAACTACAGCTTCATCGACGGCCGGCTGAAGAAGGTCGGTAGCTGATAGCGATATCGAAGTAGAGCGCCATGAACCTGGTTGTCCGCAACGTCAGCACGAACCGCGCGACCCACTACACCCTGCGCGAGCTGTCGAACGAGGCGCGCTCGGCAGCGCAGGGGCGCGGCAAGCTTGTCCGCTGGTGGGTAGAGGTTTTCTCGGAAGGGTCGAATCTCGACACATGCTGTCTGCGGGTCGAGATCAAGCGCGCCGACGGCCTCGGCGAGATCGTCAACGTCGCAATCTGAAGCAACCACAAAATGCCGATCACGAAGCGCCCGCGAGGCTGTGACTGTGACTACGTGCAGACCGGCAAGCATGCGGTATGGTGTCGAGAGCTGATTACCCGACGGGTGAAGCTCGGCTTGGCCATTGTTGATCTCGATGCGCTGGGCCGCCTGCCAGGTCACACTCCGCCGCTGTCGGTGCCCTGTGAGGTTGTCCACGAGAACGACAAGTTCATCACGCTCGCACCGATTCAAACCAGGAAGCGGTAAAGTTGTGAACCGACATTGAACGTTGACCAGGGAGCGGCGTTCAATCGAGACTAGCTGCTTACAGCGCAAGTAATTGATCGAACGTAAGCGTGTGGCCGTGGCCCATGGATAGAGGGCTTGCACGCGTGTGACGATGCCGCCTTCGTAGTGAGATCACCGTAACGGTGACGGAGTGAGGCGAAGGTGGGCGGAGAGAAGACAGGCAGCGACGGGTCGGACAGGCGAGCTCGACGGCGGTGGTCCGAGGCGCAGAAGCTCGAGATCATCCGGGAGTCGGAGCGGGCCGGGGTGATGAAGCTCGAGGTCTGCCGGCGACACAGGCTGCACCCGAGTCTGCTGACGAAGTGGCGCCAGCAGCATCAGGCGGGGCTGTTGGGCGGCAAACGGAGCCTCGGTGGCGCAGCGCGGCTGCTGCCGGTACGCGTGCGGCCGACGCCGGCGCTGTCGCGGGAGGTCCGCCCGTCTAACGTCATCGTCAGTTCCAACGAGACGAGATGGGGCGCGATCGAGGTGGAGTTCGCGACGGGACGGCGGCTGTGTGTGCGCGGGACGGTGGATGCGGGGATGCTACGCACGGTGCTCGAGGAGCTGTCCCGGCCATGATCGGCTTACCGGCGGGGGTGAGGATCTGGCTGGCGGCCGGATTCACCGATCTTCGCAAGGGCTTTGAGGGGCTGAGCGCGCTCGTGCAGACGGCCCTCGGCCACAACCCTTATTCCGGCCAGGTCTTCGTGTTCCGAGGCCGTCGCGGTGACCGGATCAAGATTTTATGGGACAGCCAGGACGGACTGTGTCTCTTCTACAAGCGATTGCGCGGGGCGAAGTTCGTCTGGCCGCGGGCCGAGAGCGGGACGGTGTCGTTGAGCGCGGCGCAGTTATCGATGCTGCTGGAGGGGATTGACTGGCGCTCACCGAAGCGCACGGGGCTCGCGCCGCAGGATCCGGATCGCGTGCAGCCGACGCGGTCCGTGTAGGGAACTTCAGTCCGACAGCAAAACAAACAACAAAAAACATCTATCAAACAGTGGTGCGCACCCCGAGTGCGGCGCGTATAATCTGTGCGTGCTCGATGTCAACACACTGCCGAACGATGTAGAGGATCTCAAGCGCCTCGTCATCGAGCACCACGCCGCCTCGGCCGCGAAGGACATCCAGCTCAACGAGCAGCGGATGCTGATCGAGCATCTTCGATTCCAGATCGCCAAGCTCCGTCGTGCCCGGTTCGGCCAATCCTCCGAAGCCCTCGAGGGCGTCGGGCAGCTGGCGATGAGCTTCGAGGAGCTCAAGGCAGCCATCGCCGAGGCCGAGCGGCAGGTGGCTGCCGCCGGAGAGGTCCCGGCATCTGAAGCTCCGAAGGGCAAGCCGGTGCGCCGCAAGAAGCTGCCCGAGCACTTCGAGCGCATCCCACATCTGATCGAGCCGAAGGAGTGCACCTGCCCCGAGTGTGGCGGGGCGCTCACGGAGCTCGGCAGGGACGAGTCCGAGGTGCTGGAGGTGAAGACGGTCACCTTCACGGTCACCCGACACATCCGCCCGAAGAAGCGCTGCGCGAAGTGCGCAGCCATCGTGCAGGCCCCTGCACCTTCGCGTCCGATCGAGAAGAGCTTCGCGGGCGCCTCGCTCCTGGCGCTGATCCTCACCTGGAAGTACGGGTTTCATTTGCCGTTGTACCGGCAGTGCCAGATCTTCGCCCATGCGGGGCTGAAGCTCTCCCGCACGACGCTCATGCAGTGGGTGGCGGCCTCAAGCGCGCTGCTCGGACCCCTGGTGGCGGGGCTCGCCAAACACGTGCTGTCGGCGGGGAACATCCATGCCGACGACACCCCGTTTCGGGTGCTCGCGCCCGGAACCGGGAAGACCCGACGCGGGCACATGTGGACGTACGTGCGCGACGGCACCGGATGGGGATCGAGGGATCCTCCGGCGGTGTGGTATCAGTACTCGCCGAGTTGGCACGGAAAGTATCCTCAGAAGCACCTGGCCGGCTTCACTGGGAAGCTGCAAGTCGATGCCTACGCGGGCTTCGAGCCGCTGTTTCTCCCCTCATCCCCGGGGGTGCCGGCGCGTGTTGAAGAGATTTCCTGCATGGCTCATGCGAGACGACGCTTCTTCGATCTGTACGCGGCGCTGAAGTCCCCGATCGCCAAGGAGGCCCTCGAGCGCATCGGCGTGTTGTACCAGATCGAAGATCACGTCCGCGGCTCATCGCCCGAAGTGCGGCTCGCCGCGCGGCAGCAATATGCTGTTCCGCACCTCGAGGCTTTGCATGCGTGGATGACCGAGACGCTCTCCCAGATCGACAGCAGCTCGACGCTCACCGAGGCATTCAACTACTCGCTCAAACGCTGGAAGGAGCTCTGCCGCTACTGCGAGGACGGGAGACTCGAGATCGATAACTCGATCGCCGAGCGCTCCATTCGTGGCATGGGCATCGGGCGCCGCAATTACCTCTTCTTCGGCTCCGACACGGGCGGCGAGCGCGCGGCAATCATCTACAGCTTGATTGAATCGTGCAAACTCAACCACATCGACCCGCAGAGCTACCTGCAATACGTGCTCGAGCGGATCGCCGACCATCCGATCAACCGCATCGAGGAGCTGCTGCCCTGGAACGTGGCCACCAAGCTCGGTCAGCCGGCCCAGGTCACCAACGCCCTGGCGGCGTAACGAACTCTCCCGTGTCCAAGCCCGCGCCCAGCACCGCGCCGCTCAGCCACCTGCAATCCTTCCTCGACGACACGCGCGGTCAGATCACGATCGGGGAGATCCCGCCGATCCGCCGCGCGGCGCTCGCCGCCGAGGGCAAGAAGGCGCGCGTCGCGCTCGTCGGCCGCGACGGGGAGACGATCGCGCAGCTCCTCGAGCGCCTGGACGCCGCCGTAGGCCGCGCGATGGCCGAGGACACCGTGGTCGACGAGGTCCTGCCGGAGATCAAGCGCCGCCGCTCTCGGTGAGCGGCGATACTCTCCCCACGATTTCACAGCTTTGCCGATCGGCAACCGGGAATCCACGGGCCACGGCCACACGCTTACGATCGAACTCGGAAGACAGCTATTTCCGCCTGGCTATGGTGCGACGCCGATTCCGTTCAAAACCTGCTCAATCTTCGGCGCCCGTTCACAGGCATGCTCACTGCATGCCCGCCCTGGAACGGCCCTTTACAGGCGGTCCGGCCGCTACCATTTCTTGCTGTCGTCAGAACTTTCTTTCTCGGTAGGCAGCGCCGGCACAGCCAGAAGTTCACTCTGTGCCGCCACGGCCTTGCGTGTGGTTGCCGACGGCGAGGCTGGCGAACTCTGCGTCGAAGGTGCTACAGCGATTGAGTTGACGTTCGCTTGAAGCTTCAGTTCGTCCCGGACCTGTAAACCAGTCGGGTCAACCGAGTCCAAAGCGATCTTGACGTTCTCAAGATGGCCATACGCCAGCTTGCTCGATACCCGATCAATGACGACATCGCAGCATGGGGTCTCTGTACGACCCAGCGATTCTCCGGTCTGCAGATCTTTCAGCTCCTTGCCCATGGAGACGATTGCGTAGCTGGCACCGACCTTAACCGCCTGCCCGCCCTGACTCAGGATGACATTGGTGCCATCCTTCGATACCACCACAAGCGGGAACGTCCGTGAGAGGATCGCCGAGACCGCCCGGTCTACAACCTCCGATTCCATTCTTGCCGTCAGCTGCGCACCGTCCACCCCGCGGTCCATCGTCGTCGGCTCGGTTGGAGCCAACTCCTCCTGCAGGGTGTCGGAGAGCATAATCTGTCGCGTCGAGACGTTCAGAATGCGGTGCGACACGGACCAGCCACCGGAGTAGCTGACAAGGTCGCGGCCACTCATCTGTAGATGCCGTGCATTCCGGTGATAGCCGAAATCATTAATCGTGCCCACCCAGACGATGTCGGCGCCCAAGGTCTGGTTCAGTTTTGCCATCTCATCATTGGGGGTCTGCCCAGAAGCGACCAGGTCCAGTTCGGATTGAACCTCGGGGCCGAAATCGCGGTCCAGCACGCTGAACCGCCCTGTGGCGGTGAGCGCATCAATCAGACGCTGCCGAACCTCCTCTGCGATCTTTGCAGCCGGAAACTCGGTACCGCCGACATCGAACACATTGGCTGAGACGCGCAGCGGCGAGACGACGATCTTGATTTTCTTCGAATCCGCGGGGGCGGTGAACTTCGCGATTGACGCCTCAATGTTGGCCCTATACGGCTGACCGGCAGCGGTCGGCTCGATGAGGCTCACCAGCTTGAAGTTGCTGATGGTGCCTTTGGACCTTGAAGCAACCGCCTCGGCGAAGGCGGAGCCGCGCAGCGACTCCTCCGTCTGACCGGAAGCGACGTCCAGGCCGAACTTGACCGCGATGGATCCCGCGTCAATGGACTCCCCGTTGACCTCCATCACCGCCAGTCGCAGCGCTTCCTGTACGGCGGCATCCGGTGTCTCCCCGATGCCCTGGGTAGAGACCTGGACGTGCTCAATCTTGCCGACATCCGGCAAGGGCGTGACAGGCGAGGCCTCCGAAGCTGTAGTGGCCGAATCCACCGCTTTGGTTTCAGTCTTCTTGGTGCAGGCCGTTAGGGCCAAAGCGCCAGCAAGGATAAAGGGGGCAATG
Organism: uncultured Gammaproteobacteria bacterium; assembly: GCA_963849095.1. Taxonomy (GTDB): domain Bacteria; phylum Pseudomonadota; class Gammaproteobacteria; order Steroidobacterales; family Steroidobacteraceae; genus JASHUC01. The sequence goes on from CAWKGA010000003.1 coordinate 15,806, forward strand.
TTCTTCCGCATGTTGTCCGTGCTCCGGAGGACTTGCGCTAGAGGGCCGCAGTGGCGTCAGGGGGAACCTCAATGCCGTGGCTCCTGGCGAAGCTGACGGCACTGCTGAGCGTCGAGGTAGTGTTGGAGATGGAGCTCGGCAGGGTCCTGACGATGTAAGCACCAGCCTGGAGCTTCGCTCCGGCCTGCAGCGCGCCCGGACCTGTGAGACCCTTCGAGAAGTTGGCGACGCCCTGCCTCATTCCCGTGTACTTGATCAGACCGGAAGCCAGTAGCACCAGACCCTGCGTGTAGGTCTGCTTGGCCTGCGCGTCCAGGGTCACATTCTGGTTCTTCAGCGCATCGGAGAGCGCAGTGGAACTGTCCGACTGAACCTTGTTGGCATCCTCCAGATTCTGCGCTGTAGCACCCTGCCCTAGAGCGTTGGCAGTGGCTTGCGCCGTCGCAGCCTGATCCTTCAGGCCCAGGGCCTCAAGCAGTTTCGACTGAGAGGACAGGACGTCCTTGCCGCCAGCAACGTAGGACCTCACGAGATTATGCTGCTGGCCGGACAAGTCACCGCCGCCACTCAGCTTTGAGCCAAAACCACCGAACGACGGGATCTGGCTGACTCCGATGGTCGGAATGCCGATCATCAAGGCCGCAACGACCAGCGCTGTAATGTTCTTCTTCATGGTCCTTCTCTCCTTGATCTTTTTGGTTAGTGAATGCCAGCATTGTTCAGCTGGCTGATGAGTTCTCTTGCCGCGTTCTGGGCGGCAAGCTTCAGCGCGTTCGTCTGCGCCTCCGCCTCGGTCGGTCCAAGTCCGGCGTATTGCACCGGGCCTACGGTTGCTACGGTGTCGGGGATTGTGTCGCGCAGGTCCAGGACCTTGGCATTCACAGTCACCGGCACGCGCAGCAGACCCGTGGCCGGATCCGGGTTCGCAAACCCAACATCGAGCGTGCCAAGCGCCAGGTAGGGGATCTTGGCGTTACGCAGCCCGGTCTCCACATCCCGCAGCGTCTGCGACTGCAGGTCCATGCCGCTCTTGTAGTCGTCCTGGACGGCTGCGACATGAAGTTCTCCGCCGCTGTAGGGCTCCACGTCGGCAGCCTCGGTAACGCGGAACCCTGCCTGAAGGAAAGCCCCCGTGAGCACCTGGTCCATATTGGAACTAGGGAAGATTCTCCAGGACGTCTCCGACGCCTTCCGGGTCGTGCTGCCGCCACGCTCAATGGACACGGAGGTATTGGCCTGTGCCGCCTGAGCAACGGACTTGGACCCGTCAGTATCCACCTGCCCCCTCGAGATGGACTCCCCTTCCGAGGTCTTCTCCGCGAGAGAAGCGGCGACGTTGGTCTTTGAATCGACGTCTACACGCTGATAAGTGTGCGGATCAAAGTCCGTCTGGGTACTGGCCTGGCGGGCCACAATCAGGAAGGTTATCCGGGATTTTTCGGTCATCGGAGCTGTTGCAATTCCCGAAGCTGCCTTGATGGCGTTATCGAGTTCCGAGACGTTTAGCTTTGCACGAAGGCTGACGGTGTACTCGTGCACGTCCTTGCGGTCCTGCTCCTCGATGATGGTCTCATCGAGCACATACTGATCAAGGTTAGAGGCCACTTTGTCCTTGATGGTTTCGAAGTTTGCGGACTCGGAACCGCCGGCCTCGGCGTAGTAGGTCTCTATGGCTTTCAGTTCAGCGACGCGAATAGCCTGGGACCGCACTGCCGGAGGGACGCTCTTCCCGGTATAGGTAACCGATGCTTGCCCCTGTTCGTACTGAACATCCGCGAGGGCGAACGTGCAGGCAAGCAGCAAGCTCGCTGCGCCGATGTATTTCATCATTTGCATTTTTGCAAAAGATCTCTAGTGGCGGAGAGTTGAGCCTTGATGTCAGGCGTCGTAGTAGCCGATCTGAGCCAGGGCGTATCCTTCCCGCCCAGAACTTCGGAGAGCTTGTCAAAGAGCCCACGTATGGCGTCGTCGTAGGCTGGGAGGTCATCCACGTATTGCTGTGTGACGGGGACTTCCTTGACCTCGCCGTTTTTGAATCGGGCATCCAAAGTGGCGCGGGTACTGTCGTGCGTCGCAATCTTGATGAGGGCAAATGCCCCATAGATGTAGCTCGTTCCGACACGATTCTGTGCGTATAGCACGCGCTTGAGTCCAGTCAGCTCCATCGACACTTCAACATTGGGTTCCGGGAACTTGATGCTAAAGTCGCTGTTGGCCAACTTAAACTGCATCACGTTTCCAACGGCGTACCCGGCGGAATAGGGAACTACAGGAACACCGGCGTAGGAGTTCAGAGCCTCGTCCAAGTTGTCGGCGACCCAGGTCTCTGCTGCGCCTCGGTATTGCGACAAGGCGTCAGGTATGGCGGGCTTGACATCCGCGTCGATGGTCACATTCGTGATCTGGAGGAACAAGCCATCATTCCGAGGCAGCGTGGCATGTGATAGGGCATCGACGTACCGGCCAAATATCCCCTCCTTTCCTTGGACCCCCTCGTACACCTTCGCGATGCGATCATCGATCTCGGCGTCGGACGGCGCATGGTCAAGCGCATCCAGGTATGTAAAGGAGAGTGGGTACGCGCGCAGCAGCGTCTTACTCTGGAAGTCGAAGATCATCGCCTGCGCACGAATCTGCACGAGCAGCTTGTGCACCGAGCCGAACGTTTCGTCAGAGATAGTTTCCCCGGTCACCGTGAGGGTGGTAACAAGCGTTGCGTCCCCCTTGATCTCGGTGTCCCCTTCCATGTTGAGGTGAAATGGGTAGCGCCCGCCCTGGACGGCTTGACGCAGCTTCGTATCGACCTCCGTCCCCTGACTCTTGAGCCGCGCTTCGTAGCGCTTCGAGTACTTGAAGCGGCTCGCAATATTTCCGAAGTCTCCGGCATACGCGAAGCCCGCATAGGTGATGGTCGCGGCGGCACTCGATGCGGGATGGACGAAACCCAGGACAAAGATGAGGCCTAACGCGAAACAGAAGAACAAAGATGCGCGACGGGGCCTCTGTCGGAGACCAGCCACTATTGGTTCGCACCCAACGTTCATGCCACGCCTGAACTCCCTGATGCTTTCAACCATATCTAATTTTACGATAACCCTGTTACCCAGCACCAGCTTGGCCGTGCGTCACACTTATTTGACCGAGTTTGACCGCAGCCAGCACAGCTGTGACGCCAATTTGTTTCTGCGAAGGCCACTCTTATAGAAGTCCGTCACAGAGCCGATGTCACGGAAAGTGAACTCGCGCGGCGGCTCGGGCGTGCGCACAGCTATGTCAGCCGAATCGAGAAGGGTGATCGCCGGTTGGATGTACCGGAATTCCTGGAGTGGTGCGAGGTACTCGACGCAGATCCTGTTGCGGTCGTGCGGCGCATCGTCCGACGGTGACCCAACGCTGTGACAGCTAATGCCGCGGCGCGGTCCGGCTCATCGACTGACACCGCTCCCCGGTAGGAGGAGCCCGGTTCGTACACATGGGCGGCGCGCGCGGCGTGGTGGATGTCAGGCGCCTGCGGCGAGCACCGTGGCGCACGGTTGCCTCGTTGACCAGGAGCTTGTAGGCGATGGCGTCTGTGCCACGCGAGAGGGTCGATACAGCGCGAACAGCGCCCAGCGCCTGCGCGGCGCTTGAGCCTTCCTATTCAACCGCCGCCTGCGTTCTGTCCGAGCGCTCAAAATCGCTGTTGACGCCGCTCCATACATGCACGAGAATAATTGTTAGCGTGCATGATGAGGGTTGCGCCCATGACGGTATCCAATCCGAACAAGGTCTTGCAGACAGGCTCCGATGGCGCCTCGATCCCTGTTTCCGTGCATGTTGGGGCGCCGGAGTATCTCACCCCGGACCAGATCGAGCTGCTACGGAAGGCCGCACGCAAGGCGAGCTTCTACGGACACCGCGACGAGTGCCTCGTGATGCTCATGGCAGCGCACGGCCTCCGCTGCTCCGAAGCCGTCGCCTTGCGATGGGACGATATCCATCTGGACTCGCGCCATGCCTCAATCTACGTGAGGCGCCGGAAGAAAGGCAACGCCTCGACGCACCCGCTGTGCGGGCCGGAAGTTCGAGCGCTCCGCCAGCTCCGGCGCGACTGGCCGGACAACGGCGGCTTCGTGTTCCTCTCGGAGCGCGGCGGCCCGCTGGATGACTCGGCCGTCCGCCGGATCATCGCGCGCCTGGGCGAGGCGGCCGGCCTACCCTTCCGCTGCCATCCGCATCAGCTCCGCCATGCGGCCGGCTACCGCCTCATCAATCAGCCGGGAGTGAACCTGCGCCAAGTGCAGGACTACCTCGGGCACAGGAACATCTCCAACACGGTCCGCTACACGCGTATGACCGATGAGCCGTTCCGGAACATCGAGCCGGCGTTCCGCGACTGACCGAGACCGCGTTCGCGGAGGAGATCTCCGGGGTGACCGGCGAGCCGGCTCATCGCCGATGGCGGCGAATCCACGACCACTGACGTTGCCGGCGTACCCGCAGCACTACCCTCGCCACAGAGACCTTCGCGTGGTTGAGGCAGCTGCGAGCGTGGGCAAGGCTGCGGCCCACATGGGCGCGGAAGATCTCGTGCAGCTCAGTCATGCCAAGCATGCTCGTGGTGATGTTGTCGCCTTCGCGACCTGCGGTACGGCATGAACCCGCACCTGCTCGGGCTCCTCGGCGCCGTGCTCGCCTTGTCCTCCGGATTGTAGGCGCGTGGCGCGCGCTGTCCAGACCACGCGGCGCACCTCTGCCGCCAGCCGGACCTCTCCCGCACCGCAGCGTGCGCCGATGGCCAAGCTGCGGTAATTTCCGCCCCAGGACCGTGCCGACCGAATGAGAACACCCGGCACGCAAGGAAGGGACCATGCTCATACTCACGCGGAGGCCGGGCGAGCGGCTCGTCATCGGCGAGAACATCACGGTCATGGTGCTCGGCACGAAGGGCGAGCAAGTCCGGCTCGGAATCGAGGCACCGCGGGAGGTGCCGGTGCACCGAGAGGAGGTCTACGAGCGCATCAAGCGCGGAGCGCGTGACGCAGCGCCGAGGTAGCCCTTGGATAGCCGCTGCAGGATCGCGTGTTCCCGCGCGAGCCGGCGAGCATCCTTTACCAGGTGCCTGAGTTGTTCCATCGCCGGGACCTGCGGATATCTGTCCAGACATTCCAGGCAGCAGCAGCTCAGGCCGGGATGATCGGCGCTGGGCGGCAGCGCCATCAGCTTGAGGAAGCCCACCCCGTCGGTCTTGATTCGCCTCGGGGCATGGTAGCGCCAGCGCCCGTCTACTGTGCTGAGGATGTTGGGCAAACCAACCGTCTGTATGCGCGCTTGCATCGACCAAGCCGTCTTGTAGCTGACACGCAGTAGACGGCTCAACCGCCTCCCCGTGAGCCGTCGCCCCGCGCGCAGCAAGTCGAAGAACAGCAGCCAAGTCGCGAGAGGTATCTTGGTGCCGGCGAGGCCTGTGCGTGTCGTCACGCTGAGCTGTGCCCGGCAGGCACGGCAACGGTGTAGACCCGGCCGACAAGAGCGACCCTGCAGCTTGCCGACTTCAGAGCCGCCGCATCGAGGGCAGACAGGACCCTCCGGCCAGCGCATCGACTCCAGCCTGGCACGCGCAGCGTCTTCATCGAGGCGCCGAATCGGCTCGGGTCTGCCAACGTGATCAGCGAAATGTGCAACCGCACCCATGTGCATCACCCTCCTAATGCTCGCGCTGAGGCGGCGACGGCTACCGCCCTGTCTGCCGAGCCGCCATCATCCGTTACGAAACGCTTTCTGCCGCGCCGCCCTTGCCTGTACCCGCGCGCGGAATGCAGCTTGCCGACATCGCACGTCGCAGTACCGAGCGCCTGAGCGACTCGGAGTGAAGGTCCCCGAGCACTGTGCACAGCGGTAAGCTTTCGAGAGGCGACGCTGGGTACGCAGCTCCCGCTTTCGGGAATTCACGCGATCTCTTCGCCGACGCTCTTCCTCGTGTTTGGCCGCGCGCAGTTGGTCGTAGCGGGCGCGGCAGGAGCCACAGCAGTACTGAGCCGGCACCACTCCGCACTGCGGGCTCGATGAAGTACTGGCCGGGAGCCCTGCGTAGGCGAGCTTCCGAGCAGCGGCGACGGCGCTCATGTCGCTGCCTTCGCGAGCTGGTCGAGCTGTTTGACGACGCTCGGGACGATCCCGAAGACTCGGCGACGACGCTTGCCCGCCGCACGCCAGGCGCCGGCCGAGTCGAGGCCCTCGTGCTCAAGGCGCGCGCGGATGTCGCTTGAGATGTGGGCCCAGGCTGCGGGGATTTGCGGCGCGTGCTGCTGCTGGGCTCCCGGCGCCGTTGCCTCGTGTGATCGTGTCGTCGTGCCTGCCATGCTCTCGCCCTCAGTGCAGCCGACCGCGCCTCAAGATCAGCGCCAATGCCGCCAGCTCGGCGTCCTCGCGACTCATGCCGCCGTCGAACTCCATGATCGCTGCGCGCTCCTCGAAGGCTTCGCACAGCGCTTCTGGGAGCTGTATCCGCGTCGGCGTAGCACTGCCATTACTGCCGAAAGACGCTGCCAGTTCTTCCCCGGGAGCGGGATGGGGCACTGCCATTACTGCCGTTGGATTTCTTTCGGCAGTAACGGCAGTAGGCTGCCCGACAGTTCCGCCGATTTCGCGCCGCGCGCGCTCCAGCCAGTTCATGCGCCGCCCCCGTTGCACGCGCCCTTGATGGTTGGATTGATCCGGTAGCGCACGGTGGGCCGTCCACTGCCAGGGCCGGTGCCGCCGCTCGCCTCGCCGCGCAGCCAGCCTTCATCCTCCAGCCAATCAAGCGCCGCCTGGATCGCCTCATCGGCCGTCAGGTTTCGCCACTGGTTGCGGCGCACGTCGCGCATGGTGAAGCCATCTTCGAGCGCACCGCGCTCCAGCTTCGCCGCCAGGGCCTGCGCCGCGCGCAGCCCGTCGTCCTTCAGGAGGCCGTAGCAGCGACGGGCATGTGCTTCCAGAAATTCGCACCAGGCCGCCGCGCGCAGAGCCGCGCCTCTACTAACCGGCCCGCGCACGCCCTCGGCCGCGCCTTCCACCAGGTGGAAGATGAGGGCCAGCGCAGGGAAGAGCTTGTCGAACTTGGCGAGATGCTGCTGGATGATCGGCTCGTCCTCGGTCGGCATGCGGTGGCGGTGCAGATCCTCGGACCACTCGATGAACACAGCCTGCGCCGCCTCATCGAAGCAGAACCACGGGAACTTGGCGAAGTCGTCCGCCGGCGCCGCGCCCCACGCCACCGGGTCGAAGTGCGCCAGTGTCTCGAACACTGCGAAGGCAGTATCCCGCGCCGCCTTGTCCGGCGCGCGGTCTCGCCACTCCCACCGGCGTGGATCGGGGTACACGAGCACCTGGAACCGTTGCAGCATCCCGTCGTTGGCGAGTGCGTGCGCCGCCTGTTCGAGATAGACGGTTAGCTTGTCCGGCTGGATGCCGCCGAAGACGGAGACGCACAGGTTCGGAATCGAGATATGGCCGCGTCCGATGCGGTCGGTATCGAAACTCTGGTTGCCGTTCCAGGCTTCGAGGAAGAAGGCGCGGTCCCCCTCGCGGCCTTCTCGCTCCCAGGTAGCGATCAGTCCCACCAGTTCGTCCCGCTGCACCAGCAGCCCGCCCGGGTTCTCGCGCAGCAGCTCGCCCAGCTTCTCCACCGTACTGTCGTTGGTCTTGTACCGGCACAGCACGGGCGCATCCGGCGCCTGTTCACCGTGTGTGCGCAGCTCGCGCGCGATCACGGCGGGGTCGCCGTTGCCAGGCGTCCTCGCGGCTGTCTTGATGCGCGCCTCGATGGCCTCCTTCTGCGCGCAGAACACAACTTTCGCCGTGTTGTAGTCCGCGAACGCCGCGTGGTGCTCCTCCAGCGCTTTAGCGATCAGTCGATCCAGCGGCTTCAACGCGACGCCCCAGGCCGGCGATTTCTTCGCCGACGGATCGCCCACAATGCCGCCCCACACGTTGGGGACGATCAGCCAAGAATCGCGCGCCTTCGGCTTGATGGCGCAGCGCGCGCCGATGATCGCGCCGAGAGCGACCAGCGCCGCCGCCGCGATGAAGTCGGGCGGGCAGGGCATGCGCTCCGCCTCGTCCCTGATCCAGGCGCGCAGCTGATCCGGCAGCAGCGTTTCGGCGTCGAATGCAGGGACGGGCTTCAGCTCGGCGATGATGGGCTTCGGCTGCGGCCAACCGTCGGCCATCTTCGCTGCGGTCTCACGGTCGAGGCCGTTCGGTGGATCGACCGTTGGGAGCTTCATCACTTCGGCTGCTGTCGCGTCCGGGTTTGCGGCGAGCCAATCCACGGCATCACCCTTCCGCGGCAAGTCAAGCGCGGAGACATCGATCTGACTAACCTTACAGCCCAACCGTCGCAGACGCTCTGCGCTGGTGCTGGCGAAGCGCTGCCCAGCCGAATCGTTGTCGGGCCAGATTGTCACGCTGCGCCCAAAGAGCGGTTGCCAGTCCGCCGTGGCCGCCGAATCCGCCGCGCCGCTGGTGGTGGCTAGCAGTCCAAGCTTTTCGAGCGCCTCTACTTTGGATTCGCCTTCCACAACGAAGACGTGATCGTTGGGCCGTGCAGCAAGTTTGTGCTGCCGGTAGAGAGGTTTGCCGTTCAGATACTCCGGTTCGCCGAGCACAAACCCCTTCTCGCTCCGCTTCATGGGACGAATCCACTTGTCACCTGTTTCCGGGTGCTTCAGACGGATGCGCCAGTACCGCGTGTTCCCGTCGGCATCCGTATAGCGATGCAACCCGTCAGGTCTGTACCCGTCGCGGAGTGCGGACGCAGCGAATCGTCGCGCCGCGTCGCCTGGCTTCTCGGCTCTTTCCGTCATGGCGTAGACTCCAATGCCCCAAGCGCTCTCGCCGCCGCGAGAAATGAAAGACCGTGCCGCTGCATGTGAAACGCGAGCACATCGCCACCGTGCGCTCCACACGCCATGCAGCGAAAACCTCCAGTACCGATGTGCACGCGAAGGCTCGGCCGTGTGTCCTCGTGAAATGGACACACAGCAGACCTCCATTCACCATGACCGATCAGCTTCAAGCCGTGTTCGCGGAAGTAGTCCTCTGGCGTCGGGAGACATTCTCGGTTGAATTCCCGCCGGTGGCGCTCCCCCACGGAGCTGTGGGCGCTGCGAACTCGTTCGCTCCGCGCATAGCCGTTTCCACCGTGCCTGTTGGCACGGTCAGGCATGAGTCCGTCAGCGTTCACTGGCGACTCTTCCTGGAGCGCAAAAATTCGAGAACGGATCGAGATTTCCAGGCGCTTGCCCGCTTGGATAGCTTCACGGGGCACGGGAATTCCCCGAGCTGCGCCAGTCTATAAATTGTGCTTTTACTCAGCCCGGTGGCGTGAACCACTTGCGGGAGCCGCAACAATCGCTCTTCGGTGAGAGCGTCTGCTTGTAGGCGATTCGTGTCCATCGACTGTCCTCCCGGGCCCTTCTGCCACGATGGAAGGCATTCTGACACGCCCACAAATAGCCTCAGATCTGGGTCAAAAGTGTCCTCAAATTTTAGCTCCCTGAACAGTCGGCCATTGCGCGCCGCCCTTGGCCATTGCTCGCCACTCTTGCTCCGCGCCCTCGACGAGTCGCGTAACGGCTTTGGGGTGGAGTCCGCAGTTCACCATCTCCGCCCACGACGCGACGATCTTGGGAACCGTAGGGTCGGCACCGACCTCAGCAAAAAGCAACCTGGCGAACATGCGCGTGACCGTCTTAGCGCGCCTGTCGCCTCGGTCATGCCGTTTCCGCTTCATGCCCATGTCGCCACTCGGTTTCGGCTCGGACAACTGCTCGATGAATGATGGGAGCAAGTCTTTTAGTTCACCTGTCGCCGGCGCAGACTCAAGACCGGCGCCCGCCTTCTTCAGGGCGTCGAACAACTTAGCTGCGATTGCCAGAGGACGTTTCCGGTCCCGAGCAATTTTTCTCTTCTTAATCGACGATAGCTTTGGAAGGTAACCCTCAGCCTCGGCGTCAGAGTAAACCCCGGCCAGGCACACAAAGATCCAGAGAAATTCGAAATGCGCCCAAGGATCTGTGAGCTTCCAGAGGATATCCTTGCGGAAGGTCCTTTGCGCCAATCGAAAACTTTCGTTCTCAATCAGTTGGCGATAGACAGGATGAGCCCGCACGGCCTTCCATCGCTTTGTGAGGATGGGCTCGTTCGAGAGCGCTCCTGATCGGTCACGCGGAGCCGCTACCAGCTCCAGAAATTCGATGCAGTCCGTTCGCTGCCAAGGCGCGACTCGCAGATCTGCAGCAGTCTTCGGCACGGACACGCTGGCTGGAAGGTGATCGCGCTTAACCAGCGGCGCGGACTTGCGCTGTGTCGGCATTGGCCTTTAGTCCGTCGAGATAGTTCGCCCACGCCTGCATCATGGCCCGCCGCTCGGGGATTCGGAGCGCGCGGTTGTAGGCGCTGCGCGTGTCGTTCTTCTCGGTGTGCGCGAGCTGCAGCTCGATGACATCCGGCGGGAAGTTCATCTCATTCAGGCGCGTGCTCGCCATGCTGCGAAAGCCGTGCGCGGTCATCTCACTTTGACCGAAGCCCAGCCGGCGCAGCGCCGCGTTCAGCGTGTTGTCGCTGATGGCACGTGTCGCGGTGCGCAGCCCAGGGAACAGCAGATCGCCGTCGCCGGTGAGCCTGAGCAGTTCCCGCAGAAGCACCACAACTTGCCTCGCGAGCGGCACGAGGTGCTCGCGTTTCATCTTCATGTGGGAGGCGGGAATTCGCCATTGCGGCTCGGCACCGTCCAGCGTGAACTCGCGCCACTCGGCGCCGCGCAGCTCGCCGGGCCGCACGAACACGTACGGCGCGAGCTTCAAGGCATATTCCACGGACGGCTGGCCGTCGTACCCGTCGATGGCGCGCAGCAGCTCGGCGATCCGCTGTGGCTCCGTGATGCCTGGAAAGTTCGTGGTCGCGACGGGTGTCAGCGCGCCCTTCAGGTCGGCGCTCACGTCCCGCTCTGCCTTGCCGACAGCGATGGCAAACCGTGCCACGCGGCCGTAGAGCGCCCGCACGCGGTGGGCCGTCTCATGGGTTCCCTTGCCCTCGATTCGCCGTAGAACGCCCAGGAGATCGGCAGCCTTGATGTCCGTGATCGGCTTGCTGCCGAAAGCCGGATACAGGGACGACACCAGCCGCCCCTGCATGATGGAGACGGTCTCCGGCGCGAGTACCTTCGCCTGCCGCGCCAGCCAGTCCTCGGCAACGGTCCTGAACGTGTCGGCGCCGGCAGCCCGAGCGGCTTTGCGCTCCTCGCTCGGGTCTACCCCCTCGCCGATCAGCCGGCGCGCGTCTTCGCGTTTGATTCGCGCGCGCTGCAACGAGACCTGCGGGTACACGCCGAGACTCAACAATTTCTCGCGGCCCGCGATGCGGTACTTCAGCCGCCAGCCTGGCTGCCGCGGCGGGTCGATGAGCAGATACATGCCCCCGCCATCGGAGAGTTTCTGGCGCGCCGGTGATTTCAGGGCCTTACGTATCGCGGCGTCAGCGAGCGGCACGGGTGCTACCCCCAGGGGTGTGAACTACCCTTGAAACTACCCCCAGAAGTGCTAAGCTGTCAATGGATGGTATCGGACGACTTGGGATGGAAAGCGAGGGGATTTACAGGCTTTCTTGGGATATTCGCACCGTTCTCGGACGGCTTCGGATGCTCTACTGGAGGCTAGGGTCGGAATCGAACCGGCGTACACGGCTTTGCAGGCCGCTGCATGACCACTCTGCCACCTAGCCGGCGGGAAGGCTGCGGATTCTACAGGAACGGCCCGTCTTGGGTAGCCGGGCCGCGTGCGCCGCCACCGGTTCCGGGGCCGCTCCGCTCACCGGCTCCACCCTCCCCCGAGCGCGGCGTAGAGCTGCACCAGCGCGAGCCGCTCGTTGAGCTGCGCCTGCGCGAGGTTGAGCTCCGCCGAGAAGTAGTTTGTCTCGCTCGTCAGCACCTGCAAGTAGCTCGCGCCCCCGTGCTGGTAGAGCACCTTGGAGAGGCGGTCCGTGTCGCGCGCGGCGTCGGTCAGAAGCTGCTGCTGCGTGCGGAACTCGCGATCCTTCCGGTAGTCGACGAGCGCGTCCGAGACCTGCTGGAAGGCGTTGATGATCGTCTGCTTGTAGGTGAGCAGCATCTGCTGCTCCTGCGCCTTGGCGAGCTTCAGGCCCGAGCGCAGGCCGCCCGCCTCGAAGATGGGCTGCGTGATCGATCCCGCGGCGTTCCACATCTGCGACGCGGGAGTGAAAAGCCTGTTGAGCGCATAGCTCTCGAATCCTCCCGTTCCGGTGAGCGAGATGTTCGGGAAGAAGTCGGCCTTGGCCACTCCGATCTGGGCGTTCGCCGCGACAAGGCTCTCCTCGGCTTCCCGGATGTCCGGACGGCGCTCCAGGAGCTCGGACGGCAGCCCCGCCGGAACGGCCGGTGCATTCAGCTGCTGGGTGAGCTCGAGTCCGCGGGGAATGGGACCCGGATTGCGGCCGAGCAGGACGCTGAGGGCGTTCTCCTCCTGCGCGATCTGGCGCTCGAGGTCGGGGATCGCCTCCGCCGCGGTGTAGACGAGCTGCTCCGACTGCCTCACGTCGAGCATCGAGGCCGAGCCGTTCGCGGCGAGCACCTTCGTGAGCCGCAGGGAATCCTGCCGCGACGCGAGCGTGCTCTTCGCGATGTCCAGGGACGCATCGAGCTCGCGGAGCTGAAAATAGGCGCTCGCCACTTCGGATACGACGGACGTGACGACCGCCCGGCGGCCCCATTCGGAAGCGAGCAGGGTCGCTCGCGCCGCCTCGGTCTCCCGCCGGTACTTGCCCCAGAAGTCCAGATTCCAGACGACCGACAGGTCCACCTCCCCTGCGTTGGCCTGATAAGCCGGAAACGCCGAGGAGATCTTCGGATTGCGCTCGGTGAATGCGTTGGCGCCCGCGCCCACCCTCGGGAACTCGTTCGCGCGCGTGATCCCGAGCTGAGCCTGCGCCTGCAGTACGCGGGCTGCGGCGATCCCCACGTCATAGTTCTGCTCGAGCGCCGTGCGGATCAATCGCTGCAGCACCGGGTCCTCGAACACCCTCCACCATGTCTCATTGCCGAGACTCGCCGCGGAGCTGGCGGCCGGCGGGCCGGCGCCGCTGTAGGTCGCCGGGGTATCGATAGCGGGTCTGCGGTAGTTCGGACCTGCCGCGCAAGCTGCGAGCAGCGCGCCCGCCACGAGATGGATCACGGCTCTCATTTCACGTCTGCTCCGGAGGCAGGGGGGGCGCGGAGGAGATTCCCGGGTCGTGGCCCGCCGCGCCCGCGCCGGACGGCTTTGCGCCCGACAACGTCTCCACGAAATAGAAAATCGCCGGGATGAAGAAGATGGCGATCGCGCTGGCGGCCAGCATGCCGCCGATCACCGTAGTGCCCATGATCCGGCGAGAGACGGAGCCGGCGCCCGAAGCGAACCAGAGCGGCATGCAACCGAAGATGAACGCGAACGAGGTCATGAGGATGGGACGCAGGCGGAGCCGCGCTCCGGCGAGCGCCGCATCCACGAGCGGCCGGCCCTTGTCGTACTCGTCCTTGGCGAACTCGACGATGAGGATTGCGTTCTTGGCCGCAAGCCCGATCAGCATCACGAGGCCCACCTGCGAATAGACGTCATTCTCGATTTCCACCATGTAGGGCGGATAGAAGGCTCCGACGAGCAGCCGGCGCAGGAGCAGCAGCCCGAAGGCGCCGAAGACGGCCACGGGAGTGCTCAGCAACACGCTGAACGGCAGCGACCAGCTCTCGTAGAGCGCCGCGAGGATCAGAAAGACGAAGAGCAAGGAGATGGAGAAGATGGCCGTGGCGGAGACGCCCTCTTCCGCCAGCTTCTGCTGGAACGACATGCCCAGGTAGTCGTACCCCATGTCATGGGGCATCGTCTGCGCGAAGACCTGCTCGAGCGCCGCCGTCGCCTGGTCCGAGCTGTACCCGGGCGCCGCGTTGCCGTTGATCTGCGCCGCGTTGTATTCATCGTAGTGCATGATGAACTCGGCACCCAGGCTGGGGTGGATGCTCGTCAGCGCTGCGAGCGGGACCATCCCTCCCGAGCCGTTGCGCACGTAATACTGCCCGGCGTCGGGCGCGTTGTTACGGAAGTTGCCCTCTGCCTCCACGTAGACCTGCCATTGGCGGCCAAACCGGTTGAAGTAGTTCACGAACAGGCCGCCCATGAACGCTTGCAGGGTCGTGTAGACGTCCGAGAGCGGCACGCCCTGCTTGAGCGTCTTTTCCCGATCGACTTGCACGAAGTCCTGCGGGACGTTGACGAGCATCGAGGAGTTCAGTCCGGAGATCTCCGGGCGCTTGCTCGCCGCCGCGACGAATTTGCGCACATTGTCCGCAAGATAGTCGATGCCGTGGCCCGCTCGATCTTCCAGAACCATCTGGAAGCCGCCCGACGTGCCAACACCCGGGATCGCCGGCGGCGAGAAGCTGAACGCCGTCCCTTGCGGAAGCCTCGCGAGCTCCTGATTGAGCCGGGCTTTGATCGCCTCGAACTGCTCGGCCTGCTGCGTGCGGGTCTTCCAGGGCTCGAGGGTGACGAAGAAGAAGGCGTTGTAGCTCGTCTGGATGTAACTCAAGAGGCTGAACCCGACGACGCTCGTCGTGAACTCGACCCCCGGCGTCTTCGCGAGCACCGCTTCCACCGCTCCCGCCGCCTGCTCCGTGCGCTGGAGCGACGCTGCGGGAGGAAGCTGCAGGTTGACGTAGAGATAGCCCTGGTCCTCATCCGGCAAGAAGCCGGACGGGATGCGCTCGCCCAAGAAATACGCAGCGATGCCGAAGACCACCAGTCCCGCGAGCGCGACACCGCTCTTGCGGATGAGCGCCGCGCTCACCCGGATGTAGCCTTCCCGCGCTCGCCCGAAGAGGCGATTGAAGCCCTCGAAGAATTTTCCCAAGGGCCCACGGGTCCTCTTCTTCGGGCGCAGCAACAGGGCTGCGAGCGCCGGACTGAGGGTGAGCGCGTTGAACGCCGAGAGGATCACCGAGACCGCGATGGTCACGGCGAACTGCTGGTACATCCGGCCCGTGATCCCCGGAATGAAGGCGGTCGGCACGAACACCGCCGAGAGGACCAGCGCGATGCCGATGACGGGCCCGGAGATCTCCTCCATGGCCTTGAGCGCGGCCTGCTTCGGGCTCTCGCCCTCCTCGATGTGACGCTCGACCGATTCGACGACGACGATCGCGTCGTCCACGACGAGCCCGATCGCGAGCACCAGCCCAAACAGGGAGAGCGTATTGATGGAGAAGTTGAACAGCGGAAAGAACGCGAAGGTGCCGACCAGCGAGACCGGCACCGCGAGCAGCGGGATGAGCGAGGCGCGCCAGCCCTGCAGAAAGATGTAGACGACGACGATGACGAGCACGAGCGCGATGCCGAGCGTCAGCAGGATCTCGCGCATGCCCTCGGTCACGGCTTTCGTCTGATCGAGCGCGATGGCATAGGTCATGTCCGAGGGGAAGCGATCCTTCACTTGAGCCATGAGCGCCCGGACCTCCTTCGCGTCGTCCACGGCGTTGGACCCCGGAAGCTGATAGACGGCGATGATGGCGCTCGGCCGGCCGTTCAATCGGCCCATGAGGGTGTAGCTCTGGGTTCCGAGCTCCACCCGCGCCACGTCTTTCACCCGCACGATGCCGCCGTTCGAGTTCTCCCGCACGATGATGTTGCCGAACTGCTCGGGCGTCTCGAGCCGACCCTGCGCCCGCACGGAGTACGTGAACTCCTGCCCGGGCGGCGCCGGCTCGCTGCCGATCTGCCCCGCGGGATTCACCGTGTTCTGCGATTCCACCGCATTCACCACGTCCGAGACCGTGATGCCGAGCTTCGAGAGCAGGTCGGGCTTGAGCCAGATCCGCATGGCGTACTGCGCAGCCCCGAAAATCTGCAAGCTTGCAATGCCGGGCAGTCGAGTGATCGGATCGTCGAGATTGATGTACGCGTAGTTCGCGAGGAATTGAGCGTCGTAGGTCCCGTGCGGCGAATAGAGCGCGACCAGCATCACCGGGGCGCTCGTGGACTTCTGCACGGTCACGCCGTACTGGGCGACGCTTGCCGGAAGCTGCGCAGCCGCCTGCGTCTCCCGGATCTGCGACAGGATCAGGTCGGTGTTGGGGTCGGTCTGAACGCCGAAATCCACGATCATGGTCATCTGACCGTTCGCCGTGGCGTTCAGGGAATACATGTAGTTCATGTTGTCGACGCCGCTCATCTGCTCCTCGATGGGCGTTGCGACCGACTGCGCGAGCGTCTCGGCGTCCGCGCCGACGAAGGTGGCCTGGATCTTGGTCTCGGGAGGCACGATGTTCGGGAACTGCGCCACGGGAAGGCGCAGGATCGCGAGCAACCCGACGATCACCGTCAGGATGGCGATCACCATCGCGACGATCGGACGGTTGATGAAGAACCGCGACATCGATCAGTCGGCCCCGGAGGCGGAAGCGAACCGCACGGGCGTGACGGTCGCACCGGTTGCGACTTTCTCCGCGCCTTCCGCGACCACGCGCTCACCCACCGCGAGGCCGCTCGTGATGACCCACATCGTCCCGACCCGCTCGCCCGTCTGGACGGAGCGGATGGTGACCCTGTCGTCCGGCCCGACCACCGCCACCTCGTCCGAGCCTTGAAGCTCCGTCACCGCGCGCTGGGGCACGAGGAGTGCTCCCTTGCGTACCTCCGTGACGGCGCGCACCTTGCCGTACTGCCCGGGACGCAGGATGCCGCCCGGGATTCGGGAAAGGCGCCCGACGAGCCGGATCGTTCCGGTCTGCGCGTCGATCTCGCGGTCGGCGAAGAGGACGAAGCCATCGTGCGGGTAGGTGCGTCCGTCCGAGAGGATCAGCTCGAGCGGGATTCGCGCGCTCTCGGAGAGCAGGTCCACCGTATTGGGGTTGAGCTTGTCCGCGATCCGCAGGTACTCCTCGCCGCTCACGGGGAAGTACGCCTTGATGGGGTCCACGTCCGAGACCCCCGTGAGCACGGTCGAGGGCGTGACGAGGTTGCCGACCTGGACTTGCGCAATGCCCGCGATGCCACCGATGAGGGAGCGCACCTTCGTGAAGCCGAGATTGAGCGCGGCCTGCTCCACCGCGGCCTTCCCCGCCTCGACGGCCGCCTTGGCCGCGAGCTCGGTCTGCGTGTCAGTTTCGAGCTGCATGCGGGGGATCGCATTCACTTGAGCCTCGGGAATGTCGCGCTTCACGTTCAGGGAGGCGTTGCCGAGCTGCGCCTGCGCCTGCGCGAGCTGCGCTTTCGCCATGTCGAGCGCCGCCTGGAACGGACGGGGGTCGATCTCGAAGAGCACCTGGTCCTTGTGCACGAGCGAGCCTTCGCGATAGTCCTGCCTCACGAGGTATCCGGTCACCTGCGGCTGGATTTGGGCGTTCACGTAGCCGTCGAGCGTCGCGACCCACTCGCCGTAGATGTTCACGTCCCGCTGGACCACCGGCGCGACTTCCACCTCGAGCGGGTGAGCCGGGCGAGCCGCCGTCCCGCGGCCGCACCCGGCGCACGCGAGCAGACCGGCAAGGCCGCAGAGCAAAGCGCCCCGCGTCCAAGGGGCGAGCTGCCGGTAGGTGGTCAGAACGTTCTCGAATTCCTCGATCACGGCCGGGTTCTCCTCCGCAGTAGCACGCGTATAGAGCGTCCGGTGCATTGTAGAATATGCCGCGCGGCCAATGTCCGGCGCGGCGTGCGCGGCAACACCGCGACGCTCTCGAGGCCTCGAACACCAAGGTGACGCCATGCGGATGAGTGGGACGGCATCGTTACTCGCGCTCCTGTGCGGGCTCGCCTGCATGGGTGCCGCCCGCGCCGCAGAGCGCACGCTGATGCGCTTCCCGGCGCTGAACGGCGATACCGTGGTCTTCGAGGCGCACGGAAATCTCTGGGAAGTCCCGCGTACGGGCGGCGTGGCCCGGCGTCTCACCGCCGAGGACGGCTACGACATCATGCCGCGCTTCTCGCCGGACGGCCGGTGGATCGCCTTTACCGCCCAGTACCAGGGCAACCAGGATGTCTACGTCATACCGGCAGAGGGAGGCCCCGCTCGGCGGCTCACGTTCCATTCCGATATCGTCCCTGAGGCCACCACCCGCTGGGGGCCTGACAACATGGTCGTCACCTGGACTCCGGACTCGAAGAACATCGTCTTCCTGTCGCGGCGGACGGCGTGGATCATGTGGATGAACCGGCTGTTCGAGGTGCCGGTAGGCGGTGGGCTGCCCACCGCGCTGCCGCTCGACCAGGGCGGCCTCATGACCTTCAGCCCGGACGGGAAATCGATTGCCTACAATCGCATCTTCCGCAATTTCCGCACCTGGAAGCGCTACGACGGCGGACTCGCGCAGGATGTGTACACCTACGACTTCACCACCAAGACCCTCGAGCGCATCACGCGATGGAAGGGCACCGATACCTCGCCCATGTGGTACGGCCGCAAGATCTACTTCCTGTCGGATCGAGACGCGGCGCGGCGCGAGAACATCTGGGTCTACGACCTCGACACCAAGCGGTTCAGCCCCGTCACCCACTTCACCGACTACGACATCGACTTTCCGAGCCTGAGCGCCACGCAGGGGGCCGATTCCGGCATCGTCTTTCAGCAGGGCGGGTTCCTCTGGGTGATCGATCTGCCGTCGCAGCGCCTGCACCGGCTCGACGTGAGCGTGCCGGACGACGGCGTTCGGACCGCCCCGCGCTATGTCGACGCGAGCAAGCTCGTTCGCGAGCACGACACGGCCCAGGACACCGACTACGCGCTCTCCCCTAACGGCAAGCGCGCGCTCTATTCCGCGCGCGGCGACCTGTTCACGGTGCCCGCCGAGCACGGCGCGACTCGCGATCTCACCGACACCAGCAATGCGGACGAGGATCATCCGAGCTGGTCGCCGGATGGCAAGACCATCGCCTATACCACGGATGTGACCGGCGAGCAGGAAATCGCGATTCGCCCCGCCGAGGGCGGCGCGGGGAGAATCCTGACGCATTTCAAGACGGGATTCCTCTACACGCCGATCTGGTCGCCGGACGGCAAGCATCTCGCCTTCTCCGATGGCGAACACCGCCTGTGGCTGCTCGACATCGCGACCGCCGGGACCACGCAGATCGCCGCGGACCGCTACAACGAGATCCACGATCAGAGCTTCTCGCCGGACGGACGCTGGCTCGCCTACAGCATCACGGGCGACAATCAGCAGAGAGCGATCTCGATCTACAGCCTCGAGTCCCACGAGGCGCAGCGAGTGTCGGAGCCGCTCGGCAACGACTTCGATCCAGTGTTCTCGCCAGACGGGAAATATCTCTACTTCGTCTCCTCCCGTCACGAGAACCCGACCATGAGCGAGTCCGAGTTCAACGTGGCCACGCTCGAGATGACGGGCGTCTACATCGCGACGCTCCGCAAGGACGAGCCCTCGCCGTTCGCGCCCCGCTCCGACGAAGGCAGCGTCGAGGCGCGCAAGGACAAGCCCGAACCACCCTGGCAGCCGGGCGCCTCTCCACCGATCCGCATCGACTTCGATGGCCTGATGCAGCGCGCGGTGCCGCTGCCCATCCCGGCCGCCGACATCGCGAGCATCGATGCGCGGGGGAGCAAGATCTTCTACGACACCACACCGCCGCAGATGATTGATGGGCCTCTGCCGGGCGGGAGGACCGCTCTGCACCTCTACGATCTCGACGCGCGCAAGGACAGCATCGTCGTCGAGGGCCTCGACGATTACAGCCTCTCCGCCGACGGCGAGAAAGTGCTCTACAAGCGATCGGGCCCCGGCGGCGGATACGAGATCGCCGATGCCAAAGCGGCGCAGGCCGGCGCCCCAGCCAAGCCGACCCCTGTCGACCTGTCGCACATGCAGATGCAAGTCGTGCCGACGCAGGAGTGGGCGGAGATGTTCGAGAACGCCTGGCGGCTCGAGCGGGACCTGTTCGTCAATCCGCGGATGAACGGCGTCAACTGGCAGGCCGTGCACGACGCCTATGCGAAATTGTTGCCGCTCGTCGGCTCGCGCGAGGATCTCAACTACCTGATCGGCGAGATCCAGGGTGAGCTCGGCAACTCGCACACCTACGTCGGCGGAGGCGACTTCGACGATCCGGCCAAGGCCGTGCCCACGGCGCTCCTCGGCGTGGATCTCGCTCTGGATCCCGCCTCCGGCCGCTACCGCCTCGCGCGGATCTACCCCGGCGACAATACAAGGCCAGAGTATCGCAGCCCGCTCACCGCGCCGGGCATCGACGTGCCCGAGGGCGACTATCTCCTTGCCGTGAACGGCCGCGAGCTTGAGACCCCGACCAATCCCTACAGCCTCTTCGTCGGCCTCGACGATCAACCGGTGACGCTGACGGTGGCGGACAGCGCGAGCGGCAAGCGGCGCGAGATCACCGTGCAGCCGATCCGAGCCGAGCTGTCGGTCCGGGAGAAGGACTGGATCGACCACAATCGAGCCGTGGTCGACAAGCTCTCAGGAGGCAAGGTCGCCTACATCTACCTCTCCGACATGGAAGCGCTCGGCATGGAGCAGTTCGTGCGCCAGTTCTATCCGCAGCTCGAGAAGCGCGCCGTCATCCTGGACGACCGCTTCAACGGCGGAGGGTTCATAGACCAGATCCTGCTGGAGCGGCTGCGCCGCGTGCTCATCGGCCTGTCGACCGATCGGGAAGGGGCGGCCATGTCAATCCCGGAGCAGTTGATCGACGGGCCCAAGGTGTGCCTGCTCAATCACTTCTCCGCCTCCGACGGCGACATCTTTCCGTACTTCTTCCGGGAATACGGCCTGGGGCCGCTCATCGGCACACGCAGCTGGGGCGGGGTCCGGGGCATTCGCGGAGAGTGGTCCTTGCTCGACGGCGGCTTCATCACCGTGCCGGAGGACAGTGTGTACAGCCGCGGCTCGCAGTGGATCATCGAGAATCACGGCGTCGATCCCGACATCACGGTCGAGACGGATCCCGCTCAGCTGCTCGCGGGGCACGACGCCCAGCTCGAGGCCGCCGTCGATTATCTGATGAAGGCGCTCGCCAAGCGCCCGGGCGGCTTGCCGCCTCCTCCGCCGCCTCTGCCGGCCTATCCTCCAGCGGGGCAGTCGCCCCCGCCGAGTCTCTAATACCACCCAGGGTGCCCGGGGGCGCGGTGCGCCGGCCGCAAGAAACGCGCACCGCGTACTAGGCCGCCGCCGGAAAAGGTGCTTAAGTTCGCGAGAAGGTAATCGGGGCGTATGCCGCGACGCGAGATGTTAACATCGCGTCAGCCAGACCTGGCAGCGGATTGGGCCGCCACGGCGAACGCCGGGATCGGACGCCTTCCGCAGGCCCACGCTTCACACGAACCCAAGCTGATGAACGGTATCGCAATCACGATGGAACATCGGGCAGCCCGGTCGAGGCTCGCAGCGCTGTGCACAGCAGCGCTCGCGCTCACCCTTTCCTTGCGCGCGGCAGGCGCGCTCGCGAGCGGCTCTCCGGCCTCGACTCCCCCCTCGGGCGGGGAGGTGGTACCGACCGGGACGTACTCGGCGCTGATCTACGACAGGGACTATCCCTTCATCAACTACTCCGGGCCGGCGACCCACAACGACGTTTCTCGCTTGCAGGAGGAGATGGAGAGCGGCAAGGTGACCCTTGAGTTCCGTGCGCCCCGCGGCTACCTCGATTCGCTGCTGAAGGCGCTCAAGATCAGCCCCACCTCGCAGACGCTCGTCTTCTCCAAGACGAGCTTGCAGACGCAGCTCATCAGCCCCGCATCGCCCCGCGCCATCTACTTCAACGACGACACGTACGTCGCCTGGGTCCGGGACACGGCGCAGATCGAGATCAACACGATGGACAGCGCCCTCGGTCCGGTGTTCTACACCTTGGACGAGCGGACCGACGTGCCGGCGCGCCTGCACCGCGAGTCCCTGCGCTGCCTCGCCTGCCACGACACGTACTCGCTCCAGGGCGGGGGGGTGCCGAACTTCCTGTTCCTCTCGGCCTACGAGATCGAGAACGGTGAGGTCCTGACGAACGGCGTCGCGAGCGAGACCACCGATGCCACTCCGCTCGCCGATCGCTGGGGCGGCTGGTACGTCACCGGCAAATTTGGCGGTCTGCTGCAGCTCGGCAACGTCCTGCCTTCGAGCAACGACCGTCCGATCCCGCTCGCCACTGTCAGCCGGGAAGACGTCGCCAATCTCGATCAGTTTTTCGATACGCAACCCTACCTCACCGACAAGAGCGACGTCGTTGCGGTGCTGGTGTTCCAGAGCCAGGTCGATATCCACAACCTCATCATCCACGCCAATTACAAATCGAGGATGCTGCTGGAGCGCGAATCGCCCGGGAGCTCGACCCGGGGGCTCACCTTCGAGCAGCTGCCGCCCATCACTCAGAAGAGGTTCGAGACGCTCCTGGAGCCCCTCGTTCGCGGCATGCTCTTCGTCGACGCCCCGAAATTCCCCACCCCTCTGCAAGGCGATTCGGGCTACGCGAAGTGGTTTCAGGCACAAGGGCCATTCGACCGGCAAGGCCGGTCCCTGAGAGACTTCGACCTCGACACGCGCCTGTTCAAGTACCCCTTGAGCTTTCTCATCTACTCGAAGGGCTTCGATTACCTCGTGCCGAGCTGCAAGGAATACGTCTACCGCAGGCTCATCCAGATCCTCACCGGCCGCGATACGACTCCTGCGTTCTCGAGACTCTCCGCCGGCGACCGCCGAGCCATTCTCGAGATCTTGACGGCGACCAAGCCGGACTTCGCGCGTGCCGTCGCGAAGGCCCGGGCCGCGGGCTTTCCGGCTCTGTCGGTGGGATGAGCGCTCGCGCGGCCTAGTGGCCCTCGATGGCGCTCACCATTCGATCGCGCAGGTCGCCTCGCTCGACGTTGAGGTTCTGCTCGAGGTCGGAGGAGTAAAGCGCCTTGAGGTAAGCCGTGTCGGCCACGGTGATCGCCTGGGGCTTCGACTGCGCGTCGCAGCTCGGCGAGAGCAGGTCGATGATGCTCGGCAGCGTGCTGCAGGTGTCGAGAGAGCTCATCCGGGTCAGCGCGAGCACCGCGATATAGTCCGAGATCGACCGCAGCGAGTACCCTGCCACCCCGCGGGAATCGACCACGACGAAGACGTGCAGAAGCTGGCTCTCGAGGCTCTTGCCGAGATGGCTTCCGGGCATGCCGCTCGGGGCACCCCCTCGGCCGTCTGGCTGGTCGACGACCACACCGGAAAGGAACGGCTCAGGAGTGCCTGGCATGACCTGCATGTCGCCGCTTGTCTGTTCGGCGGCGAGCCCCTCAATGGGCGGATTGATCCCTTCCGTCGACCTCGTCCCGGTGAGATACCAGGACTCGATCGCGTGGCGAAACGTCGTGTCCCCCGCCGAGCGGTAGGATCCCAAGAGCATCGGATAGCTCTTGGCGACGTGATTGAGCAGGGCTTGCGGTTGGGACGTGAAAACGATCTCGATGTCGACACGGCACTTCTTCCCCGCGCGGGGAATCGGCGCTCCGACACTCTGCGCGACATTGACGATCCGTTGCGAGACGAGCTGGTCGTAGATGGGCTCGAGGCCCGTGGTCTTGGGGCAGACGACATCGCGCCAGCGGCCGATCTGCTGGATCGAGCCGCTCGGTGCGGCGTGGGACTGCACGAAGCGGCTCGCGATACGATTGAGCGTCTGCTTCTTGAGCTTCGATGCGGCCACCGTGACCTGATCGAGCGGCGCGGAGCTCTGCGCAGCGGGGGTCTCTGTCGCAGAGGGCGCTGTGGACTCGGCCGCCGCCGCGGGACCGGGAATGGACATGCTGCACAGGACGAGAGCCCCCCAACCGAGGGTCGCAAGTGCCAGGCGTGCCGAGTGCGCCGCCATCATCAGACCTCCACCGAGCAGGAATCGAGCTTCTCTTTCGACACTACCGTCGCCCTGCTCGTGCGTCAACGATGCCCGCGAAGCGCACGTCGCGCCGCTCCGGGCCGAACGCCACGAGCAGAATCAGCGCCGGTGCCACGATGCCGCAGACGAGGCACAGCGCGAAGGCATAGTCCGGGTGTGCAGCTCCGCCGTGATTCACGGCGATCGACGCCTGCAGCGTCGCGTTGTAGGACGCCAGGAGATTGCCGAGCTGGTACACGACGCCGGGAAACGTCGCGCGCATCCCCTCCGGAGAGAGCTCGGTGAGATGCGCCGGCACCACGCCCCAGGCGCCCTGCACCATGAGCTGCATCGCGAACGCGGCGATGGCGATCGCCGTGACGCTGGTGGAGTAAGCCCAGAACGGCAACGCCGGCAAGGCGAGCAGCGCCGCGACCGCGATGGCCGCCCTGCGGCCGATGCGGCTCGACAGCCTGCCGAAGAGCACTCCGCCGCAAATGGCCCCGATGTTGTAGAGGATCGCGATGCGCGAGATGGCGCCCGTCGCAAGTCCGCGCTGGACGCGCAGGAAGGTGGGATACAGATCCTGCGTCCCGTGGCTGAACAGATTGAACGCCGTCATCAGGAGGATCGCGTACACCACGAGCCGCCAGTGGCCCGAGAGGCCGGCCCAAAGACTGCGCGCCGGCGCGGCTGTACGATGCGCGGCCCAGGCTGCGGACTCCGGAATTTTCAAGCGGATGTACAGCACGAGCAGCGCCGGCGCCGCGCCGACCACGAGCATCCCGCGCCAGCCGATGCGCTCGTACAGCAGCCCATAGACGATCGCCGCGAGGAGATATCCGGCCGGATAGCCGCCCTGCAGGATGCCGGAGGTGAGGCCGCGAGAACGGACCGGCACAGTTTCGAGCGCCAGCGAGGCGCCGACGCCCCACTCCCCGCCCATGGCGATCCCGTAGAGCGCGCGCAGGGCAATGAACACCGCACGCGAGGGCGCAAAGGCCGAGGCCAGCTCCAGCACCGAGTACAGCAGCACGCTCGCCATCAAGGCCGGTCGGCGCCCGCGACGATCCGCCAGGCGCCCGAAGAGCAAGGCCCCGAGCGGCCGCATCGCGAGCGTGAGGAAGATGGCATAGGTCACGTGCTTCACATCGGTGCCGAAGTCACCGGCGATGCGCTCGAGCACGAACACCACGAGGAAGAAATCGAAGGCGTCCAGCATCCAGCCGAGGAAGGATGCGGCCACCACTGCGCGCTGGGCCGGGGTCCAGCTCTCACCGGCCCCGGCGCCGTCCGTCATCTCACCGCCCCCCAAAGCGGCCGCCGCTCCGTCACCGGTGGCGCCTCTGCAGCTCCTCGAGCGTGTGCTTCAGCGCATCCAGCTTCTGCCCAGCCTCGCCGAGCTTGCCGGCCGCCGTGAGCCGCTCGTAATCGGACAGATCCTGGGCGGCCTCTTCAATCAGCGCGTTCACGTCCCCGCGGCCAGACTGCGTCTCGCCCGCGACGGGCCCCGTGGCCGCACTCGGCTCGGCCGCAGCCGCGCCCAGCTGGGCTTGCGCGCCGTGCTGAGGCTCCGTGCCCTGCCCGGCCTGCGCGCTCAAGGTCGACGGCGCTCCGCCGAACAGCGCCGCCATCGCCGTCTGGAACGTCGGGCCGTAGGCAAGCCGGTCCTGCAGCGCGAGCACGACGAGGCGCAGCTCGGGCATCGGACTGTTCTCGGCCTGCAGGTAGATGGGCTCCGCGTAGAGCAGCGCCTTGCCGATCGGAATGACGATGAGGGTGCCCCGGCGAACGTGCGAGCCTTGCTGATTCCAGAGCGTCAGCTGACCCGAGAGCTGCGCGTTCTGATCGATGCGGGCCTCGATCTGCAGGGGGCCGTCGATCAGCTTCGTCTTCGGAAAGTCGTAGACCACCGCCTCCCCGTAATGAACACCATCGCTCCGACCTCCGATCCACCCGATGAGATTGTTGCGGTTGGCTGGCGTGAACGGCAGGATGCCCATGAACTCCGGTGCCTGCTCCCCGGGCAGCGTCATCAGCACGTAGTTCGGTTCCATCGGCTGCGGACCCTCGTCGGAGGAGCCGATCTCCGAGGCCACGCTCCAGAGATCCTCGCGGTTGTAGAAGACATCCGGATCGGTCATGTGATAGAGGCCGTACACCGCGGCCTGCGCCCGGAGCAGCAGCTCGGGATAGCGCACGTGCTCACGCAGATCCGCGGGCATCGCCGCCGCGTCCTTGAACAGCCCGGGGAACAGCGCCCGATAGGTCGCCAGAATGGGATCCTCGGCATCGAACACGTAGAAGGTCGTCGCGCCCGAATAGGCGTCGATGACGATCTTCACACTGTTGCGGATGTAGTTGACCGGCTGCTCGCCGAGCAGGTAGCGGCGCGAGTAGGGATAAGTATCAGATGTCGTGTAAGCGTCCATCATCCAGTAGAGCTTGCCCTGCGCGCCCACGACGATGTATGGATCCGGATCGAAAGTGAGGAATGGCGCAATGTCTTCCACGCGGTCTCGCACGTCGCGGCGCATCAGAAGACGGCTATCCTCGCTCACGTCATCACTGAACGGCAGCTTCGCGATGTCTCCTCGGTCGTACGCGATGAGCGCCCGGCGCAGGAACCCTCCGAGCCGGATGCCGCCGGTCCCTTCGTAGGAGGTGAGATTGTTCGTCTCCCCGAGCGGGTAGTTGAACTCCTTCTGGCGGGTCTTGACGTACACGTCGGTATCGGTGAGCTCTCCGAAATAAATCTCAGGACGCGTCACGTCGAGGCCCGGGATCGTGCTCTGCACCGGCATGTTGCTCAAGACGAGGGTCGGCAGCCCCTCCGCCGTGAAGCCGTTGACGGGGTTCATGGTGATCCCGTAGCCGTGCGTATAGATGAGCTTTTCGTTGATCCAGTTGCGGCTGCTCGACGGGAGCTTCTCCACGTTGAGCTCACGCACGGCGAGCATCATCTCCCGGACCGATCCGCCGAGCCGGTAGCGATCGATGTCGATGTCCGGGAAGTCGTAATAGGTGCGGATCTCCTGGATCTGCCGCAGGGTATCCTGCAGCGCGCGCCAGTCCCACAGGCGAATGTTGTCGAGCGTCGTTTGATTCTGGGACGCGTCGACCGCCTCGACGCCTGACTCGGCGGGGAACGGGTGGGTCTGGATGCGGTCGAGCCCGTATGCCGCGCGAGTGAGCTCGATGTTGCGCGCGATGTAGGGGCGCTCGCGCACCAGCTGGTTCGGCTTGACGATGAAGGTGCTCACATACCAGCCGGCGAGCCCGACGGCGATGTAGCACACCACGGCGGGAACGATCGAGGCCCCGAGCCACGCCGGATGAGGGGCCCGGAAAGCGCAGACCGCGGCCGTCGCCGCTCCGACGATCAGCGCCGCGCAGACGATCAGCAGGCCGTTCAGCGTGATGTGAGCGTCCGTATAGGTGACGCCCGAGAAGATGGTGTTGTCGTCGAAGAGCCGCTCGAAGCGCCCGAGGTACACTCGCGCGGCAATCGCGAGCAGCAAGGCCGCTGCGGCGATGGCGAGGCCTCGCCACGGCCTCGCCGGATTCACGGTGAGGCGGTTGAAGGTGAGCGCACGCGCCCCGGTCGTGAGTCCGACGAAGACAGCCGCGACCACGCAGACCATCACGGCGAGCATGAGCAGCCATCCGGTGACGAGCTGCCACGCGGGGAGGGAGAACAGGTAGAACCCGAGCGGCTTGCCGAAGATCGGGTCGGTCGCGGCCGCGCCGTGCGGCGCATACCACCACAGCGCGAGCGTCGACCAGCTCGCCATCATGCTGGTGCCAACCTCCGCGGCGATCGCGAGGGACACGACGAGCGCGCCGAGATTGAGCAGCGGTCCAATGGGCAACGACACCCGCTGCCGGTTGACGAGAAGCGTGGCGCCGATCAGCTCATCGAGGCGCGTCGGCCTCAAGGCCCAGAAGCCCCCATACAGCACGGCGAACGTGACAACCGCGAACACGCTGAAAATCCCGACCTGCAGGTCGAGACGCGTCCAGAACACGGAGGTGTAGCCAAGCGATGCGTACCACAGCGAGTCCACGTAGTACGAGATCGTCGTCGAGCCGGCGTAGGCCACGACGGCGAGCGCAACGATCACCGCGATGAGCACTCGCGACAGCCGCGGGCGTCGCGGGCCCCCTATGGCCTTCGTCTCGGCGAACGGATCGCGTCTCATGCCCCCCCCTCGTCCGGCGCGATGCCGG
This sequence comes from uncultured Gammaproteobacteria bacterium, assembly GCA_963849095.1. Taxonomy (GTDB): domain Bacteria; phylum Pseudomonadota; class Gammaproteobacteria; order Steroidobacterales; family Steroidobacteraceae; genus JASHUC01. Next base: position 43,906 of record CAWKGA010000003.1, read on the forward strand.
CTCAACGCCACAGATTGCTGCGGGCGAGGTCGATGATCTCATCTCCCCGCCCGCTCAGCACGGCTTTCACCATGTAGAGAGTGAAGCCCTTCGCCATCTCGAGGGTGATGGAGGGCGGCATCGCGAGCTCCGTGCGGTTGACGACTGCATCGACGAGAACCGGCCCGTCGTGAGCAAGCGCCGCGGCGATGCCCGCCTCGACGTCTCCTGCATCCTCGAGCCTGATTCCGCGTATCCCCACGGCCTCGGCCATGGCGGCGAAGCTCGGGTTCACGAGCTCCGTGCCGGTGTTGACAAAGCCCGAGGACTTCTGCTCCAGCTCGATGAATCCGAGCGCCCCGTTGTTGAAGACGATGATCTTCACCGGCAGCTCGAGCTGCCTCAGGGTCAGCAAATCGCCCATGAGCATGGTAAACCCACCGTCGCCGGATAAGGAGATGACCTGCCGGTCGGGTCGGGCGGCCTGGGCACCGATTGCCTGAGCGAGCGCGTTCGCCATCGAGCCGTGCCAGAAGGAGCCCATGAGCCTGCGCTTGCCGTTCATGGCGAGATAGCGCGCGGCCCAGACGGTCGGCAAGCCCACATCGCAGGTGAAGAGGGCATCCTCGCGAGCGTGATCGCTCACCGCCTTGGCCACCTGTTGCGGATGAATGAGTCTGCGGCCCGGCGTCCCGCCGGCGAGCGCATCGAGACTCTTGCGCGTGCGTGCGTAGTGCTCCGCCGCCTGCGCGAGATGCGAGCCGTCCTCCTTCGCCTCGAGCATCGGCAGCAGCGCCGCGAGCGTGGCGCGCACGTCCCCCACGATGCCGAGGTCCACCGCCACGCGGCGGCCGATGTTCTCCGCCCGGACATCGACCTGCGCGATCCGCACACCGGGCCGGCTCGGGTAGAACTGCCGGTAGGGGAAGTCCGTGCCGAGCATGAGCAGGACATCGCAGTCGAGCATCGCGTAGTAGCCGGAGGAGAACCCGATGAGTCCGGTCATGCCCACGTCGTAGGGGTTGTCCCACTCGACATGCTCCTTGCCGCGCATCGTATGCACCATGGGAGCCAACAGGCGCTCCCCGAGCGCCACGAGCTCGCCGTGCGCGCCTTCGCATCCCGATCCGCACAGGAGGGTCACCCAGCCCTCCCCGTTCAGCAGCGTGGCGAGGCGGCGTAAATCGCTCTCGGTCGGAGCGACATGGGGCGGCGCCAATCTGAGGCTCTGAGGACGCGGCGGCGGTGCCTCCACGGCAAGCTGCAGCGCCACATCTCCGGGCAGCACAACCACAGAGACGCCGCGCTTGCCGAGGGCCTCGCGGATCGCGATCTCGAGCAGGCGCGGCATCTGCTGCGGGCCGGAGACGAGCTCGCAGTAGTGGCTGCACTCCCGAAAGAGCTGCTCCGGGTGCGTCTCCTGGAAATACCCCGAGCCGATCTCCGGCACCGGAATGTGCGCGGCAATGCCGAGCACCGGCACTCGCGAGCGATGGCAGTCGTACAGGCCGTTGATGAGGTGCAGGTTGCCCGGGCCGCAGCTGCCGGCGCATACGGCAAGGTCCCCGGTGAGATGGGCCTCCGCGCCCGCGGCAAAGGCGGCGACTTCCTCGTGCCTCACGTGCACCCACTGGATCTTGCCCTGGCGGCGCAGCGCATCGGTCAAGCCATTCAGGCTGTCGCCGACGACTCCGAAGATGCGCCGCACGCCTGCCGCAGCGAGAGTCTCCGCAAACTGGTCCGCTACCGTCGGCATCGTCCGCTCCCGTCGCCGGCCCGCGGCGGAGCCCTCCGGGCGCGGGGGGTGCAAGGATATCAGCCTGCCCCCTGGTGGTGCGTGAGGAACCCCTGCGCCAGACTATCCGCGTGGCGAACCGCCATCCACCAGGCCGACCTCATGGATTCAAAGCCTTCGTACGCACCCGCGGACCACTTCAGCCCTGAGCGCCTGCGGCTGCGGGAGCTGCGTGGGGCGCTCGCCGCCCTCCGCAAGGAGCTGCCGCTGCTCCGCCGCGTGGCGGCTGGCGCTCACCACGGCGCGATCTCCGCCTGCGCAGCCCTCTGCGCGTACCTGCCCGCCCGGGCGCTCGGGTTGCAGGAGAGCTTCTGGTGCGCGATCACTGCCGTCTCCGTGGTGCAGACCGAGTTCCAGGCGACCGAGACGACCGCGCGCGACCAGTTCATCGGCGCGGCGATCGGCGGGGGCATCGGCGTGTGCGCGGCGTTCGTCCCCGGCCCCCACCTGCTCTGGTACAGCGCCGCGATCATCCTCTCGATGTTGACCTGCTGGGCCTTCAACATGCCGAGCTCGAGCCGCCTGGCGGGCACCACCGCGACCATCATTCTTCTCGTGCCGCACACCGGTTCGCCCGAGCGATTGTTTGGAGCGCGCCTGTCCGAGGTGGGCTGGGGGGTCTGCGTCGCGATCGCGGTGGTGTGGCTCGCGGGCCGCGTTCCGGCGAGCCGCGTACTGCCGCTCCAGGTCAAGTCCGGGTCAGGTTGAGGCCCGCCTGCAATGAAACCGCAACAATCCTGCACTAAGGATGGCGCTGCGGCTCGATCGCGGCGGCCCGAACACCCCGCGCTGGGCCCGTGAGCTCCACAATTGCAGGAGACGGGACAATGGCGAATGCGGTAGCGGGCACCCCACGCGGGGAAGCTGGATCGAAGACGGTGCAGGAATACATCGACGAGCTGCCCGCGTGGTCCGACGGCACGCGGCTCAAGTCGGCGCCGATGACGGGCATGCAGTGGCGCATCTGGTCGCTCGCGGCGGCCGGCAAGTTCTTCGAGGGCTTCGTCGTCTTCATGACCGGGGTCGCGATGCCGCTCATCGTCCGCGAGTTTCACGTCGCCCCCGCCGAGAAGGGCATCATCAGCGCGGCGAGCCTCGCCGGCATCCTGTTCGGCGCCGTGCTCCTCGGCGGCATGTCCGATTATTTCGGCCGCAAGCGGATGTTCATCGCGGAGATGGTCATCTTCGTCGGCTTCCTGGTCTTGCTGATCTGTTGCTCCAATTTTCTCTCATTGGCGGTCTGCCTGTTCGGCCTCGGCCTCGCGCTCGGCTGTGATTACCCCACCGCGCACATGATCATCTCGGAGAACATCCCGAGCGCCAATCGCGGCAAGCTCGTCCTCGCCGCCTTCGGGTTCCAGTCGCTCGGTGCGCTCGGGGGCACCGGCGTCGGCTGCATCGTGCTGCTGCTCGACCCGACTCTCACGGCTTGGCGGTGGATGTTCGCGACGGCCCTCGTCCCCGCGCTGGCCGTGACGGTCGGCCGCTTCTTCGTGGTGGAGAGCGCCAACTGGCTCGCCGTGCGCGGCACACACGACCAAGCCGAGAAAACCGTGAGCAAGCTGCTGCTGCGCAAGCCGCAGTACCCGACAGCGATCAGCCTCGCTCGCGACGCTGCGAATGCCGCTCGCGAGGCTGGCGGTCGGCCGTCTTTCTGGGCGCTCTTCGACAGCCGCAACCTCCGTGCCACCATCTTCGCCTCCGTTCCCTGGTTCATCCAGGATCTGGGCACGTACGGCATCGGCATCTTCACGCCAGTCATCCTGGCGGCCGCGCTCGGCGGCGGCTCGGATCACGTACGGAGCCTCAGCGACATGATCGCGGACAGCATTCTCGCCGCGAAGGGGGCTGCGCTGATCGACGTCCTGCTGATCGTCGGCATCCTCTTCGCAGTCCTGCTCGCGGACCGCTTCGGACGCATCAAGCTGCAGATCCTCGGCTTCATCGGCTGCGCCGCCGGACTGCTGGTCGCCAGCTTTTCGATGGACGCCGTCGGCAGCGCCAAGATCGGCTTCATCTTTGCGGGCTTCATGCTGTTCGACTTCATGACCAACCTCGGCCCGAATGCGCAGACCTATCTCTTGGCCGGCGAGGTCTTCCCGACCGAAGTCCGCGGCATGGGCGCGGGCTTCGCCGCCTCCTTCGCCAAGATCGGCGCCGTCGCCACCGCCTTCCTGTTCCCGATCCTGCTCGCCGACATTGGCACGCGCGCCCTGCTCTACGGCCTCGTCGTGACCTCGATCCTCGGCGCGGTGGTCACCTGGAAGTACCGCATCGAGACGACCGGCGTGAACCTCGATCATGTCGGGCGCCCCGAGGCGTCCGCCAAATCGGCCACTCCCTCAGGCACAGAGGGGGTACCCGCGTGAGGGCGCATCGACCTTGCCGGCCGGCCCAGCGCTTGCCGGCGCTCGGCGTCGCAGCGCTCTCGCTCGGGCTCGCTGTGACCGCGGTTGCGGCGGGATCGACGAGCATCGCACTCAACGAGACCGGATCCACCCTGCTCTATCCGTTGTTCGAGCGCTGGATCTCCGACTACGGTCGCGACGCCTCGGACGTCTCCCTCACCGCCGCGGCCACCGGCTCGGGCGCCGGCATCACCGCAGCGCTATCGGGTGCCGCGCGGATCGGCGCATCGGACGCCTACATGAGCGACGAGCAAGCCGAGCAGAACCGCGAGATCGTCAACGTTCCGGTCGCCATCTCGGCGCAGACGGTGAACTACAACGTCCCCGGCTCGAACGGAGCCGGCCTGAAGCTCGACGGACCGACACTCGCGGGGATCTACTCCGGCCGCATCACGGAGTGGGACGCCCAGCCGATCGCGGCGTTGAACCCGCGCGTCCGGCTTCCGCATCGGCCGATCGTGCCGATCCGCCGGGCGGACCCCTCGGGCGACACCTTCATCTTCACCCAGTTCCTCGATTTCTCCACCCAGACCTGGGAGGACAGCATCGGCTACGGCACCACCGTGACCTGGCCTCAAGTCCCCGGCGAGCGCACCGCCACGGGAAACGAGGGCATGGTGCAGGCGGCGGCGGCCACACCGTACTCGGTCGCCTACGTCGGCATCAGCTTCCGCGACGCGATTGCCCAAGCCGGACTCGGTACGGCCTTGCTCGAGAACCAAAGCGGGAAATTCTTGCTGCCGACACCCGAGACCGTGAACGCCGCCGCGTCCGCGCTCGATTCACGCACACCGTCCGACGAGCGACTGAGTCTGGTCTTCGCGCCCGGCGACCAGTCCTACCCGCTCATCAATTACGAATACCTGGTCGTCTCCACCCGCCAGCCGGACCCCCGCACGGCCTCCGCGCTGCGGCACTTCCTGCTCTGGACGATCTCGCTCGAGGGGGGCAATGCCTCGAAATACCTCGACGCCGTCGGCTTCGTTCCGCTGCCGGACTTCATTCGCGCCCTGAGCGAAAACCAGATCGATTCGATCAAGTAGCGGGCAGCCGCCGCACCGGGCGGCGCCCACTGTTCGCCAGCGCACCGACCGATCCCATGGGATGGGCGCATCCTCGTGTGAGAGGAGAGCTACATGACGATCGAGCGGGCTGGCATTCGAGTCGTGCCGAAGCCCTGGGGCAGCACGGACCTGCGGCCCTGGAGTACGTATCACGGCGGCGGGGCCATCGGCGAGATCTGGTTTGAGCGGACCGGCGCGCAGCCGTCCGACTCCACCTTGCTTGTCAAGCTCTTGTTCACGAACGAGCCGCTCTCGATTCAAGTGCATCCGGATGACGCCTTCGCCCGCTCCATCGGCCTGGCGCACGGCAAGTCCGAGGCCTGGTACGTTCTCTCTGCCACACCCGATGCCAGGGTTGCCCTCGGACTGAAACGGCGGCTCACTACGGCGCAGTTGAAGGCGGCGATCGACGACGGCTCGATCTCGGAGCGGGTTCAATGGCGCACGGTCCGACGAGGAGACGTGATTTTCGTCCCTCCAGGTGCAATCCATGCCATCGGTCCAGGACTCGTCATCGCGGAAATCCAGCAGAGAAGCGACACGACATTCCGGCTGTTCGACTACGGCAGAGGCCGTGAGCTGCACGCCGACCAGGCCGTCGCGGCGGCGAGCGCCGACGAGGCCCAGCATCAGGCGCCGCCGCGCAAGCTGAACGCGGCAAGAACATTGCTCGTGGCGAGCCCGCACTTCGTGCTCGAGCGGTTCGAGCTTCCGCCCGGATCGGACTGGGAGCTCGCTGCGGCGGCGGAAACTTGGCTGTTCATGCTCGATGGTTGCGCCCGCATCGGCCCGATCGATGCCGGTGCCAATGAAGTCGTCTTTCTCGACGCGGATCGGACGCGCATCGAGGTCGCCGCGAGCGGGGTGCGGGGACTCGTCGCTTATGTCGGTTCGGACCCGACCTCGAACCTGCTGCGCGGCTTAGGCGCCGAGCGCTCCGATCTTCCGGGTCGCGGCCGACGCCAAGCCCTGCTTCAGCCAGGAACGGTGTCGCTCTTGCGCGCCGCGCAGGCGCGAGCGTAACGGTGCTCAGCCGCCTCGCGTTCATCGGGAATTCCCTTCCACGCCGCTGCGGAATCGCCACCTTCACGACCGACCTGCAGCAGGCGGTCGCGAGACTCGCCCGTCCCCGTGGAAACCTGCATCGTGGCCATGACCGACCATGGTCATGCCTACGACTACCCGCCTGCCGTCCTCCTGCAGATCAACGACGGCAAACTGGAAGATTACGAGCGTGCGGCCGAAGTCTTGAACGCCGGTCAATTCGATGTCGTTTCGCTGCAGCATGAGTTCGGCATTTTCGGTGGCGAGGCAGGCGGCCATATCCTGGCGCTGCTGTCGCGGCTCGACCATGCCGGTCGTCACGACGCTGCATACCGTACTCTCGCAGCCGACACCGGCGCAGCGCGGCGTCCTCGATCGGATCGTCGACGCTTCCTCGCGGGTCATCGTCATGGCCGAGAAAGGCCGGGAGCTGCTGCGCACCGTTTATCGGGTGCCGGCCGAGAAGATCGAGGTCATCCCGCATGGGACCCCCGATGTCGCGTTCGTCGAGCCCGACGAGGCAAAGACCACCTTCGGCTTTTCCGGACGATCCGTCATTCTGACCTTCGGTCTGCTCTCTCCCAGCAAGGGCATCGAAGTCATGATCGATGCCATGCCGGCGATCCTGAGAAGCCGCCCCGACGCCGTCTATGTCGTGCTCGGAGCGACGCATCCGAATCTGGTCCGCGATCAGGGCGAGGCCTATCGCGAAGGCCTCGTGGCGCGCGTGCGCGCGCTTGGACTCGCGGACCATGTCGTCTTTCTCGATCAATTCGTCGATCAGGCGACGCTGCTCGGCTTCATTTCGATGTGCGACGTCTACGTCACGCCTTACCTCAACGAGGCGCAGATGACCTCCGGTACCCTGGCCTACAGCTTCGGCCTGGGGAAAGCGATCGTCTCGACGCCCTATTGGCACGCCCGAGAGTTGCTGGCCGATGGGCGCGGCATCCTGGTTCCCTTCGGCGATGCCGCGGCCGTCGGCCGCGAGATCTCGGCGTTGCTCACCGACGATGCCCGGCGATCCGCCATGCGCCAGCGCGCCTATGCAAGCAGCCGGCCGATGACCTGGCCGCGAATAGCGGAGCGCTATCTGCGCCGCCTTTGAAAGCGCGCAGCGGGCCCATCGGCTGCGGACTATCGCGCGGCCGAATCACGAGCGTGCCGCCGCGCGACAGCTCAGGCTCTGCCGGCGATGCAGATCGGGCACTTTCTGTCCCTGTGCGATGACACCGGACTGCTCCAGCACGCACTCCACTGCGTTCCGGATCGGTCGCACGGCTACTGCACCGACGATAATGCCCGGGCGCTGCTGGTGGCCTGTGCCCTCGGCAAGCCTGGCGAGCAGCGCCTGCCCGAGCCTCTGACGAGCCGGTTCGCCGCCTTCGTCCAGCACGCCTGGAATCCCGATACGAAGCGGTTCCGCAACTTCATGAGCTTCGATCGACGCTGGCTCGAGGACCTGGGGTCGGAGGACAGTCACGGGCGCGCGCTCTGGGCTCTGGGCGAGTGCGCGCGCAGCGACCGCAGTCCTTCGCGGCGGCGGTGGGCCGCGTCCCTGTTCGCCGCAGGCGCTGCCGGCCGTGGAGAGCTTTCGCTCGCCGCGCGCGTGGAGCTTCACGCTGCTCGGGTTGGACGCCTATTGCGCCGCGGTGGCGGAGGACTCGGACGCGAGGCGCCTGCGGCATCTTGCTCGCCAACAGGCTGGTCGCCATCCTGGCGGCGGTCGAGAACCGAAGACTGGGAGTGGTTCGAGGAAGGACTGGCCTACGACAACGCACGCCTGCCCCAGGCCCTGATCGTGACGGGCGTGCTCGACCGGAACGCCCGCATACGTGAACGCCGGTCTGCGGTCCCTGCGCTGGCTCATGACGCTGCAGACGACGCCGGCGGGCCTCTTCAGGCCCGTCGGCTCGCAGAGCTTCGGCGCCGAGCGGACGCTGCCTTTGCCCTTCGACCAGCAGCCCCTGGAAGCCGCCGCAGCGGTCTCGGCCTGCCTCGCGGCATGGCGCGCCGACGGCGATCCCGCGTGGAGAGCCCACGCCGCAGCGGGCGTTCGCATGGTTCCTCGGCAGCAACGATCTGTCTTTGCCGCTGGTCGATCTGGAAACAGGCAGCTGCCGCGACGGACTGCATCCCGATCGGCTCAACGAGAATCGGGGTGGGGAGTCCGTCGTGTCCTACCTCCTGAGCCTCGCGGAGATGCGTCAGCTCTGCGCGCTTGAGCGGCGAGCGCACGAATATGTCCCCGCCGCTTGCCGCCAGCGCCTGACCGCCCCTTGACGACATTCAACCGAGCGGAGGACCCTTTGTCACCAGCCGCGTTCCTGCACCGTCAGTCGCTGCACCTGCGACCCGACCCTGCAAGAGTGGTGCTACGCCCGTTCAAAGCCGCCACCGAGCCGCGCAATCTCAACCCGACGGATAGTACGCGGGCGAATCACATCGTCGATCGCGTCCTGACGCTCGATCCCGCGACAGCGGACAGCGAATTGGCCGAGGTGCTCGAGAATTTCCAGGGGCGCCATCGCCACCTCCTGGCCACCTTCGAGGCGCGCGCCGACGCGCTGGAAGATACGTTCTCGGCTCACACCGCGTTCACCAGCACGCAGCGCCAGCTCATCGGCGCGTACTTCCTGCTCGAGTATTCTTTCGAAGCGGCAGCCTTGTTCAATCCGAGCATCGTCGCCCATCCCGATCAGTCCGGTGCGCCGAGTCGGCGGGCGCCGTTTCATCCTGAGCCTGCGGGCCGTCGGCGAGGGCCATGTATCCTCACTGACGTTCCGGTCGGGATTCATCGCGGCCGATGGTCGCGTGACCGTCGATCCGACTGCGCGCCTGGCTTCGATTCCGCACGTGCAACGCCCGCTCCCCGGCGCGCCCGCGGATTGCATCGAAGTCCTCTTCAAGTCCGATGAGGAATCAGCGAGCGGGTGATTTTCCCCGTAACCGAAGCGCAAGTCGAACGGCATCGAGGATGCCCGCTTCGTCGAGTTCGATGACAACGGACGGAAGACCTTCTACGCGACCTACACCGCTTACAGCGGCAGGGCCATCGGGTCGGAGTTGATCGAGACGACGAACTTCCTGTCGTTCCGGATGACGCCCCTCAAGGGCACGGCCGCGCGCAACAAGGGCATGGCCCTCTTTCCAAGGAAGATCAACGGCCAATACGCCATGATCGGCCGCCAGGACAATGAGAACCTATACCTCATCTACTCGCGACGATCTGTATTGCTGGAGCGAGGGCACGGTCCTTCTCAGGCCGCAATTTCCCTGGGAATTCGTCCAGATCGGCAATTGCGGATCGCCGATCGAGCTCGACGAGGGCTGGTTGCTGCTGACCCACGGCGTCGGGCCGGTGAGGCAGTATTCGATCGGAGCGGCTCTTCTCGACAAGGCAGACCCCTCGAAGGTCCTCGCGCGCTCGCGCGAGCCGCTGCTGCGGCCCGAGCTGTCCGAGCGCGAGGGCTACGTCCCGAACGTCGTCTACACCTGCGGAGGCATGCGTCACAACGACCGGATCATCCTGCCCTACGCGGTCTGCGACAGCTATTCGAACTTCGCGACGATCGAGATTTCGGCGCTTCTCGGCGCGCTGTAGCCGCAAAATGCGCAGAGCCAAGGCGTCCGCGAGCCCTCGAGGGACCGCTCACCACGGCATCGCCGTGGCGCCGCCACTCGGGCTCGCGAGCGACTCGCGGCTCGCCGACGATTCACTGTCATCCGCCACAAAGCCGCCTGACTGCCGCCGCCAGAGCTGTGTGTACAGACCGCCGGCGGCGAGCAGCTCGGCGTGCGTGCCGCTCTCGCGGATGCGGCCTCCGTCCAGCACGATCAGCCGATCCATGCGCGCGATCGTGGACAGCCGGTGCGCGATCGCGATGACCGTGCGGCCGCTCATCAATGCGTCGAGCTGCTCCTGGATGGCCGCCTCGGCTTCGGAGTCGAGCGCCGAGGTGGCCTCATCGAGCACCAGGATCGGTGCATTCTTGAGGATCACCCGGGCGATGGCGACGCGCTGGCGCTGGCCGCCCGAGAGCTTCACGCCGCGCTCGCCGACCTGAGCATCGTAACCGCGGTGCCCGAGCCAATCCTCCAGCCCGAGGATGAAGTCGTGCGCCGCGGCGCGGCGCGCGGCCTCCTCGATCATTTCCTGGGTTGCGTCGGGCCGGCCGTAACGGATGTTGTCCGCCACCGACCGATGCAGCAGCGCGGTGTCCTGCGTCACCATCGCGATCTGGGCCCGTAGGCTTTCTTGCGAGACCGTTGCGATGTCCTGACCATCGATCAGGATGCGGCCGCTCGCGGGCTCGTAGAACCGCAGCAGCAGATTCACGAGCGTCGACTTGCCGGCGCCCGAAGGGCCGACGATGCCGACGCGCTCGCCCGGCGCGATGGTGAAGTCGATGCCACGCAGCACCGCAGCCCGCCGGTCGCGGCCGTAATCGAAATGAAGTCCCTCGAAGCGGATCTGGCCGGCGGTGACGATGAGCTCGCGTGCGGCGGGCGGATCGGGCATCTGCCGCGGAACGGCGATCGAGCGCATGCCGTCCTGCACGATGCCGATGTTCTCAAAGATGCTCGTGACATTCTGCGCCACCCACCCCGCCATGCTCGCGAGCTGCCAGGCGAGCGGTAGCGCGGTCGCGACCGCCCCAACGGCGATGTGGCCCGAGCGGAACAGCAGCACGGCGATCAAGCCCGTCCCGACGACCACACCGGCATTGAGCAGCGCGAGGAGCAGCGTGAACTCGGTCGAGATCCGGGTCTGGTTGCGAAATGCCGCGGTATGTCGATCCACCGCGTCCCGCACGAAGGCATCCTCGTCCCGCGATCGCGCGAAGAGCTTCACCGTGAGAATGTTCGTGTAGCTGTCCACGACCCGGCCCGTGAGCGTTGAGCGGGCCTCGGACATCGCCTGCGAGCGGTCGCGCAAGCGCGGGACGAACCGCTTGAGCAGCACCGCATAGGCCGCGAACCAGCAGAGGATTGGAATGGCCAGATGCCAGTCCATGGCGGCGAGCAGTGCCACGCCGCTCGTGCCGTAGACGATGAGGTACCAGACGGCGTTCGTACCGGCGACCACACTGTCGCGCAAGGCCGGGCCGGTCTGGATCACGCGGTTGGCGATCCGGCCGGCAAAGTCGTTCTGGAAGAAGGTCCAGCTCTGCCGCACCACATGCCAGTGGTTCTGCCACCGGATCATGTTCGTGACGCCGGGATGGATCATCTGGTTGGTCACGATGTTCTGGGCGAAGAGTGCCATCGGCCGGCCAATGAGGAAGACCAGGGCCATGGTGAGCAGCTGCGATCCCGTCTCGCGGAGCAGTCGGTCCGGGCGGTGCGTGGAGATCAGCGTGACGACCCGGCCGATGAACAGCGGAATGGTCAGGTCCAGGATCGCGGCGAGGAGGCCGGTCGCGAACAGCGCGAGGATCAGCCACCGTACCTGGCGCAGATAATGCCAGTAGAAGGCCGCAAGTCCCTGGCTCGGCGGCTCGGACGGCGTTCGCGCCGTCGGCTCGAACAGACGCTCGAACCAGGTCAGCATGTCCTCAGGAGCGATCCGAAGCGCAAATCCGTGTGCTGCGAAAGACCATCGTCATGAGCGGCAAAGCTTATCATGAACATACCCGCGGTAGCGTGCGCCGATCGAGTGTATCCGGCGATGTGTCGCGACGTTTGGAATCTGCCATGCGGTCCCGCCGCCCGCCCGTCGTTGACAGCCGCGCGGGAACGGGAAACGATGCCGGCCGACCGCTCAGCCGAAGTTGTACGCATGACCCCCGACGACCCATCCCCGCGCTCATGAAGGCCGCTCTGTTCAGTCCCTGCACGTATCCGGGACCGACTGCGCCGAGCGGCTGGCCGACGCCGGTCACGGTCTATTCGTCCGATATTTCCCGGCAGACGTTCGAGACCGCCCTCGAGCACAGCCGTCTCGCCGACGAGGTGGGCTTCGACTGGATCACGGTCGCCGAGCACCACTTCGGGCCCTTCTGCATGACGCCGAATCCGATGGTGCTCGCCGGCGCCCTCACGCAGGTAGTCAAGCGCGCCAAGATTGCGCTGCTCGGCGCCGACATTCCCATTTTGAACCCGGTTCGCGTGGCCGAGGAGTTCGCCATGCTGGACCTCCTGTCGGGCGGCCGGCTGGTCGCCGGCATGCTGCGAGGGACGCCCAACGAGTACATCACCTACAACGTCAATCCGAGGGAATCGCGGGGCCGCTTCGAGGAGGCCCTGCAGCTGATCCGCATGGCCTGGACCGAGCCTGAGCCGTTCGGCTGGCAGGGCCGCTACTGGCAGTACAAGACCGTCAGTATCTGGCCACGGCCGATTCAGCAGCCCCATCCACCCATCTACATGTCGGGATCGAGCCCGGAGTCCGGCGAGTTCGCGGCGAAGAATCGGATCGGTCTCGGCTTTGCGGTGACGACCCTCGCTCTCGCCGCCAGGGCGTCGAGCCATTACCGTTCACAGGCCGCGCTTGCCGGGTGGACGCCGCGGCCCGACGACATCATCTACCGCGTACCCTTCCACGTCGCGGAAAGCGACGATGAGGCCATGGAGGACCTCGCCGCCGCCGCCGCCGCGAGCTCGCGCAGCTTCAGCCTCGCACTGTCTCAAGGGGCCGAGGCCGCCATTGCCGAGGCCGGCTATTACGGCCGCGACGATGCCCAGCGCGGACGCGTCGCGGCAGCCTTCTCCGGCGGGATCCGGGGACGGATCGAGAACGCGCAGCTGCTCCTCGGCGCGCCCCAAACGGTGATCGGTCAGATCCGCCGCATCCATGCCGAGATCGGCGCAGGGGTGCTCGACCTGGTCCCCGCAGTGGGCGGGGAGAAGGCCATGGCCTCCATCGAGCGGTTTGGGACCCGGATCCTGCCCGCCCTCCGCGAGCTCGGCGCGTGAGCCGCCCTCTCGTCGCGCTGCCACCGGCCGCGGCTTGCGAGCTCCTGGCCGTGAGGGTTCCCATCGATCGATCACCCGACGATCTCGAAAGCTTCGACCTCCTCGCCCATGCGCAAGCCGCTGAAGAAGCCTTGCGTCTGGCGCTCAGGCGGCCGCTTGCCGTTCACGCGCTGGTGCTGGCGGCCGCCGCCCCGCCGGCGGACCTCGAGCTCGTCGCGCGCTTTGCGGAACTCACGGTCCCGACCCTCGCCCTGTTCGGCACACGTGATCGGGAGGTGCCGCCCGAAACGGGCCGCCGCTGGCGCGCCCTCCTTCCCCGGTGCAATCTCGTCTTCCTCTACGACGCCGGACACGACCTTGCCGCCGACCGGCCGCAAGCCTTTGCCGACATCGTCCTCGATTTCATCTCCGACCCTGGCGCCTTCCTGGTCAATCGCCGCAACGGCGCGCTGCATCCGTGATGAGCGATGAAAGGGTCTCGCAGGGAGGCCGGCCGGGCATAGCGCAATGGCGGCAACCGCTGTAGGCTCCCCGCAAGCCCTCAAGCCGGGAGAGACCGATGGCGATCAAACGTTCGTCCAAGAGCCGCGGCACGCCACTGCGCAAGCCGACGACTTCCGCCGCCGTGCGCCACGTTGACGTGAGGACGAAGCATCAGATGGCTCCAGAGACCCTCTATGAGGGCTGGCTGTGCAAGAACTCCGCGTGCGGGCTCGTCATTGCCATCGCGCTCGCGCCGGACGGAAGCAAACCGGCTCCGCCGTTGTACGACGATCATTTGAGCGCGCTCAAATGCCCGCATTGCGGGAACGAGGATCTCTACCGCTGGAACGCTCGCGGCGAGCACCAGTACGCTCCGAAAGCCGCCGGAGCGTGAAGCCGGCGGCCCGGCACCCGATCATGCGCTCCGCGCGGCAGTCTGCGGTGGGCGCTCGAGCTTCTCACGCGGCGTCTCGGCGAACATCTTCTGGGCCGCGGGGCGCTCGTTGATGCGCTCGATCCAGTCGACCAAGCGCGGCGTGTCCTTTGGGTTCACCAGGTCCGCAAAGCCCTTCTCCATCCCATTGGCGATCGCGAAGTTGCAGATGTCCGCCAAGGTGTAGTCCGGGCCCGCGAGCCACGGGCTTTCCGTGAGGCGCGCTTCCAGCTTCTTCACGGAGAAGGCGATCTTGCGCATCTCCTCCTCGAGCATCTCCTTGGGGAAGCCCGCGCGCGCGCGGCGCCATTTCACCTGCTGCTCGTGGAGCGGAATACGCTTCACATAGGCCTCGAACTCCTCGTCCGTGTACTGGCGCGCCATGCGGCTCACCATGCGCTCCCAGCCGATCGTCGATACGCACCAGCAGAAGTACTCATCGACCCACTTGGTCCAGATCCGCATCTGAGCGCGGCGATAGGGATCGTCGGGCCGCAGCCTCGGGCTATCGGCAAAGGCATCCTCCAGATACTCGCAGATCACCGTGGATTCCGTGATGATCCTGCCGTCGTGATCCAGCGCCGGCACCTGGCCGTTGGGGTTGATCTTCTTGAACCAGTCCTCGTGGTGCTCGAAGATCGCAGGGTTCAGCTGCCGGCGAGTGAAAGGCAGCCCCTTCTCATGGAGCGCCAGCAGCGGCTTGAGCGAATTGGCTCCGGGGCCGAAGCAATAAAGAGTGAGCATGGGGCAGCGTCTCCTCGAGCGATCTCAGATGCGGGCGCGTCTTGAGGCGGAGCCTCGCATTCCCGGCGCCGCCGACGCACGCGATTCTGGAGCACCGGCCCGCGGCCGGCAAGCGCCCGCCCGCTCCTGATCCAGTCCCCCTCCGGCGCGCCCCACCCTGTAAGAACTTGCAGGGCGGCGCCCGCCCGAGGGGTGTGACACTCGGGCCATGATCACGGTCGGCGCGCGGAACGAACTGGCTCCACACATCGTGAGCTCCATGCACGAGTTCCGGCATGAGATATTCGTAGGCCGACTCGGATGGTCGCTACCGCTGCTCGACGGAGTGGAGCGCGATCAATACGACAACGAGCAGACCGTTTACTTCGTGGACCGTGACGAGGGCGGGAACATCACCGCATGCGCGCGGCTGCTGCCCACCACGACGCCGTACATGCTGCCCGACCTGTTCAGCGCGCTGCTTGGCGGCGTGCGGGCACCACGGGATCCGGCGGTCTGGGAATTGAGCCGCTTCGCGACGAGCGTCCGCAAGAGCCGAGAAGGCCGCATCCTCTCACTCTCGCAGCCGACCTTGGACCTGCTCGAGGCGGTCAGCGAATTCGCCCGGCGGCATGCAGCGAAGCGGCTCCTTCTCGTCACCTCCATAGCGAGTGAACGACTGCTGCTGCGGGCTGGGTTCGATGTGCACCGCGTCGCCGCGCCCGTGCAGATGCCGGAGGGCCTCTGCGTCGCTCTGTACATCGAGGTTCCCGCGGCTCCCGCCGCGGCCGGCCGGGATGTGAGCCGCCGCTGCAGCGGCCCCGGGCCGGCTCGGCCGGCGCGGTCCGCAAGCGGCCCGGTCATCAAAAGATCAGATTCAACGCCATCGCACGCACCACCGCCTGGGTCTTGTTTGCCGCGCCCAGCTTCTGGATGACGTTGTCCATGTGGAAGACGGCGGTGCGCTCCGTGATGCCGAGGATCCTGCTGGTCTCCCAGGCGGTCTTTCCGTCCGCTGTCCACTTCAGGCATTCGCGCTCGCGCGGCGTGAGATGCACATGCGCTCGCGGCAGCAGGCTCGGCAAATTGATCCGCGCCACCGCGTGATGCAGCAAGCTCGCGAACACCTGCACGCGGCCGATCAGGGCGGCGAGGTCCTGCGCCGGCAGGTCGAGCTTTCGATCGCGCGAGAGACTGAATATTCCGGTCACGCCGGGTTGCTCATGAACGGCGAAGCTCAGTCCGGACTGCAAGCCGAACGCCTGTGCTTCCTCCCAAAAACCCTGCGTCTCATCGCCGTGAAACGCTCGCTCATCCCAGATCGCCGGCCGCGTGCTGCGTTCGCAGTGCTGCACAATCGGATCGACCTTGAAATAGCCCTGCGCGACGTAACGGTCGCCCCAGGCTTGCGGGTAGCCGTTCAGGGCGAAGTGCCGCGGGGTCAGCGACGGCACGGCGATCCTGAGCGCGTAGGCGGATCTCTCGAAGCCCTGCTGCCTCGAAAAATTTTCCATCTCGCGTTGCAACGATGGCGTCGTTCTCGCGCGCTGCATCGTCTCGAACGAGTCGCCCAGCAGACTCACCGCCACATGGCCCCCCGTTGGTACCCGTCAGAACCGACACCTCGGCCTCTCGATACTATATGCCCCCGTGCAGGGCCGGTAGAGGGAGCCGCCAAGTCCGACAGCGCGGCAACGGACGAGGCTTCAGCCGTTGCGTCGGCCCTCAACGAGGTCCAGAACGGCCGTCTCGCGCCACGGCAGGGCCTCCTCGAGCCAGCGGGCGAGGTGCATCCGGCAGAGCATGGGAGAGCTCGCCGAGCCGTCTGGCGCGACGAGCTGGATATTGGTTCGAATCTCCGCCGGGCTGAGCAAGAAGATCTCCCCGCGGAAACTCCCCCAGTCCCAGCCGAGCGACACCTGCGCGTCGCCCCAGGTGCCGACCCATTCGGTGTATCCGGTGATCACCTCGGCAGCGAGACCGAGCAGGCGGTCCGGCAAGGCGATCGAGGAGTCGAGCTGCGAGGTGAGATGCCGGATTCGCAGCCTCGGGAGGTCGGCCTCCGCGACCCGCACGTGGCCGTCGAGCGTGACTTCGGCGGAGCCCATGAATGCAGGACTTCCTCGAGTAACGAACCGCCCGATCATAATCCAATTTCGGCGCGTGGCGCTCCGCTCCGGTGAGATCCGAAGGAGCCGCTCGCGTCCTTCCATCTGCGCCGGAGCGGCCGGCCGCGGCATCGCCTCCCCCGAGACGGGCCTACCCGGCCCCCGCACTGCTGCCGACACGGTCGGGCGCACAGGGCATCCGGTTCGATTTCAACGACGGCTGCCGAGTGGCCTTGCCGCCAGGGTCGTGGCTCGTGCGGCTGCGCGATCTCGATCGCGGCCAGATCCTGCACAATTTTGACCTCACCGCCGGGCGCATCCACAGCACTGAGCGCTACTACCTGCGCTGGCGTATCGAAGTTTGGGCGGGCGGGCATCCGGGGGAGCCGGTGGTCCGGCACGATTACTCAGCCGAAGGTCGGAATGTGCTGGTGCAGTTTCCGGTGGACACTCTCGGCGATACGCTCGCCTGGTTCCCCTACGCCGTCAAATTCCACGAGCGACACCGCTGTCGGTTGAGCTGCGCCATGGCAGAGCGAATCATTCCGCTCTTTCGGGATGCCTATCCCCGCATCCGCTTCCTCACGCACGAGCAGGTCGAGCCGTCGCAGTACTACGCGACCTACAGTGTCGGCCTGCTCTTCGACGACGAGGAGCGTATCCACCAGCCCTGCGACTTTCGTCTGGTGGGCCCGCAGCGCACCGCCAGCTACATCCTGGGGGTGGACCCGACCGAGGTGCTGCCACGCATCGCGGTTCGAGACGAGCGCCGGCCGCTCAGCGAGCCCTACGTGTGCGTCGCCGCGGAAAGCGCCTCCCGCAGCAAGCACTGGACTCACCCCGGCGCCTGGCGCGAGATCGTCGGCTTTCTCGAGGAATGTGGCTACCGGGTGGTGTGCGTCGATCTGCAGCCGCCGTACGGCAGCAGTCTTCCGTGGCAAGAAATTCCCGGGGTGGAAGACCCCACCGGCGACCGTTCCTTGGCGGCACGCGCGCGTTGGCTCAAGCATGCGGAACTCTTCGTCGGCCGATCGAGCGGCCTGTCCCGCCTCGCCCGGGCCGTGGGCACTCCGGTCGTGATGATCGGCGGCTTCACGCAGTCGCCTGGGTGGTTCGAGCGCGCGCGACCGACCACGATCGAGGCGGCCAAGGACGCCATCAGGCAGGTACCCGCAATCGCGAAGCGGTGCGCGACAGCCCCCGTTCAGGAGGCAGCCCCGTGCCGCTCGACCGCCGCAAAACTGAGTCCGACCCGCGATCCGGCCGACCCCTGATCTGCTCAGCGGCCGTTGTCGTCGGACGGGCGATCCGGCTGGCGCTCGTCGTGCGACGGAGCCTGCCGTTGCGGCGCTGCTCTTTGACCCTCGGTGCTCGGTCCGCCCGCGCCGCTCCGCGGCCCCTTGTCCGTCTGGGCGGGTGCCGCGCGGCTGCGCGGAGCCGCGGACCCGTGTGCGCGCGAGCTCGATTGCGGACGTGCGCCTCGACCGGCAGTCATGTGAGGCGGGGGACCCGCGTGCGGCGGCGGTCCCGCCGGTCTCAAGGGGGGCGGCAGTTTTCGATGGATCCAGGTCGTGCGCTGCGCATACCAGGGTCGGCCTTGGTAGTACTGACCCCAGTACACATCCAGCGAGAATGACTCGATTGCGATGCCAAGGCCCGGTGCGTAGGAATAAAGCGGGACTCTGTCGCCTTGGTAGACGTAGGCAAGCCCTGGCGCGTAAGACCAGCCACGGCTTCCATCAACGTCCACGTCGCACCAGGTCCAATCGCTCAAGCAGCCCATGACCTGCACCGGCGCGCCGGCGTCCAGATGCAGGACCAACGGGTAGCCCCTGTTTGGGCCGGCTCGAACGTTCAAGGGTCGAACGGTGTAGGCGTTCTGCGCGCTGACACCGGTGGATACCGCGACGAGCAGAATTCCGAGAAGTGAAACCAGACGACATGAGCGCATGCGAAGCTCTCCCAAGCTGCGAGGTTGGCAGCAATGCCCGAGCGGCCTGGGTGTGCGAGGTTCCGTCGCCGCTGTTTGATACTAGCGCATCACCGATCAGACATCCAATCCGGCCAGGTGCGCGAGCGGGGGCGCTCGATCGGTGCCTATGTGGTGCAGCGCACCGACGCTTGCGAATTCATCGCCGCGGAGCGTTCCGAGCTCTCGAGGGACGTGCCTGGATGGGTGGAGCCGTGCGAAAGACGTGATCCCAGAACGAGGTCGTGACGCCAAACCAGGCGTGCTGTCCCCGGTCATGATGCAGTGCATGCCATCGTTTCCGCCGTCGCAGCCACGCGTTGTCCCCGTGCCACTGGTGTACGGCGTGATGCGTGATGCCGTAGCACAAGTAGCCGGTCACAACGCCGAGGGTCAGAGCCGAACCGCGCCACACGTCTGTCGCAGCCACGGCCGGAAGAAACACCACCAGAAATACCGCCGTCGCGGTCAGAAGCGTCGGTGCACCAATCAAGGCGGTGGTATGCCGATGATGCTGCGCGTGCCAGCGGCGAATGGGATCCAACCCGTGCATGACGAAGCGATGCATCACATATTCGATCACCGTCCACACGGCAAGACCCGCCACGACAAAGGCCGCGAGCTCCAGGGCACGCGCACGGGGGCTCCTGACGATCAACACCGCGGACAGGCCTGCCACTGCAGTGCCATACGAGATGAAATCGGCTCGATACGCCGCCGGGCTATATTCGAACGACAAGAGCCGCATTGGATTCCTCAGTGGTGCGGTGCTAGCCAATCAGATGCCGCTTCCGTCTCATCGGTCATGACCTGGTGAGGTCCGAAAGAGCCGTCGTCACCATACCATGTCGTCCGGAACCGCAAAGTCTGAGTACCCGTCGTCGGCGGAGGCAGAGACGCCCGCAGCCCCCTGGCCGATCACCGCGCGCTCATCGCGCTCCCGGATTCGAGCTGCCGTGGTCGCCGGCACCAGATCGTACCGGCCCTCGCAGCACACGATCGCGATCTCGCCGCGCGCGAGGCGCTCGCGCACCGCGGCGTCGGCAGGGATGCGGC
Source organism: uncultured Gammaproteobacteria bacterium (assembly GCA_963849095.1). GTDB lineage: Bacteria > Pseudomonadota > Gammaproteobacteria > Steroidobacterales > Steroidobacteraceae > JASHUC01. The sequence goes on from CAWKGA010000003.1 coordinate 63,886, forward strand.
GAACCCTGTTGCCGTGGACGAAATGGTACGACTCGTCGGCCTGCGCCTTCGGCAGGCGATTCTGTTCGATGAGCTGCTTGATCTGCGCCAGGCGCCCTCTCCTGTCCGCCTGTTCCTGCTGCCGGCGGTTCAGCTCCTGATCGCGGGCCGCTTTTGCGAGCTGGGCCTGCCTCGCCGCGAGCTCCTGTTCGGAAGCCAAGCCACGCCCGCGCTTGGACAGCTGCTGCCGCCCCTGCTGTTGCTTCTCCAGTTGTCGTTCGGCTTCCTTGGCCTGTTTTTCGTTGACCAGTCCGGCTTTCAGCAGCTGGTCGCGTAACGAGGCACTCATGGGTGTAAGACTACCGCGTCGCAAAACCGATGGCCATACCTGACACGGCGTCCATGGCCGTTTCGCGCACCCGCCTCCGCGGGAATCCGGACGGACGTTCTTCTACTCCGTTCTCACCCGCTTGACGATGAACCACTTGCCGTTGCGTTTATCGAGCTCATCCTCGTAACGCCCGACGGCCGAAATGTGAATATTGACGTTCGTCTTCATCACGACCATCCATGTCGAGGAGTGGTGCGCTGTCCTTGCATCCAAGATGACGATGCGATCATCACTATTTCGGTTGTAACGTCTCAACGTCGCGGGATCGTAGCTCAGGGTTTTCGGGTTGGTCCTGCGCACCCGATCCAGCCTGTCGGTGATGATGGTGCGGATATCGGCCCGTCCGCGGTAGATGAGTTTGGCGTAGCCAAAGACCGGCCCTTTCTCGTCGAGCTGGTAGACGGCATCCTCCGCGAAGGCGCCCGCGAACAGGTCCGGATCGCTCAACTCGAACCCCAGATTGGCGCGGCTCAACACATCCTCGATGGCCGCCCGATCCGCGATTCGTTGGGTCGCCGAATAATCGGTCACCGGCCGATGTGCGCACCCTGCCGCCGCCAGGACTGCAGCCCAGGCGGCAACCGCCAACGATTTCCTTAACTGAAGTCTGTTCATGCGATGGATCATACAGGCTCCCTGCGAGTGTGGTGGCAACACTGGCCACGATCGGGACAGTCGCGCTCATGGCCCTTTTGGAGATAAGGTCGCTGCCTCGGAGAATGCTGATGACATCTGTGCAGGAGTATCGGTGAAATCGCCTCCCCGTCTTACGCTCGACCCGATCGGCTTTGTCCGCAGCCCCCTTGGAACGAAGGCGCAAGCCGCCCGGCAACCGCGGGCGGCCGCCGGCACGTCTGCCGTCATCGATCTGCTGCCCGGCCGCAATTTCGAGCACGCGCTCGCGGACCTCGCGGATTGGGAGTTCATCTGGGTGATCTTCTGGTTTCACCTGAACCCCGGATGGCGCCCGAAGGTCCTTCCGCCCCGGAGCACAACCGGCCGCAAGGGGACCTTTGCGACCCGCTCGCCGCACCGCCCCAATCCGATCGGGATCTCTGCCGTGCGCCTCGACCGCGTGGACGGGCTCACCGTGCATGTCCGCGACACCGACATCCTCGACGGCACGCCGGTGCTCGACCTCAAACCCTACGTCGCCTACACCGATGCACATCCGGGCGCCGGTCACGGCTGGCTCGAGAATGCAGCGCGCGCGGGCGCGGGCGCGGAATTCGCCGACCCCGTGCGGGCATTCGCCGTGCAGTTTGAGATGCTCGCCGCGGAGCAGGCGGCGTGGATCGAGGGCCATACGGGACTCGCCATCCGCGAGCGCATCCAATCGACGCTCTCGCTCGGCCCCATGCCTCATCCCTATCGCCGAATTCGCCGCGATGGAGAATGGATGCGGCTCGCCGTCAAGGAATGGCGCGTGCGTTTCACGGTCGCCGACCGCGACATCCGCGTGATTGCCATCTCCTCGGGCTTTCGCACCTCGGAACTCGCGACGGGCGGTGCGGACGAGCCCCTGAAATCGCATCGCGAATTCGTCGCGACATGGCCGCACGAATCGACGCCGTGCGGCGCGCCATGATCACGAACGCAAGGATCAGCGGAGCGAGTCAGGCACAAGCGTGACGGAGTTCCGCAGTCGAGACGTGGGCTTCCTTCGAGTCACCGAGCTGTCATGGGTCATCGGTAGGATCCCGCGCTGACAGACTCAAGGAGACCTCAAATGGAACTTTTCTTCGGCATTCAGCTGGCTGGGATCTCGGCCGTACTCGTCGCACAGGCTTGTAGTTTTCTTCGCCGGCAACTCGGCCGGCTCTGATCAATCATCATCGGCTGACACCCCTGTAATCCTCGGGCCACAGGCCACAGCACCCTCGCAGCTCCGTACCCGGCGTTTTTTGCAGAGCGCCGCCGATCAGGTATAGTGCGGCGCTGCCACGCCAGCGCTCACGCACGCCAACGCGTGCCTCCAACAGCCGGCTGGCAGGTATGGGCGCGCGATCGATGATGCCGATGTTCAGGGGCAAAAGCTTACGCGGAATGACGGCTCGAGCGGGCTGCCTGCTCGGCGTATTCCTGTGCGCCCAGTCGCCGGCCCAAGCACCGCCCGCGAAGCAGCCGATTGCCTCGTCCACGGAGCAGGTCCCGATAGAGGTGTTTCAAGGTCCTCGCGATGAACATCCGGTAGCGCTGCCCTACCCGTTCGACGAGTCCAACGATAACGAGGAGGGCTCGGTGACGCTCAGCTTCATGGTGGATCCCAGCGGCAAGGCCTCTGAGATTGCGATCATGGAGTCGACGGGGAACAAGGATTTCGAGAAGTCGGCTGTGAGCGCGGTCGAGAAGACGGCGTTCTCGCCCGCCACACTGAACGGCCAGCCGATCGAATCCGCGTACGAGATTCGATATAACTTCGTGAGCCCAATTGCTCCAAACGCTGCCACCGCCCAATTCCTCGAGGCGTACAAGGCGCTGACGGCGGCGATTCAAGCGAAGGACCGACCTGCCGCGGATGCCGCGATGCGGGAATTAAAGGTCTAAAATCTCTATGAGAACGCCTACTTCGGCCTCGCGCAGTACGATTATGCATACGTGTGGGGCGACGAGACGCAGCAACTCGCGGCAGTGCGCCGAGCCCTCGAGTGGCAGAACAGCAGGCACGATCTGCCCCACGCGATTCATGCCTCCATACTGCGCACTCGATTGCAGCTCGAACTCGAGACGCACGAGTACGCAGAGGCCATCACCAGCTGGGAGCAACTGCAGAAGGCCGGAGTTGACCAGAGTACCGCGGCAGCGTTAGGACCCATCATGCAGCAGGTCGAAAAACTCCGTTCCGGCCCCGGCGAGGTGGCAGTACCCGGAGAGATCCAAAATGGCAGCTGGTTTCTCAGGCCTTTCAAGCAGCGGTTTCGCATCGAGGTGAGCCAGGGCCACATCGACGACGTGAAACTTCGGTGCGATAGGACTTACGTGTACTTCGCGTTCGATCCGAAGCTGCAGTATGACGTGCACGGCAAGTACGGCCGCTGCTCAATGCAGGTGGAAGGGTCCGAGGGAACGCGCTTCAAGCTCGTTGAGTTTTGATCGCCCGCGCAGGATCGCGCTTGACGTTGAGTTCACACCCACCGAACCGTTACCCGAAGGCGGCGGACTTCGATCCGCTCTGGATTCGATTCTCGGAAGGATGAGTGGAGCGGGAAACGAGACTCGAACTCGCTACCCCAACCTTGGCAAGGTTGCAAAGAACTCTAGGGTTCTCCATGGCCATCTTTGAAGTAACTGAAATATTAGGCCATTTATCCATGGTTGTCTAGGGTTCTCTCGGCTACAATTTCCGTACAAGTCCGTACGGAGGTTGCAGCCTTGCCAGACCTGTCCCGAAAACGCGAACGCGAAAGGCTCCCCGTCCGCCGCGAGCCTCACTGGCAACGGCTCGCCAAGGGCTGCTACCTCGGCTTCCGGCGCGGGCCGGATACCTGGATCGCCCGGCACAAGAAGACGTACAGGGCGCTCGACACCGTCGGCTCGGACGACTATGACGCGGCGAAGCGCGAGGCCGAGGCCTGGTGCGCGGGGCTCGGCGCCTCGGCCGTCCGGCGCGCGGTGCGCGGGACCGTCCGAGACGGACTCGAAACGTACCTCGCGGATCTCAAGCGCCACGGCCGCCCAGACTCGGCCCGGGTCGCATTGGGGCAGTACAAGCTCGCGGTCTACGCCGATCTGCTCGCCGGGCTCGAGCTGGAGGGCGCGACGAAGGACGACTTCCTAGAATGGCGCGATCGGCTGCTCGCTGGGCGCAAGCCGCGCTCCCTCAACCGGCTCGTGCGCGCGGTCGTCGCCGGACTCAATCGCGCGGTGGAGCTCGGCCACGTCGGGAATCCGGCCGCCTGGAAATTGAAGCCTCTCGCGGATGATGCGGACGAGGAAGGCGAGACCGCGGTGTTTCTCTCCGCCGGCCAGCGCAAGGCGCTCATAGCCGCCGCAGAGGCCCACGCAGCCGCCCTCTTCCGCGGGCTGGAGCTGACTGGCGCCAGGCCCAAGGAGCTGGCCAACGCCACGGTAGGCGATTGTGACGGCGAAAGACTCCGGCTCGCACACCGCAAGGGCCGACCGCCGAAGCTCCGCGTCCGGCACGTCGTGCTCTCGGCCGAGGGCATCAAGTTCTTCGACCGCGAGACGAAAGGCAAGCTCCCGGGCACGTCGATCTTCACCGAGGACGGTTCGCGCCCCTGGGAGCGCCACGCCTGGGCGGAGCAATTCCGCGCAGCGCGTGACAAGGTGAACGAGAAGGCCCGCGGAAAGGATCGCATCCCCTCCGGGGCGAGCGCGTACAGTTTCCGCCACGCAAGAATCAGCGAGCTTCTGCAGGTCCACGGTATCGACCCGCTCACCGTGGCGGCGCAGACCGGCACGAGCTTGCGCATGATCGAATTGGCGTATCACCGCTTCATCGCGAGCGCCATGCGCGAGAAGCTCGCCGCCGTGAGGGAGGCGACGTGAAGCGCCGCAGCCCGACGAAGCGCAAGGGCGCGCCGACCTGGAGCGAACGCATGGAGACCATGCAGCTCGAGGCTTGGGCCAATCAGCTCGAGGGCCTATGGTGGAACGCGGAGCCGGAAGTCCGCGCGCGCTTCATCACCGAGGAGCGCCCCCTTTCCGACTGTCAAATGGGTGATCTCGAGCGCTTGGCGGTTGCGGCATTCTTGCGCCGCCTCGCCGGCAATCCCGCGGTGCTCAAGGCCATTGTGGCGCCTCGGCGCTCCCCCGGCCGGAAGGGAAACCGCAAGCGCGCGTGGCTTGCGGCGCTCGAATTCGAGCTGAGCCGCCGAGAGGGTAAGTTCGACTCGGTGGCGGACTCTGTCGCGAAAAGCTGGGGCATCGGCCGCGCGACTCTCACGAAGGCATGGGGGAAGTTCGCCGAGCGAACGGCAGAAACCCAGTGTCTCGGGGGATGGCGATACTGGGCGGACTACGAGCTTAGAAACTTCCGCCGCAATCATCGCAGCATAAAGCCTCGCCAGCGGCGCGCGGCCTTCATCAAATACCTTCACTCCAGTAATTGAGCGGCGAATTACGAGAGTCGAATTTGATGGACGACTCGAAAGCGGTATAGATAATTCAGCTCATCTCTCCGGAGGTGAGCATGTCTACATCATCCCGTCCGAAGCGCGCGGCGCGCCCGAAACTCACGTTTTTTGACGAGCGACTGCGGTACTCGATTCCCGAGGCCGCGGTCCTGCTCCGTCAGTCCATTTCCCGCACGTGGGCCGACATTGCCGCCGGCAAACTCGCCGTAATCCGTGAGAGCGCCTGCCCGCACGAGGGGGTCGGCCGCAAGTCCGGGCGCGTCTTTGTGCCGGGCAGCGAGATCGCCAAGCGCTCCACGCTGCCCGAGCGCCAGGCGGGCGCCGCGGCGTGAGTTTCGCCCCAACCCAAACGAAGAGAGCCGCCCTGGCAGGCGGCCCTCAGATCGTCAACGGCACCATGGAGATCGAGCAGCATGCGAATAGTACAGCAGCGCCCGGCTTGCGCCAACTGGGCTGATATCCCCGCTCCGCTCCGCGCTCGACTCGAGGCCGAATCCGTCCGCACGCCTGCGGATTGGACCGCACTCGGGGCTGGGCGTAAGCGGATCTTCGGCATCGTGCCGTCCATCGTCCGACAACTCGATGCACTCGCGCGGGAGCCGACACCGTGAGCGCCGCCCCGCCAGCCCTGCGCGTATTACTCCTCGACCGACAGCGCCCGATGGCCCAAGCCTGCCTGAATGGCTGGCTCGGGGAGGAGAGCGCGATGCTCGCGACGACGACCTGCGCAGAGCGGTACATCATGATCGCGACAGTCGATACGCACCGCGACCCGCGGTATATCCACGTCGTAGAATTCCTGCGCAGCGCGGATGCGCTCCTCGCGTGGCTGGCGGTACACCTCGATACGCTCGAGTGTTCGGCGGGGGCGCCCGCGCCGATCGATTTCAAATTCTTGCTCGATCCCACCGATCGCGCACGTGTCGATGGAATGCTCGACGAGAGAGAGCGGGAGCAATTGCGTCGAGTGCGACCGAGGGGATGCGCATGAGCGCCGTCCTCATTGAGCGCATCCGTACCCGTATCCCCGCAGAGCTGCTCGAGCGGCCCATCTGGTTGCTGCACGACGAGCGCAAGGTGCCGATCTACGCACGGGGCATCCAGCGTCACGGGGTGCTCGACTCGCCCGAGGACCGGGCGCAGCTCGTGATGTTCGCGGCGGCGGCGGCGGCTCTGCCTCGCGTACGTCGTGCAGTCGGACTCGGCCTCGCACTCGGCGCGGTGCCGGGCGAGGACATCATCAGCGGCATCGACCTCGACCACTGCTACACCGACGGCGTACTCGACCCGCGTGTGATAGATCTCATGGGAGCGGCGGCCAGCTACGCGGAGCGCTCACCGAGCGGAACCGGCGTACACATCATCGGAACCGGTGACATCGGCACGACCAGGACGCCAGGACTCGAGATCTACTCGGGGCAGCGCTATTTCACGGTGACCGGCGCCCGGCTCAATCAAGCTGGGCTCGCCGATCTGTCAGACGCAGCAACGCTCGCTCGCCGGCTCTACCGGGTGCAGGCAGAGCGACCGCGGTATACCGCGCAGGTGATCCCCATCACGCGCGCGATGGCTCGCCGGGCAGGAGAGCAGTTCGGAGCGCTCATCGAGACGCTCCAGATGATGCAGATGTACAGAGGCGCGCGCGCCGGCAAGCCCGGGTGGCACGACGTCATATGTCCCTGGATCGCAGAGCACACGGGCGGGGAGATCTCAGGGACGGCCATCAGCGAGCCATCGGCTGTGAACGGCTTCTGGGGCGGCTTCCGCTGCCATCACGCCCACTGTGAGCATCGCGGCATGCGCGATGTCCGCCGGTGGCTACGTGAGCTCGTGCGGTTGATCGATGAGCGGAGGGCGCAGTGAGCACGGCCCCCGACATCGAGGAGTTGCGCGCCCGGGCTGCCGAGGCGACGAGCGCGCCGCGCGAGAATGGAGCCGCGGTACAGGAGCCTCCACCCTGGATGGATGAAGGGCCGGAGCCCGAGGAGCCGCATGCCGGCGGCGAGCGGAAGCCGGAGCAACGGAAGCAGCCGACAGATTCCAGCCCGGTGATCGAGCCTCTGCAAATCGAGGCCGCCTCCACCTGGGCATCAAGGCCGGAGCCGGCGCCTCGGGACTGGATCATCGAGGGATTGATCCCGGCCGGGCGCGTGACCTCGCTCCTCGGCAACGGAGGCCTCGGCAAAACGCTCATCGCCGTGCAGCTCGGAGTGCATGTCGCGATCAACCGGGCGATCTTCGGCAAGCAAGTGAGCGGTGGCCCAGTGCTCGGCATCTTCTGTGAGGACGAGGCCGAGGAGCTCGAACGGCGCGCGCGGGCCGCCTGTGCGGGGGAGGATATCGGGCTCGACTCACTCGACCAGCTCTACATGACGAGTCGGGACGGGCAGGACAATCTGCTGTGCACCTTCGAGCGCGAGCAGATCCTCGCCACGAAGTTCTACGGGGAGCTGGAAGCGACGATTGCTTCCATAAAGCCGCGCCTCACCATCCTCGACACGGCGGCCGACATGTTCGGTGGGGATTTCATGAGTACCCCGCAGGTGCGCCAGTTCATCAAGGTCGCGCTCGGCGGCCTGTGCGTGCGGCACGAGACGGCAATCCTCCTGCTCGCGCATCCGTCCGCCTCGGCGATGGCGACCGGCGACGGGGGAGGATTCTCGACCGCCTGGCACAACTCGGTGCGCTCCCGGATGTATCTGCGCCGGCCGAAGACCGAGAACCCGGAAGAAGCGAAGGACCGGCGTGTGCTCGAGGTGCGCAAGTCCAACTATGCCGGAGACGGGGGCATGGTGCCGCTCATCTACCAGCGCGGGTACTTCGTGCCGGACACGGAGCCGGTGGACGAGGGAGCGAAGCCGGGCCGGGCCCGCTCGAGCGGCTGCACCAAGCTCGGATTGGCTCTCATGGCGCACATGCGTCAGAACGCGGCGAGTGGACAGGTCGTCAGCTTCGGGACGCTCTTTGAGGCACTTCAGGGCGCCGGAGACATCGAGCGCGGGCCCTACGAGACCGTCCGCAAGCCGCTGCAGCGGACCCTTCGGCAACTGGTGCACGAAAATCTGCTCATCGCAACTGAGGTGCCCCGGGGATATCGCGTGGCCAGCGAGCCGGCGGAGGCGCCATGACTCGGGACAACTCGGGACAAATGCCGGGACAACTCGGGACAACTCGGGACGCTGACCCCTCCATTCTCGGGACAGGTCGGGACAACCCCCCTAGAAGGGGTGTCCCTGTCCCGGGAAGGGAGATGTCCCGAGCGGCTACAGAGGGACAGAGGGTAGAGAACGGAGAGCCCACGCCCTCTCAGCACGCGTCCACCCTCCCGCCCCCGCTAGGCCCGCCCGCTGCGCCGTCCCGGCCGCCTCGTGCCGAGCCCGGCGCCGTGACGCGGCGCTTGACTCGCGCCGAGACTCTGCCGAGAATGTACGTTTACGGCAGAGTACACGGAGGCGGGTATGAGCACAGACAACGGCTTAGCACTGCGGGCAGAGCCAGCGCCAACACGCGAAAACGGCAGAGTTGCTCCGCCGCGTCGGCGCAAGAACACAGACAGCCGCACCCGCGAGTACCTCTCGCCGAAGGAGGTCCATTCGCTGCAGTGTGCTGCCGGTCGCCTGGGTCGTCATGGCCAGCGGGATGCGGCCTTGGTGCTGATCGGCTATCGCCACGGCCTGCGGGTGTCGGAGCTGGCGGCGCTGCGCTGGGAGCAGGTGGACTTCAAGGCAGGGCTGCTGCATGTCGCGCGGCTAAAAAACGGGATCGCCTCGACCCATCCGATTCAGGGGCCGGAGCTGCGCTCGCTGCACGAGCTGCGCCGGCGGTATCCAGACGGTCCCTACGTGTTCTGCAGCGAGCACGGCGGGCCGCTGGGTGTGCGTTCGGTGCGTGCCATCGTGGCACGGGCCGGGGTCGAGGCGAAGCTGCCATTCACGGTGCACCCCCACATGCTGCGGCACTCGACCGGCTACAAGCTCGCCAACGACGGCCAGGACACGCGGGCAATCCAACTGTATCTCGGCCATCGCAGCATCACGCACACCGTGCGCTATACCGAGCTGAGCCCGGAACGTTTCAAGGACTTCTGGCGCGACTAGCGCCCAGCGCCGCGCATTCCATCCATAGCAACGGTGCGGGTAGCCGCTGCGCCGCTCCTGACGCGTCCTACGCGGCCACGCGGGGTGCGCGCTCAGGCCGCTTGTGGTACGAGCTTCAGCCCGAGTGCCCGCAGCACCTTGAGCACGGTCGCAAGGCTCGGGTTGCCGTCTTTCGAGAGCGCCTTGTACAGCCCGTCGCGGCTGATGCCGGTATCGCGCGAGAGTTGCACCATGCCGCGGGCGCGGGCAATCGTGCCGATGGCCGCCGCGAGGAAAGCCGCATCCTCGGGCGCCTCCTCGAGGCAGGCGTCGAGATAGGCCGCCATGTCCGCCTCGCTCTTGAGGTAGTCCGCGCTGTCGTAGCGGGAGACTTCAATCGTGCGCGTTCGCTTTCTGGCCATACCTCACTCCTTCCACGCTTTTGCGATTCCGATGGCTCGCTTGATGTCAGCGTCTTGCGTGCGCTTGTCGCCGCCGCAGCACAGCAGGATTACGGCAGCCCCGCGCCGTTGGTAGTACACGCGGTAGCCCGGGCCGTAGTTGACCCGCAGCTCGCTCACGCCCGCGCCGACCGGCTTCGTATCGCCTGCGTTGCCGGCGGCGAGCCGGTCGATCCGCACCGTGATGCGTGCCACGGCCTGACGGTCCCGCAAGCCCGACAACCAGCCGTCGAATTCGGTCGTCTTGAGCATCTCGACCATGCGCTAGGTGTATACCACGGTATACACGCACGCACAAGTAACACACGCACAAGCAACCGTGCTACCCCCACGCGGGAGGCTTTTCTGTGAGGCGCTCGATCGGCGGACAGCTCACGCTCGACGCGCTCGCCCTGCTCGTCGGCAGCACCGGCCGGCAGTACCGCGCCTGCGATCGCGATGCCCTGCGCGCTGCTGCTCATGAGCTGAGATCCCGCGGCCAGACGGTTCGCGATATCAGCGCCGCGCTCGGGATCGCAGAGCAGGCCGTGTGCCAGCTGCTCGGGGAGGCGCCGTGACGGCGCGCAACCGTCGCGCCTACGAGCACGGCCTGGCAGTGCGTGCCGCAGTCCGCGACATCCTTGCGAGCCGCACTCAGCTCGAGCCGCCGCTGACTGCGCGGCAGATCAACACGCTGCTGCCGCCAGCTCTGCGCCGTTGCGACTCGGTGATCCGATGGCACCGCTTGGCCGTGCAGACCGAGTATCTGATGCAGTCGATTGATAGGTCGGCGCCGTGCTGATTCATTGCTTGAGCCGAGCGGCGCAGAATACCGCGACACTCCGCGACGATTTATTGTCATGACGCGACGAGGCGAAAACAGCGGTAAATGCACCATCTGCGCCCATGGGCAGCGCTACTCGATCGAGCTGGCGCTGGTCTCAGGCGTGAGCTGTCGTGCAGTCGCCACGAAGTACAGCGTGAGCCGGGATGCGGCATGGCGGCACCTCAAGCATCACGTGCCGCCCGAGCGCAGAGTTGAGCTCATCGCCGGCCCCCTGAAGCCGGCGGAGCTTGCCCAGCGAGCGGCCGATGAGGGCCTGACATTGCTCGAGTACGTCGCCATGGTGCGCAATAGCCTCATGGCGCGCTTCCTGGCGGCTTCCGAGGCTGACGACAGGCAAGGGACGGCGCTCGTCGCCGGGCGGCTCCTGGACTGCCTGCGGCTCACTGCGACGCTCTCCGGGGAGCTCTCCAAGGTCGGCGCCGGTGTGACGAACAACCTGCTGATCATGCAGTCCCCGCTGATGGCGGACCTGCAGAGCATGCTGATCCGCCGGCTGCAGCCGTTCCCGGATGCTCGCGTCGCGGTGATCGCCGGTCTCGAGGAACTCTCTGTCAAAGCGCTTCAGGGCGCCGTTCCGGCGCTCCCGGGTAATGTGATCGAGGCCCCAAATGTCTAGCGAATTCTTCCGCGGGCTGGCCGATTCGCTCAAGAGCGCCGCGGAGTCTGATTGGCAAAAGCAGGCGCGCCCGAATCAGCTCCCGCCCCCCGGCGACTTTTGGACTATTTGGCTGCTGCTCGCCGGCCGCGGATTCGGCAAGACGCGCTCCATTACCGAGTTCGTCCGCATGGAGGTCGAGGCGAATCGCGCCGGCTACATCGCCGTCGTCGGCGCTTCGGCCGCGGACTGCCGCGACATCCTTGTCGAGGGCCCTTGCGGCCTGCTCGCCGTCGCGCCGAAATGGAACCGTCCGCAGTATGAGCCGAGCAAGCGTCGCTTGACGTGGCCGAACGGCGCCCAGGCGACGACGTTCTCCGCCGATGAGCCCGATAGAGGGCTGCGCGGGACGCAGCACGATTTAGCAATTTGCGACGAGCTCGCCGCGTGGCGTTTCCCCGAGGCCTTCGACAACCTGATGTTTGGATTGCGCATGCGGCGCCCCGGCTCCCGGCCGCGCTGCGCGATCGCGACGACCCCTAGACCCACAAAGATCATCAAGGCACTGATTGCACGCGAGCGCACCGCGGGCGATCCGGCAGGCGATGTCGTGCTCACGCGCGGCTCGACGCTCGAAAACTCGGCGAACCTCGCCGACGCCTTCGTCGATCAGATCATCGCGCGCTACCGCGGCACGCGCCTTGAGCGGCAAGAGGTATTCGGCGAGGTGCTGCTCGACGTGCCGGGCGCTTTGTTCAGCGCGGAGGCTCTCGAGCTGACTCGCCTCGAGCGCGCGCCGGCCGACCTCGAGCGGGTCGTGGTCGGCGTCGATCCCGCGGGCTCATCCGAGGACGGCGCCAATGAGACCGGCATCATCGTCGCGGCGAAGGGCGCTGACGGGGAGGCTTACGTGCTCGAGGACCGTAGTGGCGTGCTACCTCCGCTCGAGTGGGCGCGTGCTGCGGTAGCGGCCTTTCACGTTCACCGTGCCGACCTCATCGCGGCCGAGAGAAATTACGGCGGTGAGATGGTCGCGGCGAACATTGCCTCAGTCGATTCGAGCGTGCCGGTGAAGCTCATCACCTCGAGCCGCGGCAAGGTGCTGCGGGCCGAGCCGATCGCGAGCGTTTTCGCGCAGCACCGCGCGCACTTGGTCGGTGTGTTTCCCGGGCTCGAGGACCAGCTCATCCGGTTCACCTCTGACTGGAATCGCTCCCGTGATGGGAGCCCGGACCGTATCGATGCGATGGTATTCGCGATGACTGAGCTCATGCTCGAGGAGCAAGAGCTCGGCGCCTACAGCATTCGCGCGTTGCTCGGGCCGGAGAACGGGGAGATCACCATTTATGGATGAGCGGCCGGAGAAACTCTTTGCGACCATTGCGACCTGCGACCGTCCCGACGCGGGCGTAGGCGTTGTTTGGTTCGCGTTCAGCCCGCGAGGTACGTATCTGCTTCGCGTGGTCGATTATTCCCTCGAGAGCATGAGCGCGATCAACGGCGAGTGGCTCGAGGCGTTCTTTGCGCAGAGCGCCGAGCTCGTGCGCCTGCACCGGCCGGTATTTTCCGGCTGCGTCGGCTGGGTCGAGGACGCGGGCCTCGTGAGCGTGCTCGAGGCGGCCGGACGTGCGCGCGAGGGCGCCGGGGTGCCCGATGGATACGATATCGAGCGGGTGCGCGACTCGGCGGCTGCGGCGTGGCCTGCGACGATCGACGAGCGGGTCGCCCAGACGCGCGCGCTTGTCAACAGCGGCACGGTCGTACGCATCGAGAGCGGTCTGCGGCGGTTCGCGTTCCGCGGAACGAAAACCGATCACCTCGTGGCGCAGTTGCGCCGCCACCGCCGCGGCGATGCCGCGAGCGCCGGGGAGCTGTTGCACGCTTTCGTGCTCGCGCTCTTGTTGACACGCGAGAGTGATGAGCGCGTGACCCTGCCGCCCTTCGCCTCGCCCGAGCCTGCGCCCGAGGGGTTGTGGACCCGGATGCTCGCGGCCATGCGCGCGTCCGAGCCCAAACCCAAGCGCCCACCCGAGCCCACGCCCGGAGTGATGCTCGCGGCCGGCAAGCACACAATCCAATGGCACCAGATCTCGACCGGCGGCCCCTGGCGCGACGACGGTTTTGACAAGACGATCGTCACCATCGATATCGCCGGCGAGCGCGGGCAGCAGACCTGGCACCCGCTGCCGCGCTGGGGATGCTACCTCATCGACTCGCGGATCACGCACGTGAGGGATACCTCACGCGGCGCGATTCAGATCGCATGAACCTCCACCTCGCCGCCCGCCGCTCACTCGCACGGTTGCTCAGGCGCTGGGCTGCTGCGCTGGATGCGCCCCACGAGTTCCGGTCGCACGAGGCCGCCGCGCGTGAGCCAAGGTTCACTTCCGGGATCTTATCGATGGTGCCCTCCGCGGAGGAGCTCGAGGACGCCGAGGAGCGCGAGTATCACCGTCGCGTGTGGGGCCGCAGGCTCTCATGAGCGCGCGCGTGCCCGATGAGACCCGGGCGCGCATTCTCGCCGACCTGGCGGCGCGCGAGCGGTTCACGATGAAAGCGATCGGCCGTCGCCACGGTGTCTCCCGGGCGACGCTGTGGCGGCTGCGCGATGAGCTGCGCGACCCGCGGCGATTGAAACGTTTTGCTTCAGACATTGACCTTATCACTGAGTAGTATCGAGTCATGGCACGCACCACTGAGCAAGTTTGTTTGACCCTGCGTCCCGAGACCGTGCGAGCACTCAATGCTGCTGCTCAGACTGAGCGACGCTCCCGCTCGCAGGTGGTTGACCTACTGCTCGAGCGCGCCTTGACCGGCCCCGAGCGTCTGCGGGCGCTCGAGCAGATCGCCGCTGCAAGCATCATCGAATCTTCACAGGAGATTGACGCCGTGACCCACAGCGAAAGTTTGAAAGACATCGGGATCAATCCGCAACGGCACCGCGAGATCGCCTCTCGCGAGCTCGCCCGCCAGCCGACGCCCGAGCCGCTGCCGGCGCGCAGCGAGCCGCGGGCGTTTCAGCCGCGGCCTTATGCGGACGGAGGCGGGCGCAAAGGCCGAGAGTGAATGCCGCGCCCGACAAAATCGTCTATGCCACGCCGCAGGGGCACGTCCTGCTGCTGCGCCGACCCGAGGTGTGGGGGCTACCGAGTGTCGGAGAGGTCCCCGGCGAGTTCTCTGCCGAGCCATGGACCCACGACACGGTGCGCACGGACGTTGCAGCCGCCTTCAATCCGAGCGATGACCCCGCCGCCTTCCAATGGGTGCATCACGACTTTGTCCGCAGCTGCCCGCCGAGTGCCTTCGATGCCAGCGTACCGCCCGCAATGCGCCGGTTCGATGGCCCACCACTTGATCAAATCATGGCGCGGATCGGCGCCGACTCTACTTTGAAATCAGGAGATCCCATGCCCACCGCCGAAAGTCTTCAACTCCAGATCGACGCGCTCAAGCGCCAAGTCGGTCCTGACCATTCCAGCGACGGGATGCGCAATCAGTTCCGCGCTGCTCAGGACCGCGGCGACGCAGTGGTGCGCGCCTACGGGGATTCCAACGGCGCGCCGCCGCCGGTCAACGGCGAGTCGTTGCTCGATTACCGGGCGCGCCTGGCGGCACCGTTTCAAAAATACTCGACGGCGTACAAAGACAGCAACCTCGCCCGAGTGCGGGACTCGATCGCACTCGAGGCGGTGGAAGGCAAGATTTATCAGGATGCCATGACAGCGCTGCGCACCGGAGCCGGCGTGCCGGCCGGGACGCTGCGCGCGATCGTTCGCCGGGACGCGACGGGCCTCGCGCGCTTCAAAGATTTCGTCGGCGACCCCGGCGCGGCGTGGGCGCCCTTCAAGCGATCGTGGCTCGTCAAATCTTTCGGCGTGCCGGGCAGCCCGGGCTACAAGCAATGCTTTTGATGATTGGATTGCCGGAGAGAGAGTGAGAGGGAGTGATGCATCGGCGTGCGGCCTCGGCCGCCCCGAGGTGAGCCGTACGAGCCTCGGCATAGCGACATCGGCGGCTTCTGGCGGACGCGGCCATCCTACCGCACCGCGCCAGGCGTTTGCCGCCACGTGACGGCGGCATTTTCTCGATGGGGGTCTGATGGCTGCAGTAATCAATACGAACGTCGGTGCCTTTCCCGGGCTTCCGGGCGGCACCAGCAGTGCGGTCGATCTCACGGCACCGCAGCAGATCAAGGCTACACCTGGACTGCTCCTTAGGATCAGTTGCATCGTCGCCGGTTCGCTCACGTTGCTTGATAGCACGACCAGCAGCGGCTATGCGATCTTCGAGACTACAACCATGACAGCTGGACAGGTCGTCAACATGGGCGGTTTCCCGTTCTTCGGAGGCCTGTACGCATCGGGTGTCAGCGGATCATTCGCGCTGGCGTTCACCTGAGGAGCGGCGGCCGTGGCGGTCACAAGTATTCTTGATGTCGATGTACAGCAGCAGTCTTTCGAGCGGTTCCTCAATCTATGGAATGACTACCAGGAACAGCTGAAAAAGCAGCCTGAAATCTGGACGAAAATCGCAGGAATTCAAGCGCAAGCGGCGGGCGGCCTCAATGAGTTCAAATCCTCGTTCGAGGCGCATATCGGCGCCCTCACAGAGGTCAACGAGATTGAAGCCGAGCACGGCAAGCTCGCGATGCGCAATGAGTCGCTGTGGCGAGACACGGCGAGCCACTCAGGGAGTTTCGCGAAAAACCTCACCCACGCCGCGACGGTCATGCAGAAGTGGGCGCCCTTCCTGTTCGGCGCCGTCGTCTTCGGTTCGGCATTTGGAATCGACCGGCTCGCAGCGGATGCCTCCGGACAGCGTCAGCAGGCCATGGGCCTTGGCGGCTCGATCGGGCAGTTGAAGGCGTTCTCGACCAATTTTGCTCGCGTGGGGGACATCGGGGGCTTGCTCGGCAGCGTCAATCAGGCCGAGACCGACATCTCGAGTCCCGCCTACCGCTCATGGCTCACGCTCGGGCTCGGCGCGATGAGCGGCAACGCGGTCAAGGACTCGATGCGCTACTTGGACGCCGTGCGAGCGTTCACCGAGCGCATGCCGCTCAACATGCTCGGCCCGATGGCGCAGGCGTACGGCATCGACCTCGACTCCGAAACGCTGCGCAGAATCCGCGCGACGAGCTCTGCAGAATGGGCGGGGATGGAGAAGGGGACACTCGCCGACATCAACCGGATGAATATCCCGGGCGCCAGAAACCTGCAGGAACTCTCGACGCAGCTTTCCCGCAATCTCTCGACGATCAGCGCAACATTCGAGACGCAGCTCGCCAAATCGGCGCCCGTTCTCAAGTCGTTCTCCGATGCGGTGACCCGTGCAACGGTGGGGCTCCTCAATGCAGCTGGCCAGTGGGTGCAAGACCCGAAGAGCGCTCTGGAGAACCGACTCAAACAGGCCTTCCACATCGTCAACCCTCTCGCACCGAACGGAACGATCGGATTGGCTTGGGATGCGATACAGGGGCTGTTCACCCGCCACCATGTCGGGACGACACTGGAGAATGCGCTCGGCCCACCGGCGCGGCAGTTCGCGCACTGGGCAACGACTCCGATGCGGCAGTTCTATTCGAGCGAGGCGGATCGGCTCGACCCATCCGGCATGTTGCAAACGATGGGAATGCTCGAATCGGGCATGAATCCGATCATATCGAACTCCTCGAAGGGCGCCGCCGGCATGATGCAGTTCATGCCGACGATCGCCACCGCACTCGGAATCGATCCGCGTAACGCAGAGCAGTCTCTCCGGGGCGCGGAGGTCATGCGCGAGCGCCTGATGCGAGAGTACGGTGGGGACATCGCGAAGGTCCTCGCTGCCTACAACTGGGGAGAGGGCCATCTCAACAAGGACATCGCGAAGTACGGCGAGAACTGGCTACAGCATGCCCCCGAGGAGACGCGGAGCTATGTGGCGTCCGGCGAACTGCGATTGTTCCTGCGAGATCTGCGGACGTTGCTCGCGGGCTCGGCGAAGATTGATGTCCGCCTGCCGCCCGGTAGTTCCGCGACAGCATCCATATCGGGCCTCGGAGCAACCCGGTGAGGCGAGTGCTCTCGGTCCTCATTGGCCTCGCGCTCGTGCTGCCGGTCGCCGCAACTGCGCTTGTGTGCATGCCGTTCGCGTGGCTTCATGTGCGCTGCCTCGCGTTTCTCGAGGCGCTCGATGCAAAGAGCCGCCATGCGTAAGCGCTCGGCCGGTTTCGCTCGCCGCTTCGCTCGCAGGTGGCGATTGTTCTACTTGCGCTACCCGCAGCCGCCCGAGCGCGAGCGGCCGGAGCCGGAGCCGTGGACGCAGCGGAACCTGCGGCAGGCTGAGCCGCTGCGGGGCAGCGCGCCGTGACAGCGATCCTCGGCGTGGACCCCGGCCTCTCCGGTGCGCTCGCGCTACTGGGCGCCGACGGCGAGCCCGAGCTCGTTGCAGATCTTCCGGTGATCCGCGACCGCTCCCTCGCCTGGATCGACGGTGGTGCGTTGCAGAGCACGCTGCTTAACGCATTGAGAGGGCGCCAGTGCCGCGCAGTCGTGGAGCGCGTGTCTGCCATGCCACGGCAGGGCGTTGCGTCGTCCTTCACGTTTGGCGTCGGATTCGGCTCGATCCTGAGCGTGCTACAGAGCTTGCAGCTGCCGATCGAGCTTGTGACACCGGCCGTATGGAAGCGGACGCTCGGGCTGAGTTCCGACAAGCGGGCGAGCCTGGACAAAGCGCGGCTCCTGTTTCCGAGCGCGGACCTCGGGCTTGCGAAGCATCACGGGCGAGCCGAGGCGCTCCTCCTCGCCTATTGGGCCGGGACACGCGATCATCGAGCCGCAGCGTGAGCGCGGTTTGCCGCCGAGGTGCTGATGCCAGCGGTTTTGAGGATGGCGGCCTTGGACTTCCCACCAGTGGGAATACCAGCGCCCTTGCCGTTTAACGGCTTCGCCTTCTCCAGTCCCGCGCTCAGCTCCCCGATGCGCACGACGGCGCGGAGCTGGTGCGGTCGCACGCTGAGACCGCACCAAGGGTGACCCAGGACTGCACGGAGGGCGCCCTCCCCGCCGCACCAAGGCCGCCCGAAGGCGGCGCTGTCGGACATGGGATCTCAGGCTGGCGCGGCTTTCCGTACAGATTCCGTACGGAAGTGACCCATTAGATATAAGCCTTTAAATTCTTGGAGCGGGAAACGAGACTCGAACTCGCGACCCCAACCTTGGCAAGGTTGTGCTCTACCAACTGAGCTATTCCCGCACCGGAACTCGAAATTGTAGTTGCGTGGCCAGTGAAGTCAAGGCGGCTGGGGCCACATCGGTCAGAAAAACCATTGATACACTAGAACTTTACACCATATTTCTCATCTGATTTCTACCTACGCCGCAAAGCGATCCCACTGCGCCGTGGTGACGCGGGACCGGTGGGAGGGAGAACTACGGCTCCTTCAGATCCGGCCAGGCCGCCCGCAGGTACGACACCATCGACACCAGTGTGAGCGCCGCCGCGAGCACGGTGAGCGCGAGCCCCACCTCGTAGGTCGGGAAGGCGAGCACGCTGTGCCGGTACAGCATCAGCGCGAGACCGATCAGCTGGAAGACCGTCTTGTACTTGCCAAGGAGCGAGACCGCGACCTTGCGATGCTGCCCGACCTCCGCCATCCACTCGCGCAGCGCCGAGATGGCGATCTCGCGGCCGATGATGACCGCGGCGGTGAGCACGACGACCGGACGGTGATCCCGGCTCACGAGCAGGACCAGGGCCGTCGCCACGATGAGCTTGTCGGCAACGGGGTCCAAGAAGGCTCCGAGCCGCGAGGTCTGACCCAGCCGGCGTGCGAGATAGCCGTCGAGCGAATCGGTGATGCCTGCCGCGGCGAAGATCAAACCCGCCGCGGGGTCGGCCCAGTGGGAGTGCAGGTAGAAGGCGACGACGACGAGCGGGATCGCCGCGATCCGGATCCAGGTGAGGATATTCGGCCAGGTCCAGGAGGTGGATACGTGGGCGGTGCTGCCGGTGTTGGACGTGTCCACGGTCGAGCTACCGGGACGGTCGCGGGTCTGCGCCGTGCCGGGCTACCTCACACACCGGGATGAAGATGATCGTAAATGGTCCTTGCAAGCGATGCCCCGATGCCTTCGACCTGCTCGAATTCTGCCATAGCGGCGCGCAGGACACCCTGCAATCCGCCGAAGTGCTTCAGGAGCGAACGCCGCTTGGCAGGTCCCAGGCCGGGTATGGCCTCGAGCACGGACTCGCTGTAGCGGCGGGCGCGCTTGCGCCGGTGGCCGGTGATGGCGAACCGGTGCGCTTCGTCCCGCACGCGCTGCACCAGGCGCAGGGCCGGCGAGTGCGGGTCCAGCACGCGCGGCGCCCCGGCGCCATGAATGAAGAGCCGCTCCTGCCCGGGCCTGCGGTCGGGTCCCTTCGCGACGCCCACGAGCGTCAAGTCCTCGAACCCGAGGGCGGCGACGACGGAGTGCACCTCGCTCACCTGGCCCGGGCCGCCGTCGATGAGCAAGAGGTCCGGCGCAGGGACCTCACCCTCGCGAATGCGGGTATAGCGGCGCTCGAGCGCCTGGCGCAGCGCGCCGTAGTCATCGCCCGGCGTGACGCCCGTGATATTGAACCGCCGGTACTCCTTCTTGAGCGGACCCTCCGCCCCAAAGACGACGCAGGAGGCGACCGTGCCTTCACCGCCGGTGTGGCTGATGTCGAAGCATTCGATCCGCGTCGGCGGCTGCGGCAGGTCGAGCGCGTCCGCGAGCGCGGCCAGCATCTCCTCGGCGCCGCGGCGCTGCGCGAGCCGCATCCGCAGCGCCTGCGCCGCGTTCTCCTCGCAGAGTTCGACCCACCTCACGGCAATCCCACGCTGCGGCCGCCGGATGCCGACATCGTGCCCGGCGCGGTCCTTCAGGACTCGTGCGAGCGACTCGGCGTCGGGGAGCTCCCGCCCGACGAGCAGCTCGCGCACGGGCTCCTGGGCGGCGTAGTACTGGAGCATGAACGACCGCAGCGCCTCCTCCGGCTCCGCGAGGGTGGCCCGCGGAAAGTAGCTCGTGGTGCCGAGGTTGCGTCCGCCGCGCACGAGCATCACGCTCACGGCATACTCGCCCGGCTCGCCGACGATGGCGAGCACGTCGGCATCCCGGTCCGCCTCGCCCGTCACGATCTGCTCGGCCTGAATGCGCTTGAGCGCGGCGAGCTGGTCGCGGATCCGCGCAGCGCGCTCGAACTCGAGCCGGCTCGCGGCCTCCTCCATCCGGGCCTCGAGTTGAGCGTTCACTTCGGCGCTCCGCCCCTCCAGCACTTTCACCGCGCTCGCCACGTCCTCGGCATACGCGTCGCGGCCGATGAGGCCCACGCAGGGGGCCGAGCAGCGCCCGATCTGATGCTGCAGGCAGGGCCTGCTGCGGTTCGCGAAGAAGGTATCGCGGCAATTGCGGATGAGGAACAGCCTCTGCAGGCCTTGCAGCGTCTCCCGTACCGCCCCGGCGCTGGGGAACGGACCGAAGTAGCGGCCCGAGCGGCTCCGCGGGCCCCGGTAGAAGGCGAGCCGCGGATACTCGTGGTCGGTCGCGAGGTGAATGTAGGGGAAGCTCTTGTCGTCGCGCAGCACGACGTTGAAGCGCGGCTTGTGCTCCTTGATGAGGTTGTACTCGAGGAGCAGAGCCTCCGTCTCGGAATTCGTGACCGTGACCTCGATCGCGGCGATCTGCTGCACGAGCGCGTGGACCTTCGGGACGACGTTGCCAGGGTTGAAATACGTCCCCACGCGGTCCTTCAGGCTCCTGGCCTTGCCGACATAGAGCAGGACGCCGTCGGCGCCGTACATCCGATAAACGCCGGGGCGCCGCGGCAGGGACGCCACGTATTCCTTCGGATCGAACGCCTGCACCTTCGCCACCGAATCACCACCCGTATCCGAGCGCCCGAACCCACGTGCCGGACTCAAGCTCGCCGCCGGCCCCGTAATCCCGCGAGCTCGCAAGCCCGCCCGAGCACGGAGTGGAACATCTGCTCCGTGAGCCGCCTGGTCTGCGTGTTGTAGCGGCTGCAATGATACGAGTCGAGGAGGTACCGCGCCGCATCGAGGCGATGCTCGGCCCCGTGCGAGAAGGGAAACGCCGAGCGCTTCAGTCCGAGGGCAAGCAGCGCGGCATCGTGCCCGACGCGGCCGAGCGCGACGAGGACCCGAATGCCCGGGGAGAGCTGCTCGAGCTCCGCCTTGAGGTATGCGTTGCAGTGGCGCACCTCCTGCGGTAGCGGCTTGTTCTGCGGCGGCACGCACTTGACGGAGTTGACGATCCGCACGCCGCGCAGCTCGAGAGGATCGTCGGCGGCCACCGACTCGCGGTGCGTGGATAAGCCGAGCCGGTAGAGCGTCTCGTAGAGCAGGATGCCGGCGTGATCCCCGGTGAACGGCCGGGCCGTGCGATTCGCGCCGTGCAGCCCCGGCGCGAGGCCGACGAGCACGATGCGCGGGGCCTCGTCCCCGAAGGACGCGACCGGGCGCCCCCAGTACCCGGGGTACCGCGCGCGGCACTCCGCGAGATAGGACGCGAGCCGCGGACAGCGAGTGCAGCCCGGATCGTAGATTTCAGTCATCGCATCTGGCCATCCCTGGCCGCGCTTCCCGCCCGGGCCTCCTGCCCGGGCACTCGCCGCTTCAACGCGGCTCGTCCATATGCCGGATGACAGCGGACGCGAACCCCGAGCAGCTCATGAGCTTCGCCCCGGGAATCAGGCGCTGCAGGGCTTCCTCCACGTTCTTGCGCGCGGCGAGCTCGCGCTTCGGGACGCGGATGGCCTCCCGCAGGCGCGCGAGATCGTACGTGAGCTCCTTGCTCGCGATGGTCCGCGTGACGCCCTTCGCGATGAGGTCGGCCGCCTCGGTCCATTTCAGATAGCGCAGCATCATCTCCGCCGAGAGAATCAGCGAGCCGGGATTGACGCGATCCTTGCCCGCAAAGCCCGGCGCGGTGCCATGCGTCGCCTCGAACACCGCGGGCCCGTCGCCGATGTTGCCGCCCGGCGCGATGCCGATGCCGCCGACCTGGGCTGCGAGCGCATCCGAGATGTAATCGCCGTTGAGGTTGAGCGTCGCGATCACGTCGTACTCCTCCGGCCGCATCAGCACCTGCTGCAGGAAGTTGTCGGCGATCACGTCCTTCACGACGATGTCGGAGCCGGTGAGCGGGTTCTTGAAGCTGAGCCACGGGCCCGCGCCGATCTCGCGCGCCCCGAACTCCTCCCGCGCGAGCTGGTAGCCCCAGTTGCGAAATGCGCCCTCCGTGTACTTCATGATGTTGCCCTTGTGCACCAGCGTCACCGATACCCGGTCGTTGTCGATCGCGTACTGGATCGCCTTGCGAATGAGGCGCTGGCTGCCTTCCTTCGAGACCGGCTTCACGCCGAGCCCCGAGCTCGCAGGGAAGCGGATCTCGGTCACCCCGAGCTCGCGCTGCAGGAAGGCAATGAGCTTCATCGCCTCCGGCGAGCCGGTCGGCCATTCGATGCCGGCGTAAATGTCCTCCGTGTTCTCCCGAAACACCACCATATCGGTGAGGCTCGCATCGAGCATCGGGCTCACAACGCCCGGAAAATATCGAATGGGACGCACACAGGCATACAGGTCGAGTGTCTGGCGCACCGTGACGTTGAGCGAGCGGATGCCCTCGCCGACCGGCGTCTCGAGCGGACCCTTGATGGAGACGGCGAATTCTCGTAGCGCCTGCAGGGTCTCCTCCGGCAGCCACTCGCCGTACAGGCGGTTCGCCTTGGCGCCGGCCCAGACCTCCATCCAGCGAATACTGCGGCGGCCGCCGTAGGCCTTGTCGACTGCCGCGTCGGCCACTCGGAGCATGGCGGGCGTTACGTCGATGCCGATGCCATCGCCCTCGATGAAGGGGATGATCGGGCGGTCCGGTACATCGAGGGTCGCGTCGGTATTGACGGTGATCTTCGCGCCGTCCGCGGGGACTGCGATGCGGTCGTAGTGCACGGCGCTTAAGCTTCCCGGTCAGGCTCCGAGGCGCCGCTTGGCGTGCGCGCGCTCCGCGATGAGCAGCGCGAGCTCGAGCGCCTGCTCGTAGTTCAAGCGGGGATCGACGCTCGAGCGGTAGGCCCGCTGCAGGTCCGCGTCCGTGAGACCGCGGGCGCCACCGGTGCACTCCGTCACATCATCGCCCGTGAGCTCGATGTGCACGCCGCCCAGGTACGAGCCCAGCTCCGCGTGGATGCGGAAGGCGAGCTCGATCTCCTTCAAGATGTTCTCGAAGCGGCGGGTCTTGATGCCGCCCGTCGTCGTCTCGGTGTTGCCGTGCATCGGGTCGCACACCCAGATCACGGTCTCGCCCGTCTGGCGCACGGCTTCGATGAGGGGCGGGAGGCGCTTCTCGATGTCCTTCACACCGAAGCGGTGAATGAAGGTGAGCCGGCCCGGCTGGCTGTGCGGATTGAGAGTGGCCACGAGGCCCTGCGCCCAGGCCGCATCCATTCCGGAGCCGACCTTCACCGCCACCGGGTTGCTGATGCCGCGGAAGTATTCGACGTGCGCTCCGTCGAGCTGCGCCGTGCGCATGCCGATCCAGGGCATGTGCGTCGAGAGGTTGTACCAGCGCTGCTGGCGCGGAATGAACCGCGTCTGTGCCTGCTCGTAGAGCAGCAGCAGACCCTCGTGGCTCGCGTAGAAGCTCGCATGCGTGGTCTCGTGCACCGGGCGCCCGTTGATGCCCTCGAAGAAATCGAGCGCATCGGCGATCGACTCCGCGATGCTGCGGAACGCGTCCTTCAGGGGCGAGTGCTTGACGAACCCGAGGTCCCAGTACTCCGGGTGGTGCAGGTCGGCGAACCCTCCATCGACCAGGGCGCGCACGAAGTTGAGCGTCAGCGCCGCCCTCTCGTAGCCGCGCAGCAGCAGATTCGGGTCGGCGGCGCGCGCCTCGGGCGTGAAGTCCGGACGATTGACCAGGTCCCCCCGGTAGCTCGGGAGCGAGATGCCGTCACGGGTCTCGGTATCGGCGGAGCGCGGCTTCGCGTACTGCCCGGCCATGCGCCCCACGCGCACGATGGGCTTCTTCAGGCCATGCAGCAGCACGAGACTCATCTGCAGCAGGATCTTGAGCTTCTTCGCAATCTGATCGGATTCGCAGTCCGCGAAGGTCTCGGCGCAGTCCCCACCCTGAAGCACGAACGCCTGGCCGCGCTGCACGGCCGCCAGCCGCTCGCGCAGCGCATCGACTTCCCACGACACCACGATCGGGGGAAGCCGCGAGAGCTCGGCGACGATGCGCTCGACCGCTGCGGGATCCTCGTACCGAGGCTGCTGCTGAGCGGGCTTCGACTGCCAGCTCGCCGGATGCCAGGAGGTGGAGGTGTCTGGGCTGCGCATGGATTGAAAGGGAATCGGGGTCTCGCGGGGAGCCTAGCACGGATGGGTCCCGGCCGCCTCGACCCGCCGGCGCACGCTCAACCTTCCGCGCTCTTGGACTCCCGCCACAGCGCATCCCACTGCGCGGGCGATAGCGCCGCGAGCGCGAGCCCGCGCTCACGCGCCGTGCGCTCCATGCAGGCGAAGCGCCGCTCGAACTTCGCATTGGCGGCGCGGAGCGCGGCCTCGGGATCCACTCGCAGGTGGCGCCCCCAGTTCGCGACGGCGAAGAGCAGATCGCCGAGCTCCTCGACGACACCGGGCTCAGGGCCGGGCCGGGGCGCCTCATCGAGCAGCTGAGCAGACGATCCGCCCACAAGGCGAGCGCCACCCCGCTCTCCATCACGGATGGCGGCGTCGAGCTCGCCCAGCTCCTCCATGACTTTCTCGCGCACCTCCCACGCGACGGTCCAGTCGAAGCCCACGCGCCCCGCGCGCTTGCCGAGCTTGACGGCCCGGGTGAGCGCGGGGAGCGTGCGCGCAACGCCGTCGAGGGCGGACGAGCCCTCCTCGCCTCGGCCACTCGCCGCTGCCGCGCGCTCGTGCGCCTTGTGCTCCTCCCACTGCCGGGAGAGCGCCGCGTGATCGGTCGGAGCGCTCGACTCCGAGAACACGTGCGGATGGCGGCGAACGAGCTTGTCACCGATGGCGCGGGCCACCTCCGCGAAGTCGAACCATCCACGCTCCTCGGCGAGACGCGCGTGAAAGACCACCTGGAACAGCAGGTCACCGAGCTCGTCCCGCAACCGGCCGGGCTCGCCGCTCTCGATCGCATCCGCGACCTCGTACGCCTCCTCGAGCGTGTACGGCGCGATGGTTGCGAACGTCTGAGCGAGGTCCCAGGGGCAGCCGCGCTCCGGGTCGCGCAGGCGCGCCATCACCTCGAGCAGCGCGGCGAGCGATTGCAGCGGCTCTGTCACGTGGGAGCCTCCGGCTCGAGGGCGCAGAGCCGGTAGAGCGTCATCAGCATGCCCGCGGTCGCTCCCCAGATGTTGCGCTCCCCGTAGGGGATGTCGCACAGCTCCACCTCGGTCTCACCGCGGCCGAACCCGAACCTGCGGCGGCGCGGCCGGTGGTTCGCCGGCTCGAAGACGTACGCGAGGGGCACCTCGAACGTGTCCTCAACCTCCCCAGCCTGCAGCAGCAGCCCGAACCCCGGCCGCACGAACCCGACGACCGGCGTCACGCGAAACCCGCTGATGACGATGTGATCGGGCAAGTAGCCCGCGACCTCGATGAGCTTCGGATCGAGGCCGATCTCCTCCCGCGCCTCGCGCAGAGCCGCCGCCTGCGGGCTTACGTCCTCCCGATCGAGGCGGCCGCCGGGAAAGCTCACCTGTCCCGGATGGTTGCGCAGCTGCGTCGCACGCTGGGTGAGCAGCACCGTCGGCTCTAACTCGTACTCGATGACGGGGATGAGCACGGCCGCGGGGATCGGATCGGCGGGAAAGAATTCGCGGTACTCGCGGCTCTCTGCGGCCGTGAGGCCCGGAATGAGCCACTCATCAAGATTGTGCTGCGGGCAGCTCCCCGCGAGGCGCTCGCGGATGCGGCGGCTCCACTTGCTCATCCACCCCCGCTCCCGCCGCCCTTGATGCCGCCGCGCGTGAGCTCGGCCGGATCGAGCAGGCGCTCGAGATCCCCGCGCGTGAGATCGGTCATCTCCTCCGCGACCTCGCGGATGGGTCGGCCCTCCGCGTAGGCCTGCTTCGCGATGGCGGCGCCTTGCTCGTACCCGATCACCGGATTGAGCGCCGTCACGAGGATCGGATTGCGCTCGAGCGCCTCCGCAATGCGCGCCGGGTGGACCGTGAAGCCCGCGATCGCCCGGTCCGCGATGAGTCGCAGCACATTCCCGAGCAGGCGGATGCTCTCGAGGAGGTTGTAGGCGATGACCGGCAGCATGACGTTCAACTCGAAGTTCCCGGACTGTCCCGCGACGGTAATCGCCGCGTCGTTGCCGATGACCTCCGCGGCAACCATCGCGGCCGCCTCCGGAATCACGGGATTGACCTTACCCGGCATGATGCTGCTGCCGGGCTGCAGCGCGGGGAGGGAGATCTCCCCGAGCCCCGCCAAGGGCCCGCTGTTCATCCAGCGCAGATCGTTCGCGATCTTGCTGAGGCTCACCGCGACGACCTTGAGCTGTCCGGAGAGCTCGACGGCCGTATCCTGGCAAGCGAGGGACTCGAAGTAGTTGCGGCTCGGACGGAAGGCGATGCCCGTGAGCTCGGCGAGCGCGCTGCAGAAGGTCTTGCCGAAGCTCGGATGGGCGTTGATGCCGGTGCCGACGGCCGTGCCTCCCTGCGCGAGCGCGAGCAGCCGCGGCTCGACACCTTGGAGGCGCGCATGGCCGTTCTCGAGCTGCGTGCGCCAGCCGGAGAGCTCCTGCCCGAAGGTGACCGGCATGGCGTCCATCAGATGCGTGCGGCCAGTCTTCACGATGGAGCCGACCTCCCGCTCCTTCGCCCGCAGCACCTCGCACGCATGCTCGAGCGCCGGCAGCAGCTCCCCGTGCACCAGGAGCGCCGCGCTCACCTGGATCGCAGTGGGGATCACATCGTTGCTGCTCTGGCCGAGATTCACGTGATCGTTCGGATGCACCTCGCGGCCGAGACGGCGCGCGGCGAGGTGCGCGATGACCTCGTTCGCGTTCATGTTCGTGCTCGTGCCCGATCCGGTCTGGAACACGTCGATGGGGAATTCCCCGTCATGCCGGCCTTCCGCCACCTCGGCCGCCGCGGAGCCGATCGCCTGCGCCAGGGGCTCGGCAAGGAGCCCGAGCCGGGCGTTCGCCACCGCCGCGGCCTGTTTGATGAGTCCCAGCGCGCGGATGAAGGCCCGCGGCATGCGGCGGCCGCTCACCGGGAAGTTCCCGACCGCCCGCTGGGTCTGCGCGCCCCAGAGAGCGTCCGCAGGCACCTCGAGCTCCCCCATGCTATCGCGTTCGATTCTGTGCCTTGTCGTCATCGCCGGTTCCCTCTTCGCCGGTGCGCCGGAGCCCCGGCGTGGCGGCGATCGTATGCGGTATGATCTGGAATCGTAGCACCTCAACACCTGCGCCAGGCATGTCCACCAGCCCGACCGACGCGCTCTCCCCCGTCGATGGCCGCTATCGGGCCGCGACGCAGCCCCTGCGCGAGCTGCTCTCGGAGGCCGGCCTCATCCGGGAACGCATCCGCATCGAGGCGCGGTGGCTGCTCCACCTCACCGCCTCGGTTCCACAGCTCGCCGGCTCGAGCCTGTCCCCCGCGGTGCGCCGGAGTGCCGAAGAGCTCGCCCGCGAGCCGCCCGCGGGCGCCGGCGCGGAGGTCAAGCGGATCGAGGAGCGCATCAACCACGACGTGAAGGCCGTCGAGTACTACGTCCGCGAGCGGCTTGCCGAGGCGGGCGCCACCGCCGAGACCCTCGAGCTCACGCATTTCGGCTGCACCTCGGAGGACATCAACAATGTGAGCTACGCGCGGCTGCTCAAGGCGGCACGCGCGGCGCTGCTCGAAGCCCTGACACACGTCACGGGCGAGCTCACGAGCCTCGCGCGGCGCTACGCGGAGACCCCGATGCTCGCCCGCACTCACGGGCAGCCCGCGAGCCCGACGACGCTCGGCAAGGAGCTCGCGAACGTCGTGGCGCGCCTCGCGCGGGCGCAGCGCCGGCTTGCCTCGGTCGAGATCCTGGGCAAGTGGAACGGCGCGGTCGGCAACTTCAATGCACACGTCGCGACGCTGCCGTCGGTCGACTGGCCCCGGGTCGCTCGCCGCTTCGTCGAGTCCCTCGACTTGGGCTACAACGCCTACACCACGCAGATCGAGCCGCACGACTGGATCGCGGAGTACTGCGACGCCGTCGCTGCCGTCAACGTGGTCCTCATCGACTGGTGTCGCGATGCGTGGAGCTACATCTCGATCGGCTACTTGCGCCAGCGTCCCGTCGCGGGCGAGGTCGGCTCCTCCACCATGCCGCACAAGGTCAACCCGATCGACTTCGAGAACGCGGAAGGCAATCTCGGCGTCGCGAACGCGCTGCTGCGGCATTTCTCCGAGAAGCTTCCCGTCTCGCGCTGGCAGCGCGATCTCACCGATTCGACCGTGCTGCGCAACGTCGGTGTCGCACTGGGTCACACGCTCATCGCCTGGCGCGCCTTGCTGCGCGGCCTCGCGAAGGTCGAGGCCGATCCTGCGTGCATCGCCGCCGACCTCGACGGCGCCTGGGAGGTGCTCGCGGAGGCCTATCAGACGGCGCTCCGGGCGGCCGGCGTCCCCGAAGGCTACGAGCTCCTGAAGTCTTTGACGCGCGGACGGACAGTCGACCGTCAAGCGCTCGCGGCGCTCCTTGACTCTCTGCCGATCGAGGAGCGGCTCAAGTCGGACCTCAAGAAACTGCACCCGGCAGATTATGTCGGATTGGCGGCACGCCTGGCACGCGAGATCGAGCCCTGAGCCGCGGCAGAACGGTGAACGGCCTCGCCTTTCAAGCGCGGCCGCGCCGGCGGCCCGCGAAAGCGTGACCGGGTCGACGCAATCCCGCCCGACGCCTTTCTAATATGACATTGCCTGCGTGCCCGCGGGCAGTCTCCTAATTACAAACGACGTCGAATGAACAGGTCCGGGGAAAGCGAACCGATGAGCGTCTTCGCCTTGCTGGCGGGCGCCCGATGCGCGTCGGACGACTCGGAGCGGAGCGTGAGTCTCGCGACGCCTCCCCGCACCGACGAGCTCTTGACGGTCCTCACCTCCCTCGAGGAAGCCCGTGCGGCGGTCGATACCGCCGCCGTCTCCGCGCAACGCATGATCTCCATCTACACACCGGATCTCGAGCCGGAGCTCTACGACGAGACGGCGTTCCTCGAGATCATCAAGCGGTTCGTGCTCTCGCGCAGCTTCTCCAAGGTCCGCGTGCTGCTCGGGGATTGCACCCGGGTGATGGGCGACAACCGTTTCGTCGCGATGGGGCGGCGCCTGTCGAGCTACATCGACATCCGCAATGTGGCGGATCACACGCCCCAGCGCGCTTCGGCGTACCTCATCGCCGATGACCGCGCGATCGTCTATCGGCTGCGGGCGGATACCTGGGACGGCATCGCCGATTTCAACAATCCGCCGGTCGCGCGACTGTACCTCAACGAGTTCGACAGTCTCTGGAGCGCGAGCGCGCCGGAGCAGGCGCCGCGCGCCACATCCACTGCGCGCAGCTGACGCGCTCTCGAGCGGCACCCCCGTGGGTATAATCACTCGCATGCCGCTTAAGCCCGAAGTGACGGTCGCCGTGCTCGCCGAGGATCGCGGCCGGTTCCTCACGGTCGAGGAGCGCATCAAGGGCCGTAACGTGTTCAACCAGCCGGCCGGGCACGTCGAGGACGGCGAGACGATGATCGAGGCCGTCGTCCGCGAGGCTCGGGAGGAGACCGCCTGGCGATTCAGCCCCGAGGCGCTGCTCGGAATCTATCTGTGGCGCTACCCGGGCAGCGGCCGCTACACGTTGCGCTTCGCCTTCACCGGCACGGTCCACGATCACGACGCCGGCCAGCCGCTCGACCGGGGAATCCTGCGCACGCACTGGCTCACCCGCGCCGAGCTCCTCGAGCGGGAGCCGCACCTGCGCAGCCCCCTCGTGCTGCGCTGTGTCGACGACTACCTGACCGGCCGCCGCCTCCCGCTCGAGACCGTCGCCTGTCTCGACGTGCGCGCGGCTATCGGGACGCAGGCCGCGAGCCTCTAGCCCCGCCCGATCCCGCCCCGCCCCGGTCGCGCCGCCTTCCTACGGCCGCGCGGCCTGCGCCTGCCGCCGCGAGCGAGCCTGGTACCATAGGCCATGGACACGAAGTCCTCCGCGCGCGTCATCGTCGGCCTCTCGGGCGGAGTCGACTCCGCCGTCGCCGCCTTGCTGCTCAAGGAGCAGGGGTTCGAGGTGCAGGGGCTCTACATGAGCAACTGGGACGACGACGATGCCTACTGCACCGCCGCCCAGGATTTCCAGGACGCCCGTGCCGTGGCGCGCGAGCTCGCGATCCCTCTGCACCGCGTGAGCTTCGCCGCCGAGTACCGCGCGCGCGTCTTCGATCAGTTCCTCGCCGAGCACCGCGCCGGTCGCACACCGAACCCCGACGTGCTGTGCAACCGCGAGGTGAAGTTCGGCGTGGCGCTGCGCTATGCCTCGCGCCTGGGCGGGGAGTGGTTCGCGACCGGGCACTACGCCCGCCTCGTCCGCGGCCCCGGCGGAACCGAGCTGCATCAGGCCCGCGACCGCGTCAAGGATCAGACGTACTTCCTGCACGCGGTGGAACGCAGCGAGCTCGAGCGCGTCCTCATGCCGGCCGGCGAGCTCCTCAAGGAGGAGGTGCGCGAGCGGGCGCGGCGCGCGGGACTGCCGGTGTTCGACAAGCCCGACAGCACCGGGATCTGCTTCATCGGCGAGCGGCCCTTTCGCGAGTTCCTCGGGCGCTTCCTGCCGGGCGATCCGGGGCCCATCGAGTCGAGCGAGGGGCAACGGCTCGGCACGCATCGCGGCCTCGCGTTCTACACCCTGGGACAGCGCGAGGGGCTCTCGATTGGCGGCCGGCGCGGCGCGGCGCCGCAGCCCTGGTACGTCGCCGCGAAGGACCGGGCGCGCAACGCGCTCATCGTCGTGCAGGGCCGGGATCATCCGCTGCTCGAGCACAATGAGCTCACGACCGGACGCATGCACTGGCTGGTGGACCCGATAGAGTCCCGGCGGCGCTGCTCCGTCAAGGTCCGTCATCGCCAGGCCGATCAGGCGGCGCTGCTCGAGCCGCAACCGCACGGCGCCGCGCGCATTCTCTTCGATGAGCCGCAGCGCGCGGTGACTCCCGGGCAGTATGCGGTCGCGTACGATGGGACGCTCTGTCTCGGCGGCGGCGTGATCGAGCAAGTCGCGCCCGATATACTTCGAGGCGCGGCTCTCGCTGAGCCGCTCCGGAGGACTTCATGACCGACAGCTTCAAGGCGCGCACGACGCTCGGGGTGGGCGATCGATCGTACGAGATCCTGAGCCTCGCCGCGCTGCCCCGCGAGAAGGTCGCACGGCTCCCCTACTCGCTCAAGATCCTCCTCGAGAATCTGCTGCGCTTCGAGGACGGCGTGAACGTGACGCGCGCCGACATCGAGGCGCTGCTCGAGTGGGACCCCGCAGCGACCCCGTCCCACGAGATCGCCTTCACGCCTGCGCGGGTCATCCTGCAGGACTTCACCGGAGTCCCCTGCGTCGTCGACCTCGCCGCGATGCGCGAGGCGATCAAGCGGCTGGGCGGCGACCCGGAACGCGTGAATCCCCTCGCCCCGGCCGAGCTCGTCATCGATCATTCGGTGCAGGTGGATGAGTACGGATCGCCCGGCGCGCTCGCCGCGAACACGGCAATCGAGTTCAAGCGCAACATCGAGCGCTATGCCTTCCTGCGCTGGGGCCAGAAGGCTTTTCACAGCTTCCGCGTCGTGCCGCCGAACACGGGCATCGTGCACCAGGTCAATCTCGAGTACCTGGCGCGCGTCGTCTTCGACAAGGAGTCCGGCGGCAGGCACGAGGCCTACCCCGACACGCTCGTCGGCACCGACTCGCACACGACGATGGTCAACGGGCTCGGCGTGCTCGGCTGGGGCGTCGGCGGCATCGAGGCCGAAGCGGCGATGCTCGGCCAGCCGATCACCATGCTCATCCCGCAGGTCATCGGCTTTCGCATGAGCGGGAGCCTGGCCCCGGGGACAACCGCCACGGATCTCGTGCTCACGGTCACCGAGATGCTGCGCAAGCGCGGCGTGGTGGACAAGTTCGTCGAGTTCTTCGGCGACGGGCTCGCCCATCTGCCGCTCGCGGACCGCGCGACGATCGGCAACATGTCTCCCGAGTACGGCTCCACCTGCGGCATCTTTCCGATCGACGAGGAGACGATCCGCTACCTCACGCTCACGGGCCGCTCCCGGGAACGGATCGACCTCACGGCGGCCTACGCCAAGGCGCAGGGCCTGTGGCGCACGCAGGGCGCGGCCGCGCCCCGATACACGGACATCGTCGAGCTCGACCTCTCCACCGTCGAGCCGAGCCTCGCCGGTCCGCGCCGGCCGCAGGACCGCGTCGCACTTCGCACGGCGCGCGATGCCTTTCGCTCGAGCCTCGCGACGATGTCCGCGGAGCGCACCGAGCGCACCGCGAAGCGCACGGCAGGCTCGACGAGCGCCCCCGGTGCCCGCCCAGGCAGCGGCGTCGGCAGCGCCCCCGTGACGCTCGGTGGCGAGTCCCTGGAGCTGCGCGATGGCGCGGTCCTCATCGCCGCCATCACGAGCTGCACCAACACCTCGAACCCCTCGGTGATGCTCGGCGCGGGACTGCTTGCGCGCAACGCGCACCGCGCCGGCCTCAAGGCGAAGCCCTGGGTCAAGACGAGCCTCGCGCCCGGCTCGCGCGTCGTCACGGACTACTACCGCAAGGCGGGCCTGCTCGACGAGCTCGCCGCCGTCGGCTTCGATCTCGTCGGATACGGCTGTACGACCTGTATCGCTGCCGGAACTCCCGTCATGCTCGCGGACGGTACGAGCCGCAGGATCGAGCGAATGCCGGCCGCGGGCGGCAAGAGGCTGTTCGGCCCAACGAGCGAAGCGAAACTCGCCACCGCGATTCAGGCCGAGATGATGCTGCAGGGAGAGCGCGAATGCGTTTCCCTCGTTCTGCAGGATGGCCGCACGCTCGTGTGCACGCCCGATCACGAAATCCTGCGCGCCGATGGTCGCTGGGTGCGAGCGGACGGGTTGGCCGTGAGCCGCGACCGCGTGGTAATGGGTCTGGAATCGCCCATTGACGAACCCGGCGCCGACGAAGCGGGTTACGAGCTCGACGCGGGCCAGCTGAAATTCAGCTTCGCGGACGAACGCGAGCGCGCACGCGCCCTCGCCTTTGCACGACTGATCGGTCATCTCATCAGTGACGGATCGATCAGCCTTCACGGCCAGGGAAGGATGCATGTCGGCCAGGCGCTCGACCGCGAAGCCGCGTTGAACGACATCGAATTGCTCACCGGCAAGCGTCCAAATGGGAACCGTTATGATGAGCGAAAGTGGAGCATCGTGCTGCCGCGAGAACTGACGCAGGCAGTCACATCGCTTCCTGGCGTGCGAGTCGGGCGGCGCATCGATCAGGCGCCCGTGCTTCCCCGGTTCGTGCAAGAGGAGCGCTGCCCGGTGGCACTTGTGCGGGAATTTCTCGGCGGCCTCTTCGGGGCGGATGGTCACGCGCCTGCGCTGCATCGGCAGGGTTCCAACGAGCAGAGTGCCGTCCTCTCGGCACCGGCGTACTCGCAGAGTGCCAAGCCTGAGCACGTGCAGTCGCTGCAGGAGCTGATGCGGTCCCTCATTGATCTGCTCGCGCGTTGCGGCGTGAAAGCACGCGGCGCGAGGATCGCGTCATACCCGACGCGGCATGCGTCCTCGAGCTATCCGGCCGCACGCGACGGTATCGCCCGGACCGAGGTTCGTCTTCAGCTGACCGAGGGACTTTCGTTCGTGGAGCGCGTCGGCTTCCGCTACTGCGTGGACAAGTCGCTGCGCGCCAGTGCCGCCGCCGTGTATTGGCGCACGATCGATACGATCAACCGTCAGCGGCTGCGGATGGCGGATCGTCTCGATGAGCTTCACCAGAAGCGCTACGAGTTCACGTTCCGGCAAGCCCGCAGCATGGCTGCCGCCGAGCTCGTAGCTCAGGAGACGCCGGTATTCCCGCATTACTCTCTGCTCGAGGGTCATGACCGCTTCGACCGCCTGCCCATTGCCGGCGAGTCGCGCTTCAAGCCTCTGCATCGCGAGAGTTGCGGGTTTCCCTCCCCGATCGAACTCTTCAAGCAAATGGGAGTGCGTGACTGGTTCGCCGCCCTCGAACCCCGCACAGGCGCCAATCGGCCCAAGCGTTACTGCACCGAGAAGGACTCGCTCGCGCTGCCGACCTTCACGCTGCAAGTCGTCGACCGGCGTCCCGCGGGCACCCGGCCTGTGTTCGACCTTGCCGTCACGGAATTGCACGCGTTCGTTGCGGGAACGGTCTGCGTGCACAATTGCATCGGTAACTCGGGCCCGCTACGCCCCGAGATCTCGGCGGCGGTGAAGGCCGGCGACCTGATCGGCTGCGCGGTGCTCTCGGGCAACCGCAATTTCGAGGGGCGCATCCACCCCGAGGTGCGGATGAATTATCTCGGCTCGCCTCCCCTCGTCGTGGCCTACGCGCTCGCGGGCTCGATGGACGTTGACCTCGCGGCCGACCCGCTCGGCACCGGACGGGACGGCCGTCCCGTCTATTTGAAAGACATCTGGCCGAGCCCGCAGGACGTTGCAGAAACGCTGGTGCGCTCGATCGACTCCGAGATGTTCCGCTCGAGCTACCGGAGCGTGTTCGACGGGGATCGCGACTGGGCAGGCATCCGCGTCCCCGAGGGCAATCTCTACCGCTGGGATGAGAAGTCGACCTACGTCAAGAACCCCCCCTATTTCGACGGCATGACGATGACCCTGCCCGTCATCGGCGACATTCGCGGCGCGCGGGCGCTCGCGGTCCTCGGGGACTCGGTCACGACGGACCACATCTCCCCCGCGGGCAACATCGCGA
Organism: uncultured Gammaproteobacteria bacterium; assembly: GCA_963849095.1. Lineage (GTDB taxonomy): Bacteria > Pseudomonadota > Gammaproteobacteria > Steroidobacterales > Steroidobacteraceae > JASHUC01. Next base: position 99,317 of record CAWKGA010000003.1, read on the forward strand.
AGGGCAGCCCCGCGGCGAGTTACCTCATCGAGCAGGGCGTGCAGCCCGCCGACTTCAATTCCTACGGAGCGCGCCGCGGCAATCACGAGGTGATGGTGCGCGGCACGTTCGCGAACATCCGCCTGCGCAATCTCCTCGCTCCCGGCACCGAGGGCGGCGTCACGATCCACGTGCCGAGCGGTGAGACGATGTCGATCTACGACGCCGCCATGCGCTACAAGGCGGCGGGCACGCCGCTCGTCGTGCTCGCGGGCCGCGAGTACGGGACCGGCTCCTCGCGCGACTGGGCGGCGAAGGGCACCATGCTGCTCGGCGTCAAGGCGGTCATCGCGGACAGCTTCGAGCGCATCCACCGGTCGAATCTCATCGGCATGGGCGTGCTGCCCCTGCAGTTCCTGCCCGGGCAGAACGCGCAGAGCCTCGGGCTCACGGGCCGGGAGCTCTTCGAGGTGATCCTGGGCCAGGACGGTGCCCTCGGCGGCACGGTCACGGTGAAGGCGACTCCCGCGAGCGGCGCGCCGGTCGAGTTCCAGGCGCGAGTGCGCATCGACACGCCGAAGGAGCGCGACTACTTCCGCCACGGCGGCATCTTGCAGTACGTGCTGCGACAGCTCGCCACCTCGAGCCGCGCTGCCTGAGGGTGGCTCGACTCGTCGTCTTCGACCTCGACGGCACGATCACGCGCCGAGGTACGCTCGTGCCGTACGTCGCCGGCCTGCTCGCGAAGCGCCCGTTGCAGCTGCTTCGCCTGCTGCGCGTCGTGCCCGCGTTGCTCGCCTACTCGCTCGGGCGGATCGATCGGGGTGCGCTCAAGGCGCGGCTTCTGCGGGCAACGCTGCGCGGGCGCGGGCGCGCGGAGCTCGCCGCCTGGACAGCGCAGTTCGTACCGCGGCTCCTCGCGCGCGGCGTGCGCGCGGACGCTCTGCGGGCGATCGAAGCCCACCGCGAGCGCGGCGATGTGCTCGTCCTGCTCAGCGCGAGCCCCGACCTCTACGTGCCCGCCATCGCGGCGCAGCTCCACTTCGCGGAGGCGATCTGCACCGGCCTCACCTGGAGCGCGGATCGGCTCGACGGTGGACTCGCCACCCCGAACCGCCGGGGCGCCGAGAAGGCGCGCTGCCTCGCCGAGCTCGCCCGCCGGCATCCGGGCCTGCGGACGGTCGCTTATGGGAACGACGCTGCCGATCTCGACCACCTGCGCGAGGTCGACGAGCCGCTGCTCGTGTGCGGCTCCCGGTCTGCGCGCCGCCTGGCCGCCCGCGCCGGCATCCCGTCCGCGCGGTGGACGTAGCTCGCCGCACCGTGGAGGTCGCGGCCTGGCGCGTCGGGCAACCAGAGTGACATTTTGCAGCTAAGGTCAGGAACTTACACCGATGCCACAGGCCGTATGATGTAGGCACGCAGCAGGCCTCGAGAGGATCCCCATGACGAGACTGCCGGGCGGCATCGCCCCTTCGGAAATCACCCCGCGCGAGGTGTACATGAGCCGCCGTGCGCTCCTCGCCGGAGCGCTCGCGGGCGGCGCGACGGCAGCGCTGCCCGAGGCCCGCGCCAGCGACGCTGCGCCTCCCGAGCTCAGCTCGACGCTCAACCGGCAGTACTCGGTCGACCTGAAGCCGACGCCCTACGCGGACATCACGAGCTACAACAACTTCTACGAGTTCGGCACGGACAAGTCGGACCCCAAGGCGAACGCCGGCACGCTGCGCCCGCGTCCCTGGAGCCTCACCATCGCGGGGGAGGCAGAGTTCACCGGGACGTATCACCTGGAGGACATCCTCAAAGGCCAGCCGCTCGAGGAGCGGATCTACCGCTTCCGCTGCGTCGAGGCCTGGTCCATGGTCGTCCCCTGGGTCGGGTTCGAGCTCGGGTCGCTCCTGCGGCGGTTCAAGCCCACCTCACGGGCGAAGTACGTGGAGTTCACGACCCTGTACGACCCCAGGCAGATGCCCGGCGAGCGCGACTCGGTCCTCACGTGGCCGTACGTCGAGGGTCTGCGGATGGACGAAGCCATGCATCCGCTCACCCTGCTCGTCGTCGGCCTGTACGGCAATACCCTGCCGAACCAGGACGGCGCCCCGCTGCGCCTCATCGTGCCCTGGAAATACGGCTTCAAGGGCATCAAGTCCATCGTCAAGATCGGTTTCACGGAACAGCAGCCGCGCAACACTTGGAACATCGCCGCCCCGGACGAGTACGGCTTCTATGCCAACGTGAACCCGAACGTGCCCCATCCGCGCTGGAGCCAGGCCACCGAGCGGGTGATCGGGGCCGGCTGGTTCACGCGCCAGCCGACGCTGATGTTCAACGGCTACGAGAAGGAAGTCGCAGCCATGTATCAGGGCATGGACCTGCACACGTATTTCTAGGCGCCAGGGACCCTCGCGTCCCAGGTGCCCGAGGCCCGCGGGTTCTGGGCGATCCAGACTCCCGCGCGCGATCGCTCCTCAAGTCCGGCCGGCTCGCGGCACAATGCCCACATGCTGAGCGTCGACAAGCGCTACCGCTTCATCTACAAGCCCGTCATCTTCATCGCGAGCTTGACGCCCGCCGTGCTGCTCGCCGCGGGAGCGTTCAACCTATTCGGGCAGTCCCTCGGGGCGGACCCCGTTGCGCGCCTGCTGCATGCCTGCGGCAAGACCGCGCTCAACTTCCTCCTCATCACCCTGCTCGTGACACCGGTGCGGCAGCTGACCGGCCTCACCCACTTGGTCCGCGTGCGGCGCATGCTCGGCCTGTTCGCGCTCTTCTACGCATCGACGCACTTCCTGGTCTACCTGATCCTCGACCAGGAGCTCGACTTGCATGCCGTACTGCAGGACATCGGCAAGCGGCCCTACATCACTATTGGATTCACGGCGCTGCTCATGCTCATTCCGCTCGGGGTGACCTCCACCCAGAAGATGATGCGCAGGCTCGGGCGGCGCTGGCAGAGGCTCCACCAGCTCATCTACGCGGCCGCGATCCTCGGCGTGTGGCACTACTACTGGCAGGTGAAGCGGGACGTGCGCGAGCCGCTGCTCTACGCCTTTATGCTCGCGCTGCTCCTCGGCTACCGCATCGTCATGCGGCAGCGGGCCCGGCGCCGCATCACATCGAAGTCCGGACCTGCCACAGCTCCGGAAAGAACTTGAGCTCGAGCGCTTTCGCCAGATAGGCGACGCCGCTCGTCCCGCCGGTCCCGCGCTTGTAGCCGATGATGCGCTCCACGGTCTTCAGGTGCGCGAACCGCCAGAGCTGGAACTTGTGGTCGAGGTCGATCAGGCGCTCGGCGAGCTCGTAGAGGTCCCAGTCCTCCGCCGTGTTGTGATAGACGGCGAGCCAGGCTCCCGCCACCTGCTTGCTCGCGCGGTAGGGCTGACTGAAGTCGCGCGCGAGGTAGTCCTCTGGGATGCCGTAGCCGCGGCGGCTCAAGAGCGCGAGGATCTCGTCGTAGAGGGACGGCGCCTCGAGCGCCCGCTTCAACGCCGCGTAGGCCTCGGAGTCCCGCCGGTGAACGGCGATCATATCCGCGTTCTTGTTGCCGATCGTGAACTCGAGCAGCCGGTACTGCACCGACTGGAAGCCGGAGGAGCGTCCGAGGGAGTTGCGGAAGGCGGAGTAATCCGCAGGCGTCATGGTCGAGAGCACGTCCCACGCCGCGGTGAGCTGCGTCTGCACTCGCGAGATGCGCTCGAGCATCTTGAACGAGGGGCCGACGTTGTCGCGCCGCACACAATCGAGCACTCCGCCGAGCTCGTGCAGAAACAGCCGCATCCACAGCTCCGAGACCTGGTGGATGAGGATGAACATCATCTCGTCGTGCTCGCGCGTGAGCGGCTTCTGGGCATCGAGCAGCCGCTCGAGCCGCAGGTACTCCCCGTACGACTGGGAAGATCCGAGGTCCCAGTGGACCTGTTCATCCGCGAGATCGACGCGCTCGGTCTTGTCGAATTTCTTGGTCATGTCAAGAGTCGCCGAACACCCAGGGGGGCACGCGCCGCCAGCCATCGAGCAGCTCGCGATCGAGCGCGCGGTGGCCCGGGCAGTGCTCGGCCACGCACTGCCAGAAGCGGCGCGAGTGGTTCATGTGCCGAGTGTGCGCGAGCTCGTGGACGAGCAGGTAGCGCATCACTTCCCGCCGCTGGAACAGCAGGCAGCAATTGAGGCTGATCGTGCCGCGCACCGAGCAGCTGCCCCAGCGGGTGCGCTGCCGGCGGACGATCACGCGATCGTACGCAAAGCCGAGATCGCGCGAGCACTCCTTCAGCGCGGCGGCGAGCACGGCGCGCGCGTGAACGATGAGCCACTTGATGAGGAGCTGGCGCACCGCGCGGTCGTTGCGGCAGTCTCCGTGAAGGCTGAGGAGTCCCGTGGAGTGCGCGACGCGCGGGTGTCCCTCCCCTCCCGCCATGTGCACGCGCCAGCTCTCGCCGCAAGCCGGCAGCTCGATCATCCGCGGCGGAAAGGGCTGGGAACCGGCCGCGTTGAGCCGCGCTTCGGCCCGCTTGTGCTCGATCCAGCTACGATGCCGGGCGATGAAGTGCTCGACGGCGCTGCGGGAGGTTCTGGGCGGCACGACGACTTCGACACGGCCCGTCTGGAACACTCGCACGGCGAGCCGGCGGGCGCGCCGGCTCTCGCGCACGACCCAGCACTCGCTCGGGTCCTCGTCGGACCACAAGGAGAGCTGAGGTGTCGGAGCGTCGAGCATCGGGGACTCGTACGGAAGCGGTCGCGGCCCTAGCCATCATACCAGCCGCCGGGCGCGATAACGCCGAGCCGCTCCCGCGCAGGTTGCGTCCGGCCGCTCCGCGCGTGGTAATGTCAGCCGCCGCCGAAAGGTCCCTCTCATGGCTCCCCTCAGCGACGACATCCTCGCAGCGCTTCCGATCCTCATCTGGCTCTACCTGCTCGCGGCGCGCGGCGGATTCTGGCGCGTGTCGCGCCTCCTCCCGCGCGAGCTGCCGGAGGGAGGCCCGGCGAGGAAGGTCGTCGCCGTCGTACCCGCGCGCAACGAGGCGGCCGTTATCGGCGAGGCGGTCGAATCCCTGCTGCGGCAGCGCCTCCACGGCGCCATTCACGTCATCGTCGTCGATGACGGCAGCTCCGACGACACGGCCGGCGTAGCCGCGGCGGCCGCCGCGAGGCTCGGTGCCGCCTCGAGCTTGAGCGTCATTCGCGGCGCCCCGCTCCCCGCGGGCTGGACGGGCAAGCTCTGGGCGATGGCGCAAGGCGTGGCGGCCGCCGGCGCGCAAGCCCCCGATTACCTCCTCTTCACGGACGCCGACATTCACCACGATCCGCAGAACGTCGCCGGACTCGTCGCGAATGCCGAGGCGAACGGCCGCGATCTCGTCTCGTACATGGTGCGGCTCTCGACCGCCACGCTCGCCGAGAAGTGCCTCATCCCGGCATTCGTCTTCTTCTTCTTCATGCTCTATCCGCCCGCGTGGATTGCAGCGTCCCGCTCGAGGACCGCGGGCGCCGCCGGGGGTTGCATGTTGATTCGGCCGGGCACGCTCGCTCGCATCGGCGGCCTTGAGTCGATCCGCTCGCGGATCATCGACGACTGCGCGCTCGCATCCGCCGTGAAGGCGGCGGGGGGCTCGATCTCACTCGGTCTCACGCGCACCGCACGCAGTATCCGCCCCTATGGGTCATTCGCGGAAATCGGCCGCATGATCTCCCGCACGGCCTTCAATCAGCTCCATCATTCCTACGCGCTGCTCTTCTTGACGCTCGCCGGCCTCCTGATCACGTACGGCCTACCTCCTCTTCTCGTCCTGACGGGACGACCGGTCTGGGTCACGCTCGGCGCCCTCGCATGGGCGCTCATGAGCCTCGCCTATCGGCCGATGGTTCGCTTCTACGGCCTCTCGAGCCTCTGGAGCCCCTGCCTGCCCGCAGTCGCCTCCTTCTATGCCGCAGCCACGGTCTACTCCGCCATTGAGTACCGGCGCGGCCGCGGCGGCCGCTGGAAGGACCGTATCCAGGACCTTCGCGCCTGAGGCCCGCGACCGACGCGCACGCGAGGCATAAAATGGCAGCCCTCGCCACAGACGGGAGCGCCGGCATGACCCAGATCGTTCGCATTCGCAAGATGGGGGGACCCGAGGTCCTCGAGCTCGAGGACGCGGAGGTCGGCCAGCCGGGTCCCGGCGAAATCCGCATCCGGGTGGAAGCGATCGGGCTCAACCGCTCGGAGGCGCTGTTCCGTGCGGGCGCCTATCCCGTCACTCCCAAGCTTCCCACACTCATCGGCTACGAGGCCGCCGGCGTCGTCGAGACGCTCGGCCCCGGCGTGCAGGGCTTCACGCCTGGGGACCGCGTGTGTGTCGTACCGTCATACCGCCTCGGCGAGTATGGCGTCTACGGGGAAAAGGCGATCGTCCCGGCGCGCAGCGTGATCCCCGCTCCGCCGCAGCTCTCCCCTGTGCAGGCGGCATCGATCTGGATGCAGTACTTGACCGCGTTCGCCGTCATCGAGGCGAAGATCGGCATCGGCGATTACGTGCTCATTCCGGCGGCATCGAGCAGTGTCGGGCTCGCAGCCATCCAGCTCGCCAACTGGGCCGGGGCCGTGCCGATCGCCGCCACCCGCCACAGCGCGAAGACGGCGGCCCTCTTGGAGCAGGGTGCGCAGCACGTCATCGCCACGGCGGAGACCGACGTCGTCGCCGAGGTCATGAAAATCACCGACGGGAAGGGCGTGCGCGTCGTCTTTGATCCCGTGGGCGGCCCCTTCGTGGAGAAGCTCGCGAACACGATGGCGGAGGAAGGCATCCTCTTCATCTACGGCAGCTTGAGCGGCCAGCCGACGCCCTACCCGCACTGGCCCGCGGCCTTGAAGAGCCTGAGCTTGCGGGGCTGGGTCGCCTCGTTCATCTGGAACAAGCCCGAGCGTTTCGCCCGGGCAAGGGAGCTCATCGTGCGCGGCCTCGCGGAGGGCCATCTGAAGCCCGTCGTCTCGAGGACTTTCCCGCTGAGTCAGATCGTCGAGGCGCACCGCTTCCTCGAGTCCAATCAGCAGATCGGCAAGATCGTCGTCACCCCCTGAGCTGATCAGTCGTCGTCCGTGATGGGCATGAGGATCTTCCACGCCTGGAGCGGGTGCATCAGCGCCCAGGGAAGGGCGCGGAACGTCCCGAGCGGGATGGGAGTCTCGTAGACCGGCTTCTTGATGGTCACGTCCTCCATCGGCGCGTCGTCGTCGTGGTCGGCGGTGAGATCCTGGATCTGCTGTGGCGTGAAGACGAGCTCGATCGGGGGCGGATCGAGGTTGAGCGCGGGCTTCGCGCCATTTGACGCCGCGGGCTGCTTGTCGTCCGCGAGCGCGAGCGCGGACCCCGCGGCGAGGAGCACCACGCCCGCGAGCCGACAGAGACGGCGCATCCGGCGGACACGGCTGCTCGGACCGCTCATGCCGTGAGCCCCCCGCTCGATGGACAGGGAATCCGAGCGTCCTGCATGGTATGGAGAATACCCGTATGAGTGCCCGACCATGGCGGCATTTTGCCAGCAAACCGCGCGCGGTCCCATGACAAAATGCCAGCCTGCCCCCGCCGAGGCGCCTTCAAGCCCGGTGGGCCCCCCGTGAGCCCGCCGAGGCCGGCCGTGCACCTCATCGACATCGGAGTCAATCTCACCCACGGTGGCTTCGATGCCGATCGCGCGGCAGTCATTGCACGCGCAGCCGAGGCCCAGGTGGTGCAGATGATCGTCACCGGAGCGAGCGGCGCGAGCACCCGCGAGGCGCTCGAACTCGCGCGCTCGCATCCCGGGCGGCTCTTTGCAACGGCCGGGGTCCACCCGCACCATGCAACGGAGCTCGATGACGAGCTCGCCGTCGAGCTCGAGCGCGTCGCGGCGCAGCCCGAGGTCGTCGCGATCGGCGAGTGCGGCCTCGACTACTTCCGCGATTACTCCCCGCGCCAGACGCAGCGGCGCGCCTTCGAGCGCCAGCTCGAGCTCGCGGCGCGCATCGGCAAGCCGGTATTCCTGCACCAGCGCGACGCGCACGAGGACTTCATGGCCATTCTCCGCGAGCACCGGCATGAGCTCGCTGGCGCCGTGGCGCATTGCTTCACGGGCACGCGCGAGGAGCTCAACGCCTGCCTCGAGCTCGACCTCGCGATCGGCATCACCGGCTGGATCTGCGACGAGCGGCGCGGGGCCCATCTCGTGCCTCTCATGCGCGAGATTCCGGCGACACGGCTCATGGTGGAGACCGACGCGCCTTACCTGTTGCCTCGGGATCTGCGCCCCAGGCCGCCGTCCCGCCGGAACGAGCCGATGTTCCTGCCCCACGTGGCGCAGGCTCTCGCGAGCGCGCGCAACGAGCCCCTCGAGGAGCTCGCCGAGTCGACGACATCGGCTACCCGCGCGCTGTTCCGGCTGCCTCCCGCGCCGGACGAGCAGCGGCTGAGAGATAGATAATATACACGAAGTAATATTCTTAAGATATTGATATTATTTAATTATAATATAGGATGCCGCGATGAGCTCTTCGACCGACAGCCTCGATTTCGCGCGCCTACGCCGGGCCATCGAGCAGCAATGGGACGATTCCATCCTCGAGCGCCTGCAAGCCTACGTCCGCATCCCCAACCGCTCGCCGATCTTCGACCCCCGCTGGGAAGCGAACGGGCACATGGAGCGCGCCGTGCAGCTCCTCGCCGATTGGTGCCGAGCGCAGCCGCTTCCGGGAATGAGGGTCGATATCCATCGACTGCCCGGCCTCACGCCCCTCCTGCTCGTTGATGTTCCCGGCGAGCTGCCGGGCTGCGTGTTGCTCTACGGTCATCTCGACAAGCAGCCCGAGTTCACCGGATGGCTCGCGGGGCTCTCGGCCTGGGAGCCGGTCGTCCGCGACGGCAAGCTCTACGGCCGCGGCGCCGCCGATGACGGGTACGCCGGATTCAGTGCGCTCGCGGCGATCGGCGCTCTGAAGGGCGAGCGTGTGCCGCTGCCCCGCTGCGTGCTGCTCGTCGAGGCCTCGGAGGAAAGCGGCAGCCCCCATCTGCCGGCGCACCTCGCGGCCCTTGGAGATCGCTTAGGTTCACCCTCGCTCGTCGTGTGCCTCGACGCCGAGTGCGGCAACTACGATCAGCTCTGGTGCACCACCTCGCTGCGCGGCAATCTCGTCGGAACGCTGCACGTGCGCGTGCTCACGGAAGGCGTGCACTCCGGCCTCGCGACCGGGATCGCGGCGACGCCGTTCCGGATTCTCGAGCAGCTGCTCGCGAGAATAGAGAATCCCGTGACGGGCGATCTCACGCTCGAGGAGCTGCACGTGCCCGTCCCCAAGGACCGGTTCGCCGAGATCACCGCCGCCGCGCGCGCGCTCGGGCCCCAAGTGGCGGCCAAGGTGCCCTTCGCGCCCGGCGTGCAGGCGCTCTCCGACAATCCCGTCGAGCTCCTCCTCGGCAGCACGTGGCGTCCGACGCTCGCCATCACGGGAGCCGACGGCCTGCCCCCGACGCAGTCCGCCGGCAACGTGCTGCTGCCACAGATTTCGTTGAAGCTCTCCCTGCGCTTGAGCCCGACGTGCAACCCCACCGCGGCCGCCGCAGCGCTGTCGGCTGCCCTCACCCGAGATCCGCCGTACGACGCCGAGATCCGCCTCGAGCTGGAGCCCCCGACGAGCGGCTGGAACGCCCCGCCCTTCACGCCCCGGCTCGCCGAGTCGCTCGAGCGCGCATCGCGCCAGGCCTTCGGCCGCGATCCGGCCCACGCCGGCTGCGGGGGCACCATCCCCTTCATGGCCCTGCTCGGCGAGCGCTTCCCGCAGGCGCAGTTCCTCGTAACGGGCGTGCTCGGCCCGCAGGCGAACGCGCACGGACCGAACGAGTTCCTCGACATCGAGTACGCGAAGAAGCTCACCGCGTGTGTCGCGCTGGTGCTCGCAGATTGGGGCCGGGGGTGAGAGCTGTCAGGGCGCCGCGATCGGCCGCACCTGCGTGAGGGAGCTCGGCGCGACGGAGCGCTTGAGGCTCTGCCAGCCCTCCTCGAAGCGCTCCGTCACACTCGAGACGACGGCGGGCTCGGCGGGTGGAAACTCACTGCGGAGCGAATCCATCATGAGCGTCCACTTGGGCAGACCCTTCGGGAACTTCGCGCGGCGCGTGAAGACGATGCGCCCCTCCACCGGAATCTCACCCGCGAGCGCCTTCACCGCCGCGATCCGGTCGTAGAGCGCGCCCTGCGGATTGACGAACGTGAAGCGGTGCGCACCGTCCATCACCGTCCACTCATCCATCTGATCGCCGCCGAAGACGTTGCCGCTCACGTCGCGCAGGTCGATCACGACGACGCCGCGCGGGGTGAGCAGGACGAAATCGCAGTGAAAGGAGCTCCCCATGCCGTCCGGCACGAGGATATCGACGAGCGAGTCGACCGCGGCGGCGGTGATGGAGGCGATGAGCGCCTTGCGGGCTCGGCGCTGGCGATACCAGCGCACGAGCCACGACAAGCCCCAGCCGAGCGCCACGGCGCAGACGACGAGCACCCAGGTCATCGGCGGCAAGTTGCTCAACAAGGCCGTCACCGCCGCCTCACGTGAGCGCGCTCCGCAGCGCAGCGAGCTCAGGGGCCAGCTCGGTTGAGGAGACCGGCCGCGTGTAGAGCTGCGCGAGCGAGTCCGGCAGGGCGACGGGGCGGCCGATCAGGGGCTCCACGATCTCGCGGAACTTCGCGGCATGAGCCGTTGCGACGATCACCCAGCGCCCGGCGCTGCGCCGCTCGCGCGGCAAGCGCTCGTATACCTCGGCAGCCGTCGCGGTGTGCGGGCACCAGACCCGGCCGAAGCGCTGAAAGTCCGTGCGGATGCGCGCGCGAATGTCGTCATCCTCGACCGTGTCGGCCTCCACCGCACCGCGCAGCTGATCGATATCCGGGACCAGAGCGCGCAGCCGCTCCATGTTGCTCGGATTGCCGACATCCATCGCGGACGCAAGCGTAGCGACGCTCGGACGCGGCTGCCACGTACCGGTTCGCAGAAAATCCGGCACGGCTCGGTTGGCGTTGTGCGCGAGCACGATGTCCGCGATGGGCAGCCCGAGCTTGCGAGCCCAGATGCAGGCGAGCGCGTTGCCGAGGTTGCCGGCCGGAATGACGAAGGAGGCGGCCTCGCGGTTCGCCCGCCAGATCGCAAGGCTCGCGGCGGCGTAGTACACCGCCTGTGGCAGCAAGCGCCCGAGATTGATGCTGTTCGCCGAGGAGAGCGCGCGCCTCTCCCGTAGCTCACGATCGAGGAAGGCTTCCTTGACCATTCGCTGGCAGTCATCGAAGGTGCCCCGGACGGCGAACGACCGGACGTTGCCGCCCCAGCACGTGAGCTGCCGCTCCTGCGTGGGCGTCACGAGCCCCTTGGGAAAGAGCACGACGACCTCGAACCCCGGACGCTCGTGAAAGGCGGCGGCGACCGCGCCTCCCGTGTCCCCCGAGGTCGCGACGAGAATGGTGAGCGTCCGCTCGCCCGCCGCACGCAGCCGGGCGAGGCTCGCCGCGAGGAAGCGGGCGCCGAAATCCTTGAACGCCGCGGTGGGACCGTGAAAGAGCTCGAGCACGCTCGAGCGGCCTTCTGGATCGAGCGGCACGAGCGGCGCATCGAAGCTGAACGCCTCCGCGGCGATCGCCGCGAGCTGCGGCTCGAGCCGGCTGCCCTCGGCGAACGGACGGAGCATCGACGCCGCGAGGCCCGACAGAATGGGCGCCGACGTGAGGGTCCGCAGACCATCGGGCGACTTGCCATCCGTAGCCGCAGGGGCACCCTGCCGCAGCTCCGCAAAGATCGCCACTCCCGTGAGCTTGTCACGCGAGAGCGCCGGCCACTCGCTCGGGACGTACAGGCCGCCGTCCGGCGCGAGTCCCTGCTCGAGCGCCTCGGCGAGCCCCGCCGACAGCGCTGGATCGCGTGTGCTCACGAAGAGAATGGCGCTCATTCGCTCGCGACCACGCGCGCACCGGGCGAGCCGAACTCGACGATCCAGTCATCGATCTTCACGCCGTGACGCGCAAACTCGCGCTGCATGGCCGCCCGCACGCCTTCCGCGTGAGACTCGAGCGCCCAGGCGAACACCGCCGGCCCCGCCCCGGAGATGGAACAGCCGAGCGCGTCCGCCTCCATCGCTGCCTGCCTCACGTCCGCAAACCCCGGAATGAGCGCCTGGCGCTGCGGCTCGATCACCACATCCTCGAAGGAGGCGCGGATCATGTCGAGATCGTTCGTGTAGCAGCCGGAGATGAACCCGGCGAGATTGGCCGTCTGCCACACGAAATCCGACAGCTCGACGCTGCGCCTCAAGATCGCGCGCGCTTGCTTCGTCGAGAGGAACATGTGGGGGTGCGCGATGATCGCGCGCACCGAGGGGGGAACCGGGATCTGCTTCACCCGCGGATGGTCGATGCCGACCGTCAGCACGAGGCCGCCGAACATCGAGGGCGCGATGTTGTCGACGTGCAGCGAGCCGCTTGCGACCGCCTCCCCCTCCATCGCAAATTTCAGCAGCTCGAGCTTCGAGCGGGGCGCCGCCAGCAGCGCGTTCGCCGCGACGACGGCGCCGACCGCCGAAGCGGCCGAGCCGCCGAGTCCCGAGCCGAGCGGAATGCCCTTCTCGATCTGCATGTCGAGGCCAAAGTCGAGTGAGAGCGCCGCGGCCATGGCGAGCAGCGCGCGTCCCGCCGTGTTGCGCTCCGGCTCGAGCGGCAGATCCATCGGGGTCCCTCTGATTGCGCTGATCGTCACGCCCGGCTCCTGCCGACGCGCGACCGTGACCCGATCGCCCAGCGCATCGACGGCGAAGCCGAGAATGTCGAAGCCGATCGCGACATTGCCGACCGACGCAGGCGCGAATGCCGTCGCTCGGATGGCGCCCGCTCGATCCGCGCCGGCCGGGCCCACGCCTGCTCCGCTCACAGGCGCGCTCCGAGGTAGGCGGCGAGGCGCAGCAGGTCCGCGAAGACCCCGCCCGCCGTGACGGCGGGGCCCGCGCCGGGCCCCTGGACGATGAGCGGGTTGTCGCAATAGCGGCCCGTGGAGAAGCGCACGACGTTGTCGGTGAGCGCGATGTTCGCGAAGGCGTGCTTCGCATCGAGCTCCATGAGGCCGACGGTCGCCTGCCCGCCGGCCGTGAGCCGGCCGACGTAGCGCAGCACCTTGCCGCGGGCTTGAGCGCCCCGCAGGCGGTCGAGCATCGCGGCGTCGTAGCGCGGCAGCCCGTTCATGAACTCCTCGATCGAGCCGTCATCGAGCCCGCTCGGCACCAGGCTCTCGATGCTCACGTCCGAGAGCTCGAGCGCGAGGCCGATCTCCCGCCCGAGAATGATGAGCTTGCGCGCAACGTCCGTGCCCGACAGGTCGTCGCGAGGGTCGGGCTCGGTGTAACCGCGCTGCTTGGCGTCCCGGACGATGTCCGAGAAGGCGACCCGGCCGTCGTAGACGTTGAAGAGGTACGCGAGCGTGCCGGAGAAGATCCCCTCGATGCTCCCGATCTGATCTCCAGTCTCGCGCAGATCGCGGAGCGTCTGGATCACGGGCAGCCCCGCCCCGACCGTCGCCTCGTAGAGATAGTGGGCGCGGCTCGAGCGCCGGGCCTCCTGCAGGCTCCGGTAGAACTCCCAGCTCGCGCTGTTCGCCTTCTTGTTCGGCGTCACGATGTGAACGCCGCTCGCGAGCCAGTCACGGTAGTGGCGCGCGATGTCCCCGGAAGCCGTGCAGTCGATGAGGACCGTGTGCGGCAGGTAATCCACCCGCACATGTTCGACGAAGCGCGCGATGTCCGCGGGCTCCTCGCTCGCCTCGAGGGCCTGCCGCCACCCGGAGAGGTCGACGGAGGACTGCGAGAGCAGCATGCGCCGCGAGGAGAGGATGCCCCGGACTCGCAAATCAAGCTGAAACTCGCGGCGCAGCCGCTCGCTCTGGGACGCGAGCTGGTCGAGCAGCACCCGCCCGACGGTGCCCGGACCGATCACGCCGATCGACAGGGTATGCGGCGACAGGTAGTACCCTGCATGAACGGCGCGCAGCGCGCGCGTCGCGTCCTTGCCGGCGACGACGACGGAGATGTTGCGCTCCGAGGCACCCTGCGCGATGGCGCGCACGTTGACCCCGGCGCCCCCCAGGGCGTTGAATACCTTGGCCGCGACACCCGGCATGCCCGCCATGCCATCTCCGACGACGGCCATGATGGCGAGCTCCGCATCCACATCGACGCTCTGGATCTGCCCTTCCTTGAGCTCGCGCTCGAAGGCGGCGTTCACCACCGCGACTGCGCGCTCCGCCTCGGCGCTCGGCACCGCGCAGCAAATCGAGTGCTCGGAGCTGCCCTGGGAGATGAGGATCACGGAGATCTGCTCCTCGCGCAGGGCGCCGAAGAGCCGGTGCGCCGTGCCGGGCACGCCGATCATGCCGGCGCCCTCGAGATTGATCAGCGCGATGTGCTCGATGGTCGTGATGCCCTTCACCGGGAGCTTCGAGTCCGGCCGCTCGCAGATGAGCGTGCCGGGCTTCTCCGGAGCGAAGGTGTTGCGGATCCAGATCGGAATGCTGCGGCGGACGGCCGGAGCCATGGTCTGGGGGTGGATGACCTTGGCTCCGAAGTAGGCGAGCTCCATGGCCTCGAGATACGAGAGGGAGTCGATCACCTTGGCATCGGGCACGCGGCGCGGATCGGCCGACAGCACTCCGTCCACGTCCGTCCAGATGAGGATCTCCGAGGCCTCGAGGAGTGTCCCGAAGATCGACGCCGAGAAATCGCTGCCGTTGCGGCCGAGCGTCGTCTGCACGCCGCGGCGGTTCGAGGCGATGAAGCCGGTGATGACGAGCGTGCCGGTGAAGTCTCGGTCGACGAGCTGCGCGATGTTCTGCTGCGACTGCGGCCACAGGATCGCCGGGCCGAGCGGCCCCCACTCGACCACGATCACCCGCCGGGCATCGAGCCACTGGACCGGCCCGGCATGCTTTGGACGCGCCTCGAAGTAGCGGTGGAAGAGCTTGGTCGACCAGATCTCGCCGTAGCCGGCGATGAGGTCGCGGACGTTGTCGGCCGCGGAGCGCGTGAGCCCGACCGTGTGCAGGACGCCTTCGATGTCGTGGCAGTCGCGGTCGAGCGCGGCGAGGTAGAGCTGCGCGGCATCCCGCGCGAGCAGCGCTTCCGCGATGTCCGCATGACGCTCGCGTAGCCGCGAGAGCTCGGCCTGGTAGCTCGTGTCCTGCCGCTCGGCAAGCTGGACCAGCTTCAGCAGGGCATCGGTGACCCCCCGGCAGGCCGATAGCACCACCGCGAGGCGGGGCCGAGACTCGCCCTCCAGGATCTGCGCGACCCGCCGGAAGCAGTCGGCATCGGCCACGCTCGACCCCCCGAATTTGTGGACAACCCAGGACGTAGAGTGAGCGGGGGCGTTTGCGGTGGCGCTGGTCATGGATGAGCGAAGCCGAGGCAGGAAAAAGGCCGTGCGACTCTACTGACGCGTTCGAGCAGGCGCAACTTGAAGCATAATTTGCCTGTGGAAGCCCAGTTGACCCCACTGCTGCCGCTCGTCGAGCGTGAGCGCACCGCCGGAAGGCCCTTCGCCCTCGCCGTCGTCGTCCGCACGAGCGGGTCCACCTACCGCAAGCCGGGCGCCTTGATGGTCATCGCGACGGACGGCTCCTACGCGGGTCTGCTCTCCGGGGGGTGCCTCGAGACGGACTTGAGAGAGCATGCCCGCTCGGTCATCGCGACCGGCGAGCCGCGCACGGTCACATATAACACGGGCGGCTCGGACGATGCGCTGTGGGGGCTCGGAGTCGGGTGCGAAGGGGCCATGAGCATTCTGCTGCTGCGGGTCGGTCCGCAAGCCGGGTGGGAGCCGTTCGATCACCTCGCGGCGGCGCTGTCCGAGCACCGCCGCACGGCCGTCGGAGTCCTGGTCGAGTCGCACTCGGCCGAGCTTCCGGCCGGTCTCGTCCTGCTTCCGGACCGCCTATCGAAGGTCGCGCCGCCGCTCGACGTTGAGGTCGCGGGCCTGCTCGAGCGTGTCGCGCGCTCCGGCGTCACGGAGTGGCTCGACCTCGGCGCGCTGCGGCTCTTCGCCCTGCCGCTCGCGCTGCCGCCGAGGCTCCTGTTGCTCGGCGGGGGACCCGATGCCTTGCCGATCGTCGATCTCGCCGTACGGCTCGCCTGGAAAGTCACGGTGTACGATCACCGGCCCTCTTATGCGCGGGCCGACCACTTTCCCCTGGCCGAGCGCGTGGTGCTCGCGCGCCCCGAGGAGCTGACGCGCACGCTCGACCTCGGCGCCTACGACGCCGCCGTCGTCATGAGCCATCACCTGCCCTCCGACCTCGAATACCTTCGCGCCCTCGCCTCCGGCCCGACCGGATACGTGGGACTGCTCGGGCCGGCGCACCGCCGCGACAGGCTGCTCGGCGACCTCGGCGCCGCCGAGGAAGGCCTGCGCGGACGCCTGCGCGCGCCGGTCGGACTGGAGCTCGGCGGCCGCACGCCGGAATCGATCGCGCTCGCCGTCGTCGCGCAGATCCACGCGTACCTCCATCGGCCCGGCGGGCCGCTCGGCGATCGCTCCGCCCCATGAACGAGTTCGCTGAAGCCGCCGCGCTCCACGCCCTGGTGCTGGCAGCGGGCGCCTCGACGCGCTTCGGATCCCCGAAACAGCTCGTGCGACTGCAAGGCCGCCCTCTTCTGCATCGTGCGGTCGCGAACGCGGCCGAGATTGCCGGCCAGGCCGTTCTCGTCGTCCTGGGCGCGCACGCCGCCGAGCTTGCGCCGCTCCTTCGACACTCGACCGCCTCGGTTGTCGTCAATCGCGACTGGTCCGAGGGCATCGCGAGCTCCATCCGCGCCGGCATCGCGCACCTGCCGCCGAGCTGCGATGGCGTTCTACTCATGCTCGCCGATCAGGCGGCCGTCACCGTCGAGGATCTCAGGCGTCTCGCGGGCGTCTGGCGCCGCCAGCCCGAGTACATCGCCGCGTCGCGGTACGAGGCAACGGTCGGCGTGCCGGCCATCTTCCCGCGCTCGGACTTTCGTGAGCTCGCCGCGCTGCGCGGCGATCGGGGTGCCCGGGACCTGCTCCGCCGCGCCGCAGACCGCGTGGTCGCCATCGAGCTCGCCAACGCGGGCATCGACATCGACACTCCCGAGGACCTGCTGCGCCTGCCGCCTGAATCCGATCCTGAAGGGTAGACGGCTCGCAGACGGCCGGGCCCTCGCGGCCGTGCACCGCCCAAGGGGGTCACTTGCGGCCGAGAGCCTCCACGGCGGCCAGCAGCCGCTGCGCCTGCAGCAGATGGGGCCGATCGACCATCTTCCCGTCGATGCTCGTCACCCCGACATCGGGTGAGGCGGCGAATGCGGCGACGATGCGCCGCGCGTGGGAAATCTCGCTTTCCGTCGGCGTGAAGGCGGCGTTGATGGGCTCGACCTGGTCGGGATGCACGGCGAGCTTGCCGCTGAACCCGTCGCGGCGGGCCCGCGCAAGCTCGCGCGCGAGACTCTCCTGATCGGCGAATTCGGCATGTACGCCGTCGATCGCCTGCACCCCCGCCGCCGCAGCGGCGAGCACGCACAGCGAGCGCGCGAGATCGAAGGTGAGGGTCAGCGTCCCGTCGGCGGCGAGCTTCTCGCGCACGCCGAGCGCGGCGGACAGATCCTCGATGCCCCAGGTGAGCCCCGCGAGACGTGGCAAGGGCGGCTGCCGTCCGGCTGCCGGCTCCGCGCCCGCCACCGGGTGTCCGGCCGCGAGCGCCGCGAAGCGCCCGAGTCCGAGCACCGCCTGGGGCGTCTCGGTCGCAATGAGGAGTAGGCTCGTCGATTCCCGCGCAAGATGCTCACGGTGCTCGAGCGCCGAGAGGTAGTGATGGACCTCGAGGACCTCCTCGAGCGAGGAGATCTTCGGCAGGACGATGCCGTCCGGCGCGCCCGCCATCACCGCCGCGAGGTCATCGAGCAGCTCACCGCTCGCAAGTCCGTTGACCCGCACCCACAGCCGCTGCGCGCCGCGCGGCTGCCGGCTCCGCAAGAACGCGAGGACCTGCTCCCGCGCGCGGCCCCGCCTGCCGGGCGCGACCGAATCCTCCAGGTCGAGGATCAGCGCATCGGCGGCGCTCGCAGCCGCCTTCGCCTGCTTGCGCTCGCTGTCGCCGGGGACGAACAGCCACGATCGAGCGCTCACGCGGCCGGCCTCTTGAGCATCAGCGCCGCGCGCAGGCAGGAGGCGACCTCCTCGTTGCGCTGATTGAACGCGCGATGCTCGAGCGTGACGATGCCGGAGTCCTTCCGCGAGCGGCTCTCGCGCTTGGCGATGACGGTGGTCTCGATGCGCAGCGTGTCCCCGACGCGCACCGGCCGCGGAAACTTCACCTTCTCCCAGCCGAGGTTCGCGATGGTCGTGCCGTACGTCGTGTCGTACACGGAAATCCCGACCATCAGCCCGAGTGTGAACACGCTGTTGACGAGCGGCTCGCCGAACTCCGTCCCCTTCGCGGCCTCCTTGTCGAGATGGACGGCGGCCGGGTTCATCGTCAGGGCGGTGATCAGGACGTTGTCGGTCTCGGTCACGGTCCGGCGCACGGCGTGATCGAACCTCCGCCCCACCTCGAATTCCTCGAAGTACAGCCCTGCCATGGGGGAATAGTATCAGCGCTCCGGCAGCGTCACTTCGGCGAGGAGCGCGGCCACTTCCGCCGAGCTCGACATGCGGTGCGCCCGGTTGACCAGGCGGCGATCGAGATGCGGCGCGAGCAGCTGGATGAAGTCGTACATGTACTTGCGCAGGAGCACGCCGCGGCGAAACCCGATCCACGTCACGTGCGGCACGAACAGGTGCGAGGCATCGAGCGCGACGAGGTCCGCGTCCTCCCGCGGATCGACCGCCATCTGCGCGACGAGGCCGACGCCGAGCCCCAAGCGAACGTAGGCCTTGATGACATCGGCGTCCCGGGCAGTGATCGCCACGTCCGGCGTGAGGCCCGCCTTGGCGAAGGCCTGCTGGAGCGAGGAAGGCCCGGTGAAGCTGAACGTGTACGTGATGAGGGGGTAGGCGCCGAGCTGCTTCAAGGTCGGACGCGGAACGGTCGCGAGCGGATGATCGCGGGGCACGACGATCACGCGGTGCCAGCGGTAGCACGGGAGCAGGGTCAAGTCCTCGAACAGGTGCTCCGAGCCGGTCGCGATCGCGCAGTCGATGCGGTCCTGGGCGACCATCTCCGAGATCTGCTCGGTCGTGCCTTGATGGAGATTCACGCGGACCTGCGGATAGTGCCCGCGGAACACGCTGATGACACCCGGCAGGACGTAGCGCGCCTGGGTGTGGGTGGTGCCGATCGAGAGGCTCCCGCGCCCCTCGTCGCGGAGCTCCGTCGCGAGGTCCCGGATCGCCTGCGTCTCCTGCAGGATCCGCACGGCACGCTCGATAACCTGCTGGCCGGCAGGCGTGATGCGCGTGAGATTGCGGCCCTCGCGCGTGAAGATCTGGAAACCGAGCTCGTCCTCGAGCAGCTTGATCTGCTTGCTCACACCGGGCTGCGAGGTGTGCAGCTTCTGCGCGGCGGCGGTGATGTTCAGTCCGCTCTGGGCTACCGCTGCGAGGTATCGCAACTGATGCAGTTTCATGAATCGAGCTCTCCCCCCGGCCCCTCCCGGGACCTCGAGCATGATCCCCGGCCCGGCGGCCGCCGATCATAACCGATGCGAATCTCCACATGCCCAAATCGTCTTAAGCCGCCGCGCCCTTCGAGGCGGCATACATAACCGCTCCGCAGACCGAAAGAAGTAATGATTCGTTCAGTTACCCCATTGTCACCGATACAGTGCAATCCACGCATCATGGGTCAAGTCCTCACACTCGAGCTGGAGTCGAAAGCGGCAGCGATCCGGGAGCTGCTCGCCGGAGCCGTGCACCGGTTCGGGCGGGTGGTCTACGCCAATAGTCTCGGCGCGGAGGCCATGGTCCTCACGGACCTCATCGCGACCGAGGTCCCGCAGATCGACATGGTGAGCATCGATACTGGGCGGCTGCATGAGGAGACCTTCGAGCTCCTCGAGAAGCTGCAGCGCCGGTACGGCAACCGTATCCGCGTCATCCACCCGGATGCCGAGGAGCTGACGGGCCTCGTCGCCAAGCAGGGCATCAACGGCTTCTTCCACAGCTCGGAGGCGCGCGTCGCCTGCTGCAACACACGGAAAGTCGTGCCGTTCAAGCGCTTCGTGGCCGGGTACTCTGCCTGGGTGACGGGCGTGCGGCGCGAACAGTCGAAGGCCCGCTCGCTCGGCTCGCCGATCGAGTGGGACGACCAGCACGGCCTGCACAAGGTGAGCCCTCTTCTCGACTGGACCGAGGACCAGGTCTGGTCCTACATCCGCACACGCAAGCTCCCGTACAATGTGCTCCACGACCGGCAGTACCCGAGCATCGGCTGCGCGCCGTGCACCCGGGCCGTGCAGCCGGGCGAGGACAGCCGGGCGGGCCGCTGGTGGTGGGAGAATCCCGAAGCCCGGGAATGCGGCCTGCATCCGAGTACGCGTACCGCGGCCGTCCAGAGCTGACCGGCCCTAAACGGGTCAGGCGGCTCGCCTATACTTTGAGGTCAGAGGCACCCCATTACGGGGCCGTAAGGTAGCGTTGCGCGCCTGCCGCGCGGAAAATCCGTTCATGGAGCATCTGCCGATCTTTCTCAGCGTGCGGGACCGCGAGACCGTGGTGGTCGGCGGCGGAGCCGTCGCTGCCCGTAAGGCGGAGCTGCTGCTGCGATGCGGCGCGAGCGTGACCCTCGTCGCGCCCGAGCTCTCGCGGCCCGCCGCCGAGCTGGCGGCGGCCGAGCGCGCCCGCGTGAGGCACATCCGGGCCACCTTCGAGCCGGAGCACCTCTCCGGCGCGGCGCTGGTCGTGGCCGCCACGGACTCGACTCATGTCAACGCGGTGGTCGCAGCCGCCGCGAGCGCACGGCAGCTTCCCGTCAACGTCGTTGACGATCTCAAGCTGTCGAGCTTCATCTTTCCCGCCCTCGTCGACCGGTCCCCGATCGTCGTCGCCATCGGATCGCAGGGCACCGCGCCCGTACTGTCCCGGCGCCTGCGCGAGCAGCTCGAGGCGTTGCTCCCCACCCGGCTCGGCGCGCTCGCGCGCTTTGCGGGCTCGCGGCGCAGCACCGTGCAGCGGATGCTCCGTCCGAGCGAGCGCCGGCCCTTCTGGGAGCGCATCTTCGGCGGCCCCGTGAGCGCGCAGGTGCTCTCAGGCGACGAGGGTGCCGCAGAGGCGACGTTCGACCGTGAGCTCGCCGCGGCCCATGCCGGCCGCCCCGCGGCAGGCGAGGTGTATCTGATCGGCGCCGGCCCCGGCGACCCCGACCTCCTCACCTTGCGGGCACTGCAGCTGCTCCAGCAGGCCGACGTGATCCTGTACGACCGCCTGGTCTCCAAGGAAGTGCTCGACCGCGCGCGGCGCGAGGCGGAGCGGATCTTCGTCGGCAAGCACCGCGGCGGCTGCCGCACCGCCCAGGAGCGCATCCACGAGTTGATGGTGAGCCGTGCGCAGCGGGGCCTGAAGGTCGCCCGTCTGAAGGGCGGCGATCCGCTCATCTTCGGGCGCGGCGGGGAGGAGATTCGGATTCTCGTGCAGCACGGCATCCCCTTCACGGTGGTGCCGGGCATCACCGCCGGGCTGGCGGCGGCCGCGGCCGCGGCCATTCCGCTCACGCAGCGGGAACTCGCCCAGTCGGTCACCTTCGCCACGGGACACTTTGCCGACGGCGACGGGCTCGATTGGCAGGCCTTCGCGCGGCCGCGGCACACCGTCGTGTTCTACATGGGCGTCGCGCAGATGGAGCACATCGTGAGTCGCCTGCTCTCCGCCGGCGCTCCGCGCGAGAGACCGGCGGCCATCGTCGAGCGGGCGACGCTGCCGGGCGAGCGGGTGCTGCGCGGGTCGCTCGGCGACATCGCATCGCTCGCGCGCGCGGAGCGCGTCACGGCACCCGCACTCCTCATCATCGGCGAGGCCGCCGCCGCCGAGCGCGGGAACGTCGTCATTCAAACTCTCACGGAAGCTCTGAGGGGCGTTGCATGAGCGTGCAGAAGGGGTTCGCGGGAACGGTCGGCAACACGCCGCTCATTCGCCTGCGGGCCGTGAGCGAGGAGACCGGCTGCGAGATCCTCGGCAAGGCGGAGTTCATGAACCCGGGCGGCTCGGTGAAGGACCGCGCGGCGCGGGCCATCATCGAGGATGCCGAGAAGCGCGGCGAGCTGAAGCCGGGGGGCATCGTCGTCGAGGGCACGGCCGGCAACACCGGCATCGGGCTCGCCCACGTCTGCAACGCGCGCGGCTATCGCTGCATCATCGTGATGCCGGACAACCAGTCCCCCGAGAAATACCAGCTGCTCGAGATGCTCGGCGCGGAGCTCTACAAGGTGCCGACCGTGCCGTACAGCAACCCCAATCAGTACCAGAAGGTCGCGCAGCGTCTCGCAGCCTCGCTCCGCAACGCGATCTGGTCGAACCAGTTCGACAACACGGCGAACCGCCGCGCGCACCTCGAGTCCACGGGGCCCGAGATCTGGGCCCAAACGGGCGGCCGGATCGATGCCTTCATCTCCGCCGCGGGCACGGGCGGCACCATCGCGGGCGTCTCCGAGTACTTGAAGTCGCAGCGCCGCACCGTCCGCTGCGTACTGGCGGATCCCCCGGGGAGCAGTCTCTACGAGTTCGTCCGCAACGGTGCGCTCAAGGCGACCGGC
This sequence comes from uncultured Gammaproteobacteria bacterium, assembly GCA_963849095.1. Classification (GTDB taxonomy): domain Bacteria; phylum Pseudomonadota; class Gammaproteobacteria; order Steroidobacterales; family Steroidobacteraceae; genus JASHUC01. Next base: position 122,032 of record CAWKGA010000003.1, read on the forward strand.
TCCGGCTCAATCACCGAGGGCATCGGCATCGGCCGCGTCACGGCCAACTTTGCGAATGCGCCGCTCGACGACGCGGTTCACGTCGAGGACGCAGACACCGTCCGCCACGTGTACCGGCTGCTGCGCGAGGAGGGCCTGCTCCTCGGCAGCACGAGCGGGATCAATGTCGCGGCCGCCGTGCGGGTCGCGCGCGAGCTCGGTCCCGGCCACACGGTGGTGACCGTGCTCTGCGACGGCGGAGCGAAGTATCAATCCCGTCTTTTCAACCGCGAGTGGCTCGCGCAGAAGGGGCTCTCCGCGAGCGCCGGCGAGCCCCGCAAGAGCGAGCGTATCGCACTGGAGAACGTCCTTGTCGCTTGAGCGTTCGAAGCTCGCGACGGTCACCGACGTGGTGATCGTCGGGGCAGGTCCCATTGGACTGTTCCAGGTCTTCGAGCTCGGGCTCCTCGGGCTCCGTGCCGAGGTCGTGGACTCCCTGCCCCAGATCGGGGGCCAGTGCACCGAGCTCTATCCGGACAAGCCGATCTACGACATCCCGGCGATCCCGGTCTGCACCGCGAAGGAGCTCATCGAGCGCCTGGCGGAGCAGATCCGCCCCTTCGCCCCGGGCTTGCACCTCGGACAGGAAGTGACGGAGGTCAAGCCTCGCGCGGACGGGCGCTTCGAGGTGGTCACCAACCGCGGCGCGCGCTTCGAAGCCGGCGCGGTGATCATCGCGGGCGGCGTCGGCTCGTTCCAGCCGCGGCGGCTCGGGATCGAGGGGGCCGAGCGCCACGAGGGCTCGTCCCTTCACTACAAGGTGCGGGATGCCGGTGAGCTCGCAGGCCAAGATCTCGTCATTCTCGGCGGCGGCGACTCCGCGCTCGACTGGACGCTCGAGCTCGTCGAGAAAGCTCGCAGCATCGTGCTGATTCACCGGCGCGGCGAGTTCCGCGCGGCACCGGCCTCCGTCGAGCGGATGCTCGCGTTGAGGGACCAGGGACGGCTCGACTTCATCGAGGGGCAGGTGCAGTCACTCGTCGAGCAGGACGGCGCGCTGCGGGCGGTCCGCGTGCTCGCCCGCGACGGGGTCACGCGCACCGTGTCGCTCGACCAGCTGCTCGTGTTCTGGGGCTTGCATCCGAAGCTCGGACCGATCGCCGAGTGGGGCCTCGCGCTGCATCGCCGGACCCTGGCCGTCGACACGGCGCGCTTCGAGACGAGCGTGCCCGGCATCTTCGCCGTCGGCGACATCAACGACTATCCCGGCAAGAAGAAGCTGATCCTCTCCGGCTTCCACGAGACGGCGCTCGCGGCGTTCGCCGTTCGCACGCACTTGAATCCCGGCGAGAAGGTGCACCTGCAGTACACCACGACGAGCCCGCTGCTGCAGAGACGGCTGGGCGTCAGCGGCCAGGGCGATGAGCCTCGGGAGGACGCTCGATCGCTTGCAGCAAGGCCTCGTTGAAGCGGTCCGGCGCCTCGATCTGCGGCACGTGACCCACTCCCTCGAGCTCGATGACCCTCGAGGAGGGTATGCGCCGGGCTGCACGGCGGGCGAGGTCGGGATAATCTCCAAGCCGCGCGGCGACCTCGGGACGCGCCGTGTCCCTGAACGGCTCCGCGCGATCGAGTGTCCCGACGAGGATCACGGTCGGCATGGCGAGCCGATCGAGCTCATAGAGGACGGGCTGCGTGAAGATCATGTCGGAGATGAGCGCCTGGTTCCAGGCGTAGCGCTCCCGCCCGCCGCCCGTATAGAGCGATGCGAGGAGCTTCACCCAGATGTCATAGGAGGGCTTCCAGTGCCCCCCGTAGTAGTCCGTGAGCTCGTAGCGCTCGATGCGCGGCGCCGTGTTCTCGAGCTCGAGGGCGTAGCGCTCGTCGACCGCGAGATACAGCACCCCCTCGGCCTTCCAGTCCTCGAGGCCGAGGGGATCGACGAGCACCAGCTCCGTCACATCCTGGGGGAACATCAGCGCGTAGCGCGCCGCCAGCATCCCTCCCATCGAATGACCCACGAGGATGATGCGTCCTGCTTTGATGCTGTCGAGGAGCAGGCGCGTGTTCATGGCGAGCTGCTGGAAGCTGTACTGATAGTTGACGGGCTTCGATGACTTGCAGAAGCCGAGCTGCTCCGGCACCACCACCCGAAAGCCCGCCCCGTGCAGTTTCGCGACGGTCGCCGCCCACGTCGCGCCGCAGAAGTTCAAGCCATGCAGCAGCACGACGGTGCGGCCGGCTCCGGGCCCGTGGCTCGATGCATCGGGCGCCACGTCCATGTAGGCCATCGCGTAAGCCTGCGCCTGGGTCCGGAAGCGGTAGACCTGAACGGCGTAGGGATAGGCGAACCCCTCGAGATTGGGGCCGTAGACGGGCGCGCGCGCGTGCGAGGGCATCGCGGCCGCGCACGACCAAGCGGCGAGAACGAGCCATCGCATGGGCGGGCGAGCCTCCTTATCTCGCCGATCGTACCGGGCCAGCAAGCTCCGTTCCACTCGGGCGCCCGCGTGCGCGCAGCGCAACGGGGCACGAAACCCGGGTATGCTGCGGCTCTCACGAGGCGGTCGAGAGCCCATGACACCGATCGAGCGAGCCCCGCAGGAGCCAGCGCCGCAGCAGCCAGGCCCGCAGGATCGGGGCGTGAGGGAGTCGCAGCTCGAGGAGCATGAGATCGTCGCTTGCCCGGACTGCGGGCTCTGGCAGCGGCTTCAGCGCGTGCCGCGTGGCTTTCGCGCGGAATGCCGGCGCTGCCGCAAGGGGCTCGCACGCCCGCCATCCCGGACGCTCGACGCCGCGCTCGCCTTGGTGACGGCCGCCTTGCTCGTGTGGGTGCCGACCTGCGTCGCGCCTTTCATGATGGTCACCGCGGACGGCGCGGTGCGCACCAGCGCGCTCGCGAGCGGCGTGCAGGGGCTCTGGGCCGCCGGCTTTGTCTCGCTCGCGGTGCTCGTCGCCTTGTTCAGCATCGTCGTGCCCTGGATGTATCTCGCGCTCGTCGCGTGCGTGCTCGCCGGCGTCCGCCTCAAGCCTGCGCGACCGGCTCGTAGCGATGCGCCCTCGCCCCTCGGGACCCTGTACCGCTGGGCGCTCGCGCTCAGGGCGTGGGCGATGATCGAGGTCTTTCTCCTCGGCGCGTGCGTGGCGTATAGCCGCATGCAATCCGTCGCGTTCGTGAGCATCGGCACCGCCGGGTGGTGTCTGATCGCCGTGACGGTGCTGATGCTCCTGCTCGATGCCTGCCTCGACGATCGAGCCGTCTGGCGGGCGCTCCCCTCCGGGCGCATGCCCCAGGCGGCGGAGCCATTCACTGGGCGAGCTCCACTCCCCGCGTGCCGCGTCTGCGGTCTGCCCGCGCCGCAGGCCCGCGCGGGAGACCGCTGCCCGCGCTGCCGTGCGCGGCTCGCCACGCGCCAGCCCCTGTCCATTCGGCGGACCTGGTCCCTGGTGCTCTGTGGCTTCCTGCTCTTCATTCCCGCCAACCTCATGCCGGTCGTGAGCATCGAGCAGTTCGGGCGAGTCGCGCCCAATACGATCCTCGGCGGGGTGCTCGAGCTGCTGCGCAGCGGCCTGTGGCCGCTCGCGGCGATCGTCTTCACGGCGAGCATCTGCATCCCGCTTGCGAAGCTCTGCGGACTCACCTGGAATCTGTGCCTGACCCAGCGGGGCTCGGCTCGGTTCCTGGTCGGCCGCACACGCCTGCACAGAGCGATCGACCTCGTCGGCCGCTGGTCGAACATCGATGTGTTCATGGTGTCCATCTCGGTCGCGCTGGTGCAGTTCGGCGCCCTCACCCGCGTGCGGGTCGAGAGCGGCATGATCGCGTTCGCGGCGGTCGTGATCGTGACGATGGTTGCCGCCAGATCCTTCGACAGTCGATTGATGTGGGACGCGGCGGGAGAGCAGGCGTGACGACCGGTGATGAAACGGGGGATCGCAAAGAGCGGGAAGTCGGTGCGGACGCCCCGGCGGGGTCGCCGAGCGACGAGGCCACACTGCGCGCCGGCTCGTGGCTCTCGTGGGTGTGGCTCGTGCCCGTCATCGCGGCGTGCGTGGTGCTCTGGCTCGCGTGGCGCGACCTCGCGCAGCGCGGCCCACAGATCACGATCGCGCTCTCCGACGCGGGAGCGCTGCAGCCCGGGCAGACCCCGGTCAGGTACAAGGGCGTCAACGTCGGAATCGTCGAGTCCGTGGAGCTGACGCCCGATGCCTCCAAGGTTCTGGTGCGCGCACGGATGACTCGCGCGATCGAGCCCTACCTGGCAACCGGCGCCCGGTTCTGGATCGTCCAGCCGCGGGTCGGCGCCCAGGGAATCTCGGGCCTCGCGACACTCGTCTCCGGCTCCTACATCGAGATGTATCCGGGCCGGGGTGAGGCGCAGCGCAGCTTCACGGGGCTCTCCGAGCCGCCGATTCTGCAGCCCGATACGGCCGGAACGTTCTTCACACTGCTCGCCCCGGATGCGAGCTCGCTCATCCCGGGCGCTGCGATCACCTATCGCGGTATCGACGTGGGAGAGATCGAAGGCTCCTCCCTCGCGCCCTCGGAAACGCAGGTCGAGATCTATGCGTTCGTGCGCGCTCCGTACGATCACCTGGTGCATCCGCAAACGCGCTTCTGGAACGTGGCGGGGATCGATGTGGTCGCAGGTCCTGAGGGCGTGCAGGTGAGAGTGAGCTCGTGGCAGCAGCTGCTTGCCGGCGGCGTCGCCTTCGACACGCCCGCGCGGTCCATGTCCGGGCCGCCGGCCCCGTTCGACAGCAGGTTCCAACTGTACGACAGTCGCAGTGAGGCCTTCCGCTCTCCTCAGGGCAAGCCGCTCCTGTACCGCGTGGAATTCGCGGAGAACGCACGCGGACTCGCGAAGGGAACTCCCGTCGAGCTCGAGGGAACCGGCATCGGCGAGGTGACCGAGTCGAGCCTGCTGTACGACCGCAGCCGCGGATCGCTCTACACGCTCGCGATCGTCGCGATCGATCCCGCCGCGCTCGACATCCCGGGAATCCCTGAGACGGCGACCGCAGAGCAGGCGGACGCCGTCGAAGCCGCGCTCGAGCATCTCGTCGCCGGCGGCCTGCGCGCCCGGCTCGTCTCCTCGAGCCTGCTCACGGGCTCCAAGGTGATCGCGCTCGACATGCTGACCGGAGTGCCGCCCGCGCGCGTGCGCGAGGTCGCCGGTGTCGCAGAGCTCCCCACCGCGCCGGCCGCGGACATCGACGAGATCCTGCAGAGCCTTCAGAACACGGCTCAGCACCTCGATCGCGCGACGGCGGGGCCGCAGCTCACACACGCGCTGACCCAGCTCGATTCCGCGCTGACGCATCTGAACCAGCTCACCATCACGCTCGGGCCGCAGGCGCAGTCGCTCATCGCGAGCCTGCGCGCGACCTCCGAGGCTGCGCAGCGCACGGCGGAGGCGGCGGGCGCCGTTCTCGGCGCGAACGGGAGTCAGAGCGTCGACCTGCCACGGCTCATGCGGCAGCTCGACGATGCGGCCCGCTCCATCCAGGAGCTCGCCGACTATCTCGATCGCCATCCGGAAGCGCTCATCCGGGGCCGCAGACAGTAGAAGCGCCGCGCGGAGGTCAGTAAGTGAGTCCGAGCGCCTTGATCCTGTCGCGACTGCAGTTCGCCTGGGTGATCGCGTGGCACATCCTGCTGCCCGCGTTCACGATCGGCCTCGCCTCCTACATCGTGGTGCTCGAGGCTCTCTACTTCGTACGGCGCCGGGAGATCTACTTCACGCTGTCGGGCTTCTGGACGAGGATCTTCGCCGTGTCGTTCGGCATGGGCGTCGTCTCAGGGATAGTGATGCCGTTTCAGTTCGGCACCAACTGGAGCCGCTTCTCGGATGCGACGGCGAACGTGCTGTCGCCGCTCCTCGCCTACGAGGGGCTGATGGCCTTCTTCCTCGAGGCGGCCTTCTTGGGTGTGCTGCTCTTCGGGCGCAAGCTCGTGCCGCCCTGGGCGCATCTGCTCGCTGCCATGATGGTCGCGGGCGGCACCTTGCTCTCCGCTTTCTGGATCCTCGCGACGAACAGCTGGATGCAGACGCCCGCCGGCTACCAGATCGTGAACGGGCGCTTCTTTCCGAAGGACTGGCTTCAAATCGTCTTCAATCCCTCCTTCCCTTACCGGTTCACGCACATGGTCGTCGCGTGCTACATCACGACCGCGTTCGTGGTGCTCGGCGTCGCCGCGCACTACTTGCGTCGGGGCCGCTTCGCGGCCGAAGCGCGCATGATGATGTCGATGGCGCTCGGGCTCCTCACGATCCTGGTCCCCCTGCAGATGCTCATTGGCGATGCGCACGGCCGCAACACCATGGAGTACCAGCCGGCCAAGATCGCCGCGATCGAGGCCCGCTGGAAGACGGAGAGCCACGTGCCGCTCACCTTGTTCGCGATTCCCGACGAGCGGGCCGCGGCGAACCGCTATGCGCTCGACGTGCCCGACCTCGGTAGCCTCATCCTCACGCACGACCCGAACGGCACGGTACGCGGGCTCGAGGACTGGCCGCGCAGCGAGTGGCCGCCCGTCGCCATTCCCTTCTTCGCGTTCCGCATCATGGTCGGCATCGCCATTTTGATGCTGACCCTCGTCACGTTGAGCTGGTGGCTGCGGGCGCGCGGGCGGCTCTACACCGCGCGCAGCTTCCTCAAGCTGTGCGAGCTCGCCTCCCCGCTCGGCTTCTTCGCGGTGCTCGCCGGCTGGGTCACGACCGAGGTCGGCCGGCAGCCCTGGACGGTTTACGGGCTCCTGCGCACCGCGGATTCCGTCTCCCCCTCGCTCACCGGCGCGGACGTGGCTCTGTCGCTCGCCGGCTATGCGGCGGTCTATCTGATCATCTATCCCGTCGGGATCCGGCACATGTACCGCATCGTCGGTCGCGGACCCTCGGGGCCTGCGACCGAGCCCGAGCTCATCGAGAGCGGCCTTCCCGAGCCGCCGATCCATGCGCTCCGCGGGCAGGTGCCCGCGGATGGCGGCGCCAGCGCGAGCGAGGCGCCTCGATGAGCGCCCTCATTCCCGACTTCGTGCCGCTCTGGACGCTCATACTGGTGCTCGGCATCTTCTTCTACGTTCTGCTCGACGGATTCGACCTGGGGGTCGGCATTCTCCACGGCTTCGCGCCCGACGCGGCCTCGCGCGGCCTCATCATGAACTCCATCGCGCCGATCTGGGACGGGAATGAGACCTGGCTCGTGCTCGGGAGCCTTGCGCTGCTTGCGGCGTTTCCGCTCGCCTTCACCATCCTTCTGCCGGCCGTCTACTTCCCCATCCTCGCGATGCTGCTCTCGTTGATATTCCGCGGTGTGGCGTTCGAGTTCCGCTACAAGGACGTCCCCCATCGAACTTTCTGGGACCATGGCTTCTCGTACGGCTCCGCGCTCGCCACGTTCTCGCAGGGCATCATCATCGGGGCCTACATCCAGGGGTTCAAGATCGACGGCCGCCACTTCGCCGGTAGCTCGCTCGACTGCTTCACGCCCTTCTCGATCTTCACCGGCGCCGCGCTGCTCTGCGGTTACAGCCTGCTCGGCGCCGGGTGGCTCATTCTGAAGACGGAGGGCCCGCTCCAAGCGTGGGCCCGCCGCAAGGCTCGCTGGTGCCTCATCGGAGTGCTCATCGCGATCGGCATCGTGAGCGTGTGGACACCGCTACGCGATCCCGATATCGCGCGCCGTTGGTTCTCGTGGCCGGGGATCGCGCTCTTCTCTCCCGTGCCCGTCGCCACCCTGCTGTTCGCCCTGTGGGAATGGCGCTCGCTCGGCAACCCCTCCTCGCAAGCGGTGCCCTTTCTCGCAGCGATCGGCCTGTTCGTGCTGTCCTACAGCGGCATCGCGATCAGCCTCTGGCCGATGATCGTGCCGCACCGGTTCACCCTCTGGCAGGCCGCCTCGGCCCCGGGCACCCAGCTGTTCCTGCTCGCCGGAACGCTGTTCCTGCTGCCCGTGATCCTCATGTACACCGGCTGGTCGTACTGGGTTTTCCGCGGCAAGGTGCGCGCCGACATCGGATATCACTGAGCCCGGCGCGCCTGATCAGAGGGTTCCGAGCCAGTTGAGGAGCGCCTGTCGCTCGGATGCCTGCAGCCGCTCGAACCGGCGCCTCGCGCTCGAGGCCTCTCCCCCATGCCACAGGATCGCTTCGGTGACCGACCGGGCTCGGCCATCGTGCAGGCACGTCGGGCTCGACTCTCTTTTCAAGCGGTAGCCGAGGCCCCACAGAGGCGGCGTGCGCCAGAGGGTCCGCACCTTGGCGCCCGCCACATTCTCATCCGCGAGCGCCATGCCGAGGTCGTGCAGCCGCAGGTCCGTGTAGGGCTCGATCGTGCGCTGCATGATCGCCCCGTTCGCCGCTCGCAGCTCGACGGGCAAGCGAGGCCGGTGGCAGGCGGCGCAACCGAGCTGGGCGAACAGGGTGCGCCCCTCCGCTCCCGGCTCCGCCGGCGCCTGCGGGGATGCGGGCACCGCAAGCCAGCTCTGGAAGTCGACCGCCGCATCGAGCAGCGTATCCGAGACTTCCGGTGAGCCGCCATTCGGCTGCTCGAGGCAGGCCACCTCCGCGGCCGTGCAGTCATCCCGTGCGACCACGCTGGAGGTGAGCCCCATCTCCCCAGCGAACGCCCGGGTCGTCTGATCGCGGATGGAGACGGCGGAGCCCTGCCATCCGAATCGTCCGAGCACCCGAGCGCCGTGACGCCACTGCCAAGCCGGCACGCCGGGCCGCTGCCGCCGAGCACCCGAGTCTGTCCAGCCCTGCACGATCGCTGCGACGGGAACGGCCGCGAGCAGTCCGTCGCCGAAGATCGCCGGCGCGAGTCTCGGCTTGATGATCGTCTGCGACGCGAGTGGCCCGTAGCCGAGGTCCACCAGCTGATAGCTCGGGGCCCGCAAGGTCCAGCGGCCACCGTCGGGGTAGCGGCCGACGATCTCGCGATAGTGGATGACCACCTGCCCTTCGGGCCGAACCCCTCGCAGCGCGGCGGGATTGAATACGCAGCCGTAGACCGGATCACACCGCGTCTCGGCGCGGGGACCGGCCGGCGGCTCCTCCAGGTGAATCTCCAGCGCGAAGGGCGCGAGCCCATCGCCCATCGGGCCTCGGCCGTGCGCGGCCTCGTTGTGGCATTCGTCGCACGAGTCCACGTTGAACAGGGGTCCCACGCCGTCTCGGCGCTCCGCGTGGGGCGTGCCCGCGGGCACCCAGTGCGTATTGAGCACCTCGTGCCCCAGCTCCGCGCGCGCGCTCTCCGCATCGTCGAGCGGGCGATAGAACGGCGGGTCCCGGTGGTGGATGAACGGCTCGACACCGAACGCCGGGGGGTCGGCCGATGCCCCGATGCCTGGAGCGAGGCCCAGGGCGAGCGCGGCCAGGCACGCGAATCCACGCACCGTCGCGACCTGCCCTCTAGTGGGAAGACTTCTCGGGGGGCACGCTCGTCAGCGTGACTCGAACGCGCGGGCTGATGGCGCCGCTCAGCTGCAGCACGAGATCGCCGGCGGGCAGCTCGTACACCACGATCTTGCGAGGATTCCCGCAGCCCGCCCGGCCCGCGAAGTCCCGCGAGTCGAGCGTCTCGTGGCCGGCCACCACATCGATCCAGAAGCCCTTGTCGATCGAGATCCGATAGAGTCCGGCCGCGGGGACGTGCATGCGCGCAAGGCCCGCGTACGCGCCGTCGGTGAGCGCTCTCTTCTCCGGATGCACCACGAAGCGCACGTCCTGCTGCTGCGTGAGCGCAAGATCGTAGAGGCGGTCGGGCCCGATCACCGGCGCCGAGGTCTCGTCCCGCCCCGCAGTGACCGCCTGCGCGAACGTCGCGAACAAGGCTTGCTCGTGGCCGAGGTCCCAGCGGAATCCCGCGCAGGGGTTCGCACCGCTTGCGCTCAGGGCCGCACCGCTCAGCAGAGCGGCACAGACGAGGAAGGAAGCCTGGCCGCTCAACGTCATGGGCACACCCCGCGCATTTCGGTATATCCCATGGAATATACCACCAGCTTTCAACTGATTCCTATTCGAGGCGGACGCTCGCGCAGAGCAGGCGGCTGCGGTCCGCGCAGGGTCCCACGAGAATCTCGACCTCGCCGGGTTCGAACACCGGCTTCAGATCGACGTTGAGGAAGCGCAGCGCCGAGGCCGGCAGCCGGAATTCGACGGCCCCTCGCTCGCCCGCCCTCAAGCGGATCTTGCTGACGCCCTTCAGCTCGAGCGTCGGCCGCGAGACGCTCGCGAGCTTGTCGTGAACGAAGAGGAAGACGGTCTCCTCCGCGGCTCGCGCTCCCTCGTTCAGGACCTCGGCGCGCGCCTCGAGCGTGCCACCTTCGGTCACTCTATCCGGAGTCACCCGGAGATTGGAGAGCTCGAAGTGCCCGTACGTGAGGCCGTGACCGAACGGATAGAGCGGCTCGTTCGGCACATCGAGGTACTTGCTCGTGAAATGGTCGTCGGGATTGGCGGGGCGTCCGCTCGGACGCTCGCCGAAAAAAATGGGGATCTGGCCCATCGCCCGCGCCCAGCTGACGGCGGTGCGCCCGCTCGGCGAGACGCGTCCAGTCAGCACATCGGCGACGGCGTTCCCCGCCTCGCTGCCGAGGAACCATGCGGCGAGCACGGCATCCGCCTGCTCCGTGAGCCAGGGCAGGATGAGCGGGCGGCCCGCGAACAAGACCGCGATGGCCGGAATGCCCCGCGCGTTTGCGCGCTGCAGCACCGCCTCGGCAAGCGCGCGCTGCTTTCCGGGAAGATCGAGGTGCGCCCGGCTCGCCGCCTCACCGCTCATCACCGCAGCCTCGCCGACGCAGAGGATGACGGCATCCGCGTCGTCGCACAGCTCGAGAGCCGTGCCCATACCGGTCGTCTCCTCGCCTTCGATCGGGACGCCGGCCGCGTACCGGATCTCCGTTTTCGGGAGCGCCGCGCGAAGCCCCTCGAGGACCGTCACGTGTCCCTCCGGAGGGGCGGCGGCCCACCAGGGGCCGCGCATCTCCGCGGACGCATCGGCGAGCGGCCCCACGACGGCAATCTTGCGAGCGGAGCCCCCGAGCGGCAACGCGTCTCGCCAGTTCGTCAGCATGACGATCGCCCTCGCCGCAACGTCGCGCGCCACCCGCCGCCGCCGCACGACGGCCGCGGCGTTCTCCGGCTGAGAGCCGCGGCGATACGGGTCGTCAAACAGCCCGAGCCGCTCCTTGAGCGAGAGCACTCTTCGAACGGACTCATCGATGTCGGCAACGGTCACGAGCCCGCGGTTGAGCGCGACGGGCAGGCCGTTGCGATAGCAGTTGGCCATCATGTCGATGTCCACGCCGGCCTTGAGCGCGAGTGCCGCCGCCTCCGCGGCATCCGCCGCGATGCCGTGCCGGATGAGCTCGCCGATGGCGTTGTAGTCGCTCACGAGCACGCCTTCGAAGCCGAGGCGCTCGCGCAGCCAGCCGTTGAGCAACGCTCTGTGCGCCGTCATCGGAATGCCGGCGAGATCGGTGAAGGCGGGCATGATCGACGCCACGCCTGCCCGGACCGCGGCCTCGAAGGGCGGCAGGTACACCTCGCGCACGGTGCGCTCGGAGATGTCGACCGAGGCGTATTCGCGGCCCGCGGTGACCGGGCCGTACGCGCAGTAGTGCTTGGCGACCGCGGCGAGCGAGTCCTCAGCGGCGAGTCCCGCGCCCTGAAAGCCCCGCACCTTGGCCTCGGCCATGCGCGAGCCGACCCAGGGGTCCTCGCCGGGCCCCTCGACGCTGCGGCCCCAGCGCGGATCGCGCGCCACGTCGAGCATCGGGGCGAAAGTCATGGCAATGCCGTCGGCGGACGCCTCCCTCGCCGCCTCGCGCGCCGTCAGGGCCCAGGCCTCGGGATCAAATAGCGACGCCTCGGCCAGCGATACCGGGAACAGCGTTCGGTACCCATGGATGATATCGAGAGCGAAAAGCACAGGAATGTGAAGTCGCGACTGCTCCACCGCAAGCTTCTGCATCGCATGCACGTGGTCGGCACCGATGAGATTGAGCAGATTGCCAATCGTGCCAGCCCTGATGGCGTCCATCGAGTCGCCCGCGATCACGGGCCCGGTCACGGCATGGCCGGCGGCCGTCATGGTGAGCTGGCCCAGCTTCTCGGCGAGGGTCATTGCCCTGATAAGCGCTTCGACACGGCTCAAGCTACGGCTCCCGCGAAACCCGGTCCGATGATAGTTCGGCCAGAGGAAATCGCCAGGGCCGCCGCGCAGATCGACGAGGGCGCCGACTCGCGCCTCGTGCCGCAGCTGCGCGCGATGACCCGCGCCCTGCTCGCCTCCCCGGTCGGCAAGACCCTCGTGCTGCTCGTGGCGGCAATCTTCGTCATCATCGCGGCGACCGCGTACGCGCAGATCCGCCTCAACAGCTGGAACAAGCCTTTCTACGACGCCCTGTCGCGCCGGGACCTCATGGAGTTCCTGGTCCAGCTCGGCGTGTTCTTCATCATCTCCGGCGTCCTCCTGGTGCTCAACGTGGCGCAGCGATGGCTCGGGGAGACATTGAAGGTCAAGCTGCGCGACGGCCTCGTCCGCGATCTCATCCGCGACTGGATGGCGCCGCGGCGCGCTTTCTGGCTCGCCAACGCCGGACCGATCGGCGTCAACCCGGACCAGCGCATGCACGAGGATGCGCGCCATCTTTGCGAGCTCTCGGCCGACCTCGGCATCAGTCTGCTGCAAGCGGCGATCCTCTTTCTCACTTTCGCCGGCGTGCTGTGGGTCCTCTCCCGCGGCTTTGCCTTCCACATCGCAGGCCGCGATTATCCGATCCCGGGGTTCATGGTCTGGGCCGCCATCGCGTATGTCGGGGTGGGGTCGCTGCTCTCCTACTGGGTCGGCAAGAGCCTCATTCACCGCAACGCAGAGCGCTACGCCCGCGAGGCCGAGCTGCGCTTCTCCCTGGTCCGCGTGAACGAGCATCTCGACGGGATCTCGCTCGCCTCCGGCGAGGCCGACGAAACGCGGCGCGTCGAGCTCCACCTCACCGAGGTGCTCGCGGCCACGACCCGGCTGGTCACCGGTCTCACCAACCTCACCTGGGTCACCGCGGGCTTCGGCTGGGTGACGCAGGTCGTGCCGACACTGGTTGCGGCCCCGCTTTATTTCTCGGGCAAGATCTCCTTCGGCGGCCTGATGATGGCGGCCGCGGCGTTCAACCAGGCGCAGTCGTCGCTGCGCTGGTTCGTCGACAATTTCAGCACCATCGCTGACTGGCGGGCGACGTTGCTGCGGGTGGCGACCTTCCAGCGGGCCGTCCTGACCACGGACGACCTGCTCCGCCACGTCGAGAGCCGCATCGTCTATGTTGACGGCGCCCCCGGCCGCATCACGATCGAGAATCTCGAGGTGGTCTCTCCGGCGGGCCGCGACGTGATCCGGGAGAAGAAGGTGGAGGTGAGGGCCGGCGAACGGGTGCTGATCCTCGGCGAGCCGGGAACGGGCAAGACTCAGCTCTTCCGCGCCCTCGCGGGACTGTGGCCGTGGGGCGCAGGCTCGATCACCCGCCCGAGGGGCGAGCCGATCCTCTACTTCCCGCGCGGCACGCCCTATCTGCCCCGTGGCACCCTTCGCGAGGTGCTCGCCTATCCTCTGCGGGTCGAGAGCTTCGACGAGCCCGCTTGCGCGCACGCCCTGCGGCGGCTGGGTCTTGAGCGGCTCGTGCCGCTGCTCCACGAGACGCGCCGGTGGGACCGCGACTTGAGCGCGGCCGACCAGCTGAGCCTCGCGTTCGCGCGCGTCGTGCTGCAGTGCCCTCCCTGGATCCTCATCGACGACACGTTTGGCTCGCTGGACGGCGATACCCTCGAGCGGGTGATCGACGTCTTCGCCAACGAGCTGGAGCATGCGAGTGTCATCCACATCGGCAGCGCGCAGGCGCACGATCCGCTCTTCTCGCGCGTCGTGCACCTCGCCAAGGCGCCTGGTCGTACACTGTGAGGCGCCGGCCGGTCCTCATGCGGCGCGGGCGCAGATCGACTCCGCCCTCGGGGATTGAGACCTTCACATGACGAACACCGCGAGCGCACCCGCTCCCGCCTCTCTCGCCGGCCTGCCCGACGAGGAGCTGCTCGAGCTCGTCCAGCGCCAGACCTTCCGCCTGTTCTGGGAAGGCGCCCATCCCGCGAGCGGCCTCGCGCCTGACCGGCGCACCGCGCGCGAGGAGGAACCCGGCGACCTCGTCGCGGTCGGCGGGTCGGGCTTCGGACTCATGGCGCTCGTCGTCGCCGTGGAACGCGGCTGGGTCTCGCGGGAGGCCGCGCTCGAGCGGCTTGAGCGGATGCTCGAGCGGCTCACCCACGCGCCCTGCTACCACGGCGCCTTCCCGCATTTCATGAACGGACGCACGGGCGCGACCATCCCCTTCGGTCGCAAGGACGATGGCGGCGACCTGGTGGAGACCTCCTTCCTCTGCATGGGCCTGCTCTGCGCCCGCCAGTACTTCGACCGGGACACGCCCGCGGAGCGAAGCTTGCGGCAGCGGATGACCGGGCTGTGGGAGGAGGTGGAGTGGGACTGGTACACGCAGGGCGGGCGCAAGCTCCTCTACTGGCACTGGAGCCCGAACAACGGCTGGGCCATGGATCACGAGATCCACGGCTGGAACGAGTGCCTCATCACGTACGTGCTCGCCGCGTCCTCGCCGAGCCATCCGGTCGATGCCGCGGTCTATCATCGTGGGTTCGCGGCCGGCCGCGACTTCGTGAACGGCAAGTCCTACGAGGGCATCGAGCTGCCGCTCGGCATGCCCTACGGAGGCCCGCTGTTCTTCGCCCACTACTCCTTCTGCGGCCTCGATCCGCGCGGCCTCGAGGACCGCTACGCCGATTACTGGGAGCAGAACGTCCGGCACGTTCGCATTCACCACGCCTACTGCGCCTCCAATCCGCGAAAGTTTCGGGGCTACGGGCCCGCCTGCTGGGGCCTCACCGCGAGCGACGACCCCGACGGCTACGCCGCGCACGATCCGGCCCACGACAACGGCACCGTCTCGCCCACCGCGGCGCTCTCGAGCTTTCCTTACTCACCGCGCGAGTCGATGCAGGCGCTGCGGCACTTCCTCGCGCAGCACGGCGAGCGGATCTGGGGCCGATACGGCTTCGTCGACGCCTTCTGCGAGAGCCGCAACTGGTATGCCGAGACGTTCCTCGCCATCGATCAGGGACCGATCGTCGTCATGATCGAGAATTACCGCACGGGCCTGCCGTGGAAGCTGTTCATGAGTGCCCCGGAGGTGCTTGCGGGGCTGCGCAGGCTCGGCTTCTCGAGTCCGCATCTGCGCGAAGCGGCCGCTGGCTGATGGAACCGCTCGAGTCCTGGGTCGAGCGGCAGTATCGTCACGCCGCGGCGGGGATGCTTCGCAGCGTCTCGCCTCTCGGCCTCGTCCACTCGCGCCCCGGCTTCGGACAGACCGTCGCGGCGAAGCGAGGCGCGATCGTCGCCTCGCCGGTCCTCGGCGCCTACGATCCGCTGCCCGACTACTTCTTCCACTGGTACCGGGACTCCGCCATCGTCATCGATGCGCTGCGCCAGCTCCTCGAGGAGGGGCTCGAGCCGCGCGCGCTCGAGCATTTCGCGGACTTCGTCCGCTTCAGTCTCGCGCTCCGCGATCTCGACGGCCGCACGCTCGCCGCATCGCCCGAGTGGCGCTCGCGGGTCCGCGAGGACTTGAAGTCATTTCTGCGCTCGGATGAGGAGCTCGCCGCCGTCCATGGAGAGGCCGTCGCGGGCGATACCCGCGTCAACGCGGACGGCACCATTGACATCTCGAGCTGGGGACGCCCCCAGCACGATGGGCCTTCCTTGCGCGCGCTCGCGGTGCTCAGATGGATCCGCGGCGGTCGCCTCGACGCTGAGCAGCGCGACGCCGCCTCCGTCCTGTTGCGTGCCGATCTCGCCTTCACTCTGAAGCATGCGTTCGAGCCCTGCTTCGATATCTGGGAAGAGGAGCGGGCACTGCACTACTACACCCTGCGCACCGCCGCCGCGGCGCTCGCGGAGGGCGCCGACTGGCTGGACGGGCGCGAGGAGCGGCGTCAGGCTGAGGCCTGCCGGGGAGCGGCGGTGGGCCTGCTCGCGAGGCTCGACGAGTACTGGCTTGCCGATGAGGGCTTCTACCGATCAAGGATCCTGCCCGGCGGATCCCGGTCGCCCAAGGATCTCGACATCGCCGTCATTCTCGCGGCGCTGCACTCGGGCGGCCGGGGCCCGAGCCATTCCGTCCACGATCCGCGGATTCACGCGACCCTCGGACGGCTGCAGAAGCTGTTCGATGCCGAGTATCCGATCAATCAGGGCCGACCTCCCGGACGCGCGCCGGCCATGGGACGCTACGCGGGTGATCGCTACTACTCGGGCGGCGCCTACTACTTCTCGACGCTCGCCGCCGCGGAGCTCTCCTTCCGCGCAGCGGCCGGAGCGGATGAGCCTCGGGCGCGCCCGCTCTGCCGGCAGGGCGATGCCTTCCTCGAGACCGTGCGCGCCTTCACTCCGCCGAGCGGAGAGCTCTCTGAGCAGTTCGATCGCCGGACCGGCGAGCAGACCTCCGCGCGGCATCTCGCATGGAGCTACGCCGCGCTGATCTCCTGCATCGCCGCGCGGCGGGCCGCCGCCGAAGGCGCCGCGCTCCACGCTCGCGAGCGGCACGGCTAGCGCCAGACCGGAAGCTCGACGAAGCTGCCCCCGTACCATCTCACCTCCTGGGCAGGCGCCTGCGCGGCGGCGGCTCGGCGGCTCGCGCTCGCGCGCTTGCCGGCGGCGGACGGCTTCTGTGCGCTCGGGGCTTCTCCGGCTCCGAGGACCACGACGATCCGGCTGCCCGTCTGCAGCTCGACGCTCGTCAGCCGATCGCTCCTGAACTCCAGTGTCTGGCGCCGGGGGGTGGCCGAGAGCCGGTGCGGAGCGCCCCCCGGTGCGCAATCCGCGCAGAGCTCATCGGGCGGCGCGAAGAGCTGAAGATACTCCCCGTCCGCCCGCAGCTCGTACATCCGGATGTCGAGCGCGAGCCCGCGCCCGCTCGCCGCATAGGCGAGCTCCCCGGAGATGCGGCCGCTCACCTCGAGCGGCCGGTGCAGCGTCCCGCTCACGAAGACCGCTTGAGGGTGGGCAGGGAGCGCGCGGGTCATCACGGCCGTGATCGCGCTGCCCGCCCCGCTCGCGCCGGGAGCCTCGATCGGCTGGTCGACGAACTCTCCTCTGGAGGGCTCGTGCCCCGTGAGTTGATAGTGGTCCCCGACGCGTGCGGCATCGAGATAGAGCCGCACGGCCCCGTTCGCCATGGCCTCGAGCGACCCAGCGTGCCGCCACGCGTTGGCGCCCATCACCTCGAAATTCACGCGCGCGCTCAGCAGGTCCGGATCGGGCGCCCCCTTCAAAACGTGGTCGAACCACCGAAAGCGCAGCTCCTTGAGCTCGATGATCGCGGCCTCATCGACGGAGTAGCCCCCGAGCACGGGCAGCGGGCCGCGCTCCATCGTGTCACTGTCGTAAGGACCGACGAGGAGCGTGTGGTCCGCGCTCGGATCGAAGTGCGTGTGCTCGAGGAAATAATAGAGTGAGCCGGTCTCATCCTCGTCGTAGTACCCCGTCGTCGTGAGCACCGGAAAGTGGATGTGCGTGAAGTCCTTCTGGTACGGGATCATCTTCTGCCAGTACCGGTCGAAGCCGGGATGCTCGAGCCAGCGGCGATAGACGGCATCGGGCATGCCCTCGATGCGGTCGCGGCCCGGCGCATCGATCCCCGGAGCCGCGGCGCTCGATGCCGCCAGGGCCTTGAGCGCCGGCGGCGGCCGCTTCGCGGCGGCCCACGCCGCGAATGCGCTGTAGCCGCTGCCGTACATCCCCACTCGGCCGTCACTCCAGGGCTGCCCGGCGATCCACTCGATCACCGCTCGCGCATCGTCGCCATCGTGCTCGTAGGGGGCGAGCGCGTCGGAACTGCGGGCCGTGCCGCGAGCGTACGCGATCACGCTCGCATAGCCGTGCGCCGCGCACTCCCGCGCATCGTTGTGCGGATCGACGTGGATGGTGAACTCGAGAAGCGCCGGAAGCGGCGCCGGCGCGCCCTTCGGGCGGATGACGACGGCCGACAGCGTGGCTCGATCGTGCGTCTGGATGCGAACGTCGTCGTCGATGACGTAGCGCGCGCGGTCGTCCGCGGCGATGAGCGGGCCGACGACCGGAGAGAAGCCCTGAAAGGCCTCGAAGGACAGATAGGTCCATGCGAGATCGACCGCCTCGGAGAGGGAGATGCGGTCCTTACCGCGCAGCCGATCGAGCTCCCGCTGCAGATTGCCCTCAAAGACCGGGAGCGGGGTCGCGAGCCACTCGGTGACCGTGTACGCGTCCAGGTCGTTGAGGGGGGAGACGGCATCGTGGAACACCCGAGCGAACGCCTGGTCGAACGGCATCGGGCTCTTGCTCTTGACCGCCATGGCCCGCGCTCTCGCATAGAGGTCGTAGATCAGCGCCTCATCGACCTCGCGCGCGGTCTTCTCCTCAACCCGCAGCTCGTGCAGGGACTTGCGCGTCGCGTAAGCCGCCGCGTACTCGCCCGCGACCATCTGCAGCGCCGACAGGTTCGTCAGGAATTGCGCGCGGTTCGGATTCTCGTACACCGGAAGCGCCCGGACCGCGAGACTTCGCATGGCCGCGGCAGTCGCGGCGGCATCGGCGGTGGCGGGAGCGCGAAATTCGAGATCTTCCGCGGCCGCCGCCACGCCCGCCGCGCAAGAAAGCACCCAAACGACGGCCAAGCATCTGAGCATCCTGCCCGCATTATGGTGCGATTACCGTCGCGCTGCACCGGATCGTCACGCCCTCACCTTCAGCGGCGCTCCCCTGCCGCGGCTGCGAGCGCGCCGAGCGGCCCCGCGAGCGTTCCGAGCCCGGGCGGCACGACGAACCGATCGAGGCCGGAGTTGACCTCCTCGATCCGCAGATACCCGTTGAGGCTGAGCTCGAGCGAACGACGGATCCTGGGGAAGAGGTGTGGACGCGCGCTCAAGACCCCGCCGCCCATCAGGATGCGGCGCGGGGCCACGGACAGGACGAGCGTATGAGCGAGCTGCGCTAGCGCGTGCGTCACCGTATCCCAGACCGGGCTGTCCGCGGGCAAGCTTGCCGCGGCGCTGCCGCTGCGGGACTCGATGGCCGGACCCGACGCGAGACCCTCGATGCAATCGCCGTGGAACGGGCAGTTGCCCGGCCACTCATCGCCCGCAAGCCGCGCAATGCGCGCGTGGCCGAGCTCCGGGTGATGGCAGCCGAGGACCGGACGGCCGCCCACGATCAGTCCGACTCCCACTCCGGTACCCACGGTCACGTAGGCGAAGTCGGCGAGCTCGCGTGCGCCGCCCCAGCGGCCCTCGGCGAGCGCCGCCCCGATCACATCGGTCGTCAGGCGCACCGGGGCATCGAAGCGCGTCGCGAAGAAATCGAGCAGATCGACACCTTGCCAGCCCGGCTTGGGCGTCGCTCCAATGCGCCCGTAGCCGGGCGAGCCCCGTCGCAGCTCGAGCGGCCCGAAGGAGGCGAGGCCGATGGCAGAGGGCGCGCCGAAAGGCTCCTGCCAGCGCTCGAGCACCTCCGCTATGGCGGAGAGCGTCGTCGCCGGATCGCGGGTCGGCAGGGTCTCCCGCGCGCGAATGTCCTCGGGTCCCGTCCCAAGCAGGCAGTGGCAGCGAGTGCCCCCGAGCTCGACGCCCGCCCAGACCTGCGGCGGCACGGGCGCGCCGGCTAGGCGCTCCCCTGGATCGATTGCAGCAGCAGACGCTCCGTACGATGCGGGTCGTCCACCAACCGGCACTCATCGTTGAGGATCATCGTGGCCCGCCGCTCATTCTCGTAGGGCGTCCAGGTCGGCAAGCCCGCATGGTTCGGGTTGCCGCTGCGGGCGAACGCGACCCACGCGCCGCTCACCTTGCGCGCGAGCGCGTAGCGGTCCTCGCCGGAGCCGACCATCGACTTGCACGCATCCACATTGTCGAAGACGAACGGGATCTCGATCGTGTGGAAGGTGCGGAGCTTCCCGCCCCGCACGGGAGACCGCCACGTGAAGTAGTACTGATAGACGGGGGCCGCGCCCTGTGCAGCCTTGCGTTCCGCCTCGAGGAGCACGCCGCGGCGGAACGTCGCATCCGAGTCGAGGATGAGATACAGATCCGTGTTTGAAGCGTGAGGCCGGCCCGCGCGATACGCGGCGATCAGCTGATCGACTTGCGCGTCGCTCGCGCGGCGCAGGGCCTGCTTCACGTGCGTGTGCAGGCTCGCGTCGTCGATGGGATCGAGGATCTGATGCGGGAAAAACGTGACTTCCGTCTCGACGGTGCCGATGAGGAGCGGAATGTTCGCCGACATCTCCGGCGCCGCCGGATCGAACGGGCTCGTGGGAAGGGAGTGCCCATCGACGACCGGGGCCAGAGCGAGCGGCGGGCCGGCGCCCGGGGCCGTCGCTGCGAGGAGCTGCTTGACGGGCAGGCGCTGCAGCTCATCGAGCTCGCTCGGCTTCAGGTGCAGCCGCTCGAGATAGCTCACGGCGGACTTCTCGGCCGCCTCGCGCGTGACGCCTCTCACGTCCGCGCCGCTTTCGCAGATCGCCCGGTGGAAGAGGCCCTTCGCAGCCGGCATGGCCATCAAGTCGCTGACCTTCCCTCCCCCGCCCGACTGCCCGAAGACCGTGACGTTGCCCGGATCGCCGCCGAAGGCCGCGATGTTGTCCCGGACCCACCCGAGCGCCGCAACGATGTCGAGATTGCCGACGTTGCTCGATTCGGCGTACTTCGGGTTGCCGAAGCCCGCGAGGTACAGGTAGCCGAACGCGGTGAGGCGGTGATTGATGGTGATGGCGACGACATCGTGCTTGCGCGCAAGCTCCGTGCCGTCGTAGCAGATGAAGCCGCCCGAGCCGCTCGTGTAGCCCCCTCCGTGGAGCCAGACCATGACGGGGCGACGTCCTCCCGCGAGGCCGGCCGTCCAGACATTGAGCACCAGGCAGTCCTCGCCCATCGGTTCGTCGCGATCCATCACCTCGACTTCCGGCGGGACAAACCCGTGAAAGGACGACAGGAGCTGCGGCGAGCGATGACCGAGCTCGAGCGCGTCGCGCACGCCGGTCCACGGCCGCGGCTTCTCCGGCGGCATGAAGCGCCTCGGCCCAGCGGTGGATGCGCCGTAGGGAATCCCTTTGAACGCGTGCACTCCGGCCCGGTACCTGCCTCGCACGGTGCCCGCGGTGGTCTCGACGGTCGTGCCGGTCGCGGCCGGCGCTCCTTCGGCGTGCGCCTGCGTGAATAGCCCGCGGGACAGCGCTCCCGCGAGCGCCCCCATCCCGATGAACCCTCGCCGGTCGACCATGGTGCTTTTCCCCTTCGGTCACAAACAGCGGCTGCCGGTCTGGAGGAGCCCGCGCCTCCCCAAGCGTCCCTCGCCCCGGTTGACCTGTCAAGCCGCCGGAGTTTTGTGATACAACGCTGATCGCCCTCGGGACGCCAGTCCGCGTGTTTCAAGGGGGGCGTGGAATGCGTATGGTCAGTCGATGCAAGCGCGCCGCGAGGCTCGCCACCACCGCGCTGCTCGTGGCAGCCGGCGGCGGGAGCCTTGCACACGCCGCGCCCTCCTCCGCCCGGCTGCGCGCGCCGCCGCCCCGGGAGGACTTCTCCAAGGCGGAAGTCCACGTCCTGCCGGTGCAGGGCAACGTGTACATGCTGGTCGGCGCCGGCGGCAACATCACCGTGCAGGTCGGGCCGAACGGCGTGCTGCTGGTCGACACGGGCTTCGCGCAGATGAGCGACAAGGTGCTCGCGGCCGTCCGCCAGCTCTCCGAGGCGCCGATCCGGTACATCATCAACACTCACGTCCATGCGGACCACACGGGCGGGAACGAAGCCATCGCGAAGGCCGGCAGCACCATCGCCGGCGGCAACGTCCTCGGCAACATCGGAGCGAGCGCGGGAGACCAGGCGCAGATCATCGCGTTCCAGACCGTTCTCGACCGCATGGCCGAGCCGAGCGGCGGCCAACCCGCCACGCCCCCGGGCGCGTGGCCGACGGAAACCTACACGACCCCGGAGCGCAAGCTCTACTTCAACGGCGAGGGGATCGTGATGATTCACATCCCGGCCGCGCACACGGACGGCGACACGATGGTCTTCTTCCGGCGCTCGGACGTGGTGAGCACGGGCGACATCTTCGTGACGAACGGCTACCCCGTCGTCAACCTTGCGCGCGGCGGCAACATCCAAGGCATCATCGCCGGGCTGAATCGCATCATCGAGATCGCGATCCCGGCCAACGAGCAGGAGGACGGCACGCTCATCATCCCGGGACACGGGCGGCTCTGTGACGTGGCGGACGTGGTGTTTTATCAGGAGATGGTGACGATCATCCGCGATCGCATCGCCGACATGATCAAACGGGGCATGACGCTCGAGCAGGTGAAAGCCGCCCGGCCGACCCGCGACTACGATCCGCGTTACGGCGCTACGAGCGGCTTCTGGACGACCGACCAGTTCGTCGAGGCCGTCTACAAGAGTTTGAAGCAATGAGTGCAGGGCGCGCGTGGTCCCGCGGGCGCGCGGCGGCCGGCGTTGCCTTCGGGAGGAGCCGATGAAGCGAACCTGTCTCGTGATCCTGGCGGCCGCCGTCGCCGCTCTGGCGGGAAGCCGCGCACTGGCACACCATTCGTTTGCCGCAACGTACACGGTCGACAAGGAGATCACCGTCGAGGGAACGCTCACGCAGTTCCTGTACCGCAATCCCCACTCCTTCGTGAAGCTGCTCGGTCGGGACAGCGAGGGCCACATGCAGACCTGGTCCATCGAGTGGGGGGGCGGTGCGCAACTCACCCAGTCGCACGTCACGCGATTCACCCTCAAGCCCGGCGACAAGGTGATCGTCACCGGCAACCCGGGCCGCGACCCCGATGAGCACCGCATCCGGCTGCACAAGATCGTCCGGCCTGCGGACGGCTGGAAGTGGGAAGGCGTGATCATGTAGCCCGACTCCCTGCGCCGCCGGGGACGTCGTTGAAGACCACGAAGAGGCCGAGGACATGAGCTCCACAAGACTGATGCGCGCCACCGCACTCGCGAGACGCGCGGCGCCGTTGATTGCCCTGCTCGTGCCGCTGTGGCTCACCGCGCCGTCACCCGCCGTCGCGCAGCTCGGCGCGCCTCCCACCCCGCCCCCCCGCGACCCGCGGGCCGGCGCGCCGCAGGATTTCACGGGCTACTGGGTGGCCATGGTGACGGAGGACTGGCGCTTCCGGATGCTGACCCCCGACAAGGGAGATTTCCCGGGCGTTCCACTCAATGCCGCCGGGCGCAAGATCGCGCTCGACTGGGATCCGGCGCGGGACGTGGCGGACGGCAATCAGTGCAGGTCGTACGGAGCGGCCGCCATCATGCGGGTGCCGGAGAGGCTGCACATCAGCTGGACGGACGACAAGACGCTGCGCGTCGAGACGGATGCCGGCGAGCAGGTGCGGCTGCTGCACTTCGGCGGAACACCTCCGCCGGCAGCAACGCCGAGCTGGCAGGGATACTCGGTCGCCGACTGGGAGGGCCTCAGTCCGCGGGCGTTCCTCGGAACCGTCACGGGAGGCCTGCGAGGTGCACAGTCGGTCCCGGATGGCTACCTGAAGGTGGTCACCACGCAGCTGCGCCCGGGATATCTGCGCAAGAACGGCGTCCCCTACGGGCCGCAGACGAGCGTTGTCGAGTACTTCGACGGCTTCCAGGAGCCGAACGGCGACCGCTGGCTGGTGGTCACAACTATTGTGACGGATCCGGAATATCTGAATCAGCCCTTCATCACGAGCTCGCACTTCAAGCACCTGTCCGGCCCTTCCGGGTGGCATCCGACACCGTGTGAGGCGCAATGAGCCTGCTCGCGTGGCTACACGACACCGCGTTCAGCGAAATGATGCGCGATTCGATCTGGGCCGAGCCAATCGTCGAGACCGTCCACGTCCTCACCCTCACCGTCTTTCTCGGCTTTGTGCTGCTGCTCGACCTGCGGCTCCTCGACCTCGCGATGCGCCGGCGGCGCGTCTCCGACCTGTTCGAGCAGTTGAATCCGGGACTCTTCGGAGGCTTCGCGGTGATGGTCGTGAGCGGCCTGCTCCTGTTCTCCGGCGATCCCGTCGCCTTCTACAGCACGCTGTTCTTCAAGCTCAAGATGATCATGCTGCTGCTCGCCGGGCTCAACGTTCTCGTCTTCAACTTCACGCTGGGACGGCGGCTCGCCGACTGGGATCTCGCGCCGCGCACTCCCTGGGGAGCGAAGGCCGCGGGAATCGTGTCGCTCGCGCTGTGGGTCGGGATCGTCGCCGCGGGGCGCGGCATCGCTTACGCCTTGCCCCCGCCATGAGGGAGACGGCCCGATGAGGTGGCTCGCCGCCGAACTGCTCGCCTTCTGCCGCTGGTGCAACGGGTCCTTCTTCGGCCATGGCATCCGCGACTCGGTGTGGCTGTTCCCCTTCGTCGAGATCTTTCATCTGCTCGCGCTCGGCCTGCTCGGCGGCACGGTCGTGATCCTGAACCTGAGCCTCCTCGGGTTCCGGTTCCGCGGCGAGCCGATCGCAGCAATTGCCCGCGACGTGCGCCCCTGGATGATCGGCAGCATCGTCGTGATGCTCATCTCCGGCTTTCTGCTGTTCTCGACCGAAGCCGTGAAGATGTACGGCAGTCCCGCGTTTCAATTCAAGATGTCCTGCCTGCTCCTCGCGATCCTCTTCACGTTCACCCTGCACCGCAAGGTGACGATGCTCGATGAGGGTCGGATCGCTCCGGTGTGGCGCAAGCTCGCGGCCGTGGTGTGTATCGCGCTGTGGACCGCGGTCGCGCTCGGCGGACGCGCGATTGGCTACGTCCCCTCGAGCGGGGCGTCTTGAGGCCGAGAGCCTCGGAGCTTCGCGAGACCAACCGCCGCTTCTACGATTCGCTGTGGTCCACCGCGCGCCTGATCGCTCCGGAGCGGCTCAACACCTGGCCGCTCGTGCGATCGCTGCTCCCGCGATGCCGCCGGCGGCTCGAGGTGGCCCCCGGGCTGCGGCCGCGCTTGCCCCTCGAGGGTACCGAGTTCGTCGATATCAGCTGGCCCGCGGTGGCGGAGCTCGCACGTGGCGGCGCACGCGCCGTGCAGAGTGAGATCTCGGCGCTGCCCTTCGCGAGCGGTGTCTTCGATCTGGTCTGCGCGCTCGATGTGATCGAGCACATCGATGACGATCGAGCGGCGCTCGCGGAGCTACGCCGGGTGGCGGCACCGGGCGGCATCGTGCTCCTGTCCCTCCCGCTCTACGCCTCGCGCTGGACGGCGTTCGATGATCTGGTGGGTCATCGCCGCCGCTACGAGCCCGAAGCGCTCAATGCCCTGCTCGCGCAAGCCGAGCTCGCCGTTGAGCAGAGCGCGGCCTACGGCATGCAGCCGCGCTCCGCCCGCCTGGTGGACCATGCCATGTGGTGGCTCGGCCGCCATCGCGAGCTCGCGATGTGGTGGTACAACCGGATCTTCATGCCGCTCGGCGTGCTGTTCCAGACGCGGCTCACGCTCGCTCCCGGCATGATCGATACCCGTAAGGTGGACGAGGTGATTCTCGTCTGCGCCGCCGGCTGAGAGAGCCGGCCGCGGGCGGCCGCACGGCGTTAGAATGGCACCCGCCGCGCGGGCAATCACGGGAGACGGCGATGGCGTTCGACCTGGCGGAGCGGGTCATTCTGGTCACCGGCGCCGGCCGCGGCCTCGGCCGCGCAGCGGCCGAGCTGCTCGCGCAGTCCGGTGCCAGCGTCGGCATCGCCGACATCGACGCGGGCACGAGCCGCGAGACAGCCGAGGCGATCGGCCGGCGCGGAGGCAGGGCGCACGCTCTGGTCGGCGATGTCGGCGACCGGGCCGTGTTCATGAGCGTCGCGGACGATCTCGCCGAGCGGTACGGCCGCATCGACGGCGTCGTCAACGCGGCGATGTGGATTCGCTACGACGCTGTCCAGGACGTGCGGGACGAGGTATTTCAGCGCATGCTGAGCGTGGGGCTCAAGGCGCCCGTGTGGGCTGCGCAGGCCCTGCTCGCGCACCGCGGCGCTGCCGGGAGCGCCGGCATCATCAACTTCAGCTCCCCGGCGGCCGATCAGGGCTACCCGAACACGTCGATCTACGCCGCGATCAAGGGGGCGATCGTCACCCTGACGCGGACTCTTGCCGTCGAACTCGGGCCCCAGGGCGTGCGAGTGAATGCCGTCACGCCGGGAGCCGTGCCCACGCCCGGCGCGCGGGCGATCGTCGATGAGGCCGGTTACGAGCTGCGCCGGCGCAAGACGCCGCTCGGACGCCTGGGCCGCGAAGAGGACATCGCGAATCTCATCGCGTTCCTGTTCTCGCGCGAAGCGGACTTCATCAACGGCGCCATCCTGCACGTGGATGGCGGGGTGTCGATCACGGCGGGTTGAGCCGCGGGCGCACGAGCGAGCCTTCGATGGAGCCAAACCTCATGGAATCATCCCACCGCATTCTCACGACGCATGTCGGCAGCCTCATCCGGCCGCCGGAATTGGTCGAGTGGCTCATCAAGGAGCAGAACGGAGTCCGCCTCGACCGCCGGCAGATGGACGCGTGCCTCGCAAAGTCCGTCGACGAAGTGGTCCGGCAGCAGGCCGAAGCGGGCATCGACATCGTGAGCGACGGCGAGTTCGGCAAATCGATCGCCTGGTCGATGTACGTGGTGAACCGGCTGGGCGGAATCGAGCTGCGCACGGACGTACAGCTCGATCCGGCGAAGGTATTCGGCGGCAAGGACCGCCACGACTTCCCGGAATTCTATGCGGAATACGAGGCGAGCGCGGGGCCGTTCGGTCTCGGCAAGCAACACCGGCCCCCGCCGGGAACCTTCGTCGTCGCCGGGCCCATCAAGTATACCGGCCATGCAGCCGTGCAAGCGGACATCGCGCGCCTGAAGAGCGCCATGAGCAAGTCCTCGGTCGCGCACGGATTCTTGCCCGTCGTGGCGCCGGTGAGCGCGAGCCCGTACCTAATCGATCGACACTACGGCCGAGAGGAAGCGCTCCTCTTCGGGCTGGCCGAAGCGTTGCACGACGAGTACGCCGCGATCGTCGAGGCCGGACTCATGGTTCAGATCGACGACGCCTTCCTCGCCTCCCAGTACGACGCGATGGTGCCGCCCAAGTCGCTCGAGGAGTATCGGCGCTGGGCGCAGATCGGCGTGGAGGCCCTCAATCACGCGCTGCGCGGCATTCCGGAAGACCGTGTTCGATATCACGTGTGCTGGGGCAGCTGGAACGGCCCGCACTGCAGCGACGTGCCGCTGAAGGAGATCGCCGACCTCATCCTGAAAGTGCGGGCCGGCGGCTACTCGCTCGAGATGGCCAACCCCCGGCACGAGCACGAGTGGCGAGTGTGGGAATCGATCAAGCTTCCGGAAGGCAAGGTCCTGCTGCCGGGCGTCGTCGCGCACAGCACGAACGTGGTCGAGCACCCGGAGCTCGTCGCCGAGAGAATCGCGAGGCTCGCCCGGCTCGTGGGACGCGAGAACGTCATCGCCAGCACGGACTGCGGGTTCGCCCAGGGTCCGCTCGCCCGCCGCGTCCATCCCTCGATCATGTGGGCGAAGCTCGCGGCGCTCGCCGAAGGCGCGCGCCTGGCGTCACGGTCGTTGTGGGGAACCCGATGAAGGCTCGTAGGCGTTGACCAGCGCAACGTTCACCATGAGGCGGCGGAAGTAGCCGAGCATACGTCGATGTTCCGGGCGGGAGAAGCCGGTGAGGAGCAGCCGCTCTCGCGCAAGCGAGCTCACGACCACGCGATCGTGGAGTTCGCGGCCGGCCGCAGTGAGCCTGAGGTAGACCCGGCGGTTGTCCGCGCGATCGTTGCGCACTTGCACGTAGCCGCGGGTCTTCAGGGCCTGGATCGCCCGGCTCACGCTGCCTGCGGTCACGCCGGAGAGTTGTGCGATGTCGGTCGCGGTAATGCCCGGCTCCGCCGCGAGAAGCGCCATGACGCGCCATTGCATGATGCCAATGTGATAGTGGCGCATGTAAGCCTGCGAGGCGCTCGCCACGATCTTGTTGCCGATGGCGATCATCAGGAACGTCACACTGGAAGCGCGATTCAGATGCAAGCCGTTCCAAGACGCTGTCTGCCTCCGGCTTGGAGCCCGGCTACGTCCTTTGGCGGTCATATCAGCGCGAGCGGACGGCGCAACGTCTCGACGCCAAGCAAGCTGTAGCTCAATCCGACGATCAGGCAGCACGCCGCCAGGAACAGAAATGCCGGCCGAACGGCGTGCTCGGTCGCTTGCGGGGTCACGAGATTGCCGCTGCCGGCGATGATGCCGAGCGCGAGCGGACCCAAAATCTTGCCCGCGCCGGCCGCCGAGGCGGACACTCCCATCGCCTGCGCGCCGATTCTCACGGGGTAGAGCTCTGCCGCATACGTGATGAGGTTCGAGTATCCGCCATCGTAGAAGAAATGTCCGAGCAGCAGAAAAGCGAAGAACAGCGACAGCCCGGCCCAGTCGGCCGAATGGAACACCGCGGCGAGCGCGAGCATCGCCGCGCCGCCAAACCCGACGAGCCGTCCGGAGGGCACACGGCCTATCCAGTGCGGCAGGAGCGTGAATACGGTGCGCCCGAGCAGGCCCGAGAGGCTGATGGCGATGAAGTAGCCGGCCGCGCGCTGGGTGGAGATCCTGAGGATCTGCGCGAGTATCGTCGGACCCCAGAGCAGCACGCCGGAGAGCGCCGCCCCAAGGCCCAGCTGGACCCAGACGATGAGCCAGAAGCGGCGCTGGTCCCGCACCACATCGAGAAGCGAGATGGTCCCCCGCGCGGCCGCGTGAGGGACCCTCGCAAAGTACGTGGCCGCGGCGGGCATCCTCAACATCGAGGCCGCCGAGCGCCTCGCCTGTTCCAGGCGGCCGGTCGCGATGAGCCACCTCGCCGATTCCGGAGCGATGCAGCCGATGGCCACGACCAGCACGATCGGGACGAAACCGAGCGCCGCCGTCCCGCGCCAGCCGAGCCGAGGGAAGAGGCTCGTCACGACCACGGAGGCGAGCAGCAACCCGAGCCCGGCTGGAATGCCCATGCTGCTCGTGAGCAGCGTACGGCGGCGCAGCGGGGTATATTCGGTGACCAGCGCGAACTGGCTCGCCCCCGCGCCCCCGTAGCCGAATCCGACGAACAGGCGCAGCACGGCGAACAGCACCCAGTCTCCCTGCGGGACCCAGGCGATGGAGCCGGCGCACAGGCAGCAGAGCAGCGAGCTCGCGACGACGATGCGTTTCCTGCCCAGCCGATCGGCGAGCCAGCCGAAGGCGAGCGCGCCGACGATGGCCCCAACACCCGCGCTGAGCAGCATGATCGTGCTCTCGCCGAAGGTGAGGCGCCACAGAGGCGCCAGCGCCGAGACGAGGTAGCCCACCACGAAGAAGTCGAACAGCTCGCAAACGAGCATCGACACGATCAATCCGAAGGAGATCCAGTAGCGGGGCCGAAGTGTCGCGGTCTCGATGTGCTCGAGCAGGTCGAGCGGCCGATCCGCCCCGGCGGTCCCGCCGGAGGCGGCAGAAGCGGCCCGGGCTACGCCGTTGCCATCGGCGCCCGCGGCGCCCGTCACGCGGGTCTCGCCGATTCCAGCACCACCATCCGGTGCATGACTCTGAGTTTGCCGTGATAGTCGTTCAAGGCCGTATGGAGCGAGCAGCGATTGTCCCAGATGCCGAAGGTGTCTTGCTGCCAGCGGTAGCGGATCTGGAACTCCGGCTGCGCCATGAACCGGCCGAGGTATTCCAGTATCGGGGCACTCTCGGCCTCGGTCATGCCCTCGAACTGCGGGACAAAGGACGGATTGATGTAGAGCACCTTGCGCCCGCTCTCCGGGTGCGTGCGGATGCAGGGGTGGATGAACTCCCCCTCTATCTTCTTGCCCTTCCGGTTCGCCATCGTGTCGACATCGGTCAGGTAGCGGGGGTGAACACGGTGAACCGCGCGCATCCCGCCCAGCATGCGCTTCATGCCCTCCGACAGGGCGTCGTACGCCATGCATGTGTTGATGAACATCGTGTCGCCGCCGAACTCCGGCACCACTCGGGCGTACAGCGAGTTGGCCGACGACGGCCTCTCCAGGAACGTGAAATCCGCGTGCCAGCCATTGCCGAAGTTGACCGTCTCGCTCGGCTCCTTGCGCAGCTCGTGCACGTACGGGGAGCCCTCGACCGGGTGCAGATATGGGTGCACGAGCGGCTCCCCGAACCGGAGGACGAAGCGCTCGATGTCGGTGGCCTCGAGCCGCTGCCCT
This sequence comes from uncultured Gammaproteobacteria bacterium, assembly GCA_963849095.1. Lineage (GTDB taxonomy): Bacteria > Pseudomonadota > Gammaproteobacteria > Steroidobacterales > Steroidobacteraceae > JASHUC01. The sequence goes on from CAWKGA010000003.1 coordinate 152,337, forward strand.
GGAAAGAACAGGGCAATGTGCTCGAGGAATGCGGCGTGGATCGCCTGCCAAGTGCCCGGATCGAGCTCGCGCGACAAATCGACGCCGAGGAGCTCCGCTCCGCCGGCGCCGGACAGGGGACGGACTTCGATACCGTTGCGGCTCATGTGGCCTCCTCACCGCCCGAGATCCGGCGCTCGCGCCCGGCAGCGGCGGTATAGTGAATCCAATTAGTTGCCAACGCAAGCATCGCAGCGTCCCCTCGCACCGTCGCGTGGCGGCGTGCCGGCCGCACATTGACAATACGTTGGGATGATCAAACAATACAATCGTGCAACGGAATTACAGCAGCCTGGAGGTGGACATGCGTAGATTGGCGTCGATGCTGGGCATCATCGCGCTCGCCTGCGGCGGCTCTGCCAGGGCTCACCACTCCTTCGCGATGTTCGACATTCGCCAGGAGCAGACCCTGACGGGCACCATCAAGGAGTTCCAGTGGACGAATCCGCACACCTGGGTGTGGATCGACGTTCCGGCCGCGAGCGGCGGAGCCGTCGAGGAATGGGGCATCGAGGGGATGAGCCCCAACTTCCTCGGCCGCAGAGGCTGGACCCGCGACACCCTGAAGCCCGGCGACAAGGTGTCGATCGTCATCCATCCGGTCAAGGGCGGCCGCAAGGGCGGCTCGTTCCTGCGCGTCACGCTCGCGAACGGGACGGTCATGAATATGATGGGCGGAGGGGGCGCGGCCCAGGGGCCGGCCGGAGCGGCGCCCGGCGCGCCCAGGGCCAATTGATAGCGAGCGCACGGCATAACCGGAGTGAACGAGTGCCAAGACTGATCCGAAGCTCGCGATACGGCCGGCAAGGGAGACGAGGCGGCATGGCGATCCTCGCCGTGGCGGCGCTCGGCATGCTGTGCACCGGCTCGTTCGCGGTGGCCGACGCTCAATCGCGGCCGCATCCCTTGACGTGGAACGAGATCGGTAAGCTCCCGGATTTCACGACCGGCATATGGGAAATGCCACTGACGCCGGCAGCCTTCAGGCCCCAGTCGCCGCCATCGCTCTCGCCCGCATACGCCGCCAAGGCCAAGGCCTACGCTGCTGCGCAAGCGACCGGGAGAAATCAGGAGTCCCCGGAAGCGAACTGCCTGCCGCCGGGCATGCCGATGATCATGAGCCAGCCCTACCCGATTCAGATCCTGTTCGGCCCGCGAGAGGTCACCGTCGACATCGAGGCTTTCATGCAGGTGCGCCACATCTACATGGACGGACGACCCCATCCGGCCGATCCCGACCCGACCTTCAACGGCCATTCGATCGGCCACTGGGAGGGCGGGACCCTGGTGGTGGACACCGTCGGCTTCGTTCCGTATACCCCGCTCGGGTTCAACTGGGGAATCGGCCACAGCGACAAGATGCACATCGTGGAGCGCTTCCGGCTCACCGCGCCCGATACTCTCGAGGTGGTGACCACCATCGACGATCCGCTCGCCCTGGCCAAGCCATGGACCACGTCCAGGATCTTCAAACGCCACACGAATTGGACCATCGACGAATACATCTGCGAGCAGAACAACCGCAATCAGGCCGACCAGAACGGCAAGGCCGGCATCGAGCTGACTCCGCCCAAACCATGAGCGGTCGGTTTGCCGGCAAAGTCGTCCTCGTCATCGGTGGCAGCAGCGGCATCGGCCTCGCATCCGCCACGGCGTTCGCCAGAGAGGGGGCGCACGTCATCGTTACAGGAAGAGCACCACAAACGCTGGCATCGGCCACCGCACGGATCGCGCACGGGTCGCTCAGCGTCCAGGCCGATGTTGCGAATCTCGCAAGTCATGCCGAAGTGACGAAGACGGTCGCGGACCGATTCGGCCGCCTCGACGTTCTGTTCATCAATGCCGGCGGCGGCACTGCTCTCAGGATCGAAGACTGCACCGAGGCGCATTGGAATTCGATGTTCGACGTGAATCTCAAAGGCATGTATTTCATGGTGCAGAAGGCGTTGCCGCTGATGCCGAAGGGATCGAGCATCGTGCTCACCTCCTCGCTTGCCGCGAGCAGGGCCCTGCCCGGGCTGTCGGTCTACGGCGCCGCCGAGGCCGGCGTGTCGTCCCTGGCACGCTCGCTCGGCGCGGAGCTGGTCGGCCGGGGAATACGCGTCAATGTCTTGAGCCCGGGGCCGATCGATACGGGATTGCTGGAGCGCGGCTCCGGGATACCCGCCGACATCTTGCCGGCCATGAAGCGGCAGATCGCGGCGCAGAATCCGATGCAGCGCTGGGGCATGGCCGAGGAAGTGGCGGGTCTCGTCCTGTTCCTGGCATCCGGTGACGCCTCGTTCATCACGGGCACCGACACCCTCGTTGACGGCGGCGTGGGCAGCTTCTAGCGCTGGTACCATGGCGCGTGTTCCTCACCCCTGGAGCTCGCGACCATGAAGATCAGCGCCCGCAACAGCCTCCCCGGCGTCGTTGAAGCCATCGAGCGCGGCGCCGTCAACGCCGAGGTCACCCTCGAGATCGCTCCCGGAATCCGCATCGTCTCGATCATCACGAACCACGCCATCGACGATCTCGGATTGACCGTCGGGCAGCGCGCCTACGCGGTCGTCAAGGCCTCGAGTGTGATGGTCGGCGTGGATCACCCGCCGAACCGGTGACCTGCCGCCGGAATCGCCCGGCGCGCGCGCCTTACCTGTTTGCGGCAACCAGCACCGGCTGGCTCCGATACATCGTCGGGAGGAGCTTCCGCAGATTCTCGAGCTTCGGGATGTCGTTGTAGACGATGTAGGGGTCATCCGGATTGTGGACCAGGAAGTCCTGGTGGTAGCCCTCGGCGCGATAGAAGGCCTTCAACGGATCGACGCGAGTGACGATCGGGCCGGAGAACACTCGTACCCGATCGAGCTGCGCGATGTACGCGAGCGCGATCTGGCGCTGGTTGGCATCGGCGTAGAAGATCTCCGAGCGATACTGCGTGCCCACGTCGGGCCCCTGCCGATTGAGCTCGGTCGGGTCGAGCGCCGCGGAGAAGAAGACGCGCAGGATCTGCCCGTAGGTGATCTCGCGGGGATCGAAGGTGATCTGCACCGACTCGGCGTGGCCCGTCCTGCCGGTGCTCACCACTTCGTACTCGGCGGTGCTCGCCTGGCCGCCGGAATAGCCGGCCCAGACGCGCTCGACGCCCCTCACGTGCTCGAAGACCGCTTGCACGCCCCAGAAGCAGCCGCCGGACAGCACGGCTGTTTGAGGCGGCCCGGCCGCCCTGGGATTGTCGAGCGCCGCGGCGGGCACCGCGACGCTCAACTGCGCCGCACGCGCCGCCCGCAAGCTCCAGAGGCTCGCGACGGCGATCCCTGCCAAGAGTACACACCAGGCCGCTTGGGGTGAGCGCCAGGGAATGAATGCCGGACGTCTCCTCGTCATGCGTGTCTCCTCCGCCTTGGGGTGCGCGATCCGCTCAAGTCTACGTCCGTTGTGTCCGGTCAGCCAAACGTGAACGAGAACGCTTGCACGCCCGGGTCCAGGAACTCGATCGTGAACGTGTGGTCCCGAACCCCCTGATTCTGGCGGATGAGCTGGTAGAGGCGCACCTGGCGCACCACTCCTTCCCCCTGGGCGTCCGTATCCACTCCGTGGTCTTCGCCGGGCGCCGCGCCGTCGAGCGACACCGTGAACCGGATGGGCTTCCCGTCGGCCGCGGGGCCGAGGACGAGGTGCAGGTCGCGGGCATGGAAGCGGAAGACGATGCGCCCCGGAGCCTCATCGAGCACGGCCTTCTCGCTCTGCACGGTCCAGCGGCCGGCGAGGCCCCACTGATTGAGCGCAAGCGTCGCCGGCACGCTGTAGGTCGCCGGCTGGTCCTTCGCGACGATTTGCGGCGATGCGAAGCTCTCGGCCTTCTCGTAGCCGATGTAGGTCTCCGGAGAACGGATCTCATCGATATCGGCCGCCGCTTCGGCGCCCGTGCCCTTGTCGGAGACGTATCCGCCCGGCACATTTCGATTGCCGGCGTCCGCGAGCAGCTGCTGGATCAGGCGCTCGGATGCGTCGTAGTCGCCCTCGCCGAATTCGTGCCCGCGAATGTGCCCCGTCGAATCGATGAAGTAGTCCGCCGGCCAGCAATTATTCTGAAACGCCTCCCAGATCGCGTAGTCGCTGTCCACCGCGACGGGGTAGGTGATGTTGAGACGCCGCACGGCGCTGCGGACGTTGTCGAGGCTCTTCTCGAAAGCGAACTCGGGCGTGTGCACGCCGATCACCACCAAACCGTGATCCTGGTACTTCTGCGCCCAGGCGCGCACGTACGGGAGAGACCGCAGGCAGTTGATGCAGGAGTAGGTCCAGAAATCGACCAGCACGACTTTCCCGCGCAAGCCCTCGGTCGTGAGCGGAGGGCTGTTGATCCACGCGACCGCGCCGGTGAGCGGCGGGAAGACACCCTCGTCGGGCAGATTGCCGGAGCTCGGCCCACTGCCGGGCGCCGTCGATTGCGCGGCGGCCGCCGCCCTCGCCATCATCGATCCCGAGCCCTTCATGGCCGACGGCGGACGGAACTCGTCGATCAGCGCCTGCTCCATGCGCGAGGTGTTCGCGAGCGACCATTGCGTCAACACTTGCGTATCGAGTCCCAGCGCGATGACGGCCACCGAGGCGAGGACGGCGACACCAAGGCCGCGCCGCACCCACTCGCCGGCCCCGAGCGATCTCTTGAGCAACGCGTACACCCGCCCACCGATCAGCAGCGCGATCGCGAGCGAGGTAGCGGCGCCGGCGGCATAGCTCCCGAGCAGCAGCGCGGTCCGCGCGCTCGGCCCCTGCAGCGCCGCGCCGGTCAGAATCAATCCGAGGACGGGCCCCGCACACGGTGCCCAGAGAAACCCGCTCGCCACACCGATGACGAACGACCCGGCGACCGTCCCTTCCGTTCCACCGCGTGCATCGACTCGCGCCGTCAGGCGGTTGCCGAGGCCGACCAGAGGCCGCATCGCATACTCGGCGAGCGCCGGCCACAGCAGCATCACGCCGAGCGCGGCGAGCAGGACCATGGCAGCGATCCGGCCATACTCGTTGGCCTGCACGATCCAGCCTCCTCCGACGCTCACGAGCATGGCGAGGCCCGCGAACGTGACCGCCAATCCGGCGAGGAGGGGCAGGACGCTGCGCGTGAAAGGCTGTCCGGCGCGCGAGAACACGAAGGGCAGGATCGGCAGGACGCAGGGACTCAAGAGAGTCAGCACGCCGGCCAGGTACGATAGAGCGAGAAGAGTCATGCGGTCCTCGAGAGCCTGCGACGGCCGTAGGGAAGAGCGGGCGCGAACGGCTTGCGGACATCCGCAGCCGCGGGATCTCACTCCGTGGAGTGCGGCCGGCTACGTGGCGCGCGGCACGAAGCGCAGCGCGCCGGAGTTCATGCAGTAACGCAATCCCGTGGGCGGCGGCCCATCATCGAATACGTGGCCCAGGTGAGCGTCGCAACGGCGGCAGGATACTGCGGTGCGCACCATGCCGTAACTGCGGTCCGTACTCTCCACGACGTTATACTTCGAGATCGGCTGCCAGAAGCTCGGCCAGCCCGTTCCGGACTCGAACTTGGTGCGCGAATCGAACAGCGCCGTGTCGCAGCAGATGCAGCGATAAAGCCCATCCGCGTGATTGTTCCAGAGCGCGCCGCTGAAGGGACGCTCCGTGTCCGCGTGGCGGGTGATCGCGAACGACTCGGCCGACAGCTGCTGCTGCCACTGCGCGTCGGTCTTCCGAGCCACCTGGGAGAGCGCAACCCCCTCGCTCCGTCCGGCGGCAGAGAAGCTCTCGATCATCACACGGGAGGCGGACTCCGCCACCACGCGCGCCCGGACGCTGCGGTAGAGGAAGCTCGCGCCGAGCGACAGGACGCCCCCGCGCAGCAGGTCGCGCCTGGAGTACGGGGACCCGGGTCTGCGATGGCCGCGCATGCTGGAATGGCTCATGGTGTACGCACCTGCTCCATCTTCCGGAAAGCCACTATATCTTTGATGATACAACGGGCGGAGGCGCACTTCTATCCAGGCTCGAGCTCCATTCACTTCGCGCTGGCATTGGTGGACCGCGGTACGCTATATTCCAAGATATATAACGTCAGCGGGAGCGTCCATGGCGTACCTCGTGAAGCACATCGATGCGGCGGCGCTCACCACCTTCGAGGTGGATCCCGATGGCGCGCACGTGCATTTCCACGTCCGCGATCACGAGGGCTCGCCGGCCGAGCTGGTGCTGCCGGCGGCGTGCCTCGGCGAGCTGCTCATGACGCTGCCGCGCGTGATGCGGGACGCCCTGCGCAACAGCAGCGGCAACGATTCCCTGCGCATCGTCTATCCGCTCGAGCGCTACAAGATCGAGCTCGCCGAGCCGAGCCGCACGGGCGCCCCGCAGTTCATCCTGACGCTCGCCTCGGGAGGCTTCGCCGTGTCGTTCGCGTCCTCCGCGGACGCTCTGGCGGACATCGCGCGCTCCATCTTTGGCGATGTCGCCATCTGCCCTGAGGCCGAGCATCGTCCAGCCAGGCTGTCGTAGCCTCCGGGGAAGTATCATCGCGACAGGTTCCGGCTCGAGGCATCCCGCCACGTGCCGCACGATTTGGGGGAGAGAACGATGAGAACGATCATTCGAGGCTTGGCCGTCGCGCTCGCGACGGTCGTGTGCTTGCCACATGCCTGGGCCGGCGATGCCAACGCGGGACGGACTTTCTTCCGGCAGCAGTGCGCGCTCTGCCACAGCGCCCAGCCTGGAGACAACGGCGGCGCGCAGGGCCCGAATCTCGATGGAGTCTTCGGCCGCCGCGCGGCTAGCAATGGGAATTTCAGCTACACGCATGCGCTGCGCGGCTCGGGTTTGACGTGGGACGCGGCGACGCTCGATCGGTTTCTCTCGTCGCCCACGACGGTCGTGCCGGGCACCGCCATGGTCATCCCGGTTCCGAGCGAGACCGACCGGGGCAACCTCATCACCTACTTCCAGGAGGTGAAGGCGGGAACGTTCAAGGCCGCCGCTCCGCCCGGCTTCGGGCCACCGCCGGGAATGCGGCCCCCCGTGGCCGCCGCCAAGCCGACGGGCACACCGGACTGGAAGAAGGACTTCCCGGGCCGCGTGCACCGGGTCGATGTCGCGAAACTGCCGGCGCCGTACGCGAGCCCCGCGGCGTACAACTTCCCGAAACTGATCCCGAGGCCGGCCGGCGCCAAGCTCAGAATGCCTCCGGGCTTCAAGATTGAGACGTACACGACCGACGTGCAGGCGCCGCGGGAGATGAAGCTCGCGCCGAACGGAGACATTTTTCTCTCCGAGACACAGATGGGCCGCGTGGTCGTCCTGCGCCCGTCCGCCGACGGCACCCGGCCGGCGACGATCGAGACGTTCGCGCAAGGGTTGAACCTGCCGAACGGCCTCGCCTTCTATCCGAGCGGGTCCCATCCGAAGTGGCTCTATGTCGCGGAGACCAATCGCGTGGTGCGCTACGCCTACACCGTCGGGCAGGAGCAGGCGGTGAGCGTCCCGGAGATCGTCGTGCCCCAGCTCTCGCCGGTGGCCGGCGGCGGCCACTTCACTCGGGACATCGTGTTCTCTCCGGATGGCCGGCGCATGTTCGTCTCGGTCGGCTCGCAGTCCAACGTGCCGGAGGACCTCCCGAAGAAGACGCCCGAGGAGATTCAATCCTGGGAGGCCGAGCATGGCCTCGGCACCGCGTGGGGCAACGAGACGAATCGCGCCAACGTGCTGGTGTTCGAGGTGGGCTCCCATCGACCGGGGAAAGTCTTCGCGAGCGGCATCCGCAACTGCGTGACCCTCACGATCCAGCCAGGAACGGGAGATCTCTGGTGCACGACGAACGAGCGTGACTTGCTGGGCGACGACTTGGTCCCCGACTACTCGACGCGCGTGCGGGAAGGGCAGTTCTACGGCTGGCCGTGGTACTACATGGGCAACAACCAGGACCCGCGCTTCAAGGGCCAGCGGCCGGACCTCCTCGGCAAGGTGTCCGTGCCGGACGTGCCGTATCTATCCCATTCCGCATCGCTCAGCCTCATCTTCTACACCGCCAGCTCCGGACCCTCCGCCTTTCCGAGGCAGTACGTGGGACAGGGATTGGCGGTGTTCCACGGGTCCTGGAACCGCTCCCTGCGCACGGGCCACAAGATCGTGCGCGTGCGGTTGAAGCACGGCGTGCCCACCGGCGAGTACGACGACTTCCTCGTCGGATTCATCGCCGACAACGGCGACGCCTGGGGCCGTCCCGTCGATTTGGTCGAGCTGCAGGACGGCTCGCTGCTCCTGAGCGACGACGGCGCCAATCTCATCTATCGCATCTCTTATTCGCGTCCGGGGCAGCTCGCCGAGGCGCGGGGAACGAAGCACGAGGAATGAAATCAAGATGCTCCGGAACACGAACTCCGCATCTCGTCGCGCCCGTCCGGCACCACGCGCATGCCGGACGCATGGCGCGCGGCGCGCGCCCGTCTGGGCGCTCTCCGCCGCCTTGGCGGTGTCGGCGGCGCAGGCGGCCCCGCCTGCCCACATCACCGTCCAGGGCGAGCGGATCTTTCCCGAAAGCCTCACCTCCACGTCCGACGGCACGGTGATCATCGGAAGCATCGGCCAGCACGCGATCTATCGAGCGCCGCCCGGATCCTCACTCGCCGTGCAGTGGATCAAGCCTGCCACGGACGGCATACAGAGCATCCTCGGCGTTCTCTCCGACGATGCCTCGGACACTCTGTGGGCGTGCTCCAACTCCATTGGGCCTCCCCAGCAGGGGTCGCCGCCGCCGCGCGCCATGCTCTATACCTTCGATCTCAAGACCGGCGCGCCGAAGGGTCACTATCCGTTTCCGGCCCAGGGCTCGTTGTGCAACGACATCTCCATCGGACCGGACGGCACCGCGTACGCGACGGACACCACCAACATGGAGGTGGTCCGGTTGAAGAAAGGCGCCGCGCAGCTCGACGAGTGGGTCGGTAACGGCGCCTTCGGGCCCCGCAGTGGCGCGGTGGACGGCCTCGTCGTGCTCGACGGGCGCGTGATCGTGGGCACGCTCGATCAGCCTCTCGCCCGCCCAGACGGTATTCGACGCTTCGGCCAGAACGGTCTCCTGCTCGCAGAGGGAGGAAGCGGCGGACGCCTCTCGCGCGTGATGCTGAACGGCAATACGGGAACCGAGACGGTGCTCAAGCAGGGTTTCCCCGACGGCCCAGTGGCCGTCACCGTCGTGGGAACGACGGCCTACCTGCTCGAAGGCCAACTGGCGAGTTTCATGCACCGCGGCCCACCGGATCCAGCCGCGAAACCGAAGCCCTTCCGCGCCACTGCGATAGAGGTCGGCAGCCCTTGAGCGGAGTCGGCGCACCGTCAACAATGCAGGGATGGCATCGAAACTCGCGGTAGCGATCCGCCACGTCGATTTCGAGGATTGCGGCACGCTCGCCGAGGTGCTGCGGGATCGCGACTTCACCATCCGGTACGTCAACGTCGGTCGCGCCGACCTGCGCGCCGTCGATCCGATCGCCCCGGAACTGCTGATCGGCCTCGGCGCACCCGTGGGGGTGTACGACACCCAGCTCTACCCGTGGATCGCGGACGAGTTGAGAATCTTCGAGCGGCGTCTCGCCGCCGCCAAGCCCACTCTGGGATTCTGCCTGGGCGCGCAGATGCTCGCGCACGCGCTCGGCGCACGAGTGTATCCCGGACCGGTCAAGGAGCTCGGCTGGAAGCCGCTGCGGCTCACGCCGGAGGGTGAGCTCTCGGCCGTCGCGTCGCTCGGCGGGAAGCTCACCTCGATGCTGCACTGGCATGGCGACACGTTCGATCTGCCGCCGGGCGCGCGATTGCTAGCTTCGACTGCAGAGGTTCCGCATCAGATCTACGACTGGGGCGAGTGCGTGCTCGCCTTTCAGTGCCACCCGGAAGTCCGTGCCGCGGACATCGAGTCCTGGCTCATCGGCCATGCTTGCGAGATCGCTTCCACCTCGGGCGTCGGTGTCGAGCAGCTGCGGCGCGACACCGCGAAGCACGGACCTGCTCTGGCGCGGCACGCGCGCCTGACGTTCGAGAGCTGGCTCACGTCCGTCGGGCTCTAGGCGCCGGCGCCGCGCGGCGCCAGCCGCAGCTTCGATCGCGAGGCTGAGCGCCCGCGCACCGTCGAGCGACGAAAGTCCGTGATACCATCGACTTTCGACCCTCTCGATGAGAGCCCGAACTCTGACTGTCTCCTTACGAGGAATGGTGCTGCTCGGCGCGGGCGCGCTCGCGGCCTGCAGTAGCGGCGCGCCAGACTCCGTGGTGACGCCCATACGGGTCGGCACTCGACTCGCCGCCGAGCAGACCGTCAATCGCGCATTAGATTCAATGCCCCTATCGCTTGATCCCTCGCTCGCGACCGATGAGCCTTCGTGGGACGTGATCGACGATCTCTTCGAAGGCCTCACCACACTCGACGTCGATGGCCATGCCGTCCCCGGCGTCGCGAGCTCCTGGCAGGTGAGCGCGGACGGCAAGACCTGGGTCTTTCATCTGAGGCCCAATGCGCGCTGGTCCAACGGCGATCCGGTGACGGCGGCGGACTTCGTCTACGCCTGGCGGCGGGAGGTTGACCCCAAGACCGGCGCCGAGAACTCCCAGACGCTCGCGCCGATCGTCAACGCCATGCCGATCGCGACCGCCAAGGCAGCGGTCGACAGCCTCGGTGTTACTGCGGTCGATGCGCACACGCTGCGCGTCTCCCTCAACGCCCCGACGCCCTATCTCCTATCCCTGCTCGCGAACCCCTACTTGCAGCCCCTGCCTCGCGCGACGATCGAGCGCTACGGCGAGGGCTGGACGCGGCCTGGACACCTGGTGGACAACGGGCCGTTCGTGCTCACCGGGCTCGTCATCGGTGACCGCATCACGCTCACGAGGAATCCGTTCTACTGGGATGCCGCGACCGTACACTTGACCCGCGTCACGTTCTATCCACTCGACGACGCGCAGGCGCAGGTCAATCGCTTCCTGGCGGGCGACGTTCAGTACACCGACAGATTCACCACGTCCCAGTACCCGTGGCTCAAGTCGCGGCTAGGCGATCAGGTACGGACCGGACTTTTTTTCGCGACGATGGCGCTCGGCTTCAACATGACGAAGCCCCCGTTCGCGGGCAACCGCGATCTACGGCTCGCCCTCACGATGGCTGTCGACCGGAAAATCCTCGCCGAGAAGCTCCTCCAGGGTATGACCGCTCCGGCCTACTCGCTGATGCCGCCGCTACCCGGCTACATCGTGCAGGTGCCTGCGTGGGTGTCCTGGGGCGCCGAGCGGCGCCATGCCGAAGCGCGGCGACTGTACGCCGCGGCCGGGTACTCGGCCGCGCATCCGCTGCGCGTGGAGCTCGATTATCCGACAGACCCCGCGCGCCGGGACCTCTTCGATGCGCTCGCTGCGATGTGGCGCGTCAACCTGGGCGCGGACGTGGAGCCCTACAATGAGGAGTTCCGCGTGCTGCTGCAGGAGGACGCGCTCCACAAAACCCGCTTTTTCTGGGACGCCTGGGTCGGTGACTATCCGGACCCGTTCACGTTCCTGCAGACCTTTCAGACGGGCTATGACCAGAACAGCGGCGAGTACTCGAATCCCATCTACGATGCGTTGCTCGACCAGGCGAGGCGACAACCGAATGTCACGTTGCGCTACCACTACTTCGAAAGGGCCGAGGCTCTGCTCAACCAGGATGCGCCCTACGTGCCGTTCCTCTACTACCCGGCGGAGCACCTGATCAAGCCCTACCTGAAAGGCGTGCAGTTGAACATCGAGGACCGGAACCTCTCACGCTACATGTACGTGCTGGAGCACGAAGGCCGCTGAAGTCATGATGCGCTATCTCACCCAGCGCCTGCTCACGGCCGTTCCGACGCTCCTCATCATCGCGACGCTCGCCTTCGCCCTGCTCCATGCGACACCGGGGGGACCGTTCGACTCGGCGAAGCGCATTCCTCCGGAGATCGAGCGCAGCATCGAGGCCCAGTACCACCTCGACGAGCCGCTCTGGCGCCAGTACCTGCGCTACATGGGCAACCTCGCGCGCGGGGACCTCGGGCCCTCGTACCAGTACCGCGACACCTCGGTCAACGAGCTGATCCGACAAGGCTTGCCGGTCGATGCGACGATCGGGACGTGCGCGCTGCTCCTGGCGCTTCTCATCGGTACCCTATTCGGCCTCATCGCCGCCCTGCGGCGCGATACGACGTGGGACTACGTGCCCATGCTGTTCGCATCGCTCGGCATCGCGTTGCCCGTGTTCGTCGTCGGGCCGCTGCTGATCCTCGTGTTCGCCGTGACACTGCACTGGCTCCCGAGCGGAGACTGGCGTTCGGGATCTGTCCGCTATCTGATGCTGCCCGTCATCGCGCTCGCCTTGCCCTACATGGCGTACATGGCGCGCATGGTGCGAGGCGCCGCCCTCGAGGTGCTGACGAGCCCCTTCATCCGCACGGCACGCGCCAAGGGACTGCCGCTGCGCACGGTGATCCTGCGCCACGCGCTGCGGCCGATCCTCACTCCCGCTCGTGTCCTTCCTCGGCCCGGCCTTCGCGGGCGTGCTCACGGGCTCGATCATCATCGAGTCCGTGTTCGGTCTGCCCGGCATCGGGCGCTACTTCCTCACCGGAGCGATCAATCGCGATTACACCCTGGTGATTGGCATCACCGTGCTCTATGGCGCGCTGATCATCGTCTTCAACCTGCTCGCCGATCTCTGCTATGCATGGATCGATCCCCGAGTGCGATTGGGCTCGTGAACGGCGCAGCCGTGGGGAAGCTGGAGGGTGAAAGCCCGTGGCGCCGCGCCTGGCTGCGCCTGCGGCGCCGGCCCGCCGCGCTCGTCGCGCTGGCGGTGCTCGGTGCCGTTGCACTTCTCTGCCTGCTCGTACCGCTCCTCTCCCCGTTCAACTATGCGACGCCCGACTGGAACGCGCTCTATGAGTCCCCGGGATGGCCCCACCTGTTCGGGACCGACGACTCGGCCGCGATCTGCTGGTGCGCGTCATGTGGGGCTGCCGCATGTCGCTGCTGATCGGCATCACGGCCAGTCTCGTGAGCGTCCTGATCGGCGTGCTGTGGGGCGCGGCCGCGGGCTACGCGGGCGGCGTCACCGACTCGCTGATGATGCGAGCGTGGACATCCTGTACTCGGTGCCCTTCATCCCGTTCGTCATCGTGCTCACCGTGCTGTTCGGAAGGGACTTCTCCTGGTGTTCGTCGCCATCGGCGCGGTCTCCTGGCTCGACATCGCCCGCATCGTCCGCGGCCAGACCCTGTCGCTCAAGAGCCGCGAGTTCGTCTAGGCGGCGCGCGCGCTCGGCGTCGCGGCGCCCAAGATGATCTGGCGGCACCTCGTGCCGAACCTGCTCGGCATCGTCATCATCTACGCGACGCTCACGATTCCGACCGTGATCCTGTTCGAAGCGTTCCTGAGCTTCCTGGGGCTCGGCGTGCACTCGCCGCTCGCCTCGCTCGGCTCTCTGGTCTCGGACGGCGCCAACGATATGCAGTCACATCCGTACCTGCTCGTGATCCCCGCGATCCTCTTGACGGTGGTCATCTGCTGCTTCAACTACCTGGGCGACGGGCTGCGCGACGCACTCGATCCGCGCGAGCAGCGCTAGATGAGCGACGCGCCGCTGCTGCACCATTCGCGACCTGAGCGTCGGCTATCCCGCGGGGTCGTGCACGGTGCGCGTCGTCGACAGCGTGAGTCTCGACCTCGCACCGGGCGAGTTTCTCGGCATCGTCGGGCGAGTCGGGATCCGGCAAGACGCAGCTGCTGCTCGTCTGCTCGGGCTCAACGGACCGCTCGCGCGGCTCGGCGGCAGCATCCGCTACCGCGGGCAGGAGCTGCTCGGCGCTCCGGAGCGCACGCTCGCGCGCATGCGCGGTGCGCGCATCGGCATGGTGTTCCAGGACCCGATGACCGCGCTCAATCCGTATCTGACCATCGGCACGCAGCTCACCGAGGGCGTCCGGCATGCACCACGGGCTCGGCCGGCGCGCCGCGCGGCTCCGGGCTCTCGAGCTGCTCGAGGCGGTGCACGTCCCCGAGCCGGAGCAGCGCTTCGCCAGTACCCGCACGAGCTCTCCGGGGGCATGCGCCAGCGGATCGTCATCGCGATGGCGCTGATCTGCGAGCCGGATATCGTGCTGGCGGACGAGCCGACCACGGCGCTCGATGTGACCGTGCAGGCCCAGATCCTGACCCTGCTGCGCGAACTGCGCGCCCGCACCGGCGCGGCGCTCATCCTGGTCACCCACGATCTGGGTGTGATCGCCGAGGTCGCCGACCGCGTTGCGGTGATGTACGCCGGACGCATCGTCGAGCAGGCCAGCGTCGAGCGGCTGTTCGCGCACGCGCGCCATCCGTACACGGAAGGGCTCCGCCGCTCGATCGTCGAGCTCACCGGCCCGCTGCCGGCGCGGCTCGCGAGAATTACCGGGAACCCGCCCGATCCCGCGGCGTTGCCGCCGGGCTGCGCGTTCGCGCCACGCTGTGCTTACGCCTTCGAGCGCTGCCGCACGGAACGGCCGGCGCTCGCGGAAGTGGCGCCCGGGCACGCTCGCGCCTGCTTCTACGAAGGCCCCCTGGGACGGGACATCGCATGAGCGACCCGGTGCTGCAGGTCGAGAGCCTCTCCGTGCGCTTCGCGGTCGCTGGCCGCTGGCTGCAGGCGGTGGATGGCGTGAGCTTCACGATCGACCGCGCCGAGACGCTCGGCATCGTCGGCGAATCCGGCAGCGGCAAATCGACGATCGCGCAAGCGGTTCTGCGTCTGGTGCCGGCGAGCGGCGGCCGAGTCTCCTTCCGGGGCGCGGACTTGCTCACGCTCGAGCGCAAGACGCTCCGCGCCGCGCGCGAGCACCTGCAGATCATCTTCCAGGATCCGCTCGCCTCCCTCGATCCGAGCATGACCATCGGGGAGATCATCGAGGAGCCGCTGCGCGAGCACCGTCCCGGACTCATGGCGACCGAGCGCCGCGACCGGGTGCTCTCGATGATGGAGCGCGTCGGTCTGCTGCCCACCCACCTCCACCGCTATCCGCACGAGTTCTCCGGCGGGCAGGCGCAGCGCATCGGCATCGCCCGCGCGCTCATGCTCGACCCGGAGCTGCTCGTGTGCGACGAGCCGCTCTCGGCCCTCGACGTGTCGATCCGGGCGCAGGTCGCGACCCTGCTCAAGGATCTGCAACAGCAGCTGAAGATCGCCATCCTCTTCATTGCGCACGATCTATCCGCGGTGCGCTTCTCGTGCGACCGGGTCCTGGTGCTGTATCTCGGCCGGGTGATGGAGATCGCGCCGCGCGATGCGCTCTTCGAGAGCCCACGCCATCCCTATACCTGCGCATTGATGCAATCCGTGCCAATCCCGGATCCGGTGCGCGCCCGCGCGCGGCGTACGGCGCCGCTTGGCGGCGAGATCCCCTCTCCGCTCGCGCCGCCCAGCGGATGCGTGTTCCGCACGCGCTGTCCGCTCGCCGAGCTGCGTTGCGAGCGCGAGCGGCCCGCTCTGCGGCAGGTCGGCGACAGCCTGGTCGCCTGCCATCGCGCCGAGGAGACCCGCCTCGGCGATGTCTCAAATCATACTGCCACCGGAAGTTCGTAACTCGATTCAGACAGGCACGCACAACGGGCCCGCCCGTCTATCCGACTGCGCGCCTACTCAGCCCGCTGCCCGGTCGGCTGCGGCTCGTCTTCGCTCCGGTGCCAGGTGGGATCGGGGTTGTAGGCCTTCAGGGCTCGCGCGAGGCGAGCGGTCTGTCGGCCGAGATCCTTCTCATACACGACTCCGTCCGCGCCCACGATGAAGGTCATCACCCCGGAGGATCGGTATTCCGCCGGATAGGCGACGAACGCGAAGCCCCCCGTCATCTTGTCGTCGACGAGATAGCTTCTGGCGCCGCCCGGGGCGCTTGCCGCTTGAGCCGTGAGCACGTGGAAGTAGTAGCCCCGATAAGCGGTCGGACCGCTGTGGTTCCTCACATAGCCCTCCGCAACGGCCGACGCGACGAGCGGACCGATCGGGCTCTGCGGCTCGCCGGCGGCCGCCTTCCAGTAAAGACCGTTGTGCGCGCCTCCCTTGCTGAAGATCCTCCGGGCGTACTCCTCTTCGTGCGTGGAGAAGTATTCCTTCTCGGCCGCTACGAGCGCTTCGCAGACGCGAATCGCCGATATCTCGTTCCGTCCGACGCGCCGGTACAGGATCTCCCGCTTGCCCGCGTCGGTGTCGAAGTACCACGAGCGGCCCGCCTGCACGATCGGGATGGGCATTGGCCAATTCGCAGCGCCGACGTACAGGGTCATCGTGCCATCCGGCTCCTTCGTGAGCCGGTGCATCTCATCGTATCGCTGCACGAAAGTGGCGCGGTTGTCGGCATCCTCCGTGGCATCTCCGGAGGAGACGATTCGCTTGCCGTCCGGCCCGAGGATATCGAGTATCGCGTGCTCGTTGCTGCTGCGTACCGCAGCGAAGAGAGCTGACGCCGCGGCCGCGGGCGATGCGAATGTCCTCTGCCCCGGCTGCTGCGCGAGGACATGGCCGGCAGGAACTCCCGAGAGGAGCACCGCGACGGCGGTCAATTCTAGAAGATGGGCTCGCCTCATAGCGCTTCTCTCCATTTCTCAAGTCCGCGGGGCCGATCCGGAGCACGGCGACGCGGCTACCGCCGCTCGCCGCCGCCTCGAGCTCCGCCGCCGCCGCCGCGCGATTCCCCACCACCGCCAAATGCCCTGCCGCCGAAGCTCGCGCGCCCGCGGGCCGCGAAGCCTCGGGTGTCCCCGCCATGGTTGTAGTTACTGAAGGCGCCCGAGTGCATGCCGGTCTGCCCACGCGGCTCAGCATATCCTCGGGCCGCGCGGTCGTCTCCGTTGAACGGCCTCGGCATCGCGCCCGCCCGCCCGCCGAACGGCCCGCCCCCTGCGCTCCCGCGACCCGATGCGCCGCGTGCGCCGAGGCCCCGATAGAAGTCGCCTCGGTTGAAGAACGTCACACTGCGGGAGACGTATCGCCCGCGGCCGAAGCTCACGAAGCGGCCGTTCCAGTTGCATCCCCAATGAGGCCAACCCCACGCGAAACCGCCGAAAAAGCCGACGGGAATGCCGACTCCGAAGGAGAGGTACGGACCGGCGAACCAGATTCCCGGGTACGCATACCACCCCGGCCACGGCAGGATGGGAGCTCCGTACACCGACCAGGGATCGTACGCGGGGACGTAGACCACATCGGCGCTCACCGGATCGATGTCGATATCCGGGCCTTGCTCGGCGACGGCTTGCTGGGGAGTGCCGCGCAGATTGCCGGCTGCCTGGGCGCGCTGGCGCATCACCTGCACGGCTGCCATCACGTCCTGCGGCTGGTTGTAGTAGGCGTCGCCGAGGGAGGACGTCCAGGAAAGATTCCGGTCCATGTTACCGAGCACTGGCGGGAACGCGGTGAGCGCCTTGACGCTCGCGTCCCAGGGCTGCTGGTCCACCGCCTGCGCAAGCCCCTCCCCCGTCAAGCCGCCCTGCGCCTGCAGCCACCGGTCGGCCTCGACGACCTGCTCGGGATAGGTGGATGCAGCGAGGACCTCCGCGACGAGCGAATCCGGATACAGCGCAATCGGCGCGACGAGCTGCTGCAGCTGCTCCGGGGACTCGGGCGTGTACGTGGGCATCGGGGGAGCCTGCGCGAGGAGGCTCCGCGGCCCGGCCGCGAGCAAGAGAGCCGCCGACAGCACCCAGCCGCAAAGCCGCATGCCCCGCCGAAACCCGCCGAATGGCGCCTGCTCGAGAGTATCCATGATTTCGAAGCTCCTTGTCCCCTCAACGCTCGAGGCCTCGAATGGTTTCAAAGATCCGTGAAACGAGGGTAAGCCGCGACCGCCCATCATCGGGGCGACGCGGGCGAGACGCCCGATTTTTCGCCCCTCGCGTCCGGTATCACCCGCGCTGCGGATCGCTTAGAGTGCGCGAGCCATCGGTCCGGTCCGCCGATGATGAGGATCCCATCATGAAGCTTGGTGCCAAGATGCTATGGGTTTCCATCGCGGCGTGCGTGCTCGCCGCACCCGCCGGTCGCGCCATGGATCTGCAGTTGCAAGGCAAGACCGCGCTGGTCACGGGCAGCACGGCGGGCATCGGTTACGCCACCGCCAGAGTGCTCCTGCGCGAGGGCGCGACGGTCATCATCAATGCCCGCACGCAGGCTGCGGTCGATCGGGCGGCGGCGTCCCTCGAGGCGACGACCGGCCACGCCCCCCTCGAGTTCGCGGGCGACATGAGCAAGGCTCAAGACATCGCGCGCCTGGTGAAGGCCTTTCCGCGCGTCGACATCCTCGTGAACAATGTCGGACGATTCATTCCGAAGCCGTTCGAGCAGTCGACGGACCAGGACTGGTACGACACGTTCGAGCTCAACGTCATGTCGGGCGTGCGCCTGTCCCGCGCCTATCTGCCTGGAATGAGGGCGCGCAACTGGGGCCGCATCATCTTCATCTCGAGCGAAAGCGCGTTGCAGATTCCGGTCGAGAGCATCCAGTACGGCATGAGCAAGGCGGCCGAGATCGCCGTCGCGCGCGGCCTCGCGGAGAGCGTCGCACGGACGGGGATCACGGTGAACAGCATCCTGCCCGGCCCCACTCAGGACCCGAGTGTCGCGGCGGATTTTGCCAAGCGGTTCGGCGCGCAGCGCGTCGCGGACATGGCGGCGAACTTCTTCAAGACGCGGCGTCCCACCTCGCTCATCCAGAGATTCGAGCGGCCGGATGAGATCGCGACGTTGGTCGCCTACGTCGCGAGCCCACTGTCCTCCGGCACGACAGGCGCCGCCCTCCGCGTGGACGGCGGCGTCGTCAAGAGCGCGTTCTGACCGAATCCTGGCCCGGCGCCGGGCCACATCTCACTGCTGCGGCGGCGGAGCAGCGGGCCGTCTCTGCGGCAGCTTGGCCATCGCGTCCTTGCACCCCTGGCTCAGCTTGTCGTTGTTGCTGCGCAGGCACGCGAACACTTCGCGGCCTTGCTTGTCCGCGCAGTAGGTCTTGGTGTCCGTATCGCAGGCCGTTCTCACGGCCTGGACGGCAGCCCGGAAATCGGGTGACGGCGCCTGGGCTTGAGCGGAGATGGAAAAGCCGGCCAGCAGCGATGCGCAGACCACGAGTGATGCAAGAGAATGGAGTTTCATCGTTTCCCCCTGGTTATGTTGCCTTGAGACCTCGAGGAGGCGGCGGAGCCCGGTAGGGCAAGCTTGAGAGCTCGAGATTGTGCCGCTCCGGCTCGTATTGTAGCGATCCCCACTCTGCGTGACGGAACTATTCGCGTGCACCGGCAGGAGCCAAGGAGCCGGCCGCGAGCCCCGCAAGCTTTGAATCGTGTCGGCGGCCCGAGACACTGCGGAATATTCTGAAACGATTTGCAACGATCCAGCCCGCACTTCGGCCGGACCCAGCCCGGTGTCCCGCGAGCCCGGGGCACAAGCCTCAATTCACGCCGCTCGACCGCTCCGCCGGGAACAATGTCCACCAAATGAACATTCCGTGAATCGAGGGAACACTAATGTCAAGTGGACCTCTAACAGTCTAGCTCGACGCCGATAACCGGCGGAGGGTGCAAGCGCTTGCTACGGCTGAGACGCAGTTACCGGTGCGGGAGGGATGCCACCTGGTGTAATGCCCTGGCATTTTTCGGGCGCAGTCGGCTCGAACATACCCCTCTGCACGGATACCTACGGTCGCCGAAGCGACTGACGACAGTGCTGGCGCCCGAGCATTGCGGGATGGCGTGATCAACCAATCTTAAACATGGCACTTGAGAGGGCCTGAGACATGAAACGGGTTAATGCTTTCGTTGTGGCAGCCGTCGGATGCGCGGCGTTCCTCGCCGGGGTCGCCTTTGCCGACGACAATGGCAGCGCGGCACCGGCTAGCGATGCCCAGATCACCCAGCGGGTGATGGGCAAGCTCTCGGTGGATGATCCACAGCTTGCGCGATCCATTCAGGTGTCGACCAAGGATGGCGTCGTCACGCTGAGCGGATTAGCCACCACCGGCCTGGACGCCGCCAAGGCCCTGAGAGACGCATCGAGCGTCGAGGGCGTGGTCAAAGTCGAGAATCGCCTGACCGTCGAGCAGTGATGCGGTAGCGGCTGCCGGGCGGTTTCGACCGTCCGGCAGCGTTTGCGCACCGTCATCGCCGGCCGTCCCCCACCCGCGGATCCGATTTCGGAATCGGAGTATCCTCACGCCGCGATGGGGGGAACATATAGATTGCTCCGCTCGAGCGGGCGCGAGCCTCGACGCGTCTTGTCGTGCCTCCTTGCGCTGCTCTCGAGCGCCATCGCCGTGGAGGCCGCGGCCGGCGCTCCGACCATTCATCTCTCGCTTTGGCCGGCAACCGCTCCAGCGACTCCTGTCGACCCGAGAGTCGAGGAGCGTGTCAACCGGCTGCTCGCGACCATGACGTGGGAGGAGAAGGTCGGCCAGCTGGTGCAGGCGGACATCGGCAGCATCACGCCCGATGAGCTGCACCGGTACAAGCTCGGCTCGATCCTCGCCGGCGGCAGCAGCGCACCGGACGGCAACGTCCGCTCCCCGGCTGCAAAGTGGCTCGCGCTCGCCGAGGCCTACTATCGCGCATCGGTCGCCGGGGCCTCACCGCTCCATCCCGCGATCCCGATCCTCTTTGGGATCGACGCCGTGCACGGCGACGGACACATCCCGGGCGCCACCCTCTTCCCGCACAACATCGGACTCGGCGCGGCGCACGATCCGCAGCTCATCGAGCAGATCGGGCAGGTGACCGCCGAGGAGGTGGCGGTGACGGGCCTCGACTGGACATTCGCGCCGACGATCGCCGTCGTGCGCGACGTGCGCTGGGGACGCACCTATGAGAGCTACTCCGAGGATCCGGCGCTGGTCGCGGCGTACGCGCCCGCGATGGTCTCCGGGCTCCAGGGCCGGACCGGCACGCCGTCATTCATGGGCCCCGGGCACATCATCGCCACCGTGAAGCACTTCCTCGGCGACGGCGGCACCTTCGAAGGCCACGACCAGGGCGACAACCGATCGGATGAGCGCACGCTCGAAGAAGTGCACGGCGCCGGCTATCGCGCCGCCATCCGGGCCGGCGTGCTGACCGTGATGGCCTCCTACAGCCGCTGGCACGGCATCAAGATGCACGCCAACCACGCGCTGCTCACCGATGTGCTGAAGGGAAGATGGCACTTCCCCGGGTTCGTGGTCGGCGACTGGAACGCACAAGGGCAGATCCCGGGCTGCACCAGGTTCGACTGCCCGCAGGTGCTGCTCGCAGGGGTCGACATGTACATGGCGGCCGACAGCTGGCGGCAGCTGTACGCGAATCTGCTCGGGGAGGTGCAGTCCGGGCAGATTCCGCCGCAGCGCCTGAACGATGCCGTGCGCCGGATTTTGCGAGTGAAGATTCTCGCCGGCCTGCTCGATGAGCCCGATCCGCGGGAGCGCCCCGACGCCGGCCAGTACTGGCGGATCGGCAGCCCGCAGCATCGCGCCGTCGCGCGCCGCGCGGTGCGCGAATCGCTCGTGCTGCTGAAGAACAACGGCCGGCTCCTGCCGCTCGCTCCGCGCGAGCGCGTCCTCGTCGCAGGGCCGGGCGCGAACGACATCGGCATGCAGTGCGGCGGCTGGACGATCGACTGGCAGGGCGCGCACAACACCAACGCCGATTTCCCGGGCGGGACTTCGATCTTCGCGGGCATCAAGGCCGCCGTGACGGCCGCGGGCGGCACGGCGATCCTGAGCGCCGACGGCAGTTTCCGCGAGCGTCCCGACGTGGCGATCGTCGTGTTCGGCGAAAGGCCTTACGCCGAGGGCGTCGGAGACCGCCGCACGCTCGATTTCTCCGCGCAGGACCCCCGCCCTCTGCAACTGCTGCGCCGCCTGCGCGCCGCTGGCATTCCGGTGGTGAGCGTGTTCCTCTCCGGCCGCCCGATGTGGGTCAACCCGGAGCTCAACGAATCGAGCTCGTTCATCGCCGCGTGGCTCCCCGGCAGCGAGGGTGAGGGCGTCGCCGACCTGTTGTTCCGGCGGCCCGCTGGCCCCCCGCGCTACACCTTCACGGGCCGTCTTGGCTTCTCGTGGCCGGCGACCGCGCTGCCAGTCACCTTCACCGCTTCCGGCGCCGTCAAAGGCGCCCTCTTTCCACGTGGGTTCGGTCTATCAACCGTCGACCGCCAGGATCTGCGGCACCTGTCGGAAGATCCTCACGTCCCGCCAGCCTTGCTCGCGCGCGACGAGCGCATCGCTCTCTCGACGACGCACTGAGCTGCGCCGCCCCTTGCGGGCGTGTCATGTTCGCCTACACTCGAATGATGAAGCGGATTTTTGGCGGTCCGCCGGCGCGCCTCGCCGTCGGACTCGCCGCGCTATCGCTCACCTCTCTCCCTCCCGCACCGGCTCTCGGACAGCAACCGCCCGCTCTGCCGAACGGAGCCTCGCGCATCGACGGCACGATCGCGGTCACGATCAATGCAACGCGCCTGAAGCACTGGGGCGTGCCGGGTGCGGACGCCGCGTTCGTGCCGGACGCCGACCGGAGCACCTATGCCGCGCGCATCCGTGCGGCTGCCAGCGCGCGGGCGCTGTGCAGCGCGCTGAGTGACGCCACCGGCCGGGACCGCAGCATCGCGAGCGCACCCGTTGATGGAGACGCGAACCTCGACCACCGCTCGGGTGATGAAGAGCTGATGACCTTCGTCGTCACCATTGCGGAAGCGAAGCCCACGCGCGGAGCGCTCTACATCTGCTCGCAGCCGGTGTTCGCCATGATGAGCCAAGGAGGCTACCCGCGTGAGAGCTTCTATCAGGTCGGCGCCGCGCGGAGCCTGTGGTGGACCGGCTATCGATTGTCACTCCGCCCCGGCGAGAGCACCCCCGTGCACTTGACGGCGAGTGTCGACGCGTCCGGCTGGTGAGCGGGCGACCGGCCGGCTCACTCCTTCGTTTTGAGGTTTGCGTCGTTCGCCGCGATGAAGGACTTGATCTCCTCCGCCATGGTGAGAAGCCGCAGCCATTGCTCCTTGTAGAGCGTCACGGGGAAGCGGCCCATGCCGTAGACGGACAGAGCGCCTTTCTCGCTGACTTTCATCGCGAGCTTGCCGCGCCCCGAGCTCTTCAAGCGCTCGTTCTCGGCTCGCAGGCGCTCGAGCTCGGATTGCAGTTCGTCGGACACGGCACACCTCGGTGGAATCCGGACTTGGGGCCGCGAAGTATACGAGATACCACGGTCCACATCGGGAAGTTTTCCCTGGACAGGGTCCGCCGGCCGCTGGTGATATGCGCCCTCCTCGAGACGGAGTCCCACGACCACCATGCAAACCGGTTTTGCTGCCCGCTGCGCGGCGTACGCCACGATTCTCGGCCTCACGGCTCTCGCCGCACCGGCGCTGGCCCAGGAGCAGCCTTCGGCGGAGCAGCCGGCGCTCGCGACGGTGGTGGTGCAGGCCACCGCGATACCCGGAGCGTCGATCGACGCCGACAAGGTTCCCGGTACTGTCCAGAGCCTCTCGGCCGCGGACCTGTCGCGCGAGGGAGACGCGAGCTTGACGACGGCGCTCGAATCGCAGCTCGGCAGCATCAACATCGACGACAATCTCGACGATCCGTACCAGCCCGACATCCTCTATCGCGGCTTCGAGGGTTCTCCGGTGCTCGGAACGCCGGAAGGGCTCGCCGTCTATCAGAACGGCGTGCGCATCAACGAGGCCTTCGGCGACACGGTCAACTGGGATCTGATCCCGGACCTCGCGATCGACCGCGTGGACGTCGTCAGCTCCAATCCGGTGTACGGCCTCAACGCGCTCGGCGCCGGCGTCTCGGTCACCATGAAGAACGGCTTCAACTACGGCGACGGTGAAGCCGAGCTCATGGGCGGCTCCTTCGGGATGCGCTCCGCGGACGTGGAGTACGGGACGAATAACGGGCTGCTCGGCTTCTATGTGGCCGGCAAGGCCCTCGATCAGACCGGCTGGCGCGAGTTCTCGCCGAATACCCTGCGCCAGCTCTATACCGCGTTCAGCCTGCGCACGGATCGCGCATCGCTCGACCTGAGCTACGCGCTCGCGGACAACTGGCTGCAGGGCCAAGGCGCGGCACCGGTGCAGGAGCTCGCGATCAATCGCTCGCTCGTCTTCACCGGCCCCCAGAACAACGTCGATCGGCTGAATTTCGTCACGCTCAACGGCTCCCTCAAGGTGACGGACACCCTCTCGCTGCAGAGCGTCGCGTACTACCGCCAGTACCAGCAGAATGTCTCCAACGGCAACACGACCAACTACACCGAGTGCACCGCGCCGGGTGAGTCGGCCTCCCTTTGCCAGACCGACGGGGCGACCCCCGTCACCAATGCCGCGGGGATGGATATTCCCGACATCTCGCAAGGGGGGTCCATCCCGATCGGCGAGAACGACTTCGAGTCCATTAGCGCCTACGGCCGGGGCGTCGCATTGCAGGCGACCGACCATGGCGCGATCTTCGGCCACGACAATGAGTTCTCCGTCGGCACGACGCTCGACTACGCGCGAGCGGACTTTTACTCCGGCACCCAGATCGGGGTGATCAACTCGCAGCTCATCGTCGAGTCGTCGAACCTCTTCGTCGACACGCCGGAGGATTCGCCCGCGGGCATCGAGTTCGGCGCGACGCCGGTGGACCTCCAGTCGCTGAACAAGTACTTCGGCGCGTACGTGACCGATACCTTCGACGTGACGCCCGCCTTCTCGCTCACGGCAAGCGGACGCTACAACCTCGCGAACATCGATCTGGAGGACCAGCTCGGCACCGATCTCACCGGCAACAACCGCTACACTCACTTCAACCCCGCGATCGGCGGCACCTACAAGATCCTCCCGGCGATGACCGCTTACGTCGGCTTCACCGAGAACAACCGGACGCCCACCGCGAGCGAGATCGAGTGCTCGAACCCCCTGCAGCCGTGCCTGTTGCCCTCGAACTTGGCCGGCGATCCCCCGACGCTGCGTCAGGTGATCGCACATACGTTCGAGGCCGGCCTGCGCGGCACGGTTCACGCAACGGCCGATGCGCCCGGCGCGCTCTCCTGGAATGTCGACGTCTTCCGCACCAATCTCGACAATGACATCTACGGCATCGCGACCTCGGTGAGCAGCGGCTTCTTTGCGAACATCGGCTCGACGCGCCGCCAGGGCGTCGAGGCCGGCCTCGACTACCACATCCGCGACTGGTCGGCCTATTTCAACTACAGCTACATCGCCGCGACGTTCGAATCCCCGCTGGTGCTCCCCTCCCCCTCCAACCCCTTCCAGGACGAGAACGGCAACATCGAGGTCAATCCGGGCGATCGCCTGCCCGGCATCCCGCAGCATCGGCTGAAGACCGGGCTCGACTACAAGATCCTGCCGCAATGGACGGCGGGCGCCTCGCTCGTGCTGGTGAGCGACCAGTACTTCTTCGGCGATGAGTCGAACCAGCTCGCTCCGATGCCGGGCTATCACGTGGTGGAGCTGCACAGCTCGTACACGATCGACAAGAGATTCGAGATCTTCGCCTCCATCGACAATCTTCTGAACGCCAAGTACGCAACCTACGGCATCCTGAGCGACCCCACCGGGATCGGCGCTCCGGGAATCCCGCCGGACGGCGTCACCAACGGTCCGGGAGTCGATAACCGGTTCGAAAGCCCCGCGGCTCCCTTCTCGATCTACGGCGGATTCCGAATCGATCTGTGATCCAGGATCTCGCCAAAGCGCGAGCCTGATCCCTCCTGCCTTCCCCGCTCCCGGCCGCCAGAACGGGCGGTCTGTGACACGTGCTACGATGGCGGTGCGAGCGGAGGGGGGAAGCGTCATGCACGCACCGGTCGATCACACCCCGAGCGGCCTTCGTCAGGGCTACCGGAGGCGCCGCCGCGCGCGCGGTGCGCGGCGTGGAGCACGCATGACCATCCGCCGCCTGCTCATCTCCACCGCGGCCCTCGCGCTCGCGGCCCATGCGGACTGCTCGCTCGCCGCGTGCCAGCTCGGCCGGATCGCCGAGCTCCCCGTGACCATGAGCGGCATGAAGCCCTTGGTGCCCGCCAAGATCAACAGCGCCGACACTCAGTTCGTCGTTGACAGCGGTTCCTTCTACAGCTCGATCACCCCGGCCAGCGCGGCCGAATTCAAGCTACACCTCACCGCCGCCCCCTTCGGCATGCGCCTCGTCGGCATCGGCGGCTCGACCGGCGTATCGGTCGCCACCGTCGATGTCTTCACGCTCGCCGGCGCTCGCATGCGTGACGTGCAGTTCCTGGTCGGCGGAGGCGAGGCTGTGGGCGGCGCAGCAGGCCTTCTCGGGCAGAACATCCTGAGGCTCGCGGATACGGAATACGACCTCGCCAACGGGGCGGTCAGGTTCTGGCGGCCCAAGGGCTGCGGTAACGACAATCTGGCGTACTGGGTGGGGAGCGAGCCCTATTCGGTCATCGACATCGATCGGACCACCATCGGATCGCCGCACATCATCGGCAACGCGTCGCTGGATGGCCATCGGATTCGGGTGCTGTTCGACACCGGCTCCGTCTCATCGCTGCTGACGCTGCAGGCCGCGGAGCGCGCCGGCTTCGACACCAAGGGAGCCGATGTTCAGGCGAGGGAGCTCGTGCGCGGGATCGGAACGCAGGCGGAGAAAGGCTGGATCGGCACCTTCTCGACCTTCGAGATCGGGGGCGCGCAGATCCGTAACGCGCGGCTGCACATCGTCGATACACAGATCCGTGACGTGGACATGCTGCTCGGGGTCGACTTCTTCCTCTCACATCGCATCTACGTCGCAACCAGCCAGGATAAGCTCTACTTCACGTACAACGGCGGACCGGTGTTCAACTTCACCGCTCCCCCGCCCCACCAAGCGAGCGCCGCGGCACCGCCTCCGGCATCCGGGCCCCAGGCACAGCAGAGTCCGGCCGAGCCCACCGATGCGGCGGGCTTCGGCCGCCGCGGCGCGGCCTTCGCGGCGCGGCGGGATTTCGTGCACGCCATCGCCGATCTCACGCGCGCGACCGAGCTGGATCCGACGAATCCGCAGTACTTCTACGGGCTCGCCGAGGCACAGCTCTCCGTCCGCCAGCCGCTCCTAGCTCAGGCGGATCTCGACCGGGCCCTCAAGCTCGCACCCGACGACGTAGAGGCACTTCTGTTGCGCGCCCAAATCCACCTCGCGCGCCACGACGATTCAGATGCCGGCGCAGACCTCGACGCCGCAGACCACTTCGCTCCGAAGGAGTCGGACCTGCGCCTGCAGGTCGCCCGCCTCGACGTACGCGCGAGCCGCTACGCCCCGGCCATCACACAATTTGACCTCTGGATCGAGAACCACCCCGACGACTCGCGCAAGGCCGATGCGTTGAACGGCCGCTGCTGGGCGAGAGCGCTCGGGGTACAGGATCTGCAGAAAGCGCTGAGCGATTGCAACACGGCGGTCCGAATGCAGCCCGGGACGGCCGACTTCCTCGATAGCCGGGCGCTCGTCGAGCTGCGGCTCGGGGATCTCGCGAAATCGATCGAGGACGAGAACGCGGCTCTCAGCCTGCAGCCGAAGAATCCCTGGCTCCTCTATTGCCGGGGCGTCGCCGAGCTGCGGGCGGGACGGAAGGCCGCGGGACGGGCCGACATCGCCGCCGCTGTGGACCTGGGACCGAACATCGTGCAGGTCGGCCGGGCGCGCGGCGTGACACCGTAGCCGGGCCGCGCATCCGGCCACGAGCGAAAGGAGGGTCCGCCGGGCCGCCGCCGCATGCGGCCCCCCAAGTTACAATGGAGTTACAGTGGTTTCGAGATTGCTCCAGTAAGTTCTTATGAGATAGGCTTAGCCCAAATTGTCATAAGTGGGAAGCTTAGGGGGGCCCCATGGACGAACAAGATGTCTCCGTGCTCGTCGTCGGCGCCGGTCTGGCGGGACTCTCCGCCGCGCTGACTTTGGCACAGCGCGGCACGAGGCCGCTCGTGATCGAGCGGCGTTCCGCCCTATCTCCGCATCCTCGCGCCCGCGGCCTGAACATGCGCAGCATGGAGCTGCTGCGCACCGCCGGACTCGAGGAGCAGCTCTGCACTCGCAGCTCCGGCACGTTCGGCGACTTCACCGTCATCCACGCCGAGAGCGTCACCGGGCCGGTGCACAAGACCATCGTGCAGCGCGGCGCATGGGAGGTGGGCTTGAGCCCGGCCCGCTCATCCGGGATGGTGCAGAGCCAGGTCGAGCCGATCTTGATGCGCCGCGCAGTTGAGCTCGGAGCCGAGGTCCGCTTCTCCGCAGGGCTCCTCGAGCTGGAAGAAAAGCCGACTCATGTGCGCGCCATCATTCGCGACCGGAACGCCGCCGAACCCTACGTCGTGCGCGCGAAGCACGTCCTCGGCGCCGACGGTCACCGCAGCACGGTTCGCTCGGTCCTCGGCATCGGAACCACCGGCGCAGGCCTGTTATCGAGTCATATCGCGATCATCTTCACCGCGGACCGCGACCTCCCCGGGCACTCGATCTACTACCTACGTCAGAAGGATTTCGCGGCGGCGTTCATTCACATGGACGATTCCGGCATCTCCGTTCTCTCGGTCGAGACTCCCGGGCAGCAGCTGCCGCTCTCCGAGTGCACGCCGGAGCGGTGCCTGGAATACGTCCGCCGCGGTCTCGGTACGTCGGACTACGGGATCACCGTGCTCGACGTCATGCGCTATGACATGGCGTCCTTCCTGGCGGACCGGTTCTCGACCGAGCGAGTGCATCTCATCGGCGATGCGGCACACACGATGCCCCCGATCGGCGGCCTCGGCGGACAGGCGGCCATCCAGGACGGATTCGATATCGGATGGAAGCTCGACTTGGCGCTGCGCGGCGTCGCCGGCCCGGCGCTCGTCCGCTCCTATGCCGCCGAGCGCAGGTCGGTCGCGGAGCTCACCGTCGCGCACCAGACCGGCAAGTACTTTCAGCGCATGCGCCCGGACAAGATGAACGGCGCCCCCGGCCCGGATGAGCGCCTGGCGCTCGGCGTCGCCTTCGGCTACCGGTATCGCTCGGGCTGTCTGCTGCTCGAGGAACCCGACAACGACCTCGCGTGCGAGGATCCGGCGACGCTCAACGGCCGCCCCGGAACCCGGGTGCCATTCGTGCCCCTGGAGCGACACGGAGAAACCACCTCGGTGCTGGATCATATCGGCGGCGACTTCCTGCTCGTCGCGGGGCCGGCCGGTCGGGCCTGGATCGAGGCGGCCGAACGGCTGAAGGAGGAATTCACGGTACCGCTCTCCACGCTGCACATCTCGACGGATGTGACGGACCCGGCGGGCGACTGGACGGACCGCCACGGTATCGCAGGTGATGGCGCCCTCCTCGTACGGCCCGATGGCTTCGTCACGTGGCGCTCGAGCGGCATCCACGAGCACTACGGGACTCTCCGGCATGCCATGAGCGTCGCGCTCGGCCGATCCACCGCAAGGCCGGCCTTCGAGACCTCGGAGATGCCGGACTCGCTCCTCGCGCCCACGGAGGTCTTCTCGGAGGACGAGGCCGCGGAGATCAGGCCTTTGGTCTCGGAAAGCCGATCCTAGCGGCCTTCCACGCCGAGGCTGGCTGATGAAGCTGATCATTAGCGGCGCTTCCGGAAATTACGGCCGCCTCGCCGTCCGAGAGCTCCTCGAGCGAGTACCGCCGGGCGACCTCATCCTCATGAGCCGCCGCCCGGAGAAGCTCGCGGAGTTCGCGGCGCGAGGCGCGATCGTGCGGCGAGGCGACTTCGACGATCCCGCCTTGCTCGTCTCCACGTTCGCGGGCGGCGAGAAGCTGCTCATGATCAGCACCGGGCGGGTGGGCAAGCGGCTTCCCCAGCATCGCAACGCGATCCGCGCCGCGGCCGAGGCGGGTGTTCGCCACATCGTCTACACGTCCTTCGTCAACGCCGGCGGAGCCAACCCCGCACTCGTCGCAAAAGAGCATGGATCGACCGAGGACATGCTTCGGCAAAGCGGTCTCGCCTGGACGGCGCTGCGCGACAGCCAGTACTCCGAGGCGATGGCGGAAGTGGCCGCGCCGATCGCGATCGAGAGCGGGCGCTGGCTCGCGAGCGCCCGCGAGGGCAAGATCGGCTTCGTCACGCGCCGGGACTGCGCCGCATCGGCCGTCGCAGTGCTCACGACGCCCGGCCATGAGAACAAGGTCTACAACATCACGGGACCCGAGGTGCTCTCGTTTCGCCAGGTCGCCGCGCTCGCCTCGGAGATGAGCGGCAAACCGGTCGAATATACGGTCGTCGATGACGAGGGGATGTACCGGATGTTCGACGCGCTCGGCGTGCCGCGGGAGGCGGTTGACGACCATGTCGTGAATCGCGTCCCCTGGTCGAGCAACGACATGGTGTCCTTCGAGCGCGCGATCCGGGAGGGATTCCTGGACCTGCTCTCCGACGACTTCGAGCGCCTGACGGGCCGCAAGCCGCAGTCGCTCCGCAGCCTGTTCCTCGAGCATCGGGCCGCGCTCCGCGCCATCGAGCCACGATCGCGGACCTGAGGTCCGGGCGGGGCCCGCTCGGTATATTGCGGCGCAACAGCCCGGCCCGGGTCGGCCCTGAGGGGGGGGCACCCCTCTTGCGCACCCCCTCAAAGCCTCGAGCACAGCCCCAGGGGCGGCACTTTTACATAAAGGCGCGGCGTAGTTCACTTCGACGGCACGAGAGAACGGTTACGTTCCAGCCGTGAATCTCCCGAATCCGCCAGGCTTTTCCCCATCCTCCTCCCGCCCGCAGGCGGGGAGTACCCTGCTCGGGCGCCTGGCCGCTCTCGGTCCGAGCGCTTCCCCGCGCCGCACCTCGATCGCGGCCGCCGGGGTGCTGTCCGTCGCTGCAGCCGCAGCCCTCTGGAATCATCCCCATCCCTCGAGCCACGCCGCCGATCTGGCGGAGTGGGCCGCACTCACGGCGCTCATCGCGCTGCCCTGGGCCTGGATTCTCCTGCGGTCACTCACCGGCCCGCCGGCCGGGAAGATCACCTCGTCCACGGTCGCCGATTGGCTCGCTCTCGCCACTCGGGTCACAGGCTACGGAGTGACGATCAGCGACGCCGACCGGCGCCTCGTCTGGGTGAACGACAGCTTCACGAGCATGACCGGCTATTCCGCCGCGGAGGTGGTCGGTCTGAAGACGAGCGATTTGCTTTACTTCGACGGCACCGATTTCGAGACCGTCCGGCGCGTTCGCGAATCGTTCGCGAATGTGCGCGGCGTGCGCTTCGAGATCCTGGTGCGCAGCCGCAACGGGCGCCGCTGGTGGCTCGATACGGACGCGCAGCCGCTCATCGATCGGCACGGAACCCTACGCGGCTGGGTCTGCATCCAGACCGATGTGACCGAGCACAAGCTCGCCGCGGAGCAGCGCCGCATCGCGAGCGAGCGGCTCGCGCTGATCGCCTCCAACGTACCGGGCATGATCTTTCAGCTGTGGCAGGACGCGAGCAGCATGGCGCGCAAGTTCCTCTACGTGAGTCCGGGGGCGCGGCAGGTCTACGGCAGATCTGCCGAGGAACTGACCGCGAACGCCGACCTGCTGCTGGAGATCACCCATCGCGAGGATCTCCAAAGGATCGTGGCAACGGCGACCCATGCACGCGAGTCGGCACTGCGTTGGCACATCGATCATCGGATCATTCGGCCCGGCGGCGAGGTTGGATGGGTGGAAGGCGATGCGGTCGGGCGCGTCAACGAGGACGGCAGCACTCTCTGGGACGGATATGTCGCCGACGTGACGGCGAGCAAGCTCGCTCAGGAGCAGCTGCGGGCCGCGAAGGAGGCGGCGGAGGCGGCGAACCGGGCCAAGAGCCAGTTTCTCGCCAACATGAGCCACGAGATCCGCACGCCGCTCAACGGTGTGATCGGCATGACCGCGCTCCTGCTCGACACGCCGCTCACGGAGGATCAGCGCGAGTTCGCCGAGATCGCCCGCTCGAGCGGCGAGTCGCTCCTCGCCGTACTCAACGACGTGCTCGATTTCTCGAAGATTGAAGCCGGACAGATGTCCGTCGAGGAGATCGACTTCGATCTGATGAGCATCATCGAGCAGTCGATCGATGCGGTCGCGCTCCGCGCGGCGGAGAAGGGCCTGGAGCTCATCCTCGACGTCGATCCCCGCCTGCCGCGAGGCATGCGCGGCGACCCGACGCGCCTGCGCCAGGTGATCCTCAACCTGCTCAGCAACGCGATCAAATTCACTCAGAAAGGCGAAATCCGGCTCTCGGCACGCATACTCGGGGGCACCCCCGAGAGTGCGCGGGTCCGCGTCGAGGTCGCGGATACGGGCGAGGGACTCACTACCGAGCAGCGCTCGCGGCTGTTCATGCCGTTCATCCAGGCGGACGCGTCGATGACGCGGCGCTTCGGTGGGACGGGGCTCGGACTGTCGATCTGCCGCCGCCTCATCGAGCTGATGGGAGGATCGATCGGCGTCGACAGCACGCCCGGCTCGGGCTCCTGCTTCTGGTTCGAGCTCTCGCTGCCGGTCGTCCGGATTCCGCGCGCGTCGGGCGGGTCGGTCAGCCTCGCGGACCGCCGCGTACTCGTCATCGACGATCATCCCGTCAATCGGAGAATCATCGATGGCCAGCTCACGGCCGTCGGGTGCCATGTCGCAAGCGCCGCATCGGCCGTCGAGGGGCTCGAGACCTGGCAGCAGCTCGTCGCCGAGCAGCGTGCCCCGGATGTCATCCTGCTGGATCACGATCTGCCGGACCATCCCGGGCCGTGGCTCGCCGAGCGGCTGCGACTCGACCCAGCTGGCGCGCACGTGCCCGTCATCCTGATGACATCACTCGGAAGCCGCGCAACGGACCAGACGGCGAGCGGCGCCGTCGATCACGTCATGACGAAGCCGGTGAAGCAATCCGCGCTGCTGCAATGCCTGCAGCAGGTGCTGGGCGCCGCGAAGGCCGCGCCCGTCCCGGAGCAAGCGCCGCGCACCGCGGTGCTGCGGGGCATGCGGGTGCTGCTCGCCGAGGACAACACCGTCAATCAACTGCTGGCGCGCCGCGTGCTGGAGAAGCTCGGCGCCGAGGTGACCGTGGCCGACAACGGCGAGACGGCGATCGCGAAGCTCGCGGAAGCGCCCTTTGACGTGGTCTTGATGGACTGCCAGATGCCCGTGCTGGACGGCTACGCCGCGACCCGGCGAATCCGCGCCGGCGCCGCTGGCCCCGCGGCCGCGGGACTGCCGATCATCGCGCTCACGGCGCATGCCCTGAGCGGCCATCGCGACGAATGCCTCGCGGCCGGCATGAACGACTACCTGTCGAAGCCGATCGACTCAGGCGCCCTGCGGACCATGCTCGACGGCCTCCTCTCCGCCCCATCGCCCGGCGGCCGCCGGCAGGCGTAGCGCGGGCCGAGCCTCCCGCGCCGACGACGGCAGGGACCGCCTCGATCTTCGCGCGAGACTTCGAGGCATCAGCCGTGCGTGCGGCCGTGAGCCGCCGCCTCCATCTGTATTACAATGCCCGCCTGCGGCGGAAAATGGCACACGCGGTCGTTCACCGGGTTGACGGTGAGCGCGTAATGTAACGATTTGCTCAAGCGAAACGAGAGTCGTGGACTATGCATCAGCGATCTGTTCGTCAAGTGGGTTTCGCGGCGTTGGCGACCCTGCTCATGATCTCCATGATCTCCTGCGCGACAGCTCCGGCTCGCCCAGTGGTAGCGCTCCCGAACGGCTACTACCTCCAGCCGGACGCGCAGGATCAATCCCAGATCGTGAAGCGGGGTGGGAGCCACGTCCTACCGGCCTCCGTTGCGGCATACGCCGTATCCGGCTATCTCGTGGCGGGTGCTCTGGGCGACGCTCCGCCATCGAGCCGCCTGTACACCAATGACCTGGCCTTCACGGGCAGCACGGACACGCGATACTTCATTCTCGACACCTCGAGCGGCAAGCTCGAGTCCAATCTCACCGCGCCGGCATGGCACGAGCGCCTCAAGGAGCTCGGTGTGCCTGCCGACTTCCAGATCTATCCCCCGCTGCCCTGGCAGCAATGACCGCGCTCGGCGGCCGCGTAGGGGGTGCCTCGGACGGCTGATGCGTGATGCATCAGCGGCCAAGGTCAGGGCAGGCGGCGCGGAAACAACTCTTTTTCCTCGGGGGCAACATGCGCAGTCAGATCATTGCCGCACTCCTCGGCGCCGCATCGCTCGCGCCGATGGCCGGGCTCGCCGGGCAGACGCAGGCCGCCGTCCGTCCCCACGCGACCGTCGACGCCAAGCGCCTGCTCGCGGCCGACTCGCCGGCGAACGCGGGCCAGTGGATGTCGTACGGCCGGGACTACAGCGAGCAGCGCTACAGCCCGCTCAAACAGATCAACGTGGACGACGTGAGCCGGCTGGGCCTCGCCTGGTATGCCGATCTAGCCGAGCGCGGCGGCAGTTACGAGACGACGCCGATCGCCGTCGATGGCCGCATCTTCGTCACCGCTCCCTGGAGCAAGGTCTACGCCTTCGACGCGAGGACCGGCAAGCAGCTCTGGAAGTACGATCCGAAGGTGCCTGGCGCCTGGGCCGTGAAACTGTGCTGCGGCATTGTCAATCGCGGCGTCGCGGTGTGGGAGGGCAAGGTCATCTGGGGCACGCTCGATGGGCGCCTGATCGCCGTCGATGCGAGGACCGGCAAGAAAGTCTGGGAAGTCCAGGCCACCGACCGGAGCAAGACGCTGTCCATCTCCGGTGCGCCGCGCATCGCCGATGGCCGCATTTTCATCGGCGAGGCGGGCTCCGAGTTCGAGCAGCGCGGCTACATGGCGGCTTACGACGCCGCGACCGGCAAGGAGCTGTGGCGCTGGTGGGCGGTGCCCGGCGATCCGGAGAAGGGGTTCGAGCAGCCGGAGCTCAAATGGGCCGCGAAGACCTGGACGGGCGAGTGGTGGAAGAAGGGCGGCGGCGGTACGCCCTGGGACGGCATGACCTACGACCCGGTCACCGGTCTGGTCTACATCGGCACGGGCAACGGCGCGCCCTGGCCCGCTTGGATCCGCTCGCCGGGCGGCGGCGACAACCTGTTCATCTCCTCGATCGTCGCGCTCGATGCGAAGACCGGCAAGTTCAGGTGGTACTACCAGGAGACGCCGCAGGACGGCTTCGACTTCGACAGCACGCAACAGATCATCACGGCGGATCTCGTCATCGACGGCAAGAAGCGGCACGTGGTGATGCACGCGCCGAAGAACGGCATTTTCTATGTGTTCGATGCCTCGAGCGGCGAGCTGCTGGCCGCCAAGCCCTTCGTGCCGACGGTCAACTGGATGACGGGGTTCGACGCAAGTGGCAAACCGATCCTCAACCCGCAAGCCAACTACGGCAAGACCGGCAAGGGCTTCTATGCCGTGCCGGGCGGCGGCGGCGCACACAGCTGGTACCCGATGGCCTTCAACCCCAACACGGGTCTCGCGTACATCCCGGCCAACTATAGCAGCTACCCGTTCGTAGCCGAGGCTGGCGCGAAGATGGGCAACCAGCTGCTCTCGATCAACGTCGCCAAGCGGCCGAGCGTTCCGCCGCCGGTGCTGTACGGCACTGGCTCGTATTTGCTCGCCTGGGACCCAGTGAAGCTGAAGGCCGTCTGGATGCAGCGGCAGGGCAGCGGCCGCGCCGGCGTAATGACGACCGCCGGCAATCTCGTGTTCCAGGGCACGACGCCGCCGTTCGGCAGCTCCGGGCCGCCGACGTTCTCGGCCTTTCGCGCCGATACGGGCGAGCGGGTCTGGACGGCGGACACGCAGGCGGGCATCGTCGGAGGCTCGGCGAGCTACATGGTCGATGGCGTGCAGTACGTCGCCGTGGTAGCCGGCAACAGCGCGTTCGGTGACTACTGGGCGCCCACCTACGCGCGCCTGCTGGTCTACAAGCTCGACGGCACGATCAAGCTGCCTCCGCCGATGCCCTACACGCCCCCGGTGCTCAATCCGCCGGCGAACTTCGGCGACGCGGCTCTGCTCGCACGGGGCGAGACCGAGTACGACTCGCACTGCGCGAGCTGCCATGGTAACAACGGCAGGGTGAGCAGCTTATTTCCCGATCTACGCTACGCGGGTCAGCTGTGGAGCTCCGATGCGTTCAACGCGATCGTGATCGGCGGTGCGCTGCAGGCGAACGGCATGGTGTCCTTCCGGAAGGTGCTGACACCGCCCGACGCCAACGCGATTCGTGCCTACGTCGTGAGCCTGGCGAACGAGGCGAAGAAGGAGCCCCCGCGTGGCAGATTCCGCTTCGGGCCGCCCGGAGGTTTCCCCCCGGCACCGCCGCCCGGTGCAGCGGCTGCGGCGCCCCCACCGCCGGAATATCACCATCAATAGAACCGGAAGGCGGACACCGCTACTGGAATAGCTTGAGGGCGTTGCGCAAAGTTTGCAGCACACCCCAGAGGAGAGGGATTCCGACAAACCCCCAGGCGAGGATCAGCTTTATCAATCCGGTCCGGTGTTGCTCCTGATTCGCCATGCTCGCCCCCTTCAGTCGGTCACTGCAGCAACGGATCCCGGCCCGACTTGGCCGAGGTGATGCCGTTTATGGACGGGCTTGATACAGAGGTTGCAGAAGAACCCGGCCACCAGCAGCGCCGCCATGATGTACATGGTCAAATTGTAGGCCTGCGCCTTCGGTACGCCGTGATCGATCTCGTACTCGCGGATGTAGTTGACCAGGACCGGGCCGAACACCCCGGCCGCCGACCAGGCGGTGATCACCCAGCCGTGGATGGCGCCGACATAGCGCGTGCCGAACATGTCCCTGAGATAGGCCGGTATCGTCGAAAAACCGCCGCCATACATGCTGATGATCACCACGAAGCACAGCACGAACAGGGCGACGCTACCGCTCGCGCCCGTCGCCGGCACTACGGCATAGAGCACCGTGCCGATGATGAAAAAGCAAAAATAAGTGCTCTTGCGGCCCATGAAGTCCGAGCTCGACGCCCACAAGAAGCGCCCCGCCATGTTGAACAGGCTCATCAGCCCCACGAAGCCGGCGGCCGCGATGGCCGTCACCTTGCCGGGGAACATTTCCTGACTCATGGCGGATGCCTGACCGAGTACCCCGATGCCCGCGGTGACGTTGAGACACAGCACCCACCACAGCAGCCAGAACTGCGGCGTCTTGAGCGCCTCGTAAACATGGACATCGGCGGTTGTCACGAGCTTCCTGGGCGTCGCCGGAGCTATCCAGCCGGCCGGCCGCCAGCCAGGCGCGGGGATCCGTACGATCGCTGCACCCACCAGCATGAAACACAGGTAGATGACGCCGAGGCAAATGAAGGTCTCCGCAACGCCGATATGCGTTGGCGTTGAGAACCTGGCCATCAGCCATACCGAGAGCGGCGAGGCGATGAGCGCACCACCGCCGAAGCCCATGATGGCAAGGCCTGTCGCCATGCCCGGCCGGTCCGGGAACCATTTGATCAGCGTCGACACCGGGGAAATATATCCGATACCGAGACCGAAACCCCCGATCACGCCATAGCCAAAATAGATGATCCAGATATTGTGCGCGTAGACACCGGCGGCCGAGACGAGAAACCCGCCGCCGAAGCACAGCGACGCGGTGAACATCGCCCGTCGCGGACCGCCCTCCTCCACCCAACGTCCGAGAATGGCAGCCGAAACGCCGAGAAAAAAGATGCCGAGGGTGAAGATCCACCCCAGGTCGGTGAGTTTCCAGTCGGTGGGAGCGGATCGGCTGATGCCGATCAACTTCGTCATCGGCAGGTTGAACACACTGAACGCGTACGCTTGGCCGATGCACAGATGAATACACAGTGCCGCCGGCGGGACCATCCAACGATTGAAGCCGGTACTGGCAATCGTGCGGTCGCGGTCGAGAACCGAAAGAAAACCCATTGCGCTGCCCCCGGGATTATCGTTTACGGCCACGATCGCCCTGTCTTGGTGCGCACGGATCATAGCACCGTTGATCGAGCTACGGATCCCGTAGCATCGCGCTCGACACCGAAGATCCCTTCCTGCCACCGCATCCCGCCTTGGGTGTGGCGTCGGCCGGCCTGGCTGCTATGATGAAAGTCGCGGAAATCGCAGCGATGACAGCGACACAGACTAGCGCCCAGCGGAGTACCGTCGAAGCCAACACCTTCGATGTGGTGATCGTCGGTGCGGGATTCGCGGGGCTGTACATGCTCTACCGCCTGCGTGCGCTGGGCTTCTCCGCACAGGTCTACGAGGCCGGCAGCGACATCGGTGGCACCTGGTTTTGGAACCGCTATCCCGGCGCCCGCTGCGATGTCGAGAGCATGGAGTACTCCTACTCGTTCTCGGAGGAACTCCAGCGCGAGTGGCAGTGGACCGAGCGCTACGCGTCCCAGCCCGAGGTACTGAACTATCTCAAGCACGTCGCCGACCGATTCGATCTCAAACGGCATATTCGATTTGAGACGCGCGTGACGGCCGCCGTCTTCGACGAAGCCGCAAATCGTTGGATCATCCAGACCGACCGACACGAGCAAGTGAGGGCGAGATTCTGCGTCATGGCGACCGGCTGTCTGTCTGTCGCCAAGAATCCCGAACTCCCGGGTATCGATACCTTCAAGGGCAAGAGCTACCACACGGGGCACTGGCCCCACGCAGGCGTTGACTTCACGGGTCAGCGGGTCGGTGTCATTGGCACGGGGTCGTCCGCTGTCCAGTCGATTCCGGAAATTGCACGCCAGGCCGCGCAACTGTTCGTGTTCCAGCGGACACCCAATTTCAGCGTACCTGCGCACAATGCCCCCTTGTCACCCGATGTGATCCAGGACTGGAGGACGAACCATGCCGGCCATCGGGCCAAGGAGCGGACGTCGCCTTTTGGTTTCATCTTTGACGTGGGCTCCAAGGGGGCCCTCGAGGTGTCGCCCGAAGACCGGCAACGCGAGTATGAGAAACAATGGCAGCACGGCGGATTTCGGCTGCTCGGCGCATTCGCGGACCTCTTGCTCAACAAGGACGCCAACGAGACGGCCGCGTCGTTTGTGCGCTCCAAGATCCGCGGGATTGTTCGCGATCCGACCGTTGCCGAGGCGCTCATGCCGAAAGGCTATCCGATCGGCGCCAAGCGTCTGTGCATCGACACGAGCTACTATGCGACATTCAACCGCGACAATGTCACCCTGGTCGATCTACGGGCGACGCCGATCGATGCGATCATGCCTGCGGGTGTGCGCACCTCCGGCTCGGAGTACGAGCTCGACAGCATCGTGTTCGCCACGGGGTTCGATGCGATAACGGGCGCACTTTCCAACATCGACATTCGCGGCCGGACCGGCGCCGCGCTGAAGCAACGGTGGTCCGAGGGGCCCCGTACCTATCTTGGGCTGATGGTCGCAGGCTTTCCGAATCTGTTTATGATCACGGGACCCGGTAGCCCGTCCGTACTATCCAACATGGCCGTGTCCATCGAACAGCACGTTGACTGGATTGGCGATTGCCTCGCGTACCTCCGCGAACACCACCTCGAAGCGATAGAGGCGACCCTGAACGCCGAAAACGCCTGGGTCACGCACGTTCACGAGGTGGGACATCAGACGGTGTTTCCGCTCGCCAACTCCTGGTACACCGGGGCGAACATCCCCGGTAAGCCGCGCGTCTTCATGCCGTACATCGGCGGGGTCGGCCTCTACCGGCAGAAATGCGACGAGGTCGCCGCCAAGGGCTACGAAGGCTTCACCCTGTCTCCCGCTGCGTCCCACGCCTGACGGAGGAATCGAGCGCCGGGGGACCGCCCCGCCAGCGCTCGACATGCAGCGGGACCTACCTATGGTTCGCCGTCTGGGCCGCGGCTTTTAGCTCGGCATTGACCTGGTCGAGCAAATCCTTGGCCCTTTGGGCGTGACCGCCCATGTCCCCCTCGTTGGCAGCCTGTGCGGCCGAGATCCGTTCCCATGCCTGATGCACCAAGTGTTGGGCTGCGGCGAGATTCGGATGACGAGCGGCACTGATATCTTGCACCGGTGGATCTGCAAGGATCGCGGAACCTGCGAATACTGCAACGGCAATCAACCCAGCGACAGCAAGCTTCTTCATATGGCCTCCCAGTTGAGTGGATGCGTCTGGCGGCAATCCCCCGCCCGACCGCAAGCGAGCATAGCCGCGCCCGCTCGCACGTCAACACCTTCGCTGGGTACTCACCACGGCCGTATTGCGACCACGGGGGCCGGCGCGACGACCAGAGCGTGCGGATGGTAGTAGTAGCCGTGAGCCGGAACCACGACGCATCCCGCCAAGGCGAGGCAGCCCACTGAGATCACGAGCATAATGAGTCGCTTCATGGCTAGTCTCCGAAGTTAACCGTCCCTACCTCCTTCAACGCAAGACGGCTCCCCTGGATGACACGGCGGAGATCGACGGATCCCGGCGCTCGCCTGCACGGAACTGGAGGGTTCCGTGCAGGCGAATCAAGGCGCGGGACTCACCGCGCGTGCTTACGCGAACTTCTCACCACCAGGAGTGGTACCACGCGTGCTGAAGGCTTTGCGTGGCCGTTGACTTTCTCTCGCTCGCCGCATTGTTTGCAAGGCTCGTCGCCGTAAGCCCCCGCCAGGGTTGCTGGCCGTCGACCGATGAGCGCCACGCACGATCCCTGCCGTTGCGATCGGCAGACCGATTGTCAGCGAGCCAAGCACGCTGCTGATCGGTGCGCATATCGCCGGCGTCGCCGTAATGCAGATCCGGACTGCCGGCGCGCGCGTCTACGTGCTCAGTGCGCATGTCCTGCTGGTCGGTGCGTAGATCCTGACGCTCCGTGCGTAGGTCCTGATCGGCCGCGCGCAGGTTTGCGTCCTCCTGGTCGATGTCTTTTGTCTCGGTGCGAATATCCGCATGCTCGTTAGCGATCGCCGACTGGTCGTGCTGACCTTCGCGACTCTCTGCATAGTCTTGGCGCAGATCCCGCCAATCCGTGCGCCGCACGGCACGATCCTGCTGAATATCCGTACGGTCCGACCGGATGTCCGACTCGTCGGTGCGGATTGCACCTTGGGTGCTCGCCACAGTAGCTTGGGCGCTCACCGCAGTACCCTGGGTGCTTACCGCAGTACCTTGGGTGCTCGCTACGACACCTTGGGTCGACACAGCGTGCAGGCTGGGCGCCGACTCGCTGTTCGGCATACGCTGATTCTGGGCCACTGCGCTCCCTGCCCCGGTATCACCGCCACGATGGGCGTCTGCCCAATCTTGCCGATTTCCCCAATCGCCGTGGTCCTGCCCGTCATGGTGGTCCTGCCAATCACGGTGATCCTGCGGATCATGTTGGTCCTGCCAGCCGTTGTGGTCCTGCCCACCGTTATGGGCCTGCCAGTCGTTGTGGCCCTGCGAGCCGTTGTGGGCCTGCCAGCCGTTGTGGCCCTGCCCATCCCGACTGTCCTGCCCGCCCTTTCCGTCTTGCCAGCTGCGATTGTCGCGCGCATTCGCGCTGCCAGCCCCCCCATTAGGAGTGTTATCCGTGCCCGAAGCGGGTGCCGCGGACGTGGCTGACTGTGGCGTTACACCGGCCTGCTGGTCGTGGCTCTGAGCGTACGCACACGGCAATGAAACCGCGAGAGCCGAGCCCATAGCAATTGCGAACATGGTATTGCGCTTCATGACACCTCCTTTGCGTCTCATTCACGATCCGCTTCACGATCACCTTGACTGCGCTTGTCGCTCCCTGGAAAGGGATTGCTCATCCTGTACGACGAATGCTTGGACTAGGTCGAAGAAGCGATTGTAGAAATCCGGATCAGCAATCGTCTCTCGTCTCACGACCCCGAGAACTTTCGCCGAGCCTGAGGGCACCGTGATCATCGCCGGGCCAATGCCCGCGCTGGTCAACTGCCTCATTTTCTCCAGTCGGCTATCCTCTCTGGTAGCAATCACAAAAACGATACTCGTGCCGTTGCGGTTGTCGGCGCACGTCGCCTGCAGGTGAACTGCGACGTTCAATTTCGGCTTCGGCTGAAAGTCGCGGGTCCCGGTCAAAATGCTGCTGGAGTCATTGGGTCGGTCCAGCATGTAGCCCTGACTCAGTAGCGCGCGTTTGACACACCAGCACACCGTGTCGCCCGATCCCGTCAGCGTCTTGCTGAAAGGAGCCGACTCGCTGAAACTGTCTTGTGCGATGTCGTGCTTGCGCGAGGCGCAACCCGCCGCCAGCGTCACGGCCGCCAACAGCACCACGGACCGACGCATCGTCATGGCATTGAATGTTTTGAACACGCCAGCCTCCGCTCAAGTAATTGAAGCGACCGGATCGGTCCGCAGTGTTTGAAAAGATCGTTACGCATACACGACGCTCTGCCGATCGACTCGCAATCGCTGTGCCTACCACGCCACAAGCGCTGTCTTGGCCTCTTTCACCTGCGCAGACACTTCACGAAACAAGGATTTAGAGCCTCGCTGTCGTGGATCTCCATTGTCGCGGAATTGCGGCAACCGGCAGGCGGCGCGCGCGTGGCGGGAAGAACTTCCATCCATGCTCCCGCAAGCTGCTGGTTCAGCAACGCATACGCTTTCCCGAAGGACCACCAGCGTGGATCAGGGTTAGCAAGGCTCTTGCCATGCGCAACAAGGCCATCAGTATTCACGGTGCGAAGATGCAGCCCACGGCATGCGCGCCTGACCACGGGACCCTGGTGCCGACTATAGCGCGGGCGCTCGCGGCTGCCACATGCCTCAGATTGCGGTCACGCTGTTGGCGTGCTTCAGGATCGAACCGGTCCCACTCGAAACCGCCGACTATTGCGCATCCGATGCCGTCGACAGCAATGACACGCTCCATGGGCGGGCGCACAATCGCCGCGCGAGCTGCGTCACCTCTCACCACAGCGGAAACTAACAATGAATACGTACAAGCTCATCACGTATGCGGGATTGCTGTCGGCCGTCGGCATCGCCGGCACAGGCGCCGCTTGAGGCGACGCTAGCTACCAGGAGACCGTGCAGATCAGCGGCGGCTCGATGGTCGAGTCCCTGCGTTCGATGCCGTTCGGACTATCACAGATCCGCAAGATGTTCGACCCGATCAACTCGCAAACGATGCTGCACGGCAATCGGCTCGCCACCGTTTCCAAGAGCTCGACCCAGATCATCGATCTGGATCAGGAGACGGTCACGCGGATCGATAACGAGAGAAAGACCTATTCCGTGACGACGTTCGCGCAGATGCGCCAGATGATCCAGGGCGCGCAGCAGAAGCTCGAGCAGGCACAGGCGCAGCAGACCCAGCAGCAGGCGGCCGACGCGCGTTCACAGTCATCCGCACCCCCGCTGCAGGTCACTTTCGATCTCTCGGTCAGCACGCCAGGGGTCTCGAAGGTCATCAACGGGGTGATGGCCCAGGAGCAGCTGATGGTCCTCAAGGAGCCCGTCACGGACCCGAACGCGCCGCCGGCGGCCGGACCGAATACGGTCACGTATACCTACTTGCAGGACATCTGGACCGCGCCCGAGCCCGTCGAACTCCAGCAGATCGATGATTTCTACGGGCGCTACGGCAAGGCCCTGATGCGCGGTGTGGATACCAGCGCGTTGACGAAGGCGATGCGACCAGCGCTCAGCGGCGCGTCAATTGGAGCGGTTTTTGCGAATAACCCGCAGATGGGCACCGCCTTTCAGCAGATGACCCAGAAGATGGCCGCCGAGATGCAGAAGATCCACGGCGTGCCCGTGCTCGAGATCACGCGGCTCGGCGGCGAGACGATGCCCGCGACGCCGGGGACCGGTGCTGCGCCGCCGCCGCCAGCGGCGCCCGATCAGAGTTCTGCGATCGCCAGCCAGGCCGCGACCGACACCACCAGCAACGTTGCCGGTTCGCAGATCAGCCGGCTCGGGGCCTTCGGCTCGGCGCTCGGGAACTCCATGTTCGGCGCCTTCCATCGCAATCCTCCGCCGCCAAAACCTGCGAGCACCACCGGCGCCGCGGCATCGA
Source organism: uncultured Gammaproteobacteria bacterium (assembly GCA_963849095.1). Taxonomy (GTDB): domain Bacteria; phylum Pseudomonadota; class Gammaproteobacteria; order Steroidobacterales; family Steroidobacteraceae; genus JASHUC01. The sequence continues at coordinate 196,295 of CAWKGA010000003.1, forward strand.
GCGCCGTCCTGTTCGAGACGACGACGCAGAAGTCCGCTTTCTCGCAGGACAGTATTCCCTCCAGCACCTTCGATATTCCGGCGGGCTACCGCAGGGTCGACGCAAACGATCTCAATCAAGCATCGCGGTAACGATCCTCGCCGGTCTTCGATGGACGATCCTCCACATCAGCCCCGTGGATCAGGTCCAAGACGCGGCTAGCCCTTTGGCCTCGTCTTCGAGCGCTCGAGAATGTGGTCGTCATGAGTGGTGGACGGCGGGGCGAGTGGCTGAGCTCAAGATGCAGCATTCCGCCAGAGGCCCTCTCGCGCCCCCGAGGCGCCTCGTGGTACGATTTTGCGAAGAGCGCGACTCGCACTCTGTGGTGGATTGACGATGGAGCGATCCTTAGCTCATCTCGCACCCCGCAACTGCGGCTGGGCAGTCGGCTTTCTCGGCGCGTTGCTCACTGCGGCCCTCGCCGCGGCGGCCCAGCCGGCAGATCAGTCGGCGCCACAGAACTCTCATCCGCTGCAGGAAGTGCGGGTCACCGCCTCGAGACTCGACCGGCGGACGTTGAAACGTGTCGCCATCCAGTTCGTGAAACTGCACGGGGCAGTGAGCACGACCACCGATCAAATCGGTCGCTGGCGGATGGATGTGTGTCCGCAGGTGACCGGACTGAACCCGCGGGCCGGGGCGTTTGTCTCGCGCCGCGTGAAGGCGGTCGCGCGGAGGGTTGGCGCACCGACCCGTGGGGTTGGCAAAAGATGCGCGGTCAACGTCGAGATCGTCTTCACTCCCCAGCCGCAGCAATTGCTGAATCACATTGCCAAGGCCTATCCGGGGCTTCTCGGATCGGCCCGGTCGGCGGGCGACACCATCGTTCGCCGCGCCATTCAATCCTGGTACCTTACCGGGACGAAGGCGGAGCCGGGTTGGGAAGAGTCGCCCGTCAGGTTCGGGATAGAGACGGCACAAGACGCGGTCAGTCCACCTCTCCCGGACGGCGCGCATGTCGATCCGGCGTACGGGTCGGGTTTTGCCGCCGGCCTCGCCGGCAGCCACCTCGGCAAAGCCCTCTCTAGCGAGCTCGTCCACGTGCTCGTCGTCGTGGATACCCGCAAAGTGGCCGGAGATTCGCTGCGGTCGATCTCCGATTACGTCGCCATGCTCGCACTAACGCGGATGGGCTCGCTCGATGGCTGCAGCGGGCTGCCGAGCATCATCGACCTGCTGTCATCCGGCTGCGGCTCGACCGCCAAGCCGCAGGCGCTCACCGCGGCGGACACCGCCTACCTCAAGGCGCTGTACTCCGCGGACCTCGAGATGAACCTCAACATCGAGCTGGGGGATATGCGCGATCGAATGGTGACGGCGATCGCGGGCCGATAGGCCGGAGTTGCCGGCTGCGACGGACTTGAATGTCGTAGCGGGGCTATGTGGACGATCACTCGCTGCGGCTCTGACGTAGTGAGGTTGGGCTCTCTAAGCCCACAGCGAACCCTCCTGAAATCACCATGGATAACCTGGAGGGCATCAAATCACCTCGGCGCTCACGGAGCCGAAGTTTGCGGAATCATGGTCATGTACTTGTTCCACTGAGCGGCCACCTCATCGCAACGTGTCCGGGTGAAGTCGGCGGATCTTTGGGCGATTTGCTGCTTGATCAGGTCCCAGCCCTTGCGAACATTGACCATGCCGTCGGTGTCCTGTGTGTGCTCCTGCATGATCTTGAGAACAGCATTGGCTTCTTCCTCCGCGCTTCGCGCGCCCTTCGGTAAGAACCCCTTGCTTACGCACAGGTCGTATTGAGAAGCCACGCCGCCGAAAAAGATGCCGAACTCCATGGCGTCCGCAGGCTTGGATTTCATCGGGACAATCGTATTTGCGTCCGCATACGCTCCGTTCTGAAAGACAAAGCGCGTAACCTTCGTCCGGAACACCAGATTGCCGCAGGCGCCCTCGTTACGCTGGACCGCCGTGAGCAGATCGAAGTACCCGGGGTCGGATCCGTGACCGCTCCGCGTGACGTCGAGTCTCACCGATTGAGATTGCGCTCCCTCGCAAGCGCCTGGGCTCGGGCTCCCATCGAAGCCGATCGATAGCGCCGTCAACAGTGTGCCCCGAAACGGCACGAGCAGCTTGATGCGTTTCTGTTCATATCCCTGATGATCATCCTCGAGGCGATAGAGCACGCCGTAGCGATCTGGACCGATCTTCAAAAGACTGAAATAATTGCCGCCACCGGTGCCCCAGCCCAGAATCTGGGCCCTGCTCTCAATCTTCCAACCGTTATCTCGAAACGCAAACACGGCCCCGCCGATCACCGGCGCGCAAGCGTGGCAGCGGAACTCGTCTTCCGGCACCGGCGTCAACCGAGTTATGACGACGCTTTTTTCGACCCCACCTTCCGAGAAGTCGGCTTGGTAAGCAACCGAAACGTACGCGAGGTCTCTCGACTGTCCCCTCTGCTGCCCCCGGCCGAAATACTGTGTGAGCTCTTGCGCCTTCCATGTCGTGCCGCCGTAGATCTGCGTCACCGCGGCCCCCGCATCAAGCGGCGCAGCGGTCGCCATTTTGCTTGCCACACTGTCTGCGCCCGTCCCTGCGAGTACAGTTGATAAGGCCGTCACCGCCACTACGCCGCACAAGAAGGCCATGCCGAGGTGACGCCATCGCGGCGCGCCGCATGTCGGGCTTGCCGCTGCTTGATCAGAAAGTCCACCGTCGCACTCCGCGCATTTGACGATCGCCACCCGGATCTCCTCCCGTTCGTCTGAGGGTAAGGTATATCAGACCCTGTAGCTCAAGACTGGTACGTGATTAGCATCACACCTCTCTCCGCAGGCGCGTGTTTGCGTCTACGATTCGACATCGGCCCGTGAAAATATCGTAGCGCGAACCTGGGCGGCGTCCGCGGATCTGATGTACCGCAAACAGGTCGAGCATGGACTCGACGCGCTCAGGAATCTTTCTGCGGTGCTGGCATGAATGCGCCGCCAGTCGCCGGGCATCGACCGCATCCACCTTGCCGCCTCCGCTTGCATTCTATCGCCGTGTCCACGTCGGGATTGGGCACGCGCGAAATCTGTCACGCCCGCACGGGCGGAGGCACGCGAGACCAGGCGCGCGGGATTCCCGCTACCGATGGCGGGCCGGTGCGCGCACCAAATCTGCCACACTTGCGGCGCACGATGAGAGCTTCACGTGGACACGCGGAGAGTTCCTCGATGGCCGACCTCTCGTCGCTCGACTACGAAGACATCATCCGCCGCATGGGCCGCGACCTGGCGGACCGCTACGACGAAGAGCTGGAGATGGAAATTGAAGATCGCCATCCGCTCAGTGAGCCGCGGCGTGCCTCTCAAGAGGAGTTCCAGGGGTATCGGCAGCATTATTTCCAGCAGCTTTTTCGGCTGCAGGCTGAGTTGGTGAAGCTGCAGGACTGGGTCATCACCACTCGCGAGCGAGTCGTAATCCTGTTCGAAGGACTCGACGCCGCCGGCAAGGGAAGCGTCATCAAGCGCATCACGCAGTGCCTGAATCCACGCGTCTGCCGCGTCGCGGCGCTACCCGCACCCAACGACCGTGAGCGCACGCAGTGGTACTTTCAGCGCTACGCGGCGCACGTGCCCGCGGCGGGGGAGATCGTGCTCTTCGACCGCAGCTGGTACAACCGCGCGGGCGTCGAGCACGTGATGGGCTTCTGCACGGCGGATGAGCACGAGGAGTTCTTCCGCTCCGTTCCGGAGTTTGAGCGCATGCTCGTCCGCTCCGGCATCCGCTTGCTCAAGTACTGGTTCTCGATCACCGACGAGGAGCAGCATCTGCGGTTCCTCGGCCGAATTCACGATCCCATGAAGCAATGGAAGCTCAGTCCGATGGACCTCGAGTCGCGGCGTCGCTGGGAGGACTACACCAAAGCGAAGGAAGTGATGTTGCAGCGTTCGCACATTCCCGAGGCGCGGTGGTGGGTCGTGCAGGCGGTCGACAAGAAGCGCGGACGCCTCAACTGCATCGATCACCTGTTGAAGCAGTTTCCCTACGCGGAGATAGAGAAACCGACTATCGCCTTGCCTTAGCGCGAGCACCACGAGCACTATTCCCGTCAAGCAGTGCCGGCTGAAACGCTCGTGCCGGAGATCTACTGAACCCTCGGTGGCGTGCCCGCGCGTGGCGCAATCCCAATACGGCGGGGCCTGCCACCGGTCCAGGCCATTCCCCTTCTCAAGCAATAACTTGGCACTCTACACGTCTGAGTTCGGCCGCGGGTGTGTGCAAACTCCGTGTGCGAGCAGTTCGTGCTCTCTAGCGTGGGCTATATGGCATCTCGAGCAGGCGAGGTTCATCAGAACAGCACGTACGTGCTCCATGTCGCGAGCCCCAGGGCTATGGCGGGTGTGGTGCGGTGCGCCCCCTTACTCCGCCGTTGCGGGATCGATGACCGAGCTCACAGCGGAGACTTTGTTGGCGGGGAAGCCGCCGAGCTCCGCGTGCCGCCTGACGAGCGACTCGTCGGTCGCGTAGTAGATACAGTAGATCTTGTCGCCGGTGACGTAGCTGTGCATCCACTGGATGCTCGGACCGAGGCTGCTCAGCACCCCGCAGGATTTCTTCGAGATCGCTTTGAGCTCGCTCGGACTCAGCTTGCCGGCTCCAGGGATCTCTCGCTCGATGACGAACTTCGGCATGTCTCGCTCCGGATGGGTGGATGGCGCGGACCAGTGTCCCTCGCGCGGGGAACGGCGTCTTGAAACCGCAATGAAATTATTCTAAAGCCATTTCCCGGGTCGGGTGCGCCGGAAAGCACAACGAAACCAGAGTGTTGCAAGCTATCGGTCGAAAAAACGGCGGGCGATGGCTCGCCCGCCGTGCAACAAGATCGCCGCGGGACTCAGCGGCGGGCCAGGAGCTTGGGTACGCTCTTGCCTGTGTGCAGTGCAGTAAGTGCCGGCCGGTTCACCTGCTCGACGGCGGCATCGATGAGGGTTTGACGGCATTTCGTGTTCTCGATCTCGCTCGACGCGCTCGCCGGCTCGACGATCTTCAAGCAGACCTGCCATGCCGCACTCCGAATGCGGCCGTAGAGCGCGTGGACGCCCGTGTCAGTCGTGAGGTCGAGGTCGGCGAAGTGCACTATCTGGCTCGCCGCCCCGGGCTGACCCTCCACCGGGGCCGCCGCGAAGGACGGCGCCGCGAGCGCAACGGCGGTGACGAGGGCTGTGGTGACTGATGCGACTTTCATTAGCGTCTTCATGGTCGATCTCCCATACGTTTGAGGTTGAGATGCTGGACGACCACAGCATTCATCGAACTCCCGCCGGAGTCTTGAATCGTTGCTGAAACGTCGCTAAATCGTTTCTAAAGATCTATAATTCGCGCCACCCACCGCCCCGAGCGGATCGCACCAGGCACGAGCCGTATGGAACTGATACGCGTCGGGCCTTTCGAGCTCTATCCGTCCGAGCGGTTGCTCCGTGCCGGAGGCAAGCGCGTCGAGCTCGGCGCCCGCGCCTTCGACCTGCTCTTGGTCCTCGTCGAGAACGCCGGCCGGCTGGTCGCCAAGTCGGCTCTTCTCGATCGCGTGTGGCCCGGACTCGTAGTCGAGGAGAACAACTTACCCACGCAGATCGCGAGCCTGCGGCGCGCGCTCGGCGCTCAGGCGATCCGCACGGTGCCGGGTTTCGGCTACCGCCTCGAGCTGGCGGTCTCGACCGACTCGCCCGAGGAGACGCCCGCGCCGGGTCCGCCCAGACGAAATCCGGAGCCGCCGCGACTCGCCGTCTCGCGCCACCCCTGGCCGGACCGCCTCGGACCACTGCTCGGGCGCGACGACGACGTACGCAACGTCCAGCAAGCCTTGATGCGCTCGTGCCTCGTGACGATCGTCGGGATCGCGGGCGTCGGCAAGACTCGGCTCGCTCAGGAGATGCTGGTGCACGAAGCGGGAAAGTCCGCGACCGTCGCGTGGGTCTCGCTCGCTCCACTCGATAACATGCGGCAAGTCCCAGCCGCGATCGCCCTCTCGCTCGGGCTGTCGCTGCCGGAGGGCGTCGACGGATTCGTCGCGCTGAGCCAGGCGCTCGAGGACGTGTCGGTTCTGCTGATTCTCGACTGCGCGGAACGCCTCGCCGAGGGACTCGCGAGGCCCGTCGCAGAGCTCGTGTCGCGAACGCAGGACGCGCGCGTACTGGTGACGAGCCAGGTCCCGCTCGGCATCGCCGGGGAAATCGTCTATCGCCTGTCGGCACTGCCGGTGCCCGAGCCGGGGACGCCGAACGAGGACGCGGTCGGGTATGCGGCCGTTGCGCTGTTTGCAGAGCGCGCCGCAGCGGCGGATCGGCGATTCAAGCTGTCGGCCGGGAATACCGAGCTGGTCGTCGAGATCTGCAGGCAGCTCGACGGCATTCCTCTCGCGCTGGAGCTCGCCGCCGCTCGCGTTCCGGCGCTTGGGACCGCCACGTTGCTCGAGCGCCTCGACGATCGGTTTCGGCTGCTCCGGCTTTCCGGGCAACCTTCCGATCCGCGCCATGGCACACTGCACGCGGCATTCGAATGGAGCTACAACTTGCTCGCGCCGTCGGAGCAGCGCGTGCTGAACCGGCTCGGCGCGTTCGCCGGGAGCTTTTCGCTCAACGCTGCCGCGGCCTGCGTCGCGGACGAGACTGTCGACACGACCGCGGCGATCGACCTTCTCGCGCGGCTGGTCGATCGCTCGCTCGTAACCGTCCTCGCCCTCGACCCGCCGCGCTACACGCTGCTGGAGACCGCTCGTCACTACGCTCTCGCGCGACTCGCGGCGGATGCGCAGCTCGAGGCCGCGCGGGGGCGCATGGCGGTGACGATGCGCGACCTGCTCGACCGCGCCTACCAGGAATACTGGTCGCTCGACGAAGCCCTCTGGTTGGATCACTACAAGCCCGAGCTCGCCAATGTGCGCGCGGCCCTCGATTGGGCTACGGGCAACGACCGCGCGCTCTCCATCGCTTTGTTCGGCTCGGCGTGGCCGCTGTTCGTCGAGACGGACCTCTGCGCCGAAGGCCGCGCGCGCTACACGCAAATGCTCGCCCTTCTCTCCGACGACGTGCCCCGCGCCCGCGTGGGCCGTTTCTGGGAAGCGATCGCGACGTACGATTCGGAGCGACAATTCGAGCGCGCGCAGTACGCGGCCGAGCTCGCCGCCTTGCACGCCGAGACTTCCGACACGCGCTCGCGCTACTACGCGCTGATGCAGCTCGCGCTCAGCGCGCGTGCCACCGCCGCCGCGCGCTCCGCGTTCGATGCCGCCCGAGGGCTCGAGGATCCCGGGTGGCCGGCGCGCCTACTGGCCCACGGAGCGATCGTCGAAGGCGCATTGCTCACCAGCGTCGGGCAGTTCATCGAAGCTCGCGCCGCGTACGAGCGTGCCGTCCGGCTCGCGTTGACGACGAGCGAGCGGCTGGCACTCTCTGCGACGGTCCGCATCGTCGAGCTCGACGTCGCGTGTGGGAACACCGCCGCGGCCCTCCAATTGGGCCGACCGCTCACGATCAGCCTGCGACATCTAGGGCGGCGGGAGACGCGATTCGAGCTGTTGGCGCTCAGCTTCGCCGCGCTGCTTACTGCCCGGGAGTTGGACGAGGCACGCGCGACAGGCGCTGAGCTCTTCGAAGTCGCCCTCCGTCTCAAGACGAGCAAGCTCTACACCGTGCTCGACGCCATGGCCCTGCTCGCTTGCGAGGAGCACCGCTTCGAGGCGGCGGCCCGCATCGCGGCCTGCTCGCACGCCGCGCACGAATTGCGGGGGCCAGCGGCTCGGACTCCTGCCGAGGAGCGGATGCGGGCGACCGTCGCGGCGGCCCTCGAGGAGAGCATCGGGCCGGACTGGCTGGCGGCCGGCAGCCGCCACCGCGAGCCGCTCGACGACTCGGGAGCGTGCTCACTCGCACTGGGCCTGCTTCCTTAGAGACGGTAGTCGGAAGCAACACCGTAGCACCGCGGCAGCGCGCGAGTGGGCGCCGCGCTGTGCGTGGGGATTGCGAAGAACCATCCCTTCAATGACGGAAACGAGCGTACCGCGCTCCTGGTGACTCGCGCGTTTCCATATCTGAACGGACGAGAACTCGAACCGTCGCAGGCCGATGAGGTCGTCGCGCTTGTAGCAGTGGCCGACGGTTCGCTGACCGAGCGAGATCTCGCTTTCTGGCTGGAGCGGAATTCGCGACGGCGCACCGACTGAAGTGGGTAGCGGGGGGCGGGATTTGCGCTGTGCCTGCGCCCGTGAGACTGGTCCTGCCGCTGCGGTGCGACCGTAAGCCTTGAGGACGGCGCGGCTCAGGCTTTGCGCCTGCGTCGCGCGAGTCCAATACCAGCGATTCCGAGGCTCAAGAGGCCCAGCGTCGTCGGCTCGGGGACGGCGGAGTTGATCGTCACCGTGCCAATAATCGAGTCCAGTCCGCCGCCGGGCGGAATCCACAGCAGGTCTCCGCACGTTACATCCGTCGAAGCGCAGTCGGATGTACTGAAACCGAGTGCCGTCAATTCCGGTCCCGTCATCCCGATAACGTACGTCGTGTAGTTGTCAGTGGCGGAGTAGCAGTAGTCCTGTAACGCCCCCGGATGTAAAGAAGTAGTTGACGCCACCGTATGTGTGGTTGTCTGGCACCGTGTCATATGGCAATCCGAGCATGAAGGTCGCGTTCGCGTTCACGCCATCAATCGTGATCGAGTCGATGATGACTGAAGTCGCAGGCGTGAACGACGCGTTATCCTGCACACCGAGGAACTCGCCGGTAACGGTGGTGTTAGCCGACCCGTCCTGAGTGATCGTGAATCCCACATTGACCTCGTCGGCCTGCGCGGCTCCAGTGGCTAGGAGCACGGTCAGAGCCCGCAGCGCAGTCAGTGCCTTCATTGATGCCATTCCTCCCGTTATCTTTGGTACTTGATGCCAAGGGGTTCCCCTTGGTGCGCCGGGCCACAGCGAGTGTAAATCATCAACCGTTCCAGTCGCATGAATGCTTGGCGAACCAATAATTTAGACAGACCCGGCCGATCGGGCGGATGCGAATGTGAGGAATCCAACGTGGCCAGCGCCGGAGCACGGCAAGCGCGGTGGCCATCGTATCGTCTGCCCCCCGCCGATCAGATGCTGAAACGGCCGAGCGCGTGAAGCATTGGCTGGCGGCGGGCCATCCGGAGCCCAAAAAGCACAGTTGATCGATGTTCATCGAGTTCCTGCGGGGTCTGGTTTCTGCAGTGCGGTCTCACCTACGATCCTCACGTCGCAGGCGCCTTCGCCGAGAGCAAGCTCCTCGCGCGACTTCCTGAGTGAGCGCGCGCTGTTCCGTTCCGTCAGATCGGGAGCAGAGTGAGGACCGAAAAGCGCTGCGCCAGGCAGCGCAGCGCGTCGATCACCTGCCCGCGGTCGGGTCGAACCGCTAGCGGCTCCACGGAGACATCGTCTCACTCCAGAGTGCGGATCGCTTCCGTCCTCGCCGCAGGACTACGCCCAAGCCAAAGAGTCCCGTCGCCGCCAGAACCAGCGTTCCCGGCTCCGGAACCGCAGTCGCGGAGCTGGCCGCGGCAATCTCGAGAGTCAGGCTGTCCGGCCCAACCACATCCGTGCAGCTTTCGTCCGCGGGGCACGTCCAGTTGGTGAAGTTCATGTCGCTGCAGGCCCCGGACAGCCCACCGAACAGCAAGAACGTGAAGTCATCTCCCGCGCCGGGCGTGAATCCGCTCACCGCGGAAAAATCAACGACGCCGCTCAGCTCCGCAAGGCCGCTCACATCCAGGACGCTGAAGTCCCCCGCGCCGGTTCCGCCCCGGTCGATGGTCAGCGTTCCAGGATCGATCCCCCCAGTCTGCGTATAGCTTCCATGGATCGTGAGAGTGCCCGGAGCATCGTCTCCCGGCTGAACGTCGCCGTCACTGTTGATGATGCTCGTATTGATCGTGCCGGTCCCGGAAAGAATGCCACCGTTCATCTGCATGGTTCGCGCTGAATCCACCGCGCCGTCGACGATCATCTGTCCACCCGGCAACCAATCGAAAGTGCTGCCTGCAAAGTTGTCCAATGTCCCACCAACCTGAATGTCCAATATTCCCGGACCCTCGAGGTCGATCGGGCCACGGTTGGCGAAACTGCCGCCGCTGGCGACCACGCCGTTGTCGGAAATCCCGCCGCTGTTCTGCAGCGTACCGTTGTTGATGATGAACGCGGGCACGAATGTGCCCAGGTTGGTGAGCGTGCCGCCCGAGTTGTTGTACAGCGTGCCGAAGTCCACGTTCGTGAATGTCGCACCCACGTAGTTGGTGAGCGTGCCGGCGTTGTTGATCGTCCCCCCGTAGTTGTTGAAATTGCCGGTATTATTTATGGTGCCGAGGAAATTAGTGAGCGTGCCGTTGTTATTGAAGGTGCTCGTGGGGGTGATCGTGCCAGAGTTATTGAGCGTACTGTAGTTGTCGACCTCACCGAAGTTGAAGAGCACGGAGCCCGCGTCGTTGTTCACCGTGCTGACGTAGGTCGTGCCGATACCGTTCGCGATCACCCCGTTCGCATAGACTTCGATCGTGCCGGCGTTGGTGATCGTGGCGCTCACACCGAGCGCGCTAACGTTACTGACATAGCCGGCAGCGTCGGATGGCGATTCCGGATCATTCGAACGGTTGGACCTGACCCCGTCAGTGCACCGTGAGGTGGTGCGCTTGCTGCTCGGGACTGACGCGCTGCCGCTGCGCACGCTCGATGCGCTGCATATCGCTCTCGCGCTGTCCCCAACTGAAAGCCGGCTCGACGCCGCACGAGAGGACCGCCGCGACGCGGCCTTTCTCGTTTCAGACACGTTTCAGAAGCGTTTCAGGCGCGCTTCAAGACCCCGCTGCGCCCATGCGGGAGACTGGCCCCCAGCCGATGTAGCCGCAACTTCACACACGTGAGGAGAGAACCGTGTCAATCGCAAAGAAATCGATTATCGCTCTGGCCGCCGTGCTCATTACCAGCGGATTCTTGGCGCCGGGCTTCGCGTGGGCCGACCAGGCATCACAGAAAGCAGCGTCGACTACGAAGGCACAGTCGACGACGACGCCACCGCCCATTAAATTCGTTACGTTCACGCTGACTCAGGCGCTCATCCCGTAGTACGGGACGCATAGGTGCCGTGCGGCCCACGAGGGTCGCACGGCGCTCGTGGCGCGTCGTTGAACGGCTGATATCGGGCGCGCTACGCGGCACGCTTGCTCGCTGGTTCGGTACGTCCCATACCTGACGATCCCCGGCACGGAACCGCACGAGCACGCCGGCCGCCGATGGGGGCGGCGTTTTCGTATGCGAGCGCTGCGCCTCCTGAGAGCCTCCGGGCGCCGCGATCCGGTGGAGCGCTCGCAAGGGGGGGGTCGGGTAAGGCCTTGACGGCGCTTGGCGCGCAGGGGCGGGATTCAGCGTCGATTTGATGCGGATCCCGCGGCGGTCCGTCAGAGCATCCGAGTGAAGTAGCCGGGCCCGATTCGCTGCTTGTCTGCTCGCTCGGCCCCGCGAAAGATCGCGCCATGCTCGCCCTCGCCTACCCCCAAACGAAAACCCCGGCACGTGGCCGGGGCTTTGTATGCGAATCGAGCGCACAGCTCAGGTTGCCTTGCGCCCCCTCATGAATCCGAGACCTGCAAGGCCGAGGACGAGCAGCGAGAAAGTAGCGGGTTCGGGGACGCCTGGCGTGGGAGGGGTCGCGGCGCCGGCGATAGCCTGAAAATATCCATCGGAACAACCGCCGTCGAAGACGAGCGTTCCGTCGGAGGTCGTAACCGGCGAGTACCCATCACCCCACTGGAGCAGGCACGCCTCGCCGTAGTCCGGTCCGTATGAAGTCGTGAGGTTATAGCCCGCAGTGACGGCGAAGGAATCGTACAAATCATCGCCGTCGTTGCCTGCGCGAGAAAACCCTACTTGGCCGTCGTCGGAAAACGCTCTCGTTCCCGACGTGAGGGAGTAGTCACCCACCCCTGCGATGCTGATGTCCGCCGTAGTGGCATCGATATACACGCAAGTCGGTGAAGATACCGGACAACCGGCAAGGCCGCTCGTATCCGAGTACTGTGTGATCGTGAACGCAGCGTCCGTGAAGCTCGTGTCGCCGATGGTGCCGCTGCCGCTACCCGTAAAGACAAACTCAATCGGACTGGCGAGCGCGTTGGCGGAAAGGGCAAGCCCCGCGACTAATCCAACGGTGATGCCGAAGCGAGCAAACATCTGTGACATGACCGTCGTCCTTCTGTTTTTGTAATGGCTGCCGGGAGAGGACACTGCAGAAAGCGTGCCAGTGTCGAGTTTCATTTCCCAACTCGCGGATTTAACAGCGGTAATCTCGAACCTGAACAACGCCTGGTAGCGGCATCCAGTGGCTAGTGTAAGCGCATTCGACAGGGGACGACCGATGGCCCGTTGAGGCTCAGGACCGTGGGTTGGAGGCTACCGGCAGCGTTTCGAGCGGACGTATGACGATAGAACCACCGAAGCCGATGAGCGAGTGGCAGGCGAACCGCGACTACCAGGGCTGGACATGGGGTGTCATCGATGTGCCCATCGAGCGATTCTTCGGTCCGGCCGAGAAGATCAACATCACCGTTCCCGGACGGTTACTCAAGCAGATCGACGAGCACACGAAACGGCACGGGCAGACGCGCAGTGGGTTTCTGACCCAAGCTGCTCTGGATGCGATGCGTAAGGACCGCGTCTAGGTTGGTAACGGGGGCCCCAGTTGGCTTTCGAATAGCCTTGATTTTATTGATATTCCGTTGCGCTGACGGCAGGGCCCGCGCGACTTGTGATCCGAACACGGAAGCACTTGCAGATAAGTGCTACAAGTAGCACAATTTCACCATGAAGACGGCCGGAATACGAGAGGCGCGACAGAATCTGTCGGCCTTGATTGCCGACGTACAGAACGGCCACGAAGTCACGATCACGGATCGCGGAAAGCCGGTCGCGCGGCTGGTGGCGCCGCGGCCCGTCGAGAGGGAGCCGTTCCAAGGACGCTCGATGTTTCGACGCCGCATGCCGCGCCTCAGCAAGACACTCTCGGCAGCCGTAGTGGATGGCAGAGCCGACCGCAGCTGACGCTCCTGGGACGGAGGCCGCTGCGCCGGCGGATGAGGCTATTTATCTCGACTCCAGTGCGCTGGCGAAACTCTATTTGCCCGAACCCGAGAGCGAGCGTCTCGACGCATTCCTGACGGGCCGCCGCGGGCTAATGCTCTCCGAGCTCGCGATCACGGAGGTACTTTCCGCCGTCGCGCGGCGCAGGCGCGAGGGAGAGCTCGAGTCGAAAATCGCGCATGAAATTCGCGATGCTCTGCTCGCAGACGCCGAATCCGGCTCATTTGATCGGCTCGACCTGAGCCCGGCAGTGCATCGGGAGGCGGAACGAGTGTTGCTCGGCTCCGATTCTCTCCCATTGGGCACTCTCGATGCGCTCCACGTCGCACTTGCGCTCTCCGGAGCGGCAACTCACGTCGTGACATTTGATCGCCGCATGCGGGAAGCGGCAGTACAGGCCGGTCTGCGTGTCATTGAGATATAGCATTTCGCGCACGGGCCGACGTGCCGCCAAAGCGCGAAGATTGGTAGCGGGGGCGTGCAACTCTAATTTCCGGCGTCGCGTAAAGCTCGTCCGCGAGGCATCATAGCGCTGATTCAAAGCGCCGCCGCCGGGTGTTGACAGCACCCGACGACGGCTAACCACATCCAGCACGGGAGTGCCGAATATGGCTGCCATCGATTCTACCGCGCCCCCTGCGGCGCAACGTCCCCGCAATCCCGCCGATGCGCTCATCGGCATGGCCCTCTACAACGGCTGGACCGTCGCCGAGCGTCGTCGCTGGCACGAGCTCGCCCGCAGCGCGGTCCCGGCCGACGCCGTGGAGGCCTGGAAGCGTGAGCAGCTCACGCGCCCCCTGCCGGGCTACTGCGGGGACTGCGGGGATAGGGGTCGCCCGGGCGGGGAGCCTTGCGCCTTCTGCGGCGCGGGTGCCCCGTGAACGGACTCACCGCGGCCAGCTGGGACATGCTGGCGGGCACTCAGGCCGAGCTCTCCATCGCCGTCGCGTGGGCCATGACGAGGATCGCGCGCATCAACGACGAGCGCGTGGCTGAGCGGGAGGGCTCGAAGCTCTACCAGGCGCTCGATCGGGCGATCACGGCGATCGCCGAGGTGGCCCCATGAACGGCGATGAGGGCTGGCCCGCCCACTTCGTGTTCGTCGAGGAGCCGCTCGAGGAGGCTGTCCCGGCGCTGATCGCCGCAGGGGTGTCCGTCTGCCAGCTGGCGCGAGCGCTGCGCCTCCTGTGAGCCTCCCTGAGCGGCGATAACCGGGAGTGCTCGCGAGTACCGCTCCAAGCCGCTGAAGGCGCAGGGCGCGGCAGGGTGGCCGTGCCAAGGGCTGATGCGCCGGGCGGTGAGTGCGGGGTCGAAACGTCGAATTGAGCGGCAGCTTCGGCTACCGAGAGGTTAGCTCCCCGGGAGCCACCCTCATCAGGAAGTGCTGCTTTTTTCGAGGAATGCTGATTGCTTCCAACACGAAGCGTCGAAACGCGTGCAGCGGCAAGTGCCCTCTGTTCGGGAGTCAGATCACGCCGTTTCGAGGCTGAGCGCCGCGCTGCCCAGATCCGCATCCACGCGGAGATGAAGGGCGGAGAGCTGCTCAAGGCGACCGAGAAGGCGTCGGGGGGGCGGCCCACGAAAACCCCTCGTAGCGTGAAGGGGGTTTCCGCTCCTGCCAAAACCCTCAAACAGCTCGGCGTCAGCGAGACCCAATCCTCGCGCTGGGTGGCAGAAATCAAGCTCCGCGCCGTCGTGCGCATCGGGGAGCTGAGCGCGGGGCTGGAGACGGGGAAAGGAGCGGGTCGCGGCAAGGGGAAAGAACTTCCCACCGGTGGGAAGTTCAAAGCAGAGGTCCTCAAAACCGCCGGCATCAGCACCTCGGCGGCAAACCGCGCTCACGCTGCGGCTCGACGATCGCGCGTCAGGACCCAGTGCGCGATGAGCGCGGCCTCGGCACGGTTGTGATGCTTCGCGAGGTGCAACTCGGCGGCCGGGTAGAGCAGCCGGGCCCTGTCGAGCGAGGTCTGCTTGTCGGAGCTCAAGCCGAGCGCCGCCTTCCATGCCGAAGCCGACACGAGCTCGATGGCGCAGCCTGCCGCCTGGAGCGTCGCCAGGAGCGAGCCGAGCGCGAGCCCGATGGTGAGGCACGATGAGCGGCCCTGGGCCGGCATGGCCTGCTGGCGCTCCACCACGGCGCGCATGGGACGCCCGCCCTTGAGCTCGAGGAGCCGCGGCAGCAATAAAGCAACACGGACGTTGCGACCCCGCTGAGAGCGTTGCGTGAGCACGCGAACTGCGGCAACATAGCGATGCGCTCATGACGGACGGAATTTTTGCCAGTAGGCGGCCCGAAGTCAGTAAACGCGCATGATTCTCGCCGGCATGCTGAAGGTGTCGGTTGTAACGCAACGACAGTTGCGGCGTGGAGGTGACCACGTCCGTTGGCGGGAACGAGGCACCGTGAGCATCTGTTAGCCGACTCAGGCACCTTGCCGTTGCGAGGCAGGGATGAGCAGATGCGAACGGCGTCATGAGCACCGGAGCGAGGTGTCGATCCACGCGAGGCGGCCGTCACGAATCACCGGCAGGTCTTCGAGTACCTGCAGCTCGCCGGCGGCGCCGAGCAGGGCCAGCGCACCGGAGAGGCCGGGATCGAGGCCGAGGATCATGGCGCGCTCACCCGCCGCGCCCGACGCTCATCCGCCGCGGTCCATCCTCCGCGCAGCGCCCCTGCCGGCGCCTCGCGCTCACGAGCCGGCGGGTTGTGCTGGTAGAACTCGCGCCAGCGCCGAGCGCACCGTCTGCTCCACCCCGCCCAGCGCTTCCTCACGGCTCCCGCTCCTCGATCGCCCGCTCGAGCACGTCGAGCGCCGCAGCGTGCCAGCCGTTGCGCAGGTCGTGCAGTGCGCGCTCCACCGCACCTCGCAGCTCATCGCGCTCAGGCCGCAGGCGGTTGAGCTCGGCGCAGAGGCCCGTGACGGTGCTCTCGAGCATGCCGGTGCGGCGCCGTTGGTTCACGGTCACGAGAACGCCAGAGAGCGGCAGTGATTCGGTCATAAGGTTGCCTTCGCCGGAATCAAATTAACGACGTAGGTCGTATTCCAGCTCGACGCGCTCGGCTCGCGGAAGCTCGCGAAATGGTGAATCTCGCTGACCCACCACGTACCTTGAAACAGCGACCGGGCCGAGGCGGGCGTGTTCGGAGCTGCGGCCTGCGGAGTCACGAGCACATACGGTGGCAATGCGGCGGTCGGGAACGTCACGTGGTCAAACAGGCCGATATCGCCACGCAGTGTCGTCTGGAACGTCACGCGGAAATTCTCGATCCAAACAGGCTGGCCGATGAGGTCCTGAAAGTTGAGCGCGAACGTGCGCGGCGCGGCACCGACCGAATCGATCGCGCTGATGAGCTCCCCGCCACTTGGCAGAATATATACGCCGCTGTAGCCTGGACCATAAATCTGCGAGCCAATCGACTTCGTGTAACTCAACAAATTCGCGGCGAAGGCGGTCAGGCTTTTGTGATAAAAAGGCTGATCGCTCAGCGCGACGAGCTGGCCGATCTTGATGTCCTGCGCGTATCCGGGGAACGCTTGATTGAAGATGACCGGGAGCGCCGCCGTGAGCGGCGTGCCCCTCGTCCAGACGCCACTGATAGGCGTCCCCGGTGTGGCGATGCCGGTGCGCAGGATCAAATCCAATGCTTGATCGACGCCAGTCCAATTTCCAAACGCTTGATAGACGATGCCGGTTGCGAGAATGCCTTGCTGGCTAGCGTTCGCAAGCGGCATTCCCGCCGCCATCCCACCGCGAAGCAGAAAAGTCTTGAACTGCAAGGCGCCGCTGGCGTCGGGCTGGGGGTTCAGGTCCGCAGAGGCCGCCAGTGCATGAATGCCGACTCCCCACAAGCGAGCCGAGCCGCCCGTTTCAGCCTGCAATGTGTGCGCTGGCGCAACGGGCAAGTCGAACTCAATGTTGAGTGCGCCGAGATTTGTTTTTCCGGCGAGCTGCGGGCCTGGCGCGGCGCTAATGAGTTGCGTGCCGGCCGTGGTATAGAGACTCGTCGCGAGCGGGCCAGCGCCTTTGATGAAACCGAGGCCGCGCGGCTCGAGGAGGAAGTTCTGGCCCGAGGCAGGGTCGCGGATTTCGAGACTGTAGTACCGCACGTCAGCCGAGGCTCATTGCGTCGCCCCTGCGGAGGTGATCGCCGCGTGAACTCCGCCCGGAGGTAATGTCACTGCCACACGGGTCGTGCCGGAGAGAGCCGTCTTCAATGCGCGCGCGATCAGGGCCGGGAGATGCTGCTGCCATGACTGGCCGTACCGCGCGACGTCGGCATCGACGCCGCCCTCGTTCCAGAGGTAAGCGGCGGTCGCTTTCTTGATGTCCCCGCCGTAGTCCCCCAGCAGCTTGCGCATTTCCATTCCGCTACCGTAGATACTTTGAAGCTGATCGGTTGGGTCAACCCCCCAGTAGGACGCGGATTGCCGCGTGAGCTGCATCACTCCCGATCGGTTGATACCCGGCAGCGGGATTGACTGAAGCCGGCGGATGCCTTCGAGGGTCCCGGCAGGCAGCCCCATCGAACTGCCAAACTGCGCGGCGAGCTGATCCCACGCCGTGAGATTCGGATGCGCGAGAAAGTTCTGCCGCCACTGCGCGGCGCTGTACATCCCGGCCACGTCGCCGGCCGTCGCGCCAACGATCGCACCCGTCGCGGCCCCAGGCGCCCCAGCGATCGAGCCGCCGATCGCTGCACCCACCGTGGCGCCCACGGGGTTGTCGCTGAAGCCGAAGGCCGAGGCGATCCGGTGGAACCCGGCCAGGAAATGCTCGACATCCGTCAGGAATTGCGGCTTGGCAATCTCGCCGCTGAACTTGTCCATCCAAGCGGCGACGGCGTCGATATCTTTCGAGATCGGGCCGCCCTTAGCCATGACGACGCCGAGCAGATGGGAGAACCCGCCAGCCAGGCGTTCGATCGGGCCCGTGAGTGGAACCAATCCCCTCACAAAAGTATTTTCAATCGCGCCCTTGGCGGAGTCTATCGATTGAACGAAGCGCGTCCACGCCCGCTGCGTACCCTCGCTCAAGCCCAGCGCGCCTTGCTGCTTTCCGTACGTGGCGAGGTCCTCATCCAACTCGCCGGATTTTGTCATCGTGCGCCAGCGCCGCAGATCCTCGACACCGATACCCAGTTGCGCGAGCGGATACGAATACATCAGGTTGCCGAGTTGACCCGGCGGGGTCATTGCCGTCAGCTGGCTCACCCGCTTGAGCACATCGACCACAACCTGCGAGACGGACTGATTCGGATTGACGCCGAGGCTCGTAAGCGGACCGGCGGTCGCGGGGCTCGACATCATGTTGCTGATCGCGCCCAGAAATCCGCCGGAATTCCCGAGCATTGGCCCGAATGAGATATCGAATGCCCGCTGCTGGCCAGTCGAGACGCCCAAGCCCATCGCGGACTTTCGCCAGCCGTAGACATCAGTGCCGAGACCCATCATGCCGGAAAGGCTGAAATAGCTCGTGAGCGCGCCCAAGCCGCCGAACAGGCCCGTCCATTTCAACATCGAGGCCGTCATGGACTTGACGTGACTCGCGGTCGAGCGACTCGCGCCTTCGATGCCCTGCCAGATCGAATGTGAGCGCATCAGATCCTTGTTTTGCGCTTCAGCCGCCTCCTGCGCTTCTCGCAGATTGGAGATGTGAGCCTCGGTCGTTGCTTTGTACTCGGCGAGACCGCCTGCGGCTTTGGCCTGGATCGCGGAGATTTTCGTCCAGATCTCAGGCTGCTTTTTCAGCTGTTCCTGGTATTCATTCCAGAGATTGAGGAACCGCTCGAAGCTTTGCTGCTGCACCTCCACATCTAGGATCGATTTTGTGGCGATGGTCGCTGCTCCTCACTCAAAGGGAAGGCCGGCCGCGGCCCAACGCGGAAGCAACCCGCCGGCACTGGACCGCCCCCAGGAGGGCACCGACGCTGCACGTGGAGACGGCATGAAGACCGATAGCGCGCCCGCCGGCTGCCGGAGTTTCTTTGAGCGGGAGCACCCCCGGCTAATCTCCACCGCGAGCGCTTCTTGTCGCGCTCGGCTCCACGGCCACACAATCAAACATTAGCGCCGATTCGCCATGTCGCGGTTGATGCGGCCGAACTTGGTCGCACCTCCCATGAATGGGCCCCACACGACCCCGGGATCACCGATGAATTTCCGGATGATGTGGCCCTCGTCGGTGCGCGTCACCTGCTCGCGCAGCGGCGCGCCCGCGGGAGGCGGAGCCATGGACGCCTGCATGGCGTCGTTGATGATGGCGTCTTCGACGAGCCTGAACGAGCTCGCGTCCTGCACCAGAATGCCGAGGTCCGAGCCCTTGTAAATTGCGCTGTGAGGCTGCAATTGCTTCATCAAACGCACGCGGAAATCGCTGAGCGTCTCGCCAGCCAACGCGTGGGGCGCCTGTTTCGACCCAAGCGCCTGATAGGCTGAGTCGGCGCGCATCTGTGCGTCGGCGAACGCCTCGCGATTCTTCGCGAGGTCATCGTCGTCGGAGTCTTTGCGGCGCAGTGCAGCGTCGGCGATTGCCTTGGTTTCTTTCTCCTTGGCCTCGGCGTCGGCGCGAGCCTTGGCGTCGGTCTTCTGCTTTTCGCGCTCCTGTTCGAGCGCGTCCAGGCGGCCGGCGAGCTTGGTGTGCTTGTCGTTCATGTCATCGATGCCGGCATGAATTTTGTCGAGGTGCTCGAGGACCTTGTCGAGCTGATCTTTCTCTGCCACGTGAAATCTCCTCGGCGCTGTGCGCCATCTCTCACTCTCTCTCCGGCAAATCAGTCTTTCAGGCCATCAATAAACTGGGGGCGGCCAGGGTAGCCCGAGCTGACGAGGGCCCGGGGGCCTCACGCCAGGGTGCGCCACGCGAAAAAGGCGGTCCGCCTCGTCCCATTGCGCACGCCACGCAGCATGGGCCTCGCGACCGGAGGGCTGCGGCGCTGACTGCGTGTCAACTGCGGCCATTAGTGGGACCTCGATTCTGTGCTATCAGCCGGCAGATCCCGGCTCGTCGGGCGAAACGGGTGATCGCGCAGCCACACTCGCAGCGCGTAGCGGGCCAGGAAGTGGCGATCGGCGTAGCCGCGCTCGGCGGCTGCGGCGTCGAGCATCGACAGCAACTCAAAATCGAGATCGACGAAGCATCGGGTTCTGGCCTCGAGCTCGGCGACTTTCAATTGAATCTCTCGGGTAGTCATGCGGTATGTATAGCCGACCCGACGGCCCGCTGTCTGGCCACGGCCGGCCGATTTCGCTGTCTGGCCACGGCGGCCAAATTC
The DNA here is from genome assembly GCA_963849095.1 of uncultured Gammaproteobacteria bacterium. Taxonomy (GTDB): domain Bacteria; phylum Pseudomonadota; class Gammaproteobacteria; order Steroidobacterales; family Steroidobacteraceae; genus JASHUC01. The sequence goes on from CAWKGA010000003.1 coordinate 216,682, forward strand.
CCCCTCGCCGCGGACCTGCTCCATCAGCCGGCGCACCGTGCGCAGCGAGGGAACCGGGTAGCCGGTGAGCTCCTCCCAGACATCGCGCGCATCGAGCATGGGATCGGCCTGCGTGCGGCCGGCGAGCAGAGCGCGGATTTCCGCGAGGGCCGGGGTGTAGCGTGTGCTCATGCTTTAATCCTCAGTTTGATCGAATCGGGTGGGTATCGTGATGCGCCCGACTCGCGGATCGCGCACGTAGGTGACCTGCTCATTGATGACGTAGCGCCCCCAGCGCGGCAGCGGATGCCAGATGCGCTCCCCGCGCGCGCCCTCGATGACGACCGTGACCGGCTCGACACTGTGCCCATCGGACTTGTACGGGCGCCCGGGGCCCGGGGCGTGGGGATACCACCAAATCGAATACTTCCCAGGGCGCAAAAAAACACCGGGCGTGGGCGCGGGTGGCGGCGGGGGCGCCAAGGGATGCCGCAGAAACTGGGCCATTCGGGCGAACAATCCATCGGATGTCTGCTCGTGCTCGGTGAACGGCGGCAAGACAGTCCGCCGGTCACCACCGCGAGTAAGAAAGAGACCGAGCACGAAGGCGTGCAGCAGCTCCCCGGCGCTCGAGGGGTCGCCCGGGCGATGCCGGCGCAGCTGCGCGACGAGGTGCTCTGTCGTCGTTCCCCGGAATGCGAACCGCCGCAAGCCGCTCTCGATTCTGACCACGGTGCCGGAATTGACGAGGGGTCGCATCGCGGCGACGCGCTCATCGATCGTGGCGGGCCAGCTCGCACTGTCCGAATCGCGTACCGGCTGCAAGTCGATGCCGTCCTCGGCGCTGCCGCCCGAGGCCTCCCAGGCGCGCCCGGCGGCCTCCAGCAGCTCGAGGAGGCCTCCGCCCCTCTCGACCCAGGCGATGCAGCCGGGCTCGATCGGGCGATACTTGCGCGCGAGCTCGGCGCCTTGCGCAAAGAGCGCCGCGAGCCATTCCCCGCGAACGGCGCTCATGTCCTCGAGGGAACGGTCGAGCACGTGCAGCAAGTACCTGCCGCGCGAGTTGAACGCGAACCAAATGACGCCGACTCCGGCATCGGGACGGTCGCACGTTGCAATCGTCGCGAACAGGCTCTCTGGCCTTTCGATCACCATTGCATCTCCTCACTCTCCGACGCGATGAGCGCGCGAATGTTGAAGGCGCCCGTGACCTGCTCCTCGAGCGTGAGCTCCGTCAGCGCGAACACCATCGCATCAACCCGATCAGGAGAGCCGTCACGGCCGCGGTCCCAGTCAGAAGTGAACCGCACCATCTGATCCTCGAGCGCCGGGTGCGAGCCGACCAAATGCGCGCGGCGCTGCGCGAAAAGGCTAGCAATGGGCTCGGCCCGGAGCACTTTGCCCCGACTCGATTGCACCAGCTTCACGGGTACGTTTGCATCGACCGAATTGATGTTTGCCGCGACCATTTCTCCGCCGTAGTTACGCTCAGCGGCGATGAGGTCGGCGCGGTGGATATGGAAGGCATCGACCGCGGTCCGCGCCCAATCTAAGGGCGTCATGACGCCGGAAAGATCCTGGAGCACGTACCCCTCTGAGCGTTGGTCGCTCGCACAGACCACGATGCCGGTCTCGTCGGCCCCCTCGGTGGAACTGCCGGCGGGATCGACGCCCACGACCACGCGCTTCAGGTCCTGCGGAGCACGCTCGAGGCGCGTCTGCTCGAGATTCTCCAGCGTGAACAACGCACCCGGGACGTTGAGCAGCACCTCACCGAAAACCTCCTGCCGCTCCAGGCGTGTGCCGCGATATCGGGCGATGATCTGATCGATGAAGGCGGCGGCGAGGTTCGCTGAGTTTTCGAGCGTCGAGCCGCGCACGACGACGGTGTCGCCGTTGGGATTCGCTTCCGTGCGCTCGCGGGCGAGCAGGGCCTTGACGATCTTGGTCGGCCGAGGGGTCGTCGCAATCAAGCAGCGAGGCCTGGAACCTTGGCGTTTCAGCCGCAGCCCGAACATGAGGTTGTCGAACGCTTCCGGGTAACGCCACGCGGCAAGCTCGTCGCAGATAGCAAGATCGTGCTGGGTACCCCGCAGACCTCGATCGGGCTCGTCTGCGCTGAACAGCGTGCAAATCGCGCCGTTCGGCCATGTGATGCGCCGCTTGCTCGGCTCGTACACGGGCCGGTTCCACTTCGGCGCAATGGCCAGGAATCCGCACGGGCCCTCGGCCAGGATGTCCCGACAGTCCGATGCGCTCGCGCCCACCGCGGCGACGTAGCCAGCCCGCCCGGCTTCTATCTCGGTGCGGGCGTTCTGAGTCAGCGCCAACGTCTTGCCGTAGCCGCGGCCGGCGAGCCACATCTGTAGCGTCCACCAATCCGCAGTGGAGATGAGCTGGCTCGGCCGGGCGATGCGGGACCAGTCGGAAGCCTCGGCGTTGCGAAGCGAGTCGGCAAGCCCACGGAAGAACTCAGACATCGGGTGTGCGTCCCTTCTTGAGGCCGCGAGTCGCGGCGAGCAGTCGCTCGAGCTCTTCGAGGTATCCGTGTACTGCGGCATCGTCGTGGGGGCGGCCGAAAATCTCCTGATGCAGCCGCTCGTTTTGGCGTAGCCCAATGAGCAACTGCCGGCGACCTGGCGCAGCGGGAGATGCCAGCATCTTGAGATAGCGTTGCCGCACGAGGTCTATCTGCTGACTCGTGCGCAGCGCCTCGAGGAATGCGCGGTTTACCGAATTCACGGCGCGTACTCCAGTGCAGGGCGAAGCGCCTCGCCGGCTCCATGCGTCGCCCGCGCGGAGAGTTCCTCGAGACCGGCTAACACGGCGGCTCGAGCATCCGGGAAAGGCTGCAACCGCTGAATCAGCATGACCTGCAGGTCCGCCATCAGCGGGCTCGAGAGGATGGCGATATTGTTCGTGACGTTCGCAGTCGCCCGGGACAGGTCACCCGTGAACTGACCTTGGAGGCGGAAAAGCTCAGCCAAGCGGGTGCTTAGGACGCCGACGGTCTGCATATCTCCCGCCTCTCCGGCCGCGAAGAAGTGCCGCAGCACCGCCGAGCGGACCATATCAACGTACTGCAACAATGAGAGACCTTCCTCGGCCGCCTTGTCGGCGAGCTCGCGTAGCTTCACCGGGCCGCCGAGCAGTTGCGCACGCTGCTCCTCGCTGATATGGACCTTGGAATGGCGCCATACAGCATCAGCGGACACTGAGAACTGTTTAGCGACTGCCCGCCGGCCGACTCCGCTAACGAGCAATATCTCCATGCGGTAGCGCTGCGGGTGCAGGCAGATGGTGCAGCGGCCGGTTCTGCGGCCTTTCGGGGCGCCCAAGGTCAAACTCCTATCGCAACGCAAACGTGGTGCGGTGATCGCGGTCATCCTAACTGCGGCTGGGCAGGAGATGAATTGCGGGAAACGTAAGCTAACTGCGCCTCCAGGCGGATCGCAGCCATGTGCCATTGCACCGCGCGCACCGAGGGCAATGGACGCAGCGTCAGGCGCGCGCGGATGTCCTTCGCCGTGAGCGGCGGCAAGAGCGGGGGGTGCTGCGCGAGCATCTCGCGAATCTCCGCCCGCAGCGCCTGCGAGCGAGCCCAGCGACGGCGATTGCGCGGGCCACTCACGTCCCGTGCTCCTGCTCCAGCAGCTCAGCAGCACGCCCGAGTGAGTCGAGCGCCGCAGCCGGCCAGCCGTGCTCGAGCGAGTAGGCGGCACGGTGCAGGAGCCCGGCGAGCTCACGCAGCGCCTCAGCTGGCAGGCGACGTAGCGAGCGTTCGAGCAGGCGGCCGGCCGTCACGGTGTCTCCCCGAGCAACTGACACACGGCGGCCACACGCAGGGCATCACGGTCGCAGGCGCGGTACTGCCGGCCGTGGCCGCCGACGAGCAGCGCCAGGGCCGTCAGGTCGAGCGTGCCGCCGATGCGCCTCATGCGGCACCCACGCCGACGATCTTTGCCGCCTGGACGATGGCCTCGCCGGAGTGCTTAGCGGATGGAAACCCTTCCCCCGAATCCGGGGGAAGGGTTTTGGTGTTGCCTCGGCCACCCTCGCATCCGCGCGTTGCCGCCGCGTCCTGCCGCTTCCTCGCCTCCTCCCTGAGCGCCGGCAGCATCTCGACGGAATGCAGGACGCAATAGGACGCGATTACGGCGGCGCGGGAGCGACCCGCTACGTCGGCATGACTGGCAGGCTCAGCGCGGCGGGCTAGTCGCGGAAGAACGTCGCGAACCGCTCCGGGCTCAACGCGGTGTAGCGGACCGTATGCGTGATGGAGCGATGGCCGAGGTAGTGCTGGATGGCTCGCGTGTCCTGGCCAGCAGAGGCGAGCATGTAGCCGAGCGCATGGCGCAGCATGTGCGGATGCACCGTGAATGGCAGGCCGGCCTCGATGCCAGCCCGAGCGACGATTGCACGGACCGTGCGCGCCGTGAGCGGGCCCCCGCGCTCCGAGCAGAACACATAGGGCGAGTCCGGCCAATCGCGGCGCAGCTCCCGCAGGGCCCGCAACTCGACCCCACGAAGCGGGTGCGTCGATGGCAGGCCGTGCTTGAGGCGCGCGACGTGCAGTAGGCCCGTCTGAAGCTCGACCTGCTCCCAGCGCAGAGAGACGAGCTCGGAAACGCGAAGGCCGTGACGATAGGCAATCAGCACGAGCGTCCGGTCCCGCGGCCCGTATCGGCCCGAGCGTCCGGCGGCGGCCATGAGCGAGTGCACCTCGCGCGGCGTCAGGTACTCTCGCGAGCGCAGCTCGGCATTGCGCCGCCGACGGGGCGGAGTAACTCTGCCGTTTTCGGGTGCTGGCGCCTGCTCGCCCGGCCGTGCTAACCCATTGTGCGTACTCATACCTGCCTACCTCTACTCTGCCGTTAACGTACATTCTCGGCGGAGTCGGAGAGGCTGTCAAGCGCACGATGATGACGGCGGCCAAAACGCAAGCGGGCCGGAACGGCGGAGCGGGCGGGCCTAGCGGGGGCGCGGAGGCGGAGGCCAGGCGCTGGGGAATCGGGTGGACATGATGGAGATAGGTGAGATGTTTCCCCCAGCGGTATATAAATTGGCAATAGTAACTACCTGCCAAACTCCCGTGATTTAGGATAAACATGTCCACTATGTCCACCATGTCCACCCCGTTGAGCTGAATCATCGGGTCGTCTCCTTCAGGCGCCATTGGCCCGTCCCGTGACTGGTGCCGGCATGAACGAGCTTGTGGCCTCCAGCTACGCGGTCCCGGTGCTCGCGCAGCCAGTACCCGACCTTGACGGGGCTGCTCGCGTCCGAGCATCCCGCCGCCTCAATGGCCGCTCGGAGGTCCTCGCCACTGAACCCGTCGCATTCCTTCGCGATTTCACGCGCCGCGAACGCCTGGCCTGCAAACCTGGGATAACCCGCCAGCCGGCCGAACGCTTCCCGCAGGGGCGCGAGCTCGTCCTCGGTCTCGAGCTGCTGGGTATCTACCGCGTCTCCGACATCGAGCCAGATGAGCGGATTCCGAGCGATGCGGGAAAACTGCTCGAAGGACTCGAGCGGCTTCGGCATGCCGGCTGCGTATTCCGTTTGAGCGTAGGCGAGGAGCACCGTCAGCGCATCGACGAGGAGTTGCGGCCGGTGAGCCGCGACGTATGCCGCGAGGTCCGCGATCTCGAACTCTCGCCCGCGGGCCGTCTCGGCATCAACGTCCAACCGCACGACGAGACAGCGTCGGGCGAAGTCCCCTGCCGGCGTGATGTTGTTGCCTGTTAGCACCACGCCGCAGCGATTCGGCAGCGTCACAGTCTCACTGGCACCGAGCACGCGGTCGCCGTAGACAGAGGCCGTAGCGAACGCGCAGAGGATCGGCGAGCGCACCTTGGCGCCATTCGGAACGTTGTCAAACAAGAGGGTATTGTCGCCAGCAATGAGCGCGCTCAAGAGCACCTTGCGCATCTCCTCCCCATCGTCGGTGTAGGGGCGGATGCCTGGACGGACGCCGCTCCCGATCCTGCTCGCCATCGTGGCAAGGAGCGTCTTGCCAGACGCGACGATCGGGGCCGTGTATGCGAACACCGGCATGGTGTCGATGGCCTGCCGCCCCACCTGTGCGAGTACGTGCGCGAGAAATGCAGCCTCGGCTCCGTTGGCGAACGGAAATTGTCTGAACGGCTCGCGCAGCCGGGCGAGCGCATCCCGCGCATCATCTTTCGTCGGGTGCGTCGGGATCGCCGGGAACTCTGCGGTTGGGGCGTAGTACACGCCTGACGCTACGTCGTATCCCGGGGAGTCACAGATGGTGAGGTCCGGCCGAAGGAACGGCGCAGTGGCGATGGCCTCGAGGGGCCGGAAGTGCGCCCAGTCCCCCGCGAGAAGAATGTTCCGGCAGAGGTCTGCCGGGCAATCAGCCGCTCTCCATTTCTTTTCGCGTGCGTTGAACTTCTGGAACTCGGCGAGAGCGGCGAGGCGGCGGCGCAGATGCTCGGCATTCACGGGGACGATAACGCGCTGCTCAGCAGAGCGCTTGACGAGCTTCTGCACGTCGCAACCTAGTTCCGGTGCTGTACCGAGTCGCACGAGCTGCTGGCCTCGGACATACACCTCCGGTGCGAGTATTTGCTCGGAGGCATCCGCGTAGACGTGGAGTTGTCCGGCCGCAAGCTGGATGATGCTACGGCCGTCCGCGCCTTTGTGCGCTTGCGGCTCATTCGCATACACCTCGATGGGGATCTCCTCGAGCGGCGGCGACTCGGCCGCCTGCGCGGCCGCGCGCGCCTCGTCCAGCCGTGTGACTTTCGTCATGCGGCGCGCTCCCGGTTGTTGAGGCCGAGCATTTCGGCTGCGGCCCTCACCGCCGCGCGTGTGTCTCCGCCGTGTTCAAGCAGGGCGTAGAGGTCAAAAGCGTCGTGTCCCTTTCCATCGGCGAGGGCCGTATCGCTCGCGTGGTGGCAGAAAATCCGCCCGTCAGGCAACTGCACGACTCCAGCAACTCCGTGGCCGTGCGGTGATTTCCATCGGCGCCGGCCGACGCGCTCGTATCCGTGCGCCTCGAGGATTGCGATTGCGTCGTGCGCATCGTTGAAGGCGGCGATCACGCTCGGGCCGGTGAGGGGGCTCGACGGGCGCGGCGGCCGCTTCGCGGGCTCAGGCTCGGGATCGGCCCACGGGCACAGGTTTCGCGCGCGATGTTTGAAAGCGTCAAAGCCGAGCCACAGCGCGAGCAGCGCATCCGGCAGCGGCGGGAATCCGTTGCGCGGTGGCGTGAGCCAGCGGTACGGCTGCCCGGTATCGGGGTGCATGCTCGGCGGCAGCACATCTTGCACACGCCCCGCGCGCAGCTCGAACACCGTCACCGGCTTCTCGCCCGCGGCCCGCGCCGGCCAGACGATGGACTTGCGCCCGAGCGGCGCAGCGGGTGCGCGAAATTCCAGCCGAGGCGCTCGGCCGATAACCGTCGGCGTGCTGGCGATCAGTGCATCGAGGTCGAGGCCTTCGGCCGCGACCACCTGGCGCGCACCGTCGAGGTCATCGGCGTCGAGGCTCACGAGCCCGCTCGGCTCGAGGCACACGCCGATGTTCAGGCGCGGGTGGCGCGTCCAATATTCACGCGCGTCGTGCGCGGTGCGGATCAGATTCTCGTCCGCATTCCACGCCTCTCCGATGGGCCGCTTGCCGTCGAGCGGCACGAGCGCTAGATTGAATCGCTCAACGTAACGTTCAGCCCAGGCCGCGGCGCTCATTTCCGTGGCTCCCCGATCAGCCGCCGCACCTGCTCGACCGCGAGGCCAGTCGCTGCGGCGATGCCGTAATCCGTCATCCCGCGCGCAGCGAGCTCGTGCACCGCGACGTGTAGCTCGTCGCGGGTCCGGGGCCGGTGCAGGAGCGCGAGCTCGCGCAGGCCGAGCGCACCGCCGATCGTGGAGCGCCTCACGGCCGCCTCCCGGCGAGAGCATCGAGCTCGGCGACGGTCCTGCGCGTCACGCCCCAGATCGAGAGCCGACGCCTGCCGAGCGCGCGCCAGTCATCGAGCGTGGTCACGCCTTCGGCCTGCAACCGCTGGACGAGATGCAAGGGAAGCGCTGAGAGATCAGGCGCGGGAGTGCGCGTGGTCGGGGATCGGGGTATAGTTCGCACGCTGTTGGTCCTGTTCTGCTGTTGGTCGATCAGAAGGCCAGTCCTTGCCGGGGCTGGCCTTCATCGTTTCCGCTCCCTTCTCCGCCTCACACACGAGCTGCCCGACCAGCAGGTCGATCAGCCCGGAGTAGTGCTGGAGGCGAGGGGGCAGCATTGAATTAGGCCGGAACCGCGCCCCGCTTGCGTCGACGCTCCTTCAGCCACGCGATACCGGCCTCATCAAATAGTGGAGCGTGCTGGCCAATGATTGCGGCGATCGGAGCCGCGCCGGTTTTGGCGAGGTCGCGGACTAGTCCGTAGCTCCACCCGCTGAGACGCGCAGCGTCTGCCGCGGTGAAGAGTCTTGGTGGCGGCCCAATAGTGAGCATGTAACACCTACGTCTTGAAATACATGTTAAGGGATAGTAATCTCTACCCCCTAACGGGTTGTAGCGGGTATTTACGTGAGTAAGCTGTTAAGGAGGGCGCGCGCTGATGGCGCTGTCCGAAGAGCGAAGGCGCTGGCGGTAAGCGAGCGTCAAGTGCAGGCCCGAACCGCAGCGCTCGCCGGCGCGCGGGATTTTGCGAATCCGGTTCTCGCCGACTTGAACGATCAGGACCGCGACCCTGCGGCCCGGGCACAGGCGCGTCGTCGCCGAGGAATCCTGCCGATTGCGGGTTGGAAGCCGCCGGCTGGATTCGCTGCCGAAGTAGCCGCTGATGAAGCAGCCGGGGCGCTCGCGGCACATCAACTGCTCAATAAATGGGACAACAAGCGTGTGGAGGAGCTGCTAGGGAAGGTCGTAGTCAAGGGGGCTGAATACCGACTCACGGCGACTGGTCGAGTTGAGCTCGAGCCCCGACTGCTGAGCGGCCCCGCTGAGGCGCTTGCCGTCCTTGGGCTCGCGCAAGCCCGCGATCTGCTGCGTACAGTCGATGGTGGCTCGGCTCCGTTCAAGCGGCGAATCAAGCGGTGTGCGAACCCGACCTGTGGAAAGTGGTTCTTTGATGGCGATCGCGGTACGCGCAAGTGGTGCTGCGTAGCGTGCGGGAATGCTCATCGACAGCTGAAATTCCAGGATCCGCAGAAGTACCGGCAGCGCCTGAAGGCCGGTGAGTATGAGCAGCGGCGATCTCCGTGTTCGCGGGAAGGCTGTGAGGGGTAATCCAATGAGAGCCGCCATCTACGCTCGCTTCTCCACCGAGAAGCAGTCCGAGGCCTCGATCGAGGACCAGTTCCGCGTCTGCGAACGCATCGCGGAGCGGGAGGGGTTCGCCGTGGCTGCCCGGTTCAGCGACGCCGCGATCAGCGGCGGCACGGCGCAGCGACCCGGCTACCGCGCCCTACTCTCGGCCGCGCGTCGCCGCGAGGTCAACGTCATCGTGGCGGAGGACTCGAGCCGACTGTGGCGCGAGCTCGCCGAGCAGTGGCGGGCCCTGAAGGAGCTGCAAGACCTCGGCGTGCATGTGGTCGGTCACGGCCTCGACACGCGCCGGGAAGAATCGAAGATTCTGCTTGCGGTCTCGGGCGCGATGGCCGAGGCCTATAGGGACGAAATCGCCCGACGCACGCGCCGGGGCCTGGAGGGCCGCGCGGTCGCTGGACAGCCGACAGGTGGCAAGGCGTACGGCTACATCGCCGCACGGGACGGCGAGAGCGGCCGGATCGAGATCAATGAGACCGAGGCGGCGATCGTCCGGCGCATCTTCGAGATGTACGCCTCCGGCATGAGCCCGCGCGCGATCGCGGCGACCTTGAACGAGGAGAAGATCCCCTCGCCCGGATCCGCGTGGAATCGCACGAGCCGACGCACCTCCGGATGGCTCGCCTCAGCGATCCACGGCCAGGTCGAGCGCGGCTCGGGCATCTTGAACAATCGGCGCTACGTCGGCATCGTGGTGTGGGGGCGCGCGCAATGGCATCGGGGCGCCGCGGACTCATCGAGGCGCCACCGGCGCATGAACGACAAGCCGCTGCACGAGATGACCGACGATCGGCTGCGCATAGTGCCTGGGGCACTATGGGAGAGCGTGAAGGCCCGGCAGGTGCAGCAGCGCGCGACGGTCGGCGCCCGCGTCCGGGGCGCGCTACGGCGCCATGCGCCCGGCCAGGGGCGGCCCCCGCGTCACCTCCTGTCCGGGCTGCTGCGGTGCGGCGTATGCGAGGCCAGCTACACGATGGCGGACGCCAGGGCGTATGCCTGCGCGTCATATCTCAACGGCCGTGCCTGCGAGAACCATATCCGCGTTGCGCGCACCGTGGCCGAGGATCGAATCCTCGCAAGTGTCAAGGCGGACCTACGTGACCCGGCGATCGTCGCGGAGGTCGAGCGTCGCTTCACGCGTGCCCTCGCCGAGAGAAGCAAGCCGAAGGCCGACACCGGTGCCCGGATCGCCGAGCTCGAGCGTGAGATCGAGAACCTCACCGATGCGGTCGCGGGCGGGCTCCTGAAGGCGTCGCCCGCGCTAGCGAAGCGCCTTGCGTCGGCGGAAGCCGAGCTCGAGCGCCTGCAGGCCGTGCGCCAGGCAAAGGCACCCGTCATTGCGCGCATCGCACCGCGGATCGGTGAGCGATTCCTCGCCATCGTCGATCAGCTCGAGCAGTGCCTCGCCCGCGACCCGGAGCGCTCGAGACCGGCGCTCATGGAGGCGATCGGCTCGAGCATCACGCTGGCGCCGGACGAGTCGGGCAAGTTCTTGTGGGCCGAGTACGGCCTGGAGGGCTCGCGGCTGCTGGTCGCCGTGGGCATGCCGGAAATTATGGTAGCGGGGGCAGGATTTGAACCTGCGACCTTCGGGTTATGAGCCCGACGAGCTGCCAGACTGCTCCACCCCGCACCAGAAGGGCGCGCATTCTACGCACGACTGCGGCCAACTTGCAATTGCCCCCTGCCGGGACTCCGGCGGGCTCCCCTTCAGGCGCTCGGCGCTCCCGAGCTCATTCCGTCCCCAAGCCGCGCTCGGCGTATCCGGGGACGAAAAAGCTCGCGCCTACCTCAGCAGCCGCGCACAGAGGTCCAGGAGCGGTCCTGGGAGCACCCCGAGGACGAACACCGCCAGCGCATTGATCGCCAGCGCCAGGCGCACCGCAGAGCCGCGCGGGGCGGGCGGGAGCTCGGCAGGCGGCGCATCGACGTAAATGAGCTTCACCACCCGCAGGTAGTAGAACACCCCGATGACGGATACGCCCGCGGCGATGATCACGAGCGCGGCATGGTTCGTCGCCCAGAGCTCCTGGATGATCCGGAGCTTCGCCCAGAATCCGACGAACGGCGGCACGCCGGCGGTGGAGAACATGAGCACCAGCATGGCGAGCGCCAGCAGAGGGTCGCGGGCGTAGAGCCCCTTGTAGTCGTCGAGCTCCTCGGCCTCGAAGCCCTTGCGGCTCGCGAGCAGGATGACGCCGAACGATCCCAGCACCATCAGGATGTAGACCAGAGTGTAGTACAGCGCTGCGCTGTAACCTGCCGGCGTTCCGGTGACGAAGCCGAGCAGGATGAACCCGACGTTGCCGATCGTGGAATACGCCAGCATGCGCTTCAAGTTGGTCTGCACGATCGCCACGACGTTGCCGACGACCAGCGTCAGCACCGCCATGGGGATCAGCATCCCCGTCCACTCGTGGACCGTACCGCCGAGCCCGTAGGTGAGGAGACGCAGCGCGAGCGAGAAGTAGGCGATCTGCGGCACCGAGCTCAGGAACAGGGTCATGCTGGTCGGCGCGCCCTGGTACACGTCCGGCAGCCACATGTGGAACGGCACCGCGCCGAACTTGAAGCAGACCGCCACCACGATGAAGGCGAGCCCGAGGACGACGCCGGGGCCGGGAGCGCCGGAGAGCCGCGCTGCCAGCTCGTCGAGCTGGAGCGTGCCGGTGAGGCCGTAAATGAGCGACATGCCGTAGAGCAGCGCGCCGGAGGCGATGGCGCTCAAGACGAAATACTTCATCGCCGATTCCGCGGCGACTGAATTGTCGCGATCGAATGCGATGATGGCGTAGACGGACAGGGCCAGGAGCTCGACGCCGATGTACACGGTGAGCAGGCTGTTCGCGGACACCAGCACGAAGATGCCGAGCAAGGCCGTGAGCACGAGCACGTAGTACTCGCCGCTCTCGATGCCCCGCAGCTCCATGTAGGCGCGCGAGTAGAGCAGCGCGAAGGCGAGGAACAGGAATCCGGCGAGCTTCAGCACGACCCCGAGCGGGTCCTCCACGTACATCCCGTCGAAGAGCGTGACGCGCCCGCTCACCTGCCCGAACACAAGGAGGAGTGCCGCGCCCGCAACGAGCGCGAGCAGCGTCAAGTTGGAAGTGAGTCGGGGCCAGCGGTGCCCTGCGAACACATCCACCATGAGGATCAGGCAGGCCGCGAACGCGAGATACATTTCCGCAACGGCGGGAGCGACGCTGGCCCAGCTGGTCAGTTCTGGCATGGCGATCCTAGAGCGGCAGCTTGGTGGCGATGGCCTGGCTCACGAGGTGGTGCATGGTGGCGCCCATCAGGTTGACGATCGGGTAAGGCCAGATACCGAATGCAAACACCGCGGCCGCGAGCACGCCGAGGATCAGGAACTCACGTCCGTCGAGATCATGCAGGCCCTCCACGTTCTTGTTGGCCACGGGCCCGAACACCACGCGCTTGACGAGCCACAGGGTATAGGCCGCGCCGAGTATGAGCGTCACGGCGGCCAGGAACGCGAACCAGAAGCTCGCCCGGAAGCTCGCGAGAATCACCATGAATTCCCCGACGAACCCCGAGGTAACGGGTAAGCCGGCATTGGCGAGGGCGAAGATCACCATCAGCGTCGCGAACTTCGGCATGGTATTGACCACACCTCCGTAGGCGGAGATCTCGCGGCTGTGCATACGGTCGTACAGCACCCCGACGCAGAGAAAGAGCGCACCGGAGACCAGGCCGTGAGAGAGCATCTGGGTCATGGCCCCCTCCATGCCCATCTCGGCACCCCGCAGGCCCCCCGTGTTGATCACGATGGCGTAGACGACGAAGGCGCCGAGCGTGACGAAGCCCATGTGGGAGATCGAGGAGTAGGCGATCAGCTTCTTCATGTCGCTCTGGACCATCGCGACGAATCCGATGTACACCACCGCGATGAGCGAAAGCGCGACGATGAGCAAGTACAGCTCGCGGCTCGCGTCCGGGGTGATGGGCAGGCTGAAGCGCAGCAGGCCATAGCCGCCCATCTTCAGCATGATCGCCGCGAGGATGACAGAGCCGCCGGTCGGGGCCTCGACGTGAGCGTCCGGCAGCCACGTGTGCACCGGCCACATGGGCACCTTCACGGCGAACGCGAGCAGGAACGCGATGAAGATCCAGCGCTGCTCATCGAGCGTGAGCGGGAGGGCCTGGAAGCTCGCAATCTCGTAGTTGCCCGCCTTCACATACAGGTAGATGAGCGCCACGAGCATGAACACCGACCCGAGGAAGGTGTAGAGAAAGAACTTGATCGAGGCGTAGACGCGGCGCGGCCCGCCCCAGATGCCGATGATGAGGAACATCGGGATCAGCATCGCCTCCCAGAAGAAATAGAACAGCAGCGAGTCGAGCGAGGCAAAGACCCCGATCATCAGGCCTTCCATGATGAGGAAGGCGGCGTAATACTGCGCCGGGCGGCTGCGGATCACGCGCCAGCCTGCGATGACCACCGGAATGGTCATGAAGGCCGTGAGCACGACGAGCGGCAACGAGATGCCGTCGAGCCCGATGTAGTAATCGGCATGGAAGACGGAGATCCAGGGCGCGCGCTCGATGAACTGGAACGCGGCCGTCGTGGTATCGAAGCTGCGCAGCAGCGGCACGCAGACGAGCAACGTGACCACCGAGGCGATGAGCGAGATCCAGCGTCCGAGGACGATCGAGCGGTCGCCGAGCACTAGCACGACGATGCCCGCGAGTATGGGCAGCCAGATCAAGACCGAGACCAGATGCAGACCTTGCATTGCGACCGCCCGAGGCTAAATCCGAAGCAGGAACCAGCCGACGAGCACGGCGAGGCCGATGATCATCCAGAAGGCGTAAGTGTAGAGGTATCCGGTCTGGATGAGCCGCACGACGCCGCCGATGCGGCCCACGGTCGACGCCGTGCCGTTCACCAGCACACCGTCGATGACGGCCTGGTCCCCTCCCCGCCAGAGCCCCACTCCCAGCAGGCGCGCCCCGGCGGCGATGACATTCTCGTTGAACCAGTCGAAGTAGTACTTGGCGACCAGGAGCCGGTACAGCGGGCCAAGCGCATGCGCCGCGCTGTCCGCGAGCGACGGCCTCCAGAGGAAGCAGACCCACGCCGTGAGGAAGCCCGCTACCGCCACCCAGAAGGCCGGCGACACGAAGCCGCGCAGCGCGAAGGTGAGCCAGAGCGGCCCATGCAGGCCGCTCGCGACGTTGCGCATGACATCGTTGCGCGGCATCACGAAGATCGATCCATCGAAGTAATGGCCGAAGATCACGACACCCGCCGTGAGGGCTCCGATCGCGAAGGCGGGAATGGCGAGGGCGACGAGCGGGCCGATCACCACCCACGGGGATTCGTGCGGAGTGGTCGGCCCATGGGGATGATGCTCTTGGGGCGGTGCAGCCCCCGCGTGAGCTGCCCCGTGCCCGGCGCTCGACGCCGCATCCTCCGCGGCGGCATGCCCCTCTGCCGAGCGGAAGCGCTCCGGCCCGTAGAACGTCAGGAAGATCATGCGGAACGTGTACAGCGCCGTCACGAAGACGCCGCAGAGCACGCACCAGTAGGCGTACGTTGCGCCCCAGCGGTGAGACGCGTGCACGGCCTCGATGATCGCATCCTTCGAATAGTATCCCGAGAAGAACGGAGTGCCGCAGAGCGCGAGCGAGCCGATCCAGAAGGTGGCCGCGGTCCACGGCATGTACTTCGCGAGGCCGCCCATCTTGCGCATGTCCTGCTCGTGGTGCATGCCGATGATCACGGAGCCGGCGGCGAGGAACAGCAATGCCTTGAAAAAGGCGTGGGTCATCAGGTGGAAGATGGCGCCGCTGTAGGCGGAGACGCCGAGCGCGACCGTCATGTAGCCGAGCTGCGAGAGCGTCGAGTACGCGATGACGCGCTTGATGTCGTTGCTCACGACGCCGAGCAGGCCCATGAAGAACGCCGTGGTGGCACCGATGACGAGCACGAAGGACAGCGCCCCGTCGGAGTACTCGAACAGCGGCGACATGCGCGCCACCATGAAGATGCCGGCGGTGACCATCGTCGCCGCGTGGATCAGCGCCGAGATCGGCGTCGGGCCTTCCATGGAGTCGGGCAGCCACACGTGGAGCGGCACCTGCGCGGACTTGCCCATCGCGCCGACGAACAGGCAGACGCAGATGAACGTCATCGCCGGCCACGAGTGCAGCGCGGTGATCGGCAGCGTCTGCGAGGCGATGTGCGGCGCCGCCGCGAACGCCGTGCGGTAATCGAGCGAGCCGGTGTAGTGCAGGATCGCGGCGATCCCCAGAAGAAATCCGAAGTCCCCCACTCGGTTGACGAGGAACGCCTTCAGGCCCGCGAAGATCGCCGTGGGCCGCGTGTACCAGAAGCCGATCAGCAGGTAGGAGATGACGCCGACTCCCTCCCACCCGAAGAACAGCTGCATGAAGTTGTTCGACATCACGAGCATCAGCATCGAGAAGGTGAACAGCGAGATGTAGGAGAAGAAGCGCTGGTAGCCCGGGTCGTCCGCCATGTAGCCGATGGTGTAGACGTGCACGCAGAGCGACACGAAGGTGACCGTCGCGATCATGAGCGCCGTCAGCCGGTCCACCAGGAAGCCGACCTGAATGTGCAGGCCGTCGGTCACGAGCCAAGTGTAGACCGTGCCGTCGTAGACCGGAACGTGCGCAAGGTAGAGCTGCTCGAGCACATAGAAGGAGAGCGCGCACGAGATCGCAACGCACGCGATGGTGACCGTGTGCGCCCCCGCGCGGCCGATCTGTCGCCCGAAGAGCCCGGCAACGACTCCGGCGAGGAGCGGCAGGAGCGCAATGGCGAGCAGCACTTGAGGATTCATGCGCGGCTCACCCCTTGAGCGTATTCAGATCTTCGACGTTGACGCTGTGCCGCTTGCGGAACAGCACCACGAGGATCGCGAGCCCGATCGCCGATTCGGCCGCCGCGACGGTGAGCACGAAGAACACGAAGACCTGACCGCGAATGTCTCCCAAGTATCGCGAGAAGGCGATGAAGTTGAAATTGGCGGCGAGCAGCAGCAGCTCGACGCACATCAGGAGCAGGATCACGTTCTTGCGGTTGAGGAACACGCCCGCGACGGCGATGGCGAACAGCACTCCCGAAAGTCCGAGCAGCTGCGCGAGACTGATCATGGACGCTCCCCCGGCCCCACGGGCGCCTGCGGCTGCGGGTGACCTTGCGGGTCCTCGCGAACCTGCGGCTCCATGTGCACGATGCGCACCCGGTCCTTCGCGCGAACCGCGACCTGCCGGCTCACGTCCTGCGCCTTGTGGCCGGCGCGCTTGCGCATGGTGAGCGAGATCGCTGCGACGATCGCGACGAGCAGCACCACGGCGGCGAGCTCGAAGGGATAGGCGAACTGCGTATAGAGCACGCGCCCGAGCTCGGCGGTGTTGCTGTAGCTCGCGGGATGGGGCACCTGGCCGCGCGTCACGTCGACCCCGAAGTCGTGGGACACGACGACGCCGACGATCTCCAGGACGATCACGCCCGCGGTGAGCCAGCCGAGCCAGGCGAAGCGCGTGAAGCCGCGGCGCAGCTCCTCGAGGTTGATGTCGAGCATCATCACGACGAACAGGAACAGCACCATCACCGCACCGACGTAGACCAGGACGAGGACGATCGCCAGGAACTCCGCCCCGATCAGCAGCCAGATCGCCGCGCTCGTCACGAAGCACATGACGAGGCCCAGGGCGGAATGCACCGGGTTGCGCACGACGATGACGCCGAGAGCGGAGGCCACGAGAATCGTGGCGAACACGTAAAAGAGTATCTCGACGAGCATATCTGCGGTCTTCTTGTCCCCGGCGCCCCCGTCAGCGATAAGGCGCGTCCGCCGCCTTGTCGGCGGCGATCATCGCCTCGTAGCGGTCGCCGACCGCGAGCAGCTTGTCCTTCGACATGATGTTCTCCCCCCGGTGCTCCATGTGGTATTCGTGGATGCGCGTGAGGACGATGGCATCGACCGGGCAGGCCTCCTCGCAGAAGCCGCAGTAGATGCACTTGAACAGGTCGATGTCGTACCGGGTGGTGCGCCGCGTGCCGTCCTTGGCGACATCGGACTCGATGGTGATGCAGACCGCGGGGCAGACCGCCTCGCATAGCTTGCAGGCGATGCAGCGCTCCTCCCCGTTCGGATAGCGCCGCTGCGCGTGCAGCCCGCGGAACCGCGGCGACTGCGGGGTCTTCTCCTCGGGGTAATTGAGCGTGTACTTGCCGCTGAAGAACGTCCGCAAGGTGACGGCCATGCCCTTCATCAGCTCCGGCATCAGCAGCGTCTTGAATGGATTGATGGCCATCAGCGAGATCCCGCGGCGTCAAACCGCATGCCAAGGTCCCACGTGATAGTAGGACATCACGCCTTCCACAGCGATCCACACCAGCGTCACGGGAATCAGCATCTTCCAGCCGAGGCGCATGATCTGGTCGTAGCGATAGCGGGGGAAGGTCGCGCGAAACCACAGGAACAGAAAGAGCGCGATGAACATCTTGAGTGCGAGCCACAGGAAGCTCGGCCGGCCGAGAATCGTACCCCCGAGAACCGGGTAGCCGTCGAAGGGCGAGAGCCAACCTCCGAAGAAGAACACCGCGGTGAGCGCCGAGATGAGGATCATGTTCGCGTACTCGGCGAGGAAGAACAGGGCGAACGCCATGCCGGAGTACTCGACGTGGAACCCGGCGACGATCTCGGACTCCCCCTCCGCCACGTCGAAGGGAGCGCGGTTGGTCTCGGCGACTCCCGAAATGAAGTACACCACGAGCAGCGGGAAGAGCCACGACCAGTTCCACGCGAGCGCGCCGCCGTGCTGCGCCAGCACGATGGTGCCGAGATTCAAGCTGCCCGCGGCCATGAGGACCCCGACCAGCGCGAAGCCCATCGCGATCTCGTAGGCGACGATCTGCGCCGCCGAGCGCATGGCGCCGAGAAAGGCGTACTTGGAGTTCGCCGCCCATCCAGCGAGGATGATGCCGTAGACTCCGGCCGAGGTGAGCGACAGGACGTAGAGCAGTCCCGCATCGATGTGGGCGATGGTGAGGCGCGGCGACAGCGGAATGACCGCCCAGGCCGCGAAGGCCGGGACCAGCGCGATCGCCGGAGCCAGCCGGAACAGGATCTTGTTCGAGCTCGCCGGGACGATCACTTCCTTCAGCAGCAGCTTGAAGACATCGGCGAACGGCTGGCCGGCGCCGGGGAACAGCCCGAAGATCCGCACCCGGTTCGGGCCGCGCCGCAGCTGCATCCAGCCGATGACCTTGCGCTCCCAGAGCGTCAGATAGGCCACGCAGAGGATGAGCGCGACGGTGACGATGACGATCCACGCCGTGGACCGCGCGAAAACCGGCAGGCCGAGCCAGTCCGATGAAAGGGTGCTCAACACGGTATCCGGCTCTCTCAATAACTTGCCGGCTCGGCGCGCCCATCGGCGGTGCGCTGCAGCGAGCCGGCCCGGCGCACGATGGCGTCGATTCCATACATGGGCAGATCCACGACTTTCCCCGGCGCCGTCGCGGTGAGCTCGACCCGGTGCGTGCCTCGGTACGCGACCGGCGCCACATCGCCGCAGGCGCGGTGCAGCTCGTCGCGGACCTCCTCCGACGACTGATACTCGAATCCGGGAAACGCGAGCTCGGTGCCGAGCACGCGCAGCACCTTCCACCCCGGACGCGATGCCCCGAGCGGCTGCGCGGCGCCGAGGAAGCTCTGCCAGCGGCCCTCGAGATTGACGAAGGTGCCGGAGGTCTCGGCGAAGGTGCCGATTGGCAGCAGGACGTGTGCGACCTGCCGGAGCGGCTCGCTCGCGTAGGGCGTCACCGCCACGACGAGCTCGGCAGCCGCCATGGATTTGAGCGCATCGGCGCCCCCGTGCGGCTCCGCCCAGGGCTCGACACCGCCGAACAGCAACAGCCCCTTGACGCCGCCGGTCAGCATCTGCGCGGCCGCGAGACCGGGGGCCGGCACTGCCTTGCCGCCCGCTTCACGGTGCGGCACGGCGCCGGCGAGGTACGCGCCGGCCGCGTTGCCTCCTTCGGCGAGCACGCCGAGCGTCGCGCCCGTGACCTCAGCGATGGCGGCCGCGAGAGCGCGCAGGTCCGCGAACGCCGGATGGCGCAGCGCCAGGGCGCCGAGCCACACGGCCTTGCGCTCACCCGAGGCGAGCGCAGCGGCGACCGCGCGGTGCGCCTCCGTCACCTGCGCGCCACGAGCGGCGCTCGCCAGAGCGTCCGGCACGGGCCGGCCGGCGGTTTCGCTCGCGGCCGCGAGCACCGCCGCGAGATCCGCGACCTGCCGGGCCGTGGGCGACTCGCAGTACGCCGCGACCGGGAAGTAGTAGGTAAAGCGTGCCGGATTGACGAAGGCGACGCGCGCCCCGCGACGCGCGGCCTTGCGCACCCTGTGCGCGAGTATCGGCACCTCGCTGCGCAGGTTCGAGCCCACGACGAGCAGCGCATCGAGCGCGTCGATCTCCGCGATGCCGAGGCCGAGGCTCGGATACAGGGGGTCGGATTGCTGGTCGCGGAAATCCCGCTGCCGCAGGCGGTGATCGATGTTGCGCGAGCCCAGGGCCCGGGTGAGGCGGCCGAGCAGGTACAGCTCCTCGAGCGTGCTCGTGCCGCTCGCCAGCACACCGAGATTCTCGCCCTGCTTGCGCAACCGCTCGGCCGCCGCGGCAAGCGCCGTCGGCCAGTCGACCGCGCTCCAGCTGCCGCCTTCGCGGATCATCGGCGCCTCGAGGCGGTCCGAGCTGTAGATGCCCTCGTAGCTGAACCGGTCGCGATCGGAGATCCACGTCTCGTTGATCGCCTCGTTCGGCTGCGGCACGATGCGCATCAGCCTGCCGCGCAACACGTGCCCGAGGAGATTCGAGCCGGTGCCATCGTGCGGTGACACGAGCGGATGCGCCGTCATCTCCCACGCTCGGGCCCGGTAGCGGAACGGTTTGGAGTTGAGGGCCCCGACCGGACACAGATCGATGATGTTGCCCGAGAGCTCGTGATCCACCGTCCGCTCGACGAAGGAGCGCACGGCCTCCTGCTCCCCCCGGCCGATGAGGCCGAGCTCCTGGATGCCGGCGATTTCCTCCGTGAAGCGGACGCAGCGCGAGCACTGGATGCAGCGGGTCATGTCCGTCGAGACGAGCGGTCCCAAGTTCTCGTCCTTCACCACGCGCTTGCGCTCGGCGAAGCGCGAGATGTCGCGACCGAAGCCCATGGCGAGGTCTTGCAGCTCGCACTCCCCGCCCTGGTCGCAGATGGGGCAGTCGAGCGGGTGGTTGATGAGCAGGAACTCCATCGTCGCGCGCTGCGCGTCGGTCGCGCGCTTGGAATGCGTGAAGATCTTCATCCCCTCGGCGATGGGCGTGGCGCACGCCGGCAGCGGCTTCGGCGCCTTCTCCACCTCGACGAGGCACATGCGGCAGTTCGCCGCGATGGACAGCTTGTCGTGATAGCAAAAGCGCGGGATGTAGACGTCGTGCGCATCCGTGACGCGGATGATCATCTCCCCCTTGGGAGCCTTCATCGGCACGCCGTTGACTTCAATGTTGACGAGTTCGTCGGTCATGGCTCACTCATGCGGCGGCGAGCCCCTGGGATTCGACGATGCTGCGGCCGCCGTGGTCGATCATGTACTCGAACTCGTGGCCGTAGTGCTTGAGGAAACTCTGCACCGGCCACGCCGCGGCATCGCCAAACGCGCAGATCGTGTGTCCCTCGATGTGATTGGCGACATCGAGGAGCAGTCCGAGCTCCTCGCGCCGCCCCTCGCCGGCGAGGATTCGCTTCAGCATGCGGTTGAGCCAGCCAGTGCCCTCGCGGCACGGCGTGCACTGCCCGCAGGACTCGGCCATGTAGAATCGCGAGATGCGCTCGAGCATGCGGACCATGCAGGTCGTTTCGTCCATGACGACGACGGCCGCCGAGCCGATGCCGGACCCCACGGCGCGCAGCGAGTCGTAGTCCATGTTGACGGCCATCATCTTCTCGCCCGGAACAACCTGCATGGACGCACCGCCGGGGATCACCGCCTTCAACTTGCGGCCCTTCCAGACGCCGCCGGCGAGGGCGAGCAGATCGCCGAACGGAATGCCCATCGGCAGCTCGAGATTCGCAGGTCTCGAAACGTGTCCCGACACGGAGAAGATGATGGTGCCCGCGGAGTTCTTGGGTCCGAGCGCGGTGAACCACTCGGGGCCCCTGCGCAGGATCGTCGGCACGGAAGCAAAGCTCTGCGTGTTGTTGATCGTCGTCGGCGCCCCGTAGAGTCCGAAGTTCGCCGGAAAGGGCGGCTTGAAGCGCGGCTTGCCCGGCTTGCCCTCGAGCGACTCGAGAAGACCCGTCTCCTCGCCGCAGATGTAGGCGCCCGCTCCGACGAACGTGTGCAGGTCGAAGTCGATGCCGGAGCCCTTGATGTTCTTGCCGAGCAGCCCTGCTGCGTAAGCCTCCTCGAGCGCCGCATCGAACCGCGGTACCGGCTCGCCCAGGAACTCGCCGCGGATGTAGTTGTACCCGACGGTCGCGCCCATCCCGTAGCCGCCGATCGCCATGCCCTCGATGAGGGAATGCGGATTGAATCTCAGGATGTCTCGGTCGTGGCAGGTGCCGGGCTCACTCTCGTCCGAGTTGCAGACGACGTACTTCTGCATCGGCGCGTTGCGCGGCATGAAACTCCACTTGGTGCCGGTCGGGAATCCCGCGCCGCCGCGGCCGCGCAGGCCCGAGGCCTTCACCGCATCGACGATCTGCTCGCGCGGCGGCTTCTCCTCGAGGATCCTCTCCCAGGCCTCGTAGCCGCCGATCGTGCGGTAGGTCGCGAGGGTCCAGGGGCGCTCGAGCCCGAGAGGCTCGAACACGGTGAGGTTCATCTTGTCCCGGTACTTCTCTAGAACATCGGTCATCGGCAAGCGCTCACTTCAGGCCGTCCAGGATCTCATCGGCCTTCTCGGGCGTCAGGTGCTCGTGGAAGACGTGGTCGACCATCATCATCGGTGCTCCGGTGCACGCGGCGAGGCATTCCTCCTCCCTCTTCAGGAAGATCCGGCGGTCCGCCGTGCTCTCGCCCTGCCGGATGCCGAGCTTCCTCTCCACGTGCGCGACGAGATCCTCCGCGCCGCGCAGCATGCACGAGATGTTCGTGCAGATGCTCACGTGATGCCGTCCGCACGGGTGCAGCGCGAACATCGAGTAGAAGGTCGCGACCTCGAAGACCTGCACCGGGGGCAGGCTCAGGTACTCCGCGACCGCCTGGAGCAGCTCGGGGGTGAGATAGCCGTCGTTCTGCTCCTGCGCGGCTTGCAGCGCCGAGAGCACGGCCGATCGCTGGCGGCCCGGCGGAAACTTCGCGACCCAGCGGTCGATCTCGTGGCGGGTATGCTCCGTCAGCATGGCGCTCATCGGTCGACCTCTCCGAATACGATGTCCTGCGTGCCGATCACCGCTACCACATCGGCGATCATGTGGCCCCGGACCATCTCATCGAGCGCGGCGAGGTGCGCAAACCCCGGGGCGCGCACCTTGAGGCGATACGGCTTGTTCGCCCCGTCGGATACGAGATACACGCCGAACTCCCCCTTCGGGGCTTCCACCGCGGCGTAAGTCTCGCCCTCCGGCACGCAATAGCCTTCCGTGAAGAACTTGAAGTGGTGGATCAGGGATTCCATGTCCTCCTTCATGTGCTCGCGGCTCGGCGCACGGACCTTGCGGTCGTCGACCATCACCGGGCCCGGGTTCTTCTTGAGCCACTCGATGCACTGGCGGACGATGCGGTTCGACTGGCGCATCTCCTCCACTCGCACGAGATAGCGGTCGTAGCAGTCGCCGTTCACGCCGATTGGAATGTCGAAGTCCATGCGGTCGTAGACCTCGTACGGCTGCTTCTTGCGCAGGTCCCAGGCAATCCCCGAGCCGCGGATCATCGGGCCGGAGAACCCGAGCTGCATCGCGCGCTCCGGCGAGACCACGCCGATGTTGACTGTCCGCTGCTTCCAGATGCGGTTGTCGGTGAGCAGCGTCTCGTAATCCTCGATGGCCTTCGGAAACCGCTCCGTGAACGCCCAGATGAAATCGAGCATCGTGCCGGCGCGAGCCTCGTTCAGGCGGTTGACCTCCTTCTGTGAGTGCCACTTCGAGGGCTGGTACTTCGGCATCGAGTCCGGCAGGTCCCGGTAGACCCCGCCCGGCCGGTAGTAGGTCGCATGCATGCGCGTGCCCGAGACCGCTTCGTACACGTCCATGAGCTCCTCACGCTCCTTGAAGCAGAGCAGGAACACCGTCATCGCGCCGATGTCGAGGCCATGGGCGCCGAGCCACATGAGGTGGTTCAGGATGCGGGTGATCTCATCGAACATCACGCGGATGTACTGCGCGCGCTCCGGGGGAGCGATGCCGAGCAGCCGCTCGATCGCGAGCACGTACCCATGCTCGTTGCACATCATCGAGACGTAGTCGAGCCGGTCCATGTACCCGATCGACTGGTTGTAGGGCTTCGAT
Organism: uncultured Gammaproteobacteria bacterium; assembly: GCA_963849095.1. Taxonomy (GTDB): domain Bacteria; phylum Pseudomonadota; class Gammaproteobacteria; order Steroidobacterales; family Steroidobacteraceae; genus JASHUC01. The sequence goes on from CAWKGA010000003.1 coordinate 240,448, forward strand.
TCGGCGAGCTTCTCGGTGCCCCGATGCAGCAGGCCGATGTGAGGGTCCGCCTTCTGCACCACCTCTCCGTCGAGCTCCAGGACGAGGCGCAGCACACCGTGGGCGGCCGGGTGCTGCGGCCCGAAGTTCATCGTGTAATTGCGGATCTCCGTGATCCCGGGCGAGGCGCTGTCGTTCATGAGCGTGGCGCCGGGCTGTCCTTGAGGGCCGGGTTGTAGCGGTTGTCCTCGCGGATGACCTTCGGGACGAGCACGCGCGGCTCGATGCTCACGGGCTGATAGATCACCCGGCGCTTCTCCGGGTCGTAGCGGACCTCGACGTTGCCGATGAGCGGAAAGTCCTTCCGGAACGGATGCCCCACGAAGCCGTAGTCCGTGAGGATGCGGCGCAGGTCCGGATGGCCCCTGAAGAGGATGCCGAAGAGGTCGAACGTCTCGCGCTCGAACCAGTTCGCCGACGCCCAGATGTCGGTCACCGAGTCCACCACCGGCTCCGCTTCGTTTTCGCACCGCACCCGCAGCCGCAGGCGCCGGTTGTGCGTGATGGACAGCAGCTGGTAGGCGACAGCGAAGCGCGCCCCGCCGACGGGCGCCGGCGGGACGAGCTCTTCCTGCGCCAGACGCCCCCGGCTGAAGCCCGTCCGCGTCGCCGATTGCGTCTGCCATTGGTCTTTCCGGAATTCGAGGTAGTCGATGCCGGCGACGTCCATCAGCATCTCGAAGCGCAGATCCGGCGCATCGCGGAGGGTCGAGCAGACGGCGAGCAGCGCTTGCGGCTCCACCTCGTAGGCGAGCTCGCCGGCGAGTGAGGGCACGCGCGCCACCTGTCCCGGCAGGAGCGCCTCCACTTGCTGGGCAAGGCTCGTCATGGTCTGCGCGCCGGAGCGAGTTTCATGTTCGCATCTCCACTTACCGCGCGATCGTGCTGGTGCGCTCGATCTTCTTCTGCAGCTGGATGATGCCGTACACCAGCGCTTCGGCCGTCGGAGGGCAGCCGGGCACGTAGACATCGACGGGCACAATGCGATCGCAGCCGCGTACCACCGAGTACGAATAGTGGTAGTAGCCCCCGCCGTTCGCGCAGGAGCCCATCGAGATGACCCAGCGAGGCTCGGCCATCTGGTCGTACACCTTGCGCAGCGCGGGCGCCATCTTGTTGACCAGCGTCCCGGCGACGATCATCACGTCCGACTGGCGCGGACTCGGACGAAAGACCACCCCGAAGCGGTCGAGGTCGTAGCGCGAGGCGCCGGCATGCATCATCTCGACCGCGCAGCACGCGAGCCCGAAGGTCATGGGCCACAGCGAGCCGGTACGCGCCCAGTTGACGAGATGATCGACCTGTGTGGTGAGGAATCCGCGCTGTGCAAAGCCCTCCGGAGCGTCCGGCTCTAGTCCCACTCCAGCGCTCCTTTCTTCCACTCGTAGACGAAGCCGACGGTGAGGACCGCGAGGAAGATGCCCATGGCGATGAGGCCGGCGAGTCCGATCTTCCGGAGCGCGACGGCCCACGGGAAGAGGAAGGCGATCTCCAGATCGAAGACGATGAACAGGATGGCGACGAGGTAGTAGCGGACGTCGAAGCGCGCGCGCGTATCCTCGAAGGGCTCGAAGCCGCACTCGTAGGGCGAGAGCTTGTCGCGATCGGCGGGGAAGCGGGAGAAGTACCGCCCGATACCCGTGCCGAGCAGCAGCAGCAACGCGGCAAGCGCTGCGGCGATGATCAGAAAGATCAGTACCGGCAGGTAATTCGCAGGCATGTGCCTATTCTATATTATTTTCATGTACGGGGTCGCTGCGCGACCCCGTGAGCAGTTGGCCGCAGGCCATGAGAAGCAGGCCATGAAAATACTGGTGCCGACGGCCGGATTCGAACCGGCACACCTTGCGGCGCTAGCCCCTCAAGCTAGTGTGTCTACCAATTCCACCACGTCGGCTGGTGCTTTGATCATTTTCCCGGCGATACGGGCGCCGGCGCAGGGATGGCACCCGCAGCAGGCGCTGCCTGCGTCGACGTGCTCGGCGCCGGCGCCGATGAGGGGGGCGCGCCCAGCGCGGGCGTCGGCGCCGCGCTCGATCCCGTTGCGCTCGGTCCCGCCGGAGCCGGCCCGGCCGCGCCCGCTCCCCGCCCAGGCGCGCCGGGCAATGGCGCGCCCGCCGGGTTCGTGGCCGCAGGCGCGATTTGCCCGGCCGTGTCGAAGATCGTCTTGGGCGCCGTGGTCCGCTGGCCCACGTACGCGAGAGCGAGGCTGTTCACCATGAACACGGCAGTAAAGATCGCCGTGGCCCGCGACAGCGCGGTGCCGGCGCCGCGCGCACCGAACACGGTGCCCGACGCTCCGGCTCCGAAGCCCGCTCCCGCCTCGGCGCCCTTGCCTCGCTGAACCAGCACGAGCGCGACGATCGCGATCGCGCTGAAAAACTGCACGAACATTAACGCTATATGCAACATGTCATCACGGTGATTGCGGACCGGTCAGCGGCGGGCGGCCGCCAGGATCGCCAGAAACTCCTCAGCCTTCAGCGAGGCGCCGCCGATCAGCCCTCCGTCGACATCGGGCTGAGTGAACAGCTCCTCGGCATTGCCCGCCTTGACGCTGCCGCCGTAGAGGATACGTGCCTCGACGGCAATTTTAGCATTTCGCGCGCCGATGCGGTCACGAATGAACCGGTGGACCTCCTCGGCCTGCTCGGGCGTGGCGTTGCGCCCTGTGCCGATGGCCCAGCAGGGCTCGTACGCGATGACCGCGCGGGTGAAGGCCTCGACCCTGCACAGCTCGAGCACGGCATCGAGCTGGCGCGAGACGACCTCGCGCGTGCGACCCGCCTCGCGCTCCGAGAGCTGCTCGCCGACGCACAGGATGGGCGTCAGCCCCTTCGCCTGCGCGGCCGCGAACTTGCGCGCGACGAGCTGATCACCCTCGCCGTACCCCGCGCGCCGCTCGGAATGCCCAACGATGACGTAGCCGCAGCCGGCATCCTTGAGCATGGCGGCCGACACTTCGCCCGTGTAGGCGCCCTGCGCCTCCGCGCAGACATCCTGCGCGCCGAGCTCGACGGGAATCTCCGCGTCGCGCAGCAGCCGCGCGACCTCCTGCAGGTAGACGAACGGCGGGCACACGATGCATACCGCCCGCGGCTCGCTCGGAAACTGCGCGGCAATCGCCTCGATGAGGCTCGAGTTCTCGGCGCGCGAGCCGTGCATCTTCCAGTTTCCCGCGATGATCGATATGCGATTCATCCGCCGTGCCGGCATCCCACGAAAATCGCGGGATCATAGCCGCTTTTACTCCGGCACGCCCGCGGTTCCTTGTATCGGTTCGTATTGGCTTCAGCCCGCCTCGGCGCGGACGATCTCCGCGAGCTCGGTCGCGTATGCCCGGGTCGCCTGCTCGTCCCGGCCTTCGACCATCACGCGGATCACGGGCTCCGTGCCGGACGGGCGCAGCACGACGCGGCCCTCGTTCGCGAGGCGCAACTCGATGCGCCTCACGGCCTCGCCCACCCGGGGAGCGGTCTTCGGGTCGAAGCGCTTGGCCACCTTCACGTTGAGCAGCACCTGAGGGAACCTTGGCATGCCGGCCGCGAGCTCGGCGAGGCTCTGCCCCGTCTGCTTCACCACGGCAAGCACCTGCAGCGCGCTCACGAGCGCATCGCCGGTCGTCGTCTTGTCCAGCAGGACGATGTGGCCCGAAGTCTCCCCTCCGAGCGTCGCGCCCGACTCGCGCATGAGGCCAAGCACGTACCGGTCTCCGACCGGCGCGCGCAGGAACTCGATCCCCTCCCCGCGCAGCGCGAGCTCCAGGCCGAAGTTGCTCATCACCGTGCCGACGACGGGGCCGCGAAGCGTGCCCTCGCGCTTGCGTGCGCGCGCCATGATGTAGAGCAGCTGGTCCCCGTCCACCACCCGTCCGAGATGATCGACCATGACGAGCCGGTCGCCGTCGCCGTCCACCGCGATGCCGACCGCGGCCCGCACGCCGGGCACGGTGAGCTGCAGGAGATCCGGCGCGAGCGCGCCGCAGCCGTCGTTGATGTTGCGCCCGTTCGGGGAGCAGCCGATCGGCACGATCTCCGCGCCGAGGTCGGTGAGCAGGCGCGGACCCACCTTGTAGCAGGCGCCGTTGCCGCAATCGATGACGATCTTCAGCCCCTCGAGATTTACGCCGGAGGGGAGCGTGGAGGCGCAGAATTCCTGGTAGCGCACGCGCGTCTTGTCCACGCGCGTGGCGCGCCCGAGGCTGCGCGACGTGCAGGTGACCGGTCCCCGCTCGAGCTCCGCCTCGATTCTCTCCTCGAGCTCGTCGGACAGCTTCCCGCCGCTCGCGTCGAAGAACTTGATCCCGTTGTCGTCGAAGAGATTGTGCGAAGCGCTGATGACGACTCCGAAGGAGCACTCGAAGCGGCGCGTGAGATAGGCGATCCCCGGAGTGGGGAGCGGCCCGATGAGCATGACATCGACGCCCGCGGCCACGAACCCAGCCTCGAGCGCGGACTCGAACATGTAGCCCGATACGCGCGTGTCCTTGCCGATCAGCACCCGGCCCCCGCCGGGCGCGAGGACGCGCGCCGCCGCGCTCGCGAGATTGAGCGCAAAGTCGACGGTCATGGGGTGCTCGCCGACGCGGCCTCTCACGCCATCCGTCCCGAAATATCGACGGGTCATCTATGCTCCTCTCACGGCCTGCGCGACTCTGATCGTATCGAGCGTCGCTGCGACGTCGTGCGCGCGAACGATACTCGCGCCATGGAGAACGGCAATGGCTGCCAGAGCGAGGCTTCCGGCCAGACGATCGCCGGAGAGGCGGCCGGTCAGGCTCGCGAGCGCCGATTTGCGCGAGAGGCCCACCGTGACCGGAATGCCGCTCTCCGCGAGCTCGGGCAGCCGCCGCAGCAGCTCGAGGTTGTGCGCGAGCGTCTTGCCGAATCCGAAGCCGGGATCGATCGCGATGCGCTCGTCCGGCATCCCCACCTCCCGGCAAGCCTGCGCGCGTCCGAGCAAAAACGCCTTGACCTCGCTCACAACATCCACGTAGGCCGGGCCGTGCTGCATCGTCGCCGGCTCGCCTTGCATGTGCATGAGACACACGGCACAGGAGGTTGCGGCCGCCGCGGCGAGCGCGCCCGGCAACGCGAGCGCCCGCACGTCGTTGATCATGTCGGCCCCGGCAGCCGCCGCGGTGCGCATCACTTCCGGCTTGCTGGTGTCCACGGAGATCACGGCGGTGGTGCGGCCGGCCAGCCGCTCGATCACCGGAACCACGCGGTGGAGCTCCTCGGAGACCGAAACGGGTGATGCTCCCGGACGAGTGGACTCGCCGCCGACATCGACGATCGCGGCACCCTCCTCCACCATCTGCAGAGCGTGCTCGACCGCCCGGTCCGGGTCCGCGAACCGCCCGCCATCCGAAAACGAGTCGGGTGTCACGTTGAGAACGCCCATCACGACGGGCACCGAGAGATCGAGCGTCCGGCCGCCACACCGCAGCACCCGCCGGATCCCCGCCACGGCCCCTCTCTGTCTCTTACCGGCGCGCGTTGCGCGCCGCTATTCGGACGGGATCGCGCCCCGGCGCGACCCCGTAAGACCCTGGCCGCAGGCCATGTCAGTGTTGGCCGGCCGGAGAGCCCAGTGGCGCCGCCGGCTGGTCGGCCGCCGGCTTGGTCGGCGGCGGCGACTTGTCGGTGAGCGTATCGTCCCAGCCGTTCGGCGGCCGCGGCGGCCGGCCGGCCATGATGTCCTTCAGCTGGGACTCATCGATGGTCTCGTACTTGATGAGCGTCTCGGCCATGAGGTGCAGCTTGTCGAGCGCACTCGTCAAGATCTGCCGCGCGCGCTGGTAGTTGCTCTCGATCACGCGGCGCACCTCCTCATCGATTGCATGCGCCGTGCCGTCTGAAACCTGCTTGTGCTGCGTCACGCTGCGGCCGAGGAACACCTCGCCGGTCTCCTCGGAGTACGTGAGAGGGCCGAGCTTGTCCGAAAGCCCCCACTTCGTGACCATGTTGCGCGCGAGCTCGGTGGCGCGCTCGATGTCGTTCGATGCGCCGGTCGTCACGGCGTCGATGCCGTAGATGAGCTCCTCGGCAATGCGCCCGCCGAACAGAGTGGTGATGGCGCTTTCGATGCGCCGCTTGGACATGCTGTAGCGGTCCTGCTCCGGCAGGAACTGGGTGACACCAAGCGCGCGCCCGCGCGGAATGATCGTCACCTTGTACACCGGATCGTGCTCCGGCACCGTCATGCCGACGATGGCGTGACCGGCCTCGTGATAGGCCGTCATGCGCTTCTCCTCCTCGGTCATGACCATGGAGCGCCGCTCGGTGCCCATCATGATCTTGTCCTTCGCCCGCTCGAACTCCTCCATGCTGACGACGCGCTTGTTCCCGCGCGCGGCGAAGAGAGCCGCCTCGTTCACGAGATTCATGAGGTCGGCGCCCGAGAAACCAGGGGTGCCACGCGCGATGAGCGCGGGCTTCACATCCTCGGCGAGCGGCACGCGACGCATGTGGACGCGCAGGATCTGCTCGCGCCCGCGCACGTCGGGGAGCGGCACGACGACCTGCCGGTCGAAGCGGCCCGGGCGCAGTAGCGCAGGATCGAGGACGTCAGGACGGTTGGTCGCGGCGATGACGATGATGCCCTCGTTGCCCTCGAAGCCGTCCATCTCGACGAGCAGCTGGTTCAGGGTCTGCTCGCGCTCGTCGTGGCCGCCCCCTAAGCCCGCGCCGCGATGGCGGCCCACCGCGTCGATCTCGTCGATGAAGATGATGCAGGGGGCGTGTTTCTTCGCCTGCTCGAACATGTCGCGCACGCGCGAGGCACCGACGCCGACGAACATCTCGACGAAGTCGGAGCCCGAGATGGTGAAGAACGGTACCTTGGCCTCGCCCGCGATGGCCCGCGCGAGCAGCGTCTTGCCCGCTCCGGGCGAGCCCACCATCAGCACGCCCTTCGGGATCTTGCCGCCGAGCTTCTGGAACTTTCCGGGGTCCTTGAGGAAGTCCACGATCTCCGAGACTTCCTGCTTCGCCTCGTCCACCCCTGCGACGTCCGCGAAGGTGACGTTCACCTGGTCCTCGCCGAGCAGGCGGGCGCGGCTCTTGCCGAAGGACATGGCGCCGCGCCCCCCGGAGGCACCTTGCATCTGCCTGAGGATGTAGACGAACACGACGATCAGCACGAGCGGTCCGGCGAGCTGCAGCAGGAGCTGCTCGAGGAAGGGCGTCTGCTGCGGCGGCTTGCCCTCGATCGAGACATTCGCCTTCTCGAGGTCGCCGATGAGTACCGTGTAGTCGGTCTCGGGGTTAAAGACCTTGAACTGGGTCTTGTCCTTGAGCTGGCCGTAGAGCATATCGCCCTGGAAGACGACCGACTCCACCCGATTCGACCTCACGTCATCGAGGAACGTGGAATAGTGAATCTGCTCGGTCTGGCCCACGGGCTGGATGTAGCGGCTGAACACCACCAGCAGCACCAGCACAATAAAGACCCACAGCAGGATGTTTTTCGTCAAATCACTCAATGAGGGGACCTCTCGAGGGCAACCTACACCAACGGCAGGTGCTTAGCCAGCAAGTAAAGCTCGGGGCTGCGGGCCCGGGAAGCCCCCGGCTTCAGCAGCTTGACCTTTGCAAACCGCAAGCGCGTTTCGCTCACGAGCTCCTGGAACCCGGAGCCCTGAAACACCTTGATCAGGGCGCTCCCCTCACGCTTCAAGACTCGGCCGGCGAGGTCCAGCGCGAGCTCGGCGAGATGGATGGCGCGCGGCTGGTCCACGGCGTCGATTCCGCTCATATTGGGTGCCATATCCGACAGGACGAGGTCGGCTCCACGCTCCGGCAGGCGCCCGAGGATCTCGCTGACCACGCCGTCGTCCCGGAAGTCGCCCTGGAGGAACTCCACCCCCTGTAGCGGCTCCATGGGCAGCAGGTCGGTCGCAATGACCCGCCCGGGCCGGCCGACCTGCCGGCGCACGTACTGGCTCCAGGCCCCGGGGGCGGCGCCGAGGTCGATGCAGACCTGGCCGGGGCGCAGGAGCCTCTCCTTCCGGTCGATCTCCTCGAGCTTGAAGACCGCGCGCGACCGCCAGCCCTCGGCCTTGGCGCGCCGCACAAAGGGGTCCGACGCATGCTCTCGGAGCCAGTCGGAGGACCTCACCGAGGCGCGCTCATCCGTAGCGAACGGCGACGATCTCGTAGGACCGCGTACCGCTCGGCGTCGCCACCTCGACCACGTCGCCCTGCGACTTGCCGACGAGCGCGCGGGCGATCGGCGAGGTGATCGAGATGCGCCCGGAGCGGATGTCGGCCTCGTCCTCGCCGGCGATCTGGTACACGACCCGCACGCCCCCCTCCTGCTCCTCGATCTCCACCACCGCCCCGAACACGACCCTACCGGTGTTCGGCAGGGTGCTGGGATCGATGATCTCGGCATTGGCGAGCTTCAACTCGATCTCGTGGATCCGCCCCTCGATGAAGCCCTGCTGCTCGCGCGCCGCATGGTACTCGGCGTTCTCCGACAGGTCCCCGTGCCCGCGGGCGTCGGCGATCGCCCGGATGACCGCTGGCCGCGCTTCGGACTTGAGCCGCCGGAGCTCGGCGCGCAGCGCCTCCGCCCCGCGCGAGGTCATCGGTGTTCGTTTCATGCGCGTCGCGCCTCCTCGTGCAAGTCGCGGAGCCGGTTGACCGCCACCTCATCGAGATGATCGAGCGCCTCGCACGTCGCGAGCGCCGCGGCGAGTGTCGTGTAGTAGGTGACGCGCCTGTGCACGGCCTCGCGACGGATGGAGTTCGACTCCCGGATGGCCTGCTTGCCCTCGGTCGTATTCACGATGAGATCGATCTCGTCGTTCTTGATCATGTCCACGATGTGGGGCCGGCCCTCGCGCACCTTGTTGGCCCGACGGCACACGATTCCCGCCTCCTCGAGCACACGAGCCGTCCCCGTGGTCGCGACGATCTCGAAGCCATGCTCGATGAGCTTGCGCGCGAGGCCCACCGCCCCCGCCTTGTCGCGCTCCCGCACGCTGACGAGGCACACGCCGCTGCGCGGCAGCGTGACGCCCGAGGCGGCCTGCGCCTTGGCATAGGCCTCCCCGAACGTGCGTCCGGTGCCCATCACCTCTCCGGTGGACTTCATCTCCGGGCCGAGGATGGGGTCCGCCTCCGGGAACTTGACGAACGGGAACACCGCTTCCTTCACCGCGCAGTAGGCCGGCACGATCTCGCGAGTGGCGCCGAGCTCGTCGAGCTTGCGCCCCGTCATGACGCGCGCGGCGATCTTCGCGAGCGGCACGCCGGTCGCCTTGGAGACGAAGGGCACCGTGCGCGAGGCCCGCGGATTGACCTCGAGGATGTGGATGATCCCGTTTTGAATGGCGAACTGGATGTTCATGAGCCCGATCACCTTGAGCGCCTTGGCGAGCTTGCGCGTCTGCACGCGCAGCTCCTCCTGGATCTCAGCCGAGAGGCTGTACGGGGGCAGCGAGCACCCCGAATCCCCCGAGTGCACGCCGGCCTGCTCGACGTGCTCCATGATGCCGCCGATCAGCACGCTGTCGCCGTCGCACACGGCGTCCACGTCCACCTCGATCGCAACGTCGAGAAACCGGTCGAGTAGCACCGGGCTGTCGTTCGAGACGCGCATCGCATCCGCCATGTATGCGCGCAGATCCTCCTCCGAGAAGACGACCTCCATGGCGCGCCCGCCGAGCACGTAGGAGGGACGCACGACGAGCGGGTAGCCCACGTCGCGCGCGAGCCGCACCGCCTGTTCCTCCTCGCGTGCGCTCGCGTTGGCCGGCTGCTTGAGCCCGAGCTCGCGCACGAGGAGCTGGAAGCGCTCACGGTCCTCGGCCACATCGATGGACTCCGGCGATGTGCCGATGATCGGCGCGCCCGCCTCCTCCAGGGCGCGGGACAGCTTGAGCGGGGTCTGCCCGCCGAACTGGACGATGACGCCCTCCGGTTTCTCCTTCGCGAGGATCTCGAGCACATCCTCGAGCGTCAAGGGCTCGAAGTAGAGCCGGTCGGAGGTGTCGTAATCGGTCGAGACCGTCTCGGGATTGCAATTGACCATGATGGTCTCGAAGCCATCCTCGCGCAGCGCGAGCGCCGCGTGCACGCAGCAGTAGTCGAACTCGATCCCCTGCCCGATGCGGTTCGGGCCTCCCCCGAGGATCATGATCTTGCGCCGGTCCGTGGGGTTTGCTTCGCATTCCTCCTCGTACGTCGAGTAGAGGTAGGCGGTCGAGGTGGCGAATTCGGCCGCGCAGGTATCGACGCGCTTGAACACGGGGGCGATCCCGAGCTCGCGCCGGCGCTGGCGGACCGCCTTCTCGACGACCCCCACGAGCGTGGCGAGCCGGCTGTCGGAGAAGCCCTTGCGCTTCAGGGCGCGCAGCCGCTCCGCCTGCAGCCCGCTCATGCCGCGCTCGTGCGTCGAGGCTTCCTCGCGCACGAGGTCCTCGATCTGGGCGAGGAACCACGGATCGATGCGGGTGAGCTCCGCGATGCGCTCGAACGGCCAGCCGGCGCGAAAGGCGTCGGCCGCGAAGAGCAGGCGATTGGGACCGGGAGCCCGCAGCTCATACTCGAGCTCGCCGGCCGCCTCGTCCGAGAGCGGAAGCGTCACCTGCTCCCCGAGGCCGTCGAGCCCGGTCTCGAGCCCCCGCAGCGCCTTCTGCAGCGACTCCTGGAAGGTCCGGCCGATCGCCATGACCTCGCCCACCGATTTCATCTGCGTCGTGAGCCGATCGTTCGCATCGCGGAACTTCTCGAAGGTGAAGCGCGGAATCTTCGTGACGACGTAGTCGATGGAAGGCTCGAACGAGGCCGGCGTCAGCCCTCCCGTGATGTCGTTCTTCAGCTCATCGAGCGTGTATCCGACGGCGAGCTTCGCCGCGATTTTCGCGATGGGAAATCCGGTCGCCTTGGACGCGAGCGCCGAGGAGCGCGACACGCGCGGGTTCATCTCGATCACGAGCAGCCGGCCGTCCTGCGGATTCACCGCGAACTGGACGTTCGAGCCGCCGGTATCGACGCCGATCTTGCGGAGGACCGCGATCGAGGCGTTGCGCATGCGCTGGTACTCTTTGTCCGTGAGCGTCTGCGCGGGGGCGACGGTGATCGAATCGCCGGTGTGCACGCCCATGGGATCGAGGTTCTCGATCGAGCACACGATGATGCAGTTGTCCTTGCGGTCGCGGACGACTTCCATCTCGAACTCTTTCCAGCCGAGGACCGACTCCTCGAGCAGGATCTCGCCTGTCGGCGAGGCATCGAGCCCGCGCGCGGCCATCGACTCGAACTCCTCGCGATTGTAGGCGATGCCGCCTCCGGAGCCCCCGAGCGTGAAGGAGGGACGGATGACGACCGGGTAGCCGATGTCACCGACCGCGGCGAGCGCATCCTCGAGGCTGCGGGCGATGCGCGATCTCGGCACCTCGAGGCCGATCTCGCGCATGGCGTTGCGGAATTGCTCCCGGTCCTCTGCCATGTCGATGGCGGCGCGCGACGCGGCGATGAGCTCGACGCCGTGCTTCTCGAGCACGCCCTCCCGCACCAGATCGAGCGCCGTGTTGAGCGCCGTCTGGCCTCCCATCGTCGGCAGCAGCGCATCGGGGCGCTCCTTCTCGATGATCCGCGCGACCGTCCGCCAGTTGATCGGCTCGATGTAGGTGGCGTCCGCGATCTCGGGGTCGGTCATGATCGTCGCCGGATTCGAGTTGACGAGGATGACGCGGTAGCCCTCCTCCTTCAGCGCCTTGCACGCCTGCGCCCCCGAATAGTCGAACTCGCACGCCTGGCCGATGATGATCGGGCCGGCGCCGATGATCAGGATGCTCTCGATGTCGGTTCTTTTCATGGGCTGCGCACGAACTTCACGGCGGTCTCACGGCGCCGCGCAGCTGGCTCTGCAGCCGCCGCAGCATCAGCTCGTTGAATCGCTGGAACAGCGGCCGCATGTCGTGCGGTCCCGGGCTCGCCTCCGGATGCCCCTGGAAGCCGAAGGCGGGGCGATCCGCGAACGCGAGCCCTTGCAGGGAGCCGTCGAAGAGCGAGCGGTGCGTCGGCTTCACCTCCGAGGGCAGCGTCGCCTCGTCCACCGCGAAGCCGTGATTCTGGCTCGTGATGAGGACGCGCCCCGTCTCGAGGTCCTGCACGGGATGGTTCGCGCCGTGATGGCCGAATTTCATCTTGACCGTGCGCGCGCCGGCCGCGAGGCCGAGGATCTGGTGCCCGAGGCAGATGCCGAAGACCGGGACGTCCGTCGCGAGGAACTCGCGCGCCGCCGCGATCGCGTAGTCGCAGGGCTCGGGGTCGCCGGGCCCGTTCGAGAGGAATATCCCGTCCGGGGCGAGCTCCAGCGCATCGCGCGCACTGGTCTGCGCCGGAACGACCGTGGCGCGGCAGCCGTGGTCCGCGAGCATGCGCAGGATGTTACGCTTGATGCCGAAGTCGTACGCCACCACGTGCAGCCGCTGGTGCGAGGGGATGGCGCGCCGCTGCGGATCCTGCCAGATGCTGCCCTCGTTCCACTGGTAGGAACGTTTCGCCGATACCACCTTCGCGAGATCCATGCCCTTCAGGCCCGGGAACATGCGCGCGGCCTTCACCGCCGCCGCCTCATCCGCGCGATCGCCCGTCATGATGCAGCCGGCCTGAGCGCCTCGCTCGCGCAGGATGCGGGTGAGCCTGCGCGTGTCGATGCCCGCTATCGCGACGAGCCGGCCGCGCTCCAGGAATTCACTGAGGGTCTCGGTCCTGCGCCAGCTGCTGGCAAGCGGCGGCAGGTCGCGAATGACGAGTCCCGCGGCGTAGATCTGGCCGGACTCGAGGTCCTCGGGCGTGCAGCCCGTGTTACCGATGTGCGGGTAGGTGAGAGTGACGATCTGGCGCGCGTAGGACGGATCGGTGAGGATCTCCTGATAGCCCGTGAGCGCGGTATTGAACACGACTTCGCCGGTGGTATTGCCTTTGGCTCCGATTGACTGGCCCCGAAAGATCGTTCCATCCGCCAGCGCCAGCACCGCCGGTCCATTCACCCCAGAGTTCCCCTTCGTGTCCGCCGCGCGGACTCAGCGTGAAAAATTCGGTTTGCAGATAGTGGTGGTGCGCACGCGCGCCTTCAAGCACCTACCGGGGATGTACAAAGCGGGAGGAGTTCGGCAGCCGAACATCCTCCCGCCTTGTATGGACTAACCCTTGCGGATTACCAGCGAAATTCTACGGGGCGGGCTGTGGGCTGTCGAGAGAAAAACCTGGGAGTTTGGGGCCGAGGGGGAGGCGAAGCGCGTGCCAGGCCTGCGCTCCGCTGGTCCGCCCCTCCGGGGCGGGTTGGACAGCGTACCGCAGGCCTGGCACGCGCTCCGCCTCCTGAGGCGCTAACTCACTGTTTAGACAAGACACTCACTATTTGGGCAGGAGATCGTGGATGAAGTAGCGGCCGGGGGGGCGGCGGGCTAGCCAGACCGCGGCATCGAGAGCGCCGCGGGCGAAGACGGCCCGGTCGGTGGCGCGGTGCGTGAGGATCAGCTGCTCGCCTGCGCCGGCGAAAATGACCGTGTGGTCGCCCACGATGTCGCCGCCCCGTACTACCGCAAAGCCGATCTCCCCCTCTCGACGCGGTCCGTGGCCGGAGCGATCCGGCATCGCCACCTGGTCGAGCTGCTGGCCGCGCGCCTCGGCAATAGCGTGCCCCAGCGCGAGCGCCGTGCCCGAGGGGGCATCCTTCTTGTGGCGGTGGTGCGCCTCGACGATCTCCACGTCGAAGTGCAACGGCAACGCCCGCGCGCACTGGCGTGCCATCTCCGTGAGCAGCGTGACCGCGATACTCATGTTGGCCGAAACCAGCAGGGGGATGTGGCGCGCGGCGCGCTCGAGCTCGTGATGCACGTCCGCCGGGAAACCCGTCGTGCCGATGAGCAAGGGCTTGCCGGCGCCGACGCATGCGGCGAGGTTCGCCGCGGTCGCCGATGGATGGGAAAAATCGACCGCGGCGTCGCAGTCGGTCAGCGCCGCCGAGAGATCGCTACCGAGGGTGACGCCGAGCACACCGACGCCTGCGATCTCGCCGATGTCCTGTCCAACATGCGCGCTCCCCGGGGATTCGACGCCCGCCACCACTTGCACATCCGAGCGCTCGCGGGCCGCGTGCACGAGGGCCCGCCCCATCCGTCCAGCCGCCCCGATGATCAGCACACGAAGCATGGTCAAGCCTTGGCGCCCGAGAAGAATCGCTTCACCCCCTCGAGGAACCCCTTCTGCCGCGGCGCATGCCGATGCGCATCGCCGTGCAGGGACTCCTCGAGCTTGCGGATGATCTCACGCTGCTCGGCGGAGAGATTCACGGGCGTCTCGATGACGACGCGGCAGAACAGGTCGCCCCGCGCGCCGCCGCGCACCGGCTTGACGCCCTTGTCCCGCAGGCGAAAGACCCGGCCCGATTGGGTCTCCGGCGGAATCTTGACGGTCACCTCGCCGTCGAGCGTCGGCACGTCGAGCGCGCCGCCGAGCGCGGCCGTCGCGAACCCGATCGGCACCTCGCAGGTGAGGTGCTCGCCGTCGCGCTCGAAGATCGGATGATCGCGAACGTGGACCTCCACGTAAAGGTCCCCGGGCGGCCCGCCGTTGCGGCCGGCCTCCCCCTCGCCGGTGAGGCGGATCCGATCTCCGGTATCGACGCCGGGGGGGACCTTGACCGCGAGCTTCTTGCCCCGACGGATACGTCCCTGGCCGAGACAGGCATCGCAGGGGTTACGAACGACCGTGCCGGCTCCGCGGCACCTCGGGCACGTCTGCTGCAGCTGGAAGAAGCCCTGAGACACCCGCACCTGCCCGGCGCCGCCGCACGTGTCGCAGGTGACCGGGTTGCTGCCCTTCGCCGCGCCTGTGCCGTGGCAGACGTCGCATTCCTCGAGCTTCGTGAGCTCGAGCTCCACGGTGTGCCCGAAGACGGCGTGATCCAGATCGAGCTCGAGCTCGTACCGCAGGTCCGCGCCGCGGAAGACCTGCGAGCGGCCCCGACGCGACGCGCCGAAGATGTCGCCGAAAACGTCCCCGAAGATGTCGCCGAACGCGTCTCCGGCGCCGAAACCGCCGCGCGCGCCAGCGCCGCGGTTCGCCGCCTCGACGCCGGCGTGCCCAAATTGATCGTAGGCGGATCGCTTCTGAGCGTCGGAGAGCACCTCGCAGGCCTCCTTCGCCTCCTTGAACCGCTCCTCCGCCTCGTTGTCGTTCGGGTTGCGGTCCGGGTGGAACTTCATCGCGAGCCGGCGGTAGGCCTTCTTGATCTCGGCCTCGGTCGCGCTCTTCGGTAGATCGAGAACCTTGTAATAGTCGCGCTTTGCCATGCCTGCTCTTGTCGTCTACCCTCCCCGCCGCCGCCCGCCCCAAGCGTTGCGGTGCGGCCGAGCTCTCAAGACGCCTTGCGATTCTTGTCCCGGACCTCCTCAAACTCCGCGTCAACCACATCGTCCTTGCCGGCGGCTCCGGACGCCGGACCCGCGCCTGCCGCTCCGCCCGCAGGGCCACCAGCCCCGCCTGCTCCGGGCGCCCCTTGCGCCTCGGCGTAGGCATGCTGCGCGATCGTCGCGGACGCCTGAGCGAGCGCCTCCGCCTTCTTGTTGATCAGATCCTTGTCGTCGCTCTTCAGCGCCGTGCGCAGGTCGGACAGGGCGGACTCGGCCCGCGCGCGCTCCTCGCCCGAGACCTTCTCGCCGAGATCCTTCAGCGACTTCTCGACCGCATGGATGAGGCCGTCGGCCTTGTTGCGCACCTCGACCAGCTCGCGGAAGCGCTTGTCCTCCTCCGCGTGCGCCTCGGCGTCGCGGACCATGCGCTTGATCTCCTCATCGTTGAGCCCGCTCGAGGCCTTGATGACGATCTTCTGCTCCTTGCCCGTCGCCTTGTCCTTCGCGGACACGTTGAGGATGCCGTTCGCGTCGATGTCGAAGGACACCTCCACCTGCGGCATGCCGCGCGGAGCGGGCGGGATGTCGGTGAGATCGAACTTGCCGAGCGATTTGTTGTCCCCGGCGCGATCGCGCTCGCCCTGCAGCACGTGGATCGTGACGGCCGTCTGGTTGTCGTCCGCCGTCGAGAACACCTGGGAGGCTCGCGTCGGGATGGTGGTGTTCTTCTCGATGAGCTTGGTCATGACGCTGCCGAGCGTCTCGATGCCAAGCGACAGCGGCGTCACATCGAGCAGCAGCACGTCCTTCACTTCGCCCGCGAGCACGCCCGCCTGGATCGCGGCGCCGACCGCGACCGCCTCGTCGGGATTCACGTCCTTGCGCGGCTCCTTGCCGAAGAAGTCCTTCACGTACTTCTGCACGAGCGGCATGCGCGTCTGGCCGCCGACGAGAATCACTTCGGCCACCTCGCCCGTCGAGAGCCCGGCATCCTTCAGGGCGATGCGGCACGGCTCGATCGTCTTCTTGACGAGGTCCTCGACGAGCGACTCGAGCTTCGCGCGGGTGAGCTTGATGTTGAGGTGCTTGGGGCCGGAGGCGTCCGCCGTGATGTACGGCAGGTTCACGTCCGTCTGCTGGGTCGAGGACAGCTCGATCTTCGCCTTCTCCGAGGCCTCCTTCAGGCGCTGCATCGCGAGCGGATCCTTACGCACGTCGACGCCGGATTCTTTCAGGAACTCCTCGGCGAGGAAATTGATGATGCGCAGATCGAAGTCCTCGCCGCCGAGGAAGGTGTCCCCGTTCGTCGAGAGCACCTCGAACTGGCGCTCGCCGTCCACCGCGGCGATCTCGATGATGGAGATGTCGAAGGTGCCGCCGCCGAGATCGTACACGGCGATCTTGCGGTCGCTCCCCTGCTTGTCGAGCCCGTATGCGAGGGCCGCCGCGGTCGGCTCGTTGATGATGCGCTTCACCTCGAGGCCGGCGATACGGCCGGCGTCCTTCGTGGCCTGGCGCTGGGAATCGTTGAAGTACGCGGGCACGGTGATGACGGCCTCGGAGACCGTCTCGCCGAGATAGTCCTCCGCGGTCTTCTTCATCTTCATCAGCACGCGCGCGGAAATCTCGGGCGGGGCCATGCGCTTGCCCTGCGCCTCGACCCACGCATCCCCGTTGTCGGCGCGGACGATCTTGTAAGACACCATCTTCACGTCGCGCTGGACCACCTCGTCGTCGTACTTGCGGCCGATGAGCCGCTTGACGGCGAACAGCGTGTTCTGCGGGTTCGTGACGGCCTGGCGCTTCGCAGGCTGGCCGACGATGACCTCGTTGTCCTTGGTGAACGCCACGATCGATGGCGTCGTGCGGTCGCCCTCGCTGTTCTCGATCACTCGGGGCTTGCCGCCCTCCATGATGGCGACGCACGAGTTCGTCGTGCCGAGATCGATGCCGATAGTCTTTGCCATGGGTTACTCCGATGGGTTCTCGTTGGCCCTTGATGCCGCAGTGGGTGGGTGCGAGTCCTCCCGATTCAAGGCCCGGGCGACGATGACGCGCGCAGGGCGCAGCAGCCGCCCGTTGAGCTCGTATCCCCGCTGCACCACCTTGAGCACCGAGTGAGGCTCGGCCGTGGCCGAGGGCTGCATCAGCACGGCCTCGTGCCGCGCCGGGTCGAAGGGCTCCCCGTGAGGGTCGATCTCGCGGATGTCGAGCTTCTCGAACGCCTTCGCGAGGAGCTTGAGGGTGGCCTGCTGCCCCTCCGCGAGCGTGCGTGCGGTCGCCTGCGCGGCGCTCGCCACGGCCAGCTCGAGACTGTCCTTGACCGGCAGCAGCTCCGCAGCGAGCTTCTCGATTCCGAGCCGGGTGGCGTTGTCCACGTCGCGCTGGGCGCGCTTGCGGACATTGTCGAGCTCGGCGACCGAGCGGAGGTACTGGTCGCGAACGCTCGCCGCGCGCTGCTCGGCGTCCGCGAGCGCTCGCTGCAGCTCCTCGAGCTGGGCCATCGCGGAGGGCCCGTCCGGCGCCTCGTCACGCTCGCCCGAGGCGCGCGCACGCTCAAGCTCTCCTCCCGCCATTAAACCCCTCCTGAAACAATAGCTTAGCCGCGACCCCCGCGGGCGGCGGCCGCCCAGCCGGCTACGTTGAGGGTCAGCGGCGGGAATTCAAGGCCGCGCCGAGCAATTTCGCCGTGACATCGACGATCGGGATGACGCGCTCGTACGCCATGCGGGTCGGGCCGATGACGCCGAGCACGCCGACGATCTGGTCGCCCAGGGAGTACGGGGCGGTGACGACGCTGCAGTCGTCGAGGATTCGATAGCCGGACTCGTGGCCGATGAAGATCTGGATACCTTCGGCGCGCAGGCTCTGGTCGAGCAGATGCAGGAAGTCGCGCTTCTCGTTGAACGCCTCGAACAGGCGCCGCAGCTTCTCGACGCTCGAGAGCTCGCCGACGCCCATGAGATTCGTCTCGCCCGCGATCACGTATTCGAGCGGCTGCTCCTCGCCGCGCTCGAAGATGTGCTGCGCCACCGTGATCGCATCGAGCATGATCTGGTTCATGTGCTCGCGCGCCTCGGTGAGCTCGCGCAGGATCTCCTGCCGGACCTGGGGGAGCGGGCGGCCGCGGAACTTCTCGTTGAGGAAGTTGGCGGCGTGCTTGAGCTCATCCGCCGAGTAGTGGCGCTCGAGCTGGATGATCCGGTTCTGCACCTCGCGATCGTTGAGCACGAGCACGGCGAGCACCCGGTTCTCCGAGAGGGGGACGAACTCGATCTGGGTGATCGAGGCCTGCTGCGGGCTCGGAAGCGTCACGACCCCCGCGAGACAGGTCACGCTCGAGAGCAGCTGGGAGGCGGCCGCGACGAGCGCCTTCGGGCTCTCGCCGTGGCTCTCGAGCATGCGGTGGATTTCCGATTCGATCTCGGGGCCGGCGCCCGCATCGATCGGACGCACGCGCAGGAGCGTGTCCACGAAGAAGCGATAACCCTTGTCCGTCGGAACGCGGCCGGCCGAGGTGTGCGGCGAGGCGACGAATCCGAGCTCCTCGAGGTCCGCCATGACGTTGCGGATGGTCGCGGAGCTGAGATTGAGCCCGCTGTCGCGCGACAGCGCGCGCGAGCCGACCGGCTGGCCGTCGCGGATATAGGTCTCCACCAGCATGCGCAGCACGCTGCCGGCTCGCTCGCTCAAGGCCTCGTCCCGCGCTTCGTGTGCCATACCTAGCCCGTGAAGCTAGCTATGGGCAGCGTGACCGTCAAGCAGGCTGTTTCGGGGGTAGTGGGTCAGTTTGACGACGCGTCGGCCAAGGCCGCGATTTCTTCCAGCGACCACACGTGAAGGTCCACGCCTGCCGCCATCGCAGGAGTGACGCGGAGCGACTGATGGATGCGCGCGAAATTGTAGTACATGAAGTGGAGCGCCACCGCGTATCCGAGGTTTTCTAGCTTCTTGGAAAAGGCGTTGGTCAGGCGCGTGAACCGGCGCATGCTCATTCGCATCGTGAGGTTCTGACGCTCGACGTAGGACGTGCTCACGTGTGCCATGTCGGGATTGCCGGCTACCGTCGTCGGGCGCGCTCCCAGGCAGACGTTCGGGCTGTACTTGCGCTCCGGCCCCTGATTCGGTGCCTCGCCGTAGAGCTTCACGAGCTGCGCGTAGTCGATCCCGGCCCCGAAGGCGCCCTCGACCGCCTCGATGTACGCCTTGAGGCCGTCCGTCGTGAGCTGCACGCGGTTTGCCAGCCGGCCGGCCAGGTCCATCATGAACTCGTAGGCGTTTCCGCTGTCTCGCGGGCCGATCATCCAGCACGGCACGAGCTTCGTGTCGGCGCAGATCGCCGTCCACGTCCAGGCATCGCCTGCGCCTTCAGGAGCGGCCTTCGCCGTCGGGACGTTCTTGGCCTTGGCGTACACGAAGGACCAGATTTCATCGCACTGGAGGCGCTTGCAGGGCAGGTTCCGCAGCGTCTTGTCCTGGTAGGCAGCGCAGGCGGTTCCTACGTCCTTCAAGAGCTTGACGATAGTGTTCTTGGAGGCACTGGTCATGCGGGCCGTGGCGCGGAGGGAATTGCCCTCGACCAGGCAAGAGAGGATGCGGGCGCGGGTCTTGATATCGACCTTGTTCATGCCTCCTATACTGGCCTATCTTTCTTAAGCGGTCACGCATAACGGTCATTATGAGTTGCTGAGCTTCACGGATCGGAACCAATTCAGGTGCGAATTGTTATAGAATTGACTTAAATGTCAACCTGGCATCCACTATGGGATACCATCAAAGCGCACGAAGCGGCCAGTCGGCTGAGGGCGGTATTGCCGCGCTCCCATGACGTGGCACTCAGGAGAGCGATCTTTTTGACGAGAGAGCTTTATGAGGCAGTACACGGCCAGCACTCAAGCGACGCGGAGACGACGCGCTATGCCGTTCTACAGGCTCAACTTGAAGTGTTTGTCGGTGACGAAGTAATCGCGAGTTCGTACATGAAGCCGTTATCGCCACGAAACAAAGGCGTATGGGAGATCAAAAACAAAAGACCGAAACCGAGCCTTCGCGTTTTCGGTTTGTTTGCGAGTCGGGATGTATTCATTGGGACACATCACCAGTTAAGACCACCACTTGGTCGCTTCGGCACACCAATGTGGAAAGAGCAGATTCGGGTGGCGCGCTACCAGTGGCGCCAACTTTTTGGAGATTCAGAACCTTTAATCGGCGAACTAAATGAAGTGATTAGCGGAGCCGTTTATGTCTAGCAACGAAAAAATCGAGCTAGGAGATCTTGTGTACTACCGCGAGCGGAACCGAAATAAGGTTTACGCAACGGTGGTCACGCTATTTTCACGCCTCGTTGAAATCCACAACTTAACAAAAAGCGAAATTGCTTATAGGCTGAATAAAGAACCGGCTCAGATCACACGATGGTTTTCCGGTCCGAGCAATTGGACGCTGGATACCGTTAGTGACTTGCTCTTGGCCATGGGAGCGGAGCTCGATTACAAGGACGTCAGAATTGGGCAAAGGATCGCCAACGTTAGGCCGCATCCATTGCTTCAAAATGAACCTAACAAGGTAGTGTGGATGAAGCTAAAAGACCCATGCAAAGAAGATGAGACGCACATAGAGAATACGGAGACAGGCACTACTAATAAACCGCTTCTTGTGAGGGTCGGATGAATGCGTCGTTAGATATCAGGGCGGCGATTATGTGCGACGAAGTTCGTAGAGAGGACAATGGAAAGGGGCTATATATCGGCGTCTATGCCGGAGACGTTGTGGTTAAAGAGTTTCCAGCTATTCTACGGCTGACTTGCGTTCTATTGGGTCAGCCTAAGCGCTCAACTGAACGTGAGATAGAGCTTAAATTGACCTATGACGAGAATACGACAGATCCCAAATCGCTATCCGCGAAAGCTGATCTGGACGCCACTCCTCCAGACAATGTGGAAGAGGTTCAGCTAATCCTTCCGAACGCAGTTCTCACATTCAGGGAACCGACGACGATTACTTTGAGTGTGAAGGACGGCGAGCAATGGCGTCCGATCATGAAAAAGAAGGTGTTGCTGGCGCCATCTAGTGGGACCAGCGCGCCTTCGCAGCTTTCTTAGCAATCTGTGCTCGCTGTTCAGCAGAGAGTGCCTTGGCTCGCGCGTTCCCGCCCTTGAGGCCCCCTTTACGCCCCAGCGCCACGGCCGCCGGGTCCTTCCCGTCGTCCGTCTTGGGCAGTTCGATCTGTCCCGTGGCGAGGTCGGTCACGAGCTTGGCGAGCTGGTTTATGTCCCGGGGGCGCTTGCTTGAGCGGTTAGGCATGTGCCGAGAGTATCATCGGCTGGCCGGTGTGTCACTCGTGCCGGTCGGCAAATTGACCGCCACTACCCGCTCTTTTAGGCTGCTCCAATGACAAACCGGCGTGCTGTTTCCATCGGCCTCGTGGGTAGCTTGGCATCGACCGTAACGTTCTCAAGCGCTTACGGAGAGACGTCCACTGCGACCGCTTCACAAAGGAAAGGGAAATCATCGATGTCCCAAGAGACTGTGGCACGCAACCTATTCGACCGATGGGAACAGGTTTGGCAGGAAGGCAAATTCGACTTGGTGCCGAGCTGCGTCGCGGAAACCTACATCCGGCATGACCAAAAGGGTGATCGTACCGTGACACGCGACGCCTACGCGGCGGAGATCGCCCAGATCCGTAAGGAACGGCCGGATATTCGCGTGGTTGTGTACGATCACTCATTCGTAGGCGACCGTGCCTGGTTTCGCTTTGCGTTCAAGTGGACAGATGCGAAAACCGGCCACGCTCAGTCCCAGGCAGGTATGCAGAGCTATCGGATCGCGGATGGCAAACTTGCGGAGACTTGGCTTACGTTGGGCCCGCTAGGCTCGGTATGGTCGGACGCCGTTGCACAGAAACACTGGACGAGCCCACCGCCGATTAAGTGAGTGAGCATTTCTCAAACCGACCCACTACCGTTTCGGGCGAGGTGCGGTCCGCGCGGCGCGGCTCACCCGGCCGGCTCGGCTCGCGCGCGACTCGCGTGGGCCCCCTACCAGAACGGCCTGAGCGCGCCGAGGCCGCCGCGCCCG
The DNA here is from genome assembly GCA_963849095.1 of uncultured Gammaproteobacteria bacterium. GTDB lineage: Bacteria > Pseudomonadota > Gammaproteobacteria > Steroidobacterales > Steroidobacteraceae > JASHUC01. The sequence goes on from CAWKGA010000003.1 coordinate 262,943, forward strand.
CTGCTCATCCAGGCGCCGATCATTCCGAGCGCGACGAGGGTGCCGGCTCCCGCGAGAGCGAAAGGCAAATTGGCGCCGAAGGTGGACTCGAGCCAGGGCATCGCGACCGCCATGACCGCGCCGGCGGCGAAAGCCCCGCCGATCAGCGCGCCGAGCGTGCGGCGGCGCAACCGCAGGTAGCCGGCGTCGAGCTCCGCGAGCCTCTGGCGGAGCTCGCGATCGAGGGCCGCCGCGCGGGCCGCGCGGTCATCCCCGGCGCGTCCCGCGTCCGCGAGCAAAGTGGCGAGCCGCGTTCGGAATCCCGCCGGCAGCGCGGGAGGCTCGAGCACCGCAGCGAGCGCGGCATCGAGCGCGCGCATCTCCGGATCCCGCGTACCGTTCGTGTGGGAATCGTGAGACTCGCTCATTTGGAAGCCTCCAGGTCCTCGCCCGTAGTCGCGAGGCCCGCTCATGCGCTCGCTCCCAGCCAGGCTTGCGCGTCGTACCATCCGCGGCGCTTGAGCTGCTCGGCGATGAGCGCCCGCGCCCGGAACAGCAGAGTCTTCACCGTGCCCTCCGGGATCGCCAGCATGGCGGCCACCTCGGCCACCGACCGGTCCTCATAATAGAACAACGTCAGCGCTCGGCGATAACGCTCGGGCAGCGCATCCACGAGCTCGCGCAGCAGCGCACGGGTGTCGTCCGGCTCCTCCGCGGCGCGGGCCTCGAGTTCCTCGACGTTCTCATCATCGAGCGATGCCAGGTCGCGCCGGCGCTCGATTGCCGTCAGACAGCGGTTGCGCGTGACGGCGTAGATCCACGTAGAGAGCGAGGCTCTGCCGTCGTAGCTGGGCAGCGCCTTCCAGATGCGGACCAGGCTCTCCTGCGCGGCATCCTGAGCCTGATCACGGTCGCGCAGCAGCATGCAGCACAGCCGGTACACTTTCGCCTCGTACCGCTCGAGCAGGCGCGCGAACGCCTGCGCATGCCCCCCGCTCTGCAGCAGCGCGTGGATGTCGCCGTCCTCGGTCGCGGGCGCCGCTGCGGACTGCATGAGTGTCATGAACCTCGGAGATGGATACCCGCCGGGGGAGAAACCGGTTTCAGCGCTCTCGCCGGGCGGTGCCAAGCGTTTGAAACCTCGCCGCGATTCGCCGAGTATCAAGGGCGTCTGCGGTCAACGCTCGAGCACCAGCCATGGATTACAACGCCGTCCCCATCGTCGCCATGATGATCCCGATCGTCGCGATCATTTTGATTTTCGGTACGATCATGCTGCGAGTGTGGGCCGAGTACCGCAACAAGCGCGAGATGTTCCAGATGTACCACGCCGAGAGGCTCGCGGCCATTGAGAAGGGGATCGATCTGCCCCCGCTGCCGCCGGAGTTCTTTACGAATCATCGCCGCGGGTTGGCCGCTCCGGCCTACCACTTGCGGTCCGGATTGGTGTTGCTGCTGATCGGCGCCGCGTTGTGCGTCGCGCTCTACACTTCCGCCGGCCCGGACAACGCTTGGTGGGGCCTGCTGCCGGCCGCAGTCGGCGCCGGCAACCTGCTGTTCTACGCGCTCGCCGGCCGCAAGCTCGAAGCGCAGGATGGCGGATCCGATCATGGCCCCTCCGCGGGCGCGAGCGACCGCACGGGGGATTCCTCGTCCCGACGTTGACAGAGCGGTCCCGAGCGCCGGACCGAACCGCGGGGCTCAGACATAACTCGCGCAAGGGGCCCCCTTTGCGCGGTTTATGCCGCAGTTCGCTTGGGGCAAGCCGGCCCGCATGATACAAAGGCGCGCCGGTCAGCTAGCTTCAGGTCGCACCCGAGACTCGCCATGCCCTTCCCCGTGCGCGTATGCGCGTTCGTCGGCCGATTCACGGATCCGCGCGTCGGGGAGTCCGTCGCGCTGCTGTTGCCGCACCTCGCGGCGCGCGGCGTCGAGGTTCTCGTGAGCGAAGACCTGCCGCCGCAGGCCGCGACGGGGACCTTCTCCCGCGTGGACGAGAGCGCCATCGCCGAGCGCGCGGACCTCGTCATCGCGATCGGGGGGGATGGGACCCTGCTCTACGCCGCGCGCCTCGCCGCCCACCGGGACGTGCCGCTTCTCGGCATCAACCGGGGCCGGCTCGGCTTCCTCACCGATGTGATGCCGCAGGACGTGATCGCCTCGGTCGATGCGGCTCTGCAGGGCCGGAGCGAGCTCGACCGCCGTCCGCTGCTCGAGGCTCGCCTGCACCACGGCGGTGCCGCGGACGCATCGCTCGCCCTGAACGACATCGTGCTGCAGAAACTCGCGACCGGCCGGATGATCGACTTCGAGACCTGGATCGACGGCCGCTACGTCAATACGCACGCGGGGGACGGTATCGTCGTCGCGAGCGCGACCGGCTCGACTGCCTATGCACTCTCCTGCGGTGGGCCGATCGTCGAGCCGAACCTCGACGTGCTGGTGCTCGCGCCCATCTCGCCACACACGCTCTCCGACCGGCCGATCGTCGTCTCGGCCCGGTCGGTCATCGAAATCCGTCTGATCGAGCGGTCCGATGCCCGCGGCCAGGTCGTCTGCGACGGCTCGGTGCTCGGGGATCTCGGGCCGGGCGACCAGTTGGTAGTGAGGCTCGCCCCGCAGACCGTGACGCTGCTGCACCCCGCCGGCTACGACTACTACCGCTTGCTGCGCTCGAAGCTGCACTGGGGCCGCGGCAGCGTCGATCATTCCCGGTGAGGCGCGGCGCGTGCTCTCGCATCTGCAGATCCGCGATTTTGCGATCATCGATGCGATCGAGCTCGAGCTGCAGCCGGGTCTGACCGTGCTCACCGGCGAGACCGGCGCCGGCAAGTCGATCATCGTCGAGGCGCTGCAGATCGTCTGTGGCGGACGGGCGGGTCCCGAGATCATCCGCCACGGCGCTCAGAGGGCGGAGATCTCCGCATCCTTCTCGCTCGAGCACGCGCCTCGCGAGCTCAAGACATGGCTCGAGGAGCAGGCGATCGCCGCCGGAGAGGAGATCGCCCTGCGCCGCGTGGTGACGAGCGACGGCCGCTCGCGCGCGTATCTCAACGGCCAGGCCGTGCCGGTGCAGCAGCTGCGGGAGGCGGGCAACTGGCTCGTCGATATCCATGGGCAGCACGAGTTCCAGTCCCTCACGCGCCCGGCGGCGCAACGCGAGCTGCTCGACGCGTACGGACGCCACGAGCCGCTCGCCGGGCAGGTCGGCATCGCGCATCGCGTCTGGCTCTCATTCCTCAATCGCACCCTCGAGCTGGAAACGCAGGCCCACGACCGCGACGCGCGGGCGGCGCTCCTGCGGCATCAGCTCCAGGAGCTCGAAGCGCTCGCACTCGCCGAAGGCGAGCACCAGAGCCTCGCCGACGAGCGCTCCCGGCTCGCCAATCGCGGAAGGCTCGCCGAAGGCGCGCAGCTCGCTCTCGCCCAGCTCTACGAAGGCGAGGACACGAGCGCCCATGCCGGGGCGAGCCGCGCGCTCGCGGCGCTACGGGGTGCGAGCGCCATCGATCCCAGGATCGCGCGCATCACGCCCCTCATCGAGGGCGCCGAGATCCAGATCCGCGAGGCAGCCCGCGAGCTGCAGCGCTACCTGGAGGGCCTCGAGCTCGACACCGCACGCCACGACGACGTCGAGCGCCGCCTCGCGGCCATCGAGGATCTCGCGCGCAAGCACCGGGTGGCGCCGGGCGCGCTCCCGGAGCGTGCCCAGCAGCTTGCCGCCGACCTCGCATCGCTCGAGAGCGCCGAGAGCGATCTGGCAACCCTGCGCAAGGAGCTCGCGACCGCGCTCGATCGGTACCGGGACCTCGCTCGCCAGCTCTCGGCACGGCGCACCACCGCCGGGCGCGCGCTCGCCAAGGAGATCACCGCCCGCATGCAGGTGCTCGGCATGGTCGGCGGACGCTTCCAGGTCGAGGTGACGCCGCTCGACTCGAGTGAGCCCGCGCAGCATGGGGCCGACCAGATCGAGTTTCGCGTGACGGCGAATGCGGGCCAGCCTTTGAGGCCGCTCGCGAAGATCGCCTCGGGCGGTGAGCTCGCGCGCCTCTCGCTCGCCGTGCAGGTCTCCTGCGCGGCCCACGCGGCGCCCTGCATGATCTTCGACGAGGTGGACTCCGGCATCGGAGGCGCCGTCGCGGAGATCGTGGGCCGAGAGCTACGCGCGCTCGGCGAGGAGGCGCAGGTCCTCTGCGTGACGCACCTGCCGCAGGTCGCCTCCCAGGGCCACCATCATCTTCGCGTCGCGAAGCTCTCCGACGGCCGCACCACACGCACGGTCGTGAGCGAGCTCGCGGGCGATGAGCGCGTGGAGGAGATCGCGCGGATGCTCGGCGGGATCGAGGTCACGGCGAAGGCGCGCGAGCATGCGCTCGAGATGCTGAAGGCCGCCGCGGCCAGCGTCAGGCCGGCTTCTTCCGAAAAGCGCAGTTCTGCCGCTCGCAATGCCCGTAAAGAATGAGGGAGTGATCGCGGATATCGAAGCCGAGGCGCCGCGCGACCGCGGTCTGCCGGTCCTCGATCCCCGAATCGATGAACTCCTCGACGCGCCCACAGTCGAGGCAGACGATGTGATCGTGGTGCGTGCCCTGGTTCAACTCGAAGACGGCCATGCCGTCCTCGAAGTGATGCCGCGTGACGAGGCCGGCGGCCTCGAACTGCGTGAGCACACGATAGACGGTCGCGAGTCCGATGTCCTCCTGGGAGTCGAGCAGCGAGCGGTAGATGTCCTCGGCCGAGAGATGCCGGGTGTCGCTGCGTTCCAGGATCTCCAGGATCCGCAGCCGCGGAAGCGTCACCTTCAGGCCGGCCTTGCGCAGGTCCTTGCTCTCCATTCCGTGCTCCCCGGCAAGTGTGCGAGCGGGCCCCGTGCGATGCGCTATCATACGTCCATTATCCGCCATTTGATTCCGGTGTCACGAATGAGATCTCTCCAGCAGTTCTCCCGGAACATCTTCCTCGCCGTCGCGCTCACCCTGCTCGCTCCCCTTGCGGGTGGCTGCGTGTACCACATGCCGATCCAGCAGGGCAATTTCCTGCGGAAGGACGACATCCAGCAGCTGCAGGTCGGCATGACGCGCACCCAGGTACGGTACCTGCTCGGCACCCCGATGGTGCCTGCGACATTCTCGACCGACCGGTGGGATTACCTCTACTACTTGAAGAAGGGGCACTTCCACAAACCGGAGCGCTACCTGCTCACGGTGTATTTCCAGAGCGACAAGGTCGCGCGGATCGACAACCACGGGTATGCGCCCATCAATTCGGAGCCGACAGAAACCGAGCCTCCGCCGCGGCCGATGACCTAGCGGCGCGGGCGCCGGTCTACGACGAGCCTCGAGGCCGCCCCCGGGGCCCCTTGAGCCGCCGGGCCCGCTCGCGGCGGGCTTGCCTCGGGTCTTGCGCCAGAGGTCGGTAGATCTCGATGCGGTCGCCGTCGTCCGGAATGTGGGCGCGGCTGCACGGCTCGCCGAAGATTCCGACCTCGGCATCGTCCCAGCGAGCGTCTGTGTCCGGCGCCATCCCCCGCGCCGCGGCCAGCGCGTCGTCGACGCTTGCGGCCAGCGGTAGCTCGACCGTCCACAGGTACTGCTGGTCGCGCGTCGCGTAGGCGACGACACAGCGCTTGGTGCGCGCGGTGGGGCTCATCGTGCAGCCTTCCTCGCGCCCGCGGGGCCGGCGCTCACACCGCTCGCGCGCGCGCGACGAAGGCGTCCACCAGCGACTCCGCGGTCTGCTGAAACAGGGACTCGAACAGCACCGCCGACAGCCGGCTCGCGAATGCAAAGCGGATGGCAAGATCGATGCGGCAACCGCCTCGATCGACCGGTGTGAGCGTCCACTCCCCTTCCAGCATGCGGAATGGGCCGCGCACCAGCCGCATGTGGATCCGGCGGTCCGGCTCGAGCTCATTACGAGTGGTGAACTCCGCGTGGAGCAACCCGCGCCGCACCCCGAGCGTCGCGACGATCTCCCGGGGCGAGCGCGCGTCCACTCGAGCGTGCGTGCATCCCGGCACGAACTGCGGATAGCTCTCGATGTCGTTGATGAGCTGGTACATCCGGCTGGGCGGCTGCGAGACGGTGGCCGATCTTTTTACTTCTCTCATTGGGCGGATTGTCCCAGAATCGCGCACCCGAGCGCATCACCCCGCCCCCCTCCATGGCCAGAGCCGAGTCCCCCCCGCGTGTCATCGCCGAGAATCGCAAGGCGCGCTTCGACTACTTCATCGAGGTCCGCTACGAGGCCGGGATCGCGCTCCAGGGCTGGGAAGTCAAAGCGATGCGCGCCGGCCGCGCGCAGCTGAAGGAGGCCTACATCTACCTGCGGGCCGGCGAGGCCTTTCTGATCGGTGCTCACATCGCACCGCTCCCGGCCGCTTCCACTCACATCACCGCCGACCCGGTGCGCACCCGCAAGCTCCTGCTCCACCGCAGTGAGTTGCAGCACCTGATCGGCGCGGTCGAGCGGCGCGGCTACACGCTCGTGCCCCTCGAGCTTTACTGGAAGAACGGCCGCGCGAAAATCGAGATCGCACTCGCGAAGGGCAAGAAACAACACGACAAGCGGGCAGTCCAGAAGGACCGCGACTGGCAGCGCCAGAAGTCGCGGCTCCTGCGCCGGGGAGCTTGAACGCCGCGGGCGGTGCGCGCGCCCGCATCGCGCCATGACCGACGCCGCTCGCCGCCGTGACGCACGCCACACGCTCGCGGCCGTCCTGCGGTACAATGGCCTCGCGTTCTGATTGGGGGCGACCGGTTTCGACGTGGGTTGTGAACCTTCAGGGGCGTACCGAGGCGCAGTGCCCTCGTAAATCACGCTGCAAATCATAGTTGCCAACGACGACAACTACGCTCTAGCTGCCTAGTCGCAGCTGACCTCTGACCAGCTCGTGCCTATGCGACTGGACCAGGGGACGCGTTCATAGGATCGCGAGCCGGTGTGCGACGGGCCGGTTCGTTAAGAGTCACCGTCTGCTGGCGTGGCGTCTTCCCTGCCTCTCGGGTAGCGCCGCGTGAGAACCAAAGAGCGGCTACGTACGTAGATCTTGAAGTCTAGCGCTTGCGGACGGGGGTTCGATTCCCCCCGCCTCCACCAACTCCGACTGCTCCGGCCCCGAGGCCGGGAGCGGGCCGGCTACGACGGGTCACCGCGGCCCGAGTCGGGGGCGTCCGTGCCGCCCGGCGGTCCGCCGCCGAGCGTGAGCAGCTGTCCATACAGGTCGGGCCTGCGGTCGCGGAACACGAACCAGCTGTTGCGCCGTTCCTCGAGCTCGGCCAAGTCAAAGCTCGCGCTAATGACCGCATCGGCGTCCTCGGGCGCCTCCGCAACCTTGGCGCCCATCGAGTCCGCGATGAACGACGAGCCGTAGAAGCGGACGTACAGGCCCTCGGGGTCTTGCAGCGACCGCTCGAGCCCGTGACGGTTCGCGGCGGCGAGCGGCATAAGATTCGCGGCGGCGTGGCCCTGTTGCGTCCGCTGCCAGTGCTCTCTCGAGTTCACGGGAACGGCGGGCGGCGGCTCCGTGCCGATGGCCGTCGGGAAGAGCAGCAGCTCCGCCCCGAGGAGCGCCATGGCTCGCGCGCTCTCCGGGAACCACTGGTCCCAGCAGATGCCGACGCCGATGCGCGCGAAGCGCGTGTTCCAGACCTTGAATCCCGTGTCGCCGGGGCTGAAGTAGTACTTCTCCTGGTAGCCCGGGCCGTCCGGAATATGCGATTTGCGGTAGACACCGAGGATGCTGCCATCGGCATCGACGACGGCGACCGAGTTGAAGAAGGCGACCGCCCCGCGCTCGAAGAAGCTCACCGGCAGCACGATGTGGAGCTCGCGCGCGAGCGAGCGGAAGTGTTGCACGACGCGGCTCTCCTCGAGCGGGCGTGCGAGCCGCAAATGGCGGGAATCCTGCTCGATGCAGAAGTACGGCGTCTCGAACAGCTCCGGCAGCAGGATCACCTGTGCGCCCCGCGCCGCGGCCTCGCGCACGTGGCGCTCCGCCCGCGAGATGTTCTCCTCGGCGCTCGCGGCGCAGGCGAACTGCGCCGCGGCCACGGTGAGAAGCCTCCGCCTGGGGCCGAAACGGCCGGTGTTGCTCACTCGATGACCGTTCCTGGGGGCGGCCGCCCGGGAGCACGCCCGCACTGCACCTGATCGGTGATCCGTATAGCCGTTTCCAGCGCGCGCAGGCCGGCCTCTCCGCTCACCACCGGCTCCCCTCCACTGCGGACGCAACCGAGGAAGGACTCGATCTCGGCCTTGAGCGCGTCCCCCTGGTCGAAGCTCCGCTCCTCGATCGAGACGGGGACCTCGCCCGCGGGCGCTGCCCCGGCGCGCTTGCGGATGACGGTGAGGATCTTCTGTTGCAGGTCGAGCGAGAGATAGGCCTCGTCCTGCGGGCTGAACAGGCGCAGCTTGCGCTCCGTTTTCATGCTCACCCGGCTTGCGGTGACATTGGCGACACACCCGTTGTCGAAGCGGATGCGCGCGTTGGCAATGTCGATCTCGTTGGAAAATACCGGCGTGCCGATGGCATCGATGGAGCTGATCGACGCGTTGACGATCGATTGCACGATGTCGATGTCGTGAATCATCAAGTCGAGCACGACATTCACGTCGGTGCCGCGCTCCCGATAGGGCGCAAGGCGATTGCACTCGATGAACCGCGGGGCCTTGAGGTACGGCTCGGCGGCAAGGACCACCGCGTTGAACCGCTCCAGATGTCCGACCTGCAGCACGCGCCGGCGCTCCCGGGCGAGGCGGATGAGCTCGCGTGCCTCCTCCAGCGTCTCCGTGATCGGTTTTTCCACGAGCACGTGCGCGCCCCCCGCCAGGAAATCGCGCGCGATGGCGAAATGCGCCGGCGTGGGCGTGACGACGCTCACAGCGTCCACCTCGCCGATGAGCACCTGGTGGTCCGCAAGGGAGCGTGTCCCGAGCTCGGCCGCGGTCCGGTCCCGCGCTTCCGGGCTCGGATCGACGACGGCGACCAGCTCGCAACCCCCGATCTGGGCGTACTTTTGCGCGTGGAACCGTCCGAGATACCCGACCCCGATGACTGCGGCTCTGATTTTTTCCATGGCGGCGGCTATTATGCCCCCCTTGGAGCGATCGCCTCGCACATGAGCCCTCCCCCCCCGCCACGTGAATCCTGGAGCCTGCCGGCCGCGGTCCGCCGGGAGCTCGCCATTCTTGCCGGGGCCCTCGCGTTCGGGGTGCTCGTCGTGCCCCCGCTCCTGTGGCTCGCCGGCACGCGCGGCCTCGGCCCGTACGCCGGAGGGGGGATGGGCGCCCTGGTCGAGAGCTTCTTTCGCGGGCTCGCAAGCGCCTCGCTCGCGTTCTGGGTCATCGCGCTGGCCCCGTACCTCATCACGCTCGTGGTCCGTGCCCTCGTCGGCATCGCCCGGGGTTTTCCGGCCACGGATTGAACTTGCCGCATTAAGTCATCTCTGATGGAGAACGCCGCAAATTCACCCGCGAACGATAGGCAGAAGCTCGAGCTCGATGCATCGCGAGTGTCAAGCCCCCCGACGCGCCGATGCGAACTCTCTTGCTACGCGCATCGCATCCGCTCTAGCCTTGTGTCCAAACTCTCTTAAAGCAGCGAGCTCCACGATGACGTTTCGCCCCCTGCGCCGCTCGAGCGGCTGGTTCGCCACATGCCTCGCCTGCGCTCTGGCGCTCGCGCTCTCGAGCGCCGCGAGAGCGCCGGCGGCCGCCAACTCCATCATCCCCCCGGGGGCCCTCGCGCCCACCGAGCGGCAGCGCATGGTTGCGCGCCGGGTCGGCTCGCTCCTGGAGCAGACCCACTACAGCCGCCAGCCGATCGACCGCGACATGTCCTCGCGCGTCTACGACCGCTACCTCGAGTTCCTCGACAGTGAGCACAGCTACTTCCTCGCGAGCGATATCGCCGAGTTCGAGAAATGGCGCTACAGCTTCGATGAGATGATCCATACGGGCAACATCGACCCGGCATTCGCGATCTTCGCGCGCTACCAGCAGCGCGATCGCGAGCGCGTTCACTATGCGATCGCGCTGCTCGACACGCAGCCGGACTGGACCCTCGATGAGACCTTCCAGTTCGATCGGACGCACGCCACCTGGCCGGTGAGCATGGCGGACATGAACGAGATCTGGCGCAAGAGCGTCAAGAACGAAGAGCTCTCCCTGATGCTCGCCGGCAAGACCTGGCCGCAGGCGGTCGACATGCTGCGCAAGCGCTACCAGCATGTATTGAAGGGCATCGACCAGTTCAGCGCCGAGGACGTGTTCGCCGAGTTGATGAACTCCTACGCCCGCACGTTCGACCCGCACTCGACCTACTTCTCGCCGCAGCAGTCCGAGGAGTACCGCATCCAGATGAGCCTCAACTACGAGGGGATCGGCGCCTCGCTCGAGGCGGTCGATGACTATGTCACCGTCATGAACGTCATTCCGGGCGGCCCCGCCGCGATCGCCGGAACGCTCAAGGTGAACGATCGCATCACGGGGGTGGGACAGGGGCCGGAAGGAGCGGTCACCGACGTGATCGGATGGCGGCTCGACGATGTGGTGCAGCTCATCCGCGGCAAGGCCGGCACGACCGTGAGGCTCCAGGTTCTGCCCGCCGGTGCGACGCCCGGCTCGCCGCAGAAGACGCTCGGGTTCGTCCGCAACAAGGTCTCGCTGGACACCGGCGCGCACTCCGAGTTGCGCACCATCACCCGCGGCGGCCGGATGCTCAAGATCGGGGTGATCACCATTCCGGAATTCTACGAGGATGTGCAGGCTCAGAGCGCCGACGATCCGAACTATCGCAGCACCACCCGGGATGTGCGCCGGCTGATCGACCAGTTCAAGAAGCAAGGCATCGACGGACTGGTGCTCGATCTGCGGGAGAACGGCGGCGGCTACCTCCCCGAGGCCACGGCGCTCACCGGGCTATTCATCGACAAGGGGCCGGTGGTGCAGCTCAAGGACACCACGGGCCACCTGGAGGTGCTGCCCGATCCGGACAAAGGAGTCGACTATACCGGTCCCCTCGCGGTGCTCGTCGATCGGTTCAGCGCCTCCGCGTCCGAGATCTTCGCGGCCGCGATCCAAGACTATCACCGGGGCGTCATCGTCGGACAGCGCACCTTCGGCAAGGGCACGGTGCAGAACCTCGTGCCGCTCGACCGCTGGTCGCAGCAGCCGGTCAATGGCCAGCTGACCGTCACGATCGGAAAGTTCTACCGCATCACCGGTGAGAGCACCCAGCGCGACGGCGTCCAGCCGGATGTACCGCTGCCATCGCTGGTCGATATGAGCGAGGTGGGCGAGACCTCGCTCGAGGATGCTCTGCCCTGGGACCGCATCGCTCCCGCCGACTTCACTCCCTGGCAGACCGAGCAGACTCCTGCCGTTGCGTACCCGGCCCTCGCGCTCGCGGAGGACGAGCGCGCCGAGCACGACCCGGATTTCCGCTGGCTCGTTCAGGAGGTCGCGGCGAGCGAGGACTTGCACGGCGAGACGACCGTCTCGCTCAACTTGAAGATACGCCAAAACGAACGCGCCAAGGATCAGCGGGACGAGCTCGCACGCGACACCCTCCTGAAACGCGTGGCGAAGATCGTGCCGCCGAGCAAGTCCGGCGACGACATCAATGGCAAGGCCGCCAACGGGATCAGAATCGCGCCGCCGAGCAAGTCCGGCGACGACATCAACGGCAAGACCGCCGTCGGGATCGATGATTCGGCGGTCGCCTCCGACATCGTGCTCGCGCAGTGCACGCAAGTGGTCGGCGACATGATCATGGGCGTGCTCCCCGAGACGCCCGTAAGCGCACCGGAGCACCAGACCGCGCAGCGCGTCGATCCGGTTCCGGTCGCCCGCTCAGCGCAGCAGCACCCTGAATAAGTCCCAGGTGTCCTCGCCGAGCACGTTGGGCATGCGAACGGCGCGCTTGCCGTCGAGCGACTCGCCCGCGAGCACGTCGCCTTCGCCGAAGGCAACCGACTCCGGGACGGGGGTCGTGTCCGTCCCGTTGCGGTAGCGCGCGATGGCTTTCAGGCGGTCCGACCGCTCCTTCACGTCCTGGGCAACGCTCAACTTCGCCCGCAGGATGAGCTGCGCGCCGACGATCGCGGAGATGAGCGCCTCGCACTCCGCGCGATCGCCATAGTTGTCGGCCACCTCCCGCCGCGAAGTCGCCTCCTTGGCGAGCGCGACGAGCGGGGTGTCGACGAGACGCAGGCACAGGACTTCCGCGTAGGCGACCGCGGCGAGGTTGATGGCGCGCCGCGCCTCGACCGACAGCCCCTGAAACTGCGGAGTCGGCTCCGCGGCCAACTGATCCGCCGCCGCGCGCGCTTCCGCGAGTGCCTGATCGGCCGTGCGCACGGCGTCCCGTGCCGCTTGCAGCCGGTGGTCGATGTCGCGCCGCTTGAAGTAATGCCATAGGCGGTTGAGCTTCGCGCGAGCCGCGACGAGGCCCTCCACACGCTCGCGCGCTTCGGCGGCTCCAGTCTCCGCGGCGCGCAGGCCGCTCTCGATGCCCTGGCGCCGGGCGAACAGGCGGCGGTTGCAATCGGCAAGGAACGCCCGGCGCTCGCGCTCCTCCTGCTGGTTGGCGAGCTCGGCGACGAACTGCTCGAGGATCCCGCGCCCGCACTGCCAGAGCGCGCGCAGCTGATAGAACACGAGCGCCGGATAGGCCGTCTCGATGAGGCCCAGGCGGGACTCGAGCGCGCCCAGCATCTCCTGCACGCGCGCCGTCGCGCCTTCCTGCTGCTTGATGCGGTCCTTCAGGCGATAGACCTCCTCCTGCAGCTCCCCGTAGGCCTTCTTGAGCTCGGCCCTGTTCTTGAAGAGAAGCAGCACGCGCTGGTCCTCCGCAGGCGCGGCGGGTAGCAGCGTCCGGCTTCGGACCAAATTGGCGAGCTGTGTCACAGATTTCATATGGCCGGCACCGTGCCGGCCACACGACGCACACCTTCAGGGGATGGTCTCGGCCGGTGAGAAGCGATGCCCCCGCTCCACGCAGTACTCGAGCCACTTATTTAACATCACGTTGCGGGCCCAGCGCTGATCCAGTTCACGCTCCATCCGCCTGCGCAGGCTCTTCAAGCGCGCGTGCCCGTGCGCGGCGGCCCATTCCTGCGCTTCCGCGAGGCGGGCATCGTGATACAGGCGCACTCCCATGTCCGGGTACGCGCGCGCGTCCGAAGCCTCCGGCAGCAGATAGGTCAGATTGAGCGTCGTGGTGTACGGCGAGCGCCCGACCACGGTGAGAAGAAGGTCACAGTCGCCCCGCACCTCGGAGCGATAGCGGCCCTCGAGCGACTCCACGTCGCCGGCGAGCCAGCCGAAGCGGATGTAGTTGCTCTCGTAAAGGCTCATCAGCGCCACGAAGCTGCGTGGGCGCGCGCGCCAGGATACGGGCGTCAGAGCGTCATTGAGCATCGCTCGACTATATCGCACGTCGCGGCCGGCGCAAGCGGTCGGCCGCGTCAATTTCCGTGCCCGCCCGCCTGGCATCGATCTTGCGTACGGCCTCTCAAACGGAGTGTCGAGCCCGGCGCAGCATCGGGGAAAGCGGGCGCGGCGAGCCCCTCAACGGGGGCCGGCGTAGGCGGGGTGCAGGAAGTGGGCTCGATAGTGACGCAGCTCGCGAATCGACTCGCGAATGTCGGCGAGCGCGAGATGCGCGCTGTCCTTGCTGAAGCTCTCGGCCATCTGCGGGGCCCAGCGGTACGCGAGCTCCTTGAGAGTGCTCACGTCGAGATTGCGGTAATGGAAGAAGTGCTCGAGCTGCGGCATCTCGCGCGCGAGGAAGCGGCGATCCTGGCAGACGCTGTTGCCGCACATCGGCGAGGTGCCCGCCGTGACGAGCGGCGCGAGGAAGGCGAGCGTGCGCCGCTCCGCGTCGGCGACCGAAAATGGGCTCGCGCGCACGCGATCGACCAGGCCCGAGGCGCCGTGCTGCTTCTGGTTCCACTCGTCCATGAGGGAGAGCACCTCATCGGGCTGGTGTATCGCCATGACGGGGCCCTCGGCGAAGACCGCGAGATCCTTGTCGGTGACGATCGTCGCGATCTCGATGATGTGATCCGTCGCCGGCTTGAGGCCGGTCATCTCGAGATCGATCCAAACCAGGAGATCGGTGCTGGGCATGATCAAGCGATATTACCAGCTGCGCGGACGGCGCTTCGCTAGCTAGAGGAGCTGCCGGCCGGAGAGCGCATGGGCGAGGGTGCCGCCGTCCACGTACTCGAGCTCCCCGCCCATCGGCACGCCGTGGGCGATGCGGCTGGCCCGAACCCCCTGCCGGAGCGCGAGCTCGCTCAAGAAATGAGCGGTGGCCTCGCCCTCGACGGTGGAATTGGTCGCGAGGATGAGCTCGTGGACTTGCCCCTCGCCGAGGAGGGCTTCGAGCTCTCGGGCCCCGAGCTGTTCGGGGCCGACGCCATCGAGCGGCGAGAGGTGTCCCATCAGCACGAAGTACATCCCTCGGTAGCTTCCGGATTGCTCGACGGCCACGACATCGGCCGGCGATTCGACCACGCAAAGAAGCGTCGTGTCGCGCTGCGGGGCTGCGCAGACCGAGCACAGATCATCCTCGGTGAGCATGCGACAGCGCCGACAGCGCTTGACGGAGGCGAGTGCGGCGCCGAGGGCGCTCACCAGGGATTGCGCGCCCGGCCGGCCGTCTTGCAGCAGGTGGAACGCCATGCGCTGGGCGGTCTTCGGTCCGACGCCGGGAAGCGTGCGCAGCGCATCGATCAGCCGCGAGAGCGCAGGAGAGAGCTTCATCGCCCCTCAGAAGGGCATCTTCAAGCCTGGCGGCAGCTGAACCCCCGACATGAGGCTCGCCATCTTCTCCTGCACCTGCGACTCGAGCTTGTGCACCGCGTCGTTGAAGGCGGCGGTGAGCAAGTCCTCGAGCATCTCCCGGTCCTCTCCGGCGAGCACGGTGGGCTCGATCTGCACCCGCTTCGCCTCGTGGCGGCCGTTCAATGTCACCTTCACCATGCCGCCACCGGACTCGCCGATCACCTCGATGTTCGCGAGCTCGGCTTGCGCCTTCTGCATGTTGGCCTGCACGGCCTGGGCCTGCTTCAGAAGATTGTTGAAGTTACCGGGCATAGATGCTCCAGAGGTCGGTCATGTGGATCACTTCGCCGGCCGGACCGTCTCCGGCTGGATGGTCGCGCCGAAGCGCTCACCGAGCGCGCGGACGGTCGGGTCCGCGTCGAGGGCTTGCCGGGCCGCCTCGAGCTCCGCGAGCGAGGCACGCTGCTCGGACTGCGCCGGCGTCTCGGCCGGTCCGTCCGCCACGACGAGCTCAATCCGGACCGGCTCGCCGTAGAACCGCGACAGCGCCTGGGCGAGCTTCTCCTCCTGGGCCCGCGTGCGCACGATCTGGTTGCGGGGGTCGAGCGCGAGGCGCACGACCGAGCCCTGGCGCCCGAGGAGCACGCAGTGGCTCGCCAGCTGACGCGCCGCGCCCTGCACGTCGAGCTGCGCGACGATGGCGCTCCAGGCTTCCGGGCCCACGCCCGCCGGGCCAGGACCCGGCTCGCCCGCGCCAGAGTTCGGGCCGCCCGCGCCAGGGCGCTCGGCCTGAGCTGCACTCGTCCGGTCCGTTGAGGCGCCTCGCGTGGACCGCCCCGGCACGCCGCCCGCGGCCCGCTCGGCCTCGGCCTGCCCAGGCGGGCGGAAAGCGGCCATGCGCAGCAGCGTCATCTCGAATCCCGTGCGCGGGTCGGGCGCGAGCGGAAGGTCTCGCCGGCCGAGGATCGCGACCTGGTAGTACAGCTGCACGTCCTGCGGGGAGAGCCCCTGCGCGAGCCGCTCCAGCACCTCGGGTGGGTAAAGCCCATCCCCTTCCAGATCAGGTGCCGCCTGTTTCAGGGCGATGCGCGTGAGCAACCCCGCGAGCTCATCGAGCATCTGCGCGTGATCCGGTGCCCACTCATCCAGTGCCTGAACGTACCGCATCAGCTGCGACGCATCGGGCACGAGCAGATGCTCGACGAGACGCACTACTTGATCGCGAGAGACCGTGCCGAGCATGGCGCGAGCCTCGGACTCGCCCACCTTGCCGCCGCCGAAGGCAATCAGCTGATCGAGGAGCGACAGGCCGTCGCGCACGCTGCCGTCCGCGGCCTGAGCGACGAGCCGGACGCCGGCGGGCTCGTACGGGATACCCTCGGCATCGAGGATTCTCTGGATGCGCTCGGCGATGAGCGCCACGGGGAGCCGCTTGAGATTGAATTGCAGGCAGCGCGAGAGGACGGTGACCGGCAGCTTCTGCGGATCGGTCGTCGCGAGCAGGAACTTCACGTGAGGCGGGGGCTCCTCGAGCGTCTTGAGCAGCGCGTTGAAGGAGCTCGTCGAGAGCATGTGCACCTCGTCGATGAGGTAGACCTTGTAGCGACCCCGAGTCGGCGCATACTGCACATTATCGAGTAGCTCGCGGGTGTCATCGACCTTCGTGCGCGACGCGGCGTCCACCTCCAGCAGATCGACGAACCGGCCTTCGTCGATCTCGCGGCAGCTGCCGCACTCACCGCAGGGCGCGGCGCTCACTCCCCGCTCGCAGTTCAAGCATTTCGCAAGGATCCGCGCAACGGTCGTCTTGCCGACACCGCGCGTCCCCGTGAACAGGAACGCGTGGTGGACCCGGTCGCTGTCGAGCGCGTTCGTGAGCGCCTGGCGCACGTGCTCCTGCCCGATCATCTCGGCGAACTGCTTGGGGCGCCACTTGCGCGCCAGTGCGACATAGCTCATGCGAAACGCTTCCCGGCTGTCAGACCGGGATCCAGGAGGCAGTCCGCACCAGCCGTGCCCCGGCACCCAACGTCATCGCTGCCGCTGCTCCCTTCCGGGCCTGACGGGGTTCACGACTGGTCGTCGCGGAGTAGCCGATGCGGACCACCATAAGCTCGGAGAGGGTGGGACTTGAGCTCGTGATCCTACCATATCGATGCTCAACGACCTCGCCGCCGGCGGCGCTCAGCTCATCAGCGCGGCGAGGACCTTTTCTAGGAGCGGCCGCAGCGCCGCCGCACTCAGGCTCGGGTTGCGCACCACGCGACAGGCCAGACCTTCGAAAAGACACTGCAGCACCACTGCGCGCAGGTGGGCGGCCTCGAGGGAGAGGCTCGTGCCCTCCTCGCGGGCGGCCCTCTGAACGGCGACACTCAAGTCTTTGCTGACGGCCCGATCCTTGCTCCGCACGATCTCCAGGATCTCGGGGTCGCGAGAGGCCTCCGCGGTCAACTCGAGTATGAGCGCGGCGTTCATGCTGGGGTTGTCGCGACGGCGCCAGCGTTCGAAAGCCTCCAGCATGCGGGCACAGAAGTCCTCACGGGTGTTGAGCCGCTGCATCGCCGGGCAACCGTCGGTTTCCAGGTGGCGCTCGACGATGGCCCGCACGATCTCGTTCTTCGCGCTGAAGTAGCGATAGATGAGCCCGGGGCTCATGCGCGCGGTGGCTGCGATGTGCGCCATGCTGGCGGCGTGGAAGCCGCGCTCGATGAAGCAGCGCTCGGCGGCGTCGAGGATGCGCGCGCGCTGGCGCTCGGCGCGTGCGCGGGCCGGCTGCGCCGCACGGGCACCCTCACGCGCCTGCCTCGTATCGAGGCTCATCGGGAGCGCTCCCGCCAACCGCCACCGAGCGCCTTGTAGAGCGTGACGCGGTTCTCCTGCTGCGCGAGCTCGGTGGCGATCAGGCTTTGCTGGGCGGAGTAATCGCTGCGCTGGGAGTCGAGCACGTCGAGGTAGCTGTCGCGGCCCGCCTTGTAGCGCTGCTGCGAGAGCTCGTAGGCGCGTCCGGTGGCGTTGACGAGCGCCTCCTCAGCCTCGCGCTGGCGCTCGAGAGTGCCGGTCAGCGCGAGCGCATCGGCAACTTCGCGGAAGGCTGTCTCAATCGCCTTCTCGTACTGCGCGAGCGCGATGGCGTGGTTGACCTTGGCCTCGGCGAGGCCCCCGATCAGCTGGCCGCCATGGAAAATGGGCAGGCTCACCTGCGGGGAATACGTCCACGTGCCCGTGCCGGAGCCGAACAGGCTCGAGAACTGCGGGCTGACGCTGCCGGCGTTGCCGGTCAAGCTGATGGCCGGAAAGAAAGCCGCGCGCGCCGCGCCGATGTCGGCGTTTGCGGCGAGCAGCGTGTGCTCGGCTTCGAGCACATCGGGGCGGCGCAGCAGCACGGTCGAGGGCAGCTCGGCCGGCAGCGCCGCGATGCCAAACGTGCGGTCGGCGAGCGCGTCGGGGAGATTCGTGGTGTCGATCGGAGCGCCCGCCAGCAGCTCGAGCGCATCGATGTCCTGGGCGATGCTGCCTTCGTACCGCGCCACGTCCGAGCGGGCCGATTCCACCGTCGTTTCGGCCTGCGCGACGTCGAGGCCCGAGACCTGGCCGTGCTGATGCTCCTTGACGGTGATGCCGTAAGAGGCCTGCTGGCTCGAGAGAGTGCCTTCTGCGAGCTTCAGCAGCTCACGGTCCGAGATCAGCGTGAGGTAGCCCTGGGCGACCTCCGCGATCAGGCTGAGCTCGGTGCTGCGACGGGCCTCAGTCTCAGCGAAGTACTGCTGGAGAGCCGCATGGTTGAGGCTCCGTACCCGGCCGAACAGATCCAGCTCGAACGAGGACAGCGCGATACCGGCCTGGTAGTAGGCTGCCGTGATCGGGAAGCCGAACTCCGCGGCCGGCAGCGACTCCTTGGTGTAGCTGCCGCTCGCGTCGATCTGCGGCAAGCTGTTCGCGCGCTGCACGAGGTACTCGGAGCGCGCGAGCTGAATGTCGAGCACCGCCACTCGCAGGTCGCGATTGTTGGCGAGCGCCGAGGCGAGGATCGACTGCAGATGCGGATCGGCAAAGAAGTCGCGCCAGCCGATGTCCGCCGCCCGCTGGGCGCCCCCGAGAGTGCCGGAGCCGGGCGCGGGACCCGGCAAGCCTTCGAGCGACACCGTCGCGTCGCCCCCAGCCCCGGCGGCCGGCGTGGTCGGAGGAATCGGCCACTGCGCCGGCACTGGCAGCGGCGGGGCACGATAGCGCGGCTCGAGCGTGCAGGCGGCCAGGAGACACGCGAGCGCGGCGAGCGCCGTGACGGCGACTCGCGCGGCGGACGCGCCCCTGACCTGTCCGCGCGGGCTGGTGCGTGCGCCCTGCTCGCTCAATCCGCTCATGCGTTCTCCGCCCATCGGTTGCGCCTCGCAGGTCATCCGTTGCGCTCTTCCCGCCGCGCCGCCCGCGCGAGAGGAGCGCCGCCGGACGGGAGCTCGTTCCCGGGTACCGGGCTCTCGCGCAGGCTGTGGAACACGCGCTGCACGACCACGAAGAACACCGGGATGAAGAAGATGCCGAGGAACGTGCCGGCGAGCATGCCGCCGAACACGCCGGTGCCGATCGCGTGTTGCGCACCGGCGCCGGCGCCCGTCGCTACCGCGAGCGGCAGCACTCCGAGGCCGAAGGCGATCGAGGTCATGAGTATCGGGCGCAGGCGGTCGCGCACGGCGTGCAGCGTCGCCTCGATGACGCCGAGACCGCTCTCGACGTACTCCTTGGCGAACTCGATGATCAGGATCGCGTTCTTGCAGGCGAGTCCGATCGTCGTGAG
The DNA here is from genome assembly GCA_963849095.1 of uncultured Gammaproteobacteria bacterium. Taxonomy (GTDB): domain Bacteria; phylum Pseudomonadota; class Gammaproteobacteria; order Steroidobacterales; family Steroidobacteraceae; genus JASHUC01. The sequence continues at coordinate 282,507 of CAWKGA010000003.1, forward strand.
CATCGCGACCTGGAAGTAGATATCGCGCTCGAGGCCCCGCAGCGCCGTGGCAACCACCGCGCCGATCACGCCGAGCGGCACGGCCATGATGATGGCCGTCGGAATCGTCCAGCTCTCGTAGAGCGCCGCGAGGCACAGGAACACCACGGCGAGCGACAGTCCGTAGAGCATCGGCAACTGCTCGCCCGCGGCCTGCTCCTGATAGGACTCGCCGGCCCAGTCCACCGAGTAGCCGCGCGGCAGCTGCGCGACGAGCTTCTCGATCTCCTGCATCGCGGTGCCGGAGCTCACCCCGGGGGCTGCCTCTCCGTTGATCTCCACCGCCGAGGTCTCATTGAAGCGCACCAGCTGCGGCGGCCCGTAGGTCCAGTGCGCCGTCACGAGCGAGGCCATCGAGACCATCGAGCCCGCGGCATTGCGCACGTACCAGCGGCCGAAGTCGGCGGGCTGCATGCGGAAGGGCGCATCCGCCTGGATCATGACGTGCTTGACGTGACCGCGATCGATGAAGTCGTCGATGTAGCGGCCCCCCCAGGCGAGCGACAGGGTATCGTTGATGGCCGCGACCGGTACGCCGAGGGATGAGGCCCTCTGCGCATCGATGTCGATGCGATACTGCGGCGCATCCTCCTCGCCGTTGGGGCGGACGTTGGCGAGCAGCGGATCCTTCGCGGCCATCCCGAGCAGCTGGTTGCGCGCGCCGATCAGCGCCGCATGGCCCTGGCTCGCGTCGTCCTCCAGATAGAAATCGAAGCCGGTGGAGTTGCCGAGCTGCGACACGACGGCCGGCACCACGGCGAACACCGTCGCATCCTGCAGCCCGAAGAGCGCGCGGTTGGCGCGCATCTGGATGGCCTGCGCGCCCTCGGTCTTGGGGGGCCGCTCGCTCCAGTCCTTGAGCAGGATGAAGCCCATGCCCGAGCTCGGGCCCTGCCCAGAGTAGCTGAAACCGGAAATCGTGAAGATCGAGCGCACCGCCCGTCGCTCTTGCGTGAGGAAATAGTCCCGCACTTTCTGCAGCGCCTCCGCAGTGCGCTCCAGGCTCGCATTCACCGGCGCCTGCACCAGGAGGAGGAGATTGCCTTGGTCCTCCTCGGGCAGGTAGGCGGTCGGCAGGTGGAAGAACAGGAGCGCCATGCACGCCGCGAGGACCGCGTAAATCACCACGTAGCGCGCCGGCTGGCCCACCATGCGGGCCACCGCAGCCTGGTAGCGGCGATTGCCGCTATCGAAGGCGCGGTTGAACCAGCGGAAGAACCCGCCGTGGCCGTGGTGCTCGCCCTTCTCGACCGGTTTCAGGAGCGTCGCGCACAGCGCCGGGGTCACGACGATCGCGACGATCACCGACAGGATCATGGCCGAGACGATGGTGACCGAGAACTGCCGGTAGATGATCCCGGTCGAGCCCTGCAGAAAGGCCATCGGCACGAACACCGCCGAGAGCACCGTCGCGATGCCGATCAGGGCGCCCGTGATCTGATCCATCGAGCGGCGCGTTGCCTCGCGAGGCGGGAGGCCCTCGTCGGTCATGAGCCGCTCGACGTTCTCGATCACGACGATCGCATCGTCCACCAGCAGCCCGATCGCGAGGACCACCGCGAACATGGTCAGCATGTTGATCGAGTACCCGGCGAGCGCGAGGACACCGAAGGTGCCGAGCAGCACCACCGGCACGGCGATCGCGGGGATCAGCGTCGCGCGGACGTTCTGCAGGAACACGAACATCACGAGGAAGACGAGCGCGATGGCCTCCACCAGCGTCACGATGACCTCGCGGATGGACTTGCGCACGAAGGGGGTCGTGTCAAAGGGATAAACCGCCTCGAGGCTCCGCGGGAAGCTGGGCGCGAGGCGCGCGATCTCGGCCTTGACGTTGCGCACCGTATCGAGCGCGTTGGCTCCGGGGGCGAGCAAGACACCCACGCCGGCGGCCGCGCGGCCGTTGAAACGCACGTGATAGGTGTAGTCCGCCTGCCCGAGCTCCACGCGCGCCACGTCCCCGAGTCTCAACGTCGAGCCATCGGTGTTGCTGCGCAGGACGATGTCGCGGAACTGCTCGGGGGTGTGCAGCCGGCCCTGCGCGGTGACCGTGACATTGATCTGCTGGTGCTGGACCGCCGGCTCGCCGCCGAGTTGTCCGACCGAAACCTGGGCATTCTGGGACTGTATCGCTGCGACCACGTCGTCGGGCGTCAGCCCGTAGGTATTGAGCCGGTCGGGATTGAGCCAGATGCGCATCGCATACTTGGCGCCGAACTGCTGCATCGAGCCCACGCCCGGAACGCGGCTCACAGGATCGGCGATGTTGGTGGCGACGTAGTCGCCGATGTCGCTCTCGCTGATGCTGTCGTCCGAGGAGACGAAGCCCGCGGCCATCAGGAAGGCGTTGTTCGCCTTGGTGACGCTGATGCCTTGTTGCTGCACCACCTGGGGCAGCAGCGGCACGGCTTGCTGCAGCCGGTTCTGCACCTGCACCTGCGCGATGTCCGGATTGGTGTCGGTCGCGAACGTGAGGGTGATGCTGGCGTTGCCGGAGTTGTCGCTGGTCGAGGACATGTACAGCAGGCCGTCGAGCGCCGTCATGTTCTGCTCGATGATCTGCGTGACCGAGTCCTCCACGGTCTGCGCATCGGCGCCCGGATAGTAGGCGCTCACCGACATCGCCGGCGGGGCGATGTCCGGATACTGAGCGACCGGCAGGCGCGTGATCGACACCGCGCCGAACAGCATGATGATCAGCGCGACCGTCCAGGCGAAGATCGGCCGGTCGATGAAGAAGCGTGAGAGGGACATAGGTTACGGCGAGATGAGCCGCGCGTCGACCGCCCGCACGGCCATGCCGGGCTGCACCTTCTGCCCCCCGGAAACGATCAGGCGGTCACCGGCCGCGAGTCCGCTATCGATGAGCCAGCGGTTGCCGATCGCACGCGTCACATCGACGCGGCGCTGTTCGACCTTGCCGCCGGCGTCGACCACCAGGGCCGTCGCGTCGCCGCGCGGGGTGTGCTGGATGCCCTCCTGAGGGGCGAGCACGCCGTGCGGCAGCACGCCCTCGTCAATGACCGCGCGCACGTACATGCCAGGCAACAGCAGGCCCTCGGGGTTCGGCACCAGCACGCGCAGCAGGAAGTTGCCGGTAGTCGGATCGACCGTGATGTCGGTGAACTGCAGCGTGCCCGGGTGAGGGTAGACGGTGCCGTTTTCCAGCACGATGGTGGCGGGGGTGCCCGCACCCTTCGACTGGATGCGGCCCGAGTCGATCTCCTGTTTGAGCGCCAGCCAGTCGGCGCTCGACTGGTTCACGTCGACGTAGATCGGGTCGAGCTGCTGGACGGTCGCGAGTGCGGTGGTCTGCTCCGCGGTCACCAGCGCACCCTCCGTGACGGACGATCGGCCGATGCGGCCGGTGATCGGCGCCGTGATGCGCGCATAGGCGAGATTGACCGCGGCGGTGTCGAGCGCGGCACGCGCCGCGGCCACATCGGCGACCGCCTGGCCCTCGGCGGAAACGGCGCTCTCGTTATCCTGCGCGCTGATCGCGTCGATCTTGATGAGCTCCGCTGCGCGCTCGGCCGCAAGGTGGGCCGCCACCTCGTTGGCCTTCGCCTTCTGGAGCGCCGCGGCGGCGTTGTCGTACTGCGCTCGGTAGAGCGAGTCGTCGATGTCGTAGAGCACCTGGCCCGCGTGCACCAGGCTCCCCTCCGTGAACAGCCGCCGCTTGACGATGCCCGAGACCTGCGGGCGCACATCGGCCACCCGGTACGCGCTGGTGCGCCCCGGCAGCTCGCGAGTCAGGGTGACCGGCTGGGCCTCGAGGGTGACGACGGTGACTTCCGGCCGGAAATCCCCGGCCGGCGGAATCGGCCCGCGATGGCCGCAGCCACAGAGGACGATGACGGCCGCGATCGCCGCAGCGGCGCACAGGGCGCCCGCGCGCGGACGAATGAGCATGGAGACACTCCCATCGCGAGACACCGCAGGCCGGTGCGACGGCAGCAAGCCGGCTGGCTGCGCCCTCGCATCCGCCCCGCCGGCGAGATGAATGAACGTTCATTCTATGGGGCGCCAGGCTCGGGCGCAAGATGAAGCGACGACGCGGCAGGCGCAGCGTGATCGCGCGGGCCGCGCGCCGCTCACGCGGCCGATCCGTTATGCTTTCCCACTGGATCCTAACGATCAGGGGGGTCTCACCCATGCCACGTCCAGCTGCGATTCGTGTGCGCCCGCTTTCGCTGCCCGCGCTGCTCTCGCTCACCCTGCTCGCTCCTCTCGGCGCCCATGCCTCCGTGCGCGACTGCGAGGGGTTGACTCACTATCGACTGCCCGCCTCGGACGTGAGGATCGAGAAGGCCGCGCTCGTTCCGAGCGGCGTTCCGAAGCCGATTCCGTTCGCCCCGCCCATCACGGTCAGCATTCCGGCTCACTGTCGTGTTGAAGGGGTCATCGACCCGCACACCGGGCCCGACGGCAAGCCGTACGGAATCCGGTTCGCGATCAACTTACCCGAGCAGTGGAATGGCCGCTTCCTGTTCCAGGGCGGAGGGGGCCTCAACGGCTCGGTCGGCGAGCCCCTGGGCTATGCGGCGAGCGGCGATACGCCGGCACTCGCGCGCGGATTTGCCGTGGTGAGCACGGATACGGGGCACGAGGGCCGCGGGCCCTTCGACTCCAGTTTCTTTGCCGACCAGCAAGCGAGCCTCGACTTCCTCTACCAGGCGGTGGGCGAAGTCGCTGAGGTGACCAAGCGAATCGTTGCGCACTACTACCGACACAACCCGGCTCATTCCTACTTCATGGGCTGCTCGACGGGCGGCCGCGAGGCGATGCTCATGTCGCAGCGCTATCCGCGCGACTTCGACGGCATCGTCGCGGGCTCGCCCGCCATGCGCACGGGCTTCTCGGGCATCGGCGACAAGTGGGTCCTCACGGCCCTCGACCAGGTCGCGCCTCGGGATGCCGCAGGGCGCCCGGTCGGGTCCAGGGCGTTCTCGCCTGCCGAGCGCAAGCTGATCGTCGACTCGATTCTCAAGGCATGCGACGCGCAGGACGGCTTGCGCGACGGTCTCATCGAGAACCCCCTCGGCTGCGACTTCGATCCGGCGAAGCTCGAGTGCTCGGGCTCGTCTCGCGAGAACTGCCTCACCGCGGACAAGGTCGCGGCGCTGAAGAGAGGCTTTGCCGGCCCGAAGGACTCTCTCGGCCGGCAGGTCTATCCCGGCTTCTTCTTCGACACGGGCATCGCGTCCGGTGGTCCGGGCGTTGTTCCGGGACTCCTGCTCGGTGCCTCGGGTCCCCTGGGCGGCGCCCCGCCGCTGCAGATGAACGTCGATGATGCGGAACACGCAGCCGCGAGCGACCCCGCTCGCGTGGGCGATACGGACCGATGGACCAATCTCAGCACCTTCTCCGGCCACGGGGGCAAGCTGATCTTCTATCACGGAGTCAGCGATCCGTGGTTCTCCGCCAAGGACACGATCGACTACTACCGTCGGCTGACCGCGGACAACGGCGGCGCGCAGAGCGTCATGCAGTGGAGCCGACTGTTCCTCGTCCCCGGCATGAGCCACTGCGGCGGAGGCGCTGCCACGTTGGACCGCTTCGACATGCTCGATGCGATCGTCGCCTGGGTCGAGAAGGGCCGTGCGCCGGATTCCGTCACCGCGACCGGCCGCTCGTTCCCCGGCCGAAGCCGCCCGCTCTGCCCCTACCCCGAGCACGCGCAGTACCGGGGCGGCGATCCGCAGAGCGCGAGCAGCTTCGAATGCCGCGACTGACGGCGGCCTATCGGTTCGCGCGGCATGGCGCCCGCGGCTAGGCGCGCGTCGCGATCTGCGGCTTCAAATCCGCCCGCGGAATCCCCGGCTTGGCTTCGGTTGGCGAGGCCTTCCCGATAGCCCGAGCCCCGTGCTTGGCGGAGGGGCCGGCCTTGGCCCTGGCCGGATCGAGCATGCGATACGCCAGCAGTTTCACGGGGTCCGTCGCGAGGAACCAGATCAGGGCGTAGCCCCAGACGAACGCCGCCCAGCCCCAGCCGATGGGGGTCATGAGAAATCCGTACACCGCGATCAGTGTCGCTATGAGCTGCGTGCCGAGCACCGCCATCCACAGCACCGGCGCGGGACGAATGGACCAGAACGGACCGCGCGTGCGGGTCTGGAAGATCGTCAAATGTCCCGCCACGGACAGCATCAGATACGCCAGTGTCTGGCGATGCGGCCCATCCAGATGAAAAGCGCGGTCGCCGAGATAGAACAAGCCGAACGATGCGATCGGACCGACGATGCCGAGGACCGTCGCGATCCCGAGCACCAGGCGCATGTTCCAGGCCTCGGGCTCGTCTTGGTAACGGACATTGTCGTAGGCAATCGAGAGGATGGCGCCGTCATTGAGCACCGCCAGCATCACGATCATCACTGCCGTCAGCGGGTAGAAGTTGAAGATCAGGATCGCCAGCGTGATGAACAGCAGCACGCGCAGCGTCTCGGCGATCCGGTAGATCGCATAGCTCTGCATGCGCTGGAAGATCTTGCGGCTCTCCTTGATCGCATCGATGATCACCGAGAGACCCGGTGTCGTCAGTACGATGGAAGCTGCGGCGCGTGCCGCGTCGGTCGCGCCGGAGACGGCGATGCCGCAGTCCGCTTGCTTGAGCGCCGGAGCATCATTCACCCCGTCGCCCGTCATGCCGACGATATGCCCGCGTTTCTGCAGCACGTCCACGATGTGGAACTTGTGCTCGGGAAACACCTGCGCGAATCCATCGGCCTGCTCTATGGAGTCGGCAACCGCCGAGGTCTCCTCACGCCGGACATCGCCCAGGCCGCCGGCGTCGAGAATGTTCACGCCCAGGTCCAGCCTTGCGGCGGTTTCTCTGGCGATGGCGAGGGCATCGCCCGTGACCATCTTGATCTTCACACCCAACGCCCGTGCGGTCGCTATGGTGGTCTTGGCGTCGTCGCGGGGCGGATCGAACAGCGGCAGCACGCCGACGAACTGCCAGGGCCCTGCACCCTCGGCCCGCGCCACACCGAGCGAGCGAAAGCCGCGCGCGGCGAAATCATTGACCGCCGTCTCGACGGCCGCCCGCACCTCTCCCGCGTTGGCAGCCAGCGCCACGATCACCTGCGGCGCGCCCTTGGTCACCTTGAAGGTCCGGCCATCCCTCGCCTTGACCGTGGCCTCGGTGCACTTATGTACGGGGTCGAACGGCTCGAAATGAACCACCTCGTAATCCTTGAGGGAGTCCTTGTCCTTCACGCCGTCCAGAATTGCCAGATCGATGGTGTCGTTATTGTCCGCCCGGGACGCGAGCGCTCCATCGCGGATGACCTCTACGGGGGGGATGCCGTTCACACTGAACGGATCTCCCAGCGTCAGCTTGTTCTGCGTCAGCGTGCCGGTTTTGTCCGCACACAGCACGTCCACGCCCGCCAGCTCCTCGATGGCCACCAACTTGCTGACAATCGCCTTCTTCCTGGCAAGCAGGCGCGCACCGGTCGCCATGGTCACCGACAGCACCGCGGGCATCGCCACGGGAATTGCCGCCACGATCAGCACCAGCGCGAACTGCAGCGTGGTCAGGACCGGATCGCCACGAAAGACCGCCACGGCGACGATTGCCACGACCAGCGCGACCGCAAGGACGATCAGATAATTGCCGATCTTCAACAGCGCTCTTTGGAAGTGGCTGACGGTATGTGCCTCCTGCACCAGCTTCGCCGTGCGGCCGAAATAGGTGTTGGAGCCGGTGGCATACACCAATGCGCCCATTTCCCCGCGGCGCACGATCGAGCCGGAAAACACCGCCTCGCCGGCAGAGCGCGTGGCAGGCAGGGATTCGCCCGTCAGCGCGGACTGGTCCACCTCGAGCGAGTCGCCGTCCAACAGGCGCGCATCCGCCGGCACGATGTCGCCCAGACGCACGCGGATCACATCGCCCGGCACCAGCTCGCGCGCCGCTGGCGTCATCCAGTTCCCATCCCGTCTCGCCCGCGCATTGATCGCAAGCTTTGCCTTCAGTGCGGCGACGGCGTTGCCGGCCTGGCGTTCTTCCCAGAATCCAACCACAGCGTTGGCCATGAGCAGGAAGATGATGATGCCGAAGTCCGGCCAGTGCCGCACCGCCCCTGACAGGATCACCGCCGCCTCGATCATCCAGGGGATCGGACCCCAGAAGTAGCTCAAGAACTTCAGCAGCGGATTGGTCTTCTTTTCCTCGATCTCGTTGGGTCCACATTGCGTCAGCCGTTTTGCCGCTTCGGCTTGGGTCAGGCCGCTCGGCGATGACTTCAACCGTTTCTCGAGCTCCGCCATCGGCAGTGTTTTCAGGTCGTCCTCGACCTCGGGCTTCGACGCCGATGATTTGAGCTGGGCGGCGGATGGCGTCATGACGGGTAACCCTCTACGCCGCCGGCTTCACCCGGAGCAGGGACGATGCACTTGGCTTGGGTAAGCCCCACTTCCAGCTGCGGATCTCGGGCAAGTCCTGGCCGTGCCGGTCGATGTACTGCTTGTGCTCGATCAGCTTGTCCTGCATACGTTGCTTCAGATAGGCGCCCTTGGTGCCCAGCTGCGGCAGCCGATCGATGACATCGATCACCAGGTGAAAGCGGTCCAGGTCATTCTGCACCCGCATATCGAAGGCGGTCGTGATCGTGCCCTCCTCCTTGTAGCCGCGGACGTGCAGGTTCTGGTTGGTGCGGCGATAGGTCAGGCGATGCACCAGCCAGGGATAGCCATGGAAGCCGAAGACGATGTGCTTGTCGCGGGTGAAGAGCGAGTCGTAATCCCAGTCGCCGAGCCCGTGCGGGTGCTCCGTGCTGGATTGCAGCTTCATCAGGTCGACCACGTTCACCACCCGGATTTTCAGGTCCGGGAGCTGCTCGCGCAGGATGGACACGGCGGCCAGGATCTCGAGCGTCGGCGTATCGCCGCAGCAGGCCATGACCACATCCGGGTCGCTCCCCTGGTCGTTGCTGGCCCATTGCCAGATGCCGATGCCTTCGGTGCAATGCACGACCGCCGCCTCCATGGTGAGCCATTGCGGCAGCGCGTGTTTTCCCGCCACCACCACGTTCACGTAGTGCCGGCTGCGCAGGCAATGATCGAACACCGACAGCAGGCAGTTGGCGTCCGGCGGCAGGTAGACGCGCACGATATCGGCCTTCTTGTTGACGACGTGGTCGAGGAAGCCCGGATCCTGGTGCGTGAAGCCGTTGTGATCCTGCTGCCAGACGTGAGAGGCCAGTAGATAGTTGAGCGAGGCGATCTTGCGCCGCCAGGGCAGCTCCGAGGTGACTTTCAGCCACTTGGCATGCTGGCTGAACATCGAATCCACGATGCGGATGAAGGCCTCGTAGCTGTTGAAGAGGCCGTGCCGCCCGGTGAGCAGGTACCCTTCCAGCCAGCCCTCGCACTGGTGCTCGCTGAGCATGGAATCCAGTACGCGTCCGCCGGGGGCGAGAAATTCATCGTTCTTGACCTCCCGCGCGTCCCACTGGCGGCTCGTGACTTCGAACACGGCGCCCAACAGATTCGAGAGCGTCTCATCGGGACCGAAGATGCGGAAGTTGCGCTGCTCGCCGTTCAGCTTGACCACGTCACGCAGGAACCGGCCAAGCACGAGCGTGTCCTGCGCGTCAACGGCCCCGGGTGAAGGCACGGCCACCGCGTGTGCGCGGAAGTCCGGCATGCGCAGGTCGCGCAGCAGCGCACCGCCGTTGGCGTGGGGATTCGCGCCCATGCGCCGCTCGCCCGCAGGCGCCAGCTCGGCGAGCTCCGGTCTCAGCCGGCCCCGCTCATCAAACAGCTCCTCGGCCCCGTAGCTCTTCATCCAGGTCTCGAGCTGCTGGACGTGCTCCGGGTGCTCCGAATCCACCAGCAGCGGCACCTGATGGGCCCGGAATGTGCCCTCGACCGGCTGGCCATCGACGACCTTCGGTCCCGTCCAGCCCTTCGGCGAGCGCAGCACGATCATGGGCCAGCGAGGGCGCGGCGTGCCGGCCTCGCTGCGAGCTTGGGCCTGGATACGCCGAATGTCCTCGATCACCTTGTCCAAAGTACTAGCCATCAGTTGGTGCATCGCCTCCGGCTCGTCGCCCTCCACGAAGTACGGTGTCCAGCCGCAGCCGCGAATGAACTGCTCCAGCTCCTCGTGCTCGATGCGGGCGAGTACCGTCGGATTGCTGATCTTGTAGCCGTTGAGGTGCAGGATGGGCAGCACCGCGCCGTCGGTCAGGGGATTGAGCAGCTTCGTGGACTGCCATGCAGTTGCCAAGGGACCTGTTTCAGCCTCGCCGTCACCGACCACGCAGGCCACGATCAATTCGGGATTGTCGAAAGCCGCGCCGAACGCGTGGCTGAGCGAGTACCCGAGCTCCCCGCCCTCGTGAATCGATCCGGGGGTCGTCGGCGCCACGTGGCTGGAGATGCCGCCGGGAAACGAGAACTGCTTGAACAGCTTCTTCAGTCCCGCTTCGTCCTGGCTCACGTCCGGATAAACCTCGCTCCAGGTGCCTTCGAGGTACACGTTGCCCACAATGGCCGGCCCGCCGTGACCGGGACCGGCGACGTAGAACATGTCCAGGTCGTATTTCTTGATGACCCGGTTCAGGTGCACGTAGATGAAGTTCTGACCGGGCGTAGTGCCCCAGTGCCCGACCACGAGCGGCTTGACATGCGACAGCTTCAGCGGCTCCTTGAGCAACGGATTGTCGTAGAGGTAGATCTGCCCGACCGACACGTAGTTGGCGGCGCGCCAGTAGGCATCCATCTTGTGCAGCAGTTCAGGCGGGAGTGTGTCGGCTGTCATGAGAAGGTCTCCGGGTGTTCTGGCGCCTGTACTTCTGCCAAGCGGCGCCCAAGGCGTGGCGCATCGCCGTCTTCAACAGCCTGACGCGCGGTACAGACGCGAGGACGAGTCCCGCGCGCACACCGGGGACCGTGTCCGCCGCGATTGGGGGTAACGGATCGACTCTTGTACCGAGAACGAGCGGGCTAAAGTTGTACGAGCACCGACCCTCGGTCGTCTGTGCGTCAGCGTACGAATGCGCTTGTCCTACTGGGTCACCGCGGCCTCATCGTTGCCACAGGATCCGGGCGCATTCGAGCGGAACGGCTACACCCACCCGCTGCGGCATCACCCGCACCGTGTAATCGCCGGCCGGGCGAGTAGCGACGGCCGTCGCGTGATACACGCCGCCGCGACCGGCGCCGGCCAGGCCCCGCGCGCACTTCATTTCGTGACGCTCCGGATCGCCGCCGTCAAAACCCTCCGCATACAGCTCGACCCGCACCTCATCGGGGTCGAGATCATTCAGCAGGAGCTCGATCTCGAACCGGTGGCGGCCCGCCTCGGTGGTGACTCGAAACGCCGCAAATCGCACCGATTCCCAGCACTGATCCACTGCATGCTGCCAGTCAACTATTTGCCGGCCGAGCGATCCTTGACCGGCAGCACGCTGCTGATAGGCCGTTGCCGCCGGCAGGTAATAGTGCTCGACGTATTCGCGCACCGCGCGGCTGCTCGAGAAACGCGGCGTCAACCGCGCCATGCTCTCGCGCAGCCGTGCGATCCAAGCCGTGGGGACCCCGGCAGAGTCGCGCGCATAGAACTCGGGGATCACCTCGCGCTCGAGCAGACCATAGAGCGCCTCGGCCTCGGCTGCGTCCCAGGCGGGATCATCGCCGTGCTCCCGGCCATCACCCAATGCCCACCCCACCTCCGGGGAGTACGCCTCCGCCCACCAGCCATCCAGCTCCGACAGATTGAGGCCGCCGTTGACGAGCACTTTCATGCCGCTCGTGCCGCAGGCCTCCCACGGCCGGCGCGGGGTGTTGATCCAGACATCCACGCCCTGCACGAGGCGCTCCGTCAACAGCATGTCGTAGTCACTGAGGAAGATCACATGAGGGCGCACCGCCGGCTGGCGAATGAAGCGAATCCATTCCTGGATCAACGCCTGCCCGCCCTGGTCCGCGGGATGTGCTTTGCCGGCGATGATCAGCTGCACCGGCCGCTCCCGATCGCTCAGCAAACGCAGCAGTCGCGCCCGATCGTGCAGCAGCAGGTTCGGCCGCTTGTAGGTCGCGAAGCGACGTGCGAAGCCGAGCGTCAAGGCGTTGGGGTCGAATAGATGTTCCACGGCGTCAGCTGCCTCGGGCGCGGCTCCGGAGGCCGCCAATTGCCTGGACAGGCGATCACGCGCGAACTCGATCAGAGACAGGCGCGCAGCATTGCGCAATCGCCACAGGCTGGCCTCGGCGGTGCGGCGAATATCCCGCTCCAGGCTCCCCGCCGTCCCGAGCCAGCGATCCTTGCCGCAGTGCTGCGTCCAAAGCGCATCGGCGGCGGCCGAGTCCCAGGTCGGCGTGTGCACACCGTTGGTCACGAAGCCTACGGGGACGTCATCGCGTGGCCAGCGCGGAAACAGCGGTTCGAAGAGCTGCCGGCTCACCCGGCCATGCAAGCGGCTGACGCCATTGACGGCAGCGCTGCCCCGCATCGCCAGGTAGGCCATGTTGAAGGGCTCGGAGGCATCGTTCGGGTTCGCTCGGCCCAGCGCGAGCAGATCGCGCAGAGGGATGCCGAGCTTCTGCCGCGCATAGGCGCCGAGGTATTCCTCGATGAGGGCCGGGGAGAATCGATCGAAGCCGGCCGCCACCGCGGTGTGGGTGGTGAAGAGATTTCCCGCCCGCGTGACGGCGAGTGCAACCTCGAAGGGCTGCGAAGCCTCTTCCATGAAGCTGCGGGCGCGTTCCAATACGGCGAAGGCTGCATGCCCTTCATTCAGGTGGCAGACTTCCGGCTGCACGCCGAGCGCACGGAGCAGCCGCCAGCCACCGATCCCGAGCAGCAGCTCCTGCTTCAAGCGCAGCTGCGGGCCGCCGCCATACAGCTCGTTGGTGATACCCCGATGCGCGGGATAATTCGCGGCGTCGTTGCTGTCGAGCAAGTACAGCTTCACCCGGCCGACCTGGACCTGCCAGGCTCTGAGCCAGACCGAGTACCCCGGCAGCGCGACTTCCAGCCGCAGCCACTCGCCGTTCGGCTGACGCAGCGGTGCAATCGGCAACTGCCCGGGATCGTTGTACGGAAACAGTGCCTCCTGCGCGCCGTCCTGGTCGATCACCTGGCGAAAATAGCCCTGGCTGTAGAGCAGTCCCACGCCGATGACCGGAACCCCCAGGTCGCTCGCGGCCTTGAGCTGATCGCCGGCGACGTTGCCCAGCCCACCGGCGTAGATGGGCAGCGCCTCGCTCAGCATGAACTCCATGCTGAAGTACGCCGCGCAACTCATCGCCGACTGCGGATGGGCTTGCTGAAACCACGCGGGCGCCTGCGCTGCCTCCCGCCGGCCCCGCGTGAGGTCGTCGATCTGTTTTCGGAAGGCGGGCTCGGCGCAGACCCGCCGGAGCTTATCCCGGGAGACCGCTTGCAACACGGCCCAGGGATTATGCGTGAAGTCCCACAGCACGGGATCGAGCTGCCGCCACACCTGGTCGGTGGCATGATTCCATGACCAGCGCAGATCCAGCGCCAGCGCCGCGAGGGACTCGTATCCCTCCACGTCCGGATCCACGGCCCCGCCGGGTTGCCCCGGACGACTCGCCGCTGTTCCTATTTCCATGGTCCGCGATTGCCCTTGATTCCTGGCTGCATTCACCGGCCGCTGAGCTCTGGTCCCGCGAGCGCAGCGTCAACCATGGTCTGTGCTTCCTGCAGGATGAGGCGCAGGTGATCGGCTCCGCGGAAGCTCTCGGCGTAGATCTTGTAGATGTCCTCGGTCCCGGAGGGACGCGCCGCAAACCATCCGCCCTCTGCCGTTACTTTCAACCCGCCGATGGGCGCGTCGTTGCCTGGCGCGCGGGTGAGGACGGCCTCAATTTTCTCCCCGGCCAGCTCGGTGGATTTCACCTGCTCGGGCGAGAGCTGCGCCAGCCGTTTCTTTTGGTCGGCGGTGGCAGACGCCTCGACGCGGTCGCAAAGCGGGTCGCCGAAGTCGCGCGTGAGATCGTGGTAAATCTCCGCGGGATCACGGCCCATACGTGCGGTGAGTTCCCCCGCCAGCAGCGCCGGCACGATGCCGTCCTTGTCGGTCGTCCAGACGGTGCCGTCCAGGCGGGTGAACGACGCCCCCGCGCTCTCCTCGCCCCCGAATCCGAGCGACCCATCGAGCAGACCCTCGACAAACCACTTGAACCCCACCGGCACCTCGTAGAGCTTTCGATTCAGCTTCGCCGCGACGCGATCGATCATCGAGCTGCTGACGACGGTCTTGCCGACCGCCGCGTCCTTGCGCCACTTCGGCCGATGCTGGAAAAGGTAGGCGATCGCGGCTGACAGATAATGGTTGGGCGGCAGGAGGCCCGCATTCGGGGTGACGATTCCGTGGCGGTCGTGGTCGGTGTCGCAGGCGAACGCGACGTCGAAGCGATCCTTGAGGCCGATCAAGCGCTGCATCGCGTACGGCGAGGAGGGATCCATGCGGATCTGGCCGTCCCAGTCGAGCGTCATGAACCGAAAGGTCGGATCGACGGCATCGTCAACCATCGTCAGATTCAAGCCATAACGCTCGGCAATCGGGCCCCAGTAGTGGACGCCGGCACCACCGAGCGGATCCACGCCGATGCGGACGGCCGCGCCGCGAATCACCTTGAGATCAACCACCTGGTCGAGATCGCCGACGTAGGCGTTGAGATAGTCGTGCCGATGCGTCGTAGCGGCGCTCAGGGCCTTATTCAGGGGGACTCGCTTCACTCCTCGGAGATCGCTCTCTAAGAAGCCATTGGCCCTCTGCTCGATCCATCCCGTCACGTCGGTGTCGGCCGGTCCTCCGTGGGGCGGGTTGTACTTGAAGCCGCCGTTATCGGGTGGATTGTGCGAGGGCGTGATGACGATGCCGTCCGCGCGACCCGATTCTCCGGATGCCCGGCCGCGGTTATACGTGAGTATGGCGTGAGAGATCACCGGCGTCGGCGTATATTCGTCCCCCGCCGCGAGCATGACCTGCACCCCATTGGCCGCGAGCACCTCGAGCGCGCTCGCATAGGCGGGCGCGGACAGCGCGTGCGTATCGATGCCGAGGTAGAGCGGGCCGCCGATGCCCTGCCGCCCGCGGTAATCGCAGACCGCCTGACTGATCGCGAGGACATGCCGCTCGTTGAAGGTGACCCGGAAGGCGCTGCCACGATGTCCGGAGGTGCCGAAGGCAACCCGCTGCGCCGGCACCGAAGCATCAGGGACCTCGGTGTAGTAGGCCGTGACCAGCCTCGGCACGTCGACCAGCGCCGCGGCGGTGGCCGGCTGGCCCGCCAAGGGGCTTATCCTGGCGACCGCAGATTTGACGTCGCTCATCCGTTACTCGCCCGTGTTCGGCATCCTTGGCGGAGAAGAAGACGCTGTGCTCGCGGCCGGCGTTGACGCTTCACGACGGAGTTCCGTCGCCAGATGGCTTGTTGCGAACCACTGCAAAGCCAGGATGATTGCCACGGAGATCGCACAGAGCACCACCTGCCTGACCGGCCAGCGCTGAGCTGCCTTGCGGCCTGGTATCGTCGTGCGCGATCGGATATCGCGGCCCGCCCCATGTGGCAACAGCGCGATCAAGCGAGCGGCGTTCGCACCGGGGTCCGGGCGCGTTGAACGCCCCTCAGGGAGTCTCGCGATCAACGAGGTCAGCTTCTGGATCGCAGTCTGACTCGGCAAGCATGCCAAGCTCGCGGCTTCCTCCCAGGGGTCGACATTCTGCCTTGCCAGCGCGGAGAGGACGCTGAGCGGCATCCCGTTGTCACTGCTGTCGTCACCGATCGATGCTAACAAGAACGCGTCGAAGTTTGATCGGGTCAGGGACGTTACGGCGGAATTCGTCATCTCCGTCATCGAAGGCAGTCACCCTACGTATTGAAGAACAAAGCACCGCCGCTCGAGCACTCGAGCTCAAGGACGCCGGTCAGGTTCGGCGGCGAATCCGCGCAGGTCACATTCGCAACATAGCCTCCACGGCAGGCGCAGTCTGTGCGTTGCCGAGCGCACGTCGCTGCCGCGGGCTCGAGAGGCGAGATCAGCGCTTGGAATCGGCGCCGGTGGCGTGTCCGCCGCCGCGCGCCGCATGCGGGATCGAAGGTGCTCCCCGTCCGCTCGCCGCGGCACGGGGCGGCCCCGCGCGATAGCCGCGCCCCCAGCCGCCGACCTCGTAGCCGGCGGGCTCGTAGTATCCCCCGACATAGCCGCCGCCGCCGTCACCGTCATACCCCGTGGCAATGCAGGCCGCGAGTGTCGCGAGCGTGAGCAGCCCTGCGGCAACGATCGCCGTTCGGTTTCGCAGCATCGGGTTCATTTCGCCTCCTGCGTAGTGTCGGTGTCGGGCCATTCCATGATGCCAAACGCCGCTCCGCTCGGATCGGCCAGTACCGCCAGCTGACCGCCGTGTCGGTCGATGCGTGGCTCGACCAGGACGCGGCCGCCCAGCGCGACTGCCTTCCCGGCGGTATCCGCAGCGTCAGTGACGCGCAAGAAATTGAGCCAATGCGCGCGACGGTGCACC
Organism: uncultured Gammaproteobacteria bacterium; assembly: GCA_963849095.1. Lineage (GTDB taxonomy): Bacteria > Pseudomonadota > Gammaproteobacteria > Steroidobacterales > Steroidobacteraceae > JASHUC01. The sequence continues at coordinate 299,051 of CAWKGA010000003.1, forward strand.
GAATCGGCGGGTAGCGCATTGAGTCCGACGCGCGCGTAGTCGTCGCTCGAGAGGACAAAATGCGAAGCCTTATCCTCGCTACTGTCATAGCTCGCCAGGTCGTCGACTTGGTAGCCGAGCAGCGACCGGTAGAACGCCGACTCCTGCTGCGGATCCGCCACGAACAGGGCAGTCCAGATCCACTCGCCCGGCACGGCCAGGTAATCCGCCGGATCGCCGCCCTGAGCCGCCAACACGGCAAATACCACGCCGTCGGGATCGGCCAGAATCGCCTGGCGGCCGCGCTGCGGGTAATCCCGCGATCGGGATATCAGCTTGCCGCCGTGCCGCAAAGTGGCCCGCTGTATGGCAGCGACGTCCCGTACGGCCAGAAAGGGCAGCCAGGCCGGCTGCGGTCTGCCCGGCGGCGGCGTCTTCTGGAGCAGCCCCGCCACCGGCTTCCCGCCGAGCAGCGCCAGGGTGTAATCCCGATCACCGGGGACGGCGCGGAAGGTCCAGCCGAACAGTGCGCCGTAGAAGCGCTTCGCGCCGTCGAGGTCGGGGGTCACGAGGTCGGCCCAGACGACCTTGCCGACATGGTGCTCGCCGCTCGACGGCTGTGTGAGCGCCGGAAGCAAGATTGTGGCCTGGGGTGCCGCGTTGACGGCCGCGACACCGGCTGCGTACAACAGTACGGCATACAGTCCCTGACGGACGCGCTGGAATGCGGGATGGGTCGATTGGCTCACGGTTGTCGCTCCAGGTCATGCTCCGATGCGGCAATGGGCTACCTGCATCTTCCGACCATTGAGCGCGGATGCTGTGCCCACGCAAGCTGCGCGTCGGTACGCTACCGCGCAGAGGCAATCGCTTGCGTGCGCGGGCAGTTATCTGTCGATCGGTCTTCTGTACGACACCGCACGGAGACCGCAACCCGTTCAGCGCCTAATACGAGGGTCCCGTGATCAGCGCATGGTTCGGGCGGACCAGCCCCTTGAGGCCGGTGCTGTTTCCAACGACGAGTAGAGGAGAAACAACATGCTCTACACCATTGCGGTCGTGCTGGTCGTCCTCTGGCTCCTGGGCCTGGTGACCTCGTACACGCTCGGCGGATTCATTCACATCCTGCTGGTCCTCGCGATCGTGGTGATACTGATCCAAGTCATTCAGGGGCGGCGTCTATGAATGCGGCCAGGCTCCTCGCCTGCACGCTGATTTACGCCGAGCTTCTCGTAGGAGTACCGCCCCCCGCGTGAGCGGTAGCCGACCGCGGACAGCCGTCTCGACGATTCCCATCCATGACTTCAAGGCGTACCGGGTGCGCCGTGGCCACCGATATCACCCGCTGCAAATCTGTGGAGTAGATGCGCCGATTCCGGCGAGGCCCTGAAGCCAGCGCCAGCCGAGCTCGGCCGCGGTCCCTGCGGGTCAAGAGCCCGAACAGGCGTCCGTATTGACTCCATTCCGCAGCATCTATATGATCATACATATGCGGACTACTCTCATCATCGAGGATGCGCTGTTTCGCCGGACCAAGCACCAGGCGGCTGAGCAGGGTGCGACTCTGAGCGACGTCGTGAACGATGCCCTGCGGACTTATCTTGCGCGTGAGGTTTCCGACGCCGCCCCCTTTCGGTTCGTCACTTACGGCCGGCCCGGCAAAATCGCTCGCCACGAGCCATCGGACTTCGCGCAGGAGCTGGATATCGAGGATCGCGAGCGCTTGCGCCAATAATGTTGATGCCCGACGTAAACATCCTCATCTATGCGCACCGGGCAGACGAGGAACGACACGAGCCTTACGCGAGCTGGCTGAAGGAGCTCGTCGACAGTCCGGAGCCCTTCTCATTGAGCGTGCTCGTCGCAGTCGGTTTCGTCAGGATCGTGACGAACCGGCGTATCTATGAGAATCCGACGCCGCTCCCGATCGCGCTGGCCGCGGTGGAGCAACTGGCCTCACATCCGCGTTGCCGCCTCGCCGCACCCGCAGCCTCTCACTTGAAGGATGTGCTGACGCTTTGCCGAGCCGCATCGGCGGCTGGAAAGCTGGTCGCCGACGCTCAGCACGCTGCACTCGCCATCACAGAAGGCTGTACGTGGGTCACGCGAGACGGCGACTTCGCCCGCTTCGAGCCGCACGGGCTGCGCTGGAAGCATCTCGTTCTCTAGAGGTCCGCTCCCCGGTCGGGGTTCCGCTGAACTCTATCGGCCCGCGATCGACGTGACCATTCGATCGCGCATGTCGCCCAGCTCGATGTTGAGATTCATCTCGAGGTCCGACGAATAAAGGGCTTTGAGGTACGCGGTATCGGCTTCGGTGAGCGCCTGAGGTTTCTCCCGCTCGTCGCAGCCGGATGACAGCAGGTCGATGATGCTCGGCAGCTCGCTGCAGCCATCGAGCGAGCCCATCCGCGTGAGCGCGAGCATCGCGATGTAATCGGCAATCGACCGCAGCGAGTCTCCGGCTACCTGGCGGGTATCCACGACGACGAACACGAGGAGGAGCTCGCTCGTGAGGCCTGTGGTGAAGTGGCTGCCAGCGAAGCCGGCTGGGGCATGCTCTCCGCCGTAGGCCGGATCGACACGCGCGCCGTCGGGGCGAGGTGGACCGTCTGCTGCTTCTTGTCCCATCTCGATCTGTTCCTGGACGCGCGACCTTTGCCAGGCCACCTCGGCCTTCGTCCCGGTGAGGTACCAGGACTGAATGGCGTGGCGAAAGATCGTGTCGCCCGCCGACCGGGCCGATCCGAGAAGTCCCGGATAGGCCTTGGCGATGTGATTCAGCAATGGCTGCGGCTCGGGCGTGAAGACGATCTCCACGTTGACCGCGCATCTTTTGCCGACTCCAGGGGTCGGTGCGCCGACGCTCCGCGCGACCGCCTTCACGCGGCGCGAGACAAACGCCTCGGCCCGAGGGTTCAGCCCCGTCACTCGCGGACACACGTCCGCCTGCCACCGGCCGATTTGGTGGATGACCGGGCTCACCGCCCCGTGCAATCTCACGAACTGGATGGCGACACGCTTCAACGTGTGCCGGTCGAGCTTCGAGGCGGTGACCCGCACTTCCTGCAATGGAGGAGCATCCTGCGGCGCTGACTGATCCGCGGGCTGGGCCGCGGCGGCGTCGGTCGCAACGAGCGTGGCGCTGGCGACGAGAATCGCCCAACCGCAGGCATCACGTAGCGGACGTACCAAGCGTCACTCCCTCGTCAGCCCCCCCAAGCGCACGTTGCGCCGATCTCCGGGCCGAACACCGCGAGCAGAATGAGTAGTAAGGCCATGATACCGCCATGAGGACGACATGGCGGAGAGGGTGGGAGCCACATTTCACGCTAACTCTCACCTCTCTCATTGCTCATGCGTAAATCCGACTACGCAGAAGAGAGCTGATACGTCGCCGCATCGCAGATCGAGGAGCGGGCGGCGTTCCAGGCGGAATCCTAGCACACGGACTTCGCTCGCTCCGCTTGGGGGGATTTACAGTACTCTCGGAAGTCCTCTCGTGCCTTGCTTCTACGCGGCAGTCCTTGCGCGAATCCAGCGATCACCAAGTCTAGCCCCCGCTCGAATACCGCGTCGTACTGGGCGAACAAAGTCGGCCCTATGCTGCGCGCCAGTGGATACCGAGCGGGATCCATTCGCGCTTCGCGCGCCTGCAGCGAGTAGCGCGGATCCCGCTCTCCGATCGGCGAGATCACCGCCTGCTGTTCGATCGTAAAGCCGATCACGAAGTCATAAACCGTCTTCAGGCAGACTGCGGCCTCATCCGGAGCGACACCCACGGCGGCGAAGACGCCGAGCGCGGTCTCCATTACGGCGTACACGGACGTGTCCTTCAGGTGCGTGCCGGCCACCATGCGTGCTCCGTCGCGGTAGCGCAGAAGCTCGGCCCTAAATCGCAGCGCCGAGTGTTTGGTCCACGCAGGCCACGTGGTCTCCCGCGAGTGCTGGACCGTCTCGAGCAACGTGGCGGCGTAGTCGGCAAGCACCTGGCTCGCCATCTCGTCGACTAAGTCCTGCTTATCTCGGAAGCGCCAGTAAAGCGTAGGCGCCTGGACTCCAAGCTCGGCCGCTATCGCGCGCAGGGTCAAACCGTCCAGCCCTACCCGGTCCAGTAGCTTCAGTCCGGCCCTAACCACGGGTTCCCGCCCAACACGCATCGCGTCTCCTCCCGACATGGGCCCTGCAGCGCGGCAGTACCACTTCAACGGCACCCAAGGCTTGACTCTTACTCTAACACGGTTAGAGCATCTCTCTAACGACGTTAGAGGAACCCCTATGCCACGCGCATCCGACCTCCAGATCCTCATCGCAGGCGCCGGCGCGGCGGGCCTGACGCTCGCCATTGACCTGGCCCGGCGTAATGTCCCCTTCCGACTGATCGACAAGACCGATGGACCATTCCGCGGCTCGCGCGGTAAGGGTATCCAGCCACGTACCCAGGAAGTCCTTGAGGATCTGGGCGTGCTCGACCGGATTGCGGGTCGCGGCGGCCGCTATCCTCCACTGCGGGTCTATGGGCCAGATGGCGCCACGGACATGACCATCATCGAGGCACGCGCGGACAGCCCGGCCGAACCTTATAGCCAGCCACTCATGCTCCCGCAGGGCCTGACGGAAGCTGTGCTGCGAGAGCGCCTCGCCGAGTTCGGCTGCGCGGTGGAGTTCGGTGCCGAGCTCGTTGGATTTGAGCAGAACGATGCCACGATCGAGGCTCGGATCCGGTCACCCGCTGGCAGTACGGAGGTCGTGACTGTCCCTTATCTGGTAGGCGCGGACGGCGGATCGAGCTTCGTGCGCAAGCGCCTCGACATTGGATTCCCCGGCGAGCTTCTGCCCGTCCGAGCGGTCGTGGCAGATCTGCTTGTTGAGGGCCTCGGGCGAGACGCCTGGCACACGTGGAATCGGGATGATCGCTCACGGACGTTGGCGCTGTGCCCCCTCGCGGGGACGGAGTTGTTCCAACTGCAGGCCGCCGTGCCCCTGCACGGTGAGATCGATCTCTCGGAAGCGGGGCTTGCTGCCATGGTCGCCGACCGCGCGGGCCGCGATGACATCCGTCTGCGCCAGGTTCAATGGTGCTCGTCATTCCAGCCCAGCGCACGGTTGGCGGATCGATATCGCGTCGGCCGGGTGTTCTTAGTAGGCGATGCCGCCACGTTCACCCCCCGACCGGGGGCCAGGGCCTCAACACGAGCATCCAGGACGCCTACAACCTCGGGTGGAAGCTGGCTGCCGTCCTGCGCGGCGCGCCGGAGGCGCTGCTCGATAGCTATGAGCAGGAGCGACGCCCCATCGCCGCCGACGTCCTCGCCAATTCGACGAGGCTGCTGCGCTCAGGCGAAATGCGAAGGGGCCGCGAGAATCACGAGCTGGACCTAGGCTATTTTGACTCACCGTTAACCCTGGAAGCCCGTCGCCCGCGCGGGCCGCCTCCATGCGGGAGCACGAGCTCCCGATGCACCCTGTCGAGGTGCGGGAGGTCAGCCGACGCGGCTGTTCGAAGTGTTTCGAGGCCCACAGACGACGCTGCTCGGCTATGACGTCACAGCACAGCATGTATCGCGCCTCGCAGAGATCTGCAGATCCGTCGCGTCGGCCGCGACGGAGATCTGGTCGATGAGGGCGGACACATCCGCGAGGCTTATGACCTCAGTCCGGGCGATTGGGCGCTCATTCGGCCGGACGGCTACCTTGGCGCGATCGTCGGCTCGGATCAGGCAAAGGTGCTGGACGAATTCCTGTTACGCACGGGGCTGTCGTCAAGTTACAGGTGGACGTAGCGACCACCCGGCATCCCGTTCGCTGGGCCCTAGTCATCGCAGTTGACACAGCTGCTTCTGTGGAATGCAGCGATAGGTGCGTTACGAGCAACCCGGAGCCTTGGAATCAGGGCCGTGATCGTGGCAACGGCCTCCTCGCAGGCCCGTAATTCGGGCGAGCCCAGTGGCGTTGGATGGTCACGAACTTCTTCCTCCAAGAGGCCAGACAATTGGGTTAGATCGGCGATGGAGCGATCGATCAGACGGGTAGGATCGATAATCATTGCGCGGCTACCAAGCTCAGCTAAGGCTGATTATTTATACAGTATCCGGATGCGCACACAAAGGGGAGGAAAGGCTGATCGTCCCCCCTCGAAGATCTAATGCGACGCGCCATCCAATGGCGCGATACAAACGCGAAATTCATCCCGAAAGGATTATTTATATATACAGATGGATCTAAGAAACTTGTGGCTGGCGCCGCTTAGAGGTTATTCTTTATACCAAGTTAATCCCTAAAAGAGCCTTAAGCTATTAATATGCATCTTCGCACCCTGGGACCTCGGGAAGCCCAGATCGTCCTGACGCTCAGCGAGCAGGGGCGCCAAACGGTCACCGCAACCGAAGTAATTGAGTTGCTCGGTTCGAAGGGCAGTGCCCGAAATGTCATCCAGGGCCTGGTGCAGAAAGGCTGGCTGACGCGGCTCGTCGGGGGACGCTACCTGTTCCTGCCGCCGAACGAGGCCCCGAGAATCTAGGCGAGAACAACGCCCTCGCGCTGGCCTCAGCCGTCGTCGAACCCTCCTATGTCGGCTGGTGGGCGGCAGCGGCGTTCCATGGGCTGACCACCCAGAAGCCCTCGACGATTGCCGTAGCGGTGCTGCGCCAACGGCCGGCGCGTGAAATTGAAGGCACTTTCAGTCCGCTTCGTGAAGGTGGCCAAGCGCAAGTTCTACGGCCATCAGAACTACGAGATCTTCGGTCGCCCTGTCCAGCTGTCAACGGCCGCCAAGACCATAGTCGATTGTGCAGATCGACCCGACCTCTGTGGTGGCCCCTCGGAACTGGCGCGCATCGTGTTCGGGGGCGCCCCGCAAGTGGACCCGGCTGCCCTGGTCGAAGACGCGCTGCATATGCAATCCACCGCCCTCCTCCAGCGCCTGGGCTTTCTCACCGATCTGGTTCGCTGGAAACTGGACGACGCGCTGCGCGCCCGACTGCGGGCGGCAATCCCCACGAGCGCGCGCTCACATTTCGGCCGTGCGGAACGGCGGGACGGAGACCTCGGCTACGTGCACGACTGGGGCATCTTCATTCACGCCAGCCGTCGCACCCTGCTTGCCGATGTGCCACAGATCGCATCCGTGGCGGCATAGATGCTCACGGCGCAGCAACTTCGCCAGGTTGCCGCGCGCTCCGGCGCACGCGACATCGGAAACGTCGAGATCGATGTCATCCTGACCCATCTTCTGCAGCTCCTTCATGAGAGGGGCTGATGGAACATCTCGCCTTTAAGGGCGGAACCATGCTGCGGAAGATGATCTTCGGTTCGCGCGGCAGGCTGTTGACCGATCTGGACTTCACCCGAAGGACGGATGTCCCCCTCGATGGTCTGATGCTGATGCTGCTCGATGCGCTCAATCAGCCATACCATGGACTGGATTTCCGCTTTGACAGGGATAGGGATTGGTATCTGACTGACGACGGCTGCGCCGCGAATCCAGTCTGAGCCACGCCGATAACCCGCGCGGCGTAAAGGTCAAGCTCCAGATCAGCACGCGCGAAAAACCCGTCATGCCAGTCGCCTCTTTGGCACAGCTGCCGCAGGACTATTTTCGGCTGCTGCCGTTCGCGGCCGCCGACATCCCCTGCCTAGCGCTCGAGGAAGTGATCGCCGAAAAGGTGCGCGCAGCTAGTCAGCGCTCCAAGATCCGCGATCTGCACGACCTGAGTGAGCTTTCGGTACGCCCGTTCAATCGCGATCTCGTACGTGGCCTCGCGGTCCTGAAATTGTGGAACAGCGGCGGTCCGGGACTCAACTTCGATACGTTCCGTCAGAACATCGAGGGTGGGGCCGATTACGATGTCGGCGACCTGCGTAACCTGTTGCGCAAAGACCAGATGCCAGAGCTGCCAACGATGATTCGGCGTGTGCTCGATGGCTTCCAGTTTCTAGGCATGTTGAGCGAGCCCGAACGGGCGCTGACCGAGGACCGCGCGCTACGGCTGCGCGCCGAAGCCCAAGCACTACAGCAGGCTCTGATCCGTTTCCTCAAAACATAGTCCAACTTGGAAGAACCGCCAGCGACATGCCACTGATCTACTTCGTACGCCACGGGGAGCCCCTCCTTACTGCCGCAGGCTCCCTCTATCCGCTATTGAGCGCGCAGGGCCAGCTCCAGGCCCAAGCGGTAGCTGAAGAACTGGTTTCCCGGCTCGCCGGCAGCCGGGATATGCCAAGACCTTACATTCTGGCGTCAGCAACTCTGTGCAGCCGTCATGGAACAACGTACGACCAGCGTGATCTTCTCCCACTATGTCCCTATAAACGTGCTCGTCGGCCGGGCGATGGGATCTGCCGCGATCACGTGCTTTAACCTCGACTACGCCTCCGTGACGCTGTTCGACGCCGAGAACTTGGAAGTTCGCGTGATCCAGCGCGGACGCGATACGCAAGTCGAGCGTTCTAGTCCCGACTTGCAGACACGCGAATTAGCTCAAAACGGCACGCGATACCGGGTGCCCTTTCAAGGCATCCGCCTTAGAAGTGAAGATGGCTTAGACTTCGACTCGTTAGATCGTAAAAAGGGCGAAGCGGTCTTCAAGACCTGCCACTTCATCGAAGATCACTCCGTGACACTCTGACAGGAGAGCTTGCATGGCCAGCTCCACGCTCCGCGTTCTGCTTCTGGATGACAATCCACACGATCGCGACCTCACGCGTCGCGAGTTACGCAAGGAATTTGCCGATCTACTCTATATTGAGCCACTCGACCAGCGGGAGTTTCAACACGCCCTGACGGAGGCTGAGTTCGACATCGTCATTACAGACTACAACCTCCAATGGTCAAACGGCGTGGACATCGTGCGCGCGGTCAAGACGTTATGGCCGCAATGCCCGGTCATCATGTTCACCGCCACCGGTACGCAGGAGGTCGCTGTCGAGGCGATGAAGGCCGGCCTCGACGACGATGTCATCAAAAGCGCCAAAGACTACATCAGGCTGCAGTGGCCGTACGCTCCTGCCTTGATCGAGCCGAAGTCCGCTTGCGCGCCTTGCGATCCGAGACGCGCCTGCAAACCTTGCTCGAGCGACTCAGTGTCGGAGTACTGCGTCTGACTGAGGATGGCCAGGTAGTGGACAGCAATCCCGCCTGCAAAGCACTTCTTGCCCGATTTGACGGCGCCCAATCGAAAACTGGCTCCCATCCCCTGCTCGAAGCAGTCCGCGCCGAACTGCGTGGATTAAAGGCGCGGAATGATGCTGCCGAGCGGGAGATCGAACTCATCGAGCGCGACGGACAATCCGTCTGCGTCTACCTGTCGCTTCTTCGGGTGCGCGTCAATGGTCACGATGCGATTGACGTGCTGGTGGAGGACGTGACAAAGATGCGTCGTTCCACCGAACGAAATGAGAAGCTCGAGCAGGTCAATCGGGCGCTGGAGGCATTTGCGCTGACGGTGTCTCATGATCTGCGCGCACCCCTGCGCAATCTACAGGGGTACGTGGCTGCCCTGTCCGAAGACGCAGCCAGTACCCTGGATGAAAAAGCTGCAAAGGCTACTTGCAGGCCATAGAGGAAATCGCGGTGCGCATGGATGCGATGATCGCGGACGTGCTGGAGTTCAGCCGCCTCTCTCTAGTGGAGCTGCCGGCCGAGCGCGTCATGCTACGTGCTGCACTGGATGACTCGCTGAGCCAA
>CAWKGA010000004.1:0-64933 GCA_963849095.1 uncultured Gammaproteobacteria bacterium
CACGCGTAGTCGAAGTCGGCCATGGGCTTGAAGGTGCCGAGGCGCGCGTTATCCAGGCGGCGCTTGAGGCTGCGGCGCAACCGCTCGCTCTCCTCGATCTCGAGGAGGCGCGCGAGCCAGGGTTCGCTCGCGAGTTCCTCAGCATGGGCGAGCAGCCCATAGAGATTCAGCCGTCGCAGGCGCTGTCTCAGTGCATCAAGCGGCAGGCTCGTTGCCGTGGCCGCCGCGGCCAGGGTCGTCTTCGTCGGTGGACTGGGCGGGGGTGGGGTCTGAGGCAGCATCTGAGCGTTCATCGGGGGTCTCCCGGGCGAGGGATGCGTAATCGGCGAGGTTGTGGGGGCGCACGGCGAGCGCGCGCACTCGAGGATCCTCGGGCAAGGTCACCGGGATCGGTGGGCTCTGGCCGCGCTCGGCGCGGTGTAGATCGACGAAGTGACGAACGGCCGCAAGATGGGTGGCGTCTTGCCCGAGCGCGGCGGCGAGGGCGGCCTCGAGCGCGGCGGCCCCGTGCGCATCGAGCAGTGAGAGGAGCCCTCGGGTGAGGGAGCCCAGATGTACGCCGCGGGAGGCGGCGCGGCGGAAGAGCTCTGGGGCGCTCGGGGCGGCGTAGTGCAGCCGATCGATCGCCCGATGCGCGCGCCCGGCACGCTTCTCGGCTTCCAGCGCCTCGATATGGGAGGGCTGCTCGATCTGCGCGCCACGCTCGAAGCTTCTCGGATGGGTGGCGATGACGATGCCGCCATCGAGGATGCGCACGCTATCCACCGTGGCGAGCACCTCGAGGGTGCGGCGCACGTGGGTATGCGGGACGGAGTAGTCGTTCAGATCGAAGCGCACGTAGGGGGTCTTGTGGGTGCGCCCGATCAGCCGCTCCTCGGCCGGGAAGGGCTCATCGGGAAGGGCGAGCAGACGAGGCCGCTCGGCCTCGAAGCACTCGCGCACCGTGCGGCTGCGGTCCTCGGGGCAGGGCCGCTCGGCGGCCTCCCCGCTGCACCAGGCGAGCGCCTGGGCGTTCAGGTCGGCCAGATCGGTGAAGCGCCGCGCGGGGAAGAACCGCTCGCGAACGAAGCGGATCGCCCGCTCGACGCGACCCTTCTCGTTCCCGCGGGCCACCGCCACCGGGCGCGGCGCAAACCGATACCAGGCGGAGAGCTCGAGCAGCCGCGGATGGAAGCGGATCGCATCCGGGGCTCGCGCCAGCGGTATCCGCTCGAGCACGGCGGAGCGTAAATTGTCGTAGAGCAAGGTACGCGGAACACCCTGATAGAAGGTAAAGGCACGCACGTGCCCATCGAGGAACGCGCTCATCGCCGCTCCCAGATAGAAGCGCAGGAAGAGGTAGCGCGAGTACGACAGCACCATCACGAAGGCCATCAGAGGCCGCAGCGCACGCCCGACGGCGAGCTTTCCGAAGTGCGCCCAGTCGGTTTGTCCTTCCTCCCCCGGCAAGGTGCGCAACCGCAGATACGCCTCGGCCTGAGGACGCGGCCGGTGGCGGGCGACGATGGCGCGGAAGTGATCGGGAGCGCCGGGGTAGCCGCGCTCGCGCACCATCTGGTACAGGCGCGAGGCGCGCAGCGTCGGGTACTGGGCGAGCGTCTCCTGGATGAAGGCGAGGTAGGGCTCGACCATCGAGGGGCGGGTGTACTTCACCCCTGCCGGGACGCCGGCCTGGCCGAGCACACGGCGCACGGTGTCGCGGTGCACGCCGAGCTGATGCGCGAGGGTGCCCACCGGCCAGTGCTCGGCGTGGTACAGGCGCAGGATCTGCGCCTCGAGCTCGCGCGAGATCATCCTCGCCACCCCAACGGTCGGGCGCAGCCGGACTCATCCGCTCCAGCGCCAGGGATGAAGCCGGGCGAAGGCGGGCAGAGTCGTGCCACAGAACGCACAGCGGTGGCTCTGCAAGAGACGGATCGGCTCGCGGGCAGGCTCTCGGGGCTGAACATCGATCGACTCGCTCACCGTGGCTGCAGGCGGCGATACGTTGCACGCCGCCGTCTCGCTCGAGAAGCGGTGATGCGTCACTTTCGGGTGCCGCTCGCGGTAGCGTCGTTGTCGTTCGGCGTGTCGGCAGGCTCCCCGCAACGTGCGCTGGTAGCGAGCACCGGCGCGGCGCAGAGACTCGCCCCGAGCGAGCTGCGCGCACGGCCCGGGGCAGTAGAGGTTCCCGTGGTCACATTGCACGCAGATGCACACCTGCATCCCGCAGCGCAGGCAGTGATAGAGCCGATAGGTCGCCGGCTCCTCGAGCAGCCCCAAGACCCCCCTCCCCGAGCGACTGGACAGCGCCGGGGCGGCAAGGCATAAAGGCTCTGCAAAGCCGCCTCCCAAGGCGCTGAGCATCGAGGGCCCGGGGTCTGACGCCAATCAAACGACCCGGGCCTTCGTCTTATTCGCTTCTTTCACCTTGAGCATAACGGAACCGGACAGCACCGGGACCGGCGCATGCACCGGCAACGTGCCGGAATCGAATCGCGCGGGAGAATTTCTGCCCGGCCCGAAGGCCGGTCAGACGGCGCTGCCGCTGCGCGGTCGCGCCGGAGAAAAAGACGATAGAGATGCCGCTCGGAACAAGACGACCGAGGCCGCGGCCGATGACCTCAGATACCCCGGCGGTCAGATCGGAATCCGCGGTGCATCCCCAGAATCAAGCGGTTCCTGACCACCGTTCACACTGGAAGCACCGCGAGCGAATAAAACTCGGCGAACTCCGCGTAGGAGCGGTTGAACTCGGGGTCGTACCGGCGTGCCTTCTTCACCGCCGTCGCGCAGTTATCGGGCACGATGGCGCGCGGGGCGACGCCAAACGCCTCCAGTGCCCGCACGTGCGCGCCGAGCCAGTCCAGGGAGCTCTGCGTGCGGGTGGCTTCGGCGTAGAAGCGCGCGCTGTAGGGCCACACCGCCACGAACAACCACGCCTTCTGTACCGTCCCCGTGCTCGGATCGGTGAAGGGCGCCGGATCGCCGGCGTAATCGACGAACAGCCGATCCCCGGGGACATGCGTGAGGGAAAGCGTGACGCCGCGGCTGCGCCGCCACTGCTGGAACTTCACGCAAAAAGCGGTGTACTTCAGCCCCTGCGGGTACTGCGCCAGGTACTCGCGCCAGAGCTGCCGGCGCGTGACGTGCTTGCGGCGCAGCTCGCGCTCGATCCACTCAAAATCCGGGACCGGCTGCACCGCAACGCCCGGCTTCGGCGGCGGATACAGCCGCGCATCGAGGGCCGCATCGTCGAGTTCCGCCGGCACCGGCCAGCCAACCTCGGCCCGCTCGGCGCGCCAGAGGCAGATCTGCACGCTCGAGCGCGCACAGCCGACACTGCGGGCAATCTCCCGCTCGCTAAACCCCTCGGCTTGCAGCCGCAAAATCTCTCGAATTCGGCGCACGGACAACCTCTCTTGAGCCACCTTCGATCTCCTTCACAAGGGAAAGGAGACCACGGTAGCCGTGGTTGCCCTGCATCACGAACTGGACCGACATGCCGTGAAACGCTGGACCGACATGCCGCGAAATCCCTGGCCGGCATGCCGTGAAATCCTGGACCGGCATGCCGTGAAACCGTGGACCGACATCGCGCGAATTACGCACCCATAGCCCCTCCGAGGTAGTGGAGGCGCAATAGTGGCAGGTGCGATCGCCGGTAACATCTCAGCTGAGGCAACTACCCCAACCGGTAACACTTTTGTTGAAGCAATGCGGGGGCGACTCGCCCGATCCTCAGCCGCATGTCGGCCGAACTCGATCAGTCGTGTCTTTTCCGGGTGGAGATTCAGTGCGAACTTTCCGAGTCGTTCTCGCAGATCATTCAGGAAACGCTCCGCATCCTGCCGATGCTGGAAGCCGACAATACTATCGTCGCAATAACGCACGACGATCATGTCGCCGGTTGCATGGCGCTCGCGCCACTGCTGAACCCAAAGATCGTAGACGTAGTGCAGATAGGCGTTGGCGAGCAGTGGTGATGCCACTGACCCCTGAGGCGTACCCGCTGTTGTCTCAATCCGTCGGCCCTCTTCCAGCACGCCCGCCGTCAGCCATTTCTGGATCAGGCGGATGATTCGACGATCTCCGATCCGATATTCAACGAATCGCACCAGCCATTCTCTGCTGAGCTGATCGAAGAAAGATTGGATGTCGGAATCGAGAATCCAGCAGATCTTGCGTGTCTTTATCCCGTATGCGAGGGCATCCAACGCATCGTGTTGGCTGCGTCCCGGACGGAACCCATAGCTGAAACCCAGAAACTCCGCCTCATACCCGACTTTGACACCAGCCGGATACATGGACGCGATTTCTCGCGGCAAAACAGCCACATACGGCCGAGGTCGGAAAGTGCCGTGTATCTAGGGGCTCAGGCGAGCTTCAGGACGGGTGGAGGCTTTGGGATTTTCAGGGATTTCAAGAGCTTGAGCGCCCCCGGAGAGGGCTCAGTGACCTGCCAGACCGTCCCGTTGGGGCTGGACAATTGAGCCAGTTTGATCTGCTTCAAGTCATCGCGGATGTTGCGCCAGGAGTCGGCGCAGGAGGCTTCAGCGATGCGCTCGAGCAGCAGCGCGAGCACGGTGAGGGCCACATGCGCGTGGATGCGATGCGGGGCCCAGTGATAGACCGGACGCAGCTTCAGGCCGCTCTTGAGCTGTCGCCAGGCCACCTCCACGCGTTGCAGCTGTTTGTAGCCGAGGGCCAGATCCGCCGCGCTCAACGTGTCGTCGTTGCTGTGGACGACGAACTTGCCATCCAGTTTTGCGAGCGCATCGACGTTGGCCTGATCGAGGCGCGGGTGGCCGTTTTTCGTCAGGCGCACGTAGCGGCCGTAGCGGCCCGAGGCGCGTAGCTCGCACACCCGCTTGCCGTGTGAGGAGCCCTTCGACTCGCGCAGTGTCTCGAGCTCGGCGGCGAGTTCCTCGAGGACTTCCTGGCGATGGCGGGCTTGGCGCTCGGCTTCCTGCGGGTTGTAGCACACGACGTAGCGGCGCCGACGCTCGCCGTCTCCGACCATGACCTCTTTGACCTGCAGGTTCTCGGCCACGAGCTGATAGCGACCGGGGCGCGTGATCACCTCGTTGGCGACCTCGCTCCCGCGATGGATCGGCATGCACACGATGTACTTGCCCCCCGCGCGCGCCAGGGTGCTCAGATTCTCGGCGCTGACCATGCCGGCATCCCCGACGAACACGCAGCGGCTGAGCTGCCAGCCCTTGAGGTCTTCCTTGACCTTCGCCACCGTGGTCACATCCACCGTGTTGCCCGGGAAGATCCAGTGGCGCACCGGGAACCCATCACGCGTGACCGCAAGCCCAATGACGATCTGCGGGGCATCGAAGCGACCGTTCTTGGAGTGTCCGCGCTTCCTCAGGGCTCGATAGGTCTTGGCACCGGCCAACTGACTGCCGCGCACTGTCTGCTCGGGTCCGACGCCGCGATCGGGCTCGTCGATCTCGAAGTGCAGCGAGGTGGTCTCGTAGAAGACGATCTCGACATCCAAGTTCAAAAGATCCGCCATGCGGAAGTAGATGGCCTTCTCGATCGCCTCCTTGTTGGCCTCGAGAAAATCCATCCCGCGGTATAGGTGCTGGAGCTTCAGCCCCTGCGTCCCCTCGATGTGAACGTCCTCACCCAGCCATTGCTCGTAGCAGTAGAGCTTGGAGGACGGGGCGAGCGCCCGGTTGGCGACCATCACAAACAGGGCTCGTTCCACATCGAAGTCGAACTTACGCTTGCCGAGCACCTCGCCAATCACCTCCCCGACGCCCACGCGCCGCCAGAGCTGCTCGAGCACGTACAGATCCCCGTAGCTGAAGGACTGAAGAAGCCGCCAGGCGGGATTCTCGGCGAGGATCTCCTCGGGGGCGCAGCGGCGCAGGATACTGCGCGCCAAGCGCCGCAGCCGCTCGGTCGTGGCCTCATCGTCCGCACGACCGCAGTTGTAGATGATCTTGACCTGGGCGCGGCGGCGCTCCGGATCCCAGAGATTCTCGGCCAGTTGCAGGTGGGTCAGGACCGAGCCGTCGGTGCGCTTCTGGCGTGACTCGCGCAAGTACATGTACCCAATAATACGCGGGTACTGACTACAGATAAAGCATAAACTACCATACCCATGTATCTAGGCGTTTTCGGCCAAATGCGCCGCCGCCCGCTCGTAACCTCTTGAAACACCTGAACCCAAGGCGCGCACCGCCCGATTCATGTGCGCGCAACTGTCAAAGTCGGGTCATAGATCGGCGTAAGAATGGCCACCACTGCCGCCTGAACGATTTTGTCCTCGATCGCGGCAATGCCGAGCGTCCGGTATCTGCCATCCGTCTTCGGTATAAGCCTCCGACGGGATGGCAGCGCTCGATACGTTCCGGCATGGACCCGTGCGTGAAGACCAGTGAGACGAGTCTCAAGATCCTCCTCGTACTGGCCCCATGTCACCCCATCAACGCCCGGAGCCGCACGCTTCTTCAAACTGAAGAACGCCCACCGGAGAACATCAATGTCGACGTGATGCAGGAGCGCTGTGAACTTCCCCTTCTTGTTCCTGTTGACGGCTTCACGTATGCGGTCCTGCGCCTGTGACACGGCGTCCCGGCTCTGGGTCCGGACCGTGCTTTGCAGTTCCGCATTCCTCTTGGTCCCACCGCTTCCCTCCACCGGCTCCGCAACGGATCGCCCCGCCTTGTTCGCCGGCTTCGCAGGTAATATCGGTGAGTCCGACTTCCCCGCCCCGTTCATCATCGGCTACGACCGAAGTCTTTCCGATGCGGCCCTGAAGTCGGACCTCCAGGGCAGTGACGGGGATCTCCCGGTTCCCGCGCAGAAGACGTACATACGTTCCAAGGTCTCTGACGGCGCCGGGTCAGCACGACGCTCGCGATGTCGCGCCGTGCCATATTGCCTTCTGCTACTGTGACAGCATCGGCACCAGGGAATTTACTTAGGGGCTGTGAATAAATAACTTGCGCGACCGATAGATAAGTCAAATAATTCACGTCCGTGGCAAGTGTCGCGGGCATTCGGTTAAAATACAAGAGGTTGTCTCGTGTGATGAACGAGCGATCTCGACGTATCTGGGCGGCGACCGAAGCGCGTTCGATAGGTTGGGGCGGAGTGTCGCGGGTGGCCTGCGCAACCGGTATTGCCCGCAACACCATCGCGGCTGGGTTGCGGGAGTTGAAGCGGCGTGGCCGTCCTCTTCAATGGGAGCAAGAGCGCGTGCGTCGGCCTGGTGGTGGACGCAAGCGCCTGACTGATCATCAGCCCGAGTTGATCGCCAAGCTTGAAGCGCTGATTGAGCCTACGGTGCGAGGAGATCCGCAGTCGGCGCTGCGCTGGACGGCCCTGAGTGTGCGCAAGCTCGAGGGGGCGCTGAGAAAGGGTGGCGTGACCGTTAGTTATCGCACGGTTGCCAACCTGTTGAAGAAGCTGAACTATACGCTGCAGGGTCAGTTCAAGCGTTCGGAAGGCAAGGTGGATCACCAAGACCGGGATGCCCAATTTAGCTACATCAACGATCAGGCGGTCGCCGAGCTGCGTGCGCGCCGTCCGGTGATCTCGGTGGACACGAAGAAGAAGGAGCTCGTCGGGCACTATAAAAATGGGGGCCGGGAGTGGCGTCCGAAGGGCGATCCCATCGAAGCGCTGACGCATGATTTCCCGGACCCCGAGGTTCCCAAGGCCGTACCCTATGGAGTTTACGATGTCGGTGAGAACAAGGGCTGGGTCAATGTCGGGATGAGCGGTGACACCGCCGAGTTTGCCGTGCAGAGCATTCGGGAATGGTGGCGATACATGGGCAAGCCTCGTTACCCAAAAACCCGCCGGCTTTTGATTTGCGCCGACAGCGGTGGCAGCAACGGTTATCGTTGCCACCTGTGGAAGCGGGAGCTACAACGCTTTGCGACCGAAGAGAAGCTGAGAATCACCGTGTGTCATTTCCCACCGGGGACCAGCAAGTGGAACAAGATCGAGCATCGCCTCTTCTCTTTCATCACTGCGAACTGGCGTGGCAGGTCCCTGACGGATTACCGTACCATCGTGAATCTCATTGCCGGGACGGCGACAAAGACCGGGCTGGTTGTCAAAGCGCGCTTGGACCGCAGAAAATACAAACGCGGAATCAAAGTATCGAAGAAGGAAATTAAAGCGCTCAATCTCACGCCGCATGACTTTCATGGCGAATGGAATTACACGATCGCCCCCATCCGGCGCCCAGCATAATTGATCAGTTTATTATTTCACGGGCCCTTACGCCGCTCAATGCTTGGCCTGCATGCTCCCCTGTCAACGCTTCACCGACAGCCTCTCGGCCACCTGTGCATGACTCGGGGCCGGTGTGGATCGCTACTCCTTCACCGTAATGGACTCGCACCATCAATCTCCTGCCGGTCTCCCGGCGCACCACAGTAGAATTAGTGTCCTGTCCTACAATGCAACCCTTCGAACGATGTCTGTCAGCGCGGAAAGCTGCTTCTGGATCGTGAAGTCGTTCTCAATCCGCAAGCGTGCTTGCCTGCTGAGTTGAGCTCTCCATGCACGATCGTCCAGCAGACGGCGCATGGCACTCGCAAGGGCGTCGGGATCACCAGCCCTCAAAACAAGGCCGGTCACGCCGTCGTGGACGGATTCGTTTATGCCCTTAAGATCGGATACAATTAGCGGCAGGCCAGTCGCCTGAACTTCGAGGCCGGATCGCGGGAAGGAGTCCCAACCGGTGCTCATGATCAGCGCGGCATAGCAGCCGCGACATAATATTTCCAAGTCAGTTCGGTATCCCGCGAATGTCACACGAGTACGCGCCGAGTCAGTGAGCATCTGCTCATACTGGCGACTCTCGTCCGCCTTATTCCCGCACAGCACTATGTGCCAGTCGTCCTGTTCCCGGCACTCACACAGACGGTTCGCGGCCCTC
Source organism: uncultured Gammaproteobacteria bacterium (assembly GCA_963849095.1). Classification (GTDB taxonomy): domain Bacteria; phylum Pseudomonadota; class Gammaproteobacteria; order Steroidobacterales; family Steroidobacteraceae; genus JASHUC01. Next base: position 8,897 of record CAWKGA010000004.1, read on the forward strand.
ATGATAACCGCGACCCCCTTTCGCGGCTCCATGTGTCCGGAATAGAAGAAAATCTGCCTACCCTTCGGTATCCCCATGCACCCGTGTATATATTGGGCGTCACCCGGATCGGGTCTGAATCGGTCGGAATCGATGCCTAGGGGCACGATGCTCACTCTGCGAGAAGGGATCCCCCGCCCTTTGATTGCCAATTCCCCCATCCCCCTCGACTCGAAGATGTAGTGATCCGGTCCGTTTCGACGCATGCTCACGCCCACGCTCTTCACCAGCCTGACCGCCCAGCTATTCATAGAGCTCATGGGCGCTCCCCAATACGAGACGAAGTGCCGGACACCACCGCGCCGAAAGAATTTATATATTGGCCTGTGAACCGGTTGATCGAAGCCGAACACGGTGTCCACACGATGCTCGCGAATATATTGTTCCGCTGCCAGACAGTGATCGGCGTCGGCGCTCTTAGCGTCGATTATCGTGTATTGGCTGAATTCGGTTGGAAGCGTGGGGGAAGGACCCTTTCTCATCGATGGATAGGCGAAGTGGATCCGCGACGAGTCGTGATCACACAGGTTCTCTGCCATGTCGTAGAACGTCTTCTCCAGGGGCCCTATCGCGTAGCCGGTGTTCGATTCGCAGTGAAGTAGGATCAGGATCGATTTCATGCCATCTTCTCGATCAGCGTCACGCTTCGCCAAACGAAGCTCCTGGGCGGGATTGTCTGCGATAATTCGGTTATGATAATCGCACATCAGCAAAGTTGCTTCTGACGCGAGCTTCACACCGGGCGCTATACAGCATGTGCGGAATAGCAGGGGCCATCGCGCTCAAGTCGGCCCCCGGCAGACTCTCCGATTCGCTGGATCGCATCGTCGAACGCATGGCGCAGAGCCTGAAGCACCGTGGTCCCGACGCAGCAGGGCTCTGGAAATCTCCTTCAGGTCGAATCGCCCTTTCCCACCGGCGTCTCGCGATCATCGACCTGACCGACACGGGACGCCAGCCCATGGAGTACGCGGGTCGCTTCTGGATAACGTTCAACGGCGAAATCTACAATTTCAAGGAATTGCGGCCCCAATTGCATGCCTTGGGTTGTGTGTTCCGCGGCGAGAGCGACACCGAAGTGCTTCTCGCGGCCATTGCGCAGTGGGGTATCGATGATGCTCTCTGTCGCTGTGTCGGTATGTTCGCCTTCGCCGTGTGGGACGCGCGGGACCAAGTCCTGCATCTGGCTCGCGACCGCATGGGCGAGAAGCCCCTGTATCTGGGCGAGCTCTTTGGACATCTCTTCTTCGCCTCCGAGCTGCGCGCCTTCCGAGCAATACCGGGCTTTGATGCGCGAATCAACGTCAGAGCGGTCAACGCATACCTGCGGGACGGCTGCGTACCCGGATCGCTGTCCATACACGAGGGCATCCACAAGCTCCCGCCGGGACACGTGGTCACTGTCCGCGCCGACCGGGATCAGCGACTGCCGGCAGGGTGGCCCCAACCTGCGAATGCGTCGAGCCAAAGCGACCTCAGACCACGCTCTTACTGGAGCTGTCGGGATGCGGCGACAAAGGGCCGGGAATCGCTGATCACGGACCAGAGCGCGGCCATCGACCAAGGCGAGGAATTGCTACGCCAGTCCGTGCGGGCACAGATGCATGCTGACGTACCTACCGGGGCGTTTCTCTCCGGTGGGATCGACTCGTCCCTGGTCACTGCGATGATGCAACATCAGTCCTCGCAGCCGGTACGCACCTTCACCGTCGCCTTCGATGATCCGCGGTTCGACGAGTCCCGCCATGCGCGCGCCATCGCCGCTCATCTGGGCACCCGCCACGAAGAATTTCCGCTCCGCGAACAGGAGATTATCGATCAGGTGCCCTCGATCGTTGACTGCATGGACGAGCCGACTGCCAATGGGTCGTTTTTCCCCGTTTACTTGATCTCCCGGCTGGCGCGCACTCAAGTCACGGTGGCGCTTTCGGGCGATGGCGGGGATGAGCTCTTCGCCGGATACAATCGATACGCCTTGGCACCCGGTGCGTGGAGCCGGACCCGGTGGATTCCCGCGCCCCTTCGCCGCCGATTGGCCGAACTTCTCGCGAGCGGTGGCTCGACTGACAGCTTCTCGCTCATGGGAAAAATGGCTCGTCTAGGCAGCCAAGTCGCCTCGGCGGATGCCCGGCGCAAGCTCGCCCGAATACTGACATCCGAGTCATTCACGGAGACGTATCTGCGCCTCACATCGTGGTGGCTCGAGCCTTCGTTTCTGAACGTGGAATCTCGAGCCCCCATCGCGCCATTGGCCGGCGCAATTCACGAACGACCTTCCGTCCATGCTGCTGGCCGATCAGATCAATTATTTGCCGGACGACAATCTCGCCAAGGTGGACAGGGCCAGCATGGCCACCAGCCTTGAGACCCGCCTGCCCCTGCTCGATCACCGCCTCGTCGAGTTCAGCTGGCGACTGCCTGATGAACTGAAGCTACGAGGCCGGACGACCAAATGGCTGCTGCGGGCGATCCTGGATCGGTATGTTCCGCGTTCCCTGATCGAGAGGCCCAAGATGGGATTCAGCGTCCCGATCGACAAATGGCTGCGAGGCCCTCTCAGGGCATGGGCCACCGAGATGCTAGGAGGCTCGGCGTTCCACCGTATGCTCCCGGTCCGTCCGGTAGTAATCCGCCAGGCCTGGGACGAATACCTCGCTAGACGAGGTCCGTCTGCGAACGAGGTCTGGGCCCTGGTCATGCTATCGGCGTGGGCAGGGTCGGCAGTGTCAAACGCTTCGATGCCCGAGAGTTCGGACTCGTCTCTTCCGGTGCACTAATGAAACACTACAGAAATGGGCTTCTGAGAGGATAATGGAAGCACGAATGGCACTCAGTTAAGCCGTATCGAGTTGGAGCATGCGGCGTAAGATCTTGAATGCAAAGAAGAAGGTTGGCGCGGAGTGATAGGATGATGGTGTCAAACAAACACCCGTCCACCCCGGAGGCCAACCTTCATGGCGATCGAGTCTAGAGATCAGTGCGCGCGGCGGCAACGTGCCATCTGTCGAGAGGTACAGAAAGCTGCCTCGCAAGTCGATTCGATGCATTTCTTCAACCTGCTGACAAGCCCGGAGCTGCTCGATGACCTGGAGGCTTTGCTGCCCGAATATCGCGAGCGCCGGTATCCGCCGACGGTGACGCTGGCGATGTTCCTGGGACAGGTGTTGAGTGCGGACAGCTCGTGCCAGAAGGCGGTGAATGAGGCGGTGGTCAACCGTCTGCTGAGCGGGCTTCAGGCCCAGAGCGCGGCCACCGGCGCGTACTGCATGGCGCGCCAGCGTATGCCGCAGCAGATGGTGCGGGAGTTGGCGCATCGTGTGGCAGCGGGGCTCGATGCGCACACCCCGGTGGCGTGGCGCTGGCGCGGTCGGTCGGTGAAGTTGGTCGATGGCTCGACGACGCTGATGGCGGACACACCCGAGAACCAGGAGGTGTTTCCCCAGCACAACCAGCAGAAGCGCGGAGCGGGCTTCCCGATCGCGCGGCTCGTCGGGGTGATCTCCCTGGACCACGGCGCGGTGCTCGATGTGGCGCTGGGCCCGTACAAAGGGAAGGGAACGGGCGAGCATGGCTTGTTCCGACCCCTGAAAGAGAGCTTCACCCGAGGCGATGTGATGGTGGCCGATAGCTACTACGCGAGCTACTTCCTCATCGCCGATCTGCTCTCGCGCGGGGTGGACTTCCTCTTCGAGCAGCACGGGGCGCGCACGACCGACTTTCGCACTGGGGAGAAGCTCGGCGTGCGCGAGCACGTGGTGCAATGGACACGCCCAGTGCGGCCCCAATGGATGAGCGCGCAGGAGTACGAGAGCTTTCCGCGCGAGCTGACGCTGCGGGAAGTGCAAGTCGGCAAGAAGGTGCTGGTCACTTCCTTCCTCAATCCGCGCGAGGTCTGCAAACGTGAGCTCGGCCGGCTCTTTCGGCTGCGCTGGAACGTCGAGCTCGACTTGCGCAACATCAAGACGACGCTGGGAATGGAGAAACTGAGCTGCAAGAGCCCGCAGATGTGCGAGAAGGAGCTGTGGGTGTACATGCTCGCCTACAATCTGATCCGATTGCTGATGGCGCAAGCGGCCTTCCTGGCAGGCATTCTGCCGCGACAGCTCAGCTTCAAACATACCGTTCAGGTGTGGGTGGCCTGGAGTGGCCGACAGTTTCTCTCCGACGCGCCAGAAGACATCCTCGGACTGTTCCGCGTAATCGCCCAGGTTCGGGTCGGGAGGCGACCTGGACGGCTCGAACCCCGCGTCATCAAGCAGCGACCCAAAGCCTTCCCACGCTTGCAGACCACCCGCCGTCGTGCTCGCGCAATCATCCGCCGACACGGCCGTCCTCGACGGCTGGCGGCCTAACTGAGTGCCATTCAATGGAAGCACTATTTTGGGTCTGCGTCGTGGCGGCCACCTACAGCTATTTGTGGTATCCGGCCCTGTTGCTGATCCTGCCGCCCCGGAAGGGCGGCTCCAGTGCGCCTGCCATCCCCGTGCGCAAGGTAGCAATCGTGATTGCCGCCCGGAACGAGGCATCCACGATAGCCGAGAAGCTGGCTAATACGCTGGCTCTGGAGCGAGCGGACGTCGAGCTGGAATTGATGGTGGCCTCCGACGCCTCGGACGATGCCACCGACAGCATAGTGCTCGGTTACGCCGAGAAGGGGATCCGGCTCGTTCGCTTACCGGTCCGAAAAGGCAAGGAACATGCACAGGAGCTGGCGATCGCCTCAACCGACGCCGATCTGATCGTGTTTACGGACGCCGGCACCATACTGCCCAAAGATGCTCTGCTTCATCTTCTCGATGCTTTCCGCGACTCCACCGTGGGAGCCGTTTCAAGCGTCGATCGTTTCCTCGCAGCAGACGGGACGCTCCACGGTGAAGGCGCCTATGTCCGCTACGAGATGTGGCTGCGGGATCTGGAAACCCGCTTTCATTCCCTCGTGGGTCTGAGCGGATCGTTTTTCGCGGCACGCCGCAGCGTCTGCCAAAAATGGGACAACCGTGTGCAGAGCGACTTCGGCACCGCCCTCAGTTGTGTGCAACTGGGAATCCGGGCGGTCTCTGACCGGCGGGTCGTGGGCTACTACAAGAACATTGCGGACAGCCGTAAAGAGTACCAGCGCAAGGTCCGGACCGTGACCCGTGGCATGGCCTCGCTACGCATCCGCGCAGAGGTGCTCAATGTCGGCCGCTATGGCCGGTTTTCCTTCGAGGTCTTCAGCCACAAGGTGATGCGATGGGCCACACCCTGGTTCCTCCTAGGCGCACTCGCCGCCAACGCCGCTCTGGCCTTCCACAACTCGCTCTACCGGCTGCTCCTTGTGGTTCAGCTCGCCCTATACCTCTCGCCAGTCGCCTTCCGGATCGCACCCGGTCTACGGAAGATCGGCCTCGCGAGAATAGGCATCTACTTCGTCGAAGTGAACGTGGCCATGTTGCACGCGGCCCTTCTGATATTCTCGGGCCGCATCATTCTCACCTGGGAGCCTTCCAAGCGGTGAGGCTATCGGTCCTGCCGCCGGTGCGCCGGGCGGTCCCCTTGCGGAGAGGCAGCGCGGCGACTCGCCTCTCGATGGAGCGATTCTTCGGAAATCGCAGAATCGACCTGTATACATCCGGAACCGCAGCTCTTGCTCAGGCCATCGCCCATTGCGCCGCGAGAAGCACCGTATCGCCTCGGGAGGTCATCATCCCTGCGTACGGCTGCCCCGATCTTGTCGCTGCGTGCTCTCATGCCGCGGTATACCCAAGGCTGGTCGACATCGCCCCATCCCTATGGTCTTACGACCTCGAGGCTCTCCAATCCAATCTGTCGCCGAATACGGTAGCGATCGTTGCGGTCAATCTCCTGGGCCTCGGCGACGGCTCCGCCGCACTGATCCGCCTGTGCAAAGACAGACACATCCCGCTCATTCAGGACAGCGCGCAATATCTTCCCCGGGAGCCCATCGATTGGCCCGGTGAATACGTCGTGCTGAGCTTCGGCCGCGGTAAGCCCATGAACCTGCTTCATGGCGGCGCGTTGATCGAACCCCCGGGGAACGGCGACAGTTCCTCGGCCCATTCTTCTCGTTATACCCTGAGGGACCGCGTATTGGCGAGCCGAGCCGCGGCCGTCGCATTTAATGCTCTCACGCATCCCTTTGCCTATTCGGCTATCTCCGCCCTCCCGGGAACCGGTCTCGGGCAGGTCGTCTACAAGCCCCCAGGAAACGCCGATCTCCTTCCCCTGAGAGCGTGGAGCCGGGTAGGCGCCGCCTTTGAGCTCTATCGGAACTGCCGATCCTATTCCCGAGAGATTTGGGACCTCGCAATAGCGGAATGGGCTGCTTTCGGGATACAGCCTCTTCATAGCCTCGGTTCGCCGCCACAGCCAGAGCCTCTCCGACTTGCCTTATTGGCACCGGATCGCGCCGCCCGCGACGCACTCGTAATCGATCTCAACCGCAGCGGTCTCGGCGCGTCTCGCCTTTATGGAACAGATTTGACCAAAGTTGCGAAGGTTCCCGAAGCAGTTCGATGCCAGGGACCGTTCCCTCACGCGACCATATTTTCCGATAAGCTATTAACCCTACCAACCCACGGTCTAGTGACCACGAAGGCCGTTCACACTGCCTGCGAAGTCGTAAGAGCATGGCACAGATCGCGAACCATCCAGCGGCCTGTCTACGCTCGAACGCCTTAGGCTCCCGGTTGCTTTCCGCCCATTACTCGTCCCAATCTATCAAGCGGCCATGGCAAGACCTCAAATGAAGAAGAGTTCGTGGAGTGTATTGCTCTCAGCCCCACGAACAGGATGAGGGCACTTGCCGCCACCATTACAAGCGACTTGCTCAGTAGGTCGACAGCCGGGTTGGGAAACGACAGAATCACGTTTGCAAACAAATACGCCAGCAATCCGATCGATGTGAACGCGACTATCGGCGCCAGTTTGAAGCCCGGGTCATAGTACCGTCGCGATAAGCGGTGAGTGTAAAAAAACGCCGCTGCAAAGGCCAGACACTGCGCCCACGCGGCGCCGTCGAGCCCAAACCAGGGCACGAGCAGGACGTACGCCAGGGTAATGATCAGTGCCGAAGCATACTGGCACACACCGTGAACCTTCGTATTCCCCGTAACCATAAAGCTGAAAGTGAAGAACTGTCTAAGATTGTTCAAGAGGAACCCGAACGTCAGAATCGGCACCACGCCGGCGGCCGCATGGAAAGATGTTGACGCCATTACCCTAATCACGGGCTCCGCGAAGATACTGATCCCCAGACCGCCAATGAACATCAACACTGAAACTACAATGAACGCCACTTGAAACTTCCTCGCGCCGCCCACTTCCTTGTAATATTTGAAGCTCATAGGCTCCCAGTGCTGAGAGAACGGCAACCAGATGAGCACTCCTAGTGCGCTCGCAAAACGCAGTGCTAGCTCGAGGCGTCCCACGTCGCTCAGCGTGTCGAACGTCCTGAGATAGAGAGCTCCCGAAGATCCGCTATACAGGCCCGCAATCCCGGACAACCACAGCGGCCAGGAAAACTTCACCATATCGCGCGTCACGCGCCGGTCGAATGCCGGTGCCTCACGCGCGGCGACATAGGCGACACCCCAAGCCCCAATAGCTACCGACGAAATTACCCCGCTCAACACAATGCCGACGACTCCATCCCTCCAGTACACGACCAAGAGGAGATTCAGGCCGAGCTGTAGAATGAGCTTTGCCATACTGACACCCAAGAATAAGCTCGAACGCTCTCTTAGGCGGAGGTACGTCATGACGGCCTGCTCGATAGGCCCACTCAGCAAATTCACGGCAAACAGCCCGAGAGCGAGTGCATACGTACGGTCGCCAAACAGCACCTCGGAGCCCTCTGCTCTGAAGAGTATGACTACGGCCATCGTGACTGCACTCACGCCCCCAGTGAGGCCAATAGCCCCCCAGATTACTGCTCTCCTCGTACGCTCGTCGGAGGCTTCAATATAAAACCTCGGGATCGCCCATCCCAGTCGAGCACCGAAAATCGGCTCTAATAGGGCCAGCGCGAACGTGAGCAGGCCGACCACGCCATAATCAGCCGGAGTCAGAAACCTCGTATAAATTGGCAGCATCGCGAAACCCACCACCCTGCGCGCGATGTTGCCAATCGCGTACGTAGCAGCGTGGCTTACGAAACCGTGTGATCGCGTTTCAGATGTCATCGATTGATGCGCTTCGGACATCCATCCCCTACCGCTGTTCTACCTCTCGGACCATTCGTGACTTCTCTCTTCTATGATCTGTTCGTACAATGCACGGATCCTCTCAGCATTGCGCTGCGCGGAAAATAGCGTGAGCGTTTCCGGCGTACGACTCTCCGCAATCGCACGACTATCCGCTCGAAGAGCTCGCAGAATCCCATCCCGGTAGCCAGCAGCGTCGTGCTGAGTGACAAGGAACTCTTCGGGTACCACCTCCACCAATCCTCCAACGGCGTGCGCCACTGTCGGCACCCCGAGGACGGCCGCTTCGAGCGATATCATCGGCAAGCCTTCATGATCTGAACAAATGACGAGCGCATCCAATCCTCCCAAACACGTCGCGATATCCCGCCGATGACCGTGGAACAGTACCCGATTTCCAAGCCGCAAGCTCTCCGAGAGCTCCTTCAGATTCCACCACATCGGGCCCTCGCCAAAGATATGGAACTTCCAGTTACGCTCCGGACACCGCTTTAGCAGTAGCGACGCCGCTTGCAAAAAAATGTCGACCCGCTTCACACCAACGAGGCGACCCGCTATCCCCACGTGCGTCGCGTCCGGCTCCGCCGCGCGGAACTCCGCGACTTTCATATCCCTTCTCACCGCCGCAGCATCCACTCCATTCTCCACCACGGCGACTTTCTCTGGTCGGAACTCCCTAGCCAGCTCGGCGCCGAGCTCCCGCGTAACGGCAATGACTCTCTGTTGCAAGACTCGGCCAGACCATCGATTGAGACCACGCACCGCCCAATTTCGAATGCGCCTGCCGGCTAGCGCCGCTGACTGTTCGCTCGCCCCGTGCACACTCCTGACGGACGGAATGTTCCCGTATAGGCGGCTCGCAAGCGAACCAAGAATGTTTTCCTTTTCGCGGTGAGTATGGACGACGTCCGGTCTCCAATTCCGCACGACTTCACACACCTGACGGAAAATGTTGAGGGGACTGGTCGTCGCTTCATCGATAACGTACACCCGAACCTGGACGGAGCGAAGCTTGTCGGCGAGCACCCCGGCGTTCATGAGCACGGCCGCAACCTCGATACCTGGCATACGCGACAGGCAGGAGATCAATGTGAACGCCTGCACTTCGGCCCCCGCCCACAGATCACCCGATGCGATGTGCAATACTCTGAGGACTCGGGTCATTGGGAGTTTCTACTGATCGCAAATTATTCTGCGGCAACATGGAGGGCGTAACGATGCTCCCATAGCCTTCGCGCGCCCGGCGCACCGGATTAACTGACGCACCTTGCTCTTGGGCCTTACGTACGATGTTCGCCAGAGATACAGTCAACGCCAAATTGATCCAGAGAAATGGATAATAGGCAATCGTGTTGAATTGGCCCGCGATGATGAATCCCCAAGTGGCGATAGCTAATCCGCGCGCCGCGGCGGGCGCGAAGCCAGGTGCATTGCTACTGTGAGCGCAGCTGCTTCTGATGTCTTTGGAGATCTTCAAATTGCGATAGAGCAATATCAAGAAGATACCGAGACCGACGAGTCCCGCGTCAGTGCCTACCTGGATGAAAATGTTGTGCGGAAGCTGTGCCGTGCCATGCCATAACTTGGTGGGATTGGTTTTGACGTAAACCGCCGCAAAATTGAAATAACCAACCCCGAGCACCGGGTGATGCTCGATCATCTGTATTCCCGCTCTCCAGTAATCGAGGCGCTGGAGAGAGGTGTTATCGGTTCCGGCGGCCGCGAACCGCGCTTTCTCCGCCGCCGGCAGGAGCGCGTAGGCGACTCCGCCTACCAGAGCAATAGCGATCAGGACTCTGAGCTTCAGTCTTCGCTGAATAGCCACCCACGCTCCCTCGGTGGCCAGCGCGACCTGTGCACCGCGGCTGCTCGCGCCAAGTACAGTCATGGCGCCCGTCAGTGCACATAGCATCAGAAACCAGTGGGTTACACGCTTGACGTAAGGCTTGACGAATATTGCCAGCTCAAATGCGATGGGCGAAAACATGAGCATTTCAGTGGAAAGATCGGCTGGGTTTTGAAAGTCTCCCGGGGGCCCCACGATACCCCAGCTCGCGAAACCGAAGCCTCGTTCGATCCAGGTGCGCGCCCCGAAGAATGAGAGCTTGAAGTTGGCCAATAGAAAAATGGCTAAGAAGATGAAATAGCGCTCCGAAGTGGTGACCGTATTGATGATGAGAAAGTAGATCGCGTACCAGCCGAAGAAGTCGAACCAATGACTCCATGAAATGGACGGGTAGGTCGCGAGAGCAGACGAAGCGACGAGCACGATCCCGAATAGCGTCATCCAGACGTTGGTCGAATCTCGCACCCATCCTCTGTAACGATCCATGGGCGTAGAGAGCACGGCCAAAGCAAAAGCCAGCTTGTCCAGATGAAGAATATTGAGACCGCTGTAGATCTGCAGAGGATCAAAATACTGCAGGAATAAGTAAAAGCACACCATCCAAAATGCGAAATGCTCCTTCCGAAACTGTGCCCAGAGCGCCCTCGGATTCAAGGTGTATAGCTTTTCCATCAACCGTGCGTCCCATCGTTAGGGTTTCCATGCAGCGCAGCCGTATGCTGGATAGCCGTTGACTCACGACTTGCCGCGGGTGCGTCAGAGCTCGTCATACGCTCAACGAGCTTTGCAATGTTTGCGTCAATCACGGAGAAGCACCGCTGGAAGTATCTGTCGCTCCGACCGTATGGGTCTTGTATATGTGGTCGGTGTGGCCGCGACCAGATACCGAGCAGCTTAGCTGGCGTCTGAACACCGAAGCGCCGCCGGACTTCGGCAAGCTGCCTCGGCTCGAACACGATGATCAGGTCGCCGTCCGTGAGCCGAGTCGAGACCAGCCCGTGTGAGCGATGACCAGACAAATTAACTCCTCGTAATAGTGCATTCTTCGACGCAGTCGGATCCGCAGGCGCTCCCTCGACTGCGTCTAGACCAAACGACGTGGCAGATACGCCAAGTGATTGTGCTCTGAAAGAGGCATAGGGACTGCGACAAATGTTACCCAGACACACGAATACCAGCCTCCTCACTGAGTGCCACTCTATGTCGCGGACGTTCCCGTAGGCGCCGAGCGCGTACATTGCGCGGGCGCGAATGTGCCCGAGGATGCCTCGCTTTCCACCGTACAGCTCGATGTCTACCATGTGTGTATTCTCATCGCCGCAGGCTTCCCTCGAGAGAGCAGCTATTCGGTGCTCGATTGGTTCTGGTAAGCTGATCGCACTTCCATGCCCCAATAGATCATCCAGCGGTCGACATGCATAAGGTCCTGGTGCTCGATGCGAATCAGCGAAGTGCCTTGGCCATCATCCGCAGTCTCGGCCGTCACGGCCTGGGTGTGGTAGCGGGTGACCATCGAGAAAATAGCCTTGGGGCTGCTTCAAGGTACGCCGCGGCATCGGTCCGCTACCCTGATCCCGCGACCTCGCCCAACTCGTTCATCCGCGAGATCTTTGCCATTGCCGATCGCCTTGGCATTGATTCCATAATACCAGCGACGGATTTGACGACGATGTTGCTCGTCAGTCAACCGAGTCTGGCGGAATTCGGGCACTTAGCAGCCCCGAAGGCGTCAAGCTATGAGACTCTCACCGACAAGGCCCGCCTGGTCGAGCTGGCCGGCCGACTGGACATTCCGGCTCCGGCGACTCATATCGTGGACACGGCAGCCGCTGTCGTGAATGCGGCACGTGATTTGGGCTTCCCGGTCGTGCTCAAGCCGGCACGCTCTCGATATCTGAAGGGTGACAAGGTAGTCTCGACCAGTGTCCGGACCGTCAGCCATCCTAGTGCTCTGACTGACGTATTGCGCGGCCAAGATTGGCTGGGGGACATTCCCTGCCTAGTCCAGCGCTTCGTGCCGGGTCACGGCGCCGGCATATTCGCTCTGTATGGGCACTCTGGACCCATCGCGTGGTTCGCCCACCGGCGGATTCGCGAAAAGCCCCCAACAGGTGGCGTGAGCGTCCTGTGCGAAAGCTCTCCTATCGATCCGCTTATGCAATCCGCCGCGGCCAAACTTCTGTCAGCCGCCGACTGGACCGGCGTAGCCATGGTCGAGTTCCGGGTCGCCGCCGATGGCACGCCTTTTCTGATGGAAGTAAACGGGCGTTTCTGGGGCTCCCTGCAGCTGGCAATCGATTGCGGAGTCGACTTCCCCTGGCTCTTGTACCAGATCACGCAGAATCTGCCGACAGCAGAACCGCAAGCCTATACGGTCGGAAGACGCCTTCGTTGGCTACTGGGAGATCTCGACAGTTTGCTAATCGAAGTACGGGGACGGGGAAGTTCGCGCGGCAAGACACAAGCCATCTCTGCGTTTGCGCGCTCCTTTTTTGATCCTCTCTGTCAGCAAGAAATCCTCAGGATGTCTGACGTTCATCCCGGAATTCGAGAAATTGCGCAGTGGCTGAGGGCCTTGCACTCTCCGTGAAACGGGCGATTACGCACCGACGCACTATCCTGCGCTGACATCGGTTGGAGGATTCGGCAAAGCTTGCATCGTGAATCCCCCCGTCGATATCCGAATGTCATCGTACAACAATTGAAACGAACCGGTATCCGACTGCGCCCATCCAAAAAACCCGATGTAATTCATGGGCCCGTTGGCGGGATTGCGATTATAAAGTCCGGTTGCATCCACGTAGACTGTGCCGTCGACTTCCAGGTAATACTCCCCGTTCGGCACCTCGTTTTGGGCGGTCGTACCATCGTTGAACTTCACGTGAATGCGAAAATGATGCCATCCCGTTCCCCAATCTGACGAGGAAAAATTACTCATCTGCGGAGTCTTAACGACCGCCGTCCCGTACGAACGACCTATCCACTGAGGATTGCTTCCGTTCAGGTTTATGACATTCTGACTATCGTTGGCAAGGGTAGTTCCATCGCCGAACGATACTTGCCGAATCGCCCCGTAGTCCACCCCTGTATAATCCGTGGCAATCGTCGTGTCTGCATAGCTACCCTGCGTCAGATTCTGCCCAAAAATCTTGACGAACTTGCAGCCCTCCTTCAGTCCAGGCATCTGGGCCCAGAATTCGATGTATATATCTTTGGTATTGAGTGAGGCGACATTGTATTGTGCCCAGATATATTCCCCCCCGTTCGGTGCGGGCTGTGGATACGCGCCTGCCAATGCATCCACGGTCGTTCCGCTCCCGTTGGGCGAGGAAGCAGCTTCAACGCCTATCGAGCCGCCCTTCTGACCTCCGAATATCCACCCCGAAGCATCGACAGCAGCTGCACTTATCGCCGGCGACGACGCTGACACCATCGCCGCAGCGGAATTGAACTGAAGCTCCGACAGTAACTGCGGGGTTCCGTCTGGATCAGCTGCCGACAGGGCCTGCGCGCGAGGCGAGGCAACCACGAACGACACGACCGATAGCCCGACTATCAAGCCCCCGCGCACGAAGTTGTTCATGACAAATCGCCCCCCGCACAAATCCGAAATTCGCCGGTATCCGTCAAACTTAGCTTTCGCGACGACATCGAACTCCCCAACCTTCCGACGACCATTGCAGTAACGCTAGCGCCAAATGCTCCCGCAATCTACGGTGCGGCGACATACTGTGATGGATCGCACACCGAGGGAATCGGTATGCGGAGTCGTCTCCAAACTGCGACGAGATCTCGGTTCCGCTGCGATCATTGATGGCGAGTTGGCCTCTCGGCCGCAGCATGTCCCCCAAGATCGGGAGTGAAATCCTCCTGACGGGATTTCTCAGCGCAGAAACTGCCGGAAATAATCGATTGTCTGCGGCAATCCCTCCGAGAAGGATACCGTAGGGCGCCATCCCAGCAAACCCTTGGCTTGTGAAATGTCAGGTCTCCGTTGCTTCGGGTCATCGGCGGGAAGAGGCTCGAACACCATTGTTGAGTTGGACCGGCAGATCCCCACTATGTGCTCAGCAAGCCGACGGACCGTGAATACCTCAGGGCTACCCAAGTTGATTGGCCCGCAAACGTCGGCAGCGGAGCTCATCAGACGGATCAGGCCGTCCACCAGGTCGGAGACGTAGCAGAAAGAGCGCGTCTGCGAGCCGTCGCCGTATATCGTGATCGGTTCACCGCGAAGCGCCTGCATGCTGAAGCTCGACACCACTCGGCCATCATTCGGATGCATGAACGGACCATACGTATTGAAAATGCGCGCGACCTTGATCTGGAGGCGGTGCTGGCGGCGATAGTCGAAGAACAGCGTTTCAGCGCAGCGCTTGCCCTCGTCGTAGCACGCTCGAGGGCCGATCGGATTCACATTGCCCCAATACGCCTCGGTCTGGGGGTGCTGCGCCGGATCGCCGTAGATCTCGCTGGTAGATGCTTGCAGTATCCTCGCGCGAACACGCTTGGCGAGACCCAGCATGTTGATCGCTCCATGCACGGACATCTTCGTCGTCTGGACCGGATCGCGTTGGTAATGAACGGGAGATGCCGGGCACGCCAGATTGTAGATCTCGTCTACTTCGACGAAGAGCGGGAAAGTTACGTCGTGGCGAAGCAACTCGAACCGCGGGTTTCCCAGGAGGTCCTCGATATTGTCCCGGGTACCGGTATAGAAGTTGTCGACGCACAAAACATCGTTGCCTTCTGCGGCGAGCCGCCGGCACAAGTGAGAACCGATGAAGCCCGCACCACCGGTGACAAGAACCCGCTTGCGCAGGGAATAGCGGTTGGTCACGGCGCGGGTTTCTCGCGCTTTGGGGCGTCAAGGAATCGCTTGAGAGACCTCTTAGTCACGTGAGTTAGTGGGACGCCGGGACGAGTATCACGAACCGCCAACTGAAATACAATGGAGCATGGCCCAGCCCCCCGTTCGAGTATTGCACATCATCGACACCGGCGGCCCCGGAGGAGCTGAAACGGTCTTCCTCGAGACCGCGACGCGTGTTGACCCGTCTCGATTCGAGTCCCGTGCGGTAGTCGGAGGAACGGGCTGGCTGGCAGATCGATTGCGGGAGCGCAGGGTGCACCCTCATATCGCACCGGCCAAGGGTTCTTTCAACGTCCGATACCTCCTTTCACTGTTGCGAGTCGCTCGCCAGCACAGAACCGACGTGATCGTGGCGCATCTGTACGGGTCCATGCTATATGCGAGCCTCGCTGGAGCGATCCTTTCCATTCCCGTCGTGTCGGTTCTACACGGTCAAACGGACGTTCCACAATCCGACCGGTTTACGGCATTGAAGTCCGCGATTATACGCAAGGTATCCCGCCGGATCATATTCGTATCGAAAGCTCTCGAGAGCCACTTGCGGCCGAAGCTGGGACTCACGGCCGCCCAATGTGCGGTCATTGCGAATGGGGTTGATACCGACGTCTTCAAGCCCTCTAGGAATCAGTCTCTTCGGTCTGAGCTCGGACTTTCGGATGAGACGATCCTGATCGGAGCGATAGGCAACGTGCGGCCTCCGAAGGCCTACGACGTTCTGCTGAAGGCCGCACGCATGCTGATCAATCGTTCGCAGCGCTACCATTTCGCGATAGCCGGTGATTGCGGCAACTCTCTCGGCAGGCAGCTCGAGCAACTCAGGCGGGACCTCGGCCTCGACCGGCATGTCACGTTCCTCGGGCTCAGGATGGACGTTGCACAGGCTCTCAATAGCCTCGATGTCTTTGTGCTGAGCTCGCACACCGAAGGCTTTTCGATTGCCTGCATCGAGGCCATGGCCTGCGGCATCCCAGTCGTCGCTACTCGAAGCGGTGGACCGGAGCAGATCCTCGAAGGTGGAGTGGGAACTCTGGTGCCGACCGGAGATCCGCAATCCCTTGCGCTTGCGATCGAGCGAGTCGCATCATCAAAGGACTTGACGAAGACATTGGCCGACAAAGCCCTGATCCGCGTTCGCCAGGAATACTCGTTGACGAGGATGCTGGCGCGCTACGCGGATGTCTTAGAGCAGGTCGTCCATGAAGCGCGAAAATAGACGCGCCCAGCTCGCAGCCGAAATCCGCTCCGATCACACCCAGCCGCTGAGGCGCGCAATGAAGGAGTCCCGGGTGTCGCTCACATCCTCATGCATACCGCGGCGACGGATGAGATAGGGATCTCCGGCTACTGTATGCCATCCCTTGCGGGTGGTGACGGAGCCCACGTAGTGCCGGCGAACCAGCTCGATCGCCTCTGGCGAGGTTTCTCCGTTCGGGTAGCAGAACAGATCGATGTCGAGCGCGCAGATGTCCTGAAGCTGCTTCCGAGACTCGACGATCTCCCGCTCCAGCTCCCGCGATGAGACCCGACCGCCCAGCCGAAAATGCGTCATGGTGTGCGAGCCAAACCGAATCAGACGGGTCGCTGCCATTTGTGCGACCTCTTCGCGGCCGAGAATCTCCCGCGCGTCCAGGGAGTCTGCGCAGCTCTTCTCAGCCGCCTCGACCAGGCTTCGGATCTGCTCCTCGTCCAGCTCCTTCGCGTGCTGAACCACCCTGTCGGCGTCGTCAACTCGAAGTTGATCCCGCCTCCGAGCCTCGGCGAGCACCGACTCTACGATGCGGCTCAGCGGCGCGGGAAAGTTCACCGAGCCGGGTTCGGCAAATGACTTCTGCAATAGGCTCATGAGCTGATTCGGCCAGAACCGCCGCGCACTGCCGACGTAGCTCGAGACGAGGAAGATCGTCGCCGGCGCGCCATGCCTCATGAGCACTGGTAGAGCGAATTCGAAATTATCCCGCCAGCCGTCGTCGAAGGTGATCGCGCAGGCGAGTCTTGGCAGGGCCGCACCCTCCCTCGCCCGGCGCAGCCATTCGCTTAGGTGCACCAGTTCAAAGCGGTGCTTGAGCTCGCTCACGTGCAGGTCGAGCGTCTCGGGAGACACGTACATCCCTGGCTGCTCAACCTGACGGGCCGGGGAATCCTTCGGCAGGACCCGGTGATACATCAGAACGACGAGCGACCCGGGCCCGCGCCATCTCCATGTGATCGGTGCTGCTCGAGCCACCGCATGAATCACGATCCGCTTCGCGACCGCTTTGAGCACGTTCACCAGGGCAACGCTCCACTGATGAGGGGACCGAGCCTGTTCGCGATACTCAGGGGCAGGCGTTGCCAGACCGCTGTCGCCATCCGCATCACCGCTCCCTTTTCCCCGGCCTCGGAGGATCCTCGCCCCCTTCCGCCCCGTTCCCACCGGTACCAGTAAAGCGGCACGGGCCGCGCGCCCCATTGCAACTTGAACCGGTAGGTGCCGCTGTCGACAGTGGAGCGGCCGAAGTCGAAGAGGGTGCAACCTCGGTCGATGGCCTGAGAGAGTAGCTCCCAATAAAGCTTCATGTTGAGGCCCAACGGCTTAGCTTCCGCGCGACAGCAAGCCCACGGGACCTCAGCGTGCCCATGCCAGAACACCAGGAACGCCGCTGCAGCAGGCTTGCCGCGCCAGTCAATGACCACCAGTTGGCAATGCGGCTCGAAGCGCTTCAGTATCGCCGCGAAGAAACGCTTGGGATACACGGGAGTCCCAAGATCGCGCATGTTCTCGGCAAAAATGGTGTAGAAATCATCGAGGAGCTGCAGCGTTCCGGTCCGGCTTTCGACCGCCTCCCGCTCGGCCCGCTTTACCTGTGAACGGAGTTTCGCGCCGAGCTGCTTCGATAAGGCATCGAACGTCGCGGGCAGATCGAGCTGCAAGGTGAGCTTGTCCGTGCGCAGGGTCCAATCCCCCGGACGGGGCTGGGTGTCCCGGAACTCCAGATACTGGCATCCGAATTCTTCGGCCGCCTCCATCGCCCGGATCATCAGCTGCTGGGCGATCGCGGGGTTCGCTGTGAGCGCGCCGCCGTTGTTGAAGAAGGCGAGGGATGTCGCGAAATTTCCGAGCAGCCAGCTCCGCTGCTGAATGAGCGGTAAGACCCCCAGTAGCGAACCAGACCCGTCGCGCGATTCGACGAAGATTGTCCGGTGACCGAAGACCTCTCCCGCTATTTCCGTCCAGCCGCTCAGGTGGTAGAGACTCGCATTCGTGATGCGCGTCACATAATCATCCCAGTCCGTGCTCGGGGTCTCCCGCACGGTGACCTGGCAGTCGGATAGCACGGATACTGTGACGGCAACCATCAGAGCGCCGGCGCCGGGCCGTCAGAGCCCCTCTGGAACGCACCGTAGTCCGTTCTGGGCCGATTACTCCGATAATGGCGCCCTCCGGAGCGGCCTGGCGGCAGAGGCGCCTGAAGGGCCCTCATGCCCATAACTCGTTCCGACCGAAGTACAGATAGAACGCATCGTTGTCGAGCATCTGGACCCTCACCGTCTCGTGCGGAATAGCCAAGTCCCCTGAGCTTCGGAGGTAAATCGGCAGGCTCAGGCGTTCATGGAACCCGCACTCCTCGAGTGCCCGCGACAGGCCCGGATCGCTCGACCAGACGGCAAGCTCTGCCGCGCCCGCCCTGCCTCTAGCCTGTTCAACGGCCGAATGAGCCAGCGCACGCCAGTCGGTCGGATCCACAGAATTCATCCACAGATCGGCAAGACGCACCTGGCCGGGCGCGTAACTCAGGAGGAAATACCCACCGACCCGTCCGGTTTTCTCGAGTGCATACAGCTCGACCGGGACAATTGGGCAGGCCAGTACGTGCTGAAAGTGTGCCGGGCCACGGCCGAACAAAGCAATACCCGGAGAGCTTTCGGGCAGCGCGTCGGCAATCCGCTCCACCTCACTCTCCCCGATCCGCCGCGCTTGCCAGCCGGCCATATCTGCTCTGGGTGCAGAGAGAGACCAGACCACGCTACGTGCGACCCGCGGCACCAGCTTCAAGCGTGATCCGCACGGCCTCTGCAGAATCCCGAGCGGTGAGAGCGTTCGCACGTATCCCGTTACGCTACCGCAGTGTCGATAGCCGATGAGCGGCATGATCTTGAGCGTATGACGGCTACCGCCGATGCCCAGCAGCAGGTCGCTCATCTGCCCCACGTGCTTCATCAACAGGACCCCGGCCCCGACCGCATCCCGCCGAGCAGCCCAGTCGATCATGTGGATCACGCGCGCTCGAGTCACCCCCCACCGGAGCGTCCCCGGTACCACGGCACCGTGAGCGAGCAGGCTACGGCCATCGGTGACCACGAACGAGCGCGATCCCGACCAGTCCGCCCGCTCCCGCCAGTATTTCCAGTAGAGATGCTCCGGATCGACGTGCGGTTGCAGACCTGCCTCTTTCATGAGCGCCACGATGGCCGGTCCGTCCTCAGGGGTCGACGGTCGCACCCATTGCCGATCCGGGTCTCTGCACATCGGGGTCTGAGCGGACGACACTGCTTCGTATTCCTGATCCACGTCGCAAAAAGGCTCTACAAACTACCAACCGTTTGGCCCCCGGACCCGGCTATGGTACAAAATGCCGCCCTAAAGCGTTGGATGAGCGTTGCTGCGGAGCCACCTCCGCCCAGAGGCGCCGGAGCAGATGTCCGAGTTCACCACTCCCGAGGCCCGTGAGTTTCCCGTGACTGCGCAGTCGCCTGCCTCGGCTCGCACTCGTAATGGGCTGCACGCGCCCATCCTGAACCGTCTGGTGACGGTTTACGGGCTGTGGATGGCGGTCGGGGTTCTCTATTGGCCGAGCAGCGCTGCGCTAAACGCGTTATGGACAAATCCCTCTAGCGAAGAAGCATTTACGCACGGCTACCTCGTCTTGCTGATCTCGCTATGGCTGATCTTGCGCGACCGCAGGCGATTGGCCGCGGCACCTGTCCGACCGGCGTCATTGGCACTCGTTTCGCTCGTACTACTGAGTGCCTTGTGGGTCTGGTGCTGGCGCGGGGCGATTCAGGAAGCCCACATGATGCTGCTGCCGGTGATCCTGCTCACGGCGATCGTTGCCATGCTCGGCTGGCGCGCCGCACGGGTGGTCGTGTTTCCCATCGGCTATCTGTACTTCGCAATGCCGATGTGGAGCGACATCAACGGATACGTCCAGGCATTGAGTGCCAAGATGATGGGGGTGCTGATCTGGGTCACGGGATTACCGGCGTACATTCAGGGTGATTTCGTTCACCTGCCCGGTGGGGCCATTGAAATTGCGGAAACCTGCAGCGGTCTACATGCGCTCATTGTCGGGCTGGCGCTCGCCGCCCTGCACGGCGAATTGTCCAGAGAAACGCTGCGGCGGCGGCTGACGTGGATTGGCGTGATGGGTACGCTCTCCCTGGTCGTCAACTGGGTGCGGATTTTCACCGTGCTCGTTGCTGCCTATTTTACCGACATGCAAAGCTCGCTCGTCCGGCACCACTACTCGCTGGGATGGTGGCTGTTCGCCTTTGCCTTGGCGGGTTTCCTCTGGTGGACGGAGCGCAGTGCCGCACACGGGAGTCACGCGCATGCTCCGGAAGGGGACCGGCACGACGTGCGACCACGACCCCTTGTCGGCAACAATGTTGCGCGCGTGGCTGTCACTCTCGCAATCCTGGCCGTTCTTCCCCTGTTGGCCTATGGGATGGACTGGGCGCACTCCGGCGCCACGACCGCTGTGACCATCGAGTGGCCCGCGCCGCCCAAGGGCTGGACCGCGTCCCCGCAAGCATATGCCAGGGAGTGGATTCCGCATTTTGTCGACCCGAGCGCCGAATCATTCATCCGATATACCGATGCTGGCGGAGAAGATGTCGAGGCCTTTGCGGTGGCCAACCGCGTTCAGTCTCAGGACACCAAGTTGGTCAGCTATCGGAACAACCTGCTGGGCGATACGGGCTATCTACGGGGTCAATCGGTGCGCATCGTGGATTCACCTTCCGGGCGTTGGCGAGAAACGCTCGCCGTCGATGCCACCGGTAGACGCTCTCTCATCTGGTCACGCTACCGTGTCGGAACGCGCCTGTTCGTTCGGCCCCACTTGTCCCAACTCTGGTATGGGCTCGCGGCGTTTGCGCAACCACCCCTGTATTCTCTGACAGCACTGCATACCGCGTGCGAGTCGGATTGTAACGCGGCCCGCGCCCGTTTGAACGCGGCCGCGACATGGCTGCAGCCGACGCTGCGATAAGGCGCGCTTGCATGCGCACGTGGGCGTTTACTCCCCAGTCGGGGACTTGGGGGCGAGGAGGTTGTACGAAACGGTGAGGCCTACGACAGTCAACTTGTACCCAGTCGCCGCGAGACCGGAATCCCCGCCCGAGGTGCTGTCGTGTATCCAGGCGGCGTAAGCGCTAACCGCGGCCCTGCCGAACTTCTGAGTGAGCTCGAAGCTGTACGACTGCCAGAGCGTGCTCGCATCGAGATTGCCGTACCGGCTGTCCGTGACGTATGCCCGAAGGCTCGCTTGGAGCGACGAGCGCAGTTTTCGTGTGAACGAGGCGGAGTACGTCTCGAATGTACTGTCGATCGCGGTTGATTGGTCGAGGTTCACGAGATCGAGTGGACGTACGTCGCGCGCCATCTCGGGCACGAGTTCCATGGTCGGATCCACCTCGAACGCCGCCGTGACCGAAGACCCCGCGTCGTCGGACACTCCTGGCGTTTGCTCGTACTGCTCCCGCCCAATGCTCGCAGCGAGCGCAAGTGACGTGCGCAGCCGATTGAAATCCCATCCGAGGCTGCCGAACTGCTCCTTGAAGGGCGCAGGGCTCGAGCCGTACGGCACCCCGCCGGCGAGCACCGAGGCGCCGGCGGGAGTTTCGAGGTTCCCCGTCATGGACGCGCCGAGTGTGGTATAGCCGGTCTGCCCGCTCACAAAGAGCGTGGAGTATGGCCCGAGCTGGCGCGTCACGTTCGCGCTGAATATTGGCGCCCCACTCCACGTGTCCGTGTAGTTCACATCCGTATAGCCCGCGGACACCGCGAACTGCGTGCGCGAAAATTTCGCGCTATAGCTCAGCGACGCGGTGCGCGTGTCATAGGTTGGCGCGATCCCCTCCTCGTTGTACTGCGTCCGCACGTCATCCAGCGCGAGCGAGAGGCTCGAGATGCGCGAGAGAGCGAGCGTGAACCCCGCCCCGCCATCGTAGGACTGTGCGTTGAACGGTGAGTTCTGATAGTCCATGTTCTGGTAGAGACCATGGATGTTGAGGCTCGTCGACGTTGAGAGGTTGAAGTTGAGCCTCGGGCCGGTCGAGACGGAATTGAAGTACTCTTCATTGGTGACTGTCGGCGCGGCGAGAGGGTTCTCTTGCGCTTCCCCAAAAGTGTCCTGCAGGTTCCACTGGAAGAGGTCGCTGGGCTTGCCCCAGGAAGCTCTGGCCAAGAAGTTGCCAAAGGGCTCACCCGTGGTGCTCGGATTCAAATACTGAAGCCAATCGAGATCGCCGAAGGCGGTGATGTCGAGCTCCCTCCCCGTCCGGTTGTAGTTGACGCCGAGGCCCGTACTTGCGACTTCATCGCCCTGCTGGTTCGTTGCCGTGAGCCCGGCATTGTCGAGGTACGCGATGCCTGCGTTCGCGGTAAGGAACCCAGCGCCTTGAAGCGGCTGGCCCGCGCCGAGCCACGACCCCCCGACACCGACTCCGCCGAGACCCGGCAGCATCTGCGCTCGCGCGCTCCCGGCAGCCGCCAGGAGCAGCAGCGCACCCGCGATACGGCGGATCGCGTCACCCTTCGGTCTGAGCTTGCCCTGTCTCGGCATAGCCGTAATAGTAGTACGAAGAGTTCGCGTTTTTCACGCTCTGATTGAGCACAAGAGAGACCCCGGGATGCCCCTCGAGGATCTTCAGCGCATCGAGCAGCACGGGCTGGGGGGTAAACTCTGCGCGCACGACCACGAGCACCTGTCCGGCGACTTGCGCGAGCGCATACGACTCGGTCGTCTGCAGCAGCGGCGGTGAGTCGAAAAGGACGATTCTCTGCGGATCGCGCGCGCCGAGCGCGGCCACAGCGGTCTGCATTCGGGTGCTCGCGAGCAGCTCCGTCGCATCTCTCGAGGGGGTCCCCGCCGGCAGCACCGAGAGATTTGGAACGTCGGTCGGAACGATGAAAGCCTCAGGGTCAGCACTGTCGTCCCTCAGGACCTCGAGCAGGCCTGGGCCTCCTGCGAGGCCGAGTAGACGGCTGACGTGGGGCTTGCCGACATCCGCATCGATGAGAAGCACGTGAACGTCCTTCTCGATGGCCAGACTGAATGAAAGATTGAGCGCCGTGAAGGTCTTTCCCTCGCCCGCCATGGCACTCGCCACCATGATGAGGTGACCATTGGGCACGCGCTGGGCACCGCGTCCGAACGCAGCCGCAATCAGCGGGCGCTTGATCTGACGGTATTGCTGTGCGAGCCGCCGCTCCTCGCCCTCGGGGGGTACCAGGCCGGCCGCTGTCAAGGCCGGGAAATTGACGGTGATCGCCGCCGCATGCGCAGCTTCCGGCGCGACCTTCGTGGTCGCGCGGCCCGGCTGCGGGGGTTCGGCGCGCGAAGCGGGGAAGGTGCCCGCATCAGCCGCCCGCTGCGCCGTCTCCTGGACCTTGCGGAGCGCCTTCTCGACGAGACTCATGCGATGAGCTCCTGGAAGATGTGTGAGATGGACTCCTGCAGGAGCAATACTCCCGTCCCGAGGATGACCAGGGCTACGCTCCACCCCACGTAGCGCAGACCGCCACGGCGACGCTGCGTACGATAGCGGTCATACCAGGCGAGACTCACCGACCCAAGGACCTGTCGGCCAGTCACGGCGGCGAGCTGCCTGCTGCTCACGAAGGTGGGTCTCAAAAGGTTCAACCCGTACGCGACCACCAAGCCGGCTGCAACCGCGCAGAGAAACGCGCCGATGATGAGCAGCGGGCGGTTCGGGGCGACCGGCGTGTATTTCGCGCTGGGCGGATCGATGATCTGGAACCTGATAGTTCCGGTCGCCGCCGCCTGCTGGCCGAGGCGCGCGCGGTCGAGCCGCTGCAAGAGCGCATCGTACTGCGTCTTCGTCACGTCGTAATCGCGCGTGAGCTGTGAGTACTCGGCCTGCGCCGCCGGCGCCGCGCCCATCTGCGCACGGAAGCTTGCGATACGCTTCTCGCGATCGGCGATGTCTTGCTGGACTGAAGCGATGTCAACTTGCGCCTGGTTGTACTGCACCTCGAGCTGTTGATAGACGGGATTGGCGGCAAGGCCGATTTCGGCCGCTGCGGTGGGATCCCCGTTACGAGCCGCCACGATCTCAGCCTTCTGCCGGTCCTTGAGCTCGCGGAGCGTGCGTCGCAGCGCGATCACGTCGGGATAATTGTCCGTGAACTTGAGGACCAGCTGGTCGAGCTGATGCTGCGCTTGCTCGATCTGCTGTTCAATGTTGGTCGGCTCCGCGCCGCTCGCACCGCCCATCGGTAAAGACGAGCCCGCGATGAACGCCTGTCCACCCTTGATTTCCTTCTCAATCGCGTCCCGTTTGCGGATATCGACGGCGAGCGCCTCCTGAGTCTGGTTGAGACCGGTCATCTCGGCTTGCAACCGCGTGAAGTAGTCCTGCTGGTCCTGTGGCATGAGCCCGACGTTGCGCCGCTTGAAATCCGCGAGGCGCTGCTCCGCCTCCGTGAGGTGCTTCCCGTAGTCGGAGATCTGGGCTTCGAGGAACTGCTGCGCCTGCTCGGATCCCTGCTGGTTACCCCCGAGCGAGTTCTCGACGAAAGTGCTGAGCAGACGGTCAACGACCGCGAGGCTTCTCGTGCGGTCGGAATTCCTGTAAGAGATTGTGAACACCGCCGATTCCGGGCCTCGGGTATCGCCCGAGTCCTTCGGGTCCAAGAACATGCCAGTGATGTCGAGGTTCTGCCGCAGGTCGTCGATCACACCCTGTTTCGCCTTGGGCGTCAGCGCTCCCACGAGCAGGTTCGTCTCCTGCGCGACCGTCTCGAGCTGCGGCTCCCCCGTAATGGCCTCGCGAACACGCTCGATCTGTGACTCCATGTCATCGCCGAGGCTGATTCCTTGCGTGGCTTCGTTGAGCGTCGTACGAGGATCGACGAATACACGCGCCGTGGCCTCGTAAGTGTTAGGGATCGAGAAAACCACGATCCAGAGCGCGATCGCGGTGCCCCAGGCGACGACGAGCGCCACCCAGCCAAATCGCATCAGGCCGCGAAATTGCTCGAGAAAGTCCTGGACGGCGGTATGGATGGGAGCGGCAGTGGACATAGCGATGCGCCTTCAGAACAGGGTCTGAGGGACAACGATCACATCACCCGGCTCAATGAGAAGATTCTGGGACATATCGCCCTTGTTGACGAGCCGCGCGAGGTTCACGCGTATCTTGGTTGTACTGCCATTGACGTTGCGGACGATATTCGCTCGGTTGCCGGCCGCGTAGGGGCCGAGCCCGCCGGCCGCGAGCACCACATCGAGCACACGCATCCCCTCGTGATAGGGAATCGCCTCCGGATGGAGCACCTCTCCGACGATCTTCACCTCGGAAAGCGCACCCATCGGCTGAGTGACGATGATGTTGACCGTCGGCGAGCGCAGGTACTGGGCGAGGACGTGCTCCATGTCGGTTGCGAGCTGTGCGGGGGTCTTGCCCACAGCCACCATATTCTGCACGAGAGGCGTCGAAATCCGCCCGTCTGGGCGCACTGGCACGGTCACCGAAAGATCCGGATTCTGCCAGACGAATACCCTCAGTTCGTCTCCCGGGCCAATGACGTAGTTGCTGGACGGGCCCTGCTCCGGCAGCACTTGCGCCGGCTGGGCGCCCGACCGCGAGTCGGGCGCCGGTGACGCCGCTCCCGCAAGGCCCGACGCCGCAAGCCCCAGTGACAGCATGAGAACGGCGGCCAAGCCGAAGCCGGCCGACGACCTCCGAGATACGTGATTGCTCATAAAAGCACTCTACCAGAAGCCCCTGCGCGGTTCAGTGACGACGTCTCAGACCTTCAGGCTGGTGAGCAGCTGCTGCGCCGCCTGCCTGGAATCGAACGCCTGCCTGCCCGCGAGCAATTTCGTGAGAACCTCGCGCGCTTCGGCGCGCCGGCCTGCCTGGACCAGGATGTAGGCGTAGTGGTACTCGATGTTCGGATCGCCCGAGCCTGCCTTCGCCGCTTCGGCGCTCAGCGGCAAGGCTCGCTCGACCTGATGATGTCGCGCCAGAATCCACGCAAGGGTGTCCGTCACACTCGGAGCGTTGGGAGCCAGCTTGTGGGCCTGCTCGGCGAGCGCCAGGGCGCGCGGGTCGCCCGACTCGTCATACACCCACGCGAGATTATTCAGGGCGACCACGTCCGCCGGCGAGCGCTTCACAACGGCGTCGAACTCGCTGGCCGCCTCGCGCAGATTATGTTCTCCCAAATAGTAGTTTCCGAGAACCGTGCGAACCGTGGAATCGTCCGGTCGAAGTGCGAGCCAGTGCTCGAGCGGCTCCTGCGGGTCCGGCACATGCTCTGCTTCACGTAACTCGAATAGCCGCACCGCAACATCCGCGTCGGGCCTGCGCTGCTGCGCCTCGTTCAGTGCGGCCGCCGCATCCGCGAGCCGGCCCGCCGCCGCATCGACCTCGGCCTCGAGCCTGAGGCCGTCCGGATCCCCTGGGTGACTCGCGAGGTACTGGTTCACCCTTGCGGACGCACTCGCGTAGTCCTTGGCGCGCAAATCGATGAGGGTGAGTCCACTCACCGCGGGCAGCCAGCCGGGTTCGGTCTCGAGCGCCTTCTCCAGGGATCCGTGCGCGGCGAGCGGCTGGTTCATGGCGAGCTGCGCCTTGGCGGCATCGAACCAATACTCAACGTTCGCCGGGGCGAGCTGCGTTGCCTTGCGGAATCGCGCGAGGGCGGCGTCGTACTGATTGGCCTGCAACAGCAGCGCGCCGGCATCGCTCGCGACCTCGGCATTTTGCGGCTCCAATGCAGTCGCGCGATCGAGGGCAGCATTCGCCTTTTCGAAGTCTCGAGCCGCCAGATACACTCGCGCGAGCGCAAGCGGTACCTCGGGCCCCGAGTGGGGGCCCGCGGCGGTCTCGAGCAGCCGCTCCGCCTCCGCGAAGGAGCGCTCATGCGCAAGCGTGTCTGCCAGCGCGATGCGCACCGTCAAATTTTTTGGATCCGCAGTGAGTATATTCTGCAACAGGGCGGTGGCAGCGGCTGCATCGTTGGTGGCCAGATCGACTCGGGCGAGACCGAGCTCACTCGACACGTCGTGCGGTGCCGCGCGGAGGGCCTGCTCAAAAAGCGATCGGGCTCGAGCGAAGTCACCCTGCGATGCGAAGAACGTCGCGGCCACATCGACCAGCTGCACATCGTGAGGATGCGTATCGAGAAGCCTGTCCACGGTCGCCCCCGCCGCGATGGGGCCCTGCACTGCACTCACAGCCAGAATGAGCAGTCCGTCACGACGCAAGTCGTCGGCCCCGCCTTCCTGGGTCGTCTGCAGCAAGTCGAGTGCCTCCTTCGCGCGGTTGGCGACCAGATCGGCCTGCGCGAGATTGAGCCGCAATGCTTCGTTTTGCGGCTCCGCGCGCACGGCGCTCTCGAGACCGGCAAGCGCGGCGCCCGGGTCGCTCGACTGCTGGGCCGCCGTCCCGAACAGGTCGAGAAGCTGGGGGTCGATCGTGCGCTCGTCGAGCGCAGGCGTCAGCACCTCCAGTGCCGCGTCCGGGAGATTGAGCTTGAGGCGCACTTTCGCAAGGAGCTCGCGAGCTTCCACGTTGTCCGGAGCTGCGCGGACCACCGGCTCGAGGTTCTGCTGGGCCTGCTGGAGGTCGCCCCGGGAGAGCTGCGCCTCACCGAGCAGCAGGCGCGCCTCGAGATCGTTCGGCACGTCCGCCACGAGCTGCTCGAGGTCCGAAATGCCTCCGACGAAATCCCCGTGCACCAATTTGATGCGCGCCCCGAGGAGCCGGGTAGCCGACGCGTTCGGCACGAGCTTCTCCAGGATCGCCGCGCTGCTCGAGGCAAGCGTAATCTCGCCCTGCGCCAGTCGTGACTCCGTGAGACCCGCGAGAGCCGTCGCCCGATCCGGGGCAGACGTGCCGGGGGACATGCGCTGTAGAGCGACCGAGAAGGCGGATTCGGCCGCGGAAAAATCGCCACGGCTCTGCAGGAGTCGCGCCCTGAACAGCGGTGCCGTTGACGAATGGGGGTCATTCGCCATCGCGGTATCGGTCTGCTCGACCGCAGCGTCGAACTTGCCCTCACGGGCGAGCGCTTCGGCAGCCGCCAGACGCGCATCCGTGAGTGCCGGGTGTGCGGTGAGAACGGGCCCGAGTATGGCCAATGCGCGGTCGGGTTGCCGTAGCTCGTTGTCCGCGCGCGCGATCGCGACGCTCAGCGCCGGTTCCGCAACCGAGAGCTTGTGCTGCGCTGCAGCAGCGAGGAGCACCTGAGGCCGACCCATTGCGAGCCATGCCTGCACGCGCAACGGATCGACCTCGCGAGCCCTCGCACCGGCCTTGACCGCGTGGTCGAGATCGCTCAGCGCACCGCGCGTGTCCCCCACGTCGAGGGACAACCGGGCCAGGAGCAGCCACGCTCGCGCGCTCCCCGGCTCCTTCTGGATCGCCTTTCTGAGCTCAACGGCCGCGTTGCCCCATTTCCCGGCGTCGAGATCAGCTCGCGCCCACTCGATGCGTCGCTGAGGGGAAATAATGGCGTCACAGCCGGCGAGCGTGAGCGCTCCCATCCCCAGTACGATGAGTCTGAGCCACGATGACATCATGCGATCAGTCCGTTTTTCATATTCCGGGCCGGCCCAGAGCGCAAATTAAAGCGCAGTCTCTTTGCCAGGCGCTGGAACCGCGTCGCAATTTTCCTGCCGAGCGAGCCGCCGCGGTGGACTCACTCCGCCGGTTGAGTCCGGGCTGTGCGTTCGAGCAGGTCGTAGAGCGTGGGCCGGGTGACGCCGAGGATCTCCGCCGCCTGCGACATGTTCCCTCCGGTCATCGCGAGCGCCTTCTGGACCGCCTGCGCCTCGGCGCGCTGACGCACCTCGCGAAGCGGCAGCAGCTCCGCTTGGGTCTCCGCGGGGCGCTCGAGCGATAGGTCGCCGGCCGTCACGAACTTCCCCTCGCACATGATCGCCGCGGCATTCACGCGGTTCTCGAGCTCGCGAACGTTGCCTGGCCAGGCGTACCGCTCGATGGCGGCAACCGCTTCGGGCACGAGCTTGGGCAGGGGGCGCTTGTGACGCTTGCAGGCCCGCTGCAGCAGATAGTTCGCGATGAGCACTGAGTCCGATCCCCGCTCGCGAAGCGGCGGAATGCTGACCGAGACCTCACTCAAGCGGTAGTAGAGATCCTCCCGGAACGCCTTCTGCGCAATCGCCTCCTGGAGATTTCGATTCGTCGCGGCGACGATGCGCACATCGACCGCGATCACCTCCCGGCCGCCCACACGCTCGATCACGCGCTCCTGGACGAACCTCAGGAGCTTCGCCTGCAAAGGGAGCGGCATGTCGCCGATCTCATCGAGAAAGAGCGTGCCCCCGTCGGCCGTCTCGATCTTTCCGATCGTTTGCTTCACGGCGCCGGTGAAGGCGCCGCGCTCATAACCGAACAGCTCACTCTCGAGCAGGTTCTCCGGAATTGCCGCGCAGTTGATGGCGACCATGGGCTTCGAAGCGCGATCCGATAGCGAGTGCAAAGCGCAGGCGAGCTGCTCCTTGCCGGTCCCACTCTCGCCGAGCAGCAGGACCGTGGCCTGCGTCGGCGCCAGCTTCTGGACCATCCGGCAAACTTTCTTCATGGCATCGCTCGCAGCGATCACGCCATCGAGCTCGGACGTCGAGCGGTTGTCGGCCGTCCGCCGCACTTCCGCCTCGAGCTCGTGAATCCGGTGGGCCCGGTCAATGACGAGGGAGAGCATCTCGGTGTCGACGGGCTTCTGGCAGAAGTCGTATGCGCCGAGACTGATGGCGCGCAGGGCGTGCTCGCGCCCCTCGCGGCCCGTCACCACGATGATCTTGGCGTGCGGAGTGACCTGCAGGACGTCACCGATCATCGCGAATCCTTCCTCGACGCCGTCCGGGTCCGGCGGCAAGCCGAGATCCTGCAGGACGATGGCGGGTTCGCGGCGCTTCAGGGAGGCAACGGCTTCCTCCCGTGTTGACGCGCAATCGACATCGTAGCGGTCGAGCGCCCACTTCAGCTGACGCTGCAGGCCGGGATCGTCCTCGACGATGAGCAACCTCGCCGATTTAGCTGACATGGGCCGTCTCGGAGTCAACCGGCGCGAGCACGGGCGCCGTCGGAAGACTGATGATGAAGCGGGTACCCTTCCCCGGAACGCTGTGCACTTCGATCCGACCGCCGCACTTGCGAACGAACTGGCGCACCTCGAAGGCGCCGATGCCGAACCCCTGCTCGCCTTTCGTGGTGTCGAACGGCTTGAAAAGCCGGTGTCGAATGAATTCCGCGTCCATACCGGTCCCTGTATCGGCTACTTCGATGATCGCACAATCTCCCCCGCGCCGAACGTGAACCGTGACCGATCCGTCGCCCGGCGTCGCCTCTTGTGCGTTGCGAATGACGTGCTCCAGCACCTGCTGGAGCCTTTCACGATTGAGGACCACTTCCACGCCTCGGTCGCGGACGTCGAGCGTCGGTACCGGCTGGCTCCCACCGCAGTGCCTGATCGAATCCGCACAGAGGTCGGCGAGCTCGATGCGCTGGGTCTCCATGGTGAGCACACCGCTTCTCAGCTCCTCCATCAGGCGGGTCATCCGCTGGACCGAGTTCTCGATGGTCAGGATCGCGTCGTCGAAGAATTCCGGATTCCCGCGGTGCCGCGTGGCGTTCTGGACGACGAGCGCCTGCTGGGCGATCAGGTGACGCAGATCGTGCATGAGTACGGCAGATAGACGGTTCATCGCCTCGAACTGGTGCGCCTCGGCAAGGCTCTTGGCAGCCTGCTCGAAGGCCAGGAAGCTGGCCACTTGGCGTCCAGCAGCCCGTAGGAGGTCGATCTCCTCCCAGCCGAGGCGCATGGTGGCGAGAGGCTGCCCGACCGCGACGAACCCGACCAGCGCGCTCTCGCAGATGAGCGGGATGATGAGCCAGATCTGCGGGTTCCCGAGCATCCAGTCGGGCGGATCGGGCAGTACGGGTCGCACGACATCTTTAGTGTGGGACGCAGCAGCGCACCGCGCCTCGTCAAGGTCGTAGATCCACTCGTTCGTCAAGAGGTATGCCAAGAACTGTTGACTCTCCGATTCCCGAGGCGCTTGCGGCGGAGCGAGCTTGCCGCCCACCGGCACGTAGCCCCCTTCCGTGTCTCGCAGCCACAACCCCCCACTTGCGCAGCTGACGAATCCGCCCATCACGCTCGCGATCCGCTCGTACACCGGTGTCTCATCGGATTGCGACAGGGCCCGCGTGAGCTTTTGCCATTCGCTTCGGTAGTCATACCGGTAAGGAAATAAATGCTTGGCGAGAGTCACGCGCGTCCACGCTCGAAACTGGTCGGAAAGCACCGCCACGGCGAGGACCAGCGCACCGGAGGCGAGGAGCAGGATCTGGCCAGCGCCGCCCCACGTGCCTCCGAACCTGCGGACGAAGTAGCTCCCCGCTGCCATGACCAGGACGTAGGCCGCGGCCACGAGGAGCGTCGCGTTGAACAGCACGACCCGGGGAGACAGGAAGGCTGCGGACTCCCACTCGGAGATTCTCGAGAGACCGATCGCCAGCAGCCCGGCAAGGAGGACATCGACATATCCGCGAACGGCCCAGAAATCATCTGCCGCGCTGCCATGCAACATCGCAACCGAGTAGAAGCAGAGGTCCCAGGCATAGAGGCCCCCGATCGCGAGCCAGACGTGCTTGAGGCTCCAGCGGCGCGCCGCGCGGGTATTGCGCGCCACCTGCTCGACCAGCACGAGACCACCAATCGAGAACGCGAGCCCCCCCCAGAGCCAGTGGTCCGTCAGAGTGCGCGTGAGGGCACGAGGGTGGGCGTACCCATTCGATGCCGTCACGACCAGGACGACCAATGCCAGTGCCGCCAAGGCAACAAATAACCACCTCATGGATGCGGTCGACTGCGACTCCGGCGTGCGTCCCTTGTGCTCGCTCGACCGCGGGACGAGTTGGAGGCCGGCACCCCGCCCATCAACGCTCGAGCTCGAGATCCCGCTTCGAAGGCAGCCGACGAGGACGAGCCCCCAGGCGATATCGCGCACGTAGTCGGCGACAACGACGAGAATGAGCGGGACGACGAGTCGCGTAGCGTCGATCGCCAGCACGACCGACCAGCCCACCTGAGCACCGAGCGCGGCGGCCAGGCGGGATCCTGCGGTGCGGCGCCGCCACGCGGTGACGCACATGACGAGGATCACGCCATAAACTGCCGCGGAGAGGAGATAACCGAGCATGGGGCGATGCTAATTCAGTCCTGGCTCGATTGCCGAATTGGATCGCACGCTGAGCTGCCATTCGCGTCAGTTTTCTTTACAAGACGTGGCGGCGGCGATATTCACCCGCGTGCTACTCATTGATTTATAATGCACTTCCATCGTTGGTATGGGTCTTGCTTTCCCATAGCGCACGGTTATCACGTTCTAGGAGAACAAGCAGATGAACCTCATCAAGATGGGAACGCTCACGAGCGCGATGGCGGCAATGGCGCTGGTGGCAGGGAATGCCATGGCGGATACCATCACCGTACAGGATTCCGGCGCAATACCCTTCGGGGTGTTGAATCTGGGAACGGCTGGTTCGGCGGGTCAGCAATCTGGCGCGCTGCCTTCGTTTGCGGGCATTTCGTCGATCGTATTTTCAGGGGGTAGCGCGTCGGGCGATCCGAGCGACACCTCGGGCGTTTACGCGGGAAATGTGACCGACGTGGCGACGACCCCGTTCCCTATCGGCACGCCGGGCAATTCACTCCAGGAGTACCTGGTTGCGCAGGCCAACGGCGGCACCGTCACGATCACCTTCACCAAGCCGCAGACTTCGTTTGACGTTCTGTGGGGCACGGCCGATGTGGCGAGCGGCTATAACGTCGTGACTTGCGGCGCAACATGCGCCACCGTCACGGGAGCGGAGGTCGATGCCGCGGTTTCGTCTCCGCCCGCGAGCGGAACGACGAACTTCGCCGTGGAAGTGAGTGGCTTAACGCCGTTCACATCGCTCACGTTCAGCGATTCCACAAAGGCGTCCGCGTTTGAGTTCGACATCGGCTCAGTGCCGGAGCCGGCCTCGCTCGCGCTGATGGCGCTAGGCCTTGCCGGACTCGGATTCGCCGGTCGGCGCAGCCGCAAGCGCGCGTAACGCTTCTCGAGTTCCTCAAGAAAAAGTAGATCGTGAACGCGGGGCTACCTTCGGGTAGCCCCGCTTTTCGTTTTGGGAGATCTCACCTATAGCGTCCCGTCCACCTCGGAAGCCGCGAACAGGTGCTTGATGTCGTACACGACATGATTCTTGCGGCAGAGCCTACGCACCCCAGCTGCCCCGAGCTCCCTGAACTCCCGATGCGCGACCGCCACGACTGCCACGTCGTACCCGTTGCGTTGCAGTGACCGCGTCAGCCGCAGGCCGTACTCGTGCCGGCATTCCCGCGATTCCGCCCAGGGGTCGTAGATATCGACCTTCGCGCCGTACTTCTGCAGTTCTCGGACGACATCGACCACCTTCGAGTTGCGGATGTCCGGGCAGTTCTCCTTGAACGTGATCCCGAGCACCAGGGCGCGCGCACCGTTCACGTGGATGCGCTTGCGCGTCATGAGCTTGACGATCTCCCCGGCCACGTAGAGCGACATGTTGTCGTTCAAGCGTCGCCCGGCGAGGATCATCTCGGGGTTGTAGCCGATCTCCTGCGCCTTGTGGGTGAGGTAGTAGGGATCCACTCCGATGCAATGCCCGCCGACGAGACCCGGCCGAAAGGGAAGGAAGTTCCACTTCGAGCCTGCCGCCCGCAGCACCTCCTCGGTATCGATCCCCATCCGGTTGAAGATGAGCGCGAGCTCGTTGACGAGGGCAATGTTCACGTCGCGCTGGGTATTCTCGATGACCTTCGCAGCCTCGGCGACCTTCAGGCTCGACGCCTTGTGCGTGCCGGCCGTGACGATCGTCCGATAGAGTGAGTCCACGAACTCCGCAGCCTCCGGCGTCGAGCCCGAGGTCACTTTCTTGATCGTCGCAAGGCGATGCTCCTTGTCGCCGGGGTTGATCCGCTCGGGGCTGTAGCCCACGAAGAAGTCGCGGTTGAACTTCAGGCCCGACTCGCGCTCGAGGATCGGCACACAGACCTCTTCCGTGCAGCCGGGGTAGACCGTGGACTCGTAGACGACCACATCGCCTTTTTTGAGCACCTGGCCGACGCTCGTGCTCGCTCCAACGAGCGGGCTCAGGTCCGGCCGCTTGTATCCGTCGATGGGTGTCGGAACGGTGACGATGTATACACGGCAGCGCCTCATGTCGGCCAGGTTCGTCGTGAAGGTGAGCCGGCTGGCCGCGGCGAGCTCCTTGCGGCTCACCTCGAGCGTGCTGTCGCGCCCGGCCTTGAGCGCCTCGATGCGGCGCGCCTTCACGTCGAAGCCCACCGTGTCGAAGTGCTTGCCGAATTCCACCGCGAGCGGCAGACCGACATAGCCGAGACCGACGACGCCAATCCGGCATTTGCGCAGGTTCAATTCCGCCACTCGACCCCTCCGGACACTCCAGCCAGCGCCACCTATGCAGCCATTCTCTCCGAGCAGAGCATGAATTGTCTCGGCTGCCCCGCCTGACCGAAGCGATGCAGTTCGCAGTTGTGCTGCGCCACTCCTGTCCCGCCTCGCCGGGCCGGGGGGTCACCTCATCGAACCACTCCGCCTCCGCACGAACTTCTCCAGACTCGCTGCGGCCCGTTGTGCCGTGCGACCGTCCCAGTACTGCGGTGGCCGCCCTTTCGGCCAGTTTCCCGCGAGCACCGCCGCCGCCGCGCGAGGGAGGTCCGCCGGCTTCACCAGGCGATTGGTGCCTTCCGTGACCGTGATGGGCCGCTCGGTGTTCTCGCGCAGGGTCGCGCACGGGATGCCGAGATAGGTCGTCTCCTCCTGTACGCCGCCCGAGTCCGTGATCGCGATTGCACAGCCCATCACGAGGTTCATGAACTCGATGTAGCCCAGGGGCTCCGTCGCACGAATCCGCGGGTTCCCCGTGATTCGACCCTCGAGCCCGAATTCCTGCAGGCGCTTGCGCGTGCGGGGGTGCACTGCGAACAGGATCTGCATGCGTGTCGCGACCCCCTCGAGCGCGCTCACGAGCTCCGCGAGCTCATTTGCCTCGTCGACGTTCGAAGGACGGTGCAGTGTCACGACGGCATAAGGGACACCCTCGAGGCCGAAGCGGTGCGCCGCGCCGGCCCGCTCGATCCGCTCCCGCAGCATCTCGAACGAGTCGATCATGACATTGCCGATCCGCTCGATCCGCTCGGGTGCGACTCCTTCGGCACGTAGATTGGCGTCGGCGTCCGGAGAGGGTGTCCAGAGCAGATCGGCGATCGCGTCAGTGACGAGGCGGTTGATCTCCTCCGGCATGCGGCGATCGCGGCTGCGCAATCCCGCCTCCAGGTGTACGACGGGGATCCAGAGCTTCGCGCCCACCATCGCGCACGCGGCGGTCGCATTCACGTCGCCCACCACCACGATCGCCGCCGGCCGCTCGGCGAGGCACACCGGCTCGTACGCGATCATGGTTCTACCCGTCTGCTCCGCGTGTGTGCCGCTGCCCACCTCGAGGTGGTGGGCAGGGTCCGGCAGGCGCAGGTCGCGGAAGAAGGCATCCGACATGTTCGCGTCGTAGTGCTGACCCGTATGGATCACCCGGGGGTCGCACCAGGAGGTTCGCGAGAGGGCGTGGTAAAGGGGCGCGACCTTCATGAAGTTCGGCCGCGCCGCAGCAATGAGATGAACGAGCGGTCGCTGAGTCACGTCCGCGGGACCTCGAGAGCAGGGATGAAATCAGGCCGGCGCAGTGTACCCGCTCGGCACGCGATCCGCCTCGAGGCGGCGGGACACTACTCGAGACCGCGATCCTCAATGTCGATTTCAGCTCAGCGGTGTTGCCTGCGGGCGAGAACTCTAATGTGAGCGCAAGCCGGTGACCGTCTGGCCGGTGCTTGCAGCGGACGGTTGCAAAGGAGTCACGCCATCTGTGCGACGGCGGTCAGCTTTCGGTGACTCGGAGCGGCGGCGCCGCAACGACGCTACTTGCGCCTGCGCCTCCGCACCTGGACGGCTAGGAGACCCGCCAGGCCCCCAAGACTGAGCGCGAGCGTACCCGGCTCCGGTACCGTCGGCGGCGGAGTGTCGATGTTAGTGAGTTCATAGTCACGCAACTGAAACCCGTAGTGCGGGGTGCCTTCCGCCGAAGCGACTACCGGAGCTGCGCACAGAACGGCCGCTGTAACCAATCCCAGCGCTGCCGCTGTGTTCCTGAGCTTATGTAACTTCATAAAAATCCCTAGGTTACAGGACGACTTCCCGCTGGAGATGTAGCAAGACGGGTGCCAATATCACGAAACCCTTACGATTCAAGGGGGTCTTGGCGCAGCAAACGGGCCCGCCGAAGTAATTGTAAAGTCCCCCGACATGCGAGAGAGGGTTCAAGTGTGAATTTCTGTCGTCGGGAAGCAACTGCGCCTGTGGAGAGGGCAATCCCGTGCCCGCTCAATCCTCGCGCTCTGCCCTCTTCATCCGGCCCAGCACCTCGTAGATCGTCGGGCGAGTGATGCCGAGCATCCGGGCCGCCTTGGCGATGTTGCCGCCGGTGAGCGCAATCGCGCGCTGCACCGCCTGGTTCTCCGCGCGCCTGCGCGTTTTGCGCAGACTCAGGAGCTCCGTTCCCGGGGCTTCACCGGCGGCAAGACCCAGGTCCTCCGCAGTGATGGCCGGACCCTCGGCGAGGATGGCGGCGCGGTTCACCCGGTTCTCGAGCTCCCTGACGTTACCGGGCCAGGAATGGGACTCGATGGCCGCCACGGCGTCCGGCGCGAAGCGCGCCGCGCGCAGGCCGCTGCGGTGGGAGGACTGCAGGATCTGCGTCGCGATGAGGACCGAGTCCGACCCCCGCTCGCGCAGCGGCGGGATCGTCACCACCACCTCGCTGATGCGGTGATACAGGTCCAAACGAAACGCTCCACGCGCCACCGCGGTATCGAGGACTTGATTGGTGGCGGCGACGACGCGCACATCGACCGCAATCGGCTGGCGGCCTCCGAGGCGCTCGATCACCCGCTCTTGCAGGAACCGCAGGACCTTCGCCTGCAAGGCGAGCGGCATATCGCCGATCTCATCGAGGAACAGGGTGCCACCGTCGGCCCTCTCGATGTGTCCGATCTTGCGCCCCACCGCCCCGGTGAACGCGCCGCGCTCGTGCCCGAACAGCTCGCTCTCGAGTAGCGTCTCCGGAATCGCCGCACAGTTGATCGCGACGAGGGGCTTGCGCGCGCGGGAGCTGAGCTGATGCAGAGCACGGGCGAGGCGCTCCTTGCCGGTTCCGCTTTCCCCGAGCAGCAGCACCGTGAGGGAGGTGGGCGCGAGCCGCTCGACGGAGCGGCAGACCTCGAGCATGGACTCGCTCGCGGCGTAGATCCCCTGCAGGGCGTCCACCCGACCCTGGACGGCCGCCGCATCGGCTTCCGCCTCGAGCTCATAGCGCCTCACCGCGCGCGCGACGAGCGTCGAGAGCAGCGGAATGTCGACCGGCTTCTCGCAGAATTCGTGCGCGCCGAGACTGACGGCACGAACCGCGTGCTCGCGTCCCGTGCGGCCCGTCAGCACGATGATCTTGGCGCGAGGGGCAATGCGATGGGCATCCACGATCGTGGCGAAACCCTCCTCCACGCCCTGCTCCTCCGGGGGCAGCCCCAGGTCCAGCAGCACAACCGACGGCTGCAGCCGCTGCAGCGCAGCGACCGCCTCCGCGCGCGTACCAGCGCAGTACACCTCGAACGCCTCGAGCGCCCAGGTGAGCTGCCGTTGCAACCCAATGTCATCCTCGACGACGAGAAGCCTGTGGCGCTTGGAGCTCATGGGGATCTGAAACCGCGCGATGCCTGCAAAGTCTGCTTATCATGTAAAGCGGAATTGACGGCCCGACTGGCTCAGCGCTCCCCACTCAGCCCCCCGCCGCCCGATCGGGCGACGCCGCATGCCAATCAAGCTCCGATGCGATACGATGGAGTCCATATCAAACGAGAGGGACGTGAAGCCCCCAAGACCTCGGATATGCCGGTCTCGCCCACCTCAACCCCGGAAGCGCTGCTCCGCAGCTGGCAGGCCGGAGATCAAGATGCACTGCAGCATCTTTTGCCCCTCGTCTATGATGAGCTGCGGCGCGTGGCGCGGCGCCACCTGCGCGCCGAGCGCGAGGGTCATACCCTGCAGACCACTGCGCTCATCCACGAGGCTTATCTGCGCCTCGCGCACCAGGGACCGCGGGAGCTCGAGCATCGGGGCCAGTTCATCGCCCTCGCCTCGCACTTGATGCGCCAGATTCTCGTGGACCACGCCCGCGCGCGGGCTGCCAAGAAGCGCCAGGGCGGGTGGCAGGTCACGCTCTCCGACGCTCTCGCAGCGCCGGAGTCCTCCGAGATCGACGTGCTCGCCGTGGATGATGCGCTGACGCGGCTTTCCCAGCTGGACCCGCAGCAGGCCCGCGTCGTGGAGCTGCGCTATTTCGGCGGGCTGTCGATTGCCGAGACGGCCGAGGCGCTCGCGATCTCGGACGCGACAGTCAAGCGCGACTGGCGCACCGCACGCGCGTGGCTCCATCGTGCAATGCAGCACGGCGACGAGTCATGACCCCCGAGAGCTGGCAGCACGTGAAGGCCGCGCTGGACGAGGCCATGTCACTTGACAGCATGGTGCGCGCCGCCTACCTCGAGCGCCTCGGCGCGAGTGACCCCGCGCTGCGCGCGGAGGTCGAGTCGCTGCTGGCCGCGGAGGAGCGCGCCGACAGCCAGTTTCTGAACGTCCCGGCAGCAGCGGATCTGGAGGCTGCGCCCGAGAAGAACCGCATGGCGGGACAGCGTCTCGGCCCCTACCGCCTGCTCGAGGAGATCGGCTCGGGCGGCATGGGCGAGGTGTATCGCGCCGTGCGGGCCGATGACGAGTATCAGCAGCAGGTCGCCATCAAGCTGGTGCGCGCGGGAGTGGATGCCGCCTTCGTCGGCAAGCGGCTGCGCGCCGAGCGGCAGATTCTCGCAACGTTTGAGCACCCGCACATCGCGCGCCTGCTCGATGGCGGAACGACCCCCGAGGGGGTGCCGTACCTGGTCATGGAGCTGATCGAGGGCCAGCCCATCACCTCCTATTGCGAACAGCGCCGGCTCGACACGACCGGGCGGCTGAAGCTCTTTCTGCTGGTGTGCTCGGCGGTCCGCTATGCGCACCAGCACATGGTGATCCACCGGGACTTGAAGCCGAGCAACATCCTGGTGACGGCCGAGGGAAGCCCGAAGCTCCTCGACTTCGGTATCGCGAAGATCCTCGAGCAGGGCGCGATCCCGGCGCGGGCCGGCGTGACGATCAACGGCTTTCGCATTCTGACGC
This sequence comes from uncultured Gammaproteobacteria bacterium, assembly GCA_963849095.1. Lineage (GTDB taxonomy): Bacteria > Pseudomonadota > Gammaproteobacteria > Steroidobacterales > Steroidobacteraceae > JASHUC01. The sequence goes on from CAWKGA010000004.1 coordinate 48,488, forward strand.
CAAAGTATGCGAGCCCCGAGCAGCTCGACGGCGCGACCGTCTCGGCGGCGAGCGACGTCTACTCCCTCGGCGTGATCCTCTACGAGCTTCTGACGGGCTTCATGCCGTTTCGCTGCGACGATCGCACGGCGAGCGATGTCGTCAAGGAGATCTTCGATCTGGAGCCGAGAAGACCGAGCACCATCGTGATGAGACGCGCGGCTCCCGCCGGCCCGGGCGCCGCAGGTCCGCCGCGAGAGGGGACACGGGCCCGGCTGAGACGCCGCCTGAGGGGCGACCTCGATAACATCGTCCTGAAGGCCTTGCGCAAGGACCCGAGCGAGCGCTATGGGACGGTGGAGGGGCTGGCGGAGGACATTCGCAGGCATCTCGAGCATCTGCCTATCACCGCACGCAGGCCCACCCTCCGCTACAGTGTCTCGACGTTCATTGCACGGCACCGGATTGGAGTCGCGGCGACGGCCATGATCGTCCTCGCGCTCGCGGGCGGCATCGCCGCCTCCACCCACGAAGCCCTGATTGCCGAGGCCCAGCGTGCGCGCGCCGTGCGCCACCTCAATGACGTGCGCATGCTCGCCAACACGCTCATTTTCGAGATTCACGATTCCATCCGCGACCTGCCCGGGGCGGCCGGGAGCCGGCGCCTCCTGCTCGATACCGCCCTGCAGTATCTCGATCGGCTCTCTCGCGATGCGCAGCACGACCCGGTGCTACAGACCCAGCTCGCCACGGCCTATGAGCGGCTGGGCGATATCCGGGGCCTGCCGCCCGATGTGACAGAGCAGGATTACGCCCAGGCGTCGCAGAGCTACCGGCGCGCCGTCGCCCTGCGCGAGGCGCGACTTGCGGCGCAGCCGGACGACGTTGAGACACGGCTCGCGGTCGCGAGCGACTATCGGGCGCTCAGCCGCATCCTGCTGTGGCAGCTGAACGACGCGCGCGGCGCACTCGCTTCAGCGGAGCGTGCAATCGCCCACAGCCGGCGGCTCGCCGCCGCGCGTCCAGCGAGCAGGCCCGCTCAGCTGGACCTCGCCCAGAGCGAGCTCGCATACGGCTACGACCTGTTCATGGTCCGCGGCGATACATCCTCTGCGGTGAGTCTGCTCGGCTCCTCGATCGCCCGATTGCGATCGCTCTCGCCGGTGCGGCCGGATGAGGAGCGCATCGCCCCCACCTTGGCGCTCGGTTATATCCGCGCCGGCGAGGTCCTCACGTACCAGCGCAACTACCCGGCCGCGCTGTCGATGAGCCTGTCGGCTCGGAGCCTCCTCCTGCCGCTCATCGCGAGCCAGCCCAGCAATACGGAGCTGCGACAGCTCGAGGGCCGCTCGGAGCACGGCGCCGCCGCGGCGTTCGTCGGCCTCGGCGAGTACGACCATGCGATGCCCTACGAGCAAGCCGCCCTGAGCACCTTTCGGGCACTTTCCGCCGATCCCCACGTGACGGACCTTCATGCCGACTTCAGCATGGCCCTGATCGGCCTGGCACAGATCTCCGCACGCCGCGGACAGCCCGACGAAGCGATCGCTCTGCTCTATCAGGCCCTTCAACAGGCTGCGGGCGGATCACCCGCCGAATGGCAGAACGGCTACTTCCGCCATGCCGTGGCGCGCGCGCAAGCGCTTCTCGGCGAGATCTACGCCACGCGGGCCCGGGACGCCCGCCGCGAGCGTCTGCAGCGCCTTACGGACTGGACGAGCGCGCGCGAGTGGTACGCGAGGGCGCTTGCAACCTATGGAGTGACCCGCACGGCCTGGTTCGAGGCCGCCGAGGAGTCGCTGCGCATCGCGGGAGAGATCGAGCAGTGCGACCGCGCCCTGCGCACGCAACTGGCGGTCGTGACGCCCGACCGCGGCGCAGGGGAAACCTGACCCCTCGCCCCTCTGGACGCCGCCGATACCGATCGGCGGAAAGCTACGGTGCGCTCACCGAGCTCGGGGCGTTCGGGTTGATCGTGATGCCGCGCTTGTGCAGCTGATCCACGACGTACTTCGCCCCGGCATCGCCGCCGTCCGCCAGCTTCTGCGTGTCCGCCGCCAGCGTACTCAACGAGGTGCGCAGCTTCTCCGCCCGCTCCACCTGCGTCTGCTGCGTCTCGTGCGCGGTGCTGAGCACGCGGTGCTCCCCGATCAGCTCCACCGTCTGGAAGACCGCCCACCCGAGCAGCGCAACCCCCACCAGCAGCACCGGCACGAAGGCGCTGCCCGTCGAAGCTTCCGTGCCCGAATTCTCAGTCATGGTGTCCACTCCGACGCCCCCGCGACCCGGAGCTCTCCTGCCCGCTCGTATCGCTCGAGCTTGGCGCCTGCGCCCCCGCAGCGCTGCCCGCCGCCGGCGCCGGGTTCGCGTTCACCTTGATCCCTTGCTTGGCGAGCACCGCGCTCAGCTGCTCATCGTGGTTCTGCACCGACAAGTTCGCCAGCGCCTGCACCATCTGCTGGTACAGCCCCTGAAGCTGCGCGCTCTGCTGCAGGTACTGCACCTGCTCGTTCACCCGCCCCTGCAACCCCTGGTTGCCCGAGAACAGCACCATGTTCGTGATGACCACGGCGACGCACAGGGCGCCGATCGCGCTGAGTACCCAGAATTGAAAGCGTTTGAGCATGCCGTAGGTTAGGCTCAGGCCGCCCGCCGGCGCAACTGTCGCTTGAGCAGGCTCAGCTGCGAGGGGACCCCCGCTCGCGCCTTCCGTGACGTTCACGATGTTCAGCATATACAAGTGCTTATGAGCGGAATCCGCTGCGATTCCGAACCGTGAAGAAGCGGACCGTAAAGGCATCCTACAGCGTCGTTGACGGGTACGGCGTCCCGGGATTGCGTCGCCGATCCCGGAGGTCTCGCGCCTCCTGTTCTATAGTGCGCGTCCATGCCAGGGAAAATCCTCAACGCGTTCTCTGTCGATGTGGAGGACTACTTCCAGGTCGCCGCCCTCGCCCCGGCGGTCTCCCGCGAGTCCTGGCCCCTGCGCGCCTCGCGCGTCGAGCGCAATACCGACCGCCTGCTCGAGCTGCTCGCGGAGCGCGGCATTCACGGCACCTTCTTCGTCCTCGGCTGGATCGCGGAGCGCCACGCCGCGCTCGTCAAACGCATTGCGGCGGCCGGCCACGAGATCGCGAGTCACGGCTTCTCGCACCAGCTCATCTACGCCCAGTCGCAGGAGGAGTTCCGCGAGGAGACCGCGCGCTCGAAGCGCACTCTCGAGGATCTCACCGGCGCGGCGGTCGCCGGCTATCGCGCGGCGAGCTTCTCGATCACACGGCGCTCGCTCTGGGCGCTCGACGTGCTCATCGACCTCGGATTTCGCTACGACTCCTCTATATTCCCCATTCGCCACGACCGTTACGGCATGCCCGGCGCCTCTCCCGAGCCGGGCCTGCTCACCGCGCCTTCCGGGCGCACGCTCGTGGAGTTCCCGATGTCGGCCGCCTCGTTCCTCGGGGTGAAGGTGCCGGTCTCCGGCGGGGGTTACTTCCGGTTGCTCCCCTATGCCGTCACCCGGCGCGGGCTCTCCCAGATCAACGATGTCTGCAACCGGCCCTTCACGTTCTATCTGCACCCGTGGGAGATCGACCCCGATCAGCCGCGCGTGAAGGTCGGCTGGCTCTCACGCTTCCGCCACTACACGAACCTCAATCGCTGCGAGCCGCGCCTGCAGCGGCTGCTCGGGGAGTTTCGCTTCGGCACGATGTGCGAGGTCCTTCGCGGACGGGGCCTGCTCCTACAAACGGCTCAACCGCACCGCAACGCCGTGTGATCCCGGTCGCGCAGCGCGACCGTCAGCCGTCTGCCCTTTGCCCTCTGCGGCGCACGGCCACCCATCCCATGGCGGCAAGGCCCAACGCGAGGAGCGTGAGGCTCGACGGCTCCGGAACGGACGGGCCATTGACGACCAGAAACTCCTGGGACGCGTGGAGAGGATCGGGTGTGTACACCTCGACGTTGCTTCCCACGTACCCATCACTCACCTGCGTGAACGCAGCGTCAATGTCGCTCGTCACGACGGCCGCGCTGCCGCTGCTGCCATCGCTCGTCGGAGCCGTGGAATCCATGATGTCCCAGATCGCGAAGGACAGATTGCCCTGATTCGCTGAGTTCGTCACATTGGTCGGCTCGAGCAGCTCATTCGCGAGATAGGAGACTGCGTCGTACATCTGCTGCGTATCGTAGATGTGAGTGCCCAACGTGTAGGTCTCGCCCGCGAAGAGCTCGCCACCATTGAGGTTCGCCGCACTGGTCTCGGTCGCACCCCAGGAGCTGTTGACGTAGGACTCATCGGTGTAATCGTCGCAGATCAAGTAGCCTGAATAGATGATCGTCCCGGCGGCGTTCTTGATGTTTCCGACGTAGGGGCTGTAGTACACGGAACCGTTGTTGGCTCCATCGCCGACGCCAGTGAGCGTGAGCGTATAGGGCGCGGGCGTCGCGAACACCGGTGCGGTTGCAATCAGTGCGGCGACGGCAAGGGGAAGTCTGAGGGTTCGGGTCATAATCCAGTCGGCTCCAAGGGTGTCAAAGGGAAACGGTCTTCATGGAGCCAAGAGTCTGCAAGATGCACACCAACCCAAGCCCATCAGAGGTTTGGGTTCACCATGCGCGATGCGAGAGGCTCATCTTGTAAGGGAACCCAACGTCCGGTGCCGCGAGATGACTTATTACGCAGTCAATCGAGCGCATCATCCAACGAGCGAGTCCATGCAGGCACGGCGGTCCGCAGCTTCACGTCCTCCGTGACGAGCTTCACGCGCATGTGCATGGCCAGCGAGATAAAGCGCGCATCGTAGGCGGAGATGCGAAATTGCGCGGCGGTCTGCAGCGCCCGCGCGTGCGGGATGCTCGCGAGCGTCGGCATGAGGGCCTCGGCTGCCGTGAGCAGATCCGCGCTCTGCTCGAGCGTCAGCGCCCGGGCGCGAATGTAGGTGGCGAGGATGTTCGAGTACTCGATCAGGATGAATGCCTCACTGCGCCAGTCCGAGTCCCGCGCATACAGCCTCTGAGCCGCCGGCGTCCGATCCCCCTCGATCGTGAGGTAGGCGAGAACGTTCGTGTCGACCAGAAACAAGCTATTCCCGGCCTGCGCCGATCGCCGCCTCGATATCGCGAATGCCGAGGGGGCGGCGACCTTTCAGCCGCACCGGCCTCGGCGCGCGGGGGGAGTCTCAACATCGGGCGATGCGGCCATGCCGAGCTCGAGGAGCTGAGCGACCGCATCCTTGAGTTTCTGGTTGCGACGAACGGCGCGCAGCTTCACCCGGCGCATCAGCGTATCCGGGAGCTCGAGGGTGGTTTTCATCTGAGCCATATTGCCATAAAACCAGGAAAATGGCGAATCGGAGGCTCCGAAGCCTCCGCCGGCTGAGCGGATTGACTCGTCGAGGGGAAGGCGGTGCGGTTATCATTGCCGCTTCCCCCAAGATGCCGAATGGACCCATCGTGATGCCGGCGACCTCGCTCTCAGACCTGCTTTCCGGCGATTGTGACGGCGCCATCCAGCGGCGCGGCGCCGACTACTTTCGCCAGGGCCGGGTGCGCGTCGTGCGCGGCTCGGCCTCGCGCGTGACGGCGAGCGTGCGTGGCTCGAGCGTCTACCGCATCGAGCTGGTGCGCGCGGGGCGGGAGATTCACGCTTCCTGCACGTGCCCCTACTTCGACATCGACATCTGCAAGCACATCTGGGCAACCCTCCTCGCGGCCGACGAGCAGCAAATGCTGCGGGGCACCGGTCGGAGCGGCCGAGTGCGCCTGGTGCACGTGGGAGAGGACGTCTCCGACGACGAGAGCAGCCTCGACGATGCTGACGACTTCGACGAAGAAGCGCCGCGCTCCTCGGCGCCCCGCGCGCCAAGCCGCCTGACAGCCCGCAGCCGGAGCCGAGGTGAGAGCTGGCGCGCGCGGCTCGCGGAGCTCCGCTCGGTGCCGGCCCCCCGTCCGGCCGCCCGCGATGAATGGGAGCCCGGACAGGAGCTCCTCTACGTGATCGACATCGGCCGCTCGAAGGTCGAGAACGGCCTGTGCCTCGAGATATTCGTCCGTGATCGGAATCCAGACGGCACCTGGAGCAAGCCCAAGTCGCGCTACCTCCCCCGGGCGTGGCTGCAACAGATCCCCTCGGCCGATGACCGTCGCCTTCTTGCCTGCCTGGCGGTAACCACCACGGCCTCCGACCGCGGTGGCCTGTACGCGTACGACACGCTCTCGAACCCCGCGGGCTCCTTCTACGGCGAGTCGGTTCCCCACCGTCATCGCGTACCCGACGCCTTGGTGGAATACGCCCTGCCGCTCATCGGCCAGACGGGCCGCTGCCGCCTGCGCCTGCAGCCGCAGGACGAGGAGCCCACGTGGCTCCCCGTGAGCTTCGCGGGAGAGGAGTCCTGGGAGCTGCGCCTCGTGGTCCGTCGCGCGGCGCAGGCCGGCCACTACGAGCTGTGCGGCGAATGCGCTCGTGGCGCCGAGCGCCTGGATCTCTCGGCGCCGCTGCTGCTGCTCCACGCCGGGTTCGTCTTCCTGCGCGACCGCATCGCGCGCCTCGACCCTCACGGCGCCTTCGAGTGGGTCCCGCTGCTTCGCGAGCACGGCTCCATTCCCGTTCCCGCCGCGCAGGGCGAGGCGCTCGTCGCGGAATTGCTACGCCGGCCTCGGCTGCCGCCCCTCGACCTGCCGGAGGAGTTGCGCTACGAGGAGATCGCCTTGCCATCCCGCCCACGCCTCGCCGTCACACCTGCGATTGGCGCCTCGGCGCGCGATCGGCTCCACAGCCGACTGAGCTTCGACTACGGCGGCGAGATCGTGGCGTCCGACAACGCGGACCGGTGTGTCGTGCAGGCCGCAGAGCGCCAGGTGATATTGCGCGACCGGGCTGCAGAGCTCGCCGCCGCCGAGCGCCTGCGGCAGCTCGGCTGGCGCGCCCCCGCTTATGCCCCGGCGGATGAGCGCTCGACGCTCGAGCTCGCCGCGAGCCGCCTGCCGCAGGTGGTGCGCGAGCTCACCGCGGAAGGCTGGCATGTCGAGGCGCACGGCAAGATCTACCGCTCGCCCGGCCGCTTCGAGCTCGGGGTGAGCTCGGGGATCGACTGGTTCGAGCTCCACGGCACCCTTCAGTTCGGCGACACGGTGGCGCATTTGCCTGAGCTGCTCGCGGCGGTCAAGCGCGGCGAGGAGATGGTCCGGCTCGGCGACGGCAGTTTCGGCCTGCTGCCGGAGAGATGGCTCGAGCGCTATGGACTGCTCGCCGGGCTCGGCACGGCGCACGAGGACCATGTGCGCTTCATACGCAGCCAGATTGGCCTGCTCGATGCGCTGCTCGCGGCGCAACCCGACGTGGAGCGCGATGCGATCTTCTCCCGCGCGTGTGAGGAGCTCCAGGGCTTCTCCGGCATCGCGCCGGCCGACCCGCCTCACGGATTCCGGGGCGAGCTGCGTGGGTACCAGAAGGACGGCCTCGGCTGGATGGGATTCCTCCGCCGCTTCGGCTTCGGCGGCTGCCTGGCCGACGACATGGGTCTCGGCAAGACCGTGCAGGTGCTCGCGCTCCTCGAAGCGCGGCGCGAGCTGCGGCAGGCTCGCAAGCGGGGCAGATCGGACCGCATCGGCCCCTCGCTCGTCGTCGTGCCGAAATCGCTCATCTTCAACTGGACGGCGGAGGCGGAGCGCTTTGCGCCCCGGCTGCGGCTGCTCGATCACATCGGACCCGAGCGCTCGAGGGGCCACCGGCACTTCGAGCGCTACGATCTGATCCTCACGACGTACGGAACGCTGCGGCGCGACGCCGCGGACTTCAAGGACGTGCGCTTCGACTACGTGATCCTCGATGAGGCGCAGGCGATCAAGAACGCGGACTCCGCATCCGCCAAGGCCGCGCGGCTCCTCCAGGCGGACCACCGCCTCGCGCTCTCCGGCACCCCGGTCGAGAATCATCTCGGGGAGCTCTGGAGCCTCATGGAGTTCCTGAATCCCGGCATGCTCGGCGCTGCCTCCGTGTTCCGCCTGACCCAGAGCGCCGGCCGCGACCCGGACGAGGGCACGCGCAAGCTCCTCGCTCAGGCCCTCCGGCCCTTTCTCCTGCGGCGTACCAAGGAGCAGGTGATCCGGGACCTGCCGCCGAAAGTCGAGCAGACGCTCTACTGTGAGCTCGAGAGCCGGCAGCGCCGGCTCTACGACGAGCTGCGCGACCACTACCGCGGGACGCTGCTCGAGCGCATCGAGCGCGAGGGCCTCGCGCGCTCGAAGATCCAGATCCTCGAGGCGCTGCTGCGGCTGCGCCAGGCGGCGCTGCATCCGGGCCTCATCGATGAGCGGCGCTCGCGGGAGCCCGCCGCCAAGCTCGAGACGCTCCTGCCGCGGCTCGAGGAGGCGCTCGCCGAAGGCCACAAGGTGCTCGTGTTCTCGCAGTTCACTCGCATGCTCGGGATCTTGCGCGAGCACCTCGACCGCGATTCAGTCCGTTACGAATACCTCGACGGCCACACCGCGGACCGCGAAGGACCCGTCACGCGATTTCAGACCGACCCCGGCTGCAAGCTCTTCCTGATCAGCCTCAAGGCCGGCGGCCTCGGACTCAATCTCACGGCGGCGCAGTACGTCTTCCTCCTCGATCCGTGGTGGAATCCGGCCGTCGAGGCCCAGGCGATCGACCGCGCCCACCGCATCGGACAGGTGAACCGGGTGTTCGCCTATCGACTCATCGCGCGCGACACTATCGAGGAGAAGGTGCTCGAGCTGCAGAGCCGCAAGCGCGACCTCGCGGAGGCGATCATCGGCGCGGACAAGGGCTTGATTCGCGACCTGCGCCGCGAGGATCTCGAGCAGTTGCTCTCGTGAGCCGGTGGTCTCGCGTGCGTCGCGGGCTTCAGGCCGCAGAGAGCGTACGGGCCGCGGCCAGCCGCCCCGCGCTCGTCACCCCAGACGAAAACTCATTCGGTGGCGAGGGCCTCGTCGAGCGTCCGGGCAATCAGCACGCGGGCCGCGATGCCGTCCAACTCTTCGGCCCCCCCACCGCGAATCCGAGCTTCCACTGCTGCCGGCAACGCACCAAAGCGTAGAGCCAGGAGCTTGAGCACGATGTCCGCGCGACCCTCGACCTTGCCTTCCGCCTTGCCCTCGGCTTTGCCCTGGCTGAAGTAACGTCGCGCGAACTCGCTCTGATATTCGTACTTTGCAGGGTCCATAGCCTGTAGCGCCCGGCGGGCGGCCTCCGATAGAGAATGCATCGTCAAATCAAAATACAACGTCTGGCGATCGGCGTCGAGTCCAAGACTCGCAAGCTGGGCATTCCAGGCAATCTGCGCCGCCTTCGCTGTATCGGCGTCCTGCCCGTGCGCCATCGCCGAGAGCACGGCCAGCTCCGGATCCTCTCGCGCACGGGTCTCATCGGTGATCTCGGGCACACCCGAGGGTCCCACCACCCACGGTGTCCATCGATTGTCCCCACCGAGCTCGATGGACTTGCGCGCCCAGCGCGCGACGCCTTCGTCCGGCGTGATCACCAGCAAGCAGACGGGGCAACGAATGCGTGCACGCAGGTTGGCGGTATATGCGGGCCAGACGTAGAGCTTGTCCTCATCGTGACCGAGCTGCACCTCCACCACGATGCCGAACACCGATTTTTCCTGCAGCAGCATGACGACCAGATCAGCCCGATATTCCGCCGGCTGAATGTCGGTGAGATCCGCCGATTCGATGCGAGCCTCGCGGTATTCCGGCAGGGCGGCGTGCAGCGCATGCCGTATCAGCTCGGGTGCGAGAGCCGGGCGATTGCGAAACAGCAATAGCAGCGCTTCGTGCAGGTGCGACGGCATGCGAGGTCCGAACGGGAAAGGTCGCCGACGTGGTTCCTACCTCCAGATATTAGAGGCTCGGATACGCTTTGGTTGCACTCAAAATCGCAGGTTTGAGAAATAATTCGCACTCGGCCGGACGTCCCACAAGGCGTCCGACATAGACGTCATGCTGCTCCCGGATCACGCGCGGCCGAGCCCACCCGCGGTACCACGATTGTCTAGCCCGCCTCGGGCGTGTACCCTTCTCGCCCTCCTTGGCAGGGGTGTCTCGGCGCGGCGCTTGCGCCACGCCGGGGCTCGCGTTCTTCTCCCCCGTCCCCATCGTCTAGAGGCCTAGGACATCGCCCTTTCACGGCGGTAACACGGGTTCGACTCCCGTTGGGGACGCCAATAAAAACAGCATATTAGGATCGAGTTGCGTGCCGCGGCGCTCCCGTGGGAATCAGATGGGAATCAAGCCGTGTTAGGCGGGGGCTTACTGACTCGACGAGCTTCGGTCCTTGGAAACGAGAACACCCCGCCGCTCGCCGATACCCTCGCCTGCATGGCGTGGTTCAACAGTCTGACGGCCGCCGAGCGCGGCCTGTGGCTCGCTGTCGCCGGCTCCGCCGTCCCGGCCGATGCCTGGGCCGCATTCAACGCTCTGCTTCCCGCGGAGGATTCCCCATGACAGCCACACCGACCTGGTTACCCGTCCGCGCATGCATGCTCAGTGCCGAGGAATCCGCCGCCGTCGAGAAGGCCGTAGGCTGCCTGGGACGCGCCCTGGAGCGCCTCCAGGAGGCGCAGAACGGCCTGAGCATCTACGGCAGGGACGTGCTGCTGCTCGCCCGGGTATCGACGCACAAAGCCTTGGACGCGCTCGATCAGGTGAACCCGGCGCCCGACAGCCCGCAGTCGGAGGTACGCACATGACATCCCTGGCTCTCAGTCTCGCCGTAAGCGTGTGGCCGTGGCCCATGGATAGAGGGCTTGCACGCGTGTGACGATGCCGCCTTCGTAGTGAGATCACCGTAACGGTGACGGAGTGAGGCGAAGGTGGGCGGAGAGAAGACAGGCAGCGACGGGTCGGACAGGCGAGCTCGACGGCGGTGGTCCGAGGCGCAGAAGCTCGAGATCATCCGGGAGTCGGAGCGGGCCGGGGTGATGAAGCTCGAGGTCTGCCGGCGACACAGGCTGCACCCGAGTCTGCTGACGAAGTGGCGCCAGCAGCATCAGGCGGGGCTGTTGGGCGGCAAACGGAGCCTCGGTGGCGCAGCGCGGCTGCTGCCGGTACGCGTGCGGCCGACGCCGGCGCTGTCGCGGGAGGTCCGCCCGTCTGACGTCATCGTCAGTTCCAACGAGACGAGATGGGGCGCGATCGAGGTGGAGTTCGCGACGGGACGGCGGCTGTGTGTGCGCGGGACGGTGGATGCGGGGATGCTACGCACGGTGCTCGAGGAGCTGTCCCGGCCATGATCGGCTTACCGGCGGGGGTGAGGATCTGGCTGGCGGCCGGATTCACCGATCTTCGCAAGGGCTTTGAGGGGCTGAGCGCGCTCGTGCAGACGGCCCTCGGCCACAACCCTTATTCCGGCCAGGTCTTCGTGTTCCGAGGCCGTCGCGGTGACCGGATCAAGATTTTATGGGACAGCCAGGACGGACTGTGTCTCTTCTACAAGCGATTGCGCGGGGCGAAGTTCGTCTGGCCGCGGGCCGAGAGCGGGACGGTGTCGTTGAGCGCGGCGCAGTTATCGATGCTGCTGGAGGGGATTGACTGGCGCTCACCGAAGCGCACGGGGCTCGCGCCGCAGGATCCGGATCGCGTGCAGCCGACGCGGTCCGTGTAGGGAACTTCAGTCCGACAGCAAAACAAACAACAAAAAACATCTATCAAACAGTGGTGCGCACCCCGAGTGCGGCGCGTATAATCTGTGCGTGCTCGATGTCAACACACTGCCGAACGATGTAGAGGATCTCAAGCGCCTCGTCATCGAGCACCACGCCGCCTCGGCCGCGAAGGACATCCAGCTCAACGAGCAGCGGATGCTGATCGAGCATCTTCGATTCCAGATCGCCAAGCTCCGTCGTGCCCGGTTCGGCCAATCCTCCGAAGCCCTCGAGGGCGTCGGGCAGCTGGCGATGAGCTTCGAGGAGCTCAAGGCAGCCATCGCCGAGGCCGAGCGGCAGGTGGCTGCCGCCGGAGAGGTCCCGGCATCTGAAGCTCCGAAGGGCAAGCCGGTGCGCCGCAAGAAGCTGCCCGAGCACTTCGAGCGCATCCCACATCTGATCGAGCCGAAGGAGTGCACCTGCCCCGAGTGTGGCGGGGCGCTCACGGAGCTCGGCAGGGACGAGTCCGAGGTGCTGGAGGTGAAGACGGTCACCTTCACGGTCACCCGACACATCCGCCCGAAGAAGCGCTGCGCGAAGTGCGCAGCCATCGTGCAGGCCCCTGCACCTTCGCGTCCGATCGAGAAGAGCTTCGCGGGCGCCTCGCTCCTGGCGCTGATCCTCACCTGGAAGTACGGGTTTCATTTGCCGTTGTACCGGCAGTGCCAGATCTTCGCCCATGCGGGGCTGAAGCTCTCCCGCACGACGCTCATGCAGTGGGTGGCGGCCTCGAGCGCGCTGCTCGGACCCCTGGTGGCGGGGCTCGCCAAACACGTGCTGTCGGCGGGGAACATCCATGCCGACGACACCCCGTTTCGGGTGCTCGCGCCCGGAACCGGGAAGACCCGACGCGGGCACATGTGGACGTACGTGCGCGACGGCACCGGATGGGGATCGAGGGATCCTCCGGCGGTGTGGTATCAGTACTCGCCGAGTTGGCACGGAAAGTATCCTCAGAAGCACCTGGCCGGCTTCACTGGGAAGCTGCAAGTCGATGCCTACGCGGGCTTCGAGCCGCTGTTTCTCCCCTCATCCCCGGGGGTGCCGGCGCGTGTTGAAGAGATTTCCTGCATGGCTCATGCGAGACGACGCTTCTTCGATCTGTACGCGGCGCTGAAGTCCCCGATCGCCAAGGAGGCCCTCGAGCGCATCGGCGTGTTGTACCAGATCGAAGATCACGTCCGCGGCTCATCGCCCGAAGTGCGGCTCGCCGCGCGGCAGCAATATGCTGTTCCGCACCTCGAGGCTTTGCATGCGTGGATGACCGAGACGCTCTCCCAGATCGACAGCAGCTCGACGCTCACCGAGGCATTCAACTACTCGCTCAAACGCTGGAAGGAGCTCTGCCGCTACTGCGAGGACGGGAGACTCGAGATCGATAACTCGATCGCCGAGCGCTCCATTCGTGGCATGGGCATCGGGCGCCGCAATTACCTCTTCTTCGGCTCCGACACGGGCGGCGAGCGCGCGGCAATCATCTACAGCTTGATTGAATCGTGCAAACTCAACCACATCGACCCGCAGAGCTACCTGCAATACGTGCTCGAGCGGATCGCCGACCATCCGATCAACCGCATCGAGGAGCTGCTGCCCTGGAACGTGGCCACCAAGCTCGGTCAGCCGGCCCAGGTCACCAACGCCCTGGCGGCGTAACGAACTCTCCCGTGTCCAAGCCCGCGCCCAGCACCGCGCCGCTCAGCCACCTGCAATCCTTCCTCGACGACACGCGCGGTCAGATCACGATCGGGGAGATCCCGCCGATCCGCCGCGCGGCGCTCGCCGCCGAGGGCAAGAAGGCGCGCGTCGCGCTCGTCGGCCGCGACGGGGAGACGATCGCGCAGCTCCTCGAGCGCCTGGACGCCGCCGTAGGCCGCGCGATGGCCGAGGACACCGTGGTCGACGAGGTCCTGCCGGAGATCAAGCGCCGCCGCTCTCGGTGAGCGGCGATACTCTCCCCACGATTTCACAGCTTTGCCGATCGGCAACCGGGAATCCACGGGCCACGGCCACACGCTTACGTTTTCGACCGGGTGAACAGGAAATAAATGACCGCCGAGGCAATTGGAAGAAGAAACAGGAATATCAACCAAAGCACACGGCTCACATTCCACGGCCTACCGCGGACGCACTCAACAATCATCCAGAAGTGGAATGCAACGAGAGTTAGCCCGAGCACCCCGCCAACTATATAGTTCCAAGGTTCACCGATCACCTGTGCATGGTGCGATGCCTCTGGAAAGAGTGCGAGTAGACCCAAGATCACAACGCTTACGGCTGCGGCCCAGTGGAGCAGCACCTCGCCAAGATTTCTCATCGCGATTTCTCAACGCTAATTTGCACAGGGGACGATCAGATTTAGAACATTCTCCAGGTGCGTAAAGTTCAGACCGACCAGCAGACCGACAGAGAAACTGAGTCCATCGTCCGTCGAAGCTGATACGTTGCCTGATGAGGCCTGCCAGCTCGTGGTTTCCCAGCTTAGACCGCCGTTGTACGATGAGCGATCGAAGCCCACCGACAGTGGCAGCCCAAACAGGCTGAACCCCTTCAATCCAACCCCTGCTCCCTGCGTCATGTAAGTGTTCCCCTGTAGCGGTACGTTCCAGGAAAACAAATTCAGTGACGCGCTCAATTTGCCGACGCTGAAGTCACCGAAAAGGCCAGCTTGGAAGTTAACGTTTGGAGCCGCGCTGCACGTCTTCGGTTGAGGAGTTTGCGGTTGTTTTGTTTGCGGCTATTAACCCTGATCCGACAAAAACTTAGGCCGCACAGGACAACTTCTTGTCGATGCGCATGAACAACTCCTGCGTCGCCGGGTTGTTCGCCAGCCGCAAGATCGACCTACCGCCCGGGCGCAGCAACAGTGCGGCGCGATGGAAGAGCGTGAAGCGCAGCGTCTGCACGGTCGAGAGACGCGCAAGTGCGGTGTGTTTGCGCGAGCGGCGGCGACTGCTCGGCGCCGGTGTCGATCTGGAAGTTCGTCAGCAGGTTGTGCGTGATGGCGACGAGCTGCTGCCAGGCGCTGTTGGCGGCGTAAGCGAGGGTAGGCACGGTATGGAAGGCGAGTCCGCTTTTCAGCTGCGCGATGGTCTTCTCATGTGCCCCGCGTCCGGCCATGAAGTGCCAGAGATTCATGAGCGTGTAGTCCAGGTTGCTCGTGATGGCCGAGTACTCGTAGTAGCCCGTCGTCGGGGTCGAAGAGGTCCAGCTGGAAGTTCTTCGCCGTGCGACCTCCAGCGCACGGGACCAAGAACGGGACCTTGATGGCGTAGCCGACCCCGCGCCAGGCGAGCCACTTGAGCACATCGGGCTGGAAAAAGGCCCCATCCATGCGAAAGCGGATCTGGCTGCTGGGCACGCCAAAGCTTGCGAGCTGTCCCCACAGTTCCCGCAGGAACTCCACCGAGGCCTTGCTATCGTGCACGTTGCCCGAGCGGTTGCGCACCCGCAGCACGTGCGTCGTCTCGGCCAGGTGCGCCATGATCGGGTAGTAGCTCGGGACCTTGCGATGATGGGGGTTATAGCCACGCCGGGCCCGCTCGACCTGCAGGCCCGTCGAGACCACCGTCCCATCGACATCGACGGTGAGCGTGCGCAGCCTCAAGCCGCGGCAGGATCTGCGCGATCACGGCGGCATTGAGCGCCGTCAGGTGCTCCACGCTCTTCATCGTGAAGCGCTTGAGCCAGCGGCTCACCGTGCGCGCCGTGGGCCACTCCCGTACCCGAGCAAAGCGCTGCAACAGCGGATCGGTAGCCAGAGTACCTCAGGTGATCGAGACGGCGTCCGCCTACGACCAGCGAGCCCGACCAGCACGCGCACCATCGCGATCACGCCGAAGTCCCCGCCCAGGCGGGCCTCGGCAAACGCCGCGCGAATGAGTGTCGCTGAAGCCCATCTGGCGCAGGTACCGATCGAACAGCTCCAACCCCGCGTACGAGGTGAGCTTCGCGTCGGTGAACTCGAAGGTAAGATTCCCATTGACACGAGCATGCAATTCGGTGTTTCTTCGTCTCACTGTCGATGGCCTTTCGTTCGTGGAAGAACGTTTGGCGTGGCACCTTGCTTTCAACCACAACGAAAGGCCTTTTTCAATCCAATGTGCGCACCTCAGCGCAAAAAATTTGTCGGATCAGGGTTAATTGCTCAACCTTTGTTGTTCCCGGAGCGCTGACGGTATGGCGCAAGGATCACGTACCATCCAAGTAACGCTGCGATAAGGCCTGCGGCCGCCCACACGGAAACAATTCGGACTACCGCTGCCGCATCAAGCTCATGATCTTCATGCGCCGACACCATAAATAGTATGGACATCGGCAGCGAGGTGAATACCAGCATGACGGCAGTGAGATGCCAAAACGACTTTAACGCAGTGCGTAACGTGGGAAATGCCATAGACCTTAGTTTCCGGAACACCCCGGTTGGGTAGCTAAGAAGCCAGCCCCGGCGCCGACGGGGGCGAGTATAGCGCCGCCAGATGCGCCTGCGACGGCCGCATCGATCACTCCTCCCGCACGAGCGGCACCTTGAAGCACGTTAGCAGTCGTGACCATCATTTCGCCGTTACGCGCGAGCTGAGCGGCACGGAGTGCCATCATTGCTTCACCCCCTCCGTCCTCCATGTTCAAAAACGCGATAATTGTAAAAACTGTCCCACTAACACTGCCAAAGCCCAGCATGCCTTTTAGCATGTTCATGCCCACCTGCGGATTGGCCTGTTTGGAGGGCTGAGCCCCGTTGGGGCATGTTTTCGGCGGCGGCGGCAAACAGACTAATACCCCTGGAGTGGAGCAGTCACTTGTTTGC
>CAWKGA010000005.1:0-254675 GCA_963849095.1 uncultured Gammaproteobacteria bacterium
ATCCAGCACGCGTGCGGCGGCCTCGCGACAAGGCCGCCGTGGAAAATGGCGTGCTTCTGGCCGAACGAGCGGTGCTTGGGGGCTTGCGCGACCGGCAGTTCTTCTCGCTCGGCGAACTCAATGTCGCGATCGCACAGATCGTCACCACGATCAACACCGAACCGTTCCAGAAGCGCGAGGGCAGCCGGGAGAGCGTATTTGAGGCCGAGGAGCGGCCGGCCTGTCAAGCCCTGCCCGTGCGGCGCTACGAATATGCCGAGTGGAAGCTCGGCGCCCGCGTCCATCCGGACCATCACATCGAAGTCGCCCGTGCGTATTACTCGGTTCATTACCGCCTGATCAGCCAGCACGTCGATGCCCGCCTCGCCGCCCACACGGTGGAGATCTTCCAGCGCGGTGCGCTCATCGCAAGCCACCCCCGTGCTACGCGCCGCTACCAGCGCCTGACGATCGAAGCACATCGCCCACCCGAGCACCGCGCGTATCTCGCCCTCGGCATCGACAAGCTCCTCGAGCGCGCCGAACACGTCGGTCCCGCCACCCGCCAGTGTCTCGAGCGGCTCCTGCGCCGCAAGCGCCATCCCGGGGAAGTCATCCGCGAGAGCCTCGGGGTCTTGCGGCTCGCGCAGGACTTCAGCCCGCAAAAACTCGAGCACACCGCCGCCCTCGCCCTGGAACTGGGTCTGTATGGCTACGGGGCACTCGCCGAGCTGATCAAGCGCCCCGGCTCCCCTTCCCACGATCCGGCTCGCTCCACGCTCGGGGTTCACCCGAACGTGCGCGGCGCCGATTACTTCCAACTGCCCATCAACCTCGAAGGAGACGCCCCATGTTGATCGAACCGCTCCTACAACTGCTCGGAAAACTCAAGCTCCATGGCATGCTCGCCGCCCTCGAACGCCAGATGAGCGACCCGGATGCGACCGCGCTGCGCTTCGAGGAGCGCTTGGGTCTGCTGCTGCAACACGAGCTCGCCGAGCGCGACAACTGCCGCCTCGCGATGCGGCTGCGCGTGGCGAGCCTGCCGCAACCGGCCTGCCTGGAGGACCTCGACCATCGCATCCCCCGCAATCTAGACCCGGCGCTCCTCACTACCGTGCGCGACCTCGGCTGGATCGGCCGGCACCTGAACGTGCTGATCACCGGGCCCACCGGCATCGGCAAGTCCTTCGTCGGTGCTGCGCTCGCCCATGCGGCCTGTCGCGCCAATTACCACGTGCGCTGCTTCCGTCTGCCACGCCTGATCGACGAGCTCGCCCGCGCCCACGCCTTCCAACGCCGCTCGAGCTTCCTGCGGGCCCTCGCCAGAGCGGACCTTCTGCTGATCGATGACTTCGCGATCGCCCCGCTCTCGGATCAGGGCAAGCGGGACCTGCTGGAAATCCTCGATGACCGCTACGACAAGTCCGCCACCATCATCACTAGCCAGATCGATGTCAAACAATGGCACGCCTTCCTGGACGATCCCACTCTGGCGGATGCGATCTTGGATCGCGTCGTTCACAATGCCTATCACCTCAACTTGAGCGGGGAGTCGATCCGTAAGCTCAGGGGGATACGGCCCAAGAACGCAAAAAATGGGGGTACCCACAGCCCGGGGTCAACCCAGATCACCGCTCCTGGGGCGTTATAGGAGCTCGCTGAGATGCCAACCACTGGAAAAATCCCACCGCGCTCCGATCAGCCCCCTCGCTTCCGGTTATCCACCGGCCCGCGCGCACGGGCTATCGTGAGCCCGCACGCGGGCCCGTGGATAACCGGCGAGGTCTTGACCTACCGCCGTCACTGAGAGAAAGTCACCACGCTCTGCATCACGCGCACTGGACCGTCATGGTGTGAAACCGTGGACCGCCTTGCCGTGAAACGCTGGCCTTCCTTGCGCGAAATACGCAGCTATGGGCACCAAGATGACACTTTCGGCGCGGGCCGAACTGACCAATGCAGTCCGGCGACGTTACAGCGCCGCAACTGGCGCTGAGAAGCGCAAGATCCTCGAAGAGTTCATCGCGGCCACCGGCTATCACGAGAAGTCTGCGATTCGAGCGCTGAACGCCGAGCCGACCGTCAAGAAGCGGCAGATCCGTGCGCGGCCCTCGCTGTATGACGAGGCCGTTCGTGCCGCGCTGATCGTGCTATGGGAAGCCTCCGACCGGGTATGCGGCAAACGCCTACGGGCGCTGCTGCCGATCCTGCTGCCGGCCTTGGAACGCAACGGGCATTTGCATCTTGCTGATCCTATGCGCCAAAAGATCCTGGCCATGAGCGCCTCGACTATCGACCGGTTGCTGCGAGAGGCGCGCAGCGCCACACGCTCGAAGAAGGTCCGGCGCGCGATGCCTGCGGCGCGCCGGCGTGTGCCAGTGCGCACCTTCGCGGACTGGAACGAGCCGCCGCCGGGAAGCATGGAGATGGATTGTGTCGCGCATTGCGGGGACGCCAACCGCGGCAGCTACGTCAACAGTTTGGTCCTGACCGACATCGCGAGCGGCTGGACGGAGGCGGCGCCGCTGGTGGTTCGAGAGAGCGGCCTGCTCGTTGAGACGCTCGAACGCGTTCGCCTCGGATTGCCCTTCGCGCTTCGGGCGCTGGATGTCGATAACGGCAGCGAGTTTGTGAACGAGTCCTTGATAAATTACTGTCTCACTCATGGGATCGAACTCACTCGCTCTCGGCCTTGGCGGAAGAACGACCAGGCCTGGATCGAGCAGAAGAACGGCGCTGTCGTTCGCAAGCTGCTGGGCTATCGCCGCTTCCAAGGTATTGCCGCCGCGCAGGCGATCGCCCGACTGTACGGCGCCTCTCGTCTGTTCGTGAACTTCTTCCAGCCCTCTTTCAAGCTGGCGGAGAAGCATCGCGAGGGCGCTCACGTGTCCAAACGCTACCATCCGCCCCAGACCCCCTGTGATCGGCTGCTGCAGGCTGAGAGCATTCCTGAGGCCGCTAAAATCAGACTGCGCGAGGTGGCCAGCGCCTTGGATCCGCTGAAGCTCCTCGAGGAGATACGCGCAATGCAGGCGCATCTTGTGGCCCTCGCAGATGGCGAGGAGGTTCCCATTGCAACGCCCGAACCCCCAGATCTCTCCGGCTTCATCGCCAGTCTTTCCAGTGCGTGGCGAGCGGGCGAGATCCGTCCGACGTTTTCCGGTGACACCAAGCCGCGCTATCTGCGCAGCCTTCAGGCCATGGTTCAACCCGATCTGCGAAAGATGCCCAACAAGGCCGTGCCGCTGGCAAGTACCGCACCGTCCCTTGGACCGCCTACGCAGAGTCCGCCTCTTAGTTCGGCCAAGCCGGTTACTGAACGACCTGCCCTGATCTATGCCACACCCGGCAAACCCGTGTATCACGCGTTCACGATGATCTGGCCATTAATCTGCCGCCGCCTCGAAGGATGCCCGAACATCACTTCCGCACAACTGTTCGACGAACTGTGCGTCCAATTTCCAGGACGCTTTCATCCGAAGCACGTAAATCGTCTCGCAAAGCGCGTGAAACAGTGGCGCCAGGATGCGCGTGCTCGAGGCGTCGCCATCCCGCCAACTAATTCTACTGTGGTGCGCCGGGAGACCGGCAGGAGATTGATGGTGCGAGTCCATTACGGTGAAGGAGTAGCGATCCACACCGGCCCCGAGTCATGCACAGGTGGCCGAGAGGCTGTCGGTGAAGCGTTGACAGGGGAGCATGCAGGCCAAGCATTGAGCGGCGTAAGTAAATTCCCTGGTGCCGATGCTGTCACAGTAGCAGAAGGCAATATGGCACGGCGCGACATCGCGAGCGTCGTGCTGACCCGGCGCCGTCAGAGACCTTGGAACGTATGTACGTCTTCTGCGCGGGAACCGGGAGATCCCCGTCACTGCCCTGGAGGTCCGACTTCAGGGCCGCATCGGAAAGACTTCGGTCGTAGCCGATGATGAACGGGGCGGGGAAGTCGGACTCACCGATATTACCTGCGAAGCCGGCGAACAAGGCGGGGCGATCCGTTGCGGAGCCGGTGGAGGGAAGCGGTGGGACCAAGAGGAATGCGGAACTGCAAAGCACGGTCCGGACCCAGAGCCGGGACGCCGTGTCACAGGCGCAGGACCGCATACGTGAAGCCGTCAACAGGAACAAGAAGGGGAAGTTCACAGCGCTCCTGCATCACGTCGACATTGATGTTCTCCGGTGGGCGTTCTTCAGTTTGAAGAAGCGTGCGGCTCCGGGCGTTGATGGGGTGACATGGGGCCAGTACGAGGAGGATCTTGAGACTCGTCTCACTGGTCTTCACGCACGGGTCCATGCCGGAACGTATCGAGCGCTGCCATCCCGTCGGAGGCTTATACCGAAGACGGATGGCAGATACCGGACGCTCGGCATTGCCGCGATCGAGGACAAAATCGTTCAGGCGGCAGTGGTGGCCATTCTTACGCCGATCTATGAGGCGGAGTTTCTGGGTTTCAGCTATGGGTTCCGTCCGGGACGCAGCCAACACGATGCGTTGGATGCCCTCGCATACGGGATAAAGACACGCAAGATCTGCTGGATTCTCGATTCCGACATCCAATCTTTCTTCGATCAGCTCAGCAGAGAATGGCTGGTGCGATTCGTTGAATATCGGATCGGAGATCGTCGAATCATCCGCCTGATCCAGAAATGGCTGACGGCGGGCGTGCTGGAAGAGGGCCGACGGATTGAGACAACAGCGGGTACGCCTCAGGGGTCAGTGGCATCACCACTGCTCGCCAACGCCTATCTGCACTACGTCTACGATCTTTGGGTTCAGCAGTGGCGCGAGCGCCATGCAACCGGCGACATGATCGTCGTGCGTTATTGCGACGATAGTATTGTCGGCTTCCAGCATCGGCAGGATGCGGAGCGTTTCCTGAATGATCTGCGAGAACGACTCGGAAAGTTCGCACTGAATCTCCACCCGGAAAAGACACGACTGATCGAGTTCGGCCGACATGCGGCTGAGGATCGGGCGAGTCGCGGGGACGGTCGGCCAGAGGCCTTCGATTTCCTCGGTCTAACGCACATTTGCGGGACCAAGAAGGATGGCAAGACGTTCCAGCTGTGGCGGCGGTCTCAACGCAAGCGGTTTCGGGTAAAGCTCAAGGACGTGAAGGTCGCGCTCAGGCGTCGATCCCATTTGCCACTCGCCGAGCAGGGAGCATGGCTCGCGACGGTTGTGCGCGGCTATTTTGCCTACCACGCCGTTCCGACCAACTTCAAAGCCCTCTGCGACTTCCGCCGCTATGCCGTCTGGCACTGGTATCGAGCGCTTCGGCGCCGTAGCCAGCGCTGGCGACGAACATGGCAGTGGATGCGAGTATTGGCGAATCGATATCTTCCGTCGGTCCGCATCTTACATCCATGGCCGGAACAACGATTCCACGTCCAACACTCAAGGTAGGAGCCGTATGCGTCACCGCGCACGTACGGATCTGTACAGGGGGCGGCGAGTAATCGCTGTCCCTACTGTGACGCAGGAAATTTCATGCAGTTTTTCGCGCACCGCGGCCACCCACCATGTTCAGACCCAAGGTGTGAGCAATCATTCCGGCCAACCGAAAACGGATGGTGGCGATCGACCAGGGCACATGTCTTTGCATGGGTGCGAACGGCGCGCTCGCCGAATATTTCGGATACTTCAGCCGCTTCATGTCCACCGGCGTTTTATCCAGGCCGCGCAACCGCTCCATCATCAGAAAGGCATACGCCGCAATGCATAAGGTGGCGTGATGATGAAAGCCGCGCCAGTTGCGTCCTTCATACTGTCCCAGGCCGACTTCCTGTTTCAGCTCCTAGTAATCGCGCTCGATGCGCCAGCGTGCTTTGATCGTGTTCACCAAGGTTTTGAAGGAGGTCGCGTGCGGCAGTGTCGAGAGAAAGTAACGGGTGGGTTCCGCTTCATTCAGCGGCCACTCGATCACCAACCACTCCGGTTCGCGGGGCTGATTCTCATGCGCCGTCGTGACCCGCACGCGGGCAAAGCGCGAACTGAGCGGCTCGCTCGTGCCTTCACGCCACGTGATCGTTCGATACACTCCTTTCGGCAGTGCCAAGGCCAACGCCTTCACCGCGATCGGTTGATGCGCTTCATCGCGCACGAGCCGCGTTCGGGCGCGACCCCGCGCCGCCGGCGCCGGTGTCGGCCCCGGCTGATGCTTGCCCCACCACACACCGGTGGCCGGACGAATGCCCAAGGCATACAAGAGTTTTTCCTGCGTCAGGTAATCGCGAAACCCCGCCTCATCTCCATACGCCGCATCGCTCAGCACGATGCCCCGCGGCGTGCCGGCGGCCAATGCGGCCGCCACGTGTTGCCGGGCAATCTCATTCTTGGTGGCAAAACCGATCTGTATCGGTACGCCGGCCGCTCGACAGCGGGCCGGATCGTCAGTCCATTCTTTCGGCAGATACAGTTGATACTGCAGCGGAACGCTGCCCTCTTTCGTGGCGAGCGTCAGACTCACCGCCGTGCGGCAATTCTCCTGCTTACCCAGCTGCCCGCAGTATTGGTGCGCCACGCCCACCGACTCGGTGCCTTTCTTGGCCATCCCGGTGTCGTCAAGAATCCAAAAGACCGGCTCCTCGCGCTCCTTCGTCAATTGCGGCACCAACTCTGCGGCCACCGCTTCCAGCACCGCCGAATCGCTCCACGGGGAGTTCGCCACCAAGTGATGCATCGAGTTGTGAGTGGCTTCAACGGCCTGAGGACGCAGCCGCGCCGCCATCGGTTCTACACTCTTTCGATCCCCCGGCATGATCAATCCCTGCAAATACAAACTCGCCGGCTTCACGCGATCCACGTGTGCCAACACAGCCGTAATCGTTGCGGAAAATCGTTGAAACCGCGATTCCATATCCATAGCGTATCTAGAATTTACTTTAAATAGTCGGTGCAGTGTACGCTACGCAATGAAATTATGTGCCACAGTAGCTTTCTATTACACAGAAGTTTTGACGAACAGCGTGGATCTTGGATTTGAGCAGCGCGATGGTGGTTTTATCCGTTACAGAGTTGCCGCTGGAAGTTGCGCGAGAGCGGATAGATCCAGATGCTTTTGATCGGCTGATCTTTGCGATGCAGGGTATCGAGCTTGCCGCGCCCCTGGGTGTCGCCGAGGTTTTGCCAGTTGGCGGCCTTGTAGCAGGTGCCGGTAAAGCGCGGCTTCTCGACGAAGGTTTCGAGCAACACGGGCCGATAGGCATAGCGCGCCTGCCAATCATCGGGCAGGCGTTTGCTGATCAATGCGAGGATGCGCGAAGCCAGATTCTTACAGCGGATCCACGGCAGGATGAGGAAGCGGGCATTGTTCACGACGAGGTGCAGATTGCGTTGTCGCTGCTCGGCCGTCCAACCGATGAGCTGGTCTCTGGGTTTGACTTTCCAAGCGCTCGCGCCGAAGCCCAAGGCGGCGATGATGTGGCCGGCGGCGCGCACGAAGTAACGCAGTTGTGCGCCGGGCATGAGCTGATGCCCGAGGTAATGATGACGTTCGATGTAGGCATTCCACAGGAGCGAGTCTGCTCTGATGAGCACCGGCTCGACGGTGAGCCTCGCCAGGTCGATATTCGGGAGAGTGGCCGGTTCGAGTACGGCCTGCTCGAGATGGGGATAGGATCGGTACGTGACCGGCTTCGGATTTCTCGGCGGCGGCAAGCCGATGAGCCCATCGGTGTGCATGCGCAGCAATGCGACCCGACAACTCATGTCCTTCAGAGCGCCGCTTTCGCGGCGCCATCCGAGTCTCTCACAGACTTCCCGGGACAGACGAGCGCGGTTCATCTTTGGGGTCGTGAGAAGCTCACGGATCAGATCTATTTCGGCCGGCGTAAACTCGCGTCCGCAGTAGCGCATCGCCTACCTCGCCTTGCTCAGAGCGAGGAACTCTTTGTGGGCACGCAGTGTCTCGACCGTCTCATAAAGACTCGTCCAGCCGCGCCACAGCACGGTGACACCGGGCTCCCCGTCGCACTTGCGGCCCAGGTGCCCGCCGAGCTTGCCGAGCATGCGCACCATCTCACGCAGCGTCGGGGCTGGGGAGGCCGGGGGCAATGCCTTGGTCACCCGTATGTGCAGCGCTTCGACCTCCTCCGCAGAGAACACATCGGTGGCCGGCAGATCCGGCTGTGCGCGGGCCAGATACGTAACATGCATGAGGCGCACGCCGATGATGCTGAAGAGCGTCAGATAGCGCTTCAGGCGCTCGGCCTCCTCGAGCATGCAGTCCTCGACTTTACAGCCGGACTTCAGGACCTTGTGCCAAATCTCAATGCCCCAGCGTCGCGCATACCATTGCACCTTCTCGGTGGCAGACTGGAAGTTTTTAACAGGCAGATTCGTCAGCAGCACCCAGCTGATCGACTCGCAACCCCCCGGTGGGGATTGCTCAGTCGCCCCGACCAGCGTGACGGTCACCGGTTCGGTGCAACCGGACGCCTTGGCGTGGGCGCCGCGGCGCTGCGGCGGCTGGATCGTCACTTCAGCAACGCGTATCTCGATCGAGGCGGTACGCGCTTTGCGACTGCCGTTACCGGGCACCTCGACCGTCATGCTTCCCAGCGCAGGGGCATCGCTCAAGGCCTCGAGCATCCGGGCGCAGCCCGCGCTGTCTTCGGGCACGAGCTTGCGATCCGTGCGCGCGCGAATCACGTACTTCGCGCCCAACTCCTTCGCCTGCGTCAAGAACTCGAAGAAGTCAGACTCACGGTCCGCCACCGTGACGATCGGTACGCCGGCGGGGGCGCGCTGCACCGTCTCCTTGAGCGCAATGAGCCACTTCGAGCTCTCCTTCTCCTCGATCGCCGTGACCTGCAGGCGTTCGATCTTCTCCTGATAGTCTTCCTCGGGAATTTCCCCGCGCGCCCAAATACTCTGGCTGACAATCCCCAGCGGCACACCGCTCGTCGTGAAGGCGAGCGCGTTGTGCATGACCAATCCCCGATCGTGCGCCGCGTTGCTCTTGCCGATCGGTCCCAAGCCGCGTGTTTTGACATGCTTGCCGTAGGAGAAGAATACGGTGTCCTGCATCACCAGCACCACACCGCCGCAGCCGGACATGCGTGTGGCCGTGGTCTTCCAATGCGGCTCCAAGATCCTCGCGGGGCTCGCCTTCGGATTGTTGAAAAGCCGATAGGCTGCCTGCGTGCTCGCCCACGTGCCGCACGCCTCATTGATCGGCGAGGCCGGCGACTTGGCCAATTGTTCGGCAGTTTTCACCAAGCGCCGATCCAGACGTTTGTCGCGCAGATCAGCGCGGGCAAACTCCTGCGTCACCCACTCGACCGACTCTGTGCCGGCATCCATCATAGCCTGCACGTCCGCATCCTCGCAGCGCCTCGACTTTCGCACGCAGCCCGCCCGTCCTCGTCGCACGCCGCGACGACGGCAACCCTACGCAATCCGCGCGCGTGTGTCCAGCAATTTCCGCGGGAGCGTCAGAAAATTAGTGAAAATCACCCGAGATGTGTGCAACAGTAAGGCCACAGTAGAACTAACTACTCTCGAACTTTCTTTGCAGACGCGCCGTCGCCCATCGCCACAAATTGGAGAGCACTCCAAGGCCGTGGCCGGCAAAGTAGGCGTAGCCAACCGCCAACAAGGCCGGCATCAGGTTCCAGTCACGCGGCGATTGGTAGATGCGCTTCGAGGCGAATAGAAAGGGTGGTATTAACTGCAGGCAAAGGCCGACAGCAAGCGCGCAAAATGACTTCCGTCCGGGCGCCAGCAGTGCCGCTGCGACCAGGGCGGGCAGCGCCACGGATGCCATTAGAAAGACGAAAGTCACTATCAGGGTTAGATCGAATGCGGTCCTCACCTCGAGGTGGTGGCTGCCATGCCAGATTTCCTTCTTGAGCGCATTCCACCACGTTCGTGGGTATCCATGGTGAACTATGTGGCAGTCAGAAGCGGAGACGAGGGTGAGTCCTCGTGCCCCAATTCTATTCGACATGTCATCGTCTTCGCCGGAAACTAATGTCTCGTCAAACCCGCCAACTTCGCGAAGCAGCGACGTCCGTGCGATGAAGCTGGAGGTTGCGATGGCCTTTACACGCCTGGGGGCGGTGGGGCCGATTACGCTAGGGGCGAGAGACCTTTCGACCCATGTGCCTTTCGCAGGGGACAGACAAGGTCCGCCGACGGCGCCTATACTTGCGTCGGATTCAAGAAGCCTAACCGCTGTCTGCAACCACGTGGGTGGAACTGAGCAGTCTGCATCCACATAGGCCACGAATTCGCCTTTCGCAGCGGCGAGCCCGACATTTCTGACCGCGCCAATTTTCCCAGAGGAGATTTGCAAGACAGTCGCTCCGGCCATGCGAGCCAGTTTTCCGGTGGAATCCACTGAGGCGTGATCAACGACCAAAATTTCAAGCCGATCGCGCGGCCATCCGGTCCGCAACACAGAATCTATGCAATCCCTGATGTGTTTGTCTTCATTGTGTGCAGGTATGATTACTGATACCCATTGTTTCGTAGAATTCGGTCGAACGTCGTCCATCGGATCTGGACTCAGGTGGATCGTTTCTGAGTATGACCGTTGGATCAAGGGGACTTGAGAACTGTCGCGCATTGCGTGGAACGGTCGCCTCGGTCTGGAGTCACTCTGGCGGTAGTGCCGAGCCATGCGGTGAACACTGTTGGCTAATTGCCGCGCGGAGATCACCTAACAATCGCTGATGGTCTCCGAGCGAAAACGCATATCGCCTTCCATTTTCCGAAAGTCTCTTTCTCAGAGTACTGTCGTTCCAAACCGACGTCACTGCCTCGCGGAGTGCTTGTGCGTTTCCGGGTGGAACCATTACTGCGAGACCCTCATGCAGAATGCCTTCTGTGGACGCGCCCTGTGTGATGACAACGGGCTTGCCGAGCATCATCGCCTCAAGATAAACGCTGATACCCGCGGGCTGAATGACCCCTGGCAATATGGGGATGACCACTAGCCTGCTTTCCGCGATATAACGGTTCCAGGAGAGGCGGTCCACGGGTGTCTTCACGTGCTGCACGTTTTGAGGGAGTATCTCGTATCCTATGTGCGCTCTGTGCGCCTTGACGCTGATTTCAGGCAGGATAATCTTCAGAGGGATGGAAGACCCACCGATTGCATCGATGAGGAGCTTGTAATCTCGTTGGCTAGCGCCGAGTGCGACGACATAATCGCCGTCTTTTCCAGTTAGCTCGTTTGCTAGATCAAAGTTGTTTGCCTTGAATGGCACGTACTGGCAGCGAGAGCGCGGAATTCCGTAATTTCGCTCGTATCCATCCGTATCCTTATGAATGAAGATGAATACGTCAACTGCGCGCAGCAGCCTTCGTTTGAGCCGTACAAGGAGTTGGCCATTTCGTGCATGTGCGTCTTGCATGATAAGGTCGAAAACGAACGTCTTCAGGCGACCTCGATAGAGCGCCTTCGCCAAAGAGATAAAAATCAGCTCTTCTCTTGCCGGATTGGAGATGAATATTACTGAGGCGCTCTTTGCTCGCCATAGATTTGTCAAGATTGAAAATGAAAACTTTGGGTTAGTGAGAGACGGCAAACGAAATATCACCTCCCGGGTGCCGTCGCACCGGGGGAATCTTAGATCGAATTTCGATACCATTATGGTGTCAATGGAAGGCCTTCTCGCGCGGGAGTTTGTCATTACGGGTTCTGTCATCACCGCCAGAGCGTCAGGGCCTGGGCGGCGCGATGGGCAATTGCGTCATTGGCGTGGGTGCGCCACTTCAGAGTATAAAAGCTCAAATTCTCGCGCTCCAACGTGGGGGTCGTACGTGGCGCGTACCCGCTTGAGTCCAGCTATTCCCATCGCGTTGGCGCTTTGAGGATTTAATAGCAATTCAGTGATTTTTGCAGAGAAGGCTGTGGTGTCATTCGGGTTTACGATAAAACCCTCAACGCCATCGGTGATGATTTCAGAGGCTGCCCCGAAGGTGGAGGCGATTAGAGGTCTAGCCTGAGCCATGGCCTCGATGAGAACCATTCCGAACGGTTCCGGGGCCGTAGATGCATGTACCACGATTGAGCACTGTCTGTAGTACGTTGTGACGTTTGTTACGCGACCCGTAAATTCGATTCGATCCGCAAAGTGTGATGACCGGGCGAGTTCGCGGCATTCTTCCATATACTGCGGGTTCCCATCAGACGAGTCTCCGACGATCAAGATACGTAGCGCCGGGAAATTGGGTAGAACTCTTAGTGCGGCCAAGAGGAACTGCTTTTGGCCTTTCCAGTGGGTAACGCGGCCGAAAATGCCGATCACGGGCTTGTCGGGCATCGGTGGGGGGGTGGAATTCGGAGTGCTATCGATGAAGTTCGGTATGGTTCGAATACGCTCAGGCTCAATGCCGGCTCTGATGGCGGACTCGGCCACTCCGATCGAGACTGAAACGAATTTCTTGACACGTTGGAAATTGCGCCTGGCGCTGCGTTCGAGGTGAGTTGAGAGGTAGCCGTGGAGATGGTAGATGACCGGTACTCGAAGGATGCGAGCGGTCCAAAGCGTTTCCATGGTGAAATTGTTGACGTGCATGACGTTGACGCGACGGTGACGACAAAGTAAACCCAAGCGCACCATGTACGGAACATTGGCAACGATTCCGCCGACGATGACAGCCAATTCTAGGGTACGGCGGAGAGGTCTCCACGTTATGTTTCTGTGAATGGTGTGCTTCCAGGTGCCAAGCCTGACGTAATCAATGCAGGGGGCAAGCAGTATGACTTCCGCGCTTCCCGCAAACTTGTCTGAAACGAAGCCGTCCACGCAGGCGCTCACGAGTGACGCATCGATCAGCGTGGAGTCGAGGTGCTTGAGGAGATTCCTCGCTACCGCGAGCGATCCGCCGAATGCAATAGCGGTATCGACGATTAGGACCTTGAGGCGGCGGCGCACCGCAGCGGACTCAGCCGGGGATTGCTCGGTCGGCGTTGTCGAGGTGCGACCGCCAGAAGGCGCTACAACGACGCGAGGCATCATCAGATCTCTTCAGAGACTGCCTGAGCGTTCGAGGGGGTGAGGTGCTGCACCCGCCACTCGGGAAAATCGCGGTCGAGCAGTCGGGAAAGGCGCTCGATTTGCCGCCGTTGCAGTTCGGTGACGGCTTCCCTCAGGAGGGGAATGGCCGCCTGCGATTGCCGCTCGTCCACGGGCCCGTAGGCCCGTTTCTTGGCCCAATTCTTCATCCATGACGGCACGTGTGGAGAGATGCGGTCCCACGCGTTCGAATATTGAATTCGGTTCAGTATTCCAGCTCCGGCGACTCCCGTCATGACCTTGGGTTTCTGGTTGTGTGCTTTGGCTGACCGGTCGCCGATGGAGTGTGACGGAAGGGCCAGCCAGCGGTAAATGAGGTCGAGCTCGCGCTGTGGATCCTCGATCAGCGCCTCGAAGGTGAGGGTGAGTACGGCGCCGTTCCCGAAGCGCTCGAAGTACGGCTCGAGCTGCATCGCGTAGTCACTGATGGCCAAGTATCCAGGGTCTTCCTGCACGGCCTTCAGAAGGGGCCGCAACTCACCGCCATAGTACAAGTCTCGCACGGCGTGCCAGTAATGGCTCACGACTCGATCGAATGGATTTCTCATGATGTAGATGAGTCGCGCGTCGGGGTTGAACCGGTAGAGGCGATCCGGGACGCCCTGGTAGACGGGAAGCTTGGTGTAATGGGTGCTCGATTCCCCAAGGTACCGGAAGCGATCGTCCTGCTCGAACAGGTTCAGATACCATTCCTCGCCCTTGTGGAGTGCCAGTTCTTCGACGAAGTATCCGGGTTCCTTCTCCTGGCTCATGCCAATCTGCGGGTGAGTGTCGAGGTACTCGTGCAGCGAGGTCGTCCCGGACTTCATCGCACCGATGATGAAGAGGTTGGGTCTGCGTCCCGGTTCGCTCATTGTGCGAGGCTTGTTGCGGATGACTGTGCCGACAGTGATGGGTCCATCAGCAGTCGCTTGTCGATCTTTCCGTTCGGGCTTCGCGGCAGGGCGCCGCACAGGATAACCTGAGTCGGCACCATATGGGATTCGAGATACGCGGAGCTAGCGGCGCGAAGTGACTGTTCGGTCAAGCCGGCCGTAGGATCTGTCACCACGTATGCGCAGATCGCTTCGCCAAGCAGAGGATCGGGTACGCCCACGACGGCCGCCTCACGTACCCCCGAAATGCGGTGCAGGGCATTTTCGACTTCGATGGGGCTCACCTTTTCGCCTCGGGTTTTGATGATGTCGTCGGTCCGGCCGACGAAATAGAGATATCCCTCGTCGTCCATGCGAAACAAATCATGAGTGCATAGCACTCGCTCACCGGGGAGCTTCCCCGGCTTGAGCATCTCTGCGGTGAGATCGGGCCGGTTCCAATAGCCTGCCATGATGTGCGGGCCCCTCACGTAGAGGGTGCCCACCGCACCGGGCGGGACGGGCTTGCCCTCGCTCGAGAGCAGGTAGACTTCAGTTCCGGGGATTGCCTTGCCGACCGAGCCGGGCTTGGTATCGACAAGCTCTGGCTCGAGGTAGCTCACGCGCTTGCATTCCGTGAGGCCGTACATCTTGTAGAGGAGGCCGTTCGGAAAGATCTCACGGAGCCCCGGGACGAATTCTTCGGGAAGCGCGGCGGCGGTGTTGGTGACCCGTGTGACCGACGGAAAGGACAGGGGAGCGCGGCGGTGAGCGGCTAGAAGCGTGGCAAAGATGGTCGGCACGCCGGGGAATACCGTGACCCGTTCGTCACGGATACGGCCGAGGACCTGTCCGAGGAACGTGAAGGATCGCTCGAGTATCAGGCAGGCTCCCAGGGAGATCGACATCAGCAGTTGGTAGAGGCCATAGTCGAACGACAGCGGCAGCACACATAGGATGCGGTCCTTGTCGGTGAGCCGCAGGTACTCGACTAAGCTCCCGATGGTGAACACCATCGATTGGTGTGTCTGCATCACCCCCTTGGGAGAGCCGGTGCTGCCCGAGGTGTAGATGATTGCCGCGAGATCGAGGGGGATTGTCCGGGGGGGCTTTCCAAGGGGTCGTGACGCGGCCAGTGCTGCGTCGAAGGGGTCGAGCCGGCGGTCAGAGGGCGCGCCCGTGCATAGGACCGCTGGAGGGTGTTCAAGTGGCTCCAACGCTTCGAGGACGACGTGGGCGAACGGGCCATCGGTGATCAGCACTCCGGCACCACAATCTCTGAGGATGAATTCGAGCTTGCCAGCCTTCGTCTGCGGATGGACGAGCACGAATACCCCGCCAGCAATCAGCGTGCCGAAGATCGCCACCGAGCACGTCCAACTGTTCTCGAGATAGATGGCAACCCGGTCGCCGCGACCGACACCGCGGTCATGCAAAGCCCCGGCAAGCCGCCTGGCTGCGTCGAGGAGCTCTCCGAATGTGCCGGAGCGTCCATCGACCACAAGGGCAGCCTGATCCCGCGTCGGATCCACGCCAGCGTGCTGAATTAGGCTGTCTTGAAGGAGACGCTCGGCCTTCATGGGCTCTTCGCCCGGGATGCGATTCCCACGGGTCTCAAGCTTGCGGCGTGACGTAAATCGTGGAGGATATACTTCTTTGGCGGATACTGACACATGTGCCGATAGCGAAGGACCAGTTCAAATGACGTTGCGGGCCGAACTTCGGCAATTTATCGTAGAAAACTTTTTGCTGACACGGGATAATGTCGCACTCAGCGACTCCGAATCCCTGACGGCACGGGGTATTCTAGATTCGACCGGTGCGCTGGAGCTCGTCCAGCACCTCGAAGAGCGGTACGGCGTCACAGTTCAGGACGAAGAGCTGCATCCGGATAATCTGGATTCCATCGATAAGATAGCCGCGTTCATCGAGCGCAAGCGTGCTTGACGTCCTGCAAGGCTCAGCGTGATCGTCCGCGGCAAGCGAGACGAGAGGTAATACCTGGTGTGTGGAATCGCGGGTGCGCTGCTCCTGGACGGGAGTGCTGAGTACCCGGAACTTACCCGAATGATCACGACCCTTCGGCACCGGGGGCCCGATGGGATGAATTATTTCAGATCCGCCACCTGTGCGCTCGCACACGCGCGCCTGAGCATCATCGATCTGGAGACGGGCGGCCAGCCGATGGCCAACGAGGACGAAAGCGTCTGGACGGTCTTCAATGGCGAGGTGTTCAACTTCATCGAGCTACGCGCCGAGCTCCAAGGCCGCGGTCACCATTTTCGCACCCGGTCCGACACCGAGGTCATTGTCCATGCGTACGAGGAGTATGGCGATCGCTTCGTGGACCGGCTGGTCGGTCAGTTCGCGATTGCGTTATGGGACGTGCGCAGGGAGCGCCTAGTGCTCGCACGCGACCGCGTGGGCATACGCCCGCTCTTTTACGCGTGCAGCGGCGGCCGATTGCTCTTCGCCTCGGAGGTCAAAGCCATTCTCACGGCCGCGCCAGATCTGGCTCAGCTGGATGAGCAAGGGCTCGCTCAGATCTTCACGTTCTGGTCAACGGTGGGTCAGCGGACGATATTCAAAGGTGTGTCGAGTCTGCCTCCCGGTCACCTGCTGATCGCGGAAGAGGGAAGCATACGAGTCGAGGGTTACTGGGAGTGGCTTTTCCCCGAGGGGCCGGGTCGGACCGATATGTCCATCGAAGAGGCGGCTGAAGAGCTGCGTGCGCTGCTCACCGCTGCCGTCCGGCAGCAGCTCCGCTCGGACGTGCCGGTCGGCGCGTATTTGAGCGGCGGCTTGGATTCCTCCGGCATTTCGGCTCTGGCGAAGGACTGCGGCGGGCCGCTGCAGACCTTCTCGATCACCTTCGAAGACGCCGAGTTCGACGAGAGCGAGCATCAGCGCCGAATGGCGCAATATCTGGGAGTGAGGCACTCGGCAATCCGCTGCACGGCGCGGGACATCGGCGATGTCTTTCCCGAACTCATCTGGCACACGGAGTCTCCCGTGCTGCGCACCGCGCCTGCGCCCTTGATGCTGCTTTCGAAGCATGTGCATGAGCAAGGGTTCAAGGTGGCGCTGACCGGGGAGGGGGCTGACGAGGTGTTTGGCGGCTACGATCTATTCAAGGAAGGTAAGATTCGCCGCTTCTGGGCAAGATATCCGCAGTCGGCATGGCGGCCTTTGCTGTTCTCGAGACTCTATCCGTATCTCGGCCATTCTCCGGTGGCCAACCGGCACTTTGCCCGACTATTTTTCGGCCAGCGCCTGCAAGATCTGGATAGTCCCTTCTATGCCCATCTGACCCGCTGGTCGACGACGAGCAGCATCTTCAAGCTCCTCTCGCCCGAGCTGCGCGCGAGTCTTTCGAGCTTCGATTTGCCAGGCGAGCTCGAACAGCAGCTCCCTCCGCGATTCGCGGCCTGGAGCGACATGGCGCGGGACCAGTACATCGAAGTGAAGACCTTGCTGGAGGGCTATCTTCTGTCCTCCCAGGGTGACCGCGTATCGCTCGCCCACTCGGTGGAAGGCCGCCTCCCGTACCTCGATCACCGGGTAATCGAGTTCGCCAACTCCCTGAGCCCCCGCTACAAGCTGCGCGGCCTGCGCGAGAAGGTCCTGCTGCGCCGGGCGCTCCAGCCCTTCGTTCCGGAGTCCGTCCTGAAGAGGGTGAAGCAACCGTACCGTGCGCCGGATAGTCTATGCTTCTTTCAAGGCGGAGAGCCTCTGCCTTATGTCAAAGAGCTATTGAGTGCGTCCAATCTGCGGCGCACGGGCTATTTCCATCCGCCGGCCGTCGGTCGGTTGCTCGAGAAGTGCCGGACGGGCCGCGCACTCGGGGCGGGCGACAATATGGCGTTCGTTGGCGTGGTCTCGACTTTGTTGCTTCACGAGCATTTCCTTGGGGGCAGGGTGGCGCAGAGTTCGCCGCACGGGTCATGACGCTCGATTGGAACGTTCTCGAGATCGATCTGCCTGCGGAGGTCGAGCGCATCTCTGCTGGGCTGCGACGTTGCACAGCGGAGGTGCTGCGCCGGCGCGGTGTGGTGGTGGCGATTTCAGGGGGGGTCGACAGTGCGGTCTGCGCGGCGCTCGCCGTGCGCGCTCTCGGGCGAGAGCGGGTGCTGGCGCTCATCCTGCCGGAGCGCGAATCTTCGCCGGAGAGCGGGACTCGCGCGCGATCCCTTGCCGCGCACCTGGGCATCGAGTGGGTGGAGCAGGATATTACCCCTACACTGGAGGCGATCGGCTGCTACCGCTCGCGGGACGAGGCCGTTCGGCGCGTCGTACCGGAATATTCGACGGGCTGGAAGATGAAGATCACCGTCGCGGGCGGCCTCGAAGGGCGCATCAATCACTTCAGGCTCGTTGCGCGATCGCCGGACGGGAAAGGCTGCGAGGCGCGGCTCGGTTTTCGGGAGTATCTCCAGATCGTCGCCGCCACGAGCTTCAAGCAGCGGGTGCGCAAGATGATCGAGTACTTCCATGCAGATCGGCTCCATTACGCGGTGATGGGCACTCCGAACCGCCTGGAGTATGACCAGGGCTTCTTCGTGAAGAATGGCGATGGGTCTGCGGACGTGAAGCCGATTGCGCACCTGTACAAATCGCAGGTGTACGCGATCGCCGAATGCCTCCGGTTACCTTCGGAGATCGCTCAGGCGCTGCCCACCACGGACACCTACAGCCTGCCGCAAGCCCAGGACGAGTTCTATTTCGCGCTCCCGTACCGCGAAATGGATCTTGCGGTATGGGCTTTGAATCATGGGATTGCCGCCGAGAGGCTCGCCGAGGCGCTCGGGATGTCGGCGGAGAGGGCCGGCCACGTCTATGCCGATATCCGTGCAAAGCGACGCGCCACGCGCTATCTTCATCTTCGACCCTTTCTGCTGGGTCCGGTGCCGGAGATCGATGGCGCATGAACCTTCGCGCCAAAAAGAAGATCAAGCATCTCCTCGGGCATCTGGCCGATATCACGGGGCTCTTTGCACGTGACTTTCGCTCCAAGATGGTCGTCGTGGCGTTTCACCGCGTCAACGACTGGATGACGGAGGATAGCATCACTTGCAGCTCCGCAAAGTTCGAGGCGTTCTGCCGGTTTTTCCAACGGCACTTTCGCGTCGTGCCGCTCGCCGAGCAAATCGCTGAATACCGTGAAGGGCTCACGATGGGAGGTACGCTTTCCATCACGTTCGACGACGGGTACCGAGACAACTTCGAGATCGCGGCGCCCATTCTGCGCCGGCTCGGCTTACCGGCGGCGTTCTTCGTGACTACGGGCTTCATCGGGACGAACTATAGCCCGCCGTGGGATCGGCATCTCAGCCCCCAGCCGGGCTGGATGGACTGGGATCAGGTGCGGACGCTCCGCGATCAGGGCTTCGCTATCGGCGCGCATACGGACGGACATATGGACTTGGCCAGCATGGACGCCGATGCGATCCGTGCGGAGCTCGCGAAGTGCCGCTCGAAGCTGCAGGAGGAGCTGGGTGCACCGCCGACACTTTTCGCCTATCCCTTCGGCGGGAGGGAGAATATCTCTACGGCTTCCTTGCAGCTGGTGCGTGAGGCAGGATTTCAGTGTTGCTTGGCCGCCTTCGGCGGCGTCAATGCCCCGGTCGCCGACCCATTTCAGCTGAACCGCATCAGTGTCGCGGGGTGGTTTTCCACGCCTCATCAGCTGGGGTTGGAGATCCTGTTGCGCCGAGCATGATGACCGGCTGAGGGGGACCCGATGGAGGCGATCAGCTCGTAGCTCACCCGCGCCGCACCCTTAAGCTTTCGTACGGCGAATCCCCGGATGGCGAGCGCCTGTCTGAACTGCCCCAAGGCGTCGATTCGTCTGGCTGCGCGAATCAACGCCGTCGCGGCATCGATATGGGCTTTCACGAGGCGATCTTGCAGCGCATCCCGTCGAAGCGGCGTATCCACGTGCTTTCGCAGCGGCAGCAGGGCTTCCATCTTGTCGATCGCCATGAGCGAGATGTCCTTCGTCACGTTCGTGTCGTGTCGCCGGACATCGGTGAGAACCTCACGGGTGAACGCGACCTTGCCTCGCATGAACACCCTCAAGGCGAATTCGAGGTCCTGGCATCGCCGCAGCGACTCGTTCAGTCGCATATCCGCGATCATCGCCCGGCGAAACAGTATGCATTGCATGTACGCCGGGATTTCGCCGAATTTCACGAATTCCGCGAAGGCATCGCCCTCGACGACGAGGGCACTTCCGCCAATGGAGCCCGTGACGGGAAGCAACGTCAGTTCGGGATAGTATTCAAATTGCTCGGGAAGCGTTTCGCCCGTGTCGTCCCGGAAACGAATGAAATTCGTGAACGAGCATACGAGGCTCTCGTCACGCTCCATGATCGCGGTTTGCGTCTCGAGCATGGTCGGGCGCCATCGGTCATCCGCGTCGAGAAATGCGAGATACTTTCCGGAGGCGAGATCGATGCCCCTGTTCCGGGAGGCGGAGGTGCCGCGGTGCGGCATCTCGACATACCGGATCCTCGAGTGGGCATAGCTCGAAACGATGGCGCGCGTATCGTCCGTGGACCCGTCGTCGATGACCCAAATCTCGATCGGTTGCTGGGTTTGGGCGAGCACTGAGTCAATGCTTTGGGCGATGTACTTTGCGCAGTTGTAAGTCGGAATAATGACCGACACGCTGGAGCTGTTCATTGAGCTGCAATACCCGTCATCGAGGCCAATAGACTATGGCTCGTGCGTGCAAATCCTTTGATCTTTCGTGCCGCGGATCCCGGAACTCTCAGCGCCTTAAGATAGTAGGCTAGTCCCTCCGCTCGGCGTCCGGCGCGGATCAGCGCCGTAGCACTATCTATTCCCGACTTGACTATGCGGTCGTTCAGACGATCTCGCCGCTTTGAATCGTCGACGGCACTGCATAGAGCCAGCAGGGCCCGCAGCTTGTCCAGCTCCATCAAGGAGGTGTCCTTCGTGATGTTCAGGTCATGCCGCCTGACCTCCACGAGTACCTCAGGCATAAATGCGACTTTTCCACGCATGAAGGCGCGCAATACGAATTCGGTGTCCTCGCATCTGCGGAGCGATTCATTGAGCCGCATATCCGCGATCATCGTCCGGCGAAACAGCATGCATTGCATATACGCCGGGATGTCATGAAATTCCACAAAGACGGAAAAGGGATCCGTGTCAACGATATATCCATCGCCTAGTTGATGACATTCGTTGCGTACGGACGCTAACTCCGGGTAGAAGGTAAACTGATCCGCGAGTATCGCGTTAGTTCCTTCTACGAAGCGTACGAAGTTGGTGAAGCAGCATACCAAGCTGTTGTCGTGCAACAGCATGGCCGCCTGCTTCTCGAGCATGGTGGGCCGCCAGCGGTCATCAGAGTCGAGAAATGCCAAGTAGTCTCCAGACGCGACATCCACTCCCTTGTTGCGCGCGGCGGCGACTCCCCTGTGAGGAATGGCAACGTATTGGATTCTGGTGTCTTTGTAATCGGATATAACGTCTTGTGTGTTGTCGGTCGATCCGTCATCGATGATCAGGATTTCGTGAGCCGGGTAAGTCTGTTTCAGAATGGAACCGATGCTCTCGCCAATGTATCGCGCGTTATTGTAGGTGGGAATGATAACGGAAACCGTTGGAGCCTCCACGGCCATCTCAATGATCCGCGGGAGCAGGATTCGGCGGGCAGACGCACCTTGAGGCGCCCGTTGGTTTGATGCGAGCTCCCATCATCGCCGAATTCCCGTGTAGCCAGCGTCAGGAAGTACTTTGCGTGTCGCGAGAGTGAGCAGAGCGCGGTCCGCGGCTGGGAGTGTTTGGCGTGTTGCCGACCTAGCGAACTGGTCGGAGTCCGATTTTCCCAGCCGGCGCATTTCTGAGGCGCGCGGTACCGGCCAGCCGAGGTAGGTCTGCAGCCGGTCGGTGTTGGCGGCATCGTCCAGGTCCTCGTACCTGATCAACAATGCGCCGATCCTCTCGTGTCGGTCAAGGTAGTC
Organism: uncultured Gammaproteobacteria bacterium; assembly: GCA_963849095.1. GTDB lineage: Bacteria > Pseudomonadota > Gammaproteobacteria > Steroidobacterales > Steroidobacteraceae > JASHUC01. The sequence continues at coordinate 21,863 of CAWKGA010000005.1, forward strand.
GCGGGTCAGCGTTGCCCAGGTGCGGCCAAAAGCGTATGGAGTGGAGAGGAGGGCATGTGGCCACGTACGGAACCAGCCTCGGCCTTCGTTCCGGTAAGACAAATACGCATCGTATGGGTTGCGGTACAGGAGCACGATCTTACAGTTCGGGTACAGCACCCGAAGATAGAGTGCGTGGTCGATCGAAAGTCTTACTTCCTTCAGCCCCCAGTTCTTCCGTCCCGCCCTGGCTGCGGGCCGGGCAAATAGCATCTCATAAAAGTGGCGGTGGGCGTCAATGAGATCAAGGACGTCCGGATAAAGGTTGGCGACCCAGGTGTCAGTCAGCTTGTCGGGCTCCATTTTTGAAAGAAAGAATTTATCCGGCGGCCAATGTTGTGTGAAGGCGCGAAACTGACCGAGGAGACTGTCGTGAATATTGCAATGGGCGAATGGCTCACCCCAGATGAGGAGATCCCGGTTGTGGTCCATGATCATGCGCTGAAGGAGTGTGGATCCGGATCTCCAGCCAGCTGAGAGCAGGAAAACGGGTCGCTGTTCGCTCGGGTCGCTCTCGTCGCTGATGCGCCGCAGCGCGTCTTGGAGTCGTCCGGAGAGGTCCTCCGATAGATGTCTCTCCTTCGAGGCGAGTCCCCAGGTGTATCTGGGTCCCAATAGCGCGCTCAGTGTGTCCTTGGCGAGGCTAGTGCTGTATCGCCACATGATGTCTCGGCATGTTACAGGCTATCGGCCTCGGAAGCGGAAAATAGGTGCTTATTGTCATGGAGCACGTCGGCGATCAGCGGGAAACTGGTGAGTCGACGAGAGTACGCCGGGCATCCGCCATGAACTTCGCCTCCTCGCAGTAAGCCAAAAACGCCGACTTGCTCTTCGGGTCCAGGCAGGAAATCTGATGGGCGCCCAAGCTCCGGCATGCAAACTCGTATTGCGTGCTGAACCGCGCACAATCGTGATCCCTGCCGACTTTTGCACCCATGATGTCCATGTGGAACGCAAAGTAACCGTCTTCTCCCCCGCGCCAGCTCTCGGGAGGAAAGCGATTCAGACATTCGTACGATTTCCCCCAATCCCGCAGGCTCAGGCCGCCGTTCCCGCCATCGATGATCAGGCCGACGGGACGCCGACGATTCCATTTTGAGCCAATATAGTCAAACGATAGAAAGTCATTGATCGAGTAATCCGACCGGCGGCAGATGATCGTGTCCGTTTGAAATATTAGAATCTTGTTTCGTGATATGAGTTGGTTCCAGAAGTTCCTTGATAGCAATAAGGCATTGTACTCGCTCGCGTGGAGGTTATCGGTGTCGAGGCGGGTGAGATGAAGGCAGCCGTTGCGGGCGAGATTGGAGACTGAGCTTGCTAGGATTGGCGCGAGGTTTCGCCGCCCATGAAAGAGTTGGATAGGTATTTCGAGTCTTTCGTGAAAATTTGAAATGACGTAATCGAGTGCGGGATGGTCTCGTGTCTCGACAATCACACCCAGAACGGGGTAATTGCTATCGGATATTGTGGCGTCTCGGGGTGGTAGCAACTGTCTCGTGCACTCAAGTGCTGGGCCGCTGCGTAGTTTGTTAATCAGCTTATAAATATGGGCAAGATGGTCGCCGACGATCCGGTCCTGATGGATCCCCTTCCTAAGCAGGTCTCTGATGATGTCTTGTGCGGACGTCCTTTCCCTAAAAAAAATATTTGTAAGATTGATTTTCATGACCTAACCTGCTCCGTTCGTCCAGGCGGGGGCGGGTGGCCCTTACGTCTGTGCAAGCTCGGGCAACGCCGATATCTCCAAAGCTAGTGTAGTGTCGCCCAAATAACTATGCATTCACGCGACTTTCTTCCCGCGAGGCAAAGTCGAACCGGGTTTGATCTGCTCCAGCTTCGCGCGTGCGCGGGCGATCTTTTGGACGATGTCCTCGACCGTGGCCGTCCAGATAAAGGGCTTGGGGTCTTCATTCCAGGCGCTCAGGAACTCATCGATCGCCCGCTTCAAATCCGGCACGCTCACGAAGCTGCCGCGGCGAATCGCCTTGTCGGTCAATTCCCGAAACCAACGCTCCACCAAATTCAACCAGCTCGAACTGGTCGGAACAAAGTGGCAGACGAAGCGCGGATGCTTCTTCAGCCACGCTGCACGTGCGGCTCTTTGTGCGTGCCGTAGTTGTCCATGACCAAATGCAACTTGAGTCTCGAGGGAAATTCCCGATCCAGGCGGCGCAGAAATCTCAGCCACTCCTGATGACGATGCCGGGCGTGACATTCACCGATGACCTTGCCGTCCAAGACGTTGAGCGCCGCAAACAGCGTCGTGGTGCCGTTGCGCTTGTAGTCGTGCGTCATCGTGCCGCAGCGGCCTTTCTTCAGCGGCAGCCCCGGCTGAGTCCGATCCAAGGCCTGAATTTGGCTCTTCTCGTCCAAGCACAGCACCAGCGCCTTCTCCGGTGGGTTCAAATACAACCCCACCACATCGGTCAGCTTCTCCAGAAATTTCGCATCCCGCGAAAGCTTGAAAGTGCTGCTCAGATGCGGCTTGAGATTGTGCAGCTGCCACAACCGATTCACCGTATCCTTGCTGACCCCCTGCGCCTTTGCCAACGAGCCGGCAACTCCAATGCGTCATGCCCGCAGGCTTGCTCTGCAAGCGTCGCGTCAATGATCCGGTCTCGCGTGGCTTGATCGTATTGCGGTTTTCGTCCTCGACCAGGGGCGATCTGCCAGACCTCACCGATGCCCCTCTGGTGCACCCGCTTGCGCCACAGCTGCACCGTGGTCCGACTCACTTCAAGCTCCTCGGCAATCGCCACATTGCTCTCACCGGCCAGCGCTCGCAAGAATAATCCGGCAGCGAAGCGCCACCTGTTGCGGGGTGCCGTGCGCGGACTCCCAACTCTTAAGCTGAGCTCGCTCGGACGGCCGCAACTTGATCGACAAACCGGCATTTGGCATGAGCACATCATAGCAATTGCCGGGAAATACTGCATACCTATTTACGCGACACTACACTAGGTGGTGTCGGTGGCCATTGTACCCGTTCGCTCCGGGCTTGTTTGAACGTCCGTGGCTTCTTCCTCGCTCGTTACGGCGTGACCCCTTTGGGGATCGACAGCGCCCGCGCAATCTTGTGGTGCGAAGGGACGCTCTCCTACGTCAGGTGCAGAAGTTTTCGAATGTGACGTATTGCGAGGGCGCTCTGAGGCATCGACGGCTCCGGCTGAACAAAGCCGGTAAGCCTACCGACGAGGAGCACCCCAGCACGCGTGCATGCACGCGCCGCGCCAGCCGTTCGCTCCGAGCCGAGAAGCGGTCACGGTCCGGTGGGAATCGCGGGTCACGACGCGCCGAAAGGCGCAAAGGATACCGAAGAGCAAGAGGCCATCATCAACCGCCCAGACACTCCGGGCCGCAGCTCCCTTGCCGAAATGTGAGCCCACTCACGGCGTTTCCTACGCCACTCTTTACAGTTCACTGTAAAGGGGCGACATTGCTCGACTTCACCGACGGGGCCGTGCGCAGCGGACGAGCGGCGTGGCCAAGCTTCAGGCTTGGGCGTTCGCGATCGCAGGGTGGAGTGCTCGTCGGGGTCGAACCTGCCAGAGGGCGTATGCGCATTCGATTATTCGGCCAGTACCTGCACATGTCGTTCATCGTGCTGGCCGCGCTCGAAGCGATCCTGTTCTTTTTCCTGTTGCTTGCCGCCGGCCTGGTGCGTTTCGGACCCGGTCTCAGCTCGTTCGCTCGCCTGCAGGGACCTCTCTGGCCTCGAGCCGTTCTGTTCAGTGGCGCGATGGTTGCGAGCCTCCTGGCTTTTGGCCTCTACAGTGCGCGCCAGCGCGCCCGCAGCGCCGGTATTTTCATTCGCGTCGTGGCCGCCGTGACCTCGGGCATCGTCCTCACCGCGGTGTGCTTTTACATCATACCGGACCTGTGGCTCGGCCGCGGGGTTCTGGGACTCGCGGCATTGTGGACTGGCGTGATCGTCATGGTCCTGCGGCTCGGCTTCAGCCGCTTCGTGGACGAGACGCCGTTCAAGCGACGTGTGCTGGTCTACGGCGCCGGAAGGAACGCCGCTGCGGTCTCGGGGTTGCGGCGGCGAGCGGACCAGCGCGGATTCGTATTGCTGGGGTTCGTGCGGTCGCAAGGTGAGGGTCTCGAGGTGCCAGAGGATCGGGTGCTCGATCCGAACAACGGGCTCCTCGATCTCTGCAGAGGGCTCAACGTCGATGAGATCGTCGTCGCCATGGACGACCGCCGTCGGGCGTTCCCCATCGCGGAGCTCCTGGAGTGCCGTCTCGCGGGCTTCGATGTGACGGAGCTGCTCACGTTCCTGGAGCGCGAGACCGGGCGGGTACGCATCGATGTGCTCAATCCGAGCTGGCTGATCTTCGGCGAGGGTTTCAAGCGCGGGTCGCTGCGGCTGTTCACCGCCGGTGCGATCGACATCGTTGCGAGCTTGCTGCTTCTCGTTGTCGCGTTGCCGTTCATGCTGGCGACGGCCATCGCGATCAAGCTGGAGGACGGCTGGCGCGCCCCTGTGCTGTATCGCCAGGCGCGGGCGGGGCTCGGCGGCCGCCCCTTCAATTTGTTGAAATTCCGAAGCATGCACGTCGATGCGGAATCGGATGGAGAGGCCCGCTGGGCGGAGAGGAGTGATTCCCGGGTGACGCGTGTCGGGGCCGTGATCCGCAAGCTCCGCATCGATGAGCTGCCGCAGATCATCAACGTCCTGCGTGGCGAGATGTGCTTCGTCGGACCACGTCCCGAGCGGCCGCAATTCGTGGCCGAGCTCGCGGACAGGATCCCCTATTACATGCAGAGGCATTGCGTGAAGCCCGGCATCACGGGCTGGGCGCAGCTGTGCTATCCCTATGGCTCCTCCGAGCAGGATGCGCTCGAGAAGCTCCAGTACGATCTCTACTACATCAAGAACAACGGGTTTCTGTTCGATCTGTCGATCGTCGCGCAGACGGCCGAAGTGGTTTTCATGGGCAAGGGCGCGCGGTAACGCGGCCCTCCGGCAGGCACGTTATGGGCTTACCGATCGACGAGGTTCAGGGCGCGATGGGTACGGTGGGTGAGCGCCGGCGACTGCTCATTCTCGCGAATGACCGAGCTTTGCTCGCGACGCTCGAGCCAATCTTTTCGGATCTCGATGTCGTCTGCAGCGAGGTTTCAGAGGAGGCGCTCACGCTGATTCGCCGCAACGAGCCCGACGTGGTGCTGTTCGATCTGGGCTCGAACGATCCTGCGACGGAGATGGAGGGTCTAGACCTGCTGCGACAGATCCTGAATCTCGCACCGGACACCAAGATTATCGCGATGACCGAGCAGGACGGACGGGATCTCGCCGTGCAGGCCGTCGGCCTCGGAGCCACCGATTTCTACCACAAGCCGATCAATGCGGACGTGCTGTCGATCGTCGTGCGTCGCGCATTCCGCATCCGGGAGCTGGAGGAAGAGAATGGCCGGCTGCGCGAGCAGACGGGCTCCATGGCTATTGCAGGGATCATCGGCGCGAGCGACGTGATGCGCAGCGTCTGTCGCTCGATCGAGAAGCTCGCGCCGACCAGCGCGACCGTGCTCATCCTCGGTGAGAGCGGCACGGGGAAGGAGTTGTTGGCCAAAGCGCTGCACCGCCTGTCGGGTCGATCGCATCTGCCGTTCGCTGCCATCAACTGTGCTGCCATCCCCGATCAGCTCCTGGAGAGCGAGCTGTTCGGCTACGAGAAGGGCGCCTTCACGGGGGCTGCGAAGCGCACGCTCGGCAAGCTGGAGCTCGCAAGCGGTGGTACGGTGTTTCTGGATGAGATTGGGGAGATGCCCACCTCGCTGCAGGCGAAGCTCCTGCGCGTGGTGCAGGAGCGCACCATTGAGCGAATCGGCGGGCGCACCCCGGTGCCGCTCGACCTGCGGATCATTTGCGCCACCAACCGTGACCTCGATGCGTTGATTGTGGCCGGCGGCTTCCGGAAAGATCTCTTCTATCGAATCAGTGAGGTGACGATCAAGGTGCCGCCGCTGCGTGAGCGCCAAGGCGATGGCACGCTGCTCGCGCAGTTTCTGTTGCAGCAGACGGCCGAGCGCTTCGGTAAGCCGTCGCGGGGGTTGGCGCCGGATGCCATTCGCGCCATCCAGGCTCATCGCTGGCCGGGCAACATCCGCGAGCTCGAGAACCGCATCAAGGGTGCCGTGATCATGGCGGATAGCGCTGTGGTCACGGCGAGCGATCTGGGGCTGCAGGATCCCGGCGAGGATACCCAGTACTTGAATCTTCGCGTGGCGCGCCAGCGGGTCGAGGCGCAAGCCGTTCGGCAAGCCCTTGCAGTATCGCGCGGGAACCTGTCGCGAGCGGCTGAGCTACTCGGAGTCACGCGTCCGACGCTGTATGACCTGCTGGAGAAGCACCACATCAGCGCCGCGCAGTTCGGGAAGGCGGCGACGGAAGCGTAGGCGGACTCGCTGTCCGTTCTGGGATCACGAAGCCTCGATCCTCCACTCCACCTTCCCGGGCTTGCGCTCCACGTCGACGCATCCCGTACTGGCATGGAGCACGTATCCCAAATAGCACACATCGCGCGGGTCGCTGAGCGGCTCCCGCTGAAAGACGCCGGCGACCTCTCCTTGACGATCGCGCGCGGAGCGCGACTGAATTCCGGGCTGCGATGCGGCGCGCAATCGTCCACCGAGGCTCTGGCAGACCGAGTAATCCTCGGGGTCGGTGAGCCGTGGCTCCTCGCGGCATCGCTCGCGCAGGTCCACCAGCATGGCGCTGCACCGTACCAGGTGGACCCGCCGTTCCTGATAGATGGCAACGCGGCTGCTTCGAGCGATCTCGCTCGCGAGCGTATTGCGGCGGAAGTGATGCACCGTCTCGTGAATCGAAGTGAGGAGCGAGCGGGCGCCGTACCACACGCCGTAACTCCCGTTCGAGTAGCGTGAGCGGCACGGGTGCTCGAACGGCCAATGGATGGCCGCGCAGACGGGGTCGTAGATCTCCGTGTCCTCGAACGGCCGGCTGATGACGGGCGAGGGCTCACGGGCGGGCTTCGTGGCAAGTTCGTGCTCCAACAGGACTTGCGCATCGCTCGGGCGGCGGACCAGATCCGCGAAGAGCTCGACGCTCGCGCGAAGGCTCACGATGTTGCGAAACCAGTCCCCGCGGGAGTCCTCGGTGACTTTGAATTCCACCGGCTCTCCTACTGGCCGCGCAGGATGTCGAGCGTTCCGCGAACCACGGCAAGGCCCGGCAAGCCGAATCGCCTGACGACCTCGATGGGCGCCTCGTCGCCGAAGCGCTGGTTGGGGGAGGCCATCCAGCCGCGAACGATGTCCTCATTGCGCGGGTACAGGAGCTTCAGCGACTTGTGGATGCCGAGCAGGTGGCCTGCGCGGTCGAGCAGGTCCCGGCTGGAGGCGAGAGGCTCGCCGTGGGCATAGCGCTGCAGGGCCGTTCGGTTCCCTTCGGAGAGCCCGAGCAGGACCAGGCGATCCGCGGCAGCGAGGCTCCAGAGGTCGAACAGCCGCATGACGGCCTCGGCGAGCACCACGCGATGGTGACGCTTCGGGCTATCGGACTGACGATCAGGCTGCATGGGCGCCTTTCGTATAATTCATACAATCAGAAGTATAATTCACCAAACGGAGCTTCGCCACTCCGTGCCGGCCTGTCGGGAAACCCTACACACGCAACGGTCCGAGGCGCAGATTGCGCCTAACAGATTGATTTTATTAAGTAGTATGGAATTTGCAGTAAAGCTGAAGGCGGCGGCATCTCCGTGCCAGGAGCGTCGACGGCCAGGGGTCATGCGCGTGGGACAAGAGCGGATCGCTCCCACTTGTCCGTTAATCAAGCAGGAAAGACATGATGTTTCGAAAATCACTTGCCCATCTGGCTATCGCCATCCCGGCGGCGGTTGCGCTGCTGGCGGCGACCGCCCCAACCAGCTTTGCCGACGGCATCGGGGAGAACCTCGACATCACCACCTCTACGACGGTGGTGAGCAGCATCGGAAACCTCCCAACGGTCACGAAATCCCCCACCAAATCGCCACTGGTCGTTCCGGTCACTTCGTTGAGCGACTCCGCGGTGACGGATGTCGAGTCACTCACGTTCTCGCCAGCCGGTAGCGCCGGCTGCAAGAAGTGCTCGAACACCTCTACCGCAGATTACAAGGTGACATTCGATATCAGTTTGTCCACGGACCCGAGCCAGGTGTACACGCTGAGCGATACGGCTATCTTCGAGGCGGATTACTCCAACGACACCGATTCGGTCATGTGGAGTGGTGCGACCGATACGGCTTTCTGTACGCCGTACACCGATGATGGTCACACCACGAAGGACTGCGACGTTCTTTCCACGACGCTCTCAAATGGCGACGTATTGGACCTGGTCCTGAACGACGCCGCGGACTGGGACATCAAGTCCAACATCGGCTTGGAATTGACTCCTCCCTCGCCGAGTGTTCCTGAGCCGCCGTCGGTCGTGCTGATGCTTGCAGGACTGCTGGGCGTCGCCGTAGCGCGCCGGCTGCGATATGGCAGGCGGCTGACCAACCAGCCCTAAGGTGTAGTCTCGACGTAGAACCGGACCGGGCGGAAGCTCGATCCGGCTCTCTATTTTATGCGCGCCCGCGAGATGCTCGCGCTCATTCGACCGTCGCGCTGATCTCCGGGGAGGGCGGGCTCACGGTGCCGTCAGAGGCCATCGCGGTGACCGAGAAGTAGTACGTGCCCGGTGAGAGGTTGTCCACGACGTAAGTCGAGATGCCTGGGTTCGTCACCGTGATGGAGCTCGTGTAGTACCCCGACTGGGTGCCGTAGTTGATGACGTAGCCGCTCAGATCCGTGAGAGCGGTACCGTTGGTGTTTTCGGTCGGCGGCTGCCAGGAGAGCGTCACGGCGGAGTTCTGGACGGGAGTGACGTCGTTGCCCGCCGTGCCGGAGTTCGTCGAGGCGCCCGGATTCGAGGCGGCGCTTGACGGCGGCTCCGTGGGCAGAGCGGACGACGACCCGTCCCCGTTGCACCCGGCGACGAGGGCGGCGCACAGGATCATTCCCGCGACCACCGGCGCCCACGAAGCTGCATTGGCTCTCTGCATGCGACTCTTCCCCCAAAACCCCGTTTCAAACATCTCTTTTCGCGCAAGACTCAAGGTCCTGCGGCTTCGGGGCTCGAGGGGGAATTGCGCGAGGAGCGCGCTCTTAAGAGGCGAGCCGCTACCTTCACGAGACCGCCGCTGTCATCGAGGATTTCCGAGAAATCCTCGCAGCGATCCCGGCAACTCCGCTGTCCTGGGCCCGAGAGCCGTTAGACCGGAAGCTTTGCGCCCCCACCCTTTCGGATGGGTTTGCCCTTTTGACCTAATGCGTGCAGCGACTGCAGCGCTCAAGGTCATGCTCAACTGAGCATGTACTGAGGTGCAACCGCTATGCCATGTGAGGTAAGTGCCTGTCTCCATTGAGTTTGCGCGTTCGGATGACCCCGCGCGAACGCTGCCGCAACGTAATCCTGTTGCCAGGTGGAGACAGCAATTGGAGAACTGCGGCGCTGTTTGAGACTAACCCATTGATTGCGAGCGCAACTTCCGCGTCGCCAATTCCCGACGCGCTGCCTCGATGTAGGCCCACGGGGCGCCCCGGAGCGCCGAATCCCCGGGCTCCCGGAGCCCCGCTCCCTCAGCGGGGCTTCTCTCTCGTCGGGTTCGTGCAGCCGCCGAGCGAGAGTCTCGAAGTTCCGGAGGAACGGGTGGTCACGCCCAATGGCGATCTGCTCATCCTCGTGCAGACCGCCGAGGTGGTTTTCCTCGGCAAGGGTGCACGATGAGGACCGACGCCACCCGGGTAGCGCCGGTCAGAACGCGTTACGGTCGTGCCAGAGCACACTCAGCGTCTTGAGAATGATCTTGATGTCGAGCCACGGTGACCAGCGACTCAAGTACTCGAGGTCGCACTTCACGCGCTCGCGCATCTTCTCTACCACCTCGGTCTCTCCCCGCAGCCCGCTCACCTGAGCGAGTCCCGTGATCCCCGGTCGCACCTTGTGCCGGAGCATGTAGCCGCTGATCAGCCGGCGATAAAGCTCGTTGTGAGCGACTGCGTGGGGTCTCGGACCCACGATGCTCATCTTGCCCTGCAGGACGTTGAAGATCTGCGGCAGCTCGTCGAGGGAGGTCCTTCGAAGAATCCGTCCGAGCGGCGTCACCCGGGGGTCTCGTCGCGTGGCCTGAGCGATCACGGCGCCGTCCTCGCAAACCCGCATGCTCCGAAACTTGTATACGGTGATCTCCTCGCCGTTGAGGCCGTAACGGCGCTGGCGGAAAAGAATCGGTCCGGACGATGAGAGCTTGACGCCGACGGCGATGAGTGCCATCAGGGGTCCGGCCACCACGAGAGCCGCCAGCCCGTACGCGACGTCCGTCGCGCGCTTGAGCACGGCGTCCATGCCGTAAAATGGCGTATCGCAGACCGAGAGGACCGGCATGCCATTGATGACGACCAGGCGTCCTCGGATCAGGTCGAACGCGAATAAGTCCGGCACGAAGTAGACCGAGGCGGTCGTGTCTTGCAGCTCGCGCACGATGTCTCCGATCCGCGGCACGTTCGAGAGCGGCAGCGCGATGTAAATCGTCCTGATGTCGTGGGTGCGGGCATACGCTGCGACGTCCTTGCAATGCCCGGCGAGCTTCGTGGGATCGATCACCTGGGCGACCCGATCGGCGCTGCGGAAGTCGAAGAAGCCCATGAAGCCCTTCTGCGGGAGGCGGCGCATCAGCTCGTGCCCGACCCGGTTGGCGCCGATGATGAGAAAGCGCGGACTGAATGCGCTGCTCGTGAGCGCCCGGTATAGCGGCGATCGCAGCGCATCCGTGGCGCACAACGCGAGCGGCGTCGCGAAGAACCAGGTGATGACGACGAGCCGCGAGAATTGTTCGGTCGCCTTGAAGGCGAATGCGACGAAGAGCAGGATGCTCGCGACGCAGCACCACTGCAGCACGATTCGGGACCAAGCGGAGGACGCCGGCTTGCCGGGCAGATCGGTCTCGCGGCTCCAGCGGTTGAAGATATAGCTCGAGATGAAGAACGCCAAGACAGCAAGCTCTCCTGTCTGGCGAGTGAAGTGCCCGCCATACAGAAATTTGCAACCGAAGAGGGCGAGCACGACGATCAGAGGGTCGAGCTGCTTGAGCAGTGTGAGAATCGCCGGCTCCACGCTCCCCAAGCGTATGCGTCGTTGCGCATCGGCACCGACGAGAGATCCTCCGATTGAATCTGCGGCGACTGCCACGGCTTGCTTCTTCTTCGCCCGTATCGAGCCCGGCAACTATGCCGTGACTCGCTTCTTTGTGATCATCGAGTCCGGCGCTTGCGCGGCGACTCTGCTTAATCGTGATTATCGAATTTGAACGTTACACCTGCGCTACACAGGCGCCCGCTCCGCGTGCGCACAATTCATTGTGAACCGATTTGCTCCCAGACATCGCATCAGTTGGTTTTGTCCTGATGTCCAAAAGTGCAACTTCCGTGCCGGTCTCCCTGCTGCGGCTCCAAGGCGCCGAATGCGGCCGGCTTGCGCTTTGCGGATCAACGACTTCGAGAAGTTTTATGAGTCCGCTATGCCGGGCGGAGTATAAGGGAATCCGCGGGCGCGTGCACTAGGGTCGGGCCGCCGTCGAGCCGATTGACTCGAGAGAGGGCGACAGAGGCCCAATATCCGACGTTATGTGAAAGAGGGTACCGAACGGTCAAGCTTGCCTTCGCCCTTGTGGGGCTCGAGCGAGACAGATCGGTACCGCACTTCGCTATGAGCTTCAGTGCCACGTAGGAACCGAGGCCATGGATCTGCGTCAGATTCAGGCCCGCGACGCGATACAAAGCGTCCCTGACATCATGATGAAGCGGCCGGTTCATCTGCATCAGCGCCTTCTGTACGTGCTGGATGTGGGAAGCGGCGAACTCCAAGATCTCGAACACTCGAATCCAGCAGACACTCGTCGACTCCATCGCAATCGTCGCGACGCCCACCTTCTGGTGATCGGGAAGCAAGTTGAGCCGCTGGATTTCCACCGCGCACTCTTACGCTGAGAGCGCGGCAGTTTTCGCGGGAGATCACGCGGTCAGCCGCAGGCGCATGCCATTCCACCACGGAACGGTGATGGGCGCATCGAGAAGCCCAGAGGCGAGCACGATTGGCAGATGGGCGCGACGGTGGAAGCGCACCTGTATGAGAGCGGTGGTGGAGGACAGCGCATCGACGTGAAAGAGGTGCACCGCATCTGAGAGCGCGTTCTCGATGACGCCGCAGAGCACCTCCGCCTGGTATCCAGCACGTAGAAGGGGACACCCGCCGGTGGGAGGCTGCGGACGACGATTAGACTGTTGAGCGTCCTGCCGACCACCACGGCAGGCACATTCTCGCCGCAGGCAGCCCTTGGGGGGGGCTGGAGCGCTTGCCGTTGTCTGCTTGGGCGTTGGCATTGTCTTTACACTTCACTGTAAAGCTCGACGCTGCCCTGCACACCAATGTCCGATCCGCTAGCCTATGCTAATTCGACTCTCGGTCAACAACGTTCCGCTGTCGTTGGCCTTGCTCGTGGTGCTAGAGATTGCATTTTTTCGCCGTGCCGCTCGCCGTCGGCTGGGCGAGGTTTGGGCGAGTCTGCCCGCTCTCGAGGCGCGGCAAGGCCCACTGTGGCCGCGTGCCGTCGTGTTCGGCCGCCGCGTGATCTCAGTCGCGAGCTCGAGGAGCTCGTTGCGCGCGGCGTTCAGATCGTGTTCGTGTTCGCGCACGGCGAGCCGGGAATCGATCTCCTTAGGATTGGGGGCGGGTCGTCGCTGCAGCGTCTCAGCGATCTCTGCCGGGTACACATCGTCGATGGCGCCGATCACGCTTTCAGCCAGATCAATGCGCGCGGACGGCTCGAGGACATTCTGAGCGCGGAGCTGCTGGGCGGCCGAGAGCCAGGTGGCGTCACGGCCGCCGATCGCGGGCAGCGGCAGGTCCGTCCGTAAGGTTTCCTGTCACAGCCGGCGTACCGTCCAACACGTCCTTTCCTCCGGGTCGCATCGAGATCGCGAAGCACGAGGTGCAGCTGCGAAGCGCAGCCACAGCGTCACGTTGTGACGTGCTACACGGCGCAACGCAATCGTCCTGCGATGCACTCTGACCGGCGGCGAGTTCGTGCGGCTATAGTCGGCTGCGCGGCGGCAACGCTCCACCCTCGGCACGCAGCACCGCGTGTAAGTCGCACGCGGAACATCCGTATCTCACACCATAGAATCCGACGCAAGATAATTCGATAACCTACTAAATATAATCGAGAAGTCGTAGGTAACTGAAGGGCTCTCTTGATGCTCACACCTGATACGCGAGCACTTCCTGCTGGGTCGAACTGACCAGCGAGGAGGCGCGCCGCGCCGAGACCATCACGGCGCGCAAGCTGCTGGTCGTGCCGCCGTTGGCAGAACCCGCAACGGTTTTTAATAACTTGCGCGCGGCAAATACCATTCTCGGGAATCACAACTGCGCAGCGCCGCGTCGACCGTCTCGAGGATCTCTGGCAAAGTGCGAACTCGCACGAATTCACCGAGCTTCGGATCCAGTCGACGCGCAGGCGTCTTGCCTCCCTTCGGAATCTTCCTACGGCGCTCAAGATACGGCGTCCCGTCAATGATCTTCTGAACCCGGTCCTAGAGCGCCAGCAATGCATCACGGCTATTTCGATGACGCCGCTCCGAGCGAGGATCTGCACCGCCGCTCACTGCTCGGCGGCGCCATTTCCATGATTGCACAAGGCGGAAACCTGGCCATCCAGGTTGTGTCGACGATAGTCCTCGCGCGGATCCTGCTGCCGGAAGACTTCGGGCTCGTCGCAATGATATCTGCAGTGACGGGGTATGCGTCGATCTGCGTCGATCTGGGAACGCGCGACGCCGTCGCGCAACGCGGCAGAGTCAACGAGGGCGAGGTGAGCGCCCTTTTCTGGATTACGTTCGCCACAGGCCTCGCTCTCACCGCGATCACCGTTCTCAGCGCCCCGCTCGTGGCGCGCTTTTACGCGGAGCCCCGCCTCGAGCACATAGCGATGGCCATGTCACTTACTTTTGTGCTGCCAGCGCTGTACTACCAACAATACGCCCTCATGCGGCGCGCGCTGATGTTCCGGAAGCTCGCGTCAATCGAATTCGGTGCCGCCCTCCTGGGGTCGGTGCTCGCGATCGCTCTCGCCTACCGGGGTTACGGCTACTGGGCGCTGGTCTGGAAGCCCGTACTGACCGCGCTGTTGACAGCGTTTGGTGTGTGGATCACTTGCGGTTGGTGGCCCAAGCGTCCCAGGTTTACAGCGGGCGTGAAAGAGTTGCTTGGGTTCGGCATCAATGTGACCGGCTTTACGATAGCTGATTTCGTCGCAAAGGCGGCGGACCGTGTTGCACTCGGCTACACGACCGGGCCAGAAGAACTCGGCTACTATCAAAACGCCTTCACAGTCTATGCCGGTGCTCTACAAGTCTGTGCGCCGCTTCACAACGTGGCAACCGCGACGTTGAGCAAACTCCGCGAGGACGCAGCAGCGTTGAAACGCGCATGGTCGACCGCCTTATCCTCGCTCACCTACTTCGCTGCACCGGCCTTTGCGATCCTCGCGGTAATCGCACAGGATCTGGTTGTACTGATGCTCGGCAGCAAGTGGAAGACAGCAGGCGCGATACTGACTATTCTCGCTCTGCGTGGCCCGGCTAACGTTGTCGAGCGGACCGCCGGCTGGTTGCATGTCACCGCTGGACGGCCCGAGCGCTGGCGGCACTGGGGCATTCTGAACTGCATCGTCACGTTCGTGGCCTTATTTTGCGGGCTGCCGTTCGGAGCGCTTGGCGTTGCCGCCGCATATACGACATTGACCTACGTATTGTTCGTTCCAGCCATTGTGTATGCCGGGAAGCCGCTGGGCATTGGCGTCGGAGACATGTACCGAGCGGTCGGACCGCAGATTCTCACGGCGCTGGGCTCCGCCACCGTTGGCTTCCTCCTCCGCTATACGCTGCTGCAGGACACCGCTCCGCTCGCCAGGCTCCTCACCCTCAGCATCGTCTGCAGTGCATTCTATCTGGCGGTGATCGCACTCGGGTTTCGCATGACCAGGCCGCTGACCGTTGCGGCTTCCCTCGTGCGTGCACGTAAGTTCGGCATCGGGTGATGCTCGCGTGAACGGGTATCAAGATCAGGGATGCTGTGCGTGGAGCCGATTGGACGAGGGCCAGAAGCGCTTCAGTTGAAGGAAGCGTTTCTCGAAGTACTCGTAGCTCAGCCACGCGATCGCCATCGAAGCCGCCATTCCGCCGACAGCCTGAATCGCCAGCGCGGCTATATGGGAACCAATCACCGAAGCCAGAGCGAGCTCGGTGCCGTGTTTGGAGAAGTAGTAGGAAAAGAAATGGTGGTAGACGTAAAGTCCATAGCTGTACTTGCCGAGAATGATCATCGGACTGCTACGGAAGACGCGAGACCAGACCGACGAGGTTGGTGCGCATAGAGCCTGGAGCAGTAAGGCGGCGAGCAACAGGTGGAAGGCTCCGCTGCGCACCGACTGCACGGCGCTGTCATATTCGGAGAAGTGACGGATGCCGAACTGCAGGAGCAGCAGACCGATTCCCACCAACGTCATCGGAACGATGAGGCGTCGAGCCCCAGCCTCTCCGTCCGGCTGCCGCAGGTAGACGGCAAGAAACCCGCCGATCGCGAGTGCATCGAGTTGGAAAGGTGTGAGTACGATCGTCACGATTGGGTTCGCACCGAACAGGGTCGCTACGATCCGGCCGCCGAACGAGGCAATGGCAGCCGCGAGCGAGAACGTCAGGAAAAGGCGCGGCTTGTCGGCGAGCAGCCAAACTACCAAGGGCCATACGAGGTAGAACTGCTCCTCGATCGCCAGTGACCAGAAGTGTTCGATGTACGGCAGCACCCAACCGCCGTGTATTGCGAGGTAGATGTTCACGCCATAGAGCCAGGCCCATGCCTGGTGGTTCCTCAGCCCCGCGATCTCGGAGCCGTGAAGGGCGGGGATTGCAGGAACGACAAAGAAAACTATGGCCAGAACACCGTAGTACAGTGGGAAGATCCGCAGCACGCGCCGCATGTAGAAGTTGCGAAAGTAGGAAGGGTCGGCACGCGAATCGTAGAGAATCCCGGTTATCAAGAAGCCGGAGAGGATGAAGAAGAGATCGACTCCAAGCGCGCCATAGGCGAACAGCCACGTAATGGCGGCGTCGATCGGGCCTTTCGGGTCCACCGGTGCGACAAAGTGAAACAGAAGGACGGCAAGTATCGCGAGGCCGCGCACTCCATCGAGTGCTGGCAAGTGGCCGCTAAAGACCGATCCCGGCCGCTGCTTCGCGCTACCGGCGGTTGCAGCAATGACGACTTCCGGGATCGAGTTACTGGTTGACGTTGGGCTGGAAGCTTCCGAAACTGTAGACACAAGCGGCCCTACTACTGTCCCAACGTTGAAGGATTTGCCCGCTGTAAGTGGGCGATTCCGAATAGGATTTTCGTTATTTTCTCTGGTCTCGATTTGGACGGCAATTGCGGCAAGCTAGCGCGGATTTCACCTCGGCGCCGAGGCTGGCTTGAACGCCAGAAAATTGATTCTCGCACAATTGACCGCGCATCTGCCGCTGACGTTTCGTCGCTGCATCGCCCGCTACAAGGGCGAACACAAGATCAAGAGCTTCACCTGCCTGGAGCACTTTCTCATCATGCTCTTTGCACAGCGTCTGATCACGGTGGCGCGCACGCTCCACACGCTGTGGCGCAAGACCGACCGCAGCAACGGGGTGATCTGCGACCGCATGATCGCGTTGACGGTGTTTTCTTCCAAATAGGGCTATCCGAAGCCATTGCAGCGGATCCGCTTCAAGGAACCCGAGACGGGCAGGAAGCTGGTGTTCATCACCAACCATCTGGACCTCGCGCCCGAGCCTGTTTGAGAAAATCCGACTCAATCAGCTGTTCACACTCACCGCGTCGGGTCCGAAACCGACGGATCACATAACCAACTGATTTTGTTGGCATAACGTTGGAACAGTAGTGTGTCAGAGCATCGAGAGACTCGGGATAATATCCTTTGTTCATAGTCGACTGGCGCTGGATCCGACGCGCCTCCGGTGCGCTGATCTACACTTTGTTCGTCAGTGCCCTCGTGGGCTGCGAGGGCAAGGACTTCGGGAATTCGGCCACGGGCGCGAACCTCACCGTGGATCTGGCCCGACCGACGACCCGACCCATGGCGGCCAGCAGTTGACCTTCTTCAGCGGCCACTACGACACCTGGCGCCACCTGCCGGTGGCCGGCTTTGTGACCTTCAACCACGAGCCCGAACAGTACCTGTTCACCTATGTGCTGCGGCCGGGCAATGCCCGGGCCACCCGGGGGCAATCGGCAACCTGCGCCGGCTGCTCGAGCGGCTGCGCGACGCCTTCCCGCGCGCGCATCCTCGTGCGGCTCGCGGATCGAGAGCCGAAATTGTATGTTCGCGGCTCAACTCGCCTCCCGATCAACCATCAACCCCCAAATGGTCACGGTTCACGAATAATGCGGGTTAGCAGGCGCTCGCAGTGCTTCTGCGCTCGATCATCGTGAAGCCGAACCCACATCGCCAGGCGGGGAGGGCGCACAGCTTCGCCGAAACAGGCGGTTTCTGCTAGGCTCCAGGTATATGATGCAGCGGTTGGAAAACCTGCGGGAACAGTTGCGTGGCCTGTGGCGGTTCCGCTGGATCGGGATGGGCGTGGCCTGGGCCGCCATGCTGCTGTCGCTGGTTGTCATAACCGCGTTGCCGGACCGCTACGAGGCCTCCGCCACGGTCTTCGTCGATACGCAGACCGCCCTGAGCGCCGCCACCCGCAGTCTCGTGATCGATGAGAACGCCGATTCACAGATCGAGCTGGTGCGCGAGGCACTGTTGGGTGGTCCGCAGCTCAGAAAGATTGCCGACGACACCGGTCTTACTGCCCGCGCCCGGACGCCCGAGGAACGGCAAAAGGTGGTCGATAAGTTGCGCTGGCAGATCCAGATTTCTGTGGGAGCCGCCGGGGACGCGGCCGGAGGGGGTACTTATGTAATCTCCTACACGAACAAGGATCGCCAAACCAGCCTCAAGGTCGTCGACCGGTTCGTGAACACCTTCGTGCAGGAGGCGGTAGGTGGCAACCGCGCAGGCTCTCTGCAGGCGCAGCAGTTCCTCACCCAGCAGATCGCCGCGCTCGAGAAGCGCCTGCGGGCTGCCGAAGAGGCGCTGGCCACGTTCAAGAGGGACCATATCGGCCTGCTACCGGGCGACCAAGCCGACTATTTCAATCGTTTGGACACGGAATCGGCCGCACTCGATGATGCGCAGACTAAGCTTTCGATTGCCACCATGCGGCACAATGAGCTGCAACGGCAGCTGCGCGGTGAACAGCCGCTGGTGCCGAGTGACGCGGAGCGGACCGGGGCAGCTGCCGCCGGGCCCGCCAGCGACACGTCCGCACGCCTGCAGCGGGCTCAGGGGCAGCTGGATGAGCTGCTGCTGAACTATACGGAGAAGCATCCGGAAGTGATCGAACTGCGGAGCACTATCGCGCAGCTGAAAAAGCGCCTGGCCGATGAAATCGAGGCGGCGCGGCACGGCGATGCGGGTGCCGCCGCACAAACCGGTCTTGCTGCGAGCCCGGTGTACCAGAATTTGCAAATGCAATACGATCAGGTCGGCGTGGAAATCGCCGGACTGCAAGCCGATATCGCCAACCGGCGCCGGCGCGTCGCGTCACTGCGCAGCATGATGAATACGGCTCCCGAGGTGGAGGCGCAGTTTTCCCAGCTCAATCGCGATTACACCGTGGTCAAGGCGCAGTACGGAGCGCTGGTGGAGCAGCTGGGACGCGCGCGGCTCGGCGAGCAGGCAGCGCAGACCGGGGTCATTCGCTTCGATGTCGTCGATCCACCGCGCGCGGGCTTCGAGCCGGTCTTTCCCAGGCGCAAGCTGTTCGCCATCGGCGCACTGGCGGCAGCGATCGCAGCGGGCGGCGGCGCGGCCTTCCTGCTCAACCTCTTGCGGCCCACGTACGGCGGCGCGCGACGCCTGCGCGAGATGACGGGATTGCCGGTGCTGGGTACGGTCAGCATGACGTGGATCGAGCGGCATGAGGCGCTACTGCGGCGCTCCGCGCTGCGGCTCGCCGGAGCCGCTCTCGGCATGGCGCTGCTGTGTGGCGTGTATCTCGCGACTCAGCGACACCTTGCAGATGCCGTCAGAACCTGGATGACCTGAACGCATGAGCATCGTCGAAACGGTCCTCAAGCGGATGCAGGCCGACGGGTCCGCGTCGCGAACTCGGCGCGTATTCGGCAAGGTCGTCGAGGCCGCGGCATCGCAGGCCGCAACCGGCCGTGTGATATCCATCGACCAGGACGCGCTGCGCGTGTCGGGGTTGCTGGCACCTAAGCATCAGGAGCGGGAGATCGCGAGCCAGTACCGTCACATCAAGCGCCCGCTCCTCGCTGCGGCAATGGGCAAGGGGCACGAGCCTCTCCCGAACGGGCGTCTCATCATGGTCGCTAGCGCGCTGACGGGCGACGGCAAGACCTTCTCTGCCTTCAATCTGGCCTTCAGCATGGCGATGGAGCAGGATCTGGACGTTGTCCTCATCGACGGGGATGTTATCAACCCGCAAATTAGCAAGATGTTTGGCGTCGATGCCGAACGGGGCCTGCTCGATGCGGCGATCGATCCGGCCATCGAGTTGGAACGGCTGATACTCCCAACGGACGTGCCCAACCTGTTCCTGTTGCCGGCTGGAACGCGAAACGATCGATCCACGGAGCTTCTCGCGAGCGATCGGATGGTCGAAGCCGTGGATTCGCTCCTGGGCATGAACGGCAGGCGAATTTTCCTCCTCGATTCCTCGCCGTTGTTGCTAACTACCGAAGCGGCCGCCCTCGCCGAGCTGGCAGGTCAGATCGTGGTGGTGGTACGCGCGGACTTCACCGAGCACCACGTTCTCATGGATGCGTTGAGCCGTCTACCCGAGGGCTGTTCCGCGTCACTTGTGCTGAATCAGAGCACGATGAAGAGCACGGGCTACTACTATTATCCATACGGAGCCGCGGAAGGAACAAACGCCGAGTAACTGCGCGATTTGACAGCTACGGGCGCTTCATAGTCGGCCGATCGTATCTCCAGCTGCAACCTCGCAGATAGGGCCCAGCCACTGCTACCGATTGCTCCTGAGTTGGTCTTGTGCCGCCGAGCGGGCGACCCTCATTGGCTCGGTGCGTCGAAATAGGCCGACAACGTTTCGCAGGCGGTTACACGCCGCAGGTTCTGCCACGCAGCCCGCTCGTGGCCGGGATATTGCTTTACCAATCCGCCGCTGAGCCTACCCGCGGTGATGTTCGGGCTGGGCCATGGAACGGGCGAGCACGCGCCGGTAAACGTCACCTGATCGACTCGAGCAACCCGAAGGTCAAGGGGCTCGATGGCGCCACGGCCTCTTTCCTCGAGCCGCTGTACGCGCTCGCGATTGCGTGAGCCGAAACCCTTCGGTTCATGATTGACCCGGTCAGTTGAAGGCCGCCGCCACGTCGTAGCACTCTTCGTTAGCATTCGCGGCGGTGAAGTTCCAGTTCTGCGTGGCGAGGCTTGAATAGTAGAGATGGTCGCTCGCGTCGGCGTTGTCAGCGACATCCATGTCGGTCTGCCCGGTATATGTCCAAAGATCGAACACCGCGCCCGTAGGAGATCCGGTATAGAAGCCGGTGACCGGACCGGTGCCGTCGCCAACAGCCTGAAGTGTCAGACCGCTCGACGCTCCGGTGGGTGTAAACGAGGGCGCATCGGTAAAGCTCGTTCCGCACGAAAACGCATCCGAGTATGTAGAGTTCTGATAGGACGAGGAGGCCGCATGCTGCACGTCGTAGTAGCGGAAGCTGGCCCCGGCCTCAGTCTCTGTGCCGGTCCATGTAAACGTCACTATACAGGTCGGGCACGGCGAGCAATTCTGCGCGTACCAGACGTGACCACTGCCAGCGTCACCTGACGAGGTGAAGTTACATCCGTCACTGGAGGAGATGGAGCTAATCACGCCGGGGCCGCCGTTGGGCGACATGCCCCCCCAGGTGAAGGTAAAGGCGCGCAGGTTACCGATCCACGGCACCTGAATCTTCATCGTTCCGGGCGAGGAGAAGCTGGTAAAGGACTCGTGACCGATGGCAACGACGTGAATGCTCGAAGGAGCGCTCGCGCCATTGTCAGCGATCTTGAGGGCGACGGAGACGGAGTTGAAACAGTCGGCCGTATCGCCGCTCGCCGTGATGGAGGGGGTGACCGAGGCTTGTGTGGTCTGAATGTAATACTGCGAGGCCTCGGGGAAGCCTTGATCGTTAGTCCAAATAATGTCGCCGTTCAGCAAGGAAAAGCCTGTTGCCGGAACCCACTTCGTGGGGTTTGACGAGGCGTAGCCGGTGCAGATCGGTGTGTAATTCCAGATGACGTTGCCGCCGTTACTGTCATTGTCCGCCGCAGGGGTGAACGATCCGGGGTTGATGACGCCGCCGGCTTCCGGACTGATACTGCCCGTGCACAGAGAGCCGTTGGCCGGCGATGAGGTGTTGATGTTCTGCCAGAACGTGATGTCAAACTGCACCGGCTGCGTATCGGACGTGCCGACGTTGATGGTGATGGTGTCGGTTCCGCCGCTCGTCCCGAGCGGCTGAACGAAAACCCAAGCCGTGGTATTGCCGCCACCGCCGCTGGCGTTACAGACCGGGGCAGACCACGAGCCAGCCAGCGCATCGCTGATCGAGACGGTGGTGTCTGTGGGCGCGGTTACGCCCATTACCGCTACGGTGTTCGCTGGCAAGGACTCGGTGTGGAAAACGAAGTTGCGCCCAGGGATGCCGTTGCCGAGTGGATTGGTCGACGACGCGATGTGCTGAAACAGGATCGGCGTCCCGGTACCCCCACCGCTCGAACTCGAGGACGACGAGCTGCTCGAACTTGACGAGCTGCTGGAGCTCGAGGAGCTGCTGGAGCTCGAGGAGTGAGACGAGCTGCTCGAACTCGAGGATGAGGAGCTGCTCGAATTCGATGAGCTGCTGGAGCTCGAGGAGTGAGACGAGCTGCTCGAACTCGAGGATGAGGAGCTGCTCGAATTCGATGAGCTGCTCGAACTGGACGACTGCGAAGAGCAGTCCCTCGGATTCCAGCAGCCCCTCCTCCCTCTCTGCGAGTTCGCCGCCTCGGATTGGTTGAAGCCGCTCGGGCTCGAGCCGCTCGAGGACACCGGCGTCTGGTCGCAGCCCGAGAGCGCCACGGCGGCGAGGCCGCACAACAGCATTGCGCTAACTACTCGTAGCACGTGAGTCTCCCTTGGCCGCGCTGACGTGTAGCATCTCACGTGCCCATAGAGACTCCAAGAAGAAATTTAATCCAGCGTCGCTCAGCGCAGACACCCGAATCGCGATTTACACACTCTCGTCTCCGTAGAGAGACGTCTTGCACAATCTCTGTTTTGGTCTTAGTACTGCCACTGTGCGAGGGCAAACCCGCCGTGAGGCGGGGACGCAAAGCGACCGGTCTCGAGGCATCAGATGAGCTCGAGGCAGCGGGGCTGCCGGCGCCGACAGGAAGTCGTTTCGCCGTGATTCAGTTTCTGGTGTGCGACGTAAGACATTGCCCGCCAGAGTGAGCTTGCCGCCCTCGTTTGTGACGCAACTTAGTTCACCCGGGGGGGCAGAAGTGACAACTCGCAATCGTAGTGTTCCGTGCAGGTCGACTGGGTGGGGAGTTCTAGGAACCGTCGCGCTGTTTGGGCTGACGACATTCGTCCACATCGCGAACGCGAGCACGCGCACACTGACGATCTCCGGCACGCCGCCTTCCAGCGTCGTCGCGACACAGACCTACGCCTTCACGCCGACAGCATCGGAGACGAGCTCGAGGACACTGACGTTCCGTATTAAGAACAAGCCCGTCTGGGCGAGCTTCAGCGCTTCTAAAGGGACGTTGAGGGGCACTCCCTCCGCCGCAAACGAAGGAAGCTATTCGAACATCATCATCAGCGTGAGCAACCGGCTGTCCACCGCAACGCTTCCGGCATTTTCGATCGGGGTGACCGCCCCGGTAACCACGGCGAGTCTTCCCCCGACGATCTCAGGAACCCCGCCCACGTCTGTCACGGCCGGCTCGGCGTACGCCTTCCAGCCAACGGTGACGGATGCAGGCGGGGATACACTTTACTTCTCGATTCAAAACAAGCCGTCCTGGGCTAGCTTCAGCATCTCCACCGGACTGCTGGGCGGCATGCCCTCGAGCAGCGATCTCGGCACGACGTCCAGCATCGTCATCAGCGTCAGCGATGGCACCCAGGGAGCCTCGCTTCCGGCGTTCTCCATTCAAGTCACTGCGTCATCCTCGAGCTCGTCGTCATCCTCGAGTTCCGCGTCCTCCTCGAGCTCGTCTTCAGGAGGGGGCGATCCATCCTCGCAACTTCTTCCAGCCGCAAATGCGGTGTACGCGAATTGGCAGAACGCCGGACTTGCATCCGTGGGCGGCATACCGACCAGGACTACGGTTTGCGCGACGGTCAATCCGCGCGGCAGCGGCCAGGACGACTACTCCGACATCCAGAACGCGATCAACTCATGCCCGGCGGGGGAGGTCGTGCAGCTTGGAGCGGGTGCGTTCTCTGTCAATCTCGCTGACCTGCCCATTACGATTGCGACGGGGATCACGTTGCGCGGGACCGGTACCTGTAGTGGCAATGCATCGTCGTATCCATCGGCCATCTGCCAGTCCTCCATCACGGTGGCCGATGGACTTCAGCCCTACCAGCTGAATGGCCCGCAGTGTGGCACGAGCACGTCGGATGAGACCTCATGTCCTAATGGCGGCCCGAACGTGATCCTGATGGCCCCGGTTTCCCCGGATTACAACTACGGTTGGAACGCATGCGGGAACGCTGGCTCCGTCGTCGGTACGGGATGCGGGGCGACCCCGCTCGCCGCCGATGCTGCACAGGGCCAGACGACGATCCAGGTCACGAGCACGAGCGGTTTCTCGGTGGGTAGCTGGGTGCTGATTGATGAGGCGTCGGGCGCCGGTTGGGTCGGTGACCCAATGAATGCATTTACCGGCTATGGAAGCGTCTGGGCGGCTTCTGACTGGCTCAGTTCGTCGTCGAGCACAGCGACGGGACGCATCCTGTGGTCCAAGGCCGAGGACGAGACCTGGGATTTCTCCTCCGGGCAGTACCCGTACCAGGCCAACAGCGTCGGTTGCTGGCATTCATACTGCGACCGGCCGACCGCCGAGCTGCACAAGGTCGCATCGATCGGCGCCGGTCCGTGCCCGGGAACCAATTGCACGGTGACGTTCGATGATCCGCTCACGATCGCGTTTCGGCGCAGCGGCCCGGTGTCCTTCACCGGATCAATCTCTGGCACGACGTTGAAGGCGAACAGCTGCTCGCTGGCCATCGGGCAACTCATCGGCGATACCGCCGCGACTCCGGTCGTGAGTGCTGGCACCTACATCACGGCGACCGGCACGTGCTCCAGCAGCGGCGGTGAGACTTACACGGTGTCCGTGTCGCAGACCGTCGCGAGCGAGGCAATGCAGGCCGGCGCGCACGGCGCCCAAGTTTACAGCGCGGTCTATCCCAATCACTCAGGATCGGGTTCTCCCGTCTCATTTCTTCAGTCGGCGAGCGTGGAGAATCTCTCGGTGCTCCGCGGTCCAAATGGCGGCATTGAGATGGAGCTATGTGCCTATTGCTGGCTCCAGAACGTCGAGGTGGGCGAGTGGTACAACGGCGGAGTCAGCATCGAGTATTCGGTGCGCAGCGAACTCAATGCCGTCTATGTTCACCACTGCTGGGACTCGGTCAACAGCGGCGGTGAGTACCCCCTCGCGCTGGACAACGCATCGACCGAGATCCTCATCACCAATAGCATCACCAATTTCGGCGGCAAAGGGATGGTCGCGAGAGCTGGAGGTGCGGGCTCCGTCGTCTCTTACAACTACATCGACGACACGATGTACGACGACTACTCTGGGATCGGCGACTACTGGGTGGAAATGGGGGTCAATGCTAGCCACTACTCCGGCCCGCACCATGTGTTGTTTGAAGGTAACTGGGGGGAGAACCTGGACAATGACAACACGCACGGCAATTCAACCTACATCACCTTTTTCCGCAACCAAGGCACCGGGCTGAGGACGCCGTTTACCGATCCGTCGCTGAATGAAAGCGTGAACGATTTTACCGGCGTCGGGCATGCGTGCGGGACAACCGGACCGAGCGGATGTTTCGCCAATCCCCCAGCTCCACTGCGCGCTGCCGGCCCCATGGCTTACAACTATTGGTTCGCCTTCGTCGGTAACGTATTGGGGTTGGCCGGGGAAACGACCGCTGCGAATGGCTGGACGTACTCCGGAGACTGGAGCGGAAAGCGAATATTTATGCTCGGATGGGGCGATGGCATGCCAGGCTCGTCGGGATCAGGCGGCCAAGACCCGTACCTGGACGGAACAGACGGCTCGTACATTTTCATCGATGGCAACTACGACTACGTGACCGACACTGTCCAATGGACCTCAGGCGACTCGGAGACGCTGCCGAATTCCCTCTATTTGAGCAGCGAACCCTCCTTCTTCACGGACGGCGCATCCTGCACGTATTCCTGGCCGTGGGTGACGCCGACAGAATCCAGCCCGATCCAGGCGAATAGTTGCGGCGGATCTGGACTTCCCGCCAAGGCGCGGTGGGCCGCTGGAACACCGTTCGCTCAGCCATAAAAGACCGACGAGCCGCATGCCGCTGGCGCAGAGGGCACGAGGGGCGATCCGACGCGCCGGTAAACGTCACCTGATCGACTCGAGCAACCCGAAGGTCAAGGGGCTCGATGGCGCCACGGCCTCTTTCCTCGAGCCGCTGTACGCGCTCGCGATTGCGTGAGCCGAAACCCTTCGGTTCATGATTGACCCGGTCAGTTGAAGGCCGCCGCCACGTCGTAGCACTCTTCGTTAGCATTCGCGGCGGTGAAGTTCCAGTTCTGCGTGGCGAGGCTTGAATAGTAGAGATGGTCGCTCGCGTCGGCGTTGTCAGCGACATCCATGTCGGTCTGCCCGGTATATGTCCAAAGATCGAACACCGCGCCCGTAGGAGATCCGGTATAGAAGCCGGTGACCGGACCGGTGCCGTCGCCAACAGCCTGAAGTGTCAGACCGCTCGACGCTCCGGTGGGTGTAAACGAGGGCGCATCGGTAAAGCTCGTTCCGCACGAAAACGCATCCGAGTATGTAGAGTTCTGATAGGACGAGGAGGCCGCATGCTGCACGTCGTAGTAGCGGAAGCTGGCCCCGGCCTCAGTCTCTGTGCCGGTCCATGTAAACGTCACTATACAGGTCGGGCACGGCGAGCAATTCTGCGCGTACCAGACGTGACCACTGCCAGCGTCACCTGACGAGGTGAAGTTACATCCGTCACTGGAGGAGATGGAGCTAATCACGCCGGGGCCGCCGTTGGGCGACATGCCCCCCCAGGTGAAGGTAAAGGCGCGCAGGTTACCGATCCACGGCACCTGAATCTTCATCGTTCCGGGCGAGGAGAAGCTGGTAAAGGACTCGTGACCGATGGCAACGACGTGAATGCTCGAAGGAGCGCTCGCGCCATTGTCAGCGATCTTGAGGGCGACGGAGACGGAGTTGAAACAGTCGGCCGTATCGCCGCTCGCCGTGATGGAGGGGGTGACCGAGGCTTGTGTGGTCTGAATGTAATACTGCGAGGCCTCGGGGAAGCCTTGATCGTTAGTCCAAATAATGTCGCCGTTCAGCAAGGAAAAGCCTGTTGCCGGAACCCACTTCGTGGGGTTTGACGAGGCGTAGCCGGTGCAGATCGGTGTGTAATTCCAGATGACGTTGCCGCCGTTACTGTCATTGTCCGCCGCAGGGGTGAACGATCCGGGGTTGATGACGCCGCCGGCTTCCGGACTGATACTGCCCGTGCACAGAGAGCCGTTGGCCGGCGATGAGGTGTTGATGTTCTGCCAGAACGTGATGTCAAACTGCACCGGCTGCGTATCGGACGTGCCGACGTTGATGGTGATGGTGTCGGTTCCGCCGCTCGTCCCGAGCGGCTGAACGAAAACCCAAGCCGTGGTATTGCCGCCACCGCCGCTGGCGTTACAGACCGGGGCAGACCACGAGCCAGCCAGCGCATCGCTGATCGAGACGGTGGTGTCTGTGGGCGCGGTTACGCCCATTACCGCTACGGTGTTCGCTGGCAAGGACTCGGTGTGGAAAACGAAGTTGCGCCCAGGGATGCCGTTGCCGAGTGGATTGGTCGACGACGCGATGTGCTGAAACAGGATCGGCGTCCCGGTACCCCCACCGCTCGAACTCGAGGACGACGAGCTGCTCGAACTTGACGAGCTGCTGGAGCTCGAGGAGCTGCTGGAGCTCGAGGAGTGAGACGAGCTGCTCGAACTCGAGGATGAGGAGCTGCTCGAATTCGATGAGCTGCTCGAACTGGACGACTGCGACTGGGACGAGCTACCTGAGCTCGAGTCGCCCGAGGGCGCCGTCGTCTGGTTGCAGGCCGCGAGCGCCATGGCGACGGCGCACAGCATTGCGCAAACGGGTCGTATCACAAGGAGCCTCCTAGATCGTCCTACCGAAGAATCTCCCATGTGACCGCAGCAATTCAATGAAACCGATCACCTTCGTCGGCTTTCGCCGACAGTGAGCGCGGAGCCGCTTCGTGGAAGTGCGACGGGCGAATGCTATGGTCTGCCCCGTGTTGCGAGCGAGTAGATCGCGCTGTGTCGGGCGGTCACGCTGGCGTCCCCAGGGATTCGAACCCCTGTTAGCGCGGTGAAAGGGATATCCTAGGCCTCTAGATGGTGGGACGAGGCGAGCGGCGCCGCGCTGCTCGGGTGAGTTGCTGCGGCAGTCTTCCTCGATCTTGTATAACGCCCCGATGCGCTCGAGCGCCTTGAGGCTACTGGCGAGGCGGTTGCGGCATACAGATCGAAGTACTTCATGGGGGCGTGACGCCGTTCGTGCAGCCCTGAGGCGCTGGAGAACCCGGGCACTCGGTAGCCACCAAGCTCTCGCGCAGCGCAACAATCCCCGGTTGCGCTGCGATTTCGGTATCTTGGGCGATCGCGACTAAAGTGTCCTACTCCTGCTGTCAGCGGCCGCCGCCTTGCGCACACATCGATGGCGCCGCAAAACGCGTGATCTCCTTCACGGGTTTCAATCAAAAGAGTGTCCATCCGGTGTCGGGACATGGCAACAAGAGCTTAACGTTCGCATGCGATGTCGCATGCAAAGCATGGTTTTTTCGGGGTTATTTGCATCCCGCCGTCGTTGATTCTCCATGCGTGTCGCGCGTCTGCGACGCATTGCATGGAGGCACATTCATTCGATAGCTTAACCGCCGTTTTATGACCCTCGTTGATTCTGCCGGTGTGCATACACATCGATGTGCTGTAGCGCGCAGGGTCCACAGGGGCGTGAAGCACATAGGGAGCGGCGAGTGGAACTGAGCACACCATGCATTACCCTCGACGGGCGTTCGATCCGGAGGGCCGCCGCTGCGCTCATTTGCGCTTTGCTCGCCGGCACGCTGGTAGGCTGTGGCGGCAGTAGCGGTAGCGATCCGGCCAGTGCCCCACCGAGCGCCGCGGCTTCCGTCCCCTCCTCAGCTTCCTCCAGCTCGTCGTCCTCCTCGAGCTCGTCATCTTCCGCCAGTTCGTCATCCTCGAGTTCCGCGTCCTCCTCGAGCTCGTCTTCAGGAGGGGGCGATCCATCCTCGCAACTTCTTCCAGCCGCAAATGCGGTGTACGCGAATTGGCAGAACGCCGGACTTGCATCCGTGGGCGGCATACCGACCAGGACTACGGTTTGCGCGACGGTCAATCCGCGCGGCAGCGGCCAGGACGACTACTCCGACATCCAGAACGCGATCAACTCATGCCCGGCGGGGGAGGTCGTGCAGCTTGGAGCGGGTGCGTTCTCTGTCAATCTCGCTGACCTGCCCATTACGATTGCGACGGGGATCACGTTGCGCGGGACCGGTACCTGTAGTGGCAATGCATCGTCGTATCCATCGGCCATCTGCCAGTCCTCCATCACGGTGGCCGATGGACTTCAGCCCTACCAGCTGAATGGCCCGCAGTGTGGCACGAGCACGTCGGATGAGACCTCATGTCCTAATGGCGGCCCGAACGTGATCCTGATGGCCCCGGTTTCCCCGGATTACAACTACGGTTGGAACGCATGCGGGAACGCTGGCTCCGTCGTCGGTACGGGATGCGGGGCGACCCCGCTCGCCGCCGATGCTGCACAGGGCCAGACGACGATCCAGGTCACGAGCACGAGCGGTTTCTCGGTGGGTAGCTGGGTGCTGATTGATGA
This sequence comes from uncultured Gammaproteobacteria bacterium, assembly GCA_963849095.1. Classification (GTDB taxonomy): domain Bacteria; phylum Pseudomonadota; class Gammaproteobacteria; order Steroidobacterales; family Steroidobacteraceae; genus JASHUC01. The sequence goes on from CAWKGA010000005.1 coordinate 51,313, forward strand.
GGCGTCGGGCGCCGGTTGGGTCGGTGACCCAATGAATGCATTTACCGGCTATGGAAGCGTCTGGGCGGCTTCTGACTGGCTCAGTTCGTCGTCGAGCACAGCGACGGGACGCATCCTGTGGTCCAAGGCCGAGGACGAGACCTGGGATTTCTCCTCCGGGCAGTACCCGTACCAGGCCAACAGCGTCGGTTGCTGGCATTCATACTGCGACCGGCCGACCGCCGAGCTGCACAAGGTCGCATCGATCGGCGCCGGTCCGTGCCCGGGAACCAATTGCACGGTGACGTTCGATGATCCGCTCACGATCGCGTTTCGGCGCAGCGGCCCGGTGTCCTTCACCGGATCAATCTCTGGCACGACGTTGAAGGCGAACAGCTGCTCGCTGGCCATCGGGCAACTCATCGGCGATACCGCCGCGACTCCGGTCGTGAGTGCTGGCACCTACATCACGGCGACCGGCACGTGCTCCAGCAGCGGCGGTGAGACTTACACGGTGTCCGTGTCGCAGACCGTCGCGAGCGAGGCAATGCAGGCCGGCGCGCACGGCGCCCAAGTTTACAGCGCGGTCTATCCCAATCACTCAGGATCGGGTTCTCCCGTCTCATTTCTTCAGTCGGCGAGCGTGGAGAATCTCTCGGTGCTCCGCGGTCCAAATGGCGGCATTGAGATGGAGCTATGTGCCTATTGCTGGCTCCAGAACGTCGAGGTGGGCGAGTGGTACAACGGCGGAGTCAGCATCGAGTATTCGGTGCGCAGCGAACTCAATGCCGTCTATGTTCACCACTGCTGGGACTCGGTCAACAGCGGCGGTGAGTACCCCCTCGCGCTGGACAACGCATCGACCGAGATCCTCATCACCAATAGCATCACCAATTTCGGCGGCAAAGGGATGGTCGCGAGAGCTGGAGGTGCGGGCTCCGTCGTCTCTTACAACTACATCGACGACACGATGTACGACGACTACTCTGGGATCGGCGACTACTGGGTGGAAATGGGGGTCAATGCTAGCCACTACTCCGGCCCGCACCATGTGTTGTTTGAAGGTAACTGGGGGGAGAACCTGGACAATGACAACACGCACGGCAATTCAACCTACATCACCTTTTTCCGCAACCAAGGCACCGGGCTGAGGACGCCGTTTACCGATCCGTCGCTGAATGAAAGCGTGAACGATTTTACCGGCGTCGGGCATGCGTGCGGGACAACCGGACCGAGCGGATGTTTCGCCAATCCCCCAGCTCCACTGCGCGCTGCCGGCCCCATGGCTTACAACTATTGGTTCGCCTTCGTCGGTAACGTATTGGGGTTGGCCGGGGAAACGACCGCTGCGAATGGCTGGACGTACTCCGGAGACTGGAGCGGAAAGCGAATATTTATGCTCGGATGGGGCGATGGCATGCCAGGCTCGTCGGGATCAGGCGGCCAAGACCCGTACCTGGACGGAACAGACGGCTCGTACATTTTCATCGATGGCAACTACGACTACGTGACCGACACTGTCCAATGGACCTCAGGCGACTCGGAGACGCTGCCGAATTCCCTCTATTTGAGCAGCGAACCCTCCTTCTTCACGGACGGCGCATCCTGCACGTATTCCTGGCCGTGGGTGACGCCGACAGAATCCAGCCCAATCCAAGCGAATAGTTGCGGCGGATCTGGACTTCCCGCCAAGGCGCGGTGGGCCGCTGGAACACCGTTCGCTCAGCCATAAAAGACCGACGAGCCGCATGCCGCTGGCGCAGAGGGCACGAGGGGCGATCCGGTCACCTGAAAGTCAGTCCGACCTGGCTGCAGAATTTTGTCACGAGAATCCAGGGACTTACGACGCCTGTTTGGCTTAACTCGATGGACTGACCCCAAACGACTCGAATTGCCAGGCGGCAGGGGGCGTGAGAACCGCGACACAATTTAGTAACCCCGCAATTCGGCATATTGATTGGTAACGCCCGATTCGGCATAGTGAGCCAACGACGACTGTCACGAAGTCGTCCTTGGCGGCGATGAGAGACCCTGCCTGCAGGCGCTGGCTGGGTGGAGTGGCTCGTCGTTCGGACAGCAAAAGAATCAATGATTGCACAGGATGGCATCCGTCGCGCGTCTACACCGCCTGTGGCGTGTGACGTGAATCTGATCCGGAATCTCGAGACCGGAGCGCGCACAACAAACGCGGCCAATCCCGGTGCAGGGAGCAATAGATGATCAGAGCGGCAATCGTCGGTACCGGCAAGATGGGCCTTTCACACCAATCGATCTTCAACGCCCATCCCGACATCGCTCTCGAGGCAATCTGCGACACCTCCACATACGTGCTCGATGTTCTGTCGAAGTACACCCGAGTCAGGACGTACACAGACTACATGAAGATGCTGGACGAGGTTCCGCTCGACTGCGTCATCGTCGCAACGCCGTCCAAGTACCACGCGGACGTGGTGCGCGCAGCACTGGAGCGGGGTCTGCACACGTTTTGCGAGAAGCCGTTTGGCCTGGTGCCGGAGGTCTGCTACGAGCTCGCCGCCCTGGCCGAGCAGAAGAAGCTCGTCCATCAGGTGGGCTACCACTATCGGTTCGTCGCGGCATTCACCGAGGCGAAGCGCCTGCTGGAGCTCGGAGTCATCGGGAAGCTGCATCACGTCCGCATCGAGGCCTACGGGCCGGTTGTGGTTCGGCCCAAGGGCGCCACGTGGCGGTCCCAAAGGGTCGAGGGCGGCGGATGTCTCTTTGATTACGCGTGCCATGCAATCGACCTTGCCGCTTATCTCGTCGGCGGCCCTCCCGTCGGCGTGTCCGGCACGGTGCTGAACAGCGTGTTCTCCGAGGACGTCGAAGACGAGGTCTACTCGAGGCTCATGTTCAATGACCAGCTGTACGGAGAGCTGTCTGCGAACTGGAGCGACGAGAGTCATCGGAAGATGTCGGTCAGGCTGACCTTCTGGGGAACGAACGGGCGCATCAATGTGGAGCGCCAGGAGCTCCAGGTCTACCTGCGAGACGCGACGGGTGCGCCCGAGGGTCTCAAGAAGGGCTGGAATATCCGGTACACGACCGAGCTGACGCGCCCGGTGTGGTTCTATGTGCGCGGTGAGGAGTATTCAGCCCAGGTCGAGCACTTCGTAGAGTGCATCAAGACGGGCGCGACGCCTTTGAGCAACTTCCGCACGGCCGCCGATACGGTGCGGGTCGCCGTGATGATGCGTCAGGATGCCGAGACGCCCTTCAGGACCGCGGTCGCGCAGGGGACGTCCGCATCCGCCCCCTCCCGGACCGCGGACCGCCCGGGCGGTACCCGGAGGCGCTCGATTCTGAGCACCCTCCTGGAGCGCAGCCGGCTCGCAGGGAGAGTCCTCCGGCGAAAGCCGTCCTCCGCCGAACGCAGCAGTACCCGAGTGGTGAAATGAACAGGGTCATTTTCGGCGATAACCAGTTTTTCGGAGTGAATCACATGTCCGAGGAGAAGGCGCGCGCGCAAGCGATGCGCTTTCAGGATACGACCGCGGTGATCGAGGTGCTCGACGATGCCTACGCCGAGGGCATCACGACCTTCATGTGTACGACCCACGAGCGAATCGGCGAGGTCTGCGATCATTTTCGCGCCAACAGCAAGCGGTATGCGAATTTCGAGTTCTATCCGTGCATGCCTTACGCACATAAGTATGCCAACGCCGCGGCGGAACTCGGGATACTCGGGGCCCTGCGCAGCTTCCTGCCGGAGGACAACCGTCTCGGCGCCCTGATGCGCGGCGGGATGTCGCTGGCGCGGAAGGACGTCGAAGGTCTTGCGGACCTGCTGATCGAAGCGGAAATGAAGATGTTTCGCGGACTGCAGACGCCGGTCATCTTCCTGCAGAACGTAGCCACCGACTTCCTGCTCGGACTGGGCTTCGACGAGGCGTTCCAGATCTTCGCTTCCTGCGTTCGCACTCGATACGGGGCGGAACCGGGCTTCATCACCATGAATGCCCCCCTCCTTCTCCGGCGATTGACCAAACTCGGAATGGTGAGTCCCATCATCTGCGCGAACATCAACAAGATCGGCTTCCGGATGTGCGGCGGAATGGAGGCGTATGAGGAATTGTGTACGGAGGGTAGTGGCCGCCTGATCGCAATGTCGGTGTTCGCGAGCGGCGCGTTACCGCCGCGCGAAGCGCTCGAGTACATCTGTAAGCATCGCCGCATCGAATCGATCGTATTCGGGGCATCGAGCCGCCGAAACATCGCGCACACCAAGAAACTGATCGACGAGCTGTCAGCCGGGTAAGTCGCGATGACACCGATCCCTAACCGGAGTCGCAAGGTGCGGCTGCTCAACGCCGAGGTCGACAACGTTACGATGGACGAGGTGGTCGAGGGCTTCCGGGAAGGAGTCATGCTCACGCTGCACGTCGACTCGATCATGAAGTTGCAGAAGGATCGCGACTTCTACCGGCTGTTGCCGCAGTTCGACGTCATTACCTGCGATAGCCAGATCATGGTAGTCGCAGCGCGACTGCTCGGGACTCCCTTGAAGGAGCGCGTGTCCGGGTCCGATTATTTCCCCCGCTTCTACATGCGCTACAGGAGCGATCCGGACGTGACCGTATTCATCTGCGGCGCGGCCCCCGGAATCGCCGAGATCGCGCGTCGCAAGATCAACGAGAAGGTCGGCAGGGAGATGGTGGTCGGCGCCAACAGCCCATCGCCGGACTTTGATCGGCACGCGGAGGAGATCGAGAACATCCTCCTCGAGATCAATCAGTCCAAGGCTACGGTACTGATGATCGGATTGGGCGGTGGCCGACAGGAGAAGTTCATCTTTCAGTTCCGCCACCGAATGCCCCACGTCAGGCTGTTCTTGCCCCTCGGCGGCACCATCGACTACGAAGCGCAGACCCTCAAGCGGCCGCCAGCCTGGGTGACGAATATGGGCCTCGAGTGGTTCTACCGCTTCGTGCGTGAGCCGCGACAGCGGTGGCGCCGGTATCTCGTGCATCAGCCGCCATTCCTGTATCTGCTCGCGCGGCAGCTGCTCTCCGTCTATCGCGATCCGTTCGCCGAGGGCAGTCCAGGCACGGGCGCCCGATGATGCAGGGCTCGCAGCGGGAATTGCACTTAACCCATGCGCAACCGTCTTCTCGGCCGTAGTCTTCGCTGGGCTGGGATCGCTCTGTCGGCCGCGTTCTTCGTTGGTTGCAGCGAAGAGAGCAGCGGTAGCGGCGCCCCACTAGCGCCGGTCTCGCTCGCACGAACCTCGGCTTCCATCGCGGCGACCAGCCTGCCGAACGGGCAGCAGGGCACCGCCTACGGCGCCACGCTCGCGGCGAGCGGCGGCGCCAGGCCGTACGCGTGGAGCGTCACCGCGGGGTCATTGCCGGCCGGCCTGCGCATCAACGCGTCGACGGGGCAGATCTCCGGAACACCGGGTGCCGCGGGCATCTTCAACTTCACCGCGCAGGTAACCGATTCGTCCGCTCCCACCGCGCAGACCAACACCATGGCACTCAGCATCGTCGTGGGGCCGCCGGCATCTTCCACGACAGGCATCCTGCCCTCAGACCGTGGCTTTCCCTGGAATCCGGGCCTGAGGTCGATCGGCGGCATACCTAACCGGACCACGGTTTGCGCGAGAGTCTCTCCCAGCGGCCAGGACGACTCGACCGCAATCCAGGCCGCTCTCAATAGCTGTGCGGCCGGTGAGGTCGTCCAGTTGAGCGCGGGCACCTTCATCATCAATAGCCAGTATCTCCTGGTTCACAGCTCCATCACGTTGCGCGGAGCGGGCCCGGGCGTCACCATTCTGTCGAAGACCAACGGAGCAAGGGCCCGAACAAACACCGTTGTGGCTGGGACCATTGCCACCGGGGGACCCCTGAATAACCATATTTATGTGCCAAGTAGCCAATACCCTCCCGATTCACAGCCAATCATCATTGTCGGCAATGCAAGATGGCCGCGTGCGGATAGCACCACGTCTCGAGATCTGACGGCTGATGGTGTTGCGGGATCGTTTTCTATCACCATAGCCAATGCGCGCGGTTTCACGGCCGGTCAAATCGTCTTGCTCGACGAGATCTCGAAATGGGCGTACGTGGCAGTTCCGCCCGGCTACCATCCGAGCGGCGTGGAGGTCGAGGCGGGTGACCACGTCGTCTTCCAGATGCACGATCCCAGGCAGCCAGTCGATGACCCACCGGCCGCGTACGGCTGGTTCAGCCGGGGCTATCCGTCCAATTCATCCTCCCCGGCGGACACCGACGGCCGGATGACCAACGAAATAAAGGAAATCGCATCCGTCAGGGGCAAAACCATCACCTTCACGACCCCTCTTTCCATCGGCTACCGTGTCAGTCATCTCGCCCAGCTGACGCGGTATACAGCGAACGGCAACGGCGGCAACGGCGCCGCACCCGTGACACTGGCCGGCGTCGAGTCCCTCACGATGCAGGGCGGCAGCGACGGCAGCCTGCGGTTCGAGGTGGCCACCTACTCCTGGGCCAAGAACGTCGAAGTGACGCAGTGGCGCGGTGAGGGCATCTCGATTGACAACAGTTATAAAGTCGAGGTTCGTGGCTCGTACATCCACACCGGCTCCGAGCCCACTCCGGGTGGTGGAGGTTACGCGATCAGTCTGGCTGCTGGCTCATCCGAGGTGCTGATCGAGGACAACATCGTGCGCGACGCGAACAAGGTCATGGTCGCCCGAGCCTGCGGTACCGGAAGCGTCGTGGCCTACAACTACATGGACGACGGCTGGATCTCATACGTGCCGACCTGGCAGGAGATCGGGCTGAACGCCTCTCACATGGCGGGACCGCATCATGTCCTGTTCGAGGGAAACTATGGTTTCAATATGGATACCGACTACACGCACGGCAGCTCGCAGTACATCACCTATTTCCGCAATTACGTGACCGGACAGCGTGGAAGCTGGACGGGTCCCGATAGGAATTCCAGAACCGCCGGCGTGTCATCGTGGGCCAAGGAATTCACGTTCATCGGGAACGTGATGGGTCGTCCCGGCCGGATGTCCGGATGGCTCTACACCGATCCGATGATGGGGTGTGATGCGAATGGAAGCAATTGCGTTGGAGGCGTTGCGGGATCCTGGGGGCATGGGACCGGCAACATCTGGCAGATCGGCTACGACGCGACGGACCAGTGGTCACAGGAGGCTGAGCTCGGAGCGCTCTCGACCGTCATCCGCGACGGCAACTACGACTACCTGACCAATTCGGTGCACTGGCACAACACGCCCGGGGGATATGCCATTCCCAACTCCTTGTATCTGAGCGCCAAGCCGGCCTTCTTCGGAAACCACACCTGGCCGTGGGTGAATCCGACCGGCAGCCCGCAGGTGTACACGCTGCCGGCCAAGGCCCGATATGACGCAGGTACCCCTTTCGCCCTCGCACCGGGGGCGACACCATGAGCCGAAGACCTCCGGCAGCGCAGTGACCAAAGCCCTGATTCTGTGCGGATATCGAATCTTTCCGGCGCTGTCCGGAGGTCAGGTCCGCACCAGCGGCATCGCGCGGGCACTCGTGCAGGCAGGCTACGAAGTTCTCGTCTACAGCCTCGCGGGCAGACGGGAGGATTATGAGTTCCCACCTGCCCGAACGCGACGCGTCGACCACCTCGAAGCCCGGCTGGTGCAAGAGACGAATCTCGGTCTCGGTTTTGGTCTGCCGCAGGCGGTTTTTCGCCGAATCGAATATCCGCGCATCTGGCAGTACTGGATGTTGCGCCGTGGCTTGATCCCCGGCCGGCTGCGCGACGCCCTACGGTCCGCGGACGTGATCCTGAGCGACAAGGTCTACTGTCCGCCCATCCCCGGTCCATGGGCGAGCAAGCCCTGGTTTCTGATCAGCCACGAAATCGAGCACGTTCTGCTGCAGCAGTTCGGGCACGGGCGGCGCTCCTCCACGGCCCGCGTGCGGCAGATCGAGGAGGAAGCCCCTCGCCTGTTCTCCGATATCTTCGCGGTGGCCGAGGATGATCAGGCGTTCTTTCGCGCGCACGACCCGAGCCGGCAACGGCGCGTGCCGATCGTACGCTGCGGCGTCGATGTAGAGCGCTACACGCCGGTCGAGCAAGACCGTCAACGCGTTCGCGGCGAGTTCGGACTGGACGATCGCGACAGGCTACTGGTCTTCAGCGGGAGCCGCTTCGGTCCGAACCTCGAGGCGCTCGACCGCCTGAAGGAGTTCGTGCGGACCGAGGCCTCCTTCCTCGCGCGCGAACGGCTCCACTTTCTGATACTCGGATCGATTGAGGCGACACCGCGTCGCGAGGGGGCCATGATGGTCACCGGCCGCGTCCCGCAGGTGCAGCCTTATCTGGCCGCGAGCGATGCGGGACTGAATCCCGTGACGAGCGGGGCCGGTTCGAACGTCAAGCTGTTCGAGTATCTCGCAGCCCGACTACCCGTGATCTCGACACCGTTCGGCGCGCGAGGCACCCCGTTGCAGCCGGACCTGGATTACATCCCATTCGAGCCCGCCGAGCTCAAGAGCGCGCTGGTGAGGTTCGTCTCGACCGGCGACCACGCGTACTGGCGGTCGTTCGCGAGGGATGTGCTGAATCGCCACCGCCGCGCGATCGACATCGGCGCTGCGGTCGCGGATGCCATCGAGGAAGCGCGGAACTTTCCACCGCCGTGAGCCGTGCTGAACGAAGCACTGGAGCCCTCACGCCACGGGACGCCTCATCCCGCCGTCGACCGCGGCTCCTGAACGGACGCGGATCCGATCGTGGGGCGCCTGCCCAGGAGCCTCGTGAGGTGCCCGGCGAGTCGCAGTGCGAACGCGACGATGGTCAGGGTGGGATTCGCATGACTCACGGTGCAGAACACCGCGGAGCTCGCAACGAACAGGTTCGCCGACTCGAACAGTGCGCAATCCGTGTCCACGACGCCCGCGCGCGGCGTTGCGGCCATCCTCGTCGTGCCCATGTGGTGACCGCCGAGCGGCGGCGATCGGCCGATCGCGTCGCGCAGAGCTGACTCCTCGAATTCCAGCCGGCAGAGCGAGCCGCGCTGGACCACGGAACGCAGCAGCAGGAAAGCACGATGGGTTGCGTCGGCATCGTCGTCAGAGAGCCTCCAATGCACGTGCACGCGCCTGAGGCCATGCCGGTCCGTCTCGTCCAGGAGCGTGATCCTGTTCGATTCCGAGGGTGTTTGTTCGCAGTCGAATTCCAGCGGGTAGCTGCCGTCGCGATTGCGGACCAGGGTGTACGGGAGCTTGCGCTCGGACAGCGCTCGCAGGAACAGCCATTGCCATGCGAAGCGGCCGAACTCGGGCAGGCCGAACGCGACATTGCGGATGTGCTCGAGCGTCGGCGACCTGACGGCGGGCTCGCTGCCGTGCTGCAGAATGGCCCGATATTCGGGAACCAGCGCCGACTTCGCCAGGTAGATGGCAGATAGGGCGGCGCTGCCGTGGGCGGCATCCGAATAAGGCGGAAAGTGCAGCCGGAACGCGCTGCTGAGCAGACGATGCTCGCGCTGCGCCTCACTCGAGAACTGCAGCTTGCGGCGGCAGTACACGCCGTCGTCCGACTTCTCGAAGTCGAAGGGAATGCTGCCCCTCGGAGCGATGAGGTGGCCGAGGATGTTCTCGAAGTGGCAGGCGTAGAACCTTCCGAGCAGGTCGTGGCGATTGCCGAGGCCCGGGCCCGGCGCATCCGACGCCAACAGCAGCCGCGGTACCTCGATGCCACCCGTCGCGAGGATGAAGATCTCTGCACGAACGCGGCGCCTGCGGCCCGCACGGTCAATCGCCGTGAGGGAGTCGATGCGGCTCTCCCCGGGCGCCTTGTGCAGCCCGACACAGCGAGCGTGCAACAGCGCGGTGACGTTGCTCGAGCCTGCGATCGTTGCGCGCCGGCGACGGCCGAAGTGGCTCGGCAGGCTGTACCGCTCGAGCCGTCGCGTCTCGAGGACGGAGTCATCGTTCAGCCCGGGCAAAGTGGGTATGCGGCGTCGAGCCTGCGGCAAAGAGCCATCCACGGTAAAGTCGCAACGCCCGGCATCGCAATACTCGAGCGCGCGTGGATAGAAGCGCGCCGCCTCCTCGTACGATATGGGCCAGCCGCTGCGGTCGATGTAGTCGCGCGTCTCGAAGTCGATCGGATCAAACGGCGCACACCGGCCACCCCAGAGCGTCGTCGTGCCTCCGAAGACGACGCGCCGAAACTCCGACGGGTTTGGATGCGGTGGGCTGGCGGTGCCGCGGTAGAGCTCTTCGGATAACTCGACATCCTGCTTGAGGCCGCCCGCTTCGAGCAGCAGTACCGCGAAACCGCAGCCGTCGAATTCACAGGCGAGCGTGATCCCTGCAGCTCCTGCGCCGACGATGCAGACGGTCGCATCGACAGTGGCCTCCGGGGCGAGTTGGTCGAGTGTACGGATCATTCTGACGACGTTCGCGAGAGTGCCCACGATGCCGACCTGGCCAGACCTTCCTCGAGCGGCGTCCACCGCATGTCGAGTTTTCTCTCGGCCTTCGTCACGTCGAGCCGCGCCGGGTAGGCGCACTGGCGTAGCAGCCACGGTCGGATCGGTGGGGAGGGCCGCCAGTGCAGGCGCATCGACTGCGCAGCGAGCTCGGCGAGCTTCAGCAGTGGAGCCGCGGCGCGCAGCTCGAACTCGAGGCGGGCGCGCGAGATCCGAATGACCGGGGCTCCGAGCGCGGTGGCAAATCGCCGCAGGTACTCGTTCCAGGTCGGTGGGGCCGACATCGCGATGTTGAATGCTTCGCCCTCGACTCCGGGCACGCGCAGTGCGCAGCAGACCGCCGCCACGATGTCGTCGATGTAAGTGAGGTTGCACCAGCCATGGCCCGCCTCGCCGAGGTCGCCGAGCCGATGGGCAAGCAGCCATTGCGCGATGCGCTCGCTCCAGAGCGGGCTCTCGGGGCCATAGACGAGCCCCGGACGCAGATGCACGACCGCGGGATAGCCCGAGGCAAGGCTCTCTACCTCCACCTTTGCTTCCGAGTAGTCCCCGTAGTCGCCGCGGAGCGGGGCGGATTCATCAAGGGTGCCTGCTGGGTCGGCGTAGACCAGCATCGTGCTGAGGTGCGCGATGCGGGGGCGCGGCGAGCGGTTCGCACATGCGGCGAAAAGCGCCCGCCCGCCCGCGACGATCGTCGCTGCATTGCCCGTGATCGCATTGACCACGCCGCTCACCCCGTCGAGCGCGGCTTCCAGGGCAACAGAGTCGGTCGCATCGAGCTGCACGCTTTCGATGGGTGAGGCAAGCGCGAGGGGAGTGCGGTGGACGGCAGCGAGGGGTATCGCCCAACCGCTCTCTAGAAGCGCTTGCACGACGCGCCGGCCGATGAAGCCGCTCGCTCCCAGCACGAGGATGCGCTCAGATCGAGACACGGTGCCTGCTGCACCACCGGATCAGCACGTAGACGGCCCATACGCGCGACCAGTAGAACCCGCGGGATCGTCCGAGGAACGCGCGCCAGAGGCGCCCCACCGCCTCGGGGTCGAGTCCGGCAGCACGCACGGCGGGTGCGTCCTTCATCGTCGCATCCATGACCTGGCCTAGTCGCGCGCGGATCCAGCGATCAAAGGGCAGGACGAACCCGGTCTTCGGGCGCTCGAAGAGCGCTGGGTCGAGGCCCCGCAGCCCGAGGCGTCGCAGCGGCTGTTTGCGACCAATCGGGAGGAACCGCTCGCGCTCGTCCATGCGGCCGACCGTCTCGAGGAGCCGGTGATCGACGAGCGGCAGCCGCAGTTCCACCGACGATGCCATGCTCGCCGCATCGCTGTCCCGCAGCAGCCGCTCGCCGAGGAACAGGCGTTGCTCGAGAACACCTACCGCAGCGAGGTCGCCGCGCACCCGCGGATGCAGCTCCGATGCGAGTCGCTCGCGCATGGCGGGGGTGAGTCCATCCGGGAGCGGATCGACGCGATCTGCCGCGAGGAGCTCGCGCTGGAACTCCGGTAGAAACAGAGCGTACGCAAGCTGATAGAGCCGAAGCAGTTCCCCACCGCTATTGATCATCGCCGGCAGCTTCGCCCATCTCGTCTGCGGTCCGACGCCGTCTGCAGGCCGTTTCTTGAGGCCCAACGTGACGCTGGCGAGCTCGCTCACGATCCCCTGCGGGATCCAGCGGGTCCACCCGATCCAGTGCCGCAGCGCCGGAAGATCCCCGAACGACCTGTATCCGCCGAAGAGCTCGTCACCGCCCGTGCCGACGAGCGCCACCTTGAAGCCGGCTTCGCGCACTGCCCGGGACATGTAATAGGAATTGATGCCGTCGAAGGTCGGCTGGTCGAGACTCTCGAGCGCCGCGTCGAGCCGGTCGACGAAGTGGCTCTCGGAGAGCACGACCTCCCGATGCGTCGTTCCGATAGCCTCGGCGATCCTGCGCGCAATGCGCCCCTCGTTGAGCTCTTCCTCCTCGAAGGCGAGCGTGAACGTGTGCACGGGGGTTCCGCCAGCGCGCTGTGCGAGGTTGGCCACGGTGGAGGAATCGATGCCGGCGGACAGGAAGACGGCGACCGGAACATCGCTCACGAGGTGGAGCCGTACTGATTCGCGGAGCGCATCTGCGAGTTCCGCTTCATGGACATCCGGCGTCGCGGGCGGATCCGGGATGCTCCAGTGGAACTCAGACCGAGCCCGCCGGCCTCGTGCGCCGAAGATCTGCAGCTGTCCCGGCCAGACCGACTCCACTCCGCGAATTGCCGTGCCGGGACCGATCACGAATCCGTTCCAGATCATCGAAGCGGCGGCCCGTGGGTCGAGCTTCCGGTCGCGCAGCAGCCCGGAGGCGAGCAGCGCGCGCACTTCGGATGCAAACATCAGGGACCAGTCGGCGTCCGGCTCCGGATTGACGGCGATGTAGAGTGGCTTGATACCGAGGGGGTCGCGCGCAAGCAGGAGCTCGCGCCGGCTCGCATTCCAGAACGCGATCGCGAACATTCCGCGAAAGCGAGGGATTGCTGCCGCACCACTCTCGCCCAACATATGCAAGGCGACCGCCGTATCGCCCGTCGAATGCAGCGCGTCGCTGGACACGCCCAATTCGTCGCGCAGTTGCCGGTAATTGTAGATCTCGCCATTGAACACGATGACGTTGCCGGAGACCGGATCCACCATCGGCTGGGCCCCGGCGGGTGACAGGTCGAGAATGGACAGCCGCAGGTGCGCGAGGAGCAGGCCCCGGCCTTCAGAGTCCGCAGCCGACTCCCAGAAACCATTGGCATCCGGACCCCGATGCAACATGGCATCGTGCATGCGCCGCAGCGCATCGCGATTGGCCCCCGACAGGCGACCAACGACCCCGGCGATGCCGCACATCAGGCGTGCTCGCCGGATCTCGCTGGGTCAGCGGACTGCGCGAGTTCTTCGAGAGCACGTTTCTTCCCGACGAGGAGCACGCGGCGCTGATAGCGTCGAAGAAAGCGGCGAAACTCATCGTTGCCGTAGCGCGGAAGCCCCGCGCGCGCGCTCTTGAGCCACCCCCATAGCATCGCAAGCGAGCCAAGCACGTACGGCTTGTGATTCATTCGCGAAAGCGCGCTCGCAGCCATGAACAGAAAGCCCGTTCCCATGAAGTACTGGCCATAGCCGTGACGCATCCTCCCGACATAGATGCTCTGCTGGCTCGACCCCATGGGCCGAAGGTGCACGATCCGCAGGTCAGGCTCGTCCCAGCTGCACGCGAGCCAACCGAGCATCCGACACCGATGGCAGTCGATTCCGTCCCACATCACCTCGCGGACGAATCCACCTATCTCCTTGAAGCAAGAAACGCGATAGAACTTTGTCATTCCGATGGAGACGTCATCGCCCTGCTTCTCGAACACCAGCTGCCCGCCTTCTTCCACGTATGGTTTTCCGCTGCAGGTGCCGATTCTCGGGTTGGCCCTCATCCGATCCATCAGGATCTCGAAGTATCTGGGCGGTATCCGCAGGTCGAGATCCAGTTTGCAGAGGAACTCGTAGTCGTCCGGCTGAACGGCATTGTATCCGTGGTAGAAGGCCTCGATGACCCCCGGGCCCACGGACCGTCGTCCGCGGTTGTCCCGAGTGAGCACCTCGATCCACGCGTGCTTCGCCTGGTACTCCGCAAGAATCGAAGGCGTCTCGTCGGTCGATCCGTCGTCCACGATCACCCACTTTGCGGGCCGCACGGACTGGGCGATGATCGAATCGAGCGTCTCGCGCATGTACTGCGCTTCGTCGCGGCACGGAGAGACGAGGAGGTACCCCTGCCCCGCTCCCGTCGAGGATGACGTGTCGTCCGCAGCCGCGGAACGACGCCCTAACGGGTTTGAAGGAAATCTCGAAGTCACCGCGTTCACGAACTTCGTTTCCTATTGAGACTTGCGTAAGTGAGTAGCACTGTTGCAACTGCTTGTCGTCGAAGTAACTCAGGTTTTCCGTCTGCGGTCTCGGTTCGCCCTGCCAATCGCGCCCACCGGGGGACGCCTGGGCTTCTCCTCGAACGACTGTCGGGTGGGCGGCCGCGTACCCTGAGCGCTCGGCTTACCTCGCCGCTGCCCAGGCTGTGACTTTCGGGCCAACGCGGCAGCAGCGAACGGCTTCTTGGCGTCAGGAGCTCCCGCCGCAGCCTCCACCTCGAGCTGACTCTGCAGCAGGCTTCTCGCGAGCGTGCACGTCGCGAGGGTCATGATCACGAAATCCACGGTCAGCGGACAAAACCAGTGAGACTCCGACATGTCGGAGATGAAGCCGCGAAACACGAACGTGAGATAGAGTGCCGCCAGTTGCGGCTGGGTGCGCATGAGTTTCAGGGCATCCCGAAGGTAGCGAATGAAGTAGCTGAATAGCAAAATCCCACCAGCCCATCCGAGCTCGTTGATGACGTCGAGGTAGCCGTTGTGACCCTCAGTCGGATAAAACCAGAGTCGCCGGAGCATCTCGTAGGACGGGGTACCGGGGACAGGGCCCGTCCAGTAGGCTCCGAACCCCAGGCCGAACCAGGGATGGTGGTGGATCTGGTCGATGAGGATGAACCAGATGTTGCGGCGGCCGCTGAACGACAGGTCCTTGCCGGTCAGCGCCTCGATGGGAAGGAGAAGGCTGCTGAGTCCAGGCACCAAGTCCAGCACGGCGAGGGCATAGACGAGAACGACAGTCGCAAACGTACCAACCAGATAAGGCATGCTCCGCTCGAGGGCGCCGGGCGGCTTCATCAGCAGGAGCATGAAAGGTACCGCGAAGGCCGCTGCCATGATCGAGGTCGAGCTGTGCGAACCGAGGAGGCACGCAATCCCGAGGGAGAGCCCTCCCAGTCCGGGTATGAGACGTGTCTCCTTGGTGAGGATCCCGTGCAGCCAGACCACGATGGCGCTGCCCGCGAGGGATCCGAGGACGTTTTTCCCGAACGTGATGCCATACCAGGCACCCTTCAGCTCGACTTGGTTCGCTTGATGAATCGCGTGGAGGGGATCGAGCCAGACCATGAGGATCGAGGCACCGCAGATGAACATCAGCACGGATCGCATGAACTGCGCGAAGCGGCCTGGTGTCCATCCGAAGAGCGCGAGGCACATCCCCACCATCACGACCGCCACGAAGCGCGTGACGCGTACGACCGTAAACCCCGGTGCAACCGACCAGAGAACGCTCGCAGCCGCCAGCCCGAGCGCTGCAATGAGGAACGGATTGAGCTCGCGGAGCAGCCTCAGCGAGCGGTCCGATCGCCGGACGAGCAGTCCCGCCGAGACGACGAGGATCAGGAACCAGACCGTGTGGCTGGTGGGATCGGTATCCGAGGTCATCGACGTGTGGCTCATTGTGAAGTCCGCGAAGCCCTCGGGCCTGACCATCACCAGCATGAGTGCCCACACCAGCACGGTGGTTAGGAGCTTCCCCGAGCGCTCTGCCCAGATGCTCGGCGCTCCGTCTGCCGCGGGCTGCTCTGTGCGGCCACGCTGAGCGTCGGCTGAAGCCCGTGGGAACCGCAGCGGCTTCATGCGGTGAGTCGCCGGCGAATGCGCGCGCACGGCTCTTCGATGACGATGCGGATGATCGTGGCGAGAATGATGGACAGACCGAGCGCAAGGATCGCCGTGACCGGGGGAGGAAGATACGGAAGCACCGCCACCATCGCGGCGATCACCGTGAAGTGAAGCAAATACAGAGAATAGGAGAGCGAACCCAGAAAATCCGCGACCCGGTTGTTGAGGAGCCGGAAGGCAAGCCAGCGCGGATAGCGGATCACCGCGGTGAAGAAGACAGTCAGAGCGATACCCTGAAGGCTGTAGCGTACCGTCTCGCGAAAGGCCGGTGCCCGGTAGAGGAGGCAGCCCACCAACACGGCCAACGCGACCGGTACCCACGCCACGCGCCAGCGGCGCTCATTGAGCACCGGGGCATCGAGAACCGGATTACACCACACGGCCAGGGCGCACCCGAAAAGAATCGAATCGATGCGCGTATCGCTTGCGAGGTAAGTGCGGTCGCTCGGCGGGTGCCACCCGAACACGAGAACGCAGCGCCAAAGCAGTACCGCGGCGCACAACCCCCAGAGGAGATATGCCTGATTCCGCCGGGAAAGGCCGCGCTTCTGCATCAGAATGTACAGCCATGGGAACAGCAGGTAGAAGTGCTCTTCCACGGCCAGAGACCAGTACACTCCTGTGCCATTTGGCAGGCCGGCATAGCCGTGGGCGGCGATCCAGTAGTTCGATACGTGCAGGAGCTGTGCGGCGACGCCAGAGGCGGACAGCGTGCCCGGAGGGTCGAAGATGAGCGTCCCCGCGATCGCTGCGATGAGCACCAGGTAGAAAGGTGGCAGGATCCGCAGCGCCCGACGCATCCAGAAGTGGCGGAGATTGATCGCGCCCGTCCGAGCGTATTCCGATCGCAGAAGACTCGTGATCAGGTAGCCGCTCAGGAAGAAGAAGATCGTGACACCGAATCCGCCGGGAACGAAGCGTTCCAGGCCCGCGTGTGCCGCGAATACGAGCAGGAAGCTGATAGCCCTGAGTCCATCAAGTGATGGGACGTGCCCGAGGCTCGCCGCAGGCCGCGGCGCCACGTCCCCCGAAGTTGCCGATACGGTCCGACGAGCGCGATGCTCTCTATCCAGCACGATGCTCCCGGGTGCCTCGATTGAGGGCGCCGGCACCGACAGGATGCTGTTCTCGAGGGGTGTCACGGGTGTCTGCAGTTGGTCACAGGGCTGCGGCCTTGCGCCGATCGGGCAGTGTCAAGGAGGGCCCGGCGATTCGTTGGCGCATTATCCATGATTCGTGCGGCCTCGTGCCCTGATGCGCTCGACGCTGCACGTTCGACATAATCGGCCCTGCCATGGGACTGGCCTCCCGGGCCATTGCCCGCCATCGCCGCGATAGCGATGAGACCGTCGGGATCGAGGGTGAACTACCAGCACAGCCCGCCACTGTCCAGTTGAGCACGCGTCGTAAGCGTGCAAGCTATTGATTTCGCAATGAGATTCTCGGCTTTGAAGATGGTGTCAACTTGAACGAAGAGCGGCACTTCGACGACGCTTGACAGGCCCGCCTTCACGGAAGACGTGCCTGACGGGAGTGTCAGTGAGGAGGGTGGAGGACGTCACAACCCTCACTTCATTTTTTGCTGCACGAGCGTGACCAACTCGCCGACGTTGTGCACTTCCTCGATCTCCGCCGTATTGAATTTGACACCGAAGCGGCTCTCCACCGCAACTACGATATTGATGTGATTGAAGGAATCCCATCCCTCGACATCCGCAGCAGTGGTCGCCGCATTGATCTCGATGTCGGGCCGGTCAAGCACGTCCCCGATGATTTCGCACACACCCGCCAGAATTTGCTCTTGATTCACTCATGCACTCCCCGTCTCTCTTATGAAGGTCGGAAATGGCGAATACTCCGCCAGCGCGAGTCGCCACCTGGATGCGCCGTTGTCGGCTGTTTCGGCGAGCTCGAACCCAAGCTTTCGATAGTGGTCTCGGACGATTGCATTCTTCTTCGTCGGCAGGTACTCGCCGATGAGGTGGCGGGCTTCGAGGCGCCGCGCCTCGCTCACGATGATGTTCAGCGTCGCCTCTTCCACCTGTCGTCCGAGCACGCGGCAGCTCATGAGCCAAGTGTCAATTCGTACATCGTCGCCTTGCGGCTTTCCGATGACGACGCCGATGATTCCATTGTCGCCGAACTGATCGATGAGGCGCAGCTGTAGCGTCAAGGCCCGCGTGTCCTCTATAACAGCGAGAATTTCAGTATCCGTGTAGCGTCGCGTCGTCAAATTGAACTGGTTCGTCTTGTTGACCAATTGCACGATGCGTAACAGCCCGACCCGATCGAAGGGCTGCCAACACAACTCCATGTCGAGGCTCTGGAGATAGCCTTTGAGATCGGTACGCGAAGCACGCAATTGTTCGCGTGCGGCATTCGCACGGTACTGGGAGCCACGCTCGAGATCCTCGACCGTAACGTGAAGTGCCTCGAAGTAGCCGGCGTCGGCGAGACAACGTCCGTAGTATGCCGGATCGTCCGGCATTTCCGGGACGGAAACTTCGGGGAGCTCACGACGGACGATATTCCGCTCGAATGGATTGTCGTCCGCGAACACGAGCGCGTCCGTGCCGATGTTGAGCTGAGCCGCGATGCGGCGCAGGTTCGTCGCCTTGTCTTCCCAGTTGCAGACGAAACAGGCGATGTGCTCCTCCCGGAGGACCATCTCGGGATGACGTGCGAATGGTTGCCGCGCGTTCTCGAGATCGTTCTTGGAGCAAACCGCGAGGATCACCCCCCTCTGGCCGAGACCGCGCACATAGTGCTGAAAATCGAGGTAGGCCTCTCCGAGCGCGCTTCCCTGACCAAGCCTGATCCCCTCGAGCCCATCATCGCCCACGGTGCCACCCCAGAGCGTATTGTCCAGATCCAAGACCAGGCATTTGGCTGAACAGCCCTGCTGGGCGGCGATCAATCTTGCGACGAGTTCGCCGTATGCAGGCGCTGCAGCGGGAGAGACCTCTTGCTTCGCGCGATGCCACAGTACGGGGTCGTGCCACGCTCTGAGGCCATCGTCGCGGGTGACATGATCGAGATCGAGAATATCCACACGATACTCGTCCGCGAGCGTGCGCAGGCGACCATTCAGACACTCGACCATCGAAGTGAGGGCGCCCGGGAGGCGATGCTCGTTGGAGCCGAGCAACAAGGGTAGCCCTGACAGGATAGTCTGCTGGATGATTTGAGCGCGGAAACTTCGCCGAATCAGGCGCCAGACGTGCGTGATTCGATCAGCCGCCTCGTTCACCCGCGCCTCGGTCTGGAGCGCGTCGAGGGCTGAATCGGGGATTCCGAGGAGATGTTGTGGATGGAACGCACAGAGCACGACATCCGGGCTGAATTGATGTAGTGCGGATCCGTCGTTCTCGAGCTCCTGAAGATACATTCCGTAGGGTCCGACGAACGTTTGCAGCCGGAAGTTCCGCCGTAAGGCCGCAACCCGACATCCACCGAGCAGGTGGTCCGCCGTCGAGGAAGACAAGATCGCGAGCCTCAGCGTCTTGGCCGTCGACGCGTCAGGACAGCGCTGCAAGGCCCGGTCGATGCGGTTCGTCTGTACGAACTCGAGCCGAAGCTTGGCGAGTTCTACCAGATCGTTCCAGTCCGGCGTCTGCTGGGCGCTGAGCCGCCGCAGGCGATCGGAAAGATCGACGGCGGTGGGTAGCCAGTAGAGGTCGATGAGCCGCATGCGGGTAACTATTTTCGGCCGCCTGCGAGCGCATCCTCGTGACGAGCAACTTGGAAGAGGACCCGCCGCAAGCTCTTGGGCTGCTTGAACATAATTCTGCGCAATCACGCCGACTGGCGCGAGGCGAATACACGCGGACTGAATTGATGCTAACAGACATGCCGAGACACTCGCAAGCAACGAGGAACGACGAGGCCCGCACCGTCCCGGTGCGCGTGGCTTCGGAGGCGCGCGCGGACTCTCAGAACTGGTCTTCGGCGAGGGAGGAAGTCCTTTTCCGTCGCGGCCAGGTTGGGGTATATTGATACTCTCGATTGGGCGGTTATTTGGATATCCGCCCGCACGCACGCAAGAGAATAAGAACGTGTCCGCGGCGCAGCACGATCACCTGAGTATTTGGCAACGCGCCAACCGACGCACCTGGAGCATCGCGCCGGAGAGCGTGATCGTAATCAGTGGCATTGTGGCCAACCTGGTCGAGCCATCACGATTGCTTCCCGCCGGCAGAGCATCCATATGCGAATCGCCATGAAGCGGCGGACCGGGCTTGTCATTGCTCTAGCAGTCGTGGTTGTCGGTGTGCTGGGGATCTATAACCTAGTGGGATACGTGGGATCGGATGCGAATTTGAGCGGGCACTCCACCGCCAGAATATCGCACGCTGTCACATGCCGGGCACGGCTATTTGTTCAGAAGGCTGACGGCGCAGTCCCTGAGGTTTCATGGACCGACCTGTGGGCGATGACGCGGCTAAGGCGCGGGTTTCATTGCGCCGACGCGAGTAGCTTGGCGGCCGACCTGCAGTACAGCTCAGTCGCGACCCAAGACGATGTCCAGGAAGGTGCGCATATTTTTCGCGAAAGGTGCACTGGATGCCATGGCATCCATGGTTCGGGGGGGCCGTTTGCGCCATCGCTGATCAGATCGCGGCTCACCGCTGGCGATAGCGATCTAGCCATCTATCAAGTGCTGAGAAACGGCCGGCCCGGAACGGCAATGCAGCGCGTCGATTTGCCGCCACGGAAACTTCTGCAAATCATCGCCTACGTGACAACGCTAGGCGCTCGCTCGGTGTCGGCTGATAAATCCGGAGTACCGCGACCGTCTATCGAGGTCAGCAGCGAACGCTTGCAGGCCGCCGGGGCCAGCACCGACGAATGGCTGACGTATTCCGGCTCCTATGATGGATCGAGGCATACGACGCTCGACCAAATTACACCGGCCAATGTTGCCAATCTGCGGATCCGGTGGATCAAACAATTCGATATCAACGATTCGAACATCGAAGCCACACCGCTGGTTATCGACGGCGTTATATTCTTCGTTCCGGATGCGTCGCATGTGCTCGCTCTGGATGCCAGAACCGGCGATGTGATTTGGGAATACGAGAGATCATTTCCAGCAGACTTGCCGCCAGGCTACGGACAGGTGAACCGGGGGCTCGCGGTGTATGGCAGTACGCTCTTTCTTGGCGGTCCGGATGGTCATTTGATCGCGATAAACGCCAACGACGGCACCGTCATCTGGCAGACGGTCGTGGCAAGCCCGTCCGATGGATACTCGATCACGCTGGCACCTCTTGTCGTACATCATTCTGTCATCGTTGGGCTCTCAGGAGGTGATTACGGAAGTCGCGGCTTTCTCGCTGCGTACGATGTGGCGACCGGCAAACAACAATGGAAGTTCGATACTATTCCGGCTCCCGGCGAATTCGGACATCAAACGTGGGGGAACAGCGACGCCTGGCGCACAGGCGGTGGCGGGGCATGGGTCACCGGAAGTTATGATCCGACCACCGACTTGCTGTATTGGGGCGTCGGCAATCCAGGCCCGGGTTTTGACGGCGACGTGCGGCCTGGAGATAACCTGTTCACCTGTAGCGTGATTGCCCTGCAGGCGAGTACCGGCAAGCTCGCGTGGTATTTCCAGTTCACCCCGCACGATGATCACGACCGGGATGCGGGCCAGACGCCGGTTCTTGCGGATCTTACGATCAAAGGTGTCGCTCGCAAGGTGATCCTTTGGCCCAACAGGAACGGGTTCTATTACGTCCTTGACCGGATCACCGGACAGTTCCTAGTTGGGGTGCCATTTGTCGAGACAGATTGGGCAACGGCCCTTACCCCGAGCGGACGACCGATTCTGACGGATGCTGCCAAGGTAACCACTGCCGGGCGCCGCACGAAACCAGGCATCAATGGCGCGGTGAACTGGCAGAACCCAACTTTCGATCGGGGCCGGGGGACTATATTCATCCCCGCGGTAGAGAGCAGTTCGGTTTTCACGAAGTCCCCTCCGGGTGCAGTCATCGAAAAAGGAAAGGGACTGTACTACGGCAGCGGTTCCAGCCAATCTGAGCCAGGAATCAATGAAGTGGTCGCGCTCGACGGCGTGACTGGCCAGCGCAAATGGCGGCACACCACTCCGACCGACAGTTCCGACAGCGGGGGGCACAGTAACTCGAGTTACAGTGGCTTGCTTTCGACAGGGTCGGGGCTGGTGTTTGGAGCATCCGGGGGTGTTCTCTTCGCGCTCGATGCCGATAGCGGGCGGGAGCTTTGGCGTCTACCGCTCGGTGGGACCACCAAATCCCCTCCGGTTTCATTCACAATCGACGGATATCAGGCGATTGCCGTGGCCGCCGGACGGGCGCTGTTTGTGCTAGGGCTGGAGGGAACCGCGAAATGATCAATCCGGAAACTGCGCGGCAGCCAAGACAGTCTAGAGTAAACGTCGCGTTGCAGAGCGCGCCGATCTCCGGCGCATGGATCGAAGCATGGGAGGGTCTTTTCGCGCACCGTCTCACGATCTACATATGCATACTTTTGGTTGCTTCTGTCGGCGCCTATGGATATGGGATCCGAACACGCGGGATCTTCGCCTGCCCAGCAAACGGATACGGTGCCGATCGATACGTGGCGAATTGCAACGTACCCAATTATGGCGACTACGAGCACGGGGCATTCCAGTTCAATTTGGAGCCTTCCGCACAGGATGCGGTCAGAAATGCCCAGGTACTGTTTCTTGGAAATAGCCGGCTTCAAATAGCACTCTCTACTGACCAAACCGAACGGTGGTTTGCGGCGAATTCGGGTCGGTATTACTTACTGGGGTTCGGCGATTTCGGAAACTCGCTTTTCGAAGGCGATCTTCTGCTCCGAATCCGTCCACGTGCCGATGTTTATGTCATTGACGTAGATGATTTCTTTGAGCGATCCGAAACGGCGGAAGTGAGAACGGTCCTGCACGATCCGAACGCGCGCAGCGAGTACGAGGCGAAGCGGCTTTGGCAACACGTGCACAAGCGGATTTGCGGAGCCTTCGCGGCGCTTTGCGGACACCAGCTCGTTGTGTTCCGTTCGCGCGATACCGGGGCGTACTACTCGGAAGGGCGGTGGGGGAGGGGAAACGCAGCGCCCGTTTCATACGACGCGGTTGTTGATCGGAACCTGGCTAACGCGAGCATCGCAACGGCCGTCGACTTCCTGTCACGCTTCACCCGGAAGAAATGTGTCATTCTGACGATTGTTCCCACCGTTGGCACACAAATCGGAATTGCGAAAGCCATCGCGAGCGGTGTGGGTTTGCCGCTCGTCACGCCAGGGATCGTGGAAGGACTCCGGACACGGGATGGGTCACACTTGGATGAGCCAAGTGCGCGACGCTGGGCTCAATCTTTTTTTCAGATGGCGGGACCAGAGATTCGATCGTGCCTGAACAGCGACAATGCAGCGGCCCGCCAACGTCCGCCCTCCACTGGTAGGAGAGGCCGCGGTGCTGTTTAACTCCGCTGGATTCCTCTTCGGTTTCGCGCCGATAGCTGTACTCGTATTCTATTTGGTCGGCAAGTTCTCCCGCGTATCGGCGATCCGGTGGCTGATCGTCGTGTCTATCGTGTTTTACGGATGGTGGCGACCACTGAACGTACTGATCATCGGTCCCTCGGTCCTCGTCAACTATGTTTTGGCAAGAGCCCTGCTGCGGCTGAATCAGAATGAGCATTCGCGCCGTACGTCAAAAGTAGTTCTCGTGCTGGGAATTTTGTTCAACGTGGTATTCCTGGGTGTCTTTAAATATACCGATTTCGTAGCCGGTACCATCAATGATGTGTTTGATGCACATCTTTTGCTTTTGCATATCATCCTGCCGCTGGGCATATCGTTCATTACCTTCCAGAAGATTGCATTTCTGATCGATGTGCAGGCGGAGCGCATTAAGTCCTTCACCTTCCAGGACTTCTGCACGTTCGTGCTGTTCTTTCCCCAGCTTATCGCCGGTCCGATCGTACACTATCGCGAGATGATGCCACAGTTCCATGCCACTTCATGCCGGTTCAAGCCGGAGAACGTGGCCGTCGGTCTTACGCTATTGCTTTTCGGTCTGTTCAAGAAAGTGGTACTGGCCGACAAGATGGCGCCCCTGGTTACACCAATCTATGAACACGCCGTTGCGGGCGCCCATATCCCTTTCTTGGCGGCGTGGATGGCGGCAATCGGCTTCACTTTGCAAATCTATTTCGATTTTTCCGGCTATACCGACATGGCACTTGGTTTGGCCCGCTTGTTCGGAATCAAGCTGCCGCCGAACTTCAACTCACCGCTTCGCGCGTCGAACATAATCGATTTCTGGCTTCGCTGGCACATGACGCTCACGCGATTCTTGACAGCGTACATCTATAACCCATTGGCGATAACGTTGACGAGACGCCGCCTGGCAAAGGGGCGCCCGGGATTTGGCGGACGGAATACGACGCTCGGCGCATTCGTCTCTCTACTCATGGGTCCCACCCTCCTGACGATGTGCATCGCAGGGATTTGGCACGGTGCGGGCTATGGTTTCGTTGTCTGGGGCCTGCTCCATGGTATTTATATAACCATCAATCACGCGTGGCGTCTGGCGGCTGTGCGGCTTTGGCCGGACAAGCCTAGCTACGACCGCTTTATGAAGCCAGTGGGACAGCTCGTGACCTTTATCACAGTCAGTGCGACGATGATCTTCTTTCGAGCTCCGACGATAACGTCGGCCCTGGACCTCGTGAAGGGCATCGTGGGGATGAGCGGTCTCGGGGTACCGCAGGATCTGCTTGGCAGATTGGGGCCTCTCGCCGGAATCCTGCATAGCATCGGGGTTGTCGGCGAGGCGGGGAGCGGGCAGGATTTCCTAAGTACAGGAAGATGGATCTGCGTCCTGATGTTCATAGCTCTTGCTCTTCCCAACACACTGCAAATCCTGGATCGTTATGAACCGGCCCTCGGCGTAAGGCCACGACCGGCGGGACTATCAATTGGAAAAATTAGGATCTTGGAATGGAGTCCCTCGCTGTCTTGGGCAATTGCGATGTCGGCCGTCGCAGCGATCGCATTCGTCTCCATCCTCGGCCCCAGTGACTTTTTGTACTGGCAGTTCTAGCGCCGGAAGTAGAAGCTGTTAAGTGGCAGGGAGGATTCATGGTTGCAAGGATCTTTGACTCTCAGAATCACGCCCGCTTCGCGCAGTTGAGTCGCGACTACAACCCGATCCACGTCGATCCCCTCGCGGCTCGGCGTACCCAGGCGGGTGCCCCGATCGTGCACGGCATTCATTCGCTGCTACGGCTACTCGAAGACTGCATCGTCCAGGAAGGGGCAGCACGCCCCCGCGCGAGGAATCTGAGGGCTCAGTTCAAGAAGCCGATCTATGTCGGCGATGCGGCCAGTCTGGAGGTCACGCGTGCGACATCGGAGACCTTGCGCGCGCGGATTTGCGTTGACGGCACGGAGACGGTCGTCGCTTCGATCGGATTCACGGAGAGAGAGGTGGCGCCGGCCCCGCGCGATGTGCGCCGTGAGCGCGATCTGGCACCCATCATCTCGGTACCTGCGGCCCCGAACGAGCTCGGTATCGAAGAGATGAACGGTAGTTCGGGACGCTTGCCGTTTGGAGAGTCGGTCGAGCAGGTGCGGCTGATGTTTCCTGTCGCGGCCGGTTACTTCGGCGCGCCGCAGGTCGGCGCGCTGATCTGTTCGTCCTGCCTCGTCGGCATGGTCGTTCCCGGCCTGCACTCGCTGTTTGCGGCACTCGATGTCTCGTTCGTCGAAGGCGCGGGACCTCCCGACGCACTCGAGTTCGCGGTAACGTGGGTGGAGCCGCGATTTCGACGGGTCCGGATCGGAATTCGTGGAGGAGGCGTGGAGGGTACACTCGAGACTATGGTGCGCCCAACTCCTGTCATGCAAGCAACGATGGAGAGCGTTACGCCGCTCGTCGACAGGCATCAGTGCCGAGGCTCTACAGCGCTGATCGTGGGGGGGTCGCGTGGACTCGGGGAGCTGACGGCCAAGCTCGTTGCCGCGGCGGGTGGAAGAGTCATCATCACGCATGCGACCGGCAAGAGTGACGCGGAGGCGGTGGCGAGAGAGATCACGAATGCGGGTGGGGAATGCGGAACGATGCCCTACGATGTGCTTCTCCCTGCGACTCAGCAGCTTGGCGCGCTGGGTGAGAGAATTCCAACCCATGTCTACTACTTTGCAACCCCAACCATTGCGCGCCGAAAGGCGCTGCCCTTCGATCTGAGTCGCTTCAGGGACTTCAATGCTTTCTATGTCTCGGGATTTCTCGATCTCGTGCGAGCGTGTATTCAACTGACACCTCAGGGCGTCAGGGTCTTCTATCCGTCAACCGTATTCGTCGAGACGAGGCCCGCGGACATGACGGAATACGCAATGTCGAAAGCCGCCGCAGAAGTGCTGTGCTCCGATATCGATAAATACCTTCCGGGAGCGCACGTGCTCGTGCGCAGGCTCCCCCGGCTGCTCACGGATCAAACGAGCGCGCTGCTCAACTCCGCTGTCCTCGATCCCGTGCAGGCGCTCTTGCCCATCATCCGGGAGATGCACGCGGACACGGGAGCGTCGGCCGACTACGCGCAGCCCGGTGGCGGCAGCGTATCGGGCAGCTGAGTGCTGGCATTGGTACAGCGGGAACGGGACTCTTCATGTGTGACTTCCCCCATCACAAGAGGCATACTGCGTTCGCATGACGCCCCCACCATGCCGGTTTTGTCATCGTCCCCTGAATCACGTTTTCGTGGATCTCGGGATGTCACCATTTTGTCAGACGCACATCTCGCCCCAGCAGCTCAACGCGATGGAACCGTTCTATCCGCTGCGAGCCTACGTGTGCAGCAGCTGCCTGCTCGTGCAGCTCGAGGAGTTCGTCGCACCGACCGACATCTTTACGGAGTACGCGTATTTCTCGTCCTACTCCGACAGCTGGGTCGAGCATGCGAGGCGCTACTGCGACCAGATCTGTGAACGATTCGGTTTGAGGCAGGGAAGCTTCGTCGCGGAAATCGCGAGCAACGACGGCTACCTCCTGCAGCACTTCGTCGCCCGCGGCATCCCGGTGCTCGGCATCGAGCCGGCCAAGAACGTCGCTCAGGCCGCGATCGCCAAGGGAATCCGCACGATCACTCCATTTTTCGGGCGAAATTCGGCCGCGCAGATCCGCAGCGAATTCGGTGCTCCGGATCTGCTCCTGGGCAACAACGTCCTCGCTCACGTGCCGGACATCAACGATTTCGTGGCGGGAATGCAAATCCTGCTGAAGCCCGACGGCGTCATCACGATGGAATTTCCGCATCTGATGCAGCTGATGGAGCTCAATCAGTTCGACACGATCTACCACGAGCACTTCAGCTATTTGTCGTTCACGACCGTGTGCCGTATCTTCGCGGCTCACCAGTTGACGCTGTTCGACGTGGAACAGCTGCCGACGCATGGCGGCTCGCTGCGTATCTACGCTCGCCACGCGACGGACTCGACGAAGCCCATCGGTTCGCGCGTGCGCGAGCTCCTGGAGCTCGAGAGTCGCAAGGGCTACGACCAACTCGAGCGCTATTTGTCGTTCGAGGGGCAGGTCAGTGCGACCAAGCGTGCGTTGCTCGAGTTTCTTATCGATGCCAAGAATCGCGGCAAGAGGATCGTCGGGTATGGCGCTCCAGGGAAGGGGAACACACTGCTCAATTACTGCGGCATCCGTACCGACTTTGTCGACTTTACGGTCGACCGGAATCCCTACAAGCAGGGAAAGTTCACTCCGGGTACACACATCCCGATATTCGAGCCGGACCGGTTGATCGCCGCGCGCCCGGATTACGTCCTCATCCTGCCATGGAATCTCAAGGAGGAGATCATGCAGGCGCTGAGTGGGGAAGGCGGAGTGGGCAGCTGGGGCGGAAAATTCGTGGTGCCCATCCCGACCGTACGGGTGCTCGAATAAGCGAAGAGGAGTCCGGTTGCCTTCGGCACGCCGACGACCAGACGCTGGACACGGAGAATGGCAGCTGCCACGACGATAAATAGCGCGTGTGCGGCCTCCGAAGCGCAAGCTCGGCCTCAGGATGAAAGTGGGGCGGCGCAGGTACCCGAGCCGATACGCAGGCGGTTCACCCACGCCTTATGTGAACCGCATCGGCGTTTGCTGCGACCGACTCGGCCACACTTCGTCTTGCGACGAAAGTTTGATAAAATGGATTGCGGCCTAGGCTTATAACGATTCCCCGCCGTGCGACGCGCGTCGGGCGGGGCCAAAACGAAACGGGGAAAGCCGAACGGAGGGACCCCCATGCGCGTATTCGTCACGGGAGTGCATGGCTATATCGGCGCCGTACTGGCGCCGTACCTCATTAACCGGGGTCTCGATGTGGTAGGGCTCGATACGGGTTACTACCGCGACGGATGGCTATTCAGCGACGATCGACGCATGCGGGTGCAGGCCCGCACGGTCAATAAGGATCTACGCGATATCACGAGCGAGGATCTCGACGCCTGCGACGCCGTCGCGCATCTGGCAGAGCTCTCGAACGATCCGCTGGGCCAGAACAATCCCACGGTGACGCACCGCATCAACCACATGGGTTCGGTCGCTCTCGCCGAGACGGCTCGCAAGTGCGGTATCCGCCGGTTCGTGTACACCTCCTCGTGTAGCGTTTACGGAGCAGGAACGGGCGAGTTCCTGGATGAGTCGACGAGACCGAACCCGCAGACGGCGTACGCGGAGTGCAAGGTACTGGTCGAGCGCGATGTCGGTCAGATGAGCGGCGCCGATTTCTGCCCGGTCTTCCTGCGAAACGCGACGGCCTACGGACCCTCGCCGCGCATGCGGTTTGATATCGTTCTCAACGACCTCACGGCGATGGCGCACACCACGCGCCGCATCGCCATGGTGAGCGACGGTAGTCCATGGCGGCCCGTCGTGCACATCGAGGACATCTGCGAAGCCATCTATCGATCGCTCATCGCTCCGGAGGGTGCGGTCAGCGGCAAGATATTCAATGTCGGGCAGGATTCGGAGAATTATCGCGTGCGCGAGCTCGCACAGATCGTTGCGGAGGAGTTCCCGGGCTGCGAGCTAAGCGTAGGACCGAGCGGGGGCGACAACCGCAGCTACCGTGTCCGGTTCGACAGGATCCACCGCGAGTTGCCGGGCTTCGAGTGCCGGCACACGGCGCGTGACGGCGCTCGCGAGCTACGCAAGGTGTATGAACGCATCCAGATGTCCACCGACACGTATCAATTTCGCGCCTTCACCCGACTGAAGCAATTGCGCTACCTGCAGGCGACGAACCAGATCGATTCCGACTTCCGCTGGCACTGGGATGCTGTTTGAGAAACTCCACATTTGGGGCGCCGCGCTGGCCAGGATAGAAAGGAAGGCGGACGGGCGCGGATTTTTCGCCCGTACCTTCTGTGCGGGAGAATTCGGCGCGCACGGCATTCCCCACCAACCGGTGCAGGCGAGCATTTCTTACAACGAGCGCTGTGGCACGATCCGCGGCATGCACTTTCAATGGCCGCCGTCGCGCGAGGACAAGCTCGTGCGCTGTGTCCGCGGCCGGCTGTTCGACGTGCTGCTCGATCTGCGGCCGGACTCGCCAAGCTATCTTGCGCACCAATCCGTGGTTCTCGACGAGGAGTCTCGTGATGCCGTGTTCATCCCGCATGGGGTCGCCCACGGCTTCCAGACGCTCGCCGATCGGACCGAAGTGCTTTACCAGATGAGCGACTTCTTCGCGCCGGATCTCGGTAGCGGCGTGCGCTGGAACGACGCCGCGTTTGGTATCGAATGGCCGCTGAGCGAGATTATCATCAACGAGCGGGATGCCGCGTTGCCCAATTTTGACCGCGAGGCATTCGAGCTGGAACTGGCTCGCCATGCTCTTCGCGCATCCGAGAAGTCATGACGCTTGCATCGGGTAAAGAGCTCTACGACTTCGCGAGCAGACTGTATCCGATCTGCCGCAGTATCACGGGCGATGGCGTGCGCCAGACGTTGCAACTGGTTGGGCAGCGAGTGCCGCTCAAGGTGCACGAGATCCCGAGCGGCACGCGCGTGTTCGATTGGGAGGTCCCCCTCGAGTGGAACATCGAGGACGCATCCGTCACCGACGGGCAGGGTCGCCGCGTGATCGACTTCAAGGAGCACAACCTGCACATCGTCAGCTACTCGGAACCCGCGAGTGTCTCGTTATCCCGCGAAGACCTCTTGCCGCGGCTGTACACGCTACCAGAGCATCCCGATTGGATTCCCTACCGAACGAGCTACTACCGGCGTACGTGGGGATTCTGCATGCGCCACGTGGATCGCGAGCGGCTGCCCGCGGGAACATACCGAGTGGAGATCAAGAGCCGCCTTACCCGAGGTTCACTGACGTATGGGGAGGCGCTGATCCCCGGCCGAACGCACGAGGAGGTGCTGTTCTTCGCTCACGTGTGCCATCCGTCACTTGCGAACGACAACACGAGCGGCATTTCCATCGCGTCGGCGCTCGGCGCATGGCTCGCGAGCGAGCCGCGACACTACACCTACCGATTCGTATTCGCTCCCGGAACGATCGGTTCGCTCTGCTGGCTCAAGCGCAACGAGTCGCGGCTGCATCGCGTGCGCCACGGGCTCGTCCTGGCGCTGCTCGGGGATCCGGGGCCTCTCACGTACAAGATGAGCCGTCGCGAGACGGCGGAGATCGATTCGGTGGCCCAATACCTGTTGCCCCGAGTCGATCCGGTATCGCGGATCATCCCATTCTCTCCTTACGGGTACGATGAGCGGCAGCTGTGCTCGCCCGGATTCAATTTGCCGGTTGGGCGGCTCACGCGTTCGGTCAACGGAGGTTATCCGCAGTACCACAGCTCGGCGGATGATCTGTCGTTGATCAAGCCCGAATGTCTCGAGCAGAGCTTTGAAGCATGTAAGCGCATCGTGAGGGTGCTCGAGGAGGACAGACGTTATATCAACCTGAGCCCGAAGGGCGAGCCGTTGCTCGGCAGGCGCGGCTTGTACGGCGCCGTCGGGGGGCATAGCCCCGCGGAGCGCGAGCATGCGCTCCTGTGGGTGCTGAATCAGTCGGATGGGTCGCAGTCGCTGCTCGATATCGCGCGACGCTCGGGTTTGGATTTCGAGGTCCTGAGAGAGGCTGCGGCGGCATTGGAGGGCGCAGAGCTCTTGGAATCCGTATCGACACCACATCCAGAACATTCAGCTCGCAAGCTCGCCCCTCCGAGGCGCCGATATTCCAAGCCAGGCCAGGCTGCTCGAGTCCGGCCAGGAACAGTGAAGAGGAAACGACCGTAGAAGGAAACTAGAACAATGAAAGTAGTGCTCTTCTGCGGGGGGCTCGGCACGCGGCTGCGCGAGCACTCCGATACGATCCCGAAACCGCTCGTGAACATCGGATACCGGCCGATCATATGGCATCTGATGCGCTATTACGCTCATTACGGGCACAAGGACTTCATTCTCTGCCTCGGCTATCGTGGCGATCTCGTGCGTGAGTATTTTCTCAAGTACGAGGAAGAGATGACGAATGACTTTACTCTCGAAGGCGTCGGTCGAGAGAATCGCCGAGTTCAGCTCTATAGTCGGGACATGGAGGGATGGAGGATCACGTTCGTCGATACCGGGTTGCATAGCAACATCGGGCAACGGCTGTTGCGCGCCAGGAAGTATCTCGAAGGCGAGGAAATGTTTCTCGCCAACTATGCCGACGGACTCTCGGATCTGCCGCTCGATGATCTCATTGCGGACTTCGAACGTCGAGATGTCGTTGGCATCTTCGCCGCCGTCCGCAGCGCGGCAAGCTTTCATGCGATACAAACCGGTCCTGACGGTATCGTCGTCCGCATCGGTCCGATGCCGGAGCAAGATATGTGGATCAACGGCGGTTTCTTCGCCTTCCGCAAGGACATATTTCGCTACGTCAACGAGGGTGAAGAGCTCGTCGAGCAGCCGTTCTCGCGGCTGATCGCCGAGCAGAGGCTCGCCGCATTCCGGTGGGGAGGTTTCTGGCAGGCGATGGATACTTTCAAGGACAAGATCACCTTCGACCGCATGGAAGCCCGCGGACAGTGTCCCTGGATCAGGTGGGCGCGCCACCCGGCCAGCGGTCCATAATCCCAAGGCGGATCGAAGTGCGTGAACTGATCCTGCGATCGCCGGGACGCCGTACCCGCCACATCCTGTGTCTCGGTGCGCACTGCGACGACATCGAGATCGGTTGCGGCGGGACGCTGCTTGCCCTGCAGGCGTCCGGGAACGTGCGTGTCCACTGGGTCGTGCTGAGCGGGACACCGGAGCGGAAGGCCGAAACTCAGGCGGCCATGCACGCGCTGATAAAACCAGCGGCACGCGGCGGACTCACGTTAGGAGACTTTCCAGACGGGCGATTCCCGGCGCGCTATGGCGAGATCAAGCAGTTCGTGGAGGGCCTCAAGAGCACGCAACGGCCCGACCTTATCCTCTGTCACGAGCGGGACGACCGGCACCAAGATCACCGAATCGTCAACGAGTTGGTCTGGAATACTTTCCGAGACCACGTCGTGCTGGAATACGAAATCCCGAAGTGGGACGGTGGCCTTGGACAGCCCAACGTTTATGTATCTGTCACGGCCGCACAGATGCGGAGAAAAATCGCGGCCGTGCTGCAGTGCCATCGATCCCAACGCACGCGAGACTGGTTCAGTCGCGAAACGTTCATGAGCCTCTTGCGCCTGCGTGGCATCGAGTGCCGGTCCAGCAGCGGGTATGCCGAGGCATTCCACGGCCGCAAGTTGCGACTCGCGGGGATCTGAGAAGACCGGGAGCCGTAGCGGGGGGCGTAGCATGCAACAGTTCGCAGATGCCTTCGTCGGCCGTCGTTGCGTAGTCACCGGCGCCGGGGGATTCGTCGGCACGGCCCTTTGTCGCCGCTTGTGCGATGCCGGTGCCGAAGTCCATGCGCTGGGACGCAGCGAGCGGCCGGCCGAATCTGCGCCGTGCACTTCCTGGACGGTCGTCGATGTGACCGCGCCCGCCAAGGTCAAATCAGCACTCGAGGCAGTCCGCCCGCAGCTGATTTTCCACTTAGCTTCCAAGGTGTCCGGGTCGCAGAGCATCGCAATGGTGCTCCCAATTTTACAGGCAAATCTCGTCGGCTTCGTCAATGTGGCCCTTGCCGCCACGGAGCTGCAGTGCGAGCGAATGGTCACCGTTGGTTCGTTAATGGAACCTGACATGCAACTGCCCGCAGTGCCGTCGTCGCCATACGCCGCCGCGAAGTTTGCCGCCAGCTGCTACGCGCGCATGTTCGCTTCGCTTTACGATCTGCCCGTGACGACGGCGAGACTGATGATGGTGTATGGACCGGGGCAGCTCGATTTCACAAAGGTCGTGCCTTACGTGACGTCGCAGCTGCTGAGTGGTCGGACTGCCGAGCTATCGAGCGGCAAGCAGCAGTTTGATTGGGTATTTGTCGCCGACGTTGTCGATGCCCTGCTGCGCATCGCGCTGACTTCCGGCCTCACCGGAGCTACTGTCGATGTCGGCACAGCAGTCCTCAACTCTGTTGCCGACGTCGCAGCAGGCATTGCTGGACGATTGAACGCCAGCGGAATGCTCAGGCTTGGTGCGTTGCCGGATCGCAGGGCCGAACCTACTCGACGCGCCGACGTCGCCGCCACCCGCGGGATGCTTTCGTGGCAGCCCGGAGTTGATCTCGCTGCCGGCCTCGATGCAACAGTGGCCTGGTATTCACGCCACCTCGGCCACGCGCCTTGACTTTGTCGCCTCGAGCCCGGAAAACGCCAGCTCGTACTGTGCGTCGACCGCTTCCCGATATCGCGCGACCTTTTCACCGATATCGCGCCTCAGGTTTTCCGCACCGTTCTGCATTTGCACGAAACGCTCGATAAGAGTTTCCGGTCTGACGTTATCCAGCGGCAAACGGTACTCAGGTAATCCCAGATCGTTGAGCAGCGCATCGACTTTCGAAAGATCCGAGAGCGCCAGGACGGGTCTGTTCCAGAGCAGGCCCAGTACGAGATTGTGAAACCGCGGCGACACCACCGCTTCAGTCTCGCCGATCTGGCGCAAGAGGTCCTCAACGGCAAACACCGGCTCCGCGAGTATGCGCGAGTCATCGGGAGTGACCCCGATGCGAGCGAGCATGGCTACGAGATCCTCTCTGACGCGGGTGTCGTACTGCACGTCGCCGATCAGCAGTCGAACGATGTATCCGTGCTCCAGAAGCCACGACACGAATTGCGTCATGATCTCGAGGTAATCTCGGTAACTGTTGGTTCCCGCCGTGTCGGCCGCAAGTGAGTAGTCCTTGAGACCCAGGCCCACGATTCGAGCGCCTGTCCGACGTTGCATCGGATCTGCGGTGATTGTATGTACGGAAAGTCCAAACACCAGGTCGGGAAAAACGGGATCGCCGTCGACATTGAACCCAACGCGCTTGAGGTACTGCTTCGAGTCTTCATCCCGATAGCTGCGGAAACGAGCAAGGCCGAGACTCCGCACTATGAACCACCGGCCGAGGGTATGACGGATTGGTCCCACTCCTACGCTGAGGAACACGATCCTGACCCTGAAGAACGCCGCAAGGAGCGAGAACTTGAAAAGGTCGTAAGGCCAGCCCAGCGACCCGCACGGGCCGTCCGTCACGATCCCGGTGCCAGGCACGATCAGCATGTCCATTCGGGCGACGATCTGCAGGCTTCGGGCCCAGTGTACGAGCTCCAGGGGGATGCGGTGGAACAAGACCCGCGCAATCCTCATCAGCACGCGGACGAGCGTGCTGCGGGGACGGCGTCTCGATGCGGCGGTTTCGCCGGATGAGTCGCGCGCCGCAGACGACCAGCCCGAATTCTGGGCGACTGAGCGGAAGGCCGCTACATGGTGTCGCGCCTCAACGTCGCGTGGCTCGGTGCAAAGACAGTGCAGTTGAGCGTCGGGCCAGCGTTTCAGAACGTGCTCGATCGCGGTCTGGAGAGAGCATTCGTTTCCGAGATTTCCGGCGCCAAAATTTCCATAGAACGCGATTCTAAAGGGCTTCGCGCAGTTCCTGCTTCCTGATTTCATCGTACCTCTTTACGGAAGGCTGCTGGGTTCAATGCTGGACAGCCATGACTCATGGGCTGACGAGCTTGTGGCCGCGATGCTGCTGCGACAGTGTAGCTTGCTCTGCGAGCTGCCGCAGCAAGCGCTCGCGATCGAGCATGGCCGGCGTGCGAGCGATTCCCACCGCGGCGAACACTGTGCGCAGTCGGTACACCCAATCGTGCTGCAGGGCGGCGTTCCGCGCGTTGTCGCGCAGGATTCGTGCGAGTCTCTCGGGATCGCTGTCGAGATCTCTCAACAGGTGCTCGACGTCGGAATAATCGAAGGGCATCCGGATCACGGCGTCCGGCCATCCGAACTGGCTCCTAAAATCTTCCGTGTTCGGTGCTTCGCCGAGCATTACGCAGCCGGCCGCGGCCCCTTCATAGAACCGGCCGGAGATCTCTTCTCCGCGGTCCGCATAGGCGGGCTCGTTGATCCGGCTCCGATTGGCAATGTAGTACCGGCTGCGCCGGAGCAGATTTGCGAGAAACAAGCGATGTTGGTCCGGCGCCTCCACGCGGAACGTGCGTTGATTCTTGTGTATGCCGACCCCACCGGCGAAAGTGTCGAAGTAATAGAATATCTTGCGCGCGCTCGCCAACGCGACGAGAGCTTCGTGTGTCACCGGCGATCGACGTCCGATATTGCATACGTCGATGCTGCGCGCCGGTGGGTTCGGCCAGGGCGAGAAGCGCACCACATCCACTGCGAGTGGCAGGTAACTGCAAGGCCGGCCGGAGATACGTGCCACGTGCTCCACCGCGGAGCGCGTGCCGAGGAAGATATGGTCGAATCGACTGAGCAACTCAATCAGGTATCCGGGGAGCAGGTGCGCCCATACTTCGTTGATGTAGCACGCGGCTACACGGCAACGGGCGCGCCAGTTCGGGACGCCGGCCAGCGCATAGAGCTCATGCGCATGGTTGAAGGTCGGGAAGAACAGTTCGTAATCTCGCTCGAGCGTGACGGTCGACGGCGCCGGCGCGATGCGCCTCGCGAGCTTTCGCGAGCCGCTCGCCAGCCAGAGGAGCTTGTACGCACGTCGGGACAGCTCTAACGCCCGCTGGTCGCCGAGCTCTACTCTGTCGGCGCCAGCTACCTCGGCAATGAGATCTTCGAATTCGTATTGGGTGCAGTAGGCGACAAGGTCCGCGAGGCGTCGCATCGACAGTAGAAGCACCTGCCGTCCGGTCCCGGGAATAATGCGGCTGCCGTTTGCGCGCATGGGCTAGGCACAGGCTGGGGGGTCCGGACGGACTGTCATTCGACGTTCTTCTTTCTCGTAGTCGTTGGGCGGAATTCCGACCCCGTGATCTGCGCTTTTCGAGTTGTCCAGACCGCAGCTATATTTCACTCCTTCCGTGGCTCTGCGTCCACTGAAGAACGCCGCAAGTCCTCGTAGCAGGGGCTCTCGGCGCGGCGGCATTATTACCGAGCATAGCTTCGTCGCACCTACCCCCCCTTGTTCGGGCTAAGATCCGGTCATGGGAGCGGAGCCGAACCATATGCAATATGTACATTCCCTTCCGGCCTCGACAGCCTTCAAGGGAAGGGGCCTGCTCGGCTACACGTTCGGGCCTCTGAAACAAAAGGACCTGGATGTCTATTACGTCGACGTTGACGGCGGGCATGATACTTTCATGGTAAGCAGGAGGATTACCCGGACTTACTATATCCTCTCAGGCAGTGGCCATTTCACCATCGATAGCCGTAAGTACGACGTCGGCGCTGGCATGCTCGTGGAAGTTCCGCCAAAAGTGGAATATTCCTACTCCGGTAAGATGAAGCTCATCGTCTTTTCGAGGCCCGGATGGTCGTTCGGAAGCGACAGGCACACCAAATGGAACGAAGACGTGTTCGGCGCGGATTTCGCGGCGCCACTGCCCAACGGGTCGTGGCGCAGCCGGATATTACGGTGGCGGATTCTCGGCAAATCGCCGGTCGGTGGTTATCTGAGACTCAATCAGAAAGTCTGGAAGGTCCTGCCGGCGTGGCTTACGGCGGTCGCACCACTCCGGCGATATGGCGAGTTCCTGAATCGGCTGGCCCGGGCGCAGGGCAACAGGGGGCAGGCTTTCAGCACATTGCTTCTGCGCAATCGCCCGGCGCTCGAGTTGATCCGACGGGAGGCGGGGCGGAAAAGCGAGAACGCGACATTGCGCGTGGCCGTGCTGGGCTGCAGTACCGGCGCAGAAGTTTATTCGGTGGCATGGACCATACGGACCGCGCGACCGGATCTGAAGCTTGTGCTGCACGCGGTGGATATTTCAAAGGAAGCCGTGGAAGTCGGCAGCGGCGGCAGGTACTCGCTGAAAGGACCGCTGGTCACCGATTCGAACATCTTCGAGCGTATGACCAAAGCCGAGATGGAGGGATTGTTCGACAGCGATGGCGACGAAGTAACGGTCAAACCGCGGTTCAGGGACGGGATCGAATGGCACGTCGGCGATGTCGGCGGGGCGGAGATCCTTGCCGCGCTGGGTCCGCAGGACATCGTGGTCGCCAGCAATTTCCTGTGCCATATGGACGACTCGTCGGCAGCGGCATGTCTGCGGAATATCGGCCGTCTGGTCGCGCCGCAGGGGTATCTGATCGTATCCGGCGTCGATCTGGATGTCCGGACGAAGGTCGCGGAGGCGTTGGGGTGGAACCCGGTGCGGGAGTTGCTGGAGGAGATTCACGAAGGCGACCCGATCATGCGGGGCCTCTGGCCGTGCCACTATGCCGCCCTGGAGCCGCTGAACAAGACCAGACAGGATTGGCGACGCCGCTACGCGGCGGCTTTCCAGGTCGGCGTGCCCGGCGGGGATGGCCAGAACCTCGGGGCGGCGGAGCCCAAGCGGCCCGAGCCGACCGGGCGCACCCTTCGCGCGGCGGCGCCGGTCGCACGGGAACCGCAGCGCTTCTCTGGTGCCGATTAGCTGGCCCCCGCCGGCAGGGCGCCCGGGCATTGAGGTCGGACGAGTATCCGCCCAGCCCGCCCAACGCTACACGCGAACAATCTGGCAATGCAGGATCTGAAGGAAAAGACCATCCGCGGCGGGGCGGCGCGGTTGGGTTCGCAGGCGGTCAGCCTTTTGCTGCGCGTGGGTGTTCTCGTTGTGCTCGCGCGGCTGTTGGGCCCGAAGGATTACGGGTTAGTCGGCATGGTCACGGCATTCACCGGTGTGCTGACTTGGTTCCGCGATTTCGGGCTGTCCGCGGCCGCGGTGCAGCGTGCGGACATCACGAGGGATCAGCACTCGACCCTCTTCTGGATCAATGTCCTGCTCGGGGCGCTGCTGGCGCTCGTGACACTGGCGGCGGCACCGGCCATTGCCGCGTTCTACCACGAGCCTCGCCTGCTTTGGGTGGCGGCGGTGCTGGGGACGGCGTTCCTGTTCAACTCGGTGGGCATACAGCACTCCGCGCTATTGCAGCGGGAGATGCGCTTCACCGCCCTGGCGGCGATCAGCGCGCTGTCGCTGATCGTCGGCAGCGCGATCGCCATCGGCGCAGCCGCAATCGGCTACGGATACTGGGCACTCGTCGCGTCGTCGGTGACAACCCCGCTTGTCGCCAGTATTGGCTTCTGGCTGGTGACAGGGTGGGTCCCAGGGCTGCCGCGCCGGCACGCCGGCATCCGCTCCATGATGCATTTCGGGGGCACGCTCACGCTGAACGGCATCGTCGCCTACATCGCCTACAACACGGACAAAGTGCTGATCGGGCGGTTCCTTGGCGTCGATGCTCTCGGCATCTACGGACGAGGCTTCCAGGTCGTCAACATTCCGACCGACAATCTGAATTCGGCGGTCGGCGAGGTGGCGTTCTCCGCGCTCTCCCGCCTGCAGAACGATCCCGCTCGTCTCAGAAGCTACTTCCTGAAGGGCTTTTCGTTCGTCCTCGGGCTGACCTTGCCGATCACGATCGCCTGCGCGCTTTTTGCCGACGACGTCGTGCTCGTCCTGTTAGGGCCGAAGTGGCAGGCCTCGACCGTGATTGTCCGTCTGCTGGCGCCGACGATCGCGGTGCTTGCCATCATTAACCCCATGGGATGGCTGATCTACTCACTCGGGCTGGTGCAGCGGAGCCTCAAGATTGCGCTGGTCTTCGCACCCATCATGATCCTGGGCTGCGTGTTGGGATTACCGTATGGCGCGACGGGCGTGGCGTTCGCCTACTCGGCGGTGATGGTGCTGTGGGTTGTTCCGCATGTCGCGTGGTGTGTGCGCGGCACGGCGGTTTCCCTTCGCGATGTCGCGGCGGCGGTGATCCGGCCACTGGCCTGCGGCATCGTGGCGGGAGCGGTCGGCTACGCCGTGCGGCTGATGTGCGGCGACAACCTTCCGCCGTTGCTCAGACTCGTCCT
Organism: uncultured Gammaproteobacteria bacterium; assembly: GCA_963849095.1. Taxonomy (GTDB): domain Bacteria; phylum Pseudomonadota; class Gammaproteobacteria; order Steroidobacterales; family Steroidobacteraceae; genus JASHUC01. Next base: position 90,741 of record CAWKGA010000005.1, read on the forward strand.
GGAGAGCGGCGTGCTGGCCGTGACGTTCTTCGCTGTGCTGGTCTTCGTGGCTGGCCAGAAGGCGCTCTATGTCGATCTCCTGCGCGGGTTGAGCAGGGGAAGGCGAGCTCAGGACGGTGACCTTCAATAGAATTTATGAATATCGCATGCCCGCGAGCGCGGATCAGGGCGGCAGAACGCGGCTGAGACCGCACTACTCTACTACTTCTTCGTGCGGCGTCCGCGGAGTACGGCCAGACCGCCGACGAGCAGTGTCAATGCACTGACTGCCCCCACGGCAGAGATTTCCGGTGCCGACACTGCCGTTGGCGGTGAGGAGGGATTCCCATGTGGGTTCGAGAGCCAAGGCGGAAGCGTCGTAAGCGCGTGCGCGGCACTGGTGGTCAGGAGCAACATGACCAGTATTTTTGCGAGCTTCAACATCTTGTTCTCCCCTTATGATGCGCAAGTGCCTGCGCGGCACGGCGGCCATTTATAGGCGACCATGATAATCACCCTGCCGCAAAACGCCTACGGAAATTTGTGCGGCGCGATACATTGTTAAATCGCGCGGCAACGGTCCATCCCGCTGGACGAACTACCACAACTGCCATGCCGGCCGCAGCAGGACGTACCCGGCAATCAGCGCATTGGTCGTGGCATGGGCGACAACGGCTTCGCCCAGCCGTCCTGTCCGAATCGCCAACGCACCATAAATCACGCCGGCAATGATGCCGGGCAGCCACATCGATCCATGGCCGACACCAAAGACGACCGAGCTCACGAGCAGGGCCCACCCTCCAACCTGGGCGAAGGGCACGCACTCGAAGTCCGCGGCTGCAATCCGGCGGAGCAGGTACCCCCGGTAGGCGAGCTCTTCGGCGATCGGCACGACGATGACGCTCGCTGCAATGCGGGAGACGATCCAGAGCGCGCGTAGCCCAGGCGACATCGCGGCCAAAGCGGCCGGCATCCCGCTCGAGGCCGTGAAGAACCGGGCACCGAAGATCCACACGGCAAAGATGCCTGCTCCGGCTGCAAGACCTCGCCAGCTGAAGTGCCAATCGAGACCGGACAATTTCGGCCAGCAGTACACGAGCGCAAGGGTTCCGGCGATCAGCCGTAACCCGTACCAGGTCTCAAAGCCGCTCGATGCCGCGAGGGAGACCATGCCGGACGCCAGGATGGCGAGAAACGGTAGCAGGTAAGCCGCTGTTCGATTGTCGGCGGCGAGTAGGGCCGGCTGGGCGGCCGTCCGGTTGAGCCAAGGGCTGCGCAGACTGGCAAAGGCGATTCCCCCCGCCGCGCAGTTGAAGGCGATCCAGCCCGCCTGGGAGTGGAAGCCATACACGGCGACGCGAGGAAGGCCGACGTGGCCGATGAGCATGAGTGCGACAATTCGGAATGTGTTAAGAACGAAGATGAGGACGAGTCCGACGGGAATCAGGAGCAATGCGCGTGGAAAGATGTATTCCCTGCGGAAGTACACGAGCCACGCGCAGCAAAACGCCAGCATCAGGCCTGCGCCCTCCAGTCCTGAGCACTCGTCGGAGACCTGCACCGCAAAGCGGCTGGTGGACAGGATCAAACTCGCCGGATCGGCATGGAGCGTAGGGATGAGGGGGGTTAACACAGACCGTACGAGATCGAACGTTACGGCCGCCGTCGGCCTCCACAGCTGCTGACTCCACTGCATCGCGCAAGTGGCCGTGGCCGCTGCGGCCGCGGCGTAAGGCCATAGCGAGCCCATAGCCTTGGCGCTGCGTGCCCATACAAACCAAGGTGCCATGGAAGCGAGGAGGACGAGCGTGGCAGCCGACGCGAACGCGACCCACAAGGCGACTAGCACGACGAACGGGAGGGGAGCCCCGCGGCTGCCGTACAAGAAATACGAAAGGGGTACCAGCGGCAAGACGAGCGCGAGATGCCACAGTAGCCTGGACAGGCTGAGCGGCCACTCACGGGCAGCCGAATTGATTTGCCCGAGCCGCTCGTCATCGCGGACGTAAGCGAACAGTGCCAGCAGCGCCGCAAGAGTCACCGCGAAGCGGAATCCCCAGTGCTGTGCGATCCGCACTGCAGCACCGAGGCCCTGCGCCCTCTGCGCGCTATCGAAATCGACGAGGAGATTGAGCAGAGACTTCTCGATGAACAAGACGAGCGCGACGACTGCCGCGCGCGTGGCGAGGCTCATGCGTACGCCTAATCGAGGAAGCGCCTTCGAGGCCGCGATGCCCATGCTCGAAAGTGTACCGGCTCCGGCCGGTCCTCCGAGTCCAACCGAGGACCGTTGCGAACGAGCTCAGCCGGCGGGGTACTACGTTATTTCAGACTAACTCATTGATTTAGGTGTAAAATCCCTCATCGCCGATCACCGGCGAGCTGCGACCACGCCTGGGGAGCGCGGTATCTCCTCGGCAACCCCCGCGCGCCGCAGCCCCTCAGCGCTGCTTGAATTCCTCGGGCGTCAGCTGGTGGCGCGCGAGCAGCTTGTAGAAGTCGGTGCGGTTGCGCTTGGCGAGCCGGGCGGCCTGACTCACGTTGCCGCCGGTGATCTGCAGGATCTGCGAGAGGTAGCTGCGCGTGAACTCGTCGCGTGCCTCGTCGAAGGAGGGCAGCCGTCCGGGCGCGCCGCCGAGGGATTGCTGCACCAGCTCGACGGGAATGATGGGCGTCTGCGAGAGCGCCACGTTCTGGCGCACGACGTTCTGCAGCTGGCGGATGTTGCCGGGCCAGTCCGCCGTCGCGAGGAGCTCGACCGCCTCCGGCGCGTAGATCTTGCGCACGCCGCTCTCCTGTGCGATCTGCGCGAGGAAGTGCCCGACGAGCAGCGGGATGTCCTCGCGCCGCCGATGAAGCGGCGGCATCTCGATGTGAACCACGTTCAGACGGTAGTACAGGTCCTCGCGGAACTCGCCGGCGCTCATGAGCTGCTGCAGGTCGCGGTGCGTCGCGGAGATGACGCGGACGTTCACGGCGATGGCGTCCGTGCTGCCGACCGGACGGATGACGTTCTCCTGCAGCACTCTCAGGAGCTTCACCTGCAGCCGGATCGGCATGTCGCCGATCTCATCGAGCATCAGGGTGCCGCTGTCGGCCGCCTGGAACAGGCCGCGGTGCGCGCGCATGGCGCCGGTGAACGAGCCCTTCTCGTGGCCGAAGAGCTCCGACTCGAGCAGGTTCTCGGCCATGGCGCTGCAGTTGATCGCGACGAAGGGCTTGTTCCGGCGCGGGCTCGCCTGATGGATGGCGCGGGCGAGGATCTCCTTGCCCGTGCCGCTCTCACCGGTGATGAGCACGCGTGCGTCGGTTCCCGCGACCATGTGTGCCTGCGCGAGCTTCTCCTCCATGACGGCGCTGCGCGTGATGATCTCCGCCCGCCAGTCCTCATCCGAGGTGCCGAATCCGGAGATGCGCAGCGCCTTCTGCACCTGATCGAGGAGCTCCTGCTTGTCGACCGGCTTGGTGAGGAAGCCGAACGCGCCCATCTGGGTCGCTTGCACCGCATCGGGGATGGTGCCGTGAGCGGTGAGGATGATCACCTTGAGGCCGGGCCACCGATGCTGCAGCTCCTTCAGCAGGCCGATGCCGTCCATCTGGTCCATGCGCAGGTCCGTGATGACCAGGTCCGGCCGGAAGCGGCTCGCCGCGGCGAGCGCCTGCACGCCGCTCTCGACAGCTTCCACATCGAAGCTCTCCGCGCGCAGTCGAATGGTGAGCAGGCGCAGCAGCCCGGGATCGTCGTCGACCACGAGGATGCGTGCCTTGCGGATGCCGTTCTGGTTCACTGGGTGGGTCCTTGCGTACTGGGTTTGCGCCGATTGAGGGAGCGCTCGATGTTCGCGATCGCATTGAGCTTCTCCTGGGTCTGGTCGAGCTCCTTGCGCAGACGCGCGTTCTCCTCCGTCTCGGCTTGCAGCCGCTTGCTGGCGGCCGCCATCAGCTCGCGGTCGTTGCTGGCCGCGGCGAGCTGCAGGCGCTGATTCTCGGCGGCGAGAGCGAGTTGCTGCTCGACATCCTCGAGCAGCAATGCTGCGAGGGCGCGTTCCGAGGGCATCAGGGACAGGGGAGAGGTCATCAGGTTGCGCAGCAGCTGCTGGGCGCGAGCCGCGTCGAAGCCGGGCTGTCCCGGAGCGGCGAGCACGAGAGCGTACTGAAGCTCTCCGCTCGGGGCCGTCGGAGCCCTGTCGTAGTCTTGCTTCGCCGAAGCGAGGATCCGGGCCTGCTCGGCGGGAGCGGCCTCGAGCAGGCGCTGCACGTCCTCCAGGCGCGTTGCGAGCCGGAGCGCGGCGGTGACCGCGGGATCGGCCGGAGGCGGGGTGGCCGCCTTGCCGGGCGCCGCGAGCCCGCCCATTCCCACGCAGCCGCCGAGCATCGCGGTCGCGACGAGCGCCAGGGCCGCGGCGACGGCCTCCTCAAGCCGCGTGCGCACGGTCTCGCGGGCGGGCTTGAGCCGCATCGCCAGGTTTGGTGTGGGGCATGGTGATTCTGAAATGCGCGCCCGAGTACTCCCCGTCCACGATCTGGATGGTGCCGCCGTGCGCCGTGACGAATTCCATGACGACGGAGAGGCCGATTCCGGTGCCCTTGACGCTGGCACCCTTCGCCGCCTTGCCGATATAGAAGGCCTCGAAGACATGCGGCCGCTCGTCGGGGGGGACCCCCGGACCGCTGTCCGCAACGTCCAGGATCAGCTGGCCGTTCGTCGTGTGCGCCCCCATGTGAATGGTCCCACCCTTCGGCGAGTATTTGATGGCATTCGACAGCAAGTTGTCCAGGATCAGGCGCAGCTTCCCGCGGTCCGCGATCAGGATCACATCCTCGATCTTCACGTCGAGCCGCGCGCGCTGGCTGAGCAGGGTCAGCTGCTGGCTCTCGAGCACCTGCTTGATGAGCGGACGTAGCCTGAACTCGCTGGTCTCGAGCCCGACGCTGTTCGTCTGCCACGCGCTGAAGGAGAGTAGATTCTCGATCATTCTCTGAAGTTTCAAGCTGTTCTCGCGCAAGATGCCGGCGACCTCTCGCTGGCTGCCGTCGAGCTCCCCGACGGCCCCGTCGATCAAGAGCTCGGTGCCCTCGCGGATATTGGCGAGAGGGGTCTTCAGCTCATGCGACATGTGTCGCAGAAAGCGGCTGCGCTCCTGCGCGTGATCGAGCAGCCGGGCGCGCAGCCACTCGAGCTGCCTTCCGAGCCGCTCGAGGTCGGTCGGCCCCGTCACCGCGATGGCGTGGGAGTAGTTACCCGCGCCGAGCTCGCTGATCGCCCGGTCGATGTGCCCGAGCGGCCGTCCGATCCACAGCGTCAACACGAGGATCGCGATGAGGGTGACCGGCAGGAGCAGTGCGGACTGCCAGAACAGACCCCGCTGCGCCGCGAGCGTTCGGCGCTGGATCCCGGCGACCTGGGCGTCGATCTCGGCCTCGCTCTGCTGGGCGACGCGGTCCGCGAGGGTTCCGAGCTCCGTGAAGCGCTGGGCGAGGTCGTCGGGGGCGACCCCGGCCTTCGGGTCGGCGGCTGCGCCAGCGGCTGCGCCAGCGGCTGGAGGGGGGGCGGCGAGCAGCGTGTTGCTGATCGTCCCCTGGAGCTTGCCGAGCGTATCGAGCGCCTGCAGGGCCGGCTTCGACCTCAGCTGCTCGGCGAGGTTGCGCCGGGTGTCGGTGAGCTGGGCGTCCTGGGTGCGGTAGACGTCGAGGAGCTTCTGATCCGCGAGCACCTGGTAGAGCCGGGCGGTGCGGTCGAGCGAGTCGATCTGGGACTTCAAATCCTGGCTCGACCGCGCCGTGCTCACGCCTTCCACCACGAGCTCGCGGCTGGTGTCGGCGAGCCGGCGCATCTGCAGCGCAGCATTGAGGATCGCGACGAGCAGCGGTACCGCGATGACGGCGAGGCCGAGGAGCATCAGGCTGCTCAAGGACTTGGGGCGTAACCAGCGCATGGGAGCCTATTGTACGCCCCGGGGCGAGGACGACGGCCCGTGTCAGGCCCGGGTCAGGTCGAGCCCCTCACCAGGGCTCCCGCAGCAGTTGCTCCTCCCATTTGAGTGAGGAGCGCACGATGGTGTCGAGATCATCGAGACGCGGGCGCCACCCGAGGGTCTCGCGGATTTGATGAGCGCGCGCGACCAGCACCGTCGGATCGCCCTCGCGCCGCGGCTCCTCGCGGATGTCGAGCCGCCGGCCCGAGACGCGCTCGACGCTCGCGAGAACCTCGCGGACGCTGTAGCCGTGTCCGTAGCCGCAGTTGAGCACCGTGGAGGCGCCATTGCGGCGCAGGTAGTCGAGCGCGTTCAGGTGGGCCCGCGCCAGGTCCTCGACGTGAATGTAATCGCGGATGCCGGTGCCGTCGGCCGTCGGGTAGTCCGAGCCGAAGACGCTCACGTGCGTGCGCTTGCCGACGGCGGCCTCGCAGGCGACCTTGATCAGCAGCGTGGCATGCGGCGTCGACTGACCGATGCGTCCGCTCGTGTCGGAGCCCGCCACGTTGAAGTAACGCAGCGCGACGTACCGCATGTCGCTCGCCGCGGCGGCGTCGCGCAGCATCCACTCGGACATCAGCTTGGAGGTGCCGTACGGGTTGATCGGCGCGGTCGCCGTGGTCTCCTCGGCCTCACCGTCGCGCGGTGTGCCGTACACTGCGGCCGTGGAGGAGAACACGAAGTAACGCACCCCGCCTTCCAGGCAGCACTCGAGGAGGCTGCGCATGGCGCAGGTGTTGTTGCCGTAGTACTTGAGCGGCTCGCGCACCGATTCGGGCACGATGGTGTGGGCGGCGAAGTGCAGCACCGTCTCGACGCCATGCGCACGGAGGACCTGGAGCATCGCCTTGCGGTCGCCCACGTCGGCGACGACGAGCGGCGCATCGAGCACGGCCTGGCGGAAGCCCCGCGAGAGATTGTCGACGACGACCACTTTCTCACCGCGCGCGCGCAGCTGCAGAAGCACGTGGCTGCCGATGTAGCCGGCTCCGCCGGTCACAAGTAGAGTGCCGTGGCTCATGAGGTTCCGAGGGTTGCTGGTCAGGGGAAGGCATCATAAACAAACGGCGCGAGCGGAATGTGACGAACCCTTCCGAGGCGGATCAGCGACCCTTCGCGGGGCTCTCTCCGGAGGCGGTGCTCGATGCGGCGGCCTCCGCGGGCTTCGAGGTGGACGGGCGGTTGCTCGCGCTCAACAGCTACGAGAACCGGGTGTACCAGATCGGAGATCTCGCCCGGGGACTGCTGGTGCTCAAGTTCTACCGGGGAGGACGCTGGAGCGATGAGCAGATCGGCGAGGAGCACACGCTCACTGCCGAGCTCGCCGCGGCGGAGATGCCCGTCGCCGCGCCGATCGCCGTGGAAGGGCGGACGCTTTTTCGCCATCGCGACTTCCGCTTCGCGGTGTTTCCCTGGATGCGGGGCCGCGCGCCGGAGCTCGACAGGCCCGGGGCGCGCGCCATGCTCGGCCGAGCGCTCGGCCGGATCCACCGCATCGGAGCCGTGACGCCGTTTCGGTTCCGGCCGGCTCTCACCGTCGAGCGGCTGGGGTATGACGCGCGGGCGGCTGTGCTCGCGAGCGGCTTGTTGCCCGAGGGTCTCGCCGGTCGCTACGCCGAGGCTTCGAGCCAGCTGATCGAGCGGATCGAGGAGACGATGGGGAGCGTCGGCCGGGTCGCCGAGGTGCGGATCCACGGCGACTGCCACCTCGGCAATCTCCTCTGGAGCGAGCAGGGGCCCGTGTTCGTGGACCTCGACGACTGCATGATGGGGCCGAGAGTCCAGGACCTGTGGATGCTGCTCTCCGGGCCCCCTTACGAGCAGCAGCGCCAGTGGGAGGAGCTCCTCGCCGGCTACCAGCAGTTCGCGGAGTTCGACTTCCGCGAGGTGCGGCTGGTCGAGCCGCTGAGGGGCTTGAGGATGCTGCATCACGCCGGCTGGGTCGCGCAGCGCTGGAACGATCCGGCGTTCCCGCGGGCGTTTCCGTGGTTCGCCGAGACTCGCAATTGGGAGAGCTACGTCACGGATCTGTTCGAGCAGTCGACTACGATTGAGAATCAGCCGCTGCTCAATTGAGTCTCGGGCGCCCATGAAAATCCCCACGCTCCTGCGCCATCTCGTCCTCGCCTGCGCAGTCCTCGGCGGCGTCGCCGCCTGCAGCCCGTCCAGCCGCTGGATCGGCAGCTGGACCAGCTCGCGTCTGGACCGGCTCTTCTCGCATCAGGCCCAGTCCGCTGCAGCGCAGCAAGACGTGAAGCCGCCGCCCGATAACGACATGGTGGTCGCGGTGAGCAGCGGCACGGGCACCAGTGTGCCGGTCGAGGTGAGATTCGCGCTGCGCGAGCGCCCGGAGATCGGCAAGGCCGCCGAGCTGGACCTCGAGGTGGTCCCGTCGGCGCCCGTCGACCGGCTGATCGCCACCTTCTTCGCCGGGGAGGGACTGAGCTTGAGCGACGGCGCGCAGCCTGCCGAGCGCGATCGGCCGGAGCCCGGGGTGCCCATCGCGCACCGGCTCATGATCGTTGCGCAGCGCGACGGCATCTTCTACGTCAATGCGACCGTGCTCGCCGACTTCAACAGCGAGTCGGTCGCTCACACCTTCACCATACCGATCATCGCGGGCGCGGGCTCGCCCTGATCCGCGCGCCCGCACGCGCGGGAATCGCGAGGCGGTTCACGCGTGCCGCGGTCACACCTCTCTATGATGGGTTGCGATTCGGGGTCGCGACCTTATGTCAAATCTCCCTTCAGCTCGCCGCGCCGCGGAGCGCTCCGACGGATCGACGGAGGAGATCCCCGAGCACAGCTCGACCCATGCGACGACCGTCGTTCGCGCCGATCCCGAGGCCCCCGGACCCGAGGCGGACGCCCTCCACCCGCTGCTCCAGGCGCAGCTGAAGGAGCTGCGGCTCAGAACCGGCGGCGCCGCGCCGGACGTTCCGATGCTGCTGCGGCTCGTGAGCGACCAGTACCACTCGATGGACGAGGAGCGCCGCGGCATCGTCCGATCGATGCAGCTCATGGCGGACGAGGCGCGAGCGCTCGCACGCGAGCCGCGCGAGGCGCAGAGCGATTCGCTGCGATTGATCCTCGACCACATCAAGGAGACCGTGCTCACGGTGGACGAGCAGGGCGCCGTGCGCAGCTTCAATCCGACGGGCGAGCGCGTCTTCGGCTACGGCGAGGCGGAGGTGGTCGGGCAGCCGCTCGACCTCCTCGTCCCGCAGATCGCCGATCGCGGCGGCACCGCACAGGGCCTCGCGTCGATGGCAGCGCCCATCGGCGACACTCAGCTCGACCTCTTGCCGCGGGAGATCTGGGGCCGGCGCAAGTCGGGCGAGGTCTTTCCGGCGGAGATCGCCGTGAGCCGCGCGCGGCTCGACCGGCAGGAGATGTTCGTCGTCTGCATGCGGGATGTGACCGAGCGGCGCTCCTCGGAGCGGCATCTGCGGGAGAGCGAGGCACGCTACCGCATGATGGTCGACCATGCGCCGGAGGCGATCGTCGTGATCGACGCCGACTCCGATCTCTTCGTCGATGCGAACCAGAACGCCGAGCGCCTGTTCGGGATATCGCGCGAGGAGCTGCTCAAGCGCGGCCCTCCGGAGGTGAGCCCGCCCTTCCAGCCCGACGGCAAGCCGTCCCTCGACGCCCCGCGCGGCTACTTCAAGCGCGCCCTGGAGGGCGAGCCGCAGCGCTTCGAGTGGACGCACTGCGATGCCTCCGGACGGACCTTCGTCTGCGAGGTGCGCATGCTCACCCTGCCGTCGGCGACCCGGCGTCTCGTCCGCGGCAGCATCGTCGACATCTCCGAGCGCAAGCGCTCGGAGCGCTTGCGGGACTGCGAGCGCGAGGTGCTGCAGCAGCTCGCCTCGTCCGCCCCGCTCGGCGATGTGCTCCAGTCGATCAGCCGCCTCGTCGAGTCGGTCGATGTCGGCAGCGCGTGCTCGGTGAGCCTGCTCGGCCCGGACGGCGCGACGTTCTCGACCGTCATCGCGCCGCGGCTGGAGAGTGAGCTGCACGCAGCGCTCGGGCGCGTGGTCATCGGCATTCGCAACGGCTCGTGCGCCGCGGCGGTCTATCTCAGGCGGCAGGTGCTCGTCGCGGATGTCGGCAAGGATCCCCTCTGGCGTCATCTGCGCGAGGCCGCGCTCGCCGCGGGCGTACGCGCCGTCTGGTCGACGCCGATCGAGGCTGCGGGCGGCAAGGTGCTCGGAGCGCTCGGGGTCTTCCGGACGGAGGTCGGCCTTCCGACCGAGGCCGACGCTCGGATCATCGCTCACGCCGCGCAGCTCGCGGGGATCGCCCTGGAGCGGCGGCACGCCGAGGAGGCGCGCCGGCGCGCCGAGCAGGCGGTCTTCGCGGAGAAGGAGCGCGCCGAGGTCACCCTCAAGTCGATCGGCGATGCGGTGATCAGCACCTGCCCGGAGGGGCGGATCGAGTACATGAATCCGGTCGCGGAGCGGTTCACCGGCTGGAAGGCCGCCGAGGCACGCAACCGTCCGCTCACCGAGGTGGTGCACCTGATCGACGAGAGCACGCGCGCCTTCGTCGCCGACCCCGTGCGGGGCCTGCTCACGCGCGGGGGTGGCATCCAGGCGGAGCACCCGGTGCTCGTCACGCGCTCCGGCGAGGAGATCGCCGTCCAGGAATCCGCCGCACCCATCTACGACGCTCAGGGGAGCGCCGTCGGAGCGGTCTTCGTCTTCCGCGACGTGACCCAGGAGCGGCACCTGAAGCGCGCCCTGTCCTACCAGGCGAGCCACGATACGCTCACGGGGCTCATCAATCGGCGCGAGTTCGACCACCGGCTGCAGAAGGCCGTGACGCGCGCGAACCGGGGGGAAGGCGAGTACGCGCTGCTCTACATCGACCTCGATCAGTTCAAGCTGGTGAACGACACCTGCGGGCATCAGGCCGGCGATCGGCTGATGCGCAGCATCACGGGACTGCTGCGCACGCGCGTGCGCGCGTCCGACACCATCGCGCGCTTGGGGGGGACGAGTTCGGGATCCTCCTCGGCGAGTGCACGCTCGGGCACGCCGTGCACATCGCCGAAGGTGTGCGGCAGGCGATCTTCGCGTACCGCTTCGAGTGGGGGTCGAGGACGCTGTCCGTCGGCGCGAGCGTCGGGATCGTCCAGGTGAAGCGCGACACCGCGAGCTCCGCGAGCCTGATGAGCGCCGCGGACATCGCGTGCTATGCGGCGAAGGAGCAGGGGCGCAACCGCGTCCACGTGTACGAGAGCGGCGGCGCCTCGAGCCGCGAGCGCGAGATGCACTGGGCGACCCGCATCACCCGCGCTGTCGAGGAGAACCGCCTCGAGCTGTACTTCCAGCCCATCATCCCTGTCGCCGAAAGCGGCGGCTCGCAGCCGTTTCACGAGCTCATGGTGCGCCTACGCGACGAGGACGGCCGCCTCATCCTGCCGGGTGAGTTCATCCCGGCGGCGGAGCGGTACAACGTCATGCCCTCGATCGACCGCTGGGTCGTGCTGCAGGCGACGGCGATCCTGCGCCGGCACCTCGAGCTCGCCGGCGAGGCGCCGGTGCTCGCGGTCAATCTCTCGGGCAACTCGCTCAACGATCAGTCCTTCTTGGACTTTGTGCTCCAGCATGCGGTGGACGGCTCGGTCGCGCGGAACCTGTGCTTCGAGATCACGGAGACCGCCGCCGTCACGAGCCTGTCGGATGCGATGTACTTCATGCAGGAGCTGCGGGGGCGCGGCTGCAAGTTCGCCCTGGACGACTTCGGCAGCGGCCTCTCGTCGTTCATGTACTTGAAGACCCTGCCGGTCGATTTCCTGAAGATCGACGGACAGTTCGTGACCCACGTCACCTCGAGCCCCATCGACCGCAGCATGGTGGAGGCGGTCGGCAACATCGGCCGCACGCTCGGGATCCGCACCGTTGCCGAATGCGTCGAGTCGGCGGAAGTGCTCGCGGAGCTCAAGAGGATCGGCGTGGACTTCGTGCAGGGTTATTTCATCGGCACGCCACAGCCGATCGCGGAGCTTCCGGAGAGCGTCAGGCGACCTCGGTAGCGCACACGAACAGGTGCGCCGGCAGGACATTGAGCGGCTGGAAGCCGCGCTTCACCACCTCGAACGTGCTTTGCAGGTCGGGCAGCACGCGGCTCGAGAACTGGTAGACGAGGAACGCGCCCCCCGGCTCGAGCGCCGCGCGGGTCTTGCGGACGATGTCCGCGCGCAGCTCGTCCGGCATCGTGCTGAAGGGGATGCCGGAGATGATGTAGCTCGCCGCGGGCAGGCCGAGGCGCCCGAGGATGCTGTTCACGTCCGCCGCGGAGCCCTGCACGACGTGCAGGCGCGGATCGGGCATCGAGGAGTCGAGAAACTGCACGAAGTCGCGATTGGTCTCGATGGCGACGACGTGCCCGTCGGGGCGCATCCGCCGCAGGATCTCGGCGGTGATGCTGCCGACGCCCGGGCCGTACTCGACGATCACGCCCGCGCGCGCCCAGTCGATGGGCTCGAGGACCTGTTTGATGAGAAACCGCGAGCTCGGGATGATCGACCCTAGCATGCGGGGGTGTTGCACGAAGTTACGGGCGAACAGCAACGCATCCGCGAACCGCGATGGGGCTTTGTCGGGCATAAGTAACTCTTTGGGGCGAGTAACTCGAGGACTCGAACACGCCTGCGCCGCGGAAGTTCCCGGAAAGACCCCCCACAGCCCGGACCCCGCCCACGACGGGTCGGGCCCGCGGTCGGCCAGCCTACTTTAGCTCATCTTCCGCCGTGCAGGAACCGCGCGGCGCAGGTAGGCTCGGGGCACGTCCCACCGAGCTTGGGTCCATGGATATATTTCTCTGGAAGCAGCTGCTGAAGAACCTGGTGCTCCCACCGACCGGCCCGCTCGTTCTCGCCGTCGTGGGGCTCGCCCTCTGGGCGGGCGCCAGGTCGCGCGGAGCGCGCGGTTGGCTGCGAGGAGTCGGTCCCGCGCTGTGCGCCGCGGGCGTGATGCTGCTCTGGGCCCTCTCGACTCCCATCGTCGCGGATAGCCTCATGCGCGCGGCGGAGCGCTATCCCGCGCTCGACCTCGGCAAACCCATCGACGCTCAGGCCATCGTCATCCTCGCCGGGGGAGTGCGGCCCGGTGCGCCGGAGTACGGCGGCCACCCGGCGCCGAACTCGACGACCCTGCAGCGCCTCGTGTACGGCGCGCGGGTCGCCCATGCGACGGGGCTGCCGGTCCTCGTCTCCGGCAGCCACTACGAGGCCGAGGCGATGAACGATTTCCTGCGGAGCGACCTCTCCGTGACGCCTCGGTGGGTCGAGAATCATTCGCGCGACACGCGCCAGAATGCCCTGATGTCGGCCGCGATCCTCGAGCGGGCGGGCATCCACAAGGTCGTCCTGGTGACCTCCTCGGAGCACATGGCGCGAGCGGTCACGGAGTTCCGGACCGCGAGGCTCGCGGTGGTTCCCGCTCCCGCGGAGATGTGGACGCGCCGCGACCACGCGCTGCTCGTCTGGGTACCGAATGCCGAGGCGCTGCTCCGCTCGCAGCGCGCGCTCTACGAGGTGCTCGGCCGGATCGTGCAGTCGGTGCGCCTCGACTTTGCCGCCGCGCCCGCGCCTGGACGCACCTGAGCCTCGAGGCTGGCCCTTGCCGATCGAGCTCATCGTCTCCTTGCTCTGGCTCGGCATCGTCGCGTGGCTGATCCTGCGCGCCGTGGGGCAGCGCAATGCGCTCCAGCGTCTCGCCCGGGCCTCAGCTGGCCCGGGCGTCGGCCCCGCCAGCGTCGGCGGCGAGGGCGCCGGCGCTCCGACGGTCGCGATCGTCGTTCCGGCGCGCGATGAGGGCCTGAACATTGGTCCGTGCTTGCGCTCGCTCCTCGGACAGCGGTATCCGGCGGGGCGGTTGCGCATCATCGTCGTGGATGACGACTCCTCCGACGACACCGCATCGATCGCCGCCTCGCTCGCGGCCGAGGACGCTCGGCTCACACTGGTCTCGACACCGCCGCTGCCCCCCGGCTGGAAAGGGAAGGCCCACGCGTGCTGGATCGGCGGGCGCGCCGCGGCCGATGCCGACTGGCTGTGCTTCATCGATGCGGACATGCGCGCGCATCCCGAGCTCCTCGCGAGCGCGGTCGAGGCTGCCCGGTCGAGCCGGATCGACCTGCTGTCGCTCGCGCCGCGCCACCGGCTCGAGAGCTTCGCCGAGCGGCTGATCCTGCCCTGCGGGCTGTACCTGCTCGGCTTCTCGCAGGACCTCAAGAGCATCCAGGCGCCGGACAGCGGCGAGGTGGTCGCCACGGGGCAGTTCATGCTGCTCCCTCGGGAGGCCTACGAGGCGGTCGGCGGGTTCGCGGCGGTGCGTGGGGACATCTGCGAGGACGTCGAGCTGGCAAGGCTGCTCAAACGCGGCGGCGGCCGCGTGCTGCTCCAGGATGGCAGCGAGCTGCTCGCGACGCGCATGTACACCGGCTGGAGCACCCTCTGGCCCGGTATCGCCAAGAACCTGATCGAGATGCTCGGCGGGCCCGGCCGCACGCTCGGCATGGCGCTCACGGCCGTCGTGCTCGCCTGGGCCGCCGTGGGAGTTCCGGCGCTCGACCTCATCGGGTACCTGAAGGGCGCGAGTGGAGCCGGGACGGCTCTGGTGCTGGCGCTCACCGCCTCCGGCGCAGCCTTCGGGCTGCATCTCGCGGGCGCCGCTCACTTCCGCATCCCGCTCCTCTACGGCCTGCTGTTCCCGATCGGGTACACGGTGGGCGCGATTATTGCGTTCGACAGCGTACGGTGGCGTCTCGCGGGACGCGTGCGGTGGAAGGGCCGCGTGTACTCATGACGGCCGACCGCGAAGCGCGCTCACCGAGCGTCGCGGCTGCGGCGATCGTTGCGGCGGTGGCCGTGGTCTTGTATCTGCTGCGCGGCATTCTGCTGCCGTTCGTGGTGGCCGGGATCGTCGCCTACGTCTGCACGCCGCTGGTCGACGGGCTCGCGGCCCGGGTGAAGGTTCCGCGCTGGCTGTTCGCGCTGGCCGTGATGCTGGTGCTGATGGCGTGCGCCGCGCTGGTCGCGTGGCTCGGGGTGCCGGCGCTGCTGCGCGAGACCGAGCGAGTCGCGGGCGATCTGCACGGGAGCGTGCAGGGCCTCGCGCAAGCGCTGATCGGAAGGCACACCCTCGAGCTGATGGGTGAGCCGGTGAGTGCCTCGAGCGTCGCGACGTACGTGGTGAGTGGACTGCACGCGTGGCTCGGCGAGGATGCCCGGATCGCCTCTGTCGCGGCGTTCGGGGTGGCGAGTTTTTTCGGGATCATTCTGGTATGGGTGCTGCTCGGCTACTTTCTCATCGACGCTCACCGTGTTGCGAGCGGGCTGCTCTCGCTCGTCCCTCCGGCCCGCCGGCCCTTCGTCCTCGAGGTCTGGCGCGAGCTCGATCCGCTGCTGCGCCGGTATTTCATCGGCGTCGCCCTCGTCGTCGCCTATGCCTCGGGCGCCGCCTACGTGGGGCTCGGCCTTGTCCTCGGCCTGCACCATGCGGTGTTCCTCGCGGCGCTGACGGGGCTCCTCGAGGTGATCCCGGTCGTCGGTCCCGCCGCGGCCGCGATCATCGCCGGACTGGTCGCCGTGCAGCATGCCGCGAGCGCGTGGGACATCCTCGCGTACATCATCTATGCGGTCGCCTTGCGGGTCTCGATCGATCAGTTCTTCGGGCCCATCGTGCTCGGGCGCGCGGCGCGGGTGCGGCCGATCGTCGTCATCTTTTGCTTTCTCGCGGGTGGAGTCCTGTTCGGTGTCGTCGGCGTGATCTTGGCGGTGCCCGTCGCGCTGACTGTCAAGGTCGTACTTGCGAACGTGTACGGCGAGCCGCACACTGAGCGCTGACGCCCACGCATGCGGTCGCTAGCGGTGTTTGCCCGGAGTTTCTGCATTGTCGGTCGAGCTTTCTGAAAAGCGTGGTTCCGGACTCCCGTGGCTGGAGTATGCGGTTTTCAAGCTGGATGGCTGGCTGCGACGGCGCCAGGGCATCTACGAGTACTCGACCGACCCCCGCTGCCTGTTTCGCCTGGAGCTCGCCCGGGCGGACCAGACTGTCACGCTGTCCGACGGTACGCAGATCGACTCCGGCGATCCCCTGCTGATGCTGCACCTCTGGAACGAGAACATTCCCGCCATGGGGCAGGACGGACCGACCGTCGCGTGGGCCCGCCAGGTGAGCCGGGCCATCCACACCTCGCTCCGGGAGCTCGCCCGCTACGTGCAGCAGCAGCCGGGGCTCGACGATTTCGTCGCGCTCTGCGGCGACATGCATCTCGGTAGCGCGAGGCAGAGCCGGCAGTTCGCTCGTATCGTCACCCGCTTCGGCTTCGAGACCGTGGACGACGGCAGCGCGAAGCGCCGGGGGGCGCTGCACCGGATCGGGAAGAGCCTTCTCATCCTCCTGCTCGTCGCGGCAACCAATCCGATCGCCCTTCGCAGCGCCATCCTGCGCCGCTACCCTCTGCGCCTGTACCTCTCCCGCGCCACACTCGCGCGACGTTACCGCACTTGAGTGCGTCGTCGCTGCCGCTAGCGGCGCCGCCCCGCTCGGTGGCGGTCATGAGGCTCTCTGCGATCGGCGATATCTGCCACACGCTGCCCGTGGTCCGCACGCTACAGCGCGCGTGGCCGCAGGCCCGGTTCACGTGGATCATCGGCCGCGCGGAGGCCGCGCTCCTCGACGGCATCGAGGACTTCGAGCTCATCGTGATGGACAAGCGCGCGGGCCTCGGCGGCGCGGCAGCGGTCCGCCGCGTCCTCGCCGCGCGCCGCTTCGATCTGCTGCTGCACATGCAGTTCGCCTGGCGCGCGAGCATGATCGCGAGGCGCGTGCGAGCGCCGGTGAAACTCGGCTTCGACCGCGAGCGGGCGCTCGACCTGCAGTGGCTGTTCACCACCCACCGCATCGAGCCGGCGGTGCGGGAGCACGTGATGGACGGCCTGTTCGGCTTCGCGCGCCGTCTCGGTGTGCAAGGCCGCGAGTACCGCTGGGACATCCCGGTGCCTGCCGGCGCGCGCGAGCACGCGGCGCGGGTCATCCCCGAGGGCAGCCGGACCTTGATCGTGAGTCCGTGCTCGAGCCACCCGGTGCGCAACTGGCGGCCGGAGCACTACGCGCAGGTGGCCGACTACGCCGTCCGGCGCCTGGGACTGCGCGTGCTCCTCTGTGGCGGCCCCTCGGCCCTCGAGCAGCACACGGGCGCCGAGATCGAGCGGCTCATGCACGAGCCGTGTCTGAACCTGGTGGGGACCGACACGCTGATCGAGCTTTACGCCAAGCTTGCGCGCGCGGCAGCGCTGCTCACGCCGGACTCGGGCCCCGCGCACATGGCGACCGCAGCCGGCATTCCGGTGGTCGGGCTCTATGCCTCCACCAACGCCGCGCGCAGCGGGCCCTATTTCAGCCGCGAATGGTGCGTCGACCGCTTCGATGAGGCGGCTCGCAAGTACCTCGGCCGGAGCGCCGCCGAGCTGCCCTGGAGGACCAAGATCGAGCGACCGGGCGTGATGGATCTCATCCGGCCGGAGGATGTCATCGAGCGCCTGGCAGCGCTCGTGGCAGGCTTGCCGTAGGGCCCTCCGGGAGGGAAGCTATGCGGCGCCGGCCCGAACGAAACCCGGGCTGCGCGGTCGAAACCAGTGAAACTCGCAGCCGATTGCCGGGGGCCGAATCGTGGACTATCAAACCGCCGAAACCCAAGCCGCACAGCTCCAGACTCAAGCCAATCAAGTCGGCCAGGAGCTCAAGGACCTCGCCGAGAAGCTGCAGGCGAAGGTGACCGACCCCGCGATCTCCCGCGACTTGATGCTCGATCTGCGCGAGGCGGTGCTCGCCATCCAGCAGCAGAACCAGTCCGCTCTCATGCTGATCCAGCAGATGGCGGAATACATTCACGTGCTGGAGAGCCATGTGAGCTCGATGCCGCAGCAGTCCTACCCCCAGCAGGCCTTCCAGACCCGCGGCTGGGCCTCGCAGCCGTACTACGGCCGCAGCGGCGGCTTCATGGGCAACGTCATGTCTGGCCTCGGCATGGGCGCGGGGTTCGGCCTGGCGAGCGACCTCGTCAGCAGCATTTTCAACGCCCTCTAAACGCGCGCTCCGCCCGCAGCGGGCTCTTCGAGTGGCTACAATGACCGAAGCCCGCTAGCGGAGCGTTAGAGCCGCAGAGTGCGGGCCCGTCCACGTCGTTCATGGGGGATTCGAAGTGATTCGTACTGAGGCTCTCAGGCTGAGCGTCTTATTGTCTTTCGCATTGGCGGGCTGCGGGCCTGGAGCGCCCCCGCCGACCCCGTCCCCGGCCCCAGCGCCGGCCCCGGCGCCGCCGCCTCCCACGGCCGAGACGCGGCCGGCCGATGTGACCGCCGCGCGGCTCACCGACGCCGCCTCCGAGCCGAGTCAATGGATGACCTACGGAGGCACCTACAGCGAGCAGCGCTACAGCCGCCTCACGCAGATCAACCGCGGCAACGTTCGTGAGCTCGGGCTCGCCTGGTACGCGGACTACGACACCAACCTGCAGCAGGAGGGCTCACCGCTCTACATCGATGGCGTGATCTACGTCTCCACGGCCTGGAGCAAGGTGTACGCGTTCGATGCCCACACCGGCAAGACGCTGTGGGAGTACGACCCGAAGACTCCCGGGCAATGGATCGTGAACGTGTGCTGCGGAATCGTGAACCGCGGCATCGCGGCCTGGGACGGCAAGATCTTCATCGGCACCCTCGACGGCCGGCTGGTCGCGATCGATGCCAAGACCGGTAGGCAAGCCTGGTCCGTCCAGACGATCGACCCGAGCAAGCATTACTCGATCACCGGCGCGCCCCGCGTGGCGAAGGGGATGGTGCTGATCGGCGAGTCCGGAGGGGAGTACGGCGTGCGCGGCTACCTGAGCGCCTACGACGCCGAGACCGGCAAGCTCGACTGGCGCTTCTACACCGTGCCCGGCAATCCTCGGGACGGCTTCGAGAACGATGCCATGAGACAGGCCGCCAAGACCTGGTCCGGCGACTGGTGGAAGCTCGGCGGCGGCGGCACGGTCTGGGACGCGATCGTCTACGATCCGGTGACCGACCTCGTCTACTTCGGAACGGGCAACGGCTCGCCGTGGAGCGCGCGATACCGCGATCCGACGGGCGCCGACAACCTGTATCTCGCCTCGATCATCGCGCTGAAGGCGGACACCGGGCAGTACGTCTGGCACTACCAGGAGACCCCGGCCGACACCTGGGACTACGACGCGGTGAGCCCGATGATGGTCGTGGACCTGACGTTCGAGGGCAAGAGGCGCCACGTCATCCTTCAGCCCTCCAAGAACGGCATCTTCTACATGCTCGATGCCGCGACCGGCAAGCTCTTGCGGGCCGCGCCATTCACGGAGGTCAACTGGACCACCGGCGTGGACATGGAGACGGGACGCCCGCGGGAGATCAAGTCCGCGCGCTACAGCAATGGCCATCCCTTCGACGGGCTGCCCGGAGCGCAAGGGGCGCACGGCTGGCCCCCGAATGCCTACAGCCCGCAAACCGGGCTCATCTACGTCCCGACCCAGCATGCCTACTATCCCTGGGTCGCCGATCCGCATTACAAGCCGAGCCCGGTCGGCTACAACCTTGGCGTCGACTTCGGGGCGCAGTTCACCTACTACCGCGCCCATCCCAAGGCGCCGCAGGGATTTGTCGGCTACCTCCAGGCGATCGATCCGACGACCGGCAAGATCGTCTGGCGCAGCGAGACGAACCAGGGACCGACCGGCGGCGCGCTCGCGACGGCCGGCGGCCTGGTATTCCAGGGCAGCGGACGCGGGGATGAGTTCCGAGCCTATGACGCGAGCACCGGCAAGCCGCTCTGGAGCATGCAGGCGCAGACCGGTGTGCATACCGGTCCGATCACCTACCAGCTCGACGGCAAGCAGTACGTCGCGGTGAGCGTCGGGGGCAACGCGCAAGGCGGATTCTATGCCCCGAACTACTCCCGCATGCTGGTCTTCACGCTGAACGGCACGGCGAAGCTGCCTCCGGTGCAGCCGTTCACGCAGCGGCCGCTCAATCCGCCGCCGGCCACGGCGCCCGCCAAGGTGGTCGATGCCGGCCGCGCCGCGTACTCCCACTACTGCGCCGCCTGTCATGGCGAGAATGGCCAGACCCGCGGCGCCTCCTTTCCGGACCTCACTCGCACGCCCATGCTTTACACGCAGGACGGGTTCGATCAGGTGGTGCTGAAAGGCGTGCTCTCGGACAAGGGCATGGCCTCCTTCGCCCAGGCGCTGAAGCCCGCGGATACGCGGGCCATCCGGGCCTTCATCATCGCGCGCGCCAACGAGGTGAAGAAAATGCCCCAGTTCGGGCTGGGGCCCGGGGCGGCGGAGCGCTTCAACGGCGGCCGCCGCCCCAAGTAGGGTCCCGAGCGGCGGGGCTCAGAAGGTCAACGTGCCCCGCACGTAGTAGTACCCGCCGTCGATCCCGAACGGCGAGAACATCGGATACTGGAACACCCCGAGCGTATCGCCGTAAGCGAAATTGTTGTAGTGGGCGAGCAGGGTGCTGTTGTACTTGTCCGGATAGCGATCGAACGCGTTGAGCGCTCCCGCGCTCAGCTTGAAGTGGCGCGTGAGCTGATAGCTCACATCGACGTTCGTGATCGGGGTGACGCCGATGTTCGACTCGAAGTACTCGAGGTTGTTCGTCGGGTTGTCACCGTCGTCGTTCTCCCACTCGGATGTCGGGCCGTAGACCTGCTCCTCGAGATTGACCGCGAGCTTGCTCACCGTCCACAGCGCGCCGAAGTTCAGGACGTATCGCGGGCTCGCCTCGGAGAGATCCGAGAGCGCCGTGGCGTCATAGAGGGACAATCCAGCGAGCTCGCTCGGCGTCGGCGGCACCTTGGTGATCTCCGTCTGGTTGAACGTCGCTCCGACCGACCAGTTGACGTGGCCGAAGTCGTAGTCGGCCGGGAAGTTGAACACCAGGTCAGCCCCCTGCGTGCTGGTGTCGATGCCGTTCGCGAAGACCGTGACACCGGTGTCGCCGGTCGCAACGACCGACGGATCGAGCTCATTGCCGTTCGCGGCGATGGCGGCATTGATGGCCGCAGCCGAGGGCTGCGCCACCCCGTTGATCGTCCCGTCGAGCTCGCCCGTCGAGACGATGCGGTTCGTGATGTTGATGTGGTAGAGGTCGAGCGTGCCGATCACGCCGGGCGTCGGACGCCAGACGAAGCCGAGGCTGAAGTTGACCGAGTGCTCGGGCTCGAGACCGTTGCCGAGGCCGATCAGCTTGCCGCCCGCTGAGTCGGGGGGCAGCTGCACGAAGGCACTCGTCGGCGTGACGTTCGTCGAGGAGTAATACTCCTCCGCGAGCGTCGGGGCCCGGAAGCCGCTGCTCACGGTCCCGCGGACGGCGAACTCCGGCACGACGTCGTACCGCGCGGTGAGCTTGCCGACGGTCGCGCTGCCGAAATCGCTGTAATGCTCGAACCGGCCGGCGGCGTCGATCTGCAGCGCATCGATGGGCCTGGCGGCGAGATCGACATAGACGGCGTCGACGTGCCGATAGTGCGTCCCGGCGTCGGTCGGTGTGAAGCCGGGATAGGACTGGGCGCCGCCGTCGATATAGGAGATCGGGATGCCGGCTCCGATGCCGTAGCTCTCACGCCGGTACTCGTAGCCGTAGGCGACGTTGAGCGGACCTGCGAGACCCACGTCGAAGTTGCGGTTCACATCGAGGTTCGTGGTCCACTGGGTCGTTTGCATGTAGCCGTCGTAGTAATCGAGCGGTGTCGGATCGCCGCTGCTGTTGTAGATGCCCGCGTTGGCGGAATTGAGCGTGTAGGCGTTGAACTGATCGCGGCCGTAGGTGCTGCTCAGGTCCCAGTTCCATGCGGCGATCAGGCCCTTCAAGCCGGCGGTCGCCGAGTAGTCAGCCTCCTTGCTCGCCTCCAGGGGGTCGAAGCCGAACGGGTACGGATACGTCGTCACGTCGTCCGAGTTGGTGTAGTTGAGCTTGCTCGGCAGCCGGTACTTCTGGAAGGACTGGGCGTCCTTGTCGCCGTAGGTCTCGAAGGTATAGAACTGCATGCCGTTGTCGAAATTGAACCCGGCGTTCAGCTCGAAGAGCTTCATGTCGGACTGGGCGTCTCCTTCCTCCGCGCCGAGGTAGGGATAGCCCGGCACCTCCGTCATGTTGGAATCCGGATACGTGTCCAGGTTGGCGGGGTTGATGACGCGCTCGTCGATGGCGCTGCGATTGCTGTCGCCGCGGTCATTGACCTCTGCCGTGATATTGAAGAAGCTATTCTCGATGGGCTGGAAGCCGGCGTTCGCCGATACATCCCGGGTATTGCCGCCGCCGTCCATGTAGCCGCCGTCGGTGGCGCTGAGGCTGCCGCCCGTGTAGTTCTTCTTCAGGATGATGTTGATGACGCCCGCAATCGCATCGCTCCCGTACTGCGCGGCGGCGCCGTCCGTCAGCACCTCGATATGGTCGATCGCGTCGATCGGAATGAAGCCCACGTCGACTCCGGCGCAGCCCTGGAACGGGCCTTGATCCACCTCGATGTTGGCCGTGGTGTGCCGCCGCTTGCCGTTGACGAGCACCAGCACATCGTTGCAGCTCAAGCCGCGCAGCTTCCACTGCAGGGTCTGGCCGGCCATGTCGTTGCCAAAGGCCTGCGCGGTGAAGGACGGCACGATCTGCGCGAGCGCGGCGAGGAGGTTGGGATTGCCGGCGACGGTTTTGATCGCTTCGGCGCTCAGAATCTGCACGGGCGCGGCGCTGTTCGCGGCCGTGACGCCGGACTCGCGCGAGCCCGTCACGATGACCTCATCGAGAGTGTTGGCCGGTTCGGCCGTGCTCGACGTTCCAGTGCTCGCCTGGGTCGAAGGACCCGAATCCTCGCCGGCGGTCTGCGCGCAGACTGCCCCGGCGCCCAGCAGCAACAGGAGCGACCCCAAAGTCGCCTGGCATGATCGTGTATGCATCGTTCGACGTCTCTCTCGCGTGGGTGAATCGTTTGTGCGCAAACCGCAACAGCACCGCCGCAACTGCGGCGACTTGGCTCCCGAGCGGTCCGGCGCCTTTGTGGTATTTCAGGTAAGACGATGTATTTGTCAGTATATAACGAAGCGCGCACGCGTTGCCAGCGCCGGGCCCGTCGTGCCTAGCGCAAGGGCGGCCGCGCTTCGATCAGCCTCTGACCTGGATCAGCCTCTGACCTGGCGCGTGTTGCTCCAGACCACCTGCCCGATGCCGACCAGGGCAAGGATCGCGCCGTAGAGGACCCAGCGTTTCTGGCCGACCATGAAGCCCACGCGGAAGGCCAGGTCGAGCCCTTGCAGAATCCACACCACCCCCGCCGCGATCATGGCGAGGCCGATGAGACTACTCACACATCTCATGATGCCGTTGAATGCGTAGCGCACGTGACCCCCTGTTCTTTGTTTCGTTCCCGGTGCCGCGCGAGTATAGGCCGGCCCGCTCGGGGTATGTTGTAATAGAAGGGAGCATACCGATGTCCCGCAGTATTCAGGGGGCGGCGTGAAAAACTCATGGCTCGGCGCGGCGCTCGCGGCACTGGCGTTGCTATGCGGCAGACCCGCCGCTGCGCAGGTCAGCATGGTCACCGTGGCCGGCGGGCGCCTCGAGGGTGTGTCCGCCGGCGGCGTCGTCTCATTCAAAGGCATTCCCTTTGCGGCGCCGCCGGTCGGTGCGCTGCGCTGGCGAGCCCCTCAGCCCGTGAGGCCGTGGACGGGCATCAGGAAGGCCGACCGTTTCGGCCCGAGCTGCATGCAGGATCCGGGGCTCGTGAAAGTCTTCGGCGCGCCGCCGGGAATCAGCGAGGACTGTCTCTATCTCAATGTGTGGACGCCTGCCGCATCGGCGCACGAGCGGCTGCCGGTGATGGTGTGGATCTACGGCGGCGGATTCTTCGGCGGGATGACGAGCGTTCCGGCATACGACGGGACGCAGCTCGCGAGGCAGGGTGTCGTGCTCGTGAGCGTCTCGTATCGGCTCGGCGCCTTCGGCTTTCTCGCCGCTCCCGAGTTGAGCCGCGAGAACGGCGGACACTCGGGTAACTACGGACTGCTCGACATCATCGCCGGCCTCGAGTGGGTCAAGGCGAACATCGCCCGGTTTGGCGGCGATCCCTCGCGCGTGACGATCTTCGGCGAGTCCGCTGGCGGAGAGGCCGTGAGCATGCTCGCCGCATCGCCTCTCGCGAAGGGGCTCTTTGAGCGCGGCATCTCGGAGAGCGGCGGCAGCCTCGCCCCGCCGCAGCTCGGCAGCGCAAGCGGCGAGAACGTCCGGCTGCTCGCTCAAGCCGAAGTCGCCGGCCAGCGCTTTCTCGCCCGGATCGGAGCCTCGGACATTGCAGCGACGCGCGCGCTGCCGGCCGATGTGATCGAGAAGGGTCTCGGCTCTGCGGCGCGCGGTGGTTTCGGGCCGGTCTTTGACGGCCATGTGCTGCCCGGCGACGAGTACCAGCTGTATCGGGAGGGTCGGTTCAACGACACGCCCGTGCTCGTCGGCACGAACGCCGACGAAGGCAGAGCCTTCGCCGCCGCGGGAATGACGCCGGCGCGGTTCGAGGCTCAGATCCACGCAGGATTTGGTCAGGACGCTCGCGCCGTTCTTGCGGCCTATCCGCACGCGACGGATGCCCAGGCCGAAGAGGCCGCGAGGGACGTCGCCCGCGATTCGACGTTCGCGTGGGGTACGTGGGCCTGGGCGCTCCTGCAGTCGGAGAAGGGCAAGAGCAAGGCCTACCTGTATTACTTCGACCGTCACTCGCCACAGGCGCCGCTCGGACCGAGCCACGGTGCCGAGATCGGCTACGTGTTTGGTAACCTCGGCGGTCCCGGCGGTGGACCCGCCGGACTGCGGGGTCCGCCGGGACCTGAGGATATCGGGCTAGCGCAGCTGATCGAGAACTACTGGGTGAACTTTGCGAAGACGGGCAACCCGAACGGGCCCGGACTGCCCGTGTGGCCGGCGTTCACCGTATCGTCCGAGAAAGCCATGTTCCTGGATGAGCACGCGAGCGCGCGCCCGGTGCCGAACATGCGGCAGCTGCGCACGCTCGACGGCTATTTCGCTCTGCGCCGCAAAGAATCGAGGGGCCTGGGCGCCGAACCGTGACCGCGCCGTGGCGAGCTGGGCACCTCCGCGGAAATCGTGCACAATCACCGCGGAGCGAGACACTGCCTGGAGAAACCGATGCGTAAGTTTTGGATAGGGTCGGCCGTGCTGCTCGCACTGCTGCTCGCGGGCTGCGGCTACAACAGTTTCCAGTCGCAGGATGAGCAGGTGAAGTCGGCGTGGTCGGAGGTGCTCAATCAGTACCAGCGGCGCGCGGATCTCGTCCCGAACCTCGTGAATACCGTCAAGGGATACGCTGCCCAGGAGCAGAAGATCTTCATCGACGTTGCCGAGGCGCGGAGCAGAGTCGGCAGCATTCAGGCGACTCCGGCGCTCATCAACGATCCCCAGGCGTTCGCGAAATTCCAGGCCGCCCAGGGCCAGCTCACGGGCGCGCTCTCGAGGCTCCTCGCCGTCTCGGAGAACTATCCGCAGCTGAAGTCGGATCAGAACTTCCGCGATCTGCAGGCGCAGCTCGAGGGCACGGAGAACCGCATCACCGTCGCGCGCAATCGCTACATCCGCGCGGTTCAAGCCTACAACGTCACGGTACGCAGCTTCCCGACGAATCTCACGGCCAAGATGTTCGGGTACAGCGTGAAGCCGAACTTCAGCGTGGACAACGAGGCGCAGATCTCCAGGCCGCCGACGGTGAATTTCGCGCCCGCTGCGCCTTCCGCCCCGGCTGGAGCTGCGGGCGGTCAGTGAGCGACAGGCGTTCACGCGCGGCCTCGTTCCTCGGGGCGCTGCTGCTGCTCGCGTGGACGCTCGGTGCCGCATCGCCCGCCGCGGCGGATGTGGCGGTTCCGCCTCTCACCGCGCGCGTGACGGATCTCACCGGGACGCTGACCGCGGAGCAAACTGAGACTCTCGAGCAGAGTCTTCAGGCGCTCGAGGCGAGCAAGGGAAGCCAGCTCGCGGTGCTGATCGTGCCCACGACCGCGCCCGAGACCATCGAGCAGTACGGCATTCGCGTCGCCGAGCAGTGGAAGCTCGGGCGCAAGAACGTGGACGACGGCGCGATCCTCCTCGTTGCCAAGAACGACCGGGCGGTCCGGATCGAGGTCGGGTACGGTCTCGAGGGCGCGCTCAACGACGCCACGTGCGAACGCATCGTGAGCGAGATCATCGTGCCGCGGTTCCAGCAAGGCGACTTCTACGGCGGCATCAGCGCCGGCCTCGACCGGATGATCGGAGTAGTCAACGGCGAGCCGCTGCCTCCGCCGCCGCCTGAAACGTCGCCGCGCCGCCACGGGGGACGGTCCATTGGGCCCATCTTCCTGCTCGCGGCTCTGGTCCTGGGCGGCCTCGCGCGCTCCACGCTGGGTAAGTTTCCGGGCGCGATCGTCACGGGTGGTGTTCTCGGCTTTCTCGCATGGCTGTTCGTGGGCGCGGCCGCGATTGCGGTCGGCGCGGGCCTCATCGGCTTTCTGTTCACGCTGTTCGGCGGAGGCATGGCCGGTCCGATGATGATGGGCGGCATGGGCGGGGGCTTCCGTGGCGGCGGAGGGTTCGGCGGCTTCGGTGGCGGATTTGGAGGCGGAGGCGGGGGCTTCAGCGGGGGCGGCGGGGGCTTCGGCGGCGGCGGGGCCTCGGGCAGTTGGTAGCGATGAGCCTCGGACGCTTGGTCAGGCATCTGTTCACAACGCATTGGCGAGTCCGGTGGGTCTTTCCGCGCGCGGCCCTCGAGGCGATCGAACGCGCGATCCGGGAGAGCAGGACGCAGCACGTCGGCGAGATCCGCTTCGCCGTGGAAGGTGCGCTGCACGGCGCGCGGCTCTATCACGGACAGTCGCCCCGCGAGCGCGCGATCGAGGTGTTCTCGCTGCTGCGCATGTGGGACACCGAGCACCGCAACGGCGTGCTGATCTACCTGCTGCTGGCCGACCGTGCCGTCGAGATCGTCGCGGACCGCGGCGCGCATGCCCGGATCGGCTCGGAAGGCTGGGAAGGGATTTGCTGCAAGATGCAGGCCGCCTTCAGAGAGGGAAGGTACGAGGCCGGCGCGATCGCCGGCATTCAAATGGTGACGGCCTGCCTGGCGGAGCATTTCCCCGCTCGCGCAAGCGAGCGCAACGAGCTGCCTGACGCTCCGGCGGTGCTGTAGCGGAACCCGCGCGTCGCGCCGACCCGAAGCGGCGCCCTGACACCATTGCGGCGTCCGCGTATCGGGCACGGCCCGTCCTCGTGACGCAGGGGCAAGCCAGACGGAGGCCCCTTATCTTTCGGAATATCAGTAATTAGTTTGACCTGAGACGTCGTTGAGACTATATTTCTGATATTACGAATTTATAGCCTTTCAGAGGCACCTAAATGGTAAATTTCCAGTATTCCGAAATACTGCTTCGCTCCTTGCAAGACCTTGGCCGAGCCATCCGGGAAAAACGTAAGGCCAGCCACCTGCGAATCGACGATGCCGCGGCCCTCTGTGGCGTATCCGTGGACCTTCTCTCTCGATTGGAAAACGGCAAATCGGGAGTCGCCACCGATCGGGTGCTCAAGGTCCTCGACGGCCTCGGTTTGGCAATGCTCGTCATCGACAAGGGCGAGCTTGCACGACGATGAGCCTGCACGAATTGAACGTGTTTGATTCGACCGCCCGGGTCGGAACGGTCGGATATGAGTCTCTCGACGAGCGTTTTTCATTCCAATACACGGATGAATGGTGCAAACGGGCCGCCTCATACTCAATCTCACCCCACATCCTGACGTTCGGGGCCGGATGCATCGTCGGGTACCGTGCGGCGATTCCTGGAAAATCTTCTCCCCGAAGGCCGTGCCCTCGACATCGTCTCGACGACGCTGCAGGTGTCCAAGAACAATGTTTACGGCTTGATCCGTGAGCTCGGCCAGGAAACCTCGGGAGCGCTTTCGTTCAGGGCGCAAGACGCAACGCAGGTCGAAGCAACCACCCGCCGGGAAATCCCTGAGCAGGAGCTCAAGCAACGTATCGACGAGCGAGCACACATTCCGTTCGCGGTCTGGGACAGCCGCGTGCGAATGTCGATTGCCGGGTACCAGGACAAGCTCGCGGTTTACCTGGACCAGGATAATCGAATGTACCTCGTCGAGGGTGAGCTCGCCTCCACGCATATTCTAAAACCCGAATCCGCCGACAATCGATTACCGATGCTCGTCGCGAACGAGCATTTCAGCATGAGCCTTGCGCGCCGGCTGGGGCTTTCCGTTGCATCCGTATCGATCTCGCGCGTACCCGATCCCATATTGATCGTCGAACGGTTCGATCGCGTGCGCGAGACACCACAGCACGTGCGCCGCCTGCACGTCATCGACAGCTGCCAGGCGCTCAACTTCCCCGTCTCATATAAGTATGAGCGCAACTTCGGATCCGGACGCGACGTTCGGGACATCCGTGACGGCGTCAGTTTCAGCCGATTATTTTCCGTCGCCGACCATACGGTCGAAAAGGCCGTCACTCGCCTCGGACTGTTGCGCTGGGGGCTCTTCCAATACCTCATCGGAAACTCCGACGCTCACGGCAAGAACATCTCTTTTTTTTGCAACCCCGCAGGACTTGCGCTCGCGCCGTATTACGATCTGGTCAGCGTCGTGCAATACGACAGCCTCGACCACGAGCTGGCAATGGCATTCGGCGATGAATTCGAGCTGGATCGAATACGTCCCTACGATTGGGCCGAATTCGCTGCGCGAACGGGAATTCCGCGCAGCCTGCTCGCTCGAGAGATGCGACGAATCGGAGCGCGGGCAAGCGAGGCCGCCGCCCTGCAAGCCGCGGAGCCCGCCTACCAACGGGAAGAGAGCGTCTTCGTTGCGCGTATAGCCGAATTTGTTCGACGCCAGGCCACGAGGCTCACCGACACGGCATCCCGGGTGACATCCCTCGATCTCGACTGAGGTCTTGCCAGACGCGCAGAATGCAGTTCCCAGCTGTCGACACACTGATTCCAACGAAGGGCGAGGGTTCGAACATGAAGAGCACCTGGGCAGTTTCAATGATGGCGCTCGCACTGGCTGCTGCGGCCGCGCCGGCACCGGCGCTGGCGCAGATTGCGCAGGCGCGCGTCACGGGCGGCAGGGTCGCGGGGACGATCATGACCGGCGTCGCGGAGTTCAAGGGCATCCCGTTCGCGGCGCCGCCCGTGGGCTCCCTACGCTGGAAGGCACCCCAGCCGGTCAAGCCCTGGCCGGGGGTCCGGCAGACCATCGCGTTCGGCCCGGCCTGCATGCAAGATCCCACGGCACTCAGTCGCCAGGCCCCCGGGACCTCCCAGAGCGAAGACTGTCTGTATCTGAACGTCTGGACTCCCGCCAAGACATCCCGCGAGAGATTGCCGGTGATCGCTTGGATCTACGGCGGCGGCTTCACCGGTGGGATGACGAGCGCGCCACTCTATGACGGTGCCCACTTCGCCGCGAACGGGGTGGTGTTCGTCAGCATCTCTTACAGGGTGGGTGCACTGGGTTTCCTCGCAACGCCGGCGCTCAGCCGAGAAAGCGGTCACGGGTCCGGCGCCTACGGCCTGCTCGACCAGATCGCCGGACTCAAATGGATTCACGCGAACATCACAAGGTTCGGTGGCGATCCGTCCGAGGTGACCGTGCTGGGTCATTCGGCGGGAGCCATCTCGGTCAGCATGCTGGCCGGTTCGCCGCTCACCAGGGGCCTGTTTCGTGGCGTGATCTCGGAGAGCGGCGCGAGCTTCACGCCGCCGGAGGATTCGCCATGGGCCGGGGCCGGCGTTCAGACGCTGCGCATGTCCGAGGCCGCCGGTGAGGCATGGCTTCAGAGCCTCGGCGCCCCGACCCTGGCCGAGGCGCGGGCGCTGCCCGCCGATCAATTGGTGGCAGCGCAACGAGCCAGAGGGGGTCCGCGCTTCTGGCCGCCGGTTCGACGGCTACGTGATCACCGGCGACCAGTATCGGCTCTGGCGCGAGGGTCGCTTCAATGACACGCCGATTCTGGTCGGTGACGTTTCGGATGAGTCGGGAGGCTTCGGCGTCCGCAAGACCGATCCGGCCGCCTTCGAGAGGGAGGTGCGCCAAGGCTATGGGAAAGAGGCGGATGCCATTCTGGCAGTCTATCCGCATGCGACCGACGTACAGGCGACCCGCTCCGGTACGCAGCTGCGCAGCGACACCACGTTCGATTGGGACCAGTACACGTGGGCGCGTTTGGAGGCGTCGAACGGCAGGCACAAGGCCTACGTTTACTACTTCGACCGGCCGAGTGCGCGGGACCCGAACGGCTCGGGTCACGGGCAGGAGGTGGGGTACGTATTCGGCAATCTCGGAGTTCTCGGACGCCCTCCGCCAACGGCGGAGGACCGGGCCCTTTCCGAGCAGATGCAGGGCTACTGGGTGAACTTCGCGACCCGGGGCGATCCGAACGGCCCGGGCCTGCCGCAATGGCCGGCTTTCACCGCAGCCGATCCGCTCGTGATGCGGTTCGGCGTCAATCCGGGGCCAGCCCCCATCCCCAACCAGGACAGGCTGAAAGTGCTCGACGCCTACTATGCTTGGCGGCGGGCCGGCTCAAACTGAAGGCCTGGCCGCACCCACGCTGCGGTCGCGCATCGGTGTGCCACGGCGGAAAATATGATGTGCCAGGCCGGTGAGGCGCTGGCCTTCCCGGAGCGCGAGCCACCGTGGGAAGTCCCGGCGGGCTCTGGACATGCGACGGGGTTCGGCGTTCAATCGAGGGTTGACGACGAGCCGGGAGGGTCATTGAGCAGATCGTTTTTGATACATCGCGATTCGGCGGCCGACGAAGCCTATCTTGCCACGGCGACGAGTGGGCGCGCGCTACTCGCACATTCGATGCTGAACAAGGGAACCGCGTTCACGGAAGAGGAGCGCCGCGCGTTCGGTCTCGATGGGTTGCTGCCTCCCGCCGTCTCGACGCTGGAAGCGCAGCTGGACCGCTTCTACGGCAATTACCGCAAGAAGACCTCGGATCTCGAGCGCTACGCGTTCCTGATTGCGCTTCAAGACCACAACGAGATCGCGTTCTACGGGTTGGTCAGCAAGCACCTCAAGGAGATGATGCCGATCATCTACACCCCGGTGGTTGGCGCTGCCTGTCAGGCGTACAGCCGCCTCTATCACCGTCCGCGCGGGCTCTATATCTCCTACCCGCAGCGGGACAAGATCGGTGAGGTACTCGGAAGCGTCGATGACGATATCGAGGTGATTTGCGTCACCGACGGGGAGCGCATCCTCGGACTGGGAGATCTCGGTATCGGCGGCATGGGCATTCCGGTGGGGAAGCTTTCGCTCTATACCGTGTGCGCGGGGATCCACCCGGCCGCGACTTTGCCCATCTATCTCGACGCCGGAACCAATAACCGGGACCTACTGAAGGATCCGGAGTATCTCGGATGGCGCCACGAGCGGGTGCGCGGAGCAGACTACGACGCGTTCGTCGAAGCGTTCGTCAGCGCCGTGCGGAAGCGGTTTCCGCACGTGCTCCTGCAATGGGAGGACTTTGCAAAGAACAACGCCTCACGCCTGCTCGAGCGCTATGGCAAACGAGTCTGTTCCTTCAACGACGATATCCAGGGTACCGGCGCCGTAACGTTGGCCGCCGCCATGGCCGCCACAGCGGTTACGCGCACGAAGATGAGCGAACAGCGTGTGGTCCTCCTGGGGGCGGGCTCGGCGGCCGTGGGTATTGCAGGCCAGATCGTCACGGCCATGGAGACGGACGGCCTGTCGGTTGCCGAGGCAAGAACCCGAGTGTGGCTCGTCGACAGCCAGGGGCTGGTACACGACGGGCGTCGCGATCTGGATGCGTCGAAGAGACTTTATGCGCAACCGGCCGAGCGCGCTCGCGGTTGGAGCCAGGTTGAGGCACCGACGCTGCTCGATGTCGTGCGCCACGTGAAACCGACGATCTTGATCGGGACCGCCGCGCTGGCGGGTGCTTTCGACGAGCAGATCGTGCGCGAAATGGCTCGTCACGTCGAGCGTCCCGTGATATTCCCGCTCTCCAATCCCACGTCGAAGTGTGAGGTGCTGCCTGCGGACGCTATCCGGTGGACCGAAGGACGTGCGGTGGTGGCGACCGGCAGCCCGTTCGATCCCGTCGAATACGGCGGCCGGCGCTTCGAGATTGCCCAGTGCAACAACGCCTATATCTTTCCTGGGGTAGGCCTTGGCGTGATTGCCGTTGAGGCACCGCGCATCACCGATGGAATGTTCGTGGCGGCGGCGCGCGCGTTGAGCGAGCTCGCGCCCGTGCGTCGGAACCCCGAAGCGCCGCTCCTGCCACCCCCGGGTGAGGTGCGCGCCGTATCGCGCCAAGTGGCGACTGCCGTCGCACGCGAGGCGCAGCGCGAAGGGGTGGTGGAAGGTTTGAGCGACGCGGAGATGGAACGGCGGATCGTCGCCAGGATGTGGACACCTCGGTATTTGCCGTACCGGCGCGTGCCGGAAGTCGCAAGTTCCGACGGGGGCTAGCGCTTCAGGGCAGGACGGCGCCCTTTCATGCAGTCAGCTCCAGGCCATTGCGGGTCTTGCCGGAGTCAGGGACACGAAAAGAATCGCGATAAAGTCGCGGCGGGATGCCGAAGCGGTGCCTGAATCGCCGACTGAGCACGTCCGCACTCGCGAAACCCACGGAGGCTGCCACGGCCTCGATCGTGCGCCGGGATGTAGTCAGTCGCTCGCGGGCCACGCTCAAGCGCAAGCTCTCGACGTACTCGGCCGGCGTGCAGGCGAACGTGGCCGCGAATCGACGGCTGAAGTGACGCGGGCTCAGCCCTGCACGCGCGGCAAGGATCGCGACGGACAGATCGCGCTCGAGGTGACCCGACATCCACGCCACGAGCTCCGAAAACCCGTCGGCTGCGCGCACTTGATCGCGGAGCGGCTCGGAGTACTGCTCCTGCCCCCCGGGGCGTTTGAGGTAGACGACCATTTCGCGGGCAACGGCGAGGGCGGTTCGCGGGCCGAGATCCTCTTCGATGAGCGCTAGCGCGAGATCGATCCCCGCGGTGATACCGCCGGAGGTGTAATAGCGCCCGTCCCTGAGGAACAACGCGTCCCCCTCGACCCGAAGTCGCGGGAAGCGTCGGGCTATATCGGCCGTGAAACGCCAGTGCGTGGTCACGCGCCGTCCGTCGAGCAGCCCCGTGGGCGCAAGTCCAAAGATTCCGGTACAGACGCAGGCGACGCGCCGTATGCGCGGCGCGTGCGTGCGCAGCCACGCCGATATGATGGCGTTCGTCTCGGACTCGCGTAGACCCCAACCGCCCGGCACGATGAGTGTATCGAGTGCCGGTGCATCACTCAGGCAATGTTCCGGCAGCATTTGTACCCCGGACTCCGTCCGGAAGGGTGCTTCCCTGAGTCCGAGGACGTGCAGCACGTAACACCCTCGGGACTCCTTGCGCGTGAAATCGGCGCGACCGGCACTAGCGAACGCCTCGAGCGGCCCTATGACGTCGACGCCGTTTACGCCGTCGAACCCGATTACCCCGATGTGTTTGGGACTACGCGGCACGATATTTCCCTCTCTGGCTGCAACATAGCGCGCCCCGTCGGGATGCGGCGGACTTTGTTCCGACAATTTCGGACACCGAGACTCCAGACCGGTTGCGGCTGCGCGTGCCTGCCAGCGTGCCCGGCTGCGAGGGCCGAACCGCGGTTGCTTTTATAAAAATGGCCATTTATGATACATGAATGGACATTTCAGTGACGCAGTTTAAGGCCCGCTGCCTCGACCTGATCCGCAAGGTCGAGAAGAGTCGGGAATCGATCATCATTCGTCGGCACGGCCGAATCGTGGCGCGCCTGCAAGGAGCTGGCGATGCGTCGGACGAGGACAAGCCCTGGGAGCGGCTACGGGCGCTCGGCGGCCGCGCGCGCATCGAGGCTGGCGAGTCCGTTTGGCGCGACGAGGACTTCCAGGCTCTGCGTTGAAGGTCCTTCTCGATACGCACGTTTGGATCTGGTGGCTGCTGCCCGAATCCCCTCTACCTCGTCGAGAGTGCGAGGCCCTCGATGAGATCGCGACGGAGCAAGGCATTTGCCTGCCGGCGATATGCCAATGGGAAGCTCAAATGCTCCATGCAAAGGGGCGCATCGAGCTACCGCTACCGTTTCCGACTTGGCTTAGACGCTCGGCCGCGCGGGACATGTTGACGGTATTACCTCTCGACACGGAGGTGGTGATTGCCGTCGATGGACTTCCGGCCACGTTCCACGGCGACCCTGCCGACCGTATGGTTGTGGCCACCGCCCGAGCGCACGATTTGCCACTGGCGACGCATGATGATGCGATCCGGCGGTCGCGTCTAGCGAGGATCTGGAAGCCATAGCGCCGCGATCCGATCGCAGCGAGCCCTCCTGACTCGGATGGACCGCGGGTAGTGCGGCAGCGTTTTCTCGAAGATCACGAGCGGAAGGGGAGGTCGAGCATGTCCAAGTACCACTATCGTTTCTCCATCGCGCTGGCGACGCTGGCCGCTTGCGCCGAGGTCGCGAGCGCCGCGGCGCCCGCGCCGCAGTCGGCGGACTGGCCGGCGTACAACCGGACGCTCGCGGGCGATCGGTACTCGCCGCTCGCGGAGATCACCACCGCGAATGTCGGGCGACTCAAGTTGCGCTGCGCGTTCACGCTTCCGGAGTTGGTCTCTTTTGAGACTGGGCCAATCGTCGTCGACGGGACAATGTACTTCACGACGTTCGAAGGGTCGTACGCGATCGATGCATCGCGCTGCACGGAGAAGTGGAGCCGCCACGACAGGAGTACTGGCCCGCCCGGACTTGCGGTCAATCGGGGCTTCGCCTACCTCGATGGGCGGCTCTTCCGGGGTACGGCCGATGCGCATGTGATCGCCCTCGATGCCGCGAACGGTCACGTGCTGTGGGACCGCGTGCTCGAGGTGGAGGGGCCCGGCGTCTCCATTCCCATGGCACCGATCGCCGCGAACGGCCGCGTATACATTGGCAACGCCGGGGGGGATACGGTCGGCGTCACCGGGCATGTCTACGCACTCGATGCCCGAGACGGGCACCTCATCTGGCGCTTCGATGTGGTGCCGGCGCATGGATACGCACGCCGCACGTGGACCAACTCCCGACTGCCGATCTCGGGCGGTGCATTCTGGACCTCCTTCACGCTCGATGAGGCGAAGGGCATCCTCTATGTCCCTGCCGGAAATCCGGCGCCGGACTTCGATACGCTCGATCGTACGGGAGAGGACCTCTACGCGGACTCGGTGATCGCGATCGATGCCGCAAGCGGACGGCTCCTCGGCTACAACCAGCTCGTCAAACACGACAGTCACGACTGGGATGTGGACAGCGCGCCGACGCTCGCGACGACCCGCGCGGGGCGCAGGATCATCGCCTCGGCGAACAAGGATGGCCTCCTTTCGATCCTCGACCGCTCGAAGATCGGCCGCTCGCCGGCCGCATCGGGCGATCGGGCGCCGGTCATTCCGCTCCTCTCACAAACCCCGACGACGAAGCGCCAGAACGTGGACGTGCCGCTCTCGCGCGAGCACCCGGTTCATTTCTGCCCCGGCATGGGCGGAGGCAGCGAATGGAACGGCGCCGCCTTCAGCCCGCGGACGGACTCGCTCTTCGTCGGCGCGGTCGATCTCTGTGCTCGCGTCCAGATCGTGCCCGAGCTCGCGGTGCCTGCTACCGGCCAGGTCTGGTTCGGAACCACCGGTTCGATGGCGGAGATGCGCGACCCGTCGGCCATGGCTCGCGGCTGGCTCACCGCGTTCGATGCGGAGAACGGCCGCGTGCGCTGGAAGTTCAAGGCGCCCCATCCAATCGTCGCGGGCGTCACGCCGACCGGCGGCGACCTCCTATTCGCCGCCGATCGCAGCGGGGATGTCTTT
Source organism: uncultured Gammaproteobacteria bacterium (assembly GCA_963849095.1). Lineage (GTDB taxonomy): Bacteria > Pseudomonadota > Gammaproteobacteria > Steroidobacterales > Steroidobacteraceae > JASHUC01. The sequence continues at coordinate 126,680 of CAWKGA010000005.1, forward strand.
GCGCTCGATCAGCGAAATGGCCTCGTCCTCTGGCAGACGAACACCGGCCAGTCGATCGGCGGCGGACTCGTCGTGTACCGCGCGGGCGGTCACGAGCTCCTCGCTGTCCCCTCCGGCATGACGTCGCTCGGCTCGCCCGCATCGGCCGACAAGAGCCGCATCCTCGTTTACGAGCTGCGCTGAGGCGAACTTCGGGGTTACGCGGAGAGCACCTATTGATCACCCCGCCGGAGGCTTGGAGTGAATCGTCCACACTTCTCCGGCCAGAATTCCAGCGGACACGCCGACAAATGTCCCCGCGATCACATCGCTGAGAAAATGCCAGTCTCCGACAACCAACAGACCCGCGGCAAGCACCAGCATCGCGGAAAGTGGCCAGACGCTGGCTCTGTGGAGCCTCATGAAAACCCCCGCGAACGCGCCGGCCAGTATCATGTGGCCGGAGGGAAAGCTGCTCATTCCGGAACCCATCAGAAAATTGAAGGTATGTCTTGTGCCTTCAATTACCGCGGCAGGGATCGGAACACCAAAAAACGGCTTCAACACCGCGCCGTTGATGCCATAGCTACATATCGACGCGAGGCAGGCTATCGCCAAAGCCTCCCCGAATCGCGAGAGATGTCCGCGCACCACGCGAGCGAGAATCAGGCCTAAGACCACGGCCGATTCCAAGGACAAAATGACGGAAGCGCCGAAAGCCACGTTCAACGGGCTGAGGAAACGACCCACTTTCGCGCAAAGCAACGCTATCGGCACATCCATGTGCACGAATGAAAGAGCTACCACCGCGGCGCAGACCCCGAATGATAGGAGCCAGATCTGCACGAAGACAGCAAAGCGTCTCACTGAGCCCGAGCCTCTCCTGCGTAAACCTGACCGTGACGGCTGACGAAGCTAGGGCTATTGTCCCCAGTCAGTGGACGATCCCCGCCCCTTGATCTTACAAGAACTGCGCCGTCTGGATCACGAGCCTGCGCCACAACCTATCGCCGCCATCGAGGCAGCGCGGCGCGGAACGGCTCGCACTTTGAGCGCGCGGTTAGCAGCCGGCGTTCTGGGCGGAGGTAGTGCGGCCGTCTACCGGCACAGGAGTACGATCTTTCCGAGTCCACCTCTTTGCGCCAACGCGTGCGCCTCACCCGCATCGCGAAGGGGCATCCGGCGACTGATGGGCAGTAGGAATTTCCCGTCTCGGACGTCATCGGCAAACTCGCGAACTTTCGAGGCGTCGGGACGCGCGAACACTCGGGTCACGGTGACCGTCGGATTCCGTTTGGACATCTCGTCCGGGAACACCGACGCATAGCCGAAGTTACCGCCATTCTTCACTCTGCCGAATAGTTTGGCGGCCGTTTCGCCCCCGACCGTGTCGGCAACGCCGTCCACCATCGCCAGCCCCGCAATCGCGGAATCGTCGTCAATGGCTACGCTATCGGAGACACCCAGCGTTCGCGCTTCCGCCAGCTGCCGGGCGCGGACGCCCGCAATCACGCTGACGCCGAGTTTCTTGGCGGTGTGCACGGCGGCCCGACCGACGCTTCCCAAAGCCCCGGTCACGAGAAGCGTCTGGCCAGGTTGCGCCCGAGCCGCCAGCCGTACGAGCTGATCACCCGTCAGCGCTATGAGCGGTATGGCTGCGGAATCGGCGAGGTTCACCCCGTCAGGTAGATGGGTGAGGACGGACCCCTCAACCGCCACGAGCTCAGCATAGGCCTCCCGGGTCAGTGCCAACACGCGATCGCCCGGCTTGAAGGTGCGAATATCGCGCCCGACGGCCCGGACCACGCCGCTCACGTCTCTGCCGAGAATCGTCGGTAGCTTCAGTGGAACATCCTTTTGCCGCGCGCCTGATCGTACTTTCCAATCAATGGGGTTCACGCTGGTCGCCGAGGCCTCTACGAGCACGGAGTCGTCGCTCAACGCGGGCTCGGGAACGTTGTCCTCGTATTTCAGGTTTTCAGGACCGCCGTATTCGTAAAGTCGAACTGCTTTCACTTCTGCCTCCTCGACCACCTGATCGCAAGATCGTCGGCGTCGCCGAGTGATGCGTCAAGGTTGGCTTGGCGGCCGTGCACCGAATCGGTGTGCGGCCGTGATGGCGGCAACGGTGCGCAACCCGTAGCCTCCGGTTAAACGCAACGGTACCGTTGCGTTTCGAAGTGAAGGCGAGTACCGTCTGCCGACGCATCCCGCACGGCGGACGAACGGAGGGAGTCACCCATGTCCAGACTGAGGCAGAAGCTTCTGGGTTCGGCGGCGGCCACCGCGCTGCTGTGCGCTTCCATAACGCCCGCCAACGCGGCGGTCCCGCTCTTGCTGCTGCTCGGGCACCTGCTCGTGACCCGGCACGCGGTCGTAGACGCGGCGAGGGTGGCCACGCGGCCGCTCGTAGCGGCTTCGGTCGCCTTGGCTGCAGAACAATCCTACCCCTACCAGTCGTATCCCGACCCGGCCTATGCGCCTTCCGGCTACGCGCCGGCGTATTCGGCGGCGCCCGTCTACGGCGCTGGCCAGCCCGTCGCTGCTCCGCCGTACTACTACGCAAATCCTCCGGTGTACTATCGAGGCCCACCGGCGTACTACGCTCGGCCGCCGGTGTACTACGCACAGCCGCGGGTGTACTACGCACAGCCGCGGGTGTATTACTCGCCTCGAGCCTACTACCGATCGGGAGTTTCCTACGCTAGTCCGTCGCCGCGCTACTACGGGTCGGCCCGCAGCGGGTATGCGCCACGCGTCCGCTACGCTGCCTCCTACAGCGCCCACGTTGCCCGTCGATGGGGCGGTTCCGGCTACCGCCGTCGCTGACGCCCAACGTCGCCCGCCGTCGCGCAACGCTCGCCACGGCGGAAGACCATCACGCACCGACGCTCTCCGGTTAAGCGAACGAATCCTGGGGGTCGCGACCGACCTCTTCCTCAATGAGGGCTATGGTGCGACGACGATCGAAGCCGTGGCTGCGCGCGCCGGCATTTCCAAGCGGACGTTCTACCATCGCTTCGACAACAAGGCGGCGCTGTTCGCCGCAGTGGTCCACCGGATCATCGAGCAGATCCGTCCGCCCCCCGAGGTGCCATTGCTCGAGGGGACGACGCTGCATGATGTCTTGCGCCGGTTCGCCGGACTTCTCTTGCGTGCGGCACTCGAGCCGCGGGCGATTGCACTCCATCGCCTGGTCACGGGGGAGTCGGCGCGCTTTCCCCATCTGCTTCGGGCGGTCTATGAGGAGGGTTGGTCGCAGCAGGCGACGGCGCTAATCGGGGACTTACTCGCCCGCGAACTTCACGACCCAAATTTGACGCCCGAGCGCCGCGCCTTCGCCGTTCAGCAGTTCGTGGACATGGTCATTACGCTGCCGCAGCGTCGCGCCATCGGTCAGGGCGCAGCGATGACGCGGAAGGAGCTCGCGGCGTGGGCTGACGACGTCGTGAGGCTATTTCTCGAGGGATGTCGGGGATTGTCCGGGCGCGGAGGGCTATCTGGCTACAGCCGCGTCTGAAGCGTCCGCGGTCTTGGGCACTGCCGCTTCGAGAATCGCCACGGTCGCAGCGCGACTTGCGGCCGCTGCCCTGCCGTCGCCTCGAGCTGCTGTCGGTCCGCGAAAGACCGGAGGGGGGCGGCGGGCGTAGTCGAGCGCGAGCATGCCGGTGTCATCGCGCACCATCGGGTCTGCGCCGCGGTCGAGCAGATGCTTGACGACGCGATCCCATCCCGCCTCGGCCGCGGCGAAGAGCGCTGTCTGGCCCTCGTGATCACGGCCCTGGACATACGCGACCAATTTGGCTGTGTAAGTGTGGCTGTCCGTGACGCGGGTATTGATGTTTGCCCCGGCGGCGAGCAGGAGATCGACGGTCTTGATCACGCGAGCCTGGATGTCCTCTGGCCTGCGAGGGCCGCCAGGACCCCCGATGGCACTGCCCACGCCACCGCGGGCTGACCCGCTCAGGCCTGCAGCGGCCATGAGCGGGGTGATCTGAAACACGTTCGGGATATTCACGTCCGCGCCGTGCGCGATCAGCGCCTGGATCGCCACATCGTCCAGGCTCAGCGTCGCAACCATCAGAGGCGTGGTGCCGCCGCGCATCATGTAGTCGGCAAACCGCCCCCTGCCATTGCCATTGGGCCGCATTCGCGTGAGCTCATGGTTGGAATCGACGCCCATGGCGAGCAGGCGGTTGACGACATCCATCGCCTGGGCCTTGCTCGGGGGCCGACTTGCTAGCGGCTGACCGAAACCGGCGAAATTACCGTTGCCGAAGCCACTCCTCCCGCTGTAAGAGTGCATATCGACGGCGACATAAAGGGGCGTACGGCCCGACATGTCCCACGTCCCGGGGTTCGCTCCCTTGTCGAGCAGGAACATCGCAATGTCGTAGCCGCGGTTGTCGATCGCATCGATCAGCGGAGTGACGCCATCCGGGTTAGGCTGATTCACGTCCGCGCCCGCCTTGACGATGGCGACCGCGCAGCGGTAGCAGCCGGAGCGGTCCGCGTAGAGCAGCGCAGTGAGGCCGCCGGTGTCACGGAACTGGGCGCGCGGTTCGGACGTCATCTGCCGCGGCCAATCGTCATACTTCGCGCGCCGCTTGACGTCTGCATGGTGAGCAATCAGCAGATCAACGATATCCGGGTGATTCTCCGCCGCGGCCCACATGACCGCAGTCTGGCCGCGGAACGTTTCCACGGCATTCACCTTGGCGCCCCGCTTGATCAGCATCTCTGCGATCGGCATCGAGCCGATGCTGGAGGCCAGCATGAGCGCGGTCTGGCCATCCTGATTGGGTGAGTTGGGATCCGCGTGCGCGTCTAGCAGCATGCGAACGAGGTCGACATCGCCCAGCTTGACGGCCTCGGTGAGTGGGGTCGAACCATAGTCGTTGGTGACGTTCGCCTTCGCACCGGCTTTGAGCAGCGCGCGCACCAGCTCGTGATCGACGTTATAGGTCGCCCAGAGCAGCGCTGTGGAGCCGTCGAGAGCTCTCGCATTGACATCGGCCTGGTGCGAGGTGACCGCGGTGAGCGCGGCCTCGCGTTGACCGGAGCGGACCAGGTTGATGAGCGACTGCGGCCCGGATTGGGCGCTTGACAGCGCTGCCGCCCCGAGCGACAGCACACCGATTACAGCGGCCAGAGTCCTGGCCCGGATGGTTAATTTAAACAATGTTACCCCCGAAATTCGTGTAGTGGGCCCACAGGCCCTTGCTCACGTCGTAGAGGAAACGATAAGGGTCCTGGAACTTGCGGCTCACCCCGTTCATGACGCCCTCATCGAGCATGTCCTGGGCGCTGCGGCCGTGATCCGTGAGCTCCGTCGTCCGGTCGTAGAAATACTGCATCATGTCGCGCTCGGCTTGCAGCTGGGCGCGCGTCATCACCGGTCCATAGGCTGGCACGATCCGGGTCTCGTCATTGGCCAGTTTGAGCAGGTCGCGCATCGCGTCGACCCGGCCACCAATCCAGCCGCCCGCGTACCAGTCGAGCGCCGGATCGCGCAAGGGTGAGGCGACACAGCCCACCGCCAGAACGTTGGAGTCCCGGAAGAACACATAGATGTCGCCGCGCGTGTGCGCTTCGAGCAGATAGCCGCATTCGATGCTTTCCACGCCCGCTTTCATCTCGCTTTTCTCGCGAAACGTCACGGTGGGCCAGGCCACGGCCGGGAGCGCCTTCACCCAGCGGTCTTCCGCGGGCACGTAGTAGTCCGTCGCGAGCCACTCGCGGGTGATCGCATGGGAGTGGATGGCTGCGCCCGCGGCGCCAAACAGCGCATTCCCTCCAGTCTGCTCGGCATGGTAGTGCGTGTTGATGAGGGTGCGGACACTCGCGCCGGCGAGGCTCGCTCGCACGGAACGGGCCAACGCCGCCGAGCCGCTATCGACCAGCAGGATTCCGTCGCTCGACGACAGCGCGACCACATTGCCCGGCGCGCCGCTCACGATCGAGATCCGGTCGGTGAGCTTCTCACTCGGCAGCGCAACCGTGCGCTCAGCCGTCGGCCGGGTCGGAAGCTGCTGGCAACCTTCGAGGCCGCCGCCGAGGAGCGGCACGGATGCGAGCCCCGCGAGGCCGCTCAAGGACCCCCGCAGGAAGCTTCTGCGATCAGTTGTCGTCATGTCCCCTCATGCGCTGCGTGTCCAGCTTGAGTCTCGGAGTTGAAGCTCAGACCTCGGTGATCACGCCGGTGCTGATCGCGGAGCCGCTGCCGAAACTGTTCTGCTTGATCCCGAATTTGTCCAGGATCGTCAGATGCAGATTCGAGAGCGGTGTGTGCGGGGGCAGCACCAGGTTCTTGCCGCCGACGTGCGCACCGTTCGCCCCGCCGACCAAGACCTCCGGCAAGGGATAGTTGTCGTGCTGGTTGCTGTTGCTCATGTTCGAGCCATAGAGGAACAGCGAATGATCGAGGATGCTGCCGTCGCCCTCCTTGGTGTCGGCGAGCTTCTTCACGAAGTCCGCGAACCGCTCCATGTGATAGCGCTCGATCACCTGCAGCCGGCGAATGCGCTCGGGGTCGTTGGAGTGGTGGCTCACCGGGTGGAAGGCATCCGGTACGCCGACGAAGTTATAGGTGCGGTTGGTGCCTTCGGAGACCATCACGTACGAGACGACGCGGGTGAGATCGGCCTGATAGGCGAGCGCAATCAGGTCGAACATGAGCCGGACCTGCTTGTCGAAATCGTCGAGCTCACCGAGCGGTGCGTCCGGTACGTTGAGACCCTTCAGGTCCCGCTTGCCCGCCAGAGCCACCCGCCGCTCGAGCTCGCGAACGGTATCGAGATAGTCCGACAGCCTCGCCTGATCGCCCGGGCCGAGCTCATTGTGCAGCGCCTTCGCACGCTGGGTAATCATGTCCAGGATGCTCTTGTTCTCGTTCAACAAGGCGGCGCGTTCGGCTGCCGTGTCACCCTCGCCCATGAGTTCGATGTACACCTTGCGCGGGTTGTATTCCATCGGCAGCGGCGTATTGGGCCCGGAATAGGATGTCGTCGAGGCGTAGTAGCAACCCGCACCGCCGCAGGCGGCCACCTGAATGGTGGTTTCCGAGCAGACCTCCAGCGAAGGCAGCGCGGTCTTCTGCCCGATGTGCTGAGCGACCAGCTGGTCGAGCGTGATCGACATGCTCGCGCCCTTGGCTTCAGTGTCCGGACGCACGCAGGACAGCCAGGTCGCAGGGTTCAGCGTGTGCACAGACCCGAGAGCCGCGAGGTTCTCGAGATTGTCGAAGGTCGTGACGTACTTCTTGTACGGCTCGAGCGACGCCAAGGTCTTGCCGAGCGTGAAGTCCGCGCCCTTGCCGGTCGAGCTCCAGGCATCGACTTTCTTGCCGTAGACCGTGTTGTTCATGATCGCCCCGTGCGGGATGTAGAAGAATCCCGCACGAGTCTTAGGTAGCGCCTCGGTCTTGGCGAGCGCCGTGGCGGCCGGAACCATGGCGTCCAGGAACGGCAGCCCCAGTGCCACGCCGCTGCCACGCAGGAACGTGCGCCGGGACAGATGCTTCTTGGTCAGGAACGTTGCCATGGCAGATTACTCCGGTTGCCGCTGCGTTGCGTCTTTGCCGATGCTGTCGGTAGAGGCCACCTTGAGCGAATGGGCGGCCGCAGGCGCCTGCTTCGGTTTCACATCAGCGGCTCCCTGCCGTCGGAAGTCATCGCTGTTGACGACCCCGGTGATGAGAGCGGCGAGCGAGTAGTTGCTTGCCGCGGCGTCGCGCACGATCTTGCGGACCTGGGGCATGTCGTAGTACTCGAGCTCGCGATTGAGCCCATACATCATCAATTGCTTGGTCACGGCCGTCGGGAAGAGGTCGGGCTCGCGCGTCAGATAGTGCCGCAGATCCGAAGGATTGCGCAGCACGATTCCGCTATCGAGCTCGGCCGTGGGATCGATGGCCACCTTCGTGACGGGATCGACCGTACGCCAACGCCCGGTCACATCGAAATTCTCGAGTGCCAGGCCCAAGGGATCGATCAGGCCATGACAGGCCCTGCACGTGGGATTGCGGCGATGGGCCTCGAGGCGCTGGCGCACCGTGGTCGGCGGCTGGCCCTCGTGGAAGGACAGATCCATGAAGACGCCGGGCGGTGGCGGGTGGGGCGGAGTGCCGATGAGCCGATCGAGGATGTATTCACCGCGCAGCACGGGCGACGTCCGGTCGGCATACGAGGTTCTGAGCTGGAATGCGCCCTTGCCCAGCAGGCCCCAGCGATTCTCATCCTTCAGTGTCACTCTCCGGAACTGCGGCCCGAGAACGCCCGGGATGCCGTACTGCCGGGCGAGCGAATCGTTGACGAACGTCCAATCAGCCGTGAGCAGGTCGGTTACGTTGCGGTTCTCAAGGAGCACGCTCGCGAGGAACAGGCGCGCTTCGGTCTCGAAGTTCGTCCTCATATCGGCCGTGAACGAGCGATCGAGCGGCTCGATCTGATTCAGGGTGCCGAAGTTCAGCCACGAGAACGCGAAGTCAGTGACCAGCGACTCAGCGCGCGGATCCTTCAGCATGCGCGCGACTTGGGCATCCAAAACCTTCGGGTCGGAGAGCTGATTGTTCTCGGCGAGTTGGAGCAGCTGTGGGTCGGGGCCCTCGTTCCAGAGGAAGAAGGACAGGCGCGAAGCGAGCTCCAGATCGGTCAGCGCCAGCGACTGCCCCGGAACCTTCGGGCTCGCGATCGCGCGATAGAGAAAATCGGGGCTCGAGAGGATCGCCGTGATGAGCTCGGTCACCCCGGAATCGAAGCCACCCGGTTCCGTGCGGCCGATATCATAGAATTTCATCAGCGATGCCACGTCGGCGTCGGTCACGGGACGGCGGAACGCCTCGGTCGCCAGGTGCCGCGCAATACGCTCGGCACAAGGCCGCTCCTCGGCCGGCTCCTTGGGCTCGCAGATGAAGATCTTGGCGCGACTCGCGCTCAAGGAAAGGCCCTGGGGCGAGTACGGTCCCTGGACCTGGACGCCGTCCCGGATGATGGGCTGGCCAATGCCAAAGGTCCTGCCGGCGCCGGTCGGGTCGTTGCTCTCCGCCCAGGAGCGATCGATGAAGGTGACGGTCACGGTGTGTGCGCCGGCCTTGACCTGTATCGGTATACCCGAGACCTCGGCGACGATCTTCGCGCGGCCCTGGGGGCCGTCACGGTCGGCAAGGGCCAGGTCGTTCGGTCCGCCGATCTGTCTGCGAGCGACTTCCGCGCCGTCCACGAGCATGACGAGCGTCGCCCTGGTTTCCATACCGCGCGGATACAGGCCGGCGTCGAGACTGTCTCCGTCCATGAAGCTGAAGCGATACGTCCCATCGGCCGGGAAGACGTGCGTAAAGCGAATACCCCCGCGCGTCCCCAAGGGGAACCCGTCCCTATGGGTGTACTGGTCCGCGGAACCCAGCCCCGCTTGCCCGCCGCCGCCCCCGCCGCCCCCAAAAAAGACGGTGGCGAGTTTCGGAAGGGGCTCGCCGACAGCAGTCTGTGCAACGTGGCGCGCCGCGGAAAGGTATTGCTCCATGAAGGTCGGTGAGACGCTGAGGGCGCCGGCGATATTGCTGAAGCCATCGACTTCGATCTCGGTGGGCAGAATCTGCTTGGGATCGACATCCACTCCGAGAATCCCCTGCACCGAGGCCGCGAATTCGGTGCGGGTGAGTCGCTCGAGCGGCACATGGCCGACGCCTTGGTCCTTGGCGGAGGCGTCGAGGGAGGTTTCGAGATAGCCGATGAAGGCATCGACATTGGCCTGGGTCGGCTGTTTCTGTCCGGCGGGGGGCATGAGCCGGCCGGTGAGCTTGATGACGGCCTGTTCCCAGATTTTGGGATCCTGGCCGGGATGGCTCAGATCCAAGGAGTCGAAAGCGAAGCCACCGGCCCAGTCCGTGGTGTTGTGGCATTTCGAGCAGATGTTATTGATCATTGCGTGGAACGGCTGGAGGTTGGCTGAGTTCGCCGCCTCTGCGCCCTGCGCGACCCCGGCTGAGAGGGCGAGCCAGACCAAGGGCAAGCAAGCGCCGACCAGCCTCAGCGCATCATTGAACAATGCTCCGCTCTTGCGCATTTCCGCTCCCGCATTTTTGCAGTCATCATTGTATAGCCGCTCGATGCGACTAAATCAACGCACTGGAAGATAAGCATTTATTCCGCTTGCGAGCGGTCGGCAGCGCGCGTGGCGCGTGGTCCCGAGCTTGACGGAACGATGCAGCGTTCCAGACCGAAGAGGGGCTTTCCGCGAGCCCTTCCCCTCGAGGGCGCGCGCAAGTCCTGCCTCGCGGGTGGGACAGTACCGAATAAATAAAATAGCTCAGTTAATCAACTACTTAAATGCGCATGGATAGCCGTGTCTCCTCACCCGGAGCCATCGAGGCAGTCGCCTGAAAGACGGTTTGTGACTCGGCACCGATTGACCGCCCGGCTCCCGGGTAACCTTCGTCAGCGAATACACTTCCTTATATGTAGCCGGACCTGGACGGACAAGCGCCCATTACTTCAGGAAATCAGGCGTTTGCGCGTGGCCCGAAGCGCTTGTCTCCTCTTGGGTGTCCTCACGAATGGGGTTGCGCCGGTGAACCGAGAAGAGCTTGCACGCTTAACATTACCAGGGTAATGTAATTGCATGGCAATCGCACATTCAAAGCTCACTGCACAGGGTCAGATCTCCGTACCTGCGGAGATTCGCAAGAAGCTCGGGGTGGGTCCAGGTTCGGTGCTCGAGTGGGACGAGCAGGGCGATGAGATCGTAGTGCGCCGAGCTGGCCGTTACACGTCGGAGGAGGTTCACGGGGCGCTATTCCCCGAACGACCGCCCCGGCGTGGTGCCGTTGACGTCAAGGAGGGAATTCGAAAGTATATTCGCCGGCGTCATGCGCGCGATTGATACAAATGTACTCGTGCGGCTTCTCGTACGAGACGAGCCCGATCAGGTAGGCGCAGCTGAAGAATTCACGGCGCCGGGTGCATGGGTTTCCCATCTGGTCCTCGCCGAGACCGTGTGGGTCCTCGACTCGGTGTACGAACGCGGCCCGGAGCAGATTGCGACCGCTCTCGAGATGATTCTCAATCACAAGAGCATAACATTGCAGGATTCCGAGACTGTGCTTGCCGCGCTGGGCGAGTATCGCCGTCAACTGGCGGTGGGCTTCACCGATTTGTTGATTCTCGAGGTCGCGCGCAAGGCCGGCCATTTACCGCTCGGAACTTTCGATCGAGCCCTGGCCGAGTTGGACGACGTTGTGCGACTGAAGTAATCGCTCCATGGAGCACGAACCCTCACGTTTTCCATGAGCGGCTCGGGGCATCTGGAACCGTTTGCATGCCTTCGCGCTTTGATCGTTGCCATGGTGGTTGCAGGTGCTCGCCGATCGGGGCTAGTGTTCGGACCAAGGGGGAACCATGAAAATCTCGACTCCGCTGTGCCTCATTCTGCTGACCTGCTCCGCCGCGCACGCAGCATCCAAATGCGCGCCCGTACCTGCATCCACCTGCGACCGCGAATGCCTGCGTGGCATGGTCACGACCTATCTCTACGCGCTGCTCAAACACGACACGAGCAAGCTCCCGCGCAGTGAGAAGCTGCGCGTCACCGAAGACGCCATCGAGAAGCCGCTCGCCAAGGTCGGCCTCCTGCACACAGTGACCCGCCTCCGCGGCTTCCGTCAGGACATCCTTGATGAGCGCGCGGGAATGGCAGGTGCGGACGTCATCGTGGAAGAGAGCGGTGCGCCGACGATGCTGGTCGTACGCCTCAAGGTGGTCGACCAGAAGATCACGGAGATCGAGACCGTGGCGACGCACAGCAGCGCCGAAGGGCTTATCTTCGATATCGATGGACTGAGCGCGCCGAGCGAAGTGATGAACTACGCACCGCGCCCCGAACAGCTCCCCACGCGCGACGAGGCCATCAAGGCAGCGCTGCACTATCCCGAGGGTCTCAACGCTGCGAAGACATTCGCCGCGGTGAATGCGCCGTTCGCTCCAGACGCCTATCGTTACGAGAACGGGCAGATCATGGCCGGACCGGACTGCAAGTTCGCTCCGGGCTGCCAGAACATCGCTACGCAGTCGCTCGCGATTTTCAAACGCCTCCGCCCGGTCAAGACGCGGGTCATCGGCGTCGACGAGAGAATGGGAATCGTCTGGCTGCGCATGGCGTGGGGCGTGCGCGAAAGCGACGGGGATCAGCTCACCGTGTGGGAGGCTTTCAAGGTCTACGACGGACAGATCCATGCGGTCGAGGCGTTCATGAAGATCCTGCCGCTGAAGTTGGCGAACGGCGGCTGGGACTAGGGCGCAGCCTGTCGCGGCGCAGCTGACGTTCGTCCCAACGTCACCGGAAACTCCGAAGGACGGTAGAGAATTGACGAGTCGGCGGCCGGGCGGGGGAGTGGGTAGGTGGTAGGGTGATGGCACACGGTATACACACCGTCTGCCAGTTGACATATACGTCAAGATTTGGCTAAATATGCCAACTTCTTGATGTATTTATCAACATGAAAACCCTTCTGGAGCTAGGGGCCGCAGTGTCTCGCCGGCGGCGCGAGCTCGGTCTGAAGCAACATACCGTCGCCCTCCAGGCCGGCCTGACGCCCGAGTCCCTATCGCGCTTCGAGCGCGGACGTGCTCGGGAGTTTGGATCTCGAAAACTACTCTCGGTACTCGCTGTGCTCGGTATGGAATTGCAATTCACCGAAATCGGCTTTTCGGGTTCGCTCGATGAATTGCGGAGCGAGCGCGCCAAGTCGTGAAGCTATCCACGTACGTTCTTGGTCGCGATGTCGCCGTACTGGAGTCGGCAGGTGACTTCCGAAGCGTACTTACGTACCACGCCAACGTCGCGCCGGATGACTTCGTATCACTCACCATGCCCGTGCGTACGGAGTCCTATTCATGGGACGACGTGCTGCATCCGATTTTGCAAATGAACCTGCCTGAGGGTTACCTACTTCAGGTCCTGCAGGAACAGTTTGGGCCCCAAATAACCGGTAGTCCCATGGCCTTACTATCGGTGATCGGCCGAAACATGATCGGCCGCATTCAAGTCGCGGCCCCGGGTGCGAATCTCGCCGTGCTGCCGCAACCAATCGAGCTCGCAGAACTCCTCCAAGGTGACAATTCAGAGGAGGCCTTTGCTGAGCTCGTCCGCCAACATGCGACGAGTGGGGTCTCTGGAATCGTTCCGAAGTTTCTCGATGAACAGACGAAGGAACCCCAACCAGATCACGCGAAAGCTACGTTGGTTACTCACAGGCACATCATCAAAGGTTCGACCGGAAGACTTCCATACGTCTCTCTCAACGAGCATCTCTGCATGCAGGTCGCAGGGAGGGTGCTGCCTACAGCCAAAACTGAATTGTCCAACGACGGGAGAGCCCTGGTCGTCCACCGATTTGATGTTGACGAAAACGGACAACCTTATTGGGGTATGGAAGATTTCTGTGCCTTGCTGGGGCTACGTCCAGCGGCAAAATACGATACGACTTGGGAGCGCATAGCGAAGGCAGTCCGCGACCATGTTCCTGGTAGCAGCCAAATCGAAACCTTTCATCAGCTCGCGACGCTCTTGCTCCTGAACTACGCTGTGCGAAATGCCGATTGCCACGCAAAGAATCTTGCGTTGCTCTATACGAAACGAGCCAACGTCCATCTTTCGCCTGCCTATGACGTGATCACGACGAACGTGTACGCGGGGTACCAGCACAATCCACCTGGCATCGGCTTTATGGGACGAAAGACGTGGGCTCCCGGCAAGTCACTGCCAAACTTCATCGCGGCGACTCTCGGCATTTCCTTGAAGGTGCAGTCCGAGATTGTCGAAGCAATCAGCGACGCTGTTTCCGACACTGCGCCTCACGTGCGGGAGGCAATGGAAAGGTACCCGGACTTCAAAGACATTGGCGCACGCATGCTACTTACTTGGAGTTCCGGCGTTGCGGGCCTACGAGAGAAGCGCGTTTACATCCTTCCGGAATGGAAACCTGGCGCAGCCTTTGAAGGTGTTCCGGGCCTGTCGAAGCTCGAGACGCCGAAGAGAGTCATCGGTAGGTCCGAGGGCCTGGCCAGCGGGGACGGGAGAGTGCGAGGCAAATAGCTATGCGTCCCCCGCCCGATTCCGTCGTCACCGGGACTTGCATGAGGCCCGGGGCATGTGCTCCGGTTAGCGCCATAGATCACGGCGACGCCTCGCTAGGTCACGTGCCAGCGCCTCGACCTGATCGGCGAGCTCTTGGTCGGAAAGGCCTTGCGCTGTGACACAGCCGTGACAGCTTCGTTCCAAATCACCGGAAACTTTCCCAGATGCTCACAAATCCCGCAAAAGCGCCCGACTCCGAACGGCCTACGAGCACAGGTCTGTCGGACGATTTTCTCCGCGGAGAATTGGATCGCCGTCTCTCCGTCGCCCCCATGATGGACTGGACCGACGCTGCATGAGCGGCCTTTGTTTTCAAGCACTTGGAGGCGTCCGGGAGTACTTGTCTCCTATTTGTCTCCTCGAGATCTGCGGATCCTTTGAGACCAGATGAGGGCCTCGCAGCGAGAAGAGCGTGAAACTAGCGCGTGCTGCGCAGCTGTTGCCAGGCCTCCAGCTGCTCCGGCGTGATGCCTAAGCCCCCGATGCGCGAGGCATCGAGGTGCTCGAGCTCGGCGAGAACGTCCGCGATGAACTTCTCGCGGTGCTGCGACTCGACGTTCGGGGGAACATTCGCCACGATCCACTGGGCCACTTTGTATGGTGGCACCTTGTTGCGCACCAGGTCGGTCACCATGGCACGTCGCTGCGTTCGGTAAAGCGCTGCGATCTCGTCAAAACCGACCACCTGAGCCGTCGTGTCGTAACGCTGGCAGCTGCGCCGATAGGACCACACATATACGTCCGCGAGCGGGGCGATCTGATTCAACTCATAAACCACGATTGTCGCAGTAAGGTACGAGCCTTGATCCACATCCACGAACGACTGCGGTACGTAGTCTCCATTGATCAACGGAATGATCGAGGCAAGACGCGCTGTGCGCTTGTTGACGTCGATGAACGGCTGCAGGTAGGAAATATGCGTGAGCAGGAAAAGGCTCTGCTCGAAAGGATCGTCAATGGCGCGCGCCTTTTCCAGCGTGCCGCGCAGAAGCGCCGTCAGCCGGTCCTTGCCCTCGAGCGGTGAGTACGTCGATCCCGAGACCAGAACGCCCTCGTCCCGGATCTGGCCCGCGAGATCGGGCGCGACCAGACTGTCCGAGAGAAGATAGTGGAGCGTACGGATCGTCTCCTCATCCGCCACGAGATTGGCACGATGCGCTAGATAGCGAATCGCCTCCTTGTGATTCAAAATCATGATGCGTTCGGCATTAGGCTTTCCAGGTGCCGACGCTCCCTGCATCACGAGCTGCTCCGTATCAAGGAGCGAATAAGTGTTACCCTCCAGCCGGGAGGAGTTGTAGCTGAAGTCAATCAGCAGGCGGTTGTAGATCCTTTGAATGTAGGTTCCTGCGCGACCGTAGATCGGTGCACGCTTGCCCAGCGCTGTGAGTTCTTGTCGGGTCTCTTCGGCAAGATAGGTGCTCTCGTTCGGCACATAGGCCTCGAGCCACTCTTCACGGTAAGTCGCTGGCGGGCGCGTATAGATCGGCGCCTCGACGCGTTGGATCAGCGCTTCGCTATCGGGGGAAAAGATCGACCGGGCTGCGGTGAGTCGCCCCTCGGCCGAGGTCGTGAGTACCGCGGTGCCGGCCATGGAGCCTGAACGCAGCCGATACCGTCGGCCCTTGCGCTCGCCGCGTGATTCGATGGCGCTTTGCTTAACGAGGTCCCGAAGCCAGTTGCGCAAGGTGCGGTCGGGCACCGCACCCACCGCTGAGTGGAGCTCAGCGGAGGATACCCAAGACTCTGGATGGGCCTGCAGGAAGGCGAGAACTGCTGATTTATCGGCCATATATCGGCTAATATATCGGCCAATGAGCCCTAATTCAAGCTTTATCGGCCATATATCGGCCATTATAGAACCGATATCGGCAACGCGGCGTGTAGACCACCGGTGCTAGGCGGCACCGGGATGTCGCGCACGTTCTCTGATTCAGATTCGCATAGCGATTGAGTTCGTTCGTCGCGCACGACACCGGTACGGGTTTTGGCATCATTGTTTTGCGATTCGAGTCGGCAGATCTTTGCCTCGCGCCGGCCCGCGAACGACGCGATGTCCGGTATCGAGTTATTCAACTCCGTCCTTTCGGTCAGCTGTGCGTACGGGTAGCGCGAGCTGAGCGTCGGCGGCGGACAGGAGGGCCAGCGCGAGGCTCAGAAACATGGCCGGTTGTGACGCGCGCTGCGGGACCATCGCCCCAACTGAGCATCTTCAGCAGTTCGTTCGCCGTCCGCCAGTTGCGCGCCGTCGCAGCGACTCCCAGGCATCTCTCGATTCTCGATCCCCCCCGTGCCAATGTGAGATGGAACACCTGTCTCGGGCAATTTAGAGTACAGGTAGGACATGCACATGAGCTCATCACTGAACGGTTCGACGAACGGATCCAGCGGCTCCTCCCCCGAGGCCGTCACGGAAGGAGCCCGTAGGGCGACTGGAGAGACGGCCTCGGAGCGGTCGCATCCCGACCCGGAGGTGTTCGTCATCGGACGGCGCCGCCAGTTCTCGGGGAGCGAGAAGCGAGCGCTGCTCGCCGAAGCCGACCGGCGCAAGACGGCAGGCACACTTGGGGCGTTCATGCGCGAGAAGCACATTTACTCCTCGATGCTTACCAGCTGGCGCAAGCAGCTCGGTGCCGCCGACCGCGTAGCGCTCGCCGCGAAGCGACGCGGACCGAAGCCCGAGCACCCCTCGGTCCGCCAGGTGCTGCAGCTCACGCGGGACAATGTGCGCCTGCGGCGCAAGCTCGAGCGCGCCGAATTGATCATCGAGGCCCAAAAAAAACTATGCGTGGCACTGGGGCTGCCGACCTCGGACGATCGCACCGAGGAGGAGTGATGATCGCCGTGAGCGAACTCGCCGCGCACATTGGGATGAAGAGCGCCTGCCGAGCCTTCGCGTTGAACCGCGGATTCGTGTACCGCGATCGTGCCCGGGATCGCGCAGCCGCCCCCCGGTGCGAAGCGCGTGCGCGACCACGTCCCCCGTTGGCACTCTCGAGCGCCGAGCAGGATGTCCTGCTCGGTGTGCTCGACAGCGAGCGCTTTGTGGACAGCGCGCCGGCGACGGTGTTCGCGACACTGCTGGATGAAGGCCGTTATCACGGCTCGATCCGCACGATGTATCGGCTCCTGGCTGCACGGGGCCAGAACGGGGAACGGCGCAATCAGCGCATCCATCCGACGTACGCCAAGCCCGAACTGCTGGCGATCCGCCCGAACGAGGTCTGGAGCTGGGACATAACCAAGCTCAAGGGTCCAGCGAAATGGACCTGCTTTCATCTGTACGTGATCCTCGACATCTACAGCCGCTACGTCGTGGGCTGGCTGATCGCGCATCGGGAATCCGCCGAGCTCGCCGAGCAACTCATCGCCGATACCGTGGAGAAGGAAAACATTGCTCCGGGGACCCTCACCCTGCACGCCGATCGGGGCACCAGCATGCGCTCCAAGCCCGTCGCCGCGCTGCTGATCGACCTTGAGGTCGCCAAGACCCACAGCCGCCCGCACGTCTCGGACGACAATCCGTACTCCGAGGCGCAGTTCAAGACCCTGAAATACCGCCCGGACTTCCCCGATCGCTTCGGCTCGATCGAGGATGCTCGCGCTCACTGCCAGCAGTTCTTCCGCTGGTACAACCACCAGCACCGCCACGGGGGGATCGCCCTGATGACCCCGGCCGCCGTCCACGACGGCACCGCCGCGGCGCTCACCGCGCAGCGCGCCGTCGCGCTCGATGCCGCCTTTGAGGCCAACCCAATCCGCTTCAAGGGACGCTCACCCAAGCCCCCCGCGCTGCCGAGCGCCGCCTGGATCAACGCACCGAAAAAGGAGCCATCACCACCCGCCATCACACCCCCATGCTCTCTAATCTAATGACACCAGGTGTTCCAAAGTCATTGACACGTTCCGATCGCAGGACAGAGTCTGCAAACCCGTCGGGCGTGTAGAGATAGAAGATGCCGCCCTTGAGTGCAAACTGCTCCCGCGCCGCGTCCAACCGGGCCAGGGACGCGAGGTCGGGGTTCTTCGGACTCTCGGCGAGGAAGTACAGGTGCAGCCATTTGTGGTTCTCGTCGGCGTCCGGGAACGGATTGCCGCGGACGGCGGCGGCCAGCTCCTCGCCACTGATCACCATCACGCGCGGTTCGAAGCCGAACTCCTCGAGGATCAGCCGCGAGATGCGAATCCGCAAGGTGAGCGCCGTGCCGCGCTGGCTCTGAAAGACGATGTTGCCGCTCTGGATATACGTGCGGACCGCGTGGAAGCCCGCACGATTGAAAGCCGCAGCGAGCGCCTTCATTGGCACCTGGTTCGCCCCGACCACGTTGACTCCGCGCAGAAGCGCTATCCAGGTTTTCATCGTGCGGCTTGAATTAGCGGCTCGACTTCCGGAGGCATTCCACTTGCGACGAGTTGGCCCCAGCCCGGTTGTTCGTCAACCAACAGATTCTGCGCAGTAACGCGTCGCCTCGGCGGACCCCGGTCATTGCGGGGTTGCGTCGGGATTCCAGTTCTGGATCAGCCTGATCGGGGCGGTGGATCGGTTCTCATCGAGCACCGTGTTGATCAGGAATCGGCCGTCGCGAGCCACGGCGTATTCGGGGACTTCCGCATCGTCCCCTCCACCTCCGAGGATCTTCGTCGGAAATAGCAGCACCGGCGTGCCCGGTGCGACGGTCGCGCCCGTCACCGTGATCGACACCGCCATCATCCGGCCCGCCGGATCGAGGTAATACAGCTCCCTTCCATCTGGACTCCAGCGAGGTTGGATACCCCCGGCGGTGGAGATCTGCCACTGTCCCCCGGCCGGGTTCGCCGACTCACCCGGCAGCGTGAACGGGCGAATGTAAATCTCATAGCGTCCCGATTCGTCCGACTCGTATGCCACGAACCGGCCGTCGGGCGAGAACTGCCCATATTCTTCATCGAACGGCGTCTTTAAGAATACCCACGGCTTCTGATCGCCCGTCATCGGCAGCACCCACAGGTCGGCTTTCGTCTGCGGATCGATGCTGTAGTAGAGCAAGAACCGCCCGTCCCTTGACCAGTCGGTCGGCGCCTTGGGCAGCGACGAGGCCACGAGCAGCACCGCGGTGCCCGAGCCATCCACGGCCTTCCGATAGAG
This sequence comes from uncultured Gammaproteobacteria bacterium, assembly GCA_963849095.1. Classification (GTDB taxonomy): domain Bacteria; phylum Pseudomonadota; class Gammaproteobacteria; order Steroidobacterales; family Steroidobacteraceae; genus JASHUC01. The sequence goes on from CAWKGA010000005.1 coordinate 145,914, forward strand.
GTCGCCTGATCCGCCTCGAGTAGAAGTAAACGCGATCGAGCGGCCATCCGGCGACCAGACGGGGAATAGATCGTTGGCCGGATCGAACGTCAGGCGGCTCGTGCGAGTGCCGTCGAGCAGCCAGATATCCTCGTTCCCCTGCACCGTGCGGCTCACCACGGCCCGTTTCCCATCGGGCGAGACGCTCGGGTACTGGAGAGTCTCATCCGGGTCACCCAACACCCCCCGCGGCTTGCCGGCGCGATCGAACCACGTCAGTTGCCGCCGCACACTGCCTGCCCCCGTGCGGTAGGCCACCAGCCCCAGGGCCGATACGGAAAATGCGTCCGGAGGGACTCCATCGGCGATCGTCACCGGATCGCCCGTGAGCCTCTGCCGCTTGAGATCCAGCCGCTGCGCCACCAGGCTGCCACCGGGTTGTATCCACAGCAGCCAGCCCGAGCGGAGATAGGCGCTCACGCTTATGGCCGGAGTGAGCCGCTGCATGTCGGTCGTGCCGAGCGCGGCGAGATAAATCCCTTGCGTCTCCCCCGTGCCTTCCGCCACGAACAGGAAGTGCCGGCCATCGGGGAGGAAGACCGGAACGGCCTGTACTAGCTGTTTCGCTGCGAGCTTCGTGGCGACTACCGCCGAGCCCCCCGTGGCCGGGATGCGCGACAACGACCCCAAGGGCCCCGGCGCGAATACGATGACTCCGTCTGCACCCCATGCGCCGCCATTCGCACTGGGGGCTGCAGCGAGGGGGCGTGGCGCTCCGCCCCCGAGGTCGAGGCGCTGCAACTCGCCGTTCGCGAAAAACGCCACCGACCGGCTGTCGGGGGACCAGAAGGGAAGGCGCGCACCCTCGGTGCCCGCCAGCGGCTGCGCGGTCGTCGCACTCAGGGACCGCAGCCACAAGCGTGAAATGCCATCCTCACCGGAGGCCACGAATACGATCTGCCGCCCGTCGGGTGAGAGCGCAAACGATTCCGGATCGTCGGTGGCGGGCGTGACGATGTCGACGCGAGTTTCCGGTGGCGGCACTAGGCGCAGATACCGGATCGCGGGAGTCGCAAGCGCGGCGGCGACGATGCCCAGTACCGCGGCCACGATCCAGCCCAGCCGTCAACCGCTCTGCCTGCCGGTGGCTGCAGCAGCCCGTGTGATCGCGGCAGCCGCTTGCTCTGCCGCCGCCGCTGCCGGGTCCAGGATCGCCCGCAGCGCCGTCACCAGGCGCGTCGCGTCGTTGTGAAAGTCCGGATCCGGCCGCACTTCGATCGACTGGCGAAACGCCATCGGTGCCAGTGACGCCGGCAGCTCCGATGCGGCCGGTATCGGTGCATGACCGACCAGCACGGGCACCACCGGAATGTCGCGTGCCAGCGCGGCTTCCAGCTCGATCCGCACGAAGTCATCCGGATCCTCCAGCCGCCGCTGTCCCGCCTGGTTGCGCGCCTCCGTCCAGTGCGGACCGATGATGGCGAGCATGACCCCGCAGCCACCCACGATGCCGTTCAGATGCCCGCGAAAATCCCGTCCCAGCGGAATCGAATCCACATCCTTGAACACCTGCGCCTTGCCGAACTCGGAAACCAGGCGATCGTAAATGCGCCCCGTGGCGTCCGGGCTGTCGCTGCGGCGGTAGCTGATGAAAATGCCCGACAAGAGTCACTCCGCTTTCTTATGACCCGGATCACCTCATCGTCGCGACCGGGCCATTCTTGGGATGTTACCTGCAGAGTCTATGCGCCTCGTACCCGCGAGGTCGAATGGCGGCGCGCTGGCGGTCAATTCAGGCCGCTGGCGGGCGGCCCTGCGCCGATCGGAGGCGCCGTCCATCCGCGGAGCAGCGACGGCCCTTTCCGCATGCGCTTCCTCCCCTTCACAGTCGGCCGGCTCGAAAGGCGTTCAAAAGATCGCCCGCGGAAACGGCACGGATTCCCTCGGCAAGCGGGAAGGACGTGTCCCCAGCGTGGACGACACTCAACTCTCGGAGCTTCAAGTCAGCCATTGCGATGCGCATCGACGGTGTGACAGCCGGCGCTGTCGTTCGCTTGATCTCGACTCCGATCCGCCGCTCGCCACGCACGATGAGCAGATCGAGCTCCGCCCCCGTGTGCGTACGCCAGAAGTAGCACTCATGCTGTGCCGCACCGAGCGCCTGGATCACCTGCTCGACGATGAGCCCCTCCCATGACGCGCCGGACTTCGGATGCTCTTCGAGCTGCGCTCGAGTATGGATGCCAAGCAGAGCGTGCAAGAGTCCTGAATCGCGCACGTAGATCTTGGGAGCGCGCACCTGGCGCTTACCGAGGTTCTCGTGCCACGGGGTCAGCTCTCTCATGACGAACGCATCCGACATCCGATCGAGATAGCCGCGGACCGTCGTGTCCGCAAGCGCCATCGACCGACCGATCTCCGAGGCGTTCCAGAGTTGGCCGTGCGCATGGGCGAGCATCGACCAGAATCGGTGCATGGCCTGTGTGCCGGCGGAAACGCCGAGTTGCGGCAAATCGCGCTCGAGGAAGGTTCGCAGGAAGCGCTCCCGCCACTCGAGGCTCTCCCGCTCCGAGCGCGCGATGAACGCACGAGGGAATCCCCCTCTCAGCCAGAGCTTCTCGAGCCTCGCTGTCCCGACCTCCTCCATCGAGAGGCCCGGCAGCTCGTGATACGCGATGCGACCTGCGAGGGATTCGGCACTTTGCCTGAGCAGCCCTGGCGAGGCGCTTCCGAGGATGAGGAAACGAGTCCGGATGGGACGGCGATCGGCAAGTACGCGAAGGCTCGGAAAGAGCTCCGGCCGATGTTGGATCTCGTCCAGAATTACCAGCCCCTCTAAGCCCGCCAGAGCGAGCATCGGGTCCGCGAGCCGCGCAACCGCTCGTGGGTCCTCCAGGTCGAACCGGGTGACCTTGCTGGTAAAAGTGCGTGCCAGCGAGAGAGCAAGCGTGGTCTTGCCGACCTGGCGTGCGCCCAAGAGCCCCACGGCCGGGAAATGCTTGAGAAGCCGCCGCAGAGCCTCAAGATGTTGCGGGCGCTCGATCATGGCGCCGGAGTCTACCCTGACAATTCAGTTTTGAAAACCGAACTTTCGCAGAGCGTGCTCCAGGCTGGCACCACGGGTGCCACGGCGTTGCAGTGGGGCACGACGCTGGTCATCGACACCACGAGACGCAAGCGGGGCTGATATTTTCTTTCCCCGACGCCGCGGATCTGAGCGCTCGGACCCGCTTCACCGAACGGTGACCCCGACAATGTGCGTCTGGAAAAGCTGCACCGGCGTGCGCCGGCGAAGATGCTGCCGCAACCGCGCGAGTTCATCCGCGGTCGGCCGCCGGGATCGCTTACGAGATTTACTGATGAGCCGCAGCTCCCCGCAGGCGCCGCGCGCCTCCTGCGCGATCTCCGGCCGCACGGGGATCTCCTTGACGTTCTTTGCGGCCCGCAGCACGACGCCGATCCAGATCAGATCGTTCATGACGGTCGCACATCCAGTGCCATCGGCACGCCGGGCGCGAACGTGATTAATCAGGGCCGAGGCGGTAGCGAGTGTTGCAGGATCTTCGAGTTCGACTTCGCGGTGCCTCGCCCAGGACACCGTCGCGGAGCGATATGTAAAGGCTTTGGCTTCCCGATGGACGATCATCTTGCCCACACGCCTGCGCACGATTGCCGTGTAGCGGATCGTGCCGTTGGCTTGCTTGCGTGCCTTGATCGTTGCCATGATGGAGTTGGAGGAGACAAGGCGATCTGGTCTCCTTTACGTCTCCTCCGCAAACGATAAACCCCACCAAATGCCCAACAATCCCGCAGAAATGACTGTGTCGGAAATGCCTGGAAAAATAGCCATTCCAGACGATTTCCCCCGGGAAAAATTCGACCGCAAGCTCTCCGTCGCCCCCATGATGGACTGAGCGTAATTGCTTATACGGATCAAACCCTTGTTGGTGTCCGTGTGCACGATATGTGCAGTCTCACGACGTTCATACGTTGCAACGCTACGTGGCTTGCTGTCCCTGTCCGACGATGCTCGGAACGCGCGACGGCACACCACGGCGGCTGGCAGCAGCGAGCGAACCATGCGCTACTCGCGCATCACGGCCATCTTGTTCACCCGCGCCGCGACCTCGGCGCATGCCTGCATGAGCTGGTCGAAGGAAAGGGCGTCGCCCACCATCACTTCGTCGGCCAGCATGGCCGCGTAATCCTCGGCAAGCGCCTTGCGCGCTTGGCCTTCGGGGACGATTCGCAGATGTCCTTGTGTTGCGGCCGCATAGTCGATGACCCCGCCGTCGGTGTCTTTCTCGATGAAGAAGCAGGACTTGTGCCGCGCGACGGCCACCGCGACCGCGTGATCCGCGACGATGCTGGCAAAGTGTGGGCTACGCGCGATGGCGGCCAAGTCGTGCCAGTGCCGCGCGTACCGCTCGCCGCGGATGCGGCCTTGCGCGCAGTAGACGTGTGCCGCGGTGGCTTTTTCCCAGAAGGTTCGCGCCACGCTCATGACCAGGGGCGTGGCAATCGGGAACGATACGTTGGGCAAATGCCCGTCCATGTCGCAAGCCGCTGGCAGCACCTGGTGTGGTTCGCCAGTGGCGCGGCCACCGAATTCCAGGGCGACGACGGGCGGCACGTAGCCCGTGCCCTGTGCGAGCGCAGGGTAATGCAGCAGCAGCTTATCGTTCTCCTGGCCCGCCAGTTCGATCCTGGCATCAAGCCGTTCGTGCGCCAGCGACGCCTCGATGACCGGCTGTACGTTCGCCTTGATCCAGTCTGGCAGGCGATGTCGCACGGCCTGTGTCCATTTGGCGGCTTGGCTGCGGCTGGCGGGAAGGTCGCCGCCGTCACCGATCAGGTCTGGAATGAGCTTTCGGATGTCATAGGTGAGGTCGATGTCTTCGGAGAAGCGGTTGATGATCTTGTAGACCTTCGACAAGGACGTGCCGCCCTTGAAGGTCAGATCGGCGGACAACGGCGACTCGAACAGGGTGCGCAAGGTCCATACCACCCACAAGTCCTTTTCGAGCAGGTGCGTGGGACGCCCGGTTTCCGCGCGCACGTATTCCAGTGCTTCGCGCCGGTCATCTTGGCCGAGATCGAAGAAATATTCAGCCACGCGCTGCTTCTCTGCCGATCGCCTGCGCCATCCAGGAGGGCAGTGCCGCACGGGCGGAGGCGAGAGCACTCCATTCAGTGCGGGGAAGGGTGCGGCGTAGCGCCGCCAGAGACTTGCCTGCATGCGTCGGCCCCATCCATGCCAGCGCACGTACCGCCGCACCCGCCGGGCCTGTGCCCAGGGCCAACATCCAACGGGGCGCATGCTTCATCAGCACTTCCGAGCGGCCCAACTTCAGTTTTCGGGTTTTCCCGGAGGTCAGGTAGACCTCACGAATCGGAACTTGTTGTGTCAGGCCAAAGGCGTTGGCGGCGCGGGCACCGTGTGGCGCGACGATTTCCCCACTTTGCTCGGCCATTGCCTTCACAACTTTCTCCGGGGCAGGGGCGCGGGTACCGAAGCGGCTGGAGACCGGAGCCACGTAGATGCCGCGTGCCACGCGTAGCAGCTTGCCGGCCTTGGTCAGTCGGGAGAAAGCCTGATCGATCGCCGGCCGGCTCCCCAGGTGCAGAAACTCCTTGGGTGACAGCACGCCCCCCTCGGGGAGAGATTTCACTTGCAGCAGGATGGTTTCGGGGAGCGTGTTCATGAGCGCCTCTATGAGTAAGAAACTATACGTTAGTTTCTGACATATGGAAACTCGCAAGATTCCAGCATCCGGCGTCCCACTCGCGGGATTGCGGGAGCCGAAGGAAGCCCCGCCGCTGGGCGTCATCCTCTGCACCAAAGAAGAGCGTTGACCTCACGACCTTCCGTTTGCCATGCAACTCGCCTTCCGTTTCGCATCCCGTTCCGGCATGGCGGTCGGAGCATCCGCTATCCGATGGCCAGATGAACCAGCCGTTGCCATCGTGGCCGCAGCGCCGGCACCTTTATTGCGCCGTCGATCAGCTCTAGCGTAACCTATAGATCTCTTTTAGATCCGTATGCGTTACTTTTTCGCTAGCAGAGGCAAGGAGCAATGAATGTCGCAGGCAACATCTAGCGGCTTGGAGGCCATGGTTACCTGGTCTCGGCGGAGTATCTGGTGCGCGGTTTGCGTGGCCCTGTTCTTGGGCGCAGTCGGCATCGTATTTGGCACATCGGCATCACCTCCTCTGGTCGTCATGGCTGGCACGGGGATGAAGGTATTGCCGATCTTCATTGTGATCATTGTGGCTGCATTGATTAGTTCGCGTCGGCGCATCGGCGCATCGAAAGAACTGATGCGGGCAATCCAAAACGACGAACTCCGGCTGGTCGCATCGACACGCGCCTACCGCAACGGCTTTTGCGCCACGCTGGGCGCACTGGTGCTCGTTGCCCTTACGCTCATGTGGTGGACTGTCCCGAACCCGCTGCTGCTTCTCCTTTGCGTGACGACTTGCTCGGGCATCGTCACGCTTTTGGTCAGCTTTCTCTATTACGACCGTTGAGCGGCGATGGAAGAACGATTGACGAATACGCTCAAAGTCGAGCGCGCCAAGCGCGATCTCACGCAAGCGGCCTTAGCGGGTTTGATCGGCGTGACGCGCAAATCGATCAACGCGATCGAACTGGGGCACATGGTGCCGTCTACGCTGCTCGCGCTAAGGCTCGCTCGCGCACTAGATACCACGGTTGAAGCTTTGTTCCATATCGAGTCGGGGCATGCGTGAACGAGGCAGCGATGTATGTGGTAACGCGCGCGGTGGTCGGAATCGTGCGCGCGGCTTTCGAGGAAGCCTCGCCGCTGTCTGCTCGCCACATCCTCAAGTCTCTCTTTGGTCCAAAAAGCGCACAGATTGCGGCGGTGCGCTTGATGAGTTCTTGCGCGAATCCATCACGATTACGCGCTATTCAGCTCTCGACTGATGGCTTCCAACGTGCAGCATGGCCGGCAGCACGCATCTCTGAACTCGAGATGGCTCATGTGGCGCGGCGGATGCGTACGATCGCCGTGCAGCGGATCGCGCCGTTCGCTTGCCTACGTGCCTTGATGGTTGCCATGATGGCATTTGAGGGGGACACGCCGATCTTGTCCCCTTTATGTCCCCTCAGCACCCGATAAACTCCGCGGAATGCCCGATAATCCCGCAGAAATGATTGAGTCAGGAGAGCCTAAGAAAATAGGCGTTTTCTCCGATCCTTCGGCTGGAAAGTTGGATCGCCGCCTCTCCGTCGCCCCCATGATGGACTGGACGGACCGCCACTGCCGCTACTTCCTGCGCGGCTTCTCCCCGCGCATCCTGCTCTACACCGAGATGATCACGGCCGCGGCGGTCGTCCGCGGCGATCGCGAGCGCCTGCTTGCGTTTGATCCGGAGGAACACCCGGTCGCGCTGCAGCTCGGCGGGAGCGACCCCGCGCAGCTCGCCGCGGCCGCGCGGGCAGGGGAGGAGGCGGGCTACGACGAGATCAATCTCAACTGCGGCTGCCCGAGCGACCGGGTGGCGAGCGGAGCGTTCGGCGCCTGCTTGATGCGCGAGCCGGGGAGGGTCGGCGAGTGCGTCGCCGCGATGCGGGCCGCCGTGCGAGCGCCGGTCACCGTGAAGACGCGGATCGGAGTGGTGGAGGGGCGCGGCGCGCAGGGCATCGAGGCGGCCCGGCGCTTCGACGAAGAGGATCGCGCGGCGCTGCACGGTTTCTTGAGCGCCGTGCGCGAAGCCGGCTGCGACGCTGTGATCGTGCACGCGCGCAAGGCGGTCCTCGGCGGCCTCTCGCCGAAGGACAACCGCGAGGTGCCGCCGCTGCGCTACGACATCGTCCGCGAGATCGCGCGCGACTACGCAGAGTGGCCCGTGATCGTGAACGGTGGACTGCGCGAACCCCAGGCGATTCTCGAGGCACTGCAGTGGTGCGGCGGCGTGATGCTCGGGCGCGAGGCGTACCATCGGCCGTTCCTGCTCGCCGAGCTGCACTCGGCCGTGTTCCCCGAGGCGCCGCCGCCGGAGCTCGCTCGCGGCGCGCAGCTCGAGCGCATGGCCCGGTATGCCGAGAGGCAACTTGCACGCGGCGACCGGTTGCCGTCGATTACGCGCCACATGCTCGGCCTGTATGCGGGGGAGCCCGGTGCCCGCGAGTATCGCCGCCTTCTCAGCGAGGGCGCGCGGGAGCCGGGCGCCGGCGCGGGGCTCCTCCATTCGGCGGCGCGCGAGGCTCCCCCTCGCCGCCCCGGCAGTCGATGACCCGGCGACGGCCCGCCGGGCGAGTCTCGATTCCCGCTCGGCTAGCGGCTCCGGGGCAGTCGCGTATAATCTGGCAAAGACTGCGCGGCGGCTCTCGTTGGCCGAGCAGTTGAGCGCTGGCCGACCATCAGCATGGGAAAAGACATCGAGCTCGCCATTCTCTTCGCCGATGTGGTCGGGTCGACCCGACTCTATGAGCTGATGGGCGACTTGAAGGCGCGCGACATGGTCGCGATCTGCATCGAGGTGATGCGGAGCGCCACCGAGCAGTATCAGGGCACGGTCATCAAGACGATGGGCGATGAGGTCATGGCGACCTTTCCGACCGCCGATCAGGCCCTCAACGCCGCCGCCCAGATGCAGCAGCAGATCTCCCGGCACTCGCAGCTGAAGGTCGACGGCCAGCCCGTCGCCATCCGCGTCGGCTGCCACTTGGGTCCAGTCGTGCTGGAGAACCGGGACGTGTTCGGCGCCACGGTCCACACCGCGAACCGCATGACGAGCCAGGCCAAGGCGGCCCAGATCATGACGACCGCGGCCGTGGTCGATAAGCTCTCCCCGCAGTGGCGCACCGCGGTCCGGCAGGTCGACATCGCCATGCTGAAAGGCCAGGGGGGCGAGGTCGCGCTCTACGAGGTCCTCTGGCAGACGGAGGACGTGACGAGCATGGTGCCCGCCATCGCCCTCGCCGGAAAGAGCGGTCCCGCGTTGCGCATGCGCCTGCGGATCCAGGATCGCGACATCGTGCTCGACGAGCAGCATCCGAGCATCGCGATCGGCCGCGCGGAGGACAGCGATGTCGTGGTGAAGGGCAACCTCATCTCGCGCCTCCATGCGCGGATCGAGATCAATCGCCACAAGTTCGTGCTGATCGACCAGAGCACCAACGGCACCTTCGTGCAGACGGACGACGGAGACGAGGCCTTCGTCCGCCGCGACAGCATGCAGATCAAGGGCAGGGGGCTGATCGGGCTCGGGAAGCTTCCCGAGCAAGACTCACCCCAGACCATCCGGTTCGTGTGTGAGTGATGAGCCGCGCTAGAGCGCGGCTCATGCCCGCACAGGATGTGCGGGCGGGGTGCGTGTCCGCCAGGGATGGCTTCTAGGCTGAGCCTCTTACTCTCTACGCCCCCAGCTGTGCAGCGGTCTTGTCGAGCTCCCTCGTCAGCGCTGCCGGCAGCCGCTCTCCGTAGCGAGACAGATAACTGCGGATCTCGGTGACCTCCTTGCGCCAGAGCGCCGGGTCCACGGAGATGAGCTCGCGCAGCGCCTCAGCGCTCAGGCCGAGACCCTCGGTATGGAGGTCCTCCGCGCGCGGCAACCGGCCGATCGGAGACTCGACGGCGCCTACCGTGCCGGCCGACCGATCGAGCATCCAGGCGAGCACGCGGAGGTTGTCGCCGAAACCGGGCCACAGGAACTTGCCCTGCGCGTCGCGGCGGAACCAGTTCACGTGGAAAATCCGCGGCGGACGCTTGAGCTTGGCCCCGACGTTGAGCCAGTGCTGCCAGTAGTCCGCGAAGTTGTAGCCACAGAAGGGCTGCATCGCCATGGGATCGCGGCGGACCACGCCGACCTTTCCCGTGGCGGCGGCAGTCGTCTCCGACGCCACCGAGGCGCCGACGAGAACACCGTGCGCCCAGTCGCGCGCCTCGTAGACGAGCGGGGCCACCTCGCGCCGGCGGCCGCCGAAGATCAGCGCGGAGATGGGCACGCCGGACGGATCCTCGGTGTGCGGTGAGTAGCCGGGATTGCGCTTGGCGGAGACCGTGAAGCGGGAGTTCGGATGCGCGGCCGGGCCGCGCGCGGGATCGTAGGGCCGTCCCTGCCAGTCGGTCACCGGCGTGCCGGTCTTCAGTCCCTCCCACCAGGGCTGGTTGTCGGCGGTCAGCGCGACGTTCGTGAAGAGCGTGTCGCGCCGGATCATGTCGTACGCGTTGCGGTTGGTATCGTGGTTGGTGCCCGGCACGACGCCGAAATAGCCGGCTTCCGGATTGATGGCCCACAGCCGCCCGTCCGAGCCCGGGTGCAGCCAGGCGATGTCGTCGCCGACCGTGAAGACCTTCCAGCCGGGCATCGATTCGGGCGGGATCAGCATGGCGAGGTTCGTCTTGCCGCACGCGGAGGGGAATGCGGCCGCGACGTAGTGCGTCTCCCCTCGAGGGCTCTGCAGGCCGACGACGAGCATGTGCTCCGCGAGCCAGCCCTCCGTGCGCGCCTGCCAGCTCGCGATGCGCAGCGCATGGCACTTCTTGCCGAGCAGCGCGTTGCCGCCGTAGCCGGAGCCGAAGCTCTCGATCGAGAGCTCCTCCGGGTAGTGAATGATGAAACGCCGCTCGGGGTCGAGCTCGCCGATGGAGTGCAGCCCTTTCACGAACTGGTCCGTCCGCGCGATGCGCTCGAGCGCCGGGCGCCCCATGCGCGTCATGATCGCCATGTTCAGCACGACGTAGGCGCTGTCCGTGATCTCGACGCCGAAGCGCGAGAACGGCGAGTCGAGCGGACCCATGCAGTAGGGCACGACGTACAGGGTGCGCCCGCGCATGCAATCCTTGAACAGGCCGCGCATCTTCGCGTGCGCCTCGTCCGGGGCCATCCAGTTGTTGTTCGGGCCCGCATCCTCCTTGGAGCGCGTGCACACGAACGTGAGGTGCTCCACGCGGGCCACATCGCTCGGACGGGACCGCGCGAGGTGACAGCCGGGGAATTGCTGGGCGTTGAGCGCGAGCAGCTCGCCGCTTTGCACCAGCCGGCCCGTGAGCTCGCGAATCTCCGGCGCCGACCCCTCGCACCAGTGCACTGCCGCCGGCTGCGTCAGCTGGCGGACGGACTCCACCCATTCATGCACTCCGCGGCTCAGTTGAGGAAGTGCTGTGAATTCGTGTGGTGCGGTGGCCATGCGCAAGGTCCTATCGTGCGGAGCGTGAAATTATAAAGCAGGGCCGTCAGGTCGCGCGTGGCTCGGCCCGGCGCCGGCTCGCGCGCTGGGTTCTCGACGGCTTGCGGGGATGAGCGGGGCTCGCGCGCTCCGCATGGCCGCTTTCCTTGAGCTCACTGCGCGCCGACTGGGCGATCTCAACGAGCTCCCGGCCGGTGGAGGCGACGATCTTCCACGTCGCGCGCAGCTCCTTCGCGACCCGTGCCCGCGAGGCCGGCAGCGCCGCGCGCTGCTCGGCGTAGAGCGCGCCGAGAGTGCGGGCGTGGGCGGTGATGCGCAGGCGCTCGACGCCGTCCGTCAGCGCGCCCTGCGTGCTCGCGATGCTCTGCCTGACGAGCTGGTCCACGCAGCGGCAGGACAGCTCGCTCAGCCGCAGCCCGGCCTCGGCGAGCACCGTGATGCGGGGTTCTGCGGTGTCGAGCCGCTCGGCGGCCCGGCCGGCTTCCCGCTGCGCGAGCTGCAGCGCCCGGTCAGCGTAGCCCCGCGCGCTCCGCTGAAGGAGTCGTGCGGCGGTCAGGGCAATGGGATCCAGGATGCTCATTGAGGGCTCAGAATGGGCCTGTTGTGATGCAGTGCATCATAATCGCTTCGATCGGAAGGGACCAATAATGCGACTTTCCGGCCCTGGTTGCAGCAAAATGGCGTGCCGGTGACCGCAGATCGAGAGCACATCGGCTATGACCGGGGACGGCGTCACAGTATCCGCCGGTGTGGCCGGCAGGGCCTGGGTTGACTCACGCCTCCGATCCCGATGCTTGAGCTTCATGACATATTCGCCGCCGACGGTCCTCTGCGGCGCGCTCTCCCGGACTACACCCTGCGGCGCCAGCAGCTTCACATGGCCCAAGAGGTCGCCCGTGCGCTCGAGGCTCGCGAGCCGCTGGTCGTCGAGGCCGGGACGGGTATCGGCAAGACATTCGCATACCTCGTGCCCGCCCTGCTCTGCGGCGGGCGCGTTCTGATCTCCACCGGCACGCGCACCCTCCAGGACCAGCTGTACTCGAAGGACCTGCCGCTCATCGCAGGGGCTCTCGGGCGTCCCGTCCGAGTCGCGGTGCTGAAGGGGCGCGCGAACTACCTGTGCCGGCACCGCCTCGGACGCACGCTCGTGCAGCTCGCCCTGCAGGATTCCGGCCGGGGGGAGCCCTGGCTCGCGCGAGTCGAGCGCTGGGCTCGGATCACGCGCACGGGCGACCTCGCCGAGGTGCCGGGCCTCTCCGACTCGCATCCGCTCTGGAGCGAGGTCACCTCCACGCGGGATAACTGTCTCGGCGCTCCCTGCGAGGAGTTCGCCCACTGCCACGTCGTCGCCGCGCGGCGCCGGGCTCAGGAAGCCGATATCGTCATCGTGAATCACCACCTGCTGCTCGCCGACCTCGCGCTGAAGGAGGATGGATTCGGCGACCTCCTCGGCTCGGCCGACGCTCTCATTCTCGATGAGGCGCACCAGCTGCCCGACCTCGCGACCCAGTTCTTCGGGGCGAATGTGGGGCATCGGCGGATCGAGCATCTGCTCGATACGGTGAGGCAGGAAATCGGCGCTCGCGCGCCGAGCGGTGGCGCCGCTCGCGGCGAGGCCCCTGCCGTTCTGTCAGCGATGCAGGCCGTGGAGGAGGTCGCACGCGATCTCGCACGGCAGCTGCCGAAGGTCCCCGGGCGCCGCGCGTGGGAGGAGTGCGACGCGACGCTCGGTGAGCGCGCCGCCGAGCTCGCACACGCGCTCGATGCGTTGCGTGACGAGCTCGAATCCGCGGGCGCCGCCTGGAGCGCGCTCGGCGCGCGCGCCGGGGAGCTCGCCGCCCAGACCGAGCGTATCGCCTCCGTCGGCGATCTCGAGGGCGTGCGGAGCGTCGAGATCTCCTCCCGAGGCTTCACGTTGCATCTGCTTCCGTTCGACATCGCGGAGCGCTTCCGCGCGCTGATCGATGCGCGCCGCTGCGCGTGGATTTTCACATCGGCCACCCTGTCGGTCGGTGAGGATTTCAGCCACTTCACCGCTCGGCTCGGTCTCGCCGAGGCGGCCACCGTGAAGATCGACAGTCCGTTCGACTACGAGCGGCAGAGCCTGCTCTACCTGCCGGGCGGCCTGCCGGAACCCGCGGCGCCGGATTACGTGCGCTCGATGCTCGATGCGACGTTACCCCTCATCGAGGCGTCGCGCGGCGGGGCGTTCGTGCTGTTCACGAGCCACCGCGCGCTCGCGCAGGGCGCGATGCTGCTGCGGCAGCTCTGGGGCGCGAGCTCGCCGTACCGACTGTACGTCCAAGGCGAGGCGCCCCGCGAGCGGCTGCTGGAAGACTTCCGCGCCGACGGCGACGGCGTGCTGCTCGGGACGGCGAGCTTCTGGGAGGGAGTGGACGTGAAAGGCGCCGCGCTGCGGCTCGTCATCATCGAGAAGCTGCCGTTCGCCTCGCCGGAGGAGCCGCTGGTCAAGGCGCGCGTCGACTACATCCAGTCCCGCGGCGGCAATCCGTTTCGCGACTTCCAGCTGCCCGAAGCGGCGCTCGCCCTGAAGCAGGGCGTCGGCCGGCTCATCCGCAGCGAGAGCGACTACGGCGCAGTGGTCATCTGCGATCGCCGCATCGTCGAGCGTTCCTACGGACGGGTGCTGCTCTCCGCGCTCCCGTCCATGCGCTGCACGCGGGATGAGCAGGAGGTGCTGCGCTTCTTGCGGGCGCACGCGCCGCCGCTGGCGCGGTCCTCGAAGGCCCCCGTACCGGAGCGGGCATGAAGATCCTGGCGCTCGATACGGCAACCGAAGCCTGCTCGGCCGCGGTGCTCACGCCGCAGCGGATGGCGAGCCGCTTCCTGGAGCTCGATCGTGGACATTCGGAGCGTATCCTTGGGCTCGTGGACGCCGTGCTCAACGAAGCGTCGGTCGCGCTCGCGGAGCTCGACGCCGTGGCCTTCGGCCGCGGCCCGGGCGCCTTCACCGGCGCTCGCCTCGCCGCGAGCGTTGCGCAGGGCCTCGCCTTCGGGGCGGGCTTGAGGGTCGTGCCGGTCTCCGACCTGCGGGCGCTCGCGCAGCGGGCGCTCGATGCCACGCCGGGTGCGCAGAACGTTCTCGTCTGCGCCGACGCGCGTATGAAGGAGGTGTACTGGGCTTGCTACCGGCGGGACCCCGGAGGCCTCGCCGAGCCCTGCGAGGAGGGGGAGCGGGTCGGCCCGCCGCAGACCGTCGAGCTGCCGCCGGGGATGGAGGGCGCGACTCACGGGGTGGGTCGAGGCTTCCTCGCCTATCCGCAGCTCGCTGCGAGGCTCGAGGGGCGCCTTGCGGCCATCCGGGGCGACTTGCTGCCTCGCGCCGAGGAAGTGGCCCGGCTTGCGGCGATCGATCTCGCCGCGGGACACTCGGTCGCCGCCGAGGATGCCGTACCGACGTACCTGCGCAACGATGTCGCGCGTCCTCCACGGGAGAAGACGGATTAAGTCACGCTCTCAAGTGGAAACGGCTGCGGCGCGGCCGCAGTCATGAGACTGTCATCAACGGGTCATGTAATACACGCGCCATGACACGCGTCATTGAATGCCCAAGCAAGTTCTAATCGTCGAGGATGAGCGGCCGATTCGGGACATGGTCTCGTTCAGCTTGAAACGGGCCGGATTCGAAGTGCGCGAGGCCGAGGACTCCCGGTCCGCGCGCGCCCTGCTCGCGGACCGCCGGCCGGACCTGATCCTCATCGACTGGATGCTCCCCGACATGAGCGGGCTCGAGCTCACCCGGGCGATCAAGCGTGACCGGGAGACGCGGGAGCTGCCGGTCATCATGCTGACGGCCCGTACCGAGGAGAGCGACAAGGTCGCAGGCCTCGAGGGCGGGGCCGACGACTATGTGACCAAGCCCTTCTCGCCGCGCGAGCTGATCGCCCGGATTCATGCGGTGCTGCGCCGCACTGCCCCGAACGGCCACGGCGAGCACGTCGTCGTGGAGGGCCTTACCCTCGATCAGGCGAGCCACCGAGTGCTCGTCGGGGAGCGGACGGTGCCCCTCGGCCCCACGGAGTACCGGATGCTCGAGTTCTTCATGACCCATCCGGAGCGGGTCTACACGCGCGAGCAGCTCCTCGACCGGGTCTGGGGCGGCAACGTGTACGTGGAGGAGCGCACGATCGACGTGCACATCCGCCGCCTGCGCAAAGCGCTCGAGGAATTCGGGTACGATCGGCTGGTACAGACCGTGCGCGGCTCCGGATACCGCTTCTCGGCGCGCACGAGCTGAATTGCCCGATCCGTTCGATGCGTTCGTGGGGCGGGGTCCGGATGTCCTTGGCGTTCAAACCGTTGTGGTTTGCTGCGGTCCGCCTCGCAGGGGCGGTCGTCCTCGGCCTGCTGCTCGGGTGGCTTCTCGGCCGCCCCTTCGCTGGCGTGGCGCTCGTCGTGGCCGCCTACCTCGTCTGGCAGCTCACCAATCTATTTCGCGTGGACTGGTGGGTGCGCCATCGCAGCTTTGCGGACC
Source organism: uncultured Gammaproteobacteria bacterium (assembly GCA_963849095.1). Lineage (GTDB taxonomy): Bacteria > Pseudomonadota > Gammaproteobacteria > Steroidobacterales > Steroidobacteraceae > JASHUC01. The sequence continues at coordinate 161,549 of CAWKGA010000005.1, forward strand.
CCCCGGACATCGGTGGCGCCTGGGGGACCGCGATCACCCAGATCATGCGGCTGCATCGGCGCAAGCGCTTCCACAAGCAGAGGTTCGTCCAGCTGCTGCGGCAGATCCAGCGCTCGACCGCCGCCCTGCCCGACGGGGTCGTCATCCTCAACGTCGAGAACGAGATCGTCTGGTTCAACCGCATGGCCTCGCAGCTGCTCAATCTGCGCCGCTCCGACGATCTCGGCCTGCGCGTGGACAATCTGGTGCGCCAGCCGGAGTTCGTGCGCTACTTGAGCGTCGGGCAGTATGCGAACCCCGTCGTCATCCGCGCCGGCACCGGCGAGGCGCTCTACCTCTCGTTGCACATCGTGCCGTACGGGGAAGGACAGCGGCTGCTCCTCGTGCGCGACGTGTCGCGCCAGATGCACCTCGAGGCCATGCGCAAGGACTTCGTCGCGAATGCCTCGCACGAGCTGCGCTCGCCGCTCACGGTGATCTCGGGCTACCTCGAGACCTTGAGCCAGGACGCTGCCGTCGAGCCCGATCTGCGGCATCCGCTCGCGGAGATGCGGCGGCAGGCTGAGCGGATGACGGCGATCGTGCGCGACCTGCTCGAGCTCTCCCGGCTCGAGGCGACCGATAGCGAGGCGGAAGGCGAGCCGATCGACGTGGCCGCGTTGCTCGAGACGCTCCGCCGGGACGTGCTCGCCCGCCCGGAGGGGCCGCGCGAGGTGCGGGTGAGCGTGGACTCCGATGCCAGGCTGATCGGCATCGAGTCCGAGATCCACTCGGCGTTCTTCAATCTGGTGGACAACGCGGCGAAGTACACCCCGGCCGAGGGCTCGATCGAGATGCGCTGGCGGATCGACAAGGAGGGAGGGCACTTCGCGGTGGAGGATACCGGCCCCGGCATTCAGCCCGAGCACATCCCGCGCCTCACGGAGCGCTTCTACCGCGTCGATCCGGGCCGCTCGCGCAGCACGGGCGGGTCCGGGCTGGGGCTCGCCATCGTGAAGCACGTCCTGCAGCGCCATGGCGCAACGCTCGACGTTCGAAGCACTCCCGGCAAGGGCAGCGTATTCGAATGCCTCTTCCCGCCCCAGCGGATCGGCCGCCCGGTAGGCGCACGTGCCGCCGCCGGGTAAGTTTGCTGCGTAACCTCCTGCACCTTAAGAAAGATTTCGCCCCTCCGTCACATGACGGAAACATGCCGCGGCGAGGATGGATCCCTTATAGATCAGTCTTTTGGCGAGACATGCGAGATGGAGTGAAGCAGGGAAAGTGCCGGGCGCGAACGCTGTTCCTCTCGGATATTCACCTGGGCTACAGACGGGCACGCGCGCGGGAGCTGGCGGAGTTTCTGCGGGGGGTCCAGGCCGAGCGCATCGTGCTCGTCGGCGACATCCTCGATGTGCTGAGCCTCGGCAAGCGCCTGTTCTGGACCGCGGAGCACACCGAGATCTTCCGGCTGCTCCTCGCGCACCACCGGGCGGGGGGCCGGCTCGTTTACCTGCCGGGAAATCACGACGCGAGCGTCGCCCTCGTTGCCGACTTCCTGCAAGACCGGCTCGAGGTGCATCGCGAGTGGGTGTACCGGACGGCACGGGGAGCACGGCTCCTGGTTGTGCATGGCGATCAGCTCGAAAGCGCCGTCGGATGCCCGGGCTGGCTCTACAAGCTCGGCGATGCGATGTACGAGACGGCGCTCGGCTTGGATCACGCCGTCAACGCGTTGCGCCGCCTCGGCGGCGGGCCGCGCCTGCCCATCGTCGAGCGCATGAAGCTCGCGATCCCGACGAGCGCGCGCTACATCGCCCGCTATGAGCAGGCCGCCGCGCGCTACGCGGTGCAGGGCGGCTATGACGGCATCATCTGCGGCCACATTCACCGAGCGAGACTGTGCCGCATCGAGGGCGTGATCTACGCCAACACGGGCGATTGGGTGGAGTCCTGCTCGGCGCTGATCGAGGACGAGCGGGGCGAGCTGCAATTGCGGCGCTGGTCTCTTGGCGAGCCCTGGGCCTATCGGCTTCCCTCGCCGGGCCTCGCGGATGCCGCATGAGGTCGGCGCTCGCGGATTGGGACTTGAATCCACGCGCTGTTTGCTTGCGTTCGGTTATGATCCCCGCCGCGGGTATGATTCGTGCGGCGCTCGGCCCGCGGCGTGTGTAGAGGACATCGCAGATGGAGACCGCTGACCTTACCCATCACATCTCCCGGCGCTTCAACGAGGACCTCGAGCGGGTGCGCAGCAAGGTTCTCTCGATGGGGGGATTCGTCGAGCAGCAGCTGCAAAAGGCAGTGAACGCACTCATCGACGGCGACAGCTCCCTCGGCGAGGCGGTCGCCCTGGAGGACTCCAAGGTCAACAACATGGAGGTGTCGATCGACGAGGAGTGCAGCCGCATTCTCGCGACGCGCGCGCCCGCCGCGGGCGATCTGCGGGTGATCGTCGCGATCATCAAGACCATCACCGACCTCGAGCGCATCGGCGATGAGGCGGAGAAGATCGGGTACATCGCCTCGCGCCTTGCGACCATGGAGCGGCCCGCGGACAAGTACCGCGAAATCAAGCATCTCGGGCGCGTCGTCTCGCAGATGGTGCACAGCGCGCTCGATTCCTTCGCCCGCATGGACGCGGATGCCGCGCTGAACGTCGCCCGCCAGGACCGCCAGGTCGACGAGGAATACGAGTCGATCCAGCGCCAGACGATCACGTTCATGCTCGAGGACCCCCGCACCATCCGCCGCGCCCTGGACGTGATGTGGGTGGTGCGCTCGCTCGAGCGGATCGGGGATCACGCCAAGAACATCGGCGAGTACGTGATCTACATGGTGCATGGCAAGGACGTTCGCCACACCTCGCTCGACGATGTCGAGCGGGAACTCCTTGGACGTCACGCCGCCGGCACCTGAGCCGAGCGCCCGAGGCGCCTGACGAGGCGCGGGTGCGGGTGCGGGCTCTGGGTGTATGATCACCCGATGCTGCAGAACCGCCGTCTCGTCAACAGTGCGGGAGCCGTGGCGTGCTTCGCGATGCTCGGCTTTGCGTACTATGCGCAGTACGTCCTGCACCTCGATCCCTGCCCGCTCTGCATGTTCCAGCGCATCACGATCTTCGTGCTCGGGATCGTCTTCGCCGCCGCGGCGCTTCACCACCCGAGAGACTGGGGCGCGTACCTCTACGCGGCTCTGATCGCCGTCGCGGCGCTCGCGACGGTCGGGGTATCCGCCCGCCACCTGTACATCCAGAGTCTTCCGCCGGGGTCCATCCCGTCCTGCGGCGCGCCGCTCGAGGCGCTCTACCGGATGTTCCCGCTCACGCAGGTGGTCCGCAAAGTGCTGCGGGCGGGCGGGGAGTGCGCGGTCGTCGATTGGAGGTTTCTCGGACTCGCGATGCCAGCGTGGGTGCTCATCTGCGCGGCCGTGCTCGGAACCTGGGGCGTACTCGGGAATCTGCTCGGCCGCGGCGCTCCCGCCAAACCGAGCCCGTGGGTCGTGCGCGGACGCGTAATCGGGAAGCAGCTCGACCCGCGGCGTTGACTCGATAAGAACCCCCGCCGTCGCGGCGGGAGGCCCGATCGGCCCCGACGGCCGCCCCCCTCAGCCGAGCAGCCGCCGCAGGACGCCGAGGTACATCCCCTGCAGCGCATCGATGTCGGCCGCGCGCACGTGCTCGTTCACCTTGTGTATGGTCGCGTTCACCACCCCGAGCTCGACCACCTGGGCGCCGAGCGTGGCGATGAACCGCCCATCCGAGGTGCCACCTCCCGTCGAGAGCTTCGGGGCGCTGCCCGCAACCTCCTCCACGGCGGCGCAGACGGCGTCCGACAGCGCACCCCGCGGCGTGTAGAACGGCTCACCCGAGACGTACCACTCGATCGTGTAACGGACCTTGTGCCGGCGGAGCGTGTCCTCGACGGCCTGCTTGAGCCCCTCGAGCGTCTGCACCGGCGAGTAGCGCAGATTCAAGCGGGCCTTGAGCTCCCCTGGAATCACGTTGGGCGCGCCCGTTCCGGCGTTGAGGTTCGAGACCTGGAAGGTCGTCGGCTGGAAATGTTCGTTGCCCGCATCCCAGACGCGGCTCACGAGCTCGGCAAGCGCCGGCGCCAGCGTGTGGACGGGGTTCTCGGCGAGGTGGGGATAGGCGACATGACCCTGGACGCCGTGCACCGTGAGACGACCGCTCAATGAGCCGCGTCGACCGATCTTGATCGTATCGCCCAGCACGACCTCGCTCGACGGCTCGCCGACCACGCACCAGTCGATCCGTTCGCCCCGGCCCATGAGGGTTTCGACGACGCGCTTGGTGCCGTCGACCGAGGGGCCTTCCTCGTCGCTGGTGATGAGAAACGCGATGGTGCCCCGATGCCCCGGGTGGGCGGCGACGAACTCCTGCGTGGCGGCGGTCATGGCGGCGAGTCCGCTCTTCATGTCCGCGGCGCCGCGCCCGTAGAGCAGGCCGTCGCGCAGAGTCGGCTCGAAGGGGGGGGTCCGCCACTCCTCGAGAGGACCCGTCGGGACCACGTCCGTGTGGCCGGCAAAGCACAGCACGGGCTCGGCGGACCCCCGCTTGGCCCAGAAGTTCTCGACGTTACCGTACCGCAGGCGCTCGATGTGGAACCCGCTCAAAGCCAGCTGCTCGATCAGGACCTGCTGGCAGCCTTCGTCGGCCGGGGTAACGGAGGGGCGTGCGATCAGGTTGTGAGCGAGCTCGAGAGCGTGGGACACGGCGAGGCGTTTATACGTGGAGGCGCACGGCACGGCAAGGCCAAGGCGCTGAAGAGCGCCTCAGCGTCGCCGCCGACCCCGGGAACGGCCCGTCCGGCGCCTGGCGAGGCGCCCGACCGGCGGACGCCTGGCACGCGGTATGCGGGTGTCATCTCGTTGCAACTTTCGCAGGTGACACTGCGCATCAGCGCGCTCGCGAGTGCGGCCCGCGCCGGCACCGCGGAGCGCGGCGCCGCAACGAAAATGACATATTCGCGTTATGCGTCGTTCCCCTGGGAGCGCGGCCATGCGTGTTCCCATCACGTGACCCCCCTACGAGCGGAGGACCCATGAGATTGTTCCATCGAAGACCCTTGCGAGCCGGGATCACGGTCCTCGTCTTGGCCACGATCGCCGGCGCGCAGGTGTTCGCCGCGACGCGGATCACCGGCGCGGGCAGCACGTGGGTCACTCCGCTGGTCGCCAAGTGGTCCGCGGCCTACGCCGTGAAGACGGGGATCGAGGTCAATTACCAGTCCATCGGCTCGGGCGGGGGCATCGCGCAGATCGAGGCGGGAACGGTGGCGTTCGGCGCGAGCGACAAGCCGCTCACTCCGGATGTTCTCAAGCAGCAGCACCTGATCCAGTTCCCGACTGCGATTGCCGGCGAGGACGTAGTCTATAACCTGCCCGGTGTGGCACCCGGCCAGCTGGTCGTGAGCGGCCCGCTCGTCGCCGACATCTTCATGGGCAAGGTCACCAAGTGGAACGATCCGGCCATCCGCAAGTTGAACCCAGGCCTTGCTCTGCCCAACATGACTATCAGCGTGATCCACCGCTCCGATGGCTCCGGCACCACCTTCACCTTCGCCAACTACCTCTCCAAGGTCTCCCCGGAATGGGCCGCGAAGGTCGGCGCGAACACCTCCGTCGCCTGGCCGACGGGCTTCGGCGGCAAGGGCAACGAAGGGGTCGCGTCGTACGTCGAGCACATCCGTGGGTCGATTGGTTACGTGGAATACGCCTACATCCTCGAGAACCACATGTCGTACGCGCGGATGATCAACAGGGCCGGATGGACGGTGAGTCCGAGCCTCAAGGGCTTTCAGGCTGCCGCAGCGAACGTGGATTTCACCAAGGCGCAGGACTTCTACGTGATCTTGACGGATCAGCCGGGCGCGGACAGCTGGCCGATCTCGGGGTGCACCTGGCAGATTCTGCGCCTGGATGCGCCGAAGCCGTCCAACGAGGCCGTGACGCAGTTCTTCCTGTGGGGCTTCGAGAGCGGCCAGCAGATGGCCGAGTCGATTGGCTTCGGTCCACTGCCGCCGAGCACCGTCGAGACGATTCGAGCCTACTGGAGGCGCAATCTCGGTATCTGATCCGCTCCGGCCGCAGCCCCCCGGAGCCGGTGTCGATGAAGTGGTGGTAATCTCACGCGATCACATCTTCGGGCTACCGTCATGAATGACACAGCCGCAGTCGATGCCACGGCGGCCGATGCCAAGCCCTCCGTGCGGCACGCCGCGGGACAGCGCCTGCTCGAGAGGCTCTTCCGCGGCACGACGCTCGCCATGGCGCTGCTGGTGCTCGCGTTGCTTGGCGGCGTGGCGGTCTCGCTGATCCACGGGGCCTCACCGGCGTTCTCGCACTTCAAGTTCGCATTTCTCACCCGGCAGATCTGGAATCCGGTGACGGACGAGTACGGGGCGCTCGGCGCTATCTACGGTACCGTCGTCACCTCGGGCATCGCCATGGTCTTCGCGCTTCCGATCAGCTTCGGCATCGCGATATTCCTCACGCAGCTCGCGCCTGCCTGGCTCAAGCGGCCGGTTGGGATCGCGATCGAGCTGCTCGCCGCCGTGCCCAGCATCATCTTCGGCGTCTGGGGCCTGTTCGTCTTCGCCCCGCTCCTGCAGCAGTACGTGCAACCCTGGATCATCGACGCGCTGGGTCCGCTTCCCGGCATCGGTGTGCTCTTTCAAGGGGCTCCCTTCGGGATCGGGGTGCTGACCGCCGGCATCGTCCTCGCGGTGATGATCATCCCGTTCATCTCGGCGGTGATGCGCGACGTTTTCGAGACCGTCCCGGATGTGCTGAAGGAATCGGGCTACGGGCTCGGCGCGACGACGTGGGAGGTCATCTGGCAGGTGGTGGTGCCGTACTCGAGGACCGGCATGGTGGGCGGCATCATGCTCGGTCTCGGACGCGCCCTGGGGGAGACGATGGCGGTCACCTTCGTGATCGGCAACGCCCACGAGATCGCCACGTCCCTGCTCGCCCCCGGCACGACGATCTCCGCCACCATCGCGAACGAGTTCACCGAGGCGACGACGCCGCTCTACCGATCGTCGCTGATCGCACTCGGGGCGCTGCTCTTTCTCATCACGTTCTCGGTCATCGCGGCCGCCCGATTCATGCTGCTGCGGCTCGACCGCCGCGCGCTCTCCTCGGTATGAGTCGGCGCACCATCCGCAAGCTCACCAATGTCGTGGCGCTCGCGCTCTCCGCAGTCGCGACGGCGATCGGTCTCCTCTTCCTCGGTGCGATTCTGTGGACGCTGTTCAAGGACGGGCTCGCGGGCTTCTCGGGGAGCCTGTTCACGGCGATGACTCCGCCCCCGGGGAGCGAGGGCGGGGGATTGCTGAACGCGATCTATGGAAGTGCCGTGATGACGGTGCTCGGCACCGTGATCGGGACACCGGTCGGGATGCTCGCGGGTACGTACCTCGCGGAGTACGGCCGCAACACGCGCCTCGCCTCGGTGATCCGGTTCATCAATGACGTGCTGCTGAGCGCCCCCTCGATCATCATCGGGCTGTTCGTCTACGAGATCGTCGTCGTGCCGATGGGGCATTTCTCCGCGATTTCCGGCGCCGTCGCCCTGGCGATCATCGCGATGCCGGTGATCGTGCGGACGACCGAGGACATGCTGAACCTCGTTCCGCAGGGCATGAAGGACGCCTCGACGGCGCTCGGCGCGTACCCTTGGCGCACCATCGTGAGCGTCGCCTATCCTGCCGCGCGCAGCGGCATGGTCACCGGGTTGCTGCTCGCCGTGGCCCGTATCAGCGGCGAGAGCGCTCCCCTCCTGTTCACCGCGCTCAGCAATCAGTTCTGGAGCACCGATCTCGGCGCGCCGATGGCCAACCTTCCGGTCGTGATCTACAACTTCGCCTTGAGCCCCTACCAGAACTGGCAGCAGCTCGCCTGGTCGGCGGCGCTGCTCATCACGCTCACGATTCTGCTGCTCAGCATCGTCGCGCGTGTGGCCGTCTCGAGGCTCTCCCCGGGAGCGCGCAGGCGATGAGCGCTGCCCAGGCGAGCATCGAGACCGCAGGCGCGCATGCCGAGCGATCGAGCGAGGCCCGCGAGAGCGAGGTGAAGATCGAGGTCCGCCACCTCGACTTCTACTACGGCGCGACGCGCGCGCTGAAGGACGTGAATCTGACGCTGCTCGACCGCAGCATCACGGCCTTCATCGGTCCCTCCGGGTGCGGCAAATCGACCCTCCTCAGGGTATTGAACCGCATGTTTGCGCTGTATCCCGGGCACCGTGCGACCGGAGAGGTGCTGCTCGACGGTGAGAACATCCTCTCCTCGGCGGTCGATGTCGCGAGTCTGCGCTTCCGCGTCGGCATGGTGTTCCAGAAGCCGACCCCGTTTCCCATGTCGGTGTTCGACAACGTCGCCTTCGGGATGAAGCTCGCGCAGCGCATCTCCCGGCCCATGCTCGCCGAGCGCGTCGAGGAGGCGCTGCGCGGCGCCGCGCTCTGGGACGAGGTGAAGGACAAGCTGTCCCAGGACGGGCGCAGTCTCTCGGGAGGCCAGCAGCAGCGGCTCTGCATCGCGCGGACGATCGCCGTTCGCCCGGAAGTCGTGCTGTTCGACGAGCCGACCGCCGCGCTCGACCCCATCTCGACGCTGCGCATCGAGGAGACGCTGCAGAGCCTGCGCGAGCGTTTCTGCATCGCGATCGTCACGCACAACCTGCAGCAGGCGGCACGCGTCTCGAGCGTCACCGCCTTCATGTATCTCGGGGATCTCATCGAGGTGGGACCGACCGAGCAGATTTTCACGGCGCCGAAGGATCGCAGAACGGACGACTATGTCACGGGACGCTTTGGGTGAACGAGAGAGCCGGCATATGAGCGAGCAGCGACAGACAGCGGACGGCGCGACGCGCGGACCGCCCGTGCCCGTGGTGCATGCCGCGCGGGACTCCGAGCCGTCCGGCGCGGGCCGCCGAGTCGAGGGCCCGTGGAATTCGACCGAGGAGGGCGGCATCAATCTCAAGCCGAGCGGACGACTTCCCGGCACGGGCACGGAGCTCGAGGAGGCCCACGTCGGACAGACCGTCGGGCAGGCGACCGTTGAGAATCCGGTCTTCTCGTGCCGCGACGTGAACGTGTACTACGGCGGCAAGCGGGGCATCAAGGACGTGAGCGTCGACATCGGCAAGCGGCAGGTGCTCGCCATGATCGGGCCGTCCGGCTGCGGCAAATCGACGTTCCTGCGCTGTCTGAACCGGATGAACGACACCATCCCCGGCGCGCGGGTGACCGGCACGATCCTGCTCGAGGGAAGCGACATTCACGGCCGGCAGCTCGATGTGGTGCAGCTGCGCGCGCGCGTCGGCATGGTGTTCCAGAAGCCGAACCCGTTCCCCAAGTCGATTTACGAAAACGTGGCGTACGGGCCCCGCCTGCACGGCCTCGCGAGCAGCCGCTCGCAGCTCGATGAGATCGTCTGCAGCAGCCTGCGGCGCGCGGGACTGTGGGATGAGGTGAAGGACCGCCTGGCGCAGGTCGGCACCGGGCTCTCGGGAGGCCAGCAGCAGCGCCTGTGCATTGCGCGGACGATCGCGGTCCAGCCGGAGGTGATCCTCATGGATGAGCCCTGCTCCGCGCTCGATCCCGTCGCGACCGCGCGCATCGAGGACCTGATCGATGAGCTGCAGGAGTCCTACGCGATCGTCATCGTCACGCACTCCATGCAGCAGGCGGCGCGAGTCTCCCAGCGCACGGCCTATTTCCACTTGGGCTCGCTGGTGGAGGTTGGCGAGACCGACCGGATATTCACGAACCCGCGCCACAGGCTGACCGAAGACTACATCACCGGGCGCTTTGGGTGAGCCGCGAAGCGGCGAACGCCCGGCCGCTGATGGCAACAAATTATGCTCGAAGGTCACATCAGCAAGGCATTCGACGGCGACCTCGCGGCGCTGCACGTCCGGGTCCTCGAGATGGGTGGGCTTGTCCTCGACCAGGTGCGCGAGGCTGCGCGGGCCTATGTGGACTGGGACGCGCATGCCGCCGAACGGGTGGTCCGTCGCGCGACCTCCGTGTCAGCCTATGACGAGGGCATCTACCAGGATCAGCTCACGCTGATCGCCCGGCGCCAGCCGGTCTCGCGCGACCTGCGTGCGATTTTCGCCATGGCGAAATCCGTGGCGGAGCTCGAGCGCGCGGGAGCCGAAGCCCGCAAGATCGCGCGCACGGTGCTCAAACGGGGTGGACGACCGCAGCAAGCGACATTCGCCGACGTGCGCCATCTTGGGCTCCTTGCGACGGGTCTGCTGCGCGAGTCGCTCGAGGCCCTGGACCGCATCGACGGGGTGGCCGCGGCGCAGGTCATCGCTCGCGACGCGGATCTCGATGCCGAATATGCGGCGGGCTTGCGACGCCTGCTGACACGCGCCATGGAGGACCCGCACCATCTCGACGTGACGATGGAGGCGGCATTCGTTCTGAAGTCGCTCGAACGCATCGGCGACCATGCGCGGATCGTGGCGCGCCTCATCCAGAGCATCGTGGCGCAAGATGATCCGCAAGCGCCCTCGGAGAGCCCGATTCCCCGCCCTGACCGCGAGCCGACCTCTCCGACTACGCCCGAGAGTCCCTCCGCGCCGGAGATTCATCCTCCGGCACCGAGCCCTGACGCATCCTGAGGGTGTGCGTCCTCCCGGCCGGCCGGCCGTTCGGGAGGGGGGGATTCCGAACGGCCGGCTTGCTCGCGCGACTGATGATCAGTTCTGGAAGGGGTAGTAGCGGAACGAGACCATGGTTTCGAACACGTTCGTGCTCGGAGTGCCGCCCACGCCGGGGAAGGCATCGACCTGGTTGTAAGCGACCTGGAGGCCGAGCTGCAGGTTACCGAGCTCGCCCTTGTAGTACTTCCACCAGAAGCCGCCGGTCACCTCTTCGACGTTTTGTGCGTTGGCCACGCACTTGGTACTGCCGAGGATGTAGCAGCCCGAATTGTTGTAGAGCGGGTTGCCGTAGCCGTACCCGTAGGTGGTCGAGGTCGACCCGGTGGTGACCGTTTCGTCGAAGTAATCCGCGCTGACCCTCTCACGTCCTGCGTAGGTGTAGATCTGCAGCGACGGGACCGGCTTGTAGAACAAGCCGAAGAGCGCCGAGTATCCCTTGAGCGGAGAGAATGTGCCGTTCGGCTCCAGGGTGACGTTCCGACAGCTGCGCGGACCCGTAGCGGCCGATTCCCTTGCCGGCGAGCCCGCTGAACTGGAAGCTCAGGACATCGGGCACGATCGGCAGTTCGGCCCCGGCTCCGATGCTGCCTCCGAAGACCGTGTCGGTGCTCGTCCCCACGGCCGAGCGGAACCACCGTCCGAGGGTATAGAGCTCGTAATGGCCGTATCCGGGGTCGACCGCGGCCTTCAGGATCACATCCGGTGCCGGATCGATCGAGTAGCCCGTCGTACTGTCCAGAAGACCGGAGGCACTGGGTGTCGGCTGATAGTAGGTATTGGCGGGAAACGCGGTCGCGGCCGGTGCGGTGGTGGAGGCATTCGGCACCGCCTGGGGGCTTTCGATCGAGAGGCCCAGGGAGAAGGCGTTGCTGAACTTCTGCACGAACCGCAGCTGGGGATTACGCGTCCAGTTGAAACCCGCAACGTACTGTGCGTCGATGGTGAGCGGGACGTCCTCGTTGCGGGGGTCGAGGCCCTGCTTGTAGAGGGTCGCGAGACTCCAGCTCTGCCCCGCGAGGACGTAGAAGCCGGAATCGAAGGTGGCGCGCGCGTAGAAGTTGCGTACCCGCAGGTTGTAGCTGTTGCTCTCGCGGGAGTTCGCGGTCGGCGCAGCGCCCAGGAAGTCCGTCTCGAGATACGCCTCGGTCCGCACGCCGTTCCAGGGTTCGGCCTGGGTGAGCATGGAGAAGCGGCTCTGGCGCGCGCTCTCGCGGAATTCCGAGACGTTATATTGCTCAACGTCCGGGTACGGTAGGCCCGAGAAAGCGACTGAGCCCACATCCGCGAGTTCACTATGGTTGCGATCGATGATCGCCAGTTCGGTGAAGCCCCCGAAGGTGATCGTGAGCGGCCCGGCCTGGATTCCCGGTCCCGCCGGCGGTGCTGACCCGCCTGCATCCGATGCGGCGGCCTGTGTCCGGTCCACCACCTCTATGGCCCGTGGCGCGGCCGGCTGGTTCGCGACCGGTTGGGAGGCCGACACGTTCGATGCCGCCGCCTGCTTTGCCTGCAATTCGTCCAGCTGGTGCTGCAGCTGGTTGACCTGGGTCCTCAGGGCCTGAATTTGCTGTGCCGTGCTGGAGTCGTCCTGGGCCAGCGCCACAGGGGCCATGCTCACCCCGAGGGCCACGGCGACCGCCACCGCGATGGGCGTGCAGCGGCGGACAGGCGAGAGGAGAACGGCGCGGAAGCGGGACGGAACGGTACGCGTGAATGTCATCTTCAGGTTCCCTATTTTTGGCTGCGGGTGACCTGTGCGGATCGGTCCGGGGAAGGCTCGAGCGACCGAGATTTCTCTCGTGGGCCCCCCGTTACCGATCACCAGGCGGGAACACTGTGCTGCAAAGGTATGACAGCTCGACTGCAATTCGATGACGGTTTTATGACTGGCCGGGGGCCTCTGCCGCGTCCTGGAACACCCGCTAGGACTGCGTTGCCGTGGGACACGTCGGGCGTACCATCGTGGTATTGCCACGGCAGCGCTCAAGCGTAACGCGACGTAAGCTTCATGTAAGGTTGCCGGGAGATGGTGTCACCCGTATCGCGGGTGCTTCAGATGCGCGTCGGGGAGCGAATCTGAATGAATTTTAATGCTTCGTTCCTGGCCCTTTAAGCGTCGCGTGATCTGCTGGCACGACGGAATGCACCCATGCGGATACTGGTCGTCGAGGACGAAAAGAAGCTGGCTGAGCTGATCGCGCGCGCTCTGCGGGCGGAGCGCTATGCGGTCGATACGGCGCATGACGGACGCGACGCCTGGCAGATGATCGAGACGTACGACTACGACCTCGTCGTGCTCGATCTCATGCTGCCGGGCCTCGACGGCGCGGAGATCCTGCGCCGCACGCGCCGCCGGAATCAACGTGTGCCCATCCTGATTCTCACCGCCCTCGATGCGACCGACGAGAAGGTGCGCAACTTCGAGGCGGGCGCGGACGACTACCTCACCAAGCCCTTCGCGTTCGCGGAGCTGCTCGTGCGCGTCAAGGCGCTGATGCGGCGCGGGCCCGTCAGCCGCGCGAACGTGCTGCGCGTCGGCGATCTGGAGGTCGATCGCCTGAGCCAGCAGGTCCGCCGCTCCGGCCGCAAGATCGAGCTCACGGCGAAGGAGTACGCCCTCCTCGAGTATCTCGCCTCGAGCCCGGGCCGCGTGTTCTCGCGGACCATGATCATCGAGCACGTGTGGGATCAGAGCTTCGAGGGCCTCACCAACATCGTCGATGTGTACGTCCGGCACCTGCGCGGCAAGGTGGACGACCCGTTCCCGACGAAGCTCATCCGCACGGTGCGCGGAGCCGGCTACTACATCGGGGAGAGCAGCGAGCCGTGAACACCCGATCGCTCAGCTTCCGCTTGGTGACCTGGTATGCGGGGCTCCTGACGCTCGTCTTTGTGCTCCTCGGGGCGATCACATTTGCCGCCGTCGCCAACGACTTTGAGTCGAACGCGCGCGCGAACCAGATGCGCAGGGCGCGCCAGATCGCCGATACGCTGCTTCAGGGCATCAGTCCGTCAGGGGAGGGGGAGCTCGCGGCTTCCGTCGAGAAGCTCTACGCCCCCGCGGCGAACGATCGGTTCATCCGCATCACGCGCGGCGACGGCCGCGTGCTCTACCAGTCGGGCGCGCCGCGTGACAGGAGCTTCACGGCCGATGTTCCGCCCCTCGATGCGCTTCCGGCGCAAGCGTCCTGGCGCAAAGTACGCCTGCCGAGCGGAACGTCTCTCGTCGTCGCGACGGTGAGCCACCGGGCTGCCGACGGAACGCGCTACGGAGTCGAGGTCGGCACCTCGACGGCGCCGGTCGATGCGGCGCTCGCGCGCCTGCTGCTGGTGCTTGCAACGGGCCTGCCGATCGCGGTGCTCCTGGCGGTGGCGGGTGGATTCTTCCTGGTGCGGCGCTCGCTCGAGCCGGTCGAGCGGATCGCGCGCAAGGCCGAGGCGATCACCCAGCACAGCTTGAGCGAGCGGTTGCCCGTCACCCGGACCGGGGATGAGCTCGAGCGGCTCTCGATCTCGCTCAATCACATGATCAGCCGCCTCGAGGAGGCGGTCCAGGGCTCGAAGCGCCTGGTCGCCGACGCCTCGCACGAGCTGCGCACGCCGCTCACCGTACTGCGCGGCGAGCTCGAGGGCATGATGGACGATGCCGAGCTCACGTCTGGGATGCGCGAGATACTCGGCAGCATGCTCGAGGAGGTCGAGCGGCTCGCGGCGGTCGTCGACGGGCTCCTCGCGCTCTCCCGGCTCGATGCGGGCGAGGGGCGCAGCGGCTGGGTCAAGTTCGACCTGGCGGAGCTCGTCGCGACGACCGCCGATCAGATGAGCCTCCTCGCCGAGGACAAGGGCATCGCGGTCACGTGCGAGGCGCCCCGCAACGTCAGCGTGACCGGCGATCGCGCGCGCCTGAAGCAGGTCGTCGTCAATCTCCTCGACAACGCGATCAAGTACACACCGAACGGCGGCACCGTGCGCCTGAAGGTCGCGAGCCGCGAGGGCGAGGCGCTCTTGGAGGTGACCGATACCGGGATCGGCATTCCCCGCGAAGCGCTGCCGCATGTCTTCGAGCGCTTCTTCCGTGTCGAGCGCTCGCGCACGCGCGAGCAGGGCGGGGCGGGGCTCGGACTTTCCATCGTGAAGTCGATTTGCGCGGCGCACGAGGCGGTCGTCGAGGTGCAGAGCTCGCCCGAGCAGGGAAGTCGGTTCTTGATTTGCTTGCCGCTCGCTCTCCCGATACCCGAGCAGCCCCGCGAGCCGCAACGAGAGACGGCATCATGAGGGGAGGCGGCTAAGCCATGTGGATCGTCAAGCTCGCGCTGCGACGGCCCTATACCTTTGTGGTGCTCGCCGTGCTCATCGCGCTCTTCGGCGTGCGCGCGGCGCTCGTCACCCCGACGGACATCTTCCCGAACATCAACCTTCCCGTGGTGAGCGTCGTGTGGACCTACACGGGGATGCTCCCGAGAGACATGTCCGGGCGCATCGTCTACTTCTACGAGCGCACGCTCTCGACCGAAGTCAACGACATCCAGCACATCGAGTCGCAGTCGGTCAACGGCTACGGCATCGTCAAGATCTTCTTCCAGCCGGGCGTGAACATCGCCAATGCGGTCGCGCAGGTGACCGCGGTTTCGCAGACGGTGCTCAAGTACCTGCCCCAGGGCATCACCCCGCCCTATGTCCTCGCGTACGACGCCTCGAGCGTGCCGATCCTGCAGCTTGCGCTTTCAGGCAAGCGCTTGAGCCCGGCACAGCTCTTCGATTACGGGCAGAACTTCATTCGGCCACGGCTTGGAAACCGTCGCCAGGCGCGGCGCTCCCCTCGCCGTACGGCGGGGTGGACCGCGCCGTCGAGGTCGACCTCAACCCGCAGACGGATGCAGGCTCATGGCGTTTCTGCCGAGGACGTCGTCACCGCGATCACGCAGCAGAACCTGAATCCGACCGCGGGCGACATGAAGATCGGTAAGCTCGACTGGAATGTCGACATCAACGCGAGCCCCGTCCTGCGCGAGGAGCTCAATGACCTGCCGGTGAAGTCCGGTCAACGGCACGGTGATCTACTTGCACGATGTGGCGTACGTGCACGATGGCGGGCCCCCACAGACCAATCTCGTGAGGGTCGACGGCGGCCATGCCGTGCTCATGACCGTGCTGAAGGCCGGCGCGGCGTCGACTCTCGACATCATCTCGGGGATCAAGAGCATCCTGCCGCGCGTCGAGGCATCGCTCCCCACGAGCCTGCACCTGCGTATCGTGAACGACCAGTCGCTGTTCGTGAAGGCGGCGGTCTCCTCGGTGATCCGCGAAGCGGCGATCGCCGCGCTCCTCGTCGGACTCCTCATCCTGCTGTTCCTGGGGAGCTGGCGCTCGACGGTCATCATCCTGATCGAGATTCCCCTTGCGATCCTGTTCTCGCTCACCGCGCTCTCCTGGCTCGGCGAATCGATGAACGTCATGACGCTCGGGGGCCTTGCGCTCGCGGTCGGCATCCTGGTCGATGACGGGACGGTGACGATCGAGAACATCAACTACCACCTCGAGATGGGCAAGCAGATCGTGCCCGCCATCCTCGACGGCGCCCAGCAGATCGTCATTCCGGCCTTCGTGACGCTGCTGTGCCTCAGCATCGTCTTCGTGCCGATGTTCCAGCTGGGCGGTGTGGCCGGGTACCTCTTCAGGCCGATGGCGATGGCCGTCGTGTTTGCGCTCACGGGCTCGTTCACCCTGTCGAGAACGCTCGTGCCGACGATGGCGCGCTACCTCCTGCGCGCTCATGCCCATGGCCCTCAAGGCGAGCCGGACGGCCGCTCCCGCAATCCGTTCAAGCGCCTGCAGGCCGGCTTCGAGAGCCGCTTCCTGCGCTTCCGCGAGCTCTACCGCTCGCTGCTCGCGCTCGCCCTCGTGCATCCGCGAGCGTTCATCGGAGGATTCCTCGGCTGCGTCGCGGTTTCCTTTGTGCTCATGCCCTTCCTCGGCAGGAACTTCTTCCCCGCGGTCGACTCGGGCTTGATCCTCATGCACGTGCGCGCCCAGCCCGGCACGCGCATCGAGGAGACGGCCCGGCTCTTCGATCAGATCGAGCAGACGGCGCGGCGCATCATCCCTCCCAATGAGATCGCCAGCATCACCGACAACATCGGGCTGCCTTTCAGCGGGATCAACATTGCCTACCAGAACACCGGTACGATCGGTCCCGAGGACGGGGATGCGCTCATCTCGCTCACCGCCGATCACGGGTCCACGGCCGGCTACGTGAAGGCGCTGCGAACGGACTTGCCGCGCAAGTTTCCGGGCACGACGTTCTCGTTCCTGCCCGCCGACATCGTCTCGCAGATCTTGAACTTCGGCCTCCCCGCGCCGATCGACTTGCAGGTCATCGGCAAGGACCAGCAGGCCGATTACCGGTACGCGGCGGACCTGCTGCAGCGCATCCGCCAGGTGCCCGGCATCGCGGATGCGCGCATCCAGCAGGTGTTCGACTATCCGCAGATCGACGTCGACGTGGACCGGACGCTTGCTGAGGAAGAGGGGCTCTCGGAGCGCGACGTGGCGAATAGTCTCCTCGTCACGCTCTCCGGAAGCGGGCAGGTACAGCCGAACTTCTGGCTCAACACCGAGACCGGCGTGCGATACCGCGTGGTCACACAAATGCCGCAGTACCGCATCGACAGCGTGTCGGACCTCGCGCAGCTCCCCCTCACCTCGCCGGTGATGAGCGGTCCGGCGTACCTGGGCGGTCTCGCGAGCATCGGACTCGGCCCGGGTGCGGCGCTGATCTCGCACTACAACGTGCAGCCGGTCATCGACATCTACGCCGCGACGCAAGGCCGTGACCTGGGCGCCGTCGCCGGCGCCATCGAGCATGTCGTGCGGCGGACGCAAGGGGCTGTGCCGAAGGGAGCCTACGTCGCCCTGCGCGGCCAGGTCGACACGATGCGAAGCGCCTATACCCAGCTCTATCTCGGCCTCGCAGCGGCGATCGTGCTCATCTATCTCGTGATCGTGGTGAACTTCCAGTCATGGACCGACCCCTTCATCATCATCACCGCTCTGCCGGCGGCGCTCGCCGGGATCGTGTGGATGCTGTTCACGACCGGGACGCCACTGTCGGTGCCGGCCCTGACGGGCGCGATCATGTGCATGGGCATCGCGACGGCGAACAGCATTCTCGTCGTGAGCTTCGCCCGCGAGGGTCTTGCGCGGGGGCTCGATGCGACCGCCGCGGCGCTCGAGGCCGGTGTCGTCCGGCTGCGCCCGGTGCTGATGACGGCGCTCGCCATGATCGTCGGCATGGTGCCGATGGCCCTTGCGCTCGGCGAGGGCGGTGAGCAGAACGCACCGCTCGGCCGGGCGGTGATCGGCGGTCTCGCGGTCGCAACCGTCGCGACGCTGTTCTTCGTGCCGACCGTCTTCAGCATCCTGCATCGCAAGCATCGGGCGCCGGACCCTCTACCGCCCGAGCTCGCCGTTTGATCATCTTCGAGGAGACTTGCGTTGATCGAGACACATGACCCTTCAAAGCCGCTGCCGAGCGAGAGAGAGCCGGTACCGCAGCTTAAGTTCTCGCCCGCAAAGCTCCGGCGCATCGGACTCGTCGCCGCGGCGATTGCGCTCCTCATCGCAATCATTGGTATCGCGGACCGGGAGGTCAAGGAGCACGCGGTTGCGCGCTGGACGGTCGAGCAGGCGATCCCGAGCGTCTCGGTCGTGATTCCCGGCCGCGGCGAGGGGGCCGCGAGCGGCGACACGCTCGACCTCCCGGGCGACATTGCGGCCTGGAACGAGGCTCCGATGTACGCGCGGGTGAGCGGGTATTTGAAGCAGTGGAACGTCGACTACGGTGCTCACGTCAAGAAGGGTCAGGTGCTCGCGACGATCGAGACGCCCGACCTCGATGCGCAGTACGCCGCCGCCCAAGCCGACCTCAACGTCGCCCGGGCGAAGGTGAATGTCGCGAAGGCCGCGATGGAGTTCGCGAAGACGACGTACGACCGCTGGCGCGACTCCCCGAAGGGCGTCGTCTCGTTGCAGGAGACGGAGGCGAAGAAGGCGGACTACGAGACTGGGCTCGCGGGCTACGATGCCGCCCTCGCCGGTGTGAAGTCGGACCAGGGCGTCGTCGATCGGCTGAACGCGCTCGAGCGCTTCAAGAATCTGGTCGCGCCCTTCGACGGCGTCGTAACGGTGCGCAACACGGACATCGGCGACCTCATCAACGCGGGCAGCGGCCCTGGCAGCGCGCTGCTTCTCTTCAAGGTGGCCGACGTGCACGAGATGCGGGTGTTCGTCCAGGTGCCGCAGGCGATGTCCGGGGGGATCACCCCGGGGATGACCGCCGAGCTCACGCTGCCACAGTATCCCGAGCGGGTGTTCACGGCCGTCGTGGCGACCACTGCGAGCGCCATCAACCCGACTTCCCGCGCGCTGCTCGTCGAGCTGCACGCGAGCAATCCCGACGACGTGCTTCAGCCCGGCACCTACGCGCAGGTCCGATTCAACGTGAAGGCGAATCCCAACATCCTCACGATTCCGGCGACCGCGCTGATCTTCCAGCAAGCCGGCATGCAGGTGGCGGTCGTCGGCCCAGGCAACCGCGCGCAGCTCAAAGCGGTGACGCTCGGGCGCAATTTCGGCACGGATGTCGTGGTCCTCACCGGGCTCTCGCCCTCCGATCGGGTGATCAACAGCCCGCCGGATTCGCTGACGGACGGTGAGGCGGTGAGCGTAGTCAATCCCAGCGCCTCGAGCGGTGGCGAGCTTGCGGGCGGGCGTTGAGCCGATGCGAACGCCTGCCCCATCTCGTGGACTCCTGAGAGTCGCAGCGGCTCTGCTCGCCGGTGCCGCGCTCGCGAGCTGCGCCGTAGGTCCCAACTACCGTACGCCGCGAGTGCGCGTACCAGACCACTTCGATGCGGTCGCCGGCACGCCGCAGGGACAAGGGACGCCTGCCGCGGGGTCTTCCGCCGATCTCGCGACCTGGTGGCGAGCGCTCGGTGACCGCGAGCTCGACTCGCTGGTCGATCGGGCCGTGACGGGCAATCCGAGCGTGCTCATCGCTCTCGACCGGTTGCAGGCCGCGCGCCTCTACGAGGCGGGGCTCTCGGGAACGCTGCTGCCCGCCGTGGATGCGAGCGCCGGGTTCGGGCGGGGCACCGGAAACGATCTGACGCGAGGACGTGTGGCGGAACCGCTCACGTCCGGGGACAGCACGAGCGGCCTCACGCACGTGACGACCGTCGGCGGCTTCGACGCGGTGTGGGAGATCGATGTGTTCGGCAAGCTGCGGCGCGAGATCGAGCAGGCGCGCTACAACACCGAGGCCGCGGCCGATGCGCGCAACGCCGTGCTCGTTTCGGAGATCGCCGACGTCGCTCGAGCGTACGTCGATCTGCGCGGGTTGCAAATGCGTGAGTCGTTCCTGCGCTCGGCCGCCAGCGCCCTCGGCCAGGCCTTGACCATCGCCACGCAGCGCTACAACCGAGGCATCACGAACGAGCTGGACCTGACGCTCGCGAAGCGCGAGCTGGCGACCATCGATGCCGAGATCCCGATCGTCGACGCGCAGGTGAGCTCCGGCGAATACGTCATCGCGACCCTCCTCGGCGAGTACCCCGAGGACCTCGTCAAGGAGCTCTCGAAGCCCGACGTGATTCCCGCGGTGCCCGCGGCCGTCTCACCGGGACTGCCGCTCGATCTGCTGCGCCGCCGGCCCGATATCGAGGAGGCCGAGCGTGAGGTGGCGACGGCGAATGCCGAGATCGGCATCGAGACCGCGAATCTGTTCCCGCAAGTCATCGTGACCGGAGCACTCGGATTCCAGCGCGGAAGCGCCGGCGCAGCGACCCTCGGCGAGCATATCTGGTCGGCGGGTCCCGGGGTCGTCTGGCCGCTGCTCGACTTTGGCCAGATCGACGCGCAGGTCAAGATTGCCGGCGTGGAGACCCGAGCGGCGCTCGAGAACTACAAGGCCACCATCGAGCGCGCCGTGCAGCAAGTCGACACGGCCGCGGCTCAATTGCTTGCCGCCGAGCAGAGTATCAAGAGTCTCGGCGATGCATTGGTCGCGAGCCAGCGCGCCGTCACGCTCGCCACCGAGCGGTACAATCTCGGCTTCACCGATTACCTGAACGTCGTCGAAGCCGAGCGCGCGGAATACTCGATCGAGGAGCAATACGTCGCGACCCAGGCCACCGTGGACGATCAGTTCATCGAGCTCTATCGGGACGTCGGGGGAGGATGGCAGGGCTTCCAGAGGATCCCGGCGATCCCGCGGCCGCTGCCGGCGGTGGTGGCCATCTTCAAGGACACGCTCGGCCGTTAGTCACTCGCGCGCAGCAGCTCGTTGATGGAGGTCTTGGCGCGGGTCTGGGCGTCCACCCGCTTGACGATCACCGCGCAGTACAGGCCGTAGCGGCCGTCCGCCGAGGGCAGGGTGCCCGGCACCACGACGGATCCGGCCGGCACCCGGCCCTGGAGGATCTCACCGGTCGTGCGGTCGTAGATCCGCGTGCTCTGGCTGATGAATACGCCCATCGCGATGACCGAGCCGGCCTCGACGATCACGCCCTCGACGATCTCGGAGCGCGCCCCGATGAAGCAGTCGTCCTCGATGATGGTGGGGTTCGCCTGCAGCGGCTCGAGCACGCCGCCCAAGCCGACGCCTCCGGAGAGGTGCACGTTCTTGCCGACCTGGGCGCACGAGCCGACGGTCACCCAGGTGTCGATCATCGCTCCGCTGTCCACGTAGGCGCCGATGTTCACGTAGCTCGGCATCAGCACGGCGTTCGGCGCGATGTAGGCGCCCTTGCGAACGATGGCGTGGGGCACCACGCGCGCGCCGCCCGCACGGAACTGCTCCTCGGAGGTCTCGGCATATTTGAGGGGGACCTTGTCGTAGAAGCGCGAGTAGCCAGCATCGATCACCTGGTTCTCGCGCGCGCGGAAGTTAAGGAGCACGGCTTTCTTCAGCCACTGATGCACGATCCAGCGCCCCTCCACCTTCTCGGCGACGCGCGCGCGTCCGCGATCGAGCAGGTCGAGGCACTCCTCGAGCGCTACCGCGAGCTCGTGCGGGACGTTCTTGGGGGTGATCTCGGCGCGGCGCTCGAACGCCGCATCCACCGTGGCCTCGAGGCTCGATTTGTCAGTCATGAGAGGTGCTCGGACAAGTGAGAGCAGATGCTGAGAGAAGCCGGTGGAACGGCGCGGCATTCCGGCATACGGGCGCTCGAGAGCATAGCTCGCTCAGCGAAGGAAATCGCGGATGCGCTCGGCCGCCTCGACGCATTCCTCGAGGCTCGCGGTGAGCGATATGCGCACCCGTCCGGCCCCGGGGTTGCCCGTGGCGCTCGGCCGCGCGAGATAGCTGCCGGGGAGCAGCGTGACGTTGCGGGCGGCGTAGAGCTCGCGGACGAATTGCTCATCGTCGCCGCCGACGTGAGGCCACAGGTAGAACGCACCGGCCGGCCGCTCCACCTTCAGGGCCGACGCGAGGATCGGCAGCACCCGCTCGAACTTGCTCTGGTAGAGCCGGCGATTCGCGGCGGCGTGGGCGTCGTCGTTCCACGCGGCGACGCTCGCCAGCTGGATCATCGGGGACATCGCACTGCCGTGATAGGTGCGATAGAGCAGGAACCGGGCGATGAGCCGGGGATCGCCGGCGACGAACCCCGAGCGCAGGCCCGGCACGCTCGAGCGCTTGGAGAGGCTGTGGAAGACGATGCAGCGCTCGAAGCGCTCGTGCCCTCTCGCGAGCGCCGCGTTGAGCAGGCTCGGAGGCGGTGAGCGCTCGTCAACGAAGATCTCCGCGTAGCACTCATCCGCCGCGACCACGAAGTCGTGCTCCGCCGCGAGCGCGAGGGCCTGCTCGAGACAGGCGGACGACAGCACGGCCCCTGTCGGGTTCCCGGGGCTGCAGAGGAACAGGATCTGGCAACGCTGCCACACGGAGGCCGGCACACTCGCAAGATCCGGGGCGTAGCCGGTCGCGGCAGTCGTGTCGAGCAGGTACGGCTCTGCCCCGGCAAGCAGCGCCGCGCCCTCGTAGATCTGGTAGAACGGGTTCGGCATGGCGACGAGCGGCGGCCGGGCGGCATCGGCATCGATCGCCGCCTGGACGAAGCTGAACAGCGCCTCGCGGGTGCCGTTGACGGGCAGCACTTGGGTCTCGGGATCGACCGCCCGCGCGGGCAGGCCGAAGCGCCGCTCGAGCCAGTGCGCGGCGGCGGCGCGCAGGGCGAGGCTGCCGATCGTCGGCGGGTAGCTGCCAAGACGCGTGACGCCTTCGTGGAGCGCATCGAGGATGAAACCGGGGGGGGCGTGCTGCGGCTCGCCGATCGACAGGCTCAACGGTGCGAGGTGCCGCGGCGGCTCGGCGCCGGCCTTCAGGCGCGCGAGCTTCTCGAAGGGATAGGTCTTGAGCCGATCGAGGCGCGGATTCATGCGGCCTCGCTCCGGTCGCGCCGCCGGCTCACGCGGCCTCGCGCCGGTCGAGCGCCTCCATCAGGCGCTCCTTCAGGCGCAGCGCGGCGGCCTCGGTGAGCGGCTTGCCGTCGAAGTCGGTGACGTAAAGCACGTCCTCGGCGCGCTCGCCCACCGTCATGATCTTCGCCGCGTGCACCTCCACGCGCTCCTCCCTCAAGATGTTGCCCACGTCGCAGAGCAAGCCGGGACGGTCGCCTGCGATGAGCTCCAGGACGGAGCGGTGATTGCGATCATCGACACTGAGCGAGATCTGCGTCGGAGTGTTGAACATCCGCACCTGGCGCGGCGCGCGGCGCGAGACCGCCGGCAGCGGGGCGTCCGGCCGCTGCAGCGAGCGCCACAGGGCGTGCTCGATCTCCTCCAGCCTGTCGGTGTCGGTGATCGGGGCGCCGTCATCCTCGAGGACGTGGTACAGGTCGAGGCTGAAGCCGTCGCCCGTCGGGGTGATGCGCGCATCGACGATGGTGAGCCCCAGTTGATCGAGCACCGCGGTGGTGCGGGCAAAGCCGTGCCGCACGTGCGGCGCGAACGTGAGGACCGCGGTGATCCCGCGCAGGCTCTTTGCCTGCAGCGCAACCAGCGGCGCATCGGAGCTCGGCTCCCGCTCGGCGAGCAGCCGCGTGTGCCACGCGACCTCGTCGGGCGTGTGCCGCAGGAAGTACGGCTCGGAGAAGCGGGTCCAGGCCCGCTCGATATCGGTCTCGGAGACGCCGTGCTCGGCGAGGAGCTTGCGGGCGGCCTCCTGGGTCTCGCGGACGAGCTCCTCCTGATCGATCGGACTCTCGAGGCCGCGGCGCAGCGCGCGCTTCACGCGAGCGTAGAACTCGTGGAACAGCGAGGCCTTCCAGGAATTCCACAGCCGCGGATTCGTTCCGCGGACGTCGGCGCACGTGAGGACGTAGAGATAGTCGAGGTGCGTCTCATCGCCCACCTTGTGCGCGAAGGCGTTGATGACCTCGGGGTCGGAGATGTCCTGCTTCTGCGCGGTGATCGACAGCTCGAGGTGGGTGCGCACGAGCCAGGCGACGAGCCGCGCGTCGTATCGCGAGAGGCCCTGCTCGAGGCAGAAGGCCTCGGCGTCCACGGCGCCGAGCTCGGAGTGATCCCCGCCGCGGCCCTTCGCGATGTCGTGGAAGAGCGCCGCGAGATAGGCGATCTCCGGCTTCGGCAGCAGCTGCATGATGCGTGAGAGCTCGGGGAGCTCCTGGTCGTAGCGCGGGATGGTGAGGCGGCGCAGGTTGCTCACGACGAACAGGGTGTGCGCGTCCACGGTGTACGCGTGGAACAGGTCATACTGCATGCGCCCGACGATGCGGCCGAACGCGGTGATGTAGCGCCCGAGCACGCCGTAGGTGTTCATGCGCCGCAGCTCGTGGGTGACCCCGACGGGGGCGCGGATGATCTCCATGAAGAGCCGGTGGTGGCGCGGGTTCTGGCGGAACTCCTCGTCGATGAGCCAGAGACTGCGCGCGACCGCGCGCAGGGTGGAGGCGCGCACGCCCTTGATGTCGGGATTCTGCTGCAGCAGCACGAACAGCTCGAGCAGCGCCGACGGTGTGCGCGCGAAGACATCGTCGCTCCGCGCCTCGAGGGAGCCGTTGCGCACCTGGAAGCGGGCGTTCAAGGGACGGGGCGGCTCGTCCTCGGTGAGAATCGCCTCGCGAAACAGCTGCAGCAGCAGCTCATTCAGCAGGCTCACGTCCATCACCGTGCGGTAGTACCGCTGCATCAGCTGCTCGACGGCGAGCGTGTAGGAGCTGTCCTCGTAGCCGAACGTCTGCGCGAGCCGGATCTGATGATCGAACCCCAGCCGGTCCTCGCGCCGGCCCGTGAGGATGTGCAGCCCGAAGCGCACCTTCCACAGGAACGCCTGCGCCTGCTCGAGCCGCCGCAGCTCCCCCGGCGTGAGGAAGCCGCGCTCCGCGAGGCCGTCGAAGGAGTCGGCGCCGAAGTGCCGCTTGGCGACCCAGCCGATCGTCTGGATGTCGCGCAGTCCCCCGGGTCCGGTCTTGACGTTCGGCTCGAGGTTGTAGGCGGTGTCGTTCGCCTTCAAGTGCCGCTCGGCCTGCTCGCGCAGCTTCGCTTCGAAGAACTCCCGGACCGGCCAGAGATGCTCGGGAGAGAGCGCCGCCCGCATCGACCCCAGGAGGGTCTCATCGCCGGCGAGCAGCCGCGCCTCGAGGAGCGTCGTCATGACGCTCACGTCCGCCGCGCTCTCCTCGACGCATTCTCGAACGGTGCGCACGCTGTGGCCGACTTCGAGGCCGATATCCCACAGGAAGGCGACGAAGCGCTCGAGCTGCGAACGCTCCGGCGCATCGGGCGGCGCAGTGACGAGCAGGAGCAAATCGATGTCCGAGCAGGGGTGCAGCTCCCCGCGCCCGTAGCCGCCGACCGCGACCAGCGCCCAGCGGCCGCGATCGGCGAGCTGCTCGCGCCAGACCTGGCACAGCACGGCATCGACGAACGCGGCGCGGGCCCGCACGAGCTCCTCTACGGGTTCCTCGGCGAGGAATCGGGCTTTCAGCTCCTCGTGCGCGCGGGCGAGGAGGCTGCGATACGACTCGCGGGAGCCCGGGTGGGCCGCGAGCAGCGCGGGCAGCTGCGCGATGAGCGGCCGTGGCGCGCGGTTGCGCTCGGGAAGCGCCTCGTCGGGCAGGTCGGGACCGCTCGCGGACATGGGGGCGACTTCAGCGCGGGCGCTCAGGCCCGCTCGGCGGCACCGAGCGTCAGCACATCGACGCCGGTTTCCGTGACGAGCACGGTGTGCTCCCACTGCGCGGAGAGCGAATGGTCCTTGGTGACGACCGTCCAGCCGTCGGGGAGCAGACGCACGTGGCGCTTGCCCGCGTTCACCATGGGCTCGACGGTGAACGTCATCCCGGTCTTCAGCTCGAGCCCGGTGCCGGGCTCCCCGTAGTGCAGCACCTGGGGATCCTCGTGATAGATCCGCCCGATCCCGTGCCCGCAGTATTCGCGCACCACGGAATAGGAGAGCGGCTCGACGAAGGCCTGGATGGCATGACCCACATCGCCGAGACGCGAGCCGGGGCGTACCGTCCGGATGCCGCGCCACATGGCCTCGCGGCACATCTCGGCGAGCCGCTGAGCCTGAACCGGCGGCCGGCCCGCGAAGTACATGCGGCTCGTATCGCCGTGGAAGCCGTCCTTGATCACGGTCACATCGATGTTGATGATGTCGCCCGCCTTCAGGCGCTTGTCGTTCGGGATGCCATGGCAGACCACGTGGTTCACCGAGGCGCAGATGGTCTTCGGAAAGCCCCGGTAGTTGAGGTTGGCGGGGATGGTCTTCTGGACGTTGACGATGTAGTCGTAGCAGAGCCGATCGAGTTCCTCGGTCGTGACTCCCGGCACGACGTGCGGGGTGATCATGTCCAGCACGTCTGCCGCGAGGCGTCCCGCCACCCGCATTTTCAGCTGCTCCTCGGGCGATTTGATCGTGACTGGCATGGGGGAGGCTTCGCAGCCTGTAAGACGTTGTTCCAGTGGGATGTTCATGGTATAAAGCGCGGCCCTCGTTGGCAACGAGGAAACCCACACGCGTATCGGTATCCAGGCGGCTGGGTGTTCCTGAGCGCTTCAGCTTCGGCCGAAGCCCCAGGGATGGCCGTCTGGGATGCGCGGAGGCCCAACCCAAACTTCAGGAGCACTCATGCCCGGCGTGTCCATGCGACAGATGCTGGAGGCGGGGGTCCATTTCGGACATCAGACCCGCTTCTGGAACCCGAAGATGGCCCCTTTCATCTTCGGCGAGCGAAACAAGATCCACATCATCAACCTCGAGAAGACGCAGCCTCTATACCTCGAGGCGGCCAATTTCGTGAAGGGCGTCATCGCGGACGGCGGCAAGGCGCTGTTCGTCGGCACCAAGCGGTCGGCGCGCGAGGCCATCCAGAGGGAGGCCGGGCGCTGCGGCATGCCCTATGTCAACCAGCGTTGGCTCGGGGGCATGCTCACGAATTTCAAGACGATCCGCCAGTCGATCAAGCGGCTGACGGAGCTCGCCGAGCTCTCGGCGAGCGGCGCGCTCGAGAAGCGCGGCAAGAAGGAGGCGACGCAGCTGCGCCGGGAGATGGACAAGCTCGAGAGGAGCCTCGGCGGCATCAAGGCGATGGAGTCCCTCCCCGATGTGCTGTTCGTCATCGACGTGGGTCACGAGCGCATCGCCATTCACGAGGCGCGCAAGCTCGGCATTCCCGTGGTGGCGATCGTCGATACCAACTGCTCGCCCGAGGGCATCGACTATGTGATTCCCGGGAACGACGACGCGATGCGCGCCATCCAGCTCTACAGCATCGGCATCGCGGACGCGGTCATCGAGGGCAAGGCATCGGTACCGGCCGTGGCCGTCGGCGAGGACGAGTTCGTCGAGCTCGACGAGTCCGGACAGCCCCGGAAGAAATCGGCGCGGGGCCGCCAGCGGCCGCAGCCGACCGTGCGCAAGAAAACGCCTCAGCGCCGGCGCCTGCCGGCCGTCAAGGCGCCGCCCGTCGAGGCCGGCGAGGAGAGCCCGGAATTCGACGATCTCGATGAGGCGGAGGAGCCTGCCGCAGCAGTGCCCGCCACCCCTGCGGCGGTGGCAGCGGCCCCGCCGCGCAGGGCGGCCGCGGGCGGCCGGCGCAAGCCTCGCAGCGCAGGCGAGGAGAGCGGCGCCGGTCCTGAGAAGGCGGCAGACGGCTGATCCTTGAAGCCCCTCGAGGCTCGATGGAATGGCCCTCCGGGGAACCTCGAGGCCTCGAGCCGCGACTCAATACCATAGCCCAGTAGAATCGGCCGGAGGCCGCGCATGAACATCACAGCAGAGGCAGTCAAGCAGCTCCGCGACCGGACGGGCGCGGGCTTTATGGAGTGCAAGAAGGCACTGGTCGAGACCAAGGGCGATCTCGACGCCGCCGCCGAGCTGATGCGCATGCAGGGGCTCGCCAAGGCGGACAAGAAGTCGGCGCGGGTGGCTGCCGAAGGCGTCATCGTCATCGAGAAGGCACCGGATGGACCCGTCGCGGCGATGGTGGAAGTCAACTGCGAGACGGACTTCGTCGCGCGCGAGCAGGATTTCCGCGCGTTTGCCCAGGAGGTCGCCTCGCGCGCCCTGGCCGTCCGGCCGCAATCCCTGGAGGCGCTCCTCGAGGCACGACTCGCGAGCGGGGAGACGGTGGACGAGCGCCGCCGTGCCCTCATCGCTCGGATCGGCGAGAATATCGGCGTGCGCCGTTTCGCCGTGCTCACGGCGCGGGGGCAGCTCGGCGCCTATGTGCACGGCACGCGGATCGGTGCGCTCGTCGCCATCGACGGCGGGGACGAGACGCTTGCGCACGATCTCGCCATGCACGTCGCGGCGAGCAGTCCCAGGTACGTGACGGCGACGGATGTGCCCGCGGAGGTCGTGGCGAAGGAGCGCGAGATCCTCACCGAGCAGGCGAGGGGGGAGGGTAAGCCGCCCGAGATCGTGGCGAAGATGGTCGAGGGGCGGCTGAGGAAGTCCCTCGGGGAGATCACGCTCGCCGGCCAGGCCTTCGTGAAGGATCCCGACATCTCCGTCGAGAAGCTGCTCAAGGCCGCCCGCGCGAGCGTCGCGGCGTTCGACCGCTTCGAGGTCGGCGCGGGCATCGAGAAGAGGCAGGGCGATTTCGTCGCCGAGGTGATGGCCCAGGTGCAAGGCAGCTCGGGCGATCCGACCCGGCACTGAGGCGCCTCACCCCTAAGGAGGACCCCGCCGCGGCGGGGTTTTCTCTATCGGCCTCGAGGCCGAGAGGGTCGAACAACATGACTACGCCAGCTCCCGCTCGTTACACACGCCTCCTCGTGAAGCTCTCCGGCGAGGCGCTCTTGGGCTCGGCCGATTACGGCATCGATCCGTCGGTGCTGAAGCGCATCGCGGGCGAGATCGTCGCGATCGCCGAGACGGGCGTCGAGGTCGCCTTCGTGATCGGGGGGGGCAACATCTTCCGGGGCGTCGGCCTCGCCCGCGCGGGGATGGACCGCGGGACCGCCGACCAGATGGGCATGCTCGCGACCGTCATGAACGCGCTCGCGGTACAGGACGCCCTCGAGAGCCTCGGCCTGCAGTCGCGGGTCATGTCGGCGATCCGCATCAACCAGGTCTGCGAGGATTACATTCGCCGCCGCGCCATCCGTCACCTCGAGAAGGGGCGCGTGGTGGTCTTCGCCGGAGGCACGGGCAACCCCTTCTTCACCACGGACACGGCGGCCGCGCTGCGCGCCATCGAGATCGACGCGGACGTGCTGCTCAAGGCGACGAAGGTGGACGGAGTCTATTCGGACGATCCGATGCACAATCCGGCCGCGGTGCGCTACCCCCGCCTCACCTTCGACAAAGTGCTCTCGGATAAGCTCAACGTCATGGATGCCACGGCGATCGTGATGTGCCGCGACAACCGGCTGCCCCTCAGGGTCTTCAACCTCAACCGCTCCGGCGACCTGACCCGTGCCGCGCGCGGGGAGGACGTAGGCACGGTCGTCACTTTCGAGTAACGTGCGCGTCGGCGAGGCCGGGACGGCCCGACTCGCTCAAAGGGGGGTGAGACATGCTCGATGACATCAAGAAGGACGCCCAGGCGCGCATGGGTAAGTGCGTGCAGACGTTCCAGGGGGACCTGAAGAAGCTGCGCACCGGGCGCGCCCATCCGAGCCTCATCGAGCATCTGAAGGTGGACTACTACGGCTCGGACGTGCCGCTGCTGCAGATCGCGAGCATCAACGTGGAGGAGGGGCGGACGCTCGTGGTGTCCCCCTGGGAGAAGACGATGGTGCAGGCGATCGAGAAGGCGATCCACAAGTCCGACCTGGGATTAAATCCGCTCACCGCTGGAACGGTCATCCGTATCACGATGCCCCCGCTCACGGAGGAGCGCCGGCGCGACCTGACCAAGGTCGTGCGCCACGATGCGGAGAGCGCGCGCGTCGCGGTCCGCAACGTGCGGCGCGAGGTGATGGCGGACATAAAGGAGATGCTGAAGGAGAAACTGGTCTCGCAGGACGACGAGCACCGGGCGGAGACCGAGATCCAGAAGCTCACCGACAAGCATGTCGGTGAGATCGATCAGGCCCTCGCCTCCAAGGAGAAGGAGATCATGCAGGTTTGAGGTGGCGCGCCGCCGCTCGAGCCTCGCGAGTTACCTTTCAAGCGCGTCCATGCCTCTGCCCCGCCACATTGCGATCATCTTGGATGGCAACGGACGGTGGGCCGCCGCGCGCGGCCTGCCCCGTCATGCCGGCCACAGCGCCGGTATCGCCGCGGTCCGCGCCTGCGTCGAGCACTGCACGGCGAAGCAAATCGAGGCCCTCACGCTCTTTGCCTTCTCGAGCGAGAACTGGTCGCGTCCGGGCGAGGAGGTCGCAAAGCTCATGGGGCTGTTCGTGGATACGCTCGACCGGGAAGTCTCCGACCTGCACGCCAACCGGGTGCGGCTGCGCTTCATCGGCGAGCGCGGGCGGCTCACGCTGCGGCTGCAATCGCGAATCGCCGCGGCGGAAACCAAGACCGCGGCGAACGACGGCCTCGCCCTGCAGGTCGCGGTGAGTTACGGCGGCCGGTGGGACATCGTGAGGGCCGTGCAGCGGCTCGCGGCGCAATGCGCCGAGGGGGCTCTGCAGCCGCGCGAGCTGACGGAACGGCACGTCGAGGCCGCGCTCGAGCTTGCGGGCCTGCCGGATCCGGATCTGTTCATCCGCACCGGCGGTGAGCGGCGCGTCAGCAATTTTCTCCTCTGGAACCTCGCCTACACGGAGCTTTACTTCACCGATCTCAACTGGCCGGACTTCGATGTGGTGGCGCTCGATGAAGCGCTCGAGTTCTACGCCCGTCGCGAGCGGCGCTTCGGCCGCGTCGCCGAGCCGGCCCCGCGGAGCCCAGTGCGTGCTTAGAACCCGGATCATCACCGCCGTGATCCTGGTTGCGCTACTGCTCGCGGTCGTCCTGTGGCTCCCCCCCGTCGCAACCCTCATCGTCGTCACCGCCGTCGTGCTCGCGGGCGCCTGGGAGTGGTCGGCGTTCCTGCGCGTGCCGGCCCCGGCGCTGCGCGTGCTCTATGTGGGGGCCGTCGCGGTGCTGCTGCCGCTCGTCTGGTGGTTAACGGCGACCGGCACGGGAACGAAGGTCGTGCTCGCGATTGCGGTACTGTGGTGGGTGGTCGCGCTGGTGTGGGTGATTTTCGCGCCGCGGCGCGCCGCCAGCTGGTCCGCCGCCCTCGCGGGCCTGCTCGCGCTCGTGCCGGCCTGGGTGGCGCTCATGCGCCTGCGGCTCGATATATCCCGCGGGGCGCAGTGGATGCTGTTCGTGCTGATCCTGGTCTGGGTGGCCGATATCGGCGCCTTCTTCGCGGGCCGGCGCTTCGGCAGAATGCGCCTTGCCCCCGAGGTCTCGCCCGGCAAGACTTGGGAGGGCGTGATCGGCGGGGTGGCGGTGAGCGTGCTCGTGGCGATCGCAGGGAGCCGATGGTTTGGCATACCGCCCGCCGTGTTCGTGCCGCTGTGCGTGATCGCGGTCGCCTTCTCGGTCGTCGGTGATCTGACGGAGAGTCTATTGAAGCGTTTTGCGGGGATGAAGGACAGCGGCACGCTCTTCCCGGGCCATGGGGGCGTCATGGACCGGATCGACAGTGTCACGGGGGCCGCGCCGGTGCTGTTCTTCGGGCTGCTCGCCCTGGGGGTCGCCACATGATCGGCATCGCGGTGCTCGGCTCGACCGGCTCCGTCGGCACCAGCACGCTCGACGTGGTCGGACGGCATCCGGAGCGATTCCGAGTCGTGGCGCTCGCCGCTCATCGCAACGCCGCCCGGCTCGCCGAGCAGATCATTCGCTGGCAGCCGGACTATGCCGCGCTCGCCGATCCGGCCGCCATGAAGGAGCTCGAGAGCCGCCTGTCCGGCGCACGGGTCGGCACGCGGCTGCTCGCCGGCCCGGATGCGCTCGAGGAGATCGCTCGGCTGCGCCAGGTGGACTACGTCATGGCCGCGATCGTCGGATCGGCGGGCCTCAAGTCCACGCTCGCCGCGGCGGGCGCCGGCAAGCGCCTGCTGCTCGCCAACAAGGAATCCCTCGTCATGGCGGGGCCCCTGCTCTTGAGGGAGGCGCGCGCCTCGGGCTGCGAGCTGCTGCCCATCGACAGCGAGCACAACGCCATCTTCCAGTGCCTGCCCCACGGCGCGCGTCCGGGGGATGCGCCCCCCGGCGTCCGCCGGGTGCTCCTCACCGCATCGGGCGGCCCGTTCCTCGACTGGACCGAAGAGGCCATGGCGGCCGCCACGCCGGAACTTGCGTGCGCCCACCCGAACTGGGTGATGGGCCGGAAAATCTCGGTCGATTCGGCTACCCTGATGAACAAGGGCCTCGAGCTCATCGAGGCGTGCTTTCTCTTCGGCCTGCCGCCGGACCGGGTCGAGATCCTCGTGCATCGCCAGAGCATCGTTCACTCGATGGTCGAGTACGTCGATGGCTCGGTCCTCGCGCAGCTCTCCGCTCCGGACATGCGCACGCCGATCGCCCATGCGCTCGCCTGGCCGGATCGGGTGGCCGCCGGCGTGCAGTTTCTCGACCTGGTGCGGGCTGGACGACTGGATTTCTGTGCGCCAAATACCGTTAAATTCAGATGCTTGGCGCTCGCGCAGGCGGTGGCGCGGGCCGGGGGGCTCTTGCCAGTTGCCTTGAACGCCGTCAACGAGGTCGCAGTACATGCATTCCTGGATGGTCAATTGAACTTTCCCGATATCGCGGCAGTCATTGAGACGGTGATCACCAAGGTCTCCGGGGGGACCGTCGGGAGTCTCGATGATGTGCTGCAGGCCGACGCAGAAGCACGGAGCCTCGCGCAGGTGAGCTGCAGGCGACGTCGCGACGCAGTGCGGACCGCTCGAGGATGAGCGTCCCGCAGGCCTCGCGAATTCCTACTAGAACCTGTCCTGAGCTCCTGGATCGGCGGTCCCGAATGATGCGCTATGGGTTGGTGGTCTCGCTCTTTCTCCTTGGGTACGCGACGCTCGCCGTTGGCCAGGATCTCGGCGTCGGTCCGGCGGAGTCGTTGAGCGCGGGCAGCAGCGAGAGCTTCACGGTCGGCGACATCCGTGTGGAGGGCCTGCAGCGGATCTCCGAAGGCACGGTGTTCAACTATCTGCCGGTCAACATTGGCGACAAGCTGGATCCCCAGAAGGTGCAGGAGGCGATTCGCGCCCTGTACAACACCGGCTTCTTCCGCGACGTCCAGTTCCGGCGCGACGGCAACACGCTGATCGTCGTCGTGCTGGAGCGGCCCTCCATCGAGAGCTTCGAGATCACCGGCAACAAGGACGTGAAGACCGAGGATCTGCAGAAGGCCCTGCGCAGCCAGGGGCTTTCGGTCGGCAAGACCTTTGACCGCTCGGTGCTCGAGGAGTTGACGGGCTATCTCACCGACCAGTACTTCAGCCACGGCAAGTATGCGGTGAGCATCGACACGCAAGTGGAGAACGAATCGGACAACCGGGTGAAGGTGAAGGTCACCATCCACGAGGGCAAGAGCTCGAAGATCCGCGAGATCAACATCGTGGGCAACCACCGTTACTCGGACAAGGAGATCATCAAGGGCTTCGAGCTGCACACTCCGAACTGGCTGTCTTGGTACAAGCAGGATGACCGCTACTCGCGCGAATCGCTCCAGGGGGACATCGAGAGGGTCCGCTCGTACTACATGGACCGAGGCTACGCGAACTTCCAGGTCACCTCGACCCAGGTCCAGATCTCCCCGCAGAAGAGCGACATCTTCATCGACGTGAACGTGACCGAAGGAGCGGTCTACAAGATCTCGAGCGTGAAGCTCGCCGGGACGTTCGTCGTGCCGGAGGCGGAGCTCGCGCGGCTCGTGCTGGTCCAGCCGGGGCAGATCTATTCGCGCAAGCTCATCACGGCGACCCAGGAGCTCATGCAGGACCGGCTGGGCCAGGATGGCTATGCGTTCGCGAAGGTCGATCCGGTGCCGACGACCGACGACCAGACCCACCAGGTCGCGCTCACCTTTTTCGTGGAGCCGGGCAATCGGGTGTACGTGCGTAACATCACCTTCTCGGGCGTCACGAGGATCAACGACGAGGTGCTGCGGCGCGAGGTGCGGCAGCTCGAGGGCGGATGGCTGTCCAATGGGGCGCTCGAGCGCTCGAAGCAGCGCCTCCAGCGCCTGCCGTACATCAAGTCGGTGGACTCCGACACCAGCAAGGTGCCGGGCTCGGCCGATGAGGTGGACGTGAATTACAAGATCGAGGAGGGCTCCGGGTCGTCGCTCACGGGCGGCGTCGGCTACTCGGAGCTCTACAAGCTCACGCTCAACGGCGATTTCACCGACGCGGACTTCATGGGGACGGGCCAGCGCCTTTCCGTGGACCTCGAGGGCGGGGCGTACAACAAGGTCTACACCATCTCGGAGACCGATCCGTACCTGACCATCAACCAGGTCTCCCGAACGATCTCGCTCAGCTACCGGGACGTGAGCCAGTTCATCGCGACCTCCTCCCAGTTCTCCACGCAGCTGGTGACGGCCGCGACGAGCTTCGCCTATCCCATCAGCGAGAACCAGTACCTGAGTGTCGGTGCCGACGTGGAGGACGCGCAGCTCATCTCCATCAGCGGGGACAGCGCGATCCAGGCGCAGCAGTGGGTCCAGGAGAACGGCAGCACC
This sequence comes from uncultured Gammaproteobacteria bacterium, assembly GCA_963849095.1. Taxonomy (GTDB): domain Bacteria; phylum Pseudomonadota; class Gammaproteobacteria; order Steroidobacterales; family Steroidobacteraceae; genus JASHUC01. Next base: position 196,400 of record CAWKGA010000005.1, read on the forward strand.
TACCGGTACAGTGGGGGTGTCGGATCGGTCTACGATTACGCGACCGGCAACTACGTGACGGAGACCGCCGAGGCCTACGGCACCCGGTTCATCATCCCGGAGCTCACCGGCGGCTGGACCTACGACTCGCGGAACAAGACGCTGTTTGCCGACCGCGGCCTCTTCATCCTCTTGTCGGGCAGGTACGCTCTGCCGACGGGCTCCGTGCAGTACTGGAACAGCAATTTCAACTACCTGCAGTACGTTCCGCTGTTCGGCAAGTTCACGGCGGACTTCAACGTGCAGCTCGGTTACGGGGAGGGCCTCGGCAAGACCACGGCGCTGCCCCCATACGCCCAGTACTACGGAGGCGGCCCGGACTCGGTGCGCGGCTTCTACCCCGGATCCCTCGGGCCGAAGGACCAGTACGGTAATCCGTACGGTGGCAACATCAACGCGCTCGCGCGCGCCGAGTTGATCCTGCCCACACCCGATAAGTTCGCCTCGAGCGCCCGGATCAAGCTGTTCCTCGACGCCGGGAATGTCTTCGCCACGTCGAGGTGCGTCACGGACTCCTCGAACCAGCGCGTCTGCGGTCCGACGTTCTACGCTCCCCCGTACGGGTACTCGACCGGGACGACCGTCTACGGCTCTCTGGGTCCCAACACCAACTACAATCCGAGCTTGAGTAACCTGAAGGAGTCGGTCGGTCTCTCCGTGGAGTGGCTCGCGCCCATGGGCTTGCTCCGCTTCAGTTTCGCGGTCCCCCTGGACGCCAAGACCGAGACGGACGGCATCTCCTGGGGCGACAACGTCGAGCGCTTCCAGTTCGATATCGGAAACGCCTTCTAGCGGCTGCCCCGGCCCGCCTCTCCCGCGGGCCGGGGAGCGGGTCCTCACAGCCGCTGCGACTTCAGTTACAATGACCCAAGGGAACGGAGAGTCCCGCCACGCCGGACCGGGCGGCGGCGGCGCTATTTCCTGATCGGCGCGCTTCGCGCCGCATTATGTACGGGGTCGCGCTTTGCGACCCCGAGAGAAGTTGGGCGCAAGCCCATGAGAAGTTGGGCGCAAGCCCATGACAAGAGGTGGGTGTGGTCAAGTCACTAGTTTGGGGTGCAGCTGCCGCGTTGATCCTCGCGACGTCCCCCGCGTGGGCGGACTTGAAGATCGGCTATGTCAACTATTCCCAGCTGATGCAGGAGTCCCCGCAGGCCAAGGCGATCTTGGCGCAGCTGCGCGCCGAGTTTCTGCCGCGGCAGAACGAGCTCGCCAAACTGCAGGCGACGCTCAAGACCCGCGCGGACAAGTACCAGCGGGATGCTCCCACCATGACCGACGATCAGCGCGAGAGGGAGCAGACCGAACTGCAGGACAGCGATCGCGATTTGCAGAGAAGGCAGAGCGAGCTGCAGGATGATTTCACCACGCGGCGCAACGAGGAGCTGTCGAGCCTGCAGCGCATCCTGGTGCAGCAGGTGCAGACGTACGCGAAGGCGCAGAACTTCGACCTGGTGCTGGCCGACGGCGTGATCTACTCGACCAGCACCATCGACATCACGCCGGCGATCCTCGCGCGCCTGCAGCAAGCCTCGGGGGCGGGCGCCACGGCGCCGCGCAAGGCGAAGTCCAGCCACTAGCCGCGGCGTCCTTGGGGGCCAGTACCCCGCAGAGGGGCAATGGCATGACGATCTCGCTCGGCGAGCTGGCGGTGCGCTTCGGCTGCGAGCTGCACGGCGATCCCGCGACGCTGGTTGACAGCGTGTCCACTCTCGGCCAGGCGCACGGCCGGGCCGTCTCGTTCCTTGCGGACTCGCGCCACAGGCGCCAGCTCGGGGAGACCCGGGCGGCCGCCGTCGTGCTCGATCGCGAGTCCGCGGCCGGCTGTCCGGTGGCGGCTCTGGTCTCGGAGAATCCTCGCGCGACCTTCGCTCGCATCGCCGCGGTGCTCCATCCTCGCGAGAGGCCGGCGGCCGGGGTGCATGCGACCGCCGTGATCGATCCTGAAGCTCGCATCGATCCGTCCGCTCACGTGGGCGCGCTCGCGATCGTCGGCGCTCACGCGGCCGTCGGTCCCCGGGCGGTGATAGGTCCCCATTGCGTGCTCGACCGGGACGTCCGCGTCGCGGAAGAGGCCTGGTTGGTGGCGCGGGTCACGCTCGGCCGGGCGGTCACGATCGGCGCGCGGACGCTCATTCATCCGGGAGTCGTGATCGGCAGCGACGGCTTCGGGTTCGCGCAAGATGCCGGAAGCTGGGTGAAGGTGCCGCAGGTTGGCAGCGTGCGCATCGGCGCCGACGTCGAGATCGGCGCGAACACCACCATCGATCGGGGCGCCATCGAGGACACGGTCCTCGAGGACGGGGTCAAGCTCGACAATCTGATCCAGATCGGCCACAACGTGCGCATCGGTGCGCACACGGCCATCGCCGGCTGTACCGGGATCTCCGGCAGCACCGTCATCGGCCGGCGCTGCATGATCGGAGGTGCGGTGTCGATCGGCGGCTGGCTCTCGATTTGCGACGACGTGGTGGTCACGGGCACCACGATGGTGAGCCGTTCCATCGCGAGCCCGGGCGTATACTCCTCCGGCATTCCCTTGGAGGAGGCGCACAGCTGGCGCAAGCTCGTCGCGCGCTTCAAGCGGCTCTCATCACTGTACGATCGGCTCGCTGCGGTTGAGCGCGCGGTAGCCAAGCTCGTCGGCAACGCGCGGGGTGCTCACGATGACTGAAACGACGCAGATGGACATCCTGGCGATTCTCAAGCAGCTGCCGCATCGCTACCCCTTCTTGCTCGTCGATCGAGTGCTCGAGCTTCAGGCCCGTGAGAGCATTCGGGCGCTCAAGAACGTCACCTTCAACGAGCCGTTCTTCTCCGGGCACTTTCCGGGTCGTCCGGTCATGCCGGGAGTGCTCATCATCGAGGCGCTCGCGCAGGCGGCGGGCATCCTCGCGTTCGTGACGGGCGGGGTGATTCCCGACGAGAACACGAAGTTCTACTTCGCCGGCATCGACAAGGCCCGCTTCCGCAAGCCCGTCGTGCCGGGAGATCAGTTGATCCTCACGGCGCGCCTCGAGCGTGCGCTGAAGGGCATCTGGCGGTTCTCGGCGGTCGCCTACGTCGGTACGGACGAGGCGGCGAGCGCGGAGATGATGCTGGTGCCGGAGGCCTCGCGGTGATCGATCCGCGGGCGGTCGTGTCACCGCGCGCCGAGCTCGCGCCCGATGTGACGGTGGGCCCTTACGCCATCATCGGCCCCGATGTGGTGCTCGGACCGGGGACGGTGGTCGGACCCCACGCCGTCGTGAACGGCCCGACGCGTATGGGAGCCGCGAATCGAGTCTTCCAGTTCGCCTCGATCGGGGAGGCTCCGCAGGACAAGAAGTACAAGGGAGAGCCGACGCGCCTCGAGATCGGCGACCGGAACATCTTCCGCGAGTACTGCACCGTCAATCGCGGCACGACGCACGGCAAGGGCGTCACGACGATCGGCAACGACGGGCTGTTCCTCACGGGGAGCCACATCGCCCACGACTCCGTGATCGGCGACAACGTGGTGTTCTCGAACGTCGCCTCGATCGCCGGCCACGTGGAGATCGGCTCCTGGGTGCAGCTCGGCGGCCTCTGCGCGATCCATCAGTTCTGCAAGATCGGGGCGCATGCCTTCGTCGGGGGCGGGGCGATCGTGAGCCGCGACGTGCCGCCGTACGTGACGATCACGGGCAACCCCGCCGTGCCGCACGGAGTCAATGCGGAAGGGCTCAAGCGGCGCGGCTTCACGCCGGAGCAGATTCGCCACATCCGCAGTGCCTACCGCATTCTCTACCGGATGGAGCTGAAACTCGATGAGGCCGCCGAGCGGCTGGCGTCGCTCGCCCGCGAGCAGCCGGAGCTCGCGCTGCTCGTCGAGTTCATCAGCCGCTCCACCCGCAGCCTCACCCGCTGAACCGTGGCGCGCGGCGCTCACCGGCGCGAGTGGAAAGCTCTCCCAAGGTCTTCGAGCTCGCTCTGGTCGCCGGCGAGTCCTCCGGCGATCAGCTGGGTGCGGCGCTGATCCGGGCGCTACGCGCCCGGGTGCCGCAGCTGCACTGCGTCGGCGTGGCGGGCCCGTTGATGGGCGCCTGCGGCTGCGAACCGTGGGCGTCGGCTCACGAGCTCGCCGTGATGGGGCTGTTCGAGCCGCTGAAGCACCTGCCGCGGCTCATCGGCTTGCGGCGGCGCTTGCGCAAGCGCCTCGCCGCCGAGCGGCCCGACGTGTTCGTCGGCATCGATTCCCCGGCCTTCAACCTGGGGCTCGCGCAGCAGCTGAAGAAAGCGGGCCTGAAGACCGTGCAGTACGTGAGTCCGCAGGTCTGGGCGTGGCGACAGGGCCGCGTGCACCGGATCGCACGCGCCTACGATCTCGTCCTGTGCCTGCTGCCGTTCGAGGTGGATTTCTATGCGCGGCATGGGGTGCGCGCCCTGTTCGTCGGTCATCCGCTCGCGGATCAGATTCCGCTCGATGTCGATCGACCCCGCGCGCGGCGGGAGCTCGGGATCGACCCGGCCGCCACCGTCGTCGCGCTGCTGCCCGGCAGCCGGCTCGGCGAGGTCGAGAGGCTCGGCGGGGACTTCCTCGCGGCGGCCCGCTGGGTGCAGGCGCGCCGTCCGACGGTACAATTCATCGCGCCGATGGCCTCGGCGCCGGTGCAACGGGTCTTCGAGCGTCACATGCATGCTTTTCGGTGGCGGGACGTTCGCATCCTCGACGGTGAAGCGCAGCGCGCGCTCATCGCCGCGGACGCCGCGCTCGTCACCTCGGGAACCGCGACGCTCGAAGCGCTGCTCTGCAAGTGCCCCATGGTGGCCGCCTACCGATTCGGCAGACTCACGTACTCCGTCATCAAGCGGTTGGGGCTGGTCAAGGTGCCGTACTTCTCGCAGCCCAACTTGCTCGCCGGACGCCGGCTCATCCCTGAGTTCTTGCAGGACGAGGTGACGCCGGAAGCGCTGGGCGCCGCGTTGCTCGGGCAGCTCGAGGACCGCGAGGGCGGGGAGGAGCTGCAACGCGAGTTCCGGCGGATCCACGAGACGCTGCGGCTCGGCGGTGCGGACCGCGCGGCCGCCGCCGTACTCGACCTGGTGGCAAGGTGAGGCCGGTGAGGCGCACCGCCGGGGTGGATGAGGCGGGTCGCGGCCCCCTCGCGGGGCCTGTGGTTGCAGCCGCGGTGATCCTCGACCCGCGGCGCCGCATCGACGGCCTCGCCGATTCCAAGGTGCTCACGCCGCAGGTGCGGGAGACCCTGGCGCCGATCATCCGCGCGCGAGCCCTCGCATGGGCAGTCGCCTGGTCCGACCGCGAGGAGATCGACGAGCTCAATATCCTCCAGGCGACGCTCCTCGCGATGCGGCGGGCCTTGCTCGCGTTGCCGGTCCGTCCGACGCACGTGCAGGTGGACGGCAATTGCACGCCTTGCGTCTCGGACTTGCCCCTCGCCTGCACCGTGGAGGCGATCGTGCGCGGGGACAGCACCATTCAAGCGATCAGCGCCGCGTCGATTCTCGCCAAGACGTACCGGGATGCCATGATGCGGCGTCTCGACGCCTGCTACCCGGGGTTCGATTTCGCGACGCACAAGGGATACGGGACGCCCGCGCATCTGCGGGCGCTTCGCGCGCAAGGACCGTCGCCGATGCACCGTTGGTCGTTCTCGCCGGTAAGATGCGCACCGGACCTCGAGTGACGCTCACGATGCCCCAGGCGTTCGTCCATCTGCGCTTGCATACCGAGTACTCGCTCGTCGATAGCGTCGTGCGGGTGCCGGCGCTCATGGACGCCGTCGCGGCGGCAAGGATGCCTGCGGTCGCGCTCACCGATCAGGCGAACCTCTTCGCGATGATGAAGTTTTATCGCGCCGCGCTCGACCGCGGCGTGAAGCCGATCATCGGCGTCGATCTTCTGGTTGCCGAGGCCGGCGAGCGCCAGCAGAGCTCCCGCATCGCCCTGCTGTGCCAGACGCAGGCCGGCTACCGCAACCTCACCCGGCTCCTGAGCCGTGCCTATCTCGAGGGACAGCGACGCGGCCCCCCCATGATCGACCGCCGCTGGCTCACGGCGTCCGAGCTGCAGGGAACGATCGCGCTGTCCTGCGCAACGGACGGTGACGTCGGGCGTGCGCTCGCGAACGGCCGGGAGCAGGAGGCGGGACGCACCCTCGACTTCTGGCTCGGACTATTCGGCGACCGCTACTATCTCGAGCTGCAGCGTGTCGGACGCGCCGAGGAGGAAGCCCACATCGCTGCGGCCGTTGCGCTCGGCGCGCGGCGCGGCGTGCCGGTCGTCGCGACCAACGACGTGCGGTTTCTGACGGCCGCGGACTTCGAATCGCACGAGGCCCGGGTGTGCATCCACGACGGCACCCTGCTCGCGGACCCGAGCCGGGCGCGCCGCTACACCGCGCAGCAATACTTGCGGGCACCGGCGGAGATGGCCGACCTGTTTGCGGACGTGCCGGAAGCCCTTGCCAACTCGGTCGAGATCGCACGCCGCTGCAGCCTCGCGCTGACGCTCGGCGAGGCTCGGCTGCCGGAGTATCCGGCGCCCCCGGGCGTGACGGCCGCGGACTACCTGCGCGCGGAGGCCGAACGGGGACTCGCCCGGCGGCTCACCGGCCGCGGGAGCGCCGAGGCCCACGCGGCGCATCTCGGGGGCCGCGACAGCGCGGAGGCTCACGCGGCGCGCCTCGCCGGCCGCGGGAGCGCCGCGGCCTATCCGGCGCGGCTCAAGATCGAGCTCGACGTGATCTGCAAGATGGGCTTCGCCGGCTACTTCCTGATCGTCGCGGATTTCATCCGCTGGGCGCGAGCGAACGGCGTGCCGGTCGGTCCCGGCCGCGGCTCGGGGGCCGGCTCGCTGGTCGCCTACTGCCTCGAGATCACGGATCTCGATCCGATCGAGCACGACCTGCTCTTCGAGCGCTTCCTGAATCCTGAGCGCGTGTCGATGCCGGACTTCGACATCGACTTCTGCATGGAAGGACGCGACCGCGTCATCGACTACGTCGCGCAGAAGTACGGCCGCGACCGTGTCTCGCAGATCATCACCTACGGCACGATGGCGGCGAAGGCGGTGGTGCGCGATGTCGGACGCGTGCTGGGGTTGAGCTACGGATTCGTCGACCGCATCGCGAAATTGATCCCGTTCGAGCTCGGGATCACCCTCGACGATGCGCTCGCGAAGGAGCCCGAGCTCAAGCGTCTCTACGATTCCGAGGAGGAGATCAAGAACTTGATCGACCTCGCGCGCTCGCTCGAGGGCCTGACGCGCAACGCCGGAACTCACGCGGGCGGCGTCGTCATCGCCCCCTCGGTCCTCACGGACTTCGCGCCGCTCTACTGCGAGGAGGGCGCCTCGAGCGTCGTCACGCAGTTCGACAAGGACGACGTGGAAGCCGCGGGCCTCGTCAAGTTCGACTTTCTCGGGCTTCGCACCCTCACGATCATCGACCGCGGGGTCGCGACCATCAATCGCATCCGCGCGGAGCGGGGCGAGCCGGCGCTCGTCATGACTGCGCTCCCGATGGACGACGCCGCGACGTACGCGCTGCTCAAATCCTGCCGCACGACCGCCGTGTTCCAGCTCGAGTCGCGCGGCATGAAGGATCTCATCCGCCGCCTGCAGCCGAACTGCTTCGATGACGTCGTGCCGTTCATCGCGCTGTTTCGGCCGGGCCCGCTGCAATCCGGCATGGTGGACGATTTCATCAACCGCAAGCACGGGCGGATCGACGGCCCGATCGACTACCTGCATCCCAGTCTCGAGCCCGTCCTCGCTCCAACCTACGGCGTCATCCTCTACCAGGAGCAGGTGATGCAGATCGCGCAGGTGCTCGCGGGCTACACGCTCGGCGGAGCGGACCTGCTGCGCCGCGCGATGGGCAAGAAGAAGCCGGAGGAGATGGCGAAGCAGCGCTCGGGGTTCGTCGAAGGCGCGGTCGCCCGCGGCGTGGAGCGGGGGCGGGCCGCGCACATCTTCGATCTGATGGAGAAGTTTGCGGGCTACGGCTTCAACAAGTCGCATTCCGCCGCCTACGCGCTGCTGTCGTACCAGACGGCCTATCTCAAGGCGCACTACCCCGCGGCCTTCATGGCCGCCGTGCTGTCCGCGGACATGGATCACACCGACAAGGTCGTGATGCTGATCGAGGAGTGCAAGCAGCTCGGGCTCGAGGTCGTGCCCCCCGATGTGAACACCTCGGCTTACGAGTTCGCGGTCGCGGGCGAGCGCACGATTCTCTACGGCCTCGGCGCCATCAAGGGGGTCGGGCTCGGCGCGGTCGAGTCGCTCATTCAAGAGCGGGAGGGTCGCGGAGCGTTCGTGAGCCTCACCGACCTCTGCCGGCGCCTCGATCTGCAGAGGCTCAACCGGCGCGCGCTCGAGGCGCTGATCCGCTCGGGCAGCCTCGACTCCCTCGGCGCCAATCGGGCGACGCTGATGACCCGCCTGCCGGCGGCCATGCAGCTCGGCGGTCAAAGCTCGAAGGCCGTCGAGGCCGGCCAGAACGATCTATTTGGGCTCGCCGCGCCGCAGCCTCTCGGTCGCGCGGCAGCGGCTGCGAGAGCCGGCGCGCCGGACGCTGGCCCTCGAGCGACCGCGGCGGAGCTCCCGGACATCACAGCGCCCCCGGACGGGGCGGCGCAGCCGGACTGGAGCGAGCAGATCCGGCTCGCCGGGGAGCGGGAGACGCTCGGGCTCTACCTGACCGGTCACCCCATCGACCGGCTCGAGGCCGACCTGCCGCGATTCGTCTCGGCGCGGATCGCCGATCTGGTGAGCGAGAAGCCGCCCGCGGCGGGCGAGGGCGGCCGCGGCTTCACTGCCGGCCGTCCCGCGAGCGTCGCCGGGCTGGTCGATGAGGTGAGGAAACGCGGCACACGCGTGAGCATGGTGCTCGACGATCGCTCGGGCCGGCTCGAGGTCACCCTGTTCGACGAGGTTTACCAGCAGCATCGGGACCTCATCGCGAAGGACACGCTCGTGCTGGTCGAGGGCTCGCTGCGCTTCGACGAGTTCGGCGATTCGTGGCGCCTCGCGGCGCGCCGCGTCACGGATCTTTACAAGGCGCGGGAGCAGCAGGTGCGGCGCCTGCTCTTGCGCTGGCCGGACGAGGGGGGGAGCCCCTCCGTGATCGTTCAGCGCCTGGCCGACGTGCTGGAGCCGTGGCGTAAGGGACACTGCTCGGTCGGCATTCAATATTGCGCGCGGGGCGCCAAGTGCGTGCTGAGCCTCGGCTCCGAGTGGAGCGTGAGGCCGTCGCGCGAGCTCGTGGACCATCTCGAGGGCCTCGTCGGACGCGGCGGCGTGAAGCTCCTCTACGGCCCGCCGGTCTCCGTCGCCTCGTTCGGCGCGGGGGGAAGGTGACGACCTTCCTGACGAGGCGGGGCTCCCCCTCTGCCCGGATGGAGCGCCCGTCGCGCGGGACTGGACGCCTTCACCGCCCCCCCGTAACCTCCCGCGATCCATCTTGAGGGGATCCCGACCGTCACATGGCCGTTGCGTTTCTCGACTTTGAACAGCCGATCGCCGAGCTCGAAGCGAAGATCGATGAGTTGAAGCACGTCGGATCCGACTCCGAGGTGAACATCAACGACGAGATCGCGCGGCTGGAGGCGAAGATGCGCCAGCTCACGGTGAGCACCTTCGCGAACCTCACGCCCTGGCAGATCACCCAGCTCGCGCGCCATCCGCAGCGGCCCTACACGCTCGACTACGTGGGTGCGCTGTGCAAGGAGTTCCACGAGCTGCACGGCGACCGCATGTTCGGCGACGATCTCGCGATCGTCGGCGGTCCCGCTCGGCTCGAGGATCGCACGGTGATGGTCGTCGGCCACCAGAAAGGCCGGGACACGAAGGAGCGCGTGCGGCGCAACTACGGCATGCCGAAGCCGGAGGGCTACCGCAAGGCGCTGCGCCTCATGCGGCTCGCCGAGCGCTTTCGCCTGCCGCTCATCACCTTCGTCGATACGCCGGGCGCCTTTCCGGGCATCGGCGCGGAGGAGCGCGGCCAGTGCGAGGCCATCGCGCGCAATCTCTTCGATATGTCCGTTCTCGGCGTCCCGATCGTCACCGTCGTGACCGGAGAGGGCGGCTCGGGCGGAGCGCTCGCCATCGGCGTCTGCGACCGCTTGCTCATGCTCCAGTACAGCACCTACTCGGTGATCTCCCCCGAGGCCTGCGCCTCGATCCTCTGGAAGAGCACCGACAAGAAGGAGGCGGCGGCCGAGGCCCTGGGGCTCACCGCGCAGCGGCTCTACCAGCTCGGCCTCATCGACGAGGTCCTCGAGGAGCCGCTCGGGGGTGCGCATCGCGATGCGGCCGCCATGTCGGCCACATTGAAGGCTGCCGTCATCCGGCATCTCGACGAGCTCGAGACGATCTCCGCATCTGAGCTCCTCGAGCGCCGCAACGCGCGCATTGCCTCGTTCGGGGTGTACGCCGAGGACGTAAGTGCGTGACGGCGTTGCCGCGGCGAGCCTCGAGACCCGGGTCGAGGAGTGCCTCGCCGCGCTGCTGCCGCAGTACCCGCGAGTCTCGGTCTGCGTGGCGTTCAGCGGCGGGCTGGATTCGACGGCACTGCTCACCGCGCTCGCGATGCTCGGCGGTACGCGACGGCACCCGCGCCTGCGCGCGGCTCACGTGGATCACGGCCTCAACCCGAATTCCGCCGCCTGGGCGGAGCACTGCCGCGTGGTCGCCGGGCGGTTGGGCGTTCCGCTCGCCGTGCTGCGCGTGAAGGTCGATCGCCCGCCCGGGGCCTCCCTCGAGGCCGCGGCGCGCGAGGCACGCTATCGTGCGCTCGGGCGTGAGCTCGCCGACTCGGAGGTGCTGCTCACGGCACAGCACGCGTCTGACCAGCTGGAGACGGTGCTGCTGCAGCTGCTGCGCGGGGCGGGCCTGCCCGGCATCGCGGCCATGCCGCCCATTGCGCCGTTCGGCCGCGGGCGCCTCGCCCGGCCTCTGCTTGCGATCGAGCGCAGCGAGATCGAGGCATGGGCGCGCGCGAGGGGGATCGAGTGGATCGAGGACGACACCAACGCGGACGAGCGCCTGGACCGCAACTACCTGCGCCGCCGCGTGGTGCCGCCGCTGCTCGCGCGCTGGCCGTCCGCAAGCCGCGCGGCGGCGCGTACGGCTCGCCATGCGGCCGAAGCTCAGCGGCTGCTCGATCTCATCGCGCGCGCCGACGCGGAGCGCGCCGCGGTGGGCGGAGCGCTCTCCGTCAAGCGCTTGCGACCCCTCGCTCCGGAGCGGCGCCGCAATGTCCTGCGTTACTGGATCGCGCGCTCAGGAAGACCGCTGCCCGATACGCGGCGGCTCGAGGAGCTGGCAGGCCCCGTGCTCGGTGCGCGTCCCGACGCCCACCCACAGGTGGCCTGGGGCGCAGTGGTCGCGGAGCGTCACGGCGATCTCCTGAGCCTCGGTGATGCCGCGATCGGGGTGTCTCTGGGGCCGCTCGAGTGGCCCCTGCGGGCCGTCTCCATGCTGGAGCTTCCGCCGGGCCTCGGCCAGCTCGAGCTGGCGCCGGACCGTCACGGGCCGATCGATCTTGACGCCCTTCCGCAATCCGTGACCGTCCGCTCGCGCCGCGGAGGCGAGCGGCTGCGGCCGCGGCGCGGAGGCCCGACCCGCACGCTGAAGGCGCTCCTGCAGCAAGCGCGGGTGGCCCCCGCGGAGCGGGAACGCATCCCGTTGCTCTGCGCGGGCGAGCAGGTGCTTGCCGCGGGCGACTTGTGGGTGGACGTTGCGATCCAGGGTGAGGCCGCGACTCGGCGGCGGGGCCGGCTCATCTGGCATCGAGGCTCGTGAGGCGCGCGCGAGGGGAGCGCGTGGGGCTCAAAGCGCTTGGGTGCTCGCGGCGCTTCATCGCGCCTCGCGGTTGTGCTAGCGTGTCAGCCCGTCGATTCTGCGGCTGCGGCCGTCCTCTTGAACTTCGACGGAGATCCCTCGAGCCCCGCATGAGCCGTTTCGTATTCGTCACCGGCGGTGTCGTCTCCTCGTTGGGGAAGGGTATCGCCTCCGCCTCGCTCGGCGCGATTCTCGAGGCTCGCGGCCTCAAGGTCGCCATGGTGAAGCTCGATCCCTACATCAACGTGGATCCCGGCACCATGAGCCCGTTCCAGCACGGCGAGGTGTTCGTGACGCACGACGGCACCGAGACGGACCTCGACCTCGGCCATTACGAGCGGTTCGTGCGCACCACCACGGGGCGCAACAGCAACTTCACGACCGGGCGCATCTACGAGCGGGTCATCGCCAAGGAGCGGCGCGGCGACTATCTCGGCGCGACGGTGCAGGTGATTCCACATATTACGGATGAGATCAAGCGCAGCATCGCACTCGGAGCGAACGAGGCGGACGTGTGCATGGTCGAGATCGGCGGCACCGTCGGCGACATCGAATCCCTGCCGTTCCTCGAGGCCATCCGCCAGCTCGGCGTGGAGCTCGGGCGCAGCAACTGTGTGTACATGCACCTGACGCTCGTGCCGATCGTGGGCGGCCCGGGCTCCGGGGAGATCAAGACCAAGCCCACGCAGCACTCCGTGAAGGAGCTGCGGGGGATCGGCATCCAGCCCGACGTGCTGCTCTGCCGCTGCCGCCAGCCCCTGCCCGAGGAGCAGCGGCGCAAGATCGCGCTCTTCACCAACGTCGAGGAGCGCGCGGTGATCTCGGCGGTGGACGCCGAGAACATCTATCAGATCCCCATGCTGCTGCACGAGCAGGGCCTGGACGAGATCATCGTCAACAAGCTGAGGCTCGATGTGCCGCCGACCGACCTCGCCGAATGGCGCCAGGTCGTGAGCAGCAAGACGAATCCCGATGGGCAAGTCGATATCGCCATGGTCGGCAAGTACGTGCAGATCCGCGACTCCTACATCTCGCTCAACGAGGCGCTCACGCACGGGGGCTTGAAGTCGCGCACCCGCGTCAACATTCACTACGTCGAATCGACGGAGATCGAGCAGCAGGGCACGCGCTTGCTCGAGGGCATGGATGCGATCCTGGTCCCCGGCGGGTTCGGTGAGCGCGGCGTCGAGGGCAAGATTCAGGCCGTGCGCTACGCGCGCGAGAGCCGCATTCCGTACCTCGGCCTGTGCCTCGGGATGCAGATCGCCATCATCGAGTACGGCCGCCACGTGCTCGGCCTCGCCAATGCCAACAGTACCGAGTTCAACAAGGCGACGCCCCACCCCGTCATCGCGCTGATCACGGAGTGGCAAGACCAGGCGCACGGCTCGCAGCTGCGCGACGAGGCCTCGGTCAAGGGCGGCACCATGCGGCTCGGCGCCCAGGAGGTGATGCTCGCCGCCGGCTCGCGCGTTCGCGAGCTCTACGGCCGCGACACGATCCTCGAGCGCCACCGCCACCGGTACGAGTTCAACAACAACTATCTCGACCGCTACCGGCAGGCGGGCTTGCGGTTCTCCGGGTTCTCGCGGGATGGGCTCGTCGAGATCATCGAGCTCCCGGGCCACCCGTGGTTCGTCGCCACGCAGTTCCATCCGGAGTTCACCTCGACTCCCCGGGACGGGCATCCGCTCTTCAGCGCCTTCGTCCGGGCCGCGCGCGCGCAGCGCCTCGCCCAGCTGCCCGTGGCCGCCGGGGCATGAGGCTCGCGGGGCACCTCGTCGGTCTCGACCGGCCGTTCTTCCTGATCGCAGGCCCCTGCGTGATCGAGAGCCCCGCTCTCACGGTCGAGGTCGCGGGCCGGCTGAAGGAGTTGACGGACAGGCTCGCCATCCCGTTCATCTTCAAGGCCTCCTTCGACAAGGCGAACCGCTCGTCGCGCGCGAGCTACCGGGGGCCGGGGATCGACGCGGGCTTACGCGTGCTCGAGAGCGTGCGCAAGGACGTGGGCGTGCCCGTGCTCACGGATGTGCACGAGGATACGCCGCTCGCCGAGGTGGCCGCGGTCGTGGACGTCCTGCAGACGCCGGCTTTTCTCTGCCGTCAGACCAACTTCATTCTGAGCGTCGTCTCGCAGGGCAAGCCCGTCAACATCAAGAAGGGTCAGTTCCTTTCCCCGTGGGAGATGAGGAACGTCGTCGAGAAGGCGCGCTCGACCGGCAACGACAGCATCCTCGTGTGCGAGCGCGGGTTCTCCTTCGGATACCACAACCTCGTATCCGACATGCGCTCGCTCTCGATCATGCGCGAGACGGGCTGCCCCGTCGTGTTCGACGCGACGCATTCGGTGCAGCTCCCCGGAGGGCAGGGGACGAGCTCCGGCGGGCAGCGTGAGTTCGTGCCGGTGCTCGCGCGGGCTGCGATTGGCGTAGGCGTCGCGGGCCTTTTCATGGAGACGCACCCGGATCCTGCGCAGGCGCTGTCGGACGGGCCGAATGCGTGGCCGCTCGCGCGCATGGAGCCGTTGCTCGCAACGCTCAAGGCGCTCGATCAGGCCGTCAAGGCGGCACCGCTCGAGGAGTCACTCCTGTGAGCGGGAAGCGCTCGGCGAGCGGGGCCCCGGTGAGCGCAAGCGTTACACGGGCCGGGCGCGGGTCTGATAGGCTCCGCCGACTATGAAGTGGCTCGCCGCCGCGTTGCTGGTCGTCCTCGTGCTCCTGCAGTATCGGCTCTGGATTTCCGCGAGCGGCGTGCGCGCGCTCCCTCCGCTCGAGGCGGCGGTCGCGACCCAGCGAGCGGAGAACGTTGAGCTGGAGCAGCGCAATCACCGGCTCGCCGCGGAGGTGCACGACCTCAAGAACGGCATGACCGCGCTCGAGGAGCGGGCGCGCAGCGAGCTCGGCATGATCGGTCCCAACGAGACCTTCTACCAGGTCGTGCCCCCGGCGAGCGCCGATAACCGGACTCAAACCGCATCGCGCTGAGGCGGCGGCCGGACGCGAAGTGATGCACTACTGGCTCATCATGCCGGCGGCAGGAAGCGGGAGCCGGTTCGGCGACCGCCTGCCCAAGCAATACACCGAGATCCACGGCCGCACCCTCATCGAGTGGGCGCTCGACCCTTTCGCGCGCGATCCGCGCTGCGCCGGCATCGTCGTGGCGCTCGCTCCCGGGGATCCCTACTGGATGCATGTGGCGCGCCGGGCCGGTCCACACCTCACGACCGTGGAGGGTGGTGCGGAGCGGAGCCGGTCGGTTCGCAACGGTCTCGCCGCGCTTGCCGGCCGCGCCGCGGCCGCGGACTGGGTGCTGGTGCACGATGCGGCGCGGCCATGCCTCCCCGGCGCGGATCTGGACCGGCTGCTCCTCGAGTGCCGCGATCACCCGGTCGGCGGCCTGCTCGCGGCGCCCGTGGCCGACACCCTCAAGCTCTGCGATCCGGGCGCGCTCATTGAGCGGACGGTCGACCGTGCAGGCCTCTGGCGCGCGCTCACGCCCCAGATGTTCCGCTACGGGCTACTCTGTGCGGCGCTCGATGCGGCGTTCGCGGCCGGCCGCTCGCCGACCGATGAGGCGCAGGCGCTCGAATGGACGGGCGCGCGGCCCGTCCGGGTCCAGGGATCGGCGATGAACATCAAGATCACGACCGCCGAGGACTTGGGCCTCGCGATCGCGCTGCTCGCAGGCCGCAGCGAAGGAGGCGCAATGAGGATTGGATCGGGGTTCGACGTGCATGCGTTCGGGCCTGGCGACTTCGTGATGCTCGGCGGCGTGCGGATCCCGCATACGCACGGCGTGCTCGCCCATTCGGACGGAGACGTGGTGCTGCACGCGCTGTGCGATGCCCTGCTCGGAGCCGGCGGGCTCGGCGACATCGGCCAGCATTTTCGCGACGACGATCCCCGCTGGCGGGGCGTTGCGAGCAGCGGGTTCGTGCGCTCGGTGCTCGGGATGCTGCGGGAGCGCGGGCTCGCCGTGGTGAATGCCGATGTCACGCTGCTCGCCGAGGCGCCGAGGCTTTCCGGATACCGTGATGAGATGCGCGCCGTCGTCGCCGGCCTGCTCGAGGTGGAGGCGGACTGCGTCAACATCAAGGCGACGACGACCGAGCGCCTGGGATTTCTCGGCCGGCGCGAAGGCATCGCGGCGCAGGCCGTCGTGCTCCTGAGAGAGGCGGCCGCGGCTTAAGGGGGGCGAGAGGACAGCAGCACATAGAGCGCGCCGGTGCCGCCATCGACGGCGCGAGCCGAGACGAATGCGAGGACGCGCGAGCTGCGTTGCAGGACCGCACTCACCGTGGATTTCAGCACCGGCCCCCCCGGACCCGAGCGCAGGCCCTTGCCGTGGATGATCCGCACGCACGTGAGACCCCGCTCCAGCGCCTCGGCCATGAACTCGCGCAGGACCGACTTCGCCTCGCGCGCGATGAGGCCGTGCAGGTCGAGCTCCGCCTGGATACGGTAGTGTCCCCGCCGGAGCTTCCGCAGAACGGCGTCCTGGACCCCGGGGCGCGCGTACGAGACCACCTCTCCGCCGCCGAGGGAAGTGTCGTCGGCCACGGCCTGCAGGCTCTCATCCAGGATGGCGAGGCGGTCGGCGCGAGTGAAGCGCGCCCGAGGGGGAGGCTTCGGGCGCGGGGGAAGAGGGTGATCGCGCTGGAGAGGGCGCACATCGCGAGTTGCCTCGCGGAACAGGGCCTTATCCTCCTCCCGCGCGGAGGGGGCCTCCGCCTCCCGCGAGGGGCTCTCACCCGCTATATTGGCGCGCCGTTTCGCACTGGCCATGTCCATAAGATAACGTGAAGATTCTCCTCAGTAACGACGACGGGTACCGCGCAGAGGGGATCCTGCGCCTGAAGGAGGCGCTTGCGCCGCTCGCCGACCTCACCATCGTCGCGCCGGATCGCAACCGCAGCGGAGCGAGCAACTCCCTCACCCTCGATGTGCCGCTGCGGGTGTTCGAGCCCGAGCCCGGGGTGTACTACGTGGTCGGGACGCCCACCGACTGCGTGCACCTCGCCATCTCCGGCTTCTTCGACTTCGAGCACGACATGGTGATCTCCGGGGTCAATGACGGGCCGAACCTGGGCGACGACGTGCTCTACTCGGGGACCGTGGCCGCGGCGATCGAGGGACGCTTCCTCGGTCTGCCGACGCTTGCGCTCTCCTTGTGCACCGCGCCTCGTAGCGCGCGGCATTTCGAGACCGGCGCCCGCGTCGCGCGCCTGCTGCTCGAGCGGTTGCTCGAGCAGCCGCTCGAGCGGGCGCTCATCCTCAACGTCAACGTGCCGGACGCGCCCTTCGGTGAGCTCGAGGGGTTTCGCGCAACGAGGCTCGGCTTCCGGCATCGATCGGAGCAGGTGGTCCGCGCGCACGATCCCCGGGGACAGCCCGTGTACTGGATCGGGCCGGCGGGGCCTCAGGCGGACGCGGGCCCCGGCACCGACTTCCACGCCGTCGCCGAGGGGTATGTCTCGGTGACCCCGCTGCAGATCGACTTCACGCGGCACGCGGCCCTGCCCGCGGTCGCGAGCTGGCTGGAAGGCGTCCATGACTGACGTGAGGATGACGGGCATCGGGATGACCTCGGCCCGCACGCGCGATCGGCTCGTGCAGCGCCTGCGGGAACAGGGCATCTCGAACCTGAGCGTCCTCGAGCGCATCCGCAACGTGCCGCGGCACATCTTCGTGGACGAAGCGCTGAGCAGCCGCGCGTACGAGGACACGGCGCTGCCCATCGGCTTTGGGCAGACCATCTCTCAGCCCTACATCGTTGCGCGCATGACCGAAGCCCTGCTCGAGGGCACGCCGCTTCTCAATGTCCTCGAAGTCGGAACCGGCTGCGGCTATCAGACCGCCGTGCTCGCACCGCTCGTCGAGAAGCTCTATACGATCGAGCGCATCGAGCCGCTCGTCGAGCGCGCGAGGCAGCGCATCAAGGAGCTGGAGCTGCGCAACGTGCGCTTCCGGCACGGCGACGGCAGCAGCGGCTGGAAGGCGCACGCTCCCTACGACGGCATACTCGTCGCCGCGGCGCCGCTCACCGTTCCCGAGCTGCTGCTGCAGCAGCTGAAAATTGGCGGCCGGCTCATCGTGCCGGTCGGCGCGGAAGGCGAGCAGGAGCTCGTCCGCTTCATCCGCAAGGAGCAGCGCATCGATCGCCAGCCGCTCGGCGCCGTCGCCTTCGTGCCCCTGCTCGGAGGCACGATCTAGCTTGAGAGGCTACGCGATATTCCGATCGTAAGTTGCTGAATCGAAATGCCAGTTCACCCGGCCGGCGTTCCGCACGCGCCGCGCGTCTCCCGCGGATGGGGCCTCCCCACGAGCCATTTCCTCGGATGAGAAAACTTGAAGCCCCTCAAACAGCTTGCGCCTGGAACTGCAAGCCGCTTACCATGTCTCCGAACAACGACAAGACGGTCGGGAGAAGGCACAGGGTGGAGGGACCGATGAAAAGCAACAATAATTTATGTGCAAAAACAATAAGATAGAGCCAATTGTTCGAGTCTGTCAGCTTCGAATGATTGTGTGTTGGTGGAACTCTCTCTCTCTGTGCCTTCTCTAGACCGCCTCGCGGCGGCTCAGCTCGGAAACAGCAGCGCGACCACTCGCCGCTCCTCCTGAACGAGAATGTTGTACGTGCGGCACGCCGCGCGGAAGTCCATCGGCTCGAGTCCGATGCCGCGCGATGCGAACGCCTCGCGAACCTGAGCGCTCGGGAAACGCTGCGCGGCTGAAGTGCCGAGAAGCACCACCTGCGGATTCAACGCGAAGACCGGCTCGAGGTGCGAGGCCGCGAGTTCCGTCGCGCTCGCAGGCTCCCATCCGGTGATGAGCGTGTCGGCCGCGACGATGCACGGTGTGCTCACCAGCCGCTCGCCGATGCGCACGGCGCCGGCCGCATAGCCGCGAATCAAATTCACGTCGGTGCGCGCATCGAGCGTGAGCTTCATGCCGTTAACATACGCCTCGTGCGGCAGCTCGTCATGGTCGTATCGGACCTCTACCTGGCCCCCGGCGCGGCTCCGCCGCTCGCCGGCACGATGCGCTTGCCTGGCCTCGACCGCATGGTGCGCTTCGGCACTCTCGAGCCGCGGCCGCAGGGCTGGCGCGCGTGGCTCGCAGAGTGGCTCGGCCGCCGCGATCTCGCTCGCGCAAGTCCGGGATCCATCGCCGCGTGTGCGCCGTCGGTGGCCGCTGGACCCGCGGAGGCTCGCCTGCCGCCGGGGGCGGGCCGAGAGGCTCAAACTCCGCAGTGGGTCTGGCTCGCCGATCCGCTGCATCTCACCGCGGGCCTCACGAGCCTGCATCTCATGCCGCAAGGTCTCTTGCGTCTCGGCGGCCTGGCTCAGGAGGAGCTCTGCCGCGCCTTCGAGACGTCATTCGCCGGCACGGGCTACACCCTCGTGCCCACTCGCTCCGGCCGGTTCCTTGCGACCGGCCCGGCGCCGCCTGGCGAGGTGCAGACAACAGATCCGGCGCGCTATCTGGGATCGACCATCGGGGATGCGTTGCCGCAAGGCGCTGCGGCCCGTGCGCTCCGACGTCTCGGCGTGGAGATCGAGATGTGGCTGCACGAGCATCCGATCAACACGCGCCGCATCCGAGCGGGCCAGCCGCCGATCAGCACGCTGTGGTTGTGGGGCGGCGGAGCGCCGCTCTCCGCCGCGCAGAGCGTGGCTGCGGGCGGCGAACGCTCGCCGGTCGCCGCGATTTTGGGCGATGATCCGTTCGTGGAAGGACTCTCGCATCTCATCGGCGCCGCGTGCGGAGCCGCGCCGTGCGGGCCCGCGGCCCGAAGCCTCGCGTCGGTCGCCGCCGCGGCGGACCGCGGGGTCGTCCAGATCGAGCTATTCAGTCGGGGCGGCGATCCGCGCCCGCCGGACGGCTCGCCCGCGGCGCCGTTCGACGCGCCCGCCGCGCTCGAGGCGCTCGATCGGGACTTGATCGAGCCGGCGCTCGAGCTCCTCGCCCACCATGAGATCGCGTGCCTCGCCGTGGTGGCCAACGATCGGCAAGTGTCACTCACGTCCCGCGACCGGTTGAAGCGTTGGCGCCGCCCGCGTGCGGCGCTCGCCGCGCTGCGGCCATGATCACGCGCATCAAGCGGCGGGAGGCCGCAACGGTCCACCTCGGTGCTTCCGTTCATCCGGTTCTCGAGCGGGTCTATGCAGGGCGTGGCATTCGGGCGGCCGCCGAGTTGAGCCTCGCCCTGGAGCGGCTGCATCCCGTCGGCACGCTCGAGGGGGTCGACGCCGCCGCAGAGTTGCTCGCACGGCACCGGGAAGCGGGCCGCGTCCTCATCGTCGGTGACTTCGATGCGGACGGCGCGACGAGCACCGCGCTGATGGTGCGCGCCCTCGGCGCCTGGTCGTTCGCCCACGTCGATTTTCTGGTGCCCAACCGCTTCGAGTACGGCTACGGCCTCACTCCGGAGATCGTCGCGCTCGCCGCGGAGCGCAGGCCGACGCTCATCGTGACGGTGGATAACGGCATGTCGAGCGTGCCCGGCGTGACCGCAGCGCGCGAGCGCGGCATCGATGTGCTCGTGACCGATCACCATCTCCCCGGCGCCGAGCTGCCGCCCGCGAACGTGATCGTGAATCCGAATGCTCGCGCGAGCCTCTTTGCGAGCCGCGCGCTCGCGGGCGTCGGCGTGGCGTTCTATGTCGCGGTGGCGCTCAAGCGGCTGCTCGATGCATCGGGCGCCGCGCCGCGCGGAGCGCCCGGTCCGGCGGAGTACCTGGACCTGGTCGCGCTCGGAACCGTCGCGGACCTCGTGCCCCTCGATGCGAACAATCGGGTGCTCGTCGCACAGGGCCTCAAGCGCATTTGCGCCGAGCGCTGCGTGCCGGGCATCCGCGCGCTGCTCAGCGTCGCCGGGCGGCATCGAGCCGACCTCACCGCGGCGGATCTCGCCTTCGGCGTCGCTCCGCGCCTGAACGCGGCGGGACGGCTCGACGATATGAGCGTCGGCATCCAGTGCCTGCTCGCCAAGGATGCCGCGCGCGCGGGCGAGATCGCCGCGCGGCTCGATCAGTTGAACCAGGAGCGGCGTGCGATCGAGGCGCGCATGCAGACGGAGGCGCTCGCCGCCGTGCGGCGGCTGAGCGACGTCGCCTCTGAGGCAGGCCGGCACAGCGGACTCACGCTGTTCGACGAGAGCTGGCACCAGGGGGTCGTGGGCCTCGTCGCGGGCCGCATCAAGGAGCGCACCGGGCGCCCGGTGATCGCGTTCGCGCGGGCCGGCGACGGCCTGCTGCGCGGGTCCGCCCGATCGGTTGCGGGCCTGCACATTCGAGATGTGCTCGATGCGGTCGCCGCGCGCCATCCGGATCTCATCGTGCGGTTTGGCGGCCATGCCATGGCTGCCGGCCTCACCCTCGAGCGGGCGAAGCTCGATGCGTTCGCGCGCGCGTTCGACGAGGAGGTCGCGCGCTCGAGGGAAGGCCTCGGGGACGCGGATTGCGTCGAAACCGACGGCGAGCTTGCGGCGCACGAGATTGCCCTCGACACCGCGGCCGCGCTGCGCGGCGGCGGCCCCTGGGGCCAGGCGTTTCCGGAGCCCTGCTTCGACGGGCTCTTCTCGGTCCGCAATACCCGGGTGGTGGGGGAGAAGCATCTGAAGATGTGGGTCGAGGTGCCGCGCACCGGGCGGACCTTCGATGCGATCGCCTTCAACCACATCGAGGGCCTCGCGGCGCAGGGCCACCACGAGCTGGCCTCTGGCGATGCCCGTCTCGTCTACCGGCTCGACGTGAACGAGTACCAGGGCGAGCGGCGCTTGCAGCTGCTCGTGGACCACGTGCTGCCCCCTTAGGTGAGCCGGCGGCGCCGCCCTGCTAGAATACGACGCTTTACGAGTGTGAAATGATGGAAGTCAACCAGCTCAACCGCCAGCTCAAAGACCTGCAGGAGCGCATCGGCTCCCTACGGGGGTTTCTTTGAGTACGACCGCAAGCGAGAGCGTCTGGAGGAGGTCGGCCGCGAGCTGGAGGACCCGGAAGTGTGGTCGCAGCTGGAGCGCGCGCAGGAGCTCGGACGCGAGCGCGCGCGGTTGACCGCGGACATCGGCGAGATCGATCGCGCATCCAAGGGCATCGACGACGCGATCGAGCTGCTCGCCCTCGCCGAGGGCGAAGCCGACGCGGCCGCCGCGGCCGACATCGGGCGCGACGCGCAGCGCCTCACCACCGCCGTGCGCGGGCTCGAGCTCAAGCGCATGTTCCACGGCGAGATGGACTCGCATGCCGCCTTCCTCGATATCCAGGCCGGCGCCGGGGGAACGGAGGCGCAGGACTGGGCGCAGATGCTGCTCAGGATGTACCTGCGGTGGGCGGCCGCGCGCGGGTTCGCGTGCGAGGTCATCGACTCGAACGTCGGCGAGGTCGCCGGCATCAAGAGCGCGACCGTCGAGGTGAAGGGCGACTACGCCTACGGGTGGCTGCGCACCGAGACCGGCGTGCACCGGCTCGTCCGCAAGTCGCCGTTCGACTCCGGCAACCGCCGGCACACCTCGTTCGCCTCGGTGTTCGTCTCCCCGGAGGTCGACGACGACATCGAGATCGAGGTGAATCCCGCGGACCTGAAGGTGGATGTCTACCGCTCCTCCGGCGCGGGCGGCCAGCACGTCAACAAGACGGAGTCCGCGGTGCGCATCACGCACCTGCCGAGCGGAATCGTCGTCGCGTGCCAGAACGAGCGCAGCCAGCACAAGAACCGCTCGACGGCGATGAAGATGCTGAAGGCGAAGCTCTACGAGCTGGAAGTCAACAAGCGCAACGCGGCGGCGCAGGTGCTCGAGGACTCGAAGTCCGACGTGAGCTGGGGCAACCAGATCCGCTCCTATGTGCTCGACCAGTCCCGCATCAAGGATCTGCGCACGGGCGTCGAGGTGGGCAACACCGCGGCGGTGCTCGACGGGGACCTCGATCCCTTCCTGGAAGCCTCTCTCAAGGCGGGTGTCTAAGTGGCGGAAGCGAAAGACGACGAGAACAAGCTCATCGCCGAGCGGCGCGCGAAGCTCGCGCGGCTCCGTGCGGCGGGCCCGGCGTTCCCCAACGACTACCGCCGGGACGCGCTCGCCGGTCAGCTGCAGGCGGGGTTCGAGGAGCGGACGGCCGACTGGCTCGAGGCGAACCCCACGCGGGTGCGCGTGGGCGGCCGCATGATGCTGAGACGCGTGATGGGCAAGGCGAGCTTTGCGAAGATCGCCGACCGCACGGGACAGATCCAGCTCTACCTGCAGCAGGACGCCCTCGGGGAAGCCTACGAGGAGTTCAAGGGCTGGGACGTGGGCGACATCGTCGGCGCCTCCGGGGTGCTGTTCCGGACCAAGACGAACGAGCTCTCGATAAGGGTCGAGGCGATCCGGATGCTCGTGAAGTCGCTGCGGCCGCTGCCCGACAAGTGGCATGGGCTCGCCGACACCGAGCTGCGCTACCGGCAGCGCTACGTAGACCTGATCGTCAACGAGAGGAGCGTCAGCGTCCTGCGCACCCGCGCGCGCATCGTCCGCTATCTCAGGGACTTCCTCGACGCGCTCGATTTCCTCGAGGTCGAGACGCCGATGATGCAACTCATCCCGGGCGGCGCGGCGGCACGCCCCTTCGTGACGCATCACAATGCGCTCGACGTCGACATGTACCTGCGCATCGCGCCGGAGCTGTACCTCAAGCGCCTGATCGTCGGCGGCCTCGAGCGCGTCTACGAGATCAACCGCAACTTCCGCAACGAGGGGCTCTCGACCCGGCACAACCCCGAGTTCACGATGCTCGAGCTGTACCTCGCGTACGCCGACTACCGGGATCTCATGGACTGGGCCGAGAAGGCGACCCGCGGCCTCGCCAATGCGATCCACGGCTCCGCGCGCATCACCTACCAGGGACGGGACTACGACCTCAACGCACCGTTCCGCCGCATCACCGTCGAGCAGGCGATCGTCGAGAACAATCCCGGCGCCGATCCGCGCTCGCTGCGCGACACGGCCTATCTGCGCAAGCTCTGCGAGGGAGCCGGCATCGCGATCCACCCGGGCGACGGCCCGGGGAAGCTGCAGATCGAGATCTTCGAGAAGACGGCGGAGCACACGCTCGATGCGCCGACGTTCGTCTACGCCTATCCCGTGGAGGTGTCGCCCCTGTCGCGCGCGAACGATGCGGACCCGTTCGTCGCGGACCGCTTCGAGCTCTACGTCGCCGGACGCGAGCTCGCCAACGGCTTCTCCGAGCTCAACGATCCCGAGGAGCAGGGCTTGAGGTTTCGCGCGCAGGTGGTGCGCAAGGAGCAGGGGGATGAGGAGGCGATGTTCTACGACGCCGACTACATCCGTGCGCTCGAGCACGGCATGCCGCCCACGGCGGGCCTCGGCGTCGGCATCGACCGGCTCGTCATGCTCTTCACCGACTCCCCGTCCATCCGCGACGTGATCGCCTTTCCGCACCTGCGGCCGCAAGCGTGATTCGGCTGAGCTCAGCGGTGGACCCGACCTCGGCGCCGGTCGGTGTGTTCGACTCGGGTATCGGCGGACTCACCGTGCTGCGCGCGCTGCTCGCGGAGCTTCCGCACGAGCGGTTCACCTATCTCGGCGACACGGCGCGCCTGCCGTACGGCACCAAGTCCGGCGAGACGGTCGTGCGCTACAGCTTGCACGCCGCGGAGGCGCTGCTCGACCTCGGCGTGAAGTGCCTCGTGGTGGCGTGCAACACGGCCTCGTCGGTCGGACTGCAGGCGATCCGCGAGCTCGTCGGGCCGCTCCCGGTCATCGGAGTCATCGAGCCGGGCGCGGAGGCCGCCTGTCGCGCGAGCCGCTCGGGCCACATCGCCGTGATGGCCACGGAGCGGACCGTGAGCGGCGGTGCCTATCAGCAGGCGATTCTCAGGCGCCGGCCGGACGCGCGCGTCGACGCCCTGGCCGCACAGCTCCTCGTCGCGCTCGCGGAGGAGGGCCTGAGCGAGGGACCCATCGCCGAGAGCGTCGTACGTCACTATCTGGGAGCGCTCTTCGAGCGCGGGGGCGCGGAGCCGGGCGCCGGTCGCGGCGCCGCAGAGGGCGCGTCGATTCCCGATACGGTGGTGCTCGGCTGCACGCATTTCCCCGCGCTCGCGCCGGCCATCCGGGCCGTCGTCGGGCCTCGCGTGCGGATCGTGGATTCGGCGGAGACGACGGCGCGCGCCGTGCGCGAGGAGCTCTCGGCGCTCGGCATCGCGTGCGCGAGCGGCGCGAGCGAGGTCCAGTACATCGCGACCGACGGCACGGAGCGCTTTGCCCGCATCGGCAGCCGCTTCCTGGGGCAGGCCATCCTGCCGGACGAGGTGCAGCTGATCGACCTGTGAGCGAAGCCGGCCGCCGCGAAGCCGGAGGTGCTGGCAGGACGGCGCTGACGCCGAACCCGGCGCTCTACGGGAGTGTCCATGATGAGGTCGTCGCGCTGCTGGAATCGACCCGCCGTGCCACAGCTCGCAGCCTGCCGACCAGATTTTGCAGACGCTGTCTGCAAAATCTCCCATCTCCCAAATTCACGAGGTATTGCCCGACGGATCTTCGGCGCCCGGAAATCCCTTGACGGCGTCTGGAATATCCCCCGAACTATCCGCGCTCGCCCAAGCCTTCCCACTGCCGTGGTCGGCTTATGTGTTGGCGGCCGAATACCAGACCGTGCTACCGGATGAGAGGCTGCTGGCCGGCGAGCTGACTAAGACGCGGCGGGAGCTGGAGGCGCGGCGGATTGGGGCGCCTCAGCGCAGAAGGCGAATGAAGCCATGATGTAAGGCCGCGCCGGATCAGGAGGCTCTCGCTTTGCGCTCTCGCAGAAAAGTGCGTATACTCGCAATAAAAGACGAGGCGACCTAATGCAAACCCTCGAGGACGTTGTCGGTAGCCGCGTGAACATCGCCATTCTGCGTCACTTGGACGCGGTCAACGACGCTTTGAGTGGTAACGAGATTGCCAAGCGACTCGGGCTACGGGAGTCCTCTGTGCGCCAAGCGTTACGACGGCTTGTGGCCACTGGGATCGTTACACGCACCGATATCGGTAATAGCGCAGCTTACCGGCTCGACCGGGAATTGGCCTTCCAACGGTCTATTCTGGCCCCCATGTTTCGCGCCGAGGCACGGCTCGGCAATGACATCGTGCGGGATATCGTTCAGGCGGTCCGCCGCGCAAAGCCAGTACCAAAGGCCGTTTTCCTGTTCGGCAGCGTGGCACGCGGGGCGCGCGATTTTCGCGATGTCGACATGCTCTTCGTCATATCCAAGGAGCGCGACAAGGAGCCCCTGCGCGAAGCGATCGCCGGAGGGTTCGGAGTGGTCCGGCGGCGCTACAAGGTTCCGGTCAGCGCCATCGTTGCCGCAGAAGCGGAGTTGGGCTCGGCCAATCTCGCCTCAGTCGTGGAGGCGATCCGGCGCGAAGGTATCCTGATTTGGGGCGCTCCGTTGGCTGCACTCCGGGATGTAAGGAAATTCGAGTCGATTGAGGTCATCAAGTCATGACTCGCAAGTGGCCAGCCTCGAGCGTCGATCGATCGCTTGCTGGCAGCTATTTCGAAAAGGCGATCAAGTTCAAGGCCGACGCCGAGAAAATGACGGAGCTGGCAGACGAATTCAGCGGCAACGGCATTTCTGTGCTCTGCGTACATGCAGCGATCGCTTACGGAGACGCAATAGCCATATTCGCGGCGGCCCGAAAGTCAAAGAGCGGAGATCATCGCGACGCCGCTCCGTTCCTGGCTTCCGTGGTCCCGATCCGGAGCGCCGAAGACAAAGCGGCAATGAGGGCATTTGAGGTGATCCTCAGTCGGAAGGACGAAGTGTCCTACCTGCAGGATTTGCTCAGCCAGCGAGAAGCCGCAGCTTTGCTTGACAAGCTTCGCGCATTCGCCCGCTGGGCGGAGAAGACCTTTCGCGCTCTGCAACAAGGGACGCGATGAGCTCTCGAGCTGCGGAACAAGCTCTGCATCGACATCACCTGAGAGTCAGTGTGCGTCGTGAACATCAGCTTTCCGGAGCGGCAACTGAGAGAGCTCACGGGCATCTGTTGGCCGGACGGTGCCACTGCTGACCAAGGACTGTCGGGCTGCGATCACGCAGGCTTCGGCTTGGTCCGGCGCAGCCACTCGGTCATGAGGCCGCTGCCTGCACCTCCGGCCAGTTTCAGATAATTGGCCACGATTTCGCAGAGATATTGCGGGGGATGGCTATGGCGAGCAGCACGAGCTCTACGAGTACCGCGGTTACGATGATTCTCACCCAATGAATTCGCCTAAGCACGGCGTCCCTCCGGTCCGACCCTCCCGCTGAATGGAACTGGGAGCATACTAGGGGCGACTGCTACGCGGGAACATGGTTCGATCCCATCCTCAGAAGACTTCGTCAAAAAGTGAAATCATGAGACTCCACGCGCGACGGTCGGCTATCTCGTTGTAGGCAAACCCGGGAAAGCCCCGCGCATCAATCTCTCGATTCGTGAAGCTGTGTCCCACGCCGCCGAAAACGTGAAGCTGCCAGTCCGCGCCCACCTCGTTCATTTCTTGGATGAAAGACGCCCGATCCTCAGCAGGAACAACGGGATCGTTGTCGCCGATCATCATCAGCACCTTCGCCGCGATGGGTCCGTTCGCACTACCTATCGGCCTCATGAAGCCCGGATGGAAGCCGACCGCACAGCGAATGGGTGCTCGATCGCGCGCTAGCTCGAGGGCAACGATACCACCGAGACAAAATCCAATCGCGGCGAGCTTCGTGGC
Source organism: uncultured Gammaproteobacteria bacterium (assembly GCA_963849095.1). Lineage (GTDB taxonomy): Bacteria > Pseudomonadota > Gammaproteobacteria > Steroidobacterales > Steroidobacteraceae > JASHUC01. The sequence continues at coordinate 224,011 of CAWKGA010000005.1, forward strand.
GTCGCAATGTGCTTGCGATACCAGAATATCGAGTGCCGCTCGGGCGCGACGGCGCATGAGAGCAGCGTCACTCATCAGCCGACGTGACTGCTCTCGAGCTTCTTCGACTGGCAAATCGACCCGCCCGTACATATCCAGCACGAACGCAACGTAGCCGAGTTCAGCCAGCATTGTGGCTCGCTCTTTAACGTGAGCGGTAACGCCGGGAGCCTCGTGCGCAAGGAGAACTCCTGGAGCAGAGCCGGCGCTTGCGCCGTCGGCTAGAAAGCCAGTCAGACGAACTTCGTCGACATCGTACGTATAAGGGATCAGGTCCATAGCTGGCGACCTCGGCGGCCGGCACTTGCGATGAAGAACTTTATCAGACTGCGTGCAATCGGAGCGCCAATGACCTTCGGCGCGCACTTCGTGAGCTATGCGAGCAGCAGTGGAAGTTCTCGCGCCGAACGGACTTGCCGAAATTCACATCGATGCCGGCGTGGGGAGGCGGAACGTGCACACCGCCTCTCGATAAGCGTCTCCGCCGGCGAGACCGGGACCAAGGCTTTCCCTAGCCCCGGCAGCTTTTCGGACACAAGAAAGCCCCGTAAGTATCTGACTTACACGGCAATAGCTGCTTTGATACGCTCAGATCAGCACGTTATCCGGGGGGCTAGGGTGCCGGTCCAGCGCGCTAGTCCGGGAGCGAGTAGGGCAGCGGAAGGGCTTGCGCCTCGAGCGGCGCGAGCGCCGCGGAGCCGGCCTCCTCGTCGTGCCCCGCGGAAGCCGAGCTCTCGGGAGAGCGCGGCGCAACCGCGAGGAACTCGCAGCGTCCGTCGGGAAGCTGCGCGGCCTCGACGACGCGGAAGCTGCGCCCGTCGCCGAGCTGTCCGTTGTCGCCCGGGGCGAGCACGGCGCTCGCGAGGGTGCGCCAGCGCTGCATGCGGCGCTTCACGCGCCCGCGATAGTGCGCCCGCGCGACGACTTCCTGGCCCGTGTAGCAGCCCTTCGAGAACGCGATCCCATCGAGCAGATCCAGATTGAGCATCTGCGCGACGAAGGCCTCGGACGTGCGCGGGTACACCTGAGGCAGGCCCGACGCGATGTCGAGCAGCGTCCAGGCGGTGCGCGGCGCCGCGGCGCCCGCGCCCGCTCCGCTCGCCGCAGGCTCGGCGCCCGTTGCATGCGCTGCGCCTGCCGCATGCGCCGTGTCCCGTGCGGTCAGCGCGAGCCATCGCGCCGGCGCATCGGCCACCTTGATGGCGAGGCCGCCCGGCGCATCCGCCTGCACGATTCCCTGGACGCGCCAGCTCGCGGAGTCATCGGTCAGCTGCACCTTCGCGCGCAGGACGAATCGAGCGAGACGCGGCAGGACGGCGGGGACGAGTGCTCGCGGCATCACGGCGAGGATGTTGCCTTCGCCCGCCGGCACGAGCCGCACGATGGCGATGGCGCGTCCCTGCGGGTTGTGGAAGCCGGCGAGCAACGAGTTCCCGGCGGCGAGCCGCGTCACATCGTTGGACAGCTGTCCTTGAAGGAAGCGCACGGCATCCGCGCCTCGGATGCTGAGCACTCCGAGATCATCGAGGCCGATGACGGCCGGCTTCGCGATCATGATCCTGTTTTTCCGGCAGTTTCGTGGGCGGAGCAGGCCGAATTCTGGCAGAATTTCATCTCAGCCGGGAGCACTCATGAGCGCACCAGAGGCGAGCAAAGCGCCGCCACGCGGACGGCCGCTGTCGCCGCACATGTCGATCTACAGGATGAGCCGGTACAGCCTGCTCAGCTCGATCTGCAATCGGCTCACCGGTCTGCTCTTGAGTCTCGGCCTGCTGCTGCTCCTTTACTGGCTCGTCTCCCTCGCCGAGGGTGCGCGCGCGTACGCGGGCGCGCGGGCCGTGCTCGCGAGCCTGCCGCTCAAGGTCATTTACGCGCTGCTCGCGCTCGCGTTCGCTTACCACCTGGCCGCAGGCGTCCGTCATCTGGTCTGGGACACGGGCCGCGGCCTCTCGAGGGAGCAATCGCGGCGCAGCGCGGGATGGGTGCTCGCGGCCGCACTGCTCATCGCGGCGATCCTCATCTGGCGGACGCTCTTAGCCGCGGCGGGTGCGTCATGAGCTGGCGCTCGGCCCTCGGGCGCGCGGAGGGTCTCGGCTCGGCGAAGGAGGGGGTCGGCCACTGGTGGGCTCAGCGCCTCACCTCCATCGCCCTGATCGGGCTCGGCGGCTGGTTCGTCGTCTCGGTGCTCGAGCTCCCGGGGCTCGACTATTCGACCGTCGCAGCATGGGTGCGCGGCGGCGCGACGGCGCCCGCGCTGATCCTTTTCGTGATCGTGAGCGCCTGGCACTCCGAGCTCGGAGTCCGGGTGGTCATCGAGGACTATGTCCATGAGGTCGGGATGAAGACCGTCGCCCTGGTGCTCTCGAGCTTCGCTCACGTCATCGTCGCGGCCGCCGGCGCTTTCGCCGTGCTCCGCATCGCCTTGGGGAGCGTCGTGTGAGCGCATACGAGCTCATCGATCATACTTTCGACGTGGTGGTCGTCGGGGCCGGCGGCGCCGGGCTGCGCGCAACCCTCGGACTCGCGGAGGCGGGGCTCTCCACGGCCTGCATCTCCAAGCTCTTCCCGACGCGCAGCCACACCGTCGCGGCGCAGGGTGGAATCAGCGCGGCGCTCGGAAACATGGGCGAGGACGACTGGCGCTGGCACATGTACGACACGGTCAAGGGGTCTGACTGGCTCGGCGACCAGGACGCGATCGAGTTCATGTGCAAGGAGGCGCCCGCGGCCGTCATCGAGCTGGAGCACTACGGGCTGCCGTTCTCGCGCACCGAGGAGGGGCGCATCTACCAGAGGCCTTTCGGCGGCATGACGACGCAGTACGGCAAGGGCATCGCGCAGCGCACCTGCGCGGCGGCCGACCGGACCGGACACGCGATGCTGCACACCCTGTACCAGCAGTCGATCCGCCGCTCTGCGACGTTCTTTATCGAGTACTTTGCGATCGACCTCATGATGGAGGACGGAGTTTGCCGCGGGGTCGTCGCGCTCGACTTGAGCGAGGGGAAGCTGCACCGGTTCCGTGCGCACGCGACGATTCTCGCGACCGGAGGGTACGGCCGCGCTTACTTCTCCTGTACCTCCGCGCATTCCTGCACCGGCGACGGTAACGCGATGGTGCTGCGCGCCGGACTGCCCCTGCAGGACATGGAGTTCGTCCAGTTCCATCCGACGGGGATCTACACGGCCGGCTGCCTCATCACGGAAGGGGCGCGCGGCGAGGGCGGGTATCTCACGAACGCGGGCGGCGAGCGCTTCATGGAGCGCTACGCGCCCAATGCGAAGGATCTCGCCTCGCGCGATATCGTGAGCCGTGCGATGACCCTCGAGATCCGCGAGGGACGCGGCTGCGGGCCGCAGAAGGACCACGTCGACTTGCACCTCGAGCACCTCGGGCTCGAGGTGATCCACGAGCGCCTGCCCGGCATCGCGGAGAACGCTCGTATCTTCGCCGGCGTCGATGTGACGAAGGAGCCGATCCCCGTGCTCCCGACGGTCCATTACAACATGGGCGGCATACCGTGCAATCGCCGCGGCGAGGTGCTCTCGCCTCGCAACGGTGATCCCGACGCCGTGGTGCCCGGCCTCTGCGCGGCGGGCGAGGCGGCGTGCGTCTCGGTGCACGGGGCGAACCGTCTCGGATCGAACTCCTTGCTCGACCTCGTGATCTTCGGGCGGGAGGCTGCGCGCCGCTGCGCCGAGTGGGTGAAGCCGGGCGCTCCGCACAAGCCCTTGCCGGCCGATGCAGCCGAGCTCTCCCTGACGCGGCTCGATCGGCTGCGCCACGCGGACGGCTCGCGGCCCACCGCGGCCATCCGGCTCGAGATGCAGCGTATCATGCAGGCCGATGCGGCGGTCTTCCGCACCGGGGCGACGCTGCGCGAGGGCATGCAGAAGCTCGCGGGCACTTTCGGCTCCATGGCGGATGTGCGTGTGTCCGACCGCTCGCTCATCTGGAACACGGACCTCATCGAGACGCTCGAGCTCGCGAATCTGCTGCTGCAGGCGACGGCGACGATCGCCTCCGCGGAGCACCGCACGGAAAGTCGCGGCGCTCACGCTCGCGAGGACTTTGTGGATCGCGACGATGCGCACTGGCTCAAGCACACCCTCGTGTGGGTCGACTCAGGCGGCCGCACTCGTTTCGACTACCGGCCGGTGCACCTCGCGACGCTCACCAGCGACGTGGAGTCCATCCCGCCGAAGAAGCGGATTTACTGAGAATCGCCGGACGCCGGCTCGAGGATCGCCGAATGGCTCAGCTGCTGCAGTTGCTATCCCTGCCGAAGGACTCCCGCGTCAATCCGCGAGGACGCGTGCACCGGGCGGCCGCGGCGTCGGCGAGCGTCCGCACCTTCCGCATCTATCGCTTCGACCCCGACTCCTCCGAAGGTCCGCGCCTCGATACGTTCGAGCTCGACGCCAAGTCCTCTCCGATGGTGCTCGATGCGCTCATCGCCATCAAAGGAACCCTCGATTCGACGCTCACCTTCCGCCGCTCGTGCCGCGAGGGCATCTGCGGGTCCTGCGCGATGAACATCAATGGGCTCAACCGTCTTGCCTGCACCACCTCGCTCGCCGACCTCGAGGGCGAGGTCCGCATCTATCCGCTGCCGCACATGCCGGTGGTGAAGGATCTCGTTCCCGATCTCACCCAGTTCTACGCGCAGTACGCTCTCGTTGAGCCCTGGCTCAAGACCCGCACCCCCGCGCCGCCGGATCACGAGCGCCTGCAGTCGAAGGAGGAGCAGGAGCGCATCGACCGGCCGGCGGCGTGCATCCTCTGCGCCTGCTGCTCGACGGGCTGTCCGAGCTACTGGTGGAACAGCGACCGGTTCCTCGGGCCGGCGGCACTGCTCGCCGCCTACCGGTGGATCGTCGATACCCGGGACGAGGGGACGGGGGAGCGGCTCGACCAGCTGGAGGACCCGTTCCGGGTCTACCGATGCCATACCATCATGAACTGCACGGACGTGTGCCCCAAGGATTTGAACCCGGCCAAGGCCATCGCGGAAATCAAGAAGATGCTCGCCACGCGCCGGTCCTGAGGGAAGATGCGTGGACAGGTCGGACGGACCCATCCTGTGGCGCTGCCGCCGAGGCATGAAGGAGCTCGACCTGCTCCTCGAGCGTTTCGCGCGGGAGCAGTACACCCAAGCGCCGGGGAGCCGCCGACGGGCCTTCGAGCGATTGCTGGAGCTGCCCGACCCCGTACTCGCCGAGCTTCTGCTCGGCCCCCCGGGACTGCCGCAGGCCTCACCGGCCGATCCCGATCTCGCCGAGGTAGTCGCGCTGGTCGCCACCCCGGGGCGCCGGTAGACTGCCTGCCATCTGTGACAGGCATCACACCCGATCGGTTGCGAGGCGCACCTGAACTTCCTCGGGCGCCCACAGTCTATTACATCTCAGCTAGCGGTCGGGCGACCTTCCCGCGGCCCGAGGGGCCGGAAGGACGTCCGTGAGCGAAGCGGATACGAGTGATTTGAGCCTGGTCCGGCGCGTGCAGCGCGGAGACAAAGGGGCGTTCGATGCGCTGGTGCTCAAGTACCAGCACAAAGTGGTCAAGCTGGTCATGCGTTATGTACGCAACCCTGCGGAGGCCGAGGATGTCGCCCAGGAAGCTTTCATCAAGGCCTACCGCGCACTGCCGCAGTTCCGCGGAGACAGCGCGTTCTACACCTGGCTCTACCGCATCGCGATCAACACGGCCAAGAACGCCGTGGTTTCACGGGAACGCAGCCCGATCGAATTCGACCTGGACTCGCAGAATTCCGACGAATCCTACGATATGCAAAGTCGGCTCAAAGATTCGGAGACACCCGAGGGGCTCGTCCTTACCGACGAGATCCGCGGCACGGTCAATGCCGCCATCGATGCCCTTCCCGAGGACCTGCGGACGGCCATCGTCCTGCGCGAGCTCGAGGGGCTTTCCTACGAGGAGATCGCCGTGGCGATGGGCTGTCCCGTCGGCACGGTGCGGTCACGGATTTTCCGGGCCCGCGAATCGATAGACCGGCGGCTGCGCGAGGTCTTCGAAGGCGGCCTGGGACGCGCGGAGGAACTGGGATGAACAACGACGAGCTCGACAGTCAGCTGTCCGCCATGTTCGACGACGAGCTGCCCGCGCAGCAGTGCGAGCTGCTGGCGCGCCGGCTCGCCCGCGACGACGGGCTCAAGGCTCGGTGGGGACGTTACGCCGCGATCGGATCCGTCGTGCGGACGGAGCGGGGCTTGCGGCTGGACGGACACCTCGCCGGCCGCGTGAGCACGGCGATCGCCTCGGAGCCGGCTCTGCTCGCGGGCTCGGCGGCACGGGCCACGAGACCGTTCACGAACCCTCTGCGGCGCTGGTCGCAGCCGGTCGCCGGGGCGGCGGTCGCCGCCGGAGTCGCAGCGATCGCCATCTTCATGCTTCGCGCCGCCTCGCCGGACACGCCGCTCGTCGCTGAGGCCGGTCCGCCGCCGGCCCCGATCGCCGCGCCGGCCGCGAGCGCGGACACGCAGCCCGACAGCTACGTCACCCCGCCCCAGGGCGAGGCGTCCTCCTTTGCTCCGCCCGTCGAGCTGGCGGATTTCGTGGTCGCGCACAGCGAGTTCTCCATGCCGTTGCTCCGCAGCAGCGCGCTCTCGGCTCTCGTCGCCGCCGAGTCCTCGAACGACGCCGCCGATGCGCCGCCCGATGCGGGCACGAACGGCACCACGAACGCGGGGACATCGCATGCGGCTCGGTCGCGCTAGCGAACGACTGACCTGGATCGTGCTCGCGCTCGCCGTGGCGACCGTCGCATCGGCCGACGAGCCGCAGAAGTGGCTCGAGCGGATGAATCAGGCGCTCACCACGCTCAACTACGACGGTGTGTTCCTCCATTCACAGGGCGGAAGAGTCGAGATCCTGCGGATCATCCACCGCGTGGAGAACGGAGCGGTCACGGAGCGGCTCGTGTCGCTCGACGGCTCCGGCCGGGAGTTCATCCGCAGCGGCTCGACGCTCACCTGCTACCTGCCCGATGAGCGCAAGGTGCTGGTCGAGCAGGAGCCTGCCTCGAGCTTGCTGCTCGGCAACCTGCCGAACTTCGGCCCCTCCGCGAGCCGGTTCTACGATATCCGCGCCGCAAGGCATACCCGTCTCATCGGCAGGAAGACGCAGCTCATCATCGTCACTCCGAAGGACGAGTTCCGCTACGGATACCGCCTCTGGATCGACCAGGCGACGGGCATGCCCTTGAAGACCCAGCTCTGCGACCGGCGGGGGAACGTCATCGAGCAGGTGGTGTTCGCGAGCATCGCAACGCCCGATCAGATACCGGACGCCGCCTTCAAGCCGGGTATGGTGACCGACGGCTTCCAGCTGGTGCGGCAGCTGCCCATGTCCACTCCCGCAGCGACCGCCGCGGCCTCCTCCGTGTCCCGCTGGAGCGCCTTGGAGCTGCCGCCCGGATTCCACATGTCGGTGCGAGCGGTCCAGATCATGCCGGGCACCACCGGCCTCGTGGAGCATCTCGTCTACACGGACGGCATCGCCTCGGTGTCGGTGTTCGTCGAGGCGCACATGCACGCGGACCACACGCTCTCGGGCAGCGAGCAGGTCGGCTCCACCTCGACGTTCGCGACCATGGTGGACGGCCACCCCGTCACCGTGGTGGGAGAGGTGCCGGCCGAGACCGTGAGATTCATCGCGAACTCGGTGCAAGAGCGGCCGTCTCCGAGGCACTGAGCGTCCCGCGGCGATGGCGGAGCGCATCACCCTCGTGCATCGGACCGGCTGTGGGCTCTGCGAGGAGATGCTCGCCGACCTTCACGAGCTCGGGCGCACGCTCGCTCTGCCGCCCGTCGAGGTGCTCGACGTGGACAGCGATTCCGAAATCCAGCGCCGCTACGGCCTTCACGTACCGGTCCTGCTGCTCGACGGAACCGTCGTATGCCGCCACCGGCTCGATGCCGCGGAGCTCACCCGCCTCCTCAGAAAGCGCGCGGAGTAAAAGCCGTATAGAATTCCGCCCCGAGCGGCCGCATGAATGGCCCGAGCGGCGGAACCCATTCTTGATGCGGCTCATACGTAACTTCTCCATCATTGCGCACGTCGATCACGGCAAGTCGACCCTGGCGGACCGCCTCATCCAGCTCTGCGGCGGCCTCGAAGCTCGCGAGATGCAGGAGCAGGTTCTCGATTCCATGGAGCTCGAGCGCGAGCGTGGCATCACCATCAAGGCGCAGAGCGTGACGCTGCATTACGACGCGCGCGACGGGCAGCGCTACCAGCTCAATCTGATCGACACGCCCGGCCACGTGGATTTCTCCTACGAGGTCTCGCGGTCCCTCGCCGCATGCGAGGGCGCGCTGCTCGTGGTGGACGCCTCCCAGGGGGTGGAGGCACAGAGCGTCGCGAACTGCTACACCGCCATCGAGCAGGGGCTCGAGGTGCTTCCCGTCATCAACAAGATCGACCTGCCGTCCGCCGATCCGGGCCGAGTGGCTCAGGAGATCGAGGACATCATCGGCATCGAGGCTCACGATGCCGTCCGCGTCAGCGCCAAGACGGGAGCCGGCGTGCCGGAACTGCTCGAGATGCTGGTCCGCAAGATCCCGCCCCCGAAGGGCGATCCGGACGGCCCCTTGCAGGCGCTCATCGTCGACTCCTGGTTCGACAACTACGTCGGGGTCGTCTCGCTGGTGCGCGTCGTCAACGGGGCCGTCGAGACGGGCGACAAGATCCGCGTCATGTCGACGGGGCGAAGCCACAACGTCGATAAGCTCGGCTGCTTCACGCCGAAGCCGCTCGCGCAGCCCGCTCTCGGGGCCGGCGAGGTGGGCTTCCTGGTGGCGGGCATCAAGGAGATCGACGGTGCGCCGGTCGGGGACACCATCACGCTCGATGCGCGGCCGGCGCTCGCACCGCTCCCCGGATTCCGGGAGATCAAGCCGCGGGTGTTCGCCGGACTGTTTCCCGTCAATTCGGAGGACTACGAGTCCTTCCGCGACGCGCTCTCGAAGCTGCGACTCAACGACTCCGCGCTGCACTACGAGCCGGAGTCCTCCGGCGCGCTCGGGTTCGGCTTTCGCTGCGGGTTCCTCGGGCTCCTGCACATGGACATCGTGCAGGAGCGGCTGGAGCGCGAGTACCACCTCGATCTGGTCACGAGCGCACCGACGGTCGTCTACGAGGTCGCGCGGACCGACGGCACGGTCAGATATGTGGACAATCCCGCGAAGCTTCCGCCGGAGAACGAGATCGATGAGATCCGTGAGCCGATCATCACGGCGAACATCCTGCTGCCGCCGGATCACGTGGGCTCGGTGCTGAAGCTCTGCAACGAGAAGCGCGGCGTGCAGAAGAAGATGCTGTATCTCGGCACGCAGGTCTCGCTCGAGTTCGCATTGCCGCTCGCGGAGGTGGTGCTCGATTTCTTCGACCGCTTGAAGTCCGTGAGCCGCGGTTACGCCTCGTTCGACTATGAATTCAGCCACTTTCAGGCCGCGCCGCTCGTCAAGCTCGACATCCTCATCAACGGAGACCGCGTGGACGCCTTGTCGATCATCGTGCACCGCGACAGCGCCTACCAGCGCGGACGCGAGCTCGTGGACAAGATGCACGAGCTCATTCCCCGGCAGATGTTCGAGGTCGCCGTGCAGGCGGCCATCGGCACCGCGGTCATCGCGCGCGCCACGGTGAAGGCTCTGCGCAAGAACGTGCTGGCGAAGTGCTACGGCGGGGACGTGACGCGCAAGCGCAAGCTCCTCGAGAAGCAGAAAGAAGGCAAGAAGCGGATGAAGCAGCTCGGCCACGTGGAGATCCCGCAGGAGGCTTTCCTCGCGGTGCTGCGCGTCGGACGCAAGCCGTAAGAGATTGGGTTCGGGGTCGCATGATACTTGAGGACCTTCCATGTTGATGTCATTGATCTCCGTTCTGAGCTGGCTCGTCATTCCCGTGGCGGTCGTGTGCGTGGTGGATGACTGGATCCTGCGCCCCCGGCGCCAGATTGCGGCGGCTCCCGAGCCGGCGCGCGACCCGCCGTTCGTCGCCTGCGCGTACTACGCGCTGCCGGTGCTCATCGCGGCGGGGATCATCCGGCTCCTGGCGGACGAGACGCTCGACTTCAGCTTCGTGCTGCTGCTCATCGCGGTGGTGACCGGCCTCGCCTGGCTCATCGACGTGACGGTGCTCCGCAGGCGGCGGATGGAGGCGGCGCGAGCGGCCGGCAAGAGCCCCGGCGTCGTGAGCGAGCCCGGCACGGTGGACTACGCGCGCAGCTTCTTTCCGGTCGCCGTGATCGTGCTGGTGCTGCGCTCGTTCCTGTTCGAGCCGTTTCGCATTCCCTCGGACTCGATGATGCCGACGCTGCTCGACGGCGACTTCATCGTCGTCAACAAATACGCGTACGGCCTGCGCCTGCCCATCATCGACCGGAAGATCCTCTCCATCGGGGAGCCGCACCGCGGCGATGTGGTCGTGTTCCGCTATCCGCCCGATCCGTCGGTCAACTACATCAAGCGGGTCGTCGGGCTTCCGGGAGACCGGGTGAGCGTCCACGACGACATGGTGATCCTCAACGGCAAGCCGGTTCCGACGAGCGATCGGGGGCTCTACGACGACGGCTGCTACGAGGGTCTGCGCCTCATGCAGGAGACGCTCGATCATCACAGCCACCAGTTGCTGTACTGCCCGTCAACCGGTGACATGGCCGTCGAGCCGTTGCCGACCTGCAATCGGCATCTACCCCGCGGCTACGTGTGCCCGACCGACAGCGGCCTTGCGTTCCAGGAGCACGGCTCCTGGCCGGAGCACGTCATCCCGCCCGGCATGTATCTGATGCTGGGCGATAATCGCGACAACAGTTCCGACGGGCGGTACTGGGGTTTCGTGCCCGAGGCGAACCTGGTCGGCAAAGCGACGCGAATCTGGTTCAATTGGGACCTGCAACGGTCGGGCGGCCCGCTCTGGAGGCGGATCTGGATGCGCATTCAGTGATCGAGTTTCCACGAAGGGGGGGTTATGTATAGAAAACAGCGAGGAATGACGTTTCTCGGCGGCCTGCTGCTGTCGATTCCCGTCGCGGTCGTGCTGTACGCCGCGATCCGGCTGGCGCCCGTGTACCTCAATTACATGAGCGTCGCGCGCAGTCTCGACCTCGCCGCCTCGGCCGAGCCGTCGAACGGCGGCAAAGTCTCGCCGCAGGGAGTCCGCAACGCGCTCTCGAAGCGCTTCGACATCGAGAGCATCACCTTTCCGAGCGTCCAGGATGTCGTGGTTCGCCAGGACGGCGGCGGCTGGGTGATCGAGGCGAAGTACGAGGACACGGCTCCCCTCTTCGGCAACATTTCCCTCACGGTGGACTTCGACAAGATCTCGCGGATCGGCGGCTAACCCGCGTGCACGCCGAGTGGCCGCAGCGCTGGGTCCGGGAGAGACTGGGATACGAGCCGGGTGATCCCGGGCTGTTCGCCGCGGCCCTCACGCATCGCAGCGCCACGCGCCCGCACAACGAGCGGCTGGAGTTCTTGGGCGATGCGGTGCTCAATCTGCTCGTCGCGGAGCATCTCTACCGCGCCTTCCCGGATGCCGACGAAGGGGACTTGAGCCGGCTGCGCGCCCGCATCGTGAGCCGCGAGCCGCTCGCCGAGATCGCCGCCGAGCTCTCGCTCGGCGAGGCTCTGCAGCTCGGCAGCGGCGAGCTGAAGACGGGCGGCTTTCGCCGCCAGTCCATTCTCGCGGACGCCTTCGAGGCGATCTGCGGAGCAGTTTATCTCGATGGAGGCGTCGAGGCCGCGCGGCGCATCATCGAGAGGCTCATGGAGCCGCGCATCGCGCAGCTGCCGGCTGCCGCGGCGCTCAAGGACGCCAAGACGCGGTTGCAGGAGTACGTCCAGTCGCGAGGTCTGCCGCTTCCGCGCTACGAGGTGGAGCGCACCGAGGGCGAGGCTCACGAGCAGACCTTCTGGGTGGTCTGCGAAGTGCAGGGCCTGCGGCGTCGCGCGAGCGGCCAGGGCAGCAGCCGGCGGCGCGCGGAGCAGGAGGCGGCGGAGCGCGTCCTGGATGAGATCGAGGCGGCACCGTGAGCGGCCCGGGCCAGGAGCCGGAGCACGAGGGCCCCGCGGGCGGCGGCCCGCTTGCGCCGCATTTTCGCGCGGGGTTCGCGGCGCTCGTCGGCCGCCCGAACGTCGGCAAGTCCACCTTGCTGAATGCGCTGATCGGCGAGAAGTTGAGCATCGTGACGCCCCGGCCGCAAACGACGCGCCATCGAGTGCTCGGCGTGCTCAACTCGGAGCAGGCGCAGATCGCATTCGTCGATACGCCGGGGTTGCATCGCGGCGCCCGCCGCGCGCTCAATCGCGCCATGAACCGGACGGCCTCCGCAGCACTCCACGACGCGGATGTCGCCGTGCTGGTGCTCGAGGCGACGAAGTGGACGGCCGAGGACGACCTGACGTTGCAACGCATCCGCGACAGCGGCCGGCCCGCCGTCGCGGCCGTCAACAAGATCGACCGCGTCCGCCCGCGCGAGAAGCTCTTGCCGTTTCTCGCCGAGCTCGGCGGGCGGCACGACTTTGCGGAGATGGTGCCCATCTCGGGCCTGAAGCGGGACAACCTCGACTCCCTGATCGGGGCCATCGGGCGCTTGCTGCCCGAATCGCCGCTGCTCTTCCCGCTGGAGCAGCGCACCGATCGGGATTCCCGCTTCCGGATCGCGGAGACCATACGCGAGAAGCTCACGCTCGAGCTGCAGCAGGAGCTGCCCTACGGGATTGCCGTGGAGATCGAGCGCGCGGTGGAGGAGGACGGACAGCTGATCGTCGATGCGTCCATCTGGGTGGACCGGGCCGGACAGAAGCCGATCGTGATCGGCGCCCGCGGCGAGCGGCTGAAGCGCGTCGGCCGCGCCGCGCGCCTCGAGCTCAACCGCGCGCTCGGCCGCCGATTGCACCTCGCCTTGTGGGTGAAAGTGCGGGAGGGCTGGGCGGACAACGCGCGCGCCCTTCAGCAGCTGGGCCTCGACACATGAGCGACGGTTCTCGGCGCACGCACCTGGCTCCCGGCTACGTCCTGCACCATGCGCCGTACCGGGACACGAGCCGCATCCTCGAGGTGCTGACGCGCGAGCACGGGCGGCTGTCGCTGTTCGCGCGCGGTGTGCGCGGACCCAAGGCGAGGCTTGCCCCGCTCCTGCAGCCCTTCCGGCTGCTGCTGCTCTCCTGGAGCGGGCGCGGGGAGGCACCGCAGCTCGTCGGCGCCGAGCCGGGGGATGCCGGAGATGCGCTGCCCGCCGCGCACCTCATGGCCTGCTTCTATCTCAACGAGCTGGTGCTGAAGCTCACCTCGCGCCACGATCCCCATCCCGAGCTCTTCGATTCGTACCACGGGGCGCTCGAGGATTTGAAGCGCGGCGGTGAGCTCGAGCCGGCCTTGAGGATCTTCGAGAAGCGTCTGCTCGAGGGGATCGGTTACGGCCTCGATCTGGCCTCGGAGTCGCGGACGGGGCGCCGCCTCGCGGCCGAGGCGTACTACCAGTTCCGCCCGGCTCAGGGTCTCGTGGAAGCCTCCCCCGATGCGCCCGAAGCGCTCGCCGGCCGCTCGCTGCTCAACCTTGCCCGGGAGCGCTTCACGAGCCAGGCGGAGCTCGACGATGCCCGCAAGCTCCTCGGGTCCGCGCTCGCGCACTGCCTGGAGGGCCGCGAGCTCCTCACGCGCGCGGTCGCTCGGTCGATCGCGCGACGCAGATCCGCGTCCCGCGAGTCCGGGATCCGCAAATGATTTCACTCGGCGTCAACATCGATCACGTCGCGACGCTCCGCCAGGTCCGCCGGGCTCGCTTCCCCGACCCCGTCCACGCGGCGCTCCGCGCGGAGACGGCTGGAGCGGACAACATCACGCTGCACCTGCGGGAGGATCGGCGGCACATCCAGCTGGAGGATGTCCGCGCCTTGAAGGAGCGGCTGCAGACGCGCATGAATCTCGAGATGGCCGTGACGGACGAGATGCTCGAGATCGCGCGCGAGATCCGTCCCGCGGACTGCTGTCTCGTTCCGGAGCGGCGCGCCGAGCTCACGACGGAAGGCGGCCTCGACGCCGCCGGACAGAGACAGCGGCTCGCGGAGGCGGTCGCTCTTCTCGCGGGCGGGAGCATCCGCGTGGCGCTGTTCATCGATCCCGATCCGCGGCAGATCGAGGCCGCCGCGCACATCGGAGCGCCCGTCGTCGAGCTGCACACCGGAGCCTACGCCGAGGCGACCGGCGCGCGCCGCGCGACGGAGCTCGAGCGGCTGCTGAGCGGGGCGAGGCTCGCCGCGAAGCTCCGACTCGAGGTGCATGCGGGGCATGGTCTCGACTATCAAAATGTGCAGCCGGTCGCCGCGATCGAGCCGATCGTGGAGCTCAACATCGGACATGCGATCGTCGCGCGCGCGGTCTTCGATGGGCTCGCGCGCGCCGTCAAGGACATGAAGGCGCTGATGCTGGCGGCGCGCGCATGATCTTCGGCATCGGCGTGGACGTGCTCGAGACGCGTCGCATCGCCCGCACGCTCGAGAAGTTCGGCTCGCGCTTCGTGGAGCACCTGCTGATGCCCGAGGAGCAGGCTCAGCTCGCCGCCACGTCGCGCCGCGACCGCTTCGTCGCGATGCGCTTCGCCGCGAAGGAGGCGATCGTCAAGGCGATGGGCACGGGTTTCGCGCACGGCGTGTGGATCCGGGACGTGGGCGTGGTGCAAAACCGGTGGGGCAAGCCCGAGGTCGTCTTCTCCGCTCGCGGGGATGAAACGCGCCGGCGCCTCGGCATCGGCGAGGGGCACGTCACGCTCACCGACGAGGCGGGGCTGGTGGTCGCGGTAGCGGTGCTGATGAAGGCGGTATGATCCGGATGCGATGCGACTTCCGCCCATGAACACGCTCGTGTTCGACATCGAGACGGTGCCCGACGTGAGCTTGGGCCGCAGGCTCTACGGGCTCGCGGGGCTCTCGGATGCGGAGGTGGCCAAGGCGATGCTCACGCGCCGCAGACAGCAGACGGGCGATGAGTTTCTGCCGCCCCTGCTCCAGAGAGTGGCCGCCATCTCGTGCCTGTTGAGGGGCCGCGACGGCCTGAAGCTCTGGAGCCTCGGCGATGTGACGGCGCAGGAGACCGAGCTGATCGAGAGGTTCTTCGACGGCATCGAGCGGTTCGGGCCGGTCCTGGTCTCGTGGAACGGGTCCGGCTTCGACCTGCCCGTGCTGCATTACCGCGCGCTGCGGGCGGGCGTTGCGGCTCCGCGCTACTGGGAGATCGGGGATGAGGACACGGCGTTTCGCTACAACAACTATCTCTCGCGCTACCACTGGCGCCACATCGATCTGATGGACGTTCTCTCGGGATTCCAGGGCCGGGCGCGCGCCTCGCTCGCCGATACGGCCGCGCTGCTCGGACTGCCCGGCAAGCTCGGGTTCGACGGCAGCCAGGTCTGGGAGACCTGGCTCGCCGGCGACATCGTGCGCATCCGCCGCTACTGCGAGACGGACGTGCTCAACACCTACCTCATCTACCTGCGCTTCGAGCTGATGCGCGGGCGGCTCGCGCGCGAGCGCTACGAGGAGGAGCTCGAGCGCGTGAAGTCCCTGCTGCGGGAGGGCGTCGAGCCGCATCACGAGGAGTTCCTGCGGGCATGGGACGAGAGCACCGCAGCGGCCAGGGATTGAGCGACGCCGAGCTCGGCACGGTGGATGCGCTCACCCACGAGGGTGAAGGCGTCGTCCACTCCGGCAAGACGGCATTCGTCGCGGGAGCGCTGCCCGGCGAGATCGTTCGCTTCCAGCGCGTACGGCGACGCAAGCGGCACGACGAGGCGGCGCTCATCGAGATCGTGCGGGCCAGCGAGGAGCGCGCGGTTCCGGCTTGCGCGCACTTCGGAGTCTGCGGCGGGTGCGCGCTCCAGCATCTCGAGGCTGGCCGCCAGATCGAGGCGAAGCACACCGAGTTTCGGGACAGCCTCGAGCGCCTCGCGGGCACCTCTCCCGAGACGTGGCTCGAGCCGCTGCGCGGACCGCAGTGGGGCTATCGCAGGCGCGCGCGCCTCGGCGCCCGCTACGTGCCAAAGAAGGGCCGCACCCTGGTCGGGTTCCGCGAGCGTCTGTCGCCGTACGTCGCGGCAACGGAGCGCTGCGAGGTGCTCGCGCCGGCGGTGGGTCGGCTCATCGGACCCCTGGCGCAATTGCTCACCGAGCTCAGCATTCGCGAGCGCGTGCCGCAGATCGAGGTGGCGGTCGGCGATAACGCGGCGGCTCTCGTGCTGCGGGTCCTCGAGGCGCCGCCGTCTCGCGACCTGGAGCGGCTCCGGGACTTCGAGCGAGTGCATGCGGTGCGGCTGTACCTGCAGCCGGGCGGACTCGAATCCGTGGCGCGGCTCTCAGCGGTAGCCGAGGAGCCTCTCTGGTATCGGCTCCCGGATTTCGACGTGCGCCTCGAGTTCGCGCCGACCGACTTCATCCAGGTGAACGGAGCGATGAATCAGACGCTCGTCGGGCGCGCCGTGGCACTGCTTCAACCAACGAGCGAGTCCCGGGTGCTCGATCTGTACTGCGGGCTCGGCAACTTGACGCTGCCGCTCGCGCGCCGCGCCGGCCGGGTGGTGGGGGTCGAGGCCGATCACGCGCTCGTCGAGCGGGCGCGACATAATGCGCGCCTCAACGGAATACGGAACGCCGAGTTCGTCGAGGCCGATCTCGCGAGCCCGCTGCCTCCTGAGCTCCCATGGCTCTCGGAAGGCTTCACCGACGTGCTGCTCGACCCGCCGCGGGCCGGGGCCCGCGAGGTAATGCGGACCATTGCACGAATTGGGCCGCGGCGGGTGCTGTATATTTCGTGTCATCCGGGCAGTCTGGCACGGGACGTAGGGATGCTGGTTCACGACCATGGCTTCGTGCTGCGCACGGCCGGGGTCCTGGATATGTTCCCTCACACCACCCACGTCGAGTCGCTTGCGCTGCTGACGCCCGGGGAATAGCGGGAGAGACGGCACATGACCCTGGGGCCGCTCATGATCGATCTGGGGGGTCCCCGGATCGAGGCGGAGGAGCTCGAGCTGCTGCGGCATCCGCTCGTCGGCGGCGTCATTCTGTTCACTCGCAATTTCACCGATTCCGAGCAGCTCTCGGCGCTCGTGAGCGCGATTCACGCGGCGCGCAGCCCGCCGCTCATCGTCGCCGTCGATCACGAAGGCGGCCGCGTCCAGCGCTTCCGGGACCCGTTCTCGCCTCTGCCGTCCGCGCGCCGCATCGGCCACGCGCTCGACGTGGACGGCCGGGCGGGCCCTGCGCTCGCGCGACGCATGGGCTGGCTCATGGCCGCGGAGCTGCGCGCGCATGGGGTTGACATCTCCTTCGCGCCCTGCGTGGACCTCGACTACGGCTTGAATGCGGCGATCGGCGACCGGGCGTTCCACGCGCGTGCCGACGCTGTCTCGCAGCTCGCCATCGCCTACGTGCACGGCATGCGGGATGCCGGCATGGCGGCAACCGCCAAGCATTTCCCGGGCCACGGCGCGGTGCGCGCCGACACGCATCATGCCCTTGCCGTCGATCGGCGCGAGCTCGCCGATCTCACCGAGGATCTCACTCCCTACCGCCGCCTCATCGACAACGGCCTGCCCGGCGTCATGATGGCCCACGTCAAGTTTCCCGCCGTCGATGAGCGGCCGGCGAGCTCATCGAGCCGGTGGATCTCCGGAGTTCTGCGCGGAGGGATGCACTTCCAGGGTGCTGTCTTCTCGGACGATATGTCGATGGCTGGCGCCGCGGCGGAGCGCGACATCGTCGCGCGCGCGGAGCGCGCACTCTCCGCCGGGTGCGACATGCTGCTCGTGTGTAACGACCGCGCCGCCGTGGTGTCGTTGCTGAATCGCCTGAAGGGCGAGCCGGAGCCCGCCTCGCAGGTGCGCATCGTCCGCATGCGCGGGCGCGACGGCAGGCCGTGGCGCGAGCTGCTCGACTCCGCCGAATGGAAGGAGGCGCGAGCCTCGGTCGAGAGTCTCGCGGCGGCTCCGGCGCTCACGCTGCATCCGGGTGCGTCATGATCGACTGGTCGGTCGAGGATTGGCGCAAGATCCTGGATGCGGCGCCCGAGGGGATCGTGGTGTGCGGTGCGGCCGCGGGCCATCCGGTCGTCTATGCGAACGGCGCCTTCTCGCAGATGTGCGGGCGCCCGGCGGAGGCCCTCCTCGGCGTGAATCTAAGAGTGCTGCAGGGCGAGGATCGCGACCAGGAGGGGCGGCAGCAGATCCGGGAGGCGCTCGAGCACGGTGAGCCCTGCCGCACGGTCCTGCGCAACTATCGTCCCGACGGTGCGGCGTTCTGGAACGAGATGCTGCTGCAGCCTGTGCGCGACGGCGAAGGGCAGATCGCTCAGTGGATCGGCTATCACCGGGAGACCGGCGACCGGCTGCGCGCGGCGGAGCGGACCGGGCAGGGCCTGCCCGCTTGGATGCGCGAGGACCGGCTGACGGCGCTGCACTCGCGAGCCTACTTCGAGGAGATCCTGCGCCGGGACTGGCAGATCGCTCAGCGCGACTCGCACGAGATCGGCCTCGCTCTGTTCGACATCGACGACCTCGGCGCTTACAACGTCACGTTCGACAAGGCCGCAGGCGATGCCTGTATCCGCCGCGTGGCGCGCGCCATCAGCGGCGCGTACCGCCGCGGGAGCGATCTCGTCGGACGGTGGGACGGGGGCACGTTCGCCGTGCTCACGGAGGGCGAGGCGGCGGCGAACGCCTGCGAATACGCGAAGCTCGTCGTGCAGCGTGTGCGCGACCTGCTGATCCACAACCCGCGCGCGGGCAATGGCTGCCGCTACGTGACGCTGAGCGCCGGCGTCGCGAGCCTGGTGCCCGCTCGCGATCTGCCGCTCGATGCGCTCGTCGGCGCTTGCCTCGCGGCGCTGCAGCGCGCGAAGGCCATCGGCAAGAACAACCTCTGCGCGGCGGAAGCCCGCGACTTCAAGGCTTGAGGGAAGCGCCCGGCGGCCGCTCGGCGCGCCGCGCCGGTGTGACGAGCGCGATCACGCCGAACGCCGGATGATCGAAGTAGTTGCGCTCGTCGAGGCGTACGCGGTGGCTGTCGTGAAGGGTGAACACGGTGCCCGGGGGCGCCTGAAGCCCGGGCGGCGGATCGTCCATCGCGTAGTCGAGCAGCAAGGCGAGATGCAGGAACTCGCCGCGCGCGAGCGACACCGAGCCCGTGAGTCCCTGCACGTCGATGCCGAGGCCCTGGATCGGGATCTCGATCGGCCTGTCCCACGGGCTCGCAGTCTGGGACCACTCGACGTGGGCGACGGGGACGTACCGGCCGCTCGCGCGCAGCCGCGCGGCGATCCGGTCGAGCTCGAAGTCGGAAGCGGGGAGCAGCTGCACGTTGCTGCGCCGGTCGGCGGATTGCGGAGCCGGAACCGCAACCGCCGCGGTCGGAGCCGCGGCCGCTGTCGCAGTCGGCGTCGCAGCCCCAGTCGCAGTCGCAGTCGCAGCGCCGGCCGGATCGGCGTCCAATGCGTTCGGGCCCTCGCTCGATCCGCCCGACTCGGCACTCCAATCCTCCGGAGCGCCGAGCACCGCGGTCGCCCGGAACACGATCAGCTCCACGTGGTACACCTCAGCGGGTCTCGACTGCGTGGCCGGCTGCTGTACGACCGGCTGCGGTATGGCCGACTGCTGCGCGGCCGGCGGCAGCGCGGTCGGCGGTTGCGCGAGAGCCGGCAGCCCCACGCAGAGGGAGGCCAGCGCGGCGAAACGGAGCCTCATCACATCCTCCACCGGACACCAGGGGCCATGCGCGATTCTACCCGTCACTCCGCGGCGCGCTCCAATCGGCGCGACGTGGGCGGGCGTACGGAGCGCGCGTTCTGGGCCAGCCGCTCGAGCAGCGTGCCCGCGAACTCGAAGCGCCTCGGCTCCTCTGCGAGCGTGCGGGAGACGCGCAGCTTCAGCGGGCCCTCGAGACGGAACTCGCGCGCCTGAAGCTGGATCAAGCGGATGACGGTCGCAGGATCGATGCCGTTCTCGCGCTCGAACAGCACGTACCCGCCCTGGGGCCCAAGGTCGAGCCGCCGCACACCGAGCTCCCGCGCACGCAGCTTCAGGCGCGCGATGCGCAGCAGGCTCTGAGCGGGCCCCGGCAACGGTCCGAAGCGGTCGACGAGCTCGGCGGTCAGCTCGTCGAGGGAGGCACCGTCACCGGCGGTCGCGATGCGCTTGTACAGCACGAGCCGCACGTGCACGTCGCTCACGTAGCTCTCGGGCAGGAAGGCGGGCAGATGCAGCTCCACCTCGGTGGCGGCGGCGAGGGGCTCGCCGAGCGCCGGCTCGCGGCCTTCCTTCAGCGCGCGCACCGCGTGCTCGAGCAGATCGAGGTAGAGCGCGAGCCCGATCTCCGTCATCTGTCCGCTCTGCGCCTCCCCCAGGAGCTCGCCGGCACCGCGGATCTCCAGGTCGTGGGTCGCGAGCACGAATCCCGCGCCGAGATCCTCCAGGGACTCGATCGCCTCGAGCCGCTTGACGGCGTCCGCTCCGAGCTCGCGGCGCGGGGGCACTATTAGATAGGCATAGGCGCGGTGATGGGAGCGCCCGACACGGCCCCGCAGCTGGTGCAGCTGCGCGAGGCCCATGCGGTCGGCGCGGTGGATCATGATCGTGTTGGCCGTCGGCACGTCGATCCCGCTCTCGATGATGGTCGTGCACAGGAGCAGGTTGAAGCGCCGGTGATAGAAGTCGACCATCAGCTGCTCGAGGTCGCGCTCGCGCATCTGGCCGTGGCCGATGCGCAGGTCCGCCTCGGGCACCAGCTCGCGCAGCTCTTCCGCGAGCTTCTCGATCGTGCGCACCTCGTTGTGGACGAAGTAGATCTGCCCGCCTCGTCGCAGCTCACGGAGCGCGGCTTCCCGGAGCGTCGGTCCGTGCCACTCGGTCACGGAGGTCTTGATGGCGAGCCGGCCCTCGGGCGGGGTCGCGATGAGCGACAGGTCGCGCAGGGACGCGAGCGCCATGTTGAGCGTGCGCGGGATCGGCGTCGCCGTGAGGGTGAGCACGTGCACGTCGGCGCGCAGCGCCTTCAAGCGCTCCTTGTCGCGGACGCCGAAGCGATGCTCCTCATCAATGATGAGGAGCCCGAGATCCTTGAATCGTAGGTTGGCGTGCAGCAGGCGGTGCGTCGCGATGACCACATCGACGGTGCCCAGCTCGATACCCTCGATCACCGCCTCGCTCTCCCGCCCGGTATGGAAGCGCGAGAGGCTCTCGATGCGCACCGGCCAATCCGCGAGGCGGTCGCGGAAGTTGGCGAGGTGCTGCTGCGCGAGGAGCGTCGTTGGGACGAGCACGGCGACCTGCTTGCCGGCCTGCACCGCGACGAACGCCGCGCGCATCGCGACCTCGGTCTTCCCGAAGCCCACGTCCCCGCAGACGATGCGGTCCATCGGCTCGGCCTTCTCGAGATCCTCGAGCACCCGCCGAACGGCTTCCGTCTGGTCCGCCGTCTCCTCGAAGGGAAATGCACTCGCAAAGGCCTGGTACTCGGGCTCGCGCAGCGGGAGCGCGAGGCCCCGGCGCGCCTTGCGGCGTGCATACAGGTCGAGCAGCTCGGCGGCAACGTCGCGGATCTGCTCGGCCGCGCGCTTGCGCGCCTTGGCCCACTGGTCGGTGCCGAGCTTGTGGAGCGGCGCGCTCTCCGGTGCCGCTCCGGTGTAGCGGCTCACGAGATGCAGGGCGTGAACCGGAACGTACACGCGGTCGTGATCCTGATACTCGAGCACGAGGAACTCGCCCTGCTGCCCCGCGACCTCCATTGCCGTGAGTCCCACGTAGCGGCCGATGCCGTACTCCTCGTGAACGACCGGGGCTCCCGGGGCGAGGTCCTGGAGATCGCGCAGGATCGCCTGGGGGTCGGCGGTGCTGCGGCGGCGCCGGCGCTCCTGGCGCGCGCGCGCGCCGAAGAGCTGGGATTCGGAGAGCAGTGCGACCTTGGGACTCGTGAGCTCGAGGGCCTCGACATCCGCGGCGACGGTGAGCGCGAGAGCCTCCCGGCTGGCCGTGAAGGAGCGCCAGTCGGGCGCGGAGCCGAGCTCCGGAAAACGCACGCTCAGCATCTGGTGCAGCACTTCGCGGCGGCCCGGGGAGTCGGCCGCGATCAACGCGCGGCCGCCGAGCTCGGCGAGGAATGTGCTGAGCGGTGCGAGCGGATCCTCCGCGTGCGCATCGATCCGCAGCGCGCGCGGGAGCCTCGCCGGAAAGTGGTACACCGCCTCGGCGGGGTGGGCTTCCGCGGTCTCCGAGGCATCGAGCGCGATACTCGAGAACGGCGCCGCGTGCTCGGCGAGCTCCGCCGGGTCGAGGTAGAGATCGCGCGGGGCGAGCACCGGGCGCTCGATGTCGTGGCGGCGGTCCTCGTAGCGGGTCTCGACGTCCCGCCAGGCCCGATCGAGCTCCGCGGCGGCGCCGGCGTCGTGCACGATCACGGCGTCCCGCGGCAGATAGTCGAAGAGGGTCGCGGTCGAGTCGAAGAACAGCGGCAGGTAGAACTCGATGCCGGCCGGCGCGAGCCCCTCGCTCACGCCGCGGTAGACGGCCGACTGCATCGGATCGCCCTCGAAGCGCGTGCGATAGCGCCGGCGAAAGCCGCGCACGGCGTCCGGGTCGAGCGGGATCTCGCGCGCCGGGAGCAGCTGCAGGCTCTCGATCGCATCGAGCGAGCGCTGCGTCTCGGGGTCGAAGCGCCGGATGGCCTCGATCTCCTCCGCGAACAGGTCGATGCGCAGCGGCTGCTCGCAGCCCATCGGGAACACATCGAGCAGCGAGCCGCGCACCGCGAACTCCCCGGGGCCGGCGACCTGGCTGACGCTCGCATAGCCTGCATCGACGAGGCGCGTGCGGAAGGCCTCGAGCCCGAGCGGCTCCCCGACGGCGAGCTCGAAGGCGCGGCCCTCGATAAAGCTCCGCGGCGGCAAGCGCTGCAGCAGAGTGTCCGCGGCGACGATGAGGCAGCCGCCGCGCGCGCGCGGCAGCTGGAAGAGCGTGCGCAGCCGCTCCGAGACGATGTCCGGATGTGGGGAGGAGAGCTCGTAAGGCAGAACCTCCCAGTCGGGGAGCGCGAGCACCGCGAGGTCGGGGCCGCCGAAGAAGCGCAGCTCTGCAGAGAGCCGCTCCAGCTCACGCGCTCCGCGCGTCACGATGAGGTACAGCCGCGGGTCGGCGGCGAGGCTCTCGGCGAGCGCGAGCGCTGCGGCGCTGCCATAGAGTCGATGCCAGCGCACACGGCGCTGCGATGCGGTGGGGACCTCGGGCTTGAGCAGGAGAGACATCGGCAGCCGGTGAGCGCCGCACGGCGCAAAAGGCGGCAGCTTACCGGGCCGGCGGTACCCCGATCAGAGTTTTTTCAGCGGCTCGCGCTGGCGACAGGCGGGGCGCCGGACCCGGCCGGATGATCGCCCTTCACGACCGCATCGATCACGCGGTCCCCCTCGAAGAAGACCGAGAACGCGGGGTAGTCCCAGCGAGTGATCGGCGGCTTCCCTACGGCGGGGTGACGCGTGGCGGGCTCGCCGAATTGCCGCTCGACGCCCGCCATGCGCATGCCGCGGCTGGGTCGGGCGATGGTTGAGGGCTCGACGGACACCTTGCCGTCGACGACGACGGTTTCGGCGAACGCCGCGCCAGCCATGAGCGTCGCACAGAGCAATGGAATGACGGCTCGGACTTGCATATCGCTCCCACGGGAGCCGGCTTGTCTCAGCGTCACTATAACACCCGGCAATTCGGTCCCGATGCCGGGCGGGGCACTCGCGCCCCGATCTGTGACGCGGATCAAGGAATGCCCGGCCCCAAGCGCCAAATGTGGTTAAATTCACGGAGTGTTCCATCCGCTGCCACTGTACGTCGGGCTGCGCTACGTGCGCGCCCGCAGCCACAAGTTCTTCGTCTCCTTCATCACCTGGGTCTCCCTCATCGGCGTGTGCGTCGGCGTCGCGGCGCTGATCGTCATCCTCTCCGTGATGAACGGCTTCGCGGACGAGCTGCGCGACCGCTTGCTCACCTTGAGCTCGGACGCGCGCGTCGTTGCCGCGGGCGATCGACCGGTCACCGACGAGCAGTGGGCCGCCGCCATCCGCGCCGTGCAAGGCGTGGCCGGCGTGATCGGTGTCGCTCCGTACCTCGAGGCTCAGGTGCTCGCGGTGAGCGGGCCGCAGATGCTGCCGGTCACCCTGCGCGGCATCGATCCGCTCGAGGAGCCGACGGTGACGCACGTCGCGAAGACCTTGAAGGAGGGCACTCTCTCCGCGCTCGGGGCCGGGAGCGATCGCACGATCGTGAGCGATGTGGTCGCCGAGCAGCTCGGTGTCGAGGTGGGCGACAAGCTGACGCTCCTCATTCCGACCATCACGCCCGATGGCACGCCGGCGCCGAAGCTGCGCGAGCTCACCGTCGCCGGGCTGTTCGAAGCGGGGCTCGAGGAGCAGCAGGACACGCTCATCTTCGCGAACCGGGACGACGTGCGCGCGCTCGGCGTGGCGGCGAGCGGGGAGGGACTGCACGTCCGCTTCACCGATCCGCTCGCGGCGCCGCGGCTCTCGGAGCGCGTGCGCGCCGTGCTTCCGGCAGGCCTCGAGATCATCGACTGGACCGCCGATAACGCTGGCTACTTTCGCGCGGTCCGCATCGAGAAGACGATGATGTCGCTCATCCTGCTGCTCATCGTCGCCGTCGCCGCGTTCAACATCGTCGCGATGCTCGTGATGGTGGTGAGCGACAAGCGCACCGACATCGCGATCCTGCGCACCCTCGGGGCCGCGCCGCGCCGGGTCATGGGCGTGTTCATCACGCAGGGCCTCGTCATCGGCTGGGTCGGGGTCGCGCTCGGGATCGCCGTCGGCGTCTCGCTCGCGCTCAACGTCACGACGATCGTGCCGGTGCTCGAGCATACCTTCGGCTTCTCGATCATGGACCCGAACGTCTACTACGACACGGCCATCCCCTCGGATCTGCGCTGGTCGAACGTTCTCGCGATCTCCGTCGCGGCGCTGCTGCTCACGGCGCTCGCGACGCTCTATCCGGCCGTGCGCGCCGCGCGCACGCCCCCCGCCGATGCGCTGCGCTACGAGTAGCGGGACGCCGATGCGCAGTTTCTATGAATGGCGGATCGCGACGCGCTACTTGAAGTCCGCCCACCGGCGCGGTTTCGTGTCGTTCATCTCGCTCACCTCCGTCGCCGGGATCACGCTCGGCATCGCGGTGCTGATCGTGGTGCTCTCAGTCATGAACGGCTTCGGGCGCGAGCTGCGCATCCGCATGCTGTCGGTCACGGCCCATGCGACGCTCGAGGGGCTCGACGGCACCCTTCCCGACTGGCGCAAGGCCCAGGCGGCCGCGCTGCGCGAGCCTGGGGTGATCGCCGCGGCGCCGTACGTGGACGACTATGCGATGCTGGCGCACGGCCGGCGCGTGGTCGGCGCGCAGGTGCGTGGGGTGGTTCCGGCGGAGGAGCGCAAGACGAGCGGCCTCGCCCAGCACTTGACGGCGGGGCGGATCGAGCAGCTCACCCCGGGGGCGTACCACATCATTCTCGGATCGGCGCTCGCCGCCGACCTCGGCGCCCAGGTCGGGGATTCGGTCGTGCTGATCGCACCGCAGGGAACGCCCACGCCGACCGGCATCGAGCCGCGCATGCGCCGCTTCTTCGTGAGCGGCATCTTCCACTCCGGGATGTACCAGTACGATAGCGCCCTCGCGCTCACGAGCATGGCCGACGCCGAGCGCGTGTATGATCTCGCCGGCGCGACGGGCATACGCCTCTCGCTCGAGGACCCGTTCCGCGCCCCGCAGACGGTGCGCGCGCTCGCGTACGCGCTCGGCGGGGGCTTTTACGTGGACGACTGGACCAAGAAGAACGTGAACCTCTTCCGCAACATCGAGATCACCAAGTCGATGTTGTTCGTCATCCTGCTCATGATCGTCGCGGTCGCCGCCTTCAACATCATCGCGACGCTCGTGATGATCGTGAAGGAGAAGCGCAGCGACATCGCGATCCTGCGCACCCTCGGCGCGGGCCCGCGCAACGTGCTCGCGGCCTTCGCGCTGCAGGGCGTGATCATCGGGCTTGCGGGCACGCTCATCGGAGCGGCGCTCGGCATCCTGATCGCGCACAACGTCGAGTTCCTGGTGCACACCCTCGAGCACCTGCTCGGCACGCGCTTCCTCGACCCGCGCGTCTACGACATGAGCGACCTGCCGGCTTACGTCGAGTGGCCCGACGTGCTCAAGGTCTGCGGCGTCGCCTTCGCTCTGTGCGCGCTCGCCACGCTCTATCCGGCCTGGCGAGCCTCGCGCACGGAGCCCGCCGAGGCGCTGCGGCATGAGTGAGGCGGGCCGTCCCGAGGCGCCCGGCGAGCTCGTCCTCGACGCGGCGGATGTCCGCAAGAGCTTTCGCCAGGGACCCGTCACGCTCGAGGTGCTCCGGGGAGCCCGCTTCGCGGTCGCCGCCGGCGAGCGCGTCGCGATCGTCGGCGCCTCGGGCTCCGGCAAGACGACGCTGCTGCAGATCCTGGGCGGCCTCGACCGGCCGACCTCCGGCCGCGTGCTCGTCGCGGGCGAGGACATTCACGGACTCGGCGAGGACGCACGCGGGCGCCTGCGCAATCGCGCGATCGGCTTCGTCTATCAATTCCACCACCTGCTGCCGGAGTTCTCGGCTCTGGAGAACGTCGCGATGCCGCTCCTCGTGCGCCGCGCCCCCGTCTCCGAGGCGCGGGCCCGCGCCCGGGAGCTTCTCGGGCGAGTGGGACTCGGCGACCGGCTGACGCACCGGCCGCACCAGCTGTCGGGAGGCGAGCGCCAGCGCGCGGCGGTCGCGCGCGCGCTCGTCACCCAGCCGCTCATGGTGCTGGCCGACGAGCCCACCGGCAATCTCGACGGGGCGAACGCCGAGCAGGTGTTCGCGCTCATGCTGGAGCTCAATCGGGAGCGCGGGACGAGCCTCATCGTCGTGACGCACGACACCCGGCTCGCCGCGCGGATGGAGCGGGTGCTCACGCTCGAGCAGGGGGTGCTTACCGAGGGGATCAGCCCGTCGG
Source organism: uncultured Gammaproteobacteria bacterium (assembly GCA_963849095.1). Lineage (GTDB taxonomy): Bacteria > Pseudomonadota > Gammaproteobacteria > Steroidobacterales > Steroidobacteraceae > JASHUC01. The sequence continues at coordinate 251,120 of CAWKGA010000005.1, forward strand.
GGAGGCCGTCCGCCGGTAGCGCCGGCTGATCACGCGCCAGCGCCAGAGTAGCTCGAGCCCGAGCCAGCCGAGCACCCCGCAGACGATCGCGCAGGCGAGGCAGCCGACGAGGAACGGCCTCCACATCGGCCCGAGCCCGTGCTCCAGCCATTCCCAGCTCAGCTTGAAGCCGAAGGCGCGCGGCGCGACGCCCGTGATCTCGGCTCCCACGCGGTACGCCACGTAGTACATCGGGACCATGGTGAAGGGATTGACGATCCATGTCGCCACGACGACGGCGGCGAAATTGAGCCGCCAGACGACCGCCACCAGCAGGGCGAGGGGCAGGTGGACCGGCAGGGGCAGGAAGCAGATGGCGAGCCCCGCGCCGAAACCGGCCGTGACGCCCCGCCGCTGCAGGGACCACAGTCGCGGATCGGTGAAATGCGAGCCGAAGCCGCGCACGAACCACCGTCCCTGAAGCGCACGGGCATGGGGCGTGATCTTCTTGAGAAGCTGGCGAGGCATAGGCGCGGCCAACTCTAGCAGATATGATGGCAGGCCAATCGTCGGGGTCAACGGAATCAAACGGATGTGGGAAATCGTACGGGCGGGCGGCCCGTTCATGTGGCCGATCGTCCTCGCCTCCATCGCCGCGGCCGCGATCATCCTCGAGCGCCTGTGGACGCTGCAGGAGAAGCGCGTCCTGCCACGCGATCTCACGCAGCGCGTCTGGAAGCTGGTCGAGGCCAATCAGGTCAACGAGAAGGTCATCGCGGCGCTCGAGCAGAACTCCCCGCTCGGCAAGGTCCTCGCGGCCGGACTCGCGAATCGCCACCGCTCGCGCGAGATCATGATGGAGCGCCTGGAGGACACCGGCCGGCACGTCGTGCATGACCTGGAGCGCTTCCTCAATACGCTCGGCACGATCGCGAGCATCTCACCGCTCCTCGGGCTGCTCGGCACCGTGACCGGCATCATCAAGGCGTTCAACGCCCTCGAGGCCGGGGCCGCCGGGGACCCACGGATGCTCTCCGGGGGCATCGCGGAAGCGCTCATCGCGACGGCCGCGGGCCTGTGCGTCGCGATTCCGGCCCTCATCGGCTACCGCTACCTGCGGGGCCGCGTCGAGGGCTTCGTGATCGAGATGGAGAAGGACGCCATCAAGCTCGCCGACGCCCTCGAGGCGGCCGCCTCGGAGGACCTCGATTCCGCGCAACCCGGGCTCAAGGCCGCCCGCCGATGAACTTGCGAGCGCGCCGCGCCGAGGAGCCGGAGATCAATCTGGTCTCGCTGATCGACGTGGTGCTGATGATGGTCGTGTTCTTCATGCTCTCGAGCTCGCTCGTGAACGAGGGCCGGGTGCGCATCCGCCTGCCGCAGGCGAGCAGCGTTCCGACCGAGCGCCCGAAGCTCGAGCCCCTCATCATCACGGTCACCCAGCAGGGCAGCTATCTCGTCAACGGCCGCGAGCTCCTCAACACGAGCCCCGACACGCTGCGCGCCGCGCTTCTGCAGCAAGCCGGCACCGATCGCAGCATGCGCGTCACGCTGCGCGCCGATGCGCGCACGACGCACCAGTCGGTCGTGACCGCCATGGATGTGCTCGCGCGCTTGGGGTTCGCCGAGATCAACATCGCAACGATCAATAGCGAGCCGGCAGGTCGGCCTTGAACGACACGGGGAGGGCCGGAGCGCCGGCCAAGCCGCAAGCGGTCCGAACCTATCGGCGGCTGCTCGGCTATGTGCGCCGGCACCTCGCGGTGTTCCTGTGCGGCATCGGCGGGTCGCTCGTGTACTCCGCGAGCATGGTGAGCTTCGCCACGTTGGCGCAGCTCTTCGGCAACAAGATCTTGACGCATCCCGACCCCCGGATGATCGTGCTGCTGCCCCTCGCCGTGATCGGTCTTTTCACATTGCGCGGGCTCGGCGATTTCACGCAGACCTACTGCATGGGCTACGTTTCCCGCAATATCATCGCGGAGCTGCGCCAGGAGATGTTCGAGCGGGTGCTGCGGCTGCCCCTCTCGTACTTCGACCGCAGTTCCGCCGCGGAGCTGCTCTCGAAGCTCACCTACAACATCGAGCAGATCGGCCAGGCGAGCACCAGCTCGGTCGTGGTGCTCGTCAGCACGAGCCTCACCGTGTGCGGCCTCGTCGGCTACCTCCTGTGGCTCAACTTCGAGCTGTCGCTCGCCGCGCTGGTCATGGCGCCGCTCGTGGGCGGGCTCGCCACGCGAGTCAACTATTATTTCCGACGCTACAGCCGCCGCATCCAGACCTCGATGGGCGATGTGACGCGGGTCGCCAAGGAGAGCTTCGAGGCGCCGCGGCTCATCAAGGTGTACAACGCCGAGCCGCACCTCGATGCGCAGTTCCGCGCGGTGAACGAGCACAACCGCCGCTCGTACATGCGGCTCATCCTCACCCAGGGCCTTGCCAACCCGATCATCCAGATCATCATGTCGATCGGCGCGGCGTTCGTGCTCTCGTACGCCATTGAGAGCACGGTCCACGGACGCATGACGACGGGCGCGCTGCTCGGCTTCTTCGCCGCGCTCGGCATGATCGCCCAGCCCCTGCGCCAGCTCGTCGGCATCGCAGGTCCGCTGCAGCAGGGGATCGCCGCCGCCGAGAGCATATTCGAGCTGCTCGATATCCATCCGGAGCCGGCGGGCGGCGGATACGTCACCGGGCGAGTGCGCGGAGAGGTGGTGCTAGATCACGTCTCCTTCGCCTACGCGAGTGGACGGGATGCCGCCCTGCGCAATGTCTCGCTCGACGTGGCGGCGGGCGAGCGCATCGCCATCGTCGGGCGCTCCGGGAGCGGCAAGTCGACGCTGGTGAGCCTGCTGCCGCGATTCTATGATGTGACGGCGGGCACCGTGCGCATCGATGGACGCGACCTCCGCGAATACAACCTGCAGAGCTTGAGAGAGCAGATCGCGGTCGTCTCGCAGGACGTGGTCCTCTTCAACGACACCATCCGCAACAACATCGCGTTCGGGCGCGACATTGCATCCGATGCGATGGAGCGCGCCGCGGAGGCGGCTCATGTGGTCGAGTTCGCGGTGACGCAGACGAAAGGCCTCGACACCGTCGTCGGAGACCGCGGAGTCCTGCTCTCCGGCGGGCAGCGGCAGCGCATCGCGATCGCGCGCGCGCTGCTCAAGGACGCGCCGATCCTGATCCTGGACGAGGCAACTTCCGCCCTCGACACGGAAGCCGAGCGCCACATCCAGGCGGCGCTCGGCGAGCTCGTCCGCAATCGCACCACCTTCGTCATCGCGCACCGGCTGTCGACCGTCGAGCAAGCCGACCGGATCGTCGTGCTCAACGCGGGAGAGATCGTCGAGTGCGGCACGCATTCGCAGCTCCTCGCCGCGGGCGGCCTGTACTCGCAGCTCCACCGCCTGCAGTTCAGTGAGTGATCCGCGCGGCATGGAGCGGCGCCTGACGGAGCTCTGGTATCTCCCGCCGGGGCGGCCGTCGCTCCTGCAACCGCTCGCATGGGCCTATGGTGCCGCCGTGCAGGTGCGCCGCGTGGCCTATGAGCAGGGCTGGCTGCGAGCCGCGC
>CAWKGA010000006.1:0-188696 GCA_963849095.1 uncultured Gammaproteobacteria bacterium
AAGAAGCCCTTGTGCTGCCGCTCCGCGCCCGTGAAGCTGCCGCGCTCGTGGCCGAACAGCTCGCTCTCGATCAGCTGGGGAGCGACGGCGCCGCAATTGAGCGGCAGGAACGGCGCCTCGCGGCGCCGGCTCAAATCATGCAGCGTCTGCGCCGCGAGCTCCTTGCCCGTGCCGCTCTCGCCGATCAGCAGAACCGTCGCAGAGGTCGGTGCGACCCGGCTCAGCTGGTCGTACACGACCTGCATGCGCGGCGAGCTGCCGAGAATGCGGCCGAACCGCCCGAGCTTGCGCAGCTCCTCCCGCAACTCGCCGATCTCGTGCTGTAGAGCGGAGGTCTTCTTCGCGTGGCGCAGCACGGCCTGCACGCGCTCGAGATCCGCGGGCTTCACGAGGTAGTCGCTCGCGCCGGCGCGCAGCGCCGCGACGGCGCTGTCGACCGTCGCATGTCCCGTCACGACGATGACCTCGGTGGCGTCGGGCTTTTCAAGCTCGCGCAGCAGCTCGATGCCTTCGCCGTCGGGCAGTCGCAGATCGGTCAGCAGAACGTCGGGCCGCTGGCGGCCGAGCTCGATGCGCGCCTCGCGCAGTGACTGAGCGCGCGAGACCGTGAATCCCTCCATGCGGGCGACTTCCTGCAGCCACTCCACTACGTCGGGATCGTCGTCCACAATCAGCGCATGTGCCATGTCAGCCTCGCCGGTTCCGGAATGACTCATCTTTTTCAATCTCTCTCGGCGCCCGATGTTGCATGCATTCGCGAGCGCTGTGTAGTCGTCGCGCGCCGGAGACAGGAATGATCGACGCTTGTGCGTGAGCCTCTGCTCAGGGAGAAAGCTTCTTCGGATCGGGCCTGATCGTGATCGGCGTACTGGCGGCGGGGAGTCGCGATCGACCGTCGCAGGCGACGCGTGCCACTGAGCGTACCATGGCGCGGCATCGAACGCCGGGATGGACAAAGGCGGCGCCCTCTCCAAGGGCTGCACGCCGTCCCGCTCCCGCGTCTGCGGCCACCGTCAGCCCCGCTCGCCTGCAACGGGCACGCTCAAATTCTGGTCGACCGGGAACGTGAGGTGGTACAGCGAGGCAACTCCGCGCGTGCCGAACCGGGCGATGAAGTGGCGCTCGAGCGGCGTCCCCGGCGACACCCCGAGGCCGAGGCGCGCCGCAATGGGCCGCACCGGGACGAGCACCAGCAATGCACACAGGCCGAGCGCGAAGAGGACCATGGGCCGAGCGAGGCTCGAACCGAGCGCGCCCTCGGTCACGAGCGCAAACCGTGCCACGCTCCCGCGAGTATGCCGGCCGCGAAGCAGATCACGGCCGCGCTGACGGGCCATCGAACCTGTGAGCGGGACGAGGACATGGAGCCGAGCCCACCCTATGCGATCCGAGCCCCCGCCAGACCCGCCACGTCACGACGGTTTTGCACCGCATTGTATAATTTACAATGCCTCAGCTCTGGAAGTGGGCCGCTTCTCGCCTCTGCAGGCCGTCGATCTCGTCGAGGCGATCCGCGGTGCGATCGGCCTGCAGGCTGACGGTGCGGCGGATGCGCTCGGGGAGGTAGCCGCCCACCGCCTCCGTGTAGCGCGTGAGCGCACGCCGTTGAGCGCGCCACCAGGCCTCGATGAGGGCCGCGTCCGTCGGGCCCACGAGCGCCGCACTGAGGACGAGCCACGCCCGTCGCGCCCGCGCCGCGACCGTCCCCGAGGTAACGGGGCTCCCACCCAGCGAAAGAACAAGCGCTTGCAGCTCATCCCCCAAGCGGCTCCACTCGTCGCATCGCTGGCACAACAGCGCGCGCAAATCGGAGCTTGCGGCGCGCGCGCTGCAGATTCGGCAGGATTCCTCTCCGTCGCGACAGACGCGCGTGAGCTGATTGAGCGTGCGGATCGTCTTTTGCATGAGCATCGGCCGCCTCGCCGTCCGGGATTACGCTATTTACCGGCTCAAGCAAGCACGAACTGTGCCCATGCCGCTCGCCGCTCAAGGCTTCATCTGGCACGGGCCTTGCACTCCTTTACTCGCCGGGAATAGGGCTTGCGTCTCTCCCGAGTGCCGAGTTTCGAACGCCGCGGCACGGGCCGCGGCGGTTTCAACCGAAGACCCCCCGTTTGGCGGGCTGTGGTGCGACCAGCCCGCTTTTTTTTGCCCGGTCCATAACCCGCCCGATTGCGGCAGTTGCGCGCAGCCTCCGATTGGAGTTCAAATGTGCCGCATGGATGGGGAGCACCTGGAAGCCATTCACCAGGCTCTGAGCGCGGTGCAGCAGGCCGTGCTCACCATGACGTTTCCGAGCTGCGACCAGCTCGACGTGGTCGAGCTCATCGACCGAGTGGAATCCGAGCTGCACTCTCACCGCCCGAACGTGCCGCTCATGTGCACGTTCCTCAATTCCATCGCGCGGAGCCTGCGCGCCCAGCCCGAAGCGCGCGACGCCTGCCTCACCATCGAGGGTGCGATCGGCGCCGCGGGCATGCCGAGCACGTGGCAATCGGGGATCTGAGGCGATAATCGGTCCAGCGCTCGCGCTGACCTTCTTACACATCCTTGCAAGTTTTCCTGTCAGTGGCGCCAGGCACGCCTCGCCCTCGAGTGGCTGCTGCGCCGCGTGAGCGCCCACGATGCGATTGGCATAGGTGTTGCTGTAGATCGGTTGGTTCGCCGCAAAGGAACTCACCGCACAATGACCCATGCCGTAATGGGGCTGCGCCTGAAGCAGCAGCTCACCTTGACGCCCCGGCTGCAGCAGTCCGTGAAATTGCTGCAGCTGTCCGCCCTGGAGTGCGTCCAAGAACTGAACCAAGCCATCGCGCAGAATCCGTTCCTGGAGGAGGCGCTGGAGAGCGCCGACGCAGGCTCCCCGGAGGAGGACGCGGAAGATTCGACGGGGAGCGAGGACCTGGACTTCTCGGGGGTGAGCGTCGGCGGGCCGAGCGAGGACGCGCCCGACTGGACGGAGTGGACCGCCGCGCCCTCCACGCTGCGCGGCCAGCTGCGCGAGCAGCTGCTCTTGCATGGGCTCGCGGAGCGCGACTACGCGCTCGCGAACCTGATCATCGATGCGCTCGACGACGATGGATACCTCCGCCAGCCGCTCGCCGAGCTCGCCCTCATGGCGCCGAGCATCGCCCCCGGCGAGCTCGAGACCGCGCTCAGGATCGTGCAGACTCTCGAGCCGAGCGGCATCGCGGCGCGCGACCTCGTGGAATGCTTGCACCTGCAGCTCAACGCGCTCAACCGCGAGACGCCCGGACGCGCGCTCGCAATGGAGATCGTCCAAGGCAAGCTCGAGCTCGTCGCCGCGCGCGACCACGAGCGCCTGCTGAAGGAGCTCGGCTGCACCGAGGAGCAGCTGCGGACCGCCATCGATCTGATCCGCAGCCTCGACCCGCGGCCGGGCTCGAAGCTCGGGTCGTTCGAGCCCCGGGCGATCGTCCCGGATGTGATCGTGAGGAAGGAGAAGCGGCGCTGGCTCGTCTCCATCAACTCCGCGATCTACCCGCGCATCCGGGTGAACCAGCAGTACGCCGAGCAGTTCCGGCAGGTGCGCGAGGGCGAGACCGCGCTCCTCGCGCAGCACCTTCAGGAGGCACGCTGGCTGGTGCGCAACCTCGAGCAGCGCTTCCTCACGATTCAGCGCGTGGCGGAGGCCGTGGTCGCGCGGCAGCGCAACTTCTTCGAGTACGGCGATCTCGCGATGCGGCCGCTCACGTTGCGCGAGATCGCGGACGAGCTCGGACTGCATGAGTCGACCGTGTCCCGCGCGACGAGCCACAAGTACATGGCGACGCCGCGCGGAGTCGTGGCGTTCAAGCGATTCTTCTCGCGCCAGCTCGCCACCACGAGTGGCGGCTCGTGCTCGGCGACGGCGATCCGCGCGCTGCTGCGCGAGTTCATCGCCGCGGAGGACCGGCGCAACCCTCTGTCGGACGTGCAGCTCACCGAGCTGCTCGCCGATCGCGGCGTCAAGGTCGCCCGCCGCACCGTCACCAAGTATCGCCGCTCCATGCAGCTGCCTGCGGTGGACTTCCGCCGCGCGTGAGCCCCGAAGCGCTGGGCGATCTCGATGCGGCGCCAAGGCGGTGGGCGCGCCTTACCTCAGCTCGGCTGCCGATGCGCCCGCGACCGGCTGCCAGATCACGTGGTTGCGTGCGAGACGCATCGCGTAGCGCACTGCGGCGCTCCGGTCGTCAAAGGAGGCGATCTCGTGCGCGGGATCGACGTAGACACGCCAGGTGTTGAGCGGGCCTGGCGACACCCGATAGACCGCCGACTGCATGGGTCTTCGCACCGTCGTTCTCGAATCCTGGAAGAACATCCGCGCGCCCTCGTGGCGCAGCTGCTAACGGGCGAGCAAGAAGCAGGCCCGAGCGGCCGGGCACGGCGGCTGCTACGACGGTGCCCGCTTAAGGGGGGGTGGCCGTACCCGGGAATGTACGCGGAAGGCCCTTGGGAGGGCCGATGGACTCAGGCGAAAGCGATCACAACGTGACCGAGGAGATGGTGTCGCTGGTGCCGCAGCTGCACAACTTTGCGCGCTCGCTGTGCCGCGACGGCGTGCGTGCGGACGATCTGGTGCAGGAGGCGCTGCTGCGTGCGTTCGACAATCTCGAGCGCTTCACGCCCGGCACGAACCTCAAGGCCTGGCTCTTCACGATCGTGCGCAACGAGCACTACTCGCAGCTGCGGCGGCGCAAGTTCGAGGCGTACGACGTGTCGGGCGACCAGCTTCCGGAGCCGAGCGTGCCGCCGGACCACGACGGCGAGCTCGAGCTGCGCGACCTCAATCGCGCGCTCGACGCCTTGTCGCCGGGCCAGCGCGCTGCGCTGATCCTGGTGAGCGCGAGCGGCTTCTCGTACGAGGAGACCGCATCGATCTGCGGCTGCGCGGTCGGCACCATCAAGAGCAGGGTGGCGCGTGCTCGCACCGCGCTGCTCGCGATGCTCGAGGGCCGTCTGCCGGCCCCATCGCGCGACACGCCGTACGCGGCGAGCTCCGCGTTCGGGGTGGCGCCGGAGCTCATCCGGTGCTCTGCAGCCCCTGGGCGATGCCGTTGACGCTCGCGAGCAGCGCCTCGAACAGATCGCGGTCCTCCCTCGCGGACGCGCGCCAGCGCTCGAGCAGATCGATCTGCATGAGGTTCATGGGATCGACATAGGGGTTGCGCAGCTGGATCGCGCGCTGCAAGGTTGCATCGCCGTCGAGCAGCTTCCCCTCGCGCTTGACCTCGATCACGCGCTCGCACGCCCGATCGTATTCAGCGCGAATGTCCGCGAAGAACCGGTGCAGCTCCGCAGGCGCAAGGACGTTGTAGGCACGAGCGATGTCGAGGTCCGCGCGCGCCAGAGTCGCCTCAACGTCATCGATCAGCGTGCGAAGAAAGAAGAGACCGTCGTACGCCTCCCGGACCGCGGCGAGCCCGTGCCGCGCGATCGCCTCGGTGAGTCCGCTACCCGCCCCGTACCAGGCCGGGAGCAGGTGGCGGGACTGCGCCCATGCGAAGGCCCAGGGCACCGGGCGCAGGGACTCGAGCCCCTCGCGCTCCGAGCGGTAGGCGGTCCGCGAGCCGATCTGCATCCTCTCCACAACGTCGATGGGGGTCACACGGCGGAAGTATTCGTAGAAGGCCGCATCACCGTACACGAGCTGCTGGTAGGCGGCTCGGCCGGCGTCCCCGACGGTCGCCGCGCAGCGCAGGTGCGCGGCGGACTCCTCGGGCCTCCACCCGCGCCGACCCGGCGTGCAAAGCGCAAGGGCGTTGAATGCGCGCTCGAGCGTGCGCATGGCGATCGGATTGAGCCCGTAGCTCTGGTTCACGACCTCGCCCTGCTCCGTGATGCGCAGCACCCCGTTCAGCGCTTCCGGCGGCGCCGCCCGCACCAGCGTATCGATGCGCCCGCCCCCGAGCGCGACGCTGCCGCCGCGGGCGTGAAATATCACGTGAGGCTCACCCGCCTCGGCGAAAGCCCGGGCGAGGCCGCGCTGCGCGCGCTGCGTCGCGAGCCGCGACGCGGTGAGGCCCCCTTCCTTGTTGCTCTCCGCGTATCCGATCACGACACATTGGCGGCCGCGCGACTCGAGGTGGCTCCGATAGAGCGGATCGGCGAGCAGCTGGCGCATGACCTCTCCGCTTCGCTCCAGGGTGCCGATCGACTCGAACATCGGGGCGAAGTCGAGAGCGACCTGCCCGGTGCGCTTGTCACAAGCCTCCGCCCAGCGTGCGAGCAGCAGCACGCCGAGGATATCGTCCGTGTCGGCGGCCCCGCTCACGATGTAATAGCCCACGGCATCCGATCCGTAGCGATGCCGGCCCTGCAGCAGCGCTTCGAAGACGCCGAGTGCGCGCTTGCCGAGCGGGTCGAGCTCGACGCGCGGCCCGGTGTCCCGCTCGATGGCATGGGCGAGCAGACGATGGCGCTCGGCGCTCGGCCGGGCGCTCCATCGCGGGTCGTCGAGCCCCCGCGCGAGGACCTCGTGATGCACGGCGCTCTCCTGACGCACGTCGAGCGTCGCCAGGTGGAACCCGAACGTATCGATGCGGCGGAGCAGCTGCCGCACGGAGTGATGGCCGGCGTTCCAGCCCCTGTTGGCGCGCAGGCTCTCGGCGATGAGCCGCACGTCCGCGCGTAGCTGCGCGGCGTTCTCGTAGGCATTGGCGCGGCCCTCGAAGGTATTGCGCAGGCGCGCGCCGATCTGCGCGAGGAACACCCGGTAGGGCATGCGGTCGTGGCGCGCGGGAGTGATCGAGCGGGAACCCGGCAGCAGCGTCGAGTACTCGTCGATGCGCTTGGAGAGCCCCGAGGAGACGCTGATCCGGCTCGCGCTCTGCGACAACGTCTGGGCAAGCGAGTTGCACTCCTCGTAGTAGGCGCCGAGGATCAGCTGCTGCTGGCGCGCAAGGGTCTCGCGTATGGCCTTGCCATGGACGTCGGGATTGCCGTCCATGTCACCGCCGACCCACGAGCCGAAGCGCACGACGGGCGGCAGCTCGAGCGCGTCGGCGTCAACGCCGTAGAGCTTCGCGAGCGCCTCGGCGATCTCCTCGTAGAACGCGGGGACGACGCGATAGAGAACCTCTCCCAGATAGAAGAGCACGTGCTCCCGCTCGTCCGCGACGGTCAGCTTCTCGCGGGGATGCTCCTCAGTCTGCCAGCCGGCGGTGATCTCCTGGCGGACGTGGCCCCACAGGCTCCGCACCTCGTGCGGGGCGAGCGTCGGATCGAGCCGGCTCGAAAGCAGCCGGGCCACCCGCTGCTGGCTGCGCAGGATCGTGCGGCGTATCGACTCGGTGGGGTGCGCGGCGAACACGGGCTCGATGCGGACCCGCCCGATGAGCTCGAGCACCTCCTCGAGCGAGAGTCCCTCGGCCTTCAAAGTCGCAAGCGCATCCTCGACGCCGCGAGGCTGCGGCCGGGCGCTCTCATCGAGAAAGTACTGGCGGCGGCGGCGGATGCGGTGCACCTTCTCCGCAAGGTTGACTGCCTGGAACCAGGTCGAGAAGGCCCGCACCAGATCGCGAGCCTCGGCCGGCGGGCGTCCGCGCACGCGTGCTGTGAGCTCGGTGGCCGCCGCGCCGTCTCCCTCCCGGCGCCGGATCGCGAGCACGCGGTCCTGCTCGACGGTGTCGAGCAGCTGCGCCCCGCCCTGCTCGCGCAGCATCTCGCCGATCAGCTCGCCGAGCGCATGCACGTCCTCGCGCAGGGCCTCGTGCTTCGGCGGAAAATGAATCTCGGTTCTGCGCATATCGGCTACCCCGCGAGCAGGACGCCCTCGGCGTGCTCGAGCGCTTCGGGCAGTCCGTAGATGACGACGACATCGCCTTCCACGAGGCGGGTATCGCCCGCCGGATCGCGGCCGAGGATTCCGTGGCGGCGTATCCCTGTGATCGCGATCTCGGCACCCCGCGCACGCACGTCGCTCACGGTGCGTCCGACGGCCCACGCTCCGGGCGGAATGACGATGGATTTGAGCTCCTCCCGGTAGATCTGCGTCTCGTCCGCCGGACCCGAGTCCTCCCGCCGGTGGACGTTGCGCAGGACCCGGTAGCGGCTGTTGCGGATCGTCCCGATCGCATGCACGACCCGGCTCACGGGGACGTCGAGCAGCATCAGCACGTGCGACACCAGCATCAGACTCGCCTCGAAGGTCTCCGGCACCACCTCGGTCGCGCCGGCGTCCTTGAGCTCCTGCAGCCGCGCATCGTCGGCCGTTCGCACGAGCACCGGGATTTCCGCGCGCGAGCGCCGCACGGTACGCAAGATCCCGAGTGCGACCGCCGGGTTCGAGAAGCTCACGACGACGGCCCGGGCGCGCTCGATGCCGGCCTTGTCGAGCATCTCCTCGTCGGCGGAGTCGCCGTAGAGCACAGGCTCGCCCGCCTGCCGCGCCGCTCGGATCCGCGCCGGATCCACGTCGAGTGCGACGTACTCGAAGCCCTGGGACTCGAGCACGCGGGCGATGTTCTGGCCGACGCGGCCGTATCCGCAGAGGATGACGTGCTCCCGCTGCTGAAGGGCGCCGGCCGCGCCGCGCTCCAGCTCGAGCGATGCGTGCCTCGGGCCGCGCTCGCGCAGCACGAACCGGGCGATGGCGCGGTTGTTGTCGAGCAGCAGCGGGCTCAACACCATCGACAGCACCACCGCGACGAGCAGCGGCTGCGCGAGGCCGCCTGCGGAGACGGTCCCGCTCGCGAGTACGATGGTGAGCAGCGCGATGCCGAACTCCCCGCCGATCGCCATGACGACGGCAGTCCGCACCGACTTGAACGTCGAGTCCACGAATATCCGGGTGGCGAGCGCGGTGATGACCATCTTCAGCACGAGCATGCCGAGCAGTACGCCCGACACCAGCCAGAACTCCGCGAAGAGCAGCCGCACATCGAGCAGCATGCCGACCGAGATGAAGAACAGGCCGAGCAGGATGTCGCGAAAGGGGCGGATCACCGCCTCGATCTGATGGCGGTACTCCGTCTCGGCGAGCATCATGCCGGCGAGGAAGGCCCCCAGGGCGAGCGACAGGCCGGCGAGATAGGAGATCCACGCCGAGGCGAGCACCACGAACAGGGCCGTGAGCGTGAACAGCTCCCGCAGCCGGCTGTGCGCGATCTCGTGGAACAGCGGACGCAGCAGCCAGCGGCCGGCCGCGAGCACGATGACCACGGCGAGGCCGCCGGCGCCGGCGGTGAGAACGGCCGCCTGCAGCGAGAACGGCGCGAGGCCGCGCTGCAGGCCCGAGGCGAGCGCGAGCAGAGGCACGAACGCAAGGTCCTGGAACAGCAGCATGCTGAAGGCGAGCCGGCCGTGGGTGCGGTTGATCTCCCCCCGGTCGGTGAGCTGCTGCAGGATGATGGCGGTCGAGCTCATGGCGACCGCGCCGCCGATCAAGGCGGCGAACAGCCAGGAGGTGCCGGCGAGGTGCACGATCACGGCGCAGGCACCGATCGTCGCCGAGACCTGCAGCGCCCCGAGTCCGAACACCTCGCGGCGCATGGCGAGCATGCGCGGCAGCGAGAACTCGAGGCCGAGCGTGAAGACCAGGAACACAACCCCCAGCTCGGGCAGCACGCGCATGGTGCTGCTCTCGGGGATCAACCCGATCGCGTGGGGGCCGAGCCCCATCCCGACGATCAGATAGCCGAGCATCGGCGGCAAGCCGAGCCGCCGTGCGAGCGTCACGACGAACACGGCCGCCGCGAGCATGATGAGAACCTGGGTGAGCGGCTGCTCGATCATCGCGCGCTCCCCCGTCCCGACGCGCGCCGCTCAGGAGCTCATCAATACCGTGGTATCAAAGCTCTCGAATCCCTGGATCGCGCGGCGATAGGCGTTGAGGACCAGCCGCTCGGCGACCTTGTCGGCGCGAGGAGAGAGCAGCATGCGCAGCAGGACATCGTCCGCGGGCCGAGCGGCGTCCTCCGCCATCATCTGCTCGATGACGCGCGTCAACCGGTGCACCAGCTCGTTGGCGAAGCGCAAGTGCGCGGCATCGTGCACCTGGTCGGCGGTCGGCCCGTAGGTGCCGCGCGCCTCCTCTGCCAGCTCGTGCAGAAACAGGTTGAGCAACCGCGCCTTGTCTATCATCCGCAATTCGCTGAAATATTCGATTTCCGATTGCAGGTTCATGGGCGGTGACCTCGCGGCGATCTTACCCCAACGCGCCGCAGCTGGAGTAAGCTTACCCGAAGCTCACGCGATCCCGCGTCGGCGATTGGAGACAAGGATCACCGGAATGCGCAAGTGCCTGTGTCTTGGTGTACTTTCGGTCGTTCTGGCACTGAGTGCCGCTGCAGCTCAAGCGCAGGGCCGTGAAGAGGCCCGGCTCCTCACCGCCAAGCAGGTGCTGAAGGAGCTGCGCACCTCACCGGACCAGTTTGTCCCGACGCGCCTGCTCGAGCGGGCTTATGGCATCGCCATCGTTCCGGACGTGACCAAGGCCGCGTTCTTCTTCGGCGCATCGCGCGGCAATGGCGTGCTCGTGGTGCGCAACCAGTACGGGCATTTCAGCAATCCCATCTTCGTCAATCTCACGAGCGGCAGCTTCGGCTTTCAGTGGGGCATTCAGTCCACGGACGTGGTGCTCGTCTTTACGACACAGCGCAGCATCGACAAGATCACGAGCGGCCAGATCACGCTCGGAGCGGACGCCTCGGTCGCAGCCGGCCCGGTCGGACGCCAGGCGACGGCGGCGACCAACCCGACCGCCTCCTCCGAGGTCTATTCTTACTCTCGCAGCCGGGGCCTGTTCCTGGGTGTGGCCCTGAACGGCGCCGCCCTCACCATCGATAACAATGCGGATGCCCGCTTCTACGATCGCGGCACCGTCGATGCCGTCGCCATCGAAAACGGCACGGTGACAACCAACGACAACGTCGCCAGGCAATTCCTGTCCGAGATCGACATCGCCACCGGAACGACGGCCCTGCCGGCATCCGCCTCCGCCGCACCCCTCGGCTCCCCGCCGAGCGGCAGCGCGGTCCCGGTCTCCTCCGGCCCGGGAGGAGTCTCCGGCGCCCCCCAGGGGGCCAAGACGTTTCCGATGGCCGATCCGCACCCGGGATCCCAGCCGCCCCCAAACTGAGGAGCCGGCTGCGGCCCGGGAAAATAACCGGGCAGTATGGTCATCCAACCGCGGCGCATTGGTCGAGCCCGGCGGGGGGTGCTACATTCCCAGGTCCCAACCAGCCCGCCTTCCAGGGGAATTACGATGTCACTTCGAATTGGTGATCGCGCGCCGGACTTCGAGGCCGATACGACCCAGGGACGCATCCGCTTTCACGAGTGGCTCGGCAACTCGTGGGGGGTGCTGTTCTCCCACCCTAAGGATTTCACGCCGATCTGCACCACCGAGCTCGGCTATCTCGCCAAGCTCGAGCCGGAGTTCGCCAAGCGCAACGTCAAGGTGATCGGCCTCTCGGTGGATCCCGTGAGCGACCACGAGCGCTGGCACGGAGACATCGAGAAGGCGACCGGCGGCAACGTCAAGTACCCGCTCATCGGGGATCACGACCTGAAGGTCGCCAAGCTCTACGAGATGCTGCCCGCGGAGTCCGGCACGACGAGCCAGGGCCGCACGCCGGCGAACAACCAGACCGTGCGCACGGTGTTCATCATCGGCCCGGACAAGGGCATCAAGGCCATGCTCATCTATCCCATGAGCGCGGGCCGGAACTTCGACGAGGTGCTGCGCCTGGTCGATGCGCTCCAGCTCACCTCGAAGCACAAGGTGGCGACGCCCGTCAACTGGAAGCCGGGCGAGGACGTGGTCATCTCTCCGGCGGTCTCGGACGAGGAGGCCCGCAAGCTCCATCCGGAGGGCTGGAAGACCCTGACGCCCTACCTGAGAGTGACGCGCCAGCCGCGCAATTGATGCGTGCGCGGCGCCCCCGGGGCGGGCGCGCCGTTGCAAACGGGCGGGTCCCCGCCTTACGCTTTGGGGTAGCCTCACCGCCGGCCGCCGCCTCGTGCGCGCGGCCGGCTCCTCATTTCAGTCGGAGATCGTGAGTTGAGCGAGACCGCCGCGCGCCTCGCCAGAGCCGGCTCGGCCGGAAAGACCGTCTTCGCGGTCCTCGGCGCCATCAGCTTCTGCCACCTGCTCAACGACATGATGCAGTCGTTGCTGCCGGCGATCTATCCCATGCTGAAGAGCTCGTACGCGCTCAGCTTCGGCGAGATCGGCGTTCTCACCTTCACGTACCAGATCACCGCCTCGCTCCTGCAGCCGATCGTCGGCTCCTACACGGACCGCAAGGCCCGGCCGTACTCCCTCGCCGTCGGCATGGGTTTCACGCTCGTCGGACTGCTGCTGCTCGGGTTCGCGGCGAACTATGGCCTGCTGCTGCTCGCGGCCGCCCTGGTCGGCACCGGCTCCTCGGTCTTCCACCCCGAGTCCTCCCGCGTCGCCCGCATGGCCTCCGGAGGGCAGCACGGGCTCGCCCAGTCGGTGTTCCAGGTGGGGGGCAATCTCGGCTCGTCCCTCGGGCCCCTGCTCGCCGCGTTCATCGTGCTGCCGCACGGGCAGAGGAGCGTCGCCTGGTTCTCCTGCGCCGCGCTCGTCGGCATTTTCGTGCTGACCCAGGTCGGCCACTGGTACAAGGACCACGGGCTCGCGAGGCTTGCGCCGCGGGCGCCCCGCGCGGGCGCCGTCCGGGAGGAGCAGCCTCCCCGGCGGGTCGTGGGCTGCATCGCCGTGCTGCTCGTGCTGATCTTCTCCAAGTACTTCTATCTCGCGAGCATCACCAGCTACTACACCTTCTATCTCATCAACCACTTCGGCGTGTCCGTCGAGGCCTCCCAGCTGTACCTCTTCGTCTTCCTCGGAGCGGTGGCGCTCGGCACGATCGTCGGAGGTCCGCTCGGCGATCGCTTCGGCCGCAAGTACGTCATCTGGCTCTCGATCCTCGGCGTCCTGCCCTTCACGCTGGCGCTGCCGCACGTGAGCCTCCTCTGGACCGCCGTGCTCACCGTGCCCATCGGCCTGATCCTGGCCTCTGCCTTTCCGGCGATCATCGTCTACGCCCAGGAGCTGCTGCCGGGGAAGACCGGCACCATCTCGGGATTGTTCTTCGGGTTCGCCTTCGGCATGGGCGGTATCGGCGCGGCCGTGCTCGGCGAGGTGGCGGACCGCACCAGCATCGAGCTCGTCTACCAGATGTGCGCGTTCTTGCCTGCGCTCGGGCTGCTCGCCGGACTGCTGCCGAACATCGAGCGCTCAACCGAGCATTGAGCACCATTAACGGAATTTAATCATTCGCCCACCTCGACTGAACCGGCGGTGGCATAACTTGCCACCCTACCGGGCTGACGAGGTCGGCAGGGTAGGTTTTGGGGCGGCTGCCGCCGCTCTCACCGCTCACGGGTGTGCTCCCATCGCAACGATCCTCACGACCGCCTCGCGCGTGCTCTCCGTTCCTGTCGCCACGGTGACCGTGGCGCTCGGGCTCGCAGCCTGCACCGTGGGGCCCGCTTACCGCCGTCCGAGCGTCCGCACGCCGTCCAGCTGGGTGAACTCCACCGGGGAGGCCCATGCGGCGTGGCCGTCCGCGGACTGGTGGCGCAGCTTCGGCTCGCCGCAGCTCGATGAGCTCATCGGCGAGGCCGAGAGCGCAAATGACGATATCGGTGCCGCGATCGCCCGTGTCCACGAGACCGAAGCCCAGGTGATGGTGGCTACCGCGCCGCTGCTGCCGGCGCTCGGTGCTGGCGCCACCGCGGAGCGCCAGAGGTCGTTCATCCCCCTGCCCGGCGGAGGAACGCTCACGTACAACGACTTCGTCCCCGAGCTGAGCGCCTCCTACGAGCTCGACTTCTGGGGAAAGAACCGAGCCACCCGAGCGGCGGCCGTCGCCGCGGCCGATGCGAGCCGCTACGACCGTGTCACGGTCGAGCTCACGGTGGAAACGAGCGTCGCCACCACCTACTTCACGGCGCTCGAGCTGCAGGATCAGCTGAGGATCGCGCAGGACAATCTCGCGAGCGCCGAGGAAACCCTGAGAGGGCTCACGACCGACGAGACAGTGGGCACCACGACGTCGCTAGACGTAGCGCAGCAGGCCGCCGAGGTCGCCACGCTGAGCGCCGGCATCCCGCCGCTCGAGCAGCAGCTGCAGCAAGCCGTGGACGCCCTCGCCATCCTCGTCGGCAAGACGCCGCAGACCTTCAAGCTCCCGCCGGGCACGCTCGCCGGCATCTCGCAGCCCGGGCTCGCTCCGGGACTTCCCTCCGGCCTGCTCGCCCGGCGGCCGGATGTCGCCGAGGCCGAAGCGCAGCTCGTCGCCGCGAACGCCGACATCCAGGTGGCGCGCGCGACGTTCTTCCCGAGCATCGATCTCACCGCCGGCGGGGGCTACGAGAGCACGGCCCTCGCGACGCTCCTCGAGCCTGGGAGCCGGATCTTCTCGCTGGCCGCCGGGCTCACGCAGCCGATCTTCCAGGGCGGGGCGATACTCGGACAGTACCGCCTGAGCAAGGCGCGCTACGCGGAGCTGCTCGCCGACTATCACAAGACGGTGATCTCGGCGTTCGGCAACGTCGAGGATGCGCTCACCGCAGTGCGCGATACCGGCGATCAGCAGCAGCGCCAGCAGATCGCGGTGGACGCGGCGCGCCACGCCTATGAGCTGTCGCAGTCTCAGTTCCACGCGGGCACGGTCAACATCCTCACCGTGCTCAGCACGGAGACGGCGCTGTTCGCCGCCGAGAGCACCTTCGCGCAGGTGCGGCTCGCGCGCCTGCAGGCGCTCGTCGGCCTGTTCAACGCGCTCGGCGGGGGCTGGCAGCGATGACAGAGGAGCCACGCGTGTCGATCGGTCAAATGTGGATGAGTCGAACCCGCCTGACCATGCTCGGCGCGGGTCTCGTGGTGGTGGGCATCTGCGTGTGGAGTCTCTCGCCCCAGCGCTCGCGCAGCGTGGCCGCCACGCGCTCCGGCCCCGAGGCGGTCGCCGTCGATGCTGCCCCCGCGACACGCAGGGACGTGCCCATCTACCTCGACGGCCTCGGCACGGTCCAGGCGTTCTACACGGTGAAGGTGAATTCCCGTGTCGACGGGGAGCTCGAAAAGGTTGCGTTCGCCGAGGGCCAGGACGTGAAGCGCGGACAGCTGCTCGCTCAAATCGATCCGCGTCCCTACAAGGCAGCCCTCGACCAGGCGGTCGCGACGCGGGCGAAGGATGAGGCGCAGCTTCAGGATGCGCATCTCGACTTGCAGCGCTACACGATCCTTGCCCCGCAGAATCTCGCGAGCAAGCAGCAGCTCGACACCCAGCAGGCGCTCGTCGACCAGCTCAAAGCCCAGGTTGAGGCCGATGCTGCGGCCATCGAGAGCGCACGGACGGAGCTGGACTACACCCAGATCACCTCGCCGATCAACGGTCGCACCGGCGTGCGGCTCGTCGATCCGGGCAACATCGTGCATGCGACCGACACCACAGGGATAGTCATCCTCACTCAGCTCAAGCCGATCGCGGCCATCGTGACCCTTCCCGAGGAGTCAATCGACGCCGTCGCCCAGGCGATGCACACGGGCCCGGTGAGCGTCACCGCGCTCTCCCGAGGCGAGACCCAGAGCGAGCTCGATAGGGGCACGATCGAGCTCATCGACAACCAGATCGACCCGACGACCGGCACGATACACTTGAAGGTCATCTTCCCGAACAGCGAGGAGCGGCTCTGGCCCGGGGAGTTCGTGAGCGCGCGGGTGCTGGTGAGCACCGCGCGGAGCGTACTCACCATTCCCGCCATCGCGCTGCAGCGCGGCCCCGACGGTCTTTTTGTCTACGTGATCGGCCCGGACTCGAAGGTCGAGGTGCGCACGCTCAAGGTGGGCTACAACGACGAGCAGGTCGCGGTCATCGAGGGCGGCTTGACCGAGGGTGAGCGCGTCGTGACAAGCAACTTCTACCGCTTGCAGCCGGGCGCACTGGTGAGCATCAACCGCTCGGCCAAGGCCGATCGTCCGGTCGAAGCCGCGGGCTCCGGGGAACGGAGGGTTCGGGGCGCCTCATGAGCATCTCGTCCCCCTTCATCAACCGGCCGATCGCGACATCGCTGCTGATGGCGGGGATCCTGCTCGTCGGGATCGTCGCCTTCCCGATGCTCCCGGTCGCACCGCTCCCGCAGGTGGATTTTCCGACCATCCAGGTCACCGCCCAGCTGCCGGGCGCAAGCCCCGACACGATGGCCAGCTCGGTGGCGACGCCGCTCGAATACCAGATCGCCGAGATCCCGGGCGTCACGGAGCTCACCTCCTCGAGCGTGCTCGGCACCACGCAGATCGTGGTCCAATTCGACTTGAATCGCAGCATCGACGCGGCCGCGCAAGACGTGCAGGCGGCGATCGACGCCGCAGCCGGGCAGCTGCCGAAGGACCTGCCCGCGCCGCCTTCATACAAGAAGGTCAATCCCGCCGACTCACCGGTTCTCATCTACGCGCTGCACTCGGACGTCCTGCCGGTCACGACTGTGAACGATTACGCCGATACGGTGCTCGCGCAGCAGGTCTCGCGCATCAAGGGCGTGGGCCAGGTCAACATCTGGGGCCAGCAGAAGCCTGCCATCCGCGTCCAGATCGATCCGCGGAAGATCGCCGCGCTCGGCATCGACATGGAGGACGTGGCGAACGTCATCGGGCAGGCAACCGTCGATGCTCCGAAGGGCTTCATCAACGGGAAGCTCCACGCTTACACGATCTACGACAACGACCAGCTGCTCGACGCGAAACCCTGGAACGACATCATCGTCGCTTACCGGAACGGAGCGCCGGTGCGCGTCCGCGACATCGGCGTGGCCATCGACGCGCCGGAGGACTCGCAGCGTACGGCCTACGAGAACGGCCAGCGCGGCGCCATGATCGCGATCATGAAGCAGCCGGGCGCGAACGTCATCGATACGGTGCACCGGGTCGAGGCGGCGCTGCCGCAGATCATGACGGCCGTGCCGCCCGCCATCAAACTCGACAAGCTCGTGGACCGGACCCTCACGATCAATGCCTCGGTTCGTGACGTCGAGTTTACCTTGATGGCTACCGTTGCGCTCGTGATGCTCGTGATCTTCCTCTTTCTGCGCAACGTCTGGGCGACCGTCATTCCGGGCATCACGGTCCCGCTCGCACTGTTCGGCACCTGCGGGGCGATGTACCTCTTGGGCTTCAGCCTCGACAATCTCTCGCTCATGGCGCTCACCATCGCCGTCGGCTTCGTCGTGGACGATGCGATCGTGATGCTCGAGAACTGCTATCGGCACGTCGAGGCCGGCATGACCGCTCACGAAGCCGCGATGCAGGGCGCGGGCGAGATCGGGTTCACCATCATGTCGATCAGCCTCTCGCTCATTGCCGTGTTCATCCCGCTGCTGCTGATGGGCGGCATCGTCGGCCGACTCTTCCACGAGTTCGCGATCACGGTCACCGCGACGATCGTCATCTCCGCCTTCGTCTCGCTCACGCTCTCGCCGACCATGTGCGCGCTTTTTCTGCGCAACGAGAAGGCGGAGAAGCACGGCCGGGCCTACTACGCAATCGAGCGCGTGTTCGAGCGTTCGCGCGAGCTGTACGCTCAGGGGCTCGACTTCGTGCTCCGTCATCAGCGCGCCACGCTCCTCGTGTTTCTCGGCACCATGGCGCTCGCCATCGTGCTCTACGTGGCTGAGCCGAAAGGCTTCTTTCCGCAGGAAGATACCGGACTCCTGAACGGCGTCTCCGATGCCCCCGAGGATGTGTCGTTCGGTCAGATGGACGGCCTCGAGCGGCGCCTCGGGCAGGTGATTACAGCCGATCCGGCCGTCTCGGGCTGGGTTGTCGCCTTCGGCGGCGGATCGCGTCCCGTCAACAACGGCTTCGGCATGATCGCCCTGAAGCCGCACAGCGAGCGCCATGCGACGGCGGATGAGGTGATCCGGCGGTTGCGCGCGAAGTTCGCGAAGATTGCGGGTGGCACGCTCTTTCTGCAGGTGGTGCAGGACGTGAGCATGGGCGGGCGCGCGACGCGCACGCAATATCAGTACACCCTGACCGATGCGAATCTCGAGGAGCTCAATTCCTGGGGTCCCCGAGTGCTCGCGGCTCTGCAGAAGCTTCCCGAGCTGAGCGATGTCGCCTCCGATCAGCAAGACTCGAGCACGAAGCTCTCGGTCGTCATCGACCGTGATGAGGCCGCTCGGTTCGGGATCCAGCCCTCGCTCATCGACCAGGAGCTCTACGATGCCTTCGGGCAGCGGGAGGTCACGCAGTACTTCACGCAGCTCAACTCCTACCACGTCGTGCTCGAGATCAGCCCCTCGCTCCAGGGCGATCCGAAAACGCTCAACCTGCTCTACATGCGCTCGCCCACAACGGGGCAGATGGTCCCGCTCTCGCAGCTCGTGCGCTTCGACACCCGGCACACCGCGGCCCTCTCGATCAATCATCAGAGCCAGTTCCCGGCGGTGACGCTCTCCTTCAATCTCGCCGCGGGCGCCGCACTAGGCCAGGCGGTCGATGTGATCTCGAAAGCCACCGCCGCGATGCACCTCCCTGCGGGCCTCACCGGAAGCTTCCAGGGGACCGCGCAGGCGTTCCAGGACTCCCTGCGCACCGAGCCCTACCTGATCCTCGCGGCGATCGTGGTCGTCTACATCATTCTCGGGATGCTCTACGAGAGCTACATCCACCCCATCACGATCCTCTCGACGCTGCCCTCGGCGGGCGTTGGGGCACTCCTCATGCTCCTCGCGTTCCACATCGATTTCACCGTGATCGCGCTCATCGGAGTCATTCTCCTCATCGGCATCGTGAAGAAAAACGGCATCATGATGGTGGACTTTGCGCTGCAGGCCGAGCGCGAGGAGGGCTTATCGCCGGAAGCGTCCATCCGCAAAGCGTGCCTGCTGCGTTACCGGCCGATCATGATGACGACGATGGCCGCGCTCTTGGGAGCGCTGCCGCTCGCGCTCGGGACGGGCACGGGCTCCGAGATCCGCCAGCCGCTCGGCTACACGATGGTGGGCGGACTCATTTTGAGCCAGAGCCTCACGCTCTTCACGACACCCGTCATCTATCTCTATCTCGACCGTCTCAACAGCAGGCTGATGGGGCACCGCAAGCGGCAGGCGCTC
Organism: uncultured Gammaproteobacteria bacterium; assembly: GCA_963849095.1. Lineage (GTDB taxonomy): Bacteria > Pseudomonadota > Gammaproteobacteria > Steroidobacterales > Steroidobacteraceae > JASHUC01. The sequence continues at coordinate 19,090 of CAWKGA010000006.1, forward strand.
GCGCAGCCCTCACCCGCCGCGCCCGCGCCGGACGAGCCCACCGCGAACTGGGGAGAGAGCGCGCAGCCATGAAAGTCCTGCTCGTCGAGGACAACGAGCGCGTGACGCGCTTCGTCGTGAAGGGCTTACAGGAGGCCGGGCACACGAGCGATCACGCGGATAACGGCCGCGACGGCCTGTTCCTCGCGGCGAGCGAGCGCTACGACGCGATCATCATGGACCGGATGCTCCCCGGGAACATCGACGGACTTGCGATCATCGAGGCCCTCCGCAAATCGGGCAACCACACGCCGATTCTGATCCTGAGCGCCTTGAGTGATGTGGATGAGCGCATCAACGGCCTGCGGGCAGGCGGGGACGATTATCTCCCCAAGCCCTTTGCCTTCGGCGAGCTTCTGGCGCGGCTCGACGCCCTGACGCGGCGCGGCCGGCAGGATGCGGCTGAGACCACCCTCGAGGTCGATGACCTGCGCATGGATCTGCTGTCGCGCCGGGTGGTCCGCGGGAACCGCACGATCCAGCTCCAGCCGCGTGAGTTCAAGCTCCTGGAGTACCTCATGCGGCACGCCGGCCAGGTCGTGACGCGGACCATGCTGCTCGAGAACGTCTGGGACTATCACTTCGACCCCCAGACGAACGTCGTCGACGTGCACATCAGCAAGCTCCGCCAGAAGATCGATGCCGACCGCGAGCGGCCGCTGCTGAAGACCGTGCGCAACGCCGGGTATATGATGATCAGCGTCGAATCGGAGCTGGAGCCGTCCGGCTAATCAACCGTGGCCAGAGTCATTCGCTCGTCCGCCGTCACGCTCGCGATCGGGTACGTGATCCTCGGCTTCGCAGCGCTCGTGCTGTTCGCGGCTCCTCTGCGCTACGCCTGGCAGGCGACCGTCGAGGATTTCCGCGTCGAGCTGCTGCAGGAGGACTCGGAGCGCTTCGCCGAGGTGTTCCGCCTGCGCGGGCCCGCGGGCCTCTCGGCCTTCATCAAGGAGCGCGTCGGCATGCAGATCGCGGGCGAGCGGATCCTGTTGCTCACCGACGCCTCGCTCGAGCCGCTCGCCGGAAATCTCGACGCGTGGCCCCGCGGCATCCCGCAGCAGCCGGGAAGCTACACCTTGCCGGTCGACCTCGGCGGCCAGCGCACGATGGTGTCGATCGTCCGCACCGCGCTGCCCGGCGGCTACAACCTGCTCGTCGGCCGGGACGTGGAGCGATACGCCCCGCTCGAGAGGCGCTTCTGGTCCGGCCTCGCCGCGGCGGTGGCCGTCCTGTCGGTCGCGGGACTCTTGGGCGGCATTCTCATCCGCCGCGCCCTGCTCTCGCGCATTCATAGCATCCAGCAGACGGTGGCCGCGATCATGCGTGGGGATCTCAGCCACCGGCTGCCGGTCCGCTCGAGCGGCGACGAGCTCAACACCCTCGCCCAGACCATCAACCGCCTGCTCGAGCAGATCGAGCAGCTGGTCCACGGCGTCGCCAACGTGTCGAACTCCATCGCGCACGACCTGCGCACCCCGCTCGCCGAGCTGCGCTCGCGCCTGGAGGAGCTCTCCCTCACCCGCCCCTGTGCCGAGGAGACCTTCCAGGAGATCGACGCCGCCGTCTCCGATGTCGACAGCGTCATCCGCATTTTCAACGCCCTGCTGCGGCTCGCCGAGATCGACGCGGGCATGCGCCGCTCGGACTTCGTCGATGTGGACGTGGCGGACCTCGCCGCCAAGACGGTCGAGTTCTACTTGCCCGCCGCCGAGCTCGAGAATTTGAGCTTCGTGTTCCGCGATCCAGGGCCCGCGATCGTGCGTGGCGACCGGGTCCTGCTCGCTCAGGCCGTTCACAACCTGGTCGACAACGCGCTCAAATATGTCGGCGCAGGCGGACGCATCACCGTCGAGGTGACGCGCAGGTCGGACGGGGCGGTGACGCTCGCGGTGGCCGACAACGGTCCCGGCATGCCGGCCGCCGAGAGGCCGAAGGCCGCGCAGCGCTTCTACCGCGGCGATGCGAGCCGCGGTACGCCCGGCGTAGGACTGGGTCTCAGCCTCGTCGAGGCCATCGCGAAGCTGCATGGAGGCTCACTCGAGCTCGCCGACAACCACCCTGGACTGCGCGCCCAGATCACGCTCGAGGGGGACGTGTCGCCCCGGCCGGTCACGGAGCCCCCCGCCGCGGCACCACTCGGGCGGGAGGCAGTGGTCGGCGAGGTGTGAGGGCGGCGCTACCGGTGCAGCGGATCGCTGAGCTCACTTTCGGACCAGCCGCCTCCCAGGTCACCGATGAGGGACACCGCCGCGAGGAGACGGCTCTGCTCCACGTTGAGCGCGGCTTGCTGGTCGCTCAACTGGGTCTCCTCAGCCGCCGCCACCGTCGTGTAGTCCACGGTACCGGCCTCGAATTCCGCGAGCGCGATCTGCGTGCCTTGGATGGCGTCGCGAACGGCAACGTCGAGCGCCTGTGCCTGCTGAGCGAGGATGCGCAGCCCCGAGAGATCGTTCTCCACACCTTCGAATGCGTTGAGCACGGTGCCGCGATAACTCGCGACCGCACCCTCATAGGCAGCCCTGGCCGCCGCGACCTCGGCTCGGCGCTCTCCGAAATCGAACACGGTCTCGGTGCCGGTCGCGCCGATCGACCAGACGTGATTGGCGGCACGCAGCAGGCCGTTCAAAGGAGACTGTGAATAACCTGCCGCCGCCGATAAGGAGAGCGTCGGGTAATAGGCCGCGACGGCGATGCCGACCGCGGCATTCTGCGCGGCCATCGTTCGCTCGGCGGCGGCGATGTCGGGCCGGCGCTGCAACAATGTCGACGGCAGGCCAACCGGGATCGCCGGCAGCGTCGGTGTGACGGAGCTGTGCGCAATGTCGAGCTCCTCCGGATTCTTGCCGACGAGTACCGCGATGGCGTGAGCGTACTCAGCCCGGGCGACGCCGAGACCGATCAGGCTGGCCTCGACCGTCTCCAAGGCGACACGTGCCGTGATCACCGCGGAAGGCGGGGTCGCGGTGATGCCGGCGCTGCCCTGTTCCTCGGTGATACGCAGAGCGTCACGATAGGCCTCGACCGTCTTCTGCTGCAGATCGATGTCGGCGTCGGTCATCCGCAGCTCGATGACCGTGGTGGCGAGCAACGCCTGCTCCGATAGAGTGGCGTTCGCGAGCGTGGCCTCGTCGGCCTGCGCGGTCGCGGCATTCTCCTCGATCAGGCGGCGTACTTCGCCCCACAGGTCGGGCGACCAGCTTGCCGTCGCCTCGAGCGAGCCGGCGTTGATCACCGTACCGCCTCCACTCGCGCCAGCGCCGGTACCGGTGCCGGCCGCATTAGCGGCTGCGCCTCTCGCTCTGGTGGCCGAGCCGGTGATGCCAACGGTGGGGAACAACTGGCTGCGCGCCACCCGAACTTCAGCGAGCGCCTGCTGGTAGTTGGCGTAATCCTGGCGCACGGTCTGGTTCGACACCGCGATCAACGGCTCGAGCCGGTCGAGCAAGGGATCCCGGAAATCGGTCCACCAGTCGCCCTTGGGGGCTGCATCCGCCGGCACGGCCGACGTCCAGCCGGGCAGCTCCGTGTACCGTGCGGGCACCGGCACCTGCGGGCGGTGATAGTCGGGGCCGACCAGGCAACCTCCGCAGAGGCCGCAAAGCGCGACGATCAAGCAGAGGCTAACGCCGCGGGTATTCATGCGTCCGCTCCCAAATCCCTGTTCCAGGAGAGCCCGGCCGCCGAGCTGCGGAGCCTCACTCTCAAATGGTCGAGATAGAGATAAATCACCGGCGTGGTATACAGCGTGAAGATCTGGCTCAGGATCAGGCCGCCCATCACGGTGATGCCGAGCGGCTGGCGGAGCGATGCACCCTGGCCGAACCCGATGGCGAGCGGCAGCGCACCGAGCACGGCGGCCGCGGTGGTCATCATGATCGGGCGCAGACGCACTACCGCCGCCTCGTGAATCGCCTGCCGCGCATCGATCTTGCGTTCGCGCTGGGCATGAATGGCGACGTCGATCATCATGATGGCGTTCTTCTTGACGATGCCAATCAACAGGATGATGCCGATGAGCGCGATCACGGAGAACGGGGTGCCGAAGATCAGCAGGGCCAAGGTCGCGCCGATGCCTGCCGACGGCAGTGTGGAGAGGATGGTGACCGGATGCACCGTGTTCTCGTAGAGGATGCCGAGCACCACATAGACGGCCGCGAGCGCGGCGAGGATCAGCAGCGGCATCGCCGACATCGACTCCGCATAGATCTCACCGGCGCCTGCGAAGCTGCCGCGGATCGATGCCGGCATCCGCAACGTCTGCATCGCCTTGGCGATCGTCGCGGAGGCCTCGCTCAAGGTCCCGCCGGGCGGCAAGTTGAACGAAATCGTCGCGGCGACGAGACCGTTCTGGTGGTTGACCTGAGTGGCCGTATGGTTGCTCACATACGAGGCTAGCGCGGGCAGCGGTACCAGGGTCTCGGCCGCCGTGCTGTCCGCGCTGCCGGTGGAGCTGCCCCCCTTGCTGTTGGAGATACTGTTGGTGACCGAATTCGCCTCGGCGCTGGCATTCAGCGTGCTCGTGGCCGTGGAGGCATTTCGCTCGGCCGAGATCGCGGCGAACGGCGTCACCGGCTGGACGGTGTTGCCCGGCGCCTGGGTCTGCTCGGTCCCGCTTGCATTGCCGGCGGCCGTACTCAAGTACAGACGGTCGAGCATCTGGGGGTACTGCCAGTACTTCGGCGCCACCTCCATCACCACGAAGTACTGGTTGAACGGATTGAAAATGGTCGACACGGTGCGCTGGCCGAACGCATCGTAGAGTACCGCGTCGATCTGATTCGGCGCGAAGCCGTAACGCATCGCGGTCGGGCGATTGATGGTCACATAAGTCTGCAGGCCGTTCTGCTGCAGATCCGAGTTCACGTCCATGAGCTGGCCGTGGGACTTCGCGAGCTCGGTGAGGAGCTTGGGCGTCCAGCTGTCGAGCGCGGACGTATCCTCGCTGGTCAACGTGTACTGATATTCGGCGGCCGACTGCCGGCCGCCGATATGCAGATCCTGGACCGCCTGCAGGATCAGCCGCGCACCGGAGACCCCGTTGAGCTTGGGGCGGAGCCGTGCGACAACCTGGTCGGCGGAGAGGTGGCGTTGAGCCAGCGGTTTGAGCTCGACGTACACATTGGCGGTGTTGAGGGCTCGGCCGCCGACGAAACCGATTACCGAGGCAACCGCGGGATCCTTCCGCACGATCCCCTGCAGCTGCGCGAGCTTCTTCGTCATCGCCTGGAAGGAAATGCTCTGGTCGGCCGTGATCTGACCCGTCAGCAGCCCGTTGTCCTGCTCCGGAAAGAACGTCGAGGGCACCAGTCTGAACAGGACGATATTGAGCGCGATCAGAGCGATCAGCGTGAGACCCACCAGCAGCGCATGGTCGAGCACCAGGCCGAGCGAGCGCGAGTACGCATCCTTGAAGCGCGCGAACTGCGCCTCGGCCCACGTGGCCCACCTGGCGCTGGAGTGCAGCGTGTGGGCGTCGCCCAGCAGATACGCGCACAGGGTCGGCGTGACCGTGAGCGACATCAGGAGCGAGAACAGGATCGCGATGGACAGCGTCACCGCGAACTCGTGGAACAGCAGTCCGAGGATGCCCGGCATCAGCAGGATTGGTATGAACACCGCGATCAGCGACAGGCTCATCGAGAGCACGGTGAAGCTGACCTCGGCGCTGCCGCGCAGCGCGGCCTCCACGGGCTCCACGCCGGCTTCGCGGTGGCGCACGATATTCTCGAGGACCACCACGGCGTCGTCCACGACGAAACCGGTGGCGATCGTGAGCGCCATCAGCGAGAGATTGTCGATGCTGTAGCCGAGTAAGTACATCGGCCCAAAGGTGCCGACGATCGATAGCGGCAGGACCACCGCTGGTATCAGCGTGGCGCGCGGCGACTGCAGGAACACGAATACCACCCCGATGACGAGCAATACGGCAATGAACAAGCTGCGCTCGGTATCGCCCACCGCCGCGGTGACCGATTCCGAGCGGTCGACTGCGATGTGGACGTGGATATCGGGTGGTAAAGTCGCCTCCACCGACGGCAGGACCTTCTTGATCTGAGCGACGGTCTCGATGATGTTGGCGCCCGGAAGCGGAAAGACGATCACGCCCACGGTCGACCTGCCGTTGTAAAGACCGGCGTTGCGGATGTTTTCGTTGGAATCCTCGACATCGGCGACATCGTGCAGGAGCACCGCGGCGCCGCCGCGATAGCCGATCACGAGGTCGCGATAGTCCGCCGCCTTGCTCGCCTGATCGTTCGACATCACCTCGTAACGCTGATCGCCCTCATCGATGTAGCCTTTTGCGCTGTCGGCATTGGCCGCGGCAATCGCAGCCCGCACGTCCTCGAGCCCGATGCCGTAGCTGCTCAGCTTGTCGGGCTCGAGCTCGATTCTGACCGAGGGCAAGGCGCTGCCGCTCAAGGTGATCTGGCCCACGCCGCGGATCTGCGACAGCTGCTGCTGGATGACCGTATCGGCCGAATCGTAGAGCTGCGCCGTCGTCAAAGTGCTCGAGGTCAGCGCGAGGATGATGATCGGAGAATCCGCCGGGTTGTACTCTCGATAGGTGGGATTGTTGCGCAGCGTGGTGGGCAGGTCGGCGCGCGCGGCCTGGATGGCCGCCTCCACGTCGCGTGCGGCGCCGTTGATGTCGCGGTTCAGGGCGAACTGCACGACGACCATCGACGAGCCGACGAAGTTGGTCGAGGTCAACTCGTTGACGCCGGCGATCGTCCCCAGCCGCCGCTCGAGCGGCTCGGCCACGGTCGAGGCCATGGTGTCCGGACTCGCGCCGGCCATGTTGGCCTGCACCACGATGACCGGATAGGTGACGTTCGGCAGCGGTGCGACCGGCAGTCGGAAGTACGCGAGCAAGCCGGACAATCCGACGGCGATCGCGAGCAGCGAGGTGGCCACCGGCCGTCTGACGAACAGCGCCGAGATATTCACGCCGGGCTCTCGGCCGCCGGCGGGTGCGGCCTCGCACTGAATCTCTGCGACAGGCGGTCGAACAGGAGATAGATCACCGGGGTGGTGAAGAAGGTCAGCACCTGGCTCACGGCGAGGCCGCCGATGATGGCGAGGCCGAGCGGCCGGCGCAGCTCCGAGCCCGTGCCGGTCCCGGCGACCAGGGGCAAGGCGCCGAGCATCGCCGCGAACGTGGTCATCAGGATCGGCCGAAAACGCAGGAGCGAGGCCTCGAAGATGGCCTCCTCGGGGGTCTTGCCGTGATGGCGCTCGGCTTCGAGCGCGAAGTCCACGATCATGATCCCGTTCTTCTTGACGATGCCGATCAGGAGCACGATGCCAATGATGCCGATCACGTCGAGGCCGCTGCCGGTCCACTCGAGTGCGAGCAGCGCACCGATGCCGGCCGAGGGGAGCGTTGACAGGATCGTCACCGGATGGATATAGCTCTCGTAGAGCACGCCGAGCACGATGTACACGGTGACCAGCGCGGCCATCAGCAGGAACACCTCGCTCGATAGCGAGTCTTGAAAGGCCTGGGCGGCGCCCTGGAACGAGGTGGTGATCGAGGCAGGCAACTGCAACGTCCGCTCGACCCCTTCGATGTCGTCCACGGCGGTACTGAGCGAGGCGTCCTTGGAAAGGTTGAAGGACACGGTGACGGCCGGAAACTGCGCGAGGTGGCTCACGACCAGCGGGGCCTTGGTAATCTTGATGTCGGCGATGCCGCTCAAGGGCACCTGGCCGGCGCTTCCCGCCTGAGTCGGCAGATACAAGGTGCCGAGCGACTGCACACTCGGGAGGCTATCGGACTTCGCGACCAGGACCACACGATACTGACTGGACTGGTTGAAAATGGTCGAGACGATGCGCTGGCCGAGCGTGTCGTAGAGCGCATTGTCGATGGTTGCCGGGGTGATGCCGTAGCGCGCCGCCAGTTGCCGGTTGACTTCGATGTCGACGCTCAGGCCCTCATTGTTCAGATCGCTTGCGACATCGGTGATCGACTTGATCCGCCCCATCCGCTCGATCAATTCCGGCACGTATTGCTCGAACGCCGCCTGACTCGGTCCCCTTAGCACGAACTGGTATTGGTTCGGCGAGACCACGGTGTCGAGCGTGAGGTCTTGCTCTGGCTGCAGATACAGCTTGATCCCGGGCACTCTTTCGACCTCACCCAGCAGGCGCCTTGCAATCTGATTGGCCGTGAGCGAGCGATCGTCGTGGGATCTGAGATTGATCAGGAAGCGGCCGTTGTTGAGGGTCGTATTGGTGCCGTCGATGCCGATGTAGGAGGTGAGCGGACGTGACGTCCGGGTCTTGGAGGATGACATCGGCGAGAGCGCTCTGGCGAGCCGCCATCGCCTTGTAGGAGACTGAATTGTCGGCCACGCTGATACCCTGGATCACGCCCACGTCCTGCACCGGGAACAGCCCCTTGGGAATCCAGAGGTAGAGGACTCCTGTCAACGCCACCGTCACGGTCGCGACGGCCAAAGTGAGGCCCTGGTGGCGCAGCACCCAGCGCAGGCCGCGCTCGTAGGCCGCCGAGCGTCTTGTCGAACAGTCCCTCGCTCACCCGCTCGAAGCGGCTCGGGCGTCGGTCGATCTTGCGGCGGAGGATCCGCGCACACATCATCGGCACGAGAGTCAAGGAGACCACCGCCGAGATCACGATGGTGACGGCGAGCGTGACGGCGAATTCGCTGAACAGCCGGCCGATCACGCCACCCATGAACAGCAGCGGAATCAGCACCGCGATCAGGGAGATCGTCAGCGACATGATGGTGAAGCCGATCTGCCCCGCGCCCTTCGAGGGCCGCCTCCAGCGGGGTCTTGCCTTCCTCCAGATAGCGCACGATGTTCTCGATCATCACGATCGAATCGTCGACCACGAAGCCGGTCGCGATGATCAGCGCCATCAGCGAGAGGTTGTCGATCGAGTAATTGAGCTGGTACATGACCGCCAGCGTGCCGATCAGGGAGACCGGCACGGAGATGCTCGGGATGATGGTCGCCGGCACGTTGCGCAGGAACACGAAGATCACCAGCACCACGAGCGCGATCGACGAGACCGCAGCTCGAACGCGGCGTCGGACACCGAGGCGCGGATCACGCCGGTGCTGTCGGCGACGATCTGCACATGCATCGCCTGCGGCAGGCTCGCGAGCAGCTGCGGCAGCTGCTTCTTGATCTGGTCGACCGTGGCGATCACGTTCGCCCCCGGCTGGCGCATCACATTGAGCACGATCGCCGGCGTGTGGTCGAACCAGGCGCCCTGCTCGATGTCCTGCGCGGCCTGGGTGACTTCGGCGACGTCGCGCATGAACACCGGTGCGCCGTTCTGATAGGCGATCACCGTGTTCAAGTAGTCCTTGGGATCCTGGATCTGATCGTTGTCGTTGATCGTGTAATCCAGATCCGGCCCGTCGAAGTTGCCCTTGGGCTGACTGACGTTGATGTTGCCGAGCAGGGTGCGCAGATCGTCGATGTTGAGCCCGTACGCGGCGAGCTTGTGCGGGTCCGCTTCGACCCGGACCGCCGGCACGTTGCCGCCGGAAGGGGTGACCAGGCCGACCCCCGGCACTTCGGAAATCTTCGAGGCGAGGCGGTTGTTGGCCACATCCTGAAGCTGGGTCAGCGACATCGAATTGGAGGTGACGGCCAGCGTCAGGATGGGCTGATCGGCGGGATTGACCTTCGCATAGATCGGCGGCGCCGGCAGGCCGCTCGGCAGCAAGCTGTTGGCCGCGTTGATGGCCTCCTGGACATTCTGTTCGGCGACGTCGAGGTTGAGCGACAGATCGAACTGCAGGGTGATGACCGAGGCCCCGGCGGAGCTGGCGGAGGTCATCTGCGTGAGGCCGGGAATCTCGCCCAGCTGCACTTCCAGCGGCGCGGTGACGGTCGTCGCCATCACCTGGGGGCTGGCGCCGGGGTAGAACGTCTGCACCTGGATGGTCGGATAGTCGACGTCCGGCAGCGAGGAGATCGGCAGGAATCGCATGGCGACCGCGCCGACGAGCACGAGCGCAATCATCAGCAACGAGGTGGCGACCGGCCTCAGTACGAACGGGCGGGAAATGTTCATGGGGCGCGCATCGGCAGTTGCTGTCGATCAGCGGACGTGCCTCGCATTTGCTCGCCTTGCTTGCAGCCGGTCGCGGTGCGGGCTTGAGGGGTGCCGTGCCGGAAGCGGTGCTCGCCCCGGCAATGCTGATCTTGGCGCCATCGGTCAGCCGGTCGGTGCCGTCGATGACCACCGTGTCCCCGACCGCCAGGCCGGACAGGATGGCGGTATTCTTGCCGTCGCTCGGACCCGGCGTGATCTTGCGCACGGAAACCGTGTGGTCGGCATTGACCAGGAAGACGTAATTGCCCGGCGCGCCGCTCAAGACCGCCGGGGTGGGCACGAGCACCGCCTGCTGCAACGTGTCGACGAGCATCTCGACGTTGACGAATTCGTTCGGGAATAGCGCCTCGTCATCGTTGGGAAAGGTTGCGCGGAGGGTCACCGTGCCGGTGCTCGTCGCCATCTGGTTGCTGAGCGCATACAGCGTGCCGGTCGCGATCTGCCGCGTGTTGTCGCTCGAATAGGCGGTGACCGGCAGCTTCGCGCCGGAATCGAAGCGCTGGATCACCGTGCTCAAATCGTTCTGGGCTATGGTGAACTCCACCGTCGTCGGCTTCATCGTGGTGATGACGACGATGCCGGGCGAGCTCGACGCCGTGACGTAGTTGCCCGGATCGACCAAGCGCAGGCCGACCCGGCCGGCAACGGGCGCCGTGATGTGGCAATACACGAGGTCGAGCCGGTACTGGGCAACATTGGCCTCATCGGTCTTCACCTGAGCCTCGTCCTGCACCGACCAGGAACTGCTGGTCGGTGACGGTCTGCTCGGCGACCGCCTTCTTCGCTCGCAATTGCTCATAACGAGCCAGGTCGGAACGGGCCTGGTCGAGGGACGCCGAGTCCTTGAGCAGTGCCGCTTGCGCCTGCTGCAGATCGATCTCGTACTGGCGCGGATCGATCTGGGCGAGAAACTGCCCCTTCGCCACATCCTGACCTTCCCGATAGCCCACCGCAGTCAGATAGCCGCTCAGCTGCGGCAACACCGTCACCGTGGCGGTTGGCGTGACGGTACCGAGCTCCGTCAGCGTCTCCGGCATGTCGCCTCTCGCCGCCTGCGCGACTTCGACGACCTGTGGCGCCGCGCCCTGCGCAGGTGGCTTGCGCGCGAACAAGTGATAGAGGACGAGGGCGAGCAAGACCGCGCCCACCGCCGCGAGGATCAAATTCCTACGGCGGTTTCGAGGACCGTGTACCGCCTGTCCGTCCTGCGTTTCGCTCATACCCACTCCAATCAAAGCAGAACCAACGGACGGCCGCCGAGTTCCAAAGATTATCGTTTGTTAATCAGCGCCGCAGAGAGGATGGCTCCTCGCCGTTGCGAGCGCCATTTGAAGTTTTCTTCGCATCAGCGCCAGCGGCGGGGGTCCGAGCCGGGGGCGGATCCGCGCAGCGGCGCGAGCCGCTCGAGCGCTTCCTCGTGCGGCAGGCGGGCTTTCGCCGGGTCGGGATTGAGCGCCTGAATGCACACCTGGTCCGCGCCCGCGTCCCAGTGCTCCTGGATGCGGGCGCGGATCGCATCGATGCCGCCCCATGCGACCAGCGCATCGATGAGCCGGTCGGAGCCGTCGCCCGCGAGGTCGGTATCGTCGAAGCCGAGCCGCCTCAAGTTGTTCGCGTAATTGGGCGCGGTGAGATAGAAGCCGACGGCCTGTCGGGCAATCGAGCGCGCCTTCGCCGGGTCGCTCTCGAGCAGCACCTTCTGCTCGGTGCACAGCCACTTGCCGGGCCCGAGGATGCGCCGCGCTTCCGCGGTATGCTCCGGAGTGACGTTGTAGGGATGCGCCCCATCGGCCATGCGGCCCGAGAGCTCGAGCATCTTCGGACCGAGCGCCGCGAGCACGATCGGCGGCCGCTCCGCGGGAGCCGGCGCCCGGTACTGAACTTGCGCCATCTGCTCGAGGTATCCACGCATGCGGCTCACCGGCTTCGGGTCGTAGGGGTGCCCCCGCACCTGCTCGACCATCCGGGCATGCGATACCCCGAGCCCCAGGAGGAAGCGTCCGCTCGACTGCTCGGCGAGTGAGAGCTGCGCGGACCGCATCGCCAGGGGATCGCGTGCGTAGATGCTGGCGATCCCGGTCGCGACGATGAGCTTGTCCGTGCGGGCCAGCAGCCAGGCCGCGAACGGCAGGGGGTTACGCCCGAAGGCCTCGGGAATCCACAGCGTGGAATAGCCCCACCGCTCGACCCTCGCGGCAAAGGCCGCGGCCGCGGGCGCCGTCATCGTGTCCGTGAACGCCCAAACGCCGAGCTTGCCGAGCTGCATGGCCTGCATTCTCGCGCTCGGCGCGCGGCAACTCCACCCCTGGCGGAAGCCCCCCGCACGAGGCCGAGCAAACCGCAGCGCCCACCGCGCCGCACTGGACGGCGCAGCGGCCGTCCGTGTAGCCTGCCCGCTACCACTTGGGGCCGCGCCGTGCGGGATCCGGGTGCCGCGGGCTCGCGGAGCTCGCGCCTGAAAAAGAGGGGATAACAACATGCGACGGTCTGGAACACGCAGCTTGCCCGCTGCGCTCGGTGCGGGATTTCTGGTTATCGGCGTGGCGTTTCTCGGAAGCGCGAGCGCCGCGACGCAGCACTGCAACAGCGCCTGCCTGAATGGCATGGTCGACTCCTACCTCGCGGCGCTCGTCGCTCACGATCCCTCGAAGGTGCCGATCGCCGCCGACGCCGAGTTCGTCGAGAATGCCGTGCGGATGAAGCCGGGCGAGGGCCTGTGGCAGACCGCCTCCGCGGTGCCCACGACCTTCAAGATCTACGTTCCCGACCCGGTCGCCGAGCAGGTCGGCTTCCTCGGGGTGATGGAGGAGAACGGCAAGCCCATCGAGCTCGGCCTGCGGCTCAAGATCCGCAACGGTGAGATCACGGAGATGGAGCACCTCATCGCGCGCAACCTGCGACCGCCCTCCCTCAAGAATCTTGAGACGCCGCGCCCGGCATTCCTCGAGGTGGTCCCGCGCAGCGAGCGCAGCTCGCACGATAAGATGCTGAAGATCGCCTACTCGTACTACACGGCCCTCGTCACCAGCAACGGCCACGCGGCGCCGTTCGCCGACGACTGCGTGCGTCACGAGAACGGCATGCAGACCACGTCCAACAAGGTTCCGCAGACGACGCCGATCAGCGGCAATCACGGCTCGCCCGGGATGGCAACGCTCGGCGCGCTCGGATGCGGGCCGCAGCTCGACACGCACGTCATGAGCTACATCACGCGCATCGCTCCGCGGCGCGTCTGGATCGCGGACGTGCAGCATGGGCTCGTCTTCGGGCTCTCCCAGTTCCGCCAGCCCATGAAGCAGAAGTTCGTGAAGATCGTCGGCGTACCGGGGGTCGACCGGATTCCGATGAACTTCAAGGCGTTCGACCTGCCGGCCGCGCACATCTTCAAGGTGAGCGGCGGCCAGATCCACGAGATCGAGGCGATGGGATTCACGATGCCGTACGACTCCCCGACCGGTTGGGAGAAAACCGCGCAGGTGCACTGAAGAGGGTGCGCTCAGTACTTGCGCTCATCGGGCGGCGGCGGCGTGTACTGGTAGAGCCAGGTCTCCGTGAGCGGCTGACCGTCGAACGATAGATAAAGCCGCAGATCGATCGGCTCCGTGCTCACATCGGTCGGCGCGAGATCGAACATCGCGCGCCAGCCGTTGAGCGGACGTAGCGGGCGCGCCGAGGCGATCTCGATGCGTCCGCGCGAAGCCGAGATCACGGGAATCACCCGGTCCGCGTCCGTGAGCAGCGCCAGGTCGCCGCCGAAGAAGTCCACCACGAAGCGCCAGGAAAAGTGGGTCCGCTTCTGGCCGACCACGCCGCCGATGCCCGTGCGCGTCGCGCCGGTCGTGGCGAGCCCGGACTTCACCGGGTTATAGCGGCACCAGTCGAGCCGGTAGGCATAGAGCAGCTCCTCGCCGCGCTCGGGCTTCTCCGCCGGATTCCAGAACGCGACGATGTTGTCCAGCGTCTCGTCGGGGGTCGGGATCTCGACGAGCATCACCGCGCCCTTCCCCCAGTTGCCCTTCGGCTGCACCCAGACCGACGGGCGTTTCTCGTAGAACACGCCGTCGTCCTGGTAGGCGATGAAGCTCCGCTCGCGCTGCATCAGGCCGAAGCCGCGCGGACCGTCGTCGAAGAAGCTGTTGACGCGCACGACGCTCGGATTGACGAGCGGCCGCCACAGCCATTCGCCCGCGCCGTTCCAGATCTGAAGTCCGTCGGAATCGTGGATCTCGGGCCGCCAGTCCTCGGAGATGTCCTTCTGATTCTTGCCGGCGAAGAACATGCTGGTCCCCGGCGCGATGCCGATCCGTTCGATCTCCTTGCGGGGATAGAGCGCGGCGTCCACGTCGATGGTGAGCGTGTCGCCCATATCGATGATGAACCGGTAGGCGCCCGAGACGCTCGGGGAGTCGAGCAGCCCGTAGACTGTGAGGAGGCTCGAGTCCCTCGCCGGTCGCTCGAGGTAGAAGGCGACGAAATCCGGAAACTCCTCCGGCGTCGGCATCCCGGTGTCGATGGCGAGGCCGCGGTGCGAGATCCCGTACTGCATCTCGCCGTCGACCGCGCGGAAGTAGGAGCCGCCCTGGAACACGATGCAGTCCCGGGTCCAGTCCGTGTGGAAGAAGACGCGGAACCCCCCGAAGCCGAGGCTCGCCGGCAGGTCACGCGGGCGCAGGCCGGCCCGGCTGTAGTCCCACATCGCGGGGTCGTACGCGATCTCGCGCGCATGGCCGTTATCCACCGCATACATCCGTACCGGCTTCAGCACCCGAAAGCCGAGATGGGCGAAGCGGATCTCGTAGCGCAGGTCCTCGCCCGCCCACAGGGAGTGATCCTCCCGATAGCGGATGGCTTCCCAGTGATCCCAGTCGAGGCGCGCGACGGCCGGGGGCAGATGGTCGGGCGGAGGCTTGTACGGCGCACCGGCGAGGGTGCGTGCGATGCCCTTCAAGCGCGCGTAGTCGAACGGCTGGGGCGCTCCGAGCCGGCGCACCCCGGCAGGCTGTCCCGCCGAGAGCGCGGGAAGCCAGGCCTCGGCGGCTGCCGCCGACAGCGCCGCCGCGCCTCCTTGGAGAAATCGCCGCCTCGACATTCAGCCCCTCTCCTCGCTCCGCCGCTGGATTCTACGCCAGCGGCCGGCTCGAGTTCCGAGGAGCCTGCGGCGTCAGCGCCTCCCGGCGATGTCCTGCGGCGTGAGGTTAGCGGAATGGCCCCCGAGCTGCCCGCTCACGTAGTTGATGACGGCTGCCAGGTCCGTATCGGTGAGGCCCGTGCCGAAACGCGGCATGAAGAAGTGGCCGGCGGCCGTATCCAGGGTGGATCCGTACAGCACCGCCTGGGTGAGATTGATCGCCTGCGGATCATCGACGGTCTGCGACCCATGCAGCGCCTCGTACTCGCTCTGAGTGCCCGTACCATCGATGCGATGGCAGTTGGCGCACTCTCGCTCGTACACCTGATGGCCGTACTGCACGTTCGTGTCCACGCTCACCGGCCCGGCGTCATCCTGCACCGGCACCACGCTCGGGAGGGGGTCGAGCGAGCGCAGATAGGTCACGATCGCTCGAATGTCCTCGAGCGGCAGGTAGCGCAGGCTGTTCGAGACGGCCTCCCCCATCGGTCCGGAGGCCGGGCCGTGGTCCTTCGCGAAGCCGGTGGACAGGTAAGAGACGAGCTCCTCATCCGTCCAGCTGCCGATGCCTGTCGCCTTGTCGGGCGTGATGTCGTAGGCCTTCCACTGCTGAGTGATCGCCCCGCCGTAGGCCTTCGAATGCTCGACCGCCTGGAGGAGATTGCGCGAGGTGTGGCACTCACCGCAGTGCCCCAGCGCCTCGACGAGATACTTGCCTTCGTTCCATTCGGCCGGCTTCGCGGAATCCGGCGCAAAGCGGCGGTTCGAGTCGAACAGCCAGCTCCAGTACGCCATCAGGAAGCGCTGGTCGAAGGGAAACCGCATGGCGTCCGGCGGCGGCACCGAGCGGACGGGCTTCAAGCTGAAGAGGTACGCCTTGATGGCGAGCGCATCGGAGTCGCTGAGCAGCGTGAACGAGGGATAGGGAAAGGCCGGATACAGGTGCACGCCCCCCTTGCCGATGCCGAGCTGCAGAGCGGCGCGAAAGTCATCGTCGCTCCAGCTGCCGATGCCCGTCTCCCCATCCGGCGTGATGTTGGGCGAGTAGAGCTTGCCCATGCGGCCTAGGTCGAACTCCCGGCCGCCCGTGAAGGGCGTGCCGCCGGGTACCGTGTGGCAGCTCACGCAGTCCGCCGCGCGGACCAGGTACGCGCCGCGCGCCACCATCTGCGGCGTCGCGGGGACATCCGGCCGGTGCGGGACGCTCATGGAGAAGGCGCGCCAAGTGATGACGATGCCCGCCAGCACGATGACGACCGGAATCCAGATCCAACGCTTCATGGACGCTCCCGCAGCGGGTCATGGGCGGCCGGTTTTTTCACTTGCGAGATCCGTCCGGCGAGCCGACCCCGGAGGCAGTGTAGCCGTGCGCCGAGCCAAAATGAAAGACGGGCCGATTACGGCCCGTCTATCATCATCACTCTTCTCGGTTGGAAAATATTTGACTGTATATAACGCTCGGAAGCCGGCGCGAGAATTACGGCGTGGCGCAGCTCAGCAAGAGCTCGTCCCGCGGTACGCCGGCCTCATCCTGCAACGACGCTTCGAGCCGGTAGCCGGCGACCATCGCGTTGAGCGCGCGCACCTGCTCGACGATGGACTCGCTCGCCGCCGCGGCCTGCTCCACGAGAGCGGCATTCTGCTGGGTCATCGCCTCCATCTGCATCACCGTGCGGCTCGCATGCTCGATGCCGGAGGACTGCTCGCGGCTCGCCGTCGCGATCTGCGCCACGATCTCCGTTGCCTGCCCGACCGCGGCGACGATCTCGGCGAGCGAGCGGCCCGACTCCTCGACCAGGCGGCTGCCCTCGCCGACTCTCGCCACGCTGTCCTGGATCAGCGCCTTGATCTCTTTGGCCGCCGTCGCGCTGCGTCCCGCGAGGTTGCGAACCTCGCTCGCGACCACGGCGAACCCGCGGCCCTGCTCGCCGGCGCGCGCCGCCTCCACCGCCGCGTTGAGCGCGAGCAGGTTGGTCTGAAAGGCAATCTCGTCGATCACGCCGATGATGTCGGCGATCTTGCGCGCGGCGACGTTGATGCGGCCCATCGCCGAGACCGCGGAGCCGACGACCGAGCCGCCCTTCTCCGCCCGGTCGCTCGCGGCCGTCGCGAGCTCGCTGGCGCGCGCCGCGTTCTGCGCCGTCTGCTTCACGGAGTGCGCCATGGTCTCCATCAAGGCGGCCGCCTTCTTGAGGTTCGACGCCTGCTCGTCCGCATGGTGCGCGAGGTCCGTGTTGCCGCTGCCGATCTGCTCTGCGCCGTTCTGCACCTCGCCCGTCACGTCCTTGATCCTACCTACGAGCGCGGCGACCACGTCGATGAGCGCGTTCACGCCCTCGGACAGCGTGGCGAGCTCGCCCGTCTTGCCTTCGAGCGATAACCTCCGCGTGAGGTCGCCATCGGCCGCCGCCGCAACGACGGCATGCGTCTCCTGCACGGCGCGCCGCAGCTGCTCGGCGAAGCTCACCTGCGCCGTCACGTCGGTGGCGTACTTGACGATCTTGAAAGGCTTGCCGCCGGCGTCGAGGATGGGGTTGTAGCTCGCCTGGATCCAGACCTCCCGGCCCCCTTTGGCGATCCGCTTGTACCGGCCCGTGTCGTATTCCCCGCGGGCGAGGCGCAACCAGAGCATGTGCTGCTCCTCGCTCTCGCGCGATCGCGGCTCGAGGAGCATGCCGTGATGCTTCCCGCGGAGCTCCTCGAGCGTGTACCCCGTCATCGCGAGGAAGTTCTGGTTCGCCGTGAGGATCGTGCCGTCGACATCGAACTCGATGACGGCCTGCGCCTTGCTGATCGCGGCGAGCTGGCCGAGGCCGTCGGACAGCTTCATCATCTGCTCGGTCACGTCGACCGTATGCTTGACGACCTTGTACGGGCGGCCGAAGAAGCCGAGGATGGGGTAGTAGGTCGCCTGCACCCAGACCACCCGCCCGTTCTTGCCCATCCGCTTGTACTGCGCCGACTGGCACTCGCCCCGGCGCAGCTTCGCCCAGAACTCGCGGTACTCGGGGGATGCGGCGTACTGCGGGTCCACGAACAGGCGGTGGTGCGCACCGCGCAGCTCCTCGCGCGAATACTGGGAGGCCGTGTGGAAGTTCTCGTTCGCCCGGAGCACGTTGCCCTCGAGGTCGAACTCGATGACCGGCAGCTTCCGGCCGAACGCAGCGACCTGCCGGCGCATGTCCGCGCAGTGCCACAGGCTCGCCCATAGGCCCTGCAGAGGCCGAACGAGCAGCGCGAGAGGATTCGAGGCCATGATCTGCAATCTCGCCCAGCTTGTGGCCGGGCCGCTGCGAGCGCCTGATCGGAGACACGGAGGGGGCGCAGGCGCATCGCCCCTGGAGCAATATCGGCCCTCTACCCAGCCGCTTGATGCGATGTCCGTCGCAATATGGCAAAGCTCGGCCTTGGGCGGGTCGAGCCAGCCGCGATCCTCGGCCGATTCCGTCCCCATTGACGCCGAGAATCGACCGCCCCAATCTTGCTTGTGCGGGAGCCTGGCGCGAGACCGGGCACGGGGGGATATCGGATGGCCGTGCGACACTTCGATGAACAGGGCACGCCGCTCGAGCGGCGCGGCTTCACCTCGCCCAGGCTCAAGGGGGCCGCCTGATGGCACCGGCAATGCGCGCGGCTCTCGCGGCAGCGATGCTCGGACTGCTCGGCGCCTCCACCGCGCGCGCGGAGTGGGTCGTGACGCTCTACACCGGCGTCTCCCATACCTATCAGAGCGACGTCCAGGTCATTCAGCCGGCCACGCACTCCGATGCGACGTTCGGCGAGGTGTCGTGGGCACCGCACTCGTTCACGCTCGGAGTGCCGTACTTCGGCTTGCGCGTCAGCTACTTCCGCTCGAGCGCGGCCCACGTCGGGGCCACCATCGATTTCACGCACTACAAGATGTACGCCGAGACTGCCGAGGACTCAGTCATCCGCGGCACCTGGAATGGCACGCCCCTCTACACCTGGGAGCCGATCAGCACGCTGATGCAGCAGCTCTCGGCGCCCGACGTGAATCTCGTCTCCCTCGACGGACAGTACCGGTGGAACGCCGAGTTCGACGACGGTCCCTGGGAGAAGCACATCGGCGCCGGAGCGCTGGTCTACTTGCCTCGTGCCGACGCAATGATCAACGGTACCGGCGTGAGCAGCAACTACCAGTACGCGGGCTTTGGCGGCCAGATCTTCGGCGGCGCGGCGTACAACGTGCCGGCGCGCATGCAGCCACATGACATGGCGCTGAAGCGCATCACGCTGCTCGTCGAGACCAAGCTCAATATGGGCAGCCTCGATATGAACCTCGACCCCGCGACGCGCATCGACACCCGGACGACGACGGTGCATCTCATCACCGGCGTGTCGCTGCACTTCTGAGGGAGCCCGCAGCGCGCGTCGGCAGGCGCGCACGGCGCACCGGCAGGCTCGGCCGCTGCCCGAAGCGCCCTCACGCCGCCGAGCGGCTCAGTCGCTGTAGCCCCGCTCGCCGTGCAGCGCGAGGTCGAGGCCCTCCCGCTCCTGATCCTCGGTTACTCGAAGCCCAACGGTCGCGTCGAGCACCTTCAGGATCACGTAGGTGAGCGCGGCGCACCACACCGCCGCCGCGACGATGCCGGTCGCCTGAGCCAGCAGCTGGCGGCCGACCGTCATGCCCTGCGGGTAGCCAACTCCGCCGAGCCGGGCGTCGATGAGCACGCCGACGAGAAGTGTGCCGAGGACGCCGCCCACGCCGTGCACGGGCGACACATCGAGGGAATCGTCGATAGACAGGGTGCGCTTGAGCAGCTGCGTGGCGAAGAAGCAAACGACGCCCGCCGTGATCCCGATGACGATCGCGCCCCCCGGACCGACGAACCCCGAGGCCGGCGTGATCGTTCCGAGCCCCGCGACCGTGCCCGTGACGATGCCGAGCAAGCTCGGCTTGCCGAAGCGCAGCCACTCCATGGCCATCCACGCCAGCGCGCCCGTGGCGGCCGCGAGTTGCGTCACGAGGATCGCCATGGCGGCGGAGCCGTTCGCCGCAAGCGCGCTGCCACCGTTGAAGCCGAACCAGCCGACCCAGAGCATCCCCGCCCCGAGCACCGTGAGCGGCATGTTGTGCGGCGCCATGGGATGGTGCGGGAAGCCCTTCCGTTCCTTGAGCACGAGCGCAGTGACCAGCGCCGCGACGCCCGCGTTGATGTGGACGACGATCCCCCCCGCAAAGTCGAGGATGCCTCGCTGCGCCAGCCAGCCGCCGCCCCACACCCAGTGGCAGACCGGCGTGTAGACCAGGATGAGCCACGCCGCGGAGAACCAGAGTACCGCGCTGAACTTCATGCGCTCGGCGAATCCTCCCACGACGAGCGCCGGTGTGATGATCGCGAAGGTGAGCTGGAACATCGCGAATGCGGATTCCGGGGTCGTGCCCCGCATCGAATCGCGCCCCATGCCGGCAAAGCCCAGCTTGCTGAGCGGCCCGATCAGCCACTGGTACCGGCCCGTCTCGCCGAAGGCGAGGCCGTAAACACCCGCGAACCACAGCACGCTCACGAGGCAGGCGATGGCGAAGCACTGCATCGACACGGACAGGACGTTCTTGGTGCGGACGAGCCCCGAATAGAACGCGGCAAGGCCCGGCAGGGTCATGAGCAGCACGAGCGCGGTCGCCGTGAGGAGCCAGGCCGTGTCGCCCGCACTGAGGGATGGAGTCCCGGCCCAAGCGGCGACCGGAAAAAAGACGCAGGCAGCCGGGACCGCCCACAGGGCGGCGAATTTTGCTCGCACAGTCGGACCCCTCGAAATCACCGGCGACGTTGCCGGCAGTGCAACGGTCGGCCGCCCGCGTTGGCGACCCGCGCGAATTGTACGGGGTCGCCCGGCGGGCCGCACGCGGTCCAGCCCCGGCCTCAGGGCCGCGGCGCTACGGAGCGAGCATTCCTTCGAGCTGTGCCGCGCAGGCCCTCGCGTCCGTGAAGCGGATGGTCCGGAACCCGAGCCGGGCTGCCGCCTCTACGTTGGGCGGGAGATCGTCGATGAACGCCGTCTCCGCCGGTTGCAGCCCATGCACCCGGCACAGATGCTCGAAGATCCCGGGCTCGGGCTTCACCATCCTCACCTCGCCCGAGACCACGATGCCTCGCAAGAGGGTCCAGAAGTCATATCTGTCGCGGAGGTGTGCGAAGGTCTCGACCGATGCGTTGGAGAGGCCATAGAGCGGAATGCCGCGACGCGCAAGGTCGCGCACGAGCTCGATCGATTCCGGGATGGGCGTGAGCGAGTCCTTCGCGTGCTGCACGAGGGCGGCGAGCTCCTCGGGAGGCCGGCCCATGCGCTCGGCGAAGCGCTGCACGGCGGCGGCCTCCGGGAGCGTCCCGCGATCGAGCTCGACCCAGTCCGGATGCTGGAAGACCGCTCTCTCGGCGAGGGTGCGCCGCGCCTCGTCCCGGTAGAAGCGCTCGAGGACCTCCCGCGGCTTCCACCTGACGAGGACGCCGCCGAAATCGAAGACCACGTTGCGGACGGGAGCCTTGAGCATGGAGTGTCTTGCCGGCCATCGCCGGGCGCCGACTTGAACCGCGGGCGCTGCCGCCGATCAGGCGAGCGACGCCGCGAGAAACGCGTCGATGCGCGCGTTGGCCTCGTCCGCGACCCGCAGCGGAAACAGATTGAAGCCGTGCGGAGCGCCCGGATACACGGCAAGCTCGGCGTCGTTGCCGGCCGCGATCCAGCGCGAATACATGAACAGCGAGTCGTCGAGGAACGGGTCGAGCGTTCCGACGGAGATGAGCGCCCTCGGCAGGTCTCTCAGATTGGCGTAGATCGCGGAGACGTCCGGATCTCGGCGCTTGGATCGATCGGGGCAGTAGGCATCCGAGCAGCTCTCGATGTCGATCGTGCGCAATAGCACACCGAGATCCCCGATCCATTTCTGGCTCGGCGTCATCGACGTGTCGTAGTTGCCGTAGCTCAGATTGGCGGCCTTGAAGCCCGTGAAGCCGTGCTTGTCGCGCATCCGCACGAGCACTGGCACTGCGAGCGTCGCGCCGGCGGATTCCCCGCCGATGGCGAGCCGGTCGCTGCCGAACTCCGACTTGGCGTGCTCGGCGAGCCACACGGCCACATCCTCGCAGTCGTCCCATGCGGCGGGATAGGGGTGCCGGGGCGCAAGGCGGTATTCCACATCGACGCACGCGAGGCCGGTCGATCTCGCGATGCGCTCGAGCATGGGGTCCTGGCCGGCCGCGGAGCCCATCACGAGCCCGCCGCCGTGCAAGTGCAGATAGACGCCCTTCGGCGTATCGGGCGCGACGATACGGATGCCGACCTCACGGCCGCCGCTCCCCGGGATCGTGCGAGTGCGCGCGCGCTCCGACTGCGGGGAAGCGGGCATGCGCATGTTGCCGGAGATGACCGTGCCGGTTCTCTGCCTCGTCTGCTCAATGAGACCCGCGACGAACGCGCGGGTATCGGGCGCGACGGCCTCGGGGCGAAAGAGAGTGGGATTGAGCATGGTGCGACTGTGCTGCCCCTGGATGGGGCTCGAGGCAAAGCCTAGCGACCGGCTGGCACCCTGTCCACTCGCGAGGCGAAGCGCACGATCAGTCACCGCTGGCCGTCATCTGAGCGTCGGCGGGCACCGGGCGGTCGCCTCTTGATATTCGTTAATATAAGCGCACGGCCGGGCCGCCCGGCCGCACACAAGGACCGCCATGACCGACGCCAAGATCATCTACACGCTGACCGACGAGGCTCCGGCGCTCGCCACCTACTCGCTGCTGCCCATCGTGCAGGCGTTCGCGAGACCGGCGTCGATCGTGGTAGAGACTCGCGACATCTCGCTCGCGGGCCGCATCCTCGCCAACTTCCCGGACGAGCTCACCCTCAAGCAGCGGCAACCGGACGATCTCGCCGAGCTCGGGGAGCTCGCCCAAACGCCGCAGGCCAACATCATCAAGCTGCCGAACATCAGCGCCTCGGTTCCGCAGCTGAAGGCCGCCGTCGCCGAGCTGCGCTCGCAAGGGTACCGGGTTCCCGAGTACCCCGATGAGCCGGCGGATGAGCGCGAGCGCAAGGTGAAGACACGGTTTCAGAAGGTGCTGGGGAGCGCCGTCAATCCGGTGCTGCGCGAGGGCAACTCGGACCGCCGCGTCGCGAATGCGGTCAAGCGGTACGCGAAGCAGCATCCGCACTCGATGGGCGCGTGGTCCGCCGCATCGAGGACTCACGTCGCCCACATGGATGGCGGGGACTTCTACGCCAACGAGCAGTCAGCGCTTGTCGGGAAGGCAGGGACCCTCAGCATCGAATTCGTCGGCCGCGACGGCGGCACCGTCGTCCTCAAGAGGTCCGTTGAGGTGCAGCCCGAGGAGCTGATCTCGGCGACGTTCATGAGCAGCAAGGCGCTGCGCGAGTTCTACCGGGCACAGATCGAGGATGCCAAGGCCCGGGGCGTGCTGCTGTCGCTGCACCTCAAGGCGACGATGATGAAGATTTCCGACCCCATCATGTTCGGTCACGCCGTCGGTGTGTACTTCGAGGGGGCGCTCGTCAAGCACGCCGCCGTCATGAGGCAGCTCGGCGTCAACCCCAACAACGGCGTCGGCGACGTCTACGCGAAGATCCAGGCGCTTCCCGAGGCCGAGAGGGGCGCGATCGAATCCGACCTCCAGGCTACCTACGCGACGCGGCCACCTCTTGCCATGGTGGACTCGGACAAGGGCATCACCAACCTGCACGTCCCGAGCGATATCATCATCGACGCGTCCATGCCCGCGGCAATCCGCGCTTCCGGCCGGATGTGGGGCCCGGATGGAAAGCTGCACGACATCAAGGCGATGATCCCCGACCGCTGCTACGCCGGCATCTATCAAGCCGTCATCGACGATTGCAAGCAGCATGGCGCCTACGACGTGGCGACGATGGGAAACGTCGGCAACGTCGGGTTGATGGCGCAGGCCGCCGAGGAATACGGCTCGCACGACAAGACCTTCGAGATCGCAGCCGACGGCGTCGTGCGCGTCGTCGACGGCGATGGAAAGGTCCTCACCCGGCATGAGGTGAGCCGGGGCGATATCTGGCGCATGTGTCAGACGAAGGATTTGCCGATCCGCGACTGGGTCAAGCTCGCCGTGGAGCGGGCGCGCGCGACCGGCTCCCCTGCGATATTCTGGCTCGACGAGCAGCGCGCCTACGACCGCAACGTGATCGAGAAGGCGCGGGCGTACCTCCGCAACCACGACACCTCGGGCCTCGACATCCGCATTCTTTCGCCCACTGCGGCGATCCGGCTGACGCTCGAGCGGTTGCGCGCGGGCCGGGATACGATCTCCGTCACCGGCAACGTGCTGCGCGACTACCTCACGGACCTGTTCCCCATCCTGGAGCTCGGAACGAGCGCCAAGATGCTCTCCATCGTCCCGCTGCTCGCGGGCGGCGGCCTCTACGAGACGGGGGCCGGCGGCTCCGCTCCGAAGCACGTCCAGCAGTTCCTCGAGGAAGGCCATCTGCGCTGGGACTCGCTCGGCGAGTTCCTCGCCCTTCAAGTCTCGATCGAGGACCTCGCGCGCAAGACGGCCAACGCGAAGGCGGCCTGCCTCGCGCAGACGCTCGATGAGGCGAACGGCAAGATCCTGGAGTTCGATAGATCGCCCTCGCGCAAGACCGGCGAGCTCGACAACCGCGGCAGCCACTTCTATCTCACGCTGTACTGGGCGCAGGCGCTCGCGGCCCAGACCCGCGACGCTGAGCTGCGGGCGCTCTTCGGGCCCTTGGCAGAGCGTCTGACGCGCAACGAGGCCCGGATCGTCGGCGAGCTCACCGCCGCGCAGGGGTCCCCTGTCGACATCGGCGGCTATTACCATCCGAGCGGCGAGCGGTGCGCCGGGGCCATGCGGCCCAGCGCGACGTTCAACGATATCCTCCGTGCACTTCCTTAAGCGGGCCCGGCCGGGCGTGCCGCCGACCGCGCGCTGACTTCGCTCAGGCGCCCGCGCACGCGGCCTCATTCGACGCCCGACCGCTCTCAAGCCCTCGACCGCATGGCCCGGCTCGAAATCCTCCGCCGCGCGAGAGCGCTCTTCTCGAACCGCTCCATGGTGATCGCGCTGATCGTCGCGTGCGCGTTCTTCATGGAGAACCTCGACGCGACCATCATCGTGACGGCGGTGCCGGCGATCGCGCAGAGCTTCGGGACGACGGCGACCCGCATGAGCCTCGGCATCACGGCATATGTGCTCGCCACTGCGGCCTGCATCCCCGCGAGCGGCTGGCTCGCCGACCGCGTGGGCGCGCGCAACCTCTTCGCCACCGCGATCGGCGCGTTCACGCTCTCCTCCATGGCGTGCGGAGCCGCGCCGACCTTCCTCACCTTCATCGCGGCACGAGTCGCGCAGGGCGCCGCGGCGGCGATGATGTCGCCGGTGGGGCGCCTCGTGGTGCTGCGCAACACCGAGAAGCGGGACCTGATGCAGGCGCTCTCCACGCTGGTCTGGCCCGCCTTGTTCGCTCCGGTGCTCGGGCCGCCGCTCGGCGGCTTCATCACTGGCGCGGCCTCCTGGCGCTGGATCTTCTACGTCAACGTCCCGATCGGCCTCGCGGGCGTGAGCCTCGTGCTCGCCTTCGTTCCCAACCAGAAGGCCGCCGAGCGCGCCGCCTTCGACGGCAAGGGCTTCGGCCTCATGGCCGCCGCACTCGCCAGCCTGACGTACGGGCTCGATGCGATCGGCTCCCGGGAGATCGATCTGCCCCTCGGAGCGAGCCTGCTCGGCGCGGCCGCGGCCATCGGATGGCTGGCCGTGAGGCATCTCGCGGCCGCGCCCGCCCCGGTCGTGAGGCTGCAGGCCTTGCGCACGCGCACCTTCTTCGTCGGTTGTATCTCCGGAGGATCCATCTCGCGCGCCGCCATCAGCGCGACTCCGTTCCTTCTGCCTCTGATGCTCGAGGTCGGCTTCGGCCTCTCGCCGGTCGCCTCGGGCCTGCTGCTGCTCATCTACATGGCGGCCAATCTCCTCATGAAGACGGTCACCAACCCCATCCTCAGACGCTTCGGCATGCGCAGCGTGCTCGTTGCCAACTGCGCAATCGCGTCCGCGTGCATCGCCGCTTGCGCCGCGATCTCGCCGGCCCTGCCGCTCGCGCTGAGCGGCCTCATCCTGGTCCTCGCCGGCGCCAGCCGCTCGATGCAGTTTACCGCCATCACATTCGTCACCTTTGCCGACATCGCGCCCGAGGAGCGCGCTTCCGCGAGCGTGCTCTCCTCTCTCACGCAGCAGATCAGCATGGGGATGGGCGTGTCCGTCGGAGCCCTGATGCTCAACTTCAGCCGCCTGTTGCGACATGCGCCGCAGCTCACCCTCTACGACTTCCGCCTGGCGTTCGTCGCCGCCGGCCTGCTGGGCGCCCTCGCGATATTTTCGTACGCCGGGCTCGCCGCGGACGCCGGCGCCGAGTTGAGCGGGCACCGGGTCAGGGCCGCCGCCGAGTGAGCCGCCGCGGGGCGAGCCCGGCGCCGCTGCGCCGCGGCTCAGCGCCGAGCCGCCGCCCGGAGGCTCCCGAGAAGGCTGTCCGCCGTCAGTGTCCAGCCGAAGAACGACTCGACGTTGAAGATCGTCGCCTGCTGCGCGGCCGGCGGCCCCGCCTGCATCGTGCCGTCCGTGACGAGGATCGGCCAGTACTCGTGAAAGTACGCATCGCGGAGCGTGGACTCGACGCAGACGTTGGTCGCGATGCCCGCGAAGAAGAGGTAGCGGATGTCGGCCACCCGCAGCGCCGCATCGAGCGTGGTGCCGGCAAAGCCGCTGTAGCGGGTCTTCAGCACCACGATGTCGCCCTGCTGCGGGGCGAGCTCATCGACGATGGCGAAATCCCAGGTTCCCTCGACGAGCAGCTTCCCCTTGAGCTCGGGCCGCGCCCGCATCAGGCACAGGGCGGTCTCCTTGCGCGGATTCGGCGATCGCTCGCCGCCGCCGTTGCTGAGGTCAGGCTTGTAGCCGGTCTGCAGGTACACGACCTGGACACCGCGCTCACGCGCCGCTTGCAGCACCGAGCGGATGACGCGCACCACGGCACCCGCGCCCGAGATGTCGATCCCGGCCAGATCGAGGAGCCCGCCGCGGCTCGCGAAAGCGTTCTGCATGTCCACCACGATGACGGCGGAGTTCTCGAGGGTCACCTCGAGCGGCTCGGGTCTCGTGAGGAGATTGACCATGGTGCCTGCCTCGGCTCGGCCCGACTATACGCCGCGCAGCGCGGCAGGACCGCGCCGATTATTGTCGCCTCCCGGTCATGCGCTCGACCGCGCCGCACGCATGTTGTACGCTCGTGAAAACGGCACGAGGACACGCGGCGGAAGCTCCGTTCGTCCCACCTACAAGACCGATAAAATGGAGGGGTTGAGATGCCGATGGAGGTGCTGCTGGGCCTGAGCCTGGTGGCTTCGCTGCTCGTCGTACGCTTGGGCCCCCGCGCGAGCACCGTTCGAGAGCTCAAGCCGTTTCGTGTCGAGCTGCGCCTGCGCCCGCCCGCCGCCTTCCTCTGGACTCGAGTGGCACTGCTCGTACTTTCGGCCGCCCTGCTCGTCATGGCGCTCGCGAAGCAATGGCCGGCGCGCTGAGCGGCGGCCGCGGGCGCGCGGCCTAGAATGGGTAGTTGAGCCCGGTGAATACCGCGGCGCCCTCGCTGCCGTAGCCGATATCAACGTACCCGACGACGAACGGACGGGCGATGCCGCGGAAGCCCACTCCGGCGACCTTGTGCAGGTCGGTGAACGGCACGGTCTCCCCGTGCGCGAACACGCGCCCGACGTTGACGAAGGGCGTCAATTCAATGTCAATGTGCGTGGTGTCCGCCTGGAACGACATGATCTTGTGCCGCAGCTCGACCGAGCCCGCGAAGGAGTTGCGGTCGTAGAACCGCCCTTCGCCGAAGCCGCGCAATAGCTGCTCGCCTCCGATCTCGCTATCACCGCCGCCGAGGCTGCTCAGCGCCCAGAACGGCAAGTCGGTTCCCGTCGGCAGATAACGCAGAGCGACGTGTGCCGCGAGCACCGTCGCGGGCAGGACCGACCAGAAACCGCGGCCGTCGATGCCGGCCTCGCTGTCCTCCGAATCGTTGAGCACCCCGCCTCGGCTCGCGATTCCTCCGTACGCCACCCACTCGACGCCTCGGGTCGGGACGGTGAGGTCGTCACGGGTGTCGTAGACGATGGACAGGCGGTTGAGCACCTCCCGGTTGGTGCCGAGGCCCCGAACGTCGGGAAAGACCACTTGGATCGACGGAATTTGAGAGAGCGTGCCCGGCAGGACGTCCACGACCCGCACGCGCCCGGTGTACTGCAGCTGCCAGGCACGGCTCAGGTTGAGGCCAATCTGCGTCTGAAACAGTGCCTGCTGGTTGGTGTAGTTCGTCTGGTCGAACTCCGGCGTATCGTTTCCGATGCCGTAGAACCGCGCGGTGCCGTCGCGATCGAAGACCAGGCTGTTCGTGAACGACCAGCGCTGCTCGCGCAGCAGCCCTTTCTGGTACTGCGCATTGAACCCGCGCTCGACGCGCTGCTTGACTTCCCCAACGACCGACCACTGCTCGTCGGCCGAGTCATACGAATACAGCCGTCCGTGGACGCCCCATCCGAAATACCGGTTGTAAATCACGTCGGGCGCGATGATGCGGCGAATCTCGCCGTTCTCATCCGTCTCGAGCCACGTTGGAATGAGCCCGAGTGTCGTGCCGCTATCCGGATCGACGGCGATCTCCGGCACCGGAATGAACGGCGCGGTCGCTGGGTTGAACCATCTCGCGAGACTCCAGGGCGAGGAGGAGGTTCCGGTGGTCGGGGTGGGCGTGGGTGCCGGCAGCTGCGTCTGCGGCACCTGCGGCACTTCGACTGGCGCCTGCGCCGCCGCGCCGCCGGCTCGCAGGAGCGCGGCGACCGTCGCGAGCGCCACCACGACCGCGACGGCCGGGGGGGCCGGGTGAGGCGCGCTGCCCGCGCGTCCCATACGAGCTCCGCCCCGCGGCGCATCATTCATCGGAGGGCTTGCGCGACGCACGTCAACAGCCGGTCGATATCGGCCGAGCTCAGATGGCCCATCGTGGAGATGCGAAATAGCGTCCTCGATAGCTCGCCCTGCCCCGCGTAGATCACGAAGCCGTTCGCCTTCAGGGCGTCGTGCAGGCTCACATACGTCATGCCCGGCGGCAGCCGGTACGAGCGCAGGACCACGGACGATTGCTCGGGGGGCACCACTGTCTCGATGCCGAGCGCCGCCAGGCCCGCGCGAGCCTGCTCGGCAAGCGCCGCGTAGCGCCGGTGGCGGGCGGGCCGCCCGCCCTCCTCGTCGAGCTCGCGCAGGGCCTCGACCAGTGCGTAGTACGCATGCACAGCCGGGGTGAACGGTGTGTCCCGGGTGTCTTGCAGGCGCGCGAGCCGGCCGAGGTCGAGATAGTAGGCGCGGCTCGCCGCCTGTTCGAGAGCGCTGCGCCGGGCGATCACGAAGGAGACGCCCGGCACGCCGTGCAGACACTTGTTCGCCGTGCCGGCCACGGCGGAGAGGCTCGCATCCCCGAAGTCGATGGCCTCCGCGCCAAAGCTGCTGACGCCGTCGGCGAGCAGACTCACGCCACGCTCGCGGCACAGCTCGCCGAGCCGCTTGAGGTCGTTGAGCCGGCCCGTGGTCGTCTCGTGGTGCACGGCCGCGACATGTGTGAAGCGCGCCTCCGGCGGGGCGCCGTCGAGCCGTGCGGCTACGGCATCGAAGTCCGGCGCGAGCGTCCACGCGCCGCTCACGCGCTGATGCGCGATGCGGTACCGCTCGCAAATCTGCGCGATCCGCTCCCCGTACACGCCATTCTCGACGGTGAGCAGGCGGCCCGCTTCGGGCACGAGGGACGCCACCATGCTCTCCACCGCGGCCGTGCCGGAGCCCGTGATCAACACCGCGCTCCACCCGGCGGGATCGATCGCGTACGTGGCGAGCAGCCGCGCGCGCGCCTCGTCCTGCAGGTCGAAGAACTCGCTCTCCCGATGACACAGATCCGGTTGCAGGAGACTGCGCCGCACCCGCTCGGTGAGGGACACGGGCCCAGGGTTGAGCAGCAGCATCAGCGGGCTCCCAAGTGCTGCATCAGGCGCCTGCCCACATCGGCCGGAGCAATGGACGGGCGCGGCAGATCGTGGGGCGTTCCGGGGCGTATCAGCAGGCGAGCGAAGCGCGGGCCGTCGAGCGGCGGAGCATCGAGCCACACCGCGAGCTGTCCGAGGTCGTCGGTCTCGAGGGCCGAGGCGTAACCACAGGCCGCGGCGATGTCCGCAAACGACGTATTCCTCGAGACGGTCGCCTGCCCACCTGTCGAGTCGTGAACGCCGTTGTCGAGCAGGAGATGCCGCAGATTCGGCGGCCCGTAGGCGCCAACGGTCGCGTACGCGCCGAGCCGCATGAGCGCCGCTCCGTCGCCGTCGAGCGCGAGCACGCGCACGTCTGGCCGTGCCAAGGCAAGCCCCAGGGCAAGAGGCACCACGCATCCGAGCGAGCCGACCATGTAGAGCTGGTTCGGCCGGTCCTCGATGGCATAGAGCTCACGGCCGCAGTATCCGGTCGATGCCAGCACCGCGGTCGATCCGTTCGGCGTATGCGCCACCACCTCCCGGAGAGCCTCCTGCCTCGATGGCCTCGCCTCGGGAGCTCGACGCAGGGCCCTCGGAGCGGCTTGCGGTAATGACGGCGCGCTCCCCCGAACCCCCGCGCCGGCCGCGCCTCGCTCGAGGGGGTACGCCGCCACACTGCCCTTTTGCATCACGAGCGCATACGGGCGGCCGGTCTCGTCCATGTGGGCCGTTGCGCGATCCAGCGCCGGGCCGATGGCGCCGGCCTCGGTCGGGAACAGCTCCCACGGAATCTCCATGGTGTCGAGCATCGCGGGGGTGATCGGCCCCATCAACGCATGCTGCGGCTCGTCGGCAACGCCGGGCTGCCCTCGCCAGGTGACGATCAGCAACTGGGGTAGGCGGAAGGTCCAGGTGAGCGAGGTCAACGGACTCACCGCGTTGCCGAGGCCGGAGTTCTGCATCATCGAGACGCCGCGGCGGCGTGACCCCGGAGCGTCCGCCAGCGCGATGCCCGCGATCAGCGCGACGGCGTCGCCTTCGTTCGCCATCGACAGGTAGCGGAGCGAGGAGTCCTGCAGAACGTAATTGATGAATGGCGTGAGAAAGGAGCAGGGAACGCCCGCGTACCACTCGAAGCCTCGCGTGCGCGCGGCCTCGACGAAATGCCGCGCCTCAATCACCCGCCTCGTCCGTCCCGCCGGGCCCCCCGCCGAACGGCGTCTGAGCGTGTGCAAAATCGGTCGCCCGGCGGAAGTCCTCCAGATCGTTGACTCCGCGCCAGTGGCCGTGCACGTAGAGGACCTCGATCTTCGAGCCGCCCGCAATCAGCGCGTTGAGCAGATGCGGCACGTCTTGAGTGTCGAAATCGGGCCGCGCGCGAAATTCGCCGAGGAGGGCCTTCAGGCGTGCGAGCCCCTTGCGGCTCACGCTCAGCATGCCGATCCAGCGTCCCTGCGCGGCCTCCGCGGGCGCGGCCGGTACT
This sequence comes from uncultured Gammaproteobacteria bacterium, assembly GCA_963849095.1. GTDB lineage: Bacteria > Pseudomonadota > Gammaproteobacteria > Steroidobacterales > Steroidobacteraceae > JASHUC01. The sequence goes on from CAWKGA010000006.1 coordinate 50,918, forward strand.
GCCGCTTGCCGGCCGCTGCAGATGCGCTCAAGCAGCACCTGCGTGCCAAACAGGCCGCGATCGTCGCTGCGCGAGCAGTAGGCGAAATCGCGTACGGTGCGGTTGCTCGCAGCCGTCGGAGAGGAGTCCACCACCACGGTGAAATCGGCCTTGCTCTCGGTGAGATCGCGCAGCACGTAGCTGCGGAACAGCAGATCGCCGTAGGAAATCACGGCGTCGGAATCGAGCGCATCGATCGCGCAGGCGAGCGATGCGAGCTCGCCGGTGCAGGCGTAGCGCTCGTTGACGACCAGCTTGATGCCGGCCGTATCGATCGCATCCGCCCGATAGCCTCCGACCACCGTGATATCGTTGATGCTCTCCTTCTTGAAGCTGTCGACCAGCCAGCGCAGGAGCGGCTTTCCGGCAATGGGCAGCATGACCTTCGGCCGGTCCACGGTGACGGCCTCGAGCCCGCGGCCGCGGCTGGCGGCCAGCACTATCGCCGCGCGCGAGGTTCCCGAGGAGGCGAGATAGAGCCGCTCGGCGACGGAATACTCGTCGGCGTCCTGCAGGCGAAAGATCTCCGCGACGGGCACGATCCGGTCCTCGACGTTCACGAGCGTCTCGCTCCCCTGGATCTCCTTGGCGACGCTCTGCATCGCGGACGCGGCCGCCCGCAGCATGTGGTTCGCCCAGATGACGACGCTGATGCCCGACGTGCGAAACACCTCCGTCGGCGTGCTGTAGTAGCGCGTCGGTACGATCACGATCGGAGAGCGGCCCGCCCACTCGCGCGCAAACGTGACGATCTCGTCAGGCTTCGAGAGCTTGCTGTGGATCAGGATGGCGTCCGCGCCGGCGCGCCGGTAAGCCTCGGCCCGCCGCAGCGCCTCGTCCATGCCCCAGCCCGCGATGAGCGCCTCGACACGGGCGACGATCGAGAAGCTCGGATCGCCCTGGGTGTCCTTGCCCGCGGCAATTTTGCCGGCGAACTCCCCGATGTCTGCGAGCGGCTGGCGCTCTCCGTTCAAAAAGCTGTTGGTCTTCGGAAACTGCTTGTCCTCGATGCAGACGCCGGCAATCCCGCGCTGCTCGAGCTTGCGCACCAGGCGGCGCATGTTGTTGAAGTTGCCGTAGCCGGTGTCGCCGTCGAGCAGGATGGGCAGATCGCTCGCGTCCGCCATGAACTCGAGCATCTCGACCACCTGCGTCCAGCTCGCCTCGTTGTTGTCACGGACGCCGAATTGCGCCGAGATGGCGAGTCCCGATGCCCAGATCCCGCGAAATCCCGCCTCGCGCACGATGCGGGCCGAGAGGCCGTTGTGCGCCTCCATCAGAAATTCCAGCCGGTCGCTGAGCAGCATCGCGCGAAGCGTCGCGCTGCGCGTCATCGGGCGAGGGCGCTCCACCGCCGGGTCGAGCCCGGAGACGGCGGATGCATCGGACAGGGTTTTGATTTGCACGGCCATGGCAGCAAGCTACAGTTGTGGCAACACCTCGACCGCCGCGCGCGCGACGTCGCTCGGAAAATCGATCTCGATCCAGGGGAGCCCTGTGACATCGGCGACCTCGAAGGTGCGCCCGCGCTCGAGCAGCAGATCGCGCACCGCCTCCTCGTGCGGCAGATGAGCCCGCGCGGTCTCGATGTAATCGGCGGCTAGAGCGGCGAGACGGCGCGCACCCGCCTCGTCGAACCGGAAGAATCCGACGGACTCCCCGATGGAGTCGTATTGCAGCCCGGGGGCGAGCCGCTTGCCGAGCTCGATCGGCACGCCGCCCCGCACGCACACCTTGACAGGCTCATCGCCGGCCTCGAAGTCACGGTCCATCAGCAGCCGGTTGCGGGGTCCAACCCCTGCGGCGAGGGCGGTCATGATGCGCTCGTGATACAGCACGTCGGCATCCATCAGCAGAACGTCGCCGCCTCGACCGAGGGCGTGCGCGGTCGTGTGGACCGTGAGCACGCTGCCCAGCTCGAATCTCGCGTTGAGCACGATCTCGGGCCGCGGCTGCCAGCCGAGCCGATCGAGCTCGGCCTCGACGAGCTCGTGACGGAAGCCGAGCGCCAGAACGACTTCCTCGACGCCGGCCTTCCTGAGCAGATGCAAGTGCCGCTCGAGCAGGCTCCTGCCGCCGAACTGCATCAGGCACTTGGGCCGCTGCTGGTCCGCGGCTTGCCCCAGGCGCGAGCCGCGACCCGCCGCGAGAATGATGGCGCGCATGAGATCCTCTCCGGTGCCAGGTCCGGAGATAGTACAAAAATGCGCGGCGCACCGCCTCTCAACCCCCCCTTAAGCCCCGGCGGGCCGGCCGCTCTTCACTCTCCGGCCGTCGCGCAAGTCACGCGGCGGCGCCAGCCCCGCTCGGAAAAGTACAGATAAAGCAGGCCAGGGAGCCCCAGCAGGATCTCCCTCGCGCGCTTGGCGAGCGACAGCGCGAGCGCCGTGTCGGGCTCGAGTCCCACGAAGGGGGCGAGCAGGAGGTACCCGCCTTCTTGCACGCCGAGCGCCCCAGGTACCGCGAACGCCGCTCCCCGAATCGCCTGCCCCAGGCTCTCGAGCAGGAGGGCGTCGGCCCAGCCGACCGGAGAGCCGATGAGCTTGAGGATCAGATAGACCTCTCCCGTGCCGACGAGCCACCCGGCGAGGCTCAGCGCGAAGCTCGCGAGTGTCCGCCCGCCCTCGCCGTACATCTTCTCGACCGCGAGGTCGATCGCCTCGGCTCGGCTCGTCAGTTGAGACCAGTCGCGCTTGCCGGAGAATCGGGCGATCGCGCGCATCGATCTCGCGAAGAGTCCGCGGCGCTGCACGAGGTAGAACAGCGTCACCGGCACCACGAGCAGGATGCCGCCGACGAGCAGGGAGGTGCCCACCGTGTGCCGTGAGTGGGCCCCATGCACCGGCAGGCCCGCCTGCGCTGCGAGCAACACGACGCCGACCAGCGCAAAGATGATCTGTGCGAGGCCTTGCAAGGTCGTGCTGACTGTGATGGCGGCCACGGCGTCCTGCATGGGCATCCCGCGGTGCGAGAGGGAGCGGACCATCACTACGGGACCTGCGACCTGGCCGACCGGCATCAGGCTGTTCGCGGACTCCCCCGCCCAGCGGGCAAGCAGCGCGTCGCGCCAGGAGCCGCGTGCCAGCACGGCATCGAACAGCACGCAGATCGCCGCGGCATCGAGCAAGAGGGGCAGCACGTGGAACGCGGCGACGAGCGTGAGGCCCCAGCCCGCCGCGGCGAGCGCCGCAAACACCGGTCCGAGCCCGTGCGACACGAGCACGGCGGCAAACAGCAGCGCCCCGGCCGTGAGGAGCCAGGTGGCCGATCGCGTCATGGCGCGCCCCGCGGCCGCCGGCGAAACACCTGCCGGAAGCCGAAATACCCCAGAGCGTCTTTCACGTTGGAGATCACTCGCCACCCAAGGCGCATGCGCGGGTCGGTCACGTACTCGAACGTGAGCGACACGCGCATCTCCCCTCTGCCGAGCGGCGTGATGCGATGGCGCAGGGCATCCCCGTCGAAGAAGACCAGTCCGCCCGGCGGGATCGTGAGCGAGCCCGGCACGGTCGCGACGCCTCGCTCACGGGTGTGCAGCTCGTAATCGAGGCGGCACGACGATTCGTCGATCACCCCGAGGAGCAGCGTGTAGCGGCGGCCCGCGTAGTAGGAGGTGTCGTAGTGCCAGCCGATGTAATCGCCCGGGCGCGTGTAGAAATACAGCGCGTAGGCGTGGGGGTCCTGCGGCGGCGATGGCTGCAGGCGCGCCCCCGAGATCTGATCCAGCCAGCCCGCGAGCGCGGGCGAGCGATACAGGTCGGCGATGAAGGGCGCGAGCTCGTCTATCGTGTGGCGGCTCACGCTGCCGCCTTGCTTGTGGCCGGGCAGATAGTTGCGGTTGACCGACCTCCCGACGGCGGCGACGGCGGATACGAGTTGCGCCACGATTTCCGGCGCGAGGAAGTCCGGAAGATACAGGAACGCGCCCTGCTCGCGAAATTTGAGGCTGAGCGCCTCGTTATCGAAGGCGCGCAGGCGCGCGCTCATCGCCCGATCCGCATCGGGTAGCGAGGCGGACGCAGCCGCGATCCGCGGCGCCTGCTCGCCTTGCAGATTCGTGGCGAGGCCGATCAGGCGAGACCCGTCCCGGATGTCGGATCCGCCACCGCTGGCTTCAGTCGGCGCATCACCCGGCGATAGTCGATCACCACCCACACCGCGAACAGCGGAGCGCCGATCGAGGCTGCGATCAGATACGGCGTGACGCCGTTGCATAACGTCACCACGGGAAGCAGGTACAGGATGTCCTCCGTCTCGAATCCGGCGAGCGAGGCCTGCTGGCTCGCCGGCTTGCCGCCCATCTCCTCGATGCGTATGCGCAAGAAGAAGATCAATGCGACGGCGGTTCCGGCGATCGCGCCGAGCGCGTCAGGCGGGACCCCGAGCAGCCCCGGCGAGGCGCTCATCCCGATCCCCATCGCAATGAAAAGCAGGATCGTGACGGCGGCGTCGCTCGCCAGATCGTACCAGTGCCCGAGCCGGCTCGCCTTGCCGCTCATCCGCGCGAGCTCGCCATCCGCGTGGTCGAGGAAGTTCGACAGCACGAGCAGCAGCGCGGCCAGGTTCGACCAGCCGTACGTTCCGCGCGTGAAAGCGGTAGCTGCAGCGAGGCCGACCGCCAGCCGGATGGTGGTCAGGTGGTTGGGCGTGACCCGGCTGCTCGTGAGCGGCGCGACCATGAGGCGCGCCAAGCGCGCGTCCCAAGGCCGGACCGCGAGGCTGACAGCGGAGAAATCGGCCGGCTTCGACATAACGGTCGCCACGAGAAGGCCCGCCCGTATGATGGTCTACAGGCTCATTCTAACCACTTTTGCGAGTGTAACCGGAATGTAAACTGCCGGCTCGACCCGTGATGGCGCCGGCAGCGGCCGGGTGCCGTCGCTCGCGTCGCAGGCACTGCGCGGGGGGCCCCGGGGCCGACTCAACGGGCTCGGGAACGCAGGCGCTAAGTCGTCGATCGCGAGAACGAGACCCCGCACGAATGATCCGGGCAGTATCCGCCCGGATTCTTCGCGAGGTACTGCTGGTGGTAGTCCTCCGCGTAGTAGAACTCCGGCGCCTCCCGGATCTCGGTCGTGATGGCGCCGAAGCCGGCCGCGGTCAATCTCTGCTGAAACGCCTGCTTCGATCCCTCCGCCGCCCGGCGCTGCTCCTCGTCCAGCACGTAGATGGCCGAGCGGTACTGGGTGCCCCTGTCGTTCCCCTGGCGCATGCCCTGCGTCGGATCGTGGCTCTCCCAGAATTGCTCGAGGAGCTCCCGATAGGACACCTTCGCCGGATCGAAGACGATGCGCACGACTTCGGTGTGGCCGGTTCGGCCGGTGCACACCTCATCGTACGTCGGATTCGGGGTGTGGCCGCCCGCATAGCCGACGGCGGTCGAATAGACGCCGGGCACCTGCCAGAAGTGCTTCTCGGCGCCCCAGAAGCAGCCGAGCCCGAAGATGGCTTCCATCAGCCCCGCAGGAAACGGCGGCACGATGCGCCGTCCGTTCACGAAGTGAGTCTCGGGAACGGTCAGGGGCGCCGCCCGTCCGGGCAAGGCCTCCAGTGGAGAGGGTATCTCCGATTTGGCGCGAAAAAGAGCCATGAGAGACGAGCTCCCTCGATGCCGCAGGCTGTGGACAGTGTGGGGACGGGGGCCACGCAACACAAGCCGGGCCGGCGCGCTTCCACCCCCGGAGAGAAAATCGGTAAGCTTGGGGGCATGGGAATCAACCAGGCTCACAACCTCCGAGCGCCTCCGAGCGAGAAGCTGCAGCCCTATGGCGTCCGCGTCAGCCTTCCGTCCGGGGACCCCTTCCGCAAGCTCTTGGGCCCCCAGTGGAGCCGCGTTCACTGGTACGCCACGCGCGAGGAGCGCGACGGCGCGCTCGAGGACATGAGCCGCCGCCACGAGTACTCGCGCTCGGGCGACCGCCCCTCGCTCGTCTTCGAGAAGGTCGAGAAGCTGGCCGAGAGCCGCGGGTTCTAGCGGCGGGCAGGGCCGCCGCGGGCGGTCAGAACGTGCGGCCGAGCAAGAGGTAGAAAGCCTCCATGCCGGTCTGATCGATGCCCGTCGCGAGGTATACCGGTCCGAGCGGCGTGTCGAGCCCGAGAAATACGCTCCCGTCCTTGCGCAGGGAGTCGAAATTGATGCTCTGGCGGTCCTGCCAGACATTCCCCGCCTCGAGCGAGAAGCCGACGTAGGCGGGAAAGTCGAACAGCCCCTCCCCGCCGCTGCCGATCTTGCGGTAGAGCAGGAAGCGCGCGATGCCGAAGTTCGATCCCGCGAGCGATTCGGCCGGAAGTCCGGAAAGATCGAACAGCCCCCCGAGCATGAACTGCGTGTGCAGGTCGAGCGGCGCGGTCTGGTTGAGCGTCGTTCCGCCCGTCGTCCAGAGAATGGCCGTCTCGCGGCCGAACGACATGGCTCCGAGCCAGTTGAGCGTGACCTGGTTGAGCGGATTCTCGGAGCCTGCCGCGTCCTGCTGCTTCACCCAGCTGTTCTCGCTGTTCCATTGCACGGTCGCAAGCTCTCCGGAGTGGGGGAAATCCACATCGTCCAGCTGATCGTACGAGAAGCGCACGAAGTAGCCGTAGTCGCGGAAGCGCGTCGTGGGCAGATCCGGAGCGCCGATGCGCACGTAGGAGGTGCCCTCGTCGTGCAGCAGCCCGACGCGGGCCTCGCCCCAGTTGCCGAGCTGGCGGCCGAAGTCGAGGCCGTAGTCGAAGTCGCGCAGCCTGAAGTCGGCGGTCTCCTGCTCGGTCGCGTTGATGAGGGGCACGTTGGTCGCCGAGTACTCGATATTCGGCAGGATGAAGTACGTCCAGTAGTTGGAAAGCGGCAGGAAGAACTCCGAGTAGATGTGCGGTGAGACACCTTCCTGCAGATCCCAGACCCACTCCGAGCCCGTGGAGGTGAGCTCCGACATCACGAGAAGGGCCTCCGCGTTGTAGACGGCGTTGCCCTGGAAGTCGTCCTGCAGATTCAAGCCGAACCGTACGTAGTCCGGGCCGTACGAGTTGCGCTCGGCCGAGAGGTCGAGGCCGTCCTCGCCGTTGTCGTTCGCGATTCGGTAGTCGAGGATCGCGAGATCGCCGCGCCCGTAGAGGTCCGTGACCCGGCTGTCCACCACTTTCGGATCGAGGCGCTTGCCGATGAGGTCGTCGAACAGCGCGTTGAGCGATGCCTCGTAACGCTTGGAGTCGGGGTCCACGCGCACGAACTGGATCACCGGCAGCTGCTCGCGCGCCGCTTGGCGCCGGGCGACGTAATCGGTGTAGGCCTGTGGACTCACCTCGAGCGCGGCGAGGCGCGGCGTTGCCGCGCGCGCAGCCTGCTCGCCCAAGGCGATGGCCCGCTTCACGATGCCAAAGTCGAAGGAGGAAGCATCCCCCAGCTGCGGCGTGATGAGAACGTCGCGCGGCGTCAAGGTGTTGAGCTGCCGCTCGGACTCCCGGCGGATGAGGATACCGAGCATCTGGTTCGAGATGGCCCCCGGGCTCACGAGCTTGGTGCGCGGATACAGCTGAAAGCCGACATCGACGACGATGAGGACATCCACGTGCATCTCGCGCGCGACATCGATCGGCAAGTTCTCGGCGATGCCGCCATCGACCAGCAGGCGTCCCTCGCGCTCGACCGGGCTGAAGATGCCCGGAGCGGACAGGCTCGCGCGCATCGCGGTGGTGAGATCGCCCGCTCGCATGACGACAGGCTCGCCGGTCGACAGATCGGTTGCGACCGCCCGGAACGGAGTCGGCAGATCGTTGAAGCTCGTGATGCCGGAGATCGGCAGCGTGAGCCGCCTCAGTATCCTCGTCAGGGTCTCCCCCTCGATCAGGCCCGACGGCAGCCGCAGCTTTCCGCCCCGGATGCCGAGCGGAAGCTTCACCGGGAATTGCAGGTCTTCCTCCTTGCGGCGAAAGCTGAGCTCCCTGCGCGGGGACACGTCGCTGAACGCGTCGTTCCAGTTCACCGAGCCCATGACCGACTCGATCTCGCTCGGCGAGAGCCCGCTCGCGTAGAGCCCTCCGACCACGGCGCCCATGCTCGTCCCGGCAATGGCGTCGATCGGGATGTGCATCTCCGCGAGCATCTTGAGCACGCCGATGTGCGCGGCGCCGCGCGCCCCTCCGCCGGACAGTACCAGGCCGATCCGCAGCCGGTGCGGTGCGGTGACCTGCGATTGGACCTCGCTCGATGCCGGGGACTGGTCCCCGTCCGCAGCTCGGGCGGTGATGGAGCCGAGGACCAGCCATCCGAGAGCCGCCGCCATGGCGCTCAAGGCCCCGACGCGGAGAGGAACCACCCGATGTGAAGGATTCACGTGAGCAAGAATACCAGTCTCGCTCGCGGCCGCACGCGGCCCCCCGCCGGCCGCTGCTTGGAGATTGGGCCCGTAGCTGAGTAAGCTGTGCGGCTAAATCGTCCGAGGATTGGCATGTCGCTGCTGCACCTTTCCGTCCCCTTCATCGTCATCGTAGTGGTGCTCATCGTCCATATCATCAAGACTGGACGGAACTGGCTCTGGATCTGGGTCCTCGTGCTGCTCCCCGGTGCCGGAATCATCGCGTATGTCGTCGTGGAGCTGCTGCCCGCGCTGTTCCGCAGCCAGGGAGCCCGGCGCACGGCGCGCGGCATGAAGAAGGCGCTCGACCCCGGGGCCGACCTGCGCCGCTACGAGAATGAGGCGCGGATCAGCGGCAACGTGGCGAGCCGGCAGCGCTATGCAGACGAGCTGGTGCGGCATGGCCGCCACGATGAGGCCATTGCGACTTACCACCAGACTCTGACCGGACTGTACGCGCAGGACCCAAACCTGATGCTGGGACTCGCCAAAGCGCAGTTCGGCAAGGGCGACGGCTCCGCCGCCCGCGCCACTCTCGATGAGCTCATCCGGCTCAATCCGGACTTCCGCTCTCCCGAGGGCCATCTGCTCTATGCCCGCGCGCTCGAGACCGAGGGCAACGTCACGAAGGCCCTCGAGGAGTACAAGGTCCTCGCGCCCTCCTATCCGGGCGCCGAAGCCTCCGTGCGCTATGCGCAGCTACTCAAAGCCCAGGGCAAGGGCCCCGAAGCCGCGAGCGTCGCGCGCGAGCTGCTCGAGCAGGCCCGCATTGCGCCCGCCCACTACCGGCGGGCTCAACGAATGTGGCTCGAGAGCGCGCAGCGGCTCGCGGCGGGGCATTAGGCGCGGGGCTCAGCCGCAGGCCGGCGCCGCCTCCCGCGGGCCGGCACCTGCTGCGTGAGGCAGTGAATATTGCCGCCGCCCAGGAGAATCTCGCGCGCGGGAATGCCGACGACGCGGCGCCCGGGGAATAGCCGCTTGAGCCGGGCGGCGGCCAGCCGGTCGGTGCGGCGATCAAGCAGAGGCATCACGATGCCGCCGTTCGCCGCGTAGAAATTGATGTAGCTCGCCGCGAGCCGCTCACCCGCGCGCCGCCGCTTCGTCCCCTCGCGCGGGATGACGCCCGCCGCCTCCTTCGCGGTGAGCGTGAGCGGACCCGGCATGGGGAGCTTCCGCACCTTGAAGCGCCGCCCGCACGCGTCGCGCCCATCGAGCAGCCGGGCCAGTGCGTCCAGCGAGGCGGCATGCTGCGGATCGCGGCGATTGTCGGTCCACGTGAGGGCGACCTCGCCCGGCCGGACGAAGCAGGCGAGATTGTCGATGTGGCCGCTCGTCTCATCGTGCGGTACGCCCCGCCCGAGCCAGACGATCGTGCTCACGCCAAGATAGGACTTGAGGTGCGCCTCGATGTCCTCCCGGCGCAGCGCGGGGTTGCGATTGGGATTGAGCAGGCATTCCTCGGTCACGAGCGCCGTCCCCTCGCCGTCCACGTGAACGGCGCCGCCTTCGTTGACGAGCGGCGCCGCATAGCGTTCGCAGCCTTCGAGCTCGAGGACCTTGCGCGCCACCCGCTCATCCTGGTCCCAGGGAAAGTACAGGCCGCCCTCCAGCCCTCCCCAGGCGTTGAAGCGCCAGTCGACCCCGCGGCGCTCGCCGCGCGCGTTCACGACGAATGTCGGCCCCACATCCCGCATCCAGCAGTCGTCATGAGACAGCTCGACGACCCGCACCTCGGCCGGCAGCAAGGCCCGCGCACGATCGAATTGCGGCCCGGAGGCCCCGACCGTGACGGGCTCGAACTGCGAGAGGGCGGCGGCGAGCGCCGCCAATGCGCGCTGCGCCGGCTGTGCCGCGTCGCGCCAGTTATCCGGTCGCTCCGGCCAGAGCATCCAGCATCCCGCGTGCGGCCCGAGCTCGCTCGGCATCCAGAAACCGTCACTGGCAGGGGTGCTCGTGAGCGTGCGGGCCATGATCCATTGTAGCGGCCGGCGCCAACGGCCGGCGGCGGCGGCGGCGGCGTGCGAGCCTCGCTCGAAGCGGGGGCCGGGGCGAGCCCACGCCTGCGGCGGCCGCGGGCTACCCCTTCAGGGCGTCGAGCAGAGGCCGGCGCAGCGAGGTGAGCGCGGCCATGACGACCGCCACCGCGGCAAGATGCAGCGTCAGGTCGATGACCGTCACGTCGAAGGGATGGAAAAACTGCAGCACGAAAGCGGCGGTCGCGGCCGCACCGAGCGAGCCCAGCGCGGCGACCGGCAGCGGCGCGATCGGCCGGGCGCGGCGCAGCATCCACATCAGGGAAGCACCGAGCGGCGTGCTCACCGCGACGATGAACACGAAGCAGTGCGAGCTCTCACCGACGCCGCTGCCGAGCCCGTTCTCGAGGCACCCGAGACCGCTCGCGGCGAGCCACACCAGGAACGGGGGGAGCGGCAAGGCGGCCCAGCGCAGCGAACGTCCAGGGACGGACAGCTCAAAGGCCGCGAAAATACCGGCGATGCCTGTCAGCGCGGTGGCGGCGCATTCGACCGCCACGCGCGGAGTTGCGACGCGCTGCCAGAACACGCCGAGATTCGCGAAGCTCAGAATCACCGCCAGGCTCACGGCGGCCACCACGGCAAGCCATTCCAGCGCTCGCACGGCGGGCGAGCGCAGTCGCTCGACGGGCTCGAGCCCGTTCGCCAGCTCCGCAATCAACTTCTCAGTGTCCACTGCGCTCCTCGAACAACCGGCGCAGCGCCTTCACCGCCCGGTGGACGTTGACCTTCAGCGCACCGACCGATTGGCCCGAAACCGCCGACGCCTCCGTGAGGGTCATCTCCTTGAGTTTCAGGGACTCGATCGCCTGGCGCTGCCGCGGCGGCAGCCGCTGAAGCATCTGCCCCAGCTCCTCCGCGGCGCGGAGTGCCTCCAGTTCCTTATTCGCTGGAGCCTCGGCAAAGGTTTCATCGGTCTGCGCGCTCGCGGCGAGCCCGTCCTCGCCCGGCTCGAAGCCGTCGCCGTGACCCGCATCGTCGGCCCGCACCTCATGACGCTCGACGCGCCGGCGGCGTCGCAGCGCATCGATGGTGCGCCGCGATGCGATCGAGGCCAGCCACGGGGTGAAAGGACGCCCGGGATCGTAGGTGTGCCGCACGCGATGCACCGTGAGGAGCGTGTCCTGCACGATCTCCTCCACGTCGCTGCGCTCGCTGCAGCGGCGCCGGGCCAACGCACGCACGAACGGCGTGATCTCGTGCAGCAGACGCTCGTACTCGCGACGCCCGCCGGCCTGCGCTGCCTGCATGAGCTGAGACCAGGCGCGATCCCGTTCTTCGCGCTCGGAATGGACCTGCATGCGGCGCAGTGTAACCTTTTGCCCCGCACGGCGAACTTATCACTCGAGGCCTCAATTCCGGGGCCGAGCCAACGAAGAGGAAGCCATGATGAACAAGTACGCATCCGCCGTTTCCACCCTGTCCGTCGCCATCGGCCTGGCGCTCGGCGCCGGCGCTCCGGCAGTCCAGGCCGAGGGCATGGCCAGCATGTCGCCGACCGCCAAGGCCAATGCGATGCGTGCGGAACAGCAGCACCTCGAGAAGTGCTACGGCATCAACCGCGCGGCCAAGAACGACTGCGCCGCCGGAGTCCATTCCTGCGCCGGGCAGGCGACGCGCGCCCGCGACCCGAAATCCTTCGTGCTGCTGCCCGCGGGCGCCTGCAGCAAGATCCAGGGCGGCTCGCTCCAGCCGATGTAGCGCTCGGCAACGATGAACCGATGACGGCCGGCGAGAACGCCTTGAGCATCGACACCTCGATCCGGACGGCGACGATCGGCGGCCCGATCCCCGCAGGGGCGCTGCCCCCCGCGGCGGGGATCGGGCTGCGCTTTCCACACCATCGGCGCTTCATGGAGGATCGTCCGGCCATTGCCTGGCTCGAGGTGCACGCGGAGAATTATCTCGGCGGCGGCACCGTGCGGCGCTGCCTCGACGCCATCCGGCGCGACTATCCGCTCTCGCTCCACGGAGTGGGATTGTCCCTCGGCAGCGCAGAGGGGCTCGACGAACGGCATCTGCAACGTATCGCGGCCTTGGTACGCGAGGTGCAGCCGCAGCTCCTCTCCGAGCATCTGTCCTGGAGTGTCGTCGGGGAGCGTTACCTCGCGGATCTTCTGCCGCTGCCGATGACCGAGGAGGCGCTCGAGGTGGTGTGCCGGCACGTGATGCAGGTGCAAGAGCGGCTGGGGCGGCGCATCCTCGTCGAGAATCCTTCCACTTACCTGCAGTTCGAGCACTCGAGCATTCCCGAGTGGGAGTTCATCGAGGAGGTGGCGCGCCGCACGGGCTGCGGCGTGCTCTGTGACGTGAACAACATATACGTGAGCGCGAGCAACCACGGGTGGAGCGCGCGGACCTATCTCAGCTCGCTGTCCGCGGCAGCCGTCGAGGAGATTCATCTCGCAGGGCATGCGGCTCGCGTACTCGACGACGGCAGCGTGGTGCGCATCGACGATCACGGATCGCGGGTCGCGCCGGCGGTCTGGGAGCTGTACGAGGACGCCTTGCAGCTCTACGGGCCCAAGCCAACTCTGATCGAGTGGGACACCGGCATCCCGCCGCTCGAGGTGCTGATGGACGAGGCGGCGCACGCCCAGCATCTGATTGATTCCATCCCGGGGCGCGAGGCGAGCAATGCCCACGCTGCTTGAGGTACAGCACTCCATGCGCCGGAGCCTCTTCGGCGGCGGCGGCGCGGTGCCGGGCCTCGGTGCCTCGGCGCTCGGGCGCCTCTCGATCTATCGCAACACCTGCCGCAGCACGCTCCTCAACGCGCTGCGCCTGTCCTTCCCGGCCGTGCAGCAGCTCGTCGGCGAGGAGTTCTTCGAGGGCGCCGGGCAATGCTTCATCGACGAGGGGCCGGACGGCATACCGGACAGCGCCTGGCTCTACGAATACGGGACGGAATTCGCCGCCTTCCTGGCGTCGTTTCCGAACGCCGCGGAGCTGCCTTACCTCAGCGACGTCGCGCACCTCGAGTGGGCCGTCAATCGCGCGCTCCATGCACCCGATGCGGAGCGGCTCGATGCGGCGTGCCTCGCTTCGCTGATCGGCGGCCGCGCGGACGCGCGGCTCATTCCGCACGCGTCGATCGGGCTGCTCTCGCTGCGATACCCCGCGGATACGATCTGGCGCGCCGTGCTGGAGGAGGACGATGGCGCTCTCGCGGGCGTCAACTTGTCCGCCGGTCCGGTCCGGCTGTTGATCGAGCGCGACGAGGCCGGCGTGCAGGTCCGGCGGCTGCACGAGACGGCCTGGACGCTCGCGCAGCGGCTGTGCGCCGGTCTGCCATTGTGCGAGGCTCTCGATTCAATCCCGCCCGGCGCAGGATCCCGCGACGCCACCGCCGCCCTGCTCGCCGAGCAGCTGTCGGCGCGGCGCTTCATCGGCGCCACGCTATCCGACGACACCCCTCCAGGAGACCCGGAATCATGAGCACGCCATCCACCGGTACCCTGCCCGCCCGCCCGGGAATCACCGCTCCGCTCGAGCGCGTCATCGACTGGCTCCAGCACGTACCCTACAGCGTCATCGCGCTGCCGCTGCGCTTTGCGGTCGCCACCGTGTTCTGGGACTCCGGAACCGAGAAGCTCGCCGACTGGAACGCGACGCTGCAGCTGTTCCACGACGAGTACAAGGTGCCCCTGCTGCCGCCGGATTTCGCGGCGCACCTCGCGGCCTCCATCGAGCTCACCACCCCGGCGCTGCTCGTGCTCGGGCTGCTCACACGACCCGCGGCGCTGGCGCTGCTCGGCATGACGACCGTGATCGAGGTGTTCGTGTACCCCCAGGCCTGGCCGACGCACATCCAGTGGGCGGCGATGCTATTCGTGCTGCTGTGCCGGGGCGCGGGAAAGCTCTCGGTCGATGAGTTGCTGCGGAGGTGGCTGGGCACTTCGGCGCATCAACTCCGGAAGAACGGGGAATCCAACTGATATCCCACGGTCGGCCATGATTCAGCATGACACCGAAATCTCGCCTCGGAAAACAAATATCAGCGCTCGCCGAGGCGCTGTGTCCAACGTGGCCGGAGCGCGGCACGTTCACGAGCATGAGCACGATGCTTCTCTAGGCCGCCAGCGCGATCTGCAACAACCCTGTCCCGACCACGACGACTCCAATGGCTCGCGCGATACGCTCGCCGGCCGGTGCGAGACGCTCGACGGTGATGGCCGCCGTCACGACGGCCATCGCGCGCAGGTCCATGACCCCGGCCACGAGGAGGATCGCCGTGAGGCCCCCACAGCAGTAACTGCAGTGCAGGCCGAGGCGCAGACCGTGCCGCCAGGCCGTGCCAGCGTCCGGCGGCAACCTACGGCCGCGCCCCGGCGCCTCCCGGCAGCAGGCCAGGTGATGGGTCTTCCACGCGGTGAACTGAAGGGAGCCTGCGATCAGGACGACCACACCGACCGCGATCGGTACGGCGCGCGCGACCACCGGCTGCTGCATCTCGGCCGCCGCCAGCGTGACGCCGAGCGCAAAGGCGACCATTCCGAGCCCGGTCCAGACGACGAAGTATGCGACGCCCACGAGCGCGGTCAGCCGACCGAGGCGCGTCTCGCCTGCCCCGCCGACGGCCTGGCGGTAGCGCCTCAGCATGGGGACCAAGGACGGCAGCATCATCGCCACCATCATCGCGACCCACATGCCAAGGAACGACGCCGCGGCGCCGGCCCACGTCTGTCCGGGCATCCGCATCCACGCCATCGACATCGTCCAGCCGCCGGGCATCGGCATCTCACTCATCGCCGACATGGACGCGCACCAGACGACCGTCGCCGCCGCGCTGGCCGCGAAGACCAGCGCCGAGACGCCGAGAAAAGCCTGCTCCGACGCGCGCGCGGAGGGGTTAGAGGGGAATGTTGCGGGAATCATGATCGCTACTCTCTAATCCAGTGGTCCGTCACAGGGGCAAATGAGATGGCACTCAGCGCCCGCCGGCTCCCAGGTCGTCGGAATACCCGGCCTTCAGGCGAGACCACTGGGCAGTGGGGCGTCCATCCGTGCGGATGGCTGGCTTGCCTTTAAGCCGTTGTGGCCAGCCGGTCGGCGAGTCCTCCCACGCCTCCTGCCGCCCGTAGACGGTCAAGTCGAGCAACCGATAGCTGTTGTCCATCGCTTCGACGCCGCGCATCGTCGTCCAGTAAGTCTCGAAAACCTTGGTTCCTTGTCGCAGGTAGCAAACGATGTGCATCATGCCCACCCGGCGTCCAACCAAGAGGGTGTCGAGCGAGTCCCGGGCGGCCGAGTACCACGGCATCTCCCAGCCCATGAAGGCGCGGTACCGGGCGCTCTCTTCGTACGGGCCTTGGCAGAACGTTGCGTAGGTGGCGTCGCGAGAATGGATATAGGCAAGCTCGCGGACTTGCGATGTCACCCAGGTGCACCCCTCGCATTGCTCCGGCGCAGGGTGGCCGGCGTGCCACATGAAGTAGTAGGCGATGAGCAGCCGGCGCCCCTCAAACACATCCAGCAGTGTTACCGCTCCATGTTCGCCGATGAGCGGTGTCGCACCATCCACCTCGACCATGGGGAGCCGTCGGCGGGCGGCTGCAATGGCGTCGCCTTCCCGTGTGTGCGCCTTCTCCCGAACCCGCAGTGCGTCCAGCTCGCCCTGGAAGCTCTTCCGATCGACTACCTCAGGGGCTCCAAGTTCATCTCTCATGGACTCGTTCATCGTTCACTCCTTGAGACTCGCGCGACATGTTGTCGAGCGGTCGGGTCAGATTGGTCGATTCGGCGCGGACTCATTCCCAGCTGTCGAGCTTCACCTCGTTTGGATACGGGGCACCTTTGCCGGTCTCGAGAAATGACTTCAGGCTCAGTAGAAAAACCCCCCACTTGGTGCTGCAATGGTGCATGAATTCCACCGGTTCCTTCCAACCTTGGTGCTTGAAGAGGACGATGGTCCAGTCACCTTGCTGTTTGAGATCGAAACTTATTTTTGTACCGAGCCATTCCTTGGGTCCCTCGAGCACTTGCCATAGAACGTGTCTGGCGGGATGAAGCTCGAGAACCTTCATGTCGAAGCCGCCGGCGTGAAAGCGGAACTGGAGCACCCCGCCGACTTTGCTTTCCCCTCGGGTGTCGTTCGTCCACCAGCCGGAAAGACCTTCGACCGTGGTCAACGCCTGATAGACGTCATTCTGGGACGATGACTTGATTCCGACTTTGTGCAATATATCAACCATGGGTGGTTCTCCTGCCAGGTTTAGCTTGGGTGCTCCTAGATTAGAGCCGGGCTTCGAACGGTGGGAGTGACAAGTGTGGCGGGATTCCGATGGACCCGCTGATCACAGCCGCGGCGCGTGCACTCGCAGCGGGTGATCCTCTCGGCGCGATGAAGTGGGTCGCGCTGCGCGAGGACGCGCCGGCGCTCGCCCTTCGAGGCATTGCGATGGCACAGCTCGGCGACTTCGCCAAAGCGAAGGCGCTTCTGAGGAGTGCGGCACGCGCCTTCGGCCCGAGAGCAGCCGTCGCCCGAGCACGGTGCGTGGTCGCGGAGGCCGAGATCGCACTCGCTTCCCGCGACCTCACCTGGCCTGCGAAGGCACTGGATGCGGCGCGCGCGACGCTCGAAGCGCACGGCGACCGGGCGAACGCCGCGCATGCGAGGTATCTCGAGGTCCGGCGCTTTCTCTTGATCGGGCGTCTCGCGGATGCGGAGCGCACGCTCGTCGAGCTCGACCCCTCGCCATTCCCTCCCGCATTGATGACCGCCCACGAGCTGGTGGTTGCGGGCATCGCGATGCGACGCCTCGATACTACAAAGGCGCGCGCTGCACTCGTCAGGGCCGAGCGTGCCGCGCGCGAGGCGGGCATTCCGGCGCTGACCGCGGAGGTCGAAAGCGCATCCCTCGTCCTGAAGACTCCCGCCGCTCGCCTGATCGCGCACGGCGCGGAGCGGCCTCTCCTGCTCGATGAGGTTGAAACACTCCTCGCATCGAGGACGCTCGTCGTGGACGCATGCCGTCATGCCGTGCGCGATGCGCGCAAGGTGGTCTCGCTCGCAAGGCGTCCGGTGCTGTTTGCGCTCGCACGCACGCTCGCCGAAGCGTGGCCCGGCGACGTACCGCGGAGCGTACTCATCGCTCGGGCATTCCGAGCGAAGCACGCCGATGAATCGTATCGCGCGCGGCTGCGCGTCGAGATCGGGCGGCTCCGCAGGTTGCTGCGGACGCTCGCCGCCCTGACGGCGACGCAGCGGGGATTTGCGCTGCTGCCGCGCCGCGCACGCGAGGTCGTCGTGCTGGCACGGCCGGTCGAAGAGGCGCATGCGGCGGTGCTCGCCCTGCTGGCCGACGGCGAGTCATGGTCGAGCTCGGCCCTGTCGCTTGCGCTTGGCGCGAGCCAGCGCACCGTGCAGCGTGCGCTCGACTCTCTTGCCGCGGCAGGCAAGGTCCAGTCGTTCGGTCGCGCGCGGGCTCGTCGCTGGATGACCCCGCCGATGCCGGGATTCATGATGGACTTGCTACTCCCCCCTCCGCTGCCGATCGACTAGGATGCAGCCATGAAACGGTCAACCGCCGAGATCGTTCGCGAGTACGGACCCTTTCCAGGCGTCGAGCGCGTAAACGGCGTCACCTACGACGGCGAGCGCGTCTGGATCGCCACGGGAGACAAGCTGAACGCAATCGATCCGGCGAACGGCAAGACGCTGCGCTCGATCGATGTCGCCTCGCATGCCGGAACGGCCTTCGACGGCGAGCACCTGTTCCAGATCGCCAAGGATCGAATCCAGAAGATCGATCCGAAGACCGGCCGTGTGCTCGCCACGATCCCGGCGCCCGGCGGCGGCAGTGACTCGGGGCTCGCGTGGGCCGAGGGAACACTCTGGGTCGGACAGTACCGGGACCGGAAGATCCATCAAATCGATCCGCAAACCGGGACCATTCTGCGCACCATCGAGTCCAAGCGCTTCGTCACGGGTGTCACCTGGGTCAACGGCGAGCTTTGGCACGCCACCTGGGAAGGCGATGAGAGCGATCTGAGGCGGATCGATCCTCGAACGGGCGATGTCCTGGAGAGGCTCGAGATGCCGGCTGGAGTAGGTGTATCGGGGCTCGAGTCCGACGGCGGCAATCAATTCTTCTGCGGAGGCGGAGGAAGCGGGAAGGTGAGAGCCGTCCGCCGACCGAGGAGGAGCTCCTCGACTGACCGCCGCTCCGAGATCCCGGGCTCCACGAGCCCGTAAAGCAGGCGCCGTAACCGTCGAGAGAGCGCATGGCATTTTACCTCGGCAATGTTCTCGGCCAGGGCGCGATGTTCTTCGTCCTGCTCGCGATCGTGCTGGGAATCGGCAAGCTCGGACGCTTCCAGCACCGCCAGCTCGCGGTATACGTCGTCGGGGTCGCCTTGGTCTGGCTGCTCGCGGCGGCCGCGGATCTCGGCGCGCCGAGCCCGACGGCCGCCTACCTCGTCACTCTAGTTGCGATTTGGATCTATCAGCGCGAGGTCAAGAATCGGCCAAGCGGCGGGTACCGTCTAGGCGCCTGGCTCGCGGTGGCTTGGTGCGTGCTCGGGCTGCTCGCCCTGTCGGCGTCGGTGCTGATCGACGGGATAACCCCTTCGTCGCTTGACGCGTGGATCTTCGCCCTGCTGGGCCTCGGCCTGTGGGCGATACCCTGGCGGCTCGAGTGGCTGCGGGAAAGCCTTCGAGGGATCCGCCACCGCGCGGGGTGAGCAGGACATCGTTCGCAACGTCATCCGAGACGTCAGAGGCTCCGAACAATCCCTGGACCCGCGGCTCTCGCGGCGATTGACAGGCCCCCTAGACCACAATATCTTGTGCCTGCCAACGGTATCTGCCCCCAGAGGTGGGAGGTAGATCGAAGAGGGAATCCGGTGCGGCGGGGGCCAATTCCGGAGCTGCCCCGCAGCGGTGAATGGGAACGACCGGCGCTACGGCACTGGGCTCGCTCGAGCCTGGGAAGCGGCGCCCAGTAGGTCGCGGTCGCACGCGAGATCGCGCGCCCATGAGCCCGAAGACCTGCCGTGGCCGTCGCGCCTGGGGGGCCAAGCCAGGGTGCGGCGCAAGACTACCCGCTCGCGGGAGCGGAGAAGTGCGATCGGATGCTCCGGGGGTTCACTGTGCAGCCCTCGGCCGAGCTTCTCGACGTGTCTCCGTCTTCCGCCGGCAGCTGCTGCATCCGACTGGAGGCGACAATGACTCTCGAGATCGCCCAGACACCCACGAACGCGCCCGAGACCGGCCACCGCGCCGCGCCGCCGGCCATCGCGCAACCCGAATTCCGCTTGACGCCGCCGGCCGCCGCGCGCACGCAGATGGGCGTCACCAAGCGCAACGGCACCCGCGAGCCGGTGGACGTGAGCAAGATCGTCCGCGCGGTGACCCGGTGCTGCGAGGGACTCTCGACCGTCGATCCGATGCGCGTCGCGCTCAAGACCATCGCCGGCCTCTACGACGGGGCGACGACGCGCGAGCTCGATGAGCTCTCCATCCGCACGGCCGCCTCGTTCATGTTCGAGGAGCCCGAGTACTCGCGCCTCGCCGCGCGGCTGCTGAGCGGCTTCATCGACAAGGAGGTGCACGCGCTCGGGGTGTACTCCTTCTCCCAGTCGATCCGGCTGGGGTTCGATGTGGGTCTCATCAACGAGCGTGTCCTCGAGTTCGTCGAGGCGAACGCGCGCAAGCTCAACGACGCGGTCCATCCGGAGCGCACGCAGGAGTTCGAGTACTTCGGCCTGCGCACTCTCTACGACCGCTACCTGCTCCGCCATCCCACGCGCCGCCTGGTGCTCGAGAATCCCCAGCACTTCTGGATGCGGATCGCCGTCGCGCTCAGCCAGACGGCGCAGGAGGCCGTCGAGCTGTACCAGCTGTTCTCCCATCTCGACTACATCCCGAGCTCGCCGACCCTGTTCAACGCCGGAACCCGCCACGAGCAGCTCTCGAGCTGCTTCCTCCTCGACTCGCCCGAGGACACCCTCGAGTCCATCTACGACCGATACAAGGATGTCGCGATGCTCTCGAAGTTCTCCGGGGGCATCGGCATCGCCTGGCACCGCGTGCGCTCGGAGGGCTCGCTCATCCGCGGCACGAACGGACTCTCGAACGGTATCGTCCCCTGGCTGAAGACGCTCGACTCCTCGGTCGCCGCGGTCAACCAGGGCGGCAAGCGCAAGGGCGCGGCCTGCGTGTACCTCGAGCCGTGGCACGCCGACATCGAGGTGTTCCTCGAGCTGCGCGACAACACCGGCGATGACGCGCGCCGCACCCACCACCTGAATCTCGCCTACTGGATTCCGGACCTCTTCATGAAGCGCGTCGAGCAGGACGGCGCGTGGTCTCTGTTCGACCCCTACGACGTGCCCGACTTGCCGGACCTCTACGGCGAGGCGTTCGAGGCCGCGTACGCGCAGGCCGAAGCGCAAGGCCTCGCCAAGCGGACGCTACCGGCCCGCGAGCTGTACGCTGCGCATGATGCGCACGCTCGCGCAGACCGGGAACGGCTGGATGACGTTCAAGGACAAATCCAATCGCGCCTGCAATCAGACCGCGAAGCCGGGCCGCAGTGGTCCACCTCTCGAACCTCTGCACGGAGATCCTGGAGGTGACGAGCGCTGGGGAGACCGCCGTCTGCAATCTCGGCTCGATCAACCTCGCCCGCCACGTGGGACGCGACGGCTTCGACTTCGAGAAGCTCGCGCACGCCGTGGAGATCGCCGTGCGCCAGCTCGACCGGGTGATCGACCTCAATTTCTACCCCATTCCGAGCGCGTGCGCCTCCAACATGCGCTGGCGGCCGGTCGGGCTCGGCGTCATGGGGCTGCAGGACGTGTTCTTCAGGCTGCGCCTGCCGTTCGACAGCGAGGAGGCGCAGCGGCTCTCGACACGGATCTCCGAGACGATCTACTTCCACGCGCTCCGCGCCTCGCTCGAGTCTCGCGCGCGAGTTCGGCCCCCATGGCGCCTTTGCGGAGACGCGCGCGGCGCAGGGTGAGCTGCAGTTCGACGCCTGGGGCGTCACACCCTGCCGAGACGCTGCCCTGGGACGACTTGAAGCGCGAAATTGCGGCTCATGGGCTGCGCAACAGCCTGCTCATCGCGATCGCCCCTACCGCGACCATCGCCTCCATCGCAGGCTGCTACGAGTGCATCGAGCCGCAGATCTCGAACCTGTTCAAGCGCGAGACCCTCTCGGGCGATTTCCTGCAGGTCAACCGCTACCTGGTCGAGGAGCTGAAGCAGCTCGGACTGTGGACCGCGGAGGTCCGCGACTCCATCAAGCTCGCCGACGGATCGGTGCAAGGCTTGCGCGAGCTTCCCGAGCCGCTCCGCGCCATCTATCGCACCGCCTGGGAGCTGCCGATGCGCAGTCTCATCGAGCTGGCCGCCGAGCGGGGCCCGTACATCGATCAGAGCCAGTCGCTCAACCTCTTCATGGCGGCGCCCAACATGGGTCAGCTCTCCGCGATGTACATGTACGCCTGGAAGCGCGGCCTGAAGACCACCTACTACCTGCGCTCGCGCCCGGCGACGCACATCACCAAGACGACGGTGACTCAGGGGCAGCAGGATGCGACATCCGGCGCCGACGCCGTCGCCTGCTCGCTCGAGAACCCCGAATCCTGTGAGGCCTGCCAATGA
This sequence comes from uncultured Gammaproteobacteria bacterium, assembly GCA_963849095.1. Classification (GTDB taxonomy): domain Bacteria; phylum Pseudomonadota; class Gammaproteobacteria; order Steroidobacterales; family Steroidobacteraceae; genus JASHUC01. The sequence goes on from CAWKGA010000006.1 coordinate 72,937, forward strand.
GCGCTTCCACGCCCAGCCTGCTCGACCCCGGCTTCGATTTGACGCTGCGCCCGATGCGCTATCCGCGCTTCTACGAGATGTATCGGTCGGCGATCAAGAACACCTGGACGGTCGAGGAGATCGACTTCCAGATCGACCTCGGGCACCTCCGGCAGCGCATGAGCGCCGCGGAGCGGCACCTGATCGAGCGCCTGGTCGCCTTCTTCGCGACCGGCGACTCCATCGTCGCCAACAATCTCGTCGTGAGCCTCTACCGCCACATCAACGCGCCCGAGGCGCGGATGTACCTCTCGCGGCAGCTGTACGAGGAAGCGCTGCACATCCAGTTCTACCTGACGCTGCTCGATAACTACGTTCCGGACCCCGCCCGGCGGGCCCAGGCGTTCGCGGCCATCGAGAACATTCCCTCCATCCGCCGCAAGGCCCAGTTCTGCCAGCGCTGGACCGATGAGATGCTTGCGCTCGAGCGAATCGGCTCCGAGTCCGAGAAGCGCCGCTTCCTGCTCAACCTCACGCTGCTTCGCGAGCTGCATCGAGGGCCTGTTCTTCTTCGGCGCCTTCGCCTACGTCTACTTCCTGCGCTCGCGCGGCATGTTGCCGGGGCTTGCCGCGGGCACCAACTGGGTGTTCCGCGACGAGAGCGGACACATGGCTTTCGCCTTCGCGGTGCTGCAGGCGGTCCGGCGCGAGGAGCCTCACCTGTTCGACGACGCCTGGGCTGCCGAGGTCCGCGCCATGATCGAGGAGGCCGTCGACTGCGAGACGCAGTTCGCCGACGACGTGCTCGCGGGCGGCGTCGTGGGCCTGACGCGCGTCGAGATGCGCCAATACCTCGAGTACGTCGCCGACCAGCGCCTCACGATGCTTCGGCTGCCGATCCGCTACGGCGCGCGCAATCCCTTCCCCTTCATGGAGCTGCAGGACGTCCAGGAGCTCACGAATTTCTTCGAGCGGCGCGTGTCGGCTTACCAGGTTGCGGTGCAGGGAGAGATCTGCTTCGACGCGGCGTTCTGAGTGGGCCGCTTTCTAATCTTGCTCGGCACGATATTCATCGTCGCCGGCCTTACCTGGCCGTGGATCAGGCGTCTGTCGCTGTTCAGCCTTCCCGGCGACATCGTCATCGATCGGCCGGGATTCAAGTTCTTCTTCCCCCTCACCACTCTGCTCATCGTGAGCCTGGTCCTGTCGATCCTCGCGTGGCTGTTCCGCCGCTGACGGAGAAACTCATCGGAACAGGCCGCGGTCAGCGCGCGGATGACGCGTCCCTGGCGGAGCGTTCCTGCCGCTCAAGTGCGCGGGCCTGCTCGCCGACATAGGCACGGACGGCATCGGCCTCGCCAGGCGTGAGGAAACGGCTCCAGCTGATCATGCCCCGCGCGGCGAGCGCACCGCCGAGCACGATGCCGCGCCACGATTCAGGTCGAGTGAGAAAGGCCGAGCGGCGCAGATCCGGGATGACGTTGCCAGAAAGCGTGCCGAACCCGTGGCAGCGGGCGCAGTACTCACCGTAATACCCGGCTCCCGCGGCGACCTGTGCGGGCGGCGCGATCGCCACCGGCGGATTGGCGGGCGGCGCGAACGGCGGGTCCGCAGGCAGGGTTGCCGTCCCGTGCAGCTTGAAGGCGATCAGCCGGCCGTACTGCGGGACGCGCGCGCGTGCGCCCATGCTCTGATAGAAAGAGGCGCCCGAGGTCACCGCGACATACTGTTCCCCGCCGACGCTATAAGTGATCGGCCCGGCGGAGATCAGGTTGGGTGTCTTCCAACTCCACAGGCGCTGGCCGTCATCCGCGCGATACGCATCGAATTCGCCGAGCAGGCCGGAGCGGCCGCGGCCCTGGAAGACGAGGCCGCCGGCGGTGGCCAGCACACCGCCGCCGTCGGCGCTGTCAGCAGCGCGCCATGCCGCGGTCTGCGTGACGGGGTTCCAGGCGAGCAGGTAGGAGCGCGGTTCGCTGGCCGGAGTTGGAGTGCTGCGGGCCGCACTCGCCGTAACGCTGCGCAGGCTCGCACCCAGCACGATCCCGAGGTGGGCCACGCCGGGGACAAACGTGAAACTGGGAGTCGCCAGGTAGTAGCTCGAGTTTTCCGTGGCCGCCAGATACAGCAGTCCCGTGCGCGGGCTGAAGGCGATGGGCTGCCACACATGTGAGCCGCCGGCACCGGGAATTCCGGTCCAGGGCTTCTCGCCGTAGAGCGCAGCAGCGACGATGTTCGGGCGGCCCGTCTTCGGATCGACACCGCGCGCCCAGTTCAGTCCCGGGATGTAGGGCTTGGCGGACAGGAGCTTCCCGGTCCTGCGGTCGATGACGTAGCAGATCCCGTTCTTGGGGGTGTGCAGCAGGACCTTGCGCAGGCGCCCGCCGATTTTCAGCTCGACGAGCGCAATGTCGGAGACCGAGTCGTAATCCCAACGCTCCTCGGGCGTCTCCTGGTAGTGCCAGCGATAGCGGCCGGTGTCGGCATCGACCGCGACGATGGACGAGAGGAAGAGGTTGTCGCCCTTGCCCTCGGATCGAAAATTCTCGTTCCACGGGTAGCCGTTGCCGGTGGCCAGGTACAGCTGATTGAAATCGGGATCGTAGACGATGGCGTTCCAGACATTGCCACCGCCGCCGTACTTCCACCAATCGCCGTGCCAGGTCGGTAGCGCGATCTTCTTGAGCGGCCCGTCGGAGGGCTGGCCGTCCTCGTGTCCCGGCTCGCCGGGCACGGTGTAAAACCGCCACAGGAGCTTGCCGGTCGCGGCGTCGTACGCACTGACGTAGCCGCGGCCGCCGAAGTCGGAACCGGAATTGCCGATGAAGATCTTGCCGCGCGCGGCGCGCGGCGCGCCGGTGATGGCGTAGACCTCGCTGGGCTTGAAGGTGCGGACGCTCCAGAGGGGCTTGCCCGTCGCGGCATCGAGCGCGATGAGTCGTCCGTCGAGCGTGCCGACGTAGACCTTGCCTTCGTAGACGGCCACGCCTCGGTTGACGACGCCGCAGCAGGTGGCGACCGCCGCCGGTCCCGGCACGTTCGGATCGTAGCGCCAGATTTCCCGCCCGGTGCGGGCATCGAGCGCGTAGACCTTGCTCCACGCGGTGGAGACGTACATCACGCCATCGACGACCAGCGGAGTCGATTCCTGACCCCGCGTGGTGTCGAAGTCGAAGGACCAGGCTGGCCCGAGCTGCCTCACGGTGGAGGTGTTGATCTGGTCGAGCGCGGAGTAGCGCCGCTCATCCCAGGTGCCGCCGTAGGTGAGCCAGTCCTGCGGCTCCCGCGCCGCGTTCAAGAGCCTCGCGTCGTCGACGTTGCCGAAGCGCTGAGGCCGGGCCGAAGGCGTGGGACCGGCGACATCGACCTGAGCCGCCGCCGGGCCGACACACAGCAGCGCCGCAACGGTGAGCGTCGCGCGGACCCATCGGTTCTGCCGCATCAGATTCCCGCCTTCGCGAGCGCCTGCGCCACGTCGTCCGCCAGATCGTCCGGGTCCTCGAGCCCGATGGACAGCCGTACCGTGCCTGGCGTGATCGCCGATAGACGCGCCTGCTCCGCCGTCAGGTCCCCGCCGCTCATCATCTGGGGAGCGACCACCAGCGACTCCGTCGAGCCGAGGCTCGGCGTGAGGGCGAACAGCTCGAGCGCATCGACGAAGTGCGCCGCGGCCTGCGGACCACCGCGAAGATCGAACGCGACGATGGTGCCGAAATCCTGCATCTGTGCCCGCGCCAGCGCGTGCTGCGGATGGGAGGCGAGTCCCGGATAGTGCACACGCTCCACCGCCGAATGCGCGGCGAGAAGCTCCGCGATGCGCTGTGCCGCCGCGCTCTGCGCGCGGTAGCGCACGAAGTAGGTCTTCAGTCCACGCTGGATGAGGAATGCCGCGTGCGGATCGAGCACGCCGCCCAGAACGCCGAAGTCTGCGCGGAGGCTGCGGATCATGTCGTTCTGCGCGATCACCGCGCCTCCCATCACGTCGCCCGCGCCGGAGGCGTACTTCGTGAGACTGTGAACGAACACGTCGATGTCGTACTCACCGTGCTGATGCAAGCCGGCGAAGGTGTTGTCGAGCACCGTGAGCGCGCCGTGGGCGCGCGCCAGGCGCGTGAGCGCCGCGATGTCGGCGACCTTGGTGATCGGGTTGGTCGGGCTCTCGAACAAGACGAGCCGGGTGCGCTGCGCGCCAAGCACTCGCTCCACCCCGGCGATATCCTCGATCGACAACATCGTGTGCGTAACGCCGAACCGGCCGAGGAGCCGGCGGATGAGATAGCGCGTAGGATTGTAGGTCTCGACGAAGCACACGATGTGATCGCCTTGATGGGTGAGCGCAAGCAGCACGTGCGCGATGGCGGCGACGCCGGAGCCTGTCGCGAGGCAATCCTCCCGGCCCTGCAGCTCGGCGAGTGTCTGCTCCAGCTGGCGCGTCGTCGGATTCGACGCGCGAGTGTAGAAGAACCCGCGCCGCTCGCCGTGCAGATACTCGAGCGTTTGCTCGAGGCTCTCGAACTCGAACTTCACCGTCTGATAGATCGGCGCGACGACCGGATGGTTGTCCGGCGCCAGGTCCACCCTGGGCGGGTGGTTCACTCGGGTTTCTTTTTTCATGGCGTGCGACCGCCGCGGCGCGCGAGCCGCCCGGCGAACGCGCCGAGCCGCTCGGCTGCTCCATCGAGCGTCTCGTCGCGCTTGGCGATGCAAAGTCTCACCACGGTGAGCGGCGGAGGATACTCGTAGAACGGCGACAGCGGAATGGTCGCGACGCCCGCCTCGGTCAGCAGCCGCTCCGCAAATGCGAGGTCCCCGGGCGGGGCGAGCTCGCCGAAGTCGAGCAGCTGGAAGAACGTGCCTCGAGCCGGCGGCAGCGCAAGGCCGGAGCCGGCGAGAGCCGCACGCAGCCGGTCGCGCTTCGCCTGGAAGAATGCGGCGAGGCCGTCCCCGATGTCCGGCTTCTCGGTGAGGTAGGCTGCGATCGCGTGCTGGAGCGGATGCGCGATGCTGAACGTGTTGAACTGGTGCACCTTGCGCAGCTCGGCGGTGAGCGACGGCGGCGCGACGGCGTAGCCGACTCGCAGGCCCGTCGCGTGGAGCGTCTTACCGAAGGAGAACACGGCGAAGCTCCGCTCCGCGAGCTCCCGGTGCCGGACCACGGAAACATGCTTGCGCCCGTCATACACCACGTGCTCGTACACCTCGTCGGACAGCACCAGGATATCGCGGCCGCGGAGAGCGGACGCGAGCTGCTCGAGGTCCTCGGCCGTGATCGTCGTGCAAGCCGGGTTGTGCGGGCTGTTGATGATCACGAGGCGGGTGCGCTCGCTCAAGCAGCGCCGCACCCGGTCCCAGTCGTATGCGAAGTCCGGTGGAGTGAGCGGCAGGCGGACGCAACGCGCGCCGGCGAGCCGCACCGCAGGCTCGTAGGAATCGTAAGCGGGGTCGAAGGCGATGACCTCATCCCCGCTCCCGGCGACCGCCTGGATGGCCGAGTAGATCGCCTCGGTCGCACCGAGCGTGACGGTGATCTCGGACTCGGGGTCCACCTTGCGGCGGTAGCTGCGGAAGAGCTTCTCGGCGATCCGCTCCCTGAGCGGCATTGACCCCTCCATCGGAGCGTACTGGTTGTGGCCCTCGCTCATCGCCGCTGCGACGAGCTCGGTGATCCGCGGATCGATGGGGTAGTCCGGGAAGCCCTGGCCGAGGTTGAGCGCGCCGAGCTCGCGCGCGCGGCGCGACATGACCGTGAAGACGGTCGTGCCGACATCCGGGAGCTTGCTCACGCGCGCCGCCCTACCCGGCCGCGGCGAGCGCCGCGCCGACGACGCCCGCCTGGCCAGTGAAGCGCGCCGGTCGGATCTCGGCCTCGGCACGGAGGAGCGGTGCGAATACGGCGAAATGCTCCGTGACCGCGCCGCCGAGGATGAAGAGGTCGGGCCACAGGAGCGCCTCCATCCGAGCGAGATACTCGTTGACGCGCGCGCACCACGCGCCCCAGTCGAGATTGAGCGCCGTCCGCACGTGCGCCGACGACCACTTCTCAGCGTCCATGCCGCGCATCTCCAGGTGTCCGAGCTCGGTGTTCGGATAGAGCCTCCCCTCGATGAACAGCGCCGAGCCGATGCCCGTTCCGAGAGTGAGCATGACGATCGGCCCCGGCACTCCGCGCCCCGCGCCCCAGCGCACCTCCGCGATACCGGCCGCATCGGCGTCGTTGAGGAACACGATCGGGCGCCCGAGCGCACGTGACGCGAGCGCCGCTCCGTCGGCGCCGATCCAGGCCGAGGCGACGTTCGCAGCCGTGCGCACCTTGCCGTTCTTGACGACGCTCGGAAAACACAGGCCCACGGGACCCACCGACGGCAACCGCGCGGCGAGCCCCGCAATGATCGGCATCAGAGCGTCCGGCGTCGACGGCACCGGGGTTGGCGCGGAGAGAAGCTCGCTCACGAGCTCGCCGCTCGCCACGTCCACGAGCCCGGCCTTGACCGAGGACCCGCCGACATCCACTCCGAGGAGTATGTGCGCCATGTTCGGATGAGCTCACGGTTGGGACGCGGCGGCAAGCTGCACGTCGCGCTCCCGCCGCCTCTCGCGGTAGCGCAGCAGCAACGCGGCCGTCCCGATCCCGATCGAGACCACGAGCACCATGAGCGTCGCGAGCGCGTTCACGTCCGGGCTCACCCCGAGACGCACCTTGGAGAAGATGACCATCGGAAGAGTGCTCGATCCGGGGCCCGCGACGAACTGCGAGACGACGAGGTCGTCCCAGGATAGCGTGAAGGCAAGCAGCCACCCCGACACGATCGCCGGAGCGATGAGCGGCAAGCTAATCCGCCTGAACACGGCCGCCGGGGGTGCACCGAGGTCCATCGCCGCCTCTTCGAGGGACTCGTCGAATCCCGCGAGGCGGGACTGTACCACCACCGCGACGTAAGCCATGCAGAACGTGGTATGGGCAAGCGTGATCGTCACCGCGCCGGTGCCCCGCGGCCAGCCGATCGTTTGCTCGAGCGCGACGAACAGCAGCAGGAGCGCGAGTCCCATGATGACCTCGGGCATCACGATCGGAGCCGTGGTCATGCCGGCGAGCAGCGTCCGCCCCCGGAACGGGCCGTGGCGCACGAGGGCGACCCCGGCGAGTGTCCCGAGCACGGCCGCGGCCGTCGCCGCGGCGAGCGCAATGCGGACCGAGAGCCAGGCCGCGGTGAGGATCTCCCCGTTCGTGAGGAGCGCCACGTACCATTTGAGCGTCGGGGAGTGCGCGGCGTCCCACACGGTCACGAGCCGGGAATTGTTGAACGAGAAGACGACGAGCGACAGGATAGGCGCGTAGAGGAACACGAGCCCGCCCCCGAGCATCGCGCGCGAGAACCGGCCCGGCGCTCTCACTTGGGCGCCTCGAGCTCGCGGCGCTCGAAGCGCTGGAGCCAAGTGATCGGCACGACGAGGAGCAGCAGCATCGCGATCGCGACGGCGCTCGCGACCGGCCAGTCGCGATTCTCGAAGAACTCATCCGACAGCACCCGCCCGATCATCAGCTGGTCCGTGCGGCCGAGGAGCGAGGGAATGACGTACTCGCCGATGGCCGGGATGAACACGAGCAGGCAGCCCGCCGCGATACCGTGCACGGACTGCGGCAGCGTGATTCGCAGAAACCGGATGACCGGCCTCGCTCCGAGATCGGCCGCCGCCTCGAGCAGCGCCGGGTCGTGCTTCTCGAGGTTCGCGTAGAGCGGCAGGACCATGAACGGCAGGTAGGAGTAGACGATGCCGATGTACACGGAGAAATCGGTCTGCAGCAGCACGAGCGGCCGGTGGATGATGCCGAGATAGAGCAACACATTATTGATGACGCCGTCGCTCTGGAGCAGCCCGATCCAGGCGTACACGCGCAGCAGGAAGGAGGTCCAGAACGGCAGCATCACGAGCATGAGGAGCACCATGCGCCGCGACGGCGTGGAGCGCGCGATGGCGTAGGCCATGGGGTAGCCGATGGAGAGGCACGCGAGCGTCGAGACGGCGGCGACCTTGAGCGAGTACAGGAGCGCGCTCGCGTAGAGCGGGTCCGTGAGCAGGAACGCGTAAGTAGACAGGTGAATGTCGGGGACCGGCAGGCCGTGGCGCCACACGAAGAGTGGAGCGTAGGGGGGCACCGCGAGCCGCATCTCCGAGAAGGAAATCTTCAGGACGATGAGGAAGGGCGCGAGGAACAGGACGGCGAGCCACGCGAGCGGAATACCCGCAACGAGCCTCCGTCCCGATGGACTTGCGAACCGCGCCACGGACCATTCCTACTGCGTGAGCACGATCGGGCTCGAGCGATGCCAGCTGAGCGAGACCGCATCGCCGCGCGAGATCCGCTGCTCGGCATCGCGCGCGGAATTCGGAAGCGTTACACGCAGGACCTTCCCCGTACCCGTCTCCACCAGATACGTCGAGATACCGCCCATGTAGCCGATCTCCTTGACGATGCCGCTCACGACGGGCGCGCCCGGGCCGGGGTCTCCGCGGGGCGAGAGCTCGATCTTCTCCGGGCGGAGCGCCACCCAGACCGTCGCTCCTCGTGCCGGAGCGGGCACGGCGCCGGGCGGCGCACAGGCGACATGCATCTCGCCCCCGATCTCGGCGCAGTGGATGCGGAGGCCGTCCGGCCCCGCCTCCACGACCCGGCCCTCGAACAGATTGACCGAGCCGATGAAGTCCGCCACGAACCGCGTCGCGGGCGATTCGTAGATCTCCGCCGGCGTGCCCACCTGCACGATCCGGCCATGGTCCATGACCCCCATCCGCGATGCGAGCGTCATTGCTTCCTGCTGATCGTGCGTGACGACGATGAACGTGACGCCCAGGCGCTTCTGGATGTTGAGGAGCTCGAACTGCGTGTGCTCGCGGAGCTTGCGGTCGAGCGCCGCGAGCGGCTCATCGAGCAGCAGCAGCTTCGGGCGCTTCACCAGCGCCCTCGCGAGCGCGACACGCTGGCGCTGTCCGCCCGAGAGCTGGTGTGGCTTGCGCGGGCCATACGGGGTCATCTTCACGATGTCCAGCATCTCGCCGACGCGCGCTCGGATCTCTCGCCGGCTCAAGCGCTCCTGCTCCAGGCCGAAGGCGACGTTCTTCTCGACGTTCATGTGCGGAAAGAGCGCGTACGATTGGAACATCATGTTGACGGGCCGCCGGTAGGGCGGAACGGCGCTCAGGTCCTCGCCGTCGAGAAAGATCCGGCCCCCGTCGGGCGTCTCGAATCCCGCGAGCAGGCGCAGCAGGGTCGTCTTGCCGGACCCGGACCCGCCGAGCAGGCAGAACACCTCGCCGCGGCGGATCGAGAGCGAGACATCCTCCACCGCCGGAAAACCGCCGAACCGCTTGCTCACCCCCTCGATGCTGAGGTGGGGCTCGTCCCTCTCGCAAGCTGGCTCGCCGGGTGTCACGTCGCGCTCCGCGCGCTCACTCGCCCGTCTTGAACCGCGTCCACATGCGGGTGAGCAGGCGCGTGAAAGCTTCGGTCTTCGCCCGCTCGGGGGCGAGCCTCGCGAGAACCGCGGGCGGCGGATAGATGCCCGGGTCGCTGCGCACACTCGCGCGCAAGAGAGGCAAGGACCCGGCGACGCCGTTCGCGTACTCGACGAGGTTCGAGTTCTTCGCCGCCACATCGGGACGGAGCAGATAATTGATGAACAGATGCGCGTTCGCGGGGTGGGGCGCGTCCGCCGGAATCGCGAGCATGTCGAAGTTGCGGATCGCCCCTTCCTTCGGGATGGAGTAGGCGATGTCGATCCCCTTGCCTGCCTGGCGCGCGCGGTCGCGCGCCATCTTCACGTCGCCGGACCAGCCGAGCGCCAGGCAAATCTCGCCGTTCGCCAGGTCGTTGATGTAGCGCGAGGAGTGCACGTACCGGATGTAGGGCCGGATCGCCATCAGGGCTTTCTCGGCCGCCTCGAGGTCGGCCGGCGACTCGCTGTTCGGGTCCTTGCCGAGATAGAGGAGCACCGTCCCGACCACCTCCGAGGGCTCGTCGAGAATGGAGACTCCGCAGTCCGCGAACTTCTTGACGACCGAAGGGTCGTAGAGCATCCGCCAGCTGTCGACCGGCGCATCGGCCATGCGCTCCTTGATCTTCGCCGTGTTGTAGCCCGGCCCCGAGGTGATCCACATGTAGTCGACAGCGTACTGATTGCCCGGATCGTAGAGCGCGGTGGCGCGCGCGATCTCGGGATCGACGTTCCTCAAATTGGGCAGCAGCGACTTATCGAGCTTGCGGTACACCCCGGCCGCGATCTGTCGCTCGAGGAACGGCCCGGACGGCACCACCACGTCGTAATTGGTGTGCCCCGCGAGGAGTCGGGTCTCGAGCACATAGTTCGAGTCGTACACGTCGTAGTTCACATGGATCCCGTACTGCTTCTCGAAGGCGGTGATCACCGCCGGGTCGATGTAGTCGGACCAGTTGTAAACGTTGACTATCTTCGCGGCGCCCGAGGAGCCTCCGGGCGAGCCCCCCGAGCAGCCCGCGGCGAGCAGCGCGGCGATTGACACCGCGAGCGCGGCGGCCACTCGGGATGAGCGTGATGCGGCGGTCATACGGTCGCTGCCGTCTTCAAGGATCTTCAGACGTTGAGCAGCAGATGCTCGCGCTCCCAGGAGCTGATCACCTGCAGGAAGACCTCGTACTCCGCCTCCTTGACGATGGTGAAGGCGGCGATGAACGTTTCCCCGAGCAGCTTCACCAGGGGCTCGCTCGCGCGCAGCTCCTTCAAGGCCTCATCCAGGGTCCGCGGGAGCCCGAAGGGCAGCTCGTGGGCGCTGCCGGAGATCGGGTCCGAAGGCTGCAAGCCCTCGAGCATGCCGAGGTAACCGCAGGCGAGCGAGGCAGCGATGGCGATGTACGGATTGGCGTCGGCGCCCGCGACGCGGTTCTCGACGCGCCGGGCTTCCGGGTCCGACATCGGCACGCGCAGCCCGGCCGTTCGGTTGTCGTAGCCCCAGTGCATGTTGATGGGAGCGGTCTGGTAGCGCGTGATGCGCCGGTACGAATTGACGTTCGGGCAGAACAGGGCCATGGCGGCCGGCAGATACTTCTGCAGGCCCGCGATGTGGGAGAAGAACAGCGGCGTCGGCGTTCCGTCGGAGCTGCTGAAGATGCTCTTGCGCGTCTTGCGGTCGACCACGCTCTGATGGATGTGCATGGCGCTGCCGGGCTCCTTCGCGTGCGGCTTCGCCATGAAGGTCGCGTACATCTTGTGCCGCAGAGCGGCCTCGCGCGCCGTGCGCTTGAAGAGGAACGCCTGATCGGCGAGGTCGAGCGGATGGCCGTGGATCAGATTGATCTCCATCTGCGCCGGGCCGTCCTCGTGGATCAGCGTGTCGATCTCGATGTCCTCGTCCTCGCAGAACTGGTAGATGTCGTCGAACAGCGGATCGAACTCGTTGACGGCCGCGATGCTATACGACTGGCGTCCGGGCTCCGAGCGGCCGGAGCGGCCGACCGGGGGCTTCAGGGGATAGTCGGCATCCGTATTGGGCTCGACGAGATAGAACTCGAGCTCGGGAGCGACGACGGGCTCCCAGCCGCGCTGCGCGTAGAGCTCTATCACGTTGCGCAGCACGTGGCGCGGCGCCATCGATACCCGCCGTCCGTCGGAGTAGAAGCAATCGTGGATGACCTGTGCCGTCGGCTCCGCCGCCCAGGGCACGCGGCGCACCGTCTTTGCGTCGGCCTTCAGGACGATGTCGATCTCCGCAGGACTCATCGCCTCGCCGGTCTCGGGAGGATAGTCGCCCGTCACCGTCTGCAGGAAGACGCTCTCCGGCAGGCGCATGCCCTCGTCTTCCGCGAACTTCGCCGCCGGCATGATCTTGCCGCGTGCGATACCCGCCATGTCGGGAATGATCGCCTCGACCTCGTCGATGCTGTGATCGTGGAAGAACTGCTGGATATCACTCGCCATGCTGCACCTGATCTCGCGCGCGCTCGCGGCTCGCCTCGCCGAATGCCGCAAAGAGCGTTCGCGAGAAGGCGTTGTCCATCACCTGCCACTCCGGGTGCCACTGCACGGCCACCGCGAATCGGGGCGCGGCCTTCACGCGAAACGCCTCGACCAGCCCGTCAGGCGCGCGCGCCTCCACCGCGAGCTCCTCGCCCAGCCGGTCGACGCCCTGTGAGTGCAGCGAGTTCACGCGAACGCGGTCCGTCCCGGCGAGCCGCCGCAGCAGGCCCCCCGGCTCGAGGATCACCTCGTGTGCCGGACCATACTGCTCCTCGAGCGGCAGGGATTCATCGTCCCGGTGATCCATGAGCCCGGCGACCTCGTGCACTTTCTGATGCAGGGTGCCGCCGAATGCCACGTTCATCTCCTGGAAGCCACGGCAGATGCCGAGCACCGGAACTGCGCGGGCGACGGCTCTCGGAATGAGCGGGAGAGTCGTGGCGTCCCGCAGCGGGTCGTGCAGCGTTCCCGGAGCGCTCGCCGGGCCTTGATACCGGTGCGGCTCGACATTGGAGGGGCTGCCCGTGAACAGAATGCCATCGACACGCGCCAGAACCTCGTCGAGATCGAGCTCGTCACCGAGGGATGGGATGAGGAGCGGAATCGCCCCCGCCGCCTGCATGATGGCGCGAATGTACTTCTCGCCCACGGCATGGAAGGGATGGCGGCCGATCATGCGCCGGTCGGCAGGTAACCCGATCACCGGGTGGCGAAGCGTCATGAGCAATGATTCCCAGGGATGGGCCCTATTACACCACAGCCGGGGCGCAGCGGCCCACCGGACGGTGTCCAGTTGACGGCCTGTTCGACGAAATTAGCGCCTATACTCTGCTTTTGATGGCGTAACTGCATGCGGAGCGCTATCCTCGACCGTGGCCGTAATGTCCGTTGCCGGCCTTCCATCCCCTGCCAGCCAGCATCCCACTCATGGCCTCACTCCGCCGCGAAAGGTCGTACTACCGGGCGACCGCCCTGCCCGCGCCGCTGCGAGCCGAGTTGAGCGGCACCGAGACCTGCGATGTGTGTGTGGTCGGCGGCGGGATCGCAGGCTGCTCGACGGCGCTGCACCTCACCGAGCGCGGCTATCGCGTCATCCTGCTGGAGCAGCACCGGATCGGCTGGGGCGCCTCCGGGCGGAGCGGCGGACAGGCGCTCGCCGGCACCGCGGCCGGGCAGGCGCAGCTCGAGAGGCTCATCGGCCGCGGCGACGCGCGCGCCGTGTGGGATGTCTCGGTAGAAGGTCTCGGGCTCATCCGCGACCTCGTGGCCCGCCATGCCATTGCCTGCGATTGGGTGGACGGCCAGATGCAGGTCGCCATCACGACGCGTCAGGATGCCGAGTTGCGCGCGTTGCTCGAGCTCAACGAGCACTATGGCTATGCCGGCGCGCGCTACATGTCGCGGAGCGAGGTTCGCACCGTCCTGCCGTCCCGCCGCTACCTCTCGGGCCTCTACGACCCGAGCGGCGGCCACCTCCATCCTCTCAATTACACCCTGGGACTTGCGGGCGCCGCGGAATCCCGGGGCGCGCGGATCTTCGAGCGCACCCGCGCGCTCGATTTCGCATGCGATGCGGGCGTGCGAGTGCGGACCGCCCGCGGCACGGTGCAGTGCCAGCACCTCGCTTTGTGCGGCAACGCCTCGCTCGGCGCGGCCGCGCCGCCGTTGCGGTCGAAGATCATGGCGGTGGGCTCGTGCGTGGTGACGACGGCGCCCCTCGATGCCACGCGCGCGCAGCGGCTCATCACCAACAACGCCGCGGTCTGCGACATGAACTGGGTGCTCGATTACTTCCGCCGCACCGCGGATCACCGCCTGCTCTTCGGAGGTCGCGTGACCTACTCGGGCTTCGATCCCTCGCGCATCGCCGCCACCACCCGGCGCCGCCTGATCAACGTCTTTCCGCAGCTCTCGGATGTGGCGATCGAGCACGCCTGGGGAGGCTATCTCGATATCACGGCGAACCGCGCGCCGCACTTCGGCCGCCTCGCCCCGAACGTCTTCTTCCTGCAGGGCTTCTCGGGCCACGGCATCGCGCTCGCGGGGATCGCCGGCAAGCTCCTCTCCGAGGCCGTCGCAGGCCACGCGGAGCGATTCGACGTGTTCGCACGAATCCCGCACGCGGACTTCCCGGGCGGCCCGCTCCTGCGGCGGCCGGCGCTCGTCCTCGCGATGCTCTACTACCGGATGAGGGACTTGCTCGGGTGAGGCCATCTGACCGCTCCGACTGGAGGCGCGCGGCGCCCGGCACCCGGCCTCTCCGGGCCGTGCCGGACCTCGAGCTCCGCGAGCGCCTCGATGCGGCCGCCGCGGCCGGGGATGGCTTGGCGGGAGCTCACTGCATTCACGAGCTGTGGATGCGTGCCGCGCTCGGCGTCGACATCGATGCGGCTCTCGAGCGCCTGTGGAAGCGCGCGTCCGGCTCAATCCCCGACTGGCTGCCGATGAGGCACTTCGATTGGCTGCCGACTGCGTACGAGACTGCATCCCGCTTCCGTGCGCGCGGCACTGGCCGTTCGAACATCTATCTCGTGCTCCTCGACTTCCGAGATCGCCGAAGCGGACCGTACGGCGTGTACGTCGGCATGAGCGATTACACGCCCGCGCAGCGCTTCGATCAGCACAAGGCGGGCATTCGCGCCGCCGGCAGCGTGCTCAAGCGCGGCCTCGAAGCGCTCACCGGACCCATGCTGCACTTGCAACACATCGCGCGCCGGGACGCTGTGCGCATCGAGAGGGAGCTCGCCGCCGCGCTGAGCGACGCCGGCCTGCTCGTCGAAGGCGGCCACTGATCCGTCGGAGCGGATCGATCGCTCAGCAGCGTGGCACAGTGGCGCCCGCGATCGCCGTGAGAATGCCTTGCAGGATGCGCACGGGGCTCGGCGGACAGCCCGCAACGGCTACGTCCACCGGGATGACGCTCGACACCTTGCCGCGGCTCGCGTAGCTCTCGCCGAAGATCCCGCCCGTGCGGCCGCAATCCCCGATCGCGACGACGAGCTTCGGATGGGGCGTCGCGTCGTACGTGCGGAGGAGCGCCGCCTCCATGTTCGCTTGCCACGGGGCCCGTCACCAGCAGGAGGTCCGCGTGGCGCGGGCTCGCGACGAAGCGGATCCCGAGTCCCTCGAGATTGTAGAAGTGGGTTGTTGAGCGCCTGGATCTCGAGCTCGCAGCCGTTGCAGGAGCCTGCATCGACGTGCCGGATGCAGAGCGCCCGGCCGAGCACCGTGCGAATCCGCTTATCGAGTGCGCCGCGAACGCGGAGCAGCTCATCCGGCGGCGGCGCCGGCTCGGAGACGAGTCCGACCGAGGCGATCTTGCGAAGCGTCTTGAGCATCGGACGGCGTGCCTCTTACAGGTCGGCCCCGCTGTAGGCCAGGTTGAAAGATTTGTTGATGAGCGGGAAATCCGGCACGAGATTGCCGAGGATCGCATGCTCGATCGCCGGCCACGCCTGCACGGACGAATCGTGCGGATGGCAGCGACGGGTGCCGCCGCCCGGGCCAGCTGCCAGCGCGATGAAGACCGGCCCTCGCCACCCCTCGATCAGTCCGACGCCGAAGGCGCCGGCCGCGGGAGTCTTCACCTCCGTCGCATGGGGCCCGGGGGAAGCGCTGCGAGAATCCGCCGCACCAGCCGGCAGGACTCCTCAGCTCATCGAAGCGCACGGCAACGCGCGCCGCCACATCCCCCTCGCCGCGGACGATCTTCGAGGGCGCGAGCTCGCCGTAAGGCGGCCACGGCCGGTCGACGCGACCATCGAGCGACTGACCGCTCGCGCGCCCCGCGAGGCCGAGCACCCCGAGCCGCACGGCAAGCGCCGGCGTCAGGATTCCGGTGCCGGTGAAGCGGTCGCGCACGCCCGCGTGGTCGTCGTAGATGCCGCGCAGCTCCGCGGCCTCGTTGACGATGGAGTCGACACGAGCGATGAGCGCCCGCTCCGCGTGAGTGGAAACCTCCACGCCGGACTCCGCCGGGCACGACGGCGTCGAGCAGATACCGCTGACCGAAAGCTTCGGCGACCGTGCGCAGCAGCTCCTCTTTGATCCGCGAGAACTGGGAGAGCCCGAAGGCGAAGCCGGCGTCGTTACCGAGCGCGCCGAGGTCGCCCAGGTGATTGGCGATGCGCTCCAGCTCGAGGAGCAGCGCGCGAACGGCGGCGGCCCGCGGCGGGATCGCGCAGCCGGCCATCGCCCTCGAGCGCCTGGCAGTACGCCCAGGAGAATGCGACGGCGCTGTCGCCCGAGATGCGCGCCGCCAGGCGATGCGCCTCGAGCAGGCCAAGCTCCGTGAACCGCCGCTCGATGCCTTTGTGGGCGTAACCGAGACGCTCCTCGAGCCGTAGCACCTTCTCACCGACGACGGAGAACCGGAAATGCCCCGGCTCGATCGTCCCCGCGTGCACCGGTCCGACGGCGATCTCGTGCACGCCGTCGCCCTCGACGCGCACGAACGGGTAGCGCTCGCCCTCGCCCGCGGCGCGGCCTCCGGCAGTCGGTGCCTCTGCCGCGGCCGGCGCCGCGCCCGCGAGCGGATGAAAGCCCTCCGGCCACGCGGCGTGGCGAACCCACGGGCGCCGGTCCGGATCGCTGGAGCGCACGCCCGAAAGATCGAACAACGTCCGCTGCATCCGCGAAGCTGCGGGAAACGTTCCCTCGAGCCCGGGGTAAGCCACTTCCTCGCCGCCCCGACGAGTGGCGGGCAGCTCGAGAATGAGCACGCCCACGTCGGTGAGGAACGCGGCGTACACGGCGACGAGGTCCTGCGCCCTCCCGCCCGATGCTCCGCGGTCCCGCGCACCGTCGCTCTGCGGCCCGCCCTCCCCCGACGCCCAGATCGAGAGCAGGCGGCCGCCGGCAGCCGCGATGTCGCCCGCGGCCAGCGTCCACTCTTCCGCGGTGACGCCGAGGCCGCGCACCGATGGCGCGCCCGGCACGTCCCGCGCCCGCTCCCACCACTTCCGCACTGGCACGGTCAGGGCCCTCCGATCAGCTTCGCGGCCGCCCCGATACCAGTCCGCGAGATAGGGCGGGATGTAGAGACCGAGCACAGCACGATCGCAAGATGCGCGAAGACCGGCAGGAGCGCGGGCGGATGAGGCAGCCGGCGGGCGCTCGTCTCGCCGAACACCATGGGCTGCACGCGCCGAAGATCGCGGCGAACGCGACGCCGAGCGCCGCGAGCAGAATCGGGACGTCGCCCAGGGCTGCTCGCGCATGGCGGTCGTGAGGATCAGGAACTCGCTCGCGAACACGCCGAAGGGCGGCATGCCCGAGGATCGCGAGCGTGCCGGTCATCAAGCCCCAGCCGACGGTCGGCGAGAGCGTGATCAGCCCGCGAATGTCTCCATGAGCTGCGAGCCCGCCTTCTGGGCCGCGTGGCCGACCGTGAAGAAGATCGCGGACTTGGTGAGCGAGTGCACGGTCATGTGCAGCAGCCCCGCGAAGTTCGCGACGGGCCCGCCCATTCCGAACGCGAAGGTGGCGATGCCCATGTGCTCGATCGAGGAATAGGCGAAGAGGCGCTTCACGTCCCGCTGCCGCCAGAGGGAGAGCGCCGACAGCGCCACCGAGAGCAGCCCGAAGCCCATCAGCATGCGCGCCGGCAGGGGTGAGTGCAGCGAGCCCTGGACGAGCACCTTGCAGCGCACGACCGCGTAGAGCGCGACGTTGAGGAGGAGGCCGGAGAGCACCGCGGAGATCGGCGTCGGACCCTCGGCGTGCGCATCGGGCAGCCAGTTGTGCAGCGGCGCGAGGCCGACCTTGGTGCCGTAGCCGACCAGCAGGAACACGAAGGCCAGCGCGAGCACGGCGGGCTCGAGCTGCGATTTGACGGCGTCGAGGTGCGTCCAGAGCAAGCGCGGTCACGCCCTGCGCGCCGAGCACTCGCTCGGCCGCGAAGTACAGGAGGATGGTGCCGAAGAGGGCCTGCGCGATGCCGACGCCGCACAGGATGAAGTATTTCCAGCCTGCCTCGAGACTCTGCGGGGTGCGGTAAAGCGTCACCAGCAGCACGGTCGAGAGGGTCGCCGCCTCCATCGCGACCCAGAGCAGCCCCATGTTGTTGGTGGTCAGTGCGAGCAGCATGGTGAAGCATGAACAGCTGGTACATGCTGTGGTAAAGCCGCAAGCGTCCCGCCGTGATCGCGCCCGTGCGCCATCTCGATGCGCATGTAGGGCCGCGAGAAGAGCGCGGTGGTGAGGCCGACGAAGGCCGTGAGCGTCGACCAGGAACACATTGAACGGATCGATGAAGAACTGCTCGTGCGCCGCGAGCAGGTCGCCGTGGCGGATGACGCGCGCGGTGAGCGCGCACGCGGCGAGGAACGTGCCGAGGCTGAACGCGGCGTTGATCTCGGGCGCATGGCGGCGCGCACCGAGGGACCCGAGCGCGATGCCCCCCGCGAGGGGAGAGCCGAGCAGCAGCGCGAGCTCGATCATCGCGACTCGCCCTTCAGCGACTCGAGGTGATGGAGGTCGAGGCTGTCGAACTGCTCGCGGATCTGGAAGAAGAACACCCCGAGCACGAGCACCGCGACGAGCACATCGAGCGCGACGCCGAGCTCGACCACCATCGGCATGCCGTAGGTCGCGCTCATCGCCCCGAAGAACAGGCCGTTCTCCATCGAGAGAAACCCCATGACCTGCGACATCGCCTTGCGCCGGGTGATCATCATGAGGAACGCGAGCAGCACGACGCTCAAGGCGATGCCGATCGCGCTGCGCGTCGGCGTGCTGGCGAGCTGCGTGATGGGTTGCGCGAGGCCGAACGCGAATACGACGATCAGGATGCCGGCCAGCATCGTGCCGGAGATGTTGAGCAGCGGCTCGGTGTCCCAGTACACCTCCAGGCGGCGGATCAGCCGGTGCAGCAGCCATGGCAGGAACACGACCTTCAGGGCGATCGTGAGCGCCGCGGAGAGATACAGGTGGCCCTGCCCCGTGCGCCACGCGAGCAGCAGCGTCGCTGCCGCGAGCACGGCGCCCTGCACGGCGAGCAGATTCACGAGGGTCACGATGCGCCGCTGCGAGAGCATGGCGAACGAGAGCAGCAGGAGGAGCGCGGCGCAGGCGTCGAGCAGCTGCAGATCGAAGGGAACGCGGGCCATGTGCCTTCAAGCACCTCAGGAGGACGTGCACCAGGAGCCCGAGCACCGCGAACAGGAAAGCGGTCGCCAGGAACTCCGGCGCGCGCATGACGCGCAGCTTCGCCGACACGGTCTCGATCAGCGGCGAGCCCGCGCCCGCGATGCGAGCTTCACCGCGAGCACCGGAATGGACAGGACGAGCGCCACCGGCCCGATCTGCCCCGTCGCCACGCCCCAGGGAATGAAGAGCGCGAAGCCGATGCAGGCGTAGTTGAAGAGCTGAGCGCCGCCGCCCACTCCATCAGCGCGAGATGCCTCGCCGAGTACTCGAGGAGCATCGCCTCGTGGATCATCGTCAGCTCGAGATGCGTCGCCGGGTTATCCACCGGGATGCGCGCGTTCTCGGCAAGCAGCACGAGCGTGAAGGCGACAGCGGTGAACGCGAGGCTCGGGTTGAGGCGCGAGCGTCTGGGTGGCGAGGTGCTCCGAGATGGCCGGCAGCGCGGTCGTCGCGGAGATGAGCGAGGCGACGAAGATGACCATCAGCAGCGCCGGCTCCGCGAGGAAGCCGACCATCATCTCGCGCCGCGCGCCGAGCGTGCCGAACGCCGTGCCGACGTCCATCGCGGCGAGCGCGAGGAACACGCGCGCCGTCGCGAACAGGCCGACGAGCGCGATGGCGTCTGCCGCGGCGACGAGCGGCAGCCGGGTGCCCATCGACGGGATGATGCCCGCGGCCACGACCATCATGCGAAGACGATGTAGGGCGCCGCGCGGAACAGCGGGGAGGCGTTCTCGGCGAGCACGGCGTCCTTGTCGAAAGAGCTTGCGGATGTTCCGGTACGGCAACCAGGGGCTCGGCGCGCGGCGGTTCGCGAGCCATGCGCGGCACTGGTTGACCCAGCCGAGGAACAGGGGTGCCGCAGCGAGCGCGACGCCAATCTCGAGAACCTGCGTGACGAGCTCGACGGGCCTCATGAGGCGAGCGCCAGCGCGAGCAGCACGATGCAGCGTCACGAAGCTGTACAGCAGATACACCGCGATGCGGCCCTGCTGCAGGACGGCCGCGGCATCGGCGAGCCGCTGCACGACCCGGCCGAGCGGCTCGTAGAGGCCTCGCCAGACCGGTCCGCGATGGCGATCCGATAGCGAGGCGCGCGGTCGAACGGCGCCGGCAGCTCCCGCTCGATCTGGAAAAAGGACTGGAAGATGTTGCGGATCGGCTGGCCGAAGCCCTCCGCCGTGTCCTGCGTCCGCGCGCTCGTCGCGCCAAAGCCGCAGTCCCACGCCGGGCGCCCGCCGCACGCGCCGGTGGTAGAGCAGCCGCACGGCGAGCACGGCGAGCGCGACCACAATCGCGCTCGCCATCAAGACGACGAGCGGCCCGTAGGAGACCTGCCGCAGGGGCACGGGGGCGAGCAGCCACCAGGAAGCGCTCTGCCGCGGAATGGAGGCGCCGGTGAGCTGCCGCGTCACGGCCGCGAGCGCGGAGACGACCGGCACCGGCGCGAGCCCGAGCAGGACACAGCCCGCCGCGAGCCACGCGAGCCCGATGCGCTCGAGCAGACCGCAATCCCGCGCGCGCGAGCGAGAGCGCTCTCGCGCGGCCGGCCGAGGAAGATGACGCCGAAGAACTTCACCATGACGTACCCCGCGAGCGCCGCGCAGAGCGCGACCAGCGCCGCGCCCATGGGAATCAGCAGGTTGACGAACGAGTGCGGGATCTGGTCGGCGAACAGGAACGACTGCAGCAGCAGCCACTCGGAGACGAAGCCGTTGAGCGGCGGGAGTCCCGCGAGGGCGAGCGCGCCGATGAGCGAGAGTCAGGCCACCCAGGGCATGCGGTGGATGAGCCCGCCCAGGCGCCCGAGGTTGCGCTCGCCCGTCGCGTGCAGCACGGCGCCGGTGCCGAGAAACAGCAGGCTCTTCATCATCGCGTGGTTGAGGCAGTGATAGAGCGTCGCGGCGAGCGCGAGCGCCGCGAGGGCCTGCATGCCGGCCCCGAGGAAGACAACGGCGAGCCCGAATCCAGTGAACACGAGCCCGAGGTTCTCGATCGAGGAATAGGCGAGGAGCCGCTTCATGTCCGTTTGCACGGCCGCGAAGACCGCCCCGTAGAGCGCGGTGAGCAGACCGGCGGCGAGCGCCACGAGCCCCCACCACCACACGGGATGGCCGAGCAGGTCGAACGTCACGCGCAGGATCCCGTACACGGCGGTCTTGAGCATCACGCCGCTCATCAGCGCGGAGACGGGAGAGGGAGCGGCCGGATGGGCTTCCGGCAACCACACGTGCAGCGGAACGATCCCCGCCTTGGCGCCAAAGCCGGCGAGAGCGAGCAGGAATGCGCCGGCCGCCCAGGGCGGACTCAAGCGCGCCCCCCGCATCGCATCGAAGGTGAAGCGCCAGCTGCCGCCCTGCAGGATGCCGAAGCAGAGCAGGATGCAGATCGCGCCCAAGTGGGCGATCAGCAGATAGAGGAAGCCGGCGCGGCGGATCTCGGGGATGCGGTGCTGCGTCGTGACCAGGAAGTACGAGGAGACGCGCCATCGACTCCCAGGCGACCATGAACCCGTAGGCGTCATCCGCCAGCAGCACGAGCCCCATGCTCGCGAGAAACAGGTGGTACTGCAGGCACAGCAGCCCGGGCGCCGTGCCCTCTCCCTCGCGGAAGTAGCCGCCCGCGAACAGCGAAACGCCGGCCGAGGCGGCGCCGAGCAGCAGCAGGAAGCTGCTCGCGAGCGCATCGAGCCGCAGGTGGAACGGTAGGTCCGGCAATCCGATCGGCAGGGTGAGCCGCTCGGTGGCGCCGCTCACGAGACTTGAGGCCGCGACCGCCGCGAGAGCCGCCCCGAGCAACGCGCCGACCGGGAACAGGGTGCGCCCCGCGAAACGCACGCTCGCGGGCCGCAGGAGCCCCGCGGCGCCCACGGCGATCCACCCGGCGAGCAAGGCGACGCAGGCTGTGAGGGGCGATGGGAGACTTGCGATCACGCGTGCGAGCTGCCGGGGCGGACCCGCGGAGCCGATCGTCGCCCGCGATGTTCCAGTTCAATGTGCATCGTATTATCATGCGATGCATCTCAAATGTGAAGCGAGTCCTGCAGCGTGGCGCTCGAAGATCCGCACGTCCCGTCTCACGATCCTCATCGACCCGCGCAAGAAGGCGGTTTTCGAGCGGCTGTGCGCCGAGGAGGACACGACGCCCTCGCAGGTGGTGCGCCGCCTCATCCGCGGTTACATCGAGGAGAAGCTCGGCAAGCCCTGGCGGCCCGAGGAGGTGCCCATTCCCCCGCGCAGGCGCACCTCGAAGCAGCGGTGAATGCGCGGATTGCGCTCGAAGTCGGGTGGAATGGTCGCCGCGGAGATGTCCCGCACGTCGTAGCGCTCCGGCAGCGACTCCTCGAGCCGGAAGCGCTGCGCGTTGGTGGAAAAGACAATGACGCCCTCGGGGGCGAGTAGCCGGGCACAGGCATCGAGCAGCGCCGGATGATCGCGCCCCACGTCGAGCACGCCCTGCATGCGTTTCGAGTTGGAGAAGGTCGGCGGATCGAGAAAGATCAAGTCGTACCGCTCTGCGGCGCGAGCGCCGTCGTGCAGCCATTCGCGGCAGTCCGCCTGCACGGCCGAGTGCTGCGGGCCGGCGAGCCCATTGAGCGACAGATTGCGCTGCGCCCATTCGAGATAGGTTCGAGACAGATCGACTGACGTCGTCGATGCCGCTCCGCCCGCTGCGGCATACACGGTCGCGGCTCCGGTATACGCGAAGAGATTCAAGAATCGCTTGCCCTGCGAGCGCTCCCGCAGCCGCGCGCGGGTCGGCCGGTGATCGAGGAACAGGCCGGTATCGAGATAGTCGTCGAAGTTCACCTGGAATTTGAGCCCCCCCTCCGCGACGACGTGCAGGCGCGCTTGCTCGTCCACTTTCCCGTACTGCTCGCCGCGCCGCGTCTTGCGCCGCGTCCGCGCGCGAACGCGCTCCGGGGGAACGCCCGTGACTCCCGGCAGGGTCGCGAGGACCTCGCCCCGCCGCCTGTGCACGGCCTCGGGCTCGATATCGGCCGGGGCGGCGTACTCCTGCACATAGAGCCAGAGCTGCTCCGGCCCGGGCCCGGCGGTACGGTACAGATCGATGGCAAAGGCATACTCGGGCATGTCGGCATCGTAGAGCCGGTAGCACGAGATCCCGGCCCGCTCCGCCCACTTCCCGAGGCGCTTGAGATTCTTGCCGAGGCGGTTGCCGAACATCCGCGCGCCCTCAGTCTCGGCGAGGCTCGAGTCGCGCCTCGACAGTCGTCCGGGCTCGCGCAGACTCTCCTCCACCACCTTCATGCGCAACAGACGGCACTCGATGGCCCCGTTCCAGAGGGTGTGAGTGCGGTGAGCTCTGATTCCGAGCTCCAAGCCGAGCTCGGGCGCGCCGGTGAGCACGGCGGCATCCCACCCCTGAAACCGCTCGCGCAGCACGACGCCGAGCTCGCGGTGCACACTGCGCGCGGACTCCCGATCGGCGAGCCGCACCCCGTACGGTGGATTGGTGCAGAACAACCCGGACGGGGGGGATTCGAGCGGCCGTGCCTCGCCGAGCGGCCGCACGTCGAACCGCACCAGCGAGGCGACGCCGGCCCGCTCGGCGTTGCGCTGCGCCATGCGAATCGCGCGCGTATCGTGATCCTGCCCACGAATCATCGGCTCCTCGCCGAAGCCCGTCCGAATCCTTGCCTCGGCGGCCTCGCGCACCGCGCTCCAGAGCGCCGCATCGTGGCCGAGCCAGCCGAGAAAGCCGAAATACTCCCGGCGCCGTCCCGGCGCCATGCCGGCCGCAATCATCGCCGCCTCGATCGGGAGCGTTCCCGATCCACAGAGCGGATCGAGGAACTCGGCGCCGGCGGCGGCGAGATCGCCCCAGCCCGCGCGCAACAGCATCCCGGCTGCGACGTTCTCTTTGAGGGGGGCCTCGCCGGCATCGGCCCGGTAGCCGCGGCGGTGCAGGCTCTCACCGGACAGGTCGAGCGCCAGCGTGATGCGCGTACCGCTCGCATGGGCGTGCAGCCGCACGCTCGGGCGCTCGCGCGCCACATCGGGCCTGAACCCGGCCCGCTCCCGCAGGGCATCGCACACAGCGTCCTTCAGCTTCAACGCGCCGAAATGAGTGTGTGTGATCGTCGGGTGCCGCCCGGTGAAGTCGCACGCAATCGTGGCCCCCGGGCCGATGTGCTGCGACCAGTCGAGCGCCCGGGCCTCGCGATGGAGCTGATCCGCATCCGAGGCCTCGAAGCGAACGAGCTCGAGCAGGATCCGGTTCGCGATGCGAGAACCCAAGCAGGCGCGATAGGCCGCCTCGAGCGTGCCGCGAAAGGCGACACCGGTCGAGCGCTCGCGCACGTCTACCGCGCCGAGTCCTTCGAGCTCGGAGGCGAGGAGGTCGGCGAGACCGCGTGGGGCGCTCGCCATGAACGTCATCAGCTCGGGGCTCTGGGGCACTCGTCGATTGTAACCGTACGAGTAGTCAAGAAGCGGGCGGTTGCTTATCATTCGAGGTCCTCTAGCCGAGCCTCAAGCCATGTCGAATGCACCAGCCCTCGATGCCTTTTGGATGCCGTTCACCGCCAACCGCCAGTTCAAGGCCAAGCCGCGGATCCTCGCGAAGGCCTCCGGTATGCACTACTGGACCCCGGACGGCCGGCAGATACTCGACGCCGTCGCGGGCCTGTGGTGCGTCAACGCGGGGCACGGTCGCCCCGAGATCAAGGAGGCCGTGGCCCGGCAGCTCGAGACGCTCGACTACGCGCCCCCCTTTCAAATGGGACATCCCGGGGCGTTCGAGCTCGCGAACCGCGTGACGGAGATCGCGCCGGCGGGTCTCGACCATGTCTTCTTCGTGAACTCCGGCTCCGAGGCCGTCGACACGGCGCTCAAGATCGCGATCGGCTACCACCGCGTGCGCGGCGAGGCGGCGCGCACCCGCCTGATCGGGCGCGAGCGCGCCTACAACGGCGTGGGATTCGGCGGTATCTCCGTCGGCGGCATCGCGCCGAACCGCAAGATGTGGTCCGGCGCGATGCTCCCCGGCGTCGATCATCTGCCTCACACGCACGACATTGCGAGGAACGCCTTTTCGCGCGGCCTGCCGGAGCACGGCGCGAACCTCGCCGACGAGCTCGAGCGCATCGTGACGCTCCACGATGCGTCGACCATCGCTGCGGTCATCGTCGAGCCGATCGCAGGCTCGACCGGAGTGCTGCTTCCGCCGCGCGGCTACCTGAAGCGCCTGCGCGAGATTTGCGACCGTCACGGCATTCTCCTCATCTTCGACGAGGTGATCACCGGCTTCGGGCGCACCGGCTCGCCCTTCGCCGCCGAGGAGCTCGGCGTGATCCCCGACCTCATCACCTGCGCGAAGGGGCTCACCAATGGCTGCGTGCCGATGGGCGGGGTGATCGTGAAGAAGGGTGTCCACGATGCCTTCATGCAGGGGCCGGACGGCATCGAGCTGTTCCACGGCTACACCTATTCCGCGCATCCCGTGGCCTGCGCGGCGGGCATCGCAACGCTCGAGATCTATCGGCGCGAGGGCCTGCTCACGCGCGCAAAGTCGCTGTCGAAGGCCTGGGAGGACGCCGCGCACTCGCTGCGAGGAGCGCCGCACGTCATCGACATTCGCAACTACGGACTGATCCTCGGCCTGGAGCTCGAGCCCCTGCCGGGCAAGGTGGGCGCTCGCGGCTTCGACGTCTTCCTCAAGTGCTTCGAGCGCGGCGTGCTCGTGCGGCAGACCGGAGACATCATTGCCCTCTCTCCGCCGCTCATCATCGAGCAGGCGCAGATCGAGCAGATCTTCGAAACGCTGAGGTCCGTGCTGCGCGGCGCTTGAGTCCGCTGCGCGCCGGCCGTCACACGCCCCGGCTCCGAGCGCGCGGCGGCACGCAGTCCTTGTCGAAGGCAAGCCGCTCCAGACGCTGAAGGAGATTGCGCGCCTGGTCCCGCGTGCACACTCCCGACTCCACACAGATCTTGAGTCCGCCGCCAACGTGCGTCGCGAGCGCCGCGATCACGGCGACTGCCGAGTAGCGCGCCGCGAGCTTGGGCAGAATGCCGTTGAGATCGACCGTGCAGTCGAGAAGCTGCTGATCGAACAGCTCCTCCGGATCCGATGAGGGGGACATGGCGACGCCTCCGATGCGTTGAAACCCATCGGTAGGATATATCCCGTGGACTCTCTCCCTCAACCGCATCGATGATCGCGGTGCGATGCGGACGTCAGGTCGGATTGCGGCGGCTTTCGGCCGCGTGCTGCGAGAGCAGCGCGGCGCGCGCCGCTTGTCTCAGGAGGGGCTCGCGCTGAGCGCCGGCGTCGATCGGACGTTCGTGAGCCAGATGGAGCGCGGCATCCGCCAGCCGACTCTGACAACGCTCTGGAAGCTCTCCTCGGCGCTCGATGTGTCGCCGGCCACTCTCGTCGCCCGCGTCGAACGGTTGATGCGCTGACGGGTAACAACGTCACCCACGCGCCGAGCGACCCTCCCGCGCTGCGCGACAGATCCGCTCACAAAGCTCGGGGAAGCCGATCCCGAACGCCCGCGCGGCCTGAGGCAGCAGGCTGTTTGCGGTCATGCCAGGCAGGGAATTCGCCTCGAGACACCAGAATCGCCCCTCGGGGTCCATGCGAAAATCGATGCGGCTGTAGACCCCGAGCTTGAGCGCACGGTGCGCCCGCACGGCCGCTTGCTGAATCTCGGCGGTCGCGGTGGCAGGCAGCTCCGCCGGGAAGATCTCACGGGCACCGCCCTTCTGGTACTTCGACTCGTAGTCGAAGATCTCGCCCCGCGGAATGATCTCGCCGACCGGCAGCGCCTGGCCCTCGAGAATGGCCACGGTGAGCTCACGGCCTGGAATGAAGCGCTCGATCATCACCTCGTCGTCGTGCCGCCGCGCCAGCTCGACGGCTGCGGCGAGATCCGCCGCGCCGCGCACGATCGAGAGGCCGACCGTCGAGCCCTGCTTGTTCGGCTTGACGACCACGGGCCAGCCGAGCGCGCGAGCCACCTCCGCCCCGGACGCGGGCGCCATGAGCCAGTCTGCCGTCAGCACCCCGGCCATCCGGAAGAGCCGCTTGGACAGGTCCTTGTCCATCGCCGCGGCGCTCGCGATGTGATTGCTCCCCGTGTAGAGCAACCCTGCAAGGTCGAGCACGGCCTGGATGTGCCCGTCCTCCCCGGCGCCCCCGTGCAGAGCAATGAACACGACATCGACATTGCGGATGTCCGCCGCTTCGGACGTGAGCGCAAGCGCGAGCGCAGAGCCGCCGAGACGCGCGAGGCGCTCGCCCGAGGGCGGCTCCGGAGCCACCGAGCTCGCGAGCATCTTCTGCTCCGCCGCAGGCGGCAGGCGGCCCGTCGCCGTATCGATGGCGATGACTTCGTGGCCGAGGCCGCGCAGCGCCGGGATCACCTGCGCGGCGCTCGCGATGGACACGTCGCGCTCCGAGCTGCTTCCGCCGAACAGCACTGCAATTCTCATGAGGATAGTTTGACAGAACGCCTTACCGGCGTTGTGAAGCGCGTCAGAGTTGGGAGAGCTCACGCACGAGGCGCGGACCTCGATAGACGAGCCCGGTGTACACCTGCACCAGATCGGCGCCTGCCGCACGCATCTGCAATGCATCTGCCGCCGAGCCGATGCCGCCCACCCCGATGATCGGAACCTCCGCGCCGAGCTCGGTTCGGAGCCTTCGCACCGCTGCCATCGTGAGCTCGAGCAGCGGCGCGCCGCTCAAGCCGCCGGCCTCGCGAGCGTGAGGCAGGTCCGCGACGCTGGGGCGTCGGATCGTTGTGTTGGTCGCGATGACGCCCTCTAACTTGAGCTTCCCGATGACCGCGGCCGTCGCCGCGAGCTCCTCGTCCGAGAGATCGGGCGAGAGCTTCACGAGGAGCGGCACGCGGCGTCCGTGCTCCTGCGTGAGTTGCGAGCGGGTCTCGAGCAGGCTCTCGAGGAGCGGCGCGAGTCGCGCCTCGCGCTCAAGCTCTCTCAAGCCCGCCGTGTTCGGAGAGGAGACGTTCACGGCCACGTAGTCGGCATACGGGTACACCGCCCGCAGGCAGGCGATATAGTCCGCTTCCGCCTGCTCGAGCGGCGTTGCCGCGTTCTTGCCGATGTTGACGCCACAGACGCCGCGAAAACGCCGCAGACGCAGGTGCGCGCAGAGCGCGGCGACCCCCTCGTTGGGGAAGCCCATCCGATTGACGACGGCTTGCGCCTCGCGGATACGGAAGATGCGCGGCCGCGCATTGCCCGGCTGCGGCTTCGGCGTCACCGTGCCGACCTCGATGAATCCAAAGCCGAGCGTCCCGAGCGCATCGACACAAGCGGCGTTCTTGTCGTAGCCGGCGGCGAGGCCTACCCGGTTGGGAAACGTGAGCCCCATCAGCTCGACCGCGCCGGATCCCGGCCCCGATCCTGCGTTCGGCAGCGCGAGCTGCAGGACGCCGAGCTGGTGCGCCGCGCTCAGCAGCTTGAGCGTCCAGCGATGCGCGCGCTCGGCATCGAGCCGGAACAGCAGCGGCCGCAGGGCAGAGTACATCGCCGCTAGGCCCGAAGCCGCAGATCGTCCGACTCGTAGGCGACGCCAAGGGGCTCGATCACGACGCGCCGTGGACCCAGCTCGACCGCGCCCGAGACCCATGCGGCCACGCCGGCACCCTGCGCCGCGCGCACCGCCGCCTCCGCGTCGCCGTGCGCCACGAACAGCGCGAAGCCGGCGCCCATATTGAGACTGCCATAAGCCTCCGAGGCGTCGAGCGGCAGCTCGCGCTGCAGGAATTCCAGCACCGGCGGGCGTGGCGGAACCGCCGTCAGGCGATAGGTGAAGCGGCCGGGGTGGCGCATGAGCTTGCGCCAGCCGTGGCCGGTGATGTTGACGCAGTAATGCGGCGTGATGCCTGCGGCCCACACGCTCTCCATGACGGCAGCATAGAGCGGCGTGGGATCGAGGAGCGCCTCACCGAACGGCCGCTCATCACCGATGCGCGTGGCGTAGCCGTGCTCCAGACGCGCCCCCAGTTTTCGGGCGAGGCTCACGCCGTTGGCATGGATGCCGCTCGCGGCGAGCAGCACGATCGCATCTCCTGCCGCCAGGCGCTCGCCCAGCGTCAATCGGCCGCTCGGCACGGTCCCGACGCAGGAGGCGGCGAGATCGACGCGTCCGGGCTCTACGACGCCGCTCAACGCCGGCGTCTCCCCTCCTCCCCAGGCGACCTTGCACAGATCGCAGGCGGCTTGCCAGCCGCGCACGAGGTCCTCCATGCGCTCCGCGTCCGAGAACCAATCGCTGCTGCCCGCGGCCCAGTACGCATGCACGGACACCGGGGTCGCACCCACCGTGATCAGATCGTTGACCGCCATGGCGATCGTGTCCTGCGCGAGGGTGTCGTAGTGCGTGCGGCCGGAGATCGGGCGCACGGCGTCCGCCACGAGCGCCTTGGTGCCGAGACATTCGGTGACGGACGCGATCAGCGTGCCTCCGACATCGACGACATAGGCCGACTCGCCGCGCGAGCGCTCGAGCTCTCGCATGCCGCGCCCGGCGAGATGGCGCGACGTGGACTGCGCCGCCTGCTGCGCGCGAACCTTCAGCGCATCGATCCGCCGATAATCGACCCCCGCGCTCGAGTAGTCGATGGGAGCCCTGGACACGCGCGTCACCTCGTACGTCAACCGGGCGGTCCTTGCATCGTAGCAGGAGCCGGCGCCCGCCGGGCAATGAGCACCGCGATGATCGCTTGCTCGGGGAACACCTCCCGGATCCGGGCCTTGGCGACGCACACGTGCTTGCCCGAGGTGAGCACGTCGTCGAACAGCACGACGAGCGGACGCAGCGGCTCGCGCAGCTCAATCGGATCGAGCTCGGTGAGCTCGAGCAACTCGCCGAAGCGGATGCGGCGTGCCCCGCTCCTGTGGTCGGCTTCCATGGTCGCCCTCTGCCGCAGGAGCGGGCGGATATCGGCCTCGAGCCCCGAGAACGCGAGCCGCAGGGTGCGCAGGAGCCGGTCGCAGTAGTCGGCCTCCCCCGGCAGCTTCGATGCCGGAATCGGCACGAACGTGAGCCGGGTCTCGATCGCCACCCGCCCGAATTGCCGCCGCAAGACCTGAGCCACCGTCGCGATGGCTCGATCCTTGAAATACTGCACCGCGCGCGGCTGCGTGCTCGCCGCGATCCGGCTCGGCATCCGCTTGAAGTCCGCGATCAGATCGTTCGTCGGGCCCGCCGACCAACCGCCGCCTGCGTGGAACTCTCCGAAATACAGGCAATGATCGCTCGGCAGCAGAAAGCCATGGTCAGCGCGGCTGCCCTCGTCGAGCCACCGCAGCCGCTCAGGCAGCGAGCCGGCTCTCGATGTCCTCGAGCTTGCGGACACGGATGGCGCCTCGCTCGGCGAGCCTGCCCGGCCAGATGAGCGCCGGATCGCGAAAGCAATGGTCGAGAATGAACACCGTGCGTCCCTGCTCAAGCGCGTATCGCGCGGGGATGAGCGCCCCCGACCGCTCGCCCGCCTCGACGACGATGGTGGCCTCGGCCAGCGCCGCCAGAGTTGCGTTGCGCTCGCGAAAGAACTGCCGGTTCTCATCCACGGTCTGGCGGGCGTAGCGCACGATCGGCACCTGGCTCACCAGCAGAAACTCCCGTGCAAGCTGCCGCTGCAGGCCCGCGTTGCCGGGTGGAAAGCAAGCCGTCAGCGGCGTACCGAGCACGGCCGCCGTCAGCCCGCCGGCCTCGATCGCCGCGACATGCACCGCCGTATCGATTCCCTGCGCGAGCCCGGACAGCAACACGAAGCCCGCCTTCGCGAGGTGCCGCGCGAGGAAAGCCGCGCGCCGCGTGCCGTCGCGGCTCGGATGCCGCGTGCCGACGATGGCGATGCAGCGCCCGGTCAGGAGCGGCAGTTTGCCCTGGTGGTACAGAACCTCGACCGGGTGCGCCGCGGCTCGCAGCCGCTGCGGATACGCCGGCATGCCGCGAACGCTGACACCGAGCCCGTCCACTCCCGCGGCAGCCGCGAGGTCGAGAGCCCTGCGCCGGTGCTCGTCGGCCTCGCCCTCCGGCACGAGATCGGATGGTAGAGAGTCCGGATGCTCGCGAAACAGGCGAGCGAGCGACCTGAACGTCGTGCGCTGCCTCGCCCAGAGAGCCTCGTAAGCGCCGAGTTCCTTGAGCGGAGCCATCGCGCGCGTCCGCGAGAACTCCGCGCAGGCAAACAGATCGTCCATGGGTCGCGCACGCAGTGATCGATGGTTGGCTCCGTCGCGCGGCTCATTCTAAGGCGCCGCGGTTCCGGGTTCGCCTTGAGCCGGCCCATTTCGAGGCATTGAGAGCACTTTATCGAATCCGGGTACACTCTTGAGACCATCGCATGACCTACCTTCAGCAGGAATTCGACGACCGCGTGATCCTGGAGCCGGGTGCCGGCGTTGCGCCGGACGCCTCCGTGATCTGGCTGCACGGCCTCGGCGCGGACGGCCACGACTTCGTGCCGCTCGTGCCGGAGCTCGAGCTGCCCGAGAATTGTGCGCCGCGCTTCGTCTTCCCCCACGCGCCGGTTCGGCCGGTGACGCTCAACAACGGCATGCGCATGCGCGCCTGGTACGACATCCTCGGCCTCTCGGCGGCCGCAGCGGAGGACGAGCCCGGAATCCGCGAGTCTCAGCAACTCCTCGAGCGGCACATCCGCCGCGAGCGCGAGGCCGGCATCCCGGCGAACCGCATCGTGATCGCGGGATTCTCGCAGGGCGGGGCGATCGCCCTGCATACGGCGCTGCGCCACACCGAGCCCTTGGCCGGCGTGCTCGCGCTCTCCACCTACCTGCCGCTCAGGGGAGCGGCCGACGAGGCGTCGAGTGCCAACCGGCGCATTGCCATCCTCATGTGCCACGGGCTCTACGATCCGGTCCTGCCCCTCGAGGGCGCCGAGCGCTCGCGCGACCTGCTGCGTGCTGAAGGGTACACGGTGGAATGGAAGCAGTACCCGATGCAGCACCAGGTCTGCGCGCAGGAGATCGTGGACATCTCCGAGTGGCTGGTCCGAGTCCTCGCCTGACCGCGCTCAGCCGCGCCGCACAGCACGCTCAAAGTCGAGCTTCAGATCCTCGAAGATCCTCATTGCCGTGGCGCGGCCGGCGCCGAAGACGCCGCCCCCCGGGTGCTGAAACGGCCCGACCAGGTAGAGCCGCTCGATGCCGGGAACCGTGTACTGGCCGAGCTCCGGCGTCGGCCGATGCGAGCCGGACTGATAAGTGGACATCGCGATTCCGTGCAAATCCCCATGCACGAAGCTCGGCGAAGTGCGCTCCATGTTGACCGGACTGTCGCAGTGGTACGCGAGGATGTTCTTAGGTGTGAGATTGGGCAGGAAGCGCCTCATGTGCTCGAGCATCCGCTCCGCATACTCAGCCTTCGACTCATCCCACGAGCGCCCGTCCGCCCGCACGTACGGCACGTAGTCCCACGCATGGAGCGTTGCCGCCCCGGACGGTGCCCGGGACGGATCGAACTGCGAGAGCGACCCCAGCCCGACCAACGGATAGGGCGCGAGATTCCCGTAGCGCAGCTCATCGAAGGACCGGCGCAGTGTCTGGTAGTCGTTCGGCAGCAGCTCGGTCATCACCGCGCCGAGCGGCTCTCCGGCGACGGTGGTGAGCGGCGCCTTGAGCGCGGCATGGACCGTGATGCACGCATTGGGCGACACCTCCGTCACGGCGGCCGCGGCGGCGATCTGCGGGTCCACCGCCTCGACCATCTCGCCGAGGCGGTGGGGATGGATGGCGCCGATCACGCAATCGTTCGCGGCGAGCTCGCGCCCGTCACGCGCATGCACGCCGCACGCGCGTCCGCCTTTCACCACCACCCGTGCCACGTCGACGCCGCTCAACACCTCTCCGCCGTGGTCGCGAATGCAGGCCACCAGGGCATCCGTCAGCGCGCCGCTCCCGCCCACCGCGACACCAAAACCGTACGCCTCCAGAAAACCGACGAAGACAAAGACGCCGAGCGCGGTTGCCTTCTCGTCCGGCGACACCAGGTTCTCGCCGGCGACGCGCGCGAAATGCATGCGCACGCGGTCGTGCTCGAAGGTGCTCGAGAGCAGGTCATGGGTACTCATCTGCGTCGTGCGCCACAGCGCGCGCCCCTCCCGGCTCTGATCCATCAGGGCCGTGGTGGCGCCCATCGGCGCGGGCGCCGCATAAAGAGTGGAGGCGATCATCGGCATCCACTGAGCCGCTTCGCTTGCAAGCCGAACGTAGGCATCCGCGTCGCGCCGGGAGAACTTCGCGATCTCGGCCCGTGTGCGCTCGCGGTCACGGTAGAGCGCGAGCGTCGCGCCGTCCTCGAAGATCGACTTGAGGGGTACTTCCGGAAAGACATAACGCAGGCCGTACCTCAATTTGAGCCGCAGCTCATCGTTCTTCAGGAGCGGATTGCCCTGAATGAAGATGTGCGCCATGGAGTGCTGATCGTGGCGAAACCCGGGCACGGTCAGCTCGCGCGTGACGACGCCGCCTCCGAGCCAGGCGTTGCGCTCGAGGACCAGCACGCTCTTGCCCGCCGCGGCGAGGTACGCCGCCGCCACGAGACCGTTGTGTCCCGCGCCGATCGCCACGACATCGTATGTCTTCGCCATTTGATGTACCGCCCTGCGCATGCTCCATTAGTGATATTAGCTCACAAGCGTGCACGTTCCGCCGTCCTGGATGCAGGCCGTAGGGCCGGCGGCTTCAGCTCCCCGGGCCACCCGGCTCCGCGGGCGGCAAAACGGGTGCAGAATATGGAGGGAAGTGGGAGATTACGTGGATTCGGGCGCGGCAGCTTGATTGCAGGGCCGGGCAGGGATGTGATGTCACCCGCGCACCGCGCCCATCAGGCGTCTCTCCCGGTGCGACATCGGCAAATCTGATGAGATTCGGAATCACCTCCAAGCTGTTCTTCGCGCTGCTCGCCACGAGCATGCTCGCCGTGCTCGCGACCAGCATTGCCGCGCGCGTGAGCTTCGTGCGCGGCTTTCTCGGATATCTCAACGAGCAAGGAGTCGAGCGCATCGAGAGCCTGGTGCCCTCGCTCGCGAACGCCTACGAGCAGCACGGCAGCAGCTGGGACTTCCTTCGCCACAACCCCCGCGCCTGGTTCAGCTTGCTGCTCGGGGGATCCGCGGAGCTGCACGGGGTCGATCCGGCCTCCGTGTCCCGGGGCCGGCCCTCGGAGTCGGACTTGACCGGCGTCAGCCTGCGAGTGGCACTGCTCGACGCCGAGCGGCGGCTCGTGACCGGCAATCCGGAGGTGGTGGGCGCCGATGCGCCCATGCGGCCGATCATCGTGAACGGCGCGACCGTCGGCTGGCTCGCCGTGCTGCCCTTCCAGCGGGTGACCGCCGGAGCCGGGGCGCACCTGCAGGACCGGCAGCTCATCTCCACCT
This sequence comes from uncultured Gammaproteobacteria bacterium, assembly GCA_963849095.1. GTDB lineage: Bacteria > Pseudomonadota > Gammaproteobacteria > Steroidobacterales > Steroidobacteraceae > JASHUC01. The sequence continues at coordinate 107,452 of CAWKGA010000006.1, forward strand.
GGATCATCGGCGCGGGTGCCGTGCTGTTCGCGGCGCTCGTCGCGGTCCTGCTCACGCACCGCCTGCTCGGGCCGGTCAAGCACATCACCGCGGCGACTCACCGGCTCGCGACGGGCGACTACGCCACGCGGCTCGCGGTCTCATCGTCCGATGAGATCGGCCGATTGTCGGACGACTTCAACCGGCTCGCGCTCGCGCTGGAAAAGAACGAGCAGATGCGCCGCGCGTTCATGGCGGACATCTCGCACGAGTTACGCACGCCGCTCGCCGTCCTCAGGGGCGAGCTCGAAGCCATCGAGGATGGCGTGCGCACGCTGACGCCGGACAGCCTCCAATCCCTGCAGAGCGAGGTGGCGACGCTCGGCAAGCTGGTGAACGACCTCTACGAGCTCTCGCTTGCCGACATCGGCGCCCTCACCTACCACATGGCCGACGTGGACGTGGCGGAGGTCCTGCGCCTGAGGCTGAGGGGCTTTCAGGACAGACTCAACGAGCGGCACATCACGCTCGAATCCGACGTTCCGCGAGACGAGCTCATCGTGAACGGCGATGAGACGCGCATTCAGCAGCTGTTCTCGAATCTCGTCGAGAACTCCATCCGCTACACGAACTCCGGCGGGCGGTTCCGGGTCGCCTGCCGCGGCGAGCGCGAGCGGGTCGTGATCGATCTGCAGGACTCCGCGCCCGGTGTTCCGCCCGAGCTCGTGCCACGGCTGTTCGAGCGCTTCTATCGCGTGGACGGGTCCCGTAATCGGGAAAGCGGCGGCGTCGGTCTCGGGCTCGCCATCTGCAAAAGCATCGTCGAGGCCCACCGGGGCACGATCAGCGCAAAGGACTCCCCGCTCGGGGGCCTGTGGGTCTCGGTCACGCTTCCGGTGGCGAGGTGAGCCATGGGCTCCGAGGGCACACCCAAGATTCTCATCGTGGAAGACGAGCCGAAGCTCGCCGCGCTTCTCGGGGATTATTTCCGGGCCTCGGGTTACGAGGCGAGCTGGATCGCGGACGGCCGGGAGGTGGTGCCCGCCGTCAAGGCGAATCCTCCGGACCTGATCGTCCTCGATTTGATGCTCCCTGGCCGCGACGGGCTCGACATCTGCCGGGAGTTGCGGACGTTCACGAACATCCCTCTCGTGATGGTCACGGCCCGCGTCGAGGAGATCGATCGGCTGCTCGGCCTCGAGCTCGGGGCGGACGACTACATCTGCAAGCCGTTCAGTCCGCGCGAAGTGGTCGCGCGTATCAAGGCGGTCTTCCGCCGCGTCAGCCGCGGCTCCGTCCCGGTGAGCGCGCTCGGCCTCGCGATCGACGAGAATCGGTACCTCGCGGCGTTTGACGGCAAGCCCCTCGACCTGACGCCGGTCGAGTTTCGTCTGTTGAAAACGCTCGCGACCGCGCCGGGGCGCGTGTTCTCTCGCACGCAGTTGCTCGACAATCTGTATGCCGATCACCGAGTCGTGACCGACCGCACCGTCGACAGCCATGTGAAGAACCTCAGAAGGAAGCTCCAGCGGGCGAACCCCGACCGGGAGTTTGTCGAGTCCGTGTACGGCGTCGGCTACAAGCTTGAGTTATAGGTGAACCGTGGACACATTGTCTGAGCAGGAACGCGAAACTCCCCCCTCCTTGCGCGAGCCGCCCCCGCCGCCCGTCCGCACGGGCAAACGCCGGCTGGTGCTCATCATCATCGGACTGGCCGTTCTCACGCTCGCATTCTTCGTGGTGAGAGGCGTCCACCACCGGCAGCAGCGGACGGCTTTCGCACGGCGGGGCGGCTTCGGGCGGCCCGGTGGCTTCGGACGCGGTTTCGGGGGCGCAGACTCGGAAGCCAACGACGTGGTTTCCGTCGCCGTCGCCCGCGCTGCGCTGGGCGACATCGTGATCCGCCTTCCGGCACTCGGAACGGTTACCCCGATCGCGACAGTGACCGTCCAAACGCAGATCAGCGGATACCTGCAACAAGTCGCGTTCACCGAGGGCCAGATCGTGCGCAAGGGCGAGTTCCTGGCCCAGATCGATCCGCGCCCCTATCAGGCCGCCCTGGACCAGGCCAAGGGCAACCTCGCGCGCGATGTGGCCCAGCTCGCAGACGATCAACTGGATCTCAAGCGCTACGCGGACCTCATCAAGCAGGACGCCGTATCCGGGCAGCAGCTCGACACTCAGAAATACCTCGTCGCCCAGTACGCAGGGACGGTCGAGTCCGACAAAGCCGCGGTCGAGGCCGCGGCCGTCAATCTAGCGTACTGCCACATCGTCTCCCCCATCACCGGCCGTGTGGGCTTGAGGGAGGTCGATCGCCGGCAACTATGTTACCCCGAACGAGACCAACGGCATCGTCGTCGTCACGCAGCTGCAGCCGATCACCGTGATCTTCCCCCTCGCCGAGGACTACGTTCCGGGCATCCAGCAGCGCCTCGCGTCGGGCACCACACTGGAAGTCGACGCCTATGACCGCAACAACAGCAAGCAGCTCGCAACGGGCAAGCTCCTGACGCTCGACAACGAGATCGACCCCACCACCGGAACCGTCAAGCTGCGCGCGCAATTCGACAACAAGGGGAACGTGCTGTTCCCGAACCAGTTCGTCAACATCCAGCTGATCGAGAACGTCCTGCAGCACCAGCTCATCATTCCGGACGCGGCGGTCCGCCGCGGAGCGCCGAACGGCGTGCTGTCCACGTTCGTCTACATCGTCAATCCGAACCACACCGTCTCCGTGCGTCCAGTCACGCTCGGGGAGATCGATGGCGATAACGTCGCGGTGAAGTCGGGCCTCGACGTGGGCGACCTCGTCGTCACGGAGGGAGCCGATCGGTTGCGGGACGGCGCCCGAGTGTTGCTGCCCAGCCAGAACTCATGAGTCGGCCTTAAGGCCACGCCGTGAATCCATCACGTCTCTTCGTCCTGCGTCCCGTCGCGACGACGCTATTCATGGTCGCGATCCTGACGGTCGGCCTGATCGCCTACCTGCAGTTGCCGCTCTCTGCGCTGCCCGAAGTCGCCTACCCGACGATCCAGGTGCAGACGTTCTACCCGGGCGCGAGCCCCGAGGTCATCACCTCCGCCATCACGGCGCCCCTCGAGAAGCAGCTCGGCCAGATGCCCGGCCTCGACCAGATGTCCTCGACGAGCTCGGCGGGCGCCTCGGTCATCATCATGCAGTTCGATCTGTCGCTCCCGCTCGACGTGGCCGAGCAGGAAGTGCAGGCCGCGATCAGCGCGGCGCAGGTGCTGCTGCCCCAGGATCTGCCGGCGCCGCCGATCTACGCCAAGGTCAATCCGGCGGACGCGCCGGTGCTCACCCTCGGCATCACCTCGAAGGTGATGCCGCTCACCGAGGTCGAGGATCTCGCCGACACACGCATCGCGCAGAAGATCTCCCAGCTGAAAGGCGTCGGCGTGGTGAGCATCACCGGCGGCGAGCGGCCCGCCGTGAGAGTGATCGTGAATCCGCTCGCCCTGGCCGCGTACGGGCTGAACCTCGACGATCTGCGCACGACGATCAGCGTCGCAAATCAGAACGGCCCCAAGGGCACGCTCGACGGACCTGCACGCGCTTACACCATCAATACCAACGATCAGCTGGAATCCGCAAGCGAGTACGGCGACATCATCATCGCGTACCGCAACGGCGCGCCTGTGCGCCTCCGCGATGTGGCGATCCTCACCGCGGGCTCGGAGAACACCAAGCTCGGCGGCTGGATGAACACGACGCCCGCGCTGATCTTGAACGTCCAGCGCCAGCCGGATGCCAACGTCGTCGAAGTCGTCAACCGGATCCAAGAGCTTCTGCCCTCACTGAAGGCTTCGCTGCCCGCCGGAGTCGATGTAACGGTTCTCACGGACCGTACCACCACGATTCGAGCCTCGATCAAGGACGTCCAGTTCGAGCTCGCTCTCTCCGTCGTGCTGGTCGTTCTCGTCATCTTCCTGTTCCTGCGGAACGTTCCCGCGACGATCATCCCGAGCCTGTCCGTGCCGCTGTCGATCGTCGGCACGTTCGCGGTGATGTACCTCGCCGGCTTCAGCCTCAACAATCTATCCCTCATGGCGCTCACCATCGCGACCGGCTTCGTCGTGGACGATGCCATCGTGATGATCGAAAATATCTCGCGATACATCGAGGCCGGCGAGCGGCCGCTCGAGGCCGCGTTGAAGGGAGCCGGGCAGATCGGCTTCACCATCATCTCGCTCACCGTCTCGCTCATCGCCGTGCTGATTCCTCTCCTCTTCATGCAGGATGTGGTCGGGCGGCTGTTCCGCGAGTTCGCCATCACCCTCGCCGTGACGATCCTCATCTCGGCGGTCGTGTCCCTTACGCTCGTGCCCATGATGTGCGCGAAGCTGCTCAAATCGGCCCCGCGGCCGGGCGAGGAGCGGGAGCCGCGCTGGGACTGGTTCGCCGCGGTGCTCCGCTGGTACGGCAAGCGCCTCACCTGGGTGCTCGAGCATCAGACACTGACACTCTGGGTGGCGATCGCGACGCTCGCCGTCACGGTGTGCTCTACGTGCTCATACCAAAGGGATTTTTTCCCGATCAGGACACCGGCCTCATCCAGGGCGTGTCGGAGGCGTCGGAGTCGATCTCCTACGACGCCATGGCGGAGCGCCAGCAAGCGCTCGCCGCGGCCATTCTCGAGGACCCGGCCGTCACGAGCCTGTCGTCCTTCATCGGCGTGGACGGCAACAATGTGACGCTGAACAGCGGGCGGTTCCTGATCAACCTGAAGCCGCGCAGCGACCGCACCGCGACGGCCGATGAGGTGATCCGCCGCCTGAAGGCGGAGACGGCGGGGGTGCCCGGCATCACGCTGTACATGCAGCCGGCCCAGGATCTCACGCTCGACTACGACGCGTGAGCCGCGCCGAGTACCAGTTCATCCTCGAGAGCGCGGACAGCGCGGCGCTCACGACCTGGACGCCGAAACTCGTGGCGGCGCTTCGCCAGTTGCCGCAGCTCGCCGACGTCGCGAGCAATCAGGAGAACAACGGGCTGGCGGCCTACATCACGATCGACCGCGACACCGCCGCACGGCTCGGCATCAGCGTGGGCACGGTCGACAACGCTGCTCTACGATGCGTTCGGACAGCGCATCATCTCGACGATCTTCACCCAGTCGAACCAGTACCGCGTCATCCTGCAGGCGAATCCCTCCTCGTTCCATTCCATCGACTCCTTGAGCACGCTCTACGTGCCTTCGGCCGGCTGGCGGACAGGTGCCCCTGTCGGCGCTTGCCAAGATCGACATCGAGCGCGGCCTCTCGTCATCAATCATCTCGCGCAATTCCCCGCCGCGACGATCTCGTTCAACGTGTCCCCGGGGACATCGCTCGGTGCCGCAGTCGATGCGATCGTGAATGCCGAGGACAACCTCGGAATGCCGGAGAGCATCCGCACGACCTTCCAGGGCGCGGCCCTCGCCTTCCGCAAGAATCTGACGAACGAGCTGCTGCTGCTGCATCGCGGCGGTCGGCGTCATGTACATCGTGCTCGGCGTGCTGTATGAGAGCTTCATCCATCCGGTGACGATTCTCTCGACGCTGCCGTCCGCGGGCATCGGGGCGTTGCTCGCCATGATGATCGCCGGGGACGATCTCACCATCATCGCGCTCATCGGCATCATCCTGCTCATCGGCATCGTGAAGAAGAACGCGATCCTCATGATCGATTTCGCGATCGACGCGGAGCGCACGCAGGGCCTCGCGCCGCCCGAGGCCATCTACCAGGCGTGCCTGCTCCGGTTCCGGCCGATCATCATGACGACGCTCGTCGCCATATTCGGCGCTCTGCCGCTCATGTTCGGCACCGGCACGGGCTCCGAGCTGCGGCACCCGCTCGGCGTGAGCATCGTGGGCGGCCTGCTCGTGAGCCAGGTTCTGACCCTGTTCACCACGCCGGTGATCTACCTGGCATTCGACCGCATCGCGAAGCGCCTGACGCAGCACCGCGCGTCCGAGCTCGACGGCGGCATCCTCGCGGACGATCCGACGTGAACATCTCCGCTCCATTCATCGCGCGGCCGGTCGCGACGATCCTGTTGACGCTCGGCATCGCCGCTCGCCGGGGCCGCCGCGTTCACTCTGCTGCCCGTCGCCTCCCTGCCGCCCATCGACGTGCCGGCCATCTTCGTCTCGGAGTCCTTCCCCGGGGCGAGTCCGGAGATCATGGCGAGCTCCATCGCGACGCCGTTGGAGCGCCACCTCGGCGCCATCGCCGACGTGAACGACATCACGTCAACCAGCACCGTGGGGTCCACGAACATTCAGCTCACCTTCGGCGCTGGACCGGGACATCAACGGAGCCGCGCGCGACGTGGAGGCGGCGATCGAGGCAGCGCATGCGGACCTGCCGACCGGACTCACGCAGAGTCCGACCTACCGCCAGCTCAATACCTCGAACTTTCCGGTCATGACCATCGCGATGACCTCGAGCGTGCTCACGCAAGGACAGATCTACGACGCGGCGGATGCCGTCGTTTCGCAGCGTCTCTCGCAGATCAAGGGCGTCGGTGGGGTGAACGTCAACGGCAGCGCGCTGCCTGCCGTTCGCGTTGAGCTCAATCCGCTCCTCCTGTCGCATTACGGAATCGGCCTTCAGGACGTCGTGCCGCCATCTCCAACGCGAACGCCAACGCGCCGAAGGGTGGTATCGATGTGGGGCCCACGCGCTACGAGATCTATACGAACGACAACGCGCGCGACGCGCCGGCTTATCGCAATCTCGTCATCGCGAGCCGCAACGGTGCCTACGTCAGACTGAGCGACGTCGCGACGGTCACCGACATGCAGGATGGCGCCACGGCGAACATCCGCACTTACGGCATCTACAACGGCAGGGCGGCGGTGACCGTCCAGGTCCTCGAGACAACCCGGCGCCAACGTCATCGACGTGGTCGACGCCGTCAAGGCCGAGCTACCGCAGCTCAAGGCCACCATCGACCCGAAGATCGATCTCAAGGTCACCTCCGACCGGTCGGTGACGATTCGCGAGTCGTTGCGCCAGGTCGAGGAGACGCTGCTCCTCTCGGTCGTGATGGTCGTCTTCGTCGTCTACATCTTCCTCAACAGCTACCGCGCTGCCTACGTGCCGGCGGTCGTCGTGCCGGTATCGCTGATCGGAACCTTCGGGGCGATGTACCTGCTCAACTTCACGCTCGACAATTTCTCCCTGATGGCGCTCACGGTCGCGACGGGGTTCGTCGTCGACGATGCGATCGTCGTCATGGAGAACACGACGCGGCACATCGAGGCGGGTATGCCACGGATGCGGGCCGCACTGTTCGGGGCCCGCGAGGTGAGCTTCACCGTGCTCTCGATGAGCCTCTCCCTGGTGTCCGTATTCATTCCCTTCCAGCTGATCGGCGGGATCGTCGGCCGGCTGTTCGGCGAGTTCACGATCAGCTTAGTCGGTCGCGATCCTCATCTCGCTCGCCCTGTCGCTCACGACCACCCCGATGATGTGTTCGCGCCTGCTCGGGAGAGAGCGCAGGCGCGCCGAGACGGAGCGGCCGCGCGCGTTCGACCGCGGCTTCGCCGCGCTGCGCAGGGAATATGAAGTGACGCTCGCCTGGGCCTTGAATCACCGCCGGCTGATGGTCCTCGTCCTGCTCACCGTGATCGGGCTCAACTTCTACCTGTACGTCGTCGTTTCGAAGGGCTTCTTTCCGCAAGCAGGACACCGGCCAGCTGCAGGGGGGCATGCGCGCCGACTCGACTGCGTCCTTCCAGCTGATCAAGGAGAAGCTGCAGCAAGTCGCACAGATCATCCAGTCCGATCCCGCCGTCGAAAGCGTGACGGGCTCCGTGGGAGGCGGCAATTTCTTCGGGGGCGGATCGAGCGCGAACGTCAACGTCTCGCTCAAGCCGCTGAGCGAGCGCAACGCCTCGGCCGACCAGGTGATCGACCGGCTACGGCCTCAGCTCGCCCGGGTGAGCGGCGTCACCACCTTCCTGCAAGCGCAGCAGGATATCGGCGGAGGGGGCGGCGGACGATCGGGCAACGCGGAGTACCAGTACACGCTGCTCGGCGACGATCTCAGTGAGCTTAGAACCTGGTCGGACAAGCTCCGTCTCGCCCTCCGGAATGTACCCCAGATCACCGACGTGGACACGGACCTGCAACCCGGCGGGCTCCAGGCGAATCTCATCGTGGATCGCGACACGGCCTACCGCCTCGGCCTCACTGAGGCGCAGATCGACAGCTCGCTCGACGACGCCTTCGCCCAGGCGCAGGTCTCGACCATCTACAACCCCTACAGTCCCCAGCAGTACCACGTGGTCATGGAAGTCGCGCCCCAGTTCTGGCAGAGCCCGAACGTGCTGAAGGAGCTCTACATCAGCACGGCCGGCGGCCCGGTGAGCGGGACCGAGCTCACGCAGGCCGTCGCCGGCACGACGCAGTACAAGGGCGCCACCGCCCTGTCGAGCGCGGCCATCGCAGGGGACTTGGCGCGCAACGCGGCCTCCAACTCCCTCGCCAATGCCGGTCGGGGCAATACCTCGACTGGATCGGCCGTCAGCGTGAGCGCGGAGACCGTGGTTCCGTTCTCCGCGTTCAGTCACTTCGAGACCGGCACGACGCCGGTGAGCGTCAACCATACGGGGATCTCCGCATCCACGTCCTTCGCGTTCAATTTGCCGGCGGGCGGATCGCTCGGCGCGGCGATCGCAGCAATCCAGAGAGCCATGAATGTCATCCACGTCCCAACCAGCGTCCGCGGCAGCACCTACGGCACGGCGCAACTCTTCCAGCAAAACGCCAGTGAGATGCCCCTCATGCTCCTCGCGGCGCTGCTCGCGATCTACGTCGTGCTCGGCATGCTCTACGAGAGCTTCGGCCACCCGCTCATCATCCTCTCGACCCTGCCCTCCGGAGGACTCGGAGCGCTGCTCGCGTTGCTCGCGACAGGGACCGAGCTCAATCTCGTCTCCTTCCTCGGCATCATCATGCTGATCGGGATCGTCATGAAGAACGCGATCATGATGGTGGACTTCGGGCTCGACGGGGAGCGCCGGCTCGGCCTCGATCCGGTCGCCGCGATCAGCCGCGCCTGCTCGCTGCGCTTCCGCCCGATCATGATGACGACCTGCGCGGCAATCGCGGGCGCCTTGCCTCTTGCCCTCGCCTTCGGGGAAGGCACGGCGATGCGCCGCCCCCTCGGCATCTCCATCGTCGGCGGACTGATCGCGAGCCAGATCCTCACCCTCTTCACGACACCGGTCGTCTATCTGTACATCCATCCCGTCTCGCGGAAGCGTCGAGCGGCGTGGGACCCTCCACCGCTCGCGTCCGGGAACCCGGGCGCACAGGTGGGCGCATGAGCACGCTCGGAAACGGGACGGCGGTCCATATCGGCTCCGGCGCGCCGCTCGCCCGGGCTCTCGCCCTCGCCTTCGCGGTCCTGCTCGCGGCGGGCTGCGCGGTCGGACCCAACTACAAGCGGCCCGTGGTCGTCACGGCGGCGAGCTACAAGGAGGTGGACGGCTGGAAGCCGAGCGAGCCCGCCGATGTGATGAGCCGCGGCCCCTGGTGGCAGATCTTCAATGACGATGTGCTCAACCAGCTCGAGAGCCAGGTCAACGTCTCCAACGAGAACGTCAAGGCCGCCGCGCAGGCGGTCGATGAGGCGCGGGCGCTGGTGCGCGAGGGCGAGGCGAGCTTCTGGCCATCGATCTCCTTGAGCGCATCCCGGCAGCGCACCGTGGAGGGCCTCGGCGCGTTCAGCACCGGACTCCCCACGGGCGGCGGCGCGTCGAGCGGGACCGCTATCACCACCACGGAGAACACAGTGGGGGCCAGCGGCAGCTGGGACCTCGACATCTGGGGAAAGACCCGCCGCACGGTCGAAGGCGAGAAGGCCTCCGCGCAAGCGAGCGCCGCCGCCCTGGCGACGACCGAATTGACCGCTCAGGCCGATCTCGCGAGCGATTACTTCGAGCTGCGCGCCCAGGACCAGCTGGAATTCCTGCTGGTCGACATCGTCGAGGCGGACGACAAGGCCCTCAAGATCACCCAGGCCCGCTACCGCGACGGTGTCGCCTACAAGGCGGACATCCTGAGCGCCCAGACGGAGCTGCTCACCGCCCAGGCGCAGCAAGTCAACACCCAGATCCAGCGGGCCACACTCGAGCACGCCATCGCGGTGCTGATCGGGAAGCAGCCCGCCGAGCTCGCCTTGAAGCCGGCGATGCTCGCGAGTGTCATTCCCACGGTACCTCCCGGAGTCCCCTCGACCCTCCTCGAGCGGCGTCCCGACATCGCCCAGGCGGAACGCGAGGTCGCCTCCGCCAATGCCCAGGTCGGCGTCGCGATCTCGGCCTTCTTCCCGAGCCTCACCCTCGCTGCCTCGGATGAGTACTCCGGGCTCACCTTGAGCAAGCTGATCCGGGCGTCGAATCAGATCTGGTCGTTCGGACCCTCTATCGCCCAAACTCTGTTCGAGGGGGGCCTGATACGAGCGCAGGTTGCTCAGGCGCGAGCCTCATATCGGGAGAGCGTCGCCAACTACCGGCAGACGGTCCTCGCCGATTTCGAGCAGGTCGAGGATCAGCTCGTGACGCTCAGGGTCCTCGAGAAGCAGGCGGTGCTCGAGGACCAGCTCGTCAAGGCCTCGAGAGAGGACGAGACGCTGACGCTCGAGCAGTACAAGGCGGGCACGGAGCCCTACAGCAGCGTCATCACCGCACAGACCACCCGGCTCAACGCGGAGGAGACAGCGCTCACCGTGCAGCTCGACCGGTTCACGTCGAGCATCTCGCTGATCGAAGCACTGGGCGGAGGCTGGAACACCTCGCAGCTGAAGTAGCGCCACGGCTCAAGGCCGCGACGCGACGGGTCACGTCGCGAAGAGCTGCTCGGGGATGTTGCGGAAAGACTTGAACTCGAGCGCATTGCCCGAGGGGTCGAGCAGGAACATCGTGGCCTGCTCGCCCGGTGCACCTTTGAAGCGCACGTGGGGCTCCACCACGAACGCGACGCCGCGGCTCCTCAGCCGCTCGGCGAGCTCGCTCCATGCCTGCATCTCGAGCACGACGCCGCAGTGCGGGACCGGAACGTCGTCGCCGTCCACCGGATTGAAGTGCGAGCCGATCTTCCCGTCCTTCCCGAGGCTCGGATTCAAATGGCAGACGAGCTGGTGGCCGTAGAGGTTGAAGTCGACCCAGTGAGCGCTGCTGCGGCCCTCCGAGCATCCGAGGATGCCCTTGTAGAACGCGCGCGCCTCCGAGAGGTCTCGGGTCTGGATCGCAATGTGGAAAGGAGTCAGGGACATGAGGCGTAAGTATACCTTCCGTGGCGTGGTCGTCAGAACCGATCCATCACGGACCCGGCCGGCGGCCCGGCCTGCGGGCAGGCCGCCCGCCGGCTCACATGCCGCAGGCGGCGGCCCAGCGCCCGCCCGGGTGCGCGTCGGCCGCGAGATCGCGGGCCGTGCCGGCAAGGGCGTGTCGGTGATCTCCGGACTGCCTCTCTCCGCCTCCGAGCTCGAGGACCTCGCCGGCCGGCTGAAGAGACTCTGCGGCGCGGGCGGCGCGGTGAAGGACGGCGTCATCGAGATCCAGGGCGATCACCGCGACCGCCTCGTCGCGGAGCTCAGGAGGCTCGGCTACGACGCCAAGCGCTCCGGCGGTTGAGCCTACGCCGCGCCGGCGCTGCGGCAGGTCTCGAACAGGAACCAGGTGCGTCGCTCGGCCTCGTCGATCCACACCTCGAGCAGGCTCGCCGTGGCCACGTCGGTGTGCTCATCGCACGTCGCGTGCGCCGAGCGCATGCTCGCCGTGAGCTGCCGATTGTCCTCGCGCAGCTCCGCCAGCATGTCGAGCGGCGTCACGTAATCCGCGTCGTTGTCGCGGATTCTGCGCAAGCGGTCGATGTGGCCGATCGAATGGAGCGTCGCGCCGCCGATCTTGCGCACCCGCTCGGCGATGTCGTCCGTGATGGCGAAGATCTGCTCGGACTGCTCATCGAGCAGCAGGTGATAGTCGCGGAAGTGCGGGCCCGACATGTGCCAGTGGAAATTTTTCGTCTTCATGTAGAGCGTGAACACGTCGGCCAGCAGCGCATTCAGCGCTCCCGAGATGTCGCGCGTCGCGTCCGCACCGAGGTCCGTGGGGCTTGCGATCAGCGCCTTGCGTCGCGCCTTGGCGTCTTCGATGCTCATCTCATCCTCCTGTTTCGAGCGGTCAGCGGACACGATCTCCGCAACCCAATATACCGCGAATACCCGCGAGGTTCCCCGCGTAGTCACCGGATTGACGGCCGATGACGGACCGGCGACACTGAAGGATTACGATCCGGCCTCGAGATTTTTTCATGACCATCAAGCAGGACTCCATCGTCACCCTTCACTACACGTTGAAGGACGACGATGGCGAGGTGATCGACAGCTCGGCATCCCGGGATCCCTTGAGCTATCTGCACGGGCGCGGCAATCTGATCCCCGGCCTCGAGCGGGAGCTTCAGGGAAAGAGCGCGGGGGACAAGCTGAGCGTGAAGATCGAGGCTGCGGACGGCTACGGCGAATACGACAAGTCGCTCGTCGAGCAGGTCCCGCGGCGGGCGCTGAAGGGCATCACAAACATCAAGGTGGGCACGCAGCTGCGCGGCGAGACCGAGCATGGCCCGCGCACGGTCATCGTCACGCGCATCGTGGGCGACATGGTGACGCTCGACGCCAATCACCCGCTCGCCGGCAAGAACCTGAACTTCGAGGTGGAGATCACCTCCGTCCGGGATGCGACGGAGGAGGAGCTCACTCACGGCCACGTGCACGGACCGGGCGGCCATCATCACTGAAGCCCCAGGATCTTTAAGGAGAAGCCCCCCTTGGCCATCAACAACACCATCATCCTCTACGACCTGCAACTCGCCTCCGGCTGCACCATCAGCCCGTTCGTCTGGGCGACGAAATACGCCCTGAAGCACAAGGGCTTCGAAATAGAGATCGTGCCGGGCGGCTTTACCGGCATCCTCGAGCGTACCGGCGGCCGTTCCGAGCGCTTGCCGGTGATCGCGGACGACGACAAATGGGTGCTCGACAGCTGGCTCATCGCCGAGTATCTCGACGAGAAGTATCCCGACCGGCCGAAGCTGATCGATGGCGAGACCATGAAGTCGTTGACCAAGTTCGTCGAGGCCTGGCTGTGGCAGACCGCCATCCGGCCTTGGTTCAGCTGCTACATCCAGGACTACCGCGACCTCTCCCTGCCGCAGGATCACGAATACGTCACCTACACCCGAGAGAACATGCTTGGCCGCAAGCTCGAGGAAGTCCAGGCCGGCCGCGAGGATCGCTTGCCTCAGGTGCCGCCGACACTCGAGCCGTTCCGCCAGATCCTCAAAGAGAGCAAGTGGCTCGGCGGCGACAAGCCGAGCTACGCCGACTACCGTGCTCTCTCGGTCTTTCTGTGGACCGCCTCGGTCGCCACCATTCCGCCGCTCACCGACGACGACCCGCTCCGCGATTGGCTCGACCGGGGCTTCGACCTCCACGGCGGCCTCGGCCGGCACCCCGGCATGCATACCCTGTTCGGCTTGAAGCTGCGCGCCGACGATCCGGAACCATTCAACAAGGAGCCGGTGAGGGGCGGTCTCGCCAGCCGAAACACCGGACCGGAATCGACTCGCGCGGAGACCGAGGCGATCACACGGGGGCGCGCTCAGGCACGGACGGGATGAACGTCAATCGCAGGCTCGTACGTGCCCGGCGGTACCGGGTACTCACCCCCGCAGCGATACCGGGGCCGATACCGAGGCCAACCTCGGTAGGTTTTCGGGGCGCCGCTCGAAGATGTCGCGGTATGCGATGTAGTTGAAGATGCCTGCGGCGACGAGGAACGCGGACTCGGTCAAGCCAAAGGCGGGCAAGATACTGGCGAGCGAGTTCGCGCAGATCAGGCTAATGCAGATGAGAAACCAGACGAGCTCCCTGCTGTTCAACTCAGCCGCTCTCCTCGAAAGGTAGCGCGCGTCCGAGTTGGTGAGTTCGCCACCCATCAGAAGTAACGGGAAGTAGCAAGGCTCGAAGGCTGCGATGAGCAGCACCACGTTGACGGTGAGGGCGCCGACGAATTGGCCGGGATGCCATGGCACTGGCCGGTCCGTCCACGTCGAGAACAGGTCAGAAAGTCCGAGAAGTATGCCCTGGATCGCGATGACCAGTGCGAGCAGGATTCCCATTCCGGTGCCGACGGCGATCCACAGTCGCTTGTGTAGGAGAGCCACGAGCGCCGTTCGGCTCTGGCTCGGATCATCGGCGCCCCGGGCAAGGGCACAGACGAGGAGCCACACGAGCGGAAGGATGACGAGCCCGACTCGGTCCACCCACAGTTCCTGGACTCGAAAGTCCTGGAGAGCCGAACCGATCGCTGTGTCGAACCAGCCTAGCAGTGCGATGACGAATCCGAAGCGAAGCGGCGAGCGCAGGAGCAGGGCTCCGGTTGCACGCAACCAGCGCCCGATGAACGGTCGCTCAACCGAGCGGGGGTCGAGTGTCCCATTCACACCGCAATTCTCCCGTTTGAGATCGTTGGCGCAGGTGGATTGGGTCAACGGACGGCTGGGCAGATGCCAGAGAATAGCCCATGCGCGTTCTCGACCGCTAATGGGCCATGCTAACGTCACGATCACCCCGGAGAGTCTGACTCGCGCGAGTTAGGGATCGCCCGGACGCGGATTCACACCATGGCAAGCCTACTCGAGAGTTCAACGACCAGCGCCGCGCGTTCTGCCATCTTGATCGCTGCGGTCATCCAAGGATGGGCGCTGTACGGACTGCATCGCACAATCCTGGCGCACGAGTGGCCTGCCACGCACCTCGGGTGGCTCCTGGCGTTCTACGGCGTGGCAGTCCTCATTCCCACCACCCTCCAGCTGCTCGTCGAGCACGTTCGGAAACCTGCGTTTTGGGTCTTCCTCAGCCTCTTGGCCGTCGCGGTCTGTTACTTCGGCTGGCATCACGGCAGCGCTGTCTTGAGTGAAGACAACAGCCGCCTCGCGTGGTCGGGGGAACTCTTTTCGCTCCCCTTTGTGCTCCTCGTCTGGTGGCTGCACGTACTGCCGTTCATCCAGAACCGCCTGGCTGCAGGCCGATGGACGATGGATTACCGGCTGCTGTTCTCGCACGCCTGGCGGAACATCATCGCGCTCGCCGAGGCCGCGCTCTTCGCGGTTCTGTTCTGGCTCATTCTGTGGCTCTGGGAATCCCTGTTCCACATGCTGGGAATCGACTTCTTTCGCGACCTCTTCGGCAAGCCGATCTTCGTCTATCCGGTCACCTCGATCGTCTTCGGCTGCGCCCTCTACCTGATCGGCTCGATTGACCGTCTCGTCTCGACCGTCCTCGAGCAGATCCTCAATGTCCTCAAATGGCTCGCGCCGGTCGCGGGCGTCCTGCTCGCCGTATTCACGGTGGCACTCGTCGTCAAGCTGCCTGGCATGATTGTCGTCGGGTCGCGGGCGATCGGTGCGGCTTGGTTGCTCTGGCTGGTCGCCGTCGTCGTGTTGTTCGTGAATGCCGCCTACCGGGATGGCACCGTCGAGCGTCCCTATCCAGAATGGCTGGCGCGCGGGCTTCGATTTTGCGTTCCCCTTGCCGTGATCGTCTCGCTGACGGCGATCTACGCCCTGATCGTGCGCTCGGTGCACTACGGGGTGACCGTGGAACGGGTATGGGGTTTTGTCGTGGCTGGCGCGGCTCTCATGTACTCCATCGGATACTCGGCTGCCGCGGTGCGCGGAGGCCGCTGGTTACAGGGCATTGCCCAGGTCAACGTGGGGGTGGCCGTCGCATTGATCGCGGTGGTGGGTGCGGCCCTCACACCGGTCCTGTCTCCCTACAGGCTGGCCGCCAACAGTCAGTTTCACCGAATTCTGGTGGAGCGATATTCCGCCGACCGGCCGCAAGGGCTGGATGTCACGCCTTTTCGTTACCTCGGATTCTCTTCCGGCCGGTACGGTCGCCGGAGATTGGAGGAGCTGGCAGGGCTCCAAGGCGAGCCGGGGGCAGACCGGGTTCGAGAACTGGCCTCTCAGACGTTGGCCCAGCATAGCCCGTGGGACAATGCACCGACTCCCGATGCCGCGCAGCTCGTCGCACGGCTGCCGATCTACCCCGCCGGGCGAACGCTCGATCCCGATCTCGCGAGAACGCTGGTCGCGGATTGGGGCAAGCCGCAATTCGGGATGTTCGGCATGCCCCAGTCGAACGAGATGATCGTGGGAGTATTCGCGGACCTGGATGGCGACGGCGTGGACGAATTCATCCTGCTGAGGCCTGGCGGAGGTCCGGTCTATCAGTATCGGTCCGGACACTGGGTCTACATCGGTCGCTGCACTCCGCGGAGCTTCGGGACCTCGTGGCAGACCTTGCGCGCCGATCTCGCCAAGGGAAATTTCTCCGCGACCGCGCCCCGGTGGAAAGATCTGTCAGTAGGATCCCAGCGATTTCGGCTCGATGGCCCGTGACCGACGCATCAGCGCGCGATGTACTCCCGGGGCGTGACGATGTCGACCTGGTGTGCGTCGTACACCCAAATTGCCGTACCGGGCACTCACCCCCGCAGCGACACTTCGAGCCCATCGTCGATCGGCACCGCGCAGGACGTATACCCGTTCTGAGGATCTCGCACATACTCGAGATAGGGCTTCAGCAGATCCTGCATGAGATGGATGTCATCGGCGGCGACGAGGCAACCGGGGCTCAAGGCCGGCTCGAGTCTCTGCAGCAGCGGCAGGTAGAGGCTCTTCCAGCCATCGAGCATCAGGAAATCGATTCCGCGGACCCCGGTGAGCGTCTCGAATGCGTCGCCCTGTCGCAGCTCGATGAGATCCGCAAGTCCGGCCTGCCGGAAGTGCTCGACCGCCCGCCCGGCCTTGAATGCGTTGAGCTCGGTCGTGATCAGCCTGCCTTCGCCGTTGTCGCGCAACGCCGCGGCGATGTGGATCCCGGAGAGCCCGAACGACGCGCCGAATTCCACCGCGATCTTGGGCCTTCGCATCCGGACGAGCACGTAGAGCAGCTGCCCCACCTCGGGACACACTGGAATGAACGCTTCGTCCAGCAGGTCCGTGACCTTGCGGTCCTCATAGGAGCCGCCGAGGCGTGCCACCTCGGCGCGCACGCGCGGCAACACTTTGCCGTCGTTTCGCTCCGCTTCCGCGTAGAGTCGATCGAGCACGGCACGCACGGCCGGCGACTGCAGAGACGTCATGGATGTGAGCTCGCTGTCGCCTAGCCTTGCTTGCCGCGAATCTCATCGGCGGCGCGCTGGAGGATCTCGGCGATGCGCTTCGCCTCCTCGCTCGAGCAGCGGCGCTTCTGGAACAGCGCCATCTTGAGCGCGCGGCGCGCGACGTGGAGCTCCCGCGACAGGCGAGGACCGAAATCCCCATCCTCGCCGCCGGCCGCCTGTTCGTCGGAGAACACTCGACGGAGGTGTTCCATCTTGCGGCCAATGTGCTCGAGCTCGGCGAACATGGCGTCAACCGCCACACGATTCTGCGCGAGATGCTCGCGGCCGGTATCGGTGATTTGATAGAGCTTCTTTGTGCCCTCGACCTCCACGGTCACGTGGCCGATCTCCTCGAGGTACGTGAGCGCCGGATAGATGACGCCCGGGCTCGGGGTATAGAAGCCGCCAGAGCGCTCCTCCACGGCCCTGATCAGCTCATAGCCGTGGCTCGGCCTTTCCGCGAGCAATGCGAGAATGACGAGCTGCAGATCCGCCGCGGCAAGCTTGCGTCCCGTGCGGAATTGCATGCCGCCGCGTCCGAGGCCGCCCATGAATCCGGTCGCGAAATGCCCGAAGCCCCGCCCGCCGTGATGCCGCCCCATCCAGTAGATCCAGGAAGGGGACCGATGGGAGAAGTAGTGATCGTAAAACATATCTTACGATATACCACCCCTGCAGCGTCTTGACAAGAGGGACCGGAGCGTCTGGGCACCAGGCTCCGCCGCGCGCTCCTCCACCCGCTGCCCCACAAGATATTCAAGGCACCACCGGTCATCGTACTTCCCATGACTCGCAACGCATTGAACGTCGACAGAAGCAACTCTAACGACGACGTACGGTGAAAGACCTCCCACCCGCATTCGCGGCAATAAGCAGCCGCACCTTCGACCACGGCAGGAGTTCGTTGCAATCTCGCCAGCTCGGATCGTTTCCCTTCGTGTCACGACGCATCGCGTACACTCGCGCGTGCCGCGGAACAAGCGCCATGAGCCGCAGGGCTTCTTCATGAACAATGTGATCAATCTCACCGCAAACGATCTGCCGCCCTCTCCCGTCTTCATTGACTTCCTCGCGCACTTCCTGGATCCCCGCGGCTTTTCAGATGAGACCTGGCACGACCAATTATCCGAGGAGCTCAGCGATACACCCAAGAGAGCGCGGGAGAACGCCGGCGGCCAGCTTCGACGCCTGGCGCCTGAAGCGACCGCGGAGGCGGCGATTCAAAGCGCCTATGACTGGTTTCATCAGCTTGCGACGTTCGAACCTGGACGCCTTGCGGCAGCTGCATGAGCGCTATCAATTTATCGCAGTGCTAGGCATACCCAGAAGTGGCGGGTCGTACTTGATAGCCGAGTTGTTCTCAGCTTTGGGATACGAGCCGTCGTCGGTTCCTGCCGTGATCGCGCATGATGGCTTTCCGGAGGCCGGCCCGACTGTCTTCATGCCACGGCACAATGGCTGGATGCGTACCATGCTGTCGACCGGCGAGTACATCGCCATGCTCGAGCTCTTCTTTGGAAAGAAACAAGCCTCGAGGATCCTTGTCCCCAAGAAGCTCACCAAGGCAATCTACGCAAGCGGTTTCTTCAAGCAAATTCTTGGTCGCGATGCGGAATTCGTCGTCACGATCCGCCATCCGGTTGCATGTTGCATCTCGACCTACGAGAAGTCCGGAGGACTGCCGCCCGGCGGTGCCTTTGCGGAGCGCTCGACGATCGAGCATTGGATCAGGAGAGACCTGCTGAACGTCGGCACCAGCCGCGAGGAGTTGGCGACCCTGGACTATTTTTCGGCGTATCTCAGATACTGGGAGCAGTACTACACCGCCTTGGGCCTTTCGGGCCTCGTACGGAACGCGCGGACCACCGTCATAGGCTTCGGAGCAGCGCGCATGCAGGAGCTCGCCGCGCTCTGGCATGGGCGCCTCGCGAGCGGGCGGGCTCCCGCAAATTTCATGACTCGCGCCGGTTTGCAGGACCGTCACCCGCAATGGATGCAGCGAAGTCTCGAGGCTGTCGAGCGCGTGGCCAACCTGTGGCGGCTGATGGGCATTCCGTTCCCCGTTTCCGAGCTGAACGACTGCCTCTAGCCATCCTGCGACCCCGCACCCGCAAGCATCCCGGCCGCCCGTCTTCGATCAGTGCTGTATCGGCGCGTAGCCGCGCCGCTCGAGCAATTCGATCACGCCGTCGTGGCCGACCAGGTGCAGCGCGCCGACGACGATCAGATAGTCCTGGTGGTCGCGAAGCAGGGGCAGAATCTCGGCGAGCCACTTTCGATTGCGATCCGTCGTGAGCGCCTGGTAGAGCGCCGGGAACTGATCGAAACCCTCGTGCAGCGCTTTCTCGAGCGCGCCGGTATCGCCATCGCGCCAGGCCCCGACCATGGTCTGCACTTCGCGAGGTGCGTCGTCGGCGTCCTCAAGCGCGTACTGCATGAACTCCCGTTGCTGCGCGGCGGACATGCGCGCGAACAGGCTCAACTGATCCTCGGCGGTCTCGAGCCCGATGATCGGCTTGTGATCCGCCTGGGCTCGCCGCGCGAGCTGCATGTCCGCGCCGGAGTTGACGTCGAATCCGGCCTTCGCGAGCTCGAGCTGCTCGACCGTCAGCGCCGCGAGCCAGGGCTGGAAGTGGCTGAGATACGCCGGATCGAGCCCGAGAGGCTTCGCGTGCGCGGAGAAGTCGGCGTAGAGGGTCGGCCCGAGCACCTCCGCGAGCGTCTTGCCCTGCGGCAGCGTCCCCAGGTTGAGCGTCAGGCTCAGCAGCTTGCCGACCGACAAGTCGCTGAGCGGAACTTCCATCACCAAGGCGTGCGCGCGTGTATAGGCGCGCAGTACCTCGGGCGGAAGCTTGCTTTCCGAAGGCTTCAGGACATGTATGGAGCCCAGCACGTAAATCGTATTGTGCCGGCCGTGAACGACCCAGAAGGTGTGATGGCCGCCGCTCCACGCCGGCAGCGAGGTGCAAAGGAAAAGGAGTGCCGCGGCGGCCGTCTTCCAAATCGGCCTCGACGCCTTGCCCGGCGCCAGGGTCGACTTGACCGGAATCCCGAGCCGCGCCTCCGGCGTCAAGGGTTCTTGCTGAGCCGCCGGTAGTACTCCGCGACGGCGTCCTGATATCCCGGCGGCATGGCTTGAGGGCGGTCGCTGCGAACGTCAACCTCCTGCTGCTCGCCGGTTTGATGCTGGAGTTGCAGCTCCAGCCGGTCCACATCGCTCAACACGCGCCCGTACAGCTCATCGATCATCGCCGGATTGCCGGGAAAGCGCCGCGGATCGAGGTGCTGCATCGAACGGATCAGGTCATCGACTTCGCGACGGCGCTCCTGATCGTTGCCGACCGCGCGCCGCAGCTGCCCGAGCTCGCTCATGCCCTGCCGATAGCTCTGCTCGGCATCTGCCGCGGATACGGGCGGAAGCGTCGAGGTGTCCGGAGCCACCGCGCGGCCGCGATCCAGCCCGTTGTTTCCCGTATTCCAGCCTCCGTTCACGAATCCGCCGAGGCCTCCGCCGCCCGCAGTCACGGGTCCCGCGATTCCGCCGTTCGCGCCGATCTGGCCGCCCCGGCCAGCCTGCCCACCGCGGCCGGCTTGCCGACCTTGTCCAGCCTGCCCGCGCTGATCGCCCTGTCGTTGCTCCGCCGAGCTCCGAAGATCCGGATCGAGCGCCGCAAGGCGATTGCGCAGCCGTTCCACGTCGTCCAGCGCGTCCTGGGCCGGTGGTGCGCCCTGCGCGAGCGCCTCGCCCGCCTCGCCGAGCTGCTGGCTCAAGTTCTGCAGCGACGCCTGGATGTCGCTCTCCGTCGAGCCCGCTAGCGCAACATAGCCGCGGCGCATCTGATCGGCGCTTCGCTGCAAGAGGTTCTGCGTCTCGGACTCGTCGAGATCGCTGAGCGCATTGCGAATCGTCGATGCCGCCGCGCGGCTGCGCGGGAGCGCATCACGCTCGGCATCGCGCATCCGACCCTCCAGCTGCCCGAGATCGTCCGCGAGCTTCTGGCGATCGTCGATCATCGTCTGCACGTCGCCGGGGCCGCCAGTCAGGCTGGGTATCGGCGGCAAGTCCGATGGACGCCCGCCCAGTGCGCTCAGACCGGAAGGTGCCCCGCGCGCCAGGTCTTGCAGGCGGGCGGCCTGCCTGCGCTCCTCGCTCGCGAGCCGGTCCGCTTCCCGCCGCAGCGCTGCAAGCTGCGTCTGGGCTTCCTGCTGCTGGATGCCGCCCAGGGCCTGCATGGCCTCCCGCAGCCGGTCGGCGGCGCGGCGCGCGCCGGCGTCGTCCCCTTGGTCCACGGCGTGGCGCATGTCGTCCTCGGCCTGATCGAGCTGACTCAGTGCCTGAGCGATGCGACCGTTCGCGGCGCCGAGCTGAGCGCTGCTCCCGCTCTGGCCGCTCTGGCCGCTCTCGCTGTCCTGCGCACTCTGCCCGCTTTGCCCGCTCTGCGCGCTCTGGCCGCTCTGGCCGTTGCGAGCGAGCTGCTCCAGCTGCCGGCGCAGCTCGTCCGCTTGTCGCCGCAGCTCCTCCTGCTGCCAGCGCTGCTCGGCAGTCTGGCTTCCTGCACTGCGCTCAGCGGCCAGCGCATCTTGCCGCTGCGCGAGCTCATCCAGCTTGCGCAGCGCATCGTCGACCTGGCTGGAGCTCTGGCTCGTGGCGGAGGACGCATCCGGACGGGTCTCGTACTGATTCTTCTGCATGTCGAGCTCGAGGTCGAACAGGCTCGCAAGGTCCCGGCCGGCCGAGTTCACGGCGCCATTGCCTCCTCCCATGCTGCCGAACGCCACCTCGATCTGCCGGAACGTCGCCTGCGCGCGCAGCAGATGCTGCAGGGCCTTCTGCTCCGCGGGGATCGCGTCCTTCCACTTCTGCCCGTCGAGGCTCTGCACGGCCGGGCTCATCGCCTCCGCCGCGGCGCTCATCTCCTGCTGGAAGCTGCCGATCGCCTCGTTGTCGGTCGAGAGCTCGCGCAGCTCCACCCGCCCGGCGAGCGCGACGGACTGCGACCTCAGCGTGCTCTGAACGTCCGAGAGGAACTTCGCCTGCTCGGCCGCCTCCTTGAGCGAGCCGTTCTCGAGGCCGGCCTGCTTCCAAGTTGCCTCTATGACCTCCTTCTCCCGCTCCGCGATCTGCGCCTGGCCGTTCCCGAACCCTCCTCCGCCGCCGCCGCCCGCTTGCTGGGATTGAGAGAAGTCCCGCTCGAAGGGGTCCACCTGGACGAACGCGATGTCCGTATGCGATTCCGCGCGTGCATCCTTCGCCGTGGCGTAGTAGCTCACGACGTCGCCCGGCACGAGCTTCAGGCTCTCCAGGCTGATCACGGTCGAGCCGCTCGCTTGCTTTGCCCCCGCGGCCGTCGGAAGAGCGACGGTCCGCTCCGCTCCGCCGTTGACGGAGTAATGGAGCGCGAGATCCGAGAGGCCGAAGGCATCCGTAGCCCTGGCGCCGACCGTGACTTCCTCGATCGGGCTCGCATGGTAGTCGCCGGTCGGCCGAACGATCGCCACCTCGGGCGGCCTCACCTCTCCAGCCTCGATGAAATAGTCCTCGGAGATGCGAAGCGTCTCGCCGCGGTCCCGAGCCGCGACGTGATACGCCCCGTCCCGCTCGATCGGAACGGTGGCGCGATACGTATCGACCGGGCCGGTGCCGCGGGTGAGCGGAATCTGCCGCCCGTCATCCAGCACGAGCATGCCGCTCAGCAGCGGCCGGTCCGTCCGCACTTCGAGCTGTGCCTCGGTGCCCGTCACGGCCCGGAGATCTCCGCCATGCTCCTCCACGGCGTCGGCGAGCTTCGTCCACGCCGGATAGTGATACGTCACACGAATTTGCTTCACGCCCGGCACATCGACCACGCGCAGACGGTAGTGGCGCGACTCGACTGCGCCGGCCTCGACGTAGTAGTCGACATCCTGCGGAATGCCCACGAGGAGGAACTCGAAGCCCGGGCCCTGCGGCGCGGGCTGCATGGCGACGTGGTCCCACCGCGACGCGTCGCCATACCGGACATATATCTGCACGCGATCCGTTCGCAGCCCGAGCGGCTGGGCGGTGACGAGCTGATCCCCGTTCCGGCGCACCGCCACATCGCCCGGGCTCACTCGAATGGCGTACAGCGGACTCGCCGGCGGCCCCGTCCAGAGCGCAGCCGCGCCGTATCCCCAGTAGCCGGGCCCGAAGCGAATGAGCCAGAGCAGCGCGGCGAGACACGCGACGGCCGCCCCGGCGAAAGCCGTGAGCGCCGCGTCCGGCACGACGAGCTTGGGGCTCGCATCGCCCGCCATCCTCAAGGTATCCGCGGCGAGCAGCTCGATGAAGGGATCGCCGGCGCGGTCGCGCTCGGTGAAGGTGAGCAGGCGCTGCTGGAAGTCCGGAAACGCGCGCTCCGCACGCCGGGCCGACCATCGCTCGGTGAGACGCCAGAGCGGCACGGCGAACGCCAGTGCGGCGCACGCCACGAGAATCAGCCAGAGGATCCCCCGGGCGCTCCAGAGGCTCGCCGGCGAGAACGCGAACCCGTTGATGACCGCGGTGAGGAGCAGCGTCGCGACGAGAGCCGACGCGGTGAGGATGGCTGCGCCACGGAGGAGCGTGGCCAACCGCAGCCGGCGCTGCAGGCGCCCCACATAGGAACGCAGTTCCTCACTCGCGCTCACGGCCTCTCCCGAAGAGTGCCGACGTACCGGCTGCCCACCGCGGATTCCGCGAGCGCAGCCACCAGGAGCAGCAACATAGCGTACCACCAGAGGCTGTGTGCCGCCGGGGTGTCCTCCAGCGCTCCCGCGGCGGCCGGCTTCGGCAGGGCCGAGCCCCCGCTCCCGCGCCAGAGCGCCAGCACGTCGGGCGGCATCGGCGTGAGATCGGACCCGCGGCGGTCGGGGTTGGCCGCGATCAGGTCCTCACGCCCGTTCCCGAAATGGAGCTCGTAGAACCCGGCACGCGTGAGCTGCAGCCACTGCGCCGACACAGAGGCCTCGAGGGAAAGCGGCCGCCGTCCCTCCGGGTCAACCACCTCCACACCGAGCCCGCGGTCCTTGGCTACGTGCAGCGCGAGGAAGTCGTCCACGACGCGGGAGCTGCTGCGCCCCTCGGTGCCCGTGAGATAGCGGATGGTGCGGTCGATGAAGGCGACGAACACCGGGTGCAGCGGCAGGTCGTTCGTCAAGTTGTCGAGGCCCGAAGCGAAGAGCACCACCCGGCCCTCTCCGAGGGTCTTCTCGAGCAGCAGTGGCGACCCGTCCGAGAGCCGCAGAGCCACCCGCGAGCCCGTCCCATCGACGCCGGCGGCGTAGAAGAACTTCACGCTCTCCCACTCACTCGCCAGCCCGACGGCGGGGTAACTGGTGTCCGCCGCGCCCACCGAGACGAAGCCCTCCGGCTCGCGCGAGTACGGACGGGAGGCCTGAAGCTGTCCGCCGAAGATCGGGATGTG
Source organism: uncultured Gammaproteobacteria bacterium (assembly GCA_963849095.1). Taxonomy (GTDB): domain Bacteria; phylum Pseudomonadota; class Gammaproteobacteria; order Steroidobacterales; family Steroidobacteraceae; genus JASHUC01. The sequence continues at coordinate 132,105 of CAWKGA010000006.1, forward strand.
CCCCTGCTGCGCCGCCGCCGTCCCGAGCGCGACGAGCACGCTTCCGCCGCGCCGGACGTATTCGGCCAGCCGATCGGCAAAGGCGCCGGGGAGCGACGCGACATCCGACAGGACGACGAAGGCATAGGGCGAGGGGTCGGCCTGCGCCGCCTGCTCCGCCGTCAGCCTATCGAGCGTGAACGCCGATTGCGCCGCGGAGCTCAAGGCGGTCCCAAAATAGAGCGGCGAGCGCCCGTCGGCGGCCTCATGGATGAAGAGCCCCCGCCTCGGGTCCGATCTCTCGACCGTGAACCGGTATTCGTCGTCGTCCGGCAGCGCATCCGCCGAGTCGATCCGCACCGCGCACCGGCTGAACCCATGCGGCACGTCGAGCGAGTCGAACTCGACGGTGGCGCGTCCGGATGCAGGCACCTCGACACGCTGCGTCGCGACCGTCCGCCCATCCACCACGAGCGAGACCGTCCGCGATGCGGCGGGCGTGCCGTATCCGGCAATCACCGCCTGGACGCGCGCGTCGCGAGGATTCCAGACCTGCCCGGGGGCGGACACGCTCTCCACGGCCCAGTTCGGCTCGGCCGCGCGGCCCACGGGATGCAGCACCAGCAAGACGTTCGCGGGAAGCGCCATCTCGGAGAAGCTCGGCGGCATGCCCGTCCGCTGCATGTCGCTGAACAGGTGCAGCTCGATCGGCGTGGCCGCACTCTCCGCCATCGAGCGTACGGCGGCGGCGAGCGCCGCGAAGCTGCTCCGTGAATCGGTGGGCTCGATGCTCTCAACGGCCGCGCGGAGCGCGCTCGGGTCGCGCGTCGCCTGCGTGAGCGCGCTCACCTGCGAGGCAAGCACCAGGACCTGCGCACGAGCTCCCGCAGGCTTTCGCGCCAGCTCCTCGAGCGCATCTCGCTTGGCCTCGGCGAGCCGTGTGCCGGCACGCATGCCGAACGAGTCGTCGATCACCAGGACTTGCAGCGTCGCCGGAGCCGCGCCGGCCGCGAGCCGCATGACGTACGGCTGGGCGAACGCGAGCGCAACGAGCAGCACCACGGCGAGCCGCAGCGCGAGCAGCAGCCAGTAGCGCAGCCTCCTGCGGCGCACCGCGCTCTCCTCGCGCGGCTCGAAGAACATGAGCGAGCTGAAGGGCAGCGGATTGCTGCTGTGCCGGCGCAGCAAGTGGAGGTAGAGCGGCAGGCCGACCGCGAGAGCGCCGGCGAGGAAGGCTGGAGCGATGAAGCCCATGGGTCCCCGCTCAGTCCCTGCCCTGCCGGACGGTGAGGTACTCCCGCAGCGCCGCATCGAGGGGCTGGTCCGTCACGAGCAGCTGATAGGTGAGGCCCGCTCGGCGCGCCGCGACGCGCAGCGACTCGATGTGCAGGGAGATCCTCTCGCGATAGCGGCCCTCGGCGTATTCGGCGGTGACCGGAAAGCGGGCGTCACTCTCGAGATCCACCAGCACCGCGGAGCCGCCGATCTGCGGCTTAAGCTCGCTCGGATCGAGGATGTGGAACAGCACCACCTCGTTGCCGCGGTAGCGGAACGGCTCGATCGCGTGGATGACGGAGTCGGGCGGCTCGTAGAAATCGGAGAGGATCACGATGATCCCGCGGCGGCGCACGAAGCCCTGGAGATGCTCGAGCGGCGCCTCGAACCGCGTGCGCGCCCGCGGCTCCGCCAGCTCGAGCCCGGCGAGCAGCCGGTTGAGCTGTCCGTGCCGCGTGGACGGTCGCACGAAGCTGCGCACCTCGTCGTCGAAGACGATGAGGCCCGCCGCATCGCGCTGCTTGCGGATCGCGAGATAGAAGAGCGACGCGGCGATGTACCGGGCGTAGTCCATCTTCCTCACGGCGTGCGACGCATAGGCCATCGAGTTGCTGGCATCGAGCAGCATCGTGAGCGGGCTGTTGGTCTCGCCGCGATAGCGCTTGAGGTAGGCACGCTCCGTGCGCGCAAAGACGTTCCAGTCCACGTGACGCAGATCGTCCCCTGGAGCGTACGCGCGGTACTCCGCAAACTCCTGGCTGAAGCCGAAGTCCGCCGAGCGGTGCAGGCCGGCGACGAAGCCGTCGACCACCGTCTTCGCGACCAGATCGAGCCCCGAGATCGCGCTCAGGACCGCAGGATCGAGAAACCGCTGCACCGTCGCGCTCACCGCGCCGCCTCGCTCATCGCGCCCCGGCGCCCGCCGGCGCCGGAACGTACGCGATGAGCTGCCGGAGGATCTCATCCGCGCCCACCCGGTCCGACTCCGCGTGGAAGTTGAGCAGGATCCGGTGGCGCAGCACCGGAATGGCGAGCGCGGTGATGTCCTCGTAGCTCACGTGGTAGCGCCGGTGCGCGAGCGCTCGCGCCTTGGCGGCGAGGACGACGAACTGCGCGGCCCGCACACTCGCCCCGTAGCTCACGTACTTCTTGACGATCGCCGGCGCGCTATCGTCCCCCTGGCGCGTCGCCCGCACGAGCTGCACGGCGTATCGCGCCACCGACTCGGAGACCGGCACGCGGCGAACGAGGTCCTGGAAGTCGAGCAGCTCGGTCGCTTGAGTCACCGCGTCGACCTGCGCGACGTGCGTCGTCGTGGTGCGGTCGACGACCTGCACCTCCTCCTCGGCGTTGAGGTAGTCGAGCACGGTGTTGAACAGGAACCGGTCGAGCTGCGCCTCCGGCAGCGGATAGGTGCCCTCGAGCTCGATCGGGTTCTGTGTCGCGAGCACGCAGAACGGCCGCGGCAGCTCGTAATGGTTGCCGCGGACGGTGCAGGAGAGCTCCTGCATCGCCTCCAGCAAGGCGGACTGGGTCTTCGGAGGCGTCCGATTGATCTCATCGGCCAGCAGGATGTTGCCGAAGATCGGGCCCGGCACGAAGGTCCAGCGCCGGCGCCCGGTGCCAGAGTCCTCCTCGATGATGTCGGTCCCGGTGATGTCGGCGGGCATCAGGTCGGGCGTGAACTGGATGCGGCGGAACTCCAGCCCGAGCGTCTTCGCGATCGTCCGGACCATCAGGGTCTTCGCCGTGCCGGGCAGGCCCGTGATGAGGCAGTGGCCGCCGACGGTGAGCGCGGTCAGGATCTGCTCGATGACCTCGTCCTGTCCGACGATCACCTGCCGCACCTGCGCGAGGATGGCGTCGCGCACCGCGTGAAAGCGCGCGACGCGCCGCTCCAGGTCCGCGGTGAGATCGATATCGGCCGCTGTGGTCATGGACGCCCTCGATTGTTGCTCGTTGATGCTTGCCGCGACTCGTTCATGGGTGCTCTCTTTTCAGCCTCATGGGTGCTCCCGTCACTGGCCCGTGAGCTTCAGGAGCAGCTTCTGGGCCGGACGATAGTTGGGCGCCGCCTCGAGCGAGGCCAGAACGGCGTCCTGAGCCTCGTCGTGCTCGCCCGCCGCGAAGTATGCCTGCGCCAGGTCGAATTCCGCCGAAGCCTTGTCGAGCGGATTGAGCGCGAGCACCGCCCGGTACTCGCGAATGGCCCCGGCGTAGTTCTTGAGGCCGAGCCACAGCCGCCCGAGATGCCGGTGCAGATCCTCATCGTAGGCGGGATCGATGTAATTGATGCGATCGAGCGTCGCGGCCGCATCGGCGGGATGGCCGAGGTCCTCCTCGATCTGCGCGAGCTCCTTCAGCGTGTCGGGCCGGCGTCCACCTCGCTTCTCGTAGCGCGTCAGCACCTCGGACGCCGCTTGCTTGTCCTGCCTCGCGAGGTCGGCCGCCGCAAGCAGCTCGTAGGCATTCCCGTCGTAAACGTAGTCCGGATACATCCGGATGACGGCATCGCCCTGCCGGATCACCTCATCGTACTGCTTGCCCTGCGAGAGCTCCGTGAGATGGGTGAGGCCCTTCCGCCACTCGTCGAAGCTCGCGACCGTCGCTCCCACGCTCGCGTAGAGCCACGCCTGGAACTGCTTGTCGAGCTGCTCCGGGGTGAGGCCAAGGGTCTCCTCGATCGCCTGGCGGGTCGTCCTGCGCCGTGCGTACGCATGCACCATGTCATTGAGCTTGTCGGTCCCCCAGCGGCTCTGGATGTAGTCGCAGATGCGCCCGGCCTCGAAATAGGACACCTCCACCTGGTCCGGATACGTCGGCCGCACGAAGCCGCGATCGAGATCGGCGACCGGCAGGAGCTTGCGGTCGCGCAGCGCGGAGACGATATTCGGCGTCATCGGATCGCCCCACTCCGGCGAGGCCTGCGTCTCCTCGTGCACGGCGAGGCCCTCCGTGAACCAGCGGGGCACTCGATGATCGGTGGCCGTGAGGATGAAGACGTGGCTCATCTCGTGGCGAAGAGTGCTCGCCCAGTGGAAGTCGCCGGGCTTGCGGGCCGAGGGGCTGTCCATCGCGAGCACCAGGCCGAACGTCACGCCGAGCGCGCCGAGTCCCGGCATGCCGAGCGTACGCACCGCGAAATCCTCGTGGTCCGGATAGACCTGCACCTCGACGGGGCCGGGGAGCTTCATCTTGTACTTCCGCTCGTAGTCGGCGATGTCCCGCTCCAGCTCCTCGTGAAAATAGGGATACAGCAGGTCCGCCTCGCTCTTCTGCAGCTCGAGGACGCTGTTCGCGTCCCGGAAGACAACGAAGTTCTTCTGGCTGTCGAGCAGTCTCAGGCTGTTGACCGTCTCGTCGTTGCGATAACCGGCGGCGTAGCACCGCACGAGCTGGTCGCGGGCCTCGGCGTCCTCGCCGAGGCGCATCAGGTTGACGCCGAGCTCGGAGCGCGCCGACCACAGCTCGGGGTTCACCGCGACCGCCTTGCGATAGTAGGCGATCCCCTCCTTGTAGCGCAGGTTGAGGATCAGGTGGTGCGCCACGGTCGCGTACGCCTCGCCGTAACCCGGATTGATCGCATGCACCCGCTCGAACCAGCGATCCGGCGAGCGGTCGGCGAGCAGCTCGATGCTCGCGTGCACGGCCATGGCGTCGAGCGCGTCCGGGGAGAGCGCGAGAGCCGCGTCCGCCTCGCGGGCCGCCTGCTGCGGGTCGGAATCCTCGAGCGCGAGATTCGCAAGCAGCTCGTGCGCCTCGACGAGCTTCGGGTCGATCTCGAGCGCCTTCCTCACCCACTCGATGGCGTGATCGTCGTACCCGTCCTCGCTCACCAGCGCGAGGCCGAGATAGGCGCGGGCGCTCTTCGGATCCCGCACGAGGGCCTCCTTGAACAGCGCCTCCGCGTCCGGATCGTTGAAGCGCTCGCGCAGCAGCATGCCCCAGCGCACGCGGTAGAGAGCGCTGCGGTCCGCGCGCGTCACGGCGTCGCGGAACTCGCGGTTCGCATCGTCGTACTGCCCGAGCCCCCAGTGACCCTCTGCGCGCAGATAGTCGGCCTCGGCCGGCGGCGCGCGCTCGGCCTGGCGCACGAGCGCTGCAAAGCACGCCTGAGCCCCGGCGGCCTGCCCGTGCTTGCGGAGGAGCGCGCAGTGCTCGGGCGTCTCGGCCGCAGAGGAGGACGAGGCCGCGGACGCAGACGCGCACGCGCACGCGCACGCGAAGATCAGCCCGCCCCATGGCGCCCTTCGAGCGACCACACTCACTTGTCGAGCTCCTCCTGCACCTTCGCGAGCTGCACCAGCACCTGGGTGAGCTGCCGCTTGTAGTCCGCGGCGGACATCGCCGCTCGTTGGTACTTCAGCGTGTCGATCCTCTGCTCGAGCTGCTCCTTGCGCGCGAGCAGGCCGCGCTTGGCGGGATTTGCGGCCGCCGCGCGCGCAGAGCCCATGCGGACGAGCGTGAGGCTCGAGAGGAAGCGGCCGGCGCCGGTCTCGGTGGATGCGGCGCGCACCGGGGCGCCGTGCACGGTATCCTCGAACTCCGCGTGCTCCGTCGCAAGCCGCTTCTGCGACTCGTAGAAAGCCGCCGTCTTCGCGGTCGCGTAATCAAACGCCTCGAGCGCGGAGATCGCATCGTTCTTGTCGACGTCCGCGGTGGGGTCCTGCAGCGCATCGACCCAGTAGCGCGCGAACACCGTCGCATTCTTCTCCGTCCCGTTCTTCGTCGCGGCGATGACCGCCCGACCGCGGCGCGCGAGCGTGGCGATGGACGCGCCGCTGGCTTCCGTCGTGTTGACGATCAGCTGCCGGTCTGCGGCGATCCGATTGCAGAGCGCCGCGATCTCGCGGCCGGTGATGTCGGGCCCCGGGAGATTGAATTCGTACTCGAAACCGTCATACGAGCCATGACCGATCAATATCAGCACGAAGTCGTCCTGCGGCTTCGCGAGTCCCGCGATGAGCCGCAGCGTCTTCGTGACATCCGCCCGCGAAGCGCCGGGGCCGGAGAGGGTGTAGACGTGATGCTCTGGACCCTGCAGCACGCGGTCGAGCTCAGATGCGAGCTGCCGGAAGCTCTGCTCGTAATCCGGCTCGCCGCCGAGCCCCGCGACCGTGAGGAAGTATGTATCCGCGCGCGCGGGCTGCGCGACGATCCACAGGCACGCGAGGCCGGCGAGCACCACGAACCTCATACGATCCCCCACTTCCGGCGCAGCAGCCACTCCCCGCCGCGCAGGGCCAGGATGAGCAGGAAGCCCGCGGGCATGTTCCAGAGCTCCGCGAGCTCGCGGGAGCTCAACCCCGAGTCCGAGTAAGGGAGGCTGCGCGCGAGCGCCGCCATTTCGCTCGGCTGCCAGTACCGGCCGCCCGTGCTCTGCGAGAGCTCAACGAGCAGATCGCGATTCTGCTCGGTGTGGAAGCTCTCTGCGACGCCGTCGAGGCGCTCGAACGGAACCACGTCGCGCCCGATCTCCTCGGTTCCCCGCCGCGCCGTGACCTCCGCGACGTAGAGGCCGGGCGCCGGCGCCGTCCAGTCGGCCTCGAATCGTCCCGGTGCGTTCGGTACCGGCGCGAGCTCGACCGTCTGCGGTACGCCCGCCGGTCCGATCACCCGAGCGGCAACGCTCGCGTCCGGTGCGGTCGCATAGCGCTCGTCGCGTACCGCCGCCGAGATGCGGACGTGGCGCTGATCGAGAAGCATCGGGCTCGGAACGCTCGCCGCGACCCGGCCGCGGGTATCGGTCACGAGCCACCGCAGCAGCTGCTGCCAGAACACATCGTGCGTCGGGTCGCCAAGCGGCAGGCTCATCTGCCAGCGCCAGGTTCCCCCCGTTGCGAGCACCGCGGTGCGGCCCCGCCCGTAGTTCTGAGTGATGAGCAGCGGCATCGTGCGCCCGCCATAGTGCATGTCGGCGAGCACCACGGCCCCGGGCTTCGGGACGCCGGGATCCTGATAATCCATGAGGTAGGGCAGCGTTTTCCAGCGCGCGGCGTTCGCGGCCGGATCGTCGACCAACCGGCAGATGACGCTCTGCTCGCCGGCCGCCGTCAGGCTCACCGTCGCGGGGTCCCGATGAAAGGTGTCGCGCGAGGCGGGCAGTACGACGGGCAGCGCATCGGCGGCGAGCGATCCGCCCCACACGCCGTCCGCGAGCGAGCTGCTGCCCCCGAGAAACAGAACGCCGCCCCCGCGGCGGTCCGCGAACTCTCGAATGAGCTCCTGCTGCGCCGGCGTGAAGTAGCCTGCATCGACGGACCCGATGATGAGCCCTTGGAAGGCGAACAAGTCCTCCGCGCGCGTCGGAAAACCGTCTATGAGCTCGCTCGGACTGTCGACACCTTGCCGATAGATCTTGTTCTCCGTCGTGCGCAGGATCGAGGCGAGATGCACCATCGGGTCGTCGTCCGCGGCGCGGCGGATGAACTTGTACTCCCAGCGCGGCTCGCCCTCGAAGTACAGGATCCGCCGCGGTTCGGACTCCACGTCGATGAGCCGCGTGAGGGAGTTGTTGGCGCGGTTCGTCTCGGTCGGGAGCGGCTCCACCGAGAACTCGAGCGGCTTCGCTCCCGCGCCGCCCACGTCGAACACGATGGGCTCAGCTTGAATCGCGCCGCCCGAGCGCAGGGTGATGTCCCGCGCCGCGAGGACCTTGCCGCCGTCGCGGACGATGAGCCGCGTTGTGCGGCCGTCGAACCCATGCTCCCGCAGCTTCACCACCGCGCTCACGCGCGACTGCGCGAGCGCCCGCGCGGCGAGCGTCACATCTTCGACCTCCACGTCGGGAGGGCCCACGAGCGCCCCGAATCCCACCGTGTGGACCGGAATGTGCCGCCGCCGCAGGGCTTCGATGGCGTCGGGACCCACGCCGCCGCTGCTGTCACCCCCGTCGCTGAACAGCACGACGGCTCCGATCGGCAGATCCGAGGTCTCGATCGCGAGCTGCTGCAGGCTGTCGCCGATGTGCGTGGCCGGCGCCTCGGCGGAGCCGAGCTGCGCGAGGCTCGATCGGGTGACGCCAGTGTCGAAGCGGTACAGGCGCGTCTCGAACCGGCTCCCTAGCGCGGGCAGCAGCCTCGACCGCACTGTCTCGATCGCCTGATCCTCGCGCCGCGCGCCGTTCTCCTCGAGATTCATGCTGCGCGAGTCGTCAACGAGAATGGCGATGATGTTCTGCTGCGGCTTGAGCACCGAGACCGCGATGGCGGGTTGCCAGAGCAGGATCAGCACGAGCGCGGCGAGCGCCGATTGCAGCAGCCACAGAACACCAAGCCGCCAGCTCCGTAACGAAGCGGACGCGCGGCGCAGGCGCCAGACGTTGACCAGGGCGAGACCCGCCGCGGCGAGTGCGATCAGCAGGGCGAGCGCCCAGGCTGGCCAGGCGCCGAGGAGGACGAGATGCCCCCGCTCGAAAACCGCGGGCGGATACTTGAACAGGAATTCAAACATGTTCCGCGCGGCTCTTGGACCGGGATGCGGCTCGACGCGGCGGCGAGCTCGAGTGCGAGCCTCCCCGCGCCGGGCGCCGCCGTCCCCGGCCGCTCAATGCGTCATGCCGTAGATGATGTAGTTCATCCCTACGCGGTACGCGAGCGATGAGAATTTCTCGGGATACTGCGGCATGTCTGCCCATTCCCAGGCGTCGCCGAGATGCATGTTGTAGCAGATGGCGACGATGATGCGCCCCTTGTCGTCGCGGATCGCGCGCCACCTCGGGATGTAGCCGTCCTTCTCGTAGGTGCGGCCGCTCCACACGTACTGCTCGCCCGGCACCTGGAAGCGCTCGCCGAGATCGAAGAGCACGTGGAAGATCTCGTCGTTGTCGCTCAGCTCCTCGACGGGCCGGTTGGGCAGCACTTGACGCATGCCCGCCATGAACCGCTCCCAGTCGAGGGTGCCGTGAAAATCATCGACCATCAGGAAGCCGCCCTTGAGCAGGTACTCGCGCAGCCGCTTCGCCTCCGCGTCCGTGAACGTCCAGTTCGCGACCTGCACCGCGTAGACCCACGGATAGTTGAAGATGTCGTCGCTGTCGAGATCCACGACCTGCTCGGTCGGGCGCATCTCAACGCGCGTCAGGCGCTTCAGGGCCATGAGCATCTGCCGGTCCGCCTTGGGATAGTCGCGCGACCAGCCGAAGAACCCGTAGCCGAAGCCACCGCCATAGCCGCCCCCGAATCCGGACGCGCCGTAGCCGCTCGAGGTGTACCGCAGGCGCGACCAGTAGAACTCCGCCTTCTCGCCGCTCGATGCGGTCACGTCGGGGAGCGCGCGCAGCTCCTGCGAGTACGCGGCGTGGTCGCCTTGCAGGGCGAACAGCCCGAACGCGACGCCGCTCGAGAGAGCCAGGAGCCTACAGAATCGCAGGAGCCTCACATTCGCCCCCAATGCGGCCGCGCACATGCGGCCGAGAGCACAGTAAGTACCCGACGGCGATTGACTGTGCAACCCTAAAACGCGAGTTTATCCGCCTGGCACGTCCGGGGAGCCGCGACCATGATCAAGCGCCGAGACTTCGTGACCTCTGCGGGGGTTGCAGCCCTGTATCAGGCGGCTTCCCCGAAGCTCCTCGCCGAGACCGCGGCGTCCGCAGCCCTGCCCGCAGCCTCTGCCTCGGCTTCCGCAAGCATGCCCATGCCTTCCGCCGCGGATGGCGGCGCAGCTGCCGGTCCAGCCGACTTCACGCTGCACATTGCCCCAGCCGCGCTCGAGGTCGCGCCCAGCCATTTCGTCAGCACGACCGCCTACAACGGCACCGCTCCGGGGCCCCTCCTCAGGATGCGCGAGGGCAAGCCGGTCACGGTCGATGTCATCAACGACACGGATGCGGCCGAGCTGGTTCACTGGCATGGCCTGTATCTCCCGCCGGAAATCGACGGTTCCGAGGAGGAAGGCACCCCGCCCATCCCGCCCGGGGCTCGTCGCAGATACCAGTTCACCCCTCAACCGGCCGGCACTCGGTGGTACCACACGCACACCATGGCGGTCGGCGACCTCCACCGCAGCACCTACACCGCCCAGTTCGGGTTCCTGATGGTCGACTCCGGCTCGAATCCTGGCCGCTACGATCAGGAGCTTTTCCTCGCCCTGAGGGAGTGGGAGCCCTTCTACACCGACCAGCCGATGGATACCGACGATGTAGGCGTGCTCGGCCCGCAGCCGGAGCGGCCTGCCGTCCTCAACACCTCCCGCTCCGGCGGTCTGGAGGCCAACTCGCAGCTGTTCTCGGTCAACGACAAGGCGCTCGGCACCGGCGAGCCCATCCGGGTCCGCGAGGGCACCCGGCTGCTCCTGCACCTGCTCAACGCCGGCGCGATCGAGAACCGCACCATCGCGTTGCCAGGCCACGAGTTCCACGTGCTGGCGCTCGACGGCAATCCCGTCCCCACGCCGCGCGCCGTGAAGGTGCTGACGCTCGGGCCCGGCGAGCGCGTGGACGCCTACGTCGAGATGAACCGCCCCGGCGTGTGGATTCTTGGCTCGACCTTCGATCCGCTCCGCCGAGCCGGCCTCGGCGTCGTCGTCGAATACGCCAACCACCACCGGGAAGCCCGGTGGGAGGCACAGCCCGGCGAGCAGTGGGACTACATCGTATTCGGGCACCCCGCGTCGGCGGGCCCTGCGCGGCCCCCGCCGGACCACACGATCGAGATGGTCTTCGAGCAGATCCCGAGCGGGGCCGGCCAGTTCGACCTCTGGACGGTCAACGGCAAGCCCTATCCACACGAGGGTGAGCTCGTGCTGGAGCAGGGGAAGCGGCATCGTCTCATCTTCCGCAACCGCACCGACGACTCCCATCCGGTGCACCTGCACCGCCACCGCTTCGAGCTCGTGGACGTGAACGGCAAGCCCTCGAGCGGGATCCTGAAGGACACCGTGATCGTGCCGGTCTACGGCCGCGTCGCGGTCGATCTGGTGGCGGACCAGCCGGGATTGAGCCTCTTCCACTGCCACATCCAGCAGCATATGGACTTCGGGTTCAAGGCGCTGTTCCGGTACGCGTGAGGCGCACGCCTCCCGGCCTCACTCCGGCGAGAAGAACGTCGTCATGACGGCCGTGACGGCGAGCACCGCGGCAATCAAGGCGAGCTCCGCTGCGACGGAGAGCCGGAACGCCAGCAGCGCGCCTCCCTCCGCACGGGCGATCGCCGGTGCGAGCCGCCACTTGTTGAGCGAGGCTAGCCCCATCAGCAGCGCGAATCCGCCGAGCTTTGCGAGCAGCAGCTCGCCGTAGGGCCGTCGCAGGACGCTGAGATTCGCGATGAGGAGCGCGGCGATCGCGAGCCCCGCGAGCAGGATGCCGGGCACGAGCCACGCCGCGACGCTCGAGAAGCGGTCCACGATGCGCCCCGCCCTCGCCGGGCTCTCCTTCAGGCTCGCGAGATAAAGCGGCGGCAAGGCGCCGAACCACCACGCGACGATGAACAGGTGCACGCTGAGCAGCACGGCGAGAATCCAGCGGTGAGGACTCACGGACGTGTGCCCCGTCAACGCGAAGGACGCGACGACCAGTGCCGCGCCGACCACAGCCGCCGACCTCGACAGCTCGCTATCTGCCCGCGCCCCGGGGCCATCGAACGATAGCCCAACGGCGATGAGCGCAAGGCCGAGCAGACTGAGACAGGCCGCGCCACCAGCCGGCGAGGTCAGCGCGAGCTCGAGGAGCGACCCGTCGAGCACGCCCGAAAGATCCCCCGCCATGCGTCCCGCCTGCAACGCGAGATAGCCGGCGACGCACACGGCCCCGGCGAGCGCCGCGATGCGCCCGAGCTGGCGAGTCGCGCGCCGCGAGCCGTCGAGATCGCGGCCGAGCATCGCGGCGAAGAGCGCCGCTCCGGCGGCCTGCAGCACGAGAATCAGGCTCAGCACGCGCAGCAGGACGGACAGAATGTCCGGAAGGCCGAGCATTCCAGTCGAGGCCGCGGCCGCGGATCACCGCGGGGACGGCCCGCCTCCGACGCCCGGCGGCGCGCCCGGCGCCCGCACGGTAAACTCGATCTGCCCCGGCACGATATGGCCGTCCGCGCCCATCGCGCGCCAGCTCACGACGTAGCGGCCCGGCACCAGCGCGGGCATGGGAAGTATGGCCTCCACGGCGGTCGTCGACGGTAGCGGACGCAAACTCTGCCGGGCCGCGTCGTTTCTGGCGATCCAGGCCGCGGTGAGCCGCGCGGCCTCGGAGAACCGCAGCACGACCTGCGATGGCGGCGCCGTGACTTCGCTGCCGCTGGCCGGATTGGACGCCCGCAGATGCGCATGCGCCTGTGCAACTGTCATCGATGCGAGCAGAGCCAGGGCCGAGAGTACCGCGAAGGGTTTCATGTCCGATCTCCTCTAGGGATCAGGCGCAGTATCGCGGATCACAGCCACGCTCGCACTCCGGCGACGAACTGCACGTAGCTCGCCTCGGTGAACGTGCGCGCGGGGTTGACATCGGCCTGCCGCGTCCAGGTAACGCCGATGTACGGCGCCAGCTCGCGCCGGATCTCGTAGCGCAAGCGAATCCCCGCGTCGAGATCCGAGAGCCCCGAGCCGACCTGCCGCGCGGGATCTTGCTTGCCGTAGAAATTTCCCTCGACCTGCGGCTGCAGGATGAGCCGCTGCGTCAGGAGGATGTCGTACTCCGCCCTCACGCGCGCGGCGGTGCGTCCGTCCTCTCCGGCATACACGCTGGCCTCGACATCGATCCCGTACGGCGCGAGGCCTTCGACACCCAGCGCGGCCCACGTGCGCGAGGGACCGTCGCCGAAGTCCTCCCGCACCCCGGTCTGCAGGTTCCACCAGCGGCCGACGACATGATCCCACAGCAGCTCGGTGAAGGCATCCTGCGTCTCGCCGCCCACGAGCTCGCCCTCGGTCGTCACCCAGAGCTTGTCGTAGTCCCCGCCATACCAGCCCTCGGCCTCCCACATGGCGGCATTGCTCGCATCTGGATTACGCCACTCGAGCTGATCGAGCAGCACGGTGCCGTAGAGATCCGTGTCGCTCATCTGAATCGGCGCCGTGGTCGGCTCGCTCGCCGCTGCGGGTGCCGCCTGCTCGGGCGCCGACGCTTGCGCGAGCGCGCGGGACAAGGCAACGAGCGCGAGCGCTCCGTAGAGCGCGCGAAGCAGCGGACCTCTTCTTTTCGCAGACCTCAAGGACTCAGCTCTTGCGACGGCACGACGCGCACTTCCCGGAACATGCCCGCCGCCATGTGATAGAGCAGGTGGCAGTGGTACGCCCAGCGCCCGAGCGCATTGGCGGAGACGTCATAGGAAATGCGCTGTCCCGGCTGCACGGTGATGGTGTGCTTGCGCACCAGGAATTGCCCGTCCGCCGACAGCACCTCTCCCCACAGGCCGTGCAGATGCATGGGATGACTCATCATCGTCTCGTTCACGAGCGCGAGGCGTACCCGCTCGCCGTAACGGAGCCGCAGCGGCTCGGACTGCGCGAACGTCCGGCCGTCGAGCGACCAGATGAACCGCCGCATGTCTCCGGTGAGGTGCACCTCGACCTGGTGCGAGGCCGCGCGCGGGTCGATCGGACCGCCGAGCGTGTGCAGATCCGCGTACGTCAGCACGCGGCGCCCGTTGCCGCGCAGACCCGCGCCGGGATCATCGAGACGGGTGGAGAGCATCATCCCGCCCATGCCGCTCATACCGCTCATACCAGCCATTCCGGCCATGCCGCTCATCTTCCCCATGCTTGCGCCCGCCATCCCGGACATGCCCTCCTGCATGCCCATGTCAACCTTCGCGAGCAGCGGCCGCGGATCGAGCGGCGGGACCTGCGCCTGCATGCCCGGCTGCGGCGCGAGGGTTCCGCGGGCGTAGCCCGACCGGTCGAGCGACTGCGCGAAGATCGTGTACGCGTGGTCGTCCCGCGGCGCGACGATCGCGTCGAGCACCTCCCCGGGCCCGAACCGGAACTCCTCGACGGTGACCGGCTCGACGTTCTGCCCGTCGGCCGCGATCACCTCGAGCGCGAGGCCTGGAATGCGCACGTCGAAGAAGCTCATGGATGAGCTGTTGATGAAGCGCAGCCGCACCCGCTCGCCGCGCCGGAAGAGCCCGGTCCAGTTGGCCGCCGGTGAGGTGCCGTTCATGAGATACGTGTACGTGTAGCCGGAAACGTCAGCGAGGTCCCGTGGGTCCATTCGCATCCTTCCCCACATCAGCCGATCGTCGAGCGTCCGGCGCAGGCCCTCCTTGCGAGCGTCGGAGAAGAAGTCACCGAGCGTCCGCCGGCCGAAGTTGAAATACTCGTCATCGACCTTGAGCAGGCGATAGATGTGGTCCGGATCGCTGTCGCTCCAGTCCGAGAGCATCACGACGTAGTCGCGCTCCGCGCGCCGCGCCTCCCCGCCGCGCGGCTCGATGATGATGGGCCCGTAGAGGCCCGTCTGCTCCTGGAAGCCCGAGTGGCCGTGATACCAGTACGTCCCGGATTGATGCACTCGGAAGCGGTAGACGAAGGTCTCGCCGGGCCGAATGCCATCGAAGCTCAGCCCGGGCACGCCGTCCATGCTCGACGGGACCAGCACGCCGTGCCAGTGGATGGCGCTCGCTACGGGCAGGCGATTGGTGACCCGCAGCGTGACCGCGTCACCCTCCCGCCAGCGCAGCAGCGGTCCGGGAATCTGCCCGTTCACGGCCGTCGCGGTGCGCCTCTTGCCGGTGAAGCTCACCTCGAGCGCGCCGATCTCCAGATGAAAGTCCGTGCCGGAGAGCTCGGCGGGCGACCGGCTCGCGGCCCACGCGAGTCCGCGCGCGCCTGCGCCCGCCGTCAGGGCGCCGCTCGCAAGGCCCTGGACGAAGCGCCGCCGCGATCCAATCGCGGGGGCCGCTCGAGAGCGCGTCACGCCACCCTCTCCTGCGGGCGCAAGCTCATGCGGCGGTGAGCCAGCGCAGGTCCTGCGCGATCTTCGCGGCGCCGTCACCCTCGCTGCCGAGCAGCCGAGCGCGGCCGGTGCCGTCGAAGATGAAGATGGCGCTGCTGTGATCCACGGCGTAGTCCCCGTTGCGATCGGGCGGCTCGAGATGGAAGGCCACACGGTAACGCTTGCTGAGCGCCGTGAGCTCGTCGTCGTCCCCCCGTAGGCCGACGAACTGCGGACCGAAGAAGCTCACGTAGCTCCTCAGCACGGCGGCCGTGTCGCGCTTCGGGTCGACAGTGACGAACAGCACTCGAATCTTCGCGGCCTGTGGACCGAGACCTCGGATCGCCGTGGCCAGTGTCGCGAGCGTCGTGGGACAGGCGTCCGGGCAGTGCGTGTAGCCGAAGTACAGCAGAACGACCTTGCCGCGGTAGTCGTCCGCGGTGACGGCCTGGTTGTCCTCGCTCGTGAGCTGGAATTCAAGCGACGGCAGCAGACCGGTCACGTTCTGCAGGGCGAACGGCGGCGCGGCGGCTCCGCAGCCCGCGAGTCCGAGGCAGATGCCGAGCAGTCCGAGGACACCTCGTCGAGAAGGGGCCATTACACGCCTCGATTCGCGGCCTGCGTGAACCGAGCCGGCGCGGACGCGGGCCCGGCCTCCTCGATGAGCAGGCGGCGGAGAATCACGAGCATTGCGATCCCCGACATCATCGCGGCCGGGATCCAGGTGAGCAGTCCCCCGATCTGCTGATCGGTGAGGGGGCTGATGGCCCACGCGCGGCCGCAAATGGCATAAACGTCGAACAGAGTGGTGCCGTGGAGGGCGATGTAGGCTCCGAGAAAAATCTGCGGCAGCGCGACCAGGCAAACGACCAGGATCCGCAGCGGATAGCCGATCGCGGCGGAGCCCTGATCGCCGCGGGGTGCCAGCATCAGCCACCAGAACAGGATACCATCGACCGCCATGCCCCAGTTCATGGCGCGATAACGGTTGACATCTAGCATCGCGCCGAAGTGGACCGACGGAGTCAACCAGAAAAAGATGAGACCGACGAACAGCAGCGGCGCAACGATCGGACTTTGGACGAAGCGGAAAAGACACTGTGCGAGCCGGAGCAAGCCGGCCAGGGGCCGCCCCTCGCCGAGGAGCGCCCTTGCGCGCTCGCGCCATGCGGCCGGCACTCCGGCTTTCATCACGTGACCCGGCGACGCGAGGACCAGCAGCAACGCGGCCACGTGGTGCAGTACGAGGTGCTGCAGCCGGTGTATCCAGAACATATGCTGAGCAAGGTAGTCGTAATAGGTCTGGAGCACGACATAATCGAGCGCGAGCCCCAGGAAGAACGAGAGCGGCCTCCAGAAGCCCGTCTCCCTCCCGCTCGCGTGGAATGCCTTGAGGCCGCGCGCGTAGACCACAGCCGACACGACACACGTGAGGAGGACCGTGGGAGAGAAATCCCAGGGCAAGACGTAGAGGAGGAAGGAGCGCATCGGTGGATTACGCGGCCTCAGCGGGAGTCACTGTCGCATAGGGCCGCGAGCGCGGGCAGTTGGTTCCCATGAAAGCCCGCGCACTCGTCGGTGCCATCCTGCTCGTGCTGCTCGTCGCCGGGGCCTTCTTGCTGCCGGTGGAGCATTGGTTGCGCGCCGCGCTCAGATGGACCATCTCGCATCGGGATTCCGCGGCGCTCCCCTTCTTCCTGCTGTACGTCGCGGCAATCGTATGTCTGCTGCCCGAGTTCGTGCTGACACTCGCCGCCGGCGCCATCTTCGGCCTCGCGCACGGACTGGTCCTCGTGTCCTTCGCGAGCATCACGGGAGCCACCGCCGCTTTCTTCATCGGCCGGACGCTGGCCCGAGAGTGGGTGAGCCGCCGCATCGAGGGCTGGCCGAGATTCCGCGCGCTCGACCGGGCGCTCGGCTCTCGGGGATTCTGGGTCGTGCTGCTGACGAGGCTGTCGCCGGCGTTTCCGTACAATCTGCTGAATTACGGCTACAGCATCACGGCCGTCCGGGCGCGCGACTACATCATCGGGTCGTGGATCGGAATGTTGCCGGGCATGGTGCTGTATGTATACGCCGGCTCGGCCGCGGCAGGGCTCTCGCAGGTGCTCGCCGGCAAGGTCCACGTCGGAGGCCCGGAGCACATCCTGCTCTGGGCGGGTCTCGCCGGGACTGTCGCGATCACGCTCCTCATCGCACATATCGCCCATCTCGCACTGCGCCGAGAGCTCTCGAACGGCCGGTGAGCGCCGCGGCGCGGGGAGGAGCCGCGACACGCAGCACGTAGCTCACCACGCGGCCCGTCATGCGCTCCGTGAGCGGCGCGTGCCCGAACAGCGCGCGGTAGTAGAACGGCCCCGTCAGCATGTCGAGCACCAGCTCGATGTCCAGGTCGTTCCGCGACTCCCGGCGAGCCCGCGCGCGGTCGAAGGCCTCCCGCATCGAGTTGCGCCGCGCGGCGAGCACCTCGCTGCGGATCGTCCGCGCAAGACCCGCATCCTGCGCCATGTCCGCCACCAGACCGGCGAGCGCCTGTCCGAGCGGCCCGGCGAAGGCGTTGTGCAGCGTGCCGACGGCGGCCTCGAGATCCTTGCGGAGGTGCCCCGTGTCGGCGGCCGGCCTCTCCCCCATCGCGCTCAAGACGGCATACGCGACGAGGTCGCGCTTGCTGCGCCAGCGCCGATAGATACTCGAGCGCGCGCGCCTCGCGGTCCGCGCCACGCCCTCGATGGTCACGGCGCGATAGCCGCGCGTGCGCAGCGTATGCAGCACGGCGGCGACCACTTCCGTGTCGATACGCTCATCCCGCGGCCTGCCCGCGGCGCGGTCCCGGGCGGGCGGGCGGCGCCCCTTGCGGGCCCGAAGGGGCGGCGACGCTGTCCTTCTTGCGTACATTACGCGACATACTGTAGCGTATATGGGCTCGCCTGTTCAGCGGCGTTAAGCACCATGTGCCAGGAAGGGCAGCTTGTGAGGGTAAACCTTATGAAAAAACTGGGCACCATAGGTCTGTTGCTGGCCTTCTTTCTCATCGCCTGCAGCTCGACCGAGGCTGACTGGCAAAAGGCGACTGCGGCCAATACGGTCGCCGCATACCAGGACTTTCTGAAGGAGCACCCGAACGGGCCGAACGCCGACGAGGCGCGCTCGAAGATCCATTCGCTCGAGGACGATCAGGCGTGGATGTCTGCGATGAGCGCCAACACCGAGGCGGGCTTCCAGCAGTACGTGAAGGGAGAGCCGACCGGCGCGCACATGCAGGAAGCCCAGGACAAGATCACGGGCTTCGATCGCGCGGCCGCCTGGCAGACGGCATCTGCAGACGGGTCGGCCTCCGCCCTGCAAGCGTTCCTCGAGAAGTATCCGACGGGACCGGAATCCGACCAGGCGAAGGCCCAGCTGCAGAAGCTCAACAGTCAGTATCGCGTGCAGCTCGCGGGCACGTACCGCAGCGATCGCCAGGCGGAGCGGGCGAGCGCACGGCTGAAGGCCCGATACGGCGATCTGCTGCACGACGTGGTCGTCATTCCGCCCGCGGCTCCGTCGAAGGTCAGCCATCTGCAATCGGCGCCGATGAGCGAGGACGAGGCGAACGCGGCCTGCGCGAAGCTCAAGAAGGCGCACCAGCGCTGCGAAGTCGTCAAGGGCTGATTCCGGCTAGACCGCTGCGAAGCTGCGCGCCGCAGCGGTCCAGGCCGGCGCCGCATCGAGCGCTTCCGGCACCTGCTCGGGCTCGGAGACGACCTGCCACATGCTCGAGTGCCGCTCGTCCATGAAGCGCTCCTCGATGGCGCGGGACAGCAGATCGATCAGCGGGTCGAAGAAGGCGCGAGTGTTCACCAGCACGATCGGGTTGAGGTAGAGCCCGAGCCGCTTGAGGCTGATCGCCTCGAGGAGCTCCTCGAGCGTGCCCGAACCGCCGGGCAGGGCGACCGCCGCCTGGCTCCGCGCGAGCATGAGCTGCTTGCGAGTCCGCATGTCCTCGACGAGCTCGAGTTCCGTGAGCCCCTTGTGGCCCCATTCGAGCTCTGCCATGAACCGGGGCAGGACACCCACGACCCGGCCGCCTTTGCTCAGCGCGCCGTCGGCGAGAGCGCCCATCGAGCCCGCGGCGCCGCCGCCATAGACGATGCCGAAGCCTTGCCCGGCGAGCGTCGCGCCGAGCCTGTGCGCCGCTTCGCGGTACTGCGGATGGGCCGTCCGGCTCGATGCGCAGTACACGCAGACGGCCCGCACGGTCCGTCCTGGGCCGATACTGGGGTCGGCCGCGCTCATGGTCGATTACATCCTCATCGCGGCATGAGCCTCCCGGAGCGCGCCAGCACGTCGCGCAGATCGCGAATCGCCGGGAACACCTCGTTGTTCCAGTCCGCGCCCTGCGCGTCGTGGGCCCGCTGCTCGTGCTCGACGATGTCCTTGTCCTCGCGGAAGATGTTCTCGGTGAACCAGGTCACGAACGGCCACACCAGGTGGATCAGGCCGGGGATCGGCGGCTTCTTCACCGACAGATACCCGAAAGTCCGGTTGGTCCGCTGCTCGCCATCGAGCGGCGTATAGCACAGCCACACGTCGAGCACCGGGTCCTGGCTCTCGTTGATGTCGCGTCCGACCCAGACCTTGAGGCTCTGCGCGGGGTA
This sequence comes from uncultured Gammaproteobacteria bacterium, assembly GCA_963849095.1. Classification (GTDB taxonomy): domain Bacteria; phylum Pseudomonadota; class Gammaproteobacteria; order Steroidobacterales; family Steroidobacteraceae; genus JASHUC01. The sequence continues at coordinate 151,863 of CAWKGA010000006.1, forward strand.
GTCGGTGCGGATCCGCATGTGATCGGAGAACTCCTTCGCCGGCGCTTTGCGCTTGCGCACCAGGTCGACGATGACCCGCTCGCCGACCGACTGCTTCCCCTCGGTGCGGCTGAAGCTGTACTCCACCTGCGCCCAGTGATCGCCATGCTGGCGTCCGAGGCACCTCGCCTTGATCGAGCCCATCTGCTTGCGGTGCATGAACTGGTGGTTCATGTCGAAGAGATTCTCGTGCATGAACGTGTAGTGGCACGCAACTTCGCGGTTCAGGCGCCGGGTCTTGTAGTCCTTGCGCTGCGATGCGCCGAGCGGTCCGGGAAGCCGGCCCTCCGCCAGGGCGGGGTCGCCCGGAAAGACGAAGATCAGTCCGTCGATCTCCCGCGCCGGGTAGCTCCGCACGCCGTTGGGCAGGCGTTCCTTGCCGAGATAGGGCACATCCACGCACTTGCCGGCCCCATCGTAGGTCCAGCCATGGTAGTGGCATTTGAGCTCGTCGCCGCACACGACACCGAGGTGCAGCGGCACCTGGCGATGCGCGCAGCGATCCTCCAGCGCGAACACCTGCCCGCTCTGCCCCGGTAGAGCACGATCGGCTGCCCGGCGAAGCGGCGGCCCAGCGTTCGGCCCGTCTTCAGCTCATCGGACCAGGCGAGGGGATACCAGTAGTCCGGGTGGGCGCCTACGCGACGCAGATCGAGTCCATTGGGTGAATTGACCGCACGCAGAGGAGTTGGATTCAAGGCTTCTTCGGACATCGGACTCTCCCAAGGCCCCCAAGGGAAGGGTACCTCGTCCCTCACGTCCTCGCTCGCTGATTGCGCCGTCCCGCGTACCAATAGTCTAGTTCAAGCCCAGGCACGTGCTCAGGCGGCAACCTAGGTCTCTGGGCGGGCTCACTTTCCACTGCACAGCGCGACGGAGTGGTACAGTAGGGCGCGATGCGGGCGGGCCGCACGCGGAGGATCTGTGGCCAAGCCGAACTATCAGCACGCACGACGGCAGAGGGAGCTCGCGAGAAAGGCGCGCCAGCAGGAGAAGCTGCAGCGTCGCTCGGCTCGCACGAGCACCGCGGCCGACAGCGAGCCAGCGCAGCCGGCTTTGGGCAGCGGCGATCCCACGCGTGATCCGACTCCGGGGAGCGCATGAGGCTCGCCTCACCGGGTGCGGCTGCAGCAGCCGGACGCGAACGGCGGATCGACCGGCTGCGGCGCGACCGGGCGGCCGCTCAGGCACTGCGTATCGCCTTCCCTGCCCTGCAGCAGCTGCGGCTGGAGCTCACGTTCGAGGGCGCCTCGGGCGCGCCCGCCTCGCAGTCACACGTCCTGCATCCGCCGGCCCGCGCCTTCTTCGAGTTTCCCTGTCCCTATGCCGATTGCGACGGCCTCTTCAATCTCACCGCCGCCGTCAACGCTGCGCTCGCGAGCGCCACCCACCGGGCGGAGGGCGTGTCCGAGTGCTTCGGCCTGCGCGCGCGGGATCACGCCTCGAAGCAGCCCTGCCAGCTGCGCCTCCTGTACACCGTCACGGCGACGCTCGACGGCGCCGCCTGAGCGGTGTGCCGGAACGAGCCGTAGTACACTGCCCCGCACGACACGGAGGCTCGGAAGTCCGAGCCATCTTGCTGCCGTCCACGGGGGATTGAGCGTGGCCGATACGAGTCTTCGGTATTTCCGCACGTGCGCCGCGGCCGCGTTGTGGATCCTCGGCGCGTGGGCTGCAGGCATGGCCGCGAGCGAAGCGGCCGCCTCCGGCAAGGCTCCCGCGACGGGACCGGCCGCCGTCACGGCCCAGCGGCTGATCCGGGCGAACTCCGACCCCGGCGACTGGATGACGGTCGGCCGCACCCACGACGAGCAGCGGTACAGTCCGCTCAAGCAGATCAACACGCGCAACGTCTCGAAGCTCGGCCTCGCATGGTTCGCGGATTTCGACACGAACCGCAGCCAGGAAGGCACGCCTCTCGAGATCGACGGGGTCCTGTATCTCTCGACCGCCTGGAGCAAGGTCAAGGCCTACGATGCGAGAACCGGCAGGCTCCTCTGGGCCTACGATCCGAAGGTGCCGGGCGAGTTCGCCGGCCGAGGCTGCTGCGATGTCGTGAACCGCGGCCTCGCGGCCTGGCACGGCAAGATCTACGTCGGCGCCTACGACGGGAGACTCATCGCGCTCGATGCCAAGACGGGCAAGGTCGTCTGGTCCGTGCTGACCGTGGACCACAACAAGCCGTACACGATCACCGGTGCGCCGCGCGTCGCGAAGGGTCGGGTTCTCATCGGCAACGCTGGAGGCGAGTTCGGCATCCGAGGCTACCTCTCGGCCTACGACGCCGAGACGGGAAAGCTCGACTGGCGCTTCTACACGATTCCGGGCAATCCCGCCGACGGCTTCGAGCAGCCGATCCTCGCGAAGGCCGCGCAGACCTGGCACGGCGACTGGTGGAAGGCCGGCGGCGGCGGCGGCGTGTGGGACGCGATCATCTATGATCCGCAATCGAATCTCGTCTATTTCGGCACCGGCAACGGCACGCCCTGGAATCGCGAGTACCGCGGATCGGGCGGAGGCGACAATCTGTTCGTCGCCTCGATCATCGCGGTCAACGCGGACACCGGCGCGTACGCGTGGCACTACCAGCTCACGCCCGGCGAGGAGTGGGACTACGACGCGACCCCGCCGCTGATGCTCGCCAACCTGCGGATCGACGGCCGATCGCGCAGGGTCCTCATGCAGGCCTCGAAGAACGGCTTCTTCTACGTGCTCGACGCCCACACCGGTGCGCTCATCTCGGCCAAGAATTTCGTGCCCGTCACCTGGACGCTGGGCATCGACCCGGAGACGGGGCGGCCGATGACGAACCCGGCGGCGCGATACGACATCACGGGAAAGCAGGCCTTCCTCAAGCCCGGCGGACAGGGCGCGCACGCCTGGCACCCGATGTCGTTCGATCCGCACACGGGCCTCGTTTACTTCTCGGCCATCGACACCCAAGGCACGATGAAGTCCGCAAAAACGTACACGTACGTGCCGATGGGCGCCAATACCGGATTGAACTTCGGCGCGCCGACCGGCATGCAGACCCGACCCCGCCCCCAGGCGCCGGTGCACTCCCGTCTCGTCGCGTGGGATCCCGTGAGGCAGCGCGAGGTCTGGCAGTCGCAGCTGCTCGGCAGGATCGGAGCCGGAACGCTCGCCACGGCGGGCGGCCTGGTCTTCCAGGGCACGACCGACGGCCGATTCCTCGCCTACAGCGCGGCCGACGGCAAGGTTCTGTGGTCGACGGACGCGCAAACCGGTGTCGTCGCCGGGCCCATGAGCTTTGCGATCGACGGCGAGCAATACATCGCCGAGGAGGTCGGTTACGGCCTCGTGCGTTACGGAATGAGCAACCAGTCCCGGGTGCTGGTCTTCAAGCTCGGCGGGACGGCCTCGCTCCCTCCCGCGCCGCCTCCGCCTGCTCCGCCCGTGCTGGATCCACCGCCCTCCACGGCCTCCGCCGCGACGATTGAGCGGGGACAGGCGCAGTTCGAGAGCCATTGCGCGACGTGCCACGATCCGCCGGCCGCGAATCGCAGCGTCTTCCCCGACCTGCGTTACTCGCCGGCGCTCGGGAGCGCGGCGGCGTTCGATGCGATCGTGCTCGGAGGGGTGTTTCAGACAAATGGCATGGCCTCGTTCAAGGGCCGGCTCACCGAGCCTCAAGTCCAGTCCGTGCGGGCCTACATGATCGAGCGGGCCAATCAGGCCAAGGCGGCGCTCGCGACGGCACCAGGCGGCGGGGCGCCGAGATAACCGCCGCTCGGACTGAGCCATGGTTGATTTCTCGAGGATGCCGGAGGCCACCGGCTACTTCAGCCCCTCGCGGTTCGGCGCGGAGGTCCTCGACTGCGAGGTGACCGGAGCAATACCCGCCGATCTCGACGGGGCCTTCTACCGGATGCACGTCAACTGGTTCTATCCGCCGAAGTTCGACGATGAGGCGAGCCTCTCCGCCGACGGATACATGAGCATGTTCCGCATCAAGCGGGGCATCGTCGACTACCGCGGGCGCTACGTCCGCACCGACCGCTTCGCGCGCCAGCTCGGCGCCCGCCGGCAGCTCTACGGCTACTACCGCAATCCCTACACCGACGACCCCGAAGTCCGCAACATCGGCAATCCCGGCGAGCGCACCACCGCCAACACGACGCCTGTCATCCTCGGCGGCAAGCTGTACGCGACGAAGGAAGATGGGCTCCCCTACGAGCTCGACCCCAATACTCTCGAGACGTTGAGACAGGAGGATTTCGGCGGGCAATGGCAGAGTCAGACGTTCACGGCGCACCCGAAGCTCGATCCGCGGACGGGCGAGCTCATCGCCTTCGGCTACGAGGCGAGCGGGCTCGCGGCACGCGATGTCTTCCTCTCAACCTTCGACCGATCGGGTGCCATCAAGAGCTCGATGCGCTTCGAGGTGCCGTACACAACGATGCTGCACGACATCGCACTCACCGAGCGGCACGTCATCATTCCGGGCAGCTCCCTCACCACGAGCCGCGAGCGGCTCGAGGCAGGCAAGATTCACTGGGGCTGGGACCGCACGCAGGAGAGCTATTACGGCATCGTGCCGCGCGACGGCGATCCGCGCGAGATCCGCTGGTTCCGGGGCCCGGAGCGCTCGATCGTACACACGGCGAACGCCTGGTCGGAAGGCAACACGGTCTACCTCGATCTGCCGATGGCGGACGGCAACACCTGGCCCTTCTTCCCGGATATCCACGGCGGCGCATTCGAGATGCACGCCAACACGATACGCCGGCTCACCTTCGATCTTGATTCCGGCCGCGATCGCTGCCGCGAGCAGGTGCTGTTCGACCGGGAAGTCACGAGCTTCACGCGCATCGACGACCGCTTCATCACGCGCCCGCACCGCTACATCTACGTGCAGTTCGCGGACGGGAGCCGCCCCTTCCGCAGCAGCTTGCCCCACGATCCGCGCGCTCAGCCCAACAACTCGCTCGCCCGCTTCGATCTGAAGACGAGGTCGATGGTGTCCTTCTTCGGAGGCGACACTCACGTCCTGCAGGAGCCGTGCTTCATCCCCCGCTCCGCGAGCAGCGCCGAGGGCGACGGTTATCTGCTCGCGACCGTCCACAACCTGGGCGCGATGCGCGCCGAGCTCGCCGTCGTGGACGCCGTGTCGATGACGGAGCTCGCGCGAGTCATTCTGCCGTTCCGAAACCCCGGCCAGGTCCACGGCACGTGGGCGACGGCGCGGGATCTTCCACTTCTGGTGTGAGGAAGCACTCGACGATGCGCGAGATCCTTCACTTCATCGCGGGCGCCGCCGTCCCCGGATGCGGTGAGCGCTTCGCCGAGGTTCACGATCCGCTGTCCGGCCTCCCGCAAGCTCGGGTCCCGCTCGGGTCCCGAGCCGAGCTGGACCAGGCCGTGCAAGCCGCGGCGGCGGCTCAATCGGCCTGGGCTGCCGTCAATCCGCAGCGCCGTGCCCGGGTGCTGTTCGAGTTCAAGCGGCTCGTCGAGAGCCGCATGCAGGAGCTCGCGGAGCTGCTCTCGAGCGAGCACGGCAAGATGCTCGCGGACAGCCGGGGAGACATCGAGCGCGGCCTGGACGTGATCGAGTTCGCCTGCGGCATCCCCCATCTGTTGAAAGGGGAGTACACGGAGGGCGCGGGTCCCGGCATCGACGTCTACTCGCTACGCCAGCCCCTGGGCGTGGTAGCCGGCATCACGCCCTTCAACTTCCCGGCCATGATCCCCATGTGGATGTTCGGCCCCGCCATCGCGTGCGGCAACGCCTTCATCCTCAAGCCCTCGGAGAAGGACCCCTCCGTGCCGGTGCGGCTCGCCGAGCTCATGATGGAGGCCGGAGCCCCCGCCGGGATTCTGAGCGTGGTGCACGGCGACAAGGAGGCCGTGGACGCAATCGTCGCCCACCCGCTCATCCAGGCGGTGAGCTTCGTCGGCTCCTCGGAGGTGGCGCAATACGTCTATGCCGGCGCCACCGCGCTCGGCAAGCGCGTGCAGGCCATGGGCGGCGCGAAGAACCACGGCATCGTCCTCCCCGACGCCGATCTCGACCAGGCGGTGCGCGACATCGCGGGCGCGGCATTCGGATCGGCCGGCGAGCGTTGCATGGCGCTTCCCGTCGTGGTCCCGGTCGGTGAGAGAACCGCCGAAGCGCTGCGCGCTCGGCTCGTGGCTGCCATCGGCCGCCTTAAGGTCGGCGCTCCGGCCGATCCTGAGGCCGACTATGGCCCCCTCGTGAGCTCCGAGCATCGCGAGCGCGTTCTGCGCTACATCCGGATGGGCGTGGACGAGGGTGCCGAGCTGGTCGTAGACGGACGCGGCCTCGAGCGACGAGGAGCCGCGGCCGGGCTACTTCCTCGGTCCGACGCTCTTCGATCGCGTGATCCCCTCGATGCGCAGCTACCGGGAGGAGATCTTCGGTCCGGTCCTGCAGATCGTCCGCGCCGCGAGCTTCGAGGAAGCCCTGGCGCTGCCCTCCGCACACCCTTACGGAAACGGCGCGGCGATCTTCACGCGCAGCGGCAGCGCCGCGCGCGAGTTCGCGGCGCGCGTGAACGTCGGCATGGTCGGCATCAACGTCCCGATCCCCGTGCCCGTCGCCTATCACTCCTTCGGCGGCTGGAAGCGCTCCGCGTTCGGCGACGCGAACCAGCACGGCATGGACGGCGTGCGCTTCTTCACCCGGACCAAGACGGTCACCGCGCGCTGGCCCGCCGCCGGGGTCGCGCCCGGGCCGGGGGCCGATCCGCTCAGGGACTGCTCGCCACCACGTCACCGATCTGGATGACCGGCTGTCCGTTGGTGAAGTTCGGCACGTCGCTGATGAGCTCCTGCGACCGCGCGAGTCCCGCCTGGTAGGCGTCCGGGTCGCCGAGCCAGATGCTGATGACCGCGAGAAAGTCCGGGGGCGAGCCGTCCGGGGAGCTCAAGCACTTGCGCAGCTCGATCCGCGTGATTCCCTTGCCGAACACCCGCTGGATGAGCGGGATATGGCGGCGGACGTAGTAGTCGAAGTCGAACCGGAGGTCGGGAGCATTCCGGTACAGCACGGTCACGCACTGCATGGTCATTCCTCAAGCTTTGCGGCAAGGGCCCCGACAATAAGAGCAACGGGAGGTGCTGTCGAGGCCGCCGTCTCAGCCCCGCCGAACGCCCAAACGGATCTGGCGCCGGGCGCCGTGAAGTTTCGCGGTATTCGAGCTACATTACGCCCCGGAGCGCGGCGAACGCCGCCGCCGCTCGAGGGAGAACAAGAATGCCGCGAGCCATCTGCCGCCCGCTCAGCCGCCGACTCCTCCTCGCGCTGACGCTGGGAATCGCCGCGTCCATCGCTCAGGCCCAAGCCCCGGACGCCTCGTTCAAGATCGGCATCATCGGCACCGGCCGGATCGGCGGCGCGCTCGCCGCGTACTGGGTCAAGGCCGGCCACGAGGTGTTCGTCTCCTCGCGCCACCCGCAGGAGCTGCAAGCGCTGGTCGCGCGCCTCGGCCCGCGTGCGCACGCCGGCACGCCGCGTCAGGCCGCCGCATTCGGGACCGTCATCCTCGTGTCCGTGCCGTACAGCGCAATGCCTGAGCTCGGGGCGGACCTGCGCGCGGAGCTGGCGGGCAAGGTGATCCTCGATACGAGCAATCCTTCCGAGCGCCGCGACGGCCCGATGGCGCTAGACGCGCAGAAAAAGGGCGCCGGCATCGCAACGGCGGAGTACCTGCACGATAGACGGATCGTGCGCGCATTCAACTGCATCCCCGCCGCCACGCTCGCGAACGACAGCAATCAGCAGCCCGAGCGCATCGCGATTCCCATCGGGGGCGACGATCCGCGAGCCGTGAGAATCGCCGCGCAGCTGGTGCGCGAGGCGGGTTTCGATCCCGTCGTGGTCGGCTCGCTCGCGCGCACGCGCGAGTTCGATCTGGGCCAGCCGCTCGCGACCGGCCGGCTCACTGCGGCCGAGCTCAAGAGCAAACTCGCAAATTGATACCCCGTTCGTGCCTGCGTCGTCGGCGCCTCGAGGAGGAATTGTGATGAAATCCGGATCATTCGCGCTGCTTTCGATTGTTCTGGGCTCGCTCGCGGCCCCGCTCGCGGTGGCCCAGTTACCGGTGGGTCGAGCGCAGCCTGCCGGGTCGGGTGTACAGGGCGCCTCGGACGTCCGCGACGCCCTGGTACGTTCTCTCTGCAATCTACCCACGCCGCCGGCGCGTCCGCAGCGCCCCTTCAATTTCCGGCCGCGGCCCACGGGGCCCTTCCCGTACTCGGTGAAGGCGATCCCGGGCGTGGTCGCCGACGGCGCGCAGTGGAAGCTCATCTGGGTGCACAACGGCAACAACGCGGATGGCATGGTCGGCCAGCCCGACGGGAGCGTGCTCGCCGCGCAGAACGACGACAGCACGGTCGTCAGGATCACGCCTGATGGGCACTCGTCCGTCGTTTACGAGGACACGGATACGGGCGGCTCGCTGGCGGAGAACAAGCTGGGCCAGCTGTTCATCGCCGAGCGGTCCCTGATCCCGTCGGTCTGGGAGCTCGCACCGGAACGTAAGCTCATCGCCGACTCCTATCAGGGCAAGCCCCTCGAGTGCCAGGGCCCGGGCGTCACGGACTCCGCGGTAGCGCTGCACAACGGGGGCGTCTACTTCGGATACGCGGGCCTTTACTACGCGAGCCCCAGCGGCCAGGTGACCAAGGTCTTCGACCAGGACGTGAACGACGCCGTATTGAGCCCAGATGAGACCAAGCTATACATGGGCAGCGGCGGCAATCTCTACGTCGCGGACGTCGGCCCCGACGGGCTGCTGAGCAATACGCACTTGCTCGCGAAGATTCCGGGCGGCGGCAACGACGGTGGCGCGGTCGACGCGGAGGGCCGCATCTACATGGCGGGCTATCCGGGCGTGCGTGTGTTCGAGCCGGACGGCAAGTACCTCGGCACCATCCCCGCGCCTCGCAATCTGATCGATGTGGTTTTCAGCGGCCCCGACAAGAAGACCCTGTTCGCCGTGGCCTACGTGCTGAACCCCGGCACGCGCGGCTATGACGAGGTCTACACGCTGCCGATGATCGCGCAAGGCTACCCGGGCCGAGGCAAATAGCCCCCCCACTCGGCCGGGAGCGCGCGACGCTCGGGCGGACACGGGCCCAACCTCGGCCGCCGCCCGTCAGTTCGGCACGTAAGCGTACATGAGGCTTTCGTAGGCCCCAGCGAGGAAGCGGGACGGATCGCCGAGCTCCGCCTCGTATGCCTTGAGCGGGTGGGCCGCGACCACATCGTCCGGGCCGAAGCCCTTGTTCAAATAGACGAACAGCTGCTTGAAGAGCTGCTGATAGATGTCGCGGCGGCGAGCAATCTCCGCACCGGTCACCAGAGGGCCGTTCGCCGGTACGATGCGCGTATCCGATTTGGTGACGGCGGCGAGCGCCTCGTAGGCGTTCAGCAGCCCCCCGACCCACGCGCCGTTGCGGATATCAATGATGGGCCAGCGGTCGCCGAGCACCGGACCCCCCGCAACCAGGAGGTTGCGCTCCGGAAAGTGGACGTAGAGATCGCCGTCGGTATGCGCCGCCGGCAGATAGACATAGTCGATCTGCTGGCCCGCGAACTCGAGCGACCCCTTGTCGCGAGTGGTCTTGCTGGGCCAGGCGACTTTCGGCAGCGGACCGTAGCTACCCTCGTAGCAGGCCGATACCGCCGCGCGCCCGAGGTACAGCCGTGTCACCTCTTGCGAGATGATCAAGCCCCCCTCGCTGCCGATGCGCTCGTTGGAGCCGGTCTGCGAGGGGTGCCAGTGCGTGTTGATGAGCGTATTGACGCGGGCATTGCCCGTCGCCGCGGCGGCGGCTCCCAGGAGCCCCTCGGAGTTCGCTGCGAGGCCGCCGTCGACCAGCAGCGATCCTTCGGGACCCCGCACCGCGACGACGTTACAACCGGCGCCCTGAAGCAGCGTCAGGGCGCCCCGGTCGCTCGGCAGGAGGTCCGTGGTCGAGATGGACGCGGCCGCGGTGGCGTGAGCCGCTCTCAACTTCGCGCTTACAGCGACGGCGCCGAGCACCTCGAGGCCGCCACCCAGAAAGCGGCGTCGTGACAGCGGGTTCATGGCAACCTCTAAGGCCCGAGCGGCCAGACGATCGGCGAGTAGACGGTGTAACCGAGCGGGGGCCCCTGCGGCGGCCAGTAGGGCGTCTTTGCGAGTTGCACCGTCGCGCCCAAGCCCTTGAGCACCTTGACGAGGTCCATCTGCGGCGCGTGCTTTATCGACAGGAAGGGAACGTAGCCTCGCCCCATCGCATAGTCGAGCGCGGTGAGGCCGTCCATGTCCTTCGCGTTCACCTTCGCGCCGTACGAGACGAGCAAAGCCATGGCCCGCTTCCATTCAGCACGCGTCGCATACTGCAGCGCCGTGCCGCCGCGCGTGCGCATGAGCGCGTGAGGCACCGCCAAAACATTCACATCCGCGCCCGCACCCGCGGCATACAGCACTCTCAGCACCGCAATCGCGTTCCGCTCGCCGCCACCCCCGCGCCCACCGGACACCGCGGCCATCAGCGGCGTTTCGTGGTCCGCCTGGAACAGGTGAACGTCCGCGCCGTGCGCGAGGAGCATCTTGACCAACACGACGTCGCCGTCCGCCGCGGCACGAATCAGCGGTGTCGTGCCGCGCGAGGCCCCGAACCCACCGAAGCCGGCGCTCTTCGGCCGGTAGAACAGCTGCATGTTGGGGTTCGCCCCCCGGTCGAGCAGCAGCTGGACGATCTCGTGCTCCGTTGCCTGGTTCGGCGGATCGATCGGATTGCGTCCGCTCGCAACATTGCCCTTGTCGACCGCCGCGTAGAGAGGTCCCTGCCCGTAGATATCCCACTGGTTCACGTCGCAGCCGGCAAGGATCAGCCGCTTCGCCACGTCCCAGTTTGCATTCAGGATCGCGATAGTCACGGGGGCGTACCCGTCCGGGTCGGGGAGATTGATGTCCACGTGATGGGCCATGAGCACGTTCACGCACGCCATGCAGTTATCGCGCGCGGCATACAGCAGCGGGGTGAGGCCGCCGGTGTCCTCGTTCTTGGCGCGGCCCTCGGCCGTGATGTGACGCTCGTAGTGGTATATCGCCGCGCGAGCGTTCACGTCGGCACCGTGGGACAGCAGCAGCTCCATCATCTGCGGCTGCCGGAGCGCGCTGGCCCACATGAGGGCCGTCTGCCCGCGCCACCGCTCACGTTCGTCTACGTGCGCGCCGTGCCGCAGCAGAATCTTTGCGGCCTCGACGTTGCCCGTGCGGGCCACGAGCATCAGCGCCGTCTGCCCGTCGGAGTTGGGTGATTCCGGATCGGCCCCTGCCTCGAGCAGCAGCTTGATGATCGCGGTATTGCCCTTCACGGCGGCGAGCATCATCGGGGTCGCGCCGTAGTCGTTGGCCTCAGTTACGCTGGCGCCGGCGCGCAGCAGGCGCTGCACTTCGGCCACGTTGCCCCGGTACACCGCCCATTGGAGCGGCGTGCTGCCGTCGGGTCCACGCCGATTGACCGCTGCGGAATCCGGTGCCGCTCGGTGCGACAGGGACGCGCATCCGGACATTGCGAGCAGCCCCGCCGCCAGCGCCACCGCCGCTCCCGCGGCGACGAATCCGCGCGCGCGCAGCATGCTCAGATCTCCGCGAGCGTGCCGCCGCTATCGCCGATCTTCTCCACCGGTACGCCGACTTTCTGCAGCACGGTGACCAGCAGGTCCGAGTGCCGGGTGTCCTGCGGATAGTGCACGTGCAGCCCGCCCTTCAACTTCCCGCAGGCCTTGCCGATCAGAGCCTGCGGCAGCGGATCGTTGTTGTGCAGGTCGCTGTTCGCCATGTTGCTGCCGAACAGGACGAGCGAGTGGTCGAGCAGATTGCCGTCGCCGTCCTTGATCCCCTTCAGTCGCATGGCGAACTTCGCCATGCGCGCCGTGTGGTAGGCCTGGATGCGCACCAGTTTCACGTACTTCTCCGGGTCCCCGCCATGGTGGGAGAGCGGATGAAACGCGTCGGTCACCTGCACCTGCGGATACGTGCGCATCGTCGCCTCATTGGCGAGCTTGAAGGTGACGATGTGCGTCTGGTTCGTCTGCCACGCGAGCGCCATCATCTCGAACTGCACGTCGAGGAGCTCGGTGAAATCGTCCGAAGGTCCAAGCGGCGCGTTCGGCAGGTTGGTGAGCGATGCCGTGCTCACTTCAAGCTTCTTGACCCGCAGCTCCACCGCGCGCACCGAATCGAGATAGTCGCTCACCGTCGCGCGATCGCTCGCGTCGAGCGTGCGGTTCAGGCTTGCGGTGGCCTCCTGCGTGTAGTCGAGCAGACTTCCCGTTTGCTCGAGGATCTGGCGCCGCTCCGTGCTCGTGTCACCCTCGCCGAACATCTCGAAGAAGACCTTGCGCGGATTGATCTCCATCGGCAGCTGCTGCGTAGGCGTGCGATAGGAGAGCGAGCTGTAGCCGCCGGGCTCGCCGCAGATCTCGAGCGACGGCAGTGGCGTGTCCTCACCGATGTGGCGCGCGGCGAACTGATCGGCCGTGATACCGGCGCCTGTTGCGACATTGCGGTCCTGCGGATGGACGCACGAGAGCCAGGTCTCCTCGATGATGCCGTGCGGGTCGGAGCTCTCCCCGCCCTTGTTGCGCAGGCCGGTCACGACGGTCACGTAGTCCCGAAGCGGCTCGAGGGGCTTCAAGATCGGGCTGAACTCGAAACTCGCGCCGGTCCCGTTCGGCGTCCAGTATTGCTGGACTGCGCCGTGCGGAAAGTAGACGAACCCCAAGCGTGGCTTGACCGCCGCAGCGGTCTTCGCGAGCGCAGTGCCGGCGGGAATCATGGCATCTAGCAAGGGCAGCGCGATGGTTGCACCCGCGCCCCGGAGCACGGCCCGGCGGGAGAGGAACTTCTTGGTCAGGAACATGGCTAGCTGCCTCCATTCTGGGGCGAGGTCTCGACAAGCGACGCGGTCTTCAGCGCCGGCGCTGGGACCGGGCTCGCGGCATCGCGCTTGCGAAATTCATCGCTGGACACGATCTGCAGGACAATGTCCGCGAATCGGTCATCATCGTGCGCCGCCGCACGCACGATGCGCCGAACGGTCGGCATGTCGCGATAGTCGAGGCTGCGGCCGAGCGCATAGGCCATCAACTCGGTGGTGAGGGTCTGGACGAACTGGTCGGGCCGCGCCGCGAGTGCGTTCCGCAGATCGTCGGGTCCTGAGATCTTGGTGCCGTCCGGAAGCTTTCCCGAGGTGTCCAGCACGAGGTGGGTGATGGGGTCGCGGGCCTCATACTGCCCGATCGCGTTGAAGTTCTCGAGCGCAAGGCCGAGCGGGTCGATCACGCCGTGACACGAGTGGCAACTCGGGTTCACACTGTGGATCGCCATCCGCTCGCGCATCGACGCGGGCCTGCCACGCACGGCATCCGGGAGCTTGCCCACGTTCGGCGGTGGAGTGGGGGGCGGTGAGCCGATGATTTTCTCGAGGATCCAGGCGCCGCGCCGCACGGGCGAGGTGCGGTCCGGGTTGGACGCGAGCATTAAAATCGCGCCCTTGCCGAGCAAGCCGTCGCGCTTCGAGTCCTTGAGAACCACGCGGCGGAAGTCGCCGCCCTTGACGTTCCCGATGCCGTAGAGCATCGCGAGCGGCTCGTTGAGGTAGGTGTAGTTGGCGGTCAGCAGCGCGGTGACCGGCTGGTCGCTCCGCAGCACGCTATCGATGAAGAGCGCGAGCTCCTTGCGATACATCGGCCGGGGATCGAGGACCCCACTCGCGTCCGGGAAGAGCCGGCGGTCCGGGACGATCTCATCCAGGGCGGCAATGTTGAGCCACTGGAACGCGAAGCCCGTGACCAGGGACTCCGCCCGAGGATCCGCGAGCATGCGGCGGACTTCCCGCGCGAGCACCTCCGGCTTGCTCAACTCGGAGCGCTGGGCGAGATCGAGCAGCTCATCATCGGGGAGGCTCCCCCAGATGAAGAACGACAGGCGCGAGGCGAGCGCCAGATCGCTCAGCGTCCCGCCGGCGCGGATCTCGTCCGAGGATTCCGCGCGATAGAGAAAGTACGGGCTCGCGAGGATCGCGCTCAACGCATCGCGCACGCCGCCCTCGAAACCCGACTCCTGATGCCCGGCCTCGTAGAACGCCATCAGAGGATGCATGTCCTGGTCCGTCACGGGACGGCGGAATGCACGCCGCGCGAGGGTCGAGATGATCTCGCGCGCACAGGGCTCCTCGTCCTGCGGCTTCACGGGATGACAGATGAATATTTTCGCGCGCGAGGACGAGTCGCTCATCCCCGTCACGGTGATCGGCCCGCGGATCTGCAGAGCGTGAACGGCCTGCATATGGCCTTCTCCGCCCTCGGGTGCCAGCGCCCGCGTGCGCGAGTCGCTCACGGCGAGACTGCGCTCAACGAACGTCACCGCGATCGTGTGCTGTCCCGCGGTGGCGCGGAAGTGGATGTTCCGCAACCGATCGTTGATGGCGTCGACCGCCACTTGCTGCTTCTGATCGATCGCCTTGTCGTCCGCGTCGCCGCCGATGTCGGTCCGGTAGACCTCCTTGCCGTCGAGCAACGCGACGACGGTGTTCCGGTACTCCATTCGCGGCACGTCGCGGCCGAGCGCCATGTCGCCGATCGTCAGCACGTACTCCCCATCCGCCGGAAAAATATGCTTGAAGGCGATGCCCCCGCGCGTGCCGAACGGCATGCCGTCCTCGTAGCCCTCCTGCGTACCCTCGCCGGGCATGCCCCGCGGCGGCAGCGAGATCACCATGTCCGCCACGTTGCCGTAAGTGGTCGTCACGGCAGGAGCCTTCGGGTTACCCACTGCGAGCTCCGCCACCTTGCGCGCGGCGGAGACGTACTGGTCCACGAACGAGGGCGACACCTGCAGCGTCAAGGCGTTGTTGTCGAAGCCGTCCCTCACCTCATCGGCAGGCAGCAGTGCGGAGACATCGACATCGAGGCCCAGGAGGTCGCGCACGGCGTCGCCGTACTCGCGACGATTGAGGCGTTGCAGCGGGACACGGCCGGCGTGAGGATCCACCTCAGATGAGTCCAGCGTGTTCTGAAGCCAGCTGACGAGGCCCTTGATGGCGACGGGATCGAGATGCTGCTTCGCGCTCGGGGGCGGCATGAACCCGCCGCGCAGCTTGACGATCGCATCTTCCCAAACTTTCGCGTTGGCGGGGACCTGCTGGGGCGTCATCACGTCGAAGGCGACGCCGCCGGCCCAGTCCGTCACATTGTGGCACTGGGTGCAGTACTGCTGGACCTGCGCCCACTCGCCATGGCCGGGATCCTTCGCCTGCGAGACGCAAGGGACACACAGTGTGCACAAAAGCAGCACACCCACGTGAACGCTACAGTTGCGTACCATGCTCAAGCACTCACCTTGCGGGTTCGGACGCGTTGCAGCGAGAGCATACTGGCATTGCCGGTGCTTCTGCAGCAACCCCGAGCCGGAGGTCAACTTCGCAGTGCAACATCCGCCCGTGGACGGCCGCCGCGCGCTGCGAGGCGCCAAGACGGCGTGTGGGTATATAATATTGTAAAATCATAAGCTTAGGTCATCAGGTCGCGACGGCGCGCCAGCAAGCACCGCTCGAGCCCGACAAGGGTTGACGGAGCGGAAGTACTGTTTATACCCAAGAGGCGGAAAATCAAGCTAAAGATGCGCAATATGCCGCTCATCTCGAGGCTGTTCGGCGCGGCGGCGATAGCCTCGCTGGCCGTGGCCGCATCCGGCGCTGCTTCGGCAGCCGAGGCGTCCGCGGCCATCGTACCGGCCCCCGACACCCCCCAGCCCCCCCAGCAGTGGCTGACGGCTCACGGTGCACCCTGGGCCGCCGACGGCCGAGTCCACTCCTTCCGGCTGCCGCATCCCGTGAGTGGCCCGACGACCATCGCGATCGCCGCGGACGGCCGGGTGTGGTTCACGGAGTCGAGCGGTAACCGCATCGGGCGCATGAACCCCGACGGCAGCGGCCTCGCCGAATTCGTGCTGCCGCATCCTCACAGCTCGCCGCGGATCATTGCGCTCGGCGCCGACGGCAACATGTGGTTCTCGGAGCACACGGGCAACCGCATCGGACGCATCTCGGCCAACGGCCGAATTTCCGAATTCGACATTCCGACGCCCGCGAGCGAGCCGCGAGCGATTGCGCTCGGAGCCGACGGCAACATCTGGTTCGGCATGTTCGCTGCGGGGAAGATCGGGCGCATCACGCCTGCCGGCGTGATCACGGAGTTCGCGCCGCCCACGGCGAACAGCGGGCCGCGCGCGCTCGCGGCGGGGCCGGACGGCGATATCTGGTTCTCGGAATATCGCGCCGACAAGATCGGCCGCATCACCGCGCGAGGCAGAGTGACCGAATTCTCGCTGCCGCGCCCGGACTGCGGTCCCGGAGACATCACCGCCGGTGCGGACGGCGCGATGTGGTTCGTCGAGCTGTCCGGAGGCATGGACGGATTGATCACCCACGGCAATCGGGTCGGGCGGATCAGCTTGCGCGGAGCGGTCACCGAGTTCGCGATGCCTGCCCGCGGGCCCTCGCCGATCAATATTGCCGTGGGCCCGGATCGCAACGTCTGGTACACGCGCGGCAGCAGCCTCGGTCGTGTCACGCAGGCCGGCGAGATCACCGAGCTTTCCGTCGGCCCCGCGGCTCTGGCGGTCGGGCTTTCCGCCGGCAGTGACCGGCAGCCGCCGAGCCGGCTCGTGAATCGTCTTTGGTTCGCCGACGCGAGGCAAAACCAGATCGGCTACCTGGAGTTTCGATCACCCTCGCGATGAGGCGCGCCGTCCACGGGACGTGGCGCGCGGCACTTCCTAGAGAGCACCCCTGGGCTCGCCCGTGGAGTTGTCAACGGCCCGCTACAGTTCGCGTATCATGGGCTCCTTAGGGGGAGGTGCATATGACCAAACGGCTCTTGCCGGGATTGCTGGTCTTCGGCTCGTTGATCGCGGCTCCGCTCGCTGCCTACGCGCAGAATGCGGCGCCCCCTGGGAGCGCGCCGACGCCCCAGCAGATCGCGGCGCGCAACAAGCGCAACGCCGAGCAAGCCGCGGAATGGAACAAGAATCCGGCGCCGAAGGATCTGCGCGATTTCTCGGGCGTCTGGTGGACCCGCGGCTATGATCGGACCTTCCGGCCGATCACCCCCCGGCCGATGTCCCCCGAGGAATCCGCGAAACTTCTGCCGCTCACACCGCTCGAGGCGGCGAACCGTGCGCACCACCTGTACATGGAGAGTATCGGCAAGCCGATCGCCGATGCGCCGACGCAGTGCTTTCCGCACGGTGTGCCGAGGCTCATGGCCTCGCCCTATCCCATCGAGTTCGTCTATTCGCCGGGGTTGATCACCATCCTGCACGAGGTGGCGCACAACGTCCGGTTCATCCACATGGACGGCAAGCCCGTTCCCGCCAATACACCGCGGACCTTCCTCGGCTACTCGGTCGGCCACTGGGAGGGCGACACGCTCGTCGTCGTCACCGATCATTTCAACGATCGGACGCAGATCGACGAGGAGTCGCTGTCGCACGGCCTGAAGCTGAAGGTCACCGAGCGGTTCACCCGCTTCACCAACCCGTACGGCGGCGCCGAGATTCGGGACCTGATCACCATCGAGGACCCGGATCACTTCACCCGGCCCTGGACGGCCGAGCGGACCTACGCCTGGCGCGGCGACGTGCGCATCGAGGAGTACTCGTGCGAGGAGAACAACCGCAACGCGCCGGAGAACGGCATCACGGTGGCCAAGTGAGCGCGCTCCTCAGGGCCGTCGTGCTCTCGATCGCCGTAGGGGCGACGCCGGCTATCGCAGCCTCGCAGGCATCAAGCGCACCCGGGGCGCCGGATGCTCCGCTGTTCGAGCAGCCCGCGCCCGGGACGCCAAACTTCACCGGCAAATGGGCGATGGCGAAACGGATCACCCACCTGCTCACGGAGAACGGGCAGGAGCCGCCGCTCAATGCCGCGGGCAAGGCCGAATACCTGAAGCGGCAGGCGGCCCTCAAGTCCGGCGACCGGAAGATCGATCCGGTGAGCCAGTGCCTGATGCACGGGGTGCCGAGATTGCTCTATGCGCCGTATCCGTTCCTCATCCTTCAGACGACGCGCAACGTGGACTTCGTTCACGAGGTGAACCACACGTTCCGGATCATCTACTGGGACAAGACCTTTCCGGTGGATCCCGACCCCGAATACCTCGGTTATTCGATCGCACGCTTCGACGGCTCGACCCTCGTCATCGACTCGATCGGCTTCAACGCCCTGACCTGGCTCGACTACTCGGGCCTACCGCACGGCGAAAAGCTGAAAGTCGAGGAGCGCTACACGCTGTCCGGACACAGCCGCATCAGGGGCTCGGTCACCATCACCGACCCGGATTACTACACCCGCCCCTGGACCACCGCCTTCACGCTGATCAGGCAGCCGGGCATGAGTCTCAAGGAAAACGTCTGCACCGACACGCATCGCATGTGAGCGCCCGCGGCCGGCCTCGGCCGCCTTGGGCGTAGCGTGTGACGAAGCTCGGCGCGAAGCCGACGCCTCAGGGGGCTCCCTTGCAGATCTCGGTGATGCAGATGGAGGCAAACGTGCGGCCCACCGGCGGCACCGGCAGCCCGCGCTGAATCATGAGGCGCCGGATCAATGCGGACGTTTCCGGGTGCGGACTCGCGGACTGCACACCCACGCGCACCAGACCGTCCGCGTAGTCGATCGCCTGCCAGCTCACGCCCGCAAGCGCATGCACGGTGTCGCGGCTCCCGATGTCGTGCAGGGACAGATCGCCGCCATGATCCACGAGCAGCTGGACCACGTCGTTCCTGCCCTTGTGCGCGGCGCCCATCAGCGCCGTGCGCCGGTCGACCAGGTCCTGCGCATTCACGTCCGCGCCGAGGCCGAGCAGGAACTGCACCGTCTGGTAAGTCTCCTGCGGCGACCACTCGTACGTGACGCCCTCGACCCATCCGATGCCGCTCGCCACCATGAGCGGCGTCACGTTGATATACGTCGGAATCCCCGGGTCAGCGCCGTGAGCGAGCAGCAGCTTCATCAGCACGAGGTCGCCCGATTGCGCGGCGCGCAGGAAGGGCGTCGCACCGTTCTCATCCAGCCACTGGTTCGTGAAGACCGTGCGCGTCTCGGTGCTCGAGCGCATCCTCAGGTTCGGGTTCGCGCCGGCGGCGAGCAGCAGCTTGATGAAATCGAGATGATCCATGTCCGGCTTGCGCACCGGATAGTCGCCTGAGGCGATGTTGCGGTTGTCGGTCGCGATGTAGAGCGGATTCCAGCCGCCTCCGTTCGCGAGGTTGGGGTTGGCGCCGTGCTTCAGGAGATACGCGCCAATCTGGTAGTAGCGGTTCTTCGTGGCGACGAGCAGCGGCGTCCAGCCGTATTCGCTCGTCTCGTTCACGTTCGCGCCGGCGTCGAGCAGGGCCTTCACCGTCGCGAAATCGCCCTGGCGCGTTGCGAAGATCAACGGAGTCAATCCGCCCCATGGGTTCTTGCTCGCCTGCGGCAACTTCGGCAGCGGGTAGCGCTCGAGCACGGCGCGGGCGGTCGCGATCTCCTCCTGCACCTCCTTTTGAGACTCGGCCGAGGCCTGCTTGACGATGATGCCGGCGAGGCCGTAGCCGTACGCGAACTGCGAGATGCGGGAGCGGCCGGTCTCCGCGAGATAGGGCCTGCGGCCCGGCGGGGTGGTTCCCGAGCGGGCACTCACGTCGGCGCCGCTCGAAATCAGGAGCCGAACGGCATCGGTGTTGCTGTTCGCCGCGGCCCACATGAGCGCCGTGGTGCCGCGGAGGTGCTCGCGCGCGTTGACCTCCGCGCCGTGCGCCAGCAGCAGCTTGAGGACCGGCACGCTGCCGGTCCGCGCGGCCATCATGAGGGGCGTCTCACCGTGTGTGAGCGTCTGGCTCACGTTCGCTCCGGATTTGAGCAGGAGCTTCACCAGGTCCGCGTTGCCCGCCTGGCAGGCGAGCAGGAGCGGCGTCATGCCGGTATCGGTCTTGACGTTCGGGCGGGCGCCGGCAGCGAGCAGCTCGGCGGCCGTGCGCACATCCCCTCGATAGGCCGCCCAGTGCAGCGCCGTGCTCCCGTCCGGCTGAGCGGCATTCACGTCCGCATGGGCTCGGAGCAGCGCCGCGACGCGCGCCGTGTCCTGCTGCATCACGGCGTCCGCCAGGTCGCTCGCGGCGAGCGCGAGCCCGTTGCACGAGAGCCAGACGAGCGCTGCAAGCAGCGTTGCGAGGAGCCGTTTCATGGAAGTCGCGCCTCGAGCATCAGGGAGCTTGCCGCCGCCCGGGCCTTTAGAATCGCCGGCCGATCGGCTGACCGTTGACCTTGGCTGTCATCATGCTGCCGCCGTTCGCGCCGTTCTTCAGCGGATGGATGACGACCTCGATCGTATCGCCCTGCTTCATGGTCCCGCGCGTCCAGCCCGTGCGCCTGAGCCCATTGGGGCTGCCCCCTTCGATGGACCACACCTCGTCCTTGCCGGTCTGGGGGGACTTCACGATGATGTCCACCCAGATGTGGGGATTCGTCCACTGGAAGTCCTTGACCGTGCCGACGATCGTCTTCGTCGTGTGCTGGTCGAACGTTGCGAACGAGTGATGCGCCGAGGCGACCCCCCACCCGGCGCAGGCGAGCAGCGCGGCGGCCGTGGTGATTCGGATCTTCATGGATCTTCCCCCTTACCTAGACTCTTTTGGTGATGCGCTCAAATACCCACGAGGCGGCCGGTACTGTCGCCGAAATGGTCGGCAGGGACATCGAACATATCGAGAATGCTGAGCAGTAGGTTACCCGTGGGCACCTTGCGGCTCGGGTAGGCGAGGAGGCGGTCCCCCTTCAGCCGGCCCGATGCGCCGCCGACCAGCACGTGCGGCACGTCGTAGTGCAGGTGCTGGTTGGAGTCGCCCATGTTCGATCCGTAGAGCAGCAACGAGTGATCGAGAAGCGTGCCATCGCCCTCCGGGATGGCGGCGAGCTTCTGAACGAGATACGTGAACATCTGCACGTGGTAGCGGTTGAGCTTTGCGTACACGGCGATCTGGCCGGGGTCCTCCCCGTGATGCGAGCCCAAGTGGAAGCTGATGGTCGTACCGCTCTTCGGATACACCCGGCTCGTCAGATCACGGGCGAACAGCACCGCGGCGACGCGCGTGATGTCCGCCTGGAACGCGAGCGAGAGCAGGTCGAATTGGATGCGGATGTGCTCGTCGAAGGATTCCGGCACGCCGTACGGCACGGCGATATTCGTCGGTACGCTGGTGGATGCGCGGCCGGCGATCGTGAGGCGCCGCTCGGTCTCCCGCACATCGTCCAGGTACTGCTCCAGGCGGACCCGATCGGTATGGGGCACCTGCGGCATCAGCTCGCCGATGCTGCCGGTCACCGAGTCGAGAATGCTCGCCTCGCGCTCGCGGCGGTCGCGCCGCACCTCTGGCGAGCTGCCGTCGCCGAACATCCGCTCGAACACGGTCTGGGGGTTGATCTCCATGGGCAGCGGCCGCGTCGGCGATTCCCAGGAGATCGTGTTGGTGTATACGCAGCTGTAGCCTTCCCCGCAGCTGCTCGCATTGGCGCCCGGGTCCTCCAGCGCGAGCTGCAGGGAGGGGAGCAGTGTGTTCTTGCCGATCTGCTGCGCGATCATCTGGTCCACGGAGGTTCCGACCTGAATGTCGGCGCCGGTGGTTTTCTTGGGCTTGACGCCCGTCATGAATGCGGCGGCGACGAAGTGGTCGGCGCCGGTGACCCCCGGAGGATTCTCCGACGACTGCGACCACATGCCGCTCGTCAAGACGACGTGCTTGCGGAAGGGCTGCAGCGGCTCGTAGATGAAGGGGTAATCGAAGCCCGGCGCGCTCGACTTGGGAACCCAGTAGCCCGGGGCGGCGCCGTGCGGAATGAACGCGCCGACGAACCGAGTCGGCAGGATCTGCTTCGCGGACGCGTTCGCGCGCGCCGGCAGCATCGACTCGAGGAATGGCAGAGCGATGGTGGTGCCCAGCCCCTTGATGAAGGTCCTGCGCGGCAGCGCGCGATTGGTGATGAAGGGCATGGTCACTCTCCTCTAACGCCGGACTGAAGCCCGGCCGTCCGTGCATCTGGGCCGCTCGTCGCTGCAATCTTCTGAGCGGAAGCGAACTTCTGTCCGGGGCCCGGACCCGCCGTCACGTTCATGCGGAAGACATCGCTCATCGCGACGGCCTCGATGAGGCTCCTCAGCCGATAGTCGTCGCCCGACGTCTCGTGCAACACGCTGCGCACGGTCGGCATGTCGTTGTACTCGATCCCGCGGCCGAGAGCGTAGGTCATCAGATTCTCGACGACGTTGCGCAGATACTGGGGCT
This sequence comes from uncultured Gammaproteobacteria bacterium, assembly GCA_963849095.1. Taxonomy (GTDB): domain Bacteria; phylum Pseudomonadota; class Gammaproteobacteria; order Steroidobacterales; family Steroidobacteraceae; genus JASHUC01. The sequence goes on from CAWKGA010000006.1 coordinate 174,263, forward strand.
CGTGGCGCAGCAAGAAGGCGCGCACGCCGGCCGGCCCGTCCACCGTCCCGCCGTCGTACAGGCGGCTCCGCGTGTCGATCGGCGTGCCGCTGTCCTCGGTGCGCCAGCGGCCGATCGCATCGAAGGTCTCGAGCGCGAAGCCGATCGGATCCATCATCTTGTGGCAGCTCGCGCAGACCGGATTGGCCCGGTGCTGCTCCATCAGTTCGCGCATCGTCGGCGGGCGGGAGTTGCCCGCGGGATCATGCGGCTTCGGCTTCAGCTGCGGGACGTTCGCCGGCGGATCCGGCGCCGGAGAGCCGAGCATCGTCCTCAGCACCCAGTTGCCGCGGACGACCGGCGACGTGCGGTCCGGGTGCGAGGTGATGGCGAGGATCGCGCCCTTGCCGAGCAACCCCCAGCGCATGCTCTCGGAAGGGCCGAGCACGACGCGGCGGAAGTAGCTCCCCTTGACGCCGGGGATACCGTAGAGCATCGCGAGGCGGTCGTTGACGAACGTATAGTTCGCGGTGAGTAAGTCGACGACGCTGCGATTCTCGTCGAGGATGCTCTTGAAGAAGAGCTCGACCTCCTCCTTGAACGCCTGTCGCAGGTTGTCGTCGAAATCCGGATACAGGTCAACGACCGGGTCGAACGAGGTGAGCGCTCTGAGCCCGAGCCACTCGTCGGCAAAGTTGGTGGTGAGCGCCGACGCGCGGGGATCGGCGAGCATGCGCTGAATTTGAGCGCGCAGAACCCGGTCGCGGTGGAGCTCGCCCTTCTGCGCAAGATCGAGCAGCTCGTCGTCCGGGATGCTGCTCCAGAGGAAGAACGACAGCCTCGATGCGAGGTCGAGATCGCTCACGCGGTACGGCGTGCCGGGCGGCAGCCCGGACGGCGCCGCCTCCACGCGGAAGATGAATTTCGGATCCGCGAGCGTTCGCTCCACGAGCGCCTCGATGCCCTCGTCGAACGAGCCGGCGCTGCGGCCGAGCGCGTAGAACTTCATGAGCGTATCGACGTCCTGCGCCGTGTCATAGCCGCGGTAGGCACGGCGCGCGAGCGTTACGGCAATCGTGTGAGCGCAGGCCTGCTCCTCGCTCGGCTGCTTCGGATAGCAGGTGAAGATCCGCTCGCGGCTCGGAGAGTTCTTGGCGGTGGACGCGTCCGTCGGGCCGTCGATCCTCACGCGGCCGACGTGGGGATAGAACGTGAAGCCCGGGAGGCCGCCCGTCTCGATCGTGCTGCGATCGAAGGGGTGGTTCATGTCGAGCCCCGGCGCATAGTCCGTCGCGAGGAACGTGACCCCGATCCGGTGCGGCCCCGCCGTCACGGGCAACGTCACGTCGATCGTGCTCAGCTGGCCGGTCGCCTCCTCATCGAGTGAGCGGCTGACATGCAGCGCCTTGTCCCAGTCCACCTGCGCAACTCGCTTGTCATCGACATAGAACAGGAGTTGCTCCCCGCGAATCTCGCCGAACGGGCGGAAATTGCCCATGTTCCCGAGATTCACGGCGAACACCTTGAGGGTGTACTTGCCATCGGCGGGGAACGTGTGATGGATCAGCAGGCCCCCTCGGGTGCCGAAGGGCAGGCCTTCGACGTGATAGTTCTGCGTGGCGTCGGGGGCGACGGCATAGGTCGCCTGGGTGGGCTCTGTCGCCGTCCCGAGCGCGGTGCGACTGATCCGCTCGGCGGCGGACAGATAGGCCTCGAGCAGCACCGGCGAGAGCGTCAATGTTCCGGCCTGGTCGTCGAAGCCGCGGCTCGAGTCGTCGGACGGCAGGAATTTCGAAGCGTCCACGTTGAGCGCCAGCAAGTCGCGCACCGCATTCTGGTACTCGAAGCGGTTCAGCCGGTGCAGCCGCGGCATCGACAGGCTCGGCTTCTCGTGGCTGTCGACCTCGCCCTCGAGGTTGGTCGCGAAGGCTCGCACGATCGCCGGATCGGGGCGTGGCTTGCCCGCCGGCGGCATCATGCCGGCGCGCAGCTTGCGGAGCATGCGCTCGGTGAGCGCTGCGTCGTCCTGTGCCTTGCCCGGGTTGAAGGTCTCGAATTCGATGCCGCCCGCGTAGTCAACGAAGTTGTGACACACGCGACAGTACTGATCGAGCAGATGCTGCTCTGCAGCAACCGAGAGGTGCTGCTCAGCGGCACAGGTGAGGCCGGGCGCGCTCCAAGCACCGATGCAAGCGGCTGCGGCCGCGAACCAAGCGAGGCCCGCCGACGCGTGCGCCTTTTCTCCCAGCGAATGCCTCAACTGGACACCTCTCGAAGCTCGCGGGCGTGACGTGACGCGAGCTTCAGATGGCCTCGATCGGCCCCCCGAACGCGGTCGCGGAAAGCGGCCGACGCTCTCTAACTTCCTCGCCGTCAAGGTCGTCGGGAGAGTACAACAGATGGTCTGGGGAAGCCATTCTCAGGCGGCCAAATGACCTGTAGGATCACAGGCAGGAATCGCGACGCTCGCGCCGCGCAATAATCCGGGGAGGGGGCCCAATGTCCGGTTGCAACTCGAGCCACGGCGTGCGTCGCCGTGGGCTCGGCGTCTCGGTGGCCGTCGGCGTGCTCGCTGCGGCCGCCGCGGGTACCGTCGGGGCCGATCAGCAGGCGCCGCCGGCGGCCCAGACCAGCGCCGGACAGCAGGCTCCCGCAGCCCAGACGAACTCCGGTCCCGCCCGGCGGGTTGCTCCAAGCGCGGCGGACCGTCCGTTCCGGCCGAGGACATTGTTCAATAGCGGCGACCCCACCCTCGCGCTCACGCCTCCGTTGCTCGGCGGTCGCGCCGCGCCGCCGGACTCCGCTCCCCCGAACCCGGACCCTCGCGATCTCGAAGGGGTCTGGTGGCTGCAGGGCTACGAGTACCTGCTCGGGCCTGCGCCTGGCATACCGCCGCCCCTGAAGCCGAAATACATGAAGCTTCTCATGGAGCGCATCCGCGCCAAGAACCGCGGCACTCCGGAGGCCGACACGGAGACCCAGTGTCTCTCGCACGGCATGCCGCGGCTGATGGAAAGTCCCTATCCGATCGAGATCGTACAGACGCCGGGGCGCATCACCTTCCTGCACGAGGTCGCGCACGAAGTGCGGCGCATCTGGCTGAACCGGCCTCACCCCAAGCACCCGCGCATCACCTTCCTCGGCGATTCGGTCGGACACTGGGACGGTGACACGCTCGTGGTGGACACGATCGCTCTCGATGACCGTCCGTTCATCGACGATGAGGGCAGTTCGCACTCCACGCAGCTGCACCTCGTCGAGAAATACACGAAGATCGACGGCGGCGCGAAGCTCCAGCTCATCATGACGGTCGAGGATCCCGTGACGCTCGAGCATCCGTACAGCTACCGGCGAATCTACATCTGGCGGCCCGACGTGCGGCCGCAGGAGTACATCTGCGAGGAGAACAATCGCAACGCGCCGGTCAACGGCATCACGGTGGCGAAATGAGCGGCGGCAGCGTCGTTCGCGCCTGGGTCTTGCGCGTCGGACTCCTCGTCGCGGCGCTCGGAATCGGCATCGGAGCCGCGCACTCCGCCCCGCCCGATTTCTCGGGCGTCTGGTTCGTCGTCCATCCGCCCCACGCGCTGAAGACCGTCGAGGGAACACCGCCTCCGCTCACTCCGGGCGCTCGCGCGATCTACGAGCAGCACCGGGCCGCCGCGGCTCGAGGGGATCGATCGTTCGACGGCATGACGCGCTGCCTGCCTCCGGGGCTGCCGCGGCTGATGTTCGTCAACGAGCCGTTCGAGATCCTTCAGCACCCGAAGGTGATCTACTTCATCTTTCAGTTGAATCGCCTGCCGCGCCGCGCTTACGTGGACGAGCAGCTGCCAACGGATCCCGATCCCCTGTGGCTCGGCTACTCCGTCGCGCACTGGGACGGCGATACGCTCGTGATCGATTCCACGGGATTCAACGACTTGACACTGCTCGATGACGCTGGGCTGCCGCACTCGGAGGCGCTGCGCCTCACCGAGCGGTATCAGCTGAGCCGCGACGGCGAGCATCTGCATGCCCTGTTCACGATCGACGACCCGAAGTCGTACACGCGGCCGTGGACCGTCAAAGCGGAGTACCTGAAGCGGGCGGGGTACGAGATTCCCGAGGAATTCTGCATGGACAAGCTTCGGAACAAGCGGCCGCCCGGGAGCCGGTGATGCTCACCGGCGCCGCGCCCCGGGCCATCCTGGGCGGGTCCCAAGCGTGTTTGACAGATGTAACAGACGCGACCAAAATCCGAGATAGAACGTCAGGGGGATAATTCCATGAAGAGAGTCAGCGGCTTCCTGCTCGCACTGTTGTTGTTGGCCACGGTGCCGGCATTCGCGGCCGACGTCGATGGCAACTGGACCGGCTCCATCGATACGCCGAACGGCCCGGTGATGGTGAGCTACACCTTCAAGGCCGCGGGCGCCACGCTCACGGGCTCCACGACGGGACCGGACGGCTCCGTCACCCCGATCAAGGACGGCACGATCGATGGAGCGAAGATCTCCTTCGCCGTCGACCTGAATATGGGCGGGAATGCCATGACGCTGAAGTACACCGGGACGGTCTCACCCGGGCAGATCGCCCTGTCGACCAGCTTCAATGGCCAGGCGATGAGCTTCACCCTCAAGAAGGGGAGCTAGCCGGAAGCGGGAAAGGTGGCAACTGCGGCCGCCCGAGCAGCAGGTCCGCGGCACGCTCGGCGACCATGACGACGGGAGCGTTGGTATTGCCGCCGACGATGCTGGGAAACACCGACGCGTCGACCACCCGCAGCGCCTCGACGCCGCGGACCCGGAACGCGGAGTCCACCACCGATCGTGGGTCCGTGCCGCTCATGTAGCAGGTTCCGACCGGGTGGTGCACCGTGCTCGAGGCCCTGCGCACGTAGTCCGCGATCGCCTGCTCTTCTTGAATCGCCGGTCCTGGCTGCACCTCGCGTGCCTTGTAGCGCGCAAAGGCGGCGCTGTGCGCCAGCTGCCGGCCGAGCTTGACTCCGCGCACGAGCGGCGCCACGTCGGCCGGATCGCCGAGCAGATTGGGGTCGATGTCCGGATGCGCACTCGGATCGGGACTCGCGAGCCGAATGCGCCCGCGGCTCCTCGGATAGAGGTTGACGGCGCTGAAGGCGAAGCCGTGGCCCAGGGGCAACGGAAATGTCGAGCGGTTGCGTCGCGCCGTCTGAAAGACGAGCTGGATGTCGGGGCGGTTGAGTCCGCCCACTGTGCGCAAGAACGCGGTGCTCTCGAAGACGTTGCTCGCGAGCGGACCCTTGCGGCCGAAGGCGTACTGGAGCAGGTTCCACGCCCCCCGCGGTAGCGTCCGCACCGAGATGCCATAGGAGTCGGTATTGCGCATCTCCATGAGCACGGCGACGGCCAGATGATCGTGCAGATTGGTACCGACCGCCGGGAGGTCGTGCACCACTTCAATCCCCAGCTGCCGCAGATGGGCACCCTCGCCGACGCCTGAGAGCATGAGGATTTGCGGAGAGTTGATCGACCCGCCACTCACCACGATTTCCGCTCTGGCGGTCAGGCGCTTGCGCCCGCCGCCCTGCCGGATATCGACGCCAACCGCGCGGCGACTGTCGAACACGACCCGCTCGACCAACGCGTCCGTCAGGATGGTCAGGTTTGCTCGCGCGCTGGCCGGCCGCAGGTAGGCCGTCGCCGTGGAGACGCGACGGCCGTCGAGTATCGTTCCCTGCCGCAGGCCGTAGCCTTCCGGATTCGGCCCATTGAAATCCTCGCAGCGCGGGTAGCCGAGCGATTCCATCGCCGAGAGGAACGCGGCCGTCATCGGGTTCGGCGGGCTCACGAACTGCACGTTCATCGCTCCTTCCGTGCCGTGGTACGGCGAGCCCGCATAGAACGGATTGCGCTCGGAACGCAGGAAATACGGCAGCACTTCCCGGTAGCTCCAGCCGGGATTGCCTGCGGCGGCCCAAGCGTCGTAGTCGGAGGGCTGCCCTCTGAAATACACCATGCCGTTGATCGACCCAGAGCCGCCGATCACGTGGCCGCGCGGTATGGGAATGCGCCGGTTCGCGAGCCCACGCTGCGGCACCGTGAGGAAGCGCCAGTTGATGGCCGGCGTGGCGATGGCCGCACCGACCGTGGCAGGGATGTGAATGAACGGATGCGAATCGCGCGGACCCGCCTCGATGAGACACACGCGAGTTGCGGGGTTCTCCGAGAGGCGCGCGGCGACCACGCAGCCCGCGGTGCCCGCACCGACGACGATGTAGTCGAATGCGTCCCCCTTGGACGGCGTCGGCGCCACCATCGCTCTCCGGTCAGACAGCGGCCGAGATCACGATATCGGACAGCTTCTGGAAGCGCTCCACGTTGGCGTTGCTCTCCATCACACCCGCCGACAGGCAGACGAACGTCAAATCGCGCTCCGGATCCACCCAGAAGAGCGTCGTGCCGGCGCCGTAGTTGCCGTAAGTGCCCGGCGAGGCGAGCGTGCCGAACAGGTGGTGGGAGATGGCGGTGCCGCGCAGCGCGAAGCCGAGGCCGATGCAGGCCGGCGTCTGCGGCCAGCCGCGCGCCTTGCTCCGCTGCGCGTCGAGCTCGTTCGGCTTCTCGCCGGTCCAGTTGCGGCGTGCGAGCTCCAGAATCGCCGGCGACAGGATTCGCTGGCCGTCGAGCGCCCCGTCGTGGCTCAGCATCTCCACGAAGCGGAACATGTCCGGCACCGTGGATGCGATGCCGACCCACGGCATCTCCGCGTGCTCCTCCTCGAAGGCGCCGTTGGGACCCAAGTTGCTGTGCCCGCGGTGTCCGATCGGATAGTTTCCGCGAAAATCCGGGGCGATCTTGCGCGACTTCAGATCGGCCCGCACCCCCACCGAGGTGTCCTTCATCTTGAGCGGCGTCAGGATCTCCTCCTGAACGATCGCCCGGTACGAGCGGCGCTTGGGGTCCGTGCGGCGCACGGCCTCCCCGAGCAGCACGTGATTGACGAGCGGCGAGTAGGAAACCTTCGCACAGGGCGCATCGGCGGGCTTCACCACCTCGATCACCGCGGCGATCATCTCGTCGAACCGGTCGATGTACATGCCCGGCTTAACCTCAAAGATGATCGGGAAGCCGGCCTGATGCGACAGCAAATGCCAAATTTGAACGGCTTCGCGTCCGTGGCCGGAGAATTCCGGAACGATGTCCGAGATGCGGCTCGTGAGCGCGAACTGGCCGAGCTCGATCGCACGCAGCGTCAGCACGTTGGTGAACGCCTTGGTCACCGAGAAGATGCTGAACACCGAATCGCGCTTGAGCGGCTGGGTCTGCGCGGCATCGGCAGCGCCGAGGGCGACATCGAGCGCCACGGCCCCGCCGCGGGCCACCTTAATGACCGCCCCGTGGTATAGACCCGCCGCGATGTCCGACTTGACGACCGCCTGCAGATGCTGCAACCGGTCCGCGTTCATGGTCGTTTCGCTCATTGATCGTCACTCCGATTAATCGCGGCCGTGGGCTCTGTTTCTCGACGGCCGGTATTATAGGGCGCTTTGCGCCACACTGTGGCTAGCCACGGTTGCTCGTCGCGCGGCAAACCGGTTGGACGGTAGTAATGCTCGAGCGCCATGAAGCCCGCGTCTGACACGTAGCGCCGCCAGGCTTCGAGATCATGGTAGGCGCCGTAGCGTCCACGGTTCCAGCCTTCCTCGCCGTGCCCGTGCGGGTTGGAGCTGAACAGCACGCCGCGGGGCTTCAGCGTCTCGCGAAGTTGTCGCAGGACGCGCGGGAGCTCCCGGGACGGTACATGAAACAGCGAGGCGTTGGCGAAGACGCCGTCAAAGCGCGCCGGCGGCAGGTCGAGCTCGAGGAAATCCTGTTGCCACACTTCGCAGCCGCTTTCCGCGCGCGCCATCGCGGTGAAGGCGGCTGCGCCCTCGAGCCCGATCGCAGTGTGCCCGCGCCCGGTGAAGGTCTTGAGGTCACGTCCCGGCCCACAACCGAAATCGAGGATGACAAAGGGTGCCTGGCCTTCGATATGGCGCAGCAGCGCTTCAATGTTCTGGCTCACGTCGTGGTCGCGCGTACCCGCGCGAAATTCCTCGGCGCGTACCTCGTAGTACGAGAGCGTCCCCGCGGAGATCTTCTCGAGCTCCTGCGGCTCCGGCGGCGCGGCGGCGTTGTTGGGATGCTCCACGGCTGCTATTTTAGTCTCTTGGACCGATATCGGCGGCAGCACGAGATGTTCCGAGCGCAATCTTCGTCTGGAGGAGCGTGGATTGCGTTGACCTTGATGCTCGCGGGACTTCTCGCAGGGTGCGCCACGACCCCGCGCGTCCCGGAACTGCGCATCGAGCGTGGACGTACGATTGCGGCCGTTGCAGCCGCTCTCGTCGGTACGCCCTACCGCTTCGGCGGCACGGACACGCGAGGCTTCGATTGCAGCGGACTCGCAGTTTTCGCCTATGACAGGGCTGGAATTTCCATCCCGCGTACTGCTGCCAGGCAGAAGCGCGCGGCGCGCCCCGTTCCACTCAAGGACCTGTTACCCGGCGATCTCGTGTTCTTCCGGATCGGCGCACGTCATGTCAATCACGTTGGCGTCTACGTGGGCAGCGGCCGTTTCATCCACGCGCCTCGGTCGGACGCTCTCGTTTCCTACGGCAGCCTGATCCACGGCTTTTACCGCAAGCACATCGTGAGCGCCGGACGCTTCTGGTGAGGCCTGGTCGCGACCCCCGGGTCACCGGCGGCCGCCGGCGGCCTGCGATGCGCGGCGCGGTGTCGTGTAGGCCCGCCGCGGCTGCGTGAGCTGTGCTGGGGCCGGATGCGCCGGCGATTGTGGCACGGTAAACTCCGGGGAACTCGCGACGGCCAGGGAGCGGCGGAGCACTTTCTCGACGCTCCGAAGCAGCGGCACTTCCTCGGGCGCGACCAGCGAAACGGCGCAACCCGCGCCGCCCGCACGGGCGGTGCGGCCGATTCTGTGAACGTAATCCTCCGGCACGTTCGGCATCTCGAAATTCACTACGTGGGGCAGCTCCTTGATATCGAGCCCGCGCGCTGCAATCTCGGTCGCGACCAGCGCGGTGACCCTGCGGGCCTTGAAGTCGGCCAAGGCTCGCTCGCGGGCGCCCTGACTCTTGTTGCCGTGGATCGCGGCGGTGCGAATGCCGCTCCCCTCGAGGTGCTGCGCGAGCCGGTTGGCGCCGCTCTTCGTGCGAGTGAAGACGAGCACCTGCTGCCAGCTGCCGCTCGCGATGAGGTGCGCGAGCAGATGGCGCTTCTGCTCCTTGGGAACCCGATACACGAGCTCCTCGATCCGATCCGCGGTCGCATTGCGCTCGGAGACTTCGATCGTCTCCGGATCGCGCAGGAAGCGCTTTGACAGAGCGCGGATCTCATCCGAGTACGTCGCCGAGAACATGAGGTTCTGGCGCTGCGCAGGCAGGAGAGCGAGCACGCGTCGGATCGCTGGAATGAAGCCCATGTCGAGCATGCGATCCGCCTCATCCAGCACGAACGTCTGGACTTCACGCAGATTGACCGCTCGCCGTTCGGCGAGATCGAGCAGCCGTCCCGGGGTTGCCACCAGCAGATCGCAGCCTCTGCGCAACACTTCGATCTGCGGATTGATGCTCACGCCTCCGAAGATGACGGCGATTCGAACGTCGGCGTAGCGTCCGTAAGTGCGGGCACTTTCCGCCACTTGTGCGGCGAGCTCCCGAGTAGGCGTGAGCACGAGCGCTCGCGGCGAGCGGCCTGACGACTCACCGAGCCGGTGCAGGATCGGCAGCACGAAGGCCGCGGTCTTGCCCGTGCCGGTCTGCGCTCCTGCAATGACATCACGGCCGGCCAGCACCGCGGGAATCGCCTTGGCTTGAATCGGGGTGGGCGTCGAGTAGCCCTTTTCGGCCACGGCACGTGACAACGCGGGCATGAGCCCGAAATCTTCAAACAGCATGAAAAAACCTCTAATCGTGAGCTCGCTCGGCAGCGACCTGACGGCCCCGAGCGACCCTGATTCGGGGTCGAACGAGCCTTGGCTGCAGCGGTCAGACGCGAGGCGGGTTGGGAATGGGGATCGAAGTCAGCTGCAATGGCAGGCTGCCGGCGGAACAGGGTGCTGACCGTACACCTCTAAGTTCAGCGCGCTTGAGTCTACGGGCTTTCCATCCCGGCGTCCAATCCGGACAATGCGTCCCGTGCCGCTGTTCACGCTTCTCGACGCTCACCTCGCCCTCGGCGACCGCCCGCTGCTCGACGGCGCGCAGCTCGCCGTGGAATCGCACGAACGGCTGGGGCTCATCGGCCGCAACGGCACCGGCAAGTCGACGCTGCTGCGGATCCTTGCAGGCCTCGCCTCGCTCGACGAGGGCGAGCGCCAGATTCGGCTCGGACTTCGCGTCGCGCTCGTCGAGCAGGAGCCCGAGCTTCCGGCGGCGCAAACGCTGCGCGAGAGCCTGATGGAGCGCGCAAGGTCCGCCGGCGCCAGCGGGTTCGCGCCCGCCGATCTGGGCGGCAACGAGCGGGAGCGCTGGCGCGTGGAATCGCGCTTGACCGAATTCCTCCACCGCTTCGGGCTCCGGGAGGAGACGGCTCCCGCTACTAGCTCCGGCGGCGAGCGCAGGCGGGCCGCGCTCGCACTGGCGCTTGCGTCGCAGCCGGACCTCCTGCTCCTCGACGAGCCGACGAACCACCTCGACATCGCCGCGATCGAGCGGCTCGAGGATCTGCTGCTCAAGGTTCCGGCCGCCATCATCGTGACCCATGATCGTGCGTTCCTCGACCGAGTCGTGACTCGAATCGTCGAGCTCGATCGCGGCGTACTTCGCTCCTATCCGGGCAATTTCGCGGCGTACGAGGCGCTGAGAGAGCAAGAGCTCGCCGCCGAAGAGACCGCGCGCCGCAGGTTCGACAAATTCTGGGCCCAGGAGGAGCTCTGGATTCGCAAGGGGGTCGAGGCGCGACGTACGCGCAACGAAGGCCGAGTACTGCGGCTCGAGCGGCTGCGCGTCGAGCGAGCCGCACGGCGGGACAGGCTCGGCGCCATGAAGATGAGCCTGGATGCCGGTCAGCGCTCGGGCCAGCTCGTGGCCGAGCTCACGGAGGTCAGCAAGCGCTTCGACGGACGCACGCTGGTCGACCGGCTGTCGATGCGTATCATGAGAGGCGATCGCATCGGACTCATTGGCCCGAACGGCGCCGGCAAATCGACTCTCATCCGCATGATCCTCGGGACACTCGCGCCTGATACCGGTACGCTGAAGCTCGGCACCAACCTGCAGATTGCGTACTTCGACCAGCTGCGCGAGCAACTGGACCCGGAGGCGACGGTTGCCGAGGCGATCAGCCCTGGGTCCGACTGGATCGAGATCGGTACCGCCCGCAAGCACATCATGGGCTATCTCGGCGACTTTCTGTTTCCCGCGCATCGCGCGCGCACCCCGGTCAAAGCGCTCTCCGGCGGGGAGCGCAATCGGCTGCTGCTCGCGCGCCTGTTCGCTCGACCCGCCAATCTGGTTGTACTGGATGAGCCGACGAACGATCTCGACATCGAGTCCCTCGAGCTGCTCGAGCAGAGATTGCAGGATTATGCGGGCACGCTGCTGCTCGTGAGCCACGATCGCCGCTTTCTCGACAATGTCGTGACACAGACGCTCAGCGCGGAAGGCGGCGGCGCGTGGCGCGAGTACGTCGGCGGCTACAGCGACTGGCTGCACCAACGGGGCGGTGCGACGCTCGATGACGGACGCACACTCGACAACGGGCCGAGCGACGTTGAAAAGTCGTCGGGACCGGTTGCAGGTGTGAACGGTGGTCAGGAACCGCCTGATTCTGGGGATGGCTGCGGTTTTGAATTGAGCGGGTAAGTCTCAAGGCAGTCGGTGCCGCCTTCCGTCGTCTTCTTCCAATTTCCCCTTTATGTCGTTGCTTCCTGCGCGACTGCGAAGCGGTCACGCCGTCTGACCGGCCGCAGGCCGGGCAGAAGTACGCCGCCGTGTTCGATGACTGCAGGGCGCCGACGTGCTCTTGCTGCGGCGCTACAGGCTTGGGCTATGCTCGAGGAAGCAAAAAAGACGAAGGCCCGGGTCGTTTGATTGGCATCCAACCCCCGGGCCCTCGGTGCCCAGCGCCTTGGGAGGCGGCTTTGCCGAGCCTTTATGCCTTGCCGCCCCGGCGCTGTCCAGTACCGTCGGGGAGGGGGTCTTGGGGCTGCTCGAGGAGCCGGCGAGCTATCGGCTCTATCACTGCCGCGGCTGTGGGATGCAGGTTTGCATCTGCGCGCAATGTGATTGCGGGAACCTCTACTGCCCCGGGCAATGCGCGAAGCTGGCTCGTCGGGAGTCGCTTCGCCGCGCCGGCGCTCGCTACCAGCGCACCTTGCGTGGAGCGCGCCGACACGCCGAACGACAACGGCGCTACCGGGAACGACGAACAGCCGAAGTGACGCATCACGGCTTTCCCCTGGCGATGAGGGAGTGCAGCGTATCGGCGCATCGGGTCCTCGTGAGTGGATCGATCGATGTGGACTGCGAAGAGCCTATCCACCCTCCCATGCGCCTTCTGCAGAGCCGCTGTGCGTTCTGCGGCAGGACATTGCCCGCCTTTGCCCGGCTTCAGCCCTGGCACTGGAGCGGATGAGTGCCGTAGTGGGAGATGCTCGAGGGTGCGACCATGATCTCGCGCGAGCTCGAGGCCGAGATCCTGCGGCTGCATCACGCCGAGCACTGGGCCCTCGGCACGATCGCCCGGCAACTACGCCTGCATCACGCCACGGTACGGCGAGTTCTCACGCAGGCCGGTATCCCCGCGGCTCGCCAGTCCACACGCGGCTCGATGGCCGATGCCTTCGTGCCCTTCATCCAGCAGACCCTTGCTCTTTACCCCACACTGCGCGCCAGCCGGCTCTATCACATGGCGCGCGAGCGCGGCTATCCGGGCCGACCCGATCACTTCCGCGCGATCGTGGCCCGTCACCGACCCCCTCCCGCTGCCGAGGCGTATCTGCGCTTGCGCACCTTGCCGGCGGACCAGGGGCAGGTTGACTGGGCGCACTTCGGCAAGCTCGCCGTGGGCAAGGCACTGCGGCCGCTGATGGCCTTCGTGATGGTGCTCTCCTACTCGCGGCACCTGTTCGTGCGCTTTTACCTGGGAGCTGCGATGAGCAGCTTCCTGGATGGCACACGTGCGCGCCTTCTCTTACTTCAATGGCGTTGCCCGTACCCTGCTGTATGACAATTTACGCAGCGCTGTGCTCGAGCGGGTGCACCTCGAGCGTGCCCCGGATGCGATCCGCTTCCATCCGACATTGTTGGAACTGTCGGCCTGGTATCGGTTCGCACCGCGCCCGGTGGCCGTGGCGCGCGGCAACGAGAAGGGACGCGTTGAGCGAGCTATCCGCTTCGTGCGCGAGGGCTTCTTCGCCGCGAGGCGCTTTACCGACCTTGCAGATCTGAACGCCCAGGCGCTCGGCCTGGTGCAGCGGGGAGGCCGCCGATCGGCCCTGTCCGGAGGATCGCAGCCGCACGGTGCGCGAGTGCTTCCAGGCCGAGTGCTCGCATCTGCTGGCCTTGCCCGATGAACCCTTCCCGGCCGAGGAGCGCTTGATCGTGCGCACCCACAAGACCCCGTACGTGCGCTTTGATCTCAACGACTACTCGGTCCCCCACACTTATGTGCGCCGCACCCTCGAGGTGCTCGCGAGTGTCCAGACTGTGCGCATCCTCGAATGCCGGCGCCCTCATCGCCACGCACCCGCGCAGCTACGCTCGAGACGCGCAGATCGAAGAGCCCGCTCACATCAAGGCGCTCGAGCTCGAGAAGCGCGCCGGGCGTGCCCATCGGGCGATCGATCGGTTGCACTATGCGGCACCCAGCGCGCAGAAGTGCTTCCGCCTGGCCGCTTCAGCGCGGTGCGCATATGGGCTCGCTCACCCGCGGCCTCATCGAGCTGCTCGATGCGCACGGGGCCGCCGACCTCGAGGCCGCTCTGGCCGCCGCGCTCGGGAAGATGCCACGCATCTTGCCGCCGTGCGTCACCTCATCGACCTGCACCGTGCCCAACGAGGCGAACGCGCGCCCATCCCGGTCACGCTGCCCGATGACCCGCGCGTGCGCACCCTGGCGGTGCGTGCGCACAACCTGGCCGACTACGAAACACTCTGCCCGGAGATGCCCGATGAACGCGCGACGCTGCCCCTGAAGCCGCTCTCCCCGATCCGAGCGCCGACGACAACAACAACCCCGGTGGCAACGACAGCGGCGGTGAACCTGCCGCTCTAGCCTCAAACAACGCCTGCGGCGCCTCGGCCTCTATGGACTGCTCGCCCACGCCGAGCAACTCATCCACGAGCCCTGGCTCGCCCGTCTGCTCGAGATCGAGGAGAGCGAGCGGCTGCAGCGTAGCCTCAAGCGCCGGATGGACAACGCCCGCCTGGGCACCTTCAAGCCCATGGCCAACTTGACTACCAGTGGCCCAAAGAGATCGATGGGCGCTC
>CAWKGA010000007.1:0-335618 GCA_963849095.1 uncultured Gammaproteobacteria bacterium
AACTAACATTCCAGCGACTCCTCAGTCTGCCTCCAAGGCCTCAGCGATTTCCGCGAGGCTAAGTTGCTCCTCCGCATCGATGTCACTGGGTATGGACTCGGTATCCAGGGAAGGCTCGTCGTCCCATGGCAGCGAACCGGCCGGCATGCTCTGGTCGATAACGATGCCGGAGTCGTCCGAATCCGCAATATCGCTGAAGTCCCTGTCATCGTGCTCTGCGGCGCGTTTCGGGCGATACACGTCGACATCAACAAACTCGCCGGCGATCCTCATATATGATTCACCGCATAGCTTTAGGCTCTGAGCGGGATCTCCTGCTCGGCACCCGAGAGCGCCAAGGGAGGTCGTGGCCGAGCGCGCGGTACGCATGGTGGGCTGCCCGCCCGATGGCGGGTGCGAGCGCGGTACACGAACCCGCGGTTCAGCGCGAAGGCGCCGCAGGCGCTTCTCATCCCGATGTGCGGGGCGAGCTCGGCCACGGCGCGCATCACTCCTCCTCGGTCCGATCGTCCGAGGTCGGCAGCCCCAGGGCCACGCATAGTTTTTTTGGGCCTCGATGATCAACTCCGCCCGCTCGAGCTTGCGCCGCAGCCGTGCATTGTCGCGGGTGAGCTGCAGCACCTGGCGGCTCGAGGCGTCCGGCTTCGGTCCCCGCCGCTTCGGCGCGAGAGCCACGCGGTCGGCGGCGCCAAACTGCTTGCGCCAGCTCGACAGCATCGAGGAGTAGAGGTGCTTCTCGCGCAAGAACGCCCCGAGCGTGCCCACCGCCTTGCGCCGGTCGGCCTCGGCCAGGAGCGCTCGCCTCTCGCTCCCGGAGAACTGGCGGCGTCGCCCGACCGCGAAGACCTCCGGGTCCCGGTGCGCGGTGCCCGAGGCCGTCTCTGCAGTCGCCCTACGGGCTCCTTCCGAGCCGGCCTCGGAGGGGGAATCCGTGGATCCATTCATGGAACTGTTCAACGATGAGCTCATGTGCATGTCCTACCTGTACTCTAATTAGCCCGAGACAGGTGTTCCATCTCACATTGGCACGGAGGGGACGTTCCACCGTCGGGACCGCAGTTTCGTCGGGGTTGATGAAGCAATTCTCGGCAAGCCAGCCCCGCGCGGTCATATCGGTGAGCGCGACTTTGATTCCAGCGTGGATCTTCTCCGCGTTCATGCCAGGGGGTAGCGCCGAATCCGAAAAATCCACCGTTGCCGGATCGAAGCCCACCAACAGAACCCGTTTCATCCACCATCCCCCGAAAGCGCGACGCAGCGACCGAACTCGACGTGATTCAGCGCGCCCACCGAAACACAGCAGACGAGCGCGGATAATTCAGGATCATCCTATTCGCGGTGTCCGAATCCGTCAAACGTTGCGGCGTGATTTCCGTCCTCCACGTGCTGCAGCGTCCTTTCCATGGAGCCAATGACTGCAATATGAAGAACGAGAGGCCGGTCAAGAACGGCGGCTCCTGGCCGGTAGCACTCTCAGTGCGGAGATCGCTCGCGGAGACGATGACGGGTACACTTAGCCGACTCTCCGTGCGCGCGCCGGCGGGGCGCAGAGGGGTCGCAGGATGACGTTCCCGACGACGCTAGCCTTGGTCGAGGCGCTGCGCTCAAGAAAGATCTCAGCCGTGGAGCTCGCGCGCGCGGCGTGTGAGCGCATCGAGGCGCACGACCGGCAGGTCAACCACCGGCGAATTGCGGGGGGATTCGAGCAAACACGGATCTGGCGCCCTGTCGACGTAGCCACTGCAGTGGCGAATGCTTGGAGGGAAGCGACTCGCTGTCGTCCGGGACCTGATACCTGACAAAGGACGGAACCATGCGCGCAGTTGGACTATTCACTCACGGCGATCCTGAAGTTCTTCAGGTCCTCGAATTGCCCGAAGTGCACGCCGGCCCGGGGCAGGTGCGGATCCGCGTCCGTGCGGCGACGGTCAACCCAACCGATGTCGGGGCCCGCAACGGCACGTTCGCCGACCGCCAGAAGGCGGATCCGCCGCCCTACGTGCCGGGAATGGAGGCGGCGGGGATCGTCGATGAGGTTGGAAGCGGCGTTCCGGACAGACTCAAGGTTGGCGACGCTGTCATGGCGATCGTGGTGCCAAAGGGCAGCCATGGCGCGTACCGTGAGCAAATTGTGCTCGATGCCCGATCGGTCGTGCGCGCCCCTGCCGGAAAGACTCATGCCGAAGCGTGCACTTTGCCGATGAACGGGCTGACGGCGCGCCAGTCGCTTGACCTGCTTAAGCTGTCTCCGGGTCAGGTCGTCGCAGTGACCGGCGCGGCGGGCGCTTATGGCGGTTACGTCACGCAGCTCGCCAAAGCCGAGGGGCTGACGGTCATCGCCGACGCTTCCGAGAAAGATGAAAAGCTGGTCGCGTCGCTGGGCGCGGATATTGTCGTCCTAAGAGGCGATGATGTCGCGTCGAGGATTCGCGAGCACTTCCCTCAAGGAGTCGACGGGCTCGCGGACGGAGCGGTGCTCAACGAACGTGTCATCCTCGCCGTTCGTGACGGCGGCGCCTTCACGTCCGTCCGCGGCTTCCAGGGCATCCCGCAGCGCGATATCCACTTCACGGCAACCTTTGTACGCACGTACGCGCAAGAGTTCGAGAAGCTAGATCGACTCCGACAACAGGTCGAAGCCGGCCAAATCACACTTCGTGTGGCACAGGTCTATCCGCCGGAAAGAGCGGCTGAGGCTCATCGTCGGCTGCAGGCCGGTGGTACGAGGGGACGGCTGGTCATCCAATTCTAATCCGGGCGGCCAAGCGGAGAACCAGAGCTCGGGTTCCACGCGCCGGATAGAACGAATACGGAGGAAACTCAGCAGCGCCCCGAAAACGATGGCTCTTGATCGGCTTCTCAGCGACCACCTGCTGGATCGTCGCTCGGCGACAATCCAGCCCTTCTCGAACTCCTCACCGCAATGATCGGTATGGAGCGAGCTGGAGATCAGGGTGACCGACTCCTCATGGCCGAGAGTGTTCGTTGGCAGTTGGCAGTGCCTCGATTGATCCGAGCGTAACTTATATGTTACAATTGACTGAATGTTCGAGGTCCAGCAGACGGCGGAGTTTTCGCGGTGGCTCGTGGCCATAGCAGATCCGGTCGGACGAGCGGCAATCCTGACGCGGCTCGCGCGCCTTGCGCTCGGCAACCCAGGCGACATGAAGCCGGTTGGGTCAGGAGTCTCGGAACTCCGCATTGATGTCGGACCCGGATATCGAGCGTACTACATGCGTAGCGGCGAACGGATCTATCTGATGCTCGCCGGTGGAGACAAATCGACGCAGGCGCAGGATATTCGGCGTGCCGTTGAGATGGCCACGGCTCTCAAGGCGGTGAAGCGAAGGAAGCAGCAATCGAGGAAACCGAAATGACTACCAAGATTAATGCCAAGGTGGCGCGCCGGCTGGGCGTTCGGCGCTTCGATGCTGCCGAGTACCTGCGGGATGAGGCTGATGTTGCCGCGTACCTGGAGGCAGCAGCAGCGCAGGAGGATCCGCGCGTGCTTGCCGCTGCACTCGGGGACGTCGCGCGGGCTCGTGGAATGTCCGAACTTGCTCGGAAGACTGGGCTTACGCGTGAGGCCCTATATCGCTCCCTGTCGGCGGACGGGAATCCCGAACTCGCGACACTGACGAAAGTGCTGAGGGCTTTCGGCTTGCGATTGGCGGTCCAGTCCGTTGCGCCGTAATGCGAAAGTCGGGCCGCGTCACTGTGGGAGTTTTGCGGGAATCGGTGGTGCTCCGTAGTGCTCAGTCGTGACAAGTGGCAACGGGCGTCACGCGGTGAGTGTTAGGTAGATCAATGGCTTGCGAAGCAGATCTGCTTGAGCTGATGGTTTTGTAAACCGTTGGTCGGGAGTTCAAATCTCTCAGCCGGCATCAATAAGAACCGGTCCGGTCCGGTCACATGGGTAACGTACATGATCGCTCCCGTGACGGTTGATGCGCTTGAGCTCGAGCGCACGACGGCTTCGATGCCGTCACGCCGTCCGTACGTGGATGTCCGTGTATTTGTCGTCGTAGAACGCCAGTCGGTCCCTCAGGGCCTGATGCTCATCGAACGGCTCCTCGTAGGTCCAGACCGCGTCGTCGAGTTTCGCGGCATTGGAGCGCAGGCTGAAATAATGCGCTGTGCCCTTGAACGGACAGACGGTAGTGGTCTTCGACCGCTCGAGGGCCTCCAGCTTCACGTCCGCGCGCGGAAAATAGTAACGTGGGGGGCTCCCGTCCTCGTCCACGCGGATCATGTCGTGCGAATCGGCGACGAGCTGTCCGTTGATCTCCACGGTGATGCGCTGATCGAGACGACTTTCCCGCACGTGATGTTCGGGCCACTTCTGATGGCCGGGGGACTTGCTCATGTCGACCTCCAATGACGAAGCGTGTGCTTGACGAAACCGCGTACCAGGCCACCGGACTGCCGCCTTCGGACATTCTATCGAATGTCGCTTCGCTTCATTCGGGCACGGTGCAAGCCTGCGGTTCCAGCCCAGGCTGGGGTCGCGGCGGCGGCTCAGGGAAATGAACGTGTGCCCGCAAAGTACTCTCGGACGCGGTCTATCTAGGCACATTCCTCATATATAGTTCGACCAACTTTCTGTTGTTCCGATTACAGGCGACCTCAAACCACAGGACATTCTCGATGTACCTCGCGGCGACCAATGGCCCCGCGTCCATGGGATCGAGTCCGAGCTCGGAGATCAGCTGCGCTACTCGCTCCTTCGCACTTTGAGCGGCACCGGTAAACGGAACGCTGATCGGGCCGCCGGCTCGCATCGGATTCGCGAGTGTCGTGTAGGAGATGGTGATGAACGCTTTCACGACGTGCGCGCCAGGCGCCCACGACTGCAGTTGCTCGGCTGTCGATGTCGGGACGTCAGGCGGAAAGGGATAGCCTTCGATGATCTTCGGCTTGGCGATCATCGGATCGATGAGCAGTTTGCCTGTCAGATCGCCCAGGCCCGGCAGCAGCGCCTTGACTGGCTCCCAGGGAACCGCGAACACGACGATCGCGCCGCGCGATGCGGCATGCCTCTGCGGCGCGGCCGATGCGCGCGGGCCGCTGTCTGTCACCAGTGTTTTGACTCGCACCGCATCCGGTGTGCGAGACCCATAAATGACTGGATACCCGAGCGCGCTGAGCCGCTTGCCGATCGTGCCGCCGAAGTGGCCGGTGCCGAGCACTGCAATGGTCTCGCGTGCCGCGCTCGAGCCGCCCTGCTGCGCGCGGGTACGCCTCGTGAATACAGCGAGTGCCGCACTGGCGCCGAGACCCATCAAGGTTGTCAGAACTGAACGGCGATGAACCACGACTCTCTACCTCCACGGCGATGCGATGCTGCTGTCGCGGGGGCGTAACGGCTATAGCGACGGCGACGCTGCCTGGATCGGCTTGAGTGGGGGGACGGCAGTGCCCTTCGCATGCGCCATAAGGCGCTTAGCCTCGCCGGCTGGGGCCCAAATGATGAGCAGCTTCGCGGGTCCCGACATCGGCACGAGGTGGCGCACGTGGTCCCCCGGTCTGACGATCCCCACCATGCCGGGGGTTAGCCGGTAGAGCTTGCCGTTCACCTCGTGCTCGTACGTCCCCGAGAGGACGTAAATTACCTCTACCGATCGGTGCGTGTGGCTCCCGACAACTGTCCCAGGCGCGAGCGTCATCTCGATCATCTCGAGCTCCTTGCCGCCCAGGTTCGATTCATCGAGCAGCAGCTTCGACTCGCTGCCCAGCGCGCCGCCAATGTGGTCTTTGATGCCGTTCGTCGCGTAGTCATAGTTCGAAGAACTCGGAGCATCACCCGCGAGCGCCACCGCAGTGATCACAATTCCGAGTACGGCGATGGACAACAACAGCGAAATGCGGCCACCGATCATGTTCGGCCTCTCGTTGTTCTAGTCAGGCAACGTGATTTGCAGCGGGCGACGTCGAAGTCTGACGCCAGAAGAGGAGTGCCAGGTACAGCCCGCAGGCGGCTTGCGCTGCGTATATCGACAGAATGCCCGCGGGTTGCCTATAGGACAGCTCGCCGACTCGGCAGGCCGCGAAGAGCAGGTCGGTGACCAGCATCTGCGCGAGCCAAGAGATTGCAACCCAGCGGGTCCGACGATCCATCGCGGCGAGGCGCTTCATCCGTATCGCAAAAAGTCCTCCCACGAGCGTGCAGGCGACCTGCAGAGCAGTGAGGATGATGTGCGTCGCAACGGAAACCGCGAACCCCGTGTCGGGCGCGCCATCGAACGGCCGTGCGATGGACGGTAGACTTCGAGCGATCAGCGCGGCCACGAAAGCCACGAGAACTGCCCGTTGATGCGCTCTATGGACGCGCGTGACGAGCCAGGTGGAAATAAAGCAAATTGCACATGCCGACGCCATGTTTGCCTGCATTCCCGCGAGCCGCAGAAATGCTTCCAGGGTCCAGGGATGCTGCTTCACTTCCGGGAGGTTGACGTAGACTGATTGAAACGCGAGCGAGCAGCCGAGCTGCCACAGCGAGGTCAGAACACAGCCGGCAACTATGGCCGCGATGAAAGAGGGCGCGTGTGTCCGCAGCGCCCCAAGAACATGACCGGCAAGCGCCCCTATTGCCTGCTGCCAATACCAGAGCCGGGAGCGGCCCTCCTCGAATTGCTCAACGAGGTCGCCGATTAGCGGCTCGAATCGGGAACCGCTGCCGAGTTGCTCGAGCAGCCACGTGGCGACGCGCGGCGCGGGCCGGGAATTCATGATTCAGCACCGGAAGTCTTAAGCGGACCCTGCCAGAGCGCCTTGAGCGCGCGCTGTGTCTCGCGCACTTGCCGGATGCCTTCGGCTGTGAGCCCGAAATAGCGCTTTGCGCGTCCACCGCGCTGCGGAGTTACCTCGCCCAACCGCCACGTGACGAGCCCTTTGGATTCGAGCCGCTCCAGGATCGCATACACGCTGCCCTGCAGCATTTCGCGGCCGGTCCTCTGTGCTATCTCGGCCGCGATCGGTACGCCGTAAGCCTCCCGTCCGAGGCGAAGCACGGCCAGCATCACCATTAGCTCGTGCTGGCCGAGGAATTCACGGTTGCGCATTTAGTCAATCATAATGAAGAAATAGTGGGTGTCAATCGGGAATTCGTCGAGTCCATCCGCGTCCGGCAGGAAAGCGAGGCGGGGTGACGCGAATATTCTCGATGGCTCGCTCCCATCCGCCAGGGGGACGATGTGCGTCCCGCGCAGGAAACGTGAGCTTTGGCTGACGTTCGTAAGATCCGGACGTTGACGACCATTGATCTATTTACGCGAGAGTGCCTTGGCATCGAAGTTGGCTTCAGCCTTCGCGCCAACGATGTGGCCGCGGCGATGAATCGGCCGGAATACTCCCGAGGTTTGCCACAGAGTATATCCTGCGACAATGGACCAGAGTTCGCCGGTGGCCAGATTGACCTGTGGGCCTACACCCATAAGGTGCAAATGGACTTCACACGCGCACTCTCCTGCAGCGCTCTTGCGATCACTCGGGCCAGACTGAAGGCCATCGTGGCGATCGAGTTGGGCACGTGGCGCTGCATCGGGGCTTTCTATGACCCGCAAGCTTGAGCATCGTGTCATCCGCGATGGGTGGCCTGCGCCGATACGATCTCCAGCCGGCGCCGGCGCAGCGCCGCCATCCCAAGCAAGGTGAGTCCGGGCAGCAAGAGTGCCACGCCGGATGGCTCGGGCACGCCCGTAGTGCTCTCCGCCGTCAGATCCCCCGTCGTCGGATCGTACGTCAGGCCCATGAGCTCACCGCCGCCGCTCTCGTACCCGAACGAGTCGTCCGAGAACACCCCGGCGAGACCCGAAGTGTCGAGGAAGAAGCTGTCGACGTTGAAGGTCCCCGAATCAATGTACGCGAGCGGATCGGTGCCGGCCGCAAAATCGAACACGACATCTGCGTCGTTGACCGCGATGGTGTCGCCCGGATCGAACAGGAGGTCCGAGGTGACGAAGCCACCGGTTCCGTTCGAGCCAATCAAAACGTCGATGATCCCGCCGCTCTGGGCGAAATCTCCTTCAATATGCAAGGAGCCGGGATTGGGGCCACCCACGTCCAGCGTTGCACCGGTGAGACTCACGTTACCCACCACGGTGCCCGTGCCGCCAAACGTGCCACCCGTGATCGTGACGGTTTCCGGATCGATGGTGCCATTTGTCAACAATGTTGAGCCGGCGGTTTGGACAAACGCGCCCGGATTGAGCACGGTGCCGTTTCCGATCTGCAGAGCGCTGTTTGTGACCGCGAGACTCCCGGTGTTCGTGAACGTCCCGAGCGTCGTAAAGCCAGAGGCGAGGATGGAGACTGTGCCGGCGTTCGTCGTGTTGCCGGAAACGCTGGCGGTGCCGCCACTAAAGGTGCTGCTGCCACCGGCCGCGACCTGAAACGTGGCGGCCGCAAAGGCTGTGCCGCACGGGGGTGGAG
Source organism: uncultured Gammaproteobacteria bacterium (assembly GCA_963849095.1). Taxonomy (GTDB): domain Bacteria; phylum Pseudomonadota; class Gammaproteobacteria; order Steroidobacterales; family Steroidobacteraceae; genus JASHUC01. The sequence goes on from CAWKGA010000007.1 coordinate 8,431, forward strand.
CGCCAGACCCACACGGGAACAGCTGCAAGATACCGGCGTCCGTCAGATTCCCAACGGTCGTGCTGCCACCGCTCAAGGTAACGCTGCCGCCGGAGCCGACCTGAAGAGTTCCGGCGCTAATCAGCGCCGAGGCCAGCGCGTTCAAGCTGCCGCCCACCGAAATCGTACCGGTCGCAGTCGTGCTGCCCCCGCTCACGGTACTGGTGCTGCCGCTAGCGAAGGTGACGCCGGTGCCACTGAATACGCCGCCGGCCTGACTCAGGACACCATTGATCAGCGCATTATCGAAGCTCGTGTTGCCGCCCGACTGGTTGAAGGTGCCGCCGGAGCCGACCTGAAGAGTTCCGGCGCTAATCAGCGCCGAGGCCAGCGCGTTCAAGCTGCCGCCCACCGAAATCGTACCGGTCGCAGTCGTGCTGCCCCCGCTCACGGTACTGGTGCTGCCGCTAGCGAAGGTGACGCCGGTGCCACTGAATACGCCGCCGGCCTGACTCAGGACACCATTGATCAGCGCATTATCGAAGCTCGTGTTGCCGCCACCCTGGTTAAAGCTGCCGCCGGAGCCGACCTGAAGAGTTCCGGCGCTAATCAGCGCCGAGGCCAGCGCGTTCAAGCTGCCGCCCACCGAAATCGTGCCGGTCGCAGTCGTGCTGCCCCCGCTCACGGTGCCACTGCTCCCGGGGGCGAAGGTGACGCCGGTGCCACTGAATACGCCGCCCGCCTGACTCAGGACACCATTGATCAGCGCATTATCGAAAGTCGTGTTGCCGCCCGACTGGTTGAAGGTGCCGCCGGAGCCGACCTGAAGAGTTCCGGCGCTAATCAGCGCCGAGGCCAGCGCGTTCAAGCTGCCGCCCACCGAAATCGTACCGGTCGCAGTCGTGCTGCCCCCGCTCACGGTACTGGTGCTGCCGCTAGCGAAGGTGACGCCGGTGCCACTGAATACGCCGCCCGCCTGACTCAGGACACCATTGATCAGCGCATTATCGAAGCTCGTGTTGCCGCCCGACTGGTTGAAGGTGCCGCCGCTGCTGATGAGCAACGTCGTGGCATTCACCAACCCGCCGTCGGTCAGATTCGACGTGCCACCCTGAATCGTCACGCTCCCCGGATCGAGTGTCCCGCCGGAGACCAGTGTGACACCGGCAATCTGCGTGTAGTTTGGCGCGTTCAGTGTCGCGCCGGAGTCGATGGTCACGCTGCCTGAATTCGTGAACGTTCCGCCCGAGGTGAATACGTTATCCACGACCTCAACAACGCCTGCGTTGGTCGTGGCACCCGTAATCGTGGTCGTGCCCGTCTGAGTGAAAGTGCCGCCGCTGATGCTCAACGTGCCCTGGCTGAAGCTACCATCGACTTCGGTGGATCCGGCGGTCTGCGCGTACGTGCCAGTGCCGGACACGGTCGAGCTGACGTTGACATTGAAGGCGCCGCTGTTGTTCACCGTTGCATCGTTCTGCAGCACACCACCGCTTTGATTGTTGAACGTCGCGGAGTTGTTGAAGACAGCGCCGCTCTGGTTGTAGAAGCTAGCGGAGTTGTTGAAGACGGAGCCGTTCTGGTTGTAGAGATTGGTTCCGGCGCCAGCATTGGTCAGCGTGGCGCCGTTCTGGTTGTAAAGATTGGTTCCGGTGTCAGTATTGGTCAGCGTGGCGCCGTTCTGGTTGACAAGATGGGTTCCGGCGTCGGTGTTCGTGAGCGTCGCTGAGTCTTGATTGTAGAGGTTGGTTCCAACGCCGTTATTGGTCAGAGTCGAACCCCCCTGATTGCTGAGGCTCGCGCCGGCGCCGGTATTAATCAGGCCGCCGCCGAGGGTATTCAACACGGTGCCACCGCCCTCATTCGTCAAGGAAGACGTGGGCCCCAGGATCGCGGTCGTCGCGCCCGACTCGTTGTTGAGCGTACCGCCGTCGATGGTGATCGTGCCGACGAAGCCGTTGTCGAACGACGCCCCGGTGCCCAACGCGGTGAAGGTGCCTCCCGGGTTCACGGTGACCGCCGACGCGTTGAGCGCGCCGCCCTGCAAGATGTAATTGCCCACCGAACCCGGAGAGGCGGCGATGACGAGGCTGCCGGTGGTGTTGGTCCCGCCGCTCTGCGTGAACGTTCCGGTGCCGCCCAGGCCGATGTCTTCCGTGGGCGCGGTGAGCGTGGTCGAAGAGGGCCCCGACAGTGCGTAGGTCCCGACGCTGCCAGGATAGAAGGCCAACGTGAGGAGGCTGCCGATCGAGACGTTGCCACCGCTCTGCCCGAATTCGCCCGTACCCTGGACGCCGATGACCGCCTCGCCAGCGACGCTGACGGTGCCCGACTGCAAAATGTACGTTCCGGACACGCCAGCCGTCCCCATCACGAGGCCGCCGCCGCCCGTGACGGTATTGGAGCCTCCTGCAGTCTGGGTCACCGTGTAGGTGGTGTTCGACTGACCCGGCGAATCGAGGGTCTCGGTGCCGACGCTCGTGACTGCACCGCCAGCGATATTCAGCGCCGAGAAGTTGAGCACCCCACTGCCACTTAGCGCGAGCACGCCACCCGGATTGACCTGGATCGTGCCCGCGTTGAGCGTCCCGCCCTGCAGCGCATAGGTGCCGAAGCCGTTCATCGTCAGGGTCCCGGTGACTGTGTTGGTGCCGCCGCCCTGTTGATGCTCGGCTGGCCCGCTCGTGCCGATCGTCTCGCTTCCGGAGGTGAGCGCTCCGCTCATCTGGCTGAGCGTCACCTGTCCGCCATTCGAATCAATCGTCAGGCTGTTGAGGCTCGGATTGGTCGTCGCGTCGTAGATCACGGTGGTCGCGCCGCTCGCGGCTGTGGTGTTCACCACGAAGACGTTGTCGCCCGCCTGCGGCGGGGTCGCGGTCGTCGTACTCGTCGTGCTCCCAATCAGCCACGGATTGGCGGGGGCACTCCAGCTCACGCTGGAGCCGCCGAGGTTCGCACTGTTTAGATAGAGTGCCCCCCCGCTTGAGCCGGAGGGCACGTAGGGGCTGCTCGATTCGGTTGCGGTCCAGGCGCCGGTGACCGTGAGGTTATTGATGTATTCGCCAGCCGTCGGGGCACCGGCGACATCGTTGCAAGAGAAGCCGTTGACCTGACAGTACGCGATTGCGCTCGCCGTCGTGCCGCTCAGATCTAGATACTCTGGTGCACACGAGTTGCTGATTCCACACGGACTGAAGGCGAGCTGAATCATGACGGAGCTAGGGCCCAACGCGAAGATGTCACTGCCTAGGACATTGCTGAGGGTCCCACCGATCGGGGTCGTCGTCCCCCCGGAGATGTTCACGTTCCCGGCTGGCGTGAGGGCTTCTTCGAAGCAGCTGGCGCCGCAGATCGACCCCGCCGCAACCGAATCCGAAAAAGAGAGTGTCATGACCACGGACTGCGGCGAGCCACCGCCGATCGTTTCCGTCGCGCCCGCGCCCGGGGCCGGTGCGAGCGCGGAGTCCTGTACGGTGATGATCGTCTCCACCGGTCCTTCGCTCTTGAAGATCGAATAGTCGACGGAGGAGGTCGAGTCCCCCGTGATCAACACCTGTGCGTGTCCTACCGGAGTAAGGCAGAGCAGCACGAATGCAAGCCACGGGCCGGTCCACGAACTCGTCCGGAACCAACGCACTACGGCCATGATTGCTCCCCCAAGACTCGCGCGTTCGTCATCTGAGGCCGAAGGGACCGACGCGCTCCCCCAATGTGGCGCGAGCCGGCCTAGCGGGCCCTATCCAAGCTCGGCAATTGCTAGAGCCATGCAATTGTCACGCCCGACACGCACGTATGTGGGACTGCTGTGGAACGATCCGGCAGTCGGTGGTGGAATGTCTTCAGGGACAGGCGCTTATGCGCGCCCAGCTCTTCAGCGATTTTTTCTCGATCGTGCCGCAAAACGGGGTGAGATTCGACCGTCAACTCGGTGTAAGGGAAACTTGACACTTCAGCTCGCTCGTCAAGGCCGCGACGCGCAAGCTCGCGCGACTCGAAGCGGCAGCGACGCTCGAGTTCTTGAAGCCGCCTCCCGCCAATTGGCTGTGGGCGTTGAAGGGCGATCGAGCGGGCCAGCACAGCATCCGAATCAATGGCCAGTGGCGCATCTGCTTTCGTTGGGCCGCTGCGGCCCGGGGTTTCATCGATTCGCCCGTATCAGCCAGCGGGCGTATGCTCGAGCGGTGCGGATCATCGCGGTCACGAACACGAAGGGCGGAGTCGGCAAGACGACAACAGCTGTCAATCTCGCCTACCTGTGTGCCGCGAGCGGCCGACGTACCGTGCTCTGGGATCTCGATGCGCAGGGAGGTGCCACGTACGTTCTGCGCGGAGAGCCGCAGCAGCACGCGACGGCGAAAAAGCTGCTCGTCGGCAAGCGCGAGCTCCCCGAGCTGATTCTGGCAACGGGTTATCCAGACCTCGACTTGCTGCCGGCGGACTTCTCCTACCGCAATTTTTCGCTGCAACTCGCTGCCCGGCGGCACCCAACCGAGCGGCTGCTCAAGATGAGTCGCTCGCTGCGCGAGAACTACGACGTCCTATTCTTGGATGCGCCCGCCGGAATCTCGCTCCTCTCCGAAAACGTGCTACGCGCTGCCGACATCGTGATCGTACCGGTGATACCGACGCCGCTCTCCATCCGCATGCTCGTGCAGCTACAGGATTTCGTCGCCGCAGAGGGGTGGAGCGATCTCGCCGTGCTGCCTTTCTTCTCGATGGTGGACCGCAGGCGAGCGCTGCACGCGGACCTCATCGAGCGCCTGCGCAGGGAATTTCCACACATGCTCCGCACCGAGGTGCCGTACTGGAGCGAGATCGAGCGCATGAGTTTGCGGCGAGAGCCGCTTCCGGCATTCGCACCGAAGAGCGAGGCGACGCGCATCTACAACGCACTGTGGAAGGAAGTTCGAGAGCGCACGGGCGATGAGCCGCGCGCAGCGGCGCATCGCCACCGGGACGAGACCCTGACTGCGCGCTCCGGCGCGTGATCGAGGGCTTCCAACCCCACAAGGCGCGGCTGCTGCGGAAACTGCCGGCAGTTGGGCTGACGGCTCAGCCTTCGTCGCAGCCGTAGAACTTCACGCCGATCTCGATCGGCGGACGGCCCTGGGCCGCGCGGTGCCGGTTGGTGTCGCGCAGTGAATAAACGCAGCCACAGTATTCCTGCTGGTAGAACTGCTCGCGCTTGCTGATCTCGATCATGCGCTGCGCTCCGCCGCTCTTGCGCCAGTTGTAACCCCACCAGGTGAGGCCCGGATAGCGCGCTGCGGCGTGCGCGCCGCAGCTGTTGATCTGGTTCATGTCCTTCCAGCGCGAGATGCCGAGCGAACTCGCGACCAGTGGGAAACCGTGCTCGTGCGCATACAGGGCGCTGCGCGCGAAGCGCATATCGAAGCAGGCGGTGCAGCGCGCGCCGCGCTCGGGCTCGCGCTCGAGGCCGCGCACTCGCGCGAACCAGTTCGGGGTGTCGTAGTCGGCGTCGACGAAGGGCACGCCGTGCCGCTCGGCGAAGCGGATGTTCTCCCCCTTGCGCAGCAGGTATTCCTTCTCGGGATGAATGTTCGGGTTGTAGAAGAAGATCGTGTAGTGGATGCCAGAGGCGAGCAGAGCCTCCATTACTTCACCCGAGCACGGAGCGCAGCAGGAGTGCAGCAGCAGAGGGCCGTCGACGGGCAGGCGCAGCCGCGGGCGCGATGCGATGGTGTAGGAGGGCTGAGCGGAAGGTTCTTGAGGCGGCATCGTACTTTCGGGACCGGACCCCGGCAGTCCTGACCCGCCCGATTGCGGGTGGGCAGGGAGTATCTTGATCTCACACCCAGTCGCTGGCAAACCTTAGCCGATCATTTCGGTGGAAAGTAGATCTTCTTCAGCATCTCGCGATACTCCGCGAGCGGCGGCAGTCCCACCTCGGCGCGACGTTGGTCGACGTGAGCTTCGTCCTCGATAGGCTCAAGGACGACTTCCCCGTTGGGGCCAAAGGGCTTCGCCTGGCTACCCTAGACTTGGGGTTTGCCTTCGCGGACGAGGATGCGATCGAGCAGGAGCGCGTAATCGCCGCCGCGCACCGTGCCCGCGCGATAGCCCGCTTCCACCAGCGGAAACAGCTGTTTCTGCAGCTCGTACGGCGCATGCTGGACGATGAGCCACGCCGCGCTCGCGCCGTCGGGGCCGACGAGATCCGGTCCGGGCCAACCGTATTGCCGCACGATCTCACGGATTCGGGAGTCGTTCCTCGAGTCGATCAGGTACATCCGCAGCATGAGCCCGGCTGACATGTTCGTGATGCCGTCGCGGACCGCGTCGTTGCGGACGTCCTGATCGGTCTTCCGCATTCCGAGGAGCTCGCGCCGCAGCGGAAGGTTGCCGATAACCGCGGTCACGGCCGATACGCGCTCGCCCTTTTGACGCATGTGCACCAAGAGGCCGCGTTGCGCGGTCGCTCCGTGCCCGGTCGCCGCGACCTCGAGGGGTACCCCGACGGAACCATGGGAGTGCGTCGCCGCGATGAGCACATAGCTTCCGGGGCCGGGGTTGGTGAGAGCGAAGCGGCCGCGGGAATCGGTCGAGCCGACTGCCAGTCGTTTTCCGCCATCTTCGCTGAACAGCGCAAGACACTGGTCCGGCACACTGGCCAATTCGCGCGGAGCGCGAGGCGGCGTCGCGACGAATTCGCCTTCGATCTGGTCGATGGAAATTCGCGCGCGTTCGCTCGGGGGCTTCTGGAAGACAATCTCCGGACAGCGGGATGCTCCGTGCGCCATCGGAATCGCGCCCATCAGAACGAGCATGCCGAACAAGCCTGCAGGAGACGGCATCGCCATATGAGCCTCCCCCCTTATGCTAACCGTTCGGAGCGCGGCGCGGAATCACGCGAGAAACGGGTGCGGTGCCATGGCGAGCCGGCGCGCCGGAAAATAGATCGTGATACTGATGGCCACGGCAAAGAACACCGGGACGAACCATACCCACCAGAGCCAGTGGCTCAGGCTCGTCAGCGGCGCGTAGATGCCGATGTAGAGGTTGAGGACGAGGAACTCGAGGATGAAGTTGCCCCGGAAGGACCGGAAGGACCGGGGGGCCGAGAGCCTCCGCAGGCCGATCCCGGTATACGTAAGCCAAATGGCGAGGAGAGAGACGGCGAGAATGCCGGCGCTCGAAAGGGGAGCACCCTTCAGGAGGAGCGCGGTAGAACCGGCCATCAGCGTGCCACCCAGCCAATAAAGCGGTGGAACGAGAACGGCTCGGTAGAGCGCCCTTCGTTGGGCGGCGCCGTCTCCGAGCCCGGGGATCAATGCGAGCTCGGCGATCTCATCGCGCGTGATGTTCGTGATTCGACGCACGAATCCACTCGAAACCAGCCCCGCACCGATGATGACCACGGTGCCGACCCCCCAGCGCCATCCGCTGCCGCCGAGCCACGGGAGATCGACTGCCGCACCGATGAGCATGAGCAGCAGTCCGGCAACGAGGACTGCGCTTCGCGTTGCGATCGGCCGGAACGAGCCACCGAAGCAAGTCCGGATGACTCCGACGGGAGACCGGGGTCCGCGCAGTCCGTGCGGTGTTGCAGAGACGGCTGATGATTGCTTCTCGAAGAAGAGCCTGCCGAGTCCCGACGGCAGCCATGACGCCATCTCCGAACGGACGGATCGCCGTGAGCCCCTTGGATAGACTTGGCGCCACTTCGCAATCGCGGCGATCGCGAGGGCAGCGGGTATCAACGAGAGGGCAATCTCGATGCCTTGCTCATGACCGAGATGCCCGCTCGCCGCCCAGTAGACCGCGAGCACGGCGAGGAAGAGCACGGCGACTACCGCAATCGGCACGAGCGGAACCATCACGCCGGCGAGTGCGATGCCGAGGACGAGAACCGTGGGCACCCAAGCTCTCCATACTGGGCTCGAGGCGAGTGCTGCGCCGGGAATCGCGATAGCGGGCAGCAGAATCACGAACGCGAGGAGATTCACGCGGCGGGCGAGTCGTTGCGAACGGGGCAGACACGAACGCCGCGCATCGACGGCGAAACGCATCGCGCCTACTCCCAGGAAGTAGGCGAGAAACAAAATCGCGAGGCAGAAGACGAAAGCTCCGCCTACCGCCCCGTCGTAGCCCCCCTCCGTTGCGACGGGCCAGGCTAGCGCGGCGCAGCTCCAATAGACGACGGCGGTGAACACCGGATGGCCCATCGCCCCGAATGCTGCCTGGATGTCTTGCCAGAGGCGCCGCATCAGCGCGCCACCTCTATGAACAGGTCCTCGAGACTCAACGCCTCGAGGCGCACTCCGGAAGCCTCGACGATCCGCGGCCAGGGTCCGCCGACTCTGCGAGCGATCACCAACGTGGCACTGCCGTCCGGTTGGCGCCGCCGAGAGAGCTCCCCAGGGATCGAGTTGGCGAGGGTCGAGATAGCCGTGGCCGGCACGATGAGGCGCGCATGGGTCTCGGAAAGCTCATCGATCTGCCCATCGACGATGATTCGACGCTCGTGAAGGAACACGACTCGCGACGCCACACGCTCGAGATCCGAGACGATGTGTGTCGAGAAGAGCACCGTCGTCCCGCTCTCGGCCGCGCGGGCGACGATCTCGCGCAGCATTTCCCGACGCGCGACCGGATCGAGCGCCGACGCCGGCTCGTCGAGAACCAGCAGGTCGGGTGTGACGGCGAGTGCGCGAATGAGCGCGACGCACTGCCGCTCGCCCGGTGAGAGTTTCGCAAGGGGCTTCTCGGCGGAGATCCACCAACGGGCGAGAAGCCGATCCGCGAAGCCGGCGTCCCAGCGTGGATACTGACGACCGACGAACTCGAGCATATCGCCGACACGCATCCATGCGAACGCATCCGGCTGCTGCGGGACGTAGCCGAGCCGGGCCTTGCTGTCATCGCTCAGCGTGAGCGCAGGCTCACCGAACGCGAAGGCTCGACCCTGCTCCGGCTGCTCGAGGCCGAGCAGGATCCGGATTGAGGGTGGTCTTGCCCGCGCCATTGCGGCCGATGAGACCGACCACGCTGCCGGGCTCCACGCGCAGGCTCACGTCGCGGAGCACCCAGGTGTCGCCATAGCACTTCGTGACGCCCGCGCAGCCGAGCGGCACATCCCGAGCCGGTTCCCCTTGCACGACAGCGCTCATTCGGGCTCCTCCAATAACGACTTCAACCGCTGCGCGACGAGGCGTGCGGGCAGCTTGAGCTCACGCGCCTGGCGAGCGACCTCGGCGAGCTGAACTTCAAACCTCGCGAGCCGCTGCTCGGACGACAGGGCCACACCGTTCGCGACCACCATGCCCTTCCCCCGCACTCGCCTGAGCAGACCTTCGGCTTCGAGCTGGCTGTAGGCGCGCGAGACGGTCATCGGATTGATGGCATGCTCAACCGCTACATCGCGCACGGAAGGCAGGTCCTCGCCGGGTGGCAGCTGACCGCTCGCGATCAGGCGGCGCAACTGCGCGCCGATTTGCCGGTAGATGGGCTCTGTAGAACCCGGCTGGATCGTGAAGCTGTCGGCATTCATGATGTGTATGCATACACTAATACACATGCTTCCTTTAGGCAAATCTATCAGACTGCTGAAAAACGTCTGGAACTTCGCCCATTGGAGCGCGCCCGACAAGCGTCCAACGAAATCAGGCAGTTGCAAATGCGGGGTGAGGACGGCCCCCAGTCGAGGCTGTTCAGCGGCTTCTCGCCTCGAGAAGCGCGTAGCGGCTGACCGTCCTCAGCGCTCGATGAAGAGCCATGCCGAGGACGGCTCGGTGAGCAGGCTCGGCTGGCGAGCCTGCACGTTCTCGGCAACCAGTGGATCGCGACGGCAGTGCGCTATCCGCACATCGCCGATCCTCTACGGCGGGCGGCGATCGCGCGGCATCCGATCAATGACTGGCTTCGGGGAGAGCCACCCCGCGAGGGATGAGTTGGGCTAGAATCGGTGCGTTCATGCGCGGAACTCCCGCGGTTCGCGCCTACTGCGCCGCTCGACCGCGGCGCGGAGCGCTTCCGAAGGTCGTGGCGTACGAGGGGGACCAGAGATGAAATCGCTCAAGCTGCTCATGGTTGCGACCTGCCTCGCCGCCGTTTCACTCTCCGTCCAGGCGAGAGAGACCGAGCGGGAAAAGGCCAATATCCGCACGGTGGAGGCGCTCTACAGCGCAGCGCTCAATGACAAGGACTTTGCCAAGGCGCGTACCTACATCGGCGACCGCTACATCCAGCACAATCCCACCGCTCGCAATGGGATCGACGGCCTCAAGGCGTTCATCGACTTTCTCCGCGCGAAGTTCCCTGAGTCCCACAGCGACATCAAGCAGGCCTTTGCGGACGGCAACTACGTCATCCTGCACGTTCACTCGGTCCGAGTGCCAGGCACACTCGGCCGCGCGATCGTGGATATCTTTCGCCTGGAGAACGGCAAGGTAGTGGAGCACTGGGATGTCGTGCAAGACATTCCCGAGCACGCGGCGAACTCAAACACGATGTTCTGAGTTGGATACGATATCCCGAAACACCCTGGAGTCGATGCGGGGCGCTCGCGGCCGCGGCGTCAGTACGAGGAGTCCGTACTGGATTCTCTTGCTGGGGTTCGCGATCCTTGCGGCTCAGGTGCGAGCGGTTGACGCCCAGAGCCAGAGCGCGCTCAACGCCCTGTACGCCGATCCGCACCAGCCGGATATCTCGGGTCTGTGGCTCGCCACCGGCTACTTCACGTTGTCTCCGGATCGGGCCTTGCCATCTCTCAAGCCGCCGTACGATGCCCTTTATGCCAAGCGCATGAAGGCATTCAATGCGGGGGCCCCGATCGATGATGTCACGGCGAACTGCTTGCCGCCGGGCATGCCCCACATCATGGTCGTGCCGTACCCGTTCGAGGTCGTGCAAACACCAGGGCGAGTGCTATTCCTGTTCGAGTACGCGGGCCAGGTGCGGCGAGTCTACCTGGACGGGCGGCGCCCGTCCGATGACGATGATCCCACCTATTACGGCTTCTCGACCGGTCATTGGGAGGGGTCCACGCTCGTCATCCAGACGAGTCATATCCGCGCCGAAACACAGGACGACTTCACCGGACTTCCACATAGCGATGCACTGGCAATTACCGAGCGTGTCCGTCGGGTCGATCACGATACCCTGGAGGATGAGATCACGCTGACCGATCCCAAAGCCTACGCACAGCCTTTCACGGTGACCCGCCGCTACCGGCTGCATCCGACCTGGTCAATCGGCGAATACGTGTGTGAAGAAAATAACCGCAATGCGAGCGGGCCGAACGGCGTGACGGGTTTTGGGGTACCGGCAGTCCCGAAGAAATAGTGCAGGTCTTGAGGAGAGTACAGCGATGACGCGCGCCGGGAAGTTGCAGAGTTACCTCGCGGCTGGGATCGTGACGCTCGGTTTCATCGGCTCGCCGGCGATCGCGCATCATTCTTTTGCGATGTTCGATCAGCACAATACGGTCGTGCTCGAGGGCACGGTGCTGCAGTTCCAGTGGACGAACCCGCATGTGTGGATCGAAATGAAGGTCCGCGGCGAGCGTGGCGATTCTGCGCAGTGGGGCGTCGAATGCACGAGCGTGAACATGCTCAAACGGCAAGGTTGGCATCACGACTCGCTGCATCCGGGTGACCGGGTGCGGCTCCTCCTGCGTCCGCTCCGCGATGGGTCGCACGGCGGTCAGCTCGCCAAGCTCATCGAAATCAACGGGAGTCCCGCGGATCTGGTGAGTTACCACTGATTACGGCCGTGCCGCGACCGCGCGGCTATCGCGCGCGGGCCAGTGACTCAGGAAAATAGACGCCCGTCAGCCGCGAGGAGAGTTCCCAGAGGCGCAGCGCATCGGCATCGCTCCGTGCGGCGGCTGACGGTTCGGTCGGCAAGCAATCGACGAAGTACAGGCCGGATTTACTGGCGATCTCTGGAGCTTCCGCCAGATAGACGATCGTGCGTGCGCCTTCCTCGGGCGTGCGTCCGTGGGCGGCCTTGCGCCACTGCATCAAGGTGCGCCAGAAAAAGCCGCTGTTGTCGGCAAACCGCGTGGCAACGAATCCGGGATGCAGCGCGTTGACGCTGATGTCGCGGCTGACCAGCAACTGCGACAGGCGTCGCACGAACAGCAGGTTGCAGAGCTTGGACAACGCATATCCGCGAATTCCATCGTATTGCAAGTGTTCGAAATCGAGTCTCGCAAATCGATGCGCGCGCGAGGAGGTGCAAATGATCCGCGCGCCGGCAGTGGAGAGCAATCGGTCGAGTAACCGCAGCGTGACGACGTGATAAGCGAGGTGGTTCGTTGCGAAACTGGCTGCCAGACCGTCGAGCCTGCGAACCGGACGCATGAAGACCGCTCCGGCGTTGTTGATCAGGACATCGATCTGTGATTCGCGCGCGGCGATCTCATCGCCGACGCGGCGCATCGCCTCGATGTGTGACAGGTCGGCCAGGTGCCACGAGTGCTCAGAGTGTGGGTTCACGGAGCGCAGCCGCGCGAGCAACGCCTGGGCGCGTGCGGCATCGCGCGCCACGAATACAATGCGTGCGCCGTGCTCGGCCAGCTGCAAGGCGGCGACTTCGCCGATACCTGAGGTGGCGCCGGTGATCACAATTGTGCGGGGGCGTGTATTCATGCATGTCCAAGTTTTTCAGGCGTGATGGAATTATGCCCGCAAGCACCCGGCGCCTCGCCGCCCGAGCGTGTCCCCGGCCGAGGCACGTCCCCAATCGGAGAGCGATAATGGGGGATGCCTCCTCCCGCCCTTCGCTCCGCCCCCCGTTGGTGGGATCGAACCCTGGCGCGTGCGCTGGCCGCCGCCGGCCTCGTCTGCGTGCTCGCCGTGGGTGGGGCACTCGGCTGGCTACGCTGGAATGAGGATGCGCTGGTCTTCGCAACCGACCTCAGCCACGCGCGGCGCGAGGCCCCGCTGCCCCCGTACGCCCAGCGGCTGGAAATTCCGGACCAGGATGGCTCGAGACTCGCCGCGCTGTTGTTTCCGGCCGCCTCCACGAACGACTCCGGCTACTGGGTGCTGCACTTTCATGGTAACGCCGATTCGGCGTTTTCGGCCGTACAGGTGCGCCACTGCGAGCAGCTGCGTGCGCTCGGGCTGAACGTTCTGTCTTTCGACTACCGCGGTTTCGGTGAAAGTGCAGGAGTGGCCTCCGAGGAGCATCTCTACGAGGATGCCGGATCGGCCTACGAGGCGCTCATTCGACGCGGTGTCTCACCCGCGCGCATCATCCTGTGGGGACATTCGCTCGGCTCGGCGCCCGCCGTGGAGCTTGCCACCCGCGAGCCGGCTGCTGCCTTGGTGCTGTTCGGCGCCTTCACGTCCATTCCCGACGCCGCCGCCTCCCTCTACCCCCTCCTGCCGGTGCGATGGATCGCCGGCATCCACATGGATTCCCTGCAGCGAATCCGTCACGTTCACATTCCTGTCATCATCGTCCACAGCACGCAGGACTCGCTGATTCCCTTTGCGGAAGGCCAGCGCCTCTACCAGGCGGCCAATCCGCCCAAACGATTTCTGCCTCTCACCGATGCGGCCGCCGACGGCTTCGGAGGTCATGTGAACGGGCTGTACGATCATCTTCAGCTGCTTCTCCCGCCGCTCTCTGCACTGCTGCACGTACGCTTCTCCGTGCCGGCCGGCGGGGTATCGCCGGCGGCATCCGTATCCGGCAGTCAGGCGGCACCTGCCGTGCCCTGAGTTGCTCGTCGGGGCGCTTCTCCGATGCTTTCGTGGGCGGGGGCAGGTGAGTCGCATTACCATAGGCGGGAGTGTCGGCTGGAGGGGCGAGGGAGGCAGGCATGGTGAATAGCAAGCTTGGCTACTACGCGGACTTCATCATCTATGCGGTGCTGCTGCTCGCGCTGGCCGCGTTTACGCTGAGAGGGAGCCGGTCGGATCAGTTGATCTGGCTGGGCGCGGCGGTCGCTGGTGCGGCCAGTTGGACGCTCGTCGAATACGTCATGCATCGCTTCGTGTTTCATCGAATGCCAATCGTCACGGATCTCCACTACGCCCATCATGCGTCGCCGCGTGCTTACCTCGGCACCCCGACATGGCTGAGCTTGCTGCTTCTGGGGGTACTGTTCTTCCTGCCCATCTGGCGCCTGTTTACGCTGAACATCGCGTTCGGAGCAATCAGTGGGCTCATCATGGGTTGGGTTTGGTATGGGATAGTCCACCATGTCATTCATCACCGCCGTCCGCGCCGGCTGGCGATCGCCCTGAAGACAGCATCGCATCGGCATCTGCGTCATCATGCCGCCGCATACGGCAATTTCGGTGTGACAACGTCAGTTTGGGACTATGTGTTCGGTACCCACATCTCATCGGGGGCGCGAGCGAAGGATACTGCCTTGCTCAAACTGGAGCTGCCGGAGTAGCGGCGACCTTCTGCTGCAGCGCGATCTATGCCAGATGTACTTTATGAGCCACAGGTACTTCGTGCGGAGGTCAGGTCATGCTCGGTCTCATTGCCGCGAGTGCTTTTTTTCTTCTGATCCATTTCGGCGTGTCGGGCACGAGGCTGCGAGATGCGCTGACCGCGCGCCTCGGAGAGGGGACGTACCGGGGCCTGTTTTCGCTCACCTCGCTGGTCGGTCTCGCATGGATGATCTACGCGTACCGGCACGCGCCCGCCGAGGTGCTCTGGGGGCTGCTGCTCGCGTTGCGACCGGCGGCCTACGTCCTCGTGTTCATCGCCTTTCTCTTCATCGTCATCGGGCTCGCGACGCCGAGTCCGACGCGGGTCGGCATGGAGTCGCAGCTCGAGCGCGGGCCCGACATCGCGCGGGGCATGGTCCGCATTACCCGTCACCCGTTCCTTTGGGGAGTCGCGCTCTGGGCTCTGGTCCACCTCGTCGTCAACGGCGACCTCGCGTCCCTGATCCTGTTCGGCTCGCTGCTCGTGATCGCGCTCGGCGGTACGGTCTCCATTGACGCCAAGCGCCGGCGCAAGTTCGGCGAGCGATGGGCGCAGTTTGCGAAGGTAACGTCGGACATCCCGTTTGCCGCCATCGCCGGCGGCAGAAACCAGTTGATGCCGGCTCTCGTCGAGATCGGGGCCTGGCGGCCGATTGCCGCGATTGTCGCGTATGGACTCGCATTCTATCTGCACGGCCGTTGGGGGCCGCCGCTCGGGTGACGGCCTCGGAGCCGGTGAGCGGGCATGCGCCGGTCAGATCGGGATCTGCCGGCCCATCTCGACGACGCTGTCGCTCGGCAGTCGGAAGAAGTCACTCACATGCACGGCGTTTCGGACCATCGCCGAGTAGAGCCCTTCCTCCCACGAGGGCATACCCCCACCATCCTCGCGGTGCACGATCGTTTCGTGGCCGACGTAGTAGGTGACATCATCGAGCTGCAGGGCGCACCCGAGCTCGGGGGTACGCCGGAGCAGCGCGGGGAGGTCGGGACGTTCCATGAAGCCGTACCGCGCGACCGCGCGCCAGAAGCTGGGGGCGACCTCCTCGACCGTCAGGCGCTCGGCATCGTCCACCCAGGGAATGGATTCCGTGACGATCGCGAGCACGAAGACCTTCTCGTGCAGGGCGCGATTCTTCTTGACGTGCCATTTCATCACCGGCGGGGTGCCGCTCAGGGTTCGCGTGAGGAACACCGCCGTTCCCGGGACTCGGGGAACGTGTCGCGCCGCGATCGCAGCGAGGAAATCGGGGATCGGTACCAGCGTCTCGCTGACCGCGCGCGAGACGGCGGCGGTTCCGCGATGCCAGACCACCATCACGCCATAGACGCAGCACGCGAGCAGCAGCGGCACATAGCCGCCCTGGAGAACCTTCACGAGGTTGGCAGCAAGGAACGCGGCGTCGATGCACAGGAATCCGCCGGCGACAGCACCGCTCGCGAGCAGGCTCCAGCCGCGCACCTCGCGTAAGGCGATGAATAGTAGTGCGGAGGTCATCAGCATGGTGAACGACACCGCGATGCCGTAGGCGGCCGCGAGGTGATCGGATGTGCCGAAGGACACCGTGAGGCCCACTGTGACGAGCATGAGGATCCAGTTGACTGCCCCCACATAGATCTGCCCATAGCCCTGCGCGGACGTCTGCTTGATCATCAGCCTCGGCAGCCAGCCGAGCTGGATCGCCTGCCGCGTCATCGAGAATGCGCCCGTGACGATGGCCTGGCTCGCGATGATCGTCGCGACGGTCGAGAGCACGATCAGCGGAATGAGCAGGGGTTGCGGGCACAGGCGGAAGAAGATGTTGTCGCTGGTCGGGGCGCCGCCGAGCACGATGGCCGCTTGTCCGGCGTAGTTGAGCAGCAGGCTCGGGAAGACGACCGCGGACCAGGCGAGCCGGATGGGGCGCGGGCCGAAGTGGCCCATGTCGGCGTAAAGCGCCTCCGCTCCCGTCACGCAGAGAAATACTCCGCCGAGCACCAGGAAGCCGGCAAAGCCGTGCGTGAACAGGTACCGCAGTCCGAGAATCGGATTGACCGCCGCGAGCACTGCTGGGTATTGCAGCACGCCCCATGCTCCCAGCACTCCGATGGTCAGGAACCACAATCCCATGATCGGACCGAATGCGCTTGCGATGCGCGCCGTTCCCATCGGTTGAATGGCGAACAGCGCGACGAGCACCGCAACGGCAGCCGGGAGGACGTACGGATGCAAAGAGGGCAAGGCGATGTTGAGCCCTTCGAGGGCCGAGAGCACCGAGATGGCGGGCGTAATCGCCCCATCGCCGTAGATCAGCGCGGCGCCGAACAGCCCCACGGCGATGATGGCGGGTCGCCCGTGCTTCTTCAGAGCGAGCAGCGACATGAGGGCGACGATGCCTCCCTCTCCGTCGTTGTTGATGCTCATCGCGACGGCCACGTACTTCACGCTGGTGATGATGACGAGCGTCCACAGAACCAGCGACAGGACCCCGAGAATGGCTTGCGGGGAGGGATGGCTGCCGGTGAGGTCGAGCACGGTCTTCAAGGTGTAGAGCGGGCTCGTGCCGATGTCGCCGAAGACGATGCCGAGCGCGGCGATTCCCGAGAGTGCCACTCCGCCGCTCGCGAGCGCTTGCGGTTTATTCGCGATCCGCGGGATCGACATCAGGCCTCCGCGTCGCATTTTGGAGATTTTTCAATATGAAATCAAATGTCTGGAAGCCGGCCGCGCTCACCCAATTCGGGCCAGCTGAATGGCACCTGAAAGCGCGGCGCAACGCAGCTCAGCACCTCGGGCGGTTTGGTGTCGAGCGGTGGCGCGAAGTAGGCTACGCCGTTTTTCCGCTTCCCGCGCGTATCCGCGCAGTACGACAGCGGCGCGCGCCGCGCGCAGGGTCCGCTCGCTCAGTCGCGGGGCGCTCACATTGAGCGGAGCCTATTGATAGCGCTATCCTCGCGCAAGCGACAGCCGCATCGTCCGGGCGCGGAAGTATGCCCGGGCCGCGGCGCCTCGAGACCCCCGCCTCGTCAGGACGAGCCACAGCACTCGATGAACTCTCACAGCGTGGTTTGCGCGCGAGCCGGCTCGGCGATCCTGTGGCTCGCGCTGCTCGGCGCGCTCGCCACGCACGTCACTCCCTCGCGGGCGGAGGACGGTCATCAGCTCTGGCTGCGCTACCCGCAGCTCGAGGAGCCGTGGCGGAGCGAGTATCGGGCCGTGGCCGCACAGATCGTCGCCTGCCGCGCGGGCCGGCTTGGCGCCGCGGGATCGGACGGAAGCGCGAGGCTTTCGAGCACTCTCTCCGTGGCGCGCTCGGAGCTGATGCGCGGCCTCAGGGGCCTGCTCGGAGCTTCGCCGCCGCTGGCATCTGAGATCACCGAAGGCGGAGCGCTCCTCCTCGGCACGCCGCGCTCGTGCGCGCTCATCGCCCGCGAGCGGCTCCCGCTCCGCGCGCTCGGCCGCGAGGGGTACGTGATCCGCAGCGTCGTCGTGCGTGGCCGCGCAGCCACGGTCATCGCCGCCAACACGGATGTCGGCGTGCTCCACGGCGTATTCCATTTCCTGCGCCTGCTGCAAACGCATCGGCCCGTGGATCACCTCGACATCTCCTCGAGACCGCGGATCGAGCTGCGCGTGCTCGATCACTGGGACAATCTCGACGGCAGCGTCGAGCGCGGCTATGCGGGCGCATCGATCTGGGACTGGAAGAAGCTGCCGGGCCATCTCGATCCGCGGTACGGCGAGTACGCCCGCGCGTGCGCCTCGATCGGCATCAACGGCACGGTGCTCAACAACGTCAACGCGAGCGCCGTGATCTTCACCAGGCCATACCTAAGGAAGGTCGCTGCGCTCGCCGGCGTGTTCCGGCCTTACGGACTGAAGGTGTATCTGTCCGCGCGGTTCAGTGCGCCGATCGAGATCGGCGGGCTCAAGACCGCGGATCCGCTCGATCCGGCCGTTCGAGCCTGGTGGCGCTCGAAGGTCGATGAGATCTATGGCCTCATCCCCGATTTCGGCGGCTTCCTGGTCAAGGCGAACTCCGAGGGCCAGCCGGGTCCGCAGGACTACGGGCGCACGCATGCGGACGGGGCGAACATGCTCGCGGATGCTCTCGCTCCGCACGGCGGCGTCGTCATGTGGCGCGCGTTCGTGTACGGACGCTCGAAGGAGGATCGCGCGCGGCAGGCGTACGACGAGTTCGTGCCGCTCGACGGGAAATTTCGCGCGAACGTGCTGCTGCAGGTGAAGAACGGTCCGATCGACTTTCAGCCCCGCGAGCCCTTCCATCCGCTGTTCGGCGCGATGCCCCACACCCCCGTGATGATGGAGGTCGAGATCACGAAGGAGTATCTGGGCTTTGCGACCCACCTCGCCTACCTCGGACCTCTTTACGAGGAGGTGCTGCGCTCCGAAACTTACGCGAGGGGCAAGGGCTCGACCGTCGCCCGCGTGATCGACGGCTCACTCTTCGGCTATCGCATCACCGGAATGGCGGGCGTCGCCAATATCGGCGCCGACCGCGACTGGACCGGATCGCAGTTCGATCAGGCGAACTGGTACGTGTTCGGGCGTCTCGCCTGGGACCCCACGTTGAGCGCCGCGGCCATCGCCGAGGAGTGGGTGCGCATGACCTTCTCCAACGATCCGGCGTTCGTCGCCCCGGTCGTCGCGATGATGATGGGCTCGCGGGAGGCCGTGGTCGATTACATGACCCCGCTCGGCCTCGCTCATCAAATGGCGAGCGGCACTCACTATGGTCCGGGCCCCTGGGTGGACAACAACCCGGAGCCGGACTGGAACCCCGTTTACTACAATCGCGCCGATTCCAGCGGAATCGGATTCGACCGGACGGCGAGCGGCAGCAACGCCGTGGCGCAGTACGCTCCGCCCGTCGCGGCGCAGTTCTCCAACCTCGGGATGGTGCCCGAGAAGTATCTGCTCTGGTTCCACCACGTCCCCTGGGACTATCGGCTCTCATCCGGACGAACGCTGTGGGACGAGCTGGTGCTGCACTACACTCACGGAGTCGATGAGGTCCGCACGATGCGCAAGACCTGGAGCGGGCTCGCCTCTTACGTCGATCCGGAGCGCTTCGCCGAGGTCACGCGGTTCCTCGCCATTGAGGAGCGGGAGGCACGCTGGTGGCGCGATGCGAGCATCGCGTATTTCCAGACGCTGTCGAAGCGTCCCCTGCCGCCGGGCGTCGCGCCTCCGGCGCATACCCTCGCGCAGTACGAGGCCGTTTGCTTCCCGTTCACTGAAGGCTATACCAGCAAGACGCCCGCCTGCGCGCCGCCGAATCCTGTCATTCCGTGACCGTTCGTTGCAGTGCCCTGGCCTATTCCGCGCAAGAGCGAGATCGACGCCGCCGCCTCAATATTTGCAGTGACGCGCGATGAGGCTCTCGGCGAGCTCCTGGTGCCCCGAGCGCGGCGCCGGATCGAAGCCCCTCTCGGCCGCGAGGTCCGCGAGGCTCGCAAGGGTCAGCTCGCCGCTCGAGATCTTCCGCCCGAGATCACTCGCCCAGCCTCGATAGCGCTCCTCCCGCAGACGCTCGAGCGCGCCATCCGTCACCACGTCCGCCGCCGCGAGCAGCGCCCGCGCGAGCGTATCGATGCCGCCGATGTGAGCGAGGTAGAGGTCCGCGGGATCGACGGACTGGCGGCGCAGCTTGGCATCGAAGTTGAAACCGCCCGTCGCGAATCCGTGATCCTCTACCAGCTGACCGAGCGCGGGCACGAGCTCCTGCGCATTGTTCGGGAACTGGTCGGTGTCCCAGCCGTTGCGGGGGTCGCCACGATTGATGTCGATGGAGCCGAAGATTCCATAGGCGCGTGCGGTGGCGATCTCGTGCTCGAAGTCGAGCCCCGCGAGCGTCGCGTGATTGACCTCGATGTTCACCTTGACCTCCTCATTGAGCCCGTAGCGCTGCAAGAAGGCGAACACGGTCGCGACGTCGTGGTCGTATTGGTGCTTGGTGGGCTCGAACGGCTTCGGCTCGACGAGAATCGTGCCCTTGAAGCCGATCCGGTGCTTGTGCTCGACGACCATCGACAGGAAGCGGCCGTACTGATCGAGCTCCCGGCGCAGATCCGTATTGAGCAACGAGTCGTAGCCCTCTCGACCGCCCCACAGCACATAGTTCTCACCGCCCAGCCGTTGAGTCGTCTCGAGGCACCAGCGCACCTGCGTCGCCGCCCACGCATAGACCTCCGGGTCCGGGCTGGTGGCGGCGCCGCCCGCGTAGCGCGGATGGCTGAAGAGATTGGCCGTGCCCCACAGCAGCTTGACGCCGGTCGAGGCCATCGCCGCGGCCATCTTCTCCTCGATCCTGCGGAGATTCGCCGCATGCTCCCGCGGCGTCGCGGCGCTCGCCATCACATCCACGTCGTGGAACGTGAAGTACGGCACCCCGAGCCGCCCGAGGAAGTCGAAGGCGGCCTCGAGCTTCTGCTCTGCCATCGCCTGGGTGACCGGGGAGCCGAGCCAGGGGCGCTTGCAGCGTGCCGGCGCCGAAGATGTCCGTGCCCGGCCAGTTGAAGGAATGCCAGTAGCACACCGCGATCCGCAGCCAGTCCTCCATGCGCCTATCCAGGACGATCCGGTCCTTGTCATACACGCGATACGCCAGCTCGTTGCGGGTGTGAGGACCCTCGAAGCGAACCGGCTCGACGCTCGAAAACAGAGTCATGTTGAGTACTCCAGAAACGTGTCCTTCAAATCCCTGTATAGCCTGACGAACGTGCGGCGCCGCAAGGCGAGCAAGGAGGCGAGCTCAGGGTCGGGCTGCACCACGCGATCGGTCGCGGGCGGGACGCACACATCCTCCACGCGCTCGCCGGTCAGGGCGAGGCGGGCGAGCCGCGCCGCGCCGAAGGCGGCACCGACCTCGCTGTCGCGCCGGTACGTGAGCGAGCGGCCGAGGGCGGCGGCGAGCAGCTCGCCCCAGTAGGGCAGGCGCGACCCGCCGCCGGTCACGCTGATCTCGCCGATGGCCCCGCCCTTCTCGAGCAGCACGTCGAGCCCGTCGGCGAACCCGAGCGCGACGCCCTCGAGAGCGGCACCGGCGAGGTCCGCGGCGGTCGTGTCGGGGCGGATACCGAAGAAAACTCCACGGCTATGCGGATCGTTGTGCGGGGTGCGCTCGCCCGTCAAATAGGGCAGGAAGAAAGGAGAGTGGCGCGTGAGGCCTCGAGCCTTCGCGGCCTCGACGAGGCGCGCGAGATCCGGCTTCCCGGTCAACTGCGCGACCCAGTCGAGCACGCTCGATGCGCTCAACATCACCGCCATCTGGTGCCAGCGGCCGGGCAAGCAGTGGCAGAACGCATGCGCGGCGCGCTCCCAGCTCGGGCGGAAGCTATCGGTCACGACGAAGAGGACGCCGGAGGTTCCGAGCGACAGAAACGCGTCCCCGGGCGCTACCACCCCGGCTCCCACGGCGCTCGCGGCGTTGTCGCCACCGCCGCCGGCGACCAGCGCCCTCGACAGTTGCAACTGCTCGGCAGCATGGGCGGTGAGCGTGCCCGACGGGCGGGTGCCCTCCACCAGCCGCGGCACCTGCTGCCGCGTGAGGCCCGTCGCCGCGAGCATGGCATCCGACCAGTCTCGAGCGCCGACATCGAGCCAGCCAGTGCCCGCCGCATCCGACAAGTCGCTCACTTTCTCGCCCGTCAGCCGCAAACGCACGTAGTCCTTCGGCAGCAGCACCGAGGCTGTGCTGCGGAATACCTGCGGCTCGTGACGCGACACCCAGAGCAGCTTCGGGGCCGTGAAGCCGGGCATCATGACGTTGCCCGTGATCCGGCGGGAGTCGGGCTCGCGGCGCTCGAGATCCAAGCACTCGAGAGCGGAGCGCCCGTCGTTCCAGAGTATCGCCGGCCGCAGCGGCCGATCCTCCCGGTCGAGCAGGGTCGCTCCGTGCATCTGGCCGCTGAGGCCCACCGCCCGCACTGCCGCCCGCACGCCGGCCGGCAAATTGCCGACGGCGCGGACCGTCGCCTGCCACCAGGCCTCGGGATCCTGCTCGGAGTATCCGGGCCGCGGCCGACTCACCTCGAGGGGAGCGGAGGATTGGCCGACGAGCGCGCCGCCGTCGCCGACCACGACGGCCTTCACTCCGGAGGTGCCGATGTCTATCCCGAGGTACATCAGTCAGTGCGCCGTGACGTGCAGTTGCACTTCGATCGTCATTTGACCCCCGGGGGCGAGAACGGATGTCTCCCCGCCGTTGCGCCCGAGCGAGCCGGGCGCCCCGGTCTGCGGCTCGATGCAGAAGAAATCGCGCCCCGCCGGCGCGTACACGTGGAGGTACGGGCAATTGAGCGCCCGAACGCTGACGGTTCGCCCAGGCCATTCGAGCGACGCGTGGCCGCTCCAGCCGCAGAAGCAGTGATCGAGCGATACGGCTTGCACGCTCCTCGGCGGCTCGAAGAGCCACGCGGGCGGCGTCGCCGTCTCCTCCAGCGGTAACGCGGCGGCATCGGTCAGCCACACCCGAGGCAGGCGCGCTCGAAGCTGCGCCCGCCCGGCCCCCGGAAAGTAGGGGTGCAGTCCCAGCATCGCCGGCATCGGCGCAGCGCCCAAGTTCTCGATCGAGAGCTCGATCGATAACGCATCCGGGAACAGCCGCAAACGCTGCTCGCATCCGTAACGCCACGGCCACTCGTCTCCGCCGCCCTCGAACTTGAGCGTTGCGCTCGTTTCAGACGCAGCCGTCACGCGCCAGATGGCTCGCCAGCCCTGGCCATGAATCGGATGAGGATCCTCGCTCCAGTTCTGGCGAAGCCGCACGGTGCGCCCGCCGAAGCTGAAGCGGCCGTGGGCGATGCGGTTGACGAACGGCACCATCGGAAAGCAAGCGGCGGCGAATGGGTCGTCGGGTGTGCCGGGAGGCGCGGGACGCAGGATGTCCTCACCCTGCCACTGGAACGCGCGGATCATTCCCCCCGATTGCGGAGCCACGACGAGCCGCGCGTCCTGGTGTTGCAGCACCAGAGAGCCTGCGTCCATCGTCATGCCGGCGGTCCGCTACGTCGGGGAGTCCGCGGCGGACTGCTTGGGAGCGGTCATCGCTCGAGCATCTGCGCGCGTCCACAGGTTCTGGATCTCCTCGAGCGTGCGGCGCCGGGTCTCCGGCACGTAGCGCCAGACGAACGCCGCGGCGAGAAAGCTCATGCCGCCGTAGATCCAGTACGGGAAGGCGTGGTTGAACAGGGCGTTCAGCGCCGAGTTGCCGATGAGAATCTTGAACGACCACGAAACGAAGAGGTTGGCGATCCACTGGGCCGCGACCGCAATCGCCATCGCCCGGCTCTTGATCGAGTTGGGGAACATCTCCGAGAGCAGCACCCAGGTGACCGGCCCCCAGGAGAGGGCAAATCCCGCGATGTAGGCCATCGCGGCGATCAGCGGTCCCAAGCCCTCGGCGCTCGCCTTGAACTCGAATCCGAGCGCCACCATGGCAACGCCCATCACGAGGCCGCCGACGATGAGCAGCGGCTTGCGGCCGATGCGGTCCACCGTGAGGATCGCGACGACCGTGAATGCGACGTTGGTCACCCCGACGACGACGGTTTGCATCAGTGCCGAGTCGGTCGATGCGCCGAGGTTCTTGAACATGAGCGGCGCGTAATAGAGCACCGCGTTGATCCCGACGAACTGCTGGAATATCGAGAGCAGGATTCCGGCGACGATGACCAGGGAGCCGAAGGCGAACAGGCTCACCGCACGCGATTGAGGCGAGACGAGGAGCGAGTCGCGGATCTCCCCGATGACAGTGCGCGCGTCGGTCTCGCCGATGAGGCGGGCGAGGACTCCGAGGGCCCGATCCTCGCGGCCCTTCATCACCAACCACCGCGGGGTGTCCGGAACCTTGAGCAGCAGTGCGAGGAACAGCAAGGCCGGCACGGCCTCCGAGAGCAGCATGAGCCGCCAGCCGGTCGTGCGGACCCAGATCTCGTTGCCCTGAGAGGCGATGGCCCAGTTCACGAAGTAGACGAGCAGCATGCCGAGGACGATCGAGAGCTGATTGAACGAGACCAGGCGGCCGCGGATGCGGCTCGGCGCGATCTCCGCGATGTAAAGCGGTGAGAGCATCGAGGCGATCCCGACGCCGACGCCGCAGAGGATGCGGTACAGGATGAACGGCGTGAGCGCCTGGGGGCCCATCCCGCCGATCGGGCCGAGGCCGATCTCGGGAAAGGCCGAGCCGACGGCGGAAACCAGGAACAGGGCGGCCGCGACGAGCAGTCCTCCTTTGCGTCCGAGGGCATTCGACGTCCAGCCTGCGAGGCTCGAGCCGATCACGCATCCGAAGAGGGCGCTCGAGATGGTCCAGCCCGAGAGGCTCCCGCGCGCGGTCTCCGAGAGGTGCAGCGGATCGATGAAATTGGCGTCGATGGAGCTCACGGCGCCGGAGATCACCGCCGTGTCGTATCCGAAGAGGAGGCCGCCGAGCGTGGCGACAAACGTGAGCCTCATCACCAGGGAAGTGCTGTCGGTTCTCATGCCCCCTCTTGCAGCGCTCCAGTATCGGAAAGATTCCGCGAGACCACCCGGTACGGTAGCGCTATCAGTTCCGCAGCGTCAATGCGGTGTAGGATCTGGCGGGCGCGCGGGATTTCGCCCGTGGGGGAAGCATGCAAGACAGCTTGCTCGGTGCGACGATACCGGCGCGGCGCTCGGTCGGAAGGCTCGCGGCGAGGTGGACCGCCGCGACGGTTGCCGCGGCGATGATGGTCGCCGGCGCGGCCGCCCGCGATCGAGCGGGGCCGCTCTACAAGGACCCCTCGGCTCCGGTCAGTGAGCGGGTGGAGGATCTCCTCTCTCGCATGACTCTCGCGGAGAAGATCGCGCAGATCACCTGCGTTTGGGACCGCAAGCAGGAATTCCTCGACGCCGCGGGAAATTTCGACCCCACCAAGGCGCGAGCGGCCTTTCCCGCGGGCATCGGGCAAGTTGCGCGGCCGAGCGACTTGCGCGGCAGCGGCGATGATCCGTTCGAGCGTCCCTTCCGCGATGCGCGGCAGACCGTCGTCCTGGTCAATGCGATGCAGCGCTATGCGGTGAACGACACGCGACTCGGCATTCCCGTGCTCTTCCACGAGGAGGCGCTGCATGGTTATGTGGCGCGCGGCGCGACCAGCTTCCCGCAGGCGATCGCGCTTGCGAGCTCCTGGGATCCCACTCTGTTGACGCGCGTCTTCTCGGTCGCCGCACGGGAGGCGAGGGCGCGCGGAGTGCCGCTGGTGCTCGCGCCCGTTGTCGACGTCGCGCGCGACCCGCGCTGGGGCCGGATCGAGGAGACGTACGGGGAGGACCCCTATCTCGTGAGCCGGCTCGCCATCGCGGCGGTGCAGGGCCTGCAGGGGGATGCGCTGCCGCTCGCGCCGGACAAGGTGTTTGCGACGCTCAAGCACATGACCGGCCACGGACAGCCCGAGAGCGGCACCAACGTCGGACCCGCGGACATCGGGGAGCGCACCCTGCAGGAGGTGTTCTTCCCGCCCTTCGCGGCGGCGATCCGCTCGGCGAACGCTCAGACTGTGATGGCCTCGTACAACGAGATCGACGGCATACCCTCGCACGCCAATTACTGGCTGCTTCACGACATGCTGCGCGGGGAGATGGGCTTCAAGGGGATCGTGGTGAGCGACTATGACGGCATCGAGCAGCTCGTCTCGCTGCATCGTGTCGAGCCAGATCTCGCGCACGCGGCGGCGCGTGCGCTGCACGCCGGCGTCGATGTCGATTTTCCGGACGGCGAGGCCTATGCAAAGCTTCCCGAGGCGCTTGCCGCGGGACTCGTGACTCAGTCGGAGATCGACGACGCCGTGCGGCACGTGCTGCGCATGAAATTCCTCGCCGGTCTGTTCGAGCATCCCTACGCGGATGCGGGCTACGCGGAGCGCATCACCGACGACGCCGAGGCGCGTGCGCTCGCGGTGCAGGCGGCCCGCGAGACCACGGTGCTGCTGAAGAACGACGGGACGCTGCCCCTCGATGCCGGCAAGCTCCGGACGCTGGCGGTGATCGGTCCCAACGCGGCCGCCGTACGCCTCGGCGGCTACTCCAACGTGCCCGGTCACGCCGTGAGCCTCCTGCAAGGCATCCGGGCGAAGGTGGGCAAGCGGGTACGGATCGTGACCGCCGAGGGTGTGCGGCTCACGGACAAGGGAGACTGGTACACCGATCAGGTCGTGCTCGCGAGCCCGCAGGAGAACCTCGCGAGAATTCGCGAGGCGGTCGAGGTCGCCCGCGCCGCCGACGAGATCGTGCTGGCGCTCGGCACGAGCGCCGCGATCAGCCGCGAAGGCTGGGCGTCCAATCACCTCGGCGACCGCGACCAGCTCGGGCTCATCGCTCAGCAGGACGACCTGGCGCGCGCGATATTCGCGCTCGGCAAGCCCGTCGTCGTGGTGCTCATCAATGGGCCGCCGCTTTCCATTCCGCAGATCGCGGCGCGGGCGAGCGCGCTGGTCGAGGCCTGGTATCCGGGACAGGAGGGGGGAACCGCCCTCGCCGACATCCTCTTCGGCGACGCTGATCCGGGCGGGAAGCTTCCCGTGACGATCGCCCGATCGGTGGGTCAGCTGCCGATGTTCTACGACGACAAGCCGAGCGCGCATCGCGGCTATCTCTTCGACTCGGACCAACCGCTGTTCCCGTTCGGCTTCGGCCTCTCCTACACGACGTTCGACATCGGTGTTCCCCGGCTGTCCGCGGATCGCATCCGCGCGGGCGAGCCGGTCACGGTATCCGTGGACGTTCGCAACACGGGAAGGGCTGCAGGCGACGAGGTCGTGCAGCTGTATCTGCACGAGCTCGTGAGTTCCGTCACCGAGCCCGTCAAGCAGCTCGAGGGATTCCGGCGAGTCACTCTCGCGCCCGGTGAGAGCACGACCGTGCGATTTGCCCTGGATCGCGCTGCGTTCGCGCTGTGGGACGAGCGCATGAGGCACGTGATCGAGCCCGGGACCTTCCAGATCATGGTGGGTTCCAGCTCCGCGGACCTCAAGACGACGACGCTCGATGTGACACCGTAGGACGAGGCGCCGCGCCGCCGCGCTTGATCCGCACGCCGCAATTGCGAGATAGTTTCCCTTTGGGCCGACGGCCGCGCCGGACGAGACTGACTGGAGTTGACGTGACTACCAATCCCGCTGAAGCCGATGCCTGGGTGCAGAAACATCTCGCCGGGTGGCCGCCGCTCACGCGCAAGCTCGCAACGCAGCTCATCACCCGGTACGGCCGGCCGCAAGCGGCCACGGCTCACGAGATCACGTGGTATGGCAACGGATCCTGGAAGCGGACGGTGCTGTACAGGGTGGGCGTCAAGCACAATTTTCCGGTGCCGCACGAGGACATTCTGGAGCAGACCGTCAACTACCGCGTACCGGTCAAAAGAGTGGGAGATCTCGCCGCGTACGACGGCAGCCTCGTCGTGGACCGCACCCGCGGGGAGCTCTCGGCGCACTGCGACAGCGAGGAGCAGAACAGGATCATGCTCAACATCGCCGACGACATCGTGACAGGGCAGAGGTCCGTGGACCAGGGCCTCGCATATCATGCACAGATCGTGCGGGGCGTTGAGATCCACGTGCCCGAGTCCTATCCGAACCAGCTGAAGTTCAAGATCCTGCCGAGCGCGCAGACGGCCGATCCGGGTGAGGAAGCGCCCCTGCTCGAGCATCTCGATCAGTCCTAGCGCGGCCGCGCCTGAGCCGCCGCGCTGCGTCGCGGCAAGTCGAGCGGTTCATTGAAGTCGATTGTCCCGGCAGAGGCTGCCGCTCGGAGCGTCCGATGATCACGGTGTACGGAATCAAGAACTGCGCGACCATGCAGAAGGCCCGGAGCTGGCTGGAAGGCCACGGTGTCGCCTACGAGTTTCACGATTACAAGATCGCGGGCATCGATCGGGAGCGCCTCGAGCGCTGGTGCGGCGCTGTAGGTTGGGAGAAGTTGCTCAATCGTAGCGGAACGACCTTTCGCAAGCTGGCGGACATGCAGAAGGTGGGCCTCAATGAGCGCAAGGCCGTCGCCCTGATGCTGGCTCAGCCGTCGATGATCAAGCGTCCGGTGATGGAAGCGGGTGACCGAGTCATCGTTGGCTTCGAGGCCGAGACGTATCAGAATGTCGCCCGCCAAAGCGCACCGGCTCGAGCGCACCGGAATTGAACAGAATCGGGAGGTCGAGCGGCGTGTGCACCGAGGTCCCCGTCGCGCGTTCTTGAGGCAAAGACGCCGGTGGCGTCGTCGTCAACACTGCAAGAGGTCTTCATGATCAAGCGGGCTCATGTACGTAATCTCGTGGCTCTCGCCGCGATCTGCCTGGCTACGACCGCGTGCGTCGTCGCCCCCACTCCACGCGGGCTCTACATCGGCCCTGACGTGGCTGTCGCGGTGGCCCCGCCGCCGGCGATCGTCGAAAGTTACGGTGTGGCGCCTTACCCGGGATACTTCTGGGTCGGCGGCTACTGGAACTGGGTCGGCGGCCGCCATGTGTGGGTGGGCGGGCACTGGCAGGCACCGCGGGCGGGCTTTCGATGGGTGCCCCGGCGCTGGGTGCAGGGGCGAGATGGCTGGCACCTGCGGGGCGGTCGCTGGGCGAGGCAGTAGTGACGGAGCGGCGAGCGTGATTCGCTCACGCTCGCCGCTCCTTCGAGCAGTCCGCGCCGATTCCTAGCCCGGCGTGCGCGGGCCTAGCGCGTTCGCTCCTCGACTTTGCGCGCGAGCTCGGCGAGCTCGTTGAGGTCGAGGTCCTCGTCGATCGAAATCTCCGCTGGCGGCTCCGGCGCGACTCGCTTGGCTGCGGCCGCGGCAGCCGCCGGGGGCGGGGAACCTTGCGCGGGAGACGCCCCGGCCTTCGGCGCGCTGACAACTTTCACCATCTCGCCGTCCGGCGCCGGGGGCCGGGCCGGCACGGGACGAACCCAATCCGTCTTCTGCTCCATCCAGCGCTGGTAGCGGTCGAAGGTCCACATGCCGTCCTCGCCGCCCGCCAGGATGACGTTCGCAATCTGGCTGAACTGGCCGGCGCGAACGGTCGCCTTGGCGGCCGAGCTCCCGAGCAGCACCTCGCAGCGCGGCACTCGCAGGTGATTCGCACCGACAGATTCGAGACGCTGGCACACGACGCCGACCAGAGCGTCCGCGAGCTGCGCGCGGATACTGCTCTGGATCTCGGCGGGGAAGGACATCGAGATCCGGCTCAGCGCCTCGCCGCAGCTCGCGGAGTGCATCGTGGCGAGGACCAGGTGGCCCGTCTCCGCGGCGTTCAGCGTGAGTCGAATGACCTCCGGCGTGCGCATCTCGCCGATCACCAGCACGTCCGGGTTCTCGCGCACCGCGTCGACGATCGCCTGCTCGAAGCTCGGGGAATGCGTCGGAATCTCGCGCTGGCGGATGAAGGAGCGGCGGTTGGCGAAGACGTACTCGAGCGGGCTCTCGAGCGTGATGATGTTGCGGGCGCGGGTGGAGTTGATCTCCTCGATGAGCGCCGCGAGCGTCGTCGACTTGCCGCAGCCCGTGGGACCCGAGATCACGGCGAGGCCGCTCCCGGACTCGACCAGCTTGCGCAGGTCGGGGTGCAGGTTGCATGCGCGCAGATCGTTGACCGAAGGCGCGAGCAGCCGCACGGCCATCGCGATGCCGCGGATCGTGCGGTACAGGCTCAGCCGGCATCGCATGCCGCTCGCGGCGAGCGACACGTCGGCCGAGCCGCGCTCGAGGAAGCGCGCCCACGCCTCCGCGCCGAGCAGCTCCTGGCCCGCCTGGGTGAGAAGCTGCGGGGGGATAGGCTCCCCGACAGCCGCGAGCTCCCCGCGGACCCGCGCGACGAGGGGCGTACCCGTCTCCAGATGCAGATCGCTCGCGCCGAGCTGCCGGCCCTTTTGAATCCAGTCCTTCAGCGACATGCGCGCCTCCGCTCAGTTTCTAGGGCTTTGCTGATCGCGACGCGGTCACGACGATCGCAAGCAGCCGCAACCGTGCTCCGCAGGCCATGCCCACATTCTATGCGCTCTGGCGGGTGGTCCCCCGAGCTCGCGGCGGCCCGGCCGAGTGCCACGGGCCGCGCTCGAGAAGCGCAGGGTTTAACTTATTCGATGCGATTGACAATCATTCTTATTCGCACTTATCATCTCTCTGCCTGGAGCTGCCCCTCTTGGCCGTCCGGGCTCACTATGTACGTCTGCATCTGCCACGCCGTTACCGACCGAGACATCCGCGAGGCCGTCGATCAAGGGGCACGCTCGCTCTGCGACGTGCAGTCCTGCCTGCCCGTTGGAGGCTGCTGCGGCCGGTGCCGGGATGCGGCGAAGGATGTGGTCGACGAGTATCTGCTCGCCGCCACGCGCCGCAGCGCAGCCTGAAACGCCGCTTGCACGTCCCCGCTCCGTCAAGCATCGCCGGCGCATAGCCCGCCGGCGCGGTTGCGGACGCCGTAGCGCTCGCCGATGATGGCGATTGCAGAGGTGAACGGAGCAACGGTGATGAAAGGTGATCCCAAGATCCTGCAGCACCTGAATGCCGTGCTGAAGAACGAGCTCACCGCCATCAACCAGTACTTCCTGCATGCGCGCATGTTCGGCAACTGGGGGCTCGGGCGCCTGCAGAAGAGCGAGAAGCAGGAATCCATCGACGAGATGAAGCACGCCGACAGGCTGATCGAGCGCATCCTGTTTCTCGACGGACTGCCGAATCTGCAGGATCTCGGCAAGTTGCTCATCGGGGAGAGCGTCGAGGAATGCCTGAAATGCGATCTGAAGCTCGAGCTCGCGGCGCGGGCCGTGCTCAAGACCGCGGTGGCCGACAGCGAGACGGTCGGCGATTACGTGTCGCGCGAGCTGTTCGCGTCGATCATGGAATCCGAGGAAGCGCACATCGACTTTCTCGAGATCCAGCTCGACCTGGTGAAGCGTATCGGCTTGGAGAACTACTGCCAGTCGCAAATCGGCGAGCAGGAGGAATGACGCGCTCCGCGCGCCGCTCAGGCTCGGACGCACGAATTTGAAACGCTCCTCGCGCCTGCTCCCCCAGGGCGCGCGGCAGCTCCCCTGCCCGTGCGGTCAGTGCAGGCCGAGCGCGCTCCGGAGCTCCACCCGGGCGGCGGCTTCCTCGCTCTCGAAAGGTTGGCAGGTGAGCAGCAGCGTCGCGAGCGCGGTGCCCGCAAGCTTCCCTGCCTCGACATCGCTCGGATAGTGCACGCCCGCGACGTTGCGGTCGTATGCATATTCCCCCGCGCGCACGAGCAGCTGCCGGCGGCGCTCGGGCACCATGTCCCCGAGCACGAGAGCCGTCGTGTAGGCCCAGGTCGAGTGGCCGCTCGGATAGGAGGGCGACTGCGGAGGGGCGACGACCGGGTGGAGCCGCGGCTCGACCGTGAACGGCCGAGGCCGGCCGAATTCGCTCTTGGCCGCATCGACGATCGCAAATTCATCGGCGCTCACGTGCCTGAAGAGCGCGAGGGTGAGCGGCAGCCCCGCCGTGGTGAGCGCGCCCGGTCGTGCGCCCAGGGCGTCGGCGAACCCCAGGATGTTGAGCTTGGCGTCCCTACGCGCGCGATCCGTCTGCCTCGGGGTTCGGTGGGCCTCGATGCGCAGCAGCACATCGAGCTCGGCCCGCTCCTCAGGGGAGCCGGCGGCGGGCGGGGGCGGCAATATCCGGCGCAGATCGAGCGTGCGGGCATCGACGCACTGCGCGGTATCCGCGGGAGTCGATCCAGCCGCCGGGAGCGGGTGCGAGGTTTCCGCTGCAGGCGTTCCGGCCGAGAAAGCGAGCAGACAGAGCGCCGAGATGAGCGCGGTACGGCGGAGTGAAGTGACGGTCATCTGCGGCGTTCCGAGGCTGGGAGGCCGAGATGGTATGCGAATTTCTGCGGCGGGAGCAGCGCTCACGGCCGCACAGCCCCCTGATCAGCTCACCTTTGAGACAATAATCAACATCCCGCCCCGGCAATGATACGAGCGTGGATCAACCGGAGCGAGCGGCGGCAGCGGCGGTATAGGCTTCCATCATCAGTCCCGTGCCGCCCCGCGAGACATGAGCGACCACTGCCGTCCGCCGGTGGAGCTTCGTGATGGCGCCGAGATTGATGGCGAAGGCGAGCTCGACGTGCTGGCCTTTTCTCAGCCCGAGGTTCGTGGTCTCGATGAACACCCCGGTCGCACTGAGATTCATGGCCTTGCACAGCCTTCTCGTGCCGCCTGGGGTGCTGATGTAGACGGTGGTCCCGGTGCGATGCCGAGTATGCAGACGGCGTTCCAAGTCGGTTGCCTCGTTTTCGTTTCTATTATGCACGGGTACCGCAGTCTCCTCGAAGTGAATTATGCCTTCGCCGGACCCCGCATGAGCCGCTGACTAGACTTATCATGGCCTGCGGCCAACTCTTCTCGGGGTCGCCCATGGGGCGACCCCGTGCGAATAACGGCGCTTCGCGCCGGAAAGATGGTCCTGCTAGGCGAGGAAACGTGAGATCTCGCGGCCGAAGCGCTCGAGGTCGATCAGGAACGAGTCGTGGCCTTCGAGGCAGTCGAGCGGCGCGAACGTTGTTTGCGCCCCGGCCTTGCTCAACGCCTCGGAGAGCGCGCGCTGCTCATCCACCGGGAACAGCAGGTCGGATTCGACACCGATCACGAGCGCACGCTCCACGCGCGAACGGGCGAACACCTCCTCGATGGATGCGCCGTGCGCGGCCAGGTCGAATCGGTCCATCGCCCGCGAGATGTAGAGGTAGCAGTTGGGGTCGAACGCCCGGACGAAGCGCTGCGCATGGGCTTCGAGATAACTCTGGATCGCGAACTCCGGGCCGAAGGGCTCCGGCCCGCGCGATTCCGGCCCGGCTGGCTGGCGGCCGAAGCGCTGGCGCCACTCCGCCGCGGACCGGTACGTCATCATCCCGAGCTTGCGCGCAATGCGCATGCCGGTTGCGGGCGGCCGCTCGTCGGTGTAGCTCCCTCCGCGCCAATCGGGATCGCGCAGAATCGCCTCGCGCTGGATGGAGCGCAGAGCGATCGCGAAGGGCGACGCGGCCGCGGTCCCGGAGATGCTGACGGCGTTGCGCGTCGCGCCCGGGAACTGTGCGAGGAAGGCGAGCACGACCATGCCCCCGAGTGAGGGGCCGATAGTGGTGTGGGCGCGCTCGATGCCGAGCGACCGCAGCACCTCGAAGCCTGCGCGGGCGATGTCCTCGACCGACAGATCGGGGAAGCTCACTCGATAGGGGGCGCCGGTCGCGGGGTCGATCGAGGCGGGTCCGGTCGAGCCGAAGCAGCTGCCGAGCGAATTGATGCACACGACGTGATACCGGTCGGTATCGATGGCGCAGCCGGGTCCGATCATGCCCTCCCACCACCCGTCGCTCGGGTCGGATGGCGACGCGGCGGCGTGAGCGGACGGCGAAAGGCCGGTGAAGAGCAGGATGACGTTGTCGCGCGCGGAGGAGAGCGTGCCCCAGGTCTCGTAAGCGATGCGCGCTCGATGCAGAGCGCCGCCGCGCCACATCGGAAAGGGATCGGGCAGCGCCGCGTGGCGGCGCGCGTCTCCGGCGCGCTCCCGTATCATGGCAATCATTGCCTGTCTTTAAGCAGATCGCTCGCGCGGCGACAAAGAATGCCGGGACATGACGTGAGACCCGGCCGTTATGATACGGCTGTGATCAGGGTGCAGAAACTGCTCGCCGCCGCGGGGATCGGCTCGCGGCGCGCCGTCGAGCAATGGATCCGCGAAGGCCGCGTGACGATCGGAGGACGCCCGGCACAGCTGGGCGACCGGGCCGCGCCGGGTGACGATGTGCGGCTCGACGGCCGTCGGCTGCAGCTCGAGCCGGCATCTCGAGCGGCACACGAGCTGCTCGTCTATCACAAGCCGGTCGGCGAGGTGGCGACTCGCAGCGACCCCGGGGGGCGGCCCACCGTGTTCGATCGGCTACCGCCGCCGCTCGGCGGCCGAT
The DNA here is from genome assembly GCA_963849095.1 of uncultured Gammaproteobacteria bacterium. Taxonomy (GTDB): domain Bacteria; phylum Pseudomonadota; class Gammaproteobacteria; order Steroidobacterales; family Steroidobacteraceae; genus JASHUC01. The sequence continues at coordinate 42,755 of CAWKGA010000007.1, forward strand.
GGGTCGTCGTCGGCCGGCTCGACGTGACCACTTCGGGCTTGCTGCTCTTCACCACCGACGGCGAGCTGGCCCACCGGCTCATGCATCCGTCGGCCGAGGTCGAGCGGGAGTATCTGGTGCGTCTCCGCGGCACGCCCGGCGATGCGGCGATCCGCGCGCTCGCGCGGGGCGTCGAGCTCGACGACGGTCCCGCGCGCTTCGACCGCATCGTTCGGGTTCACGACGGTGACGGAGGGGCGCGCGACAGCGGCCGGGAGGACGCAGGCGGCGGTCACAGCTGGTTTCGGGTCGTGCTCCGCGAGGGGCGCAACCGCGAGGTGCGGCGCATGTGGGCCGCCGTCGGCTGCGAGGTGAGCCGGCTCGTGCGCATTCGCTACGGCCCCTTCGAGCTGCCGAGGGGGTCGCGGCCCGGCTCGTGGCGCCGAGCGGCACCGGCAGAGCTCGAGCAGCTTGCCGGAGCACTGACGGCGCCGTCGAGGGTTGCCGGAGGTCCGCGGCCCGCCAGGAAGGCGCTACACCCGCGTGAGCCGCATTGACACCCCCCTCGGCGGAAATCAGAATACGCGGCTCGTTTTCGCGGGAGGGGTACCCAAGCGGCCAACGGGAGCAGACTGTAAATCTGCCGGCTTATGCCTTCGTAGGTTCGAATCCTACCCCCTCCACCACTGGGGGAGGGTGGGCGGACCCTCGAAACTCGAGCGGCGCTGCTCCTCGGCGGCTGCGCTGCTCGAGCTTCGTGATCGGTGTCGAGCCCCGGATCCTGCGATAGACGTGTGCGAATGGGCACGGAGCCCCAAGTGTGGACGCCATCGGCGGGTGTAGTTCAATGGTAGAACCTCAGCCTTCCAAGCTGATGACGTGGGTTCGATTCCCATCACCCGCTCCAGCGAGTGTGCCCACGTAGCTCAGTCGGTAGAGCACGTCCTTGGTAAGGACGAGGTCACCGGTTCAATCCCGGTCGTGGGCTCCAACGAGCCGCGGAGGCGGCGGAGCGGACTCGGGCGGCGGGCGGAATGGGAGAGCGGGGTGGCCGCGAGCGCGCTGAGCCCCGGCGCGGCGGAGCAGGCGCAGTGGGCGGGCGAGCAGCGGACCGAAGTCGGGCTGCCTTGAGTTATATGTACGGGGTCGCGCGCAGCGCGATCCCCGAGAGGAGTTGGCCGCGAGGCCATGAAAATACATGAGCAAAGCGAAATTTGAACGGACCAAGCCGCACGTAAACGTGGGGACGATTGGGCACATTGACCACGGCAAGACGACGCTGACGGCGGCGCTGACGAAGGTGATGGCCGAGACGCACGGTGGGACGTTCATGGCGTACGACCAGATTGACAAGGCGCCGGAGGAGAAGGCGCGGGGGATCACGATTTCCACGGCGCACGTGGAGTACCAGAGCGCGGCGCGGCACTACGCGCACGTGGACTGTCCCGGGCATGCTGACTACGTGAAGAACATGATCACGGGGGCGGCGCAGATGGACGGGGCGATATTGGTGGTATCGGCGGCGGATGGGCCGATGCCGCAGACGCGCGAGCACATTTTGCTGGCGCGGCAGGTGGGCGTGCCGTACATCGTGGTGTACATGAACAAGGCGGACATGGTGGACGATGCGGAGCTGCTGCAGCTGGTGGAGATGGAGGTGCGGGACCTGCTGACGCAGTACCAGTTTCCCGGGGAGAAGACCCCGATCATCGTGGGCTCGGCGCTGAAGGCGCTGGAGGGGGAGGGGACGGAGATTGGGGTGAAGTCGGTGCTGAAGCTGGTGGAGGAGATGGACCGGTACATGCCGGTGCCGAAGCGGGAGGTCGAGAAGGCGTTTTTGATGCCGGTGGAGGATGTGTTCTCGATCAGCGGTCGTGGGACGGTGGTGACGGGGCGAATTGATCGAGGGATGGTGAAGGTGAACGATGAGGTGGAGATCGTGGGCTTGAGGCCGACGGTGAAGACGATCTGCACGGGGGTGGAGATGTTTCGCAAGCTCCTGGATGAGGGGCGAGCGGGGGATAACGTTGGGGTGTTGCTGAGGGGGACGAAGCGGGAGGAGGTGGAGCGCGGGCAGGTGTTGGCCAAGCCCGGGAGCATCACCCCGCACACGCAGTTTGAGTGTGAGGTGTACGTGCTGACGAAGGAGGAGGGGGGTCGGCACACGCCGTTTTTCAAGGGGTACCGGCCGCAGTTTTACTTTCGCACCACGGATGTGACGGGGACGATTGAGCTGCCCGGTGGAGCGGAGATGGTGATGCCGGGGGACAACATCAAGATGACGGTGGAGCTGATCAGCCCCATCGCGATGGAGGAAGGGGTGAGGTTTGCGATCCGGGAGGGCGGCAAGACCGTCGGCTCGGGAGTGGTCTCCAAGGTGCTGAAGTAGCGTTTCGATCAACAGGCCAGTAGCTCAATTGGCAGAGCGGCGGTCTCCAAAACCGCAGGTTGGGGGTTCGATTCCCTCCTGGCCTGCCATCGGGTTGCAGTGAACGACGAACAGAAATCCCAAGCGACCGGCGTGTCGGACAAGGTCAAGCTCGGCGCCGCGATCATTCTCGTGATCGCAGGCCTCGCGGCTTACTACGCGCTCGGCAACGCGGAGGCGGCCTGGCTGCGCTGGGTGGCGGTGGTCGCCGGAGTCGCGCTCGCCGTCGCGGTGATGATTCCGTCGCAGTACGGGCGCGATCTGCGACAGTTCTGGACGGAAGCTCGAGGGGAGCTGCGCAAGGTCGTCTGGTCGACCCGCCGCGAGACGGGCATGACCACGCTCGTGGTCTTCGGCTTCGTCGTGATCGCGGGATTGTTTTTCTGGGTCGTGGATTTTGTGCTCGCCTGGGCGACACGCCACTTGACCGGTCAAGGAGGTTGAGCATGGCGTTGCGCTGGTACGTGGTACACGCGTACTCGAATTTTGAGCACCGGGTCGCCGAGGCCTTGAAGGAGCGCATCAGGCGCCAGGGACTCGAGCCGAAGTTCGGCGAGATCCTCGTGCCGACCGAGGAGGTCGTGGAGATGCGCGACGGCCAGAAGCGCAAGAGCGAGCGCAAGTTCTATCCCGGCTACGTGCTGGTGCAGATGGAGATGGACGAGGAGACCTGGCACCTCGTGCGCGACGTGCCGAAGGTCCTGGGGTTCATCGGCGGCACCTCGGACAGGCCCGCACCGATCACCGACAAGGAGGCGATGCAGATCCTGCGCCGCGTCGAGGAAGGTGTGGACAAGCCGCGGCCGAAGGTGCTGTTCGAGCCCGGCGAGGTGGTGCGCGTCATCGAGGGCCCGTTCAACGACTTCAACGGCGTCGTCGAGAACGTGAACTACGAGAAGAACCGGCTGCAGGTGGCCGTGCAGATTCTCGGGCGCTCGACGCCCGTGGAGCTCGACTTCTCGCAGGTGGAGAAGGCTTAAGTTCAGTGCCAGGAGGCGCGCGCCTCTGAAGGCGCGACGCGAGATTTTTTGATCGGGGAGCCTCACGGCGCTAGCACCCGAGGAGAGAGTTAGATGGCTAAGAAAGTTCAAGGTTACGTCAAGCTGCAGGTGCCGGCGGGCTCTGCGAATCCCTCCCCGCCCATCGGCCCGGCACTGGGCCAGCAGGGCGTGAACATCATGGAGTTCTGCAAGCAGTTCAACGCGCAGACGCAGAAGCTCGAGAAGGGCCTGCCGATTCCGGTCGTCATCACGGTGTACACGGATCGCAGCTTCACCTTCGTGATGAAGACGCCGCCCGCCTCCGTGCTCATCCGCAAGGCGATCGGCATCGAGAAGGGGAGCGGTGCGCCGAACACCAACAAGGTGGGGAAGATCACGCGCAAGCAGCTCGAGGAGATCGCGAAAATGAAGCAGCCGGACCTCACGGCGGCCGATCTCGATGCCGCGGTCCGCACCATCGCGGGCAGTGCGCGCAGCATGGGCGTCGACGTGGAAGGGGTCTGAGCCATGCCTCACGTAGCCAAGCGAGTGCAGGTCTGGGCGTCGAAGCTGCAGCCCGGCAAGCAGTATGCCGTCGATGAGGCGCTCCAGCTCGTCAAGGAGTTCGCCAAGGCCAAGTTCGACGAGTCGGTCGACGCCGCCGTGAATTTAGGGATAGACGCGAGCAAGTCCGACCAGCAGGTGCGCGGCTCGACGCTGATGCCGCACGGCACCGGCAAGTCGGTACGCGTCGCCGTGTTCACCAGCGGCAAGAACCAGGATGCGGCCAGGGCGGCAGGCGCCGATATCGTCGGCCTGGAGGACCTCGCCGCGAAGGTCAAGGCCGGCGAGATCAACTTCGACGTTGTGGTCGCGAGTCCCGATGCCATGCGCGTCGTCGGCCAGCTGGGGCAGATCCTCGGTCCGCGGGGGCTCATGCCGAACCCCAAGGTCGGAACGGTGACGCCCGATGTGGCCGGAGCCGTGCGAAACGCCAAGGCGGGACAGGTGCGCTACCGCGTGGACAAGGCAGGGATCGTTCACTGCAGCATCGGCAAGGCGAGCTTCGAGGTCGGGGCGCTCAAGGACAACCTGATGGCGCTCGTCGCGGATCTCCAGAAGGCGAAGCCCGCGGCCGCCAAGGGCCAGTACTTAAAGCGCGTCTCGGTGTCCTCGACCATGGGACCGGGCGTGACGATCGACACTTCGAGCCTGAGCGCCTGAGGCGCCGGGGTTCTTAGCTAAATGTACGGGGTCGCCCCTCTTGGGGCGACCCCGAGGATAGTTGGGCGCAAGCCCATGACACTTTGCGGGCCGGTGGCTTAAGCACCGGCACATCGAAGACCGCAGGCGAGGCAAGCGCGCGGCAGGGCCTTCAAGCCCGGCCCCGCGCTCGGCCTCTCAATGACCGCCTGCGCAGATGGTGAGCCGCTTACGGCCTGAATAGGGGATTCCCTTGAGGTCCGTGAAGGTCGCCGTCGTAAGGTGGAGCCCGCGCCAGCGCGGGCTCCGTTGTGATCTTCAGGACTGGAGAGACTTGATGCCCCTCAAACTTGAAGACAAGCAGGCGCTCGTGGCGGAGGTGACCGCGGTGGCGGCGAAAGCCCAATCGGTCGTCGCCGCCCAGTACCGCGGCCTCACGGTCGCGCAGATGACGGAGCTGCGTGCCAAGGCGCGCTCGCAAGGTGTGTACATGCGTGTCGTCAAGAACACGCTGGCGCGCCGCGCGATCGCGGGCACGTCGTTCGAGCCCATTGGTCCCGCTCTGAAGGGTCCTCTGGTGCTCGCATTCTCGAAGGACGATCCGGGCGCGGCGGCGCGCGTGGTGAGGGACTTCGGGAAGGCGAACGATAAGCTCGTCGCCACCCTCGTCTCGCTCGGCGGCGAAGTGCTGCCGGGCAAGGACCTCGAGAAGGTGGCGAGTCTGCCGACCCGCTTGCAGGCTCTCGCCATGCTCCTCGGCGTCCTCAAGGCGCCCATCGAGAAGCTGGTGCGCACGCTCGCCGAACCGCAAGCCAAGCTCGCGCGGACGCTCGCGGCGGTCCGTGAGCAGAAGCAGGCCGCCGGTGCCGCTTAATACCCCCTAATTGTCTTGATACCCGATTCAGGAGACCCCAAATGGCTGTCAATAGAGACGAAATCCTCGATGCAATTTCCAAGATGAGCGTCATGGAGGTCGTCGAGCTCATCTCCGACATGGAGAAGAAGTTCGGCGTTACCGCCGCCGCCCCCGTCGCCGTTGCCGCGGCACCGGGCGCGGCTGCCGGAGCCGCGGCCCCCGCCGTGGAGGAGAAGACCGAGTTCACCGTCATGCTGAAGGAGTACCCGGCGGAGAAGAAGGTGAGCGTGATCAAGGTGATCCGCGAGCTGACGGGCCTTGGCCTCAAGGAGGCGAAGGACCTCGTGGAGGGTGCCCCCTCGACCGTCAAGGAGTCCGTCGCCAAGGCGGATTCGGAGGCGATGAAGAAGAAGCTCGAGGACGTGGGCGCGAAGGTGGAGATCAAGTAAGTATTTTCATGGGCTGCGCCCAACCATTCACGGGGTTCGCCACAGCGCGAACCCCGTACAAATGGAATAAAAAGGGGTAGAATGGGGGGTATTCCCCAATTTACCCCATTCGCATCGTGCGCTTGGCGCGCGGCGACCTGGCAGCTGTAGCTCGCCGGGCCGTCCGCGTGTCGCGCGCTTTTCCGTTTCGAGGTGACCCGATGGCCTATTCCTTCACCGAGAAGAAGCGCATCCGCAAGAACTTCGGCAAGCAGCCGGGCATTCTCGAGGTGCCCTACCTCCTCGCCATCCAGCTCGACTCGTACCGCACGTTCTTGCAGGCCGCGGTTCCGGAGGAACGCCGGACGGGCGTGGGCCTGCATGCCGCCTTCAGGTCGGTGTTTCCCATCACGAGCTACTCGGGCAACGCCTCGCTCGAGTACGTGAGCTACCGGCTCGGGGAGCCGGTGTTCGACGTGAAGGAGTGCCAGCTCCGGGGCCTTACCTACGCCGCACCCCTGCGCGTCAAGGTACGGCTCGTCGTGCTCGACAAGGAGGCGGCGGGCGCCAAGAAGCCCGTCAAGGACGTGCGCGAGCAGGAGGTCTATCTCGGCGAGCTGCCGCTCATGACCGAGAACGGCACCTTCATCGTCAACGGCACCGAGCGGGTCATCGTCTCCCAGCTGCATCGCAGCCCCGGCGTCTTCTTCGACCACGACCGCGGCAAGACCCACTCCTCCGGAAAACTGCTGTTCTCGGCGCGCATCATTCCCTACCGGGGATCGTGGCTCGACTTCGAGTTCGACCCCAAGGACTGCGTCTTCGCTCGTATTGACCGCCGGCGCAAGCTCCCGGTCACCATCATCCTGCGCGCGCTCGGCATGAGCGAGACCGAGATCCTTGCCACCTTCTTCGACACGAACTCCTTCTTCCTGAGCAAGGACGAGATCGCCCTGCACCTGGTTCCCCAGCGGCTGCGCGGCGAGACGGCGACATTCGAGATCCGCATCGGCGACAAGGTCATCGTCGAGGAGAGCCGCCGCATCACCGCGCGGCACGTCCGCCAGCTGGAGGACGCCGGCGTCACCCGCCTGCGCGTGCCGCGCGAATACGTTTACGGGAAGATCCTCGCGCACGACGTGGTCAACACCGACACGGGGGAAATCCTCGCCAAGGCGAACGAGGTCCTGACCGCGGCGAGCGTCGAGAAGCTGATCGAGGCCGGAATCAGCGAGGTCAAGACGCTCTACGTGAACGACCTCGACCGCGGCCCGTACGTCTCGGACACCTTGCGCATCGATCCCACCAAGACCCGGCTCGAGGCGCTGGTCGAAATCTACCGCATGATGCGTCCCGGGGAGCCGCCTACCAAGGATGCGGCCGAGAACCTCTTCAACAACCTGTTCTTCAACCCCGAGCGCTACGACCTCTCCGGGGTCGGCCGCATGAAGTTCAACCGGCGCGTGCGCCGCGAGCCTGGCATCGGCGGCGGCGTGCTGACGAAGGACGACATCATCGACGTCCTGCGTGTCCTGATCGACATCCGGAACGGGAACGGCACGGTCGACGATATCGACCACCTCGGCAACCGGCGCGTCCGCAGCGTCGGGGAGATGGCGGAGAACGCGTTCCGCGTGGGCCTGGTGCGGGTGGAGCGCGCGGTGAAGGAGCGCCTCACGATCGCCGAGACCGAGCCGCTCATGCCCCAGGAGATGATCAACGCGAAGCCCGTCGCGGCCGCGGTGAAGGAGTTCTTCGGCTCCTCGCAGCTCTCGCAGTTCATGGACCAGAACAATCCGCTCTCCGAGGTGACGCACAAGCGCCGCGTGTCGGCCCTCGGGCCGGGCGGCTTGACGCGCGAGCGCGCCGGGTTCGAGGTGCGCGACGTGCATCCGACCCATTACGGGCGCGTGTGCCCGATCGAGACGCCTGAAGGCCCGAACATCGGGCTCATCAACTCGCTCGCGGTCTACGCGCGCACGAACGAATACGGCTTCCTCGAGACGCCGTACCGCCGCGTCGAGGACGGCCGCGTCACGGACCGGATCGAGTTCCTGTCCGCGATCGAGGAGGGCGAGTTCGCAATCGCCCAGGCGAACGCGCGGCTCGGCCCGAAGGGCGAGCTCGCGGACGATCTGGTCTCCTGCCGCTTCCAGAACGAGTTCACGCTCATGCCGCGGGACCGCATCAACTACATGGATGTGAGCCCGAAGCAGATCGTCTCGGTCGCCGCCTCACTCATCCCGTTCCTGGAGCACGACGACGCGAACCGCGCCCTCATGGGCTCTAACATGCAGCGCCAGGCCGTACCGACCTTGCGCTCCGAGACGCCGCTCGTCGGCACGGGGATGGAGCGTCCGGTCGCGATCGACTCCGGCGTCACCGTCGTCGCGAGCCGCGGCGGCACCGTGGACTCGGTCGATGCCTCGCGCATCGTCGTGCGCGTGAACGACGCGGAGACGACGGCGGGCGAGCCCGGCGTCGACATCTACAACCTCACCAAGTACACGCGCTCCAACCAGAACACGTGCATCAACCAGCGTCCGCTGGTCCACGCGGGAGACCACATCGCACGCAGCGACGTGCTCGCCGACGGCCCGTCCACTCACCTGGGCGAGCTCGCGCTCGGCCAGAATCTGCTGGTCGCGTTCATGCCGTGGAACGGGTACAACTTCGAGGACTCGATCCTCATCTCCGAGCGCGTGGTGCAGGAGGACCGCTTCACGACGATCCACATCGAGGAGCTCACGTGCGTCGCGCGCGACACGAAGCTCGGCCCCGAGGAGATCACCGCGGACATCCCGAACGTCGGGGACGCCGCGCTTGCCAAGCTCGACGAGGCCGGCATCGCGTTCATCGGCGCGGAAGTGAAGGCCGGCGACATCCTCGTCGGTAAGGTCACCCCGAAGGGCGAGACCCAGCTCACCCCGGAGGAGAAGCTGCTGCGCGCGATCTTCGGCGAGAAGGCATCCGACGTGAAGGACACCTCCTTGCGCGTGCCTCCGGGCATGGACGGTACCGTCATCGACGTGCGCGTCTTCACGCGCGACGGCGTGGACAAGGACTCGCGGGCGCTCTCCATCGAGAAGGCGGAGATCGAGCGGGTCCGCAAGGACTTCGCCGACCAGCAGCGCATCCTGGAGGACGACCTGTTCCACCGGGTGAGGGACATGCTCAACGGCAAGGCGGCCGCTGGCGGGCCGCGCAAGCTCAAGGCCGGAACGAAGATCTCGGCCGAGTACCTCGACGAGCTGCCTCGCGAGGAGTGGTTCGAGATCCGCCTCGACGACGAGGAAGCGAACGGCCAGCTCGAGCAGGCTTCTGAGCGCCTGAAGACGCAGCGCAAGAACTTCGAGCAGCGTCTCGACGGGAAGAAGGCCAAGATCACGGCCGGCGACGATCTGGCGCCCGGCGTGCTGAAGATGGTGAAGGTGTATCTCGCCGTGAAGCGGCGGGTGCAGCCCGGGGACAAGATGGCCGGCCGCCACGGCAACAAGGGTGTCATCTCGACGATCGTTCCGGTCGAGGACATGCCTTACCTTGCCGACGGCACCCCGGTCGACATCGTCCTCAATCCCTTGGGCGTGCCCTCGCGCATGAACGTCGGGCAGGTGCTCGAGACGCATCTCGGCTGGGCCGCGAAGGGCGTGGGCCTGAAGATCGGCCGGATGCTCGAGCGGCAAGCCGCGGCCGCGGAGCTGCGCGGGTTCATCAATCGGGTCTACAACGAGACCGGAGGCCAGAAGGAGAACCTCGACTCACTCGCCGACGAGGAGCTCGTCGAGCTTGCGCGCAATCTGTCGAGCGGCGTGCCGATGGCAACGCCTGTGTTCGATGGCGCAAGCGAGGAGGAGATCAAGCACCTGCTCGAGCTCGCCGATCTGCCGGCGAGCGGCCAGACGCACCTCTACGACGGCCGTACGGGCGAGCGCTTCGAGCGCGCGATCACGGTCGGATACATGTACATGCTCAAGCTCAACCATCTCGTTGACGACAAGATGCACGCGCGCTCGACGGGTCCGTACTCCCTGGTCACCCAGCAGCCGCTCGGCGGAAAGGCCCAGTTCGGCGGCCAGCGGTTCGGCGAGATGGAGGTCTGGGCGCTCGAGGCCTACGGCGCGGGCTATACGCTGCAGGAGATGCTGACCGTCAAGTCGGACGACGTGAACGGCCGGACGAAGATGTACAAGAACATCGTCGACGGCAATCACCAGATGGACGCCGGCATGCCGGAGTCGTTCAACGTCCTGGTCAAGGAGATCAGGTCCCTCGGCATCAACGTCGAGCTCGAACAGGATTGAGGTGAGATCCATGAAAGACCTACTCAAGCTCTTCAAGCAGCACGCCCCGGTCGAGCACTTCGACTCGATCAAGATCGGGCTCGCCTCCCCGGAGATGATCCGCGCGTGGTCTTACGGCGAGGTGAAGAAGCCGGAGACCATCAACTACCGCACGTTCAAGCCGGAGAGAGATGGCCTCTTCTGCGCGAAGATCTTCGGGCCCGTGAAGGACTACGAGTGCCTGTGCGGCAAGTACAAGCGCCTGAAGCATCGCGGCGTGGTGTGCGAGAAGTGCGGCGTCGAGGTGACTCAGTCGAAGGTGCGCCGCGAGCGCATGGGCCACATCGAGCTCGCGAGCCCCGTCGCGCACATCTGGTTCCTGAAATCCCTCCCCTCGCGCATCGGCCTCATGCTCGACATGACGCTGCGCGAGATCGAGCGGGTGCTCTACTTCGAGGCCTTCGTAGTCATCGATCCGGGCATGACGCCGCTCACGCGCGGCCAGCTGCTCACGGACGAGATGTATCTCGAGGCGATCGAGGAGCATGGCGACGAGTTCGACGCCCGCATGGGCGCCGAGGCCGTGTACGAGCTGCTGCGCACGATCGACTTGCAGGCGGAGCTGGTGCGAGTCCGCGAGGACATGGGCGCCACCTCCTCTGAGACCAAGTTGAAGCGCCTCTCCAAGCGCCTGAAGCTCGTCGAGTCGTTCATCGAGTCCGGGAACAAGCCCGAGTGGATGGTGATGACCGTCCTGCCGGTGCTCCCGCCCGATCTGCGTCCGCTCGTGCCGCTCGACGGCGGGCGGTTCGCCACGTCGGACTTGAACGACCTCTATCGCCGCGTCATCAACCGAAACAATCGCCTGCGCCGGCTGCTCGAGCTCAACGCGCCGGACATCATCGTGCGCAACGAGAAGCGCATGCTGCAGGAGGCGGTGGACGCCCTGCTCGACAACGGCCGCCGCGGCCGCGCCATCACAGGCTCCAACAAGCGGCCCCTGAAGTCCCTCGCCGACATGATCAAGGGCAAGCAGGGGCGCTTCCGCCAGAACCTGCTCGGCAAGCGCGTCGATTACTCCGGCCGCTCGGTCATCGTGGTCGGCCCGACTCTGCGCCTGCACCAGTGCGGGCTGCCGAAGAAGATGGCGCTCGAGCTGTTCAAGCCGTTCATCTTCCAGAAACTGCAGCTGCGGGGTGAGGCCTCGACGATCAAGGCCGCCAAGCGCCTCGTCGAGCGCGAGGGCCCCGAGGTGTGGGACATCCTGGAGGAGGTCATCCGCGAGCATCCGGTACTGCTCAATCGCGCGCCGACGCTGCACCGGCTCGGCATCCAGGCGTTCGAGCCTGTCCTGATCGAGGGCAAGGCCATCCAGCTGCACCCGCTCGTCTGCACCGCGTTCAACGCGGACTTCGACGGTGACCAGATGGCCGTGCACGTCCCGCTGTCGCTCGAAGCGCAGCTCGAGGCGCGCGCGCTCATGCTGTCGTCGAACAACATCCTCTCGCCCGCGAACGGCGATCCCATCATCGTGCCGTCGCAGGACGTGGTCCTCGGGCTGTACTACATGACCCGGGAGCGCGTCGGGGCGCGCGGGGAGGGCATGGCCTTCTCCGACGTGCACGAGGTGCATCGGGCCTACGAGAGCCGGTCGGTCGACCTGCAGGCGCGAGTGCGGGTACGGCTTTCCGAGCATCCGACCGCCGATGCGGCCGAGGCCGTCGAGCGCGTCGTCCAAACGACAGTCGGCCGCGCGCTGCTCTCCGACATCCTGCCGCGCGGGCTGTCGTTCGACCTCATCAATCAGGACATGACCAAGAAGGCGATCTCCGGGACGATCAATGCCTGCTATCGCACGCTCGGCCTGAAGGAGACCGTGATCTTCGCCGACCAGCTCATGTACACGGGCTTCAATTACGCCACCCGGTCCGGCGTGTCCTTCGGGATCGACGACATCGTCATCCCCGAGCAGAAGACGAAGCTCGTTGCCGCGGCCGACCGCGAGGTGAAGGAGATCCAGGATCAGTACGCCTCCGGCCTCGTCACCAACGGCGAGCGGTACAACAAGGTCGTCGATATCTGGTCGCGCGCCAACGACCAGGTCGCGAAGGCCATGATGGAGAAGCTCGGGAGCGAGGAGGCGACCGACGTGAAGGGCCACCGGCAGAAGCAGAAGTCCTTCAACTCCATCTTCATGATGGCCGATTCGGGCGCCCGCGGCTCGGCGGCCCAGATCCGCCAGCTCGCCGGCATGCGCGGCCTCATGGCGAAGCCAGACGGCTCCATCATCGAGACGCCTATCACGGCGAACTTCCGCGAGGGCCTGAACGTTCTGCAGTACTTCATCTCCACCCACGGTGCCCGCAAGGGTCTCGCGGACACGGCGCTGAAGACGGCGAACTCCGGATACTTGACGCGCCGGCTGGTCGATGTCGCTCAGGACCTCGTCGTCACTGAGGTCGATTGCGGCACGCGCCAGGGCCTCGCGATGGCCCCGCTCGTCGAGGGCGGCGATGTCGTCGAGGGTCTCGGCGAGCGCGTCTTGGGCCGCGTTCTCGCGCAGGTCGTGACGAAGCCGGGGACGCAGGAGGTCCTGATCCCGGAGGGCACCCTCCTCGATGAGGGGCTCGTGCGCCAGCTCGAGGCGGAGGGCATCGATCAGCTCGCCGTCCGCTCGCCCATCACGTGCGAGACACGCTACGGCGTCTGCTCCTGCTGCTACGGACGCGACCTCGCGCGCGGCCGGTCCATCAGCATCGGGGAGGCGGTCGGCGTCATTGCTGCGCAATCGATCGGCGAGCCGGGCACGCAGCTCACCATGCGCACGTTCCACATCGGCGGCGCGGCGTCCCGCGCGGCCGCGGCGAGCAGCGTCGAGATTCGCAACAAGGGCATCATCCGTTTCCACCGCATCAAGACTGTGCAGCACGAGAAGGGCCACCTCGTCGCCGTCTCACGCTCGGGGGAGATCGGGGTGGTCGATGAGTACGGCCGCGAGCGCGAGCGCTACAAGATCCCCTACGGCGCGGTGATCACCGTGAAGGAGGGGGCCGAGGTCACCGGCAGCCAGGTGGTCGCGACCTGGGATCCGCATACCCACCCGGTGGTCACGGAGGTCGCGGGCTTCCTCAAGTTCCAGGACTTCGTGGACGGGCTCACGGTCACCTCGCAGGTGGATGAGGTGACGGGGCTCTCGAGCACCGTCGTGCTCGATACGAAGCAGCGCGGCGGCAGGGACCTGCGCCCGACGATCAAGCTCGTCAACTCGAAGGGCAAGGAAGTCACGTTCGCGAACACCGAGATCCCGGCGGTATACACCCTGCCGCCAGGCGCCCTCGTCAGCCTGGAGGACAATGCGAAGGTGTCGGTCGGCGACGTCATCGCGCGCATTCCGCAGGAGTCGTCGAAGACTCGCGACATCACGGGCGGTCTGCCGCGCGTCGCGGACCTGTTCGAGGCCCGCAAGCCGAAGGATCCCGCGATCCTCGCGGAGAAGAGCGGCACGGTGAGCTTCGGCAAGGAGACCAAGGGCAAGCGCCGCCTCATCATCACGAGCGACGACGGCGAGAAGTACGAGGAGCTGATCCCGAAGTGGCGCCAGCTCAACATCTTCGAGGGTGAGACGGTGGAGCGCGGCGAGATCATCGCCGACGGTGAGCCGAACCCGCACGATATCCTGCGCCTGCAGGGCGTCGAGGCGCTCGCCAACTATCTCGTTCGCGAGATCCAGGACGTCTACCGCCTGCAGGGCGTGAAGATCAACGACAAGCACATCGAGGTGATCATTCGCCAGATGCTGCGCAAGGTGGAGGTGCTCGAGGCCGGGGACACCGCGCTGCTGCGGGGCGAGCAGCTCGACCGCTCGCGCGCGCTCGACCTCAACGACCGCGTGGACCAGGATGGCAAGGCGGGCGCCCGGCTGCAGCCGGTGCTGCTCGGCATCACCAAGGCCTCGCTCGCCACCGAGTCGTTCGTGTCGGCGGCCTCCTTCCAGGAGACCACCCGCGTGCTGACGGAGGCCGCGGTGCGAGGACTGAAGGACGACCTGCGCGGCCTCAAGGAGAACGTCATCGTCGGCCGCCTCATCCCGGCGGGCACGGGCTTCGCGGCCCATGCGCATCGCCGCCGCAAGCCGGAGGCGGCCGAAAGGCGCAGCTTCATGGACGTGGGCGGCGGCCTGCCCGACATGGAAGAGTCGACGGTCAGCGAGGAGGAGAGCAGCGCGGCGAGCTAAAACGGCTCGTTGCGGCGCAGCATCCGGTTGACACCGCGAGGGTCGGTACCTAGAATCGCCGGCCTTTGTCGGCGCGGACCCATGCATGCCGGGCCGAAAATAGCGATTCTCGTTAGGCACCGGGCCGTCTTCGTGAGGAAGGCCCGGTGTTTTGTCTGGTAATCACGTCAAGCGGTCTCGACTATGGCGACGACAGGTCAGCTCATCCGGCAACCCCGCCGGCTGCCGGCGGAGAAGACGAAGGTGCCGGCGCTCGGCGCCGCCCCGCAGAAGCGGGGCGTGTGCACGCGCGTCTACACGGTGACGCCGAAGAAGCCGAACTCCGCCCTGCGGAAGGTGTGCCGTGTCCGGCTCACGAACGGCTACGAGGTGACGAGCTACATCGGCGGCGAAGGCCACAATCTGCAAGAGCACTCCGTCGTCCTCATCCGCGGCGGCCGCGTCAAGGACCTTCCGGGCGTGCGTTACCACACCGTTCGAGGGACGCTCGATTGCGCCGGAGTTGGCGAGCGCAAGCAGGGCCGATCGAAGTACGGCGCCAAGCGTTCGAAGAAGTGATTCGTCAGGAGTTTCGCGATGTCGCGTCGAGCCCAAGCTCCGATTCGTGAGATCCTCCCGGATCCCAAGTTCAGCAATCTCATGCTGGCGAAGTTCATGAACGTCATCATGAAGAACGGCAAGAAGTCCGCTGCCGAGCACATCATCTACGGGGCGCTCGATCGCATCGGCGAGAAGACCGGCAAGAAGGGCCCCGAGGCGATCGACGTTCTCTCGCAGGCGCTCGATAACGTGAAACCCGTTGTCGAGGTGAAATCCCGGCGCGTCGGCGGCGCCACGTACCAGGTGCCGGTTGAAGTTCGCGCCACCCGCCGCCAGACACTGGCGATGCGCTGGGTCATCGAGGCCGCGCGCGCGCGCTCGGAAAAGTCCATGGCGTTTCGCCTCGCGCACGAGCTGATGGACGCCGCGGAGAGCCGCGGCGCCGCCGTCCGCAAGCGCGAAGACACGCATCGCATGGCGGAGGCCAACAAGGCCTTCGCGCACTACCGCTGGTAAGCGGTCATGCCGCTGAACCGTCGCGACTGCGGTAGGTGCCCTGCGGAGGCGTGAGGCCTCCCCTCCGTCGCGTGAAAACGCGCCCCGGAGGGGCGCTCTTTAATCGCGACGGAGGGGAGGCCTCACGCCTCCACAGGGCAGGAGCCGCCGAGGCTTCGTTTAACGTTTTGACCTAGGACTGTTTAAGTGCCCCGCTCAACTCCCATCGAGCACTACCGGAACATCGGCATCTCGGCGCATATCGACGCCGGGAAGACGACCACGACGGAGCGCATCCTGTTCTACACCGGCGTCTCCCACAAGATGGGCGAGGTGCACGACGGCGCCGCCGTCATGGACTACATGGAACAGGAGCAGGAGCGCGGCATCACCATCACGGCCGCGGCCACCACGTGCTTCTGGAAGGGCATGGACAGCACCTTCGCGGAGCACCGCATCAACATCATCGATACGCCCGGACACGTCGATTTCACGATCGAGGTGGAGCGTTCCTTACGCGTGCTCGACAGCGCCATCGCGGTGTTCTGCGCCACCTCGGGCGTGCAGCCGCAGTCCGAGACGGTGTGGCGCCAGATGAATCGGTACGGCGTCCCGCGCATCGCGTTCGTCAACAAGATGGATCGAATGGGCGCCAATTTCCTGCGCTGCGTCGCGCAGATCAAGGACCGGCTGCGCGGCAATCCCGTACCGATCCAGCTGCCGATCGGCGCCGAGGAGACGTTCGAAGGCGTCGTCGACTTGATCCGCATGAAGGCCATCTACTGGGACATGGAGACCCAAGGGATGCAGTTCGAATACCGCGAGATTCCGGAGGGCCTGAAGGCCCAGGCCGAGGAGTACCGCGGCAAGATGATCGAGGCGGCCGCCGAGGCGAACGAGGAGCTGCTCAACAAGTACCTGGAGGGCAACACGCTCACCGAGGCCGAGATCCGCCGCGGGTTGCGCGAGCGCTCGATCAAGAACGAGATCTGCCTGTGCATGTGCGGCTCGGCCTTCAAGAACAAGGGCGTGCAGGCGATGCTCGATGCCGTCATCGAGTTCATGCCCTCGCCCGTCGACATGCCGGACGTGAAGGGCACCAACTCCAACGGCGAGCCGGCAACGCGCAAGGCGGACGACAGCGCGCCGTTCGCCGCGCTCGCGTTCAAGATCCTGAACGATCCCTTCGTCGGCAACCTCACGTTCTTCCGCGTCTATTCCGGAACGCTCAATTCGGGCGATACCGTCTACGTGCCGACGAAGAGCCGGAAGGAGCGCATCGGGCGCCTGCTGCAGATGCACGCCACCGAACGCACGGAGATCAAGGAGGTTCGCGCCGGCGACATCGGCTCGGCGGTGGGCCTCAAGGATGTGATCACCGGCGACACGCTATGCGATCTCGAGAAGGTCATTACCCTCGAGAAGATGGTCTTCCCGGCGCCCGTGATCTCGGTCGCCGTGGAGCCGAAGACCAAGGCCGATCAGGAGAAGATGGGTGTCGCGCTGCAGCGCCTCGCGAAGGAGGACCCCTCGTTCCGCGTGAGCACCGACCAGGAGTCGGGCCAGACGATCATCCCGGGTATGGGCGAGCTGCACCTCGAGATCATCGTCGACCGCATGAAGCGCGAATTCAAGGTCGAGGCGAACGTCGGCAAGCCGCAGGTGGCCTATCGCGAGACGATCCGCGCCACCGTCGAATCCGAAGGCAAGTTCGTGCGCCAGTCGGGCGGCCGCGGCCAGTACGGCCACATCTGGCTCAAGCTCGAGCCCCAGGAATCCGGGAAGGGCTACGAGTTCGTGAACGGCATCACCGGCGGATCGGTTCCGAGGGAGTACGTCCCGGCGGTCGACAAGGGCATTCGCGAGGCGTGCGAGACCGGCGTCATCGCAGGCTATCCCGTGGTGGACGTGAAGGTGACGGCGTTCGACGGCTCGTATCACGAGGTGGATTCGAGCGAGATGGCGTTCAAGATCGCGGGGTCGATCGGCTTCAAGGAGGGCTTCAGGCGAGCGAAGCCCGTCCTGCTCGAGCCGATCATGAAGGTCGAGGTGGTGACGCCGGAGGAGTACTCCGGTGATGTGATCGGGGACCTCAACCGGCGCCGCGGTCAGATCTTGGGGATGGACGAGACTGCGGCGGGCAAGTCCATCGCGGCCGAGGTACCGCTTTCCGAGATGTTCGGGTATGCGACGACCGTGCGCTCGATGAGCCAGGGGCGCGCGACCTTCACCATGGAGTTCTCGAAGTACTCCGAGGTCCCGCCGAACATCGCCGAGAGCATCATCAAGAAGTAGATTTTCCGGCGCGCAGCGCCGTTACATGTCCCGGGTCGCGCGCAGCGCGATCCCCGAGAGGAGTTGGCCGCGAGGCCATGAAAATACATGAGCAAAGCGAAATTTGAACGGACCAAGCCGCACGTAAACGTGGGGACGATTGGGCACATTGACCACGGCAAGACGACGCTGACGGCGGCGCTGACGAAGGTGATGGCCGAGACGCACGGTGGGACGTTCATGGCGTACGACCAGATTGACAAGGCGCCGGAGGAGAAGGCGCGGGGGATCACGATTTCCACGGCGCACGTGGAGTACCAGAGCGCGGCGCGGCACTACGCGCACGTGGACTGTCCCGGGCATGCTGACTACGTGAAGAACATGATCACGGGGGCGGCGCAGATGGACGGGGCGATATTGGTGGTATCGGCGGCGGATGGGCCGATGCCGCAGACGCGCGAGCACATTTTGCTGGCGCGGCAGGTGGGCGTGCCGTACATCGTGGTGTACATGAACAAGGCGGACATGGTGGACGATGCGGAGCTGCTGCAGCTGGTGGAGATGGAGGTGCGGGACCTGCTGACGCAGTACCAGTTTCCCGGGGAGAAGACCCCGATCATCGTGGGCTCGGCGCTGAAGGCGCTGGAGGGGGAGGGGACGGAGATTGGGGTGAAGTCGGTGCTGAAGCTGGTGGAGGAGATGGACCGGTACGTGCCGGTGCCGAAGCGGGAGGTCGAGAAGGCGTTTTTGATGCCGGTGGAGGATGTGTTCTCGATCAGCGGTCGTGGGACGGTGGTGACGGGGCGAATTGATCGAGGGATGGTGAAGGTGAACGATGAGGTGGAGATCGTGGGCTTGAGGCCGACGGTGAAGACGATCTGCACGGGGGTGGAGATGTTTCGCAAGCTCCTGGATGAGGGGCGAGCGGGGGATAACGTTGGGGTGTTGCTGAGGGGGACGAAGCGGGAGGAGGTGGAGCGCGGGCAGGTGTTGGCCAAGCCCGGGAGCATCACCCCGCACACGCAGTTTGAGTGTGAGGTGTACGTGCTGACGAAGGAGGAGGGGGGTCGGCACACGCCGTTTTTCAAGGGGTACCGGCCGCAGTTTTACTTTCGCACCACGGATGTGACGGGGACGATTGAGCTGCCCGGTGGAGCGGAGATGGTGATGCCGGGGGACAACATCAAGATGACGGTGGAGCTGATCAGCCCCATCGCGATGGAGGAAGGGGTGAGGTTTGCGATCCGGGAGGGCGGCAAGACCGTCGGCTCGGGAGTGGTCTCCAAGGTGCTGAAGTAAGGAACCTGAATATGGCGAATCAGAACATCCGTATCCGCCTCAAGGCGTTCGACCACCGCCTCATCGACAACTCTGCGCGGGAGATCGTGGAGACGGCGAAGCGCACGGGGGCCACGGTCCGCGGCCCGGTGCCGCTGCCGACCAAGATGGAGCGCTTCACGCTGCTCGTCTCGCCGCATGCCGACAAGGATGCGCGGGACCAGTACGAGCTGCGCACCCACAAGCGCCTGATGGACATCCTCAATCCAACGGACAAGACGGTGGATGCCCTCATGAAGCTGGAGCTCCCGGCGGGGGTGGACGTTCAGATCAAGCTCAATTGACGCCGGACGTGTACGCCGGCGGCGGCGGGTCTGCGCGCCAACGGCGCTGGACGCGTACGCCGGGGACGTCGGACTTGTACGCCAGCGGGCCGCACCTTATACTGCGCGGCCTTTTCGGCCGGGGCTTGTGCCCGGGCCTTGAATCTCCGCGAAAGCGGTAGTCGGGCGAGGTTGGGGCGGCCTGAGGCGTCCCAAGACCACTCGAGCATCACGTGGCCAGCGGCCACATGCTCCTTTGTTCTGAACCCCACCCATGGTCGAGCCTTTGAGGCTCTCTCGACGGCGCGCAGCGCCATTATTCGTACGGGGTCGGCGCAGCCGACTCCGAGGACAGTTGGGCGCAAGCCCATGAAAACTCGAAGGCCATGAAAATCAACTTGGTCGGCCGCAAGGCCGGCATGACGCGAGTGTTCACGGAGACCGGCGAGACCGTGCCCTGTACGGTCATCGAGGTGCTGCCCAATCGCGTCACCCAGATCAAGTCCGCGGAGCGGGATGGCTATCGCGCCGTGCAGGTGACCTGGGGCTCGCGCCGGCCGCAGCTGCTCACCAAGGCGCTGGCCGGCCACTTCGCCAAGGCGAGCGTGGCGCCCGGCCGGGGACTGCACGAGTATCGCCTGGACGGGACCGAGGGCGCGGACCTCAAGCCCGGGACGGAGCTGCGGGCCGACCTCTTCAAGGCGGGCGAGAAGGTCGATGTGACCGGCACGACGCTCGGAAAGGGCTTTGCCGGAACGATCAAGCGGCATCACTTCGCCGGCGGCATGGCCTCTCACGGCAACTCGGTGTCGCACCGGGCGCCGGGCTCCATCGGCCAGCGCCAGACGCCCGGCCGGGTGTTCAAGGGCAAGCGCATGTCCGGCCACCTCGGGGTGGTCCGGCGCACGACGGAGAATCTGCGGGTCGTCGAGGTCGATCTCGAGCGCAATCTGATCCTCATCCGGGGCGCCGTGCCCGGAGCGGAAGGCGGCCAGGTCATCATTCGCTCCTCGCTCAAGGCGGCGCGGCGCGCCACGCGCAAGATTGTCGCGCCCACGAAGGCGGCGCCCACGGCGGTAGCCAAGCCGGCTGCGGGGGCGAAGCCGGCCGCGGCATCCAAGCCCGCGGCGAAGCCGGCTCCAGCGAAGAAGTAGTCATGACGAATCTTAAAATGGTCGATGGAGGCGGCGAGGTTCAGGTGTCCGACGCGACGTTCGGCGGCGAGCTGAACGAAGCGCTCGTCCACCAGGTCGTCACCGCGTACCGCGCGGCCGGCCGCTCGGGCACCAAGGCGCAGAAGTCCCGCGCCGAGGTGCGCGGCGGCGGCAAGAAGCCCTGGGCGCAGAAGGGAACGGGCCAGGCGCGCGCGGGCTCCATTCGCAGTCCGATCTGGGTGGGCGGCGGCAAGACGTTCGCAGCCCGTCCCCGTGACTTCGCGCAGAAGGTGAACCGCAAGATGTACCGCGGAGCGATCCGCTCGATGCTGTCCGAACTCGCGCGCGAGGAGCGGCTCGTCGTCACCCCGCAGATCACGCTCGAGGCGCCGAAGACCAAGCTCCTCGCGACCCGCCTGAAGTCCTGGTCGCTGGAGGATGTGCTGATCGTCGTCGAGGCCGCCGACGCGAAGCTCCATCTGGCCGCTCGCAACCTCCCCCACGTGGAGGTGATCGAGGCGGGCGCCTTGAATCCCTTGAGTCTGCTGAGCCACGCGAAGGTCCTGATGACGGTCGCCGCAGTGAAGCTGATCGAGGAGCGGCTGCAGTGACGCGTGAACAACTGATGAGCGTCCTGCTGGCGCCGCACGTCACGGAGAAGACGTCCCTCGGCATGCAGAACCACAACCAGTACGTCTTCCGCGTGCGCCGCGGAGCGACCAAGACGGACGTGAAGCAGGCGGTGGAGCTGATGTTCGAGGTGAAGGTGCAGGGCGTTCAGGTCGTGAACGAGCGGGGCAAGGTGCGCCGTTTCGGCCGCATCCAGGGACGCACTCAGGACTGGAAGAAAGCCTATGTCCGTCTGGCGCAGGGCCAGACGATCGACTACGAGGCCAAGGCGAAAGCCTGAAGCCCCGCGAGATCCGCCGATGGCACTCATCAAGTACAGACCCACCTCTCCCGGAACCCGGAGCGTGGTCAAGATCGACCGCTCGCACCTGCACAAGGGCGATCCGTACGCGCCGCTCACCTCCCCGAAGCACAAGACGGGCGGCCGCAACCACTACGGCCGCATCACCACGCGCCACATCGGCGGCGGGTCGCGCCAGAAGTACCGGCTCGTCGACTTCAAGCGCGACAAGGACGGCATCGCGGGCGTCGTCGAGCGCGTCGAGTACGATCCGAACCGGACGGGGCACATCGCGCTGGTGCGTTACTCCGACGGCGAGCGGCGCTACATTCTTGCGACGAAGGGCATGGCGGCGGGGGATGAGGTCCGGTCCGGAGCCGACTCTCCGATCAAGCCCGGCAACGCGATGGCGCTGCGCCACATCCCGGTCGGCTCGCTGGTGCACAACGTCGAGCTGAAGCCCGGCAAGGGCGGCCAGCTCGCGCGAAGCGCCGGCGGCTCCGTGCAGTACACGGCGCGCGAGGGCGTCTACGCCTACCTGCGGATGAAGTCCACCGAGATTCGCAGGGTGCACATCGACTGCCGTGCGACCGTGGGCGAGGTGAGCAACGACGAGCACAATCTCCGCAGCTACGGCAAGGCCGGCGCCATCCGCTGGCGCGGAGTGCGGCCCACCGTGCGCGGTCTCGCGATGAATCCAGTCGACCACCCGCACGGAGGCGGAGAGGGCAAGTCGGGCCAGGGCAATCCGCACCCGGTATCGCCTTGGGGCTGGAACACCAAGGGGTTGAAGACCCGCCACAACAAGCGCACCGACAACATGATCGTCCAGCGCCGCCGCAACAAGGTGAGGTGATCCCGATGCCGCGCTCATTGAAGAAGGGACCCTTCGTGGACCTGCATCTCGCCAAGAAGGTGCAGATCGCGCACGCGAAGAACGATCGCAAGCCGATCAAGACCTGGTCGCGCCGCTCGATGGTCGTGCCCGACATGGTGGGACTCACCATCGCGGTCCACAACGGGCGCCAGCACATCCCGGTGCTCGTGAGCGAGAACATGGTCGGCCACAAGCTCGGCGAGTTCGCCCCGACGCGCACGTTCAAGGCGCACTCGGGAGATCGAAAGGTGGAGGCGGCGGCGCCGTAGCGAACCGATGGAAGTCACCGCAATCCTGCGCCACGCGCGCATCTCTCCGCAGAAGTGCCGGCTCGTCGCCGACACCGTCCGGGGCAAGCCGGTCAACAACGCGCTCAATACCTTGAAATTCATGCCGAAGAAGGGCGCGAAACTCGTCTACAAGACGCTGTGGTCGGCGATCGCCAACGCGCAGGAGAACCGGGGCCTCGATATCGACGATCTCACCGTGGCGCGCATCCAGGTGGACGCCGCGCCGGTTCTGAAGCGCTTCGCGGCGCGCGCCAAGGGGCGGGGCGCCCGCATCATCAAGCGCAACAGCCATATCACCGTGGCGGTCAGCGACGGTAAGAAGGAATAAGGCATGGGCCAGAAGGTCAATCCGCTCGGCATACGCCTCGGCATCACGCGCGACTGGATGTCGAAGTGGTACGCGGGCAAGAAGCAGTTCCCGGTGCATGTGCACACCGATTTCCGCGTCCGAGAGTTCCTGCACGGGCGGCTCGCGGACGCCTCGGTGAGCCGCATCCAGATCGAGCGCGCCGCGAAGAAGGTGAACATCACCATCCAGACCGCGCGCCCGGGCATCGTGATCGGCAAGAAGGGCGAGGACATCGAGAAGCTGCGGCTCGAGACCGCGAAGCTCCTCGGGATGACGGTCTCCGACGTGCGCCTGAACATCTCCGAGATCAGGAAGCCCGAGCTCGACGCGAAGCTCGTCGCCGACAGCATCGCGCAGCAGATCGAGAAGCGCGTGATGTTCCGCCGCGCGATGAAGCGGGCGGTGATGAGCACGATGCGCAGCGGCGCGCTCGGCGTGAAGGTCCGCGTCTCCGGACGGCTGAACGGCGCGGAGATCGCGCGGACGGAATGGTACCGCGAGGGCCGCATTCCGCTGCACACCTTCCGCGCGGACATCGATTACGGCCTGTCCCAGGCGATGACCACGTACGGTGTGATCGGCGTGAAGGTCTGGATCTTCAAGGGCGAGGTCTTCGAGAAGGCCGAGCTCGAGCAGGAGGCCGCGGTCGAGACTGAAGTCGCCGCCGCGCCGCCGCCCGCTCAGCCCGCGCCGCCCCCAGCCGCACCCGAGCCGCCTCCATCCGCCTGAAGATCCGCTCATGCTGCAACCGAAGCGCACCAAGTACCGCAAGCAGTTCAAGGGCCACAACGCCGGGCTGGCGCTGCGCGGCAGCTCCGTTTCCTTCGGCGAGTTCGGGCTCAAGGCGACCAGCCGCGCCCGCATGACGTCGCGGGAGATCGAGGCCGCGCGCCGCGCCATGG
Source organism: uncultured Gammaproteobacteria bacterium (assembly GCA_963849095.1). GTDB lineage: Bacteria > Pseudomonadota > Gammaproteobacteria > Steroidobacterales > Steroidobacteraceae > JASHUC01. Next base: position 66,535 of record CAWKGA010000007.1, read on the forward strand.
CGCGGTACGTGAAGCGTGGCGGGCAGATCTGGATCCGCGTGTTCCCCGACGTGCCGATCACCAAGAAGCCCCTCGAGGTGCGCATGGGCAGCGGCAAGGGCAACGTCGAGTACTGGGTGGCCCGCGTCAAGCCGGGCAAGGTTCTGTTCGAGATGGAAGGTGTGGATGAGGTGACGGCGCGCGAGGCCTTCAGGCTCGCGGGCTCGAAGCTCTCCGTGTCGACGACGTTCGTGAAACGGCAGGTTCGATAGATGGAAGCGAAGGAGCTACGCGCCAGGGCGCGGGAGGAGCTCGCGGACGAGCTGCTGAAGCTGCGCAAGGAGCAGTTCGCCCTGCGCATGCAGCAGGCGACCGGGCAAGCCGTGAAACCGGATCAGTTCAGCAAGGTGCGCCGGAGCATTGCGCGCTTGAAGACCGTGATGCGCGAGCAGCAGGCAACTGGAGAGCGGAAATGACCGAGAGCCATTCTGAAGCAGCCGGTTCGCGGAGCGAAACGGCAGAGAAGTTGGCCGCGGGCCATGTGAAGGGCCAGCGCACGCTGACCGGGCGCGTGGTGAGCACCAAGATGCAGAAGACGATCGCCGTGGAGATCGAGCGGCTGATCAAGCATCCGCAGTACGGCAAGTACGTCCGCCGCACCACGAAGCTGCTGGCGCACGACGAGAAGGGCGAATCGCACGAGGGCGATACCGTGACGATCGCGCCGTGCAGGCCGATGTCGCGCCGGAAGTCCTGGCGCCTCCTCGCGGTCGTGCAGCGCGCCTGAAGGTGAGCAGATTCGCATGCGAGTGAGCCCATGATCCAGTTGCGCACGATGCTCAATGCCGCCGACAACAGCGGCGCCCGCACGCTGATGTGCATCAAGGTGCTCGGAGGCACCCGCCGGCGCTACGCGACCGTCGGCGACGTGATCAAGGTGAGCGTGAAGGACGCGATCCCGCGCGGCAAGGTCAAGAAGGGCGAGGTGTACGACGCGGTGGTGGTGCGCACCAAGCGCGGAGTGCGCCGGCCGGACGGCTCGCTCATCCGCTTCGACGGCAATGCCGCGGTGCTGCTCACGAACAAGCTCGAGCCCATCGGCACCCGCATCTTCGGGCCGGTGACGCGCGAGCTGCGCACGCAGCAGTTCATGAAGATCATCTCGCTCGCGCCGGAGGTCCTGTGAAAAAAATCAGGAAAGGAGATCACGTCGTCGTGCTGTCCGGCCGCGACAAGGGAGCCCGTGGGACCGTCATCGAGGTGCTTGCGGGCGACCGTGTGGTCGTCGAGAACGTCAACCGGGTGAAGAAGCACCAGAAGCCGAATCCCCAGACGAACCGGCAGGGCGGCATCATCGAGAAGGAGATGCCGCTGCCCGTATCCAAGGTGGCGGTCTGGAATCCCGGCGCCAAGAAACCCGACCGCGTCGGCTTCAAGAAACTGGCGGACGGCCGGAAGGTGCGGTGCTTCCGCTCGAACGGAGAGATGCTCGAGGCGTGACGGCCCCGACTCACAACGCCATGGCGAGACTACAACAGTATTACCGCGAGAAGATCGTGCCGCAGCTCCGCAAGGACCTCGCGCTCGCGAACCCGATGCAGGTGCCAAAGATCACCAAGATCACGGTGAACATGGGCGTCGGCGAGGCGGTCGCGGACCGCAAGATCATGGACGCGGCCGTCGCGGACTTGACGAAGATCACCGGCCAGAAGCCGCTCATCTGCAAATCGCGCAAGTCGATCGCCGCCTTCAAGCTGCGTCAGGGGCTCGCCATCGGCTGCAAGGTGACGCTGCGGGGAGCGCGGATGTACGAGTTCCTCGACCGCCTGATCAGCATCGCCATACCCCGCATCCGCGATTTCCGCGGGGTCTCGCCGCGCGCCTTCGACGGTAGCGGCAACTACAGCCTCGGCGTGAAGGAGCAGATCATCTTCCCCGAGATCCAGTACGACCAGATCGATCAGCTCCGGGGCATGGATATCACGATCACCACGACGGCGCCGGACGACAAGCAGGGCCGAGCGTTGCTCGAGGCGTTCAACTTCCCCTTCCGGAAGTAAGAGGACTTAAAGACGGTGGCCAAGACAAGCATGATCGAGCGCGAGAAGCGCCGCGAGAAGATCGTGAAGAAGTACGCGGCACGGCGGACGCGGCTGAAGGAGCTCGTTCGCAGCCCGAAGTCCTCCCCGGAGCAGCGGGTGGCCGCACAGGCCGAGCTGCAGACGCTCCCGCGCGATGCGAGCCCGTCGCGGCACCGCAACCGCTGCCAGATCACCGGCCGCTCGCGCGGCGTGTACCGCAAGTTCGGCCTCTCGCGCGCGAAGATCCGCGAGGTCGCGATGCGCGGGGAGATTCCCGGACTCACGAAGGCGAGCTGGTAAGGATAAGCCGCATGAGCATGACCGATCCCATCGCCGACCTGCTGACCCGTATCCGCAACGGTCAGACCGCGCGCAAGCCTGAGGTGAGCATGGCTTCCTCCAAGTTGAAGACCGCTATCGTGCGCGTGCTCAAGGAGGAGGGATACGTCGCCGACTTCCACCTGGACGGCGACGGGGCCAAGCAGACGCTCACAGTCGGGCTCAAGTATTACGAGGGCCGTCCCGTGATCGACCGGCTGGAGCGCGTGAGCCGGCCCGGCCTGCGCATCTATCGCCGCAAGGACGATCTGCCGAAGGTGCTGGGCGGTATGGGGACCGTGATCGTCTCGACGCCGAAGGGCGTCATGACCGACCGCCAGGCCCGCTCGATCGGCCAGGGCGGCGAAGTCCTGTGTATCGTGGCGTGATCCCATGAGTAGGGTTGCAAAAGCGCTTGTCGATCTGCCGCAGGGCGTCACTGCGACGATCGCTCCCGACATGGTGACGATCAAGGGCGCCAAGGGCACGCTCACCCTGCCGATCAAGCACGGCATCCGCGTCGTGCAGGAGGAGAAGACGCTTTCCGTGAAGTACGACGAGGGCGACGGCATCGCGATGCAGGCCGGCTCCACACGCGCTCACCTTGCGAACATGGTGCTCGGCGTCACGAAGGGCTACGAGCGCAAGCTCGAGCTGGTCGGTGTCGGCTTCCGCGCGCAGGCTCAGGGCAAGGGGCTGAATCTCACGCTCGGCTTCTCCCACCCGGTGAGTTTCCCCATTCCGGACGGCATCACGATCGAGACGCCGAGCCAGACCGAGATCATCGTGAGGGGCATCGACCGCCAGAAGGTGGGCCAGGTCGCCGCAGAGGTACGCGCCGTCCGGCCGCCGGAGCCCTACAAGGGCAAGGGCGTGCGCTATGCGAACGAGCAGATCACCCTGAAAGAGGGTAAGAAGAAATGATGCGCGTGTTGCTACATTCTTCCGGCGCGCAGCGCCGCTACATGCACGGGGTCGCGCCATGCGCGGCCCCGTTGAAACCTGGGCGAAGCCCATGAGCATCACCAAGAAGGCTCGGCGGCAGCGCCGCGCGGTGAAGACCCGCGCCCGGATACACGAGCTCGGCATTGTGCGCCTGACGGTGCACCGCACGCCCCGGCACATCTATGCCCAGCTCACCGATGCTGCGGGCGCCAAGGTGCTCGCGGCGGCCTCGACTCTGCAGGCGGCCGTCCGCGAGGGTCTGAAGGGTACCGGGAACGCCGATGCCGCGAAGGCCGTCGGCCGGGCGATCGCCGAGCGGGCCAAGGCGGCCGGCATCACCCGCGTCGCGTTTGACCGGTCCGGCTTTCAGTTTCACGGGCGGGTGAAGGCGCTGGCGGATGCCGCGCGCGAAGCCGGCCTGCAATTCTGACAGGGGCCTCGAGCTCCGACCAAGGTAAGCGAGATGGCAAGACCAGAAAAAGGACAGGCGGATGAGCTGCTCGAGAAGCTCGTCGCGGTGAACCGCACGGCGAAGGTCGTCAAGGGCGGCCGACAGTTCGGGTTCACGGCCCTCACCGTCGTCGGCGACGGCTCCGGCCGCGTCGGTTACGGCTTCGGAAAGGCGCGTGAAGTGCCCGTCGCCATCTCGAAGGCCATGGCGCAGGCGCGCAAGAACATGATCGGCGTCGCGCTGCGCAACGACACGCTGTACTACGCGGTCGAGGGCGAGCATGGCGCCACCCGCGTGCGCATGCAGCCGGCGTCGGACGGCACCGGGGTCATCGCGGGCGGCGGCATGCGCGCGGTCCTCGAATGCGCGGGCGTGCGCAACGTGCTCGCCAAGAGCTACGGCTCGCGCAATCCCATCAACGTGGTGCGCGCGACCATCATCGCCCTCTCGAGCGTGCGGTCGCCCGAGGAGATCGCGGCGAAGCGCGGCAAGAGCCTCGAGGAGATCACGGCATGACCGACGGCGGGACGGATCGTTTGCGCGTGACGCTGGTCAAAAGCTACCACGGTCAGCTCGCGAACGTCGCGGCGTCGGTCCGCGGGCTCGGCCTGCGCAGGCGCCACCAGAGCGTCTCGGTCGCGAACACGCCGGAGAACCGCGGCATGATCCGGGTTGCCGCGCACCTGCTGGAAGTCGAAGAGAGCGAGCCGCGATGAGGCGAATGCTATGAGACTCAACACGCTGAAGCCCGCGCCGGGTGCCAAGCGCCCGCGGTTGCGCGTCGGCCGGGGTGCCTCGGCCGGCCAGGGCAAGACCTGCGGCCGCGGCGTCAAGGGCCAGAGGGCGCGCAAGGGCGGCTATCATAAGGTGGGCTTCGAGGGCGGCCAGATGCCGCTGCAGCGGCGCCTGCCGAAGGTGGGCTTCCGCTCGAAGGTCAAGCAGAAGCGCGCCGAAGTGAGGCTGCACGAGCTCGCGCACGTCGATGCGGAGGTGATCGATCTCGAGGCGCTCAAGAAGGCCGGCATCGTCTCTGTGCTGGCCGAGCGCGCGAAGGTGGTCCTCTCCGGCGAGATCAAGAAGGCCGTGACGCTGAAGGGCATCGCGGCGACCCGGGGTGCCCTCGCGGCGATCACGGCCGCGGGCGGGAAAGTGGAGGCCTGAGCCGCGAGGCAAGGACGAACCGAAAGTGGCCACGACGTTCAACAATCCGGCCGCCGCGCTCGGCGAGGCGGCGCGCTTCGGCGAGATCCGCAACCGGCTGCTGTTCCTGGTCGGCGGCATGATCGTCTACCGTATCGGCACGTACATTCCGGTCCCGGGGATCGATCCCCAGGCCGTGGCGCGCTTCTTCAACGATCAGTCGAACACCATCCTCGGGATGGCCAACATGTTCTCGGGCGGCGCGCTGCAGCGGCTGTCCCTCTTTGCGATGGGCGTGATGCCGTACATCTCGGCGTCGATCATCATCCAGATGATGTCGATGGTCGTGCCCACGCTCATGGAGTACCGCAAGGAGGGCCAGGCGGGCCAGCGCAAGCTCACGGATATCACGCGCTGGAGCACCGTCGTTCTCGCCGTGTTCCAGTCCTTCGCCGCCGCGGTTGCGCTGCAGAACAACCACATGGTGCTCAACGGGGGGTGGCAGTGGCTGTTCACCGCCACCCTGACCATGACCACGGGGACGCTGTTCCTCATGTGGCTCGGCGAGCAGATCACCGAGCGCGGCATCGGCAACGGCATCTCCATGCTGATCCTCGCGGGCATCGTCGCCGGCCTGCCCACGGCCGTCGGCAACACGGCCGAATCGGTGAGCAACGGGGAGATGTCGGGGCCCTTCGCGCTGCTGCTCATCGTCATCGTGATCGCAGTGACGACCTTCGTCGTCTTCATGGAGCGCGCGCAGCGCCGCATTCCGGTCAATTACGCCAAGCGCCAGGTCGGCCGCCGCGTCTATGCCGGGCAGAGCAGCCACCTGCCTTTCAAGATCAACATGTCGGGGGTGATCCCGCCCATTTTCGCCTCGAGCCTGCTCCTGTTCCCGGCGACGGTCGCCAATTTCGCGGGCAGCAGCACGAGCGGCTGGGTCGGCAACGTCCTGCAGGAGCTCGCCGCGGCGCTCAACTACGGCCAGCCACTCCACCTCGTCGTGTATGCGGTCCTGATCCTGTTCTTCTGCTTCTTCTACACGGCCCTGGTGTTCAACTCGCGGGATACCGCGCAGAACCTCCAGAAGTCGGGGGCTTTCATCCCCGGAATCCGTCCGGGACAGCAGACGGCCGAGTACATCGACAAGGTACTCACGCGCCTGACCCTCTGGGGCGCGCTGTACGTCGCCGCCGTGTGCCTGCTGCCGGAGTTCCTGATATCGTCGCAGGGCGTCCCGTTCCAGTTCGGCGGCACGTCGCTCATGATCGTGGTCGTCGTCGTGATGGACTTCATGGCGCAGCTGCAAGCCCAGCTGATGTCGCATCAGTATCCGGGGTTGCTCAAGAAGGCGAACCTCCTCAACTACGGCAAGACCGGCCAGGGTGGCTGAGGTCAACGAGGCTCCACCATGAAAGTACGACCCTCAGTGAAGAAGATTTGCAAGAACTGCAAGATCGTGCGCCGGCGGCGCGTGGTTTACGTCATTTGCTCGGATCAGCGGCACAAGCAGCGTCAGGGTTGAACTCGGGCGCTGAAGCCCCCACTTAGGCAGGTTCGAATATGGCTCGTATAGCCGGCATCAACATCCCGATGAACAAGCACGTGTGGGTCGGACTCACGCACATCTACGGCGTGGGACGCGCCCGCGCTCTCGCGGCGTGCAGCAATGCGGGCGTGCGCCCCGAGACCCGCGTGAAGGACTTGACCGAGCCCGAGGTCAACGCCATCCGCTCGCAGATTGCGAAGTGGGCCGTGGAGGGCGATCTGCGCCGCGAGGTCTCGATGAACATCAAGCGGCTGATGGACCTCGGCACCTACCGCGGCTTGAGGCACCGCCGCGGGCTACCCGTGCGCGGCCAGCGCACACGCACCAACGCACGCACCCGCAAGGGACCGCGCAAGCAGGCCGTCAAGTTGAACGCGCCCGCGGGCAAGGCATAAGGGGCCACGAGATGGCGGAACAACAGCAGAAGCAAGCTCCGGGGGCACCCGCCGCGGCGGCGGCGGCCAAGAAGCCGAAGAAGGCGCGCAAGAACGTGCTCGATGCCATCGCGCACGTGCACGCCTCGTTCAACAACACGATCATCACGATCACCGACCGCCAGGGCAACACGCTCTCCTGGGCGACGGCCGGGGGCTGCGGCTTTCGCGGTTCGCGCAAGAGCACGCCCTTTGCGGCGCAGGTCGCCGCCGAGAAGGCCGGCAATGCCGCGCAGGAGCACGGTGTCAAGAACGTCGAGGTGCGCGTCGCAGGCCCCGGTCCGGGGCGCGAGTCCGCGGTCCGGGCCCTGAATGCCTGCGGCCTGAAGATCACCAGCATCGCGGACGTGACGCCGATCCCTCACAACGGCTGCCGGCCGCCGAAGAAGCGCAGAGTCTAAAGAGCGAGGTCAGACCGAATGGCTCGATACATCGGACCGAAGTGCAAGCTCGCTCGTCGCGAAGGCACCGATCTTTTCTTGAAGAGCGGCGTGAAGCCTCTCGAGAGCAAGTGCAAGCTCGCGGTGCCGCCCGGCGGTTTGAAGGGCGAGCGGCGCACGCGCCTCTCCGACTACGGCTTGCAGCTGCGCGAGAAGCAGAAGCTGCGCCGGATGTACGGTGTGCTCGAGCGCCAGTTCGGCAATTACTACGTCGAGGCCGCGCGGCGCACCGGCGCCACCGGCGAGAACCTGTTGAAGCTGCTCGAGTGCCGACTGGACAATGTGGTGTACCGCATGGGATTCGCCTCGACGCGGGCGGAAGCCCGCCAGCTGGTGAGCCACAAGGCCATCGTCGTGAACGACGGCGTGGTGACTATCCCCTCCTATCAGGTGAAGGCGGGCGACGTCGTCGCCATCCGGGAGAAGGCGCGCAAGCAGCTGCGTATCCAGAGCTCGCTCAACGTCGCTCAGCAGGTGGGCCTGCCCGAGTGGGTGGAAGTGGACGACAAGCAGCTGCGCGGAGTGTTCAAGACCGTACCCGCGCGCGACGACGTGCTGCCGGACATCAATGAAAATCTCGTTGTCGAGCTCTACTCGAAGTGACGTGAGTACCTGTTAGCGCCGCAGGGCGGGTGGTGGTCCTCTTGCTCCATCGTGTTTCCTTAGCGGACACGATGGAGCAAGAGGACCACCACCCGCCCTGCACAGTGCTAGATGATTTTGGACCTATAGTGGCCGGGCTCGACCCGGCAAGGTGAGTGCCATGCAGGGATCCATCGGAGAGTTCTTGAGGCCGCGCGTGGTCAAGGTGCAGCCCGTCGCGCCTCGCCAGGCTCGTGTCGTTATCGAGCCGTTCGAGCGCGGCTTCGGCCATACGCTCGGGAACGCGCTGCGCCGCGTGCTGCTGTCGTCCATGCCGGGCAGCGCGATCACCGAAGTGGAGATCGACGGCGTACTGCACGAGTACACGAGCATCGAGGGGGTGCAGGAGGACGTGGTCGACATCCTGCTCAACCTCAAGCTGGTCGCGATCCGCATGCACGCGCGCGACACCGCCGAGCTGCGCCTGCACAAGAAGGGTCCGGGGCCCGTGACCGCGGGTGACATCCAGGGCGATCACGATGTCGACGTCGTGAACCCCGAGCTGGTCATCGCGAACCTCACCAAGGCGGGCGAGCTCAACATGACGCTGCGCGTGGAGCGCGGCCGCGGCTACCGCCCGGCGGCGCAGCGCGCCGCCTTCGAGGAGCAGACTCGCCCCATCGGCCGGCTGCAGCTCGACGCCTCGTTCTCTCCCGTCCGCCGAGTCACGTATTCCGTGGACGCGGCGCGCGTCGAGCAGCGCACGGACCTGGACAAGCTCGTCATCGACATCGAGACGAACGGCACGATCGACGCGGAAGAGGCTATTCGCCGCGCGGGCGGCATCCTGAAGGACCAGCTCTCCGTGTTCGTCGATCTGCAGGGCGAGGAGGAGGCCGCGACCAAGGTCTCCGAGATGCAGTTCGATCCGATCCTGCTGCGTCCCGTCGATGAGCTGGAGCTCACCGTGCGCAGCGCGAACTGCCTCAAGGCGGAGAACATCCACTACATCGGCGACCTCGTGCAGCGCACGGAGGTGGAGCTGCTGCGCACGCCGAACCTCGGCAAGAAGTCCCTGACGGAGATCAAGGAGGTCTTGCAGAGCCACGGACTGATGCTCGGGATGCGGCTCGAGGGCTGGCCGCCGGCGGGCCTCAAGCACGAGGAAGAGCGCGACGTATTGTAGCGGCGCCGAGGATTCATCATGCGACACCAACTCTCAGGTCGGCAGCTCTCGCGCAACAGCGCGCACCGGCATGCCTTGCTCCGGAACATGAGCGTCGCTCTGCTGCGGCACGAGACGATCCGCACCACCGTCCCGAAGGCGAAGGAGCTGCGCCGCGTCGTCGAGCCGCTGATCACGCTCGCGAAGACCGACAGCGACGCGCATCGACGGCTCGCCTTTGCGCGCCTGCGGGATACCGCGGTGGTCGAGAAGCTGTTCGCGGATCTCGGCCCGCGCTTCAAGGCGCGGCCGGGCGGCTATACGCGGATTCTGCACATGGCGCCGCGTCCGGGCGATTCCGCGCCGATGGCGCTCATGCAGCTCGTCGACCGGGCGGCCGAGGTTGAGGCCGCCGCGGAGAAGCCCCGCCGCAAGAGAAAGGCGAAGGCCGCCGCGGCAGCAGCCTGACGGGGGGCTGAGGTCCGCGCGGGGCCCGCCGTGGGGGGCTACTCGCCCTCCGTGGAAAATGCGTCCCGCGTGAGGTTCTCCGCCCCGCTCGCCCCCACGGCGAGGTCGTCCTCGATGCGGATGCCGCCGAACTTCCTCAAGCTCCCGACCCGCGTCCAGTTGATCTTGGCCGCGAGCGCGCCTGCGCGCGCCTGCTCGAGCAGCTGATCGATGAAGTAGATCCCGGGCTCCATCGTCACGACGAAGCCCTCCTCCAGGATGCGCGTGAGGCGCAGGTGCGGATGGCCCTCGGGGCGGGGAATCTCGCCGCCTTCGGGCGACCGCAGCAGTCCTCCCGCGTCGTGGACCTGCAGGCCGAGCAGATGGCCGATGCCGTGCGGCAGGAACACGCTCGAGACGCCCGTCGCGACGGCTTCCTCCGCGTCACAGTCCGTGATGTCCGCCTCGTGCAGGAGCTCCGCGACCAGGCGGTGCGCCGAAAGATGGACATCGCGCCAGTCGACGCCGGCATGCACTCCCGAGCACAGCGCCTGCTGCACCTCGTCGAAGCGCTCGATGAGCGATGCGAAATCGGCGTCGGCATACGAGTAGGTGCGAGTCACGTCGCTCGCGTACCCGTTGGCCTCGGCGCCCGCGTCGATCAGCATCGAGTGAAGCTCCGCGGGCGGCGCGCGCTCGAGCATCTGGTAGTGCAGGACGGCGCCGCTCTCGTTGAGCGCGACGATCGGGTTGTAGGGCAGCTCCTGCTCGCGCGCTCCGCAGGCTCGGATGAACTCGAGCTCGATCTGGAGCTCCGAGGCGCCGGCGGCGAAGGCGCGGGCGGCGGCCCGGTGTCCGCGCGCCGCGAGCCGGTTCGCGGCGCGCAGGCACGCGAGCTCGTAAGGCGTCTTGACCGCCCGGTCGTAGTCGAGCCGGGTGAGGAGGTCCGGCGGATTGACCGCCGCGACTCCCCAGGCCGCGAGCCGCGGAAACGCCTGGCCCACATACGCGATGGCGCCGAGATCGGGCGGTAGCGCCGCGCGCGCGGCCGCCCGGTCTGCCACGGGCCGCAGATCGACCTCGCGGGTCCAGAATGCCTGGGGTGGCTCCGCGGCCTTGTACCAGTAGTCGGCCGGCCGGTTGAACAGCAGAACCGGTGTGCGCCCCGGCTCGTAGTACAGGAAGCAATCCGGCACTTCGGTGAGCGGTACCCACGCCTTGAACCACGCGTGCGCCCGGAACGGGTGGGTCTGGTCGTCGCGAAAGATCGGCGTCAGGGGACCGGAGTACACAATGACGCCGGCGTACCCGCACGCGGCCAGCGCACGGTCGAAACGCGCGCGCTGCGTCTGCAGGTGCGCGCCATGGAGGACCGCTAGGTCGAGCGTTGGGCCCATCGGAACCGCCTGGGTGCTGTTGCCAGCCCGATTGTAGACACCCTGCACGGCCGCGAGGTCGCACGGGCCGCAGGAATCGGGAATGCTGCAACGCAGCATGCCGTCTTTGAGGGGGGCCCCCCGGCGGCGGTGCCGAGATCGGCGAGACTCGCGTGCTGCTTGCGGCGCCGCCCGGCGCCACGGAAGCGGAGCGCCGCGTATCCGCTCCCGGACGCGGCGCAAGAGCGGGCCGACGGACGGCTGCGAGCCGCGCAACGGCTGTCGGTGCTCGCCGACGGTTACAGTTGCTTCATCCAGGTTTCAAAAGCGGCGGCGACTCTATAGAATCCGGCACGGCGGTCAGGAATCGCCGGACAAACTGCAGTTTGTTTGACTCACAGGTCTCACTCACCGTTGCTTTTTCTTTCGGGGTACCCCTCAATGAATACCAAACTTGCTCTCAGCGCCGCCGTGGTCGCTGCGCTCATGCTGACCGCCTGTTCCAAGCAGGAGGCCACGAGCCCAGCACCCGCAGCGGACTCGACGCCTCCGGCCGCCGCGCCGGCGGCCGCCCCGGCTGCAACTCCGCCCGCCGACAATGGCGCAGGGGCCCCGGCCGCAGGCGCTCCTGCCGCAGGCGCTCCGGCTGGTGGAGCTCCGCCCGCTGCCGCTCCTGACAATGGTGGTGCCGCGCCGCCGCCGCCGCCTGCCGGCGGAGCGCCAGCCTCGCCGCCCGCTCAGTAAGCTCGAGGCTTGCTGACTCGAGCCTCGAAAAAAGGCTCACGGACAGGCCCGGACCGGCGCGCAAGCGTCCTGTCCGGGCCTTTCGTTTCTGGGCTCGCGCGCGGCCGGGTAGCCGACGAATGTCTCCAGCGCCCATGATGACGGTGAGCGTCCGCGATGCGCGCGCGTCCGAGGCCGACCGGCTCTGGATCGAGCGCGTCTACCGCGATTATCTCGACGATCTTGCGCCGCTCAACACCGGCATCTTCCCCGCCCTCGGCGAGGTGGGGCACCGGGAGCCCGATCAGATTGCGCGCTGGTTCGGCGATCCGAGCGCCTTCCCGTTCGTCATCGTGAAATCCGCCGAGCCCGTCGGCTTCGCGATGGTCGTCCGCGCGGCGTCCGGCGCGCGGGCCACGGATGCGAGCTACCGCATGGCCGAGTTCTTCGTCTCCCGCCCGAGCCGCGGGCTCGGGATCGGGAACAGCGCCGCTCAGCTGATTCTCGACCGGTTCGCCGGGCGCTGGGAGATCGTCGAGTACATGCGCAATCCCGGCGCCGTGAGCTTCTGGCGCCGTGTGCTCTCCGCCTACACGCGCGGCAACTTCCAGGAGAGAGTCGTCAACGGCGAGGTCCGGCAGGTATTTGAATCGGGGCGCGCCGCGCGCGCTCCGTCGTGAGCAGGGGCTTCAAGTACTGTCCGGTGTAGGAGCCTTCGGCCGCGGCGATTTGCTCCGGCGTGCCGCGCGCGACGAGCCGGCCGCCGCCCGCGCCGCCCCCGGGTCCCAGATCGATCACCCAGTCGGCTGTCTTGATGACGTCGAGATGGTGCTCGATCACGACGACCGTGTTGCCTTCGTCGCGCAGCCGGTGCAGGACGTGCAGCAACTGGGCCACGTCGTGGAAGTGAAGGCCCGTCGTCGGCTCGTCGAGGATGTAGAGCGTGCGCCCTGTCGCACGCTTCGCCAGCTCGCGCGAGAGCTTGACGCGCTGGGCCTCGCCGCCCGATAGCGTCGTCGCGCTCTGCCCCAGCTGGAGATAAGCGAGTCCCACATCGGTGAGCGTCTGCAGCTTCCCCGCGATGGCTGGCACGCTAGCGAAGAATCTGAGCGCGTCCTCCACGGTCATCCCGAGCAGCTCGTGGACGTTCCGGCCCTTGTAGCGAATCTCGAGCGTCTCGCGGTTGTAGCGCTGGCCCTTGCAGACGTCGCAGGCGACGTAGATGTCCGGCAGGAAGTGCATCTCGACCTTGATCACGCCGTCGCCCTGGCAGGCTTCGCAGCGGCCGCCCTTGACGTTGAAGCTGAAACGGCCCGGGTCGTAGCCGCGCGCACGGCTCTCGGGCACCGCGGCAAAGAGTTCCCGCAGCGGAGCGAAGATCCCGGTGTAGGTCGCCGGGTTGGAGCGCGGTGTGCGGCCGATCGGACTTTGATCGACGTCGATGACGCGGTCGATGTGCTCGAGTCCGTCGATCCGCTCGCAGGCCGCGCCGCGGTTCGGTGAGCTGTTGAGCCGCGCCGTCGCGTGCTGGAACAGCGTGTCGAGGATGAGCGTCGACTTGCCCGATCCGGATACGCCCGTCACGCAGGTGAGGAGCCCGACAGGGATATCGACCGTGATGTCCTGCAAGTTGTTGCCGCGTGCGCCCCCGATCCGGATGACTTTCTCCGGATCGCGGCCCGTGCGTGTGCGGGGCAGCGGAATGGAGCGGCGCCCGCTCAGGTACTGTCCGGTGAGCGATGCTGGATTGGCGATGACCTCGCGCGGGCTGCCGGCGGCTACCACCGCGCCGCCGTGAATGCCGGCGCCCGGACCCAAGTCGACGAGGTAGTCGGCGGCGAGGATCGCCTCCTCGTCGTGCTCCACCACGATCACGGTGTTGCCGATGTCGCGCAGGGCGGCCAGGGTGTCGAGCAGGCGGCGGTTGTCGCGCTGGTGCAGGCCGATCGAGGGCTCATCGAGGATGTACATGACGCCCGTGAGCCCCGAGCCGATCTGGCTCGCGAGCCGGATGCGCTGCGCCTCGCCGCCCGAGAGCGTCTCGGCGCTGCGGTCGAGCGTCAAGTAGTCGAGACCCACGTCCGCGAGGAACTTGAGGCGGCTCGAAACGTCCTCAACGATCTTCGTCGCGACCTCGCCGCGACGGCCCGGAAGCGCGAGCCCGCGGAACCAGGTGAGCGCGGCGCCCACGTCGAGCCGCGCGATCTGCGGGAGGCTCCGGTCGCCGACGAACACGAACCTCGCGGCGCGGTTGAGCCGGGTGCCTTCGCAGTCCGGGCACACGCGCACGCCGAGATATCGCGCGAGCTCCTCGCGCACGGCGGAAGACTGGGTCTCCCGGTAACGCCGCTCGAGGTTGGGCAGGATGCCCTCGAACGGCTGCCGCTTGCGTACGGCGCGCCCGCCGACGCGAGGCTCGATCTTCCGCTCGCCGCTGCCGTGGAGGATCAGCTGCCGCACCTGCGGCTGCAGGTCCGTCCACGGCGTCTCGATGTCGAATCGATACTGGCGGGCGAGCGATTGAATGAGCTGGAAGTAGTGGGCATTGCGCCGGTCCCAGCCGCGGATCGCGCCGCTCGCGAGCGAGAGGCTCGGGTGCACGATCACGCGCTCCGGGTCGAAGAACTCCTGGACGCCGAGCCCACCGCAGGCCGGGCAGGCCCCGAAAGGGTTGTTGAACGAGAACAGCTTCGGCTCGAGGGGAGGGACGCTGTAGCCGCAGACCGGGCAGGCGTGCCGGCTCGAGAAGACGATCTCGTCCCGCGGCGGCTCACTGTCCAGGAACACGAGACGCGCGAGGCCGCCCGACAGGCGCAGGGTGGTCTCGAGGGACTCTGCGAGCCTCGAAGCCGCATCCGGCTTGATGCGCAGGCGGTCGACCACCGCCTCGATCGAGTGCTTGCGCTTGGGGTCGAGCTCGAGCGGTGCGCCGAGCTCGCGGATACGGCCGTCGATGCGCGCTCGCACGAAGCCCTGTCCGGTGAGCTCCGAGAGGACCTCGGCATGCTCGCCCTTGCGGTCGTTCACGAGCGGAGCGAGCAGCGCCACGGCCGCTCCCTCGGGCAGCTGCAGCGCCTGGTCCACCATCTGGCTCACTGTCTGCGCGGCGAGATCGATTCCGTGGTCGGGGCACCGCGGGGTGCCGGCGCGAGCGAAGAGCAGACGCAGGTAATCGTAGATCTCCGTCACGGTGCCGACGGTGGAGCGGGGATTGTGAGAGGCCGCCTTCTGCTCGATCGCGATCGCGGGCGACAGCCCCTCGATGCTGTCGACATCCGGCTTTTCCATCATCGAGAGGAACTGGCGCGCGTACGCGGAGAGCGACTCGACGTAGCGGCGCTGGCCCTCGGCATAGAGCGTGTCGAACGCGAGCGAGGACTTGCCCGAGCCCGAGAGCCCCGTGAAGACGATCAGCCGATCGCGCGGCAGGTCGAGATCGATGCTCCGGAGATTGTGTGTGCGCGCGCCGCGGACGCGGATGTACTGCATGAACGGTTCCGTCACCCAAACTCGTATTATCCGCGTTATCCGCGCCGGCCCGAAATCTGCACGAATACGCCCGAAATGCAGGTCGCGCCCCGGGTTTCGCCCGACTACAATGGCTCCAACATTCAGAAGCGGGATGGCACGACCATGGCGCGGGGCATCAACAAGGTCATCATCGTCGGTAACCTGGGCGCGGACCCCGAGACACGTGCCATGCCCTCGGGCATGAGCGTGTGCAACCTGCGCATCGCGACGACCGAGAGCTGGAAGGACCGGCAGTCTGGCGAGCAGCAGGAGCGCACGGAATGGCACCGGGTCGCGATCTTCGGCCGGCTGGCCGAGATTGCCACCGAGTACCTGCACAAGGGCTCGCAGGTATATATCGAGGGGAGCCTGCGCACGCGCAAGTGGCAGGACAAGCAGGGCGTCGAGCGCTACAGCACCGAGATCATCGCGAGCGAGATGCAGATGCTCGGCGGGGGCCGGGGCGGCGCTGGTGGCGGCGCTGCTGGCAGTGCCGGCAGCGGTGCGGGCGGCACGAGCGGCGGCCCGGCTCGCGAGCGGACCGAGGTTCCGGAGCCCGAGGCTGCCCCCGCCGCCGCGCGCGACGAGTTCGACGACGACATCCCCTTCTAGACTCTCACAAACCATTGAATTTTAAGGCTATTGCTCCGCCGCCGCTCGCGGCGGGCTCCTTGCGCGTGCCGCATTCGATGCGGCGCCGCTCCATAGGGCTTAAAATCGCGGGAAGCCACCCCCTCACCCGAGCATGCCTGGCCGCTACTACATCAAGACATTCGGCTGTCAAATGAACGAGTACGACTCTGCCCGGATGGCGGACGTGCTCCACGCAAGCGAACGTCTCGCGCCGACCGACGATCCCGCCGCAGCGGATGTGCTCATCATGAATACCTGCTCGGTCCGCGAGAAGGCGGAGGAGAAGGTGTTCTCACTGCTCGGCGAATGGCGCCGGCTCAAAGCGCAGCGGCCGCATGTGATCATCGGTGTCGGCGGCTGCGTCGCCTCGCAGGAGGCGGACGGCATCATCGATCGGGCGCCGTACGTGGACCTCGTGTTCGGGCCGCAGACGGTCCACCGGCTGGCCGACATGATCGCCGAGCTGCGCTCGACCGGGCGTCCGGTCGTCGACGTGAGCTTCCCGGAGATCGAGAAGTTCGACTCCCTCCCGGCGCCCCGCGCGGAGGGCGCTGCCGCCTACGTCTCGGTCATGGAGGGCTGCAGCAAGTACTGCAGCTTCTGCATCGTGCCGTACACCCGCGGCGAGGAGATGAGCCGGCCCTTCGCGTCCGTGATCGCCGAGGTGCGCGAGCTCGCCGCGCAGGGCGTCGCCGAGGTGACCCTGCTCGGACAGAACGTCAACGCATACCGCGGCGCGATGGAGGACGGAGTGCCCGCCGATCTCGCGACGCTCATCCATCACGTCGCGGCGATTCCGGGGGTAGAGCGCATCCGCTTCACCACCTCGCATCCAAACGAGCTGAACGACAGCCTGATCGAGGCTTACGCCCAAGTTCCGAAGCTCGCGAGCCACCTGCACCTTGCGGTGCAGAGCGGTTCGGACCGCATCCTCGCGCTGATGAAGCGCGGCTACACGGTCCTCGAATTCAAGGAGAAGATCCGCAAGCTCGAGGCCGCACGGCCCGGTCTCAGCATCTCCTCGGATTTCATCGTGGGATTCCCCGGGGAGACGGAGCGGGATTTCGAGGCGACCTTGAGGCTCGTGCGCGACGTGGGTTTCGACCAGTCGTTCAGCTTCATCTACAGCCGCCGGCCGGGCACTCCCGCGGCATCGCTCCCGGACGAGGTTCCGCACGTCATCAAGCAGGAGAGGCTTGCCGCGCTGCAAGCGCAGCTCGACCGCCAGGCGTACGCCATCAGCGCGCGCATGGTCGGCTCGCGCCAGCGCGTCCTGGTCGCGCGGCCGGCGAAGAGAGACTCGCGCGAGCTTGCCGGCCGCACGGAGAACAATCGCTGGGTGAACTTTCCTGGGCCCACGGCGCTCATCAACCGCTATGCCGAGGTGCTAGTCACGGAGGCGCTGCCGCACAGTCTGCGCGGCCGCCTGAGCCGCGGCGCGGAGCCGCTCGATGAGGCGCCTGCGGAGCGCGCCGGCGCCGCAGCGCATGGGGCGGCGCCTCGGGAGCGCGCCGCCGCCGGCGCCTGAAGCCGTGTCCGCAAACCCGACCGCCAACCAACGGGAATTCGACCTCGAGCCGACCGACAACGCGCGGCTCGCGAATCTCTGCGGCCCGCTCGATGAGAACCTGCGGCTGGTCGAGTCGCGGCTCGGAGTCGTCGTGCGACGCCGGGGCGACAGCTTTCGCGTCACCGGCGAGCGGGCCCCGCAGGCGGAGGAGACGCTTCGCGAGCTCTTCCGCGTCGCGAAGGAGGCGCAGGTGACCCCCGAGCACGTGCACCTCGCGCTGAGAGACGTCGAGAACGGCCCCATCCCGGGCCCCGGCGGTCTCGAGCCGGTCGCGGCCGGCGCCGATGAGCTGCTGGTGCGGGTGCAGCGCGGAGCCATTCGCGCGCGCGGCGCCCACCAGCGCGACTATCTCGCACAGATCCGCGCGCGCGACCTGACGTTCGGCATCGGCCCTGCGGGCACCGGCAAGACGTACCTCGCCGTCGCCTGTGCGGTGGAGGCGCTGCAGCGCGACCGGGTGCGGCGGATCGTGCTGGTGCGTCCGGCCGTGGAGGCCGGCGAGCGGCTCGGCTTTCTCCCGGGCGATCTCACGCAGAAAGTGGACCCCTACCTGCGGCCGATGTACGACGCGCTCTACGAGATGATGGGCTTCGACCGCGTCGCGCGCTTCATCGAGCGCAACGTGATCGAGGTGGCGCCGCTCGCCTTCATGCGCGGCCGCTCGCTCAACGAATCCTTCATCATCCTCGACGAGGCCCAGAACACGACCGTCGAGCAGATGAAGATGTTCCTGACGCGCATCGGCTTCGGCTCCAAGGCGGTCGTGACGGGCGACATCACCCAGACGGATCTGCCGTCGGGGAAGCTCTCGGGACTGAAGCACGTCATCGAGGTGCTGAGCGGCGTCGAAGGGGTCGCATTCAGTTTCTTCGATGCGAAGGACGTGGTGCGCCACCCCCTCGTGCAGCGCATCGTGCTCGCCTACGAGGCGCAGAGCGAGAAGCCATGATGCGCGCCAGACTTCGGGTGGAGGTGCTGCGCCGCGGCCGCGGCCGATGCCCGAGCGCCGCGGAAATCGGCGTCTGGGCGAGCGCAGCCCTCGGGCGGCGTGCGCGCGGCCGCGAGCTTGCCGTGCGCATCGTGGGCGCGAGCGAGAGCCGCAGGCTCAATGCGCGCTACCGCGGCCGCGACCGGCCGACGAATGTCCTGTCTTTTGGCGTCGATCCGGCCGCCTGGCCGGCTGGAGCTGCGTCCGCGGTGCCTCCGCTCGGGGATCTGGTCATCTGCTCGCCCGTCGTCCGCAACGAGGCGCGCAGGCAGCGCAAGACCCTGCGCGCGCACTGGGCGCACCTCGTCGTGCACGGCGCGCTGCATCTCGCCGGTTACGATCACGAGCGGCCCGAGGAGGCGCAGCGCATGGAGCGCCGCGAGATCGCCGTGCTCAAGCGGCTCGGCTTCGCCAACCCCTATCGGAGCGCCTGAGTGTCCTCGAGGGAAGGCAACACCGGACGGTGGTTGCGGCGCACGCTCAAGCAGTTCTCGGGCGAGCCGCAGGATCGCGGGGAGCTGGTCGAGCTGCTGCGCGAGGCGAATGATCGCGGTCTCATCGACACCGACGCCCTCGTCATGCTGGAGGGTGTGCTCGAGGTCACGGACCTGCAGGTCCGCCAGATCATGGTGCCGCGCGCGCAGATGATATTCGTGCGGCGCGACGATCCGCCGGCGCGCATCCTGTCCAGCATCGTCGAGTCGGGTCATTCGCGGTTTCCGGTGATGGACGAGGATCGGGACGACATCGTCGGCATCCTGCTCGCGAAGGATCTGCTGCGCCTCACGACCGCGGGCCACAAGGAACGCTTCGACATCCGCGAGTACATGCGCCCGGCGGTATTCGTGCCGGAATCGAAGCGGCTCAATGTGCTGCTCAAGGAATTCCGGCACAACCGCAACCACATGGCGATCGTCGTGGACGAGTACAGCGGGGTGTCGGGGCTCGTCACCATCGAGGATGTGATCGAGCAGATCGTCGGCGAGATCGACGACGAGTTCGACGTGGAGGACGACCGCAACATTCGCAAGGAGGACGCGAGGCAGTTCTCGGTGCGCGGGGTGACGCGGCTCGGGGAATTCAACGAGTACTTCGGCACCCGGCTCGCGGGAGACGGCTTCGACACCGTGGCCGGACTCATCATGAGCCGCCTCGGGCGGCTGCCGCGGCGCGGCGAGACCCTCGCGATCGACGGACTCGAGTTCCAGGTCGTGCGAGCCGACCGGCGCCGCATCGACACTCTGCGCGTGGTCAGTGCACACGACGTGATTCCGCCGGAAGAGCGCGCCGCGGGCGGTGGCGGGTGATCTCCCGCGTCCGCTACTGGCTGGCCGCCGCGGCCGGGGGACTTCTCGTCACGGCGTTCGCGCCCCTCGAGTGGTGGCCCGCCGCCCTGATCTCGCCCGCGGCGCTGATCGCGCTCTGGCAGCGGACTACACCTCGCGAAGCCGCCTGGAGCGGCTTCTGGTACACCCTGGGCACCTTCGTCGCCGGCACTTACTGGGTGTTCATCGGCCTGCACCGGGGCGATGCGCCGATCTGGATGGCGCTGTTCGTCTGGGCCGGGCTCATCGTGATCATGGCCGCGTACGGCGCGCTCGCCGGCTACATCGTCGCCCGCTGGCTCCCGTCCTCCGGCGCACGGCGCTGGATGGCCGGCATTCCCGCGGCCTGGCTGCTCGTCGAATGGTGGCGCGGCTGGTTCCTCACCGGCTTCGCGTGGATCTCGCTCGGGTACTCTCAGACCGATACCTCACTCGGCCAGGCGTTTGCGCCGCTTCTCGGCCTGTATGGCGTGACGGCGCTGCTGCTCGTCGGGGCCGGAGCGCTCGTGACACTCGTCTGGGGCAGCTGGCGAGAGCGGACGATCGCCGGGATCGTCCTCGTCGTCCCGTGGGTCGCGGCCGTGCCGCTGCGCGCCGTTGACTGGACGCATCCCGTGGGTAAGCCGGTCGACGTGGCGATCGTGCAAGGATCCATTCCTGAGGATCAAAAGTGGCAGCACGACAATCGCGACCAGACTCTCGAGCTGTATCGTAAGTTGACGCTGAGCGTGCTCGGAACGCCGCTGATCGTGTGGCCGGAGGCCGCTCCGCCGGATCTCGCCAACAACCTGACGAGCTATCTGCTCGGGCTGTACAAGGACGCTCACCAGAAGGGCTCGTCGCTCCTGCTCGGGGTGGTGCGGGCCGACAGCGACGACATCTACTACAACTCGGTGCTGAGCCTCGGACCCGGAATCGGCTGGTACGACAAGCGGCACCTCGTGCCCTTCGCCGAGTTCTTCCCGGTGCCGAGCTTCGTCCGCAACTGGCTGCGGGTGAGGAGTCTGCCGTATGCGGACTTCACGCGCGGCGCGCCCGGCCAGCCGCCGCTCACCGCGGGCGGTCTGCGATTGGCGACAACGATTTGTTACGAGGACGTGTACGGCAGCTACGAGCTGCCCATCCTCCACGAATCCGACGTCCTCGTGAACGTGACCAACGATGCCTGGTTCGCGCACTCGACCGAGCATGCCCAGCACCTGCAGATCGCCCAGATGCGCGCCATGGAGGACGGCCGATTCATGGTGCGCGCCGCCAACGATGGCGTGTCGGCGGTGATCGGCCCGCACGGCGAGATCGTCGCGCGCGCACCGGAATATCGCCCCTACGTGTTGAAATCGGCGGTCACGGCTCTGAGGGGGCTCACGCCTTACGCCTACTACGGAAACTGGTTGATTATTTCCCTCGCTGCCTCCACGCTCGCGTTGGTGGTAGGGTGGAGCCGGCTCTTGCGCATGGCCGCGGAAGACCGCGGGGCTCATCCGGCCGCGGCACGGGTACAGCGGATGCTGGAATGAGTCAGCGGGTTTGCGGGCCGTCCAGATTCCACGGAGTATGAAATGATCGGTCAATGGTCGGCCCGCCGGGCCGGGATCTTATTCTTCGCCGCCGTCGTTCTTGCGGCCTGCTCGGGGAGCGCGAGCGCCCAGACCACGGCTGCGGCGGATTCGGGCTCGTACACGTACGGGCCTCAGCTTCCGGACTTCTCCGGCCTCGTCGAGAGATACGGGGGCGCCGTCGTGAACGTGCAAGTCGAAGAGCACGCCACCGCGGGAGAGGGGAGTGAAGGGGGAGACGACTCGGACGACCCCTTCAACCAGTTCTTCCGCCGCTTCGGCGTTCCCGGCCCCAATTCCTCTCAGCCGCGGAACCTCCCGCCCGAGCGCGGCACCGGCTCCGGCTTCATCGTGAGCTCGGACGGCTACATCCTCACCAACGCGCATGTCGTGGAGGATGCCGACCAGGTGACGGTGAAGCTCATCGACCGTCGCGAGTACCAGGCGAAGGTGATCGGCATCGACGAGCGAACCGATGTCGCCGTCATCAAGATCGACGCGCACGGACTGCCGATCGTGAAGTTCGGTGACGTGAGCAAGCTGCGGCCGGGGCAGTGGGTGGTCGCGATCGGCTCGCCCTTCGACTTCGAGAACAGCGTCACGGCCGGCATCATCAGCGCCCTCGGCCGCTCGTTGCCGGACGACAACTACGTGCCGTTCATCCAGACCGACGTGCCCGTCAATCCAGGCAACTCGGGCGGACCGCTCTTCAACGTGAAGGGCGAGGTCGTCGGCATCAACTCGCAAATTTTCAGCCAGACCGGCGGCTACATGGGCCTCTCGTTCGCCATCCCGATCGACGTGGCGGTGAACGTCGAGACGCAGCTCATCAAGACCGGCCACGTGGTGCGCGGCCGCATCGGCGTCGAGATTCAGGATGTGACCGCGCTGCTCGCCGATTCGTTCGGACTGGATCGGCCGCGCGGCGCGCTCGTGGCCACGGTGGAGCCCGGCGGCCCCGCGGACAAGGGCGGCGTCAAGCGCGGCGATGTGATTCTCGCCGTCAACGGCGAGAACATCACCCGCTATGGAGAGCTCTCCTCCCGCGTCTCGAACTTGAGGCCCGGGAGCGAGGCCCGGCTCGGGATCTGGCGCAATCGTCGAGAGATCGAGATAGACCTGAAGGTCGCCGAGCTCAACGAGAAGCCCGAGCGGACCGCCTCGCGCGTGCAGCCCGGGCACCTGCAGGATCAAGCCGCACGGCTCGGCCTTACGGTGCGGGCGCTGACGGCGGACGAGAAGCGGCAGGCGCAGACGGAGGGCAATTTGCTCGTCGAGCAGGCGACCGGGCCTGCCGCCTCGGCGGGCGTGGCGCCAGGCGACATCATCCTCGGCGTCGACGGCACGCCGGTCCGCTCCATCGACGACCTGGAGAAGGCGGCGAAGTCGGCGGGCAAGATCCTCGCCCTGCTCGTCCAGCGAGACGAGCAAGGCCAGAGCGTGGAAACATTCATCGCGCTGCGACTCCCCTGAGCGCGCCCGCCCGATGGACGAGGCGTACGACCCGGCGGCCGTAGAGCGCGCCGCGCAGGAGCATTGGCGCGCGCTCGACGCCTACCGCGCCAGGGAGAACGACCCGCGCTTTCCGAAGGGCAAGTTCTACGTGTGCTCGATGCTGCCGTATCCGAGCGGCAGACTGCACATGGGGCACATGCGCAACTACACGTTGAACGACGTCGTCTACCGCTTCATGCGGTCGTCGGGCTACAACGTCATGACGCCGATGGGCTGGGACGCCTTCGGCCTGCCGGCTGAAAACGCAGCGATCGACAAGCGCGTTGCGCCTGCAGAATGGACGCGCGCCAACATTGCCGACATGAAGGCGCAGTTCGCACCCATGGGGTTCGCATTCGACTGGTCGCGGGAAGTGGCGACGTGTGATCCCGCTTACTACCGCTGGAACCAGTGGCTGTTCTTGAAGATGCTGAAGAGCGGCATCGCCTATCGCAAGACCCAGATCGTGAACTGGGACCCGGTCGATCAGACCGTTCTCGCCAATGAGCAGGTCGAGGACGGGCGCGGCTGGCGCTCCGGGGCGCTCGTCGAGAAGCGGGAGATTCCCGGTTACTACCTCGCGATCACACGCTACGCCCAGGAGCTGCTGGAGCGCATCGAGAGCGATCTCGACGGCTGGCCCCCCCAGGTTCGCGCCATGCAGCAGAACTGGATCGGACGCAGCGAGGGGGTCCGGTTCGCGTTTCCGTACACGCTCGAAGGCGAGCGGCAGCTCTTGTGGGTGTTCACCACGCGCGCGGACACCATCATGGGCGTCACGTTCGTCGCGGTTGCGCCCGAGCATCCGTTGGCGATCGACCTCGCCCGGCGGGATCTGACGCTCGGCAAGCGGCGGCTGAGGGAGTTCATCGAGGAGTGTCGAAAGGGCGGCGTGGCGGATGCCGAGCTCGCCACGACGGAGAAGAAGGGCGCGCCCACCGGCTTCTTCGTCCAGCATCCGCTCAACGGCGAGCGCGTGGAGGTCTGGATCGGCAACTACGTCCTCATGAGCTACGGGGAGGGCGCGGTGATGGGTGTGCCGGCCCATGACGAGCGCGACTTCGCCTTCGCTCGAGGTCACGGACTGCCGATCAAGCAGGTCATCGAGATCGACGGCGAGGAGTTCTCCCCGAGCCGGTGGCTCGCCTGGTACGCGTCAACTGCTGGCAGTCGCTGCGTCAACTCGCGCTCACCCGACGGCCGATACGACTACGACGCTAAGGGCTACCGGGAGGCCGTCGATGCGGTGGCCGCCGATCTCACAAGCCTCGGGCTCGGCGAGAAGAAGGTGCAATGGCGCCTGCGCGACTGGGGAATCTCGCGCCAGCGCTACTGGGGCACGCCGATTCCCGTCGTCCACTGCGGGACTTGCGGAGTGGTGCCTGTTCTCGAGAAGGATCTTCCGGTCGTCCTGCCGGAGGACCTGGTGCCCGATGGGACGGGAAACCCGCTGAACAAGGACGAGCGCTTCCTCGCCTGCACGTGTCCCGAATGCGGCAAGCCGGCGCGCCGGGAAACGGACACCATGGACACGTTCGTTGATTCCTCCTGGTATTACATGCGCTATTGCTGTCCGGATGCGGAAGGGATGGTCGATGAGCGCACCGACTACTGGATGCCGATGGACCAGTACATCGGGGGAATCGAGCACGCGGTCCTGCATCTGCTGTATGCGCGGTTCTGGACCAAGGTGATGCGCGATCTGAATCTCACCCGGTTCGACGAGCCGTTCAAGCGCCTGTTCACCCAGGGCATGCTGCTCGCGCACTGCTACTACCGCGAGGACGCCGCCGGGAAGAAGCGCTGGTTCTATCCGGCCGAAGTCGAGCAGCAATTCGACGAGCGCGGCATGCCGGTGAGCGCCGTCGCCAAGGAAGACGGCAGACCCGTGCTCTACGGGGGCATCGAGAAGATGTCCAAGAGCAAGAACAACGTCGTGGAGCCGGGCGCCTTCATCGAGCGGTTCGGCGCCGATACCGCGCGCGCGTTCGTGATGTTTGCCGGGCCTCCGGATCAGAGCGCACCCTGGTCGGACGCCAGCGCGGAGGGCGTGCACCGCTTTCTCAGGCGCCTGTGGAGCTTCTGCCACGAGCAACGCGAGCGGATCGCCGGGGCTCCGCGAACCGTCTCCGCCGGGCTCGGGAGCGGTCTCAAGAAGTGCCGCCTCGAGCTGCACACGGCTCTGCAGCAGGCGCTGTTCGACTATCAGCGCATGCAGTTCAATACCGTCGTCTCGGCGGCCATGAAGATGTTGAACGCGCTGGAGACGGCGAAGGCTGAGTCTACCGCGGCGGCGCTGCTGCGCGAGGGTGCAGGTATTCTGCTGCATACGCTGTACCCCATCGCGCCGCATATCACTCACACGCTGTGGGTGGAGCTCGGGCTTCACGAGGAGTTCGGGGACCTGCTGGACGCGCCGATGCCGCAGCCGGCAAGCGAGGCTCTGCATCAGGATGAGCTCGAGTTGGTGGTGCAGGTCAACGGAAAATTGCGCGGACGGGTGACCGTTGCCGCGAACGCGGGCGAGGGGGCCGTCAAGGCGGCCGCGCTCGCCGACGAGCATGTACAGAAGTTCGTGGGGGACCGGCCGATCAAGAAGGTGATCGTCGTGCGCGACAAGCTGATCAACTTCGTCGTATGAGCGCCGGGCGCCTCCCGCTCCCGCCCGCGGCTCTGGCGTCGCTCGCGCTGCTCGCGGGCTGCGGGTTTCATCTGGAGGGCCGCGCGCCGCTCCCGAAGGCCTTCCACGTCTCGTACGTGGAGGCAAAGGACCGGCAAACGGACTTCGTGCAGGGCCTGCAGCGGGCTCTCATCGTCGCCGGCGCGCAGGTGACGGATCGGGACGCGCACGCGACCGCCGTCGTGCATGTCCTGCAGGATACCGTGACACCGCGCGTGGTGGCCGTCTCCTCGACCAATCTGCCGCGCGAGTACGAGATCACCTACACGGTGCGGTTCTCGGTCTCCGCGGGCGGCAAGGATCTGCTCGCTCCCCAGGACGTCTCCCTCACGCGCGACTACGCTTTCGACGAGTACGTCGTCCTCGCCAAGGACAACGAGGACTCGATTCTGCGTGCAGCGCTCGCCCACGACCTGGTCGACATCGTGATGCGTCGGCTGTCGAGGCTGTAGATGGAGCGCGCGATGCTCTCCGGAGCCGAGTGCGCGACACTCGCTGGAGCCGACTGCATGACGCTCGCCGGAGTCGATCGCGTGGCCCTCGCCGTGCTGCTCTCCAGGTTCGGGCTCGACCTCACGCTCGTCGCGCCGCAAGAAGACATTCCGGGCTCGTACTGGGGCGATTCCGAGGCCGGGCTGCTCGGCGATCGGTTGTATGCGCGCCTCGGCACGCCCGTGCACTCGGTCCTGCACGAGGCCTGCCACTACATCTGCATGAGCCCCGAGCGGCGGGTTGGGCTCGACCGGGATGCCGGCGGCGACGATCTCGAGGAGTCGGCAGTCTGCTACCTCCAGATCCTGCTCGCGGACGAGCTGCCGCGCGTCGGGCGCGCGAGACTCTGCGCGGACATGGACGCCTGGGGCTACAGCTTTCGCCTCGGCAGCGCTCGGGCGTGGTTCGACCAGGACGCGGAGGATGCGCGCGGCTGGCTGGTTGAGGCCGGCATTCTCGACGCGGACCATCGGCTCACCTGGGCGCGGCGGTAGCGGCCGGCGCGCCCGCCCCGAGGAACTCATTTCGCGAAGCGATCCGTCGCCGCGATCAGCTCGTGGGTGATGCCGCGCTCGAACGCCGAATGTCCGGCGTCGGGCACGATGCGCAGATCCGCCTCGGGCCAGGCGCGGTGCAGGTCCCACGCACTTCGCATGGGGCACACCACGTCGTACCGGCCTTGCACGATCACGCCGGGAATGCTCCGGATGCGTCCCGCGTCGGCGAGCAGCTGATCGTCGCGGCGCAGGAAACCGCCGTTCGTGAAGTAGTGGCACTCGATGCGCGCGAACGCCGCGGCGTACGCCTCTTCGTCGAACCTGGCGATGTACCCGCGATTCGCCTTGAGATAGCTCGTCGCGCCTTCCCAGATCGACCAGGCGCGGGCGGCGCGGCGCAGCACCTGCGGATCGTCGCCGGTGAGCCGCCGATAGAAGGCGCCGATCAGGTCCGAGCGCTCCTTGAGCGGAATCGGCTCGACATAGTGCTCCCAGAGGTCCGGGTAGAGCGCCGCCGCCCCGCCGGGGTTCTGATAGAACCAGTCGAGCTCTGAGCGCCTGAGCAGGAAGATGCCGCGCAGGACGAGCTCGGTGACACGCTGCGGATGGCTTTGAGCGTAGGCGAGGGCGAGGGTCGATCCCCACGACCCGCCGAAGACCAGCCAGCGCTCGATGCCAAGGTGCGCGCGCAGCCGCTCGATGTCCTCGACCAGGTGCCAGGTCGTGTTGGCGGTGAGGCTCGCATGCGGACGGCTCTTGCCGCAGCCGCGCTGGTCGTAGAGCACGATGCGGTAGCGCCGCGGATCGAAGAAGCACCGCATCTTCGGGTCCGTGCCGCCGCCCGGCCCCCCATGCAGGAAGACAGCCGGCTTGCCGCGCGGATTGCCGCTCTCCTCGAAGTAGATCTCGTGACCGTCCGAGACGCGGAGGTAGTCGCTCGCGTAGGGCTCGATCGGCGGGTACAGGCGCTTGAGCGGTCCGCCCCTCGATGGGGGCTCGCCTCGCCGCGGCGCGGCGTTTCGCGGGACGGCAGACATGACGGTGGCTCGAATCGGCTGGATGGCCCAATATACCGCAGGTAGCATGCGGCACATGCAATCAGACAGCCCCGGCACAGCTTGAAACTCTCTTCCGACTCGCTCGCGCGTCATCTCGAGCGGCAGCTGCTGCCGGTCTATCTCATCTCCGGAGACGAGCCCTTGCTCGCGGGGGAAGCCGCCGACGCCGTGCGTGCGCGCGCTCGCGCGCTCGGTTTCACCGAGCGGGAGGTGCATCTCCTCGACCGCAGTGCGGACTGGGATGCCGTTCGCGCCGCGGCGGGCACGCTGTCGCTGTTCGCCACCCGGCGCATCATTGAGCTGAAGCTTCCGAGCGGTAAGCCCGGCGCGGCCGGTGGCCGCGCGCTCGAGGGCATCATCCAGTCGATCGGCGCGGACACACTGCTGCTCATCGTCACCGGACGCCTGGACCGCGACGCGCAGGGTGCCGACTGGGTGCGGGCGGCCGAGGCCCGGGGCGCCTGGCTCGCGGTATGGCCGATCGCCGGCGAGCGGATGGTCCCGTGGCTCGAGGCGCGCTGCCGCAGGCTCGATCTTGCGGCGGACGCGGAGGCGCTCGAGCTGCTGGCCGATCGCACGCAGGGCAATCTGCTCGCCGCGCAGCAGGAGCTCGAGAAGCTGAAGCTGCTCTCGGGGCGCGAGCGGGTCACGGTAGAGCGGGTGCTCGCGGGCGCCGCGGACAGCGCGCGATTCAGCATCGGCGAGCTCACGGAGGCGCTCGTCGCCGGACAGCTCGGCCGGGCGTTGCGGGTCCTCGAGGGCCTCAAATCCGAGAGCATCGAGCTGCCGCTCGTCCTGTGGGCCGCCATCAAGGCGATGCGCGATCTGTGGGCTTGTCACACCGGGTCCGGCGATCAGGTAGCACGGGGACCCCCAGGCCGGCCCACGGTGTCGACCGCCGAGGTGCGCCGGCGCACCTCGCAGTTGTCGTTCCGGCGGCTCGCCCAGCGCGCCGCCCGCGCCGATGCCATGGCGAAGGGGCGGCTGGCGGGCGATGCGTGGGACGAGCTGTCCCTGCTCGCGTGCGATCTCTGCGGCCGCGCGGCGCTCCCTTTCGCCGCCTCCGGCATTCAATAGGGCTTTCCGATGGAACCGATCGGCCTCTTCGGCGGCGCTTTCGATCCGATCCACTACGGCCACCTGCGCACGGCGTTCGAGCTGCGGCAGGCGCTCGGACTCGCCGAGGTGCGCTTCCTGCCCACCGGCAATCCGCCGCACCGCGCCGAGCTCTCCGCGAGCGCCGAGGTCCGGCTCGCCATGGTCGAGGCCGCCGTCGCAGGGCAGGAGAGCTTCGTGGTGGACGACCGGGAGGTGCGGCGATCCGGCGTCTCCTACTCCATCGACACGCTGACGGAGCTGCGCGGTGAGTATCCCGACCGCTCCCTGTGCCTGCTGCTCGGCATGGACGCGTTCCTCGGCTTGCCGAACTGGCATCGCTGGCGGGAGCTGTTCGGGCTTGCGCACGTCGTGGTCGCTCACCGCCCGGGATGGAAGGCGCCGACCCGCGGACCGCTCGGCGAGGTGATGGTCGATCGCGGCACCGGCAGCATCCGCGACTTGCGGGACGAGCGGGCCGGCCGCATCTACGTGCACGCCGGCACGCAGCTCGAGATCTCCTCGACGGAGCTGCGCCAGCTGCTCGAGGCCGGACGCGATCCGCTCTACCTGGTGCCCGACTCCGTCCGCAAGATCATCTACGAGACCGGATGCTATGCTCGACCCCGCAGTTAGGCCGCACCCCTCGAAGGAGACGATTCGATCAACATGACCCCTCCCACCCGTCGCCGCCGTGCGCGACCGCCGGAGCCTTCCGTGCGGAGCCTGGTGGAAGCGGCCCTCGACGACATGAAGGCGACCCAGGTAAGGGTGCTCGATCTCAGGAGCCTCACCGACTTCGCGGATACGATGATCGTTGCCTCGGGCCACTCGGATCGCCACGTGCGCTCCATCGCGGAGCGAGTCATCGAGCGGGTCAAGGCGGCGGGAGTGAGGCCTCTCGGCGTCGAGGGCCAGAGGGAGGGCGAATGGGTCCTGGTCGATCTCAACGATATCGTCCTGCACGTCATGCTGCCGCGCGTCCGGGAGCTCTACGGGCTCGAGCATCTGTGGGAAGCCCCGGAGGGACACGCGGGCGCGCACTCGGCGCCGCGCACGATGGGACGCTGAGGGGATGCGGCTGCGGGTGATCGCCGTCGGCACGCGCATGCCCGCGTGGGTCGACGAAGTCTTCACCGGCTATGCACGGCGCGTCACCGGGACTCTCAAGTTGGAGCTTCGCGAAGTATCGGCAGGCCCTCGCGGCGGGGGGCGGAGCGGGACCGCGGCGGCCGTATCGCGCGCGATGGGGATCGAGCGCGACCGGTTGCTCGCGGAGCTCGGCAAGGGCGATCTCGTCGTCGCTCTCGACGAGCATGGACGCGAGCTCGCCACCCGGGAGCTCGCGGACTGGCTCGGCGCGCGCATGCACGAAGGGCGGGATGTCGCGTTCCTCGTCGGCGGCCCCGACGGGCTCGACTCCGGCGTCCTCGAGCGCAGCGACTTCCGCTGGTCGCTCTCGCGGCTGACGCTGCCCCACGCGCTCGTGCGCGTGGTGCTCGCCGAGCAGCTCTACCGCGCGCATGCCGTGCTCTCGGGACATCCGTATCATCGCGAGTGATGACCGCCTCCGCCCCTTCACCCCTGCTGTGCCTCGCGTCGGCTTCTCCGCGCCGGCGCGAGCTGCTCGCCCAGATAGGCGTCGCGCACAAGGTGGTGTCGGCGGACATCGACGAGGCGCGCCGGCAGGGGGAGCCGCCGCGCGACTACGTGCTCCGCGTCGCGCGCGACAAGGCACTGCTCATCCAGTCTCGGGAGCCGCTGCGGCCTGTCCTCGCGGCCGACACCGCGGTGGTGCTCGGCGACACGATTTACGGTAAGCCGCGCGACCGCGCGCATGCGCTCGAGATGCTGGCCGCGCTCGGTGGGCGCGCCCACCGGGTGCTCACCGCCGTGGCGCTTGCCACGCGGGCGGGCCTCGTGAGCGCCGTGAGCGAAAGCACCGTGCGGCTCAGGGCGATGAGCGAGGAGGAGCGCGCGGCGTACTGGGATACGGGGGAGCCGCGCGACAAGGCGGGAGCCTATGCGGTCCAAGGGCTCGGCGCCGTCTTCGTGGAGTCGCTCGAGGGGAGCTTCTCGGGCGTGATGGGACTGCCGATATTCGAGACTGCGCAGCTGCTCCAGGCGGCGGGCGTGCCGTGCTGGATCGACCGGGATCGCGGCACATGAGCGGCGACGGCTCGAGCCCCGGCGCCGAGATCTTCGTGAACGTGGGGCCGCGCGAGACCCGTGCCGCACTGCTCGAGAACGGCGCTCTGCAGGAGCTGCAGTTCGAGCGCGCGAGCCGCCGCGGGCTCGTCGGCAATCTCTACAAGGGGCGAGTCTCGCGCGTGTTGCCGGGGATGCAGGCCGCGTTCGTCGACATCGGCCTCGAGCGCACGGCGTTTCTCCATGTCGCGGACATTGCCCTCGCGCGTCCGGACGATACGATCGTCGCCCTGCCCGTGGTGGACGACATCCGCCGGCTGGTGAGCGAGGGCGATGAGATCCTGGTGCAGGTCGTGAAGGACCCAATCGGCACCAAGGGCGCGCGGCTCACGACCTTCGTCGCGCTCCCCGCGCGGTATCTCGTCTATCTGCCGCGCGGCGACGGCGTCGGCGTATCGGCGCGCATCGAGGAGGAGAGCGAGCGGCTGCGGCTCAAGGCGTCCGTCACGAGCCTCGTCGAGCCGGGCGCCGCCGGGTCGGCGGGCGCGGTCGGCGGCTACATCGTGCGGACGGCGGCGCAGGGCGCATCGTCCGAGGGCCTGCGCGAGGACATGGATTACCTCGCCAAGCTCTGGCATCACGTGCGTTCGGCCGCGGCAGGTGCTGCGCCCGGCACGATCGTGCATGAGGACCTGCCGCTCGCGCTGCGAGTGCTGCGCGACGAGCTGCCGCGCGGCGTCGGCCGCGTGCTGGTCGACTGTCCCCGGGAGCACGCCCGCATGGCGTCCTTCGCCGCGACCTTCCTGCCCGAGGCGGCGCGGATCGAGCTGTACTCGGGCTCGCGCCCGATCTTCGATCTGCATGGCATCGAGGACGAGGTGGCGCGCGCGCTCGACCGCAAGGTCCCGCTCAAGTCCGGAGGCCACCTCGTCATCGAGCAGACCGAGGCCATGACGACCATCGATGTGAATACCGGCGCGTACGTGGGTCACCGCAACCTCGAGGAGACGATCTTCCGGACGAACCTCGAGGCAGCGGTCGCGATCGCCCGGCAGCTGCGCCTGCGCAATCTCGGCGGCATCATCATCATCGACTTCATCGACATGATCGACGAGGCGCACCGCCGCCAAGTGCTCGCGGCGCTCGAGCGCGCGCTCGCCGGCGATCGCGCCCAGACGCGCATCGCGAGCCTCTCGCCGCTCGGCCTGGTCGAGATGACGCGCAAGCGCACGCGCGAGAGCCTGCAGCACCTGCTCTGCGCGCCGTGCCCGAGCTGCGAGGGCCGCGGATTCGTCAAGACGGCGGAGACGACGTGCCAGGACATTTTTCGGGACATCGTGCGGCAGAGCCGGCAATTTGCGAGCCGCGAGCTGCTGATCCTCGCGCATCAAGATGTGGTGGACCTCCTGCTCTCAGAGGAGTCCGCGGCACTCGCGGAGCTCACGGCCCAGATCGGCCGGCCCATTCGCCTGCAGGTGGAGGCCCTCTACGGCGCCGACCAGTACGATGTCGTGTTGATCTGACGGCGCGCCGCGCTTGATCTCCCGGCGCGAGCGCGGATGATGAGGCCGACGCCCATGAAGATCGCCGCCTTGCAGATGACCTCGGGACCGGATGTGCCGGCCAACCTCGCCGCCGCGCGGACGCTGCTCGCGGCCGCCGCGGGCGCGGGCGCCCGGCTCGCGGTGCTCCCCGAGAATTTCGCTTTCATCGGGCTCAACGACGCGGACAAGCGCAGGGTCGGAGAGGCCGAAGGCTCGGGGCCCATCCAGGACTTCCTGGCCGAAGCCGCGCGGAGCCTGCGCCTCTGGGTCGTCGCGGGCACCGTGCCTCTCAAGGTGCCGGGTGAAGGGCGCGTCGCGGCAGCCTCGCTGGTCTTCGATGACTCCGGCCGCGTCGTTGCCCGATACGACAAGATCCACCTGTTCGACGTCAACATCCCCGGCCGGATCGAGCACTACCGCGAATCTGCCGATATCGCGCCGGGTAATGAGCCGATCGTCGTCGAAACACCCGTCGGAAAGCTCGGGCTCGCGGTGTGCTACGATATGCGCTTTCCGGAGCTGTTCAGGCGCCTGAGCGCGGCGGGCGCCCAGCTGCTGAGCGTCCCCTCGGCCTTCACCGCGCCGACCGGCCGGGCCCACTGGGAAACGCTGCTGCGCGCGCGCGCCATCGAGAATCTCTGCTACGTCATCGCCGCGGCGCAGTCCGGCGTCCATCCGAACGGGCGCGAGACCTATGGTGATACGCTGATCGTGGACTACTGGGGTCGCGTGCTGTGTCGCAAGCCGCGCGGGCAGGGGGCGTTGGTGTGCGACATCGACCTCGACCGCCAGGCCGAGGCCCGCGCGACCTTTCCGGCTTTGCGACACCGCGTGATGTAATCTGCCTCATGGCGAGGCATGAGGGCTCAAGCAAGATGGAGAAGGCGCAAACGGACCCCCTGAGCATTGCGCGCGAGCTGATCCTGCGCCCGAGCGGGCTCGACGACACGCGGCTCGACCGGATCGTCGGCCAGTTGCTCACGCACTCGGTGGACTCCGCCGACCTGTACTTCCAGCTCGCGCACGAGGAATCCTGGGCGCTCGAGGACGGGATCGTGAAGGAGGGGAGCGCTGCCATCGAGCAGGGCGTGGGGGTCCGCGCGCTCGCCGGGGAGAAAACGGGCTTCGCCTATTCCGATGAGATCATCCTGCCGGCGCTCGAGGAGGCCTCCCGCGCGGCGCGCGCCATCGCCAGCCGGGGCGCGGACCGTTCCGTCCAGGCCTGGCAGTCGAGGACCGGCCACGAGCTCTACCTGCCGGTCGATCCGGTCGCCTCGCTCAACGATGCCGAAAAGGTGGCCTGGCTCGAGCGGGTCGATCGCGCGACGCGGGCGATCGATCCCCGCGTCGTGCAGGTCATGGCGAGCGTCACGGCCGTGCAGGAGATCGTGCTGATCGCGAACAGCGAGGGCGATCTCGCGGCCGACGTGAGGCCGCTCGTGCGCTTCAACGTGTCGGTGATCGTCGAGCAGGGCGGCCGGCGCGAGCAGGGCTATGCCGGATGCGGCGGCCGGATCACGCTCGCCGAGCTGGTGGCCGAGGACCGGCCGCTTGCGCTCGGACGCGAGGCGGTGCGTCAAGCGCTCGTCAATCTGGAGGCCGTCGCCGCTCCGGCGGGGCCCATGACCGTCGTGCTCGGGCCCGGTTGGCCGGGCGTGCTCCTGCACGAGGCGATCGGCCACGGGCTGGAGGGCGACTTCAACCGCAAGGGCACCTCGGCGTTCGCCAACCGCATCGGCGAGCGCGTCGCAACTCCGGCGTGCACCGTGGTCGATGATGGAACGCTCGCACGCCGCCGCGGCTCCCTCAACATCGACGACGAGGGCACTCCCACCGAGTGCACGACGCTCATCGAGAACGGCATCCTGCGCGGCTACATGCAGGACAAGCTCAACGCTCGCCTGATGGGAACGCGATCGACAGGCAACGGCCGCCGGGAATCATTCGCCCACGTGACGCTGCCGCGCATGACCAACACGTACATGCGGCCCGGTCCGCACGCGCCCGAGGAGATCATCCGCTCGGTCGAGCGCGGCATCTACGCCGTGAACTTCGGCGGCGGCCAGGTGGACATCACCTCCGGGAAGTTCGTGTTCTCGGCGAGCGAGGCCTATGCGATCGAGAACGGCCGCATCGGCGCGCCGCTCAAGGGTGCGACGCTCATCGGCAACGGGCCGGACGTGCTCACGCGGGTGAGCATGGTCGGCAACGACCTGAAGCTCGACGACGGCGTCGGGACGTGCGGCAAGGAAGGGCAGAATGTGCCCGTCGGGGTCGGCCAGCCGACGCTCCGCGTGGACGGACTCACAGTCGGCGGCACCGCGGGGAGTTAAGCTTGGCCGCATGAGGTACCCGCCGCTGCACCTCGCGCGACCCCTCTACGAGGGCCTTCCCTGGCTCTACATGGCCTGCGGGCTCGCCGCGCTCGTCGCGAGCTATCGTGAAGTCTGGCCGCGCGCCAGCGTGTTTCTCGGGCTGACCGGCACCATTGCGCTGCTTGCCGGCGTCGTCGTGTGGTTGCGGCGCCGGGACTACCGGCGGATGAGGACCCACTACGCCCGGCCGGACGCGCTCTCGGAGTCTGACGAGGAGCGCGGGGAGTAAGCGCGCTCGGGAGCGGCAGGAAGTGCTCGGCCGCCCGGCCTTCCACGCCTCACTCGCTGGGCTCCGCGGCGGGTTGTACGCCCGGAACGGTCTCCGTGAAATGGTTGCGCTTGCCCGGCAGCCGCTCGTCCACGTACATGAGCTCATGCGTGCCGAGGAGGACGACATCTCCGTCGTTGAGATTGTGGCGCCGCACGCGCTTGCCCTGGACGTGGATGCCGTTGGTGCTGTTCAGATCCTCGATGACGCAGCCGTGCGCCGTCGTGATGATCTGGCAGTGGTGGCGGCTCACGAAGCGACTGTCGATCTGCAGGTCGTTGTCGGGGGTGCGGCCGAGGATGAGACGGCCGACCCGCAGCGGAAGCTCGGAGAGCGTGTGCCCGTCCGCCGCGATGATGAGGCGGCCGACGATCTCCCCGGTCGCATCTGGCGTCGCGAGCGCGCGGCTCCCCCCCGGTTGATCCGGCTGGATGCGGGTCGCAAGGTGCGCTCGCGCCTTGAACTCCACCCAGCGCAGCTCCTGCACCGATGCCGTGATGTCGTCCGGGATGACATGGTCGCGGTCGACGCCGAAGGCGGCCATCATCGCGGTGTCGCATAGCGTGTTGATGAGACGCGGCACGCCTCCCGTGTATCGGTAGATCTCGGGGAAGGTCTCCTCGGCGAAGAGGATGCGGTCGGCGGCTCCGGCGACCTCGAGGCGGTGCTGGACGTAAGCGCGCATCTCCGCGGGCGTCAGCGTCCCCAAGTGAAAGCGCAGCCGGATCCGCTGCGCGAGCTGCGTGAGCTCCGGCGCATCGAGCTTCTCGTTGAGCTCGGGCTGCCCCGCGAGGATGATGCGCAGCACTTTCTCCTTCGTGGTCTCGACGCCCGAGAGCAGGCGGATCTCCTCGAGCACCCGCAGGGAGAGGTTCTGCGCCTCGTCGATGATGAGCAGCACCTTGCGGTCGGCCGCGTACTGCTCCACGAGGAAGCTGTTGATGGTCGCGATGAGCTCGGCCTTCTTCATCTTGAAGGGTGAGAAGCCGAATTGAACGAGCACGGCCTGCAGGAAGTCGACCGCCGAGACCTGAGTCTGATTGATCTGCGCGACCACCACGTCCGTCTGGATCTCCTGCAGGAAGGACTCGATGAGCGTCGTCTTGCCGGAGCCGATCTCGCCCGTGATCACGACGAATCCGTCGGTGAACCAGATCGTGGACTCCATGTACGCCTTGGCGCGCGCGTGCTGCTTGCTCAGATAGAGGAACTGCGGGTCCGGGCTCAGCCGGAACGGCAGCTCCTTCAGCTTGAAAAGCTCGAGGTACATGGTCGATGGGTTCCCGCGGCGTTCGGACGCCTGCGCTGCGCCACGTCGTAGCGATCTTAAGGGATGCGAATGTCCGGGGCCAACTCGGCCAGCAACCGCCGTACCCACCCGTCGCGGGCGCGAGCGGTCGCCGCAACCAGTGTGCAGTGCCCGAGTTTGCGACCCGGCCGCGGCTCCTTCCCGTAATCGTGGAAGTGCACGCCCGGGTGCGCGAGCAGCTGCGCGCGCGGCGGGAGCGTCCCGATGAGATTGATCATGGCCGAGTGGCCGCGCGCGGCCGGGGAGCCGAGCGGCAGGCCCGCGATGGCGCGCACGTGATTCTCAAACTGGCTGGTCACCGCCCCCTCGATGGTCCAGTGGCCGGAGTTGTGCACGCGTGGGGCCATCTCGTTCGCGATCAGCCTCCCGCCGCGCACGAAGAACTCGATCGTGAGGACTCCCGCATAGCGGAAATGATCGAGCGCGCGGCGCAGATGCCGCGCCGCGAGCGCCTGCAGGCGGGCCGGCCCGCACGGCGCGCGCGTGAGGCGCAGGATCCCTTGCGCGTGCGTGTTGCGGCACAGCGGATAGATTGCGGTCTCGCCGCGCCGATCACGTGCGCCGATGATCGACACCTCGAAGTCGAAAGGGACGTGCTCCTCGTACAGAAGCGGCGCCGCGCCGAGACGGACCCACGCCTCCTCGAGATCGTCGTGCGTGCGCACGAGCGCCTGTCCCTTTCCGTCGTAGCCCAGGCGGCGAGTCTTCAGCACCCCGGGGAGCCCTACCGCCTCAACGGCGCGCAGGAGCTCGCGGCGCGAGTCGACGCTGCGCCAGCGAGTGGTCGGAATGCGGAGCCGCTCGAACAGGCGCTTCTCGCTCGCGCGGTCCTGCGCGGTCGCGAGCGCGGCGATCGGCGGCCTGACGGGACAGTGCTCGGCGAGCGCGCGCAGGGCGTCGACCGGAACGTTCTCCCAGTCGAAGGTCACGACGCCGCAGCGCGCGCCGAGCTCCGCGAGCCGGCTGAAGTCCGTGAACTCCGCGCAGAGGAGCGGCGCGACCTGTCCGGCCGGCGCGGAGGGGGAGCGGTCCAGGAAGAGAAAGTCGAGGCCGAGCGGGTAGCCCGCGAGGGCGAGCATGCGGCCGAGCTGGCCGCCGCCCACGACTCCGATCGTCATGCCTTGCCCGGGCCGCGCGGATCCGGGTTCTCGAGCACGGAGGCGGTCTGCCGCTCGCGGTGGGCGAGCACGGCCGCTTCGATGGCGGGGTACTTGTTGGCGAGGATGGCCGCGGCGCCGAGCGCCGCATTGACCGCCCCGGCCGTGCCGATCGCGAACGTCGCCACCGGCACGCCGGCAGGCATCTGCACGATCGACAGCAGGGAGTCGAGCCCATTGAGAGCTCGTGACTGCACGGGCACGCCGAGGACGGGCAGAGTCGTCTTGGCGGCGGCCATCCCGGGCAGATGCGCGGCGCCCCCCGCGCCCGCGATGAGGACTTCGAGGCCCCTCTGGCGCGCGGTGCCCGCATACTCGAACAGCAGGTCCGGGGTCCGGTGCGCCGACACGACGCGCACCTCGTACGGGACCGCGAGCGCATCGAGCGTCTCGGCGGTGTGGCGCATCGTTTCCCAGTCCGATGCCGATCCCATGATGATGCCGACCAGGGGCTTCATGGGGTCATTGTAGCGTCGAGCGGGTCCGTACGCCGCTCCCGGGTCCGGCGGCCCGGCATCCGGCGCCCCGGCCTTCCTGGAGCGCTCGGCCTCGAGCGCCGATCGCGCTTGCCGCGCGTCGAGCGCGCCGCGGATCGCATCCGCGTCGATCTCCCGCATCAATCGGCCGATGTACTGTCTTTGCCGTGCGCCGGCGCCCCGGCTCTTGATGGCGCGCGCGTCGCGAATGGCCTCGGCGAGGCGCTCGGGCAGGCCGAGCGCGTCGAGCTCCGCGTCACGCAGCTCGATCAGCTGCTCGCCGAGCGCCTGCGCGGCCTGCGCGGTGCGCTTGCGCGCGCTCTTGCTCGGAAGCGGCGCTTCGGCCGCGCCGCGCTCGTCCTCGTCTTTCATGGCTCGCACCGTCCCGGGAACCTCGGCTGCTACAATGCAATTCTGCATCAGTGTGATCCAGGCGGCTCGAGTCTATG
Source organism: uncultured Gammaproteobacteria bacterium (assembly GCA_963849095.1). GTDB lineage: Bacteria > Pseudomonadota > Gammaproteobacteria > Steroidobacterales > Steroidobacteraceae > JASHUC01. Next base: position 104,792 of record CAWKGA010000007.1, read on the forward strand.
CAGCAGGAAGTGGACGCATCGCGAATCCCCGAGCTCTCGGCCGTCGTGAGGCTCGTGTTGCAGGAGGCGCAGCGGCGCGGCGCGAGCCAGTGCGAGGCGGACGCGAGCCTGCAGCGCGGGCTCACCGCCACCGTGCGCTTGGGAGAGGTGGACACGGTCGAGTACCAGCGCGACCGCGGCCTCGGGGTGTCGGTGTACTTCGGCAAGCGCAAGGGGTCGGCCAGCACGGCGGACTTGAGCGCCGAGGCCGTGCGCGCGACCGTGGAGAAGGCTTGCGCCATCGCTCGCTATACCGCGGAGGACGAGGCGTCCGGCCTCGCCGATCCGCAAGATCTCGCCCGGGAGATTCCGGATCTCGATCTGTGTCATCCCTGGAGCCTCGAGCCGGACGAGGCCGTGGAGCTTGCCCGAGCTTGCGAGGCGGCTGGCCTCGGAGTCGACGCGCGCGTGACGAACTCCGAGGGTGCATCGGTCTCCAGCCAGCGCGGTGTGCGCATCTATGGCAACTCGCACGGCTTCCTCGGCGGCTACGCGAGTACCTCGCATACGGTGACGTGCGTGCTGCTCGCCCAGCAGGACGAGGACATGCAGCGCGACTACTGGTACTCCACCGCGCGCGATCCGGCCGACCTGGAGTCGACCGACGCGATCGGCCGGCGCGCGGGCGAGCGGGCGGTCGCGCGGCTCGGCGCGCGCAAGCTCGCCACCGGTCGCGCGCCCGTCGTATTCGCGCCGGACATGGCTCGGGGGCTCATCCGCAGCTTCCTCGCCGCGATCCGCGGCGGGAGCCAGTATCGCCGGTCCTCGTTCCTGCTCGACTCCGCCGGGCAGGCGCTCTTCCCCGCGTTCTTGCAGATCGAGGAGCGGCCGCACATCGCGAAGGCGCTCGGCAGCAGCCCCTTCGACGACGAGGGCGTCGCCACCCGGGACCGGACTCTCGTGCGCGACGGGGTGCTGCAGGGCTACGTGCTCGACAGCTACTCGGCGCGCAAGCTCGGCCTCAAGACAACGGGCAATGCCGGCGGCGTGCACAACCTCTTCGTCTCGGCGCCCGGAAGCTGCTTTCCGCTCGAGGATCTGCTCCGGCGGGCGGGCAACGCGCTCTACGTCACGGAGCTGATGGGCCAGGGCGTCAATCCCGTGACCGGTGATTACTCGCGCGGCGCGAGCGGCTACTGGGTGGAGAACGGCGCCCTCGCGTATCCCGTGCACGAGATCACCATCGCGGGGAACCTGCGCGACATGTACCGGAACCTCGTCGCTCTCGGCGCCGACATCGACATGCGAGGCTCCATCCAGATGGGATCGGCCCTCGTGGACGACATGATGATCGCGGGGGAGTGACCCGCGCGGCGGAGATCTCCTAACTCCCGCTCGGGCGTGTGAGCCGCGCGAGCGCTTCCAGGTACTTCTCGCTCGTCTTGGCGATGATGTCCGCCGGCAGGTGCGGACCCGGCGCGCGCTTGTTCCAGTCGAGCGTCTCGAGGTAGTCGCGCAGGAACTGCTTGTCGAAGCTCGGCGGGCTCACGCCGGCACGGTAAGTGTCCGCGGGCCAGAAGCGCGAGCAGTCGGGCGTCAGCGCCTCGTCGATGAGCACCAGGTGGCCGGCCGCGTCGACCCCGAACTCGAACTTGGTATCCGCGATGATGATTCCGCGCGCCTCGGCATGCCGGGCGGCGAACGTGTACAGCGCGATGGCCGTGTCGCGCACCGCGGCCGCCAGCTCGGGTCCGACGAGGCTCTCGACCTCCGCAAACGGAATGTTCTCGTCGTGCGCTCCCGCGGCGGCCTTGGTTGCGGGCGTGAAGATCGGCTGTGGCAGGCGGTCCGCCAGCTTCAGGCCGCGCGGCAAGGGGATGCCGCAGACGGTACCGGTGCGCTGATAGTCCTTCCATCCGGAGCCGATCAGGTAGCCGCGCACGACAGCTTCGATCGGCAGCGCCCGCAGGCGCCGCACGACCACGGCGCGTCCGGCGAGCAGCGCGAGCTCCTGCGGATCGCGGACGGCGCTCGCGAGCGGCTGCCCCGTCAGGTGGTTCGGAACGATGCGGCGAGTGTGCTCGAACCAGTAATTCGAGATCTCGTTGAGCACGCGGCCCTTGTGCGGGACGGGATCGGGCAGGACCACGTCGAATACGGAGAGCCGATCCGTGGTGACGATCAACAGCGTGCTGGCATCCACCGCGTAGATGTCGCGCACCTTTCCCTCCTGGATCTTCTCGAGGCTGCCGAGGTGGGTTCGGTAGACGGTGCCCGAGTTCATGACAGGCTAATATAGCAACGTATGGCGCAGTGGACCGGGAAAGTGGTCGGCGGACTGCTCGGCTTGCTGACGCTCGGGCCGTTCGGTGCGGCGGTCGGCGTGCTGGTCGGCCACCAGTTCGACAGCGAGAGCGGACGGGCCGTGCGCCCTGCGCTCGATTCGGCGGCGGTCGGCGAGCTCTTCTTCCGCACGACGTTCCAGGTCATGGGCCACGTCGCGAAGGCCGAAGGCCGGGTCTCGGAGCAGGCTATCGCGGCGGCGCGCGCGGTGATGGCGGAGTTACGGCTGGGCCCGGCGCAGGTGCAGGCCGCGATCGGCCACTTCACGGCCGGCAAGCAGCCGGGTTTCGCGCTCGACACCGCGCTCGATACGCTCGCGCGGGCCTGCGCGGGCCGCCCGCACCTGCTCCGCGTGTTCGTCGAGATCCAGGTGCGCGTCGCCCTCGCCGCCAACGATGTCGACGCCGCCGCGCGGGCCCTCCTGCGGCGGGTCGCCTCGCGCGTCGGAATCTCCTTCCTCGAGCTCGCGCAGATCGAGACCGTGCTGCGCATCCGCCGCGGCAGCTTCGCCCAGGCGTCCGCCCGCGGCAACGCAGACCAGCAGCTCGAGCAGGCCTATCGCGTGCTGGAGGTCGCCCCGGGCGCGGACGACGACGAGGTGGCCAAGGCGTACCGGCGCCAGCTGAGCCGCCACCATCCCGACAAGCTCAAGGCGAACGGCCTGCCGGAGTCGATGCTGGAGCACGCGAAGCAGACGACGCAGCAGATCATCGAGGCCTACGAGCTCATCCGCGAGCGCCGCGGCATCTGAGCGGACGCCGCAGGCCGTGAGGTCAAATCCGGCGCCGATTGCTACACTCGGGCGCATGCCGCCGCGCTGGATCGCCCCTTCGATTCTGTCTGCCGACTTCGCCCGCCTGGGCGAGGAGGTCAATGCAGTGCTCGAGGCCGGGGCCGACCTCATCCACTTCGACGTGATGGACAACCATTACGTGCCCAATCTCACGGTCGGCCCGGTGGTCTGCGAGGCTCTCCACAGGCATGCCCCCCACGCGCTGATCGATGTGCATCTGATGATCCGGCCGGTCGACCGGATCGTTCCCGAGTTCGCGAGCGCCGGAGCGACGTACATCAGCTTCCACCCTGAGGCGACCGACCACATCGATCGCACGATCGAGTTGATTCGAGAGCACGGGTGCCGCCCGGGCCTCGTCTTCAACCCGGCGACGCCGCTCGACTTTCTCGACTACACGCTGGAGCAGCTCGACCTGGTGCTGATCATGTCGGTGAACCCGGGATTCGGCGGACAGAAATTCATCCGCGGCGCGCTCGACAAGCTCGCCGCCGCACGCCGCCGGATAGAGGGCTCGGGCAAGCCCATCCGGCTGGAGGTCGATGGGGGCGTCAAGGTCGAGAATATCGGCGAGATCGCGCGCGCAGGCGCCGACACCTTCGTCGCAGGGTCCGCCATCTTCGGGGCTGGAGACTATCGCGGCACGATTGCCGCCATGCGCCGGGAGATCGAGCGGCTTTAAGCGAGCGGTGCCGGCCGACGACTCGAGGCGCTCACCTTCGAGCTCCCGCCGGCTCAATCGTCGTCGTCGTCCTCGTCGTCGTCCTCGATCAGGTTGCCGGTCTTGGCGGCCGCGGCGGGCTTCGCCGGCACGATCACCGGGCGAGTCTTCATCTTGGGCCGGGCGTTGAAGACGACGATCGTCTTGCCGGTCGCCCTGAGGAGCCCTTGCTCCTCGAGCACCTTCAATACGCGGCCCGCCATCTCTCGCGAGCAGCCGACCAGCCGGGACAGCTCCTGCCGGCTCACTTTGATCTGCATGCCCTCGGGGTGCGTCATCGCGTCCGGCTCTCCGCACAGATCCATGATGGCGTGCGCGACACGTCCCGTGACATCGACGAATGCCAGATCGCCGAGCTTGCGGTTGGTGCGATCGAGGCGAGTGGCGAGCTGGGTCGCCAGCTCGAAGATGAGGCCCGGGCTCTCCGCGGCGATCTGGCGGAAGCGCGGATACGTCATCTCGGCGAGCTCGCACTGATTGCGGGTGCGCACCCAAGCGCTGCGCGTCGGCTGCTCGTAGAACAGGCCCATCTCGCCGAAGAACTGGCCCTTGTTGAGGTACGCGAGGACCATCTCGTTGCCTTCCTCGTCCTCGATCATGACCTCCACGGAGCCGCTGATGATGTAGTACAGAACGTCCGGCAGGTCGCCCGCATGAATCACCACCGTCTTGGACGGCACTGTTCGAATGCGGCAATAGCTCAAAAAGCGGTTGATCGCCGGGATGTCACTCAGCGGCTTGACGTTTTCTTCCATACCGAACCCCCTGACCGCGCGGGTGCACGACGGTCCAAGTTTTTATACATAAGCCCGCAGAACTGCAAGCGAAGTGGCAGAAAACTTGGTGCCTAGACCCAGTATGCCGTATGGGTCATCACTCTGGCAGTCTGTCTCATCAGGGCCTGGACCGGTCCCGGCAGCCGGGGGGCCCCGGCCGCGCGGGCGCTCGACGCATGCCGGGCCTCGTCCGCGCGCATGGTCCTCACGATGGCCCGGCTGCGCTCATCGCCCGCCGGCAACCGGCTCAGGTGCTCATCCAGGTGCCCTTCCACCTGCCGCTCCGTCTCGGCCACGAAGCCGAGGCTCGTCCGGTCGCCGAAGGCCGCAGCGACGGCCCCGATAGCGAACGAGCCGGCGTACCACAGCGGGTTCAACAGGCTAGGACGCGAGCCGAGCTCTGCCAGACGCGACTCACACCAGGCGAGGTGATCGGATTCCTCCCGGGCCGCCTTGAGCAGCAGCGCACGGGTGCTCTCGCCGCGCGCCGCCAGCGCCTGGCCGTGATACAGCGCCTGCGCCGCGATCTCGCCGGCGTGGTTGACCCGCATCAGCGCCGCCGATTGGCGCCGCTCGGCATCGGACAGGTCGGAGCGCAGATCCTCGGCGGGAGAGGGCCTCGAAGCCTGGACGATGCCGCAAACCGCCCGCAGCGCCCGATCCGCCGCCGTGATGAGAGGCTCGAGAATCCGGTCGGGTCCCATGGGCGGCCATTATATCTGTTGCCGGAGGCGCCCTCCGGCCCCCTTTACCTGCCCTCCGTAGAGCCAAGGAGCGGCGGGGGCCTGTTTTGCATTGCCCGGCCCGCTTGAGTACACTTCCCGCCCTTTTCGGCACCCCGGCGCCCTTATCGAGCGCCAGCGGGCGGAGTCTTGAGGATGAGCACGGTATTCGCCAAGCCCGGCACGGTCCGCGGTGACTGGTACCTCGTGGACGCGAGCGGCAAGACGCTCGGGCGTTTCGCGTCCCAGATCGCCCATCGGCTGAAGGGCAAGCACAAGCCGATCTACAGCCCCCACGTGGACACCGGCGACCACATCGTCGTCGTGAATGCGGAGAAGATCCGCGTGACCGGCCGGAAGCTCACCGACAAGGTCTATTACCACCACACCGGGCACATCGGCGGCATCAAGTCGATCGGGCTCGGGAAGCTGCTGAACGAGCACCCAGAGCGCGCGATCGAGTTTGCCGTGAAGGGGATGCTGCCCAAGAATCCGCTCGGGCGGCGCATGTTCAAGAAGCTGCACGTCTTTGCGGGCGGCAAGCATCCGCACGCGGCGCAGCAGCCGCAGCCGCTCGAGATCGCCTGAGGCATGCCCATGAGAGATCCAATAGCGCTCCAGCGCAACTATGGCACCGGCCGGCGCAAGACCGCCACGGCGAGGGTTTACATGAAGCCGGGCACGGGCCAGATCACCGTCAACAAGCGGCCGCTCGATGAGTTCTTCGGCCGCGAGACGGGCCGCATGATCGTGCGCCAGCCGCTCGAGGTGACGCAGCTCGGCACCAAGTTCGACATCTCCGTGCACGTCGCGGGCGGCGGCACCACCGGCCAGGCAGGCGCCATCCGCATGGGCGTCACGCGCGCGCTCATCGCCTACGACGAGTCGCTGCGCAAGCCGCTGCGGGCGGCCGGATTCGTCACGCGCGATGCGCGCGAGGTGGAGCGCAAGAAAGTCGGCCGCCGCAAGGCCCGCCGCGGCCCGCAGTACTCCAAGCGCTGAAGGCGCGTTCGCCGCCACGGCGTCTCTTGGGGGATCGTCTAGTGGTAGGACAGCGGACTCTGACTCCGTTAACCTAGGTTCGAATCCTAGTCCCCCAGCCATAACGCGCAGGGCCCGCCGAGAGGCGGGCCCTCGTCGTATCCGGGGTCCATTGCATGGGCAGGGCGGGACTTCTCAGCCTCTCTCCAGCGCTTCCCTCAGCACCACCGCGTTGTTCCGCTCCTCATCTTTCGCCCCGAACAGCAAGGTCACCTGCTTCTCGCTCTTCATCGCACCGCGAAGCGATGCGGTCGCCTCCGGGTTCGCCGCGAGCTCCGCTCGGTAGCGCTTGCGGAACTCCGGCCACCGCGCCGGGTCGTGGCCGAACCACTGGCGGAGCGCGGCGCTCGGTGCGATGTCCTTCAACCAGAGGTCGATCCGGGCGGCATCTTTCGTGAGACCGCGAGGCCACAGGCGATCGACGAGAATGCGCAGGCCGTCATCCGGCGACGGCGGACCGTACACGCGCTTCAGGCGAATCCGACTCATCGCCGTCACTCGTACGCGCTGCTGAGCAGCGCCCGAACTTCCGCGAGCGTGATCTTGCGGTCGAGCGCGTCGAACCCTTCGAGCTCCGCGACCACGGCCGGGGCGATGTCGTAGAGATTCTCGCGCTCGACACCGAGCGCGCACAACTTCGTCGGCACCTCGAAGCGCGCGATGAAGGCCTCGACGGCGTCGGCGCACGCGAGCGCGCCTTCGCGCGCGCGGGTCCGGTCGAACGGTAGGCGCAGCGACTCGGCGATGTCCGCAAACCGCTGCGGCGCCACATCCGCCATGAACCGCATGGCCGGGACGAGCGCGAGGCAGGAGGTCACCCCGTGCGGCACGCCCCAGGCCGGGCCGATCTGGTGTCCGAGCGCATGCGAGAGGCCGAGCCCGGTGTTGAAGGCGCCGTAGAGCGAGAGCCACGCGGCATCCAGGCACTCGCCGCGATGCTCGACGTGCGAGGGGGAGGATCCGATCGAGCTCGGCAGGTGCTCGACGATCATGCGGATGGCGCGCACGGCGAGTGCATCGGAGAGCGGATGCGCTCGCTTGGCGTAGATGGTCTCGATGGCGTGGTCCAGCACGCGAATGCCGGTGCTCACCCAGAGCTCGTCGGGTGTCTCGACGCAGAGCTCGGGATCGTGGATCACGACGCAGGGCTGCAGGCGCGCGTCGATCACGGCCCGTTTCAGACGGGTGGCCTCGTCGGTGACACCTCCGCCCGGGGTGAACGCGCCGGCCGACAGCGTGGTGGGGACAGCGATGTGCACGAAGCCGTGCCCGCCGCCCGCGCCGAAGGGCCTTGCACTGAACGCCTTCGAGAAGTCGAGCGCGCCGGCCTCGCGAGTCATGTCGCGGCCGTTCAGTAGGCTCGCGACGGCGACCTTCGCGCTGTCGATGACGCTGCCGCCGCCGAAGCTGACGACTGCATCGCAGTGCTGCTCCCCGAGCATCGAGGCCATCGCCCGCACGCGCCCGGCGGGAGCGTGCTGCGCAGCTTCAGCATAGACCGCGGCGCAGCGTGGTCCGAGCGCCTGCCGTACCCGATCGATGAGCCTCGAGCGGCCGAGCGAGGCGCTCGTCGCGAGGAGCGCGCGAGCGGCCCCGCGGTGGTCGAGCTCCTCCCCGAGTCTCTCGACGGCGCCCGCGCCGGAGATCACCTTCTCGAGCCGAGTGAGCATGAACTGGCGCATGGTGCCTTCCGCTTGAGGCTGGGCGCCCGACTCGCTTCGGGACTCCCGCGTTCTCGGGACTCCGCCGTCCCTAGATCTCGAGCACTCCCTGGTCGGTGCCGACGATGAGCAAGTCTGCCGGGCGCGCGGCGAACAGTCCCACGGTGACGACGCCCGGTATCTGATTGATGGCGGATTCGAGGGTCGGCGGATCGGCGATCACGAGGCCGTGCACGTCGAGGATGTGGTTGCCGTTGTCCGTCACGAAGCCTTCCCGCCATACGGGGCGACCCCCGAAACGGGCGAGGCGCCGGGCGACGAGATTGCGTGCCATGGGGATCACCTCGACGGGCAGCGGAAACGCTCCGAGGGTGTCGGCGAGCTTGCCGTCGTCGAGGATGCAGATGAAGTCCCGGGCTGCCTCCGCGACGATCTTCTCGCGCGTGAGCGCGCCGCCGCCGCCCTTGATGAGGTGACGGCGCCTCGTTGCCTGGTCGGCGCCGTCCACGTAGAGCGTGAGCTCGCCGACCTCGTTGAGGTCGACCACCTCGATGCCTGCGGCCGCGAGCCGCGAGCGGGTCGCCTCGGAGCTCGCGACCGCCTGGATCCGCGGAGGGTGCGCCGCCAGCGCGTCGATGAAGCAATTCACCGTCGAGCCCGTGCCGACGCCGATGACAGTGTTCTCCTCGAGATGGGGCAGCGCCGCCGCCGCGGCGCGCATCTTCTTCTCGACTGCGCTCATCGAGCTCGCTCCCGAACCGGACCTCAGAAACGACTGTGCCCGCAGAAGCGGGCACAGTCGTTTCGGATTCGATTCGGTGGGCGCGGAGGCTAATCCGCGCCCACCGAGTTTCAAGGCCTATTTCTTCTTCGAAGCTTTCTTCTTGGCCTTCTTTTTCGCCTTCGCCATTTTGGCTCTCCAGTTGTCGGGTTAGTCCGAGGTCGGAGTATATACACGCGAATTGAAATTACAAGCAAGTGAGCGCGCGGCTGATGAGCCGCGAGCTTCATTCGAGCGACAGGATCAGCTTCCAGTGCGCAGTCGCGACCGGCATGACTGAGAGGCGATTGCCCGGGCGCAGAAGAATCAGACCGCGAAGCTCGGCGTGCCCGCGCAGCTCCTCCAGCGTGATCACACGGGAGAGGCGGCGCTCGAGCGTCACGTCCACCATGAACCAGCGCGGGGCTTCGCGCTTGCTGCCGGGATCGAAGTGGACGTGGCCGCGCTCGAATGCAGTCGCATCCGGATAGCCGTCCCTCACGACCTTCACGATACCGGCGATCCCGGGCACCTCGCAGCTCGAGTGGTAGAGATAAGCGCGGTCGCCGCGCTTCATCTCATCGCGGAGCATGTTGCGGGCTTGGAAGTTGCGCACGCCGTCCCACGAGGTGGTCTTCCGCGGCGAGCGCGCGAAGTCGTCGATGCCGAACGCGGTCGGCTCGGTCTTCAGCAGCCAGAACGACATGTGAGCATGCCTTCCTCGGTGACGACGGCGTCGAGCCGCACATCGTGCGGCGCCCCGGCGATCAATGGGACTCGCTGCACGGCATAGGCGACGCCGATGAGCTTCGGCCGCCGCCACGTGGCTCGCAGCCGCAGGAACGCGAACGCGCGGTCGTAATAGCCGGCCCCCATTCCGAGGCGCATGCCGGCCGCATCGAACCCGACCAGGGGGACGAATACGAGATCGAGCCGGCGGGCGGAGATGGACTCGCCGGCGGCGGGCTCGAGAATCCCCAGCCGGTTCGCGCGCATCGGCCCCCGGGCCGCCACGAAGCGCATGCGCCTGTGGCGGCGATCGACGATGCGAGGCAGATAAAGGAGAGCGCCCTGCCGGCGCGCGAGCTGCGCGAGCGGTGAGATATCGAGCTCCTCCGGGAGAGGTGAGTAGAGCGCGATGCGCTGGCCGGGGTGAAATCGGAAATGGGTCGAGGCCTCGCGCGCGACCCGGCGTTCGGCTTCCTTGCGCGCATCGGGAGACATGCCCCGCCGCCGGGCCCTCAGCTCCGCCCGCAACGCCCTGCGAGCGCGCGCGAGCTCGCTACCCCCCTCCATCGCGGTTCCTGTCCTCAAAAACATCGCCCGCCTGTGCCGTTGCGAGCCGTTGCTCTCGAACCAGAGCAACAAAGTGGGACGAGCTGCAGCAGGTAAGGCTTTCCGCCCGAGGCGGACCTGCACAATTCTGCAAGCAAGCCCTTAAGTCCCATGGGTGTTTCAATTAGGGTCGAGAGGTAACCCGGCCAACTGTCGAACACCGCAGGCGACGCCGGCACCACTCTACACGAGGAAGGGCTTCGGCGGGAGAGAGGGCGGCTAGAGCTCGAGCTGCTGCGACTTCTCGAGGGTGGATTCCACGCGCTCGCGCAGGGATCGCACCCGGCCGGCCAGGTCACTTTCCACCTGGGCCTCGCGCTGCCTCAACTGCAGCAGCTCGTTGACGAGGTTCAGGGCGGTCATCACCGCGATGCGGTCGAGCCCCACGACCTTGCCGCTGTCACGGATCTCGCGCATGCGCGCGTTCAGGAACTCGGCGGAGTCGAGCAGGGCCGAGCGCTCCTCGTGGGGGCACGCGACGACGTACTCTTTTTCCATGATGCGCACGCTCACGCGCGCCGGCTCAGCTGGACTCATGCGCCACGCTCCAGGGTCTTCAGCCGCCCGATCATCGCCTCGACGCGGGTGCGCACCTGCTCGTTCTTGTGGAGCATCGTCGCTCGCTCGCCGGCAAGCGATTCGTGCCGCTGGCGCAGGGCTCGATTCTCGTCCTTCAGCTGCTCGATGGACGCGGTGAGCTCGTCGATGCGCTTTTCCAGGCGCCTGAGCTCCAGATCGAGCTGCGCCTTTGTTGTGTTGCTCATCGAGAAGACTATAGAGCGCTCCTCTTCGCGCGGTCAATGAGCGCGCGAGCACGGATGCGCTTTTGGGGCATAATGACGGCCGCGATGCCGGCACTCGACTACTCGGAAATCCAGCAGGCGCTCATCGACGCGCACGCCCTCGCGGAAGCGGCCGAGGCTCACGGGACCCTGGCGGGGTGCCTGTGCGCGACGGTTGCCTTCCGCTTCGAGGACTGGCTCGCCGAGATTCTTCCGGAGGGGCAGGCGGGTCCGCAGGCGACCGAGGCCCTGCGCGAGCTCTTCGCGAGCACCGCCGGCTCGCTCGGCGCCGCGCAGATGGAGTTCAATCCACTGCTGCCCGAGGATGCCGAGCCCATCGACGCTCGCGCCACCGCCCTCGGACTGTGGTGCCAGGGCTTCCTCTACGGGCTCGGGGCGAGCCCGATCAACGATGCAACGCAGCTGCCCGGCGATATCGGGGAGATCGTGCGCGATCTCACGGAGATCACCCGGGTCGGCGTCGATTCCGCGGAGAGCCTCGAATCGAACGAGGGCGCCTACGCGGAGCTCGTGGAGTTCGTCCGGGTCGGCGTCCAGCTCGTGTTCGACGAGCTCGAGGCCTTACGCGTTCCGCCCAAACGCACCGAGGGAGCGCTGCACTGATGCCCCGCGCTGCCCCCGCCGGGGTATCCAAGGAAGAGTTCGCGCGCCGCCGCCGCCAGCTCATGCGCATCATGGGCCGGGACACCATCGCTATCGTGCCCGCCGCCCCGGTCCGGCATCGCAACAACGATGTCGAGTATCCCTACCGGCAGGACAGCGACTTCTACTATCTGACCGGTTTCGGCGAGCCCGAGGCGGTCGCCGTGCTCGTCCCGGGCCGGCCGCAGGCAGAATATGTCCTGTTCGTGCGCGACCGCGATCCGGAGCGCGAGGTCTGGGACGGGCGCAGGGCCGGAACTGCCGGTGCAACGCGCACCTACGGCGCGGACGATGCGTTTCCCATCGACGACATCGACGACATCCTCTCGGGGCTGATGGAGAACCGCAGCCGGGTGTTCTATGCAATGGGCACTCACCCGGAATTCGATCAGCGTGTCGTCGGCTGGGTCAACGCCTTGAGGACCCAGGCGCGCAACGGGCGGCATCCCCCGCAGGAGATGGTCGCGCTGGATCACGTGCTGCACGACATGCGCCTGTACAAGTCGCGGACCGAGGTGAGCTTGATGCGGGAGGCCGCCCGGATCGGCGCCGGCGCGCACATCCGCGCGATGCAGGCCTGCCGCCCCGGCCGCAACGAGTACGAGATCGAGGCGGAGATCCTCCACGAGTTCCACCGCAACCGGGCCGACATCTCCTACGAGCCCATCGTGGGCGGCGGGGAGAACGCCTGCATCCTGCACTATCGCGACAACGACCAGCCGCTGCGCGACGGCGATCTCCTCCTCATCGACGCCGGATGCGAATACGAGTGCTACGCCTCGGACATCACGCGCACCTTTCCGGTGAACGGCCGCTTCTCTCCCGAGCAGCGCGCCGTCTACGACATTGTTCTCGCGGCGAACCTTGCCGCGATCGCCAAGGTGCAGCCGGGCAACTCGTGGAACGAACCCCATGAGGCCGCGGTGCGAGTGGTGACGCAGGGCCTCAAACGGCTCGGGCTGCTGAAGGGGCGCGTCGCGGCTCTCGAGCGCGAGGGTGCCTACCGGCGCTTCTTCATGCATCGGACCGGGCACTGGCTCGGCATGGATGTCCACGACGTTGGCGATTACAAGGTGGGCGACGAATGGCGCGTGCTCGAGCCCGGCATGGCGCTCACCATCGAGCCCGGGATCTACATCTCGGCCGCGCAGCGCGGCGTGCCGCGCCGTTTCCGCAATATCGGCATCCGCATCGAGGATGACGTGGTCGTCACGCGCGACGGCGCGGAGGTGCTCACCGCCGGCGCGCCCAAGGATCCCGATGCGATCGAGGCCGCGATGGCGGGGCCTTGAGGAGCGCCGCAGGCGCGAGGACTGGCTCCCGGAGGCGAGCGCCGCGATGGAGAGTTTCGACGTTGCAGTCGTGGGCGGCGGGATGGTTGGCGCGAGCTTCGCGCTCGCCTTGGCGCAGACTCACTTGCGGATCGTTCTCGTCGAGAGTGTCGCTCCCGGATCCACCGCGCAGCCGAGCTTCGACGAACGCACCACGGCGCTCGGGAACGCGAGCCGGCGGATCTTCGAGGCGCTCGGCGTCTGGGACCGCATCGCGCGCGAATCGGCGGCCATCCGCGCGATTCACGTGTCCGATGCCGGCCGCTTCGGGTTTGCGCGCCTCGATGCACGCGAGCAGGGCGTCGAGGCGTTCGGATACGTCGCGGCGAACCGCATCCTCGGCGCGGCGCTCTGGGAGCGCCTCGCGGCATCGGATATCGCGCTGCGCGTGCCTGCGAGGTTAGAGGGGATCGACATCGGCGCCGACCGCGTCGATCTCGCGCTGCAGAGCGGACGGCAAGGCGAGCCGCCGAGCGGCGCCGGTGTAGAGCATCTTTCCGCGCGACTCGTCGTGGCGGCCGACGGCGCGCAGTCGCCGGTGCGCAAGGCCGCGGGCATCGACGCACGGGTCAAGGATTACGATCAGGTGGCGCTCGTCGCGAACGTCACGACCGACCGGCCGCACGACGGCACTGCGTTCGAGCGGTTCACGCCGTCCGGTCCGATCGCAGTGCTGCCGCTCCACGACGGGAGCTATACGGTGGTCTGGGCGCGCTCGCCCTCCCAGGCGGAGGAAGCGCTGCACCTCGACGAGAGAAGCTTCCTACGGGAGCTGCAGCGGCATTTCGGCTGGCGCGCCGGCCGATTTGCGCGCGCGGGCCGCCGCGCGGCCTATCCCTTGCAGCTCTCCCGAGCGGCCGCCGTGGTCGGATCGCGCGCGGTGCTGATCGGGAACGCGGCGCAGGCGCTGCACCCGGTCGCGGGGCAGGGCTTCAACCTGGGACTGAGGGACGCGGCGGTGCTCGCCGAGATCCTCGCGGGCGCGGGTGTAGAGCGGGGCACCGGCGCGCACTCAGGCGCCAGCGCAGATCCGGGCGCGCCGGAAGTTCTTCGGCGCTTCGCGGAGCAGCGCGCCGCGGACCGCCGCGGCGTCGTGAACTTCACAGACGGGCTCGTGCGCCTGTTCGGCGACTCGCGCGGGGCGGTCCGGGCGGCGCGCAACCTCGGGCTGCTGCTCTTCGATCTGACGCCGCCCGCAAAGAGCGCGCTCGCGCGCATCAGCATCGGATTCGGCGGGCGCACGCCACGGCTCGCGAGAGGATTGCCGCTCAAGTGAATGCCGCCTCGCAGGATGAGCTGTTCGACGTGCTGGTCGTGGGCGGCGGCCCGGTGGGCGGCTGCGCCGCCGCGCTGCTCCAGCGCGCCGCGCGCTCGTCCGCCCGGCCTTTGAGCGTCGCCGTTCTGGAGCCTGCCCGGCTCGCGGCGCCTGCGCCGGGCGAGCCGCTCGATTCCCGGGTCTCCGCGCTCTCCCGCGCGAGCGAGCGCATCCTCGCGAGCGCCGGCGCGTGGGACCGTATCGAGGGATGCCGAATCCAGCCGTACGAGCGCATGCGCATCTGGCATGAGGCGGCGAGCGCCGGCCCCGGCCCGGGAACCGGCGCGCGCGGCGCCGACGTGCTCCTCTTCGATGCGGCCGACGCCGGCGAGCCGAATCTCGGCATCATCGCCGAGAACCGGCTGGTGCAGGCTGCGGTGATCGATGCGTTCGAGGCTGCGGGCGGCCGAGTGATCGAGGGCGAGCTCGCGGGGCTTCGCGTGCAGGACCGGCACGTCGAGGCGCAATCGAGCGCAGGTCGGTTCCTCGCTCGCCTGGTGGTGGGCGCCGACGGAGCCCGCTCGGCCGTGAGAAATGCCGTCGGCCTCACGGCCGACACCTCGAGCTATCACCAGACCGCCATCGTTGCCAACGTTGCGACCGAGCACCCCCACGAGCGCACGGCCTGGCAGCGCTTTCCGGGAGCCGGAACGCTCGCCTTCCTGCCGCTCGCCGACGGCTCGAGCTCGATCGTCTGGTCGAGCGATGCGGATGCCGCCGTCACGCTGCTCGCCGCTTCGACCGCGGAGTTCGAGCGCGAGCTGCAAGGTGCGTCCGACGATGCGCTCGGGGCGGTGAGGCTCGTCACCGAGCGCGCGTCGTTTCCGCTCCGCAGGGTGGCGGCGCACCGCTACACCGCCCACCGCTGCGCCCTGATCGGTGATGCCGCTCACGTGATTCATCCGCTCGCCGGCCAGGGCGTCAATCTCGGCCTGCTCGATGCCGCTTGCCTCGCGGAGGTGGTCGCGGCGGCGAGCGCGGAAGGGGAGGATCCGGGCGCGGAGCGGATCCTGCGCCGCTACGAGCGCTGGCGAAAGAGCGAGACGCTGCTCATGTCGGCCGCGATCGAGGCGTTCGACCGCTTCCTCGCGCACGGCACGGGTCCGCTATCGCGGCTCGCGCGGCGCGGGCTCGCCTGGGTGAATCGCAGTGATGAAATCAAGCGGCTCTTCATCGCGCGGGCTCTCGGGCTCACGGGAGAGCTGCCGCAGGCGGCGCGGGTCAGCTGAGCGGGATGGCGTCGACCTTCGCGGCGCAGATGAAATCGTTCTCCGACAGGCCCTTCACGGCGTGGGTGCTGAAGAGCACGCGGCAGTAGTTGTAGCCCACCTCGAGGTCCGGGTGGTGGTCCTCGATGTTCGCGATGTGCGCGAGCGCGTTGACGAAGCTCATTGTGCGATAGAAGTCCTTGAAGCCGAGCTCCCGTCGGATGGACTTGGCGTCGTCCGCGAGACGCCAGCTCGCCGTCAGCTGCTTCATCAGATCCTGGGCTTGTGCGCGCGTCAGGGCCGGGACTCCACCCTCGCAGGGCTTGCATTTCCGCTCGGTCAGCTGCGTCATGGAACGCCCTCCGTCATGCCGTTTGCCGCCGTGTGTACTTGCGCTCGATATACCGCTCGACGAGATCCTGGAATTCCTCGGCGATGCGCTCGCCTTTCAGGGTGACCGTCTTCTCGCCATCCTCGTAGACCGGGGCGACCGGGCGCTCGCCGGTGCCTGGCAGGCTGATGCCGAGGTTCGCGTGCTTGCTCTCCCCCGGGCCGTTGACGACGCAGCCCATCACGGCGACGGTCATGTCCTCGACACCATCGAAGCTGCGGCGCCACTCCGGCATGCGATGCCGGATATGCGACTGGATGCGCTGGGCGAGCTCCTGGAAGTAGGTGCTGGTCGTGCGGCCGCAGCCGGGGCAGGCGGTGACCATCGGCATGAAGGCGCGCAAGCCCAGGGTCTGCAGGATCTCCTGCGCGACGATGACCTCCTGCGTGCGGTCGCCGCCCGGCTCGGGAGTGAGCGATACGCGGATCGTGTCGCCGATGCCCTCCTGCAGCAGCACGGACATCCCGGCCGTGGAGGCGACGATGCCCTTCGATCCCATCCCCGCCTCGGTGAGCCCGAGGTGCAGCGGGTAGTCGCAGCGCGATGCGAGATCGCGGTAGATGGCGATGAGGTCCTGCACGCCGCTCACCTTCGCGGAGAGAATGATCCGGTCCTTCGGCAGACCGAGCTCGACGGCCCGCTCCGCGCTCGTCAACGCGGAGAGCACCACGGCGTTGCGCATGATCTCACGCGCATCGAGCGGCTCGGCGCGCGCGGAGTTCTCATCCATCAGGCGCGTCAGGAGATCCTGATCGAGACTGCCCCAGTTGACGCCGATGCGCACGGGCTTTCCATGGCGGCACGCGACTTCAATCATCTCGGCGAACTGCGGGTCCCGCTTGCTGCCGCGACCGACGTTCCCGGGATTGATCCGGTACTTGGCGAGCGCTTCCGCGCAACTTGGGTGCTCGCGCAGCAGCTTGTGGCCGTTGAAATGGAAGTCGCCAATCAGCGGCACGGAGACGCCGAGCTCAACGAGGCGGTCGCGGATGGGCGCGACCGCCGCGGCGGCCTCGCTGGTGTTGACGGTGATCCGCACCAGCTCCGATCCGGCGCGAGCGAGCGACTTCACCTGCTGCGCGGTCGCCTCGACGTCGGCGGTGTCGGTGTTCGTCATCGACTGCACGACGACAGGGTTCGGGCCGCCCACGCGGATGGCACCGACGGTCACGGTGAGGCTATGGCGGCGGGGGAGCGACATGATTATCCATTCTACCGCACGGAGGCCCATCGCAGGTCCGCCCGCGCTTGGGCGCCTCCGCGGCAGGCTGTTGTCATTCCGGGAGGGGCCATGGGACGAGAGACACCGCTCTTCGAGCTGCACCGCATCCTGGGTGCGCGGATCGTCGAATTCGGCGGCTGGAGCATGCCGCTTCACTACGGCTCGCAGGTCGAGGAGCACCACGCGGTGAGGCGCGCGGCGGGCGTTTTCGACGTATCCCACATGGGTATCGTCGATGTGAGCGGACCGGATGCACGGGCGCTGCTCGAGACTCTCCTCGCCAACGACGTGGGCAAGCTCAAATCCGCGGGCAAGGCACTCTACAGCTGCATGCTCGAGGGCTCGGGCGGGGTGGTCGATGACCTGATCGTCTACTTCCTCGGACCGGAGCCAGGCTTTCGTGTGGTCGTGAACGGCGCGACCCGCGACGGCGATCTCGCCTGGATACGCCGCCACGCGGCCGGCCGCAACGTCGGGATCGCGGAGCGGACCGACCTCGCCCAGCTCGCCGTGCAGGGGCCGGTTGCGCGGGAGCGAGTCGCGACGCTGCTCGCGGAGCTCAGCGGGCCGGGCGAGGCCGAGGCTGCCCTGCAGCTCGAGGGGTTCCAGGGCCTCTCGATCGGGCGCTGGTTCGTGGCCCGTACCGGCTACACCGGCGAGGATGGCCTCGAGGTGATGATGCCGGCCGCGGAGGCGGAGAGGACATGGCGGCAGCTCAACTCACTCGGCGTCAAATCCTGCGGGCTCGGCGCGCGGGACACCTTGCGGCTCGAGGCCGGCCTCAATCTATACGGTGCGGACATGGATCGGAGCATGCATCCCTACGAGTCGGGGCTCGGCTGGACCGTCGCGCTCGCGCCGCGCACCCGTCACTTCGTCGGCCGCGCCGCGCTCGAGGCCGTCGTCGCGGGGGGCTCGCCGCGCAAGCTCGTCGGGCTGGTGCTCGAGGACCGCGGGGTGCTGCGCGCTCATCAGAAGGTCGTCGCGCCGGGCGCGGGCGCGGGGACGGTGACGAGCGGCACCTTCTCTCCGACGCTGCAGCGCTCCATCGCGCTGGCGCGAGTGCCTGCCGCCGCCGGCGCACGCGTTCAGGTGGACATCCGGGGCAAGGCCCTCGATGCGCGAGTGGTCAAGCCGCCGTTCGTGCGGCACGGCCGATCGCTCCTCTCCTGAGGAGGGCCTCCCATGAGCTCCATACCGGACGATCTGAAATACACGGAGACGCACGAGTGGGTGCGCGTGCTGCCCGGCGGCGTGGTCGAGGTGGGAATCACGGACCACGCGCAGGAGGCGCTCGGCGACCTGGTGTTCATCGAGGCACCCGAGCCGGGCCGGCGAGTCGCCGCGGGGGAGTCCTATGGCGTCGCGGAATCGGTCAAGGCGGCCTCCGATCTGTACAGCCCCGTTGCCGGCGAGGTCACCGCCGTCAACGCAGAGCTCGCGTCCGCGCCCGAGCGCGTGAATCAGGACCCCTACGGTGCAGGCTGGATCGCGCGCATCCGCCCCGACGATGCGGCATCCGTGTCCGAGCTGCTGTCCGCCGCTGACTACGGGCGTCTCCTCGAGTCGGAGGGCGGTTGATGGCCTTCATTCCCCACACGGCGGCGGACGTGGAGGAGATGCTCGAGGTCATCGGCGTTGCGAGCGTCGAGCGGCTGTTCGATGAGATCCCGCCCGCCGTGCGCACCCGGGAGCTCGCCGGGATGGGCGGGGCGCTGAACGAGATGGAGGTCACGCGGCTCATGATGTCCCGCGCGGCATCGTGCGGTTTTGCGCTCAGCTTCATCGGCGCCGGGGCCTACGAGCATCACATCCCGGCGGCCGTATGGGCCATTGCGGCGCGTGGCGAGTTCTACAGCAGCTACACGCCGTACCAGGCCGAGGCGAGCCAGGGCACGCTGCAGACGATCTACGAATTTCAGACCATGATCGCGAGCCTCACCGGCATGGACGTGGCCAACGCCTCGCTCTACGACGGCGCATCGGCATTCGCCGAGGCCCTCCTCATGGCGGCGCGCATCAACCGCAAGTCGAAGTCGTTGAGGGCTCTCGTCCCACGCGCCGTGCACCCTCACTACCGCGCCGTCGCGCGGTCCATCACGGGCCTTCAGGGCCTCGAGCTCGAGGAGGTCGCGTACGACGCGGCGAGCGGCCGCACGCTCGTCGACACGCTTCAGGTTTACGACGGCGAGGACATCGCGGCCGTCGCGATCCAGCAACCGAATTTCTTCGGCGTGCTGGAGGAGGTCGACGGCTTGAGCGAGTGGGCGCGCCGCCGCGCGATCCCCATCATCGCAGTCGTGAATCCCATCTCGCTCGCGCTGCTGAAGCCGCCGGGCGAATGGCGCGGCGGGGCCGACGTGGTGGTCGGCGAGGGCCAGCCGCTCGGCGTGCCGCTCTCCTCGGGCGGTCCGTACTTCGGCTTCATGGCGACGCGGATGGCGCACGTCCGGCAGATGCCGGGACGCATCGCGGGGCGAACCGTCGATCTCGCGGGACGCGAGGGCTTCACGCTCACGCTGCAGGCGCGGGAGCAGCACATCCGCCGCGGCCGCGCTACGTCGAACATCTGCACCAACCAGGGCCTGATGGTCACCGCCGCAACCATCTATCTGTCGCTCATGGGCCCGCAGGGCCTGCGGCGCGTGGCGGCGGCCTGTCACGCGCGGACGCGCGATCTCGTGGAGGCCCTCGCGTGCATCCCCGGCGTTCGCGCGGCGTTCGCTGCCCCGCGCTTCCACGAGGCCGTGCTGCAGTTGGACCGGCCGGTCGCGCCGGTGCTCGCGGCTCTCGAGAGGCGCGAGATCCTGGGCGGCTTCGATCTCGCGGCCGACTATCCCGAGCTCGGCCACGCGCTGCTCGTCTGCGCGACCGAGACCAAGACGGCCGCAGACATTGAGGCCTTTGCCTCGGCGCTCGGCGAGGCGCTCGAGGCTCGAACGGCCGCGTAAGGCGCGCCCGCGCCAGCCGAGCACCCGAGGAGCCCATGCCGCCGCGCCAGGAGCCGCTCATCTTCCAGTACTCGCGCCCGGGCCGCGGGGCGGTGGATCAGTGGCCGCGCGAGTCCGGTGCGCCGCTCGAGATTCCCGGCGAGCTTCAGAGGACGCAGGCACCGCTGCTTCCCGAGGTGAGCGAGCTCGATGCGGTGCGGCACTTCACGCGGCTGTCGCAGCTCAATTTCTCCATCGACACGCACTTCTATCCCCTCGGATCCTGCACGATGAAGTACAACCCCAAGGCGTGCAACGCCCTCACGACGCTGCCGCAGTTCCTCGCGCGCCATCCGCTCGCACCCGAGTCCCGCGGCCAGGGATTGCTCGCCTGCCTGTACGAGCTTCAGGAAATGCTGCGGGCGGTGACCGGAATGCAGGCCGTCGCACTCGGCCCCATGGCCGGCGCCCAGGGCGAGTTTGCCGGAGTCGCGATGATCCTCGCCCATCATCGCTCGCGCGGCGATGTCGCCCGCCGGGAGATCATCGTGCCCGAGGCGGCTCACGGAACGAATCCGGCGACGGCCAGCATGTGCGGCGCCACGGTCCGGGAGATCCCGGTAGGCGCCGACGGCGACGTGGATATCGAGGCGCTGAAGGCCGCGGTCGGGCCGGCCACGGCCGGCATCATGCTCACCAATCCCTCGACGCTCGGGGTCTTCGAGCGCCGGATCGTCGAGGTCGCCGAGATCGTGCACGCCGCCGGAGGCCTGCTCTACTACGATGGGGCGAATCTCAACGCGATCCTCGGCAAGGTCCGTCCCGCAGACATGGGATTCGACGCGATCCACATGAATCTGCACAAGACATTCTCCACCCCTCACGGGGGAGGCGGCCCCGGGGCGGGGGCCGTCGGCGTGAGCCCGCGCCTCGAGCCTTTCCTGCCCACCCCGATCGTCGCCAAGGAGGCGGATCGCTATCGCTGGCTCACGGAGCGCGACAGGCCGCAGTCGATCGGCCGGCTCTCGGCATTCATGGGCAATGTGGGCGTCCTGCTCAGAGCTTACGTCTACATGCGCCTGCTCGGGCGCGAGGGGATGAGCCAGGTCGCCGAGCACGCGGCGCTCAATGCCAATTATCTGCTCGCGAGGCTCGCCGGGGCCGGGTTCGAGCCCGCCTACCCTTCCCGCCGCGCGAGCCACGAGCTCATCATCACGCTCGAGCGCCAGGCGCGCGACAGCGAGGTCACGGCAATGGATTTTGCCAAGCGTCTGTTGGATTATGGGATGCACGCACCGACAACGTACTTCCCACTGCTGGTGCCCGAGTGCCTGCTGATCGAGCCGACCGAGACGGAGAGCAAGGAGACCCTGGATGCTTTCGTCGATGCCATGGTAAGCATCGCGCGTGAGGCGCGCGAGGATCCGGAGCGCGTCCGCCGCGCGCCGCACACCCTTCCGGTTCGCCGCCTCGACGATCTGCGGGCGGCGAAGCAGCCCGATCTCACCTGGAAGCCGGGCGCCCGGGCCTCGGATCGGTCGGGATGAGCGATATGCCACACCGCGAGCCCGCGGCCCCGCTGCCGTACGCTGCCGGGCTCCCGCGGGCGGCGCGCGACAAGCCCGTCGGGTTCAGGCGCCTCGTCCTCGCTTGCGGGGCGAGCTGGCGCGGCCTCGTGGGCTGCTATCGCAGGGAGGCGGCGTTCCGCCAGGAACTCGCACTCGCCGTCGTCGTCATACCACTGGGGCTCTGGCTCGGTCGCACCGGCGTGGAGCGCGCGCTGCTCGTCGCCCCGGTGCTCAACATCCTGATCGTGGAACTCATCAACAGCGCCGTCGAGGCCACCGTGGACCGGATCGGGTCCGAGCGCCATGAGCTCTCGGGGCTTGCGAAGGACCTCGGCTCGGCCGCGGTATTCGTATCGTTCGTCCTCGCGGGCGCCGTCTGGCTGCTCGTGCTGCTCGGACGTTGATCTTCCCTCCTCGTAAGCAGCGGACAACGATATGAGACTGGCTACCTGTGCCTGGCTTCTGGTGCTGCCGATGGCGACGGCTCACGCGCAGACCGAGCGCGAAGCGCCGCAGATCCCGCCGGGCGCGCAGACGCACCAGACGCAGGAGCTCGTCAAGCAGGCCGCGGCGGCCGAGGCCAATCCCGACTGGGCCGTCACGCTCGAGCGCATCGCAAGCAGCGTGGTCTCGATCAACGTCGATTCCACGCGCGCCTTCGATACCGAGTGGAACTCGACGGCCGAGGCGACCGGGTTCGTCGTGGACGCCAAGCGCGGCCTCATCCTCACCAACCGTCACGTCGTCGCCCCCGGGCCTGTCACCGCCGAGGCCACTTTCCTCAACCGGGAGGAGGTCCAGCTCTACCCGGTCTATCGCGATCCGGTGCACGACTTCGGCTTCTATCGCTACGACCCGACGAAGCTGCGCTACATCCATCCGCAGGCGTTGCCTCTTTATCCGCAAGGTGCGCAGGTCGGCCGCGAAATCCGGGTCGTCGGCAACAACGCGGGTGAGCAGCTCTCGATTCTCGCCGGCACGCTCGCCAGGCTCGACCGCGAGGCTCCCGAGTACGGGCTGCAGGCCTACAACGACTTCAACACCTTCTATTTGCAGGCCGCCTCGGGCACCTCCGGCGGCTCGTCCGGTTCACCGGTGATCGACATCCGTGGCCGCGTCGTGGCGCTCAACGCGGGCGGCGCGACCGGTGCCGCGTCGAGCTTCTACCTGCCGCTCGGCCGGGTGGAGCGCGCGTTGCGCCTGATCCAGGAAGGCAAGCCCGTCACCCGCGGTACGCTCGAGACGATCTTTCTCTACACCCCCTACGACGAGCTCGAGCGCCTCGGGCTCACTCCCGACATCGAGACGGCCACCCGCGGCGCCTTCCCGACCCTCACCGGCATGCTCGTCGTGAGCGAGGTGGTGCCCGGCTCGCCGAGCAGCGGGGTCCTCGAGTCCGGCGACATCCTGGTACGACTCAACGGCAAGCTCACCACCCAGTTCGAGCCGCTCGAGGAAGTGCTCGACTCCTCGGTCGGCGGCAGCGTGCGGATCGAGCTCGAGCGGGGCGGGAAGCTCATCTCGGCGGTGCTGCCGGTCCTCGATCTCAACGAGATCACGCCGGCCTCGTACCTGGAGTTCGGCGATGCGGTGGTGAACACGCTGTCGTACCAGGAGGCGCGCCATTTCAACGTACCGGTCCGCGGCGTCTTCGTGGCGAATCCCGGGTATGTGTTCGGCGCTGCGGGCATTCCCCGCGGGGCCGTCATCACGGCGGTGCAATCGAAGCCCGTCAACGATATCCGCGACATGGAGAAGGTCATCGCGACCCTGGGGGACGGCGACCACGCGACCGCGCGCTATTTCACCATCGAGGAGCCCAATGGCAGCGAGCTGCGCTCGTTCCGAATGGACCGACGCTGGTTTCCTGCGCGCTTCTGCACGCGCAACGACGCGACCGGACTGTGGGACTGCACGGCCCTTCCGCCGATACCGCCGTCGGAGCCCATCGAGAGCGGCACGACGGAGTTTCCTCACCATTCGGATCCGCGGCTCACGCGCCTCGCGCCTTCGCTGGTGCTCGTGAACTACGACATGCCCTACTCGGTGTCCGGAGTCACCGAGCACTACTATCACGGCACCGGCCTCGTCGTGGACGCCGAGCGGGGGCTCGTCGTGGTGGACCGCAACACGGTTCCGGTGTCGGTCGGAGATGTGACGCTCACGTTCGCCGGAACGTTGCAGGTGCCGGGACGCGTCATCTATGTGCACCCGCTGCACAACCTCGCGGTGGTCGCCTACGATCCGAAGCTCGTCGGACACACTCCCGTGCGCTCGGCGACCCTGATCCCCGGCCGGCTCGAGGTCGGCGAGAACGTCTGGGTCGTCGGCTTAAGCGGCGATAGTGAGCTGCACACGCGGGCGACGCAGATCTCCAGCATCGATCCCATCGATCTTCCGCTGTCGCGGACCATGCGTTTCCGGGACACGAACGACGAGGTCGCGGACCTCGTCAATCCGCCCACCGACTACGACGGGGTGCTCGCCGACGAGCGCGGCGACGTACTCGGCCTGTGGTCGAGCTTTGCCTACGACGACGGCCACGATGAGCAGCAGACCGAGAAGGGAGTATCGATCGATCTCGTCGCGGAGATGCTCGACCGCGTCCGCACGCACCGCCCGCTCCATTCATTGGAGGTCGAGCTTCAGCCGATCGCCCTATCGGATGCTCGCGAGTTCGGGCTGTCCGCGGAGTGGCTGCACAAGCTGGAGCAGAATGACGACACCGAGCGCCAGGCGCTCGCGGCGGTGCGCCTGGTCGCCGGCTCACCCGCGGCGCGCCTGCTGCAGCAGGGCGACATTCTGCTCGCCATCGACGGAAAGGTCGTCACGCGCTTCCGCGACGTCGAGCGCGCCGTCGGCGATCGAGATAGCGTCGAGGTCACGGTCTGGCGCGGAAACGCCGCGCGGACCCTCGACGTGCCGACCGCCAAGCTGCTCGGCGCGGATGTCGATCGCTTCGTCGAGTGGGCCGGCGCGACCCTGCAGGCGCCGCACCGGCCGATGAGCGCACAGCGCGGCATTCCGCCCGTCGGGGTCTACGTGGCGTACTTCTCCTACGGCGCGCCGGCCGCGCGCTACGGGCTGTACCCAGGCCGGCGGATCGTCGAGGTGGACGGGGTCCCCACCCCGAATCTCGATGCGTTTCTGGCGGCGGTGGCGGGCAGGCGCGACCGGTCCTCCGTGCGCCTGAAGACCGTCACGTGGAACAACGCGGTGGAGGTCATCACTCTGAAGCTCGACAAGCATTACTGGCCGAGCTACGAGGTGCGCGACACGCCCGAGGGGTGGGTTCGCACCCCTCTCGAGTAGCTCGGGTGCCGCAAATGGGATGCGCGTCGCACCGCCCGCGGACATAAGGAGGAGTCCGCTCCGCCGGGCTTGGTAAACTCCGGCGCATGGTCCGAGTCGTCAGGGCAAGTCAGGTCGACATCGATGCCGCCGTGCAGGCGTTGCGCGACGGCGATCTCGTCGCCTTTCCGACGGAGACGGTTTACGGCCTCGGCGCCAATGCGCAGAACCCGGCGGCGGTGCGCAAGATCTTCGAGGCGAAGGGACGGCCGGAGAACCACCCGGTGATCGTCCACCTGGATAGCCCGCGCTACCTGCACCGCTGGGTGCGCGAGGTGCCGGAGACCGCGCTGCGGCTCGGCGAGCGGTTCTGGCCGGGACCGCTGACGATCGTGATGCCGCGCGCGGCGAACGTGCACGATATCGTCACCGGCGGACAGGACACGATCGCCGTCCGGGTCCCCTCCCATCCCATGGCCCAGCAGCTTCTTACGGCCTTCGGCGGGGGCATCGCGGCGCCGTCGGCCAACCGTTACGGCCGCCTGAGCCCCACGCGCGCGGATCACGTGCGCGACGAGCTCGGCGATGCCGCTCGGATCATCCTCGACGGCGGGGAATGCCAGATCGGGCTCGAGTCCACGATCGTCGCGTGCGAAGGCACGAGCGTGCGGCTACTTCGGCCGGGCGCCGTCACGGCTTCCCAGCTGCGCGAGGCCGTCGGCGACCTGCTCGCCGGGCCGGACGCGCAGTCTCCGCGGGTTCCGGGCAGCACCCCGTCGCACTACGCGCCGTCCACGCCGATGACGATCGTGCCCGCGGGGGAGATCGACGCGCAGGCGGCGGCGCTCTCGCGGGAGGGCCGGCGTATCGCCGTGCTCGCGCAGCGGCTGCCGCTCAAGGCGCACAAGTACGTCACGTGGGTCAACGCGGGCCGCCGGCCCGAGCAATACGCGCAGGATCTCTACGCGAACCTTCGCACGCTCGACAAGGCCGGCTGCCGGCAGATCCTGGTGCAGGACGTGCCGCGCGACGAGCGCTGGGACGCCGTGCGCGACCGCTTGTTGCGCGCGGCCAGCAACGTATCGGATAGTGACGATACCGGGGCAATGGCCGTACTGCCCTGAGGCAGAGTCCTTGTCATCGAGCCGCTCGCGACGACCTCGCTTCATCGACCCGTTCCACCCCGCCGAGATCGAGCGGCTGGTGCGCGAGTTCGGCTCGCCGCTGCTGATCGTGGACTGCCAGCGCGTGCGCGCACAGCTGCGCAAGCTCCGCCGGGCGCTGCCGCGCGTGGACCTGCACTACGCCTTGAAGCCCCTGCCTCATGCCGCGGTCGTGCGCACGATCGTCGAGGAAGGCGGCTTTCTCGACCTGGCGACGACCGGCGAGGTGCAGCTCGCGGAGCGCCTCGGGGTCGATCCCGGGCGGTGCATCCACACGCATCCCATCAAGCGGGACGAGGACATCCGCAACGCGCTGCATTTCGGCGTGCGCACGTTCGTCGCCGACAATCCCGACGAGGTCCGGAAGTTCGAGCGCCTGCGGGGCAAGGCGGAACTGCTGCTGCGGGTCTCGTTCCGCAGCCCGGGCGCCGTGTGCGACCTGTCGCGCAAGTTCGGCTGCGATCCCGAGGACGCGCTCGCGCTGGCGCGTCTCGCCGCGGAGCTCGGTATCGACGTGCGCGGCCTCACGTTCCACGTGGGCTCCCAGGCCGCCGATTCCGGCAAGCATGTGGAGGCGATCGAGGCCTGCGCGCGCCTCGCGGCCGCGGCGCGGCACGAGCGGCTCGGCACGCTCGACACGCTCGATATCGGCGGCGGCTTTCCGATCGACTACATGCAGCCGGTTGCCGACATCGCGCGCTTCTGCGCGCCGATCCGCGCGGCGCTCGCGCGGCTCCCGCGCCGCATCCGCGTCATCGCGGAGCCGGGCCGCTACATCGTCGGCCCGTCCGCGATCAGCGTCGCCTCGGTGATGGGCCGCGCGGAGCGCGAGGGGCACTGGTGGTACTACCTGGACGACGGCCTCTACGGCTCCTACAGCGGCCAGCTCTACGACCACGCGCGCTACCCCGTCGAGCCGCTGCGCGACGGCGGCGAGCGGCTCCCGGCCGTGCTCGCGGGCCCGACCTGTGACAGCATCGACGTGATCGCGGAGAACCTGATGCTCCCGAAGCTCGAGCCCGGCGATCTCATTATCGGGCGCGCGATGGGCGCGTACACATGGGCGAGCGCCTCTGAATTCAACTTCTTTCCCAAGGCGACGGTGGTCTCGGTCAACTTCAGGCCCGACGACTCGGGGAGCGTCCAATCGGTTCCCCTCGGCCCGGCAGGTGGCGCATGACGGTTGATCGCTCCATGGCCGCGGCTCGGATCAGCGCATGAGCGCCGATCGGCATGAGCCGCAAACCGCGATCCATCAGATGGTCGCGGCGGCGCGCGCCGGCAAGGAGGCCCGCGTCGCGGCGCGAATGTTCTCGGGGTGGGTCGTGCTCGGAGAGCGCCAGTTCGTGCGCGGCTACGTGCTCCTGCTGCCGGACCCGGTGGTGCCCTCGCTCAACGCGCTCGCCGCCCAGGAGCGCGCTCAGTTCCTGAGCGACATGGCGCGCCTCGGCGATGCGCTCTTGAAGTTGACCGGGGCCGCGCGCATCAACTATGCGATCTTCGGCAACGCGGAGCCCGCGCTGCACGCGCACGTCATTCCGCGCTACGCCCAAGAGCCGGAGCCGCTTCGCGCGACGCATCCCTGGGCCTATGACTGGCAGGCCGCGCCGGCTTTCGACCGGGCGGTACACGGGCCGCTCGCCGAAAGCCTCCGCGCGGAGCTCACGCGCATGGGTGTGGCCAAGCCGATGCGTTTCGATCCCGGCGCGAACGCCGGCGGATGACGTGCTCGCTCTGCGCCGGGTGTCCCGCAGCTTCCGCGAGGGCGGCCGGGTGCACCGTGTGCTCGATGCCGTCGACCTCGAGGTCGAGACCGGCAGCGCTGTCGCGATCACGGGCCGCAGCGGCTCCGGGAAGTCGACGCTGCTCAACCTGCTGAGCGGCATCGATTTTCCCGACTCCGGGACGATCGAGCTCGACGGCCGGGAGATCGGCTCGCTGCGCGAGCCCAAGCGCACGGAGTTCCGGCGCCTGCACATCGGCTTCGTGTACCAGTTCTTCAATCTCGTTCCGACGCTCTGCGTCGAGGAGAACGTCCGCCTGCCGCTCGAGCTGAACGGGGTGCGCGGAGCGCAGGCGCGCCGCCGCAGCGCCGCCATGCTGGAGAGGGTGGGGCTCGGCGACCGCCTGCAGAGCACGGTCGATACGCTCTCGGGCGGGGAGCAGCAGCGTGTCGCGATCGCGCGCGCGCTGGTGCACGAGCCCGCGCTCGTCCTCGCCGACGAGCCGACGGGCAATCTCGATGAGGTCACCGCCGCCGAGGTCGTGCCGCTCCTGCGCTCGCTCGTGAGCGCACGCGGCGCGACTCTCATGATGGTGACGCACGACCGTGCGCTCGCAGCGGCGGCGGACCGAGCGCTCGAGCTGCGCGAGGGCCGGTTGTACCCCGTCTCATGAGCACACTGTCGGCCGCGAGCGTTCGGCACCTCCTGCGTCATCCGGCGCAACTGGCCCTCGCGCTGACGGGGCTCGCGCTCGGCGTCGCGACGATCACCGCCGTCGATATCGCGACGGCGAGCTCGAGCCGCGCGTTCGAGCTCGCCGTCTCGGCGGTGAGCGGGCCTGCCACGGACGAGATCGCGGGCGGCCCCGAGGGGCTCGAGGAGAGCCTGTACGTCCGTCTCGTCGGCGCCCATCCGCGGCTCGCTTTCGCTCCCCTCGTCGAGGGATATGTCGCCGTTCGGGGCGAGGCGCTGCAGCTCGTGGGCGTCGATCCCCTCGCGGAGGCGACCTTTCAGGAGGAGTCCGCGGCCGATCCCGCCGCCGCTTCCGCGCCCGGCGCGGCGGTCGTCGATACCTTGGCGGGGCTCGGGCGGTGGCTCACGGTGCCCGGCGCGGCCGTCATGGCCGCGAGCACGGCGGATCGGCTGGGCCTCCCGACGAGTCGCCAATTCCAGGTGGACATCGACGGTAAGACCCTCGATGCGGTGCTGATCGCCCGGATCGCAGGAGAGCAGGCCGGCCGCGAGACGCTCCTGCTCACCGACATCGCGCAGGCGCAGGAGTGGCTGGGGGCCGTCGGCCGTCTGTCGCGCATCGAGGTACGCGCGCCACCGGGCGCGCAGGAGGATGCGGAGCTCGCGCGGCTACGGGAGGAGCTCCCGCCCGGCGTCGAGCTCGAGCCGGCGCAGCAGCGCTCTCGCGCGACCCTCGACTTGACTCGAGCCTTCACGACGGACTTGCGGGCGATGAGCTTGCTCGCGCTGCTCGTCGGACTGTTCCTCATCTACAGCGCGGTGAGCTTCGCGGTGCTTCAGCGGCGGAAGATCTTCGCCGTGCTGCGCGCGCTCGGTGCGACGCGGCTCGAGATCCTGCGGCTCGTGATGGCGGAGGCCGCGGTGCTAGGCGCCGTGGGGGCGCTGCTCGGCCTCGCCGCCGGCATCGGCCTCGGGCGCGGCCTCATCGCTCTCGTCTCGCGCACCATCAACGATCTGTACTTCGTCGTGGCGGTCAATTCCGTCTCCGTGCCGGCAAGCGCCGCGCTCGGGGCCGTCTGCGCCGGCATCCTCACCGCGCTCGCCGCCGCGCTGCTTCCGGCCTGGGAGGCGACGCACGTCGCTCCGCAGCTCGCGCTGCGGCGCTCGGCGCTCGAATCGCGCGCGCTCGGACTGTCGCGCTGGCTACTCGCCGCGAGCGCGGCGTTCGGCGTGGCGGCGGGCGCGATCGTCGCCGGATCGAGCCGGAGCCTGCTCGCCGGCTTCGCCGCGCTCTTCCTGCTGCTCATGAGCGTCGCGGCGCTGACACCCGCGCTGCTCAGAGCCTCCGCGCGGCTCCTCGCGCGCCTGCTCGGCCGGGCGAGTCCGGTCGCGCGGATCGCGCTCGCCGATGTCGCGGCCTCCTTGAGCCGCACGGGCGTGGCCGTCGCCTCGCTCGCTCTGGCGCTCGCGGCGGTGATCGGCGTATCCGTGATGGTCGGGAGCTTTCGCGAATCGCTGCACGACTGGCTCCGCGGGACGATGCGAGCGGACGTCTACGTGGCCGCACCCGGTCCGGGATTCGGGCGACCGGAGCGCCGGCTGGACCCGGCCGTCGTTGCGGCGCTCGCGTCCGTCCGCGGCGTCTCGCACTACAGCGCGCGCCGCGAGGTGACCGTGAGTTCCCCGCAAGGGCCGGTGGCCCTCGAGGCCGTCACGCGCGCGTCGGAAAGCGATTCCGGCATCGAGGTGACGGAGCACCTGCCAAGCGTGTGGCCGGCGTTCGCGCGCGGCGCCATTCTCGTCGCGGAGCCGTTCGCGTGGCGCTTGCAGTTGCACCCCGGGGACCGGCTCACGCTTGGCACGGCGGCGGGGCCGCGATCCTTCGCCATCGCGGGGATCTATCGCGACTACGGGAGCGGCGCCGGCGTGCTGATGGACCGCGCCGTCTATCGACGCGAGTGGGGAGACGACGGGGTGAGCTCGCTCGGACTGTATCTCTCACCCGGCGTCACGCCCCATGAGGTCATCCCGGCCTTGTATGCCGCCGCCGCCGGGCACCAGGCGCTCCTCATCGGCTCGAGCAGCGAGGTGCGCGCGCTCTCGATGAGCATCTTCGACCAGACCTTCGTCATCACCCGGGTGCTCGACTGGCTCGCGGCGGGCGTCGCCGCGATTGGCTTGGTGAGCAGCCTGCTCGCCTGGGAGCTCGAGCGCTCGCGCGAGCTCGGAATCCTGCGCGCTCTCGGCCTGCCGCCGCACTCGGCCGCCCTGCTCATCGAGGCGCAGACAGCCTTCATGGGACTCGTCGCGCTCGTCGCAGCCATTCCGGCGGGACTGCTCGCCGCCGAGCTGCTCGTGACCGTCATCAACCGCCGCGCCTTCGGCTGGCAGATCGACTTTCACCTCCACGGTGCGCAGCTCGCCGGCGCCTTGCGGCTGGCGTTGATTGCCGCGCTCCTCGCCGGCCTCTACCCCGCTTGGCGGACCGCCCGCGCGCCCATCGCGGCGGATATCCGGGAGGAGTGAGGTGGCGCGGGCGTGTCTTCTCGCGTTGTGGCTCCTGCTCGCCGCCTGCGACGGCGGGGGCGGCCATGCGTCCAGCGGTACGGAGTCCGGCGACCGGGCCACCGCCGGAGCGGCGCGCGCGCTCAGCTCCGCATCGCCGCTCAACGTCCTGCGTGCGGGCGCATCCGACCCGGGCTTCGCCCGCGCGCTCGCCGTCCGCCGTTTCCAGTTTCCCGAGGATCACGGGCCGCATCCGGCGTACCGGCACGAGTGGTGGTACTTCACCGGTCATTTGCGCTCGGCGCGCGGCGCGCGATTTGGATTCGAGCTGACGTTCTTTCGTATTGCGGTCGCGCCGCCGGCGTCCGGCGCGCCCGCCTCCGGCGAGCCGGAGTTGCAGTCCAGCTGGCGTACGCGGCAGATCTACGCCGCGCACTTTGCGGTGACGGACGTCGAGCGCAATCAGTTTCATTCGGCTCAGCGGTTCGCGCGCGATGCTCTCGCGCTCGCCGGCGCTCGAGCGACGCCCTTCCGGGTGTGGCTCGGCGGCTGGTCGGTGGCGGGGGAGGGCGCTCCCGGGGTTTGGACATTGCGAGTCGCCGATCCGGCGTATGGACTGACACTCGAGCTTCGGCCGCTGTCGTCGCCGGTGCTCAACGGGGATCGCGGCCTCAGCACGAAATCGGACGCGCCGGGTTCCGCGAGCTACTACTACTCGATTCCCCGGCTCGCCGCGCGAGGCCGGCTCGCTCGCGGAGCACAGGCGACGGACGTGAGCGGCACCGTGTGGCTCGATCGGGAGTGGGATAGCGGCGCGCTCGGGCCTCATCAGCAGGGCTGGGACTGGTTTGGCCTGCAGTTTGAGGACGGCAGTGCCTTGATGTTCTACTCGCTCCGCGATGCCGATGGCGCGCGCGATCCGCACAGCGCGGGGACGTGGATCGGTGCCGATGGGCGCACTCGCGCCCTGTCGAGCGATGATGTCCGCATCGACGTGCTCGCCCACTGGAGGAGCCCGCGCGGCATTCTCTATCCCTCGCGCTGGCGGCTGCGCGTGAGCTCGCTCGGACTCGATGTGGATGCGAAGCCGGTCCTCGCCGATCAGGAGCTCGACACGAGCCCGCTCTACTGGGAAGGGGACGCGGACGTCTCCGGGTCGCGAGACGGACAGGCGATCGCGGGGCAGGCGTACGTGGAGCTCGTCGGGTACCCCGCCCGGTGAGCCTCACAGCACCCGCATGTGCCGGATCAAGTTCCGGTCCACGTACGTGCGCGTGTCGAGCACAAGCCGGTCCTGCGCCTGCTGCAGCTGGTGCAGGCAGAACATCACGAGGATGGTGAGGACGAGCGCCGTGAGCGTCGAGTTGAACGTCACGCCGAGCGCGAGCGTCACGCCGTTGATGTCGCCGGTGACGGCGGTCTGCGCCTCCTGCAAGGCTCGGCCGATGCCACGCACGGTCCCGACGAAGCCGATCGCCGGAATGGCCCACGCGGTGAACCGGATCATCGAGAGCTGGGTGTCGAGCCTCGTGAGCTCGAGCTCGCACTCGTCGCGGGAGGCCTCGGCGGCGTCCTGGACGCTGCGGGTGGCGCCGAAGCGGCTGAGCGCGAGCATCAGGGTGCGCGGCAGGAGCATCTCGCGCTCCTCCGCGGACAGTGCCTCGATGGGCCGGCCGTGCGCGCGGGCGTCCTCGGGTAGCACGACGTGGCCGTCACTCAGATCGACGTAGCGCTTCTCCAGCAGCCGGCGATTGCGCGCGACGGCAGCGGCCTGGTAGGCGAGCAGCGACAGCGACCAGATCGCGAGGATGATTGCCGTTTCCGGCTCGTAGTCCTTGATGATGACGAAGATCGAGCGCAGGTCACGCTCCACCTTCTGCCCGGACTGCGAGATGGTGACGGCGGGCTCCGCCAGGATCGCCGCCGCGCGCGGCCGGATGAAGGTGGCGTAGACCGTCTGGACGAGGATGACGCTGATGAGCAGGGTTCCGAGGCTGTAGAGCAGCTCCCGGCCGGTGACTTTGGACCTTCCGGCCATCTCATCCAGGGCCATTCCTCGACACCCCCCAAGACATGAGGAGCCGCTCCGCGGCGGCTCGATCAGAGCTTAGTGTACCCGCCGGAACGCCGAGTTCCGCTCAGCTTGCGAGAGCCCACAGCCACGCGAGCGCCACCGGGCCGAGCGCCAGTAAGCCCGCGAGCCACTGGGGCGCTCTCTCGAGCGTGCGCTGGAGGAGTGGAGTCGCGACCACGGCGCCGAGCACTCCGCCGACCGCGAATCCGGCGAGATGCGCAAAGATGTCGGTCTCGGCGCCTGCCGTGCCGAGCCAGCCGAGAAGCACGAGGCCCGCGACGAGCGGGCTCCACCCGAGCGCCCAGTGCGGCGCGAGGTGGCGGCGCTGCCGCCAGGAGTACGCCGCGAGCAGCCCCAGGGCCGTGAAGACGGCTGTCGAGGCACCTGCGGCGCGGCGGGAGGGAACGGCGAGCAGTCCCTCGAGCAGGTCGGCGCACGCGCCGCCGTTGACGATGAGGGCCCAGGCGACTCCCGGGCCCAGCAGCCGGCCGGCGAGATAGCCGAACCAGATGCCCGCGCCGAGGTTCGCCGCGAGATGCTCCGGCCCGAAATGCAGTGTGAGCGCCGTCCAGGCCCTCCACCACTCCCCCCCCTGCACGGCCGCGGCATCGAGCTCGCCCACGTCGAATGCGTCGAGCCTCCAGATGCCGTTGTTGACGGCGTAGGCCACCGCGATCAGCACGGCGCTGTAGAGCGCGCATCCGATCCAGGCGTGAGCGTGGAGCCGCGGCGGCGGCGGCGGCGCCGGTCCCCCGGGGCGCTGCACCTCCTTCTGATATTGCAGCAGGTGCGAGCGAGCCTCCGCCGCGGTGTGGGGATCGACGAGCAGCACGTAGCTCTCGCCCGCGCGGGCGAGCTCGCTCGGCACGCGAACCGCGGTGAGCATGAACGCGCGCTCCTCGCAATCCGCGAGCCGCCCGGAGCGATAAACCTCGACCGCCTCGCTCAGCATGTTTCGAAATGTAGCGCTTCTGCGGCGAACAGTGGTTCAATCGGCGCTCATGGACCCGAGCTGGCTCGACCGGGCGAAGCGGTTGCAGGCGATTGCGCAGACCGGCCTCACTTTCGTCCGCGATCCCTACGACCGCGAGCGGTACGAGGCTGTCCGGGACATCGCGGCGGAAATGATCGCGGACGGCTCGGGCGCCGACCCCCGCGTGGTCGGACCGCTCTTCGCGGCCGAATCGGGCTATGCGACGCCCAAGGTGGACGTGCGCGCCGCGATGTTCCGCGACGAACGGATCCTGCTCGTAAAGGAGCGCGCCGACGGCGGCTGGACGCTGCCGGGCGGCTGGGCGGATGTGGGCGACAGCCCCAGGATGGCCGTCGAGCGGGAGGCCGTCGAGGAATCCGGCTACGAGGTCCGCGCCGTGAAGCTCGCCGCCGTCTACGATCGCAACCTCCACGGCCACACTCCTCATCTGTTTCACATCTGGAAGCTGTTCTTCCTGTGCGAGATCATCGGCGGCTCGCCGCGGCCGAGCGTCGAGACGGAGGCGGTCGAGTTCTTCGCCGTGGAGAGCCTCCCGCCGCTCTCGACCGGACGCGTGACGGCTCGCCAGATCGAGCACATGCTCGAGCATCGCCGGCGTCCCGAGCGGCCGACGACCTTTGATTGAGATGGACTCCGCAGTGGACGCGCCGCGCGCGCCGAGGCACCATCTGCGCATGGTCAAGGTCAAACGCAAGGTTGCCGCTCGGGCGCGATCGCGGCGGCAGAGCCCGCTGCCCAACCCGTGGACGAATGTCGCGCTGGACGGCAGGACGCTGCACATCGGCCATTTCGTCACGTTTCAACTCATCCGGCTCGCCAACGCGGCCAAGGCGAACGTCACCCGCAAGTATCTCGCGGACTTCGGCCTGAGCGTTCCCGAATGGCGCCTGCTCGCGATGTCCATCCGCTTCGAGCCGGTGCGCTTCGCGGAGCTGGTCGCGAAGAGCAGCATCGACAAGGGGCAGGCGAGCCGCACGCTGCAGATGCTCACGGAGCGGGGGCTCATCGTCGCGCAAACCCTGGGCGGCAGCGCCCGGCGGACGCGCGACAGCGGCGCGCCCGTGATCCTGACGGTGCCGCCGAAGGGACGCAGGCTCTACGAGACACTGCTCCCGGTCGCGCAGCGCAACCAGGCCCGCCTGTTGCATCTGCTCACTCGCGACGAGCGCAGAACGCTCTACGTGGTCCTCAACAAGCTGTACGCGGCGATCGGCGATCTCAACATTCTCACCTAGCCGGGAGGTGCTCGATGCCGCCCCGCACCACGTTGCCGGCGGGCGTTTCCAGCACGAGCTTCGTGCGCGCGCTTGGGGAGCTCCGCGGGGTCGTCGGGGCGGCGTACGTCCTCGCGGAAGGGGAGGAGCTCCTTCCCTACGAGAAGCTCATGATCCCGGCGGCCGAGGAGGATCACCAGCCCCTCGGCGCGATTCTTCCCGCATCGGTCCAGCACGTGCAGGGCGTGCTGTCCGTGTGCAACAAGTACAAGATCCCCGTCTGGCCCATCTCGACGGGACGCAATCTCGGCTACGGCTCGGCGGCTCCGGCAACGCGCGGCCAGCTGATCCTCGACCTGAAACGCATGGACCGCATCCTCGAGGTGGATCCGGTCCTGTGCACCGCCCTGGTCGAGCCGGGGGTCACGTACCAGCAGCTGCAGGACTACCTCCGGGACCGGAACATTGCGCTGTGGCTCGACTTCCCGGGCGACGGCCCGCTCGTCGGGCCGCTCGGCAATACGCTCGAGCGCGGAACCGGAAGCACCCCCTACGGCGACCACTTCGCGCAGACCTGCGGCATGGAAGTCGTGCTGGCCGACGGCCGGGTGCTTCGTACCGGCATGGGGTCGCTGCCGAGGAGCGCCTCCTGGCAGGTCTTCAAGTATGGGTACGGACCGTATCTCGACGGCCTGTTCACCCAGTCGAACTTCGCAGTGGTGACCAAGCTCGGGCTGTGGCTCATGCCGGCACCCGCGGCATACCGCACGCTGCTCGTGCAGTACTCGGACGATCAGGGTCTCGCGAAGGCCGTGGAGACGGCCCGGCCGCTGCGCTTGAACGGCACCATCCCGAATCCCTGCAGGCTCACCAACGCGACGTGGATGCTCACCCGCTTCACGCGACGCGCCGAGCTGTACCAGGGGAGCGGTCCGGTGCCGGACGATGTGATATTCGCGGCGGCGCGCCAGCACGGCATCGCGCCGTGGAGCCTGACGTTCACCTTGTACGGAACGCCGGAGCAGATCGCACCGAGCCTCGACATCGCGACGCGGGCCTTCGAGTCCTCCGGGGCGCAGAACGTCACCGACCACCACGACGGCTCGCAGGCGAACGAGCTCAGCTTGAGCTCCTTCAGCCTGCTCAACTGGGTCGGGGGCGGCGGACTCGTATGGCTTGCGCCCGTCTCCCCCGCGCGCGGCGCAGATGCGATGCGGCAGCGGGACCTCGCGAGGAGCATCCTCTCGAGATATGGGATGGACTATCTCGCCGCGCCCACCGTCTACGGCCGTGACCTCCACCACCTGACGGCAGTGCTGTTCGACCACGGCGACCCGCAGGCGCTCGAGCGAGCGAGGGCCTGTTTTCGCGATCTCGCCGCGGCGTTCGCGGACAATGGGTACGGGCTGCATCGAGTGGGCATCGACTTCATGGATCAGGTGGCACGGACCTACGGCGAGACGCGCCGCGACGTGAACCGCGCGCTGAAGCGCGCGCTCGATCCCAACGGAATCCTGGCACCGGGCAAGTCGGGGATCCATCGATGAGGGGCGTGGCAGGCCTCATCGCCGCGCTGTCGCTCGCCGCATGCGCCGCCGCGCACGCGCAATCGGCCGGAGAATGGGCGAGCGGCGCGCAGCTGTGGCGCGACACCTGCCGCTACTGTCACGAGGGCAAGCTCGCGCCCGAGCTCCGGGGAGCGGCACTCGATGCACAGGCCATCGCGAGCGCCGTCCGCCACGGTCCCGGAGCGATGCCGAGCTTCGCGCCGAGCGAGATCAGCGACCAGGACCTCGAGCAGCTCGCCGCGTGGATCCGGGCGCAGCCGAAGCCGACGCCCCCGCAGACCGACGAGTCGGAGCGGACGCCCCGGCACGAGACGCGGCAGCGGTTCCGATGAGGACCGAGGCGGGTGGAAGCGCAAGTTGCAGCGGCCGGGCGCCGGGGGGAAGATTGGCACTCCCGAACGGGGAGCGTAGGAAAAAAAGGAGAACTCCATGCGATTTTCAGGTGTCGCCGCGTCCGCGACGAGGCCGGAGCTGGCCACTCGAAGCTCGTATGTCATTGCGCTGACAGGTGAAATTCTCTACTCGCACACGCTGGGCGTCGTCGAGGAATACGTGTCCGAGCACCCGAAGTCGTAGCGGCCTGCCCCTGACTCCGCGTATGGCCCCAGGTAGCATGGGGCAAAGCTCAACCGATCGATCGACCGTCGAGGTGTTTCCGTGAACGCAGTGGAGGAGAGCCCTAGGTCTGCGCAGGGGCGTGCGGCAGCCGCCGAGCCGGCGGGCGCATCCGCGCAGCAGGAGCCGGTGAGAGTGTCTGCGCCCGAGCCCGTCTCCGGGGGCGCGAAGTTGCTGCGCAAGCTTCTCGAGTTCTTCGGGAATCCGCCCGTGGCGCTCGTCTTGTGGGATGGGGTGCGTGTGGTGCCTCCCGGGGTGCGGCCGGTCGCGACCGTCCGTATCGCGGACCGCGGCGCGCTATTTGAGCTGATGCGCGACCCTCAGGTGCGCTTCGGCGATCTCTACAGCGAGGGCCGCATCGATATCGAGGGAGACATCGTGCAGCTCGTGTCCGCCGCCTACAACGCCTCGGCGCAATCCGGCGGCCGGTCGGTGTTTCGAGCCCTCTCGCGCCTGTTGCACAGGCCGAAAGTCAACTCGATCGTGGGCTCGCGGGAGAACATTCACCACCACTACGACATCGGCAACGAGTTCTACACGCTCTGGCTGGGCCGGACCATGGCCTACACCTGCGCGTACTACCCGACTGCCGTCTCGACGCTCGATGAGGCGCAGACGGCCAAGATGGATCATGTGTGCCGGAAGCTGCGGCTGCGTCCGGGCGAGACGGTGGTCGAGGCGGGGTTCGGCTGGGGCGCCCTCGCGCTTCACATGGCGCGCCACTACGGTGTGAAGGTCCGGGCGTTCAATATCTCTCACGAGCAGGTGCGGTTCGCCCGGGAGCGCGCCGAGGCCGAGGGGCTCTCCCGGCAGGTCGAGTACGTGGAGGACGACTACCGCAACATCTCCGGGCACTACGACGCGTTCGTGTCCGTCGGGATGCTGGAGCACGTGGGCGTCGAGAACTATCAGGCTCTCGGCGGCGTCGCCCGCCGTTCGCTCGGGAGCAACGGCCGCGGCCTCATTCACTCCATCGGACGAAACTATCCGGGACTGCTCCACCCCTGGATCGAGCGCCGCATCTTTCCTGGGGCCAATCCTCCGTCGCTCTCGCAGATGATGCAGATCTTCGAGCCCTGGGATCTCTCCATCCTCGACGTGGAGAACCTGCGGCTGCATTACGCGCGGACCCTGACGCATTGGCTCGAGCTGTACGAGGCCAACGTCGAGCGCGTGAGGACTCTGTTCGACGAGAAGTTCGTCCGCATGTGGCGGCTCTATCTCGCGGGGTCGATCGCCGCCTTCGCGACCGGGACGCTGCAGCTGTTCCAGGTCGTCTTTGCCCCGCGCGACAACCACGACATTCCGTTGACACGCGCCTACCTGTATCCGGGCTGACCGAGAGCCGGCCGTGAAGCTGTGGGACGTGGTGGTCGTCGGCGGAGGCCCTGCAGGCTCGTCCGCCGCCTGGAAGTTGAAGCAAGCGGGTGCGGACGTCCTCGTGCTGGACAAGGAGCGCTTCCCGAGGCTGAAACTGTGCGCCGGGTGGATCACTCCCGACGTCGTGCGCGACCTGGAGATGAATCCGGCGGACTACCCGCACCGCTTCCTCACCTTCGAGCGCCTGCACGCTCATCTGAAGGGGCTGCACTTGCGGCTCGGATGCATCCAGCACTCGATCCGCCGCTTCGAGTTCGACGCCTGGCTGCTCGAGCGCTCCGGCGCTCCCGTCGAGCAGCACACGGTGCGCACCATCCGCCGGGAGTCCGGCGGCTATTCGATCGACGACGCCTATCGCTGCCGGTACTTGATCGGCGCCGGCGGCACCCGCTGCCCCGTCTACCGCACCTTCTTTCGCGAGGCCAATCCGCGCGCGAGCGAGCTGCAAACGGTGACGCTCGAGCACGAATTCGCCTACGACTGGCAGGACCCCGACTGCCACCTGTGGTTCTTCGAGCATGGGTTGCCCGGCTATTCCTGGTACGTGCCCAAGGCGAACGGCTGGCTCAACATCGGCGTCGGCGGCATGGCCGAGCGCATCAAGCGCCGGGGCCAGGACATCAAGCAGCACTGGACGACGCTCACGCACTACCTGGATCGAAGGCTCACCCGAGGCGCATCCTACGAGCCCACGGGCTATAGTTATTACCTGCGCGGGAACGTGGATGTCGTGCGCATCGAGGATGCGATCATCGCCGGCGATGCCGCGGGGCTCGCGACGCGCGACATGTGCGAGGGTATCGGCCCCGCGGTGCGCAGCGGCATTCGCGCGGCGCAGGCGATTCTCGGGAAGGCCGAGTATCGGCTCGGCGATGTGACCGGCGCGAGCCTGGGGGGCGGTGTCGCGAGCCGCCTCCTCGACTGGGCCTTCACCCGCGGGGCCGCATGAGGCCAGGTGCCCAGGTGATTGGCGAGGTTCATGAGACCCTGGAGGTGACATGACGACCGAGAAGCCCATCGTATGGGGCGCAGCGGTGGCCGTCGTGGTGGTGGCCGGCGCGCTGTACTACTACTACGGTTACGCGCGTCACAAGGTGCAGGTCGCGGCGGCGCCGCCCCACACCCAGCAGGCGCCGCCCGCGGTGAACGGGCCTGCCATCGAGCATCCCGTGCCGCCGAACGGCGCCGCTGGCGCCTCCCAGCCGCCGCTCCCGGCGCTCAACGACAGCGACGCAGCCATGCGGAGCGCGCTCACGGGACTCTCGGGGCCGCTCGCGAAGCTTCTCGTTCCGCAGAACTTCATCCGCCACGCCGTGGCGACCGTTGACAATCTGCCGCGCAAGAAAGTGGCCGTCGGGCTGCGCCCGGTCGTGCCCGCTTCGGGGAGCTTCGCGGTCGCCGGCACCCCCGGCCACATCACGCTCGACCCCCGCAACTACCAGCGCTACGGGCCCTTCGTCGATGCGGTGAAATCCATCGACGCAAAGCAGATCGTCTCGGTCTATTTCCACTTCTATCCGCTCTTCCAGCAGGCCTACGAGGATCTCGGCTATCCGACCGAGTACTTCAACGACCGGGTGATCGAGGTGATCGACCATCTGCTCGATACGCCGGACCCACAAGGGCCGATCGAGCTCACGCAGCCGAACGTGATGTACCAGTACGCCGATCCGAAGCTCGAGGCGCTCTCGGCCGGCCAGAAGACGCTGATCCGCATGGGCAGCGCGAATGCCGGCATCCTCAAGGACAAGCTCCGGGAGATCCGGCAGCTGCTCGCCACGCACGCCACCGCGACGGCTCGTCCGCCACCCACCCCTGCGAATTGAGGG
The DNA here is from genome assembly GCA_963849095.1 of uncultured Gammaproteobacteria bacterium. GTDB lineage: Bacteria > Pseudomonadota > Gammaproteobacteria > Steroidobacterales > Steroidobacteraceae > JASHUC01. The sequence continues at coordinate 145,383 of CAWKGA010000007.1, forward strand.
TTTCGAACGCGCCGTCATGAGCTCCGAGCCGCAACAGGACGAAACGGGCTTGCGGCGCGCCCTCGCGGATCTGCGCTCGATCCTGATCCCCTCCGAGACGCTGGAGGCATGGGCCGTCCAGCGGCGCCTCTTCGCCCCGACCCACCGGCGCCTGCTCATTGCCGCAACGAGCGGACGGCTCGTCTGGATCACCCGCAGGCTCCTCGGCGGCTTCGATGTCGCGAACATCCGCTGGCAGGATCTGGAGGATGTGACGCTGCGCGTGGGGATCTTCAGCGCGGAACTGCTCGTGCGCGCGGGCGCATCGACCGACCTCGCGTCCGAGGGCGCGGTGGGCACGCGCCTGTATCCATTCAGCGGCCTGCGCAAGGCGCAGGCCCAGGCGGTGTACCGGATCTGCCAGGCGCAGGATCAAGCCTGGCGCGAGAAGCGCCGCGTGCGCGAGCTCGAGGAGCTGCGTGCCCGCTCCGGCGGATTTCAGATCGCCGGCGGCGCGCCGGCGCCCGGCGGTCCGCCGGCCGCATCCGAGCCCGATGCGGCGCGGCGGCTCCAGGAGGCCAAGAAGCTCCTCGATGACCGCCTGATCAACGACTCGGAGTACGAGGCGATCAAGGCGCGTATCCTGTCCGGCGCCTGACCGCATCCCCCCTACTCAAGAGCAAGAATCATGACGCCCGATGTGCAACCCGCCGCCGCTCGCGTGAGATCGCGGGTGGACCTCGAGGCCTATCTCAATCACTTCAACAACAAGGAGTACGAGCGGCAGATCGCCTATTACGCCCCGGACGTGAGGTACAAGGTCGGCACGCTGACGCTCGGGAGCCCGAGTGAGATCGCCGAGTTCTACGCGGACTTCCACCAGCACTGCAAGGAGCGAGTTGAGATCGCGCAGTTCGCGCTGCAGGGAGATGTGTGCGGCGTCGTGATGCCGTCGTGGTTCGAGCCGTTCCGCGACTACCGCAAGCACGGGCTCAACTTCGAGGCCGGCAAGCCCGTCGCGTTCGTGAGCTTCATCTTCTACACGCTCAGCGAAGGCAAGATCCGGCGCATCCGGGTTGCCCGCTACGCGGGCGCGGCGAGCGACTTGGAGGACTAAAGCGGGCGTCACCGCGGTCCGCCGTGCAGCCGGGGTCCGCCGGCGTGTGGCTCCATTCCCCGCGCCGGGTGTATCGTGGCGCCTTTCCGCGAAGGCAAGAGGGGCGCCGCCATGGCCGCAAAGTTTCGCAAGATCGCCACCGAGGAGGCTTTCTCCATCCCGGAGGTGGCGCAGGAGCTCCAGAAGGTCGCGCGCGCTCCCGGTGACAGCGCCGACCTGCCCCTGGTGAGAGGGATCTACGACGCCGAGCCCGGCTACGGGAGCATGAAGTTCCTCGACGGTCTGCTCGACATCGAAGGCAAGCGCCTCCGGGAGATGGACGAGTACGGTGTCGACATGCACCTGCTCTCCCTCACCGCGCCCGGCGTACAGATGTTCGACGCGGACACGGCCTCAGAGCTCGCGACGCTCGCCAACGATCGGCTGGCCGAGGTGATCTCCCGGCACCCCAAGCGGTTCGCCGGGCTCGCGACCTTCGCGCCGCAGTCTCCCAAGCGTGCCGTCAAGGAGATGGAGCGCGCCATCCGAAAGTTGAGGCTGAACGGCTTCATCGTCAACTCGCACACGAACAACGAATACTTCGACGATCCGAAGTTCTGGCCCATCCTCGAGGCAGCCGAGGCCCTCGACCGCTGCATCTACATCCATCCGCGCGGGCCCTCGGAGGGCTTGAAGGGGCCGCTGCGGGACTACGGGATGGATTCCGCGATGTGGGCCTACGGCGTGGAGGTGGGCACGCACGCGGTGCGGATGATGGCCGGCGGCGTGTTCGACCGCTTTCCGAAGCTCAAGATCTGCATCGGCCACATGGGCGAGGCGGTGCATTTCTGGATCTGGCGCGTCACCTTCATGAACAGCCGGTCGCAGGTCATGGGCCGGGCGCCGAAGACGCAGCTCACGATGGAGGAGTACTTCAGGCGCAACTTCGTCATCACGACGAGCGGAGTCGAGGATCCTCTCGCGCTCGAGTACTCCGTCAAGAAGCTCGGCGCGGATAATGTGCTGTGGGCGATCGACTACCCCTACCAGCCGACCGCCCCCGCCGTGGCGTTCATGGATGCCGCCCCGCTCCCGGATGCGGATAAATCCAAGCTGTATCACCGGAACGCGGAGCGAATTTTCCATATCGAGCCGGCGTGACGACCCGGGCTGGCGTGATACCCCCAGCTGGCGTGACGGCCCGTAACACCTCGGCCCCGCGGCGCGCGGACGGCTATCCCGCCCGCCGATAGCTGCGATTGCGACTATTGATTTCCACGGGAGGCCTCGTCCGAGCTATCGTAGCCCCAAGCCATATTGGGGGCCGGAAGCAAGTATGACCGCGAGAATCATCGACGGGAAGGCGATCGCGAAGGAGATCCGCGCGGAGATCAAGCAGCGGGTCGAGCAGATGGTCGCCCGCCATGGCATCCGGCCCGGGCTCGCGGTGATCCTGGTGGGGAAGGATCCCGCATCCGAGGTGTATGTGCGGGGCAAGATTGCCGACTGCAAGGAGGTCGGCATTGAGTCCGAGCTCATCGAGCTGCCCGTGGAGGTCACCCAGGCCGAGCTGCTCCGCCGGATCGACGCGTTGAATGCCGACGCGGCGGTTCACGGCGTACTCGTCCAGCTGCCCCTGCCGGACCATATCGAGATGCGCAGCGTCCTCGAGCGGATCTCGATCGAGAAGGACGTCGACGGCTTTCATCTCTACAACGTCGGCGGCCTGATCACGGGGGATACCATCTTCCCGCCGTGCACGCCGTTCGGCGTGCAGAGGCTCCTGGACCACGAGGGCATCGATGTCGAGGGGCGCAACGTCGTCGTGGTCGGCGCGAGCAACATCGTCGGCAAGCCGCTCGCGGTCATGCTGATGCAGAAGGACGCGACCGTCTGCATCTGTCACAAGAAGACGCGCGATCTCGCCCAGTTCACGATCCTCGCCGACATCCTGGTCGTCGCGGCGGGCGTTCCGGGGCTGATCGTTCCGCAGATGATCCGCACCGGCACGGTGGTCATCGATGTCGGCATCAACCGCTTGCCAGACGGCCGTATCACGGGGGATGTCGACTTCGAGGGCGTGCGGCAGAAGGCGTCCTACATCACGCCTGTCCCGGGCGGTGTCGGCCCGATGACCCGGGCGATGCTGCTGCACAACACCATCCTCTCGGCCGAGCGCACCCTCGGTGAGCGGCCGAAGAGCTTCAAGCTGAGCGCTCTGTAGCTCGAGCGAGCGCGGCGGAAAAAAATCGGGAGCCATCATGGCAGCGAAGCACGTGAAGCACTGGCAGATCGGCGACGTGAAGGTCGCCCGCATCGTCGAGGTGAACGCCTTCGAGGACGACATGAAGATGCTCCTCAAGGAGGGCACGCCCGAGTTCGTGCAGAGTTTCAAGTGGCTGCGGCCGCACTTCGCGACGCCCGCGGGCAAGATGCTCATCTCCTTCCAGTGCTTCGTGCTCGCCTCGCGCGACCGCCGCGTGATGATCGACACGTGCATCGGGAACGACCGCAAGCGGGAGTTCGAGGTCTTCTGCAATCTCAAGACCTCGTTTCTCGAAGACCTCGCCACCGCCGGCTTTCCGGCGAGCTCCATCAACACGGTGCTGTGCACTCACCTTCACTTCGATCACGTCGGGTGGAACACGCGGCTCGTCGAGGGCCGCTGGGTCCCGACCTTTCCCGGCGCGCGGTACCTCTTCGGCAAGCGCGAATGGGAGCACTGGCAGCACCTCGAGCGCACCGGCGGCTATCACGACTTGACCCATATGGAGGACTCCATCCGGCCGATTCTCGATGCGAAGCTCGCGGACTTCGTGGGCTCCGATCACCGCATCACCGATGAGGTCTGGCTCGAGCCGAGCCCCGGCCACACGCCGGGCCACGTGAGCGTGCACATCTCCTCGCGCGGGCAGGAGGCGGTGATCACGGGCGATATGATTCACCACCCCGTGCAGCTTGCCGTGCCGGACCTGCACGGCAACTTCGACATGGACAAGGAGCAGGCTGCGCGCACGCGCCGCGCGTTCATCGAGCGCTACCAGGACCGCAAGGCGCTCCTCATCGGCAGTCATTTCTGCGATCCCACGTCGGGCTGGATCGTCCGCGACGGTGAGGCCTGGAAGCTCGCGGTCGAGTGACACGGTGGTGGCGATGACGCACGATCTTGCGGGCCAGGCCGTCCTCGTCACGGGCGCGGGCCGCGGCCTCGGGCGCTCGGTCGCGGAGAAGCTGGCGAGCCTCGGCGCGGTGGTCGGCGTCGTCGACATCGATGCCGCCGCCTGCCGCAGCACGGCCGATGCCATTCGCGGCGCCGGCGGGACCGCGCTCGCGCATGCGGCCGACGTGGCCGACCGTGCGGCGTTCGCGGCCGCCGCCGCGAAGCTCGCGGCGGCGCATGGCCGTATCGATGCGGTGGTCAACAACGCGATGCTGCTCAAGTACGAGCCGATCGAGCGCGTCACCGAGGCGGTGCTCGATCGCATGCTCGCGATCGGCATCAAGGGGTCGGTGTGGGGCGCGCAACTGCTGCTCGCGCACATGGACCCCGAGCGGGGAGGGGCGCTCATCAACATGGCCTCGCCGGTCGCCGAGCGCGGTTATCCCAACACGGCGATCTACAGCCTCGTGAAGGGAGCGCTCGTCACGCTCACCCGTACCCTGGCGGCGGAGCTCGGGCCGCGGCGAGTGCGCGTCAACGCCGTGGCTCCCGGATCGGTTCCCACGCCGGGAGCGCTCGGGCTCAACGATCCCGCCGAGTACGAGCGCCGGGCGCGAACCATTCCGCTGCGCCGGCTCGGGCGCGAGGAAGACAATGCCGAGGCCGTCGCCTTTCTGCTGAGTCCGGCGGCGTCCTTCATCAACGGCGAGATCCTGCACGTGGACGGCGGCATCGCGGCAGCCGGCTGAGGAGAGGGCATGACGGCCGAGACACGGGTTTGCGACGACGATGTATTCAGCCCGGAGGCGGTGCGCAATGCGCGCGCGGTCGATGACCGGCTGCGGGAGCTCGCGCCCGTGGTGCGGCTGTCGCGCGAGAAGATCACGGTGCTCGGGCGCTACGATCACGTATCCGCCGCCCTCAGGGACTGGCACTCGTTCTCCTCGCGGTCGCGTCCCTGGCACGATCCGGACTCCGTGCGGCCCGAGATCCTGCTCGTCGACGATCCGCCGCGGCACACGCAGGTACGCAACGTGGTGAGCGCCACGCTCACGCCGCGCGCGCTCGCAAGCATGGCGGAGAATTTTGAGTCCGATGCCGACACTCTGCTGCGCGAGGTCGCGGCGCGGACCGGCGAGGTCATCGATGCGGTGGCGGAGATCACGCAGGCGTTCGTCTACAAGGTGCTGCCGGACGTGCTCGGCCTGCCGCGGGCCGGTCGCGAGCATCTCTATGCGTTCGGCCACATGGTGTGGGCCACGCTCGGGCCACCGAACGATCTCTTCCGTGAGGCGATGGAGAACACCGGCCCCGTCATCGAGTGGGTCGATCAGTGCTGCAATCGCGAGAATCTGGATCCTGAGGGGCTCGGGATGCAGATGTTCCGCGCGGCCGACGCGGGCGAGATCACCGAGGCCGAGGCGAAGCTCCTCGTCCAGGTGCTGCTCTCCGCGGCGGCCGATACCACGGTCATGACGATGGCAACGGCCCTGCGCGCGTTCAGCCTGTACCCGGACCAGTACTCCTTGCTGCGCGCGGAGCCCGCGCTGCTGCGCAACGCCTTCGAGGAGAGTCTGCGCTGGGATTCGCCCTCGCGGATGGCAGGGCGAATCACGACCCGGGACGTGGAGGTCGAGGGCTGCGTCATTCCAAAGGGGGAGCGCTGCGGACTGCTGTTCGCGGCTGCGAACCGCGACCCGCGCAAGTGGGCGAATCCGGACCGCTTTGACGTCCGCCGCGACCATCGCGGGCACGTCGGGTGGGGTTACGGCATCCACGCCTGTGTCGGCCGGGTGCTCGCGCTGCTCGAGGCCGACGCTCTGCTCGGCGCCTGCATCCGGCACATCGAGGCATTCGAGCCGGCGGGCGAGCCCACCCCCTGGATGTCGGCGATCGGCCACGGACCGGCCCGGCTGCCGGTCCGGATCTCACCCGCCGCCCGATGAACGATTTTCGCGGCAACGTCGCCTTCGTGACCGGTGGCGCGAGCGGCATCGGGTTGGGGCTTGCCCGAGCGTTTGCGGCCGAGGGCATGAAGGTCGCCCTGGCGGACGTGCGCGCGGATGCGCTCCGCCGCGCCGTCAGCGGACTCGCTGCGCAGGGCGCAAGCGCGCTCGCCGTCGATCTCAACGTCGTGGATCGCGCCGCATGGGCGGGAGCCGCGGACCGCGTGGCTCGAGAGCTCGGACCGGTGCGGCTTCTCTGCAGCAACGCCGGCGTCAATTTCGTCGGACCCACGCAGAACGCGACGCTCCAGGACTGGGACTTCTGTCTCGGCGTGAACTTGGGCGGCGCCATCAATGCCGTGACCACGTTCGCTCCGCGCCTGATCGAGCTCGGCGGCGGCCACATCGTGATCACCTCGTCGGTGAGCGGCCTCTTCACGAGCGGCGGATCGGGCTGCTACGTCACCTCGAAGTTCGCGCTCGTCGGGCTCGCCGAGTCGCTGCGCGCGGATCTCGCGCCGCATGGCATCGGTGTGTCGGTGCTGTGCCCCGGACCGGTCCAATCCGATCTGTTCGAGAGCACCGTCGCCGTGCGGCCGGCCAACTTGGCGGCGACCGGGTCGGTGCCCTTGATGCCCCCCGGGGCTCGGCGGGAGGACACCCCGATATTCGCCACCGCGCCGAGCGGTGAGGAGGTCGGACGACAGGTGCTGCGCGGCATCCGCCGCAACGATCTCTACATCCTGACGCATCCCGAGATACGGCCGGTGCTCGAGGCCCGCGCCGCCGCGCTGCTCGCTTCGCTCCCCCGCGAGCCGGCCGATCCGCTGAGAGTGGCCGCCGCGGAGGGCCTGCTCGATGCCTCGCTCTACGCGAGCGAGGCCGCGAAGCCGCCGCCCGCGTGAGGCCGAAACGCGGCCTCACGCGCCGCTCATCTCGTTCGCGAGCTCGAGCCGGTGTGCGCGGCTTGCAAATGAGCCATTGCGTTGTCCGTCGAGATTGCTAAGAATCGCGCTTGCAAACACTCGAGCGCGGGGTCGTGATGTCGCAGCAGAGAAGCGCGAGTGCGGGTGTCCGCAAGAGCTCCCAGGCGAGCCCGAGCGGCCCTGTCTCCGCGGGCGCCGAGCTCTACTCACTGTGCCAGACGGCGGCGGCCGACGGCGCGCTCACCGTGCGCGAGCTTGAGCTGCTCGGAGCCTGGCTCGAGCGAAGCGCGGAGGTCGACATCCCCGCTCGCGCCTATGTTCGAGAGTTGATCGAGCACATCGTGCGCACCGGCAGGGTCGCGCCGGTCGATCTGCAAGCGCTCGGGCGCGTGCTGGAGCCCAGCTTCCCTCGAGAGCTCAGGCGCCGCCCCGCGGCGTTGCGCCTCGTCGGGAGCGACAGGACGGCCTACCCGGACGACAGTGCGGCGGAGCGGGTCAAGAACGAGATTCTCGCCTGCGCCTGTTTCATGGTGGCGGGCGGCCAGAGCGAGCGCAGGACGCCGATCATCCAGCGCCAGGCGAGAGCCGGCGAGCCGGTGCTGCTCGTGGTGGAGCGCCACGACTCGCGAGCGGCGGCCACTATTCAAGTGCTCACGGCGAACGGCAAGCAGCTCGGCTTCGTGCCCGCGCAGCGCGCAAAGGAGCTCGCACCGCTCCTCGACCGTGGCGCGAGATACCGCGCGCACCTCATCTGCGTGTCGAGCGGAGTCCATGCACCCGTGCTCATCGTGCGGGCCTTCTTCTATCGAGGTAACGCGGCTCTGGGATTTCAGCATGCCGGAGCGCGGCGGGTCGTGCCGCGCCGGCTCTCCGGTGCCACCTGGGCGCTCCTGCGGATCGCCGTCGCGCTGCTCATCGCGGCTGCCGTCGCTCTGGTGCTCAGGACCTGAAGCCTGAAGCCGAGAGCCTTGGGCCTGAACCCTTGGGCCTGAACCCGCCACTCGGAGTAGGTTGCGCGCTGCTGCTCCTGGCAGCCTGGGCGCCGGCGCATTCCCAGAGCCCCGGCGATACCTCGATTCCCGTCGAGTCGACGACGATCGTGCCGCCGGAGAAGTACCAATGGCTCGACGAGGTGCGCGAGCTGATCTACGACACCGTGTGGGAGAGCGCGATGCACGTCGACCGCTGGTTCGGCTCCGAGGAGCCGGACGTGGCCTATGAGCAGGCATCGGGCAGCGTTGCCCCGGGATTGCTCTGGGACCGCTACGACGGCCTGCACACGCTCCTGCGCTTCCTTGGCGACGTGCCGCTGCCGCAGCTGAGCGATAGCCTCCATGCCTTCGTCGGACGGCTCAATCCCGAGGAGTTCGTCTCGGAGAGTCAGGCGCCGTCCGGCGTGTTCCCCAATCCGTTCGCTCCTAATCCGCAGGACGAGACGCTGCTCGGCATCCAGTACTACCAGCCGCTGCATCCGGGCGCGCAGTGGGATACGGGGGCCGGACTGCCGGTAACGCTGTCGAGATTCGACCCCTACTTCAAGGGCGGCTATCTCTACCAGATCGGCGACCCCTCCGAAGGGGTGCTCATCTGGCGCCAGGATGCGTTCTACCAGAGCAGCCAGGGAGGCTTCGGCGTGACGAACCGGGTCGATCTGCAACGCCTGATCACGCCGGGATTGCTGCTCAGCTGGACCGCCTCGACCACGTATGCGCAGCGGTCCTACGGGTGGAACAGCTACTCGACCGTCGATGCGTACTTCTCCTACGCCGAGCGCCGCGCCCTGGTGGCCGAGGTCGAGGTGGACGGGGCGACCCAGGCCGCGGTGCCGCTGCAGGACTACGGCATCAAGATCGCGTATCGCCGCAGCATCCTCCGGGACTGGCTCATCCTCGAGGTGCGGACGAGCCTCGACTGGCCGCGGGACTTCGTGTGGCAGCGCCGCGAGGCGAGCCCCGGGATCGGGATCGGCTTCGAGATGGAGTTCGGATCCGACGTATTCCTCGCGCGTCCGATCACATTCTGAGCGCGGCGAAGGTACACTCGCGCGCATGGCGGTGAGGCCGGTACTGCGAATGGGGCATCCGCTGCTGCGGCAGGTCGCGGCGCCCGCGGTCGTCGGGAGCCCCGAGCTCTACGCCCTGGTCGAGGACATGGACGATACGATGCGGGATCAGAGCGGCGCCGGGCTCGCGGCGCCGCAAATCGGCGTGAGCGTGCGCGTCGTGATCTTCGAGATGAAGGACAATCCGCGTTATCCGCACGTTGCGCCGGTGCCGTACACGGTGCTCGTGAATCCCATGTTGACGATGCTCGGGGAGGAGCAGGAGGAAGGCTGGGAGGGCTGCCTCTCGGTGCCGGGATTGAGGGGTCTGGTGCCGCGCTACCGCAGGCTCCGCTATCAGGGATTCACTCCCGATGGGACGCCCATCGACCGCACGGTCGAGGGGTTTCATGCGCGGGTCGTGCAGCACGAGGTCGATCACCTCGACGGCATTCTCTACCCGCAGAGGATCCGGGACTTGAGCAGCTTCGGGTTCGAGGACGCGCTCGCCGGCCAGATGACACCGATGCCCGATTAGGCGGGCTCAGGCCGCTCAGGCGAGGGTGTGAAACACCCTCTGGACGTCTTCGTCTTGCTCGAGCTTGTCGATGAGCGTCAGGACCTCGGTGGCCTCGACCTCCGCGAGCTCGGTCGGCACGGTGCAGACATATTCATGCTCCGCGGAGAGCGGGGCGATGCCGCGCGCTTCCAGCGCTTCCTGCAGGTGGCCGAAATCGGCGAACGCGCAGCGAATGACGAGCTGCGGCTCGCCCTTCTCGCCGGTGCTCTCGCCCATCTCCTCCAGGCCATGATCGATGAGGTAGAGCTCCAGCTCGTCCTGGTCGAGCCCGGAAGGATGCAGGCGGAACACTCCCATCTTCTTGAACAGGAAGCTGACGCTGCCGCTCGTCGCGAGATTGCCCCCGTTCTTGGTGATGAGGTTGCGCACGGCGGCGACGGTGCGCGTTGGATTGTCGGTCGCCGTCTCGACGAGCAGGGCGACGCCGTGGGGAGCGTAGCCCTCGTAGATCACTTCCTGGTAATTCGCCGCGTCGCGGCCCGACGCGCGCTTGATCGCCGCCTCGATCTTGTCCTTCGGCATGTTCACGGCGCGGGCGTTGTGGATGAGCCTGCGCAGCGTGGGGTTGCCGGCCGGGTCGGTGCCTCCCGACTTGACGGCCATCGTGATGTCCTTCGCGATGCGGGCGAATTGCTTCGCCATGCGGTTCCACCGCGCGAACATCGTCGCTTTTCTGACTTCGAAGATCCGTCCCATACGCTGCCGGCCGCTCCCCGCGCGCGCGCACCCTCTCTCCAAGCTTCAGGCGAGTCGGGCCTGGAGCGATCGGAGGCGTCTACTCTGGATCTTCAGGCCGCGCTCGATCTCGCGCAGCCGCTGCTGGAAGCGCGCCTGCTCCCAGTGCTCGATCACGGCGCGCTTCTTGTCCTCGATCCACTGCTCTTTGAGCCGGGTCCAGTCGCTCACCGCGGCGGCGAAGGTGTCGTACTCCTGCGCGATCCGGTGCCGGAGCTGCTCGATGTGCGAGGGAGCGCGGCTCGCGTCCGGGAGCTTCGCGAGCTTCGCCTGGGCGCGGTGGAACTGCATCACGATCAGTGCACGCTGGATCTGAAAGAACGGCGTGCGTTTCAGCCGACGCGTGAGCCCGACCCACTGCAGGCTCGCGATGAGCCACTTGGTGGGATCCCACTGCCACCAGCGCACCCCGTTGCGGTAGTCGTGCGCGAAGATATGGTGGAAGTTGTGATAGCCCTCGCCGTGCGTGACGATCGCCAGGATCGGGTTGTCGCGCGCGGAGTTCTCTTCGGTGTACGGCCGGCTGCCCCACATGTGGGCGAGGGAGTTGATGAAGAAGGTGAAGTGGTGGCTCAGGACGAGCCGCAGTACCCCGGCGAGGAAGAACGTCCCCCAGACGTCACCGATGAGCCAGCCCCCCGCGAGCGGAAAGCCGAAATTCGTGACGATCGTGAGGATCGCATAGTGCCGGTGCTGGAATTCAAGGAGCGGGTCCCGCCTGAGGTCCGCAATGTTCGTGAAGTCCGGAACCCCGCTCGGATAATCCCGCAGCATCCAGCCGATGTGTGAGAACCAGAAGCCGCGCCCGGCGGAGTAGGGGTCGAGCTGGTCATCGTCGACGCTGAGATGGTGGCGGCGATGGCCGCTGCACCAATGCAGCACGCTGTTCTGCAGGGCCATGGTGCCGAAGATCAGGTAGAAGATCCTGAGCACGACATGCGCATCATATGTCCGGTGCGCCCAGAGCCGGTGGTAGCCCCCGGTAATCGACATGCCGTTCGCCACGAGGAAGAACGCGAAGAGCACCCACGAGGCAGCCTTGAATCCGTGGGTGAACCCCCACCAGGGCACTGATACGACGGCGACCGCCAGGGTCAAGGAGAAAATCAGCGCATTGGTCAGGATGACGGGCGGCTTTGGCTCGGAATACTGAAGCTCGGACATGTGTCGTTCTGCTCGGGGAGGGGGTCGGATCACGTGGCCGCAAATGAGGGGCGAACCATATCATGAACAAGGGGGTTATCAAGCGGACGAATCAAGGCCTTTGACGCGTTTCCCGGACGGGGCGGACGGGCCGAAAGGGGGGGGTCCGAGGGGCGGTCGGGCGGGAGGGGTGGGTCGGGCCGGAAGGGCGGCCCTCCAGCCACCGTTCCGCGGCGGGGGTCGCAAAGGTATAGTCGCGGTCCCTTGGATTCGCGGAACCCGGAGAGCCCCCATGATCACTGTGACCGTGCTTTATCCGAACAAGGAAGGCGCGAAATTCGACATGAGCTACTACCTCGGCAAGCACATTCCGATGGTCAAGAAGCTCCTGGGACCGGCCCTGAAAGGGGTCGTCGTGGAGCAGGGCATCGGGGGAGCGGTGCCGGGGTCCAAGGCGACCTATGCGGTCGTCGGCCACCTGCGCTTCGATTCCGCTGAGTCGTTCCAGGCAGCCTTCGGCCCCCACGCCGCGACCATCCAGGGCGACGTGCGCAATTACTCGGGGGGCGTCGAGCCGCTCATTCAGCTGAGCGAGGTGAAGCTCTCCTGATCGCGCCTGCGCCTGCGCCCGCGCTTGCGCCCGGGCGCCGCGGGCAGGGCGGGCGCCGGCACGCTATGCTGCCGGGATGCCCCCGCTCGAGGCATTTCATCCAGCCGTAGCCGCCTGGTTCGCCAAGACCTTCGACGCGCCGACCTCGGCGCAAGCGCAAGCGTGGCCCGCGATCCAGTCCGGCCGCCACACGCTGATCGCGGCACCGACCGGCTCGGGGAAGACCTTCGCGGCCTTTCTCGCCGTGCTCGACCGGCTGGTGCGTGAGGGCCTCGCCGGAGGACTCGCGGATGCGACCCGCGTGGTCTACGTCTCGCCCCTCAAGGCGCTGTCGAACGACATCCAGCGCAATCTGTCGGCGCCGCTCGAGGGCATCCGCGAGGAGCTCCGGGCGCTCGGGCTCCCGCCCGTCGAGATTCGGACGATGGTGCGCACGGGCGACACTCCGCAGCGGGAGCGCGCGAGCATGCGGCGCACGCCGCCGCACATCGTGGTAACGACGCCGGAGTCGCTGTACGTGCTGCTTGGCTCGGAATCCGGCCGCAAGATGCTCGCGACGACGGAGACCGTGATCATCGACGAGATCCACGCCGTCGCGGGCAACAAGCGAGGCGCGCACCTCGCGCTGTCGCTGGAGAGGCTCGAGGCGCTCGCGGGGGCGCCGACGCGCATCGGTCTTTCCGCGACCCAGACGCCGCTCGAGGAGGTCGCGCGCTTCCTCCTCGGAGCCCGCGCGGGTCCGGATGCGGCATCCCGTTGCGCCATCATCGACGCGGGCCACACCCGGCGGCGCGACCTCGCTCTGGAGCTGCCGTCGGCTCCGCTGGAGGCGGTGATGTCGGGAGAGGTGTGGACCCAGGTCTACGACCGGTTGGCGGCGCTCGCCCGCGAGCACCGCTCGACCCTGGTCTTCGTCAATACCCGGCGTCTCGCGGAGCGCGTGGCGAGGCAGCTCTCCGAGCGGCTCGGTGCCGGGAACGTGATGGCGCACCACGGCAGCCTCGCTCGGGAGCGCAGGCTCGAGGCCGAGCAGCGCCTCAAGCGGGGCGAGCTGAGAGTGCTCGTCGCGACGGCATCGCTCGAGCTCGGCATCGACATCGGGGATGTCGATCTCGCCTGCCAGCTCGGCTCCCCGCGCTCGATCAACGCGTTCCTGCAGCGAGCCGGCCGCTCGGGTCATGCTGTCGGAGGGCTCTGCAAGGGCCGGCTGTTCCCGCTCTCCCGCGACGACCTGGTGGAGTGCGCCGCGCTGCTCGATGCCGTGCGGCGCGGCGAGCTCGATCGCTTGGCGGTTCCGGCAGGATCGCTCGACGTGCTGTCGCAGCAGATCGCGGCGGAGGTGGCCGCGCGCGAGTGGAGCGAGGAGGAGCTTTTCCGGCGCGTTCGCATGGCTCATCCCTACCGCGATCTCGATCGCGGCGAGTTTGATGACGTCGTGCGCATGCTTGCAGAGGGCTTCAGCACCCGGCGCGGGCGGCACGGCGCACTCGTGCATTACGATGCCGTCCATCGCATGCTGCGGCCGCGCCGCGGGGCGCGACTCACCGCGCTCACCTCGGGCGGAGCGATCCCCGACACGGCGGACTACCGGGTGGTGCTCGAGCCCGCGGGGCACCTCGTGGGAACGGTCAACGAGGACTTCGCGGTGGAGAGTCTGGCCGGGGATGTCTTTCAGCTCGGCAACACTTCCTACCGCATCCTGCGCGTGGAGCGCGGCACGGTGCGCGTCCAGGATGCCGAGGGCATGCCGCCTTCCATTCCTTTCTGGCTGGGCGAGGCGCCGGGACGGACGGACGAGCTGTCGCTCGCCGTCTCGCGGCTGCGCCGCGACGTCGAAGAACGGCTCGAGGTCTCGCGGGACGAAGCGCTTGCGTCGCTTACCGCCGCGGGCATCGGCGAGCCTGCGGCATCGCAGCTCGTGGATTACCTCGCGGCGGCGCGCGCTGCGCTCGGCTGCCTCCCGACGCAAGACACGGTGGTGCTCGAGCGTTTCTTCGACGAGTCGGGCGGCATGCAGCTCGTCGTGCACGCGCCCTTCGGCATCCGGGTCAACCGCGCCTGGGGACTCGCGCTGCGCAAGCGCTTCTGCCGCCAGTTCAACTTCGAGCTGCAGGCGGCCGCGACGGAGGACAGCCTGGTGCTGTCGCTCACGACCGCGCACAGCTTCGAGCTCGCCGATGCGGCGCGGTATCTGCGCTCCGGCACCGTGCGCTCGCTGCTCACTCAGGCGGTCTGCGCGGCGCCGATGTTCACGACCCGGTGGCGCTGGGCGGCGTCGATCGCGCTGGCATTGCCTCGCTTTCGCGGCGGCCGGCGGGTGCCGCCCCAGCTCGTGCGCATGCAGGCTGAAGACCTTCTCGCCGCCGTGTTTCCCGATCAGGTCGCCTGTGCCGAGAACCTGCAGGGCGAGCTCGAGATTCCCGATCACCCGCTCGTCAGGCAGACGCTGCGCGACTGTCTGGAGGAGGCGATGGACATCGAGCGCTTCGAGGCGCTGCTGCGCGCGCTCGAGAGCGGCACGGTCCGGGTCATCGCGCGCGACCTGACCGAGCCCTCGCCGCTCGCCCTGGAGGTGCTGTCGGCGCGTCCCTATGCCTATCTCGACGATGCGCCGCTCGAGGAGCGCCGCACCCAGGCGGTGATGAGCCGGCGCTGGCTCGATCCGCAGTCCGCCGCAGACATCGGCAGGCTCGATGCGGAGGCGGTCGCGCGCGTGCGCGAGGAGGCTTGGCCCGACGCGGCGAGCGCGGATGAGCTGCACGATGCGCTGCAGTGGCTCGGCTTTCTCACCGCCGCGGAAGCTCGCCGCAATCCCGCGTGGGTCCCGCTTCTCGCGGAGCTCGCCGCACAGGGCCGAACGGCTCGCGTCTCGATGCCCGCGGGGTCACTTGAAGGGTCAATCGAGCTCCTGTTCGCGGCCGAGAGGCACGAGCTCTTTCACGCCCTGTTTCCGGCGGCCTCGATCACAGAGACCCCGCCGGTGTTGCCGTCGAGCCGGACGTGGACGCGAGAAGAGGCGCTGGTGGAGGTCGTCCGAGGTCGCCTCGAAGGCCTCGGTCCCGTCAAGGCGGTTGATCTCGCCGCCTCGATCGGGCTCTCGAGGACCGAGATCGATGTCGCGCTCGCCGCGCTGCAGGCCGAGGGGTTTGCCCTCCGCGGGCGCTTCACGCCCGGCGCGGCCGCGGATGAGTGGTGCGAGCGCAGGCTTCTCGCGCGGATCCACCGTTACACGGTGAAGCGCCTGCGCGCCGAGGTGAGCCCCGTGACGGCGCGAGACTTCCTGCGTTTCCTCGGCGACTGGCAGCGCCTCACCCCCGAGGCGCGCATGCGCGGTCCGGACGCCGTGGCCGAGACGCTCTCGCAGCTCGAGGGATTCGAGGCGCCCGCCGCCGCCTGGGAAGCGGAGATTCTGCCCGCGCGCATCGCCGAGTACGAGCCGCGGTGGCTCGATGAGCAGTGCCTCGCGGGCCGTTTCGTCTGGGTGCGGCTCGGCTCGAGTTCCCACGATGCCCGGCGCGCGGCGGGCCCGGTACGGGCGACTCCGATCGCGCTCCTGGCGCGCCGCAACCTGAGACTTTGGGCGGCGCTCGCCGCCCGGCCTCAACCGCAGCACCTCACTGCCCAGGCACGGGCTGTGAGCGATAGCCTCGAGGACCGCGGCGCCTCGTTCTTCGATGATATCGTGGACGGCACCCGGCTGCTGCCCGCGCAAGCCGAGGAGGCGCTCGCCGAGCTCGTCGCCGCCGGCCTCGTCCGCTCGGACAGTTTCAGCGGACTGCGCGCCCTGCTCATGCCGGCGGACCGGCGGCGACGGTCGCGCTCGGGTGCGGCTCGCGGGATGCCCCGGAGCCGCCGGGCGGCGCTGTATGGCATGGCCGATTCGGGCCGGTGGACGCTCGTCCGCGCAGCCGAGACGGCTGACCGCGGCGAAGCCGTCGAGCACCTGGTGCGGACGCTGCTGCGCCGCTGGGGCGTCCTCCTCTGGAGGCTGCTCGCCCGGGAACCTTCGTGGGCGCCTCCCTGGCGCGAAATCCTCGTGTGCTGCCGCAGGCTCGAGGCGCGCGGCGAGATACGAGGGGGCCGCTTCGTCGAGGGCTTCTCGGGCGAGCAATACGCCGTGCCGGACGCCATCGGGCTGCTGCGCGAGGCGCGGAGGGCCTCGAGCTCGAGCCCGCAGGTGAGCCTCTCCCTCTCCGCCGCCGATCCGCTCAACCTCCTCGGGATCGTCACGCCCGGTCCGCGGCTTCCGGCACTCACCGGCAACCGCGTGCTGTACCGCGACGGCTTGCCGCTTGCGACCCTGGCGGCAGGCGAGGTGCAGCTCCTCGGGAGCCTCGATCCGCGGGAAGCGTGGGAAGCGCGCAATGCGGTGCTGCGCAACGGCCCGCGGCCTCCGTCACGCGGACAGCTCGGGCGTGTCGGCTCCAGAGTGACAAGTTCTTAAGCAGCGTCACGTAGGGGGGGCTGCCACACTGGCACGGCATCCAAAGCGCCGCGCCGTCGCTTACTGGCGACATTCTCGACTTCCGTCCCCGAATATTGCTGGCGAGATGCGCGAATGATCATGCCGGTTTCAAGGGTTGCGCACCGGATTGGAAAAACTACGAGTGCTCCTCCGTCAATGCTTGATTGGTGCGGCCATCGCCGCCGCGGTCTACTTGGCGAGCTCGATCGGCGGCTTCGTCACGTTGTTTCCGTCGGCGAGGGTACAACGCGGAGTATTGAGAACCGCCGTAGTGCCGGCGCCGGCCGCCTCGCAGCGCGTACAGCAGCCGCAGCCTCCTCAGCAGCCGTTGCTGGCGCAGCAGTCGCCGCCTGCGCGGCAGCCGAGCCCGGCTGCGCAGCGCCCCGCCCCACAGAATCTGCCGGCGCGGGCCGCCGCCGCGCCTCGGCCGTTCACGTACGCGGACGTAGTGCAGCTCGCGCGCGAGCGCGCTGCCCAGCCTTACCGCGATCCGTCTCCGCGGCTACCCGCGAGCCTCGCGCACCTGACTTACGACCAGTATCAGGACATCCGCTTCCGCCAGCGCTTCGCGCTCTGGCGCGATCAGTCGCTGTTCGAGGTGCAGTTCTTTCACCGCGGCTTCAACTTCAGTCAGAGGGTGGAGATCTCGGAGGTCGTGGACGGCGTCGTTCATCCCATCCACTACAACCCGAACTGGTTCGACTTCGGCAAGCTCGCCGCGCTCGCCAAGGATCTGCCGACTCAGCTCGGCTTCGCCGGCTTCCGTGTCCACTTCCCGCTGCAGAGTGCGACCTACAAGGATGAGCTGATCGTGTTTCTCGGCGCCTCCTACTTTCGAGTGCTCGGCCGCAACGAGGTCTACGGTCTCTCCGCGCGCGGGCTCGCCGTCGACACCGCGTCGGCGAAGGGGGAGGAGTTCCCCTGGTTCACGGATTTCTGGCTGGTGAAGCCCGGCCCGCTTGAGCGCACGCTCACCATCTACGCGTTGCTCGACAGCCGGAGCATCGCCGGGGCCTATGAGTTCGATGTGCAGCCGGGCGGCGTCACGCAGGTTACGGTGACCTCGGAGCTCTTTCCGCGTAAGGGCATCGCGAAGCTTGGCGTCGCACCGCTCACCTCCATGTTCCTGTACGGAGAGGATCCTTCAGGCCACCGCTTCGACGACTACCGCCCCGAGGTTCACGACAGCGACGGACTGATGATCCAGAGCGGCAGCGGCGAGTGGATGTGGCGGCCGCTCGTGAATCCGCGGGAGCTCAAGGTCAACCGCTTCATGGATCAGCATCCGCTCGGCTTCGGCCTCGAGCAGCGCGATCGGGACTTCAATCATTATCAGGATGGCGAGGCGCAGTTCGAGCGCCGGCCGAGCTACTGGGTCCAGCCGCTCGGGGACTGGGGCAAGGGTGGAGTCGAGCTCGTCGAGATTCCGACCGACGAGGAGATCCACGACAACATCGTTGCGTACTGGGTGCCGTCGGAGCCGGTCGAGAGCGGCAAGCCGCTCAAGTTCAGATATCTGCTTTCCGCATATCTTCGCTCGCCCGTTTGGCCGCCGGGCGGCCGCGTCATCGCGACGCACACGGGCGACTTCTCCATCAACGGGACGGGCGAGACGGCGGCGGACGGAGCCCGCAGGGTGATGATCGATTATGCCGGAGGTGATCTCGATGGGCTCGAGGGCTCCCAGCCCGTCAAGGCGACCATCTCGGCGAACGGCGGCCGCGTGGACCGGGTGAGCGTCCAGCGCCTGCCGGAGAACGGCGCATGGCGCGTGGAATTCCGCGTCGTGCCCGCGAGTCCCAAGCAGGGGGTCGACCTGCGCTGCTACCTCACCCTCTACGGTGAGGCGCTCACCGAGACATGGATCTATCAGCTTAAGGAATGATGTCATGATCGATCGTCGCCTGAGGAGCTGCGCGCGCCGCCGCCGAACCGCATTCTTCGGACTCACGCTGCTCACGAGCGGGCTCGCGAGTGCCGATGTTCGAGGACATCCTCAGCGCGAACGGCCTCTCACCGCTCGAGGGCGCCGGCATCGCACTCTTCTTTGTGCTCTTCACCTGGATCGCGGGCGCGTTCTGGACGGCGGTCGCCGGGTTCGTCATCCGGCTCGCGGGCCGCGATGCTCGAGTGATCGGCGCCGGCGAGGCGGCGCTCCTCTCCGTGCGCAACCGCGTCGCTCTCGTCATGCCGGTGTACAACGAGGATCCCGACCGCGTCTTCGCGGGCATCGATGCCGTCTGGACGTCGCTTGCCGCGGAGCCCGAGCAGGCCGCGTTCGATCTATTCGTGCTGTCGGATACGCGCAAGCCCGACATTGCAGCCGCGGAGGAAGCCGCCTGGCGCGCGCTCGTCGCGCGTCACGGTGCAGGCGGCCGGGTGTTCTATCGCCGGCGCGCCGAGAACACGAGCCGCAAGTCGGGCAACATCGCCGATTTCGTGCGCCGCTGGGGCGGCGCGTACGAGCATATGATCGTCCTCGACGCGGATAGCGTCATGGCGGGCCGCGCGCTCACCACGCTCGCCCGGCTCATGGATGCGCACCCGGAAGTCGGCATCATCCAGACCGCCCCTCTGCCCGTCGGCCGCGACACGCTCTTCGCCCGCATGGTGCAGTTCGCCGCGCGCCTGAACGGCCCGATGCTCTCGAGCGGGCTCGCCTACTGGCAGCTCGGCGAGAGCAACTACTGGGGGCACAACGCGATTCTGCGCCTCGCGCCCTTTGCGAAGTCCTGCGGCCTGCCGCGCCTGCCCGGCGGCGCGCCGCTCGGTGGGGAGATCCTGAGCCACGACTTCGTCGAGGCGGCGTTCATGCGGCGCGCGGGCTTCGAGGTCTGGCTGCTGGCGGACCTCGAGGGCAGCTGGGAGGAAGTGCCTTCGAACATCATCGACTTCGCGGCGCGCGACCGGCGCTGGGCGCAGGGCAATCTGCAGCACTGCAACGTCCTCACGATGCGTGGGCTCCACTGGCTGAACCGGATGCACATGCTGACGGGCGTTCTCTCGTACGCCACCTCGCCCATCTGGTTCGCCGTGCTGGTCTTGAGCTCGATCCTCACCTGCGAGGCGGCGCTCAACGGCCATCACTACTTCCAGCCGGGCCTGTACTCCCTGTTTCCGAGCTGGCCCGATTACCGCGACACCGAGATCGACGGCTTGCTCCTCGGTACGATCGGCGTGCTGCTGATCCCGAAGCTCCTCGGCTTCACGCTTGCGCTCGCGCGGCCCGCGCTGCGGCGTGGCTTCGGCGGAGCCGCGCGTCTCGGCGTGAGCCTGCTCCTCGAGCAGCTGTTCAGCGTGCTGCTCGCACCACCGATGATGGTGTTCCACTCGACGTTCGTCATCTCGACGCTCGCCGGCCGGCCGGTCGCCTGGAACGCGCAGGAGCGCGGCGACCGGGGGGTGAGCCTCATCGAGGCATTGTGGCGGCACAAGTGGCACATGCTGCTCGGGCTCGCGTGGGGCGCGGCGATCCTGCTGATTGCGCCGCGTTTCATATGGTGGATGATGCCCGTTCTCGCGGGGCTGCTGCTGTCGGCGCCGCTCACCGCACTTTCCAGCCGCGCAGGCGTCGGCCGCTTCGCGCGCCGCTGCGGGCTGCTCCTCACTCCGGAGGAGCTCTCTCCGCCGCGTGAGCTCGCGCTGCTGCAGGAGGGACACGCGGAGCGCCTGGCGCTTCCTCAGCCTGCCGCGACCCCGCAAGGCCTTGTCGAGGCCATTCCCGCGATCGCGGTGCCGCTCTCCATGGAAGCCGCTCCGGCCGTCTATCTTGGCGTGCGTGGCGTCATAGCCGGTGCATTCCGCTCGGCCGTGACGGCGCTTGCCGGCGCCCGGCGCGAGCCGCTGAGGTTGAGGCGCTGAGGCGTTGAATTTCGCAAGGCGCCGTCCGGCATCGAGAGCCGGGCGACGCTTGCGCCCGATTCGCTGAGCCCCCGCCGATCCGGCCGACCTTCGCCTGCAACCAATCTGTAGCACTCGTCGGCTACCGTCTCCTCCCGGAAGAGCGATCAGCCGCCAGGGGAGGACCGATGAGCGCGTCGCTAGAGCAACGAGCTGAATGGCTCGCTTCGGAATTCTGGGATCGATTGGATTGCCTGGAAAGCTGGCACCGGCAGGTCCGGTCCGAGCACGAATGCGCCCGGCGCAAGCTGAACGGAGCGGACCCGGGAAAGACCCAGGAGATCCACGAGGCGTGGAACCGGTACTGCGAGGTGATCGCAGAGCTCGACCGGACGACCACCGAATTCGATGCGCTGTGCAGGGGCGCGTACTGAGCCCTGCTCGTGCCACGTTGAGTTCTTCCAATGCCGCTGATGAAGCTGCTGTCGCGCCGGGTCAGGGTGCAGCTCGGCGCGCTCGACAACCACATGCGGGAGGTCGGGGTGCATCGCAACACGGCGCTGCGGATGTTCCTGGTGAGCCGCGGCGTTGCGACTGCGATTGCGCAGCGGGAGTTCTGGCTAGAGTTCTTCTGGCTGGACCAGGAATACCGCGCCGCAGTGCACACGCTCGCGCAGTTTTGCTCGAAGCATCGACAAACTTGCGCGCCTCGATCGGGCACGCAACAGTCTCGAGTCCGCGCCGTCAGGCTCCGTTAGATTTACAGGGCGGGAAGACGCGCGCTCGGCTCTCGCCGCCAGTCTCGAGCCCAAGAAAGGCTGAAGCGGGCCCCAGCGATTACTTGCCGATCTGGCGGCTTTGCTGATTCTCCTGCTGGTTCAGCGCCTGCTGCTCGGCCTTGGTGAGATGGCCGCCGTTCGTGTGGGCCATCGCGCGCTCTTCTCCGCGGATCGTGTGGTCTTGCCGGTGCAGCTGATGGGCCTGATTCTTCGTGATCTGGCCCGACTTGCGCTCGTTGCGGATGCGGCGGTTCTGATTCGCGAGACGGTGATTGACCTCGGTTCGCCGCGGATGGGCCTTCTGCCAGGGCGTCTCATCGGCGAGCGCGGCGGAGGCCAGGCCGGCGAGCGACATCCCGACCACGATGACGGTCAGGTATTTGCGTGCGGACTTGAGCATCGGAAATCTCCTGTTTGCGTGAGATGACAGAATATGTACAGCGGGTCCTGGTCCCAGCCGGATTTGCGGATCGTGAACGTCGATAACGCCGCGCGGTGGGACTTGCGTACAATTCTTACAAAGAGTTAACGAAGGGAGCGCACGATCCAGCTGGCACCCCTCGCCGACGCGGGCGACGGGTCAGCTGCGGTCGCTCAAGGTCCCGAGGAACGCGATCACATCTGCGATCTCGGCGCCGGTCAGCGCGGGCGTCTGCCCCGGCCGCCGATCGAACGGCGGGTCGGATCGATCGACGTTGTCGCGGTAAGCCGCCGGCAAGTCGTCGTAGAGCTCGGCATGGCCGCCGCGCCGCGGATACCAGCGCCCGGGATCGAGATCGCGCTCCACGTAGAAACGCAGCACCTGGTCGAGCGTCGTGAAGCGGCCGTTGTGGAAGAAGTAGGAGCGGCGGGCGACATTCCTCAGCGTGGGTGTTTGAAAGAAGCCGCAGTATTCCGCGCTCTCACGGTTGAGGTCGGTGCGCAGCGGCCCGCACAGGCCGAGGTCGTAGAAGCTCGTGTTCTCGTTGGCGGGGATCGCCGCATTTCGCGGCACCCCGAGGGCTGCGAAGCGGTAGTCGGTGAAATCGGGCGAATGTCCACCGGGTCCCGGTGCGCTCGGATGGCACTCCGCGCAGTTGCCCTTGTCCGCGGAGTTGAAGAGCTTGAGTCCACGCAGCTCCTGTGCCGTAAGGCTTCCCTTGCCCCGGAGATACTCATCGTAGCGGCTGTCATACGGATGGAAGCTCGGGTCCTCGAGCTGGAAGCGCGCGAGCGCCCTGGCGGCGAGTGCCGCCGTCCGGCGGTCGTCCTGCCAGGCCGTGGCGCCCCCGAGCGCATGGAGCCTCGCCGCCTCGGGACCTGCGCGAAGGCGGGCGGCCAGCTCGTGCACGTCGCCGTTGGCCATCTCCCGCGGGTCGAGCAGCGGGAGCAGCGCCTGAGCTTCGAGCGTGTCTACCCGGCCGTCCCACGTGAGACCCCCGCCTGGCCCTGCGTCCTCCGCGTCGTCGCTCAGCGCGACGTACAGATGGCGCGTGAAGTTCGGGGTGTCCTCACGATACCGCAGCGAGGGAACTGCGCGCAGGCCTGGCCGGTCCATGTGCGTCCCACCGACCATCACGGGGCCGGCGCCGGGCGGCGGCCCGTACGCATTGGCGGGATCGTGGCAGCTCGTGCACGCGAGTCGTCCGGAGCTCGATAGAGTCTCGTCGTAGAACAGCGCCTTGCCGAGACGGGCGAGCGGCGTGAGATGCGCCGGTGGCGTCCCGAAGTCGAACAGCGTCATCAAGTCGCCGATCGCCGGCTCGTTGATCGGGCGGTACGGATCGTCGGGCCGCGTGATCGGATCCGGCAAATGATCGCGGCTGCGGCGCGTCAGCGGCGCGAGGCCCCAGTTGCGCTCGATGAACTTCAGGATCGAGACGTGATCGTTGTAGACGTGATCGATGTGTCCGGGGCGTGCGTAGGGCGAGATGACGAGCAGCGGGATGCGCGGTCCGTCGCCGAAGAAATCGAGCGTTTGAATGTATCCCGAATCGAAGTGTCCGCCTCCCTCATCCGTCGTGGCGATGATCGCGGTGTGCGCCCAGATCGCGGGCCGCGACTTGACCTGGGCGACGATGTCCGCGAGGAAGTCCTCGTAGCTCGTCAGCACCGAATCGCCGGGATGGCCGCTGCTCAGGATCTTGGGTACGAGGAAGGACACGGCGGGCAGGGTGCCCGCCTGCAACTCGGCTGTGAAGCTCGCCAGGCCCTTCAGATGCGACCGCAGGCCGGCATTGCTCATCACGGCCCTGGAGGCCGTGAGCGGATCGCCAAGGTAGTTGTACTGCGCGCGCCGCGCGGTCGCGAGACTGACGTTCCCGCTCAGCCGCTCCTCCTCGAGGTCGGCGGGATCGCGGCCTCCCGTGTACCAACCCCAGCTCACGCCGCGGGCGGTGAGGGCTTCCGCGATCGTGCGCACCGTCTGAGGCGGGTAGTTGTAGTTGTGAGGGGCGATCGGCTGCGGGTGCCCGTCGAGGTCGTACCCGGGGGCGTAATTGTTGACGAGGTAGTAGTGTCCGGGCTCGCAACGGCTCGCGAGCCCGCGGCCGCCGAGCAGAGCGAGTATCGGGGCGACTCCCGGCTGAGCAGGATCGGCACACTCGACGTAGGATCCGCCCTGATATCCGTCTCGCCGGTAGTAGTTCGCGCTGCCCGGGGCCGGGTCGGGATTCTCGATTTGATTGGCCGGCGGGACGGCGGGCTCGCCATTCACGTTGAAGAAGGCCACATCTGCGGTCGCGATCGCGAAGAAGTTCGCGCCCGTGCCGCCCATGATGGGCTGGTGATAGTTGTCGCTCATCGCGTAACGCCGGGCGAGATCGTGAAAGACCGGCGCATCGCCGGCTGCGATGTTCACGAATCCCATCTCCTCGCCGCCCTGTCCCGGATACGCGCGCGTCACGCCCAGGGTATCGCCGCCCAGCCCGGTGCTCACCGCGACCCACGCGTACAGGTCTGGCCTCGCGTTGTCGCCGCCCGTCTGTTGCCACATCTGAAAGAAGCGGTGCACGGGATCGCCGGTGGCGGCGCCGAGGTGGGCGACAGCCGTTGCGAGGCCGGGGCCGGCCCCGCTCCTTGGCCACACGACATACCGCGTGATCTGGAACGGGCCGGGCGGCAGGTCCCGAGGAAAGCGTAGATCCGGACCGTTGCCCACCGGCCGCAGCTCCCAGCTCAGCACGCCGATCAGCGTCGGGCGCGGCAGATATTTGTAGCGTCCGGCCCGCGGCGGATCGAGCGTGTAGTGGGACTGGGCCACCGCGCGGGCTTGCGCGGCACGGCCGTAGTGCTCGCCGGGCGTGCCGTCGGGGCGGATGATGCCCTCGGACAGAAGATTGCGAACGCTCTCGCCCGGCGGTGGGGTGTAGGTCGCGAAGACCGAATCGAAGCTCTGATTCTCTCCGACCACCACGATCAGGTGGTCGATCGGCGTCACCGGCGTCGGGGGCGTCCCTCGCGCGGCCGCGGAGCACACGCCGAGCCAGACGACGCCGGCCGCGGCGCACACCGCGTTGAGCACAGGCCTGCTCGCCGACCTATCGCCTGGCGGGCGTTTCCGTATCGCTGTCCGTAACATGCAATGTGCCCACCGGCGAAGGTAGCGATCCCGTGTGACAGCAACGTTGCCGGCACTTTGGGTTTGCCCCGGCCGCCGAAATGCGGTTAGCGTACCCGGGACATGCGGCTTTCGGTCCTCGACCAGTCCCCCGTCTCCTCGGGCTCTACCGCGGCCGATGCGCTCCGGCACACCATCGAGCTGGCACGCCTCGCCGACCGGCTGGGGTACGAACGCTACTGGATCGCCGAGCATCATGCGACCCAGACTCTCGCGAGCCCGGCGCCGGAGATCCTCATCGCCCGCCTGGGAGCCGAGACGGAGCGCATCCGCGTCGGCTCGGGCGGCGTCATGCTGCCGCACTACAGCCCGCTCAAGGTGGCCGAGCAGTTCCGGATGCTGCACGCGCTGTATCCGGACCGGGTGGACCTCGGCATCGGCCGGGCGCCGGGCGGCAGCCCGCTCGAGACCTTCGCGCTGCGGCGCGAGCGGCTCGACACCCCGATGCCTGATGACTTTCCGGACCAGCTGATCGAGCTCATGGGGTTCCTCCGCCACGAGTTCGCACCGCGGCATCCGTTCAGCCGCATCCGGGTCTCACCGGACACGCCCGGCTGTCCGGAGGTGTGGCTGCTCGGCTCGAGCCTCTGGAGCGCCTCCGCCGCCGCGCAGCTCGGCCTCCCGTACGCCTTCGCCCACTTCATCGCGCCGGGGCCCACGCGGGCCGCGATCGAGCATTATCGCTCCCAGTTCCAGCCTTCCCGAAACCTGCCGGAGCCCCTCGCCATCGTCGCGCTGGGCGCCATCTGCGCCGAAACGGACGAGGAGGCGGAGCGCCTGTCGTCGAGCGTCCGCCTGATGGGTCGCCGGCTGCGTCAGGGCGACCTGCGCCCCGTTCCGACCGTGGAGGAGGCACAGCGGGAGCTCGCGGAGCAGGGCCCCATCGACCTCGGCGACTCGGGCGAGTGGCCGCGGCACGTCTTCGGGTCCCCGCCGACAGTGCGCGGAAGGCTCGAGGCGATCGCCGGAGCCCTGCGGCTCGAGGAGCTGATGATCGTCACGATCGTTCACGACCATGGTGCCCGCCTGCGCTCGTACGAGCTGCTCGCACGAGCTTTCGGCCTGCGGCAGTGCTAAAGTCGCGCCCTCAGGTGGAGGGGAGAATCCTATGCTGCGTGCATCTCGATGGTTTGCGGCGGCGTGCGCTGCCGTTCTCATGTTCAGCGTAGCCGGCGCCAGGGCGGCCGGACACGTTCCCGAGTACATCACCAACGCCGTCAATGATTCCGCGCGGCCGGACGCGGACAAGATGGTCGACGCAGATCGCAAGCCCGCAGAGACGCTTGCCTTCTCGCACGTGAAGCCTGGCGACAGCGTCGCCGAGTTGATGCCCGGTAGAGGCTACTTCACGCGCATGCTGAGCGTGGTCGTCGGTCCCTCGGGCCATGTGTACGCGATCGTGCCTCCGTCGCGGCCGGGTATGCGCATGGACATGGGAGCTGCGGCCAAGGCGATCGCCGCCGATCCGCACTACTCGAACGTGACGGTTTTGGCGACGCTCGGCACGGACAACTACGGGCTTCCGGGTCCGGTCGATCTCGTCTGGACGACGGACAACTATCACGACTTTCATAACGGTCCGCGCGGCTCAAAGGTCGACATCGCGCCCTTCAACAAGCTCGTGTTCGATGCCCTCAAGCCTGGTGGAATCTTCCTCGTGGTGGATCACGCCGGAGCGGCTGGCACCGGGGTCACCCAGACGAGCACTCTGCACCGGATCGATCCGGCGGCGGCGCGCAAGGAAATCGAGGCTGCGGGATTCAAGCTGGCTGCGCACAGCAACGCGCTCCGCAATGCGAAGGATACGCACACCTCGAGGATCTTCGATTCCTCGATCAAGGGTCACACGGATAAGTTCATGTACCGGTTCCTGAAGCCGGCGAGCTAGCCGGATCCGCCGAGCGCGTCGGATCCGCCGGAGTGAAGCCGAGCACATCGCCATAGAAGGCGAGCTCGGCCTCGAGCGAGCGCACGATGCTCTCGGCCTTGCGAAAGCCGTGCTGCTCGCCCGGGAACTCGACGTAGGCAACGGGAACTCCCTTGCGCTCGAGCGCCGCCACGATCGCGCGCGACTGGCTCGGCGGAACCACCTTGTCCTCGGCGCCCTGGAAGGTGATGAGCGGCGCGCGGAATGAGTCGAGGTGGCGGATGGGCGCACGCGCTTCGTACACCGCGCGGCCCTGCGGCAGCGGAGCGACCAGGCGGTCGAGATAGCGGCTCTCGAACTTGTGCGTGTCGCGGGCGAGCGCCTCGAGATCGCTGACGCCGTAGTAGTTGGCGCCGACCTTGAACACGTCGTGGAAGGCGAGCGCGGCAAGCACCGTGAAGCCTCCGGCGCTGCCGCCGCGAATGGCCGCGCGGCTCCCGTCCACTCGCCCGGTCTCGGCGAGAAACTTCGCACCTGCCACGACGTCTTCGACATCGACGATGCCCCAGTTACCCTCCAGGCGCTCGCGGTACGCGCGGCCGTAGCCGCTGCTGCCGCCGTAGTTCACGTCGAGCAGCGCGAAGCCGCGCGAGGTCCAGTACTGCGTCGCGAGACTGAGCTCGGGCTTCGAATGGCTGGTCGGGCCGCCATGAGCTTTCACGATGAGCGGCGGCCGCTCGCCGTCCGGCGCGCAGAAATCGGCGTTCACGGGCGGATAGAAGAATGCATGCGCCGTGAGCCCGCCGGCCGTCGGATACTCGATCGGCTCGGCAACGGAGAGATATCGCCTGTCCACTTTCAGCTCACCGGCGGCGCGCAGGACCCGGTGGCTTCCCGTCGCGAGATCGATGGCGACGACCGCCGGCTCCTCGACAGCGGATGCGGCGACGGCGACCGCCGTGGCGGGAGACAGCAGCTCGATGCTCGACAATCCGACGAACGGTAGCTCGAGCGGGCGAACCTTGCCCGATGCCAGCTCCACGACGGCCAGCTCGTCTCGGGCGGCGACGCCATGGCGCACCACGGCGTGGCCGTCTCCCGTCAGCGCGTAGTTGGATTGCCCGAGCGTCCAAAGAGGGCTCGCAAGCTCCGCCTCGATCGAGAAGACGGCCTCCACGCGGCCGCTCCCCCATCGATACAGATTCCACCAGCCCGTCCTGTCGGAGATGAAATAGAGCGTCCCATCGGCGTCCCAGCGCGGCTCGACCACCGACTCCCGCGGGCCGCGGGCGATGGCCGTCACGCCGGCAAGCCCCGCCGGTGTCCGTTCCGCAACGTAGAGCGTCGTCGCGTCCCAGGGCATGTCCGGATGATTCCACGCGATCCATGCGATGTGCCGGCCGTCTGGGCTCAGTCGGGGATACGCGACGAAATCGCTGTCGCCGAACAGTACGGCGCCTGCGCTCTCATCGCCGCGTCCGACCTGCAGTGCGACGATCGCGTTCCTCGCCTCTCCCGGGCCCGAATGGTCCTCGCGCACACAGAGGAGCGAGGTCCCGGAAGGGTCGAGCTCGAAGTCGGCGTACCGGTATCCCTCCGGCGTGAGCGCGACGGGAGCCTCGCTCGCGCGCTGCACGTAGAGCCGCTGATCGGGGAAGTGAGTGAAGTAGATCCGGTCGCGGCCGACACAGTAAGGCCTGCCCCCATACTCGTGCACGCGCGTGCGCGCATTGAAGCCGGCGGGCGTCTTCTCGATCACGCCGCCGCCGGCACCGGCCGCCGTGCCGGCGCCCGCGCCCGGCCCGGGGGTCACGATCACGTAACGGCCGCCCTCGGCGGGCCGGCTCTCCACCCAGTACGGGACTCCGTCCGACACCTGCAGATAACCGAGCGTGATGGCGGAGCGCGCGAGATCCGCGGCCGTGATCGGTGAGCGCCAGGTTCCGTAAGGGGACCGAATCATGGAGTGCGTTCCCGGCCCGCCGAACTAGTAGCCGACGGCTTGTCCGGTCTCGTTGCGATAATCGCTCGCACCCAGGCGCTCCCCGGTCTCGAGGTCGATCTCGATGCACTCTCCATCGCCGCGGTCGCCGTAGCCGATCCGGTATCCCTCGCCCTCGAGCAGGTGCACGGTATCCGGCGAGAAGCGGTTCCGCTCCATCCGGATCAGATCAGGCATCCATTGCTCATGGAAGCGCGGCTCATCCACGGCCTCCTGGATGTCGAGCCCGTAGTCTTCCACGCCGAGGACGATATTGGCGACCGTCGTGATGATCGTCGGCCCTCCGGGCGTTCCCAGGACGAGCCAGAGCTTGCCTTGCTTCAGCACGATCGTCGGCGTCATCGAGGAGAGCGGCCGCTTGCCGGGGGCGATGTCGTTCGCCGAGCCCTGGATCAAGCCAAACATGTTGGCGACGCCGGCCTTGGAGGAGAAGTCGTCCATCTCGTCGTTCAAGAGGAATCCGAGCGGACCGACCGTGACGTTCGAGCCAAACAGGCCGTTGAGCGTCGTGGTGACGGCGACCGCGTTGCCCTCGGCGTCGACCACTGAGTAGTGCGTCGTCTGGTCGGATTCCCGCGCCTGCGGGAGGATCGGATGCTTGGCCGCGTACTGCAGCAGGTCCGCAAAAGTCGCGGGACGCTCGAGGGACGCATTGCCGCTCGCCCGGTCGGGCTGGATCGAGGCGCGCCACGCCGCCGCGTATCGCTTGTCGAGCAGCTCGAGGACCGGAGCGCCGGTGAAGTCCGGGTCGCCGAGGAACTGGGCGCGGTCGAAGAAGGCGCGCCGGTAGGCTTCCGAGATGAGGTGAATGGACTCTGCGGAGTCGAGTCCCGCCTGCTTCAAGTCGACCCCTTCGAGAATGTTGAGCGCCTCGATCAGCGCAATGCCGCCCGACGATGGCGGCGGAGCGCTGATGATCTCCAGGTCGCGATAGGTGCCGCGCACCGGCGCGCGATCCTTCACCCGGTAGTCCGCGAGGTCCTGCGCCGTGATGAGGCCGCCGCCCTGCTGGATGAAGGCGGCGATCTCGCGCGCCATCGTGCCTGTATAAAAATCATCCGGCTTCGCGGCGATGCGCTCGAGTGTCCGGGCAAGCGCCGGCTGCTTGAAGATGTCGCCCTGCTGCCATCCCTTGCCGCCGTTCTGGAAGATGCGCTTCGAGTCGGGAAACTGCGCGAGGCTCCGGTCGAGCGACATCGAGCGCGCATCGCTCCAGCTCAAAGCATAGCCTCGGCGCGCGAGACGGATGGCGGGCGCCATCACGCGCTTGAGCGTGAGCCTGCCGAAGTGCTGCTCGGCGTACACCAGCCCCTTCACGGACCCCGGCACTGCGACGGCGAGATAGCCGATGCGGCTCAAACGGGGGATGACGTTCCCCTGGGCGTCCTGGTACATGTTCGCCGTCGCCTTGCCGGGCGCCGTCTCGCGGAAGTCGATGAAATGGGTCTCGCCGCCATGGAGGCGGACGAGCATGAATCCGCCGCCTCCCAGATTGCCGGCCGCGGGGTGGACCACCGCCAGCGCGAATCCGGTCGCCACGGCGGCATCGATGGCGTTGCCCCCGGCCCGCAGCATCTCGACGCCCGCCTGTGAGGCCAGCTCCTCGACACTCACCACCATTCCATGGGGCGCGTGTACGGGATGCAGGCTTCCCCCGGCGAGCGACAGAGGAGACGCCGCGATTGCGGTAAGCAGCACGAGGAAGGCCGGCAGAGGAATTTTCACGAAGAGCCCCGATCCCAAGGAGGAGATGGCGAGTATAGCCGCGGTGGAGCGGCGCACGATCAGCGCTCGTCGCCGGTCAAGATACCCAGGCGCAAGAGCCGCAGCGCGAGCGCGTCCAGAGAGCCGTCCGAGCCGCCCGTCGCAGCGCTCTCAGACGCACGACCCAGTGACTCGGTGAGAGCCACGGCCTCTGCGAGCTCGATTCGAACGCCGCCGCCGAGGACCTCGCTCGGAATGACGCATGCGGAGCCCTGTGCGACGGCAAATGCCAAAGTCCGTGTGACGGTGGCGTTCGCCGGCTGCAAATCGGCCCATCGCACGTGTCGCCCGAGCGAGTGGCCGTGCCTCCGCACCTTCGCGAAGGGCGTCAGCGAGCCGGCCGCGACCAGGTACAGAAGATTCCGGATGATCCGCGCGTCATGGAGACCGGCTCCGCTCAGGGCCGCGGCGGCGTCCGCGATCGTCGTTGAGCCGCCGGCCATGAGTGATCGCACGGCCTCCGCGAAGTCCGCCTGAAAGTGGAGGGCGCCTCGCGGCACCTTGACCGCGGTATCGATGCGCTCGGGATCGCCGATTGCACCGATGATCGCGTCGTCGGTCCGCAGCGAACGATCGCACATGGCGCCCGTGGCGCTCGGCCGGAAGAAGACATCGCGACGAAAGTGCGGATTGCACGCGAAGTCGAGCGCCAGACGGCGCTGCCGCTCCGTTGGGAGCCCGGCGATGTTAGCGGCGGTCGCGTCATCGATCAGAAGACCCGCATGATTGTCCGTGAGCGTGGCGCTGCCGGCATAGCGCAGGCCGGCCTCGGCCATCTGGTCGGCCACATCGATGCAGTAGAACGCCTCCCACGCCTCGCTCATGAACTCGTGCGCAATGTACTCGACAGGCGAGCCCGCACAGGAGCGCACCGCGGCGGCAGCGCCGGGATGCGAATCGAGATAGCGCAGACGCGAGTCGCTCAAGCGCCCGAGGGCATGCAGCGCTTGGCGCGTTTGCTCGAGCGAATCGCCCGTCGCGGTCGGGGCCAGCTCGACGAGAAGCCTTCTCACCGGCACCTCGCTCGCCCAGCCCGGCAGACAGTTGTAGCTGACATAGACGAGGCCGGCGGCGCTCAGGCGCCGGCGGATCAGTGAGCGGATCGCTTCCTGGTCCCGCGCCGGCACCCAGCCGTAGACGCCGTGCAGGACAATGAAATCGAACGAGGGCAGCGGCTCCTGCAGCAGATCCTCGAATGACGCTTCGTGAAAGCGGATGTTGTGGATCCCGAGGGCTGCCGTGCGCCGCTCGGCGGCTTCGATGTGCGCCGGATTGAGATCGCACGCGTGAAACTTCCCCTGCGGGAATGCACCCGCGTGGACGATCGCCGAATGGCCGCGTCCGCAGCCCAGCTCCAAATAGGTGAATCGGCCGCTCAAGCTGGGCGATGGGACGGAGCTCAGCGCCGCGACGTAGTTGAGCCAGGCCGGCGATAGCTCGCGGAAGTAAGTATCCGGATAGATTGAGTCCGTCGCCGGGCCCCCGCCGGGGCCGGCGCGATTCTTGCGGTCGCGCATGGTGTCGAGTCTCCGTGGCCGTCCCTCGATCTCGAGGGCAGACAAAAGACTCACCCGGACACCAGGCGGGCGACCGGCAAAAGAAAGGCCCGCGCGAAGCGGGCCTTGACCGGCAGGACTATAGGCGATAGGCGCCGCTGTCGCAAGCCCGGCGGCGCCTGTTAGACTGGGCGCCGACGAACGGACGTCCACACACCAAGAATAATCCTCTGAGCGACCACCTATGCTCTACCTCAGATTCCGCTCCGCATTGCGTGCGTGCTGGCTTGCATTCTTCCTGGCGCCGGTCGCGTTCGCCCAGGGCACGCCGACCGCCGACGGCGGCGCCTCGTCCTCCGGCGCGATCGAGAATTCGGTGGTCAAGGTCTTCGCCACCGTGAGCTACGCGGATCCCTTCAGACCCTGGACGAAGCAGACGCCGCGCGATATCACGGCGTCCGGTGTCGTCATCGAGGGGAACCGCATCCTCACCAACGCGCACGCCGTGCTCTATGCCAGCGACATCCAGGTGCAGGCGACGAAGGAGGGCGACAAGATCTCGGCGACGGTTGCCGCCGTCGCACCGGGGATCGATCTCGCCGTGCTGAAGCTCGACGATCCGTCGTTCTTCGCCAAGCATCCGCCCGTCTCGCGTGCGAGCGTGTTGCCGCAGATCAAGGATCCCGTGCTGGTCTACGGCTTTCCGGAGGGCGGCAACTCGCTGTCGATCACCAAGGGCATCGTCTCGCGCATCGAGTTCGTCCTGTACAATCTTTCGACTTCCGGCCTGCGCATCCAGATCGACGCCGCCATCAATCCCGGCAACAGCGGCGGTCCGGCGATCGCGGGCAACCAGATGATCGGGCTCGCCTTCAGCCGGCTCGGCGGCGACGCGCAGAACATCGGCTACATCATTCCGAACGAGGAGATCGAGCTGTTTCTGCAAAGCATTGCCGGCGGGCGCTACACGGGAAAGCCGGCCATGTACGACGAGCTGCAGACTCTCGAGAATCCCGCGCTGCGAAGCTTCCTGAAGCTCGACGCGTCGGTCACGGGCATGGTCGTCCATCAGCCCTACAGCTCGGACGCGGCCTATCCCCTCAAGAAGTGGGATGTCATCACCCGCATCGGCGACACGCCGATCGACGATCAGGGGATGATCAACCTCAATCCGGACGTACGCCTGAGCTTCGGCTATCTGTTGCAGAAAGTCGTCAAAAATGGAGAGGTCCCGCTCACCATCGTTCGGAACGGAAAAACGATGCGTATCGAGCTGCCCGTCTCGCGCGAACGGCCGCTGCTCTTGCCGATCCTCCAGGGTGACTATCCTCCCTACTTCATCTTCGGCCCACTCGTGTTCTCCAGGGCCACGCAGAACTTCGTGGCCTCGCTGAGCAACAATGCCCGCGCGCTCAACGGATTGAGCGTCCTGCGCAGTCCGCTGATCACCGAGCGCCTCGATCCGCCGAGCGCCGATCGCCCGGAGCTCGTGGTGGTCACCTCGCCGTTCTTTCCGAGCAAGCTGGCGGAGGGATATGCCAGTCCCGCGGGCCAGGTCGTCTACTCGGTCAACGGAACGCGCGTGCGCAGCCTCGCTCAGCTCGTCGCGCTCCTGCGCGACCTGAAGGATGAGTTCGTCGTGATCGAGTTCGACAGCCGCGCCGGAGAGACACTCGTCTTTCCACGCAAGGATATGATCGCGGCGACCGACGAGATTCTGACCGATAACGGCGTGCGTGCCCAGGGCTCGCCCGACATGATAGCCATATGGCAGGCAAAGGCGGCAAAGTAGGCCCGGGACGCCACGCCGGGCGAGTCGGCCCGCGTGGGTCTGCCGGGGGCGCGAAGCCCCGCCGTGTCACGACGGCGCGTCTCACGGAGATGAAGGCTCGCGGCGAGAAGATCGCCATGCTCACGGCGTACGACTTCTCATTCGCTCGCGTTCTCGATGGGGCGGGGCTCGACGTGCTGCTCGTCGGCGACAGCGCGTCGAACGTCGTCCACGGCCACGAGACCTCGGTGCCCATCACGCTCGATCAGATGATCGATCACGCGGCGGCGGTCGTGCGCGGAGTGGAGCGCGCCCTCATCGTCGTGGACTTGCCGTTCGGCACCTACCAGGGCAACAGCCAGCTGGCCTTGGAGAGCGCCGTGCGCATCATGAAGGAGGCCGGCGCGCACAGCGTGAAAATGGAGGGCGGCGACGTCATCATCGACAGTGTCAGGCGCGTCCTGTCGGCGGGCATTCCCGTGATGGGCCATCTGGGGCTCACGCCGCAGTCGATCTACAAGTTCGGCAGCTACACCGTGCGGGCGACGAAGCAGGAGGAGGCCGAGCAGCTGATGCGAGATGCGCTGCTGCTGCAGGAGGCCGGTTGCTTTGCCCTCGTGCTCGAGAAGATCCCCGCTCGTCTCGCCGCGCGCGTCGCGAAGCAACTCGCCATCCCGGTCATCGGCATCGGCGCGGGCTCGCAGGTGGACGGGCAGGTTCTCGTCACGCACGACATGCTGGGCCTCAACCAGGAGTTCTCGCCGCGATTCTTGCGCCGCTACGCCGAGCTCCACGAGGTGATGTCGGAGGCATTCGGCCGGTACGTGGCCGACGTGAAGGCGGGCCGGTTTCCTGCGGCGGAGGAGAGTTACTGAGCCGCCGGACGCTCAGCCGATGCGTCCCGGAGAGGCGTGGAAATGGAAGAGCCTTGTGAAGGAGCTTTCGCTTACAATCCGGTGCAGTCCATCCGCGCAAGCAAACCACCGCGAGGAATGCCATGGCCCTTTCGCTCTATGCCGCCACTGTCCCGAACTGTCAACAGATCCTGGGGTCCATCGCCGGCCTGCTCGCCAAGGCAGAAGCGTTCTGCGCCGAGAAGGCCATCGTGCCGCAGGACATCATCCAGGCGCGTCTCGCGCCGGATATGCTTCCGTTCGCGTACCAGGTGAAGTCGACAACGGTCCACTCGCTCGGCGCCATCGAGGCCGTGCGCAAGGGCGTCTTCTCCCCCGACATGGGGGCGTCGCCCGACAGCTTCTCGGCGCTGAAAGCGCTGGTCGCTGGAACGCTCGCCGCGCTGGAGAAGATCAGCGCCTCGGAGGTCGACGGATTCATCGGGCGCGATATGCGCTTCTCATTCGGTGAGCGGCACATCGACTTCACCGCGGAGAATTTCCTGCTCTCCTTCTCCCAGCCGAACTTCTACTTTCACGCGGCGACGGCGTACGACATCCTGCGCTCGAAAGGGGTCGCCATCGGAAAGCGCGATTTCATGGGCAAGCTGCGGACCAAGGGGTAATCGCGGACGACGGCGCCCGGTTGCGGGATCGCCGCTCGCGATCGGGAAGCGCGCATCGGGAGGGAGGGATCGGAACGCTCGTCAGCGGCCGCTAGCGCATCAGCTCGAGCGGCTTCGGGAGCTTCGCGAGAAGCTCCTCTCCGAATTCCGCGTCGATGTGAAAGAACGCCAACCTCGCCGGCTTCTCGGAGCGGTTTTCCCAGGCGTGGTCCGTCCCGCGCTGAACCACAACGTCGCTCTTCCTCAAGGTCACCTCGCTGTCATCGAGGACCAATACGACCTCGCCCTCGATGACCACCACATAGTCGAGAGTCTTCGTCCGGTGCATCACCGTGCGCTTGCCGCCGTCCTTGGGCGGGTAGATGTCGATGATGCGCAGGAGGTGGCCGGAGGCGGGCATGATCGTGAACTCACGTTCGTTGGGCTCGCGCGCCTCGGCGGACGTGAGCACCGGAACGGCTCGCGAGACGCTCCACATCTCGAAGAAGTCGGCGCCCACGGAGCGGCCTCGCATCGGGTGATGCTGCGGAGGCGGTCCGTCCGAGAGGACGACCGACTTGCCGCTTTCGTCATGGCCGGTGACGACGCGTCTCATGGTCGACGATCCCTTTGGAAACAGGATCGAGTTGATGGAGCCGGCTGCCGGCTAGCAGGGCGGGGCCCTAGCGGCCGAGGGTCAGGAATTGCACGAGCGCCGTGCCGTCCGCTTCCGTTCGAGCCGCACCGCTGACCTTTACGCCGGGTTTCACCAGAGAGGCATCGCCCGCCTCGATCACCGTGATGCTCGTCCGAGGCGATACCTCGATGCTCTGCGCGCCGCCTTTGTACGACACTCTGAGCGTGACCCCGGCGCCGCCGCCGGTGGCGGTCTGCACGTTGCCGTTGGTCATCGTGATGTTGCCGTTGGTCATGGTCGTGTTCGGCCGGCCCATCGGACTGTGGCCTTCACCCACCCCGCGCATGCTTTCCGGGAAGATGTGGCATTCCGTCGCATGCAGCTTGCCGTGGGTCTCGACAGCTGTGCAGCCGACGAATTTCCCGGAAGCGAGCTCGGCGATCGTTCCGGGCCGGCTGATGATGATGCGTGAGGAGCTGCCCAGACGGTAGGTCGCCGTGGTGCCGCCCGCACCGGTGATCTTGAAATCCTTGCCGTCAACGGTGTCCACCGTTCCCGAGAACGGCGTCAGCCCACTCATCGGATTGGCGGAGCGGGTCTGGGCGAAGCTCGGCAGCGCCACCAATGCGGCGCAAGCGCCGAGCAGAAGAAGTTTCGTTCGCATGATGAGTCTCCGTGTTCTTGATCCGCCGGATTTCTGGCTTCCCACTGCCGTGAAGCGCGGCCGATCAAATGATAACGCGGCGGCGGCCGAGAACGCGAATGCCCGTCCAGGCTCGCCGGTGACATGGCCATAATGAGATCGAGACTAATTATTGTATTACAGAAATTAAATGTCCTATAATCGCGGACGGCTTCACGACCGAGGTTCCGATGCCGCCATCCGACTCTGTTCCGCAGGCTCGCGCCCTCCGACGTATCCGAGCGCTTAGTTGGCCGCTCCTGGTGCTGGTATCCATCGGACTCGGCCTGTCAGTCCTCGTCGCGCTATTGGGTTTTGTAGTGTTGCTCGGCTCCCCGCGGTTCGGCTCGCTGCACAACTTTGTGGTCTTCGCCGCCCCGTTCGGCGTGGGTGTCGCCATCGGCAAGCTCGGTCTGAGTCGATATGGATACCTACTCGTGGATACCCTCACGACCGAACAGCGCTTCATCCTCGCGGGGCTCGCCGCCGTGTGCTCGGCCTGCAATGTTCTCACTCTTCTTCAGTTGCGCGGAGTCTTTGCACTTTATTCGCGCGGTGTAGTCTTTTCGAGGGGCAACATCACTCGAATAAAGAAATTCGGACTCTGGGTGGCCGTGACGGCGATCGTCGTGAACGTTGCCGGACGGATTTTTGTGCGAGCCCTCAACGCGCCCTTGCTGGGCACCGCGAACGCGGCCGCAGCGGTTGTGGTCGGTGCGATGATTTACGTGATCGGGTACGTCATGGAGCTCGCGCGCGAAGCAGACCTCGAACGGAAGGAGTTCGTCTGATGCCGATCATCGTGAGGCTGGACGTGATGCTCGCGAAGCGCAAAGTTCGCTCCAAAGAGCTCGCCGCAGCAATGGGCATTACCGAATCGAATCTGTCATTGCTCAAATCCGGCAAGGTCCGCGGCGTGCGCTTTTCCACTCTCGAGGCGATCTGCCGGGTTCTCGACTGCCAGCCGGGGGATCTCCTTGAATATGAACCGGAAACCAAGAGCTCTCGCCTGCGCAAGGCTGGTTAGCCCATGACGCCGCCCGCGCACCAGGCCCGTCTGACCAAGCGCAGACCGTGATATGAGCTACTTCGGGTTGGTTTGGGCGGGGTTGTGGCGCAAGCCGATGCGCACGATCCTCACGCTGCTTTCCATCGTCGTGGCCTTCATGCTCTTCGGTGTATTACAGGGCGTGAACGCGGCCTTCACTCGATTGGTTGACGGGGGACGCCTCGACGTTCTGCTCACCGTAAGCCCGAGCGGCTTACCGCTGCCCTTGGCTGCCTTACCTCAGATTCAGCAGGTTCCAGGCGTCACTGCCGTGACTTACCAATCGGGGTTCCTCGGGTACTTCCAATCGGTAGGAAACGCCGTTCCCGTTTTCGCAGTGGATCCGCGGAACGCTCACCTCACGATGCTCGGCGATTTCGCGGTGCCGGACGCCGAGCTCGCCCACTTCAGGCGTATGCGAACCGGCGCGCTCATATCGGCGCGCCTCGCCGAACGGTTGCACTGGAAGATCGGCGATCACGTTCCGGTGCGAGCGATCAACCTACTGAAGAAAGACGGAAGCACTGTTTGGACCTTCGACATCGTCGGCATCTACCACAACGCGAGCAATTTTGGGCAACTCGGCTTGGCCATGAATTACCAGTATTTCGATGCCGAGCGTAGCGAGGACAGCGGCACGGTCCAGTTCTATTTCGAAAAGGTCGCGGATTCCTCCAAGGCCACCGAGATCGCCGATGACATTGACGACCGGTTCGTGAATTCAGCCTATCCGACTCATACCGACACGGAAAGGGGATACCTGCAGGCTGGACTTGCTCAGCTCGGCGATCTGGAATACTTCATCGACGCCATCGTCGGTGCCGCTTTCGCGACGCTGCTTTTGCTGGTTGGAAGCAACATGATGCAATCCTTCCGCGAGCGGGTTCCGCAATTCGCGGTCATGAAGACGATAGGTTTCCCGGATGGCACCCTCGCGATGCTGGTGTTGTGCGAGGCGGTGCTGCTTTGCACCGGTGCGGCCGCGATCGGCTTGCTTCTGATCTCGGTGTTGCTGGGGGAAGCGGGTAGCGCAAGCGGTGGCGCCATCCCGTCGGTAAGCCTCCCATGGCCGATCGTTCTCGACGGGATCACCGCCGCTGCCGTGATCGCTCTGTCGAGCACGCTCCCAGCGGCGTGGCGCGCCAAGCGCCTCAGCGTGGTCAACGCGTTAGCCGCTCAGTGACGGGAAAATGCCATGAGAGCGCTGCGTCAGATCATCGCCGTCTCGAGTATGAATCTGCGGAACCTTCCTCAGCGCGCGACCGCCTCGTCGGTCATCGTCGGCAGCACCGCGGGAGTGGTTGCCGTGCTGATCAGCGTACTTGCAATGGGAGTGGGCGTCACGCGCACGGTGGCCGGCACGGGACGTGCGGATCGAGCCATCATTGTCTCCTCCGGAGCGCAGGATGAGGCGACGAGCAGTATTCCACGAGAGGAGGTCACGAGGATTGTGACGGCTCCCGGAATCCGCCATAGCGCCTCTGGGGATTCGGTCGCCGACGCAGAGCTACTGCTCCAGTTCCAGGTGCCGCGCAAGGCCAATCACAAGCTGATCAGTGTCGCGTTGCGCGGCGTCGGAAAATCGGCTCCGGCGCTGCGATCCGAAATCCGACTCATCAAAGGACGGATGTTCCGACCGGGACTGCGCGAGATTATCGTCGGCCGTACCGCAGAAGCGCAGTACGGAGACCTCGATATCGGAAGTCACGTGGCGTTTTCGGGCGGCGAGTGGAGAGTGGTCGGGGTATTCGCAAGCGACGGCGCCGGTTCCCTCGATTCTGGTGCGATGGGCGATGCGGAAACGCTGATGGCAGCCTCCCATCACAACTGGTTCAACAGTGTCACGGCGCTGCTCGAGGGTCCCGACTCGCTTGATCAGCTGAAGCGCGCGCTGGCCGCGGACGCGGCGCTGCACGTGGAGGTGCGACGCGAGTCAGAGTACTTCGCCTCGCAGTCTCGCGGGCTAAGCGTCCTGCTCCAGTTCGTCGGGTACTTCGTAGGGGGCATGATGGCAGTGGGAGCCGTCTTCGGTGCGCTCAATACGATGTACTCGGCCGTCAGCTCGCGCACGCGGGAGATCGCGACGCTGCGCGCGCTGGGGTTCGGTGGAGGTGCCGTGGTGATATCGGTGCTCGTCGAGGCGCTCGTGCTCGCTTTCGCCGGCGCGATCGTGGGTTCACTCCTCGCCTGGCTCCTGTTCAATGGGCACGTGACCAGTATGAGCCCGGCGAGCAACGGAACGCAGATCGCGTTCGCGTTGGCAGTGACACCGGGTTTGATGGAGCTGGGTATCGCCTGGGCCTTCGTGATCGGCGCCGTGGCTGGCCTATTGCCTGCGGTTCGCGCTGCGCGTATGCCGGTAGCGAGAGCCCTCACGTCCGCGGCTTCGTAAGGCGACGGAGAACGACCCCCAGCCCTCAGATCGTGCGTTTCATCGCGACCAGCTCGAGTAGATGGCGAGAATTTCCGGCGGATCCGCGTCCGTCGCGTCGCGAATGCGCATGGAGGCTGCCGGTGGTGCGGGGGGAATGTGTATCATAGCGGCGGGGGAAAGAAGCATGGCACGCAAGCTCGAAACGCTTCTGACTGGCGGGTCGTTCTTCGAAGGACCGCGCTGGAGGGACGGGCGCTGGTACGTCTCCGATTTCTACCAGCACCACGTGCTCGCGATCGACGAGAAGGGCGCGGCGGAGGAGGTCTTGATGGTGCCCCAGCAGGCCTCCGGCACCGGGTGGCTGCCGGACGGCTCGTTGATCGTCGCATCGATGCGCGATCACAAGCTGCTCCGCCGGCGGCCGAACGGTCAGGTCAGCGTACACGCGGACGTCTCCGCGTTCTGCGGCGGCTGGCTGAACGATATCGTCGTCGATGGGCTCGGGCGCGCCTGGTGCGGTAATTTCGGCTACGACCACTTCGCGGGCGAGACGCCGCGCACGACGAACATCATCCGGGTGGACCCGGACGGCAGTGCGAGGGTGGCCGCGAGCGAGATGTGCTTCCCCAATGGCTCCGTCGTCACGCCTGACAACCGGACCTTGATCGTCGGCGAGACGACCGGTGCGCGCTATACCGCCTTCACCATCGCCGACGACGGCACGCTCCAGAATCGTCGCGTCTGGGCGGCACTGCCCGATCTGGTTCCCGACGGCTGCTGCCTCGATGCCGAGGGGCGTATCTGGTCCGCCGATCCAAAGGAGTCTCGCGCGCGCCTGATTGCCGAGGGAGGGCGAGTGATCGAGGAGATCAGAACGCCGCCCGGAACGGCACCGTTTGCGTGCATGCTCGGAGGCGCGGACGGCAAGACGCTACTGCTCGCCTGCTCGCCACCCGGCGTCGGCGCCGGTCGCGAAGGGAAGACGGACGGCTGCCTTTTCACGGTGCGCGTGGATGTTCCTCGCGCGGGCTATCCGTGATGCCGAGATTGTAGGCCTCGAACGCCCACACGTCCGCCGTCTGCGCGATATCCTTGTCGGTCGGCATGTAGATGTGACTGGTGGAGCTGGTTGTGCTCAAGAGCACCGGGTTGGCGCAGCCCTGCGCCTGCTGCATTTGCGCCGCGAATTTGAACTCGTGCATCGGCACCACGCGGTCGTCGTCCCAGGAGGTCGTGATCAGGGTCGGCGGGTAGCACGTCCCTTTCTTGATGTTCTGCAGCGGCGAATAGGCATGCAGCCACTTGAAGGCTGTCTTGTCGCTCGCGGTGCCATACTCGGGGGCCCACAGCGCGCCGCCTGAGAAGTCCTGGTAGCGCAGCATGTCGAGCACACCATGGCCGATGTAGGCGGCGCCGAACAGCTCCGGGCGCTCGGTGATCGAGGCGCCCGTGAGCAGGCCGCCGTTGGAGTAGCCCTGGATCCCGAGGTGCTTCGCCGACGTGTATCGGTGCGCGATCAGGTACTTGGCGGCCCAGGCGAAATCGTCGAACACATTCTGCTTGTGGGCGAGCATGCCGGCCTGGTGCCACTTCTCCCCGTATTCACCGCCGCCCCGCAGGTTGGGAACGGCATAGATGCCGCCGAGCTCGAGCCATACCGGGAGCATCGGGTCGAACGACGGCGTGATGTTCACATCGAAGCCGCCATAGCCGTAGAGGACCGTGGGATTCTTGCCGTCGAGCTTCAGGCCCTTCCTCGCGACGATGAACATGGGCACCCTCGTGCCGTCCTTCGAACGGTAGAAGATCTGCCTGCTTTCGTACTCGGACGGATCGAACTTCACGTCGGGCTCGAACACCGTCCGGGTTGTCGCGCTCGCGACATCGTAGCGGTAGATCCGTGTCGGGTAGAGGAACGACGTGAACCCGTAATAGATGCTGTTCGAATCCGCGCGAGCGGACAGCTCCGTGATCGAGCCGAGCGTCGGCAACGAGAGCTCACCGAGAGGTTTGCCTCCCGTCGTGTAAAGAGCCAGGCGGCTCGTCGCATCGATCTCCGACTGCACGACGATGCGCCCGCCCGCCATGGCGGCGCCCGCGATCACGCCCTTGCCCTCGGGAACGACCGTGCGCCAGTGAGCGGGGGAGGGGTCCGCTAGCCTCGCGGCGACGATTCGGTCCTTCGGTGCGGCGAGCGTGGTTTGCAGGTAGAGCGTGCCGTTCTCCACCCCGACGAAGTCGTATTCCGCATCGTTCTTCGTGTAGAGCGGCTCGAGCCTGGCCCCGATGTGGGGGCTGTCGGGGTTGCCGAGTTGACTGTAGAGAAGCTCGTTGCGCGGCGCGGTGCCGTCCTGGAGGACGACGAACAGATACTTTCCGTCTTCGCTGACCTGTCCCTCGATGTTCCAGCGCGGCAGGTCGGGACGGCTGTAGATCAGCTCATCCGCGCTCTGAGGCGTGCCGAGGGCATGGAAGTAAAGCTTCTGGTCGACGACCTGCTGGTTGATCTCGTCGTTCGTCGGGGGTTGCGGGTAGCGGGAGTAGAAAAATCCGTTATCGGAGTTGGTCCAGGCCGTGTTGGAGAATTTCACCCATGTCACGGAGTCGGAGAGCTGCTTGCCGGTTTGAACATCCAGCACATGGATCGTTTCCCAGTCCGAGCCGCCGCTCGACAGTCCGTAGGCGAGATACTGGCCGTCGGGGGAGGGCGCGAAGTCCGCGAGAGCAATCGAACCGTCCGGAGACAGTGCATTCGGATCGATGAGCACCCGCGGCTTGGCCGCGACCGAATCCTCAACATACAGGACCGATTGGTTCTGCAGGCCCGCGTTGCGGCGGAAGAAGATCCGGCTGCCCGCGACCTCAACCGGAGTCGTTTCCTTGGCGTAGTTCCAGAGCTCCGTCAGGCGCTTGTCGATCCACCCCCGGACGGGGATTTTCGCCAGGTAGTCGTCGGTCACCGCGTTTTCGGCCTGCACCCAGGTTTTCAGGGCCGGACTGTCCAGGTGCTCCATCCATTGATAAGGCGCGGGCACGCGGGTGCCGAAGTAGTCATCCGTCCGTGTGTCGCGCTGCGCCGCCGGATAGGTGAGCCCGGCGGAATCGGGGGAGGCGAGAGCGGGCGCGATGGTCCACAGCAGAAGGGCCGTGAACACGAGAATCACTGGCTGCTTCATGGATCGACTTTCCGAGCCCGCGGTGGGCAGGATTTAAGCACACCGAGCTTGAGCGGCCAAGGCAAAGGCTGTCGAGTTTGCGACGGCAACGCGAGCGGGAGCGCTGTTTGCGTGGGCGTGGCAGGTGGACGCGCAGAAAGTCGTCGCGGCTGGCGAGGTGATCGAGACCGATGTCCCGGCTCGGCTCGACCGCCTCGCCTGGAGCCGCTTCCACTCGCTGGTCGTGCTGGCGCTCGGCGTCACGTGGGTGCTCGACGGCCTCGAGGTCACGCTCGTCGGGGCGCTCTCCGGGGCGCTCAAGGCGAGTCCCAGCCTGCACCTGAGCGACGTTGAGATCGGCGCGGCGGCGAGCGCCTACCTGGCCGGCGCGGTGCTCGGAGCGCTAGTTTTTGGCTGGCTCACGGACGCCCTGGGGCGCAGGCGGCTGTTCTTCGTCACGCTCGGGCTGTACGTGGCCGCCACCGCTGCCAGCGCCCTCGCCGAGGACTTTGCGGCGCTCGCCCTGTTCCGCTTCCTCACCGGCTGCGGCATCGGCGGGGAATACGCCGCGATCAACTCCGCCATCCAGGAGCTCGTTCCCGCCCGCTACCGCGGGCGCACCGATCTCGCGATCAACGGCAGCTTCTGGCTCGGAGCGCTCTTCGGCTCGCTCGCGACGACGCTGCTGCTCGTGCCGGGGCGGCTGCCCGCCGACGTGGGATGGCGGCTCGCCTTCGGCGTCGGTGCGCTGCTCGGACTCGTCATCCTCGCGTTCCGCCGCACGCTGCCCGAGAGCCCGCGCTGGCTCGCGCTGCATGGACGCGGCGAGGAAGCGGATCGGACCATGATCGCGATAGAGCGGCGGGCCGGGCAGCCCCGGAGGCCGCACGCGATCGATCCGCCGCGCCTCAAGCTCCGTGTGCACCGGCGGCCGGTGAGTCCTGTCGCGCTGGGCGTTGCGCTGTTCCGGCTGTATCCACGCCGCGCCGCGCTCGCGCTCGTGCTCATGGCGGCGCAGGCGTTCTTCTACAACGCGATCTTCTTCACGCACGCCCTGGTGCTCGGGCGCTTCTTCGGGGTGCGGTCCGACGAGGTCGGCCTGTACCTCGTGCCCTTCACGATCAGCAACTTCATCGGACCGCTCGCCCTGGGGTGGCTGTTCGATCGCTGGGGCCGACGCCCGATGATCACGACGACTTACGCGCTGTCCGGACTGCTG
Source organism: uncultured Gammaproteobacteria bacterium (assembly GCA_963849095.1). GTDB lineage: Bacteria > Pseudomonadota > Gammaproteobacteria > Steroidobacterales > Steroidobacteraceae > JASHUC01. The sequence continues at coordinate 189,794 of CAWKGA010000007.1, forward strand.
CTCGCGGCCACCGCGCTCGTATTTGCCAGCGGCGCGCTGAGTGCCGTCACGCTCACCGTCGCGTTGACGGTCGTTTTCTTCTTCGCGTCGCCCGCCGCGAGCAGCGCCTATCTCACGGTGAGCGAGAGCTTTCCGCTCGAAGTGCGGGCGCTCGCGATCGCCGTGTTCTATGCGTTCGGCACGGCGCTCGGCGGAGTCGCGGCGCCTTGGATCTTCGGCACGCTCATCGGCACCGGCCGACCGGGCGCGATCGCGGGGGGCTACGCGTTCGGCGCGGCCTTGATGGCCGCCGCGGCCGCGGTGGAGGCGTGGCTCGGCGTGGCAGCGGAGCGGCGGCCGCTCGAGGAGGTCGCACGGCCGCTGTCAACCGTGGACTGAAAGAAGCCGCGGCGTGCCCTTGCCTCGAGGGGGGAGCGCGGCAAGAGCGCGCCGCGTTGCTAGCAAACGGAGGACGGCAGCGTCAGACCCTCGCTCCCGAGGAGCCGGTCGATGCTGGCCGCCGCGGCGACGCGCTGCGCATGCACGCACCACGGCTCGCCACGCGATCTCGAGCGGACGTACTCGGCGCAGTCACAGGTCCATGACAGACCGCCGGAGCCGTCACGCCTCTCTTCTACACGATGGCCGTGAACAAAATATGTCCGCGGCGACAGTGTGGTTCGTTTCCCGAAACTCACGTCCACGATGATCGCCTCCCGCGAGTTGCCGCCCCGGCGGCCCACGAGATACCGCAGCAAGTCCAATGCCAGGCGCCTCACGAGGCTGCGGCGCGTACAAGTCGCTGATTCGCGGGGGGCTCACGCCGAGCGGGGAGCCGCCGGGCTGCACTGATCGTGTGCGTCGCGGCTGGACGTGCACCAAAGTCGCATCCCGCGCGCGCGCGATGCCGTCGATTCCCGCCGAGAATCAGAGCCGCTAAGATTGGCACGAGCGTTGCACCGGAACGAAAGCATGAAGGCGATCTCTCCGCCGGAGCTGGAAGACAGTCTGCTGCTTGCGGAGACGTCACCGGGAACTGCGCTCGACAAGGTCGCCGCGTTTCTGGTTTCCGCGTTCGAGTCGCGGCGCGAGCGGGGACCGCTTTTCTCGTTTCAGCCGGTTGACGGGATTCCACCGGTCGAGCTCAAGCGACTGCTCGAGCGCGACCTGATGACCCGAACGCGGCTCAAACGGCTACTGCTGAAGGGCCAGCGTGACGGGTCGCTCGCGCAGAGAAGCCCCGACACGGCCTGTGCCCTGATCCTCGCCTGCCTGCAGGCGACGGTCGTCATCGCGAGCGGGCCCGAGCAGCAGATGTGGGACGCCGAGCTGATCGAGCTGCTCCTGGCAGCGCTTGCCGAGCCGCATCCTCCGGACACGGATTTTCGGCGGGAGAGCGCGGCGCTTCAGCGCGCGCCGCCCCCGACGTCCGGAACCGCTCCGGCGGGGGGCGCACTGGCGGGCCTCACGCTGAGCAGCTCCACGTCAAACTTCAGCATCGAGCCTGGAGGAATCGGCGGCGGCGAGTCGGTGCCGTAAGCGAGCTCGGGCGGAATGAACAGCTGCCACTTTGCGCCTGGCTTCATGAGCACAAGGGCTTCCTGCCAGCCCGGGATGACCTTGCTCACCGTAAACGTGGCGGGCTCGTGGCGCTTGTAGGAGCTGTCGAACTCCGTCCCATCGATCAGCGTGCCGCGGTAGTTCACGGTGACCTCGTCCGTGGGGCGCGGGGAAGCGCCGCTGCCGGCGCTCAGCACCTTGTATTGCAGTCCGCTCGCAGTGGTCACGATGCCCTTCCGCTTGGCATTCTCGGCCAGGAACTTGCGCGCCTCGGCCTGGTTCTTGCCCGCGGAAGCCTGACGGCCCTGCATGACGCCCCGGATGAGTTCCTGGATGTTCTGCTGGTCGGCCGCGGTCGGCTCCACGGTTCCCTTCACCACGTCGTGCAGCCCTTGCGTCACCTTGTCGAAGGCGATCGAGTCCGGGGAGAGGCCGAGCCGGCGTAGTTGGGCGCCGAGCAGGACGCCCAGGCTGTAGCTGGCTTTCTCCCTCAGGGCGCGGGTGCTCTGGGCGCTTGCGCTCGTCCCGCCGGAGCCGGCGGGCGCGGCGCCTTGCTGCGCGATCGCCGGCAGGGAGCTCGCGGCGAGGGCCGCGGCAAGCAGGAGAGAGAGGCCCCACGCCGCGGGCCGGGAGATCGGGTGCACGGCCGCGCCGCGCCATGAACGTGAGATCACGAAATCACCTCGGGATGGACTCGAATGGGCGCTAGTGTCGCCGGTCGCGTGGAAATGCGCTCGGGTTTTTGCGGCAGCGCCGGGGTCCGCTCTCCGGCCTGGATTCACGTTACAGTAGTCGCTGGTGCGGAGGAGACAGTGCATGTTCGAGCGGCTCGAGCGCATGGCGGATGATCCCATCCTGGGGCTGATGGCCGCGTTTCGCGCGGACGAGAGTCCCGACAAGGTCGATCTGGGAGTGGGGGTCTACCGCAATGGCCGGGGCGAGACACCGGTGCTCGAGGCCGTCCGGCGCGCCGAGCGCCTGGTGCTCGAGGGCCAGTCCACCAAGACCTACGTGGCGCCGGCCGGGAACGCGGCCTTCAACCAAGCGGTTGAGCGCCTCGCATTCGGGGCGTCGCATCCCGCGCTCATCTCAGGACGCGTGCGAACGATCCAGGGCGTGGGCGGTTGCGGTGCGCTGCGCCTGGGCGCCGAGCTGATCCACGCCGCCGCGCCCCATTCCGTCGTGCACGTCAGCTCGCCGACGTGGGCCAACCATGTGCCCCTGCTCACCGGATGCGGGCTCAAGCTCGAGCCGTATCCCTACTACGATCCCGCGACCGGCGGCATTCGCTCGGGTGAGATGCTGCAGGCTCTCGACTCCCTGCCGGCGGGGAGCGTCGTGCTCCTCCACGCGTCGTGCCACAACCCGACGGGAGCCGATCTCTCGGAGGAGCAGTGGCGAGCGGTCCTCGCCGTGGTTCAGCGGCGCCGGCTGCTGCCGTTCATCGACATGGCTTATCAGGGACTGGGCGCCGGAGTCGATGCCGACGCCTTCGCGGTCCGCCTCTTCGCCTCCGAGCTCCCCGAGCTGCTGGTGGCCGTGTCCTGTTCCAAGAACTTCGGGCTGTACCGGGAGCGCGCAGGAACTCTGCACATCCTCACCGAGTCGGCGAGCCGGTCGGAGGCGGCGCTCAGCCACGAGGTGCGCATCGCACGCCGCCTGTACTCGATGCCGCCGGACCATGGAGCCGCCATCGTGAGCCGGATCCTCGCCGACGAGGGGCTGCGCGACATGTGGCAGCGCGAGGTGGGCGACATGCGCGAGCGCATCCTCGGCCTGCGCCGGGACCTGGTGGGCCAGCTGAAGGCAGTGTGCCCCGCGCGGGATTTCAGCTTCATCGCGGCTCAGCGGGGGATGTTCTCGCTCCTCGGATTGAGCCCCGAGCGGGTGAGGGCGCTCAGAGCCGACCACCACGTCTACATGACGGAGGACAGCCGCATCAACATCGCCGGCCTCAGCAGGGAGAACCTCGAGCACTTCGCACGCTCGGTCGCGCGGGCGCTCGCCTGATCAGCGGTTCCAGGGCCTCACCTCAACGCCTTGTCGAGCTCATCTCGAGAGCCGATCGGCGCCGAGCAGACACTTCCGCGGCAGAGATACGCCACCGCCCCCCCTCGAGGCGCCTTCTCGGCGAGGGCCGCCGGCAGATCGGGCGCGCCGGCTGCAATCGCGAGCACCAGGCGGCGCGGCGCATAGCTCCTCGCGAGCTCGCGGCGCCACGCGTCGATCTCCCGGTCCTCCCCACGCAGGATGACGATCTCCGGCGCGTGCAGATACTCCTGAAGGGCGATGAGCAGCGAGACGTGAGAGGGCGGATGGCGCTCCATCGCGCTCCATCCGGCGCGCAGGATCGACTCCGCCTCCTCGAGGAGTCGCGTCTCGCCGAGCAGATAGCCCATGCGCTGCAGCGCGAAGGCGGCGATGCCGTTTCCGGAGGGCGTCGCGTCGTCCCCGAACGTCTTGGAGCGATGGATCAGCGTCTCGTGCTCGTCCGAGGTGAAGTACAGACCGCCGGAGGCCCGGTCGGCGAAATGTCCGAGCACCACCTCCAGCAGTTCGCGGGCGAACGCGAGCTCAGCTCCCGCGAAGCGCACCTGCTGCAGCTCGAGAACCGCATCGGCCAGGTAGGCGTAATCATCGAGGTAGGCGTCGAGGTGCGCGCGCCCGTCCTTGCTGGTGGCGAGCAGGCGCCCGTCACGCCAGTGCGTGCGGCGCAGGAAGTCGAGCGCGCGAGCCGCCGACGCCGCGAAGTCATCACGGCCCAGCGCGCGCGCGGCTGAGGCCATGCCGCGAATCATGAGCGCGTTCCACGCCGTGAGGATCTTGTCGTCGCGGCCCGGCGGCACGCGCTTCGCGCGGATCGCAAGCAGCTTGCGGCGCGCGGAATCGATCCGCGCGGCCGTCTCCCCCTGCGAGAGGCCGAGCCGGGCGGCGATCTCCTCGACCGGGACGGAACAGTGCAGGTGCCAGTGCCCTTCGAAGTTCGGCTCGCGATCGATGCCGAAGCGCGGCGCGAAGGCGGCGAGCTCCTCCGGCGTGAGCGCGCGCTCGATCTCCGCTCGCTCCCACACGTAGTAGCGGCCCTCGTGTCCCTCGGAGTCGGCATCGAAGCTCGAGTAGTAGCCGCCCTGCGGAGATTGCATCTCCCGCATCGCCCACTCCGCCGTTTCGGTGGCGATGCGGGCGTAAAGCGGGTCGCCTGTGGCGACCGCGGCCTGAGCGTAGACGGCGAGCAACGCGCCGTTGTCGTACAGCATCTTCTCGAAGTGCGGGATCATCCAGTAGGGGTCGACGGAGTAACGGGAGAAGCCGCCGCCCAGCTGGTCGTTGAGTCCACCCTCGCCCATGCGGCGCAGGGTGAGAGTCGCCATGTGAAGCGCGTGCGGGTCCTTCACGCTGACATGTGAGTCCCGGAGCAGCAGCTCGAGAGTGAGCGGATGGGGGAATTTCGGCGCGCCGCCGAACCCGCCGAACGTCGTATCGAACGCGGCGGCGAGAGCCCCGCGTGCCGCCTCGAGCGGGCTCTCACCGAGCGGCGTGCCGGCAGAGGCTGCAGAGGCGGGAGACGCTTCGAGCTCGCCGAGCGCTCGCACCAGCGCCTCGCTCTGCTCGTTGAGCTCCGCCCGGTGACCGGCGTAGTAGTCCGCCACTCGAGCGAGCACATCCTTGAACGCCGGCATGCCGTAGCGTGGCTCCGGAGGAAAATAGGTCCCTCCGAAGAAGGGCCGCCGGTCGTCCGGAGCGAGAAACATGGTGAGCGGCCAGCCGCCCGAGCGCCGCGTGATGAGGTGCTGGGCGATCTGATAGATGCGGTCGATGTCCGGCCGCTCCTCCCTGTCCACCTTGATGTTGACGAAGCGCGCGTTGAGCAGCCGTGCGGTCTCCTCGTCCTCGAAGCTCTCCTCGGCGAGCACGTGGCACCAGTGGCAGGAGGAGTAACCGATGGAGACGTGCACGGGCTTGCCTTCCGCTCGCGCCTTCTCGAAGGCCTCCGCGCCCCAGGGGTACCAGTCCACGGGATTGTGAGCGTGCTGCAGCAGGTACGGGCTCGTCTGCGAGATCAGGCGGTTCGTGAAGCCCGGCGTCCCGCCGTCCGGAGGTCTCGATGTCATGGGATCGGTATAATCGCCCGTTTTGGCCGATCGGAGAAGGCGCCAACGTGATCTCGGGCCCTGCAGAGGCAGCGCCGCCTCGCGAAGAGCCGGCACCGCTCAGCCTCAAGCGCGGCGAGGAGCGGCGCTTGGCCGCGGGACATCCCTGGGTGTTCAGCAACGAGGTGGATACCGACCGGACTCCGCTCACCGCATTCCCGCTGGGCGGCCTCGCCACGGTTGAGTCCGACCGCGGCCGCTTTCTCGGCTACGCCTACGTCAATCCGCACGCGCTCATCTGCGCGCGGATCATGAGCCGGGATGCCCGTTTCCCCATCGACGAATCGCTCCTCGTGCACCGGCTGAATGCGGCGCTCGCCTTGCGCGAGCAGTTGGGCCCGGCGCCCTACTACCGGCTCGCGTTCGGCGAGTCGGACGGGCTTGCAGGCCTCGTGCTCGACCGCTACGGCGACCTGATCGTCGGCCAGATCGCGACGGCCGGCATGGAGGCGCTCAAGTCCGCGGCCGAGAGCGCCGTGCGGACCGTGCTCTCTCCCGCCGGCCTTTACTGGAAGAACGATTCCGCGGCCCGCGGCCTCGAGCACCTGCCGCAGGTCGCCGGGCCGGCGTTCGGCACCGTGCCCGATGAGGTCGAGGTTCGCGAGGGGGGCGCGATCTTTCATGCGCCGCTTGCCGGAGGGCAGAAGACGGGGTGGTTCTACGATCAGACGGCCAACCGGGCGCGGATGCTTCGCTACCTGCGTCCGGGCGCCCGGGTGCTCGACGTGTTCAGCTACGTGGGCGGGTGGGCCGTCATCGCGCTCAAGGGCGGCGCCGGGTCCGCGACGTGTGTCGATGCCTCGCAGGACGCGCTCGACTACGCGCGCCGCAATGCCGCCGACAACAGCGTCGAGGTGGAGTGCCTGCGGGACGATGCCTTCGATGCGCTGCAGGCGCTGCACGAGAGCGGCGCGCGCTTCGACGCGGTCATTCTCGATCCGCCGGCCTTCATCAAGCGCAAGAAGGACATTCCGAAGGGTGAGGCGGCGTATCGCAAGCTGAACCAGCTCGCCCTCAATCTCGTCGACCGCGACGGGCTGCTCGTCTCCTGCTCCTGCTCGTATCATCTGGAGGAGCCATCCTTGATCGCGGCGGTCCAGGCGGCGGCGCGGCACTGCAGCCGCTTCGTGCAGGTTCTCGAGCTCGGCGGGCAGTCGCCCGACCATCCGGTGCATCCCGCCATCCCCGAGACCCGCTACCTGAAGGCGCTCTACTGCCGTGTCGCGCGCGAGTGAGCGGCGAAACCGCTACACTTTCGCACATGCTCAAGTATCCCGGCTTCAATCCGATCGCCGTCGAGTTCGGACCCTTCCACCTCCTCGGCCGCGAGCTCGGCCCGATCGAGGTGCACTGGTACGGGATCATGTATCTCGTCGGCTTCGCCGCGGGCTGGTGGCTCGCGCGCTTCCGCGCCTCGCGCCCGGGATCCACGTGGAAGGCAGCCGATGTCGATGATTTCGTCTTCTTCGCGATGCTCGGAGTCATCCTCGGCGGGCGCATCGGCTACGTGCTGTTCTACGGGCTGCCGTTCTGGAAGGGGGACCCCTGGTACCCGTTCAAGGTCTGGGAAGGCGGCATGTCGTTCCACGGCGGCATGCTCGGCGTCGCCGCCGCCCTGCTCATCTTCGCGGTCCGCCGCGGTCGCCGCTTCGCGGATGTCCTCGACTTTGCCGCGCCGCTCCCCGGCATCGGCCTCTTCGCCGGCCGCATCGGCAATTTCATCAACGGCGAGCTGTGGGGCAAGGCGACGACGCTCCCGTGGGGCTTCCAGGTGGACGGTGTCGTGCGGCATCCCTCCCAGCTCTACGAGGCGGGGCTCGAGGGGATCGTGCTGTTCATCGCGCTGTGGCTGTACACCGTGAAGCCGCGGCCGCGTCTTGCGCCCACCGGACTGTTTCTCGTGATCTATGGCGTCTCGCGCTTCCTCGTCGAGTTCGTGCGGGTGCCCGACCCGCAGATCGGCTATCTCGCCGGAGGATGGGTCACCATGGGACAGGTGCTCTCGTTGCCGATGATCCTCGGCGGGGCGGCGCTGATCCTGATCGCTTACCGCCGCGGCGTGTCGTCGGGAAACTGGGCGGCTGCCCGGTGAGGCCGTATCTCGATCTCCTGCGGCACATCCGTGCCCAGGGCGCGCGGAAAGCCGATCGCACCGGAACGGGCACGCTTTCGGTGTTCGGCTACCAGATGCGCTTCGATCTCTCGCAGGGCTTCCCGCTCGTCACGACCAAGAGGATCCACCTGCGCTCGGTCGTCGTCGAGCTGCTCTGGTTCCTGCGGGGAGACACGAACGTGCGCTGGCTGCGCGACCACGGCGTGACCATCTGGGACGAGTGGGCCGACGAGCGCGGCGAGCTCGGGCCCGTCTACGGCAAGCAATGGCGGGCCTGGCCCCGGCCGGACGGCGGCACGATCGATCAGATGAGCGTCGCCGTCGAGACGCTCAGGCGCAATCCCGACTCGCGCCGGATCCTCGTGAGCGCCTGGAACGTGGGGGAGCTCGACCGCATGGCGCTCGCTCCCTGCCATGCGCTGTTCCAGCTCTACGTGGCGGGCGGGGCGCTCTCGTGCCAGCTCTACCAGCGCAGCGCCGACTGCTTCCTCGGCGTCCCATTCAACATTGCGTCCTACGCCCTCCTCACGCACATGCTGGCGCAGCAGTGCGACCTCAAACCTGGCGAGCTCGTGTGGACCGGGGGGGACTGCCACCTGTATCTCAACCATCTCGAGCAGACCGAAGTGCAACTCGCGCGCGAGCCCTATCCGCTGCCGCGGCTCCACATGCGGCGGCGCCCGCCGAGCCTCTTCGACTACCAGTACGAGGATTTCGAGTTCGTGGACTACCGGTACCATCCCGCCATCCCGGCGGCCGTCGCGGTCTGACGCCGTGGCGCGCAAGGCTCCGCTCTACAAGGTGCGCCGCTCGAAGATCCACGGGCGTGGCGTGTTCGCGCTGCGGCGCATCCCGAAAGGCACGCGCATCATCGAGTACCTGGGCGATCGCATCTCCCACGCGGTCGCGGACCGCCGCTACGACGATCACGATGAGAGCGACAACCACACCTTCCTCTTCAGCGTCGACCGCGGGCTCGTGATCGACGCGGGGGTAGGCGGCAACGAGGCACGCTTCATCAATCACTCCTGCGGCCCCAATTGCGAGTCGGTGATCGAGCACCGCCGCGTCTTCATCGAGGCGGTGCGCGATATCGAGCCCGGCGAGGAGCTTTCGTACGATTATCAGATCGGGCGGGAGCGCGGCGACCCGCCGAACGTCGATCAGGTCTACGGCTGCCGCTGCGGCACCGCCACGTGCCGCGGCACCATGCTCTGGCCGCCGCGGCGCCCGCCAGAGCCGCGCAAGCGCAAGAAGCCGGGGGCGGGAGCCTCGGCCGCCGTTGGCCGAAACCGCACCTCATCCAGGACCCGCTCGCGCCGTGAGCCGTCTCGTCGACGCTGAAGAGGCACGGCCCGCACGCGCGGCCGTCGTCGGCGCGCTCGGTGTCGTGTACGGCGACATCGGCACGAGCCCGCTCTACGCGTTTCAGCAATCACTCGACGCCGCAGGCTCGAGCCGGCCGGCCGCCGTCCTCGGAGTGCTCTCGCTCATCTTCTGGGCCCTCGCGCTCTCGGTGACCCTCAAGTACGTCATCGTGATGATGCGGGCCGACAACGAAGGCGAGGGCGGCATTCTCGCCCTGTTCGCCCTCGCGCAGCGGAACCTCCGCCAGTTCGGCGTCTGGCCGAAGATCGCGGTCAGCCTCGCCCTTGCGGGCACGGCGCTGTTTTTCTGCGACGCGCTCATCACGCCCGCGATCTCCGTCTTGAGCGCGGTCGAGGGCCTCGAGCTGGTCGATCCGGGATTCTCCGCCGCGGTGATTCCCATCACGCTGGTGATTCTCGTCGCGCTCTACGGCATCCAGCGGCGGGGAACGGCGCGCGTCGGCCGCGCGTTCGGGCCGATCATGGTCGTGTGGTTCGTCGTGCTCGGTGTCTCCGGCGCGATCGCGATCGTCTCACGACCCGTGGTCCTCGTCGCGGTCGATCCTCGATTCGCCATCCGCCTGCTCGCGCACGATCCGGGTCTGGCGCTCGCGATCGTCGGCGCGGTGTTCCTCGCGATCACGGGCGGTGAAGCGCTCTACGCCGACATGGGACACTTCGGCAAGGCCCCGGTGCGGATCGCGTGGTTCGGCCTCGTGTGGCCGGCCCTGCTGCTCAACTATTTCGGGCAGGGCGCTCTACTGCTCTCCGCGGGCGGCCCGGTCGCTAGGCCCATGTACGCCCTGGTCGGCCCGTCGCTCCTGCCTTTCATGCTGGCGCTCGCCACGGCCGCGACCGTGATCGCCTCCCAGGCCGTGATTTCCGGGACCTTCTCCGTCGCGCGCCAGGCCGTGCAGCTCGACATGCTGCCGCGCATGCGCATCCTGCAGACCTCGGCGCACGAGCAGGGCCAGATCTACGTGCCCGTCGTCAACGCGCTGCAGTTCGTCGCCGTCGTCGGGTTCGTGCTCGGCTTCCGTTCCTCGGACGCGCTGGGCGGCGCGTATGGTGCGGCGGTCGTCGGCACCATGTTCATCACGACGCTGCTCGGCGCATTCGTGGCGGTCACTCAGTGGGGCTGGCCGAAGTGGCGCGCCGGGGCGCTCTTCGGGCTGCTCCTCGCCGTGGACCTCGTGTTCGTCCTGGGGAATCTCACGAAGGTCGAGGCCGGCGGCTGGGTGCCCCTCCTGCTCGCGCTCGTGGTGTTCGGGGTGTTCTCGATCTGGCTCAACGGCCGGATCGATCTGCGCCATGCGCTCGGCCAGCTCGCCGTGCCGCTCGCGAAGCTGCCGCAGCTCATCGACGGCGCGCTGCGTGTCGAGGGCATGGGCGTGTTCCTCGCGAGCCATCCGGGATTCGTCCCCTCGGCGCTCGTGCGCAACATCGAGCACAACAAGGTGGTCCAGGAGCGCAGCCTGATCCTCAACTTCGAGATCATGCGCACACCGCGCTTGAGCCGGGCGGACCGGGTCCGCATCAAGGAGCTGATGCCGGGTATCTACGCGGTGACCGCCTTCTTCGGCTTCATGGAGACGCCGGACATGCGCGAGACGCTCAGGGCCTGCCGCTCCCGCGACCTGCGCGTCTATCTCGAGGATTGCTCCTTCTTCATCGGCCAGCACGTCGTGATCGCGCGGCCGCGGCCAGGCTGGCAGGGCCTCAAGCGAAGGCTCTTCGCCCGCATGCAGCGCCGCAGCGCTAGCTCCGCGGAGTTCTTCCGCATGCCCGTGCGCGACATCGTGATTTTCAACACCGTCGTGGAGATTTGATGGCGGCGCACCCGGCGCGGCCGCTGATCTCGCTTCTCGTTGCGATGGCGGAGAACGGCGTCATCGGCCGCGACAACGGCATGCCGTGGCACCTGCCCGACGACTTGAAACGGTTCAAGTCCCTGACGATAGGCAAGCCCATGCTGATGGGACGCAAGACCTTCGACTCGATCGGCAAGCCGCTGCCGGGCCGCACGAGCCTCGTGCTCACGCGCTCGCGAGATTGGTCGGCGCCCGGCGCGGTCGTCGTGCATTCGCTGGACGAGGCGGTCGAGCGGGCAGGGCAACTCCCCGTCGAGCGGGCCGGCGGCGGGCCTGTCTCGCAGGTCGACGGCTTGCCTGAGCTGGTCTGCGTGGGCGGAGCGGAGGTCTATCGACTCGCGCTGCCACGGGCCCGTCGTATCTATCTCACGAGGGTGCTGGGGAGCATGGAAGGCGATACGGTCTTCCCGCCGCTCGATGAGCGGGCGTGGCGGGAGACTCGCCGCGAGCCGCACCCGGCGGACGCGCGGCACGCCTATCCGATGGTTTTCTGTGTGCTGGAGCGCGTCGAGCGTGGCGATCCCTCGAAGGGGTCGTGAGCGGGATATAATCCGCTCCGTCGGATCGGCTGGTCGCGACTTACGCGAGCCGTCCGTCTCGACGAAGATCAAGAAGGGGGGCAGCCATGCGCACCGCACTGTTTGGCCTGTTGACCGCACTTGCCTGGGGCGCCGCCTCCGCGGCGAGCGGGGATTGCGCGCGGCTCTCGACACTGACACTTCCGCATACCCGGATCACACTCGCTGAGATCGTCCCCGCGGGCGCGTTCGCTCCGGCCAAGCCGTTCTCACTCGCCGGCCCTGCGCAACAACCCTCCTACCAGGGCTTGCCGGCCTTCTGCCGCGTCGCCGTGCAAGTGAGCCCCGTGCCCGGCTCGCTCATCCGATTCGAGCTGTGGCTGCCCGACCGGGGTTGGAACGGCAAGTTCCTGGCGGTCGGCAACGGCGGGTATTCGGGTGAGATTTTCTATCCGGAGATGATCGAGCCGCTTGCGCGGGGCTACGCCACCGCATCGACCGACACCGGTCACGAGGGCAGCGTGGGTGATGCCAGTTTCGCGCTGAGGCATCCCGAGAAATGGATCGATTTCGCCTACCGGGCCGTGCATCAGATGACGGTGCAGTCCAAGGCCATCATCGAGAGCTACTACGGCGATGCGGCGGGGCACTCCTACTGGAGCGGCTGCTCGACCGGCGGCAGGCAGGGCTTGACGGAGGCGCAGCGCTTCCCAGCCGATTTCGACGGCATCATCGCCGGTGCGCCGGCGAACTACATGACGCATCTCTCCGCGGCCGGTACGGCAGAAGCTCAGGCGATGCACCGGAGCGCGGGGAGCTTCCTGCCGCCCGACAAGCTCCTGTTGCTGCACGCTGCCGTGCTGAAAGCGTGTGATGCGCTCGATGGCGTGACGGACGGCGTGATCGAGGATCCGCGGCGCTGCCACTTCGATCCCGGCGCTCTCGGTTGCACCGCTGCCGACAACGCCGCATGCCTCACTGCGGCGCAGGTCGAGACGGCCCGAAGGATCTACGGTCCGTTGCGCAACCCGCGCACGCACGCGATCCTCTTTCCGGGACTGATGCCCGGATCGGAATCGGCCTGGAGCGCAGGCGTCGGCCCCGGGTTGTCCTTGGTCACCGGAATCTTCCGCGACGTGGCATTCCAGGATCCGAACTGGGACTACCGCACGCTCAACTTCGATCGGGACATGGTGCGCGCGGACCGCAGCGAGGCGGCTCTCGCCAATAACATCGATCCGCATCTCGGCGCTTTCTTCGCCCGCGGCGGCAAGCTGATCCAGTATCACGGCTGGGCTGATCAGGGCATCTCGCCTCTGAACAGCATCGACTACTACCTGAGCGCGGCACGGGCGGCGGGTGGCGTGAGCGGCCTCGCGGACGAGTACCGGCTCTTCATGGTGCCCGGGATGAACCACTGCAGCGGCGGCGACGGTCCCGACCACTTCGATACCGTCACGGCGCTCGAGCAGTGGGTGGAGCACGGCAAGGCGCCGAATCGAATCGTCGCCTCGCGCACCCGTGGCGGCCGCGTCGATCGAACCCGCCCCTTGTGCCCCTACCCCGAGGTGGCGGTGTACAAGGGCTCGGGAAGCACGGACGAAGCGAGCAGCTTTGCCTGCGGCCGCACGCGGTGAGGCTCAAAGCCGCGTCAGGACCAGTTTCCGAGCGAGTTCCGGGTCAAGCGTCCCCCTGTCTCCCATGACGTCGGTCGCGCCCGCGCGCTCGTCGAGCACGTCGAGAATCTCCTGCTGCACGGTGCCACGGCGCAGCGCCTCGGCGTAGGAGATCTCGGGGTGGAACATCACCATCGAGTAGCGCGGGATGAACCGGTCCGGGAAACGCCGCTCCAGCTCGAGCGCCCAGGATTTCTGGCGCAGGAATTTGGGGTCGAGCACGTGCTCGCGCATCTCGCCATAGTTCTCGATCGCCATCCGCGCGATCGCCTCGGCGTTGGGGCGGCGCTCGGCCTCGAAGGCGGCGAACAGCGATTCCCAGCTCTCGTGCCGATCGAGCAGCGCATCGAGCGCTAAGCAATCCTCGAACGCGGCATTCATGCCTTGGCCGTGGAAGGGCACGATGGCGTGTGCGGCATCGCCGAGCAGTAACACCCCGCCGCCTGCGTGCCAGGGCGCGGCATGCAGGGTGCCCAGGCGGCCTTGCGGATGCTCCTGGAATTGCGGGAGCAAGTCGGGCATGAGCGGCACGGCGTCGGGAAACTCGTGCCTGAAGAGATCCTCAACGTCTCGGGCCGTCTGCAGCGAAGCGAAGCTTCGCGGACCCTCGCGCGGGAGGAACAGCGTCGCCGTGAAGCTGCCGTCGGTGTTGGGTAGCGCGATCAGCATGAAGCCGCGGCGCGGCCAGATGTGCAGTGCCTCGGGCTCGAGAGCATGGCGCCCCGCCGCCGGCGGAAGGGACAGCTCCTTGTAGTCGTGATCGAGCGGATCCTCGTGCGCGGCGATCGACCCGCGCTCGACGAGACTCGCGCGCACCGACGACCCGGCCCCGTCTGCTGCAATGGTGGGCGTCAGAGGAACTTCGTACGCGCGGCCGGAGCTGCTGTCGCGCAGTGCAAGTGTGTCACGCGCGTCCGGCGCGCCGTGCAACCCGTCGCAACTCTGCCCGAAGCGGAACGTCACGCCCGGATGCCGCGCCGCCTCCTCGATGAGCAGGCGATTGAGCGCGCCGCGCCCGATCGAGTAGTTGACCTCGTCCGGGCGCTGCCCGTACGGCAGCAGCGCCGGTGGCCCGCGGAGCTCGTGCACCATGCGGCCCCGCATGGGAATCGTCAGGGGCCGCACGCGATCCATGATGCCGGCGTGCTCGAGCGCGCGGATGCCGCGCGCGGCGAGCGCAAGATTGATGGAACGGCCTGAGGATGAGGCGGAGGCTCGCGGGTCGCTCCGGCGCTCGTACACCGTCACCGGGAAGCCGCGTCGGGCGAGCAGGATGGCGAGCAACGGGCCTGCGAGGCCTGCGCCGACGATGTTGACGGGCTGCGCCCGCATCTCAAGGAACGGTGTGCAGCGCCTGCGCGAGCCGCTCGCCGAAGTGCAGTACTTCTTCGAAGCGGTTGTAGAGCGGGGCGGGCGCGACGCGGATGATGTCGGGCTCGCGCCAGTCGCACACGATGCCATGCGACTGGAGCGCATTGAAGATCCGCCGTCCCCTGCCGGGCGTCCCCCCGATCCGGATGGACAGCTGACAGCCCCGTGCGGCGGGCTCGCGCGGAGTGAGTAGCGTGACGGGCAGCGGCTCCAAGAGCTGCTCGAGGAACCCGGTGAGCGCGACGGACTTCGCGCGCAGCCGGTCCATGCCGGCGGCTCGGAAGATCTCGAGGGAGGCGACGAGCGGCGCGCTCGCGAGGATCGACGGGTTGCTCACCTGCCAGCCGTCGGCGCCCCGGGCGGCCCAGAACTCGGGGCCCATCTCGAAGCGCGTCGCAGGATCGTGTCCCCACCAGCCCGCGAGGCGCGGGAGGCCGGAATCGGTGCCATGCCGCTCGTGAACGAAGCAGCCGCCGATGGCGCCGGGGCCGCCATTCAAATATTTGTAGCTGCACCACACCGCGAAGTCGGCGTCCGCCTCGTGCAGCGCGAGCGGCACGTTGCCGATCGCGTGCGCCAGATCGAAGCCCGCGACGCATCCCGCGCGGCGCGCGGCCCGGGCGATGACCGCAAGGTCGAACGCCTGGCCGGTGAGGTACTGCACGCCAGGCCACAGCACCACTGCGATCTCCTCACCTCGCTCGCGCAGGAGCTCCTCGACGGCAGACTCCGCGATGAGGGAGCTGCCGTCCTCAGGTGCCAGTTCGATCAGCTCCGATTGAGGATCGAGGCCGCGCCACGCAATCTGCGAGGCGACGGCGTGCCGGTCCGACGGAAAGGCGTGGGCCTCGATCAGGATCTTGGTGCGCCGGCCCGCCGGGCGGTAGAAGCTCGCGAGCATCAGGTGCAGATTGACCGTGAGGGAGTTCATCGCGACGACCTCGCCCGGCCGCGCGCCCGTCAAGTACTCGAGACCCGAGCGGAGGTGTTCGTGATAGGGGATCCACGGACGCTGCGCGCCCTCGTGGCCGAGCACCGCGAGCCGGCCCCAGTCGTCGAGCTCCTGGGCAACGATGTCCCGCGCGGCGCGCGGCAGCGGACCGAGCGAGTGGCCGCAGAGGTAAACGAGCGGCGCGCCGCCGAGGCCGTGGGGCAGCGCGAACTGCCGGGAGAGCTCGCGGAGCGCGTCGGTCGCATCCTGGCGGCGCGCGTATTTGAGCGTCGCCTCAGGGTTCGTGGTCGGTTCCCAGCTCAAGACGCGGGTCTCTCCAGCTCATAGAGCAGCGGCCGGCTGGGCACCGCATCTCCGCCCAGGGCCGGCACCTGCAACTCGAGCAGATATTCTCCATCGACCGCCGAGTCCGGCACGTAGGCGAGCTCCGTGATGGTGCACTGCGGGCGCCCTGCGAGCGGCAGTTCACGCGCTCCGGGCGGCAGGCCGAAGAATACTCGGTGCGCGGTGAGACGTCCCTCATCGTGGATCCGATCGATGGAGGGGAGGTCCACCACCAAGTGCTCGATCCCGCGGCCGGCCAGCCAGTGCGCCGCCTCGCCGGAGAGATAGGGCGCGGCCTCGCGGGTGTAATCGCGCCGGAGCTTCTCCGTGGGGTTCGGAAGCGTGCGGATCACCAGCGCGCGCGCTGCCGTACCCCAGACGGAGCGAGCCGGCCAGGCGGCCTCGAGGAGCCGGCGCGTGACGAGCAGGTCTCCCGCCCGGGGCGGCGGGTCACTCGTCTCGTCCGTGTCGCCCGGGCTCTCGGGCTGGACCGTGAGAAGCGCCGCCGGCACCCAGCCGGGCGGGACGACCCGGAACGCGTCGAGGGGCTGCGTGGTGAGATGGCCGGCGCACTCGGTATGGGTGCCGTTGCAGTGGGGGGTGAGCGTGATGGTGCTGCAATTGCAGCTCGCGCCGGCGGAGACGCTGCCGGGGAATCCGGGGACGGCGAGCGGATGCATGCTGGCGCGCGGCGCGCCGAAGTGGCGCGGCTCCGTTCCCGTGAACGCCACCTCGATCGCGAGGCTGATCGGGCGCTCGAGATCGACTGTGAGCTCGGCGAGACCCAAGCGGACATGCGCCTTCACCCGGCGCGCTCCATCACCGCCCCGCAGCGCCCGCACGTGCGCCGCTCGAGGCTGCCGAAGAAGCGCTCGAACACCGGGGGAAACTGCGTCTCGATGTCCGTGAGCGCGAAGAACTCCTCGTACAGAGGCTCACCGCAACGCTCGCAGTACCACTGCAGCCCGTCCTGCTCGCCGGGACGCCGGTCGCGCTCGATCACCAGGCCGACCGTGTCGGCGAAGCGCTGCGGCGAGTGCGGCATGCGCGGCGGGATGAGGAGGATCTCGCCCTCGCGGATGGGAACGTCAACGGGGCGGCCCTGCTGCACCGTCTTCAGCAGCATGTCGCCCTCGATCTGGTAGAAGAATTCCTCGCCCGGATCAACGTGGAAATCCTTCCGCGAGTTGGGCCCTCCGACGACCTGGATGATGAGCTCGCTGTCCCGGTAGATGCGCCTGTTACCGACGGGGGGCTTCAGCAGGTGGCGGTTCTCGTCGATCCAGCGGCGGAAATTCAAGGTTCTGAGCATCGGCGGCATACGGGGGCTTCCTCTAGGATTCACCGGGGACCTCGTAGCCCCCGCACGGCAGGCTCACGGGCGGCTCCGTTGCATCGAGGTTCACGGCCGTCAAGGCGCCTCCCCACACGCATCCGGTGTCGAGCCCGATCACGCCGTGGGCGTTCACGTAGCCCAGTGCGGACCAGTGCCCGAAGATGATGCGCGTGTCGCGGCTCGCACGCCCTTCGACCTCGAACCACGGGCGAAAGGCCGGGCGAGCCTTCGCGGGCGGGCCCTTCATGCCGAGGTCGACGCGCCCATCCGCCGTGCACACGCGCAAGCGCGTGAGGACGTTCACGACGAACCGCAAGCGCTCCATGCCGGCGAGATCCTCGCTCCAGCGGTCCGGCCGGTCGCCGTACATCTGCCGGAGGAAGGCTTGCGGATCGCGGCGCAGAGCGGACTCCGCCTCGCGGGCCAGCGCGACCGCTTGCGCGACGGTCCACTGCGGCACGAGGCCCGCGTGAATGAGCAGATCGCCGCGCGCGGCGTCGAAATGCGCGAGCGGACGGCCGATCAGCCACTCGAGCAGCTCGTCCCTGTCGGGCGCGGCGAGCACCGCATCGAGCGTGTCGCCGCGCTTCGCGGCCGCGCGCCCGCCCAGGGCGAGCGCGAGCAGGTGCAGGTCGTGGTTCCCGAGCACGACCACCGCATTGTCGGCGAGCGAGCGTACGTAGCGGAGTGTCTCGAGCGAGCGCGGGCCGCGGTTCACGAGGTCCCCGACCAGCCACACTTGATCGCGGTCGGGCGAGAAGCCCAGGCGCTCGATGAGCGCGCGCAGCTCATCCGCGCAGCCCTGAATGTCTCCGATCGCGTACCGCATCGTGGGGCTTGCGCCGCCGGCGGTCAGTGCAATACGCCGGGTATCGCGAGGCGGAAGGGCGCGATCGGCGCATCGAAGCTGCGGCCGTCCTCGGCGATCATCTGATAGCTGCCTTGCATCACGCCCACCGGCGTCTCGATCATTGCCGCGCTCGAGTAGCGGAAGCCCTGGCCCGGCTTCAGATACGGCTGCTCGCCCACGACGCCGTCGCCCCGGACTTCCTGAACCTTGCCGTTTGCATCGGTGATGATCCAGTGGCGCGTGAGCAAGCGCGCGGGGGTCGAGCCCTCGTTGCGGATGGTGATGGTGTACGAGAAGACGTAACGCGTCTTCACCGGATCCGACTGCTCGGCGACGAAGGCGGTCTCGACATCGACCCGGATTCTGGGCGAGGCAGCTCGATCGACCGGTTCCATCGAGCTCATCTTAACCTGCCGATACGCAGGGCGAGCACGTCGCAGGGCGCGGCGTGCAGAACCGTGTCCTCGGTGAGATTGAGAAGGATGGACGGGCCGTGGCGCTCGCGGCTGCTCACGATGATGAGATCGACGTTGCGCTCGCGCGCGCTGCGGACGATCTCCGCCTTGACGTTGCCCGCCTCGACGCGGCACGACTCCTCGGAGATTCCCGCCTCGGCCGCCAGGGCGGAGAGCCGCTTGCGGGCGCGGGCCAGCAGCTCCTCCTCGATCTGCACGGCGGGCATGAGCGTCTCGCCCATCGGCTCGACGGGCACGTACTCCACGACGTGGAGCACCTCGAGCTCGGCTCCGAGCGCGACGGCGAGCGCTTTCGCCCGGCGCGCGACGGACGAGCTATCCTCGTTCAGCTCGATGGCGAGCAGGATGCGGCGATAGACGGTCATGGAAACGTTCCCGCAACCAGTCATCCCTGGAGCGTGTCTCGGGCTTCGCGCATCCTAACCCATCGGGGGAGGAGAGGGCGATGGGCACCCGGCCTCCGCGCGAGCCGCGGCCCGAGCCAGCTCGTTGAAGGCCTGCGGGGTCAGGGTTTCCGGGCGGACCGTCGGATCGAGGCCGCAAGCCTCGATCTGCTCGAGACTGACGAGGCCTCTCAGCGCGTTACGCAGGGTCTTGCGCCGGTGGGCGAACGCGGCGGCGACGACCTTTCCATAATCCGGCGCCACGGCGAATGCGGGCTCCCGGAGCACCTCGAGGCGTACGATCGACGACCACACCTTCGGCGGGGGCTGGAAGGCGCCGGGGCCGATGTCGAACAGCCGCTCCGCGCGAGCCCGCGGCGCCAGCATGACCGTGAGTCGGCCGTACTCGCCCGTTCCCGGGCGCGCGGTCATGCGTGCGACCACCTCCCGCTGCAGCATGAGATGCATGTCCTCGATGGAGCCGCTGCCGTCGAGAAAGTGAAAGAGCAGCGGTGTCGAGAGGTTGTAGGGCAGGTTGCCGACGACCCGCAGCTTGCCGCCGCGCCGCTCGGCAAGAGCGTCGAGATCGAGATCGAGCGCGTCCGCCCGCTGCAGGGCGAAGCGGGTGTCCGATGCGAGCTCGGCTCCGAGGAGCGCGGCGAGGTCGCGGTCGATCTCGACCGCGTCGAGTGTCGCGAAATCTGCCTGGAGGAGCCGGCGCGTCAGGGCTCCGCGGCCGGGGCCGATCTCGACGAGGTGGTCCCCCGCCCGAGGCCCGACCGCGCGGGCGATCCGCTCGATCACCGCGGGGTCATGGAGGAAGTGCTGACCGAAGCGCTTGCGCGAGAGCGCCACGGATCAGGCTGCGGCCATCTGGGCGGCCAGCTTGAGTGCAGCGAGGAGGCTGCCGGGCTCGGCGCGGCCGGTGCCGGCAAGGTCCAGCGCCGTCCCGTGATCGACCGAGGTGCGCACGATGGGCAGCCCGAGTGTCACGTTGACCGTGCTGTCGAAGCAGGCATGCTTGATGACCGGCAGTCCTTGATCGTGATACATCGCGAGCACGGCATCGTACCGCTCGAGGAGCCGGGGAACGAAGATGGTATCGGCCGGTACGGGACCGTCGGCCTCAACGCCGCGGGCGCGCGCCCTTGCGAGCGCGGGCGCAATGATCCGGATCTCCTCATCGCCGAGATGTCCGCCTTCCCCGGCGTGAGGATTGAGGCCGCACACGGCGATCCGGGGCGCCGCAATGTGCCACCAGCGCCTGAGGTCACGGTCCAGCACCTCGAGCACCTCGCAGAGCGAGTCCACCGTGATCGCGCTGCTCACCGCCTGGAGCGGCAGGTGAGTGGTCGCGAGCGCCACGCGAAACGATCCCGAGGCCAGCATCATGACCGGGCGGCGGGAGCCCGTCCGCTCCGCCAGGTATTCCGTGTGTCCGAGGAAGACGAAGCCGGCATCGAGGATGCAGCTCTTCTGCACCGGTGCGGTGACGATCGCGTCGAACTCGGCCGCGAGGCAGCCGTCGACGGCGCGGTTCAGCATCTCGAGCACAGGGCGGGCGTTGCGGGTGTCGAGCCGCCCCGGCTCGCTCGGTACCGCGAGCGGGCAGTCGAGGACCTCGAGGCTTCCGGGCACGTGCGCTGCGCGGCGCTCGGCCGCGTAGGGCCGCAACGCGAGGTCCTCCATGCGCAGCAGGCGCGCCCGTTCCTCGAGCAGCCGCGCGTCCGCGAGGCAGACGAGGCTGCAGGGCAGCTCGCCGCGCGCGATGGAGAGACACAGGTCGGGACCGATTCCGGCGGGCTCGCCGGACGTGAGAGCGATGCGAGGGATGCGGCCCACCACTACATCTTGTATTCGACGTAGGCCTCGTCTCGCAGGCGCTGCTGCCAGAGCTCGGTTTGCTCGTCGGCCTTGCTCGCGCGGATCTCCTGGGCGGCGTGCTCGCGCTTGAGCTCGTCCGTGCTGTCGACACGCCGGCGGCCGAGCACCTGAACGATCTGCCAGCCGTACTGGCTCTCGAAGGGCTCGCTGATCTCGCCGATCTTGATGGTGTCGACTTCGTTCTTCATTTCGGGGGGAAGGCGTCGGGACTCTCCCAGCCGAGATCGCCGCCGCTGCCCGCCGAGCCCGGGTCCTGCGAGTTGACCTGCGCGAGCGCCGCGAAGTCCTGCCCATGCAAGATCTGCTCGCGGAGCCCCTCGAGCTTCTGCTTCACTGTCGCGTCGTCCTGCAGGTCGTTCGTGCGCATGAGGATATGCCGGACGTGGACCTGATCGACGACGACCTTCTGGCCGGAATCGCGTGTGCCGATCAGCTTGACGATGTTGTACCCGTTCGCCGCGCGGACCGGCGCGCTCACCTGCCCCGGCTTGAGCTGCAGGATGGCGTCCGAGAGAAAGGTCGGGAGCTCGGTGCCCTTGATCCAGCCGAGCGAGCCCCCCTGAAGCGCAGTGTCGCTGCTCGAGTAGGAGATCGCGAGCTTGGCGAAATCCTCGCCGGACTTCGCGCGCCGGTCAACGTCCTGGGCGCGCTGATCGGCTTGCTCGAGCTGCTCCTGGGTCGCGTTCTCGGGCACCGCGATCAGGATGTGGGCGAGGTTGTATTCCATCGCATCCGAAGGATGCTTCGCCTCGCGCGCGAGATACTGGTCGATCTCCCGCGAGCTGACGCCGATGTGCTGCACAACGTCCCGCCGCTGCAGCAGCGAGAGGATGAGCTGGCGGCGTATGGCGTCGCGATAGGAGGTGTAATCGGTCCCCTGCTGGGCGAGCGCGTCGGGCAGCTGCGACAGTGTGATGCGGTTGCGCTGGGCGATATCCTGCAGCGCGTCGTTCAGCTGCTCGTCGGGGACTTTGATGCCGTCGTGCTCCGCCTCCTGCATCTCGATTTCCTGGAGGATGAGCTGATCGAGGACCTGGTGGCGCAGCACGTTCTCCGGAGGCAGCTCGGCCTGATCAGCCTTCGCGTGCTCGGTGACCTGCGCGAGCTCGGCGTCCACCTCGCTCATGAGCACCACGCCGTCGTTCACGACGGCCACAACCCGGTCGAGCGGGGCGCCCTGGGTGGCGAGATCGCGGGTCTGCGCGTGCGCGGCGCCACCGGCGCCGATCAGCAAGACGGTGAGGCCGAGGATGCGCAACGGTTGGCGGCTCCGAGGGGACGGAGCCCAGGATGGGCCGGTCAGCTTTTCCATGATTTCTAGCGGCTTAACGAAGGAGGCGAGTATCCCCGAATCGCGCTTCCGAGGAAAGCGTCCGTAGCGGGTCCGACACCGGCGAGGCCACTAAGTTGCAGCTGGAACATGAAAGCGGTGTCCTGCTGGCCCGTGCCGTCGACGAGGTAGCGCCGAGCGAGCAGCCGAACGCGCCAGCAGCAGGAGCGATACTCGAACCCCAGCAGGCGGTCGAGGCCCTCGTGAGCGTCCAGGTCGTAGACCCAGCGCGCGAGCAGGTGCCAGTTGCGGGCGATCGGCCACGCAGTGGAGACCTCCGTCTGATTGAGGCTCTGGCCCTGTGCGAAGCTCAAGCTCGGCGTGCCGAGGCCGGTGGGAACCTCCCCCTGTGCGGCGAGGGCCGACGACAGCACGACGTCGCGCTGATAGCGGTAGGCAACGTTGATGACGCTCTCCGCTTCGGGCTTGTATTGCAGCTGCACGAAGGTGCGCTCCACCTGCGACTCGTCGGGATTCCAGTCGAGGTTCAAGTCCACGTTCCAGTTCTGGTAAGCGCTCACCACGAAGTCTCCGACGACGTCGGATTTCTCTTGGCCCTCGAGGTTCTCCCCCGGCAGCTGCACCCGCGGGGTCTCGATGTAGTACGCCTGGCCGAGTGTCGCCGTGAGGTACTGCTGTCCACTGTCCGTGTTGAGCAGCCGGCTCGTGACGCCGGCCGTCACCTGGTCAGCGTCGCTGATGCGGTCGTCGCCCACGTAGCGATTGGTGCGGAACAGCTCCACCGTATTGAGATCTGGCAGGGCGGTATCGAAGAGCGGCAGCTGGTCCTGGTCGCGATAGGGAACGTAGAGGTAGAGCACGCGGGGCTCGAGCGTGAGCGTGCGGTCGCCGTTCGCGCCGAGCAGCCGGTCGAATTTCAGGCCCGTGTCGAAGCTCGTGATCGGCAGGGTCCGCGAGGGGGAGCGATCGGTGCCCGGCAGGACGTTGTCGAGCTCGTACTGCGTGTAGCGCCAGTCGACGCTCGAGCGAATGAAGTAGCCGGGATTCTCGTAGTCGAATCCAAGGGTCGGCATGAGGTCGAGACGCCAGCCGGTGATGCCCACCGCGCGGGTGAAGTCCACGAGTTCCGATTCGAAGCCGTAGCGGAATAGCTGCGCCGGCCCCCACCCGAAGTCGCCGTCCGCCCACAGCCGCGGCGCGAGAGAATAGGGCCGATACTCGTCGGGGAGGAAGTCCACGGGCAGCTGGACACCGACAGGCTGATACTGCTCGGCTTCCCCGCCGAGATTCCAGTCCTCGTCGCGGTAGGTGATCTCGACGAGGCGCTGCAGGAAAGCCGTGCTCGTGCTTTCCGGACCCGTTCCGAAGTCCTCGAAATACTGCGGGTCGCTCACGTTCGACGCATTGACGGTCACGCGAAGGTTGTCGGGAAGCTGCGCGACGTCGTCGAAGGTCACGAGGCTGCGGTCATGCCCGGCGAGCTGATCGTCGGGCAGGTAGTGCCACTGCAGATCCCCGGTCTGGGTATCCGTGAGAAACCGCGTGTCTCCCGCGAGATCGACGCCCCGGCGCGAGTAGTACATCGGGGAGAAGGTGAGGTCCGCATTCGGCGCGATGTTCCAGTAGTAGGGGATCTCGAGCTCGGCGCCGCTCAATGAGCTGTTGCCGGCGCTCGGGAACAGAAAGCCGCTCTTGCGTTCGCTGCTCAAGGGAAAGGAGACCCAGGGCAGATAGAGGATCGGCACGCCCTCCAGCTCGATGCGCGCGTCGCGGCCGGTGCCGACCTGCGCGTTGGTGTCGAGCGTCAGTGTCCGCGCATGGAGCTGCCACGACTGATCGGTCATGCGGCAGGTCGTGAACGTCACTCCCTGCAGATTGAGGATGCCCTTCGGCGTCAAATCGAGCAGCTTCGCGGAGCCATGTCCGTAGCGCTGCCGCAGCTCGAACTGCGCAGACCGCACCTCGGCACCCGCGGTCGGGGAGTACTTCCCGTCGCTCCCGCTCAAGCGCACGATCGGGTCCTGGTACGTGACCGAGCCCATCGCGGTGAGTGCGCCCGTGGCGCGGTCGTACTGCGCATCGTTCGAGCGGACCTCGCGGTCTCCCTGGCGCGCAATGACATTGCCCTGGAGGTGCAGAACGGTGTTGCCGTTCGCCCCCAGCTGCGCTGTCACCTGGTCGCTGTTCGTGTCGAGCCCGGCATCGATGGTGGGCTTGGTCTCCCTGGCGAACGGCCCCTGGCCGCTACGCGGGTCGGACGGACAGAGCAGCCCGTCGGCGTGCGCGATGCCGCAGAGCGGCGCGGCGGCCCAAATGAAGAGTGCCAACCGATACGCCTGCCTCGGGCGTGACGGCGAGCACAGCGGCGGCATTGGACGCGGAGGCAGCATGCGGCTCGGCATTATAATGTCATGCTGGCACCGTTCCGCGCATCGTAGCTTCGCTGCATTGTAATAAAACTCCATGTCTCACGCCGACGCGCGCCTCGCGCTGGTCCTCGATTGGCTCGCCCGGGACGTTGGGCTCGATGTCGAGCGCATCGAGCCTGCGTCCAGCGATGCGAGCTTTCGCCGCTACTTCCGCGTCTTCCATCGCCGGGGGACGCTCATCGTCATGGACGCCCCGCCGGACCACGAGGATGTGCGTCCGTACGTCAAGGTGAGCGGCCTGCTCGAGTCCCTCGGCGTCCACGTCCCGCGCATTCACGAGTCGGATAGCCCCCGGGGCCTGCTGCTCCTCGAGGATCTCGGAGCGACCCCCTACCTGTCCAGGCTCAAGGGGGACGGCGACCCCGATGCCCTGTACGGTGATGCGCTGGATGCTCTCGCGGACATCCAGGCGCGGGGCGGGGAGGCGGCGGGCGCGCTCGCCCCGTACGATCGCGAGATCCTGCTGCGCGAGATGGCGCTCATGCCGGAATGGTTCTGCGGGCGGCACCTTCAGATGGAGCTCGCCCCCGACGAGCGGGAGCTGCTCTCCCGGAGCTTCGAGCGGCTCATCCGCGAGGCGCTCGCCCAGCCGCAGGTGTTCGTGCACCGCGACTATCACTCGCGCAATCTGATGGTGGTCGAGCCGCGCAATCCGGGCGTGCTCGACTTTCAGGACGCGCTGCGCGGCCCGATCGGCTACGACCTCGTCTCGCTGCTGAAGGACTGCTACATCGCCTGGCCGAGGGAGCGCGTCACGGGATGGGTGAGCGCATACCGCGCGCGGCTCCTCGCGCGCGGCGCCCAGGCGGGCGGCAGCGACGGTGAGCTGCTGCGCTGGTTCGATCTCATCGGGGCGCAGCGCCATCTCAAGGTGCTCGGCATCTTCGCAAGGCTCTGGTACCGCGACGGCAAGCCGGCCTACTTGGGCGACCTGCCCTTGACGCTGCGGTACGTGCTGGATACGTGCGACCGGTATCCGGAGCTCGCCGAGCTCGGACGCTTCCTCGAGAGCCGCGCGGCGCCGGAGCTGGCGCGGGCGAACGCGCGCGCGGCCGCGTCCACGCCGCGATGACCGCGGACGCATGAGGGCGGACGCATGAAGGCCATGGTGCTTGCGGCGGGGCGCGGCGAGCGGATGCGGCCGCTCACCGATACCGTCCCGAAGCCGCTTCTCGAGGCCGGCGGCCAGCCGCTGATCGGCTATCTGCTCGCCGCGCTCGCTCGCGCAGGCATCCGGGACATCGTGATCAATCTGTCGTGGCTCGGGGAGCGGATCCGCGCGGCGCTCGGCACCGGGACCGAATATGGCGTCCGCATCGCGTACAGCGACGAGGGGCCCGTCGCGCTCGACACCGGGGGTGGAGTGCACAACGCGCTGCCGCTCCTCGGAGCGGATCCCTTCGTCGTCGTGAGCGGCGACATCTGGACGGACTTCGATTTTGGCGAGCTGAGGCTCGATGCGGCGGCCGACGCACAGATCGTCCTCGCTCCGAATCCCCCGTACCATCCTCGGGGCGACTTCGGACTGGAGGGCGGGTCCGTGGTCGAGCGCCTGCCCGGGGCGGCGCGGTTCACCTACGCAAATATCGGCTTGTACCGGCCGCGGCTGTTCAACGGGTGCGCTCCGGGGCGCTTTCCGCTGGTGCGCTTGCTCGAGCAGGTAATCGCCGCCGGGCGGCTGCGGGGACAGGTCCATTGCGGGGAGTGGCTGAACATCGGCACGCGGGAGCAGCTCGCAGAGCTCGACGCGCGGCTGCGCCGGGCCGCACCGTCAGTGTAAGGTGAGCGGCATGTCGCGCATCGTGGCGCATCAGCGGAGCGTCTGGCCGTCGTTCTCCCACGGACGGGCGACCCTGCACCACGGTGACTGCTTCGAGTGGCTGCGCGCGCAGCGGGCCTCAGGGATTCATGCGGTGGTGACGGACCCTCCTTATGGGCTCAACGAGTACTCGCCCAAGCAGCAGCGGAAGCTGCGGGCGCGGCGCGGAGGGGTGTGGCGCATTCCGCCCGCGTTTGACGGTGTGGAGCGCGCGCCGCTTCCTCGATTCACGGTCCTGACCGCGGATGACCTCGAGGCGCTCGATCGATTCTTCTTCGAATGGGCTGGTGCCTTGCTGCCGGCGCTCGTTCCCGGGGCCAACGTCGTTGTCGCGACTCATCCGCTCGTCTCCTTCATCGTCGCCGGTGCGCTCGCCCGCGCCGGGCTCGAGCGCAGGGGCGAGATTGTGCGGCTCGTCATGACGATGCGCGGCGGGGATCGTCCCAAGGCCGCCCACGAGGAGTTCAGCGGAGTGAGCGTGATGCCGCGCTCGATGTGGGAGCCGTGGCTGCTCTTTCGCAAGCGCCTGCAGGGCCGGGTGCAGGACAATCTGCGCCGCTGGAAGACGGGGGGCTTCCGAAGGCCGTCGGACGATCAACCATTCGGTGACGTCATCCGCTCGGCACCGACGCACAAGTCGGAGCGGGCGCTCGCGCCGCACCCGAGCCTCAAGCCGCAGCGCTTCCTGCGCGCGCTGGTGAGAGGCATCCTGCCCCTCGGCGAGGGAGTGATTCTCGACCCCTTTGCCGGGTCGGGGTCCACGCTCGCCGCGGCCGAGTCGGTGGGATACGCCAGCATCGGCGTGGAGAGGGACTCCCATTACTTCTCGCTCGCCCGCAGCGCCATCCCGAAACTGGCGGCGTTCCGGAGCGACGGACACCCTACGGTACAATAGCCCGTATGTCCGAGCTCAAGCGCATTCCGATCGTCACGGAGGCTCGCAGTGGCGAGAAGTACGTGACGCCGCAGGGCTTCACGGCCATCCGCGACGGCATCAAGGCGCGTGACGGCGCGGCCGGCGCCCGCGCCGCGCCGAAGCCGCCCTGGCTGAGGGTCCGGGCGCCCGCCGGCGCAGGGTTCAGCGCCGTCAGGGCCGCCGTCCACGACCACCGTCTCGCCACGGTGTGCGAGGAGGCGAAGTGCCCGAACATCGGCGAATGCTGGAACGCCGGCACGGCGACCCTCATGCTGATGGGGGCGGTCTGTACGCGCGCCTGCCGCTTCTGCTCGGTCGACACGGGCAATCCCCGCGGGTGGCTCGATCCGGAGGAGCCCCGCAACGCCGCGCGCACGGTCGAGCTCATGGGGCTCCGGTACGTGGTACTGACCTCCGTCGACCGCGACGATCTGCCGGACGGCGGCGCGGGTCACTATGCCGCATGCGTGCGCGCCATCCGGGAGCGCAATCCCTCGACGGCGGTCGAGGCGCTCACGCCGGACTTCCAGGGCGTGCTTGCCGGAGTGGAGACGGTCGTCGACTCCGGGATCCAGGTATTCGCGCAGAACCTCGAGACCGTGCGCCGCCTGACGCATCCGGTGCGGGACCCGCGCGCCGGCTACGAGCAGACGCTGCGGGTGCTGGACCACGCGAAGCGCCACGCTCCCGGAGTGCTCACCAAGACGAGCCTCATGCTGGGCCTCGGGGAGACGGACGAGGAAATCGTGGCGGCTCTCGACGACCTGCGCGCCGTGCACGTCGATATCCTGACGCTCGGGCAGTATCTGCGGCCGACGCTCAATCATCTGCCGGTGGAGCGCTTCGTCACGCCCGCCGAATTCGACCGCTATCGAGAGTGGGCGCTCGAGCGGGGCTTTCTCGAGTGTGTCTCCGGACCGCTCGTCCGCTCGAGCTATCGCGCCGAGCAGGCGCTCGACCGCAACAATGCCGGGCTCGACAACAGCGCGCTCGCTTGAGCGCGGTGAGGCGCGCGGGGGCGCGCCCGCCGATGCTCGAGCGCCCAGCGTGCCCGTCATCCGCCGGCTCGGCGTCGTCGAGTACCGGCCGACCTGGGGCGCGATGCAGCGCTTCACGGACGGGCGGGACGCTCA
Organism: uncultured Gammaproteobacteria bacterium; assembly: GCA_963849095.1. Classification (GTDB taxonomy): domain Bacteria; phylum Pseudomonadota; class Gammaproteobacteria; order Steroidobacterales; family Steroidobacteraceae; genus JASHUC01. Next base: position 218,193 of record CAWKGA010000007.1, read on the forward strand.
GACCCCGGATGAGATCTGGCTCCTCGAGCACCCGCCCGTCTTCACGCTGGGGATGGCCGGCCGGCTCGAGCACGTTCTCTCGCCGGGAGACATTCCGGTCGTCCGGACGGACCGCGGCGGGCAGGTCACCTATCACGGGCCCGGCCAGCTCGTGATCTATCCTCTCCTCGATCTGCGGCGGAGCTCCCTCGGCGTCCGGGATCTCGTCACCGCTCTCGAGCGGGCGGTGATCGGCTATGCGGCCGAGCTCGGCATCGAGGCGCAGTCGAGGCGGGATGCGCCCGGCGTCTACGTGGGGGGCCGGAAGCTCGCGAGCGTGGGGCTGCGCATCCGCCGCGGCGCGAGCTACCACGGCGTCGCCCTCAACGTGAGCATGGACCTCGAGCCCTTCGGGCGGATCGATCCCTGCGGGTATGCCGGCCTCGAGATGACGCAGCTCGCCGCTCTCGCGGGACCGATTTCGATCGACCGGGCCATGCGCGGCATCGAGCCTCATTTGCTGAGCGCGCTCGCCGCGTCCCGCTAAACTACCTCCATGGGCTTCAACGCGCGCCGGCGTCGCTTCCTCGCGGGTCTCAATGGGCTGGCCGTGCGTGCCGCGGCCGCCTCGATCGCCGCTCCGCTCGGCGCGGGGCTCGCGCACGCGGCGCGGCGCGTCACGCTGCTCAACGTCTCGTACGATCCCACCCAGGAGCTCTACAGCGATTACAACGTCGCGTTCACCCGGTACTGGCGCGCGAGAACCGGGCAGATCGTGAGCATCCTGCAATCGCACGGCGGCTCGGGCACGCAGGCGCAGTCCGAGATCAACGGCCTGCCCGGCGATGTGGTGACTCTCGCGCTGGCGGGCGACATCGATGCCATTGCGACCCAGGGCAGGCTGTTGCCCCTCAACTGGCAGAGCCGCCTGCCCGACAACAGCGCTCCCTACACCTCGACCATCGTGTTCCTGGTGAGGCGGGGCAACCCGAAGGCCATCCGCGATTGGGGCGACCTCACGAAGCGCGGCATCGCGGTGGTCACTCCCAACCCGAAGACCTCCGGCGGCGCGCGCTGGAACTATCTCGCCGCCTGGGCGTGGGCGCTCCGGCAGCCGGGCGGCAGCGCTGCCACGGCGAGGGACTTCGTCCGCCGACTGTACAAGCAGGTGCCGATCCTCGACACCGGGGCGCGTGGGGCGACCACGACGTTCGCGCAGCGCGGGATCGGGGACGTGCTGCTCGCCTGGGAGAACGAGGCCTTCCTTGCGATGCGAGAGATCGGAGCGGACAAGCTGCAGATCGTCGTGCCCACGGTGAGCGTTCTCGCGGAGCCCTGCGTCGCCTGGGTGGACGAGGTGGTGCTGCGGCACGGCACGCGCGAGGTCGCGGAGGCCTACCTGCAGTATCTCTATAGCCAGGAGGCGCAGGAGATCATCGCGCGGCACTATTACCGCCCGCGCGACCCGCAGGTCGCCGCGAGATACGCGCAGCAGTTCCCGCAGCTGACCCTCATCACGGTCGCCGACTTCGGCGGCTGGGCGAAGGTGCAGAAGCAGCACTTCTCAGACGGAGGCGTGTTCGATCAGCTCACGGGGCAGTGAGCGTCAGTTGACGATGAGCTTGTAGCCTGCGCCCGCCGCGGTCTGCAGGTATCGCGGCAGCGCCGGGTCGGACTCGATCTTCTGCCGCAGGCGGTGCACCAGCTGCTTCAAGAGCTGGCGGTCGCCCGAATTGCGGTGGCCCCAGATGTGCACGAGCAGCCGGTCGGAGCTCACGGTGCGGCCCGAGTTGGTGAGCAGCATCTGCAGCAGCCGCAGCTCGAGCTTGGTGAGGCGTATCGGGGCCGCGCCGCCGATCTGCGCCGTGTGCTCCTCGATGTTGAGCGCGATGCGACCGGCCGCGAGCGGCGGCGCAGCGCTCTCCATGCCGGCGCGCCGCAGGAGCGCCTTCAGGCGCGCGAGCAGGGTCTTCGGGCTGAAGGGCTTGGTCAGATAGTCGTCCGCGCCGAGCTCGAGTGCCTTCACGAGATCCTCCTCCTCGCTGCGCACCGTCAGCATCATGACCGGCACGCTCGAGCGGGCGCGGATCGCCTCGCAGACCTGGAACCCGCTCGCGCCGGGCATGTTGATGTCCAGCACGACGATGTCCGGCGCCTCCGCATCGAACATGCGCACGGCGCTCGGGCCGTCCGCAGCCTTGACGACCAGGAAGCCCGCCTGGGTCACCGCGAACCCGATCAGCTCCCGCAGATCGCGGTCGTCGTCCACGATCAGAACCTTCATGCGTGACCTTCCGCAGGCAGCGTGATGCTGAAGCGCGTGCGCTCGCCGGCCGTGCGCGCCACCGCGATGGTGCCCCCGTGGCGGTCGACGATCGACTTGACGATCCACAGGCCGAGGCCGAGCCCGCCGGGCTCCGGCTCCTCCTCGGCGCCCCGGCGGAAGGGCTCGAAGATCGCGCTGCCATCACCCTCGAGCACTCCGGGTCCCTCGTCCTCCACCCACGCGGTGAGCGTGTCCGCGCCGCACTCCGCTCCGATCCGCAGGACACTGCCCTCCGGGGCGAACTTGTTGGCGTTGGCGAGCAGGTTCACGAACACCTGGGTGAGCCGGGTCTTGTCGCCGCTCACGAAGGGCAGCCCCCTCGGCAGGCTCACCTCGAGGCTCTGGTGCCGCAGCTTCAGGAGCGAGCCGATGAGCGCGGTGGCGTCGTCGACCACCTCGGCGAGCTCCACGCTTTGCCTGCGGATGCCGAGCTGGCCGGACTCGATGCGCACACTCTCGAGGAGATTGTCGATGAGCCGCGTCAGGCGCAGCGTGCCGCGCTCGAGCGAGAGCACGAGGTCCTCGCGCTCCGCCGCACTCATCGCCGACATGCCGTCGTGCAGCAGCTCGATGGAGGCGAGCTGGGCGGCGAGCGGCGTGCGGAACTCGTGCGAGATGTTGGCGAGCACGGAATCGCGGGCGCGGCGCACCGCCTCGAGCTCGGTCTCGTCGCGGATCACCTGCACCTGAAGGCCGTCGACCAGACTCGAGCTCGTGATGAGCGCCGTTCGCGAACCGCGGCCGCCCCGCTGCAGATGCTCGACCGCGCGGGCGGTTCCCTCGACGCGCGCCTGGAGTATGGGGCAGTGGCTCTCGCAGGGGCGCGTGCCTCCGTCGCCGCGGGGCCGCAGCACATCGCCGCAGAACCGGCCGACGGCTTCCGCAGCGTCCACCTCGAGGAGCTTCGCGGCTTGTGGATTGAGATAGCGGATGGTGCGGTTCTTGTCAACGGCATAGACACCTTCGACGATGCCGGCGAGCACGGCCCGAGCTTCGGCTTCGCGCCGGCGGAGCGCGCCGGTGAGATCGACGAGATTGCGGCGCATGTCCTCCATGGTGCGGGCGAGCGCGCCGACCTCCGCGGCCCCGCCGCTCGGAATGGACGTGGAGAAATCGCCCTCCCCGAGCCGCACCGCCGCTGCCGTGAGCGCCTGGACGGGACCGGTGACGTACTGGCCGAGAATGGTGACCGCCAGCACGGCGAGCACCACGAGGATCAGCACCGTGACGAGCAGGTGCCGGATGAGGCGGCGCGCCGAGCTGTCGATCTCCGCGGCGGCCAGCCGCACCTCGATCAGCGCGATGGCCTCCCCGGTCGAGGCGAATACGGGGAAGCTCGCGGCGTAGAGATCCAGGGAGTTGATGCGCTGCACCGCCGAATTCCCGTCTGCGAGGCCGGCGGTATGCAGAGCCGTCAGCGCATCGACCGGGGCCGAGGCGAACGTCCGGTAGTTGATGAGGCGCACGGGCAGTCCGACCTGGCGGGTCAGCGTCCCGGCGAGCTTGTCGCTGAGCAGGCGGACGATGAATACTTTGGCGGTGGGGCGACCCGTCACCGAGGCCGCGGCGCCGAGCATCGGTGCCGTCGCCTGGGCCGGGACAGCTAGGAAGGTCTGGCCCTGCTCGGCGCTCGCCGCGACGATGTCGCTCCAGGGAACGGGAACTCCCGCCTGGGCGACGAGCTTTCCGCCGTCGATCACCGCACAGCCGTCGATGGTGATGTCGGCCTCACAGAACCGCCGGAGGAATAGTGCCGTCTGCTCGGGGGGGCTCTCCGCGAGCAGTCTCTGAAGCGTCGGCCGGTCCGCGAGCACGCGCACCTGGGTGAGCGCATCCTCGCTCATGCGCCGCAGGTCCTCCCGCGCCATCGCGCCCGCGAGCTGCACCCGCGACTTGCCACCCTCGTCGGCGAGGTCGTGCAGCCGTCCGATCGCGTAGAAGGAGATGCCGCCCGCGACGAGCAGCACCACGGTCACCTGGCTCACCGCGAGCCACCAGCTCAAGGTGGTCTTCGCCGGATCGAAGCGAAGCGTCGTCGCGAGCCGGGCGAGTGAGTCGAGCATTGCGGGGTCAGCGCCGTTTGTATCCCGCGCGCTCCACCGAGGTCTTGATGATGAGCGTCAGGACGGCAAGGAGCGTGAGAAGGGAGGCCACCGCGAACGCGCCGACGAAGTGGTACTCTTTATACAGTATCTCGATGTGCAGCGGCATCGTATCGGTGAGCCCGCGGATGTGGCCCGACACCACCGAGACGGCTCCGAACTCGCCCATCGCCCGCGCATTGCAGAGGATGACGCCGTAGACGAGCCCCCAGCGCACCTTCGGCAGGGTCACGCGGAAGAACGTCATCCAGGCGCCCGCCCCCATCGTGATGGCCGCCTCCTCCTCGTCGTTGCCGAGCTGCTGCATGAGGGGGATCAGCTCGCGCGCGACGTAGGGGAAGGTGACGAACATCTCGGCGATGATGATGCCCGGCAGCGCGAAGATGATGCTGATGTTGTGGTCCTGCAACCAGTGCCCGAACCACCCCTGCAGCCCGAACAGCAGCACGAACAGCATGCCCGCGATGACCGGCGAGACCGCGAGCGGCAGATCGATGAGGGTGATGAAGAAGCTCTTGCCCCGGAATTCGAACTTGGCGATGCACCAGGAGGCGGCGAGGCCGAATACGGTGTTGAGCGGAACGACCACCGCTGCGCTCACGAGGGTGAGCCGGATCGCGGAGACGGTGTCCGGGTCGGCGAAGGTGTTGAAATAGGCGCTGAGGCCCTGGCTGAAGGCCGTTGCGAACACCGTGGCGAGCGGAGCGACCAGCAGCGCCCCCAGGAACACGAGCGACACCCCGATGAGCAGCGAGCGCACGATCACCGTGATCACGGTGTCGCGCCCCGGCCGCGTGGCGAGCTCCTCCCGTAGCGCGCGTGGAACCCCGAACGCCATCAGTGTGCCGTGGCGACCAGGCGCCGCCGTCCCCAGGAGTGGATGAGGTTGATGGTGAGCAGCACGACGAAGGAGATGACGAGCATCACCGCGCCGAGCGCGGCGGCGCCGCGGTAGTCGAACTCCTCCAGGTGGATGACGATGAGGAGGGGCGTGATCTCGGTCTTCATCGGGAGGTTCCCCGCGATGAAAATCACCGAGCCGTACTCGCCCACGGCCCGGGCGAACGCGAGCGTGAAGCCGGTGAGCATGGCAGGCAGCACGGTCGGCAGGACGATACGCCGGAAGACGTAGAGGCGTCCGGCACCGAGTGTCTCGGCCGCGTCCTCGAGATCACGCTGCACCTCGGCGATCGCGGGTTGGAGCGTCCGGACCATGAACGGCATGCCGATCAGCGTGAGGGCGACCGTCACGCCGATCCATGTGTAGGCGACCTGGATGCCGAGGGGGGCGAGGTAGCGGCCGATCCAGCCGTTCTCGGCGAACACCGAGGTGAGCGCGATGCCGGAAACCGCCGTGGGCAGGGCGAACGGCATGTCGATCAACGCATCGACGATCTTGTGGCCCGGAAACTCGTACCGCACGAGCGTCCAGGCGATGACGAAGCCGAACGCGAGATTGATGCTCGCCGCGAGGAACGAGGCTCCGAAGGACAGGCGGTAGGACCCGAGAGCCCGTGGACTCAAGACGACCCGCACGAAGTCGGCCCAGTGCATCGAGGCGGCCATGAGCATCAGGGCGGCGAGCGGCAGCAGCACGAGCGCGCTCAAGAAGAACGTCGTGAACCCGAACGTCAGGCCGAAACCCGGCAGCACGCTGGGCTGATGAAAGCGCTGCCCGGACACTCAGGCGAACCTGAGCAGATCGGCGGCGGCTCTCGCGGGCTCGGGCGCGCGCGTCCGCTCGCCGGGCTGGTACACGATGAGCAGCGGCCACCGAGGCTCATCGAGCAGCGCCGCGAACCGCCGCTCGAGGTCGGCCGCCTCCGTGATCCCCAGAATGAGCAGCTGGCCGGGCGACTCGGCGAGGCGCAGCGCGAGCTCCCGCGCGACGTCTCCGAAGCGCAGCTCGGTCCGCATGTCGAGACCGTGGACGGCCTGCGCCTCGGAGCGGGCGTCGAGCAGCGCGCGCATGCCGAGCGGGCGCTGGGCGCCGAGCGAGCCGCTCTGCGGCAGGATGCCGATGTAGACCGCTTCGGCAGAGACGTGGCGCAGCAAGCTCGCGGACACCGCGAGTGTCGCGCGGCGCGCCGACTCGTCGGTCCAGTGAATGAGCACTCTCTGCGGCGAGGGGGCGCTTTCCGGCAGGACGAGCACCTCCTCGGCGCCCCGCTGCAGCAGCCATTCCACGGACCGCACGGCGCCCGGTCGCGAGGCGATCACCGCCGCCCCTCCGAGGCCCATTCCGTCCTCGCCGCCGTCTGCGAGTCCGAGGGACGGCTCGACCTGGACCGTGATGCGCGTCTTCATGCGCGCTGCGAGCTCGGTGAGCAGGCCGTGGCGGGCGAGCTGCCCGGCGAGCTCCTCGCTCGGTGCGCAGACCGTGAAGCTCGAGAGCGGAGTGGGCAGCACGTGCAGGCGCCGCACGCCGAGCCACACCTTCTCACCCTGCGCGAGCGGAAAGCGGCGCTGCTCGTGCTGGGTACGGGTGACCTCCAGGTACGGTGCGTCCGCGCTGTTGTCCGACCGCACGACGTGGGCCCCCGCGGCGCCGTCGCCGAGCCGCACACGCAGCCGCTCGAGCGCGCCGCTGAAGAGAATCTCATCGACCGCGCCTTCCGCGATGTAGGCGGTTTTCAGCGCCTCGCGGTGAGGGGCCACCTCGATCTCCTCGGGGCGCAGCACTGCAACGACCTCGTGGTCGCGGACGCGCGATCCGGACTCGGCAAGGGGCACGATGATCGGCTCGGATCCGAAGCTCAATCCGCGCGAGCTCTGGCGCGCGAGCAGCAGATTCGCCGCTCCGAGGAAGGTCGCGACGAAACGAGTGGCGGGCCTCGCGTACAGGTCGTCGGGGCGGCCCATCTCGAGCAGGCGGCCGAGATTCATGATGCCGATCCGGTCGGCGAGTGCAAAGGCCTCCTCCTGATCGTGCGTGACGAGCACCGTCGTGATCCCGAGCTCGCGCTGGACCTGGCGGATGGTCCGGCGGAGCTCCTCGCGGATCTTGGCGTCGAGCGCGCCGAAGGGCTCATCGAGCAGCAGCACCTCGGGTTTGTGTGCAAGCGCGCGCGCGACCGCCACGCGCTGCTGCTGGCCTCCGGACAGCTGCGCCGGCAGTCGGTCGTCCATGCCTTCGAGCGAGACCAGGCGCAGCAGCTCCTTGCGCCTGGCGCGCCGCGCGGCCGCCCTCATGCGCCGGACGCGCAGCGCGAATTCGATGTTGTCCGCCACCGTCATGTGGCGGAAGAGCGCGTAGTTCTGGAAGACGAGTCCGACGCCCCGCTCGCGCGCCGCGAGGTGGGTGACATCCCGGCCGTGCAGCGAGATGCGCCCATGGTCCACTCCGGTGAGGCCGGCCACGGCGCGCAGCAGCGTGCTCTTGCCGCCGCCACTCGGGCCGAGCAGCACGAAGAACTCGCCATCGCCGATATCGATGGACACGTCGTTGACGACGGTCGCTCCCTGATAGCGCTTGGTGACCTGATCCAGCGTGATGGACATAATGTTGCGGTGTCGACTCGCTTGCTCGGTGGGACGGCTAATCCTAAACGGCGGTACGCGGCGCCGTCAGCCATCCGGCGGTTACAATTGGGTTATAAGCGGCCCCCCATCACCAGGGCTGTCCGGCCAGCTCCTGCTTGTACCGCTGGAACTCGTCGTAGAGCCGCCTCCAGGCGGGGCCGGGCACTCCGCTCCCGATGGGCCGCCCGTCGAGGCGCGTCACCGGGGCGAGCTCCCGCGTGGCCGCCGAGAGCCACACCTCCTCGGCCCCGCGCAGCTCCGCCTCGGTCACCCGCGTTGAGCGGTGGCGAAGGCCGATGCGCCCGGCGAGATCCTCCGCCACGGAGCGGGTAGTCCCCGGCAGGATTCGCTCCGTTCGCGGAGGCGTGCGCAGCTCCCCGCCCACCACGACATGCACGGCTGCCGCGGACGCTTCGGTCAGCTCTCCGTTGCGGAGCAGGATCGTCTCCGAGGCGCCCGCATCTACGGAGAGCTGCCGCAGCAGCACGTTCGCGAGTAGCGCCACCGACTTCACGTCGCAGCGGGCCCAACGGGTGTCCTCGGCCGTGATGCATGCGAGGCCCCGCTCGAGGACCTCGCGCGGCGTGACCGGCAGAGGGGCGCAGAACGCGAAGACCGTGCGCGGCACCACGGGCAGGGGCGCGTGATTGCGGCCCCGCTCGGCGCCGCGGGTGACCTGCCAGTAGACGTACTGGTCGTCCCCGCCGTTGCGCTCGATGAGCGTCGCGATCGTCTCGCGCCACTCGCTCGCGCTCATCGGATCCTCCATTCTGAGCTCCGCGAGGCTGCGCGTGAGCCGGGCGCGGTGCTCGGTGAAGCGGAAGGGCCGACCGGCATAGGCGGGCATCACCTCGTACACCCCGTCCGCGTACAGGAAGCCGCGGTCGAGCGGCGAGATGCGCGCCTCCCCGAGAGGCAGGTACGCCCCGTTCAAATAGCAGATGGGCAGCGGATCGGCCAAGTCAGGACCTCCAGCGTGGGTCGGCCGGCGTGCATCGCAGCGATTCAGTCGGGCGCGAGCCGGGCGCCGGTGATGCCGACCTTTGCGAGCCGCTCGACGAGCGCATCGTACTGCGCGACGCCGGAGACGGGACCGAGACGCACGCGGAACAGGCGGCTCTTCTCGGGACGCGCCAGCACGAACGCGTTCGCGAATCCCGCCGCGCGCAGCTTTCCGAGGAGCCGCCAGGCGTTGTCCGCGGTGGCAAAGGCCCCCACCTGGACGAAGAGCTCGGGGGACGGAGACTCGGTGGCGCGCGTCAGCTGCTCGCCCACGGGATTGCCCGGCGTGAGGGCTCGCACCTCGACGAAGGCCGTCCCGTCTCGGAGCATGCCGAGCTTGGCCGCGGCGGTGTACGAAAGGTCGATGAGCCGGTTCGCGACGAAGGGACCTCGATCGTTGACCCGGACGACGACGGTGAGCCCGTTGCGCAGATTCGTGACCTGCACGTAGCACGGCAGAGGAAGTGTCTTGTGCGCGGCAGTCATCGCGTACATGTTGTACGGCTCGCCCATCGCCGTATTGATGCCGTGAAACGCCGGGCCGTACCAGGACGCAACGCCGCGCGCGACGTACCCCTGCGCCGAGGCGAGCACGTAGTACCGGTGCCCGAGGACGTCGTAGAAGGGCGGATTGCCGAGCTTGCTGCGCGGCTCGAAGCGCGGCACCGCATCGGGAACGGCGAGGATGATGGGCGGCGCTGGAAAGACGAAGCGCGGCGGGGGCGCGGGCGGCGCGGGCGGTGGGGCGGGCCGACGCGGCGCGACGGCGCATCCGGCGAGCAGCATCGCGCACGCGGCGACGAGCGCGAGTGTGCGGCGCCCACTTCCACCACCTCGGGTCATCGGGCGTGCGTCCTGCGGCTCATCAGGCCGGTGGGACGCCGGCGGGCGCGTCGTGCATGTCATGCACACGCTCGGCGATGCTCCGGGCGAGATCGCTGACCGCCATCGCGTAGCTCGCGCTGCGGTTGTAGCGCATCAGCGCGAGGAAGTTGTCGAATCCCACGCGGTAGGCAGGACCGTCCGCCTCGTCGGCCGGAATCAGCACCGCGTGCGTCGAGCCCGCCAGGGGAAGGTCGACCCTCACGCCTTGCGCGTTCAGCTCATCGAGCGTGCTCAACATGAGCCCGCGGGAGTCGAGCTGGAAGGTGGCATCGGGATCGAGGCGCGCACCGGCGAGCACCGGCCCGCCGGGCTGCCAGCCGTTCTGCCGCAGGTAGTTGGCGACGCTCGCGAACACGTCCGCCCAGTCGCTCCACAGATCGGGCCGGTGGTCGTGGCTCTCATCTATCGCGTAGCGGCGATAAGCGGACGGCATGAATTGCGGTGCGCCCATCGCCCCGGAGTACGAGCCCTTCACCTTGAGCGGATCCAAGTGATCCTCGCGCACGAGCAGGAGGAACTGCTCGAGCTCGCCGCGGAAGTACTGGCCGCGCGGAGGGTAGTCGAAGGCGAGCGTCGCGAGCGAGTCGAGCACGCGGTCGCGGCCGGTATCGCGGCCGTAGAGGGTCTCGCAGCCGAGGATCGCGACGAGATACTCCGGCGCGACGCCGCGATCGCGCGCGACGCGCTCGAGCACCTCGCGATGGTCGAGCCAGAACTGCACGCCCTCCTCGACGCGCTGCTCGGTCACGAACAGTTGCCGGTACTCCCACCACTGAAGCACCCGCTCGGCCGGCCGGCTCATGAGGTCGATGATCTGCGGCTGCGGGCGCGCCTTGGCGAGCAGGCGCGCGATGCGGCGGCGGCTCAAGGAGTCGCGCTTCGCCACCTCGCGCACGAACCGGCGGATCTCCGGGCGCTTCAAGTCGAAGCCGGCGATGTCCGCTCGGGCGCAGGGTTGCCCCGCCGTGAGAGCCACGATGCAGGCGGCAAGTGCCGCCAGGGGCCGAATCTTCACTATGAGCTGATCAGCCTGCGGTGCGAGTAGAGCGACATCAGAATACCGAAGCCGGCGAGCAGGGTCACCATCGAGCTGCCGCCATAGCTCACGAGCGGCAGAGGCACGCCGACGACCGGCAGCAGCCCGCTCACCATGCCGGTATTGATGAACACGTACACGAAGAACGTGATGGCGAGGCTCCCGGCGAGCAGCCTCGAGAAGGTGTCCTGCATCTGCGTCGCGAGGTAGATCCCGCGTCCGACCACGAACACGTAGAGCATCATCAGCAGGATCTGGCCGAGCATGCCGAACTCCTCGCCGATCACCGCGTAGATGAAGTCGGTCGAGCTCTCCGGCAGGAAGTCGAGCTGCGCCTGGCTGCCGTTCATCCAGCCCTTGCCGAACACGCCTCCGGAGCCGATCGCGATGGTGGACTGAATGATGTGATAGCCCGCGCCGAGCGGGTCGCTCTGCGGGTTCATGAACGTGAGTACGCGCTCCCGTTGATAGCCGTGCAGGAAGTGCCACCCGACCCAGGCGCCAAGCGCCGCGAGAGCGGTGAGAGCAGCCATGATGCGGATCTGCAGCCCGGCCATGAGCACGACCAGCGCGCCGGCGACCATGATCAGCGCGCCGGTGCCGAGATCGGGCTGCAGCACGACGAGCCCCGCGGGCAGCACGATCAGGATCGCGAGCAGCGCGAGGGACGGCAGGCTCGGCGGCAGCGGCCGCTCATGCAGGTACCACGCGCACATCATGGGAACGCCGAGCTTCACGAGCTCGGAGGGCTGGAAGCGGAGGATCCCGAGGTCGAGCCAGCGCTGGGCGCCCTTGCCGATGTAGCCGATCGCGGCGACGACGAGGAGCAATGCGATGGCGACGGCGTAGAGCCACGGGGAGATCCGCCGCAGGAAGTTGGGATTGACCTGAGCGAGGGCGAGCATGGCGGCGGCGCCCATCGCGAGGTGCCCGACCTGGCGCAGTACCATGCCGGCGCTCTGCCCGGATGCGCTGTAGAGCACGACGAGCCCGTACGCCGCAATGAGCGTGAGGCCGATCAGCAGCGGGCCGTCGAGCTTCAGCGCGAGCAGCATGCGCGCCGTGCCCGTGAGCGTGCGGCGGGCCCGCGACGCGTCGGTGAGCTCCTCGTAGATCATCGGGCCGCCTCCGCGGGGTCCGGCGTGCGGGCGTCCGCCGTGTGCGTATCGGCCGTCCGCGTGTCCGGCGCGGTGCCGGCAGGCGGCATGAACTGCGGTTTCAGCTTGCCGTCCGGTCCGAGCAGGTAAGCGTCGAGCACCTGCCGGGCGACCGGGGCCGCCGAATCCGAGCCGAATCCCGCGTTCTCCACCAAGACGGCCACCGCGATACGCGGTGCCTCGGCGGGCGCAAAGGCGATGAACCACGCGTGGTCGCGCAGGCGCTCCGGCACGGTCTTCGCGTTGTACTTCGCATTCTGCGCCACGGTGAACACCTGCGCCGTTCCGGTCTTGCCGGCGGCAGTGTAGGCCGCGCCCTTGAAGGACTTCCAGGCGGTCCCGCAGTACCGGTCACACCTCGTAGTGCCGATCATGGCGTTGATGACCAGCGTCCAGTCGGCGTCGGCGACGCCCAGAATCGGCTTGTCCTCGACGGGCGCGAGCCACTGCACGCGACCGTCAGCGTCGCGCATGCCCTTGACGACCCGCGGCCGAAAGCTCCGGCCGCGCTCGGCGATGACTCCGGTGATGTGCGCGAGCTGCAGGGGCGTCACGAGCAGATAGCCCTGGCCGAGTCCGAGGTTGACCGTCTCACCCGGATACCACTCCTGCTTGTACACCCTCATCTTCCATTCGGGGGTCGGCAGCAGGCCCGGCTTCTCTCCGCCGATGTCGATGCCGGTCGGCTGTCCGTAACCAAATGCCGGGAGAAAGGCGTCGATGCGATCGATCCCGAGCGTCGCGGCGAGCCCGTAGAAATAGATGTCGGAGGAGCGGGAGATCGCCTCCGACAGGGCGATCCAGCCGCGCGGATCGGTCCTGTCCGCCCGCCACATGTGGCGGCTGCCCGGCAGACGGAAGATGCCGTTGCAGAACACCTTGTGATTCGGATCGACCGCATGGTCCGTCAGTGCCGCGAGCGCGAGGGCCGGTTTGATCGTGGAGCCCGACGGATACGTTCCGCGCAGCGCGCGATCGAGCAGCGGCTTGTCGATGTCGTTCGCCAGGGCCGCGTACTGGGCGCGGGTGATGCCGCGAGCGAACAGGTTGGGATCGAACCCGGGATGGCTCGCGAGCACGAGCACGTCGCCGTTGCTCGGGTCGATGGCAACCACCGCGCCGCGGCGGTCGCCGAGGGCCTGCTCCGCGGTCTTCTGCGCCGCGAGGTCGAGCGCGAGGATCACGTTGTCCCCGGCGACAGGGGCCTGGGTTTTAAGCTGCAGAGTGAGCGCGCCGAGCTTGTCGACGGAGCGGCCCTGCGCGTCGACCAGGATCTCGCGAAAGCCGTTCGTGCCATGCAGCTGCTTCTCGTAGGCGGCCTCGACCCCGAGCTTGCCGATCAAAGACGTGCCCTCGTAGGCCGCCCGGTCGATGTGCGCGAGGTCCTGCTCGCTGATGGCGCTCACGTAGCCGATCGCGTGCACGGCGAGCGGGCCGTAGGGATACAGCCGCGTCTGGCGCGTCTTGATGTCGACGCCGGGAAACTCGAACCGGTGCACCGCGAAGCGCGCCGCGTCCTCGTCGGACATCCTCAGGCGTATGGGAACACTGTCGAAGCTGCGCCGCGAGAGGATGGACTGCCGCACCTCCGGCAACTCATCGGCGGTGAGGATCCCGATCCCGACGAGCCCCTCGAGCGTCGCGTCGAGATTCGGCACCTCCTCGCGGACGAGCTCGAGCTGGTAGGCGGGCTGGCCTGCCGCGAGGACGGCGCCGTTGCGGTCGAGCATGAGGCCGCGGGCCGCGGGAATCGGCTCGATGCGGATCCGATTGCCCTGGGAGAGCTGCGAGTAGTAGTCGTGCCGCACGATCTGTAGCAGGTACAGCCGTCCGCACAGGACGAGCGTCAGCAATGCGACGAGCGCGACCGCGGCGAGCGAGCGGCGCTCGAACAGCCGCTGCTCGCTCCAGTGATCTTTTATCCTGACTCCCCGGACCATGCGGCAAGCCTACGCGCTCAGCGCCGCGAGTGGCTGCGCTCGAGCACTGCGGTCGCGAGCGGCCAGACGATGGCGCCGGTCACCGCGGGGACCCAGCGCAGAAGCGTCGTGAGGGGGTGCCCGCTCCAGCCATCGATGGCGAACAGGATGAACTCGTACACCGAGAGCGCCCCGAGCACGATGAGGGCCTGCTGGAACGCAGGCTTCGAGCGGATCTTCTGATGCTCGCGCACGGCCACGTACGTGATGGTCGTGAGGGCGAGCGCGTGCTGTCCGAGAACTGCCCCACGGAATACGTCGAGCGCGAGGCCCGACGCGAAGCCGAGCGTGAGCCCTCCCGCCCGCGGCGCGGCGATGGACCAGTAAAGGACGGTGAGCGCCAGGAACCCCGGACGGACGATCGCGAGCCACTGCGGCAGGGGCAGCACCGACAGAATCAGGGCGACGAGGGCCGTGAGCAGCATTCGCCCGCGCGGTTCGGACTGGCGGACGGTCATTGAGGTGCCTCGGGCGCTGCGGGTCCTGCTGCCGGCGGGGTGTCCGTCGCGGCGGAGCCAGGAGCCGCCTTCGCCTTCGCCTTTGCTTTGGGCTTGGCAGGCTTCGATCCGGAAGCAGGCGCGCCCGCTGCCCGCGCAGGGGCGGGCGCCCGCCGGGAAGCCGCTGCGGGGCGGGCTGGCACCGGCTGGGGCTGGAAGGCCGGATTACCGGTCGTGAGATCGCTGTCGACCGTGCTGCCGCCGGCAAGCCCGCTCGGCGCTGCAGGATGGTCGGCCCGGAACCAGACCAGCATGACCTCGTGCAGCTTGTCGAGCTGCGCGAGCGGCTTCGCGCGAATCTGCGCGAGCGGCTGCACGGCGTCGCGCCGCACCTCGACGACGCTCGCAACGGGATAGCCCTGCGGGAACACGCCGCCGAGCCCGGAGGTGACGAGCAGGTCGCCCGGCTTCACGTCGGCATTCGCGGGCAGATAGGGCAGGGCGAGCGATTGGGTGTCGCCCGTGCCGACCGCGATGGTGCGCAAGCCGGTCCGCTCGATCTGCACCGGCACCGCGTGCTCCGGGTCGGTGAGCAGGATGACCTCGGCGCTCCACGGGCCGACGCGCATCGTCTGGCCGATGAGCCCATGGCTGTCCATGACGGCCTGCCCCCTGAACACACCGTTGCGCCCGCCGCGGTTGATGAGCACGCGCTGCCGCAGGCTGTTGAGCTCGACGTTGACGATCTCCGCGACGATCCAGTGGTCCGCGACCGGAGGTAAGGCGTCGCGCAGTCCGCGGAGCTCCCCGTTTTCGCTCGCGAGCGCCTCGAAGCGCTGCGACCGAAGCTCGAGCGCGCGCTCGCGCTCGAGTAACGCGGCGTTCTCCGCCTCGAGAGCCGCGCGGGTCTCGAAGCTCTGCTCGATCCACCGCCATGCCGCGGTGGGGGAGTTCACCGCGAGCTGCAGCGGGTAGGCGGCTCCGCTCAGGAAATATCGCGCTTGCTCGAGCCAGCCGTGGCGCTGGTCGAGGAACATGAGCACGATCGCGAGGATCGCGTATAGCGTGAAGCGGAAGCCGGGTGAGGCCCCTCGTCCCGGCGGCGATCGGTATGAGCCTGCGGCGAACGCGGCCAGGTCCGCTCACTCCAGGCCGAAGTGCCCCGGCCCCATCTGGTCCATCAGCTCGAGAATGCGTCCTCCGCCGCGCGCGACGCAGGTGAGTGGGTCGTCCGCCACCACGACGGGGAGGCCCGTCTCCTCGGTCAGGAGCTTGTCGATGTCGCGCAGCAGGGCCCCGCCGCCCGTGAGCACGATGCCCCGCTCGGCCACGTCTGCGCCGAGCTCGGGCGGAGTCTGCTCGAGCGCCTGCTTGACGGCGCTCACGATGCTCTGCAGGGGCTCCTGGAGCGCCTCCAGGATCTCGTTGCTGTTCAGCGTGAAGCTGCGCGGCACACCCTCCGAGAGGTTGCGGCCCTTCACGGAGAGCTCGCGCACCTGCTGGCCAGGATAGGCGGAGCCGATCTCGATCTTGATGCGCTCGGCCGTCGCCTCGCCGATCAGGATGCCGTAGTTGCGGCGGACGTAGTTCATGATCGCATCGTCGAAGCGATCGCCGCCGATGCGCGCGGAGTTCGCGTATACGATGCCGTTGAGCGACAGCACGGCGACCTCCGAGGTGCCGCCTCCGATATCGAGTACCATGGAACCGCGCGCCTCGTGCACCGGCAGGCCCGAGCCCACCGCGGCGGCCATGGGCTCGCTCACGATGGCGACGTTGCGGGCGCCGGCGCCTTCGGCCGACTCCCGGATCGCGCGCCGCTCCACCTGAGTCGAGCCGAACGGCACGCAGACCAGCACACGGGGTGAGGGCTTCAGCATGCGGTTGCCGTGTACTTTGTTGATGAAGTACTGGAGCATCTTCTCTGTGTACGTGAAGTCGGCGATGACGCCGTCCTTCATGGGGCGTACCGCCGTGATGTGCCCCGGGGTGCGGCCGAGCATGCCCTTCGCCTCGGAGCCGACGGCCACGATGATCTTGCCCCCGCGCGTCGGCTCGTCCTGTACCGCGACGACGGAGGGCTCGTTGAGCACGATGCCCTTGTCGCGAACATAGATGAGCGTGTTCGCCGTGCCCAGATCGATCGACAGATCGCTGGAGAAGTAACCGCGCAAGCGTTTGAACATGAAGGATGTAAGCTTAAGAGACCGGGAGGGACCCCCAAGAGTGGCGCGTAACATATCAACCGAGACGACGTTCAGCAAGGCGAGGTGTATGATTTCGTGCCGTTTTTTATTGAGTTTGCGAACTCGATCAGACTATGAAGCGCACCGAGATCGAAACCATCGCGCATCTTGCGCGGCTTGACCTCACCGAGGCCGAGATTCCCGTGTACCAGGCGAGCCTCTCGCGCATCCTGGATCTGGTTGGCGAGCTCAACCGCGCCGATGTGGCGGGCGTCACCCCCATGGCGCATCCCCTCCCCGGGCTCACTCAGCGGCTGCGCGCGGACGAGGTGACCGAGCGCGATGCTCGCGAGCGGTATCAGCGCAATGCGCCGCGGGTCGAGGCGGGCCTGTATCTGGTTCCCAAGGTCCTCGAGTGAGCGCGACGAGCAAGACCCTGGCCGAGCTCGCAGCCGGCTTGAGGCGCAAGGAATTCTCGAGCGTGGAGCTCACGCGCCACCTGCTGGGCCGCGTGCAGGCTGCGCAGCCCGTGCTCAACGCGCTCGTGTCTGTCACAGCCGACAGCGCGCTCGCGCAGGCGCAGGCCGCGGACCGCGAGATCGCCGCGGGCCGGGCGGGTCCGCTCACGGGCATGCCCATCATTCACAAGGACATCTTCTGCACGGAGGGCGTCCGCACCTCCTGCGGCTCGCGCATGCTCGACAGCTTCATCTCCCCCTACGACGCGACGGTGGTGGCCAAGCTGCGGTCCGCCGGCATGGTCATGCTCGGGAAGGCGAACATGGACGAGTTCGCGATGGGCTCGTCCAACGAGACGAGTTTCTACGGCCCGGTGCGCAACCCCTGGGACACCGGACGGGTGCCCGGAGGCTCCTCGGGCGGATCGGCGGCGGCGGTCGCTGCCCGGCTCACACCCGCGGCCACGGCGACCGACACCGGCGGTTCCATCCGCCAGCCTGCCGCCCTCTGCGGGGTGACGGGGATCAAGCCGACCTACGGACGCGTCTCCCGCTACGGCATGATCGCCTTCGCCTCCAGTCTCGACCAGGGCGGCATCATCACGGTGAGCGCGGAGGATGCGGCGATCGTCCTCACGGCCATGGCCGGATTCGACCCGCGGGACTCCACCAGCGTCGACCGGCCGGTACCCGACTACGCGGCCGCGCTCGATCGTCCTGTCGCCGGCCTGAAGATCGGGCTGCTCAAGGAGTTCTTCGAGAAGGGGCTCGAGCCGCAGAGCGAGCAATGCGTGCGCGCGGCGCTCGGCGTCTACCGGAAGCTCGGGGCGACCGTCAAAGAGGTGAGCCTGCCCAGCATCGCGCTCTCCGTGCCGGCCTATTACGTGGTCGCTCCGGCCGAGTGCTCGTCGAACCTCGCCCGCTTCGACGGCGTGCGCTTCGGATACCGCTGCCAGGATCCGCGCGATCTCACCGACCTGTACCGCCGCTCGCGCGGCGAGGGGTTCGGGACCGAAGTGAAGCGCCGCATCATGACCGGCACGTACGTTCTGTCCGCCGGCTACTACGATGCCTACTACCTCAAGGCACAGCAGGTTCGGCAGCGCATCGCGAGCGAGTTCGAGCGTGCCTTCGCCGAGGTGGACGTGATCATGGGACCGACGACGCCGACGACGGCATTCGAACTCGGCGCCAAGACGGCCGACCCCGTCACCATGTACCTCAACGACATCTACACGATCGGCGCGAACCTGGCGGGCCTTCCGGCGCTGTCGATTCCCTGCGGCTTCGCGGGGCAGCTGCCCGTCGGCCTGCAGCTCATGGGCCCGCACTTCGCCGAGGAGCGGCTGCTCAACGCCGCGCACCTCTACCAGCGCGAGACGGACTGGCACCTGCGTGCCCCCCCCGGCTATGAGATGTGGCCATGAGCGCCGAATGGGAAACGGTGATCGGGCTCGAGATCCATGCGCAGCTCGCCACCCGATCGAAGATCTTCTCGGGCTCGCCGACGGCCTACGGGGCTCCCCCCAATACGCAGGCCAATCTCGTCGATCTCGGCTATCCGGGCGTGCTGCCGGTGCTCAACGCCGAGGTGGTGCGCATGGCCATCAAGTTCGGACTCGCGATCGGGGCCCGGATCGCGAGCCACTCGGTCTTTGCGCGCAAGAACTACTACTACCCCGATCTGCCGAAGGGGTATCAGATCAGCCAGTACGAGCTGCCGATCGTCGCCCAGGGCGCGCTCGACATCCTGCTCGAGGACGGCGCTCGCAAGCGCATCGGCATCACCCGGGCGCACCTGGAGGAGGACGCGGGCAAGTCGCTGCACGAGGGCCTCGCCGGCTGGACCGGGATCGACTTGAACCGCGCCGGCACGGCGCTGCTCGAGATCGTCTCCGAGCCCGATCTGCGCTCGGCGAAGGAGGCCATCTCCTACATGAAAAAGGTGCACACCCTCGTCAAGTACCTCGACATCTGCGACGGCAACATGCAGGAAGGATCGTTCCGCTGCGACGCGAACGTCTCGGTGCGCCCGAGGGGCTCGCAGAAGCTCGGCACGCGCGCGGAGATCAAGAACGTCAATTCCTTCCGGTTCGTGGAGAAGGCCATCCACTACGAGGTGGCCCGCCAGATCGAGCTCATCGAGTCCGGCGGCAAGGTGGTCCAGGAGACGCGCCTCTACGATCCCGACAAGGGCGAGACCCGCCCGATGCGCACCAAGGAGGAAGCGAACGACTACCGGTACTTCCCGGATCCCGATCTGCTCCCGCTCGAGGTGCCGGCGAGCCTCATCGAGGAGATGCGCGCGAGCCTGCCGGAGCTCCCCGACGCCAAGGCGGAGCGGCTCGCCGCGCAGTACGGCCTTTCCCCGTACGACGCCGGGGTCCTCACGGCGAGCCGCGAGCTCGCGTCGTACTACGAGGATGTGGTCCGGCTAGCGCCGGGCGAGCCGAAGCTCGCCGCGAACTGGGTGATGGGCGAGCTCGCCGCCGCGCTCAATCGAGACGGCCTGGACATCGCGCAGAGCCGGCTGTCGGCGGCCCGGCTGGCGGGGCTCCTCGGACGCATCGGCGATGCGACGATCTCCGGCAAGATCGCGAAAGAGGTGTTCGAGGCCATGTGGGCGAGCGGGCGCGATGCCGATGCGATCATCGCGGAGAAAGGTCTCGAGCAGATCACGGACTCCTCCGCGATCGAGCGCGTCATCGACGAGGTCATGGCGAGGAGCCCGCAGCAGCTCGCCGACTACCGCTCCGGCAAGGACAAGCTCTTCGGGTTCTTCGTCGGGCAGGTCATGAAGGCGACGCAGGGTAAGGCGAACCCGGCCCGGGTGAACGAGCTGCTGAAGAGGAAACTCTCATCTTGAGCCGTGAGGGGTGCCGCGCCGGGTTTCGACGGTCTTCAAGTAAGCATCGCCGCCGAGCCGGCGCATCTGGCCCATGATCCAGTCGCGCCGCGCGAGGACGTAGCGCGAGGGGCTCGCGACCCGCAGCAGCTGGGGATTCGGCAGCACGGCCGCGAGCAGCGCGGCCTGGTCGGGGGTCAGGCGGTTGGCCGGCTCGTGGAAGAAGTGCCGCGAGGCAGCCTCGACGCCATAGATGCCGCGGCCGAACTGTGCGATGTTGAGATAGACCTCGAGGATGCGCTCCTTCGGCCAGCAGGCCTCGATGAGCACCGTGAACCAGGCCTCGAGCGCCTTGCGCACGTAGCTGCGCCCCGACCACAGGTAGAGATTCCTCGCCACCTGCTGCGAGATGGTGCTCGCACCGCGCAGCCGCTTCCCGCGCTCGCTCGCCCGGACCGCTTGGCGGATCGATCCGAAGTCGAATCCCGCGTGGAAGGGGAAGCGCTGGTCCTCCGAGGCGATCACCGCGAGGGCCGCGTTGGGGGAGATGCGCTCGAGGTCCACCCAGAGATACTGCGTGCGGTAGCTCGGGTCGCGAGCGAGCGCCGCGTCGATGCGGGCCCGCAGCATGAAGGCGCTCGTCGCGGGATCCCACCAGCGCAGCGCCGCTACGAGCGCCGCGGTGAGCAGCACGAAGAGCAAGACGGCGCAGGCGAGCGTTCTCACCGAACCGATCGAGCCGCGCCGGCGCGTTACGCTGCGTCCATCCGGCGCGCGGCGACGACAGTCACATTCTCGACGGGAACATCGTCGTGACCTTTGCGCCTGCCGGTCTTCACCGCCGCGATCTCATCGATCACGGGCATGCCGTCGATGATGCGCGCGAAGACGGCGTAGCCGTCCTGGCCCGGCTTGCGATCGAGGAAGTGGTTGTCCGACAGATTGACGAAGAACTGGGACGTGGCGCTGTGAGGATCGCTCGTGCGGGCCATCGAGAGGGTGCCCCGCTCGTTCTTCAGCCCGTTGTCCGCCTCGTTGTGGATCGGCTCGCGCGTGCCCTTTGGCTCGAGGTCCGGGGTGAGGCCGCCACCCTGGATGACGAAGCCGGGGATGACTCGATGGAACACCGTCCCGTCGAAATGCCCCTCGTCCACGTAACGCAGGAAGTTCTCGACGGTCTGCGGCGCCTCGGAGGCGTAGAGCTCGATGGTGAAATCGCCTCGCGATGTCCTGAATCGTACGTTCATCCTATCCCCAGCGTGCCTCGGTCATGCGCTCGTGTCCGGCGAGGTCGCGATGCGAGCGTACGTGACTCAAGCCGCGCACCACAAGCTCGCGCGCCACATCCGCGGCCTGCGTCGAACCATGCTCGAGGAGCAGCCAGCCGCCGCGCTGGAGATGATTCGGCGCCTCGCGCACGATCTTTCGGATGTGGGCGAGGCCGTCGGGGCCGGCCTCGAGGGCCATGCTCGGCTCGAACTTGAGGGGCGGTGAGTTGAGCGCCGGATCGTCGCCCGGAATGTACGGCGGATTGCTCAGGACCAGTTGGAACCTGCGTCCCGCGAGCGGCGCGAACCAGTCCCCGGCCAGCAGCTCGACGTTGCCGATGCGCAGGTCGCTCGCGTTGCGGCGCGCCACGCTCAGCGCCTCCTCCGAGAAGTCGGTCGCGGCGATCCTCCAGCCCGGCCGCTCCCTCGCCAGGGCGAGCGCGATGGCGCCCGAGCCGGTTCCGAGGTCCGCGGCCTCGCCGGCCGCCTCCGGCCGCAGAGCGAGAGCCCGCTCCACGAGTAGCTCCGTCTCCGGGCGCGGGACGAGCACGCCCGGGCCGACCGCGAGCTCGAGGGACCAGAAGGCCTTGCGGCCGACGAGATAGGCGAGCGGCTCCCCTCGCGTCCGGCGCTCGACCAGCTCGAGATACCGGGCGCGCTCGTGCGGGCCGCGTCCCTCCTCGGGATGTGATCGGAGGCGGGCGCGGTGAGTCTCGAGCACATGGGCGAGCAGCAGCTCCGCATCGAGCCGCGGCTGCTCCAGCGCGGGGGCGAGCAGGCGGATCCCCTCCCGCAGGAGCTCGCCCGTCGTGAGATTCGCCGTCATTCCGTAAAATCGCCGTGATGCACCTCACTCGTTATATCCTCCGTCTCGCCCGCAGTCGATCGGCGGGGCGGCGGGCAGCTTAAGGCGCGCCGGGTCGGGTAATATTTGCTCCGTGCACCTGCTGCTCATCGAAGACGACCAGGAAGCCGCGCAGTTTCTGCTGAAAGGGCTGCGGGAGAGCGGGTATGGGGTCGATCATTCGGCGGACGGCCGGGAGGGGCTTGCCCGCGCGGCGGACGGCCGGTACGACCTCATCGTCACGGACCGTATGCTGCCCCACGTGGACGGGCTCGCGCTGGTGAGATTCCTCCGGGAGCATGGCGTGCGCACGCCGGTACTGGTCTTGAGCGCGCTCGGCACGGTCGACGACCGGGTGCAGGGACTCAAGGCGGGCGGCGACGACTACCTCACCAAGCCGTTCGCATTCTCGGAGCTGCTCGCGCGGATCGAGGCGCTGCTGCGCCGGAGCGCAACCCCGGACAGCGCTCCCACCCGGCTGAAAGTCGCCGACCTGGAGATGGATTTGCTCAGCCGCCAGGTGACCCGCGGCGGCCGGGAGATCGAGCTCACCGCCCGGGAGTTCAAGCTGCTCGAGTTCCTCTTGAGCCACGCGGGCCAAGTCGTCACGCGCACGATGCTGCTCGAGCGGGTGTGGGATCTGCACTTCGATCCCCAGACGAATCTGATCGACGTGCACATGAGCCGGCTGCGCCAGGCCGTGGATCGGGGTTTCGCGAGGCCTCTGATCCACACCGTCCGCGGCACCGGCTACGTGATCCGCGATGAAGATCAATCCTCTTAGGACCTCGGCCTTCCGGCTCGCGCTGGGATACGGCGTGATCTTCACGCTCGGCGTGAGCGCGCTGCTCGGCACCATCTATCTGCTCACCAAGACGGCACTCAACAACGAGATCGACGCCGTCATCACGGCGGAGATGGACGGACTCACCGACGATTACCGCCGCGGCGGCCTGAGCGGGCTCGCCGACGAGCTCACGTGGCGCTCCGACAACTGGGGCCGAACCGGCGCGGTCTACCTGCTCGTCAACGGCAACCTGAAGAAGGAGGGCGGCAATATCACGGCCTGGCCCCCCGGCGTATCGGCGGAGCACTGGACCGCCTTCCCCATCCAGGCGCGGGGCCCGAACGACGACCTCGTGAGGCACCCCGTGCGCGCCAGCGTCATGCTGCTGCCGGACGGGTACCGGCTGCTCGTCGGCATGGATGTGAGTCAACAGGGCCGGTTCATCGCGACGTTCAGCCAGGCGACGCTCTGGGGCATCGGCCTCACCGCGCTCATCGGCACGCTGTTCAGCATCTGGCTCAGCCGGCGGCTCAGCCGCCGGGTGCAGGGTGCGGCCGAGACTTGCGACGCCATCGTCGGCGGCGACCTGTCGCGGCGCCTGCCCGTCACGGGCTCCCGGGACGAGTTCGACGTGCTCGCCCAGGCCGTCAATATCATGGTGGACCGCCTCGCCGAGAAGACGCAGGTGCTGCGCGCCACGTTCGACAGCGCCGCGCACGATCTGCGCGCTCCGCTCTATCGGCTGCGGGGCCGCCTCGAGGACGCGGCGCGCAATCCCACCGCCGACGACACCGTGCGGGAGGGGGTCGATGCGTCTCTGCAGGAGCTCGAGCACGTCCAGCGCACGCTGACGACACTGCTACAGATCGCCCAGGCCGAGTCGGCGATCTCCGTCGCGAACAGCGCGGCCGTCGATCTGGCCGAGCTGGCTTCGGACATGGCCGACCTGTACGAGCCCGCCGCCCGCGAGTGCCAGCTCGAGCTCACGGTGCACACGGACTCGGACTGCGGAGTGCGCGGCAACCGCCAGCTGCTCGCGCAGGTCGTCGCCAATCTGGTGGAGAACTCGCTCAAGTATGTGCCCGCCGGTGGCCGCATCGAGGTGAAGGCGGAGCGAGTCGGCCCGGCTTCGCGTCTCACGGTCGCGGACAACGGTCCCGGCATCCCGGAGGGCGAGCGCACGCACGTGCTGCAACCGTTCGTGAGGCTCCCTGCGGCGGCTTCGGCCTCCGGGACGGGACTCGGCTTGAGTCTCGTCGCGGCGATCGCGAAGCTGCACCATGCGCAGCTCGCACTCGAGGACAACCACCCGGGACTGCGAGTGGTGCTCGACTTCAGCTCGGCGTGAGAGGTCCGGGGCCGTTCGCTGCGGCCAGGGAGCTGCGGACAAAGGCGCTGTGGCCAGTCAGCGTGAAGGCGCCGCGGCCACCCGCCTCGGGGTCATGCAGGATTTGATGAACGATGCGCGCTTCTCGCCTTGCAGCTGGTGCGCTTTTGCGGCGGCGGTGCATTCACGGGCTCGCGCCCGTTGCGCCGGGGTGAGCGACGCTGCGGGCACGGCCTCCAGAGGCGGGCGTGCCGTGACCGTCGCGGCCAACGTACCGCCGGCCGCCGCGAATGCCGGCGACGCCGTCACGCTCAGCAGCGCTAACGCCGCTGCGGCGCCACGCGCGAGCCGTGCGACGCTCGGTGGGAGCGTGGTGAGGAGGGGAATGTGGACGAGCAACTCTTGAGGTCCATGACAGCCGTGCGGGGCTTCACGATAGCGGCCGCACGCTGTCAAAGGACTTACGGAGGCATTAAGAATGCGTAAGGTCGTGGGGCAGCCGCGCGAGCAAATCCGTGAGCGCCTCGAGATCGAGCGGCTTGACCATGTGCGAGTCGAAGCCGCTCTCGCGCGTGCGGCGGCGATCCTCTGCCTGGCCCCAGCCGGTGAGCGCGATGAGCACCATCGTCTTGCCCCAGGGCTCGGCGCGGATGCGGCGCGCGACCTCGTAGCCGTCGAGCTTCGGTAGGCCGAGGTCGAGCAGCACGACCTGTGGGCGGAAACTCGCCGCGAGCGCAAGCGCGAGCTCGCCGTCCGCAGCCGCGCGTACGGCGTGGCCGGCGAGCTCCATCAGCGCCGCCAGGCTCTCGAGAGCGTCGCGGTTGTCGTCCACGACGAGTACGCGGTGCACCGGGCGTGCATCGCTTGCAGCGCTCTCGGTGGGGGATGGAGGGGGAGGTGAGTCAGGGTGCTCCGCCGGCGCGCGAGGCGAGTCCTCGCACGGTAGGCGCACGATGAACTCGCTCCCGTGGCCGGGACCCTCGCTGTGCGCGGCGACCGTACCGCCATGCAGCTCCACGAGCCTGCGCACCAGTGCGAGCCCGATGCCGAGTCCGCCGGGCGCCTGCTCGTTGCCGCGCTGCACCTGCGTGAACAGATCGAAGATCCTCGGCATCTGATCGGCGGGTATGCCGATGCCGTTGTCGCGCACGCGGATCTCTGCCGAGCGGCCGGCCGTGCGTGCCGAGAGCTCGATGCGGCCGCCGGCGCCGGTGTACTTCGCGGCGTTCGCGAGGATGTTGCCGACGACCTGGGTGAGGCGGGTGAGATCGCCTTGGACCCTCACGGGGCTCGCCGGCACCTCGACCTCGAGCCGGTGATGCTTCTCGTCGAGCAGCGGCTGAGCCGTCTCGACGGCGCGGGAGATGATCGTGCCGAGCTCGAGCGATTCGCGGCAGAGATTGATCTTGGCGCGGGTGATGCGCGAGACGTCGAGTAGATCGTCCACCAGGCGCGTGAGGGACCCGACCTGCCGCTCGATCACCTCGCGCGCCCAGGTGAGTTGCGGATCCTCGGTGAGCTTGCGCCGCATGATCTCCACCGCGTTGCGGATCGGCGCGAGCGGATTGCGCAGCTCGTGGGCCAGCATGGCGAGGAACTCGTCCTTGTGGCGGTCGGCGACCTTCAGTTGCCGCTCGACGCGCGCGCGCTCGGCGATCTCGGCCTGCAGCGCGCCGTTGGCGGCCGCGAGTCCGGTGTTGGCGCGCTTCAAGTCGCGATTGAGCCCCTCGAGCTCGCGGGTCTTCTCCGCCTCGAGTGCCGCGTTCGCCTCGGCGAGATCGGCGTTCGCCCGCTCGAGCGCCCGGTTGAGCGATTGCAGCTCGCGCCGCTTGCAGTACAGCTCGACGAGCACTGCGACCTTGCCGCGCAGGATCTCGGGCACGAGTGGGATGTGGACGTAGTCGACGGCACCGAGCTTGTAGCCCTTCAGGCGGTCGAGCTCGCTCACGTTCACGCCCGAGACGAAGATGATCGGCGTGCGCTCGAACCGCGGATGCTCGTGGATCAAGCTCGCGGTCTCGAAGCCGTCGATGCCGGGCATGCTCACATCGAGCAGGATCACGGCGTAGTCCTGGAGCATCAGCTTCTCGAGCGCCTCCAGGCCCGAAGCCGCGCGCACCAGATTGTGGCCGAGATCCGTGAGGATCGACTCGTAGGAGGTGAGCCGGGCCGGCTGGTCGTCGACCAGCAGGATATTGACCCTGTCGGACTCGCCGGTCGCCGCCGGCGTGCGCACGCGGCTCTCGGCCATGGCGCTTACGGGGCGCCGCTCATCTGTGCAGCCACGTGCGCACGAGCGACAGCAGCTGCTCGGTGTTGACCGGCTTCGCGACGTAGTCCGAGGCGCCGGCCTCCAGGCACTTCTCGCGGTCGCCCTTCATGGCCTTCGCGGTGAGCGCAATGATCGGAAGCAGCTTGAGCTCGGGATTGTCGCGAATGCGCCGCATCGTCTCGTAGCCGTCCATCTCCGGCATCATGATGTCCATCAGCACGAGCGACAGGTCCCGCGTGTTCTCGATGAGCTTGATGGCGTCCTGCCCGTTGGTGGCGCTCATGACCTCCATGCTGTGCCGCTCGAGCAGGCTGTTGAGCGCGAAGATGTTGCGGATGTCGTCGTCGACCACCAGCACCTTGCGGCCGCGCAGGGCTTCGTCGCTCTCGTGCAGCTCCTCGATCATGCGCTGCTTCGCGGCGGGCAGGCCGGCGATCGCGCGATGCAGGAACAGCGCGGTCTCATCGAGCAGGCGCTCGGGCGAGCGCACTCCCTTCACCACGATGCTCTTCGCCTTCTTGCGCAGCTCATTCTCCTCGGCGTCCGTGAGCTCGCGGCCCGTGAACACGACGATCGGAGTGGTTCTCAGGCGCTCGTCCACCTGAGCCTCCGAGAGCAGCTCGAAGCCGGACATGTCCGGGAGCTTCAGGTCGAGCACGATGCAGTCGAAATCGCGGCTGCGCATCGCATCGAGGGCGTCTCGGCCGGTGCCGACGGCCGTGATCTCGACGTCGTCGTGACGGATCAGCTCGGCTATCGACATTTGCTCGGCCGGATCGTCCTCCACCACCAGCAGCTGCCGTACGCGCTGCTTCGAGAAGGTCTTGATGCGCTCGAGCGCTGCTTCCAGCCCATCGGTCGTGAGCGGCTTGTTCATGTAGGAGAACGCGCCGCGCTCGAGCCCATATTGACGCTCCTCCTCGACCGTGAGGATCTGCACCGGGATGTGGCGCGTGGCGGGATCGCGCTTCAGCTGATTGAGCACCGTCCAGCCGAGCATGTCGGGCAGGAAGACGTCGAGCGACACGGCGGTCGGCTTGTGCTTGCGCGCGAGAGCGAGCGCCTCGGCGCCCGTCTTGGCGACGAGACCCTTGAAGCCGTGGTCCCGGGCGAGGCTGAGCAACACCCGGGCATAGTGCGGATCATCCTCGACGATGAGCAGGACGGTGTCGTCCGGATGCAGGCTCTCGCGGTCGTCGGGAATGTCCTCCGCGCGCGCGGCCGGCAGCACGATCGGCTGGAAGGGCGCGGGCCCCGGGCTCGCGTCGGATTCCCGCTGCGGCACATTCCGCGCGTACGCCGGCCCCATGTAGACGAGCGGCAGGTACAGCGTGAACGTGCTGCCGCTGCCCGCGACGCTGCTCAAGCGGATCTCACCGCCCAGGAGGTGGGCGAGCTCGCGGCTGATCGCAAGGCCGAGCCCGGTGCCGCCGTACTTGCGCGCCGTGCCGGCGTCGGCCTGCTGGAACGCCTCGAAGATGATCCTCTGCTTCTCGGGCGGGATGCCGATGCCCGTGTCGCTCACCGAGAGCTCGACCACGGTCTGCGCCTGGGTGAGGGTTGGGTGATCGGCGCTCCAGCCGCCGGTTGCGACGCCGACGTGCAGGCGCACGCCGCCGTGATCGGTGAACTTGAACGCATTGGATAGCAGGTTCTTCAGGACCTGCATCAGGCGCTTGGAGTCCGTCGTCAGCGCGCGGCCGAGATGCGGATCGAAGTTGGTGGAGAAGGTGAGCTTGCGCGAGTCCGCCTCGTGCCGGAAGTTGCGCTCGATCGTCTCGCGCAGGTGCGTGAACGCGAGCTCCTCGCATTCGACCGTGACGGTCCCGGATTCGATCTTGGAGAGATCGAGGATGTCGCTGATGAGGTTCAAGAGGTCGGTGCCGGCTCCGTGGATGGTCTTCGCGAACTCCACCTGCCGCGGCGTCAAGTTGCGATCGCCGTTCTCGGCGAGCTGCTGGCCGAGGATGAGGATGCTGTTGAGCGGCGTGCGCAGCTCGTGCGACATGTTCGCGAGGAACTCCGACTTGTAGCGCGAGGTGAGCGCGAGCTCCGTCGCCTTGTCCTCGAGCGCGCGCCGGGCGAGCTCGATCTCCTGGTTCTTGCGCTCGACCTCCGCATTCTGCTCGGCGAGCAGCCGCGCCTTGGTTGCGAGCTCCTCGTTGGTCTGCTGCAGCTCCTTCTGCTGGGTCTGCAGCTCGGTCGCGAGCTGCTGCGACTGCTGCAGCAGGCCCTCGGTGCGCATCGTCGCCTCGATGGTGTTCAAGACGACGCCGATGCTTCCCGTCAGCTGCTCGAGGAAGGCGAGGTGCGAGGCCGTGAACTCGTGCAGGGACGCGAGCTCGATCACCGCCTTCACCTGTCCTTCGTACAGGACCGGCAGGACGATGATGTTGCGCGGCACGGCCTGCAGCAGCCCCGAGCGCACGCGGATCGACTCCGCGGGGATGTCGGTGAGCAGCATGCGCTGCTTCTCCGTCGCGCACTGGCCGACGAGGCCCTCCCCTAAGCGGTAGCGGCGCGGACCCGCGCCCTCGTCGGGGTCGGCGAAGGTGGCGAGCTGCTTGAGGCACGGCGCGCCGTTGAACGTGTCGATGACGTAGGTCACGGCCTGCTGCGCGTTGACGAGCGGCGCGAGCTCGGAGAGCAGCATCTGTCCGACGGTGACGAGGTCGCGCTGGCCCTGCATCATGCGGCTGAACTTGGCGAGATTGGTCTTGAGCCAGTCCTGCTCGGTGTTGCGCTCGGTGGTCGCGCGAAGATTGCCGATCATCGCGTTGATGTTGTCCTTGAGGTCGGCCACCTCGCCGCGCGCCTCCACCTGGATCGACCGGGTGAGGTCGCCCTTGGTGACGGCGGTCGCGACCTCCGCGATCGCGCGCACCTGCGTGGTGAGATTGGCCGCGAGCAGGTTCACGTTCGCGGTGAGATCCTTCCAGGTCCCCGCCGCGCCCGGCACGTGCGCCTGGCCGCCGAGCCGGCCTTCCACGCCGACCTCGCGTGCGACCGTCGTCACCTGGTCGGCGAAGATGGCGAGCGTGTCCGTCATGCTGTTGATGGTGTCGGCGAGCGCGGCCACCTCGCCCTTCGACTCCACGGTGAGCCGCTGGCGCAGGTCGCCGTTCGCGACCGCCGTCACCACCTTCACGATGCCGCGCACCTGGTTCGTGAGGTTCGCGGCCATGACGTTGACGTTGTCGGTCAAGTCCTTCCAGGTGCCCGCGACGCCGGGCACGACCGCCTGGCCGCCGAGCTTGCCGTCGGTGCCGACCTCGCGCGCGACGCGCGTCACCTCGGCGGCGAAGCCGTTCAGCTGATCGACCATCGTGTTGATGGTCTCCTTCAGCTGCAGGATCTCGCCCTTCACATCGACCGTGATCTTGCGCGAGAGGTCTCCGCGGGCGATGGCGGTTGCGACCTCGGCGATGTTGCGCACCTGGCCGGTGAGATTGCTCGCCATGGAGTTGACGTTGTCGGTCAAGTCCTTCCAGGTCCCCGCCGCGCCCGGCACGATGGCCTGACCGGCGAGCTTGCCCTCGGTGCCGACCTCGCGCGCGACGCGCGTCACTTCGGCGGCGAAGCCGTTCAGCTGATCGACCATCGTGTTGATGGTCTCCTTCAGCTGCAGGATCTCGCCCTTCACATCGACCGTGATCTTGCGCGAGAGGTCTCCGCGGGCGATGGCGGTTGCGACCTCGGCGATGTTGCGCACCTGGCCGGTGAGATTGCTCGCCATGGAGTTGACGTTGTCGGTGAGATCCTTCCACACACCGCTCACATCCTGCACGACCGCCTGGCCGCCGAGCTTGCCGTCGGTGCCGACCTCGCGCGCGACGCGCGTGACTTCAGCGGCGAAGCCGTTCAGCTGATCGACCATAGTGTTGATGGTCTCCTTCAGCTCCAGGATCTCGCCCTTCACGTCGACCGTGATCTTGCGCGAGAGGTCTCCGCGGGCGATGGCGGTTGCGACCTCGGCGATGTTGCGGACCTGGCCGGTGAGATTGCTCGCCATGGAGTTGACGTTGTCGGTGAGATCCTTCCACACGCCGCTCGCGCCCTTCACCTCGGCCTGGCCGCCGAGCTTGCCGTCGGTGCCGACCTCGCGCGCAACGCGCGTCACCTCGGCGGCGAAGCCGTTCAGCTGGTCGACCATGGTGTTGATGGCCTCCTTCAGCTGCAGGATCTCGCCCTTCACGTCGACCGTGATCTTGCGCGACAGATCGCCGCTCGCGATGGCGGTCGTCACCTCGGCGATGTTGCGCACCTGGCCGGTGAGATTGCCGGCCATGGAATTGACGTTGTCGGTCAGGTCCTTCCAGGTTCCCCCGACGCCCGGCACGTACGCCTGGCCGCCGAGCTTGCCGTCGGTGCCGACCTCGCGCGCGACGCGCGTCACCTCGGAGGCGAACGAGCGCAGCTGATCGACCATGGTGTTGATGGTCTCCTTCAGCTCCAGGATCTCGCCGCGCACATCGACTGTGATCTTGCGCGAGAGGTCGCCGTTCGCGATGGCGGTTGCGACCCCGGCGATGTTGCGGACCTGGCCGGTCAAGTTGCTTGCCATGGAGTTGACGTTGTCGGTCAAGTCCTTCCAGGTGCCCGCGACGCCGGGCACGACCGCCTGGCCGCCGAGCTTGCCCTCGGTGCCGACCTCGCGCGCGACGCGGGTCACCTCGGCGGCGAAGCCGTTCAGCTGATCGACCATGGTGTTGATGGTGTTCTTGAGCTCCAGGATCTCGCCCTTCACGTCCACCGTGATCTTGCGCGAGAGATCGCCCCGCGCGACGGCCGTCGTCACCTCCGCGATGTTGCGGACCTGGCCCGTGAGATTCGTCGCCATCGCGTTGACGGAGTCGGTCAAGTCCTTCCAGGTGCCCGCGACGCCCGGGACGACCGCCTGGCCGCCGAGCTTGCCCTCGGTGCCGACCTCGCGCGCGACGCGCGTCACCTCGGAGGCGAACGAGCGCAGCTGGTCGACCATGGTGTTGATGGCCTCCTTCAGCTGCAGGATCTCGCCGCGCACGTCCACCGTGATCTTGCGCGACAGATCGCCGCTCGCGACGGCGATCGTGACTTCCGAGATGTTGCGAACCTGCCCGGTCAAGTTGTTCGCCATGTAGTTGACGTTATCGGTCAGGTCCTTCCAGGTGCCGGCGAGCTCCGGCACCGCGGCCTGGCCGCCGAGCTTGCCCTCGGTGCCGACCTCGCGCGCGACGCGCGTCACCTCGGAGGTGAACGCGCTCATCTGCGCGATCATCGCGTTGACGACGGTCGCCGAGCGCAGGAACTCGCCTTCGAGCAACCGGCCGTCGACCTCGAGCGGCATGGCCTGGGACAGATCGCCCTTGGCGAACGCGGTGATCGCGCTGGTGACCTGCGCCGTGGGCCACAGCAGGTCCTGGATCAGCGTGTTGACCGAAGTCTCCATCTCGCGCCACGCCCCGCCGTGCCGGGTGCTCGAGACACGGTGCTGTGTCTTCCCCTCCTTGCCGACGACCTGCCCGACCCGCTTCAGCTCCTCGGCGAGCAGCTGGTTCGACGACACGATCTCGTTGAACGTGTCGGCGATCTTGCCGGCGAGTCCGACCTCGTCACTCGGCAGGCGGACCGAGAAGTCTCCGTCGCGCACGGCCTGCATGGCGCGCAGCAGCTCGCGCATGTCGAGCCTGCCGTGCTCCGCCGTCTCGCCGTTAGCGCCCGGCGCCGTCCGGCGGCGCGTCGTCTCGTGTGTGGTGGGCATCAGAGGCTCCAGGGCCAATATGTTGATGGAACTGCGCCCGGCGGCCGGGAAGACGACCGGTCAGGCAGGCTCGAGCCGCATCCGGCAGAGCTGCGCGAGAATGGCACCACGGTGCTCCGGCGGCCACGGGCGAAACAACCCCCTGCGCGCGCCTCGCTCGGCGCACGCATGTGCGGCTGGAGTTCCCCCGGATCAACCTTATCTGGGCGGTCGGGCCGCCCTCGCCACCCAACATAGCAGAAGAGCGCGGCCGCGCAAGCTCCCCCAAGGTGCGGGTGCGGCCCTCGGGCAGCACAATTATGGTAACTCAAGCAGCCGGGCCTTCGCGATCCCCCATCGGGGAGGAGGGCCGCTCGGGGAGCGGGGACCCGATCACGAGGCGAGACCCTCGGCAGCGAGTTGTTCCGCCTGATACTCGCGCTGCAGCGCGCCGATCAGCTCATCGAGCTTGCCGTCGAGGATGTCGGCGAGCTTGTAGAGCGTGAGGTCGATGCGGTGGTCGGTGACTCGGCCCTGAGGAAAGTTGTAGGTGCGGATGCGCTCGGAGCGGTCACCGCTCCCCACCTGCAGCCTCCGCGAGTGCGCCTGCTCGCTCTGCCGGCGCTCCTCCTCGGCGGCTTCGAGTCGGGCCTTGAGGAGCGACAGGGCGCGCGAGCGGTTCTTGTGCTGCGAGCGCTCGTCCTGGCACTCGACGACGATGCCCGTCGGGAGATGGGTGATGCGCACCGCCGAGTCGGTCTTGTTGACGTGCTGCCCGCCCGCGCCGGACGACCGGTACGTATCGATCCGCAGGTCGGCGGGGTTCAAGTCGATCTCGTCGGCCTCGTCGAGCTCGGGGAAGATCGCGACCGTGCAGGCGGAGGTGTGGATGCGGCCCTGGGCTTCAGTCGCGGGCACGCGCTGCACGCGGTGCGTGCCGGACTCGAACTTGAAGCGCGAGAACGCGCCCGCTCCGGCCATCCGGGTGATGATCTCCTTGTAGCCGCCGTGCTCGCCGGGACTCTCCGTGAGGATCTGCACGGTGAAGTGCTGCGACTCGGCGTAGCGCGCATACATGCGCAGCAGGTCGCCCGCGAAGATCGCGGCCTCGTCCCCGCCCGTGCCGGCGCGAATCTCGAGGAAAACGCCCTTGTCGTCCCGCGGGTCCCGGGGAATGAGCATGCGCTTGACCTCGTCCTGCGCCGCATCGAGAGCGCTCTTGACGCGCGCCACTTCCTCCTCGCCCAGGGCGCGCATCGAGGCGTCGGCGTCGGAGCGCAACTCTTCGGCCGCGGCGAGCTCTTTCTCGAGATGCCGCACGTCCCGGTACTGGTCCGCAAGCGGCTGCAGGCGCGCGTACTCCTTGGAAAGCTCGCGAAACTCTCGGGAGCGGCCGGCCATCTCGGGGCCAGCGAGCAGGCGGCCGACTTCCTCGAAGCGGTCGGCGATCCTCTCCAGGCGGTGGCGAATGGATTCCTTCATGCGGGCGCGGCATTCTCAGGGATCATGCCCCGCCGCGAAAGGGGATATAGTTGCCTCATGGCCCCACTCCCACGCATCGCGGCCGTCTGCGCCGCCTTCGCCTTGGCCGGATTCACGGCAGGCTGTTCCACCACGCCGGCCAAGCCCCAGCACGCGCAAACCACGCCGCCCGCGCCCGCGCGGGACTCGAGCGCGCTCACGATCGCGGCGGAAGCCGCCCTGCAGAGTGGCGACTGCCTCACCGCGTCCCAGGATTACGCTGCGGCGGCGCTGCGCGGCACGTTGGATCTGGCCCGCCGCGCGAGTCAGGTCGCCGTCACCTGCCAGGACCTTCCGGCCGCCTGGCAGTCCGTCGAGCGCTGGCGCGCGCTCGCGCCGCACGACAACGATGCGTCCCTCATCTACGGAACCGTCGCGCTGACGCTGTACCGGATCCCCGAGGCGCGCGAGGCGCTCGCGCCCATCGTCCGGGGCACCGATCCGAAGGCCGAGCGCAGCGAGCTCTCGCTGATCCAGCTGCTGAGCGACGATCCGGACATCGGCGCGGTCTCCACGCTCGCGGCGCTCGGCCGCACCGTCGATGCGCACTCGTCCTCGCTCATCCTCACGGCCTTCGGCGCGCTAGCGCTGGAGGCTTACGACTTCAAGCTGGCGCAGGCGCGCGCGGACCAGGTGCTCGCACGCGATCCACGCTCGGGCGGCGCGCTGCGACTGCTCGCGCGTGTCCACGTACTGCAAGGGGATGCCGATGGGGCCATCTCGACGGCCCGGGAAGCCATGCGTGTCGACCCGAACGGCAGCGAGTTCGAGCTCGCCGACGTGCTGACCGAGCTCGACCGGCTCGAGGAGGCGAGGCAGGAGCTCGCGCGGCTGCGGGGGGCTGGCGCCTCGCCGGCGGAGATTGATAGCCGGCTCGCGTTGCTCGCCTACCAGAGTGGGGATATCGCCGACGCCCAGCGCCGCTTCACCGACCTGATCGATCAAGGAGAGGCTGGCGAGTCCGCGCTGCTGTATCTCGGCGACATCGCGGCCCGGTCGGGGGACCAGTCAACGGCGCTCACCGATTACCGGCAGCTGAGCGAGACCCCGCTCGCTCTGACGGCGGGCACCCGGGCGGCCGGTATTCTGCTCGATCAGGGCCAGCGCAGCCAGGCGCTCGGTGTGTTCGACAGTTACGAAAGCGAGCACCCCGAGAACGCCGTTGACGTGGCGGTCGCCAAGGCGGATCTGTTCGCGGACCACGGTGATGCCTCGGACGGCGTCGCGTTCATCACGGCGGCGCTCCAGAAGTTTCCGCAGCACCCGCGACTGGAATATGAGCGCGCCACGCTGCTCGAGCGCGCGGGACGCGTCCGCGACTCCGTGGAGGCCTTCGAGCAGCTGCTGCGCGAGCGTCCCGGCGATCCGAATCTCATGAACGCTCTCGGCTACACGCTCGCCGACCATCGGATGGAGCTCTCGAAGGCCGAGTCGCTGATCCGGCGCGCGCTCGCCGCGACGCCTGACAGTCCGGAGATTCTCGACAGCCTCGGGTGGGTGCGGCTGCGGCGCGGTGATGCCCGCTCGGCGGTGCCCTTGCTCGAGCGGGCCTACACGATCAGCCGCGATCCCGAGATCGCCGCGCACTGCGGCGAGGCGCTCTGGGTGAGCGGCCGCAAGGCTGAGGCGCGCAAGGTATGGGCCGATGCGCTCGCGCACAATCCCGACTCCCAGTTGCTGAAGGATACGGTGCATCGGCTGGAGCCGCCCGGACAGGGCTGATGCGCCGCGCCGTGGCCGCGCCGCGCCGGGCAGGGCTCGCCGCGGTGCTCATCCTCGCCGTCATGGCCGGCTGCGCGACCGCGCCGCGCAAGCCCGCGGCGCTCGCCCCCTGGCCGCAGCGTCGCGCGCAGCTCCAGTCCCTCGATCCGTTCGAGCTCGCCGGCCGTGTGGCCGTCGCGGCCGGAACCGAAGGATTCACCGCGCACCTCGACTGGGCCCAGCGCGGCTCCCGCAGCACCGTGGATCTCAACGGGCCTCTGGGCATCGGTGGGGTGCACGTCGTGGCGGATGGCGAGACGCTTGCCGTCGAGACCTCGCAGGGGAAGACGCTCACGAGCGAGGAGGCGCGGACGGAGCTCGCGAGCAAGCTCGGATTCGACCCACCGCTCGGGAGCCTGCGGTACTGGGTGCTCGGTGTCCCGGACCCGGGAACCCCTGCCGCGGAGACGGTCGGCGCCAATCAGCGCCTGGCGTCGCTGCAGCAGGACGGTTGGCAGATCGATTACTCCGCCTATACGGGCGCGGGCGGCGACGCGCTGCCACAACGCATGGTCCTGCGCCGGGGCGATGTGCGCGTGCGGCTCGTCGTCGATCGCTGGCAACCTTGAAGCGTCCGGGCCGGTAGGCTCGAGGGGGAAGGCTTGGAAAGAGTGGGTCGTCATGCAACCCCGCGATGAGACGCTCTGGCCGGCGCCGGCAAAGCTCAATCTGTTCCTGCACGTGACCGGCCGCCGGGCCGACGGCTACCACGATCTGCAGACGCTGTTTCAGCTGATCGACCTCGCCGATACGGTCGCGATCGCACTGCGCGACGACGGTGCGATCGAGCGAGTCGCGGGGCCGCCCGGGGTTGCCCCGGAGGCGGATCTGGCGGTCCGGGCAGCGCGCGCGCTCAAGGCCGCTTCCGGGAGCCGGCTCGGCGCCTCGCTCCGGGTCATCAAGCGGATCCCGATGGGAGGGGGACTCGGCGGCGGCAGCTCGGACGCCGCCACCACGCTCCTCGCGCTCAATCGGCTCTGGGGATGTGGGCTCTCCGTCGCGCGCCTCGCCGAGCTGGGCCTCGCCCTGGGCTCCGACGTGCCGGTATTCGTGCGCGGCACGTCGGCCTGGGCGTCGGGCCGAGGGGAGGAGCTGGTTCCGGTCGAGCTGCCGGAGCGCTGGTACCTGGTGGTGCACCCGGGGGTGGCCGTGTCGACCGCCCAGGTCTTCCAGATGCCTGAATTGACACGAAATACCCCCCTCATCACAATACGCGCCTTTTTGGACTCCGGCGGCCGCAACGATTGCGAGCCGGTCGTGCGGGGATTGTTTCCGGAGGTGGGCGACGCACTCGACTGGCTCGCGCGGCTCGCGCCGTCGCGGCTCACCGGGACCGGGTCCTGCCTCTTCACCAGCTTCGGAAGCGCAATCGAGGCCGAGCGCCATGCCGCCCGGGTGCCGGACCGCTGGCAAAGCTTCGTCGCGCGCGGCTTGAACGTCTCGCCGCTGGTCGGGAGGCTGGATGCATGGGCCGCGGAGCGCGGCGGCGGATCGTAAAGGCGTTTATGCTGGGTTGCACGGGGCAAGGGGTCGCAGGTGTTGGGTCCAATGTTGGGGTGTCGCCAAGTGGTAAGGCAGCGGGTTTTGGTCCCGCCATACGAAGGTTCGAATCCTTCCACCCCAGCCATGAGAGCGGTTCAGCCGTGAGAGTGGCCCGATGAGCAACGACACCATTGCGCTGTTCGCAGGCAACGCGAACCCGCAGCTCGCGCAGGAGATCGCGCGGCATTTGACGATGCCGCTCGGCCGCTCCGACGTGGGGCGCTTCAGCGATGGTGAGGTGAACGTCGAGCTGAGAGAGAACGTCCGCGGGCGCGACGTGTTCATCCTCCAGCCGACGTGCCCTCCGGTGAACGATCATTTGATGGAGCTGCTCGTCATGGTCGATGCCTGCCGCCGGGCGTCCGCGGCGCGCATCACGGCGGTGGTGCCGTACTTCGGCTATGCGCGCCAGGACCGCCGGCCGCGCGCGACGCGCTCCGCCATCACGGCAAAGCTCGTGGCGAACATGATCGCGAGCGCCGGCGTGCATCGGCTGCTTGCGGTCGATCTGCATGCCGATCAGATCCCGGGATTCTTCGACATTCCCGTGGATAACGTGTACGCATCGCCGGTGCTGCTCGGGGACGTATGGAGACAGGGCTACCAGAACATGATCGTGGTGTCGCCGGATGTGGGCGGCGTCGCGCGTGCCCGCGCACTCGCCAAGAGTCTCGACGATGCGGCGCTCGCGATCATCGACAAGCGCCGGCCGCGGCCGAACGAGTCGAAGGTGATGAACATCATCGGCGAGGTCACCGGGAGAACCTGCGTCCTCGTCAACGACATGGTCGATACCGCGGGGACGCTGTGCCTGGCGGCCCAGGCGCTGAAGGACGAGGGCGCGGTGAAAGTCGTCGCCTACATCACGCACGCGCTGCTCTCCGGGGATGCCGTCGAGCGCATCGCGAGCTCGGCCCTCGACGAGCTGGTCGTCACGGACACGATTCCCTTATCCGGTGCGGCGAGCCGGTGCGGACGCATCCGGCAGCTTTCCGTCGCGGCGCTGCTCGCGGAAACGATCCGCCGCATCCGTGACGAGGAGTCCGTGAGCTCGCTCTACGTAGACTGATTTGGAATCTCTTGGTTACATGTACGGGGTCGCCGTCGTCGGCGACCCCGAGGAAAACTGGGCGTCAGCCCGTGAGGACACTTAGATGAAAGTTTCATTCGAATTCGGCGCGGACCGCCGCGGCAAGCAAGGCAAGAGTGCGAGCCGCCGCCTGCGTCACACCGGAAAGGTCCCGGCCATTCTGTACGGCGGCGGTGAGCCGCCCCAGGCTCTGGTCCTCGACCAGCAGAATCTGCTGACGATGATCAGCAACGAGAAGTTCTACTCGTCGATCGTGCAGCTCAAGATCGGGGACCGGGCCCAGCCGGCCATCGTGAAGGACGTGCACATGCACCCCGCCCGCAGCGCCGTGGTGCACGTCGACCTGCAGCGCGTGGTGGAGAGCGAGAAGATCCGCATCCGCCTGCCGATCCACTTCCGCAACGAGGCCGTCTCGCCGGGTGTGAAGACTCAGGGGGGCGTGGTGTCTCACATGGAGACGGACGTGGAAGTGTCGTGTCTGCCGAAGGATCTGCCCGAGTACCTGGAGTTCGATCTCGGCGAGATGAGTCTCAACGACACGAAGTTTCTCGCGGACATTCCGCTGCCCGCGGGCGTCGTCATCACGGACCTGGTGCACGGCAAGAACCGGCCGGTCGTCTCCATCCACAGCCCGCGCGCCGAGGAGCCCGAGCCCGTGGCCGCCGAGGCCGCGGCAGCCGTGCCCGCGGAAGGCGGGGCGGTGCCCGCAGCGGGAGCGGCGCCGGCTGGCGCCGCTGGAGCGCCGGCGGCTGGTGGAGCGGCGCCGGCGGCCGCTTCAGAGACGAAGAAGGAAGGAGGCGCGGCGAAGAAGGAGGGCAAGAAGTAGCGCGGGGATCCTCCCGGGCGAAAGCCTTGCCCGCGCGGCCGCCGGCCCGCTTCCATGTCAGACGCTCCAGTGAAGCTGATTGCCGGACTCGGCAATCCGGGCGCGGAATACGCGCGCACTCGCCACAACGTGGGCTTCTGGCTCGTCGATGAGCTCGCGCGCCGCCACGGCGGCACGTTCCGCATGGAGCCCCGCCATCAGGCGGAGCTCGCGCGGGTGCGCATCGGCGCTACGGACCTGTGGCTCGTCAAGCCGATGACCTACATGAATGCGAGCGGCGGCGCGGTCGGCAGCGTTGCGCATTTCTACAAGGTCGCGCCGCAGGAGATCCTGGTCGGCCACGACGAGCTCGACTTTCCGCCGGGAATGGCGCGGCTGAAGTACGGCGGCGGCGCGGCGGGCCACAACGGCGTGCGCGACATCATCGCGAGCGTCGGCGACGAGTTCTGGCGGATGCGGATCGGCGTTGGACGTCCGGGCGCGAAGGGCGAGGGGATCGATCACGTCCTGTCGCGTCCGACGGCGGAGGAGGAGCGGCTGATCCGCGAGACGATCGAGGCGGGAGCGGACGCCGTTCGCGTGATGCTGGAGCAAGGCGCGCAGGTCGCGATGAACCGGCTGCACTCGCAGCTGCACCCGGGCGAGGCGCCCTAGCTTTTCGGCGGGAATTCATGTCCATCAAATGCGGAATCGTCGGCCTGCCGAACGTCGGGAAGTCGACGCTGTTCAATGCGCTCACGAGCGCCGGGATCGCCGCGGAGAACTACCCCTTCTGCACGATCGATCCGAACGTCGGGATCGTGCCGGTGCCGGACCCGCGGCTCGAGGAGCTCGCCGCGATCGCGAAGCCCGAGAAGATCGTTCCTGCGGCGGTGGAGTTCGTGGACATCGCGGGGCTCGTCGCCGGAGCCTCGCAGGGCGAGGGGCTCGGCAATCAATTCCTGGCGCACATCCGGGAAGTGGATGCCATCGCGCACATCGTCCGCGCCTTCGAGAACGCCGACGTCGTGCACGTCGCCGGCAAGGTCGATCCGCTCGCCGATATCGAGACGATCAACACGGAGCTCGCTCTGGCCGACCTCGCGACCGTCGAGAAGGCGCTGGACCGCGCGGCGCGAGCGTCCAAGAGCGGCGAGAAGGACGCGGCGCGCAAGCGCGATCTGCTGGAGCGGGTGAAGGCGCAGCTCGATCGGGCGCAGCCGGTCCGCGCACTGGCGCTCAGCCCGGAGGAGCGGGGCGATGTGCGCGAGCTGCATCTGCTCACCTCGAAGCCGGTCATGTACGTGGCCAATGTCGATGAGAGCGGGTTCGCGGGGAACCCGCACCTCGAGGCGGTCGAGCGGTTGGCGGCAGCAGAAGGATCGCAGGTGGTCGCGGTCTGCGCGGCGATCGAGGCGGAGATCGCGCAGCTCGAGGAGGGCGACCGGACGGAGTTTCTGAAAGAGCTCGGGCTCGATGAGCCGGGGTTGAGCCGCGTCGTCCGCGCGGCCTACCGCCTGCTCGGGTTGCAGACGTTCTTCACGGCCGGCCCGAAGGAGGTGCGCGCATGGACCGTCCGTGCGGGCGCGACCGCGCCGCAGGCGGCGGGCGTCATCCACACGGATTTCGAGCACGGGTTCATCCGGGCCGAGGTCATCTCCTTTGCCGACTACATCGCCCATCGGGGAGAGGCGGGCGCGAAGGAGGCCGGGAAGTTGCGGCTGGAGGGGAAGGAGTACGTCGTTCGGGAAGGGGACGTCATGCATTTCCGATTCAACGTCTGAGGAAGGCGAGCCGGGGGCGCACTCGCGGCGCCCGGCGCGTAAGATTCGTCACCGGGCGGGGCGCACCGGCATTCGTGCAGATCGGCGCGTGGCAATGGCCCGGGGGGACGATGTGGATCCAACGGTCTTCTTGAGCTATTCGCGGGATGACCAGGCGGTCGCCCAGCGGATTGCCGATGCCTTGCGCGGCAGCGGCATCGAAGTGTGGCTCGACACGAGCGAGCTGCGCGGCGGG
Organism: uncultured Gammaproteobacteria bacterium; assembly: GCA_963849095.1. Classification (GTDB taxonomy): domain Bacteria; phylum Pseudomonadota; class Gammaproteobacteria; order Steroidobacterales; family Steroidobacteraceae; genus JASHUC01. The sequence continues at coordinate 259,062 of CAWKGA010000007.1, forward strand.
GAAACCTGGGACCGCAACATCCAACTGCAGATCAAGCGCTGCACCCTGTTCATGCCGATCATCTCGGGCTGCACCCAGCAGCGCTCGGAGGGGTACTTCCGCTTCGAGTGGCGGCTTGCGATCGAGCGCATGCGCCACATGGCCGATGGTATGCCTTTCCTTGCGCCGATCGCCGTGGATGAGACCTCCGAGACCCACGCCGTCGTTCCCCAGGAGTTCCTTCGCGTGCAGTGGATGCGCCTGCCCTCGGGGCATCCGACGCCGGGCTTCGTCGAGCAGATCCGGCGCATGCTGGCCGCGCCGCGCGCGCCGGCGGAGGCCGCGGTGGGGACGGCCGGCACCGGGACCATCGCGATAACCGGAGCGCAGGTCGGCGCGGCTTCCGGGCACGAGCCCGCAGGGCCTGCAGCTCCGGCCGGGAGCTGGGTGGGCAGCGGAGTCGAGCTTGCGGGAAGGCTGAGCGAAGCAGGGGGGCGACGGGGGGAGGTCGCGGGACGGCCCGTCGAAAAATCCGTCGCCGTGCTCGCGTTCGCGAACCTGAGCCGGGACGCCGAGAACGAGTATTTCAGCGACGGGATCAGCGAGGAGCTGCTGAATCTGCTGGGGAGGATTCCGGGAGTCCGCGTCGCGGCGCGAACCTCGGCGTTCTATTTCAAAGGCAGGAACGCGACGATTCGCGAGATCGCGGCGACGCTTGGCGTCGCTCACGTCGTAGAGGGCAGCGTGCGCAAGTTCGGTTCGCGGGTGCGCATCTCGGCCAAGCTCATCAATGCGGCCGACGGCTTTCAGCTGTGGTCGGACTCATTCGACCGGGAGCTGCAGGACATCTTCGCGCTGCAGGATGAGATCGCGGCGCTCATCGCGCAGAGCCTGCAGCTCAAACTCGTGGAGACCGGGCGGCTCGCGCGTGTCGTGGACCGGGAGGCTCATCGGCTGGCGCTCGAGGCCCGGCATTTCTTTGGGCTGCGTACGGCCGCGGGCTTTGCGCGCGCGCAGAAGCTGTTCGAGGCTGCTGCTCGGATCGATCCGAGCTTCGCCGAAGCTCACGCAGGGCTCGCCACGGTGTGGACGATGAGCACATGGTACGAGTCAATCCGCGAGATGACGATGTCGCAGCACGTGATGCAACGCGCGGCGGCCGAGGCGCACAGAGCAGTGGAGCTCGACCGCTCGTTGCCCGAGGCGCATGCGGCCCTGGGGCTTCTCGCGTACATGACGCGTCGTTGGACGGAGTCGGAGCAATGCTGGATCGAAGCGCTGCGCCTCAATCCAAATTTTGCGACCGTGTACCACTGGTACGCGCACCTCTTGTCCGTTCAAGGGCACCTCGATCAGGCGATATCCAAGCTCGAGCGCTCGTTCGAGCTGGATCCGCTGGAGCGCCGCTCGATGCTGATCGTCTACGCCTCCCAGCTGAATTTCGCGCGACGGTATACGGGTGCGCTCGCTGTCGTCGATCATGCTGCGGCGTTGATCACTCAGGACGAGGACATGTACGCAGCCCTGCAAGGCCCGCGCGCCTTCGCATTGTGGTCCCTGGGACGCGCGGCCGAGGCGGTCGCCACCGCACGGTTCGTCGGCGGGGACGAATCGTGGTACTCGACTCTGCGATGGTGGGCCGACGAGGAGTCGCTGTTCGTGCTGCGCAGCGCCGGTCACGTGGAGGAAGCCCGGGAGCGGTATGCCCGACTGCAGGCGCAACTGCCGGCGGGCGGTCCGGCGCGCGGGCCGCTTCTGCACGCGATCGGCCGCTTCGAGGACGCTCTGCCGTATCTCGAGCAGTGCCCGCAGACCTCCTTTTTCCGCCTCCACTATCACGAGATCTGGGACGACGTGCGCGAGGATCCCCGATTCCAGCAGTTGCTTGGCCGCCTGGGCTGCGAGGGGGAGTACCGGGTCGCGCGGCAGACGCTGGCGCGGATGCTGCAGGCGAGCGGCGGCGCGGCCGCACGGCCGGCGATCTCCTGAAAGGGGGACAGGTGGGCGAGGCCGTGTTCCTGAGCTACTCGCGCGACGACCAGCCGGTCGCGCGGCGAATTGCCGAGGCTTTGCGCAGCAGCGGCATCGAAGTGTGGCTCGATACGAGCGAGCTGCGCGGCGGGGATGCGTGGGATCAGAGCATTCGCCGGCAGATCGGCACCTGCGCGCTGTTCGTTCCGATCATCTCGGCGCACACGCAGCAGAGATCGGAAGGCTACTTCCGCCTGGAATGGCGGCTCGCGATCGAGCGCACGCATCGCATGGCCGACGAGGTGCCGTTTCTTGCGCCGGTCGTCGTGGACGATACGCGGGAGAGCGGTGCAGTCGTGCCGGTGGAATTCCTGCGAGTGCAGTGGATGCGGCTGCCGTCGGGGTTGCCGACGCCGGCGTTCGTCGAGCAGATCCAGCGCATGCTGGCGGCGCCGCACCGATCTGCGGCAGCGACCGACGGATCGGCCGTGCGGAGGCCGGGGGTGACCGAGGTCGTGACCGGGACCACCTTCGTACCCGGGGGCGACGCGGGACGGCCGGCCGAGAAATCGGTGGCGGTGCTCGCCTTCGCGAACCTGAGCCGGGACGCCGAGAACGAGTATTTCAGCGACGGGATCAGCGAGGAGCTGCTGAATCTGCTGGGGAGGATTCCGGGAGTCCGCGTCGCGGCGCGAACCTCGGCGTTCTATTTCAAGGGCAGGAACGCGACGATTCGCGAGATCGCGGCAACGCTTGGCGTCGCTCACGTCGTAGAGGGCAGCGTGCGCAAGTTCGGCTCGCGGGTGCGCATCTCGGCCAAGCTCATCAATGCGGCCGACGGCTTTCAGCTGTGGTCGGACTCATTCGACCGGGAGCTGCAGGACATCTTCGCGCTGCAGGATGAGATCGCGGCGCTCATCGCGCAGAGCCTGCAGCCGAGGCTGGTCCACGGCGCACGCATCACTCGGACGGTGGACCCCGAGGCGCACCGGCTGGTGCTGGAGGGGCGGCATTTCTGGGCCGTGCGCACGGAGGCCGGATTTGCGCGCGCGCAGAAGCTGTTCGAGTCGGCGCTGCAGGTCGCCCCGAATTTTGCCGACGCTCACGCAGGGCTCGCCATGGTCTGGGCAGTGCGCGCCTGGTACGACTCGATCGGCTATTCGGTGGCTTCTCTCGACGAGCTGCAGCATGCGGCCGCCGAGGCTCGCAAGGCCATCGAGGGGGATCCCTCGCTGCCCGACGGTCACGCGGCGGCGGGAGTCGTCGCCTTTCTGACGCGCCGCTGGCCGGAGGCGCAGCAGTGTTACCGTGAGGCCGTGCGGGTCAATCCGAACTTCGCGGTCGCTTTGCAGTGGCACTCGCATCTGTTGTGCGCCCGGGGACACCTCGACCAAGCGCTGCGCACGCTCGAGCGCTCTGTCGCGCTCGACCCGCTGGCCCGAACGACGCTCATGATCTATGCCTATCAGCTGAACTTTGCGCGGCGGTACGTAGACGCGCTCGCGGCCGCCGATCGCGCCGCGGCGCTGCATGGGGACACGTACGCGGCCGTCGAAGGGCCGCGCGCCCTGGCTCTATGGTCCCTCGGACGAGTGGCCGAGGCCCTGGCCGCGGCGCGGGTCGTGACGCGCGAGACGTCGTGGTCCACCCGCTGGTGGGCCGGCGAGGAGGCGCTGTTCGTGCTGTGCCGAGCCGGCGCCTTGGAGGAGGCGCGCGAGCAGCAGCACCGGTGGCAAGCGGAGCTGCCGCGGGGCGCCCCAGCGAATGGCCCGCTGCTCCACGCGATCGGCCGCTTCGAGGAGGCGTTGCCGTATCTCGAGCAGCTTCCCCCGGCCAGCTATTCCCGACTCCACTATCACGAGATCTGGGACGACGTGCGCGAGGATCCCCGATTTCAACAGCTGCTCGGCCGACTAGGGTGCGAAGCGGAGTACCGGGCCGGACGGGAGACACTGTCCCGAATGCTGCACGTGGCTACCGACGGCTCGGGGGCAGCCTGAGGGACTGATCGGGCGAAGGCTTTTGCTTTCTTGACAGGGGAGTCGGCGCACACGGAGAATGCCGGCCCCTTCCGGGGGGGGGCAGCCGTGGAAAGGTAGCTCAGCTGGTTAGAGCACGGCACTCATAATGCCGGGGTCGAGGGTTCGAGTCCCTCCCTTTCCACCATCTAAATCAAAAGCATACGAGGCGGCATTTTGATAGCCGTTCCACGGTAAGCGCAGGGTAAGCGCAAGAATCGGCTTTTCATTCAGTTTGGCGACCGCCTCGCGACGCTGGTCGGGCGCCAGGTGCGCATAGCGCAGCGACATTTGCACAGAACTATGGCCCAGCAGGTCCCGTACCGTATTCAGCGGGACGCCGCGCTGAACAAGCCGCGAAGCAAAGTGACGGCGCAGATCGTGCCAGCGGAAGTGGCTGATCCTTGCGCGCAGCAGCAGCTTTTCCCACGCGGTTCGAAACCCTGTGGCGACATCAAAGACTCTCGAGCCGTGTCCTGACTGTTCGCGCCAGCGCCGCAACACACTTGTCGCTTCCTCATTCAGGGGTACATGACGAGTTTGACGGTTCTTGGCATTGCGGCCTTCGACAGTCAGGAGCCGACGGCTGAAGTCCACTGAAGCCCACCGCAACTTGAGAACCTCGCCGCGGCGCAGCCCCGTGTTCATTGATAGCAGTACGGCGGGTGTCAGATGATCGCCAAAGTGTATTAAGAGGAGGCACCAGGTTCTCGTGCCGTTCTTGGTGCGTTTGTTCGCCGATGTACGCAGATTTTGCATGGCTGAATCGCGCTTTTTCATGGCATCCCGCAGTCGCGACTCCTCGGCTTGGTCCAGAAAACGCACCTTGCCTCTGCGTCAATCCGCGGTTTGTCGAACGCGCCGCACGGGATTGTCTTTCAATTCACCTGCTTTAACTGCACGTCGGAGCACGCTCGAGAGCGTGAAGAGGTCACGCAAGACAGTTGACGCACTGCGGCCTTGATTCAGACGCCGTGCCTTCCATGACTCAATTCGCTCAACCGTAATGGCCGTGAGGGGTTCCGGGTACCAAGTTCGAAAAAGTCGATGTAGCTTCTCGAGCGTATTAGCAGCGGTACGCGGGCGACTCGCGTTGACCCATGTCGTGTAGGTATCCGCGATGAACATTCCAAGCGTGATCCCGTCCGTTCCGCCGAGACCCTGTAACGGGTGGCGCCCGTGTGCCACGTTCCCGAGGGCCTTCTGACATCGCGCCCGCGCTTCTTCTGGTGAGACGGTATCCACCTTGCCCAGCACTACTCGACGATTGCGCCCGAAGCGGGCATAGAACGACCGCACACCGCTAGGCTGTATCCTCAGTATGAAGCCGGACAGTCGGTTGTCGTAGATCTCAAACGGTTTGCTTTGAGGCTCAGCCTCTTTGCTGGTGAGCAGCATCGCTCCGATGAAGATTTGCATTGTGAACGCCCTCCGGCGGTGCCTTGAATCTAGACCTTGGCGGGTTGCGCTTATAAGCGCGTGAGTCGTCTAAGTCTCGATGGGCGCGGCCAGTGTCGCGGCCTACCTGCTTCAGACGCCATCGATTCGCAAGAACTCGACGAGCGCTTGTTGCGAACCGGTCAGGCGGCTTGCGCCAGCCGGCACGGGCGGTGTCCGGGTCTTGGCGTTAGGCTCACGGGCTTGAGCTCGAAGCCGCCACGCGAGGTAAAGCGCACGGTGGTCGCCGGCGATCAGCTCATTGCGTATCGGTACGAGCGCGCTGAGCAGACCGGGCTCAATGTCGGCCCAGTCGTCGCCGGATTCGCTCTCGGACCACAGGTCGAGCACCAGATGTTTTCCAACTGCGTCGACAGTCGCGACGCTCCGAATACTGCGCCTCCCGGCCGTGCGAATTGCGCAGTATTGTTTGGCGATCTTCAGTTCAAGGCGCGCGCTCTGAACGCGCAAGACGACTCGACGCGTACCCCAGTTTGCATAGTAAAGGAAGGCATCGAAGTACTTCGCGACCAGCTCGCGCGGGTCCACTTTGAAATCGCCCCACTCATAGGTGTTCACGAGGCGTGTCGAGGTGATCGTGGCTCGGCTTGTAATCCCGCGCAGCCGCTTTCGCTCCGGTGCGCTGAGCGGGCGATCGATCGCCACGAACTCATAGTACTGGAACTCGCTCATCGCGCGTAGGTGCCGTGAATGGGAGTCACTCGATCATTTACCGCCGGCCCACGAGCGGTATGCCTCGATCCACTCGGCGCCTACGGGGCGTGGGCTGCGAAGCGGCAGGTCGAGAATCGGGACCGACTGCCGGGTGCGACCATTTCGGCATATCACTACGATCTGCTCGTCATCGGTCATGTCAATTCGTTCGACGGTTACCGCGACACCGAGAATCTTAGTACTAAATGGCGTCTCGAGCCGCTCATCCAGCATCGTGTAGAAGGCCACTCGCTGTTCTGACTCACCGTATGCATCGACGATGGCCTCCTCGATCAGGGCGTTGAGCTTGGCCTTCGTGGGCGGCCACCGTTCTCCCTTTCGAGTGGTTTGTCGAAGTATCACAGGTCTATCTCGAAGTGTCGGAGAGCTTCCTGGTCATACTTGTGAACGGTGGTCAGGAACCGCTTGATTCTGGGGATGCACCGCGGATTCCGATCTGACCGCCGGGGTATCTGAGGTCATCGGCCGCGGCCTCGGTCGTCTTGTTCCGAGCGGCATCTCTATCGTCTTTTTCTCCGGCGCGACCGCGCAGCGGCAGCGCCGTCTGACCGGCCTTCGGGCCGGGCAGAAATTCTCCCGCGCGATTCGATTCCGGCACGTTGCCGGTGCATGCGCCGGTCCCGGTGCTGTCCGGTTCCGTTATGCTCAAGGTGAAAGAAGCGAATAAGACGAAGGCCCGGGTCGTTTGATTGGCGTCAGACCCCGGGCCCTCGATGCTCAGCGCCTTGGGAGGCGGCTTTGCAGAGCCTTTATGCCTTGCCGCCCCGGCGCTGTCCAGTCGCTCGGGGAGGGGGGTCTTGGGGCTGCTCGAGGAGCCGGCGACCTATCGGCTCTATCACTGCCTGCGCTGCGGGATGCAGGTGTGCATCTGCGTGCAATGTGACCACGGGAACCTCTACTGCCCCGGGCCGTGCGCGCAGCTCGCTCGGGGCGAGTCTCTGCGCCGCGCCGGTGCTCGCTACCAGCGCACGTTGCGGGGAGCCTGCCGACACGCCGAACGACAACGACGCTACCGCGAGCGGCACCCGAAAGTGACGCATCACCGCTTCTCGAGCGAGACGGCGGCGTGCAACGTATCGCCGCCTGCAGCCACGGTGAGCGAGTCGATCGATGTTCAGCCCCGAGAGCCTGCCCGCGAGCCGATCCGTCTCTTGCAGAGCCACCGCTGTGCGTTCTGTGGCACGACTCTGCCCGCCTTCGCCCGGCTTCATCCCTGGCGCTGGAGCGGATGAGTCCGGCTGCGCCCGACCGTTGGGGTGGCGAGGATGATCTCGCGCGAGCTCGAGGCGCAGATCCTGCGCCTGTACCACGCCGAGCACTGGCCGGTGGGCACCCTCGCGCATCAGCTCGGCGTGCACCGCGACACCGTGCGCCGTGTGCTCGGCCAGGCCGGCGTCCCGGCAGGGGTGAAGTACACCCGCCCCTCGATGGTCGAGCCCTACCTCGCCTTCATCCAGGAGACGCTCGCCCAGTACCCGACGCTGCGCGCCTCGCGCCTGTACCAGATGGTGCGCGAGCGCGGCTACCCCGGCGCTCCCGATCACTTCCGCGCCATCGTCGCCCGCCACCGGCCGCGTCCTCAGGCCGAGGCGTATCTGCGGTTGCGCACCTTGCCGGGGGAGGAAGGACAAACCGACTGGGCGCACTTCGGAAAGCTCGCCGTCGGGCGTGCGCTGCGGCCTCTGATGGCCTTCGTGATGGTGCTGTCGTACTCGCGCTACCTCTTCCTGCGCTTCTATCTGGGAGCGGCGATGAGCGCGTTCCTCGATGGGCACGTGCGTGCCTTTACCTTCTATCAGGGTGTTCCGCGTACCTTGCTCTACGACAATTTACGCTCCGCCGTGCTCGAGCGGATACCGCTGGCGCGAGCCCCGGATGCGATCCGCTTCCATCCGCGGCTGCTCGAGCTCTCCGCCTGGTATCGGTTTGCGCCGCGCCCGGTGGCGGTGGCCCGCGGGAACGAGAAGGGTCGCGTCGAGCGGGCGATCCGCTTCGTTCGCGAGCGGTTCTTCCCCGCGCGGCGCTTCACCGATCTGGCCGACCTGAACGCCCAGGCGCTCGCCTGGTGCAGCGGGGAGGCCGCCGAGCGGCCCTGCCCCGAGGACCGCAGCCGCACGGTGCGCGAGTGCTTCGAGGCCGAGCGGCCTCGTCTGCTCGCCCTTCCCGATGAGCCCTTCCCGGCCGAGGAGCGGCTGATCGGGCGCACCCACAAGACCCCCTACGTGCGCTTCGATCTGAACGACTACTCCGTCCCGCATACCCACGTGCGCCGCACCCTCGAGGTGCTCGCCACGGTGGATAGCGTGCGCATCCTCGATGGCGGCATCGTCATCGCCACCCATCCGAGAAGCTTCGAGCGTGGCGCGCAGATCGAGCAGCCCTCCCATATCGAGGCGCTGGAAGCCGAGAAGCGTGCCGGGCGCGCGCATCGGGCGATCGATCGGCTGCACTACGCCGCCCCGAGCGCCCCAGAGCTCTTCCGCCGCGCCGCCTCCCGCGGCGTACATCTGGGCTCCCTCACCCGAGGGCTCCTCTCACTGCTCGATGCGCACGGGGCCGCCGCGCTCGAGGCCGCCCTCGCCGCCGCGCTCGGGCAAGACGCCACCCATCTTGCGGCCGTTCGTCACTTCGTCGATCTACACCGCGCCGAGCGCGGCCAGAGCCCACCGATCCCGGTGACCTTGCCCGAGGATCCTCGAGTGCGCGCGCTCGCCGTGCGCCCCCACAACCTCGCCGATTACGCATCCCTCGCCCGGGAGACCCCCGATGAACGCTCAGATGCTGCCTCAGACCCCACCCCCGCCCAGTCCACCGACGAAGACGACCCTGGCCGCGGCGGCCACGGCAACGAGCCTGCCGCTTGATGCACTGAGACAGCGCCTGCGACGGCTGAATCTCTATGGGCTGCTCGCCCATGCTGAGGAACTCGCGAGCGAACCCTGGCTCGCGCGCCTCCTCGAGATCGAGGAGAGCGAGCGGTTGCGCCGCAGCCTCAAGCGCCGCCTGGATAACGCGCGCCTCGGCACCTTCAAGCCCATGGCCGACTTCGACTACGCGTGGCCGAAAGAGCTCGATCGCTCGCTCCTCGATGAGCTCTTCACCTTCGGCTTCCTCGAGCAGGCCGCCAACGTCGTGCTCGTCGGTCCAAACGGCCTCGGCAAGACGATGATCGCCAAGAACCTGCTGCATCAGGCGGTGCTGCGCGGATATACCGCCCGCTTCACCGCGGCCTCCGACATGCTGCATGATCTGGCTGCCCAGGACAGCTCCACGCAGCTCTCCCGAAGGCTGCGCCGCTACACCACTGCGAGCCTGCTCTGCTGCGACGAAGTCGGATATCTCGCCTACGACGCCCGCTACGCGGACCTGCTGTTCGAGGTCATCACGCGCCGTTACCAGCTGCGCCGCCCCCTGGTCTTGACGACCAACAAGGCCTTCACCGAATGGAACCAGGTCTTCCCGAATGCCACCAGCGTGGTCGCCCTCGTCAACCGGCTGATCCATCGCTCCGAGATCCTCGCGATCGGCGGGGAAAGCTATCGGTTGAAGGAAGCGAAGGAACGCGCCGCTCAGCGCGCCGCACAACGCTCGCCCACCAAGAACTCCCGCCCCAGCAGCTGAAGCCCATGCAGCCCAACGACCTGCCGATCGTGTGCCTGCCGCTCGAGCTCTCCGATGATGCCGCCGCCGCGCTCATCGACTTCCTCTACGATCTCACTGAGGCGCTCGAGCGGCATTACGCCGGGCAGCTCCTGCGCCGCGCCCACGACCTCGGCCCATCCTCATCACCGCCGCCTCCAGCGGACGATCCGACCGACAATCCGCCGTTCTGAACCTCACCCCGCGGCACCCGCCACAGCGCCCTCGCCGCTGACGCCGCGCAACCCAATCCGCGCCTCATCCCCAAAATCCCGCGGTTCTATGCCACCGCCAACAATACTCCACGGGACGCTCCTCGGCGGGCTCGGCAAGTCCGAGAGGTGCCTCGCCACGTGCATAACCAATCGCCCGGTAAGTGGCGAGTCGTTTCTCGAACATTCTCAGCAACATCGGGATCTGCCGGTCCACGTAGTCGTAGACCCGCACTTCGGTCTTCGCCCGGTGATGCCGGTGGAGTCGACCGCTGTACTGGATCAGTGTTCCTTTCCAAGAGATTGGCATCGCGAGAAAGAGTGTATCGAGCCGAGCATCGTCGAACCCTTCACCGATGTAACGACCCGTGGCAAGAACAAGCCGCTCAGCCGCATCCGGAATCGACGCAAGTTGTTCGACGGAGCAGTTCCGGGCCTTGGCCGTCATGCCGCCCTGCAGCACGACGAGGTGGCGCGCGAACCCTCGGAGGTGCTCGGCAAAATACTCGAGATGGTCCTTGCGCTCGGTGAGCAGGATGGGCGAGCGGCCTTCTTGAATGGCCGCAATCACATCGTTGAGGATAACCGTGTTCCGAGCCGCATTATTCGCCATCGCCCGGTAGATCTCCTGAATACCAAGGTTCGATTGATCGGCGGCCTATCGAAATTCAGTCTCCCGAACGATGAGCTTGTGACTGAAAGGGCGACTCGCGGCTTGGCTCCTCGAGTCCACTCGGAAGCGGATAGGTCCAAGCTGCATCTCGGAAATTGGGTGGTGTCCGTCGCGGCGCTGAGGTGTTGCAGTCAGCCCGGTGACATAGCGCGCCTTGACCTCCGACAGCACACGCTCGAACGAGATCGCTGGCAAGTGATGGCACTCGTCAACAATCACGTGCCCATAGCCGCTGAGGAGATCTTCTACCTTATCCTGGTGGACGAGGCTTTGGATCATCGCCACATCGAGCCGACCGTTCGGCTTGCGTTGACCGGCTCCGATGCGACCAATTTGCTTCTCGTCGATGCCGAGGAACATGGCCAGTTGCGCGACCCACTGTGCAAGAAGTGGCCTACGGTGGACGACGATCAGGGTGCTTCGAGCGCGCTTGGCAACGAGATAAGTTCCGAGCACGGTCTTTCCGATTCCCGGCGGCCCAACGAACATTCCGGTGTCGTGTTCAAGGAGCGCGCGGGCCGCCTCGTTCTGCGCGCGGGTCAAATCGCCGCTAAACTCTAACTCCAGGGGTGAGCCCAATTGCCGTTCATCTTCGATCTTCAGCGATATGCGGTGCTCGCCGAGCAATTGCGTCGCCGCAGCGGCGCAACCCCGTGGTAATGAAATGTACAGGGAATGCTCATCAGCGCACGTAATGACCCGCGGAGTGGTTGCCGTGGACAGGCGCATCCGTTGCTTCTTGTAGAATTCTGGATTTTGGAAGGCGGCGAGGCGTTTAAGCTGATTCAGGAGCGTAGGGGGCAGGTCGGACTTCTCGATGTAAAGACGCTGCGCGAGAATGCCTCTGACGGAAGACGGCGGCAGACTTGAGATGAGCGCTGCGGCATTCGGTCTTGATTGCAAACGTGCCCACGGGGCCAAGTCTTCTTGATCATCGATGATTTCGGCGAATCGGACACCGATCACCTGGCCGCTTGTCGTAGCCTCCTGTGCGATCCTTTCCACCGCGTCAGGCTCGATGCGCTGGACCGACGCAAGGAAAGCCCACTGGTCCGCATAAGCTTCGAACTGTCCATCAATGAAGGCGCTGTTGCCTTGCTGCCTGGGTTCGTGCTGAAGCGGCAATGCGATGAGATTGCCGAATCCGCCCCGCGGCATCGTGTCTTGATTCGGGAACAGCCGATCATAGGACTTCATGCTCAGCTCGTGTCGGCGAGCCATCGTCTCGGTAATCAGATAGCAGCCCATCCGTCTCGCGATGTTTGCGGATACCGGCGCGGTGAAGAAGAACCAAGCATGCGCGCCGTCTCCAGAACGAGAGCGCTCGATCGCAACCGGAACGCTCAAGGATCGGCTCGTCTCGGCGAACGCGGCCACATCTTCCTTCCACGAGGTCTTGTCAAAGTCGACCGCGAGGAACCAACAGGTTTCGTCCTCGAGCAGCGGATAGCAGCCGATGACGTGTCGTCCCTTCAGGTGATCCGTCACGACCTGATCGTCGACTGGGATGAAGGCCTGATTCACGCAATCACCGCACCTGCCTCCGGATTTGAGGAGGCAGAGACCCGGCTCCCATTTATTAGCGCACGCGGGTGCGTAGCCGGGATTGCCCGTCTTCTTGCTCACAAATCGCGTCGGGAAAACGTCCAATCGGCCTCGAAACAAAGACCGAAACAGACTGACCTTGTCGGCAGGCGTTTCCGGAGGCTTGTATTGCACGCCGAAGGAGAGAGGGAGGGATCGGGCTGTTGTCTTCTGGGCTGCAATAAGCTCCGAGCGAAGCAATTCGATCTTTGTCCGTGCCTCCTCGCGCGCGCGCTCAAGTTCGGCGAATCTGGCCTGCTCGATGACAAGTTCCTGATGGATGGCGTCTTTTGTGCGCATCATTGCCGCATCTTATCTGCGGATCGCATGAGTGCCAGGTCCGATGAAATCGGAGGCATGGAGCAGTCAGAGAAGCCGCGGGTCATCCCCGGTACAGATGGGCGGAATCGGGAGCCAAGATCCGTCAGCGGAGCATAAGTCAATATAAATTAACGACTTAGGGCGACAAAACTTGTGCGCAAGGGGTGTGCTTTATTCTATACGCAATCTGCGTATAATGGACTCCGATGAAAGCAGTCTTCATTGAGTTGCCGGCTTTCGAACGGCATCGCGAAGAGTACCTCGATGACGACAGCTTTCGCGCCTTGCAGGTGGCCCTGATGGGCAACCCCGAGGCCGGCGACCAGATTGTGGGGACCGGTGGGCTGCGCAAGTTACGCTTTGGAGACTCGCGTCGAGGCAAAGGCAAGCGCGGTGGTCTACGCGTGATCTATTGCTTCTGGACCGGCGGACCAGAATTCTGGCTGTTCACGCTGTACGACAAGGACGAGATGGATGATTTGACGCCCAAGCAACGAGAGGCATTGAAGGAGCGTGTGAAGGGCGAACTAAAGATGAGGAGAACCGCCTATGACGAAAAAGCGTGATCTGTTTAACGAACTGGTCGAGGGATTCGACGCCTTGGCCGAGCAGCGTGTCGGCAAGCGAACTCTACGCACGCATGCAATGAAAGTGAAGCCCGTACCGACTATCACAGCCCGCGAGCTTGCAAAGGTCCGCGAGGATATGAATCTTTCTCGGGGGTTGTTCGCGGGATACCTGCGTACGAACGTGCGGACGTTGGAGAACTGGGAGCAGGGACGAGCGAAACCAAATGCTCAAGCCGCTTTGCTAATTCGTATGCTACAACGATTCCCAGACACGATACGCCGTCTAGCAGAGATATAGCCGTCTTGGCGCCCATTTGGGTATTCAAGCCTGATTTTTGCGGATATCAGGTTGGCGCAGTGCGCAGGCCACTCGCGGTGGAGAGGCTGCGAATTCGAGCGCTGGAGGGCGGACATTGCTGATCTGCGCGGCCGGCGACATTCACGGGGCGATGGACCATCTGTATCGGGACGTGCTCGCGTTCGAGGCAGTGCTTGGTGTTCGCTTCGACTGCGTTTTGCACGTGGGCGACTTCGGAATATGGCCCGACACGGACAGGCGAGAATCGCTCCGGCAAAGAGAGTGGAAGCGCGCGCCGCGCGCTAAGTCGAATCGCGGCCAACGGTACACACCCCATCAGCACGCGAAGTTCCCAGCAATGATTCTTGGCGCGCCCAAGGTATCCGCTCGCGGCCGTCCGTCCCGTTCCCAGATGGACGGCATAACGTTCCCAGTTGGACGTTGATTAATTCCCCGTTAGACGGTAAGCTCCCTCCCGGGTATCGCTACTGAGCCATAGGGGATGCGTGTATCCACGGTTCGCTGAGAGACTCGTACGTACGGCCCTGCGCGACACCAGGGTGGTGGCGATCAGCGGCCCGAGGCAATCGGGCAAGACCACTCTGGCGCGCCGATTCGCTGGCGCCGGTCGCGTATACCTGACGCTAGACAATCAGCCGACGCTCGCGGCCGCCCGGAATGATCCCGTAGCGTTCATCCGCGGACTCGATAGGGCGATAATCGATGAGGTCCAGCGCGCGCCGGAGGTGCTACTCGCGCTCAAGCAAAGCGTGGATGAAGACCAACGTCCGGGACGCTTTCTGCTCACTGGCTCCGCTGATCTATTGACGATCCGGACTGTCCACGAGTCACTGGCTGGCAGAGTTGAAGTCATTCCCCTGTACCCCTTGGGACGAAGCGAGTGGCTGCGGTCCCGGGTTCCGCGGTTCGTTTCCAAAGCATTTCAGGGGCAGTTGCCGCAAGCTGCCGAGTCTCTCCACGGCGACAAGCTGCTGCAGCTCGTCGCGACCGGTGGCTATCCAGACGCCGTCAGAACGTCGCGCTGAGCGTCGGCGCCAGGATTGGTACCATGCGTACATCAAATCCATCGTTGAACGTGACATTCCGGAAATCGCCGACATCGCCGGGCGCGAGCAGATCCCGCGGCTGCTCGAGATTTGTGCCAGGTTCGCGGGGCAGCTTACCAATCTCTCGGAGATCGGCCGCGCGATCGGGCGCGATCATAAGACTGTCAGACAGTACCTGCGAGTCCTGGAACAGATCTACCTGGTGCAGGCCGTTCAGCCTTGGTCGCGCAACGAATTATCAAGGCTCGTGAAGACTCCGAAGATTCACTTCATCGATTCAGGTCTGCTGACCGCTCTGCGCGGTTACTCGACTGCAAGATTGCGCTCTGATCGAGGGCTGCTGGGTCCTATTCTGGAGAGCTTTGTGTTCTCGGAGCTCATCAAGGGAGCTGCGTGGTCCGGCGATCGTGTCTCAATCTTTCACTATCGTGACAAGGATCAGCGCGAGGTCGACTTCGTACTAGAAAGTCCCGCAGGTCAGATCGTCGGTGTTGAGGTAAAGGCGGCGGCGTCGGTCACGCAGCGAGACTTCGCCGGCCTTGAACGCGTCGCCTCGGCGGCAGGTTCTGCTTTCGTGCAAGGCATCCTGCTTTATGACGGCGAACAGACTTTGTCTTTCGGTCAGAACCTTCGCGCAGTCCCGCTACCCACGCTGTGGGCATGAACGGTTGAACTCGGCCGTCAACGAGTCGTGGTGGAGGGTGTTCGGGCGAGTTTCGTCGGGGGGCAGAATCGGGGGCAACTTTCGAGAGTCTAGTCTAGAATAGTCAATCGAATCGGTTGGTTGCGCGCGTGCTTCGGTTCCCTCCCTTTCCATAATAAAATTATGTAGTTGGTGAGTCACTGCTTTGGATCTCCGCCTATGTAAGTGCATGGTAAGTGCAGATGGGGGACGCGTGCGGCTCATTGCGGCGAAGGTCGGCCGGCAGGCAGCTACCGTGCCGCTCGCGGTCCAGTCACCGAGCGGCTTCTGTGCTGAGGAGGGGATCGCTCCCGAAATCCGCGAGTCCTCTCGCGGTTCGCGGACTCGTGTGTCAGTTCGCTTGCTTCTTCTTCGCCTCATCCCGCATCCGCGAGAAGTAGGCATCGAGCGTTTTGAGCATCCGCGCATTCGGCACCGGGCCGGCAAAGGGGCGAGTGTCGAGATACATCACTCGCTGTGAGGACGCGCTGAACGCCGGCCAGTGCGGGGGGCCGGATCCGTTCGGATCGCCCGTCTTCGCAAAGTTCACCCAGTAGCTCATCATCAAGCGCGATAGCGCAGTGTCCTCGGGCCCCAGTGGACCGCGCAGCCCGGCGGGGCCGCAGGGAGCTTCCAAGTTGCGAACTACGTAGCAGTACTCGGCGCCGTGGGCCAGTCCGAGCCGCGCCTGCGGCGAGTAGTGATCGAAGTAGTACACATACGTCTTGCTTCGGCCGCTCTCCGACCGCAGAAGAGCCTGCACCCACGTGCCCCATGCCAAATTCGAGTCCCGGAATACGTCCCTGGCGGCCTGTTCCGCCTCGGCATTGGTCGCGTATGGGTAGACCGCGAGAATCGCGCTCGCATGCTTGCCGAATCTTGCACGGACCTGGGCCTCGAATCGCGCCGTCTGTCTGACTCATGGACTGCCTGCGCTGCGTTGCTGCGCCGCCAGCACTTCGGTGATCGCGGCGATGACCACATCCGGCTTTTCGTTCTGTATGTTGTGGCTGGCATCCGCCACGAGCTGGTTGCGCCCGCGCGTGGACAGCGCGGCGTAGGCGTCATGTCCGGGCACCCAGGCATCCCGGACAAACAGCGCCACCTGCTCACGCACGTCGGTCGGATAGGTCGGTGGCAACTCGTCACGGCCGGCGGTCAGCACGATCAGTGGCAGGTCACCGTAGCGGCGCCGCGGATTGATGACCTGGCGTTGGCTGCGGCCGAAGTTCTCCAGTTGCGAATCCTGGGTCAGCAGCCGCGCTGGATGATCGGCGTTGAGTTGGGTGAGCGCCGCTTTGAGCGCTGAAAAGGCGGCGGGCAAATTAGCGGGGAAATTAACGGGGGTGGTGCACTGCCCGTACTGTGGCGTGCCCCGCTTTAGCGCGCCGCTGCGCAGCGCCGCGGCGCACTCGCGCAGCCGCTTCTGCTCCGGATCTTCGATCGCGCCCATCTTGGGTGCGATGCGTTCAATGACGGCATGCTGGTCGGGGATGGAGGGGTCCACCAGCACCATTCCGGCCACGCTCCGTCGGTGCAGATCGGTGAACCGCAGCGCGATGTAGCCGCCGAGGGAGTGCCCGACCACTACGTAGGGTCCCTGGACACCGGCTGCTTTCAAAACTCGTTCGAGGTCCAGCGTGGCGTGCACGGTATCCTGCGGCTCCGGGCTCGGGCCGCTGAAGCCGAAGCCGGCGGGATCCCAGGCACAGGTGCGTGTCCGGTGTGCGAGCACGGGCTGAACCCGCCACCAGGACAACGACCAGCCTCCACCCCCCGACGCCAGGATCACGGTCGGCGAGCCATGCCCCAGGCAGACGAGATTGATCGTGCGTCCGCCCGCGATGCGGACCAGATGCTGGGGCTCGAGGTAGGGAGCCATCTGCCCGGCGGCGGTCTGTGCCTGAGGCGAGGTCGGCTCCTGTGCTGCGGCCGCCAAATTCGCGTGACACGTCGCTCCAACAGCGACGGCCGTGACGGTAGTGAGCGTCGCGCAGAGCCATGCTTGCTTCATCGAAAAACTCCTTTGATGATGATGCTGACCGTTCATGTCTGGATTGGGGCATGAAGTCGCGGCGGGAGGGCCTTTGAGCTGCACGCGATCTGGGAAAGAGGCTTTGACGCAGCGGTTGCGGTTCATTGCGCCGGCTTCTTCTGTGCCTCCGCCTGCCGGACGTGCGCGTAGTACGCGTCGAATGCTTTGATCTGCTTCATGTTCGGCACCGGCCCGGCGCGGGGATGCGCGTCGAGATACATGACTCGCGGCGAGGAGACACTGAACGCCGGCCAGTATGGCAGTCCCGGGCCGTTCGGATTGCCCGTCTTCGCGAAATTCACCCAGTAGTCCTGGATCTGTTCCGCGAGCGGCACGTCCGCCGGTCCCGGCGAACCGCTCAGGCCGCTCCCCGGAATGCCCAGGTTGCCGAAGACATAAGCGATCTCGGCGCCATGGGTCGGACCGCGCGGCGCCTGCGGCGAATGGCGGTCGAAGTAGTACAGAAACACCTTGTCCGGCCCCTTCCGGGAGGACAGGCGCGCCCAGGCCCAGGCCTCCCACCCCATGCCCGCGCTGATCTCGTCTCGCGCAGACTGTTCGGCTTCGGCATCGGTGGCATGAGGATAGAGGGCAAGAGCCGTATCGCCGTGTGAGCCGAAGAGCGCGCGGGTCTGTGCCTCGAAGCTCGCCGGCGTGGCCGCCGGTGGCGCAAGCATCCTGCCTTCCTCGGAGTTGCTGCCGAGCAGTAGCGGAGTATCGTTGAATCGGCCCGCCTGATAGAGCTCGTACACATCGTCCGGCAGCACGTAGTCGTTGAGCACCGGCCGGAAGCTGTCGAAGTGGTCCTGCGTCTTCACGATCGCCTCCGCCGGAAGCGTGCGCCGTCGCGATATTCTGCGCACCGAGCTGCGCCAGGAAGCGCTTGCCGGCGGCTTCGGCCGCGGGCAAGCGCTTCATCTCGTAGGAGTCACCCAGGTCTGCTATGACACCGCTCTCAGAAATTGCACGCTGGAATAAATCTCTGTGGAGGGGCGAGGCGGCGAGCATGCCCACGATGTCCCCGCCGGAGGACTGACCGAAGATCGTCACCCGCGACGGATCGCCGCCGAACTTCCCGATATTAGACTTGACCCACTCGAGAGCGGCGATCACATCGAGCAGGCCGTAGTTACCCGAGACGTGATGGGGTGATTCGGCGCTGAGCTCCGAGTCGGCCATGAAACCCAGCGCGCCGAGCCGGTAGGCAACGCTGACCAGCACGACGCCCCCATGGGTCAGCCGCGTGCCATCGAACAGCGGAGCGCTCGTCATTCCCCCCATGAGGCCGCCGCCGTAGATCCACACCATCACAGGCAGCTTCGCGCGCGCCGACCGCGCGGCTGTCCAGACATTGAGATAGAGGCAGTCCTCGCTGAGGGCCGGCGGCGCCCCGAGGCGCTGCGTCCAAATCGGGTCCTGCATGCAGCCCGGCGCGAAGTGGTCCGCCTGCCGGATGCCGCTCCAAGGCCGCACTGGCTGCGGAGCCCGCCGGTCACCGAGACGATTCGCACCCGGGCGGCGGCCGGCCGGGCGCACACGAGTGCGATCGCAGTAAGCGCTGCGCCGAGCCACACCTTACTTCATGTCGCGCCTCTTGTTCTTGCTTCTTGTTCCCGCGGATGCCGCAGGGTGCAGGCGATAGTACTCCAACCCACTCCCAGTTCAGGGCGGTGACCTGCCCTTACACCGTGTCGTCTGGTCGATCGACCAGTATTGCAGCCCGCCCGCGAGCCGCTTTGCCGTACGTCTCAAGGGGATTAAGAGACGGTCGCTTCGCGGAGCCAGCCAACGCACACCACTCGCTGCCTCGGGTGTAAGATGGGTATTCCGCTGCCACGGGGACAGTCTGACCACGGCGCCGGGCACACCGCAGGGACCGGCCCGACGCGCTTGGCGTGCCGACAAGAATGACAACCGGTTCTGCTGTTCCGCTCCCCACCACCACGCTTGATGAGGATGCGTGGGAGGACCTGCTCTCCTTCATCGAGGAGCGGCAGGTCATTCCGATCGTCGGACCGGAGCTGTTGCAGGTGGCGACGGACCGCGGGCCAAGACTGCTGCTCGACTGGGTGGCGGAGAAGCTCGCCGTGCGGCTCAACGTCGATGTCTCCGATCTCCCGGAGCGCTACACCCTGAACGACGTGGTGTGCTTGTTCCTCGCCGCCCGTGGGAGGCGAGAAGAAGCCTACGTGCGGCTGCGGTCGATCCTCAAGGATGCCCCGATCGAGCCTCCCCCGGCCCTGCGGCACCTCGCGGCCATCACCGACTTCGACCTCTTCGTCACCACGACCTTCGACTCGCTCCTCGAGACGGCGATCAATCTCGAGCGCTTCGGGGGGAGCCCCTCCACGGAGGTGCTCTCGTATGCGCCGAACCGGGTGACGGACTTGCCCGCCGAGCGGAGTCAGCTCTCCCGCCCGGTGGTCTATCACCTGTTCGGGAAACTCTCCGCATCACCCACGTATGTTGTCTCGGATGAGGACCTGCTCGAGTATATCTGTGCGCTGCAGAACGAGAGCCTGGTGCCTGAACGGCTGTTCCACGAGCTCGAGCACAACCACCTGCTGGTGATCGGCAGTCACCTCACAAACTGGCTCGCACGGCTCTTCCTACGGATCGCCAAGCGCCATCGGCTGTCCGATCCGCGCGAAGTGGGCGAGATCCTCGCCGACGACTACACCGCGCAGGATGAGCGCCTGGTGGCGTTCCTCCAGCAGGTGAGTGTGCGCACGAGGATCTACACCGGGGCGGAGCGGTTCGTGGAGGAGCTGCACGATCGATGGATGAAGAGGAACCCGAGCGCTACTGGCACCGGGCTCTCTGGACTCCCCGGCACCTCCGGCTCCCCGGGCTTCTCCCCCGCGCGCTACCTGCCTCCGGCGCGGGAGATGCCGGACCACGCGGTATTCGTGAGCTACGCGCGCGAGGATCTGCCGGCGGTGCAGCAGATCAAGGCAGGGTTAGAGGCGGCCGGGATCACCACCTGGTTCGACATCGACCGACTCGAGGCCGGGGACGACTACGACCGGAAGATCCAGCGCAACATCTCCCGCTGCTCGTATTTCATCCCGGTGATCTCCCAGCGCACCCAGTGCCGGCTTGAGGGGTACTTCCGCAGGGAATGGAGCTACGCGCTCGACCGAGCGCGGAATATGGCCGACGGGGCCCTCTTCATCCTGCCCGTGAGCCTGGATGGGACGAGTGCGGCTGAGGCGCACGTGCCGGAGCGCTTCAAGGCGCTGCACTTCACGCAGCTGCCGGGTGGGCAGGTCACGGCTGAGTTCGCCGTACGCCTGGCCGAGTTCCTACGGGGTCGGAGTCGATGAGCGTCACGGACTCCATGGAATCC
Source organism: uncultured Gammaproteobacteria bacterium (assembly GCA_963849095.1). Lineage (GTDB taxonomy): Bacteria > Pseudomonadota > Gammaproteobacteria > Steroidobacterales > Steroidobacteraceae > JASHUC01. The sequence goes on from CAWKGA010000007.1 coordinate 279,631, forward strand.
CCGGCTCGCGGCAGCCCGCGCGAGGGCATGCGCGACGTGGCACACGACGCCGTGCACGACGCGGCGCGTGAGATCAGCGCCGCGAGCGTCGATGCGAACAACCCCTGGCTCGGCCTCGCGTCCTTCACCGAAGAGACGCGGGGGTACTTCTTCGGGCGCGAGGGGGAAGTCGCCGAGCTGACGCGACGGGTGCAGAGAAAGCTCCTCACGGTTCTCTTTGGTAAGTCTGGTCTCGGCAAGACTTCCATTCTCCGGGCCGGTCTCGTCCCCCGCCTTCGGGCGCAAGGGTACTTCCCCGTGTACCTGCGGATCGACTACGGCCATGACAGTCCCGAGCCCGCCGAGCAGATCAAGCAGGCGATCAACCGCGCGGCCCAGGGCATTGGGGTCATGGAACGCGCTGGGGCCGCCGGCGTCGCCGCCCCCGGCGAGTCGATCTGGGAGTTCCTGCACCACCGGGATGATGTGCTCAAGGACAAATCCGGCGCCAAGCTGACACCGCTTCTAGTCTTCGACCAGTTCGAGGAGCTCTTCACCCTCGCGCAGAGCGATGAGTTCGGCAGAGCTAGAGCGGCGCGGTTCGTCCAGGAGCTCGCCGACCTCGTTGAGAACCGCCCTCCGAAGGCGCTCGAGGCGAAACTCGACACCGACGAGAGCATCGCCGAGCGCTTTGACTTCTCCCGCAGCGACTACCGGGTGGTGATCGCGCTGCGAGAAGACTACCTCGCCCCGCTCGAGAGCCTGAAGAAGACGATGCCGAGCCTGTCGCAGAACCGGCTGCGGCTCGCTCCGATGACCGGAAGCCAAGCCCTCGAGGCGGTCCTCCGTCCCGGCAAGCGCCTGGTGTCCGAGGAGGTCGCCGAAGCGATCGTGCGGTTCGTGGCGGGTGGCTCGGAGCTCGCCAACGCGGAGGTCGAGCCCTCGCTCTTGAGCCTGATCTGCCGGGAACTCAACGAGCAGCGGATCGCCCAACATCGATCGGAGATCTCCCAGGACCTGCTCGCCGGATCGCACGACACCATTCTCAGCACCTTCTACGAGCGCTCCCTGGCGGACCAGCCGGAAACGGTGCGGCGGATCATCGAGGATGACCTGCTGACCGAGTCCGGGTACCGGGAGAACCTGGCCGAGGAGAGTCTGCTCAAGCGCTTCGAGGCCGCGGGTGCCGCCCCCGATGCGCTCGCGAAGCTCGTGAACCGAAGGCTCCTGCGGATCGAGGAGCGGCTGGACGTCCGGCGAGTCGAGCTGACGCACGATGTGCTGACGGGCGTGGTCAAGGCGAGCCGCGATGCGCGCCACGAGCGGGAAGCGCGGGAGGCGACCGAGCGGGCGCTCGCCGAGCAGCGCGAGCGGGAGAATGCCGCACGGCGAGCCCTCAGGCGGGCACGAGCCGTGGCCGCCGGCTGCGCATTGCTCGCCCTGCTCGCCATCGCCGCCACCCTGGCGCCTACTTCAGCATGCAGCGGGCGCGGCGTGCGGAGCAGCTGGCTCGCCAGACGCGGGCGATCTCCGAGCAGGCGCGGCAGGAGGCGGAGGGGCTGCTCGGCTTCCTCACCGACAGCTTCGTGCGGGAGCTCGAGACCTTCGGCCGCTATCAAACCATCGCAGAGCTCTCGCAGCGGGAGATCGACTACTTCCACCACCTCCCTCAGCAGCTCGAGGACCCCGAGACCGTCCGCAGCGGCGCCCTCGCGCTCGTGAATCATGCGACAGCGCTCCAGGACCTTGGAGATCTGGGTGCGGCCCGCAAGAACCTGGGGGAAGCCATCGCGCTGCTGGAGGCACTCCGGCGGAACGATCGCTCCGACGCGACCACGATCGCGCTCGCGCGAGCTTATACAGGCATGGGCTACGCCGTGAGCTTCCAGGGCATATCGGGGGGATATGCGGACGGCGCTCGCGCGACGACTCTGCTGCAGCCCATTGCCGGCCGCTCCGGCTCGCCGATCGAAGCGAGCCGCGCGTACATGGAGGCTCTGGGGTTCCTTGCAATGTGGGGCCAGCTCGGCAGCGCAAGGGAACAGAATGAGCAAGCGGTCCATGCCGGACGCGAAGCCCTGCGTCTGGGGACTCAACTCGGAGCCGGCCGCAACGTCGATGTGACGCTCGATTCGGACTACGCTGGTGCAGCAGCGTGGATGAGCATCGCACTGGTCCAGCTCGATCGCAACGAGGAGGCCCGCCAAATTGCTCAGGAAGGCCTCGCCGTGGCCGACCAGGTCGTGGCGCAGCATCCGCAGTATGGCTCGGCGCTGGAAGCGAAAGAGCTCCTCGAGGCAGTGCTTAGCGGGGCGGCCGCCAATGAGCTCGACCCGCTCGAGGCCCTGCGCTTCGCAACCCAATCCGTGCAGACCGGGCTCGCCCTGACCAAAATCGAGCCCAGGAATTTGGGATACGCCGGTTCCCAGGGCTTCCTCTACGCGGAAGTCAGCGCTGCCCTGTGGACCGCAGGGCGATTGCATGAATCACTCGCCTACGATCGAAAGGCGATGGAGATCTCCGGGCAAGCGGCCTTCTTTGGTAGCTCGCCCAGCATTGCGCAAGTGCCCGATTACATGGCCACCGCGGCGTATCGGCAGACGCTGCTCGATGATCCGGCGGCCGTCTCCGCGGTGGTTGCCGCCGCCGATGCCTTCACCAGCCCGAGCAAGCTGCGCGAGCTCGGGCTCGCCGGCAGCTACACGGAAGTGTTCATCGATGCGATGCGGGCCTATCCGGCGGCGGTTCTCGCGTACGAGCGAGACGACTTCGCCACGGCGCGTCGCGCCGCACGCAACGCCCTTGCGCCATTGGAAGCTCATCGACCCAACGGCGTGCTCGACACCGCGCTGATGAACGACGCGCGATGCCGTCTTTCCGACATTGAGGGGCGCGCCGACTACGCTCTCGGCAAGTTCGCGGCAGCCACAGAGGCGGAGCGCGATTCCCTTGGAGCCTGCAAGGGCGCCGACACATACGGCGGCCCCTCGACATTCAGCAGCAGTGGCGACCTGCGTCGAGTCGAGGCCCAGCTCTCCACGTGGCTGTCGATGGCGCTGGCCCGGGACGGCAAGCGGGAGGAGGCGGCGCAAACGATCGGCTCGGTCGTTCAGATGTACCGAACGCTCGAGAAGCGGAACCACGGCGATCAGTGGCTGCCGCTCGAGTTCGCCGAGGCCTTGTACGCGCAGTCGCTCACCGACGCGCCACATCGCACGGCCCTGCTGCGCGAGGCGGCGCAGCGCGTCAATCATTTGATCCCGGCGATCGCGAGGCTGCACGATACGCGCGAATGGCGCGCGCGTATCGAGAACGCTGAGCGTGGCCGCTGACCTATGAGCACCGGTTCCGCTGCGATTCTGCCCGCCGCCACGCTCGATGAGGATGCGTGGGAGGACCTGCTCTCCTTCATCGAGGAGCGGCAGGTCATTCCGATCGTGGGTCCGGAGCTGTTGCAGGTGGCCACCGACCGCGGTCCGAGACTGCTGCTCGATTGGGCCGCCGAGAAGCTCGCCGCGCGGCTGAACGTGAACCGGGCCGATCTGCCCGATCGCTTCACGCTGAACGATGTGGTGTGCCTGTTTCTCGCCGCGCGCGGGAGGCGGGAAGAAGCCTACGTGCGGCTGCGCAGCATCCTCAAGGATGCCCCCTTCGAGCCGCCCCCTGCGCTCAAGCACCTGGCGGCGATCACGGACTTCGATCTCTTCGTCACCACGACCTTCGACTCTTTGCTCGAGAGCGCGATCAACCTCGAGCGCTTCGGGGGATCCCCCTCGACCGAGGTGCTCTCGTACGCCCCGAACCGGGTGACGGATTTACCCGCCGAGCGGGCTCGGCTCTCCCGCCCCGTGGTGTACCACCTGTTCGGGAAGCTCTCGGCCTCCCCGACCTATGTGATCTCGGATGAGGACCTGCTCGAGTACATCTGTGCCCTGCAGAACGAGAGTCTGGTGCCGGAGCGGCTGTTCCACGAGCTCGAGCACAACCACCTGCTGGTGATCGGGAGCAACTTCACGAACTGGCTGGCGCGGCTGTTTCTGCGGATGACGAAGCGCCATCGGCTCTCGGACCCGCGGGAGGTCGGGGAGGTGCTGGCGGATGACTCCACCGCGCAGGACGAGCGCCTGGTGTCCTTCCTGCAGCAGGTGAGCGTGCGCACGAGGATCTACACCGGGGCGGAGCGGTTCGTGGAGGAGCTGCACCAGCGGTGGATGAAGCGGAACCCGACCCCTGCGGGCTCCGGGCCCTCTGGACTCTCCGGCTCCCCCGGCTTCTCCCCTGCACGCTTTCTGCCCCCGGGACGGGAGATGCCGGACCACGCGGTGTTCGTGAGCTACGCGCGGGAGGATCTGCCGGCGGTGCAGCAGATCAAGGCGGGGCTGGAGGCGGCTGGGATCACCACCTGGTTCGACATGGATCGGCTGGAGGCCGGGGACGACTACGACCGGAAGATCAAGCAGCACATCGAGCGCTGCTCGTATTTCATCCCGGTGATCTCCCGGACGACACAGAGCCGGCTCGAGGGGTATTTCAGGCGCGAGTGGAGCTATGCGCTCGACCGGGCGCGCAACATGGCGGACGGCGCGCTGTTCATCCTGCCGGTTGTCCTCGATGAGACGACGGCTGCCGAGGCGCATGTGCCGGAGCGCTTCAAGGCGCTGCACTTCACGCAGCTGCCTGGGGGGCGAGTCACCCCCGAGTTTGCACAGCGTCTCGCCGAGTTCATGCGGCGCCGATCCCCATGAGTGTTCCGGACTCGACCCTGAGCGTCGATGAGGAGAGCCCCTGGCTGGGCCTGTCCTCCTTCACGGAGGAGACCCGGGCGTACTTCTTCGGGCGTGAGGGAGAGGTCGCCGAGCTTACCCGGCGGGTGCAGAGAAAGCTCCTGACGGTCCTCTTTGGCAAGTCGGGTCTCGGCAAGACCTCGATCCTGAAGGCCGGACTCGTGCCCAGCCTTCGGGCGCAAGGGTACTTTCCGGTGTACCTGCGGATCGACTACGGGCGCGACAGCCCCGAGCCGGCCGAGCAGATCAAGCAGGCGATCAACCTTGCCGCCCGGGGCGTTGGGGGCATTCAGAGTGTTGGGGCCACTGAGGGCGCCAAGGGCGAGACCGGCGTCGCCGCTCTCGGGGAGTCGATCTGGGAGTTCCTGCACCACCGGGATGATGTGCTGAAGGACAAATCGGGCAGCACGCTCATCCCGCTTTTGATCTTCGATCAGTTCGAGGAGTTGTTCACCCTCGCTCAGAGCGATGAGTTCGGTCGCGCGCGCGCGGCCCGCTTTGTCGAGGAGCTCGCCGACCTTGTGGAGAACCGCCCACCCAAGACGCTTGAAGCGAAGCTGGACACCGATGAGCGCATCGCCGAGCGCTTCGACTTCTCCCGCAGCGACTACCGGGTGGTGATTGCGCTGCGGGAGGACTACCTCGCCCCGCTCGAGAGCTTGAAGAAGACGATGCCGAGCCTGTCGCAGAACCGACTGCGGCTCGCTCCGATGACCGGGAGGCAGGCATTGGAGGCGGTGCTGCGCCCCGGCAAGCACCTGGTGTCCGAGGAGGTGGCCGAGGCGATCGTGCGGTTCGTCGCGGGCGGCGCGGAGCTTGCGAACGCCGAGGTGGAACCGTCTCTCCTGAGCCTGATCTGCCGGGAGCTCAACGAGCAGCGGATCGCCCAGCACCGATCGGAGATCTCCCAGGACCTGCTCGCCGGCTCCCACGAGACGATCCTGAGCACCTTCTATGAGCGAAGCCTTTCCGACCAGACCGAGTCGGTGCGGCGGATCATCGAGGATGACCTGCTGACCGAGTCGGGGTACCGGGAAAACCTCTCCGAGGAGAGCCTGCTCAAGCGGTTCCAGGCCGCGGGGGCCGCCCCGGATGCGCTCGTGAAGCTCGTCAACCGGCGACTCCTTCGGATCGAGGAGCGGCTGGACGTTCGTCGTGTCGAGCTGACTCACGATGTGCTTACCGGGATCGTCAAGGCGAGCCGCGACCAGCGCCACGAGCGGGAGGCGAGAGAGGCCACCGAGCGGGCGCTGGCCGAGCAGCGCGAGAGGGAGAACGCCGCACGCCGAGCCCTCCGTCGTGCTCGGGCCGTGGCCGCCGGCTGCGCGCTGCTCGCACTGCTGGCCATCGCCGCGACCGTAGCGGCCTTCTTCAGCATGCAGCGGGCGCGGCGAGCCGAGCAGGTTGCGCGGCAGACTCGGACGATCTCCGAGCAGGCGCGCCAGGAGGCTGAGGGGCTGCTCGGGTTCCTGACCGACAACTTCGTGGATGAGCTCACGACCTTCGGTCGGTATCAAACCATCGCCGAGCTCTCGCAGCGGGAGATCGATTACTTCCAACACCTCCCGCCGCAGCTCGAGGACCCCGAGACTATCCGCAGCGGCGCTCTCGCCCTCATCAATCACGCAGAGGCAGAAGCGGAAATCGGGGACCCCGTCACGGCCGAAAAGAACGCGAGCGAGGCCATCGGTCTGCTCGAGCGTCTTCGGCGAACCGATGAATCCGACGCCACGGCCCTAGTCCTGGGCCGAGCCTATGCAGAGCTCGGCTTGCTCCTCGCTTACCAGCAAGAGTCTGCGAAAGCCGACATTGCGTTCCAGCGAGCTCTGGATCTGCTCCGCCCACAAGCGGAACGGACCCGCGCACCGCTCGAGGCGCGCCGCGCCTATCTCCATGCCTTGGTCGGCCTCGTTGTAGAGGAGGTTAACAGCGTCCAAGAGGCGAAGGCGCTCGGGGTCGCGCGCCAGGCGCTGCGCGTCGCAGAAGGGCTCGGAGCTCCGAAGGACGCAGATGTCACCGTGGACGCCGATTATGCCTTTGCGCAAGCGTGGCTCACCGAGGCGCTGGCCTACCTTGGCCGTTATGACGAAGCCAGCCGCCGCGGTGAGGAGGACCTCGGCCTGGCCGATCAGATCCTGGCCCAGCATCCGCAATATGGGGAGGCACTGTTGACCAAGGAGGTGGTCGGGCAGGGTCTTTCCCTCGGCGCCCTTCGGGACGAGAGCGATCCGGTCGAGGCTCTGCAATTCGCGACACAGGGGGCGCAGGCGTCGCTCGCTCTCGTGAATATCGAGCCCGGGAACGCGCTGTACGCCAATCAGCTCGGCAACAGCTACGCAATAAGCATGCTCGCGATGTGGCAAGCGGGCCGGCTGCGTGCATCGATCGCCTACGGTCAAAGGGCGATGCAGACCTACGGCCGGAGAGTGGCGGGCTTTTCCTATGGGCTCACCAATCTGAGTGCGGCCATGAGTACTCTCGCCTCGGAGCAGGCCCAGCTCGGCGACTTTACAGGAGCGGCCGCGACCCTCGCGGTGGCCAAGGCGTTCTTCAGCCCGAGCGCACTCAGGAAATTAGGGCCAGCCGCCGGTACTGCCGAGGCGCGCTTCAGTGCCAGTCAGGACGGTGCGCTGGCGGCGATAGCGTACGAGCGCGGCGATTTCGCCGCAGCGCGGCACATCGCGCACACGCCCATCGCGGCATTGAAGGTTCAGAGCGTTGACCAGCTGTCGACCGTATCCGCGCTCGCCAGGGGGGAGGGACGAGCCGACTACGCCCTCGGAGACTTCGCCGCCGCCGAGCAAGCCGAGCGCACGTCACTCGGCGGAATGCACGCTCTCGCCAAGTTCGTCGGAGGTTCAAACCTTCAGCGCGACGAGGCACAGACCGCCATCTGGCTCTCGATGGTGCTCGCGCGCGAGGGTAAGCGGGAGGAGGCTGCCCGCACGATCCCCCCGGCGGTGCAGACATACCGCGCGCTCGCGAAGCGCAATCACGGGGACCAGTGGCTGCCGCTGGAGTTCGCCGAAGCCTTGTACGCGCAATCACTCACCGACAATCAGCATCGCGCGGCGCTCCTCCGCGAGGCGAGCCACCTCGTCGATCATTTGATCCCTTCGATCGCTAAGCTTCACGATACGCGACAATGGCGCGCGCGCATCGAGGCGGCGGAGCGCACTTCGAACGGCGAGGCGGGGCGATGAGCGCCGAATCCTTCGCGGCTTGGCCTGCGCGACTGCCCGACGAGCTTGCCGGGTTTCCATTCGTAGACGGGACCCCCGCATGAGCGAGCGCAAGCGGCTCGCGCCGACTTGGCTCCTCGGCTTCGGCTTCCTTGCCGATCGGCGTATCTGGCGCCGTGGGGCTGTTCATCGTGCCGGTGCTGCTCGCCGCGGTCGGCATCTTCGGCACGCTCGTCTCGGTGCCCCACCTCGTGCCGCTGACGATATGCCTGTGCGCAGTCGCCCTCTTCGGCGGCCTGTGCACCACTGCGGTGGGCGGCTGGTTCGGCGATCCGCTCCCGGCATCGAAAAAGGATGCGCTCGGGGCGTGGCAGATTCCGTTGGCCTATATGCAATACCTCGACGGCCATGCCTATGCTTTCGGCGGCGTGGCGGGCTCGTTCATTACCGATGCCGTGCTGAGCGGGGCGGCCTCGGTAGTGCTCGGCCTCGTCTATTGGCGCTTCGCGGCGAGACCGGTAGCAGCCTGAGCCGTCGCAAGATGGCCCCGGGGCCACCGGCGAATGTGGGGGGTGTCGCAACATGAGCATGATCTCTCGGTCCGGCGGCTCGCGCATAAGGCTGCCTTCCTGCGGAGCCGTTCTTCTCGGTCTCGTTCCCTTCACCGCCATGTGCTTCTCCGTCGTCGCGTGGGACCGCGTCGATCCACTGATCCTCGGCCTGCCGTTCAACCTCTTCTGGCTGCTCGCGTGGACGACGCTGACTCCGCTCTGCATGCTCGGCGCGTACCACCTGGAAACAAAGCGCAGGAGTACCGATAGCTCAGGCACCGAGAGCGGCCCGGCGTGAGTCCGAGCGCGGTCGCCCTGACGATGATCTTCGGGATCGTGCTGCTGGGCTCGGTCCTTGGCTTCTACGCCGGCACGCGCCGCAAGATGAGCCTCGAGCAGTGGACGGTGGGCGGCAGACAGTTCGGAATGCTCTTCGCCTGGCTGCTGGCTGCGGGGGAAATTTACACCGCGTTCTCGTTCCTCGGCGCGAGCGGCTGGGTGTACTCCCGCGGCGGCCCGGCCCTCTACATCTTTGCCTACGTCGCGCTCGGACAGGTCGTCGCGTTCTATGTCCTGCCTCCCATGTGGGAGCTGGGCCGCAAGCATGGGCTGCAGACCTTGCCCGATTTCTTCGCCATGCGGTATCGCAGCCGCTACCTCGCGGCGTTCGTGGCGGTGATCGGAGTCGCGTTCATCGTTCCCTATCTGCAGCTGCAGCTGACGGGCCTCGGATATATCACGGAGGTGGCGAGCTTCGGAGGAATCGGACGCACTCCAGCGATGGTGGTGGCCGTCGCGCTCATTACGGGGTTCGTCTTGATGAGCGGCATACGAGCCGTGGCCTGGGTCAGCGTGCTCAAGGACTTCCTGATGATCGTTGCTGTCGTGACGATGGGGATCGCCATACCGCACCTGTACTTCGGCGGCATTGGCCACATGTTCGCCCTCCTCGCACGGACTGCGCCGCAGCATCTCGTGATGCCGGGAGCCACGCATGACCTCACGCATTCGTGGTTCATCTCCACGGTTCTGCTGGCCGCCCTCGGCGGCTGCGTGTGGCCTCACAACTTCGGAACGAGCTTTGCGGCCAAGAGCGCCGATGTCGTCCGCCGGAACTGCGCGATCCTGCCGATCTACACGCTCTCCCTGGCGTTCGTCTTCTTCGCCGGTTTTGCCGCGTTTGTGGAGGTCCCGGGCCTCGGCGACGGCGACCTTGCGGTGCTCACCCTCGCGCGCCACGCCTTTCCGCCATGGGTGCTCGGCATGATTGGTGGGGCGGGCGCGCTCACAGCGATGGTGCCAGCGGCCGTTCTGGTGCTCACCGCGGCGACGCTGTTCGCCAAGAATCTCTTCCGGCCGATGCTTGCGCCGGCGATGACGGATCAGCAGGTGGCAAGATTGGCCCGGATCACCGTGATCGCGCTCAGCCTCCTCAGCCTCTATTTCGCGCTCCATAGCTCGACGACGCTGGTCTCCCTGCTGCTGCTCGGTTACGCAGGCGTCGCGCAGTTCTTTCCGGGCGTCGTGCTCGGCCTGTTCTGGGGGCGCGTCAAGACGGCCGGCGTCTTCGGCGGGCTGATCGCCGGAATCGCCTGCACCGCGATCCTGGTGCTCGGCAAGCGAGATCCCTTCGACGGAGTGAGCGCCGGGTTCATCGCTCTGTGCATCAATTTCGCGGTGACCGTGATCGCGAGCCTGCTCCTGCCGGTCGAGGCGGACCGGCGCGCGGCGGGCCTTGCGGAGATGAATCCTTAGCAGCCGAACGGAGTCCCAAAAGATCCGGTCTGTCCTCCAATCCTCACGCGGGCAACGGGCGAGAAGCGCAAGCGCCGAGCCAGACTCCGCAGGCGTGCGGCTCAGTCTTGCGGCCGCATCCCACCCGCAGCTCGGGCGTTATCGGACGCTCGCTGGTCCACCTACTGGTGCGCGGTCGGGGCAGACGGCGGACCACCTGCACCGGGCGGCGGGCCAGCTCCCGGAGGCGGGCCACCAGGACCACCCGGCCCGAACTTCGGCGGCGGGTGTCGCTTGAGCTCGTTTGCGCGCGCGGTGAGGAAAGAGCGGATCGCCTCTGCATCGTCCGCCTTCAGTGAGTTCTTGAACGAGATCATGCCGTTCTCAACGAGCGCGCCATCGACCACGATGGCCTTGAATAGAGCGGCGCTGTTGAGCGCGACTGTGTAGTTGAGATCCGGGAAGCCGCTGAAGATGCGCCCGCCCTCGTGGCAGCCGCTGCAGTTGCGCTGGTAGAGGTCCTGGCCGCGCGCGTGCATCGCCGCGTCGCCAAAGTCCGCCGGCGGGTTGAGCACCTGCGGCACCGGCGGTGGGGCCGGCGGCAGCTGCACGGTGCCGTTGAGCTTGTAGACCAGCAGGCGGTTCGTGCCGGCCGCAGCGGCAAAGCCGGTGCTGGCCGAGGAGATCGCCGCGATGTACTGCTCGCCGTCGATCGAGTACGTCACCGGGCCCGGCACGACGTTGCCCTGGGTGTCGACCGACCACACCTTCTCGCCGGTGTCGGCGCGGAACGCCGAGAGCTTCTTCCCGGGTGTGCCCTGGAATACCAGGTTGCCGGCAGTCGTGAGCGTGCCGGCGCCGCCGCTGCCTTCGCGCTGCTCCCAGGCTACCTTGCGGGCCACCGGATCCCAAGCCAGCAGGTAGGCGCCGGGGTTCTCGACCTCGGGCCGCTTGCCCTGCGGCTTATGAAACATGCTGACATCCACCATCTGGTTGCCCAGGATGCGGCCGCCTTCCTCGGCGTAGTACGAACCCACGCCGCGGCGAGTTGGCACGTACATCAGGCCTGTCTGAGGATTGAACGACTGCCCCTGCCACACGTGCGCCGCCGAAGGCAGCACGTAGAATCCCTTGCCGGTTTTGCCGTAGTTGGCCTCCGGATTGAGGATGGGCTTCCAGTTATTCGCTTTGTCGAAGCCCAGCGCCCAGTTGATCTTCGGTACATACGGATCCGCCGACACCACCTTGCCGGTGGCCGCCTCGATCACATAGAACACGCCGTTCTTTGGCGCCTGCATCACCACGTGCTTCCGCTGACCATCGACGGTGATGTCCGCCAGCGTCAGCGGTGCAGTGTTGTCGAAGTCGAAGCCGTCCATCGGCGTGGCCTGGTAGTGCCACTTGTACTTGCCGGTCTTCGCATGCACCGCGATGATGGAGGAGATGAACAGGTTGTCGCCACCGCCCGGCGAACGCAGCTGTGCCGGCCACGGGATGCCATTGCCGGTGCCGAAGATCACCAGGTCCGACTGCGGATCGTAGATGATGCCATCCCACGTGCTGCCGCCACCGCCTTTCTCCCACCACTTCCCGTTCCAGGTCTTCGCGGCCATTGGCATCACGTCATCGGACGCCGCGCCGTCCGAGCCCTTCGACGGGTCGCCCGGCACGGTGTAGAACTTCCACACCAGCTTGCCCGTCTTCACGTCGTGCGCGACGAGAAAGCCGCGGGTGTAGAACTCCCCGCCGCCCACGCCGATGAACACCAGGCCATCGCCGATGTGCGGCGCGCCGGTGATCGAGTACTGCAGCTTCGGGTCCGCGACGCGCGCTTCCCACGCCTTCTTGCCGGTCTTCGCATCCACTGCCATCAGGCGCCCGTCGATGGTGCCCCAGATGATCTTGCCGTCCGCGTAGGCCGCGCCCCGGTTAGAGATGTTGCAGCAGATCGACGTGGCGGCGATCTCGCGCGGCGCGTGCGGGTCGACCTTCCACAGCTGCTTGCCGGTCCTCGCGTCGAAGGCGTAGAGGCTGCTCCACGGAGCCGTCATGTAGAGCACCCCGTCAATCACCAGCGGCGTGCTCTGGTAGCCGCCGCGCTCGGGGATGTCCGCATACCAGGCAAGGCCCAGTTGCCCGACGTTGCTGGCGGTCACCTGCTTGAGCTTGCTGTAGCGCTGCTCGTCCCGGTTGCCTCCGTGCTGGGTCCACTCAACATCGTTGGGGTTGTGGCTGGCAGCCGCGGCGCCTGTGCTGGCACCGGCAGTGTCCGCGCTAGCTGCGGTGGTGCCCGTGCCGGATTGCGAATGCGCGGCCACACCGGCCGCGACGATCAGACCGAAGATCAATCGACGCATCAGGTTCCCCCCGGAAGAAATCCACCGGCGCCGCGCAATGCGGGCAAGACCGGAGTTGCGGCCACAGCGTACCTTCCACAGATGTTGTCCGGCAACTCCAGCATCAGGGCTCGTAATCCGGTCCGTCGCGCTCCTTAATCTGCGCGGTATTCTCGACGTATGTTCGGACCTCGACCTTGCCGCCCCGGATGGCCTGGCCGATCGCCACGGTCTAGCTGCGCCGTGTCGAGGGTCTAATCCGGACCTTGCTCTTGAGCCACCCCGTGGCCGCATCCTCGAAGGTGCCGCGGCCCACATGCACCATGCCCTGCGCACGCTCCGCAAGGACAGTTGGCGACATAACGTCGATCTTCCCTGCAGGACAGATCCGCCCGGTTAGCGGTGCGGCACGATGCCGCCGCTCGCCACGCCAAGCACTTGAATTACCGGGTCGGCACGGCGCCGATGCACCCGGCTCGTGCCCCGCTGCTGCGCGGCATCTTTAATGGGGCGCGTGTCGCAGTGTGCAGACAGCTTTAGCGCGTCGCGTCACAGATGCACAGAGCGGCAATTGTGACAATGAATCTTGGTCGCCTCAGCAAGCCCAGGTCGCGGGCGCTGCTGGCAACACAGTCCCCCGTGAAATGGATTGGGTGGGACAGAGGACCGCATCCATGAATGGCCGCTATCGCCTCTGCGGGAGACGCTCGCGCGCCCAGTGCGTGGTGACCTCCGAGCGGGCGCGCTGCACCACGCCCGCACCGATGCTCTACCGGCGGGTCAGGCCAGCCTGGCGCATGCTCGTTCTCTCGGGTCTCGGCTGTGGGCTGCTCGCGACTTCGGTAGCGGCGGGGCCCACGGGCGGGCAAGTCACCGGCGGCTCCGGCCAGATCACTCAGTCCGGCAACACCACCACCGTCGATCAGACGAGCCAGACCCTGTCACTCAGCTGGCAGAGCTTCGATGTGAGCTCGCAGGAGACGGTGATCTACGAGCAGCCTGGCGCCAGCTCGCTAGCGATCAACCGCATCAACAGCTCGACCGGCAGCGAGATCCTCGGACACCTCGATGCCAGCGGCCAAGTCTGGCTGATCAATCCGAACGGTGTGCTGTTCGGCCCCAACGCACAGGTGGACGTTGCCGGGCTCGTGGCCTCGACCCTCGACCTGGTGGGCAGTTCCGGCACGACCACGCAGTTCAGCGGCAACGGTCACGGCAGCATCATCAACCAGGGCACGATCACGGCGGCAAGCGGCGGCTACGTGGCGCTCCTCGGGCATCAGGTCTCGAACGAGGGCACGATCAGCGCGCAGCTCGGAACCGTCGCTCTCGGCGCCGGCAGTGCGCAGACGCTGACCTTCAGCGACAACCATCTCCTGCACCTGCAGGTCGACCAGAGCACCCTCAACGACCTGGTCGAGAACGGTCAGCTCATCGAGGCCAACGGCGGCCGCGTGATCATGACGGCGGGAGCACGCGACTCGCTGCTCGCGAGCGTGGTCAATAACTCCGGAGTCGTGCAGGCCGAGACGGTCCAGAACCGCGACGGCACGATCGAACTGCTCGGCGGCGGTCCCGCCAGCACGGTTCAGGTCGGCGGCACTCTCGATGCCAGCGCTCCGCACGGCGGCGACGGCGGCTCGATCGAGACCTCCGCGGCCCACGTAGACGTCGCCGGTACGGCGAACATCACCGCCGCCGCGCCCGCGGGCCATGCGGGCGCGTGGCTGGTCAACCCGTTCGATCTGACCATCGACAGCACCGCGTCCACGGCCATCGACGCCTCTCTCAATAGCGGCACCAACGTTACCGAACAGACTACCGAAAGCGGTACGAGCGGCGCCGGCACGGTATCGAGCGGATCCGGCGACATCAACGTCAACGCGGCGATCACCTGGACCAACCCGGCGGCCTCGCTCACCCTGCTCGCCTACAACGGCATCAACGTCAACGCTCCGATCAGCGGCGCAGGTCAGGTGGTCATGTATGCCTCCGGCGCCAACCTGACGCTTGGTGCCACCGGCACGGTGAGCGCGCAGGGCGGCATCACGCTCGGAACCGGTGCCAACTTCGTCAACAACGCCGGAGCCTCGGCTCTGAGCGTGGGCAGCGGCGCCAACTGGCTGGTGTACTCGACCAATCCCACGCTCGACACGCCCGGCGGACTCACGCCGTCCTTCATTCAGTACAACGCGGCCTACGGCGCGACTCCCGTCGTGAGCGGGAGCGGCTTGCTCTACAGCGTCGCCCCGTCCATCGCGGTCACGGGGCTCACCGGCACGGTGAGCAAGGTGTACGACGGCACCACCACCGCGACGCTCGCGGGCTCGAACATGACGGTCACGGGCCTCATCAACGGCGACACGATCGTCTCGGGCACCGGCAGCTACGCGACCGCGGATGCCGGCACCAATCTCAACGTGACCTCGCCCGCCAGCGCGTCGGCTCTCACCGTCACCAACGCAGGCGGCGTCCCGGTGTACGGCTACGCGCTCGCCACTCCGACCGTCACCGCCGCGGTCGGCACGATCACCCCGGCGCCACTTACGTTGACGATCGTCGGCAATCCGACCAAGGTGTACGACGGCACGACCACCGCGACGCTGACCTCGGCGAACTACTCCTTGAGCGGCTTCATCGGCACTCAGGGGGCAACCGTCAACCAGCCGGGCTCAGTGGGGTACGACTCCGCATCCGCGGGCGCGGGCACCATCACGGCGACACTGTCTGCGCCCGACTTCACCGCCAATGCCGGCACCAGCCTCGCCAACTACCAGGTGCCGACGACCGCCACTGGTGCGGGGACCATCACGCCGGCGCCGCTCATCCTGACCGGGGTGCTGGCCAACGGCAAGGTCTACGACGGCACCACCACGGACTCACTCAACGTCACCGACGCCGGCATGTTCGGCGTCATCGCACCAGATATCGGCCAGGTCTCACTCGACACCAGCGGCGCCACCGGCACTTTCGCGAGCGCCAATGTCGGCAGCGACATCGCGGTCACGCCAAGCGGCTTCACGCTCACCGGCGCCAAATCCGGCGACTACCAGCTGGTCCTGCCGACCGATCTCACGGCGGACATCACGCCGAAGGGGCTGTCCATCGTTGGCGTCAGCGCCAACGACAAGGTGTACGACTCGACGACCACCGATTCGCTGAACGTGGGGTCTGCGACCTTGTCGGGCGTTGTCGCGAGCGATACGAGCAACGTGGACCTGTCGAGCTCCGGCGCCAGTGCCGCGTTCGCCTCGCCGAATGTCGGCGACGACATCGCGGTGACGGCGAGCGGCTTTACCCTCACCGGCAGCGCCGCCGGCAACTACACGCTCGCGCAGCCGAGCGGACTCACCGCGAGCATCACTCCTGCGCCCCTCACCATCTCGCTGATCGGCAACCCGACACGGCTCTACAACGGCAGCACGACGGCCGTCGTGCCGGGCGCGGATTTCTCGATCTCGGGTTTCGCCGGCTCGCAGAGCGCCACCATCCCACAGAACGCATCGGCGCAGTACGCGACGGCCAACGCGGGCACCGGCATCACGATCACCGCGACGCTCGAGGACTCGGACTTGTCGCTCGCTTCCGGGACGCTGTTGTCCAACTACACCTTCTCGCACACGGTGACCGGGACCGGCACCATCACCCCGGTGACCTTGACGGGCTACATCACCAATAACCCGACCAAGGTCTACGACGGGACCACGGCAGGCACGCTGACGAGCGACGACTACGTGCTCAGCGGCCTGGTCGGTAGCGAAAGCATCACGGTCAATCAGACCAGCGGTACCTACGCATCGGCCAACGCGGGTCCGGAGACGATCACCGCGAGCCTCACGACCGCCAACTTCACGGCCGGCACCGGCACGCTGCTCTCGAACTATGTGTTGCCGAGCTCACTCTCGGGCCCGGGCACGATCCAGCCCTTGCCGCTCGGCGCTAACAACATCTACGGCACGATCGTCAACGATCCGACCAAAACCTATGACGGCACGACCACCGCGACGTTGACACCATCGAACTTTCAGCTCACCGGCTGGGTGGGTAGCGACGGAGCGACTGTCACTCAGACCGTCGGGACGTACTCGAGCGCCAACGCCGGCGCCGAGGGGGTCACCGCGCAGCTGACCAGCAGCGACTTTGTCCCCGAGGGCAGCACCAATCTGTCGAACTATGTGCTGCCGACGGTCGTGTACGGAACTGGCACGATCAATCCGGCGGCGCTGACGGTGAGCATCGTCGGCAATCCAACCAAGGTGTACGACGGCACCAGCATCGCCGCGCTCGGCGCCGCCAGCTATCAGGTCTCCGGCTTCGTGAGCGGCCAGGGCGCGACCATCGTGCCGGCGTCCTTCAGTAATTACGCAAGCAAGAACGTCGGCGAGCAGACGATCACCGCGACCCTGACGAACTCCGCCTACACGCCCGACGCGGGCACGCTCCTGTCCAACTACGTTCTCGCGACCACGGCCACCGGCCCAGGCGACATCACGCCCGCGCCCCTCTATATCACCGGCGTTTCGGCTCTGAATAAGGTGTACGACACGACGACCGCGGCGACCCTCAACGTCGGGAGCGCCGGGCTGAGCGGGCTCGTCTCGAGCAACGTCGGCACCGTGACCCTCACGACCTCGACCAGCGCAACGTTCTCGCAGGCCAACGTCGGCAACAACCTACCGGTGACGGTCAACGGCTTCTCGATCTCGGGCAGCGGCGCGTCCAACTACACGCTGCAACCCATCGCCGGGTTGCAGGCCAACATCACGCCGGCGGCGCTGACGATTTCGGGCGTTAGCGGCAACAACAAGGTCTATGACGGCACCACCGCGGCGACTCTCAACGTCGCCGGTGCGAGTCTCAATGGCGTGCTCGGCACCGACTCGGTGACGCTGTCAACGAGCGGCGCGAGCGGAACGTTTTCCTCCGCGGATGCCGGCAACGATATACCCGTGACGACGAGCGGCTTCACTCTGAGCGGCGGCAAGGCGCTCGACTACTCGCTCAGCCAGCCGACGGGCCTGACCGCCAACATCACCCCAGCGCTGATCACCGCGACCATCACCGGCAACCCGACCAAGGCGTATGACGGCACCAACTCGGCGACGCTGACCGCAGGCGACTACACCCTGAGCGGCTTCGTCAGCGGTCAGAGTGCGACCGTGCCGCAATCGGCGACCGCCAATTACCTGTCGGCGAACGCCGGAACGGACGTCGGTCTCGAGTCAACGCTCGTGATCTCGGACTTCGTCGCAGGCACCGGCACCAATCTCGCGAACTACATCATGCCGAGCAGCGCCACCGGCACGCTCGGCACGATCACGCCGATGGTGCTCAATTTCGCCGGCACGCGTGTCTACGACACCACGACCAGCGCCGCCGGTACGCTCTTCGGCACGCTGAATGGCATCGATGGCGACACACTCACGGTTTCCGGCACCGGCACGCTCAACAGCAAGGACGTGGGGACCGAGGGCTTCGCCTCGCTCGGGAGCCTGATGCTCTCCGCGAACGGGAGCGCGCTCACGAGCAATTACACGCTGGTCGGCGGCACCGACACGGTCGAGATCACCCCCGCAGTGCTCACCGTGTCCGGTACCTCGGCCGGCGGCAAGGTCTATGACGGCACGACTTTGGCCTCGTTGACCGGAGCGACGCTGGTCGGGGTGCTCGGTACCGACAGTGTCACGCTGAACACCGACACCACCGGCACGTTCGCCACCAAGAACGTCGGCACTAACATCCCCGTCACTACGGCGATGACACTCGGCGGCACCGATGCGGGTAACTACACGCTCACTCAGCCGACCGGTCTCGCCGCGACCATCACGCCTCTCAGCATCACGGTCACTGCGACCGGTGCCAACAAGGTGTACGACGGCACGACGAGCGACCCGGGGCTGACGCTCGGGAGCAGCGGGGTGGTCAGCGGGGACAACGTCGTCTTCAGCGACACCTCCGCGACCTTTGCCGATCCGAATGTGGGCACCGGCAAGACCATTTCGGTGAGCGGCATCACGGCAGGCGGCACCGACGCCGGCGACTACACGCTTGTCAACAGCAGTGCGACCACCACGGCGAATATCACGCCCTTTGTACTGAACCTGACCGGCACGCGCGTCTACGACGCCAATACCGATGCGACGGCGAGTCTCTTCGGGAGCGACGGCGTGCTCACGGGAGCCGACGGAGAGACGTTGACCCTCTCGGGCACGGGCACCTTGAGCAGCAAGGACGTGAATGCCACGCAGGGCTTCGCTTCGCTCTCGGGGTTCACGCTCACTGCCAACGGCAGCGCCCTCCTGAGCAACTACACCCTCAGCGGCGGCACCGACTGGGTGGACATCACACCCGCGACCCTCACGGTGACCGGCACCACCGCGGCGGGCAAGGTGTATGACGGTACGACCCTGGCCTCACTGAGCGGTGCCACCTTGGTCGGTGTGCTCGGTACCGACAGCGTTGCCCTCGGCAACGATACGACCGGAACCTTTGCCAGCAAGAACGTTGGTACCGATATTCCTGTCACCACGGCGATGACCATCACTGGTGCCGATGCGGGTAACTACCTCCTCACCCAGCCTTCGGGTCTCGCCGCGAACATCACCCCCCTCGGCATCACGGTCACTGCGACCGGTGCCAACAAGGTGTACGACGGCACGACGAGCGACCCGGGGCTGACGCTCGGGAGCAGCGGGGTGGTCAGCGGGGACAACGTTGTCTTCAGCGACACCTCCGCGACCTTTGCCGATCCGAATGTGGGCACCGGCAAGACCATTTCGGTGAGCGGCATCACGGCAGGCGGCACCAACGCTGGCGACTACACGCTTCTCAATACCAGCACGACCACTACGGCCAACATCACACCCTACGTGCTGAGCCTGACCGGCACGCGCGTCTACGACGCCAACACCGATGCGGCGGCGAGTCTTTTCGGTAGCAGCGGGGTGCTCACTGGAGCCGACGGGCAGACGCTGACCCTCTCGGGCACGGGCACCTTGAGCAGCAAGAATGTCGGCACCGAGGGCTTCGGTTCGCTCTCGGGGTTCACCCTCATCGGCAACGGCAGTGCGCTGGCGAGCAACTACACGTTGGCCGGCGGCACCGACTCGGTGGACATCACCCCGCTTGCTGTCACGGTCACCGCGAGCGGCGCCAACAAGGTGTACGACCGTACGACGAGCGACCCGGGGCTGACACTCGCGAGCAGCGGGGTGCTGACGGGCGATGTGGTCAACTTCTCGGACAGCTCGGCGACCTTCGCCAGCAAGAATGTGGGCACCGGGATCACGATCACGGTGGACGGCATCACGGCGAGCGGCACGGATGCCGGCAACTACACGCTCATCAACACGACCGCGACGACCGCGGCGAACATCACCGCCAAGCCGATCACCGTCACGGCCACGGGCACCAACATCGTCTACAACGCCGGCCTCAATGATTCGGTCACCCTCGCGAGCAGCGGGATCGTCGCCGGCGATACGGTGACCTTCGCGGACAGCTCGGCGACCTTTGCCGACCCGAACGTGGGAACCGGCAAGACGGTCACGGTGAGCGGCATCACCGACGGCGGTGCGAGCGCGGGCAACTACACGCTCAGCAACACCACCGCGACCACCACGGCGAACATCACACCCTACGTGCTGAGCCTGACCGGCACGCGTGTCTACGACGCCAACACCGATGCGGCGGCGAGTCTTTTCGGTAGCAGCGGAGTGCTCACCGGAGTGAACGGGCAGACGCTGACACTCTCGGGCACGGGCACCTTGAACAGCAAGGACGTGGATGCCACGCAGGGCTTCGCCTCACTGTTGGGGTTCACCCTCACCGGCAACGGCAGCGCGCTCGCGACCAACTACACCCTCACCGGGGGCACCGATTGGGTGGACATCACGCCGGCGACCCTGACGGTTGCGGGCACGACGGCAGCCGGCAAGGTGTATGACGGTACGACGGTCGCCTCACTGAGCGGGGCGACACTGGTCGGCGTGCTCGGTACCGATACGGTCACGCTGGGTCATGACACGACCGGGACCTTCGCCACCCAGAACGTCGGCACCGGGATCGGTGTCACCACAGTGATGACACTCGGCGGCACCGATGCGGGCAACTACACTCTCATCCAGCCGACCGGACTGACGGCGAACATCACACCCTATGTGCTGAGCTTGACTGGCACGCGTGTCTACGACGCCAACACCGATGCGGGGGCGAGTCTCTTCGGGAGCGACGGCGTGCTCACGGGAGCCGACGGAGAGACGCTGACCCTTTCGGGCACGGGCACCTTGAGTAGCAAGGACGTGAATGCCACGCAGGGCTTCGCCTCACTCTCGGGGTTCACCCTCACCGGCAACGGCAGCGCACTGGCGAGCAACTACACCCTCAGCGGCGGCACCGATTGGGTGGACATCACGCCTGCGACCCTGACGGTCGCGGGCACGACGGCAGCCGGCAAGGTGTATGACGGTACGACGGTCGCCTCACTGAGCGGGGCGACGCTCGCTGGAGTCCTGGGGAGCGACAACGTCACCCTGGGCAACGACACCACCGGGACCTTCGCCACCCAGAACGCCGGCACCGGGATCGGTGTTTCCACGGCGATGACACTCGGCGGCACCGATGCGGGCAACTACACCCTCACCCAACCGACCGCCATCACCGCCAACATCACGCCCTACGTGCTGAGCCTGACCGGCACGCGCGTCTACGACGCCAACACCGATGCGGCGGCGAGTCTTTTCGGTAGCAGCGGGGTGCTCACTGGAGCCGACGGGCAGACGCTGACCCTCTCGGGCACGGGCACCTTGAGTAGCAAGAATGTCGGCACCGAGGGCTTCGGTTCGCTCTCGGGGTTCACCCTCATCGGCAACGGCAGTGCGCTGGCGAGCAACTACACGTTGGCCGGCGGCACCGACTCGGTGGACATCACCCCGCTTGCTGTCACGGTCACCGCGAGCGGCGCCAACAAGGTGTACGACCGTACGACGAGCGACCCGGGGCTGACACTCGCGAGCAGCGGGGTGCTGACGGGCGATGTGGTCAACTTCTCGGACAGCTCGGCGACCTTCGCCAGCAAGAATGTGGGCACCGGGATCACGATCACGGTGGACGGCATCACGGCGAGCGGCACGGATGCCGGCAACTACACGCTCATCAACACGACCGCGACGACCGCGGCGAACATCACCGCCAAGCCGATCACCGTCACGGCCACGGGCACCAACATCGTCTACAACGCCGGCCTCAATGATTCGGTCACCCTCGCGAGCAGCGGGATCGTCGCCGGCGATACGGTGACCTTCGCGGACAGCTCGGCGACCTTTGCCGACCCGAACGTGGGAACCGGCAAGACGGTCACGGTGAGCGGCATCACCGACGGCGGTGCGAGCGCGGGCAACTACACGCTCAGCAACACCACCGCGACCACCACGGCGAACATCACACCCTACGTGCTGAGCCTGACCGGCACGCGTGTCTACGACGCCAACACCGATGCGGCGGCGAGTCTTTTCGGTAGCAGCGGAGTGCTCACCGGAGTGAACGGGCAGACGCTGACACTCTCGGGCACGGGCACCTTGAACAGCAAGGACGTGGATGCCACGCAGGGCTTCGCCTCACTCTTAGGGTTCACCCTCACCGGCAACGGCAGCGCGCTCGCGACCAACTACACCCTCACCGGGGGCACCGATTGGGTGGACATCACACCGGCGACCCTGACGGTCGCGGGCACGACGGCAGCCGGCAAGGTGTATGACGGTACGACCGTGGCCTCGTTGAACGGGGCGACGCTGGCTGGTGTCCTGGGCAGCGACAACGTTACCCTCGGCAACGATACCACCGGGACCTTCGCCACCCAGAACGTCGGCACCGGGATCGGTGTCACCACAGTGATGACACTCGGCGGCACCGATGCGGGCAACTACACTCTCATCCAGCCGACGAGTCTCCTCGCCGACATCACGCCCAAGCCGCTTACCGTTACCGCAACCGGCACCAACGAGGTGTACAACGGTGGTACCGCTGATCAGGTCACCCTCGCGAGCCACAGCATCGTGACCGGCGACAGCATCGGCTTCACGGACACCTCCGCGACGTTCGCGACGCCGACCGTCGGTAACAACAAGACGGTCACGGTGACCGGCATCGCCCTGATGGGTCCGTCCGAAGGCAACTACATCCTGACCAGCAACGTCGCGACCACGACGGCCGATATCACTCCGAGCGACGGCGCTCAGCAGACAGCGGTTGCCGTCACGTACCTGGAGTTCTCTCCCGACGACCTCGCAACGCCTTACGGCTTGGCGCCGTCGGAATCGCCCGGTGAGCTGACGAGCAACCGCAAGGCGCTGCATCAGTCGGTCGAGCGCAACAAGGAGCGTCGCGACTTCGAGCCGGGACTTGCCCTACAGATCGTCGACGGCGGGGTTCGTATGCCGCCCTCGATGAAGTAACCCAGACACTTCATTCTCAGTCCCGGCCGCAACCGATGAGTCCTTCCCGCTTACGAATCCCGCGTGTCGAGCCGCTCGGGCTGCTCCTGAGTGTCGCGCTCGGCTGCGCCACCCCACTCGCGGCATTCGCCCAGGCGCAGCCGCCCTCGGGTGGTCAGCTGCAGCAGCAGCTGACCTTGCCGCCTGCCCCGGCCAATGCGTCGATACCATCGCTCGAGATCGAGCAGCCCGGCGAGAAGCGCTCGGCGAGCACGGCGCCGATTCCCGTGAAGGTGATTGAGGTCACCGGCAACACATTGCTGTCGACTGCGCAGTTGCACGCGCTGGTGGCATCCGCGGAAGGGAAGACGCTCAACCTCGCGCAGCTGCAGGCGCTCGCCGGGCGCATCACCGCGTTCTATCACCGCCATGGTTACCCTTTGGCGCGTGCCTACGTGCCGGCGCAGCGCATCGTGAACGGCAAGGTCACACTCGCGGTCCTCGAGGCGCGCTACGGTCAGGTGCGGCTCGACAATCGAAGCACGACCTCCGATCGACCGCTGCGCGAGACGCTGGCTCCGCTCGCAAGCGGCGCGCCTGTGAGCGAGGACACCCTGGACCGCGCGCTGCTCCTCATGTCGGACATTCCCGGCGTCATCGTCAACTCCACGTTGCGCCCCGGCACGGCGACTGGCACGTCGGCCCTGGATGTCGATGTCACCTCGGGCCAGCCGTACGCCGGACTGGCCGCCGTCGACGACTACGGCAACCGCTACACCGGCCGCACCCGCGGCACCGGCAGGCTAGACGTGAACGGCCCGCTGGGCGAGGGCGACCAGCTCATCGTGAATCTGCTGACCTCCGGCTCGGGCCTCTCGTATGGTCAGCTCGACTATCGCTTCTTGCTCGATGGGGCGGGGACTGTCCTCGGCGCCTCGGCGTCGGAGCTCTACTACCAGCTCTCGGGACACCTTGCGCCGCTTGGAGCACGGGGCACGGCGCAGGTGGATAGTCTCGACGTGAGCAACCCGTTGATTAGAACGGTCGCGGGCAATCTGTACTTGCAACTGCAGTACGACCACAAGGATCTGCTCGATCGACTGGATGCGGCCTATATCCATGACTATCGCCTGACGAACGATGCGACAGTGACGCTCGGCGGCGATCGGCGCGACGCCTATGGCATCACCAATTTCAGTGTCAGCGCCACGCTCGATGACGTGGGCTTCGAGAACGAGGCGGCCCGCATCGCCGACCGCCTCGGCGCCGACACTCAGGGAGTGAGCGGGCACTACGACTTCACCGTCGCTCGTCTGCAGCAGCTCGATGAGCACGACGGCATATACCTCGCCGCGACCGGTCAGCTCGCGAGCCGCAATCTCGACCCGTCGGACCAGTTCTATCTCGGCGGTCCGAGCAATGCACGCGGCTACGACGTGGGTGTGCTGACGGGCGCGGATGGGTATCTGCTCACGGCGGAGTGGCGCCGCTCACTGCCGCTACCCTGGCGGGGTGCGTGGCTCGCGAGTTTATTCGTCGATCGCGGGGGTCTGCAGGTGTACAAGGAGCCGGTGGCGCGGGGCCCGAACTCCGCTACGCTGGCAGACGCGGGGGCGGGCCTGCACTGGGACGGACCCGGCCAATGGCAGCTCAGCCTGCAGGCTGCAACTCCCATCGGACCGTCCTCACCGCTTCTCGGGCCAACCTCCGGCGCCCGCATCTGGGCTCAGATCCAGAAAGGGTTCTGATCCCTACGCGCAGAGACCAAGCTGCTCTCGAACGATGCCAGTTTGGGCTCGTCCTGGGGGCGCGAAGCTCTACGATCGCCGATGTTGCTCTAGCTGGCGGTGAGCTTCGACGCTCCACAGCAGGTAGAATGCGGGAGACTCCGACCTCGGCGGCGAGTTTCTTATCGCGTTGGAGCTTGCACGAGGCGAACATGACTGACGAATCGAGGGGGCCTTGACTTGATCTCCTCATGGTAGGATTTCGATGATCGCGACGGGGGGGCGCTGGCATGAGCGCAGTCAAGCTGTCAAGAACGAGGACATTACCTCGCGTCTCGGTCCTGGTGTTGCTCCTCACAATCGCTGCCGCGCACGCGAGCGACAATTCAAAAATCGACGCTCGAGGTGTTCGCGCTGTTGGCTCAACATGGCAGCAGCCCCATCAGCGATACCCCGCCGCCTCCCGTCATCATTAGATCGAAGCCGCCGAGCCTGCAGGCGCTGGATCAGCAGCTGTCCGCGGTTCAGCAGGCTCTCGCGGACCAAAAGACGGGGCTGACCCAGGCCCAGGCGATGCTGGCGTTCTGGCAGGCGCAGCCCGCGGCGGGGGGAAGGGGGGGGGAGAGGAGGCCGCGGAGGCCCAGCAGCTGACAACGATCAATGTGCCGAATTGGACCCATGCCATCATCGCCGACCAGCGCCTCGTGGCGACACTGCAAGCGCAGATGGCCCAGCTGCTCGCACAGATCGAGGCGGCTCAATAGGCCTGGGATGCCACGCAGCGACTGACGGAAAGGGGGCGAAGTGATGTGGACGCTTCGTGCCAGAGCGGCCGCAGTGTCTCTCTGGGGTGCCTTGTTTGCGATCGGGGGGCACTCGCCGATCGCCACTGCAGCCGATATCGATCAATGGGCGCTTTGCATGGGCGGCGGCGGCACTGCGAGGGCGATCCAGGAGTGCTCCGCCATCATCGCCTCCGGGCGCGAGCTGGCGGATAGTCTCCCCTATGCCTATGTGTATCGGGGCCGCGCACATCTGACGCTCAAGCAAGTTGATGTCGCCCTCACCGACTTTACCGCTGCACTGAAGTTTGATCCGCAGCTCGCGCATGCGCACTACGGTCTCGGCCAGATCCATGAGTTGCGCGAGGACTGGTCTCACGCCGCGACCGAATTTGGCATCGCCGCAGGGAGCGTGAGCGAGGACGCCGACATCGACGATTTCACGTCGGAGGGTCAGGGCTCGTTCCGCGCCGAAACGTTCACCGCGCGCGGCTACGCATTGTTCAAGAACGGCGAGCTGGAGCTGGCGCTGGTCAACCTGAACGAGGCCAGCCGATTTTGTCCGACCTGCAGCGCGCCGTTCCGTGATGAGGCATTGGTGTTCGATGCGCTGCACCGCGGTGGCGACGCGGCGCAGGCTGCTGATCGAGCAATCGCGCTTAACCCGCGTTCGGGAGCGGCCTTCTTGGTGCGAGGGTTGAACAAGGCGCGCGCCGGAGGGTTCGCGCAGGCTATGTCCGACTACGATGAGGCGATCCGCCTTTCGCCGACGCTGGCGAGCGCCTACAGAGCCCGAGCCAGCGACGAGAAGAGATTGGGCCGCAGTGCGCAGGCCGCGGCCGACGCGAGGATGGCGGCGCAACTCGAGCAGGGCGACGCGCCCCCGTCCGCGAGCGCCCCGCCCGTCGATGTGCATATCGAACGCGTGCTGTCGGCACCTGTGCTGCGCGAGGATGAGCTGAAGGCACTATTCTCCGGCCGGAGCTGGCAAGCCCATCAAGGCCCCTGGCTCGCCACGCTCGAGTTCCGCGAGGATGGGACGTTTCGCGAGCACCTCAAGGACAGCACGGAGGGCAGCACGCTCGAGGTCAGCTGGGATGGGACCTGGGGCGCAGTTCGTGATGAGCTGTGCATCTACACCAATGTCGCGTTGTGCCTCGCGGCGCACGCGGCGGAGGGCGATCTGGTGCTGGCCCGTGCCAGCGAAGGCGGATACCGTGCTACGCAGGAGTCGATCGCCCCGGGGACGATCGAGTACTTCGGGGCGGTCGCTGCGCTCAAACCGCTGGTGCTCCATCCAGGCAGCGCTCCCGTGGCGGAATTTCCGCTGGAGGAAATGTGGATGCGCGCCGCACCGGGCGCCAGCCATGGTCCGAAGACGCTCTTCTACTACATGCATGGCTTCGACGGCCGCGCGCGCGAGCATTCCCCGCTGCCGGAGTATTTCGTCAGCGAATTGCAGCGATCGCGCGGCTGGGACATCATCGACGCCAACTATCCGCGCGCCGGTGTTGCCCAGATCCGGCGCTTCGGGGCAGCCAATTTTGGCGCCGCCGTGTTCGTGGCGCGGCGGCTGAAGGAGCTCAAGGCGCAGGGTTACGAGCGCATCTATGTCGGAGGGCAATCCTGGGGCGGCTGGAACAGCCTGTTGCTGGCAACGATGCCGGGCCTTCCGTTGGACGGTGTGGTGCTGGTCGTGCCCGCCAGCTATGGTTGGCGTTTCACGGGCGCCGACCGCGATGATCCGAACTATGCGAACAACAAGCTCCTGTTCGACCAGGCTATCGAGCACGTGCGTTATCCGACCGTCGGCGTGTTCTTCCTCGGCGACGAATACGAACCGGCGGATCGGGGAGCGGGTGCTGCAGCGGCATTGACGCGCCACGGCATTGCCAATCTCATCATCGACCATCCACCAGGGTTTTCCGGACATGGCTCGGGCTGGTTTCCGGCGTTCGATTTTCTCTATGGCGCCTGCATCGCGAATTTCCTCGAATCGCCTCGAACCGAGCAGTGCTCGCCACGCCGAATTCCGCTGGACGTCGGTGACTTCCGGGGCATCGTCGTCGAGCAACAGCTCAGCAAGCGCCACCTGAGCGCCGCGACGCTCGAGGAACTGAAGGGCAGGCAGTTTGCTGTCTATCCGCAGGGCGAGCTGCGCGACATCGTGTCGACCGACCAGACCCAGGTGAAGGGCTACGGCATCGGCGAATTTCTCCAGAGCTCCTCGTTCCGTGGGGATTCGTACTGCGTTCGTGCACGCGTCGAGTACAACCAACCCGAGACCACGGACGAGATCTGCGAGCGGTTGATCAAATGGTCTGACGATGAGCTCCTCGGGCTCGACCCGAAGAGCGGCCACGTGCTGCAGTGGTGGGTCGCCTATCCTTGAGGCAGAGGCGAGCAGACGTACCGGGCGGGTAGTCCTGGAGGTTATGCCTTGGAAAATCCAAAGTCTTCCCAGACCCGGGTTCTACTGGCACTCATGCTGCTGCTGCCGGCGCTGTGTGGCAGAGCACATGCCCAGATCGTCGCCTTTGGCGCGAGCAACGTGGCCGGAAAGAACGTCGCCGCCAGGGAAGCGTTTCCAGCGCAACTCCGGGCCATGCTGCGAGAGAAGGGTTACACCGTTGCGGTGCTAAACGCCGGAATTTCCGGCAATACCACCGCCGAGATGCGCAAGCGCGTGGATACGGACATACCCGAGGGAACGGCGATCGTCATCTTGGATTCCTGCGGCGGGTACCATAACGACGAACAGAAGGGCATCAGCCGCAACCAGGGCGATGCCGACATGGCTGCCATCGATGCGCGCCTGAAGGAACGGGGTATCAAGGTGGTTCCGGTCGGCGCGGCGGATCTGGGCAAGGAATATCGGCAACAGGACGGACTGCACTTGACCCGGGAAGGCTACAAACTGCTTGCCCGACAACTGCTCCCTAGGGTCACCGAGGTGCTCGGGCCCCCAACAGGCCCACCTTTATCCGTGAGGGAGGCCTGCGCGGCCGATGCCCGCCGTCTCTGCGCCAATGCGTTGGGCGACGACGCGAAACGCCACAGCTGCATGCAGGAACATCGCTCAGAACTCTCCAAAGACTGCCTCCACGCGATCGTGGAGAGCCGGCGACAATGACGTTACGTCTCGATCGCGTTCAGCACGGCGCTGGTTTCGGTCGCCAGCGGAGCGATGGCAGCACGAACATCAGGCCGAGCAGCGCACCTGCAGCAACGTCGATCGCCATATGTTGTTTGATCGCCATCGTCGAATAGGCGATGACAACGAACCAGGCTGAATTGATCAATCGCAAGGAGAGCGGCGCTCGAGTCGAACGAAGCACCTCATCCAGACGCAGCAGGGTGAAGGTCGCCGCGGCGACATGCATCGACGGGCACGCATTACCAGCTTCATCTAGCCGATGGAGCAGGTCAAGGCCGGAAAGAGTAGCGGCGCCCCGCGGCAGCGGTGGCACCTGAGTCGGCCAGAAATAAAAGATCCCGAGCCCCGCGACGCAGAGTCCCGCCATCCAGAGGGCGTACACGGCAATCTCGGAGAACGATCGCTGTAGCGCTGGCCCGGCACCCACGTAGATCCATAGCGAGACGTACGCGGACAAGAATTGTGGCTGGTACGAAATCAATAGATCTAGTGAGGTCGCCGGCATCGTGATCGGCACGTACGCGGGGTACTGCTGTACATGAAAGTAGCCAATGAAGAAAAGCGCGTTGAACAGCGTGGTCCCTATTAGGGTCAGGACCCAATTTCTGCGTAGCCGCATTCCGAGCTCATGGTCCCAGCGCGGCGAGCTGGTTTCCGCGGCCGTTTGAGCATTGCGCTGTTCAGAGAAAAGTTCTGCCACTCCAGTAGCTCCAAAAGTATCCGATGAGCGTCATCTCGGCGAAGGCGGGTATTCGTCGTGACGGCGCGGCCACCCGGGATATCCGTCCTCGCGGCGCCCCTCCGGGGTCAGGTCGAGGTAATGGTGCGTGGCCAGCAGCACGTCGAGCCCGCGAGCATACGTGGAGTATGTGAGCAAGACCTTGCCGCCTTCGTCCTTCAAGAAAACGCTCAGACCAGGAAGCTCCTCGCTTAGGTATCGACTCTCCGTCGTGATCGTGCCGAAGTTGTAGTCGATCCGGCCCTGGTCGATCTGCTCCCTCGTGAAGGAGACGTGAAAGTCGTAGTTGAAATCGCTGCCTAAGGACGACACCCACTCGAAGTGCCAGCCCATGCGCTTCTTGTACGCGAGTATCCTGGAAAGGGGCGCGCGGGACACTGCTACGATTGTCACGTTGTGGTGGGGGAGGTGCCGAGCCGGTCCGCCGATGTGCTCGGCCTGAAAGGAGCAACCGGGACAGGCGGCATTCCACTCGGGCCCGTACATCAGATGATGGACGACGAGCTGGCTGCGGCCCTTGAAGAGGTCTGCGAGCGTACTGCGACCCTGCTCGGTCTCGAAAATGTAGCTCTTCTCGATCTTCAGCCAGGGAAGCCCACGCCGCTCGGCGGCGAGCCTGTCCCCCTCGCGAATATGCGCCTTTTCCTTCTCGAGGAACGTCTTCCGTGCGGTGAGCCATTCCTCTTGCGAAACGATCTTGTTCGGATTCATGGCGCCTTCCTCACTCTATGAATGCTACGACGGTTGACGCGTGCGTAACGCATTTCGTCCGCGCCAGATCCCCGCCGCCGGGCTATAGTCACGATGACGCAGGGTACATCAACCGGTTCGTACAGGGGCGATACCCTACCAAGGACAGCATTGGCCGCCGTTGACGCCGCCTATCGTCAGGTAAGTTGATTTCTTCCGCCGACTTCGGCGGACGTTTCCGGAGCTACGAATACATGCTGATGACCTTTCCCCGTCGACTGCGAAAAAAGGGGAGGCCGCAGAATTACCCGAAAGGAGCGGATCCGAGAGAGCGTCTTTGCGCGGCGCTCCCGTCAAAACCGTCATGCAGAGCTTCCGCCAAGTCGCGGTTCCGGTGGTGTGCGCTGGTTCTGACCTTGACGGCTTCGGTCCCCGCACTGGCGCAGCAGAAGACCGGCCCCGGTGTCCCCGGCGACGACGAACTCACATGGCATGGCATCACGCTGTATGGAGTGGTCAACGTAGGCCTGCAATACGACACGCACGGCGCGCCGTTCAGCCCCTATCGTCCGGCCGCGAGTGGCAACATCGTCCGGCAGAACAGCCACCAGTCGGTGCTTGGCCTGACGCCGAGCAACATGGGCCAGTCCAGAGTGGGCCTGCAGGGCATCGAGCCGCTCTACAAGGACTGGTCGGCGGTGTTCCAGCTGGAGAGCTTCTTCAACCCCCAGTCCGGCGAAATCGCCGATTCTCTGAAATCCTTGGCGGTGGACAACGGTCGATCCCTGACGACCCAGAGCGTCGCCGTCGATGGCAGCTCCGCGGGTCAGCCCTTCCAGACCGCCTTTGTCGGGCTGCAATCGACCCAATTTGGCGCCCTCACCTTCGGTCGTCAGGTGACGCTGCTGCAGGAAGGCACCATCAGGTACGACCCCAATTACAACGCTACGGCGTTCGGCCTGCTCGGCGCCTCAAACACCTATTCCGGTGGTGGCAGCAGCGAGGATAACCGGCTCGATTCGACCGCGAAGTACTTGGTCAGCTTCAATGATCTGTTGCACTTGGGTGCCCTGTACAAATTCAACGGATCCAATGGGTCGGCGGCCACCGCCGTACAGGCGGATATCGGCGCTGATCTTGGGGCCGCATCGGTCGATGCCTATTACTCGAAGGTCAACAGCGCCATCACCGCAAGCTCCCTGACCGCCGCCCAGGTCACCACGCTTCCGGCAGGGTATTCGCTGTCGAATTCGCTGGCAGCGACCGTTTCGGACAACACGGCGTATGCCCTCATGGCGCTGTACAAGGTCGATCCGCTTGAATTTCTTGGCGGCTATGAATACATCAAGTATTCCGATCCCAAGACTCCGCTGAGCGCCGGGTTCATGGACATCGGCGGATACGTTCTGGCCTTCGTCAACAACACTGCCTACTCCAATTCGAAGCTCGTGCAGGTATATTGGAGCGGCGTTCGCTACACCGTCATTCCCGGCCTTGAGCTGACGGCGGCGTATTACGGCGTTCACCAGGATGCCTACGGCAGGGGAACTCAGGCGGGCTGCTCGACAGCCGCGCACAGTGCTTGCAGCGGCGCGCTCGAGGCCGTTTCTCTCGATGCCGACTACCGCTTCAACGTGCACTTCGATGTTTACGCGGGCGCCATGTATAGCGGGGTGCACGACGGGATGGCCAGCGGCTACATCTACACAACCAACATTAACCCGACCATTGGCGTACGGTACAAATTCTGATGTCGGGCCCTCGCGGCAATCGCCAGTCAGTTGCTCCGCAACTGCCTCATCAGGCCCACGAAGTCCAATTCGCCCCACGACTCGGCGATCCTTGCGCCCACGAATCGATAGATCACGATTCCCGTGATTGTAACGCGTCGTCCAGTAGCTTCGGCTCCGTAGAACATCCCAGTGTGCGTCGCCCGAGTAGCGACCCGGAGCACGACCTTGTCGCGGACTCCGAACAGGTCAGCGACCTCGTAGGAGATTTCGGAAAACGAGGCGGCAAATCCTCGCTCGAGGCGCACCAGATCATCCAGCGACTGAGGTGGCTGTCCGCCCAGATGTCCAAGGTAATCGGGAGTGAAGTACTCGTTGAAATCGCCCGTAAATCCCCGTTCGCCCATCTTGAGCCATCGGCGCACGAGCGCCTTGTTGGTCTCGAGAGTCATCGGTGCATTTCCTCGTGGGAAATCATTGGGGGGCAACGGCCAGGTGGCAGATGTCGCCTGCGAACAAACTCAAGGAACTCGGGATGCTGGAGGGTCGCTTCGCACCGGCACACTGCCGCAGCACGCGACCCTAGCTAATCGAGATTGAGGGGATAAGCCGAGACGGAGGCAGATGCGCAATGGCGCACTCGCTCGGCACAATAATGCCCTTGAGAGCAACGGAAGAGAGCGGCGCATCCATGGGACGAATATGCCACTGGTGTTCGGGGCGTAGCAACTTTCGCGTTAGCTCGGCGCAACCGGGAATGATGCAACTAACATGACAGAAGTGCCAAAGACCACCTATCCAACGTCTGAGCTCGCTGCCATGAAAAACCGGCAATCAGGTCGCTAACTAGCGCCGGGCCTCGTTGGCTGCGAGCGGCCCGATGGCACCTTCGTCGAGAATGGCATCGTCCCGTTCGGAAGGCTGGCGGCTCGACGTGGCGCCGCTGCTGCGCAGGCCGAAGCGCTCGAGAATCTCGCGCAGCCGCTGCAGGTCGAAGGGCTTGGTGATCAGCTCGTCCATTCCGGCCTGCAAGCAACGCTCGCGCTGGCCGGTCATCGCGCTCGCGGTGAGCGCCACGATCGGGGTGCGCGCGCGCCCTTGCTCCAACTGACGCAGACAGCCGGGCGCAACATAGCCGTCCATCACTGGCATCTGGAGATCGAGCAGTATCAGATCGAACCGAGTCTTGGCAAAGCACCGGACAGCATCGAGGCCGTTGGCGGCGAGGGTCACATCGCAGCCCAGTCGCTCCAGGAAGCTGCGCGCGACCTTTTGATTGACGAGATTGTCCTCCACGAGCAGCACATTTCCGTGGTAGTCACGCGCGAGCGGCCGGCTCACCGCGCCCGTCTGTGGGGCAGTGCTGGGCGTTGCCGCAACGGTCGAGACCACGTCATCTCCTCCGGCCGCCGTTTTGGCGACTTGAAGGGGTAGCACGAACCAGAAAGTCGACCCTCTACCGAGCTCACTCTGTACACCGACCTCGCCCCCCATGATCTCCACCAGTCGACGCACGATCGAGAGGCCAAGCCCCGTGCCGCCGAAATGGCGAGTTGTCGATGAGTCCGCCTGTACGAACGGCTGGAACAGCGTCGGCAACGTGTCCTCCCCGATGCCGATCCCGGTATCGCGTACCTCGAAACGCACCAGGACGCAGTCGTTTTGCCGACTGGCCACTGACACGGTCACGGTGACTCCGCCGCTGTGGGTGAACTTGATCGCGTTGCTGATGAGATTAACCAAGCACTGGCGGATGCGTTGCGGGTCGCTGCGCACCCAGCGCGGAACATCCGGCTGTACCCACACATCCAGGCTCACGTTCTTCGAGGCGGCCTGGTACGCCAGGATCATCTGCGTTTCGGTGACGCTTCCCGGGAGGTCAATCTCGATCGATTCGATGTCGAGCTTGCCGGCTTCGATCTTGGAGAAATCGAGAATATCGTTGATGACGGTGAGCAAGGAGTTGGCGCTCGCGCGGATGGTCTCTGCGTAGTCACACTGCACGGGATCGAGCGGCGTGTCGAGCAGTAGACTCGTCATGCCGATGATGCCGTTCATCGGCGTGCGGATCTCGTGACTCACGTTCGCGAGGAAGGCGCTCTTTGAGCGGCTCGCTGCCTGGGCTGCCTCGGACGCCTGAATGAGCGCGTCGCGGACGCGCTTCTCGACGGTCACGTCAATCATCGCGCCGGTCGCGCGTGTGGGCGGATCGACGCCCGGGTCGAATCCCCACTGGCATCGCATCCAGCGCACAGCGCCGCTCGGCAGCACGATGCGAAACTCCTCCTGAGCGGACCCCTTCTGCGGATCGTGCCGATCGGCGCTCGACCACAGGACGTGCCGGTCCTCGGGATGCACCATCGCCTCGAGCTCTGCGCGCGTGAGCTGGAACTTCGAGCGTGGCCGTTCCAGCAAAGCCGCGAGCCCCTCCGACAGGCTGATGATGTTCTTCTGGAAGTCGGCTTCCCAGATGCCGAAGCGTGCGACGGTCTCGGCGAGATTGAGGCGCCTGGAGGCATCACTCAGTTGGGTCTGCGCTCGGATGCGCTCGATGGCGTTGCCCGCGAGCTGGCCCGCTATACGGGCCAGCCGCAGCTCCTCGGGCCGCGGACTGGAAACGACTCGCCGGTAGGTCGCGAAAGTTCCGAGCACGGTGCCTTTGGAATCCCGGATCGGCTGACTCCAGCACGAACGCAATCCATGACTCAGCACGAAATTCCGGGCGGCGGCAAAGCGCGGGTCCGTCGCGATGTCTTCGACGATAGCGGTTTCATTGCGGAACGCCGCGGTGCCGCAGGCGCCTACCTCCGGACCGATCTCGAGTCCATTGCAGGCCTGAAGGTAGGCCTGGGGAAGACTCGGACCGGATCCAACGAGCAGCCTCCGCCGCTGCTCTTCATCGAGGAGCAAGATCGTGCAAAGTGATTCCGGCGAGATTCGCTCGATCGCCGCGGTCAGCGCGTCGAGCACTTCGCTGAGCGCCGCGCCTTCGGCGATCAGCTCGAGCATCCGCCGCTCGGTCTCGATGACGAGCGAGGAGGTGCCCAATTCGTCCGCTCGCAATCTGGCGCGTCCGCCGTGTCGTGATCCGAGAATCCAGCCGCCGACGGCAACAATGGCCGCCGCGAGGCCGCTCAGCATCAGATCCTGGACCCACATGAACGTCGCCTCGTCCTACCTCCCCGCCGCAACCCCTAAAGAACGGCAGCGTGGACCCGTTCTTTAGCGATTCCGGCGGCGCGTGGGGGCCGCTTCAAGCGAAGTAGGCCCGGTGATCGATATCGGCGATGAGCCCAGGCCCCTCAGGCTGCCAGCCGAGCAGCGCTCGTGTCCGGGCGCTCGAGGTCGGGGCGTCCATGCCTGCGAACACGGCGAACCAGCCGAAGTGCTCGGCCGCCTCGTCCGGCGACTTCGAGATGACCGGAATGTTCAGGCGGCGACCGATCACCTCGGCGATCGCTTTGAACGGCACGCCGTCTTCGGCCGTGGCATGGAACGGGCCACCGACGGAGCCTCGCTCCAGCGCGAGCCGATAGACGCGGGCAGCGTCAAGCCGGACGGTTGATGCCCGTACGCCGCGCTCGACCAGCGCGGCCGTCGCCGCCTCCGATTTGCGGGGATAGGACGGAGAGTTGAAGGGTGGCACATCCTCCTCGGTCGCCGTGCGGCCGGTGGCGAGGAGCGCCACACCGGATGTCACGAGCAACGGGCGGTCGGAGCCTTCGAGCACGGCGCCGATCGCCTCGATGGCGCGCCGGTCCTCCGCGCAGTTCTCCGCGAATTTCGAGAAGTCGTGGTTGAAGGCGGTGTGGATCACGCCATCCGACTGGGCGGCACCGCTCCTCAAGCTGGCCGGTTCCGCGAGAGAGCCGCGATGCACCTCGGCGCCCGCCGCAGTGAGCGCCGCCGACCCCTTGTCCGAGCGGGCCAGGCCGAGCACACGATGGCCGGCGGCGACCAGATCCTTGACGACGGCCGAGCCGACCCAACCGGTGGCTCCAGTGACGAACACACGCATGACCGTGTCTCCAGGTTGTCGCGGGAGACAAGTGTTTGCCCCCAGTGGTATGCTAGTAAAGTAGTGATGTTATCCTGTTATAATCGCTAACAGGACGGGCAAGCCCATCGCGACTGAAACCCTGCTTGGGGCCTATCTGAAGGACCGCCGCGCGAAACTCGACCCGGCCGCGTTCGGCTTTCCGCCAGAGCGTCGCCGCACCCCGGGCCTGCGCCGCGAGGAAGTGGCGCAGCGCGCCTATATCAGCCCGACTTGGTACACATGGCTCGAACAGGGACGCGGCGGCGCGCCCTCGGCCGATGTGCTCGATCGGATTGCGCGGGCCTTAATGCTCACGGATGTCGAGCGTGAGCACCTCTTTCTGCTCGGCCTCGGTCGCCCGCCTGAGGTGCGCTACCGCAAGGACGAAGGCGTTACACCGCGGCTGCAACGCGTGCTCGATGCGCTGGAGCCGAGCCCCGCTCTCATCAGAACTGCCACGTGGGACGTGGTCGCCTGGAACCGGGCGGCGACCGTGATACTGATCGACTACGGATCGGTGCCTCCGGCGCAGCGCAATATCCTGCGCTTCATCTTCCTTGATCCTCGAGTCCGCGCTGTCCAGTATGACTGGGAAAGCGTCGCGCGGCTCGTGGTGGGCGCGTTCCGGGTGGACGCGGCACGTGCCGGGGCTGCGGCGGAAGTGGAGCCTCTCATCGATGAGCTCTGCAGGCTCAGCCCTGAGTTCAAGGCGATGTGGAGTGACAACGATGTCCGCAACCTTGGGGAGGGCGTCAAGCAATTACGTCATCCCGTTCTCGGCCCGCTCGCCTTCGAATACTCAGCATTCGCGGTCGATGGTCGGCCCGATCTCAGCATGGTCGTCTACAATCCGGTGACGCATGCTGACGCTCAGAAGATCAGATCGTTGACCGGCTCGGCGCGCTCTCGGCCAAGACTCTGAGCGCGACCTTGCGGAGGAACGGCCGCAATGCGCGTCGTCTACTCGGAGGCGCGTCGGTGCGAGACGAGCCCGAAGTAGTCGCTCGTTCGTCGAATCTCGTCGTGCATCGCATCTATGCGGCGCGCTGCGGCATCCCGAAAGAGTTCCGAGGGCGTGAACCGATTCCCCAAGAAAACAATGTCGTATATTTCCGGGGCATAGGAAGTGAAATCGAGGTGCAGGGCGGTGGATAGATCCGGATTGAGAAAATAGAGTGAAGACCGCTGCCAAGAATTGCCGTGCGGGTCACGGGATGCCGGCATCTCATTGAAAGAAGCCGTCGACCGGGACTTGACCCGACGGCAGCTCGCGCCTACTACGAAATGCCGGCCCGTAAACGTGGAGCCTCGCGTGTAGCCCGAAAGGCACACCTTTCGCAGCGAGCCGCTTCCCGGCTCCAGGAGGCAGAAGGAACTCGTGCGAGATTCGCAGAATGTAACGACGCCGCTCGGGAGGTAAGTGAGGCTGTGCGGTTCCCCGATGTTTCGATGCACCGTCGTGCCGTTGCTCACGTCGAAAATGGCTCCGAGGCGAGCGTCCGCTCTCCACTTGATGCCGAACATCGAGACGAGCATTGCTCCACCGTCGATGAAGCAAATGGAGTTCAGATGAGTCGCGTCTTCTTTCGTGATCGAACCGGCGAATGCGATCTTCTCTTGTCCCTTCTCTCCTGCGAAGAGAGCGCCCCCCTTGCAGTCGATCGACACGACTTGATTCCGGGCGGTGGAGACTATGTAGAGAGAGCCGTCACGCTCGGCGAGTGAATGGATGTCCTGCGCTTGTTTGCATTCGAACTGGCCGTTCACCCGCAAGTCCCGTCCCAAGCTCAGGATTCTGGGCTGCTTCCCTTGTACGGCGACAAAGCAGTCTTTCTCCGTCGCGGCGATACCGGTGACACCGATATCGGTGGACGGGTTGATTGCATCGTCCAGATTGAGCCAACTGATGCCTTCGGTCGTGAGCGCCGCCAGACTGTAGCGAGATCCGAAGCTCCCGAGGTTGCAGCACGAAATGAGAATGACCTCGCCTGGGTTCAGGAACGCGCTTAGTTGACTCACCTTGACCCCGTTTTCTCGCAGGATGATGCCACAATCGCGAAAGCTCGAAGTTTATTATCGCGCAAGCTCGCCCGCTTGTCTCGGAATGTAACCTCATGTAAACCCGATCCGTCTGCGCCGATGGCGGAGCGCCGCTGGCCGTGCCGCGACAAGCCCGCAAGGGTCTTTTGATGTCTGGTGGCACCATTCGGTATTCGTGACGCACCTCCTTGCCCCTGGGCGGGCTCTCGCTCCGAGGCGGCGATGTCCGCCTCCGCGGCACGGAGCCCGCTGCGTGCAGGCGTGTATAGTCCGCGCTGCTCTGGACTGATGAACCAGGGGGTGAGACATGGGTCTGTGGCAGGATTTTCTCACTAACGACGGGAAAGTGATCCATAAGTGGGTTCACTACTTCCCGGTCTACGAGCGACACTTTTCCTGGTACTGCAACAAGTCGCTCACGTTTCTCGAGATCGGGGTGGCAAAAGGCGGGTCCCTGCCCATGTGGCAGCGATTTTTCGGACCGCTGGCCAAGATTGTGGGCATTGACATCGAGGAAAAGTGCAAGGCGCACGAGGCTGCGGGTATTTTCGTGCGGATCGGCGATCAGGCGGACGAGCGGTTTCTGCAAGGAGTGATCGATGAGTTCGGCGTTCCGGACGTGGTTCTCGATGATGGGAGCCATCGCATGGAGCAGACCGCCAAGAGCTTTCAGTTTCTCTACCCCCGGATGCCGAAGAATGGCATCTACATGGTCGAGGACCTCCACACCTCGTACTGGCCGGAATTCGGCGGCGGCGTTGAAAATCCGAACACGTTCGTCAACTTGTCGAAAAGCTTCGTCGACCGATTGAATGCCGACCACAGCCGCGGCCAGATCGCGCCGGACTTCATAACCCGACAGACCTTTGGCATCAGTTTCTATGACAGCGTGGTTGTTTTCGAGAAGGGAGACGTTTGGCGC
The DNA here is from genome assembly GCA_963849095.1 of uncultured Gammaproteobacteria bacterium. Classification (GTDB taxonomy): domain Bacteria; phylum Pseudomonadota; class Gammaproteobacteria; order Steroidobacterales; family Steroidobacteraceae; genus JASHUC01. Next base: position 318,453 of record CAWKGA010000007.1, read on the forward strand.
AAGGAGGCGCCACGCACCGGCCGAAGGCCGATTTTCGGCTGACCGATCAAGCTCCGGTGCCCCCGGGCGAGTTCCTGGAATCACGCCCCCGCACACTGAACGAGCCCACCACCTTCGCGCCGATTGAACGATCCCCGCGTGCCGGGAACAACAGATCTGCGCTGCTCGGCTATTGTCTTGCGGAAAAAAAGGGTGATAAGTTCCGGATCTGGTAGCAGAAGCGACTGATGGAAGTGGCAAAACGTATCAGGAGCGGACATGCGTCACTTAATTGAAGCGCTGGCACTATCGATTATTATCGTTCCCGCCTACGCGAGCGATCTCTGCAAAGCAAACTCCTTTACCGCCGATCAAGCTCAGCAGGGCCGGCGCGACTACGATTCCAGTTGCGGGCTCTGTCATCTATACAATCTCAAGGGAAGAGTGCCCGGCAACTATGGGAGCGAAACGCCTGATATCCGTATTCTGAACGCCAACTACATCAAGACGCTCGACGATAACGGCGGAATGACTCCCCCACTCTTGGGCGAGGGGTTTTTTGGGAAGTGGAAAGACCTGACCGCGTTCGTCAACAGAATCAGTAGCGCCGTCGGCGCATTCCCGCCGAAGAACTACGTCAAGCCCGCATCTGATGCGCGAATCGCCGCGTACATCCTCTATAGGAATTGTGGAAAATTTTAGTCGGCGACCTGTCACCGCCGTCGCCGAACGCGGTCCGAAGGTGGCCGGGTAGCTGCCGACAATCAACTAGCAGATGACCGCGCTCCCCTTCGCCTCGAAAATCGAACCTCGCCGTGGACGCTTCATAGACCTGGAGCCGTATTCCGAGGATCTGAAGACCGACCTTCAGCGTGCCCTGGATTGCGACTCTGACGCCTGGGATCTCTTTGCGCTGAGCGGGCAGGGCAAGCACTTTGCCTCATGGTGGACCCGCCTCACTGCGGCGATGGAGAGTGGGAGCTGGATCCCGTACGCGATACGCCGCAAGTCCGATCGAAGCATCGTGGGAACGACGAGCATTCTGAACATCAAGCCCGACCGCCAGACGGTAGAAATCGGCGGCACTTTCCTGTGCCCGGAGGTTCGATCGGGCTATGTGAATCCCGGTGTGACGTGAATGAAAGGCCGATGGACCGGCTGCTCAATGCTGTAGTGGAAGATGAGGGTGGGCCCCTCGGAGTCGGCGTGCAGAAGCTGGCTTCAAACCAGGCAGTGCTGCTGTGATCCAAAAGGTCATGGTGGTGAACGACTGTCGAAGAGTCGGCCGAATAGGTCGGTAGGTGAGAGTTGAGAAGAGGAGCGAAAGCAAACCGTCCGAAGACGCATCGAAACAGTAAGCCGCTGCCAAAACCGCGGGGGCGGGATTCTCGCGGGAGGAGCTGGGAGAGTGATCTGCTTATCGACCCAGCGGCAGCCGGTGTATAGGCGGCCTGAGCTCAACTCATGGGCTTCTACTACGGAACACGTGAACTCTGACTGGTGGTGTGTAGGAAAACGACAAGTGATGAGAGTCATGAGGAGGAATACCGATACACCAGTCAGTGGCGGAGCCACCGGTACGAGTGATGAAGCGCCTGTAATGGGCGTGGAGCAAAGCGGTGGCGTCGTTCGGTCGGGGTTATGGGCCAACTCGGCAACGAGGATGAATCCGTGACGACGACCAAGCCGTTCGACATATCCAAAAGGAGGGTATTGGAAGCGTACTGGCACGTGAAAGCCAATCGGGGCGCAGCGGGCATTGATGGCGAGAGCCTTGAGATGTTCGAGGCGGACCTGAGCAGGAATCTCTACAAGCTATGGAATCGCCTGGCATCGGGAAGCTACTTCCCGCCGCCGGTAAAGCAAGTGGAGATACCGAAGAAGAACGGAGGAGTGAGAATCTTAGGAGTACCCACGGTCGCTGACCGAATCGCCCAGCAGGTGGTCAAGGCGAGGATCGAAGGGGAGCTAGAGGAGCTCTTTCATCCGGACTCGTACGGGTATCGGCCAAAGAAATCCGCCTTGGATGCGGTAGCCGTGACCCGGGAGCGATGCTGGAAGTACGATTGGTGTGTCGAGTTTGACATCCGTCGTGCGTTCGACGAGCTCGACTGGGACCTGTTGCGAAAGGCGATCAGGAAGCACGTCAAGGACCCCTGGGCACTGCTGTACATCGAGCGGTGGCTGACGGCGCCGGCGGTGAGTCCGGACGGCCATCCCGTCCAACGCACCCAAGGCGTGCCGCAAGGCTCTGTGATCGGCCCCTGCACGATGAACTTGTTCATGCACTACTGTTTCGATGCGTGGATGCAGCGGGAGCACCCGCGTAATCCATTTGCCCGATACTGCGATGACGCGGTGGCGCACTGCCGAAGCGAACGCGAGGCGAAGACGCTGCTGGCAGCCATCGACAAGCGGTTGAAGGCATGCAAGCTCGAGATGCACCCGGAAAAATCCGGGGTGGTATATTGCAAGGACAGCAACCGGCGCAAGGAATATCCCCGGATACAGTTCACGTTCCTGGGGTATACGTTCCGGCCGAGAAGTGCCAAGGCCCGTGGCGGGAAGACATGGACCAACTTCCTGCCTGCGGTTAGTGCATCAGCGGTCAAGCGGATGTGTGCACACATCCACGAGTGGCATCTCCCGAGACGAACCCCCATCAGCTTGAACGGGCTGGCTATGCAGGTCAATCCCACGCTGCGAGGATGGCTGAACTATTATGGCCGTTTCTACCAGTCTGCGATGCGACGGGTCTTTGCTCACTTCGAGCAAAGCCTCCTTCGCTGGGCGCGGCGGAAGTACCGCAAATTTGCGTCTCGTCCGCGTCACGCCCGTCGCTGGCTCAAGAACATGGCCCGCCGACAGCCTCGGCTGTTCACCCATTGGCTCGCTTTTGGAAGAGTCTCGGTCCGGACGATGGGAGCCGTATGACGCGCGAGTGTCACGTACGGTTCTGCGAGGGGCTGGGGGTGAGACTCCCCCGGCCTACTCTCCAGTCCAAATTGCTGATGCTTGAATATGCCTTTTCATCCGGGGTACGCAGGGTCGGGTTTCTGACGGATTTGAGAAACCTCAGGAGCCAGGCTGCCATCGCAAAACTCGGCGCCCTACGAGAAGGAATATTGCGGCGGGACCGTGTGACGTGGACCGGGCACGTCCGCGACAGCGTTCTGTTCTCCATCGTCGATTTGGACTGGCCCGCGATTCGATCGCGCCTTCGTGAACGGATACGCGCAAGCGAGTCGGGCGCGCGATGACGGCCAGGAGGGAGGGGCGCGAGTTGGTGTGAGTCGAGGCTCAGAGCGGCATGCGTCGTCGTCCCGTCCCGCGTCGCGGATCTGCCGCGAGGAGGATTCCGGATCGGGAGTGCCTCACGGCTTGAGTTCGGGAAACTCCTTGAGTACATCCTCGATGGGGATGGCAAATCCGATCCCCTCGGCGCCACGCAGCACCAACGTATTCACACCGATCACGGCGCCCGAGTCATCGAGCAGCGGTCCACCACTGTTGCCCGGATTGATGGGGGCGTCCGTCTGCAGCCATCGCTCCGTACCCATAGTACGCTCACCGGAAAAGATGCCCGAGGTCACCGTGTAGGCGAGGCCGTCAGGGTTGCCGATGGTGTAGAGGCGCGCACCCACCATGAGTCCGACGGACTGACCGAGCGCGACGTGCGTGCAGTGGTCCGTGGGTAGCTGAAAGAGGGCCAGATCGAAGCTGTCGGATGCCTGCGCATGTAATCCTTGATATTCCGTGCCATCCAGAAGTGTCGCCGTGAATCCCTTTTGCGCTGCGCTGTCCACTTCGCGCGTGATCTGCTCGCTCGCATAGCCGGGCAAGTCGGCAAGCTGCTCCTGCATGGCTTGAATCTGTTCCTGCAGTCGCAGCCTTTCGCTGTTCATGCCAGGTTGATTCTGCAATGCTGCCAGCAGGTACTGTCCGCGAGAGATCGAAGCCTGGAGCTGCTGTTGCGCCACGACCATCCGTGAGCGCATCTCCGGGTCCTGGACGATGCGGTTGGCAACGCGGGAGCCGTCCGTTTCGACGACGTGGCGATTGGTGATCACGTGGCACGCATCATCGACGATAAAGCCGGCCCCGAGTCCCCAGCCGGTCTTGATGAGCACCGTTGCGCGCCGGGCGGCTTCGATGGGGTTGGCGGCCGGCTTGGAGTCGCTGCGTCCCGATTCTGAGGGGCCCCGCGAGGTCGGAGTCTCCGGCAAATCCGCTTGGGTCGTTCGGGAAGTACTCGTACGGGGTGTTTGCGGTGGGGGCGAGTCTGGGTCACTCGCGCCCCGGTGTGTCATGAAATAGACGCCTGCACCGGCGAAAACAGCGGTCAGAATCAGCGCACCGAGGCCGAAGCGCCGCCGCTCGGCCTCGCGGACAAACTCGGAGCTCTGGCGTGCCTCCGCGAGCTTCTGCTGCTGATACAGCTTCTCGAAGTAAATCCCGCAGGACGCGCAGCGGACGGTGTCGTCCTGGTTGTGGCCGCACTTTGGACACTGCACGCGCGGTCACCACTCACGATGTGCAGGCGGCTTCCATCGATTCGCGAGCCTCGGTTCGCTTCGCGTCGGCGTCCGCATCGGGTAAGTACACGCGATTGCCCTGGTCATCGAGCTGATAAACCCGCGCAGCATCCCGCAGGCTGTCGTAGTAGTTGCGCGCGTTGTCGCAGCGAGCCTGCTTCTCCTTCTGGGCTTTTTCTTGCTGCGCGCGAGCGACGCTGCTCGCGGCGATTTGCTGCACGCGTGCGCTCTCGGCCGCCTGAGTTGTTTTGCGCTGTTGCTCGAGACGCGCCAGATCTTCCGCGCTTGGCTCATGAAAGTGAACCGTGTCCTTTTGCGCGCTCGCGCTGCTCGGCCGATCGGTGTAGACGATATTGCCGTGCTCGTCGACTGTCTTGTAGACCTGCGTGTCGCCGGCACGCGCCAAACCGCCGCTCAGCAGGAGCGCGGCGATCGCGCTCTGAGCCAGCAGAGCGATGGAGAATCTGTTAAGAGCAAAGTGAAGCATGTCACGCGGCCTGGCGTTCGCTCCAATGCGGTGGAAGTGTAATGCTCGAGGTCAGGAGCGTCCACGGCGTGGCCGTGCTTGGATCACAGTTCCGGGCTGAGAACTGTCGCGCGCGCTCTATCAAGCTGCCGAAGACACGAACGCGGGAAAGCCGGCGATGTCACGGGTCTGACAGAATTCGGAGCGAGGACGGTCGTCCCGGTCAGCGGGGAGTCACATAGTTGAACCCCCAGTAGTGCTGCCACGTGGTGAACTGCGGTTCATCGCCGCCATCCGTCACGAGAGACCGGAGCTCCTGCTCTGTCGGGAAGTTCTTGAGCACGCGGTGCACTGACCCATCTGCGAGCGGCCGGAGCTGATAGGTGTTCCGGTCGAAATCCTGCCCGGATAAGGGAGTGCTGCTGCCTTCAACGTAAAGGTTGTCCAGGAGGACGACGCGCGATCCGGGTTCCAAGCGCTCGTTCAGGTGCAGGAAGAACTCGCGCTGCCGTGATGTCGGGATGTGGGAGAACCAGAAGCCAGCGAATGCAGCGTTGAAGGACCCGAGGTCGGGTGGAATGCTGTAGGCATCGCCGATGAGAAATCTTACACGTTCATCTGGGACGCGCTCGCGGGCGATCCGCAGCGTTTCTGCTGCGACGTCAATGGCGACAACACACTTCGCAATGGGCTCGATGAACTGCGTCCAGTAACCGGTGCCGCAGGCTATTTCCAGTACCGTCCGTCCGGCGAGCAGCGGCGGCAGCCAGCGCTCCATTGCGCGGAGATCGGTTTGGCATTCCGGCTTCGCGTAGACCTGGTCGTATTCGTTTGCGCGGGCTGCATAGTACGCCTGCAACTCGTTCGTCATTCCTAACCCTCGCTCCTCAGCGCCGCGTGCGCCTGGAGATAGGCCTCGAGTTTCGCCAGGTGCTGATTGCCACCCTCCAGGGCGCCGTACTTGTTGACTACCTCGTCGCGCGATTCCCTGCTGGGGTACAGCTGACGCAGCGTGATGAGGGTCCCCCTGCCTGTCTCTTGCAGGGTGACTGTGGCTTCGAACCACACCCGCTTGCCGTCGCCATGGTCGAAAATCAGCCTGGACGGGGGCCTGATTTCCTTGAATACCGAGTGGTTGGGGTAGCGGGTGCCGTCAGGCCCTACCATGTCAAACGTCCAGGCACCCCCGACCCGGAAATCCATGGTCACATCTTCGTTCCTGAAGCCGTCCGGACCCCACCACCTGTTTTGATGTTCGGGCTCGGTCATGGCTTTCCAGACCAGTTCGCGGGCGAAGGGCACTTCGCGCCGCAGTATCAGTTCGCGTTCGTCTTCGTTCCTGGTCATCGTGTCTTCCTTTCTCGCTTTTCCATACTGTGCAGGTAGCTCTCCAGGCGGTCCAGACGGGACTCCCAGATCTTTCGCTGCTCCTCGATCCATCCTGACGCTGCATTGAGGGGAGCCTCTTCCAGCCGGCAGGGCCGCCACTGGGCTTTCTTGCTCCGAGTGATCAGCTTGGCCCTCTCCAGCATTTTCAGGTGCTTGGTGACGGCTGGCGGGGACATGTCCAGGGGCCGGGCCAGTTCGCCCACCGTGGCCTCACCCTTGCCCAGCCGCGCCAGCATGGCCCGCCGCGCCGGGTGGGCCAGGGCCGTAAAGATCGCGTCCAGTTGAACTTCGTATTTCACCATAAGGTTAAATTAAATCTTAGCTTCGTTCCTGTCAATTGGTGCCCTTGAAACAGCATCGCTGTTAACCACCGTGTTCCATCGTCCAAGGCAGCGAGCGGTTGTCTCAGCGGCTCATAGGTGTAAAGTACCAAACGGCTTCGCGAGCGCGAGGCAACAGCGGCTGGGGACGGTACACACCGCTGGCAGGTCCGCGCTGGTCGATTCGGGTGAATCAGAAACTGGACGAGTTTCCGGACCGCTGGGTCCAGGCCTCCTGTTTCCTGTGCTCGAACGGCTGCGACCTGGATATCGGACTCAAGGATGATCGGCCCGGCGGGCGTATCGTTGGCGTGCGCGGACGGGAAGCGGACGTGGTCAACGCCGTCATGATTGACGGCGGCTCCCGCAGCTTGAACTATCGAATCCGAACATCGAGCTCGTCAATGAGTGGAGGCTGTCATGTCGATTCTGTCTAACGTCAAAGAAATCGAAGCAAAAGTTCGCAAGACCATGGAAAACGGTCCGGTCACCCCGTATTACAAGCTGCCGCTCGATAAGGTCTACGAGTTGCTCAACGCTGCGTTGGCCTCGGAGATCATTTGCGTCCTGCGCTACAAGCAGCACTACTACATGACCACTTCCATTCATCAAGAGCAGCTTCAGGGGCTGTTCAAAGAACATTGGGTCGACGAGGAGAAGCACCTGGAGCTGATCGCCGACCGTATCAAACAGCTCGGCGGCGTTCCGAACCTCGATCCCCGCGGCATCGACCGGCGAGCCTTCTCGTCGTTCGAAAGTGGGCACACGCTGGCCGATCTGCTGCGCGAGGACCTGCTGGCGGAGCGCGTGGTCATCAAGATCTATGGCGATTTCATCAAGTTTTTTGGGGATGCCGACCCGGTGAGCCGTCGCATGTTCGAGGATATTCTGAAGGACGAGGAAGACCACGCCGACGAGATCGCCGACTTGCTCTATACGGTCGACCCACAGACCGGCAAGAGCGTCGAACAATTCACGGGTGATTCGACCAGCAAGCAGTTCAAGGGCTGATGAGTCGGCCGGGCAAGCCCGGTGCGCTGCACGAGTTTGCCCGACCCGTAGCTGCCTGCCGAGGGTAGCGGTGTTTGAGACGCCTGTCGGTTGATCGGCGGTCAAGCACCGGTATCCTCAAGGTCACCGTGTCGCGCCTAGTTGCTGAGCCAGGTATTTCTCCACGATGGGGCCCCAGATCGCCGATCCGCCTTGCCCGAAAAACAGGTGGTGGCCGTCACCGTCAAAATGGCCCGGTTGCTCGAAGGTTGCCCGACCGCCGCTCCGGGTGAAGGACTGGTAGAGCGCACGCGCGATCGCAGGTCTGAAGAACGTATCGTTCTCCGCATACACCCAAAGCATCGGGGTCGTTGCCGTCGCGCCGTAGCGGCCCGCCGCCTGCGCCAGCAATTCCGGATGGCAGTTTCGATTTGGCTCGCCGTGCAGGTGGCCCCCGCGCCCGCCAGCCATGACGATGAAGGCGACTACCTTGGGATGCGCCACGCTGTCGTAGGCGATTGTCCCCCACCCTCCAGCGGACTGCCCCACCACCACCACCCCGTCGGGACGGACGAGTGGCAAGCTCGTCACCGCCTCGACCGCAGCGTTGATGTCGAGCGCCGTCTCCAGGCCGGCACGGAAATAGTCGGCCTCATCGCATCCACCGTAGCTTTCGGCCCAATCTCCCCCGCTGGCTCCGTACCCGCGCCGAAGAGGAAACGCCACTACGTACCCCCGTGTCAGGAACCATTGAGCCGCTTCCTGATCGCAGCTCTGAATCTGCATCCGAGGTCTGTCTTCCGAATTGGCTGGAGAGCCGTGGTTGATGACGACCAGGCGTGCGGGGATGTCTCCTTCCGGGCGGCAGACCCGAACGTAGATGCGCGCCGTCCGTCCCTCGGCGACGGCCATGGACAGGGCATAGACCTGGTCCCGACTGGTCCGGGCAGTGTTCGATTGCGCCTGGCTCGCGGAGGCGGTTCTTGGCCCCGCCATGGCGCACATTCCGAGCAGAACGCTCACCAACAAGCTCTTCGCGACCGCGCAGGTGGACACACTCGGGCGGTACTGATGAACCATCGTGCACTTCTCAGCTGGTTGCCGCGTCAAGGATACTACGGGTACCGGGCCACATTGTTCGAGGAGCAATATACTAAGTGCTCGGGTGCAGGTGCGCCAACTCTAGCACCGGCACGTGCACCTTGAAGACCGGCAGGTTCTCGCCGACAATCAGGCCGCTCGGGTGTCCGCCGCGGGCAGCCGAGCACAGGCCCGACTGAACGAGCACTCACACCTCCTACACCACTTGTCCGGGCACGATCCGGAGAGTTCATTCACATCAACAACGAGACGAGGGGTTATGGCCACGAAGCAACCGTCCGCGGAGCCGATGGAGATCGATCAGGCCGCGCGCGATCGACGCAGATTCCTGGGAGCGCTTGCTGCAGGGGCTGGAGCGGTGACGCTCGTTGCGGGACTTGGCATGAGTCCGCTCGCGTCGGCTCAGCAGGCAGGCGGGCCGCCTCCTCCTGCGGGTGGCCGGCCGCCACCGCCCCCGGAGCCGAAAGTCTCGCAACCGCCCCCGCTCAAAGACGTGGCGGGCAAGACCATTTACATCAGCGCCTCCTCGGATGGCATCGGTCTCGGGATTGCCCGGGCCTGTGCAAACGCCGGTATGAACGTCGTCATCGGCTATCGCAACCCGAAGCGCCTGGCCGCCGCCTTGCCCCTGTTCAAGAAGGGCGAGTCCGTGTTCCCCGTCGAGCATGACGTGGTGGGACGTAAGGGCTGGGAGCTGATGCTCGCGGCCGTGAAGGACAAGTACGGCAAGCTGCATGCGGTCGTGAACAACGCGGGCATCAAGACGCTGCACAAGGCGAGCGAGGCGTCGGACGAGGAATGGCAGAACTCGTGGGCGGTTGACGTCGGGGCGATCTACCAAAGCGTCCAGGTAGTCCTGCCTCACATGAAGGAGCACAACGAAGGCGGCCACTTTGTCGCGACCTCATCGATGAGCGGACTGCTGCCCGCCGTGACCGCCGGCGTCTACACGACGACCAAGTTCGCGGTCGTGGGCATCATGGAGGCGCTGCGCATCGAGCTTGAGGGCACCAACATCGGCACGTCGGTGTTCTGTCCCGGCGCTGTCGACACCGACAACTACTTCGGTACCGGCGAGGAGAATCCCTACCTGAAGGAGCTGGCGCAGACGCGGCCGCGTCCGCGTCCCCAGACGGGCGGTGGACGCCCACGCTTCAACTTCGCTGCGGCGATCATGAGTCCGCTCGAGGCCGGCGAGCGGGTGGTGAATGGGATTCGCAACAACGACCTGTTCATCCTCACGCACCCGGAGTTCAAAGACGGCATGGAGGAGCGCTTCAATTCGATCCTCACGTCCGTCCCGGACGAGGCGTTCCCCCCGGAGCGCCTGCAGATAGAGGCCATCACGCGACATACGGGAATCTACCCGCGTGAAATCGAGCATCGCCTCGAGAGGCGCAAGACTTATCTCGGCTAGTTCTCAGGGCCCAATCCCCGCGACGCGGTCCTGGCCGCGCCGCGGGAAAATGAGTCAATGCCTCCGACCGAATTTCTCGCAAGGCGCAGGTGAAGCGGCGAGTTCCATGTCGTTCGTCAGGCGGGGGAGGCGATATGATCAACTACGTGATGGTCGGGACAAACAAATTCGACGAAGCCGTTGCCTTCTACGATGCGCTCATGTCCGGTATGGGTGCCACTCGAGTGTATGCAGGAGAAAGGAATGTAGGCTGGGGATGGGGAATAGGGACGGCAATGTTCATTGTGACCAAACCATATGATCAGCGACCGGCAACTATTGGCAACGGTTCCATGGCGGCCTTTGATGTCGAGACTCCCGAATTGGTGGATGCGCTGCATGCCAGGGCTTTGGCGCTCGGTGGAACCAGTGAGGGTGATCCAGGGCCGCGCGGTGAGCATCTGTATGTAGGCTATTGCCGGGACCTGGACGGCAATAAGTTCAACTTTATCTGTTACAAACAGAAGAGCCCAACAGCATGATCAACCAAGGTCGCATGTCTCGCTGTGTCGCTGCGCTGTCGGCGTGTGCCCTCGCCGCCGTGTTCTACGCTCCGTCGCGGGCGCAAAGCCCGCCAGAGCACTCGCCGGAGGCGTCGACCGGCGAGAAGATCCCCGGTGACGTGTTTCAGGCGCCTCAGCTCAAGCGGGGGACGTTCCAAATCGATATGGGCGGCAACGACCCCAACCCACTGCTCCGCAACGACCGCAACGAGTCACTGGCAGCGATCCCAGAGGGCTGGGTGACTCTCAGCATGATGGTCGATCCGCGCGGCAAGCCGTTCGAGGTCGCCGTCATCGATTCGAGCGGGAACAAAGCACTCAACGACGCGGTGGTCGATGGGGTCCGGGGAGCTAGATTCGTCCCGGGCTCACTGAACGGCAAGCCGATCGAATCGTCATACGAATACGACTTCTGGTCCGTACCCCCCGGTGCCCTGCCGAGTGGGAATCTCGAATTTATTCGAGCCATCAACTCGTTGACGGCCGCCATTCAGGCAAAGGACCGATCGGCCGCGGATGCCGCGGTGCAGAAGGTGAAAATCGAGAGTCCGACCGAGGATGCTTACTTCGGACTCGCGACCTACCAGTACGCGCAGGTGTGGGGTGACGAGGCCGAACAGCTCGAGGCGTTGCGGCGAACCCTCGAGTGGCCAGACAGCGAAACGGTACTGCCGAAGAACGTCACCGCCCTCGCCTTGCGCGCTTCCTTGCAGCTCGAGCTCAAGACGAACGAATACGGCGAGGCGATCACCACCTGGAAGCGGCTGCAGACGTTCGGCGTCGATTCGGATACGGTCGCGAAAATGACGCCGATCATGCAGGAGCTCGATAAGCTCCGCTTGGATCAGCGGGAAGTTGAAGTCTCCGGAGAAATCCGCAATGGAAGCTGGTTCTTGCAGCTGTTCAAGCCACAGTTTCGGATTGGGGTGACTGACGGACACATCTCGGACGTGAAGCTGCGGTGTGAGAGGCGTTACCTGTCCTTCACGTTCGATCCTAAATTGCAGTACCAGGTCAGCGGAGACTCCGGCGACTGCGAGATGCAGCTCGAAGGGAAGGAAGGGACACGGTTCAAGTTGGTCGAATTCTGATCCGAGGCACGCCGCACGGCCCGAGTGGCGGGTTTCGAAGATCCGGGGCTAGAGTCCGACTTCGTCGCGGACCAGAGGCGGAGCGCCGATTGGGGTACCTTCCGCATGAAATATCGAATTGTCATTCCCTTGCTGCTTGCGACGAGCCTGGCCAGCGTGGCCGCCGCCCCAGTTATGTCTGCGCAGGACTGGCTCATGTTTGGCGGCAACGTGCAAAGCACCAGTGCTAATCTCGAGCCGACAGGCATTACCGCCGCGAACGTTATTCAGCTCAGGCTCCGGCAGGTGAAGCTCGATGGCATTGTGGATGCCAGCGCGATTTATCTGCACGGCGTCACCATCCGCGGCGCTCGCCATGACGCCATCTTCGTTACGACCACTTACGGCAGAACCATCGCGCTGGATGCCAATAGCGGCGATGCTCTGTGGGAGTACACGCCGCCGAGCTATGAGGACCTGGAGGGCACGCGCCAGTTCACCAACTCGACCCCCGTGGCCGATCCCAACCGGCAATTCATTTACGCCGCATCACCCGACGGCTATGTCCAAAAGCTGGCCGTCAGCGATGGCCACCGCCTCTGGCGTACCTCCATCACGAAGCTCCCACAGCGAGAGAAGATGGATTCGCCCCTGAAGTTCTTTCGCGGCCACGTGGTTGCCGTTACGGCAGGCTACATCGGCGACCGACCGCCCTATCAGGGCCATGTCGCTATCCTTGATGGCAGCTCCGGCGCGCTCCTTCAGGTGTGGAATTCGCTGTGTAGCGATCGCGCCGGACTGATGGAGCCGAGCTCTTGCGAGCAGACCCAGTCGGGTATCTGGGGGCGTGCGGGTGCGGTGATCGATCCCAGCGACGGCGACATCTTCGCCGCCACTGGCAACGGCGTCTGGAACGGAACGACCGATTGGGGCGATGCGCTCATCGAGCTCAACGCGAGCGCCACGAGAATTTTGGGCAACTACACTCCGGCCAATACCGCAGAGCTCAATGCCGACGATCTCGACCTGGGCTCAACCTCGCCCGTGCTGCTAGGCGGCGACTTGCTCGCTCAAGGTGCCAAGGACGGCAAGATCCGGCTGCTCAGCCGCAAGGCCAATGCCGGCGCCGCCCCGCACGAGGGCCACGAACTGCAGATCGTTTCCACTCCCAGCGGCACCGACCTGTTCAGTCAACCGGCAGTGTGGCAGCGCGGCGGTCAAACCTGGATGTTCGCCGCCGACAACGGCGGCACCGCGGCCTGGGAGCTGGAGAACGGTAGGCTTCAGGAAAAATGGAACAACGACGCGAGCGGCACCAGCCCGTTCGAGGCCGGCGGCCTGCTGTTCGTCTACGCGGTCGAGGGTGGACTGAACGTCTATGAGGCGGCTTCAGGCAAGCACATCGCCACGCTGCCGTGCGGTCCCGGCCACTGGAACAGCCCCATCGTGCTGGACGACAAGATCATTCTGCCTGAGGGCAACGCCAACCGTCGCGCCGCGAGCGGTGTGCTGGATATCTGGAGCCTGCCGAGCGGGCGCTAGGTGAGTCCTGCTCGCGCCCCTCGCTGGCGAGCAACGCAATGCGGGTTAACCCTGCAGGAACCGAAATTTAAGGCTCCCCTCTCGGTCACCTTCGACTCGCCCCGCGGTCGCGCCCGTGAAATGCGCGGGGAAAAAGATCGCATCCGTGTTCGCGTATTGGGCCAGGAGACGCTCGCGCGTCGCGCGCGCCTTCGGCGGGTTCTCGTCGGCGAAGAACTCCGCATCCGGTCGGACGAGCTGGATCGGATGGTGGAAGCAGTCGCCCGAGAAAATCGCGCGGCCTCCGCCGCACTCGGCGATCACGCAGAGATTCCCCGGCGAATGTCCGCTGACATCCTCGAGCCATATACCGTCGCCTATCTCCCTGTGGATCCGCGTCTCAGGATCCACGATATCCGCAAGCCCTGCGCCCAGGATCGGGACCACGCTGTCGTCGAAGGCTTCACGATGCGTGGCTTCGTGGCGCTGCGCGCGGAAGAAGTCGAGATCTTTCCGGCCAAGGAGATAACGAGCGTTCGGAAACGTCGGTATCCAGCTCCCGTCCTTCAGGCGCGTGTTCCACCCGACGTGGTCGAAATGCAGATGGGTGCACATCACGAGATGGATATCTTCAGGCCGAAGGCCGGCGCGCATGAGGTTCTCGAGGTAGGGCGACTTGAGGTCGCTGACCGACGCGAGGCTTCTCTTCTTGTCATTCCCACAGCACGTATCGATCAGTATGTTGCGTCCGTCGATTCGCAACAGGAAGCTGTGAACGCTGATGCGCATGCTCGCTTGACCCGGGGCATCCGCCAGATCCGGATCCCAGTACCACCTCTTCAGGCGCGCGAGGTCCTGCTCCGTGATGCCGGGCAGGGCGACAGCAAGCGGAATCACTCCGTCTCCCTCGTAGACACGAGAAACCCGGAGTCGGCCAAGAACGACATCTCTCATCGGGTAGCTCCGATCTCGCGGCGCCCGCAGCGCTCACTGCCGTGGATTGTGAAGTGTTCGACATAATTTTTCGAGTTATTGTCGCCAGTTCCTGGGTAAAAGCAGTGGATCGAATAGTCTGGCCGTCCATATTCGAGTGGCCTCGAACAAGGCGGCGATCGTGGCGAAAACCCTTGAAAGACCCATGAACCTGGATCCCGCGCTGCAGCGTCGGCTGGACCGGCTGGGGTTAGCCGGGCGGGAAGAGGACTGGACCGACCGCTATCTCTTGTGCAATCACCTGGTCGATCCACCGTCAGCCAGGTCGAGGCAAAAGTTCGAGGCGACCAGCCGGTTCATTCGCGATCTGATCGCCCATCGTTGGGCCAAGACCCGGCATGCGCGCGCGGAGGCGGATCCCAAGCGCGTCTACTACCTGTCGATGGAATTCCTTCTGGGTCGAACGCTGCGCAACAACATGATGAACCTGGCCGCCGAGCCGATCGTGCGGCGGGCCATGGTGGAAGAGGGCTGGAATCTCGAGCAACTGATCGAGGAGGAGCCGGATGCCGGGCTCGGCAACGGCGGCCTCGGCCGGCTCGCGGCCTGCTTCATCGACTCCCTGGCGACGCTCCAGTACCCCGCCATCGGCTACGGTCTGCGCTACGAATACGGCATTTTCCGGCAAACGATCCGCGACGGCTGGCAAGTCGAGCAACCCGACAACTGGTTGCGCCACACCGATCCCTGGGAAGTCGTGCGTCCAGACACCATGTACGTGGTTCCCCTCAACGTGAGTTTCGAGCTGCAGGGCTCGGGCATCACCATCACGCGAAACCGCCCGTCGAGTCTGCTCGGAATCGCCTACGATCGGCCGGTGGTGGGCTACGGCGCCCATTGCATCAATACCTTGCGCCTGTGGGCGGCGGCGGCGCCGGAGTCGTTCGATTTCGCGGAGTTCTCGCACGGCGACTTCGCGGGCGCCGTCATCCAGAACGTGGCGGCCGAATCGCTCACGCGCGTGCTCTATCCGGACGACTCGACGGTGGCCGGGCGGGCGCTGCGGTTTCTGCAGCAGTACTTCATGGTGAGTTGTTCGCTGCAGGACATCGTCAGCCGCTTTCGCAAGCACGATACGAGCTGGGATCAGCTGCCGGATCGCGCGGCCATCCAGATGAACGACACGCACCCGGCGCTGGCCGTTGCCGAGCTGATGCGGATACTGCTCGATCAGGCGCAGCTCCCTTGGGATCAGGCCTGGGATCTCACGGTGCGCACGCTCGCCTATACCAATCACACGCTGCTGCCGGAGGCGCTGGAGCGCTGGCCCGTCGAGTTCTTCGAGGTGCTCATTCCCCGCCACCTCGAGATCGTCTACGAGATCAACCGCCGCTTTCTCGACGATGTTCGCCGCCGGTATCCCGGCGATGAGGCGCGCGTGCAACGCATGAGCCTGGTCGAGGAGGGGCCGGTGCGCAAGATCCGCATGGCTCACCTGGCGGTCGTGGGCTCGCACAGTACCAATGGCGTGGCCGCGATCCACTCGGACCTGCTCCGCACCCGCGTTCTGCAGCGACTTTGCCGAGCTGTTCCCCGGCCGCTTCAACAACAAGACCAACGGCGTGACGCCGCGGCGCTGGCTGCAGCAGGCCAATCCGCGCCTGTCCGCAGCTCATCAGCGAGACGATCGGCGGCAAGGACTGGGTCACCGATCTCGGCGCAGCTGCGCAAACTCCTGCCTTTTGCAGAGGACGCGGGATTCCGCGAGCAGTTCCGCGCCGCGAAGCGCGAGGCCAAGGTTGCGTTTGCCAACTGGCTCAAGGCCACCTCCGGACAGCTCGTCGATCCGGATTCGATCTTCGACGCGCAGATCAAGCGCATTCACGAGTACAAGCGCCAGCTTCTCAACGTTCTGCACATCATCATTCTGTACAATCAGCTGCGGCACGATCCGGATCGGGAAATGACGCCGCACACCTTCTTTTTCGCAGGCAAGGCAGCGCCGGCCTACCATCTGGCGAAGCTGATCATCAAGCTGATCAACAACGTCGCCGGCACGATCAACGCCGATCCGCTGGTACGCGGCCGGCTCAAGGTGCTGTTCCTGCCGGAGTACAACGTCAGCATGGCCGAGCGGCTCATTCCCGCGTGCGATGTCTCCGAGCAGATCTCGACCGCCGGCTTCGAAGCGAGCGGCACCGGCAACATGAAATTCATGATGAACGGCGCGCTGACCATCGGCACCCGCGACGGAGCCACCATCGAGATGGCCGAGGAAGCCGGCGCGGAGAACTTCTTCCTCTTCGGCCTGACCGCGCAGCAGGTTGCCGACAGCTGCCGGCTGGTACGACCCGAACTGGCATTACGCGAACGAGCCGGAGACACGCGCGGCGCTGGACCTGATCTTCATCCGATCACTTCAGCCGATATGAGCCGGGCGTCTTCGGTGCCGATCCGCGACACCTTGCTCGCCGACGGCGATCGCTTTCGGCACCTCGCGGACCTGACCGACTACGCGCGCGCCCACCGGGAGCTGGTCGCGCTGTATGCCGACCCCGAGGCCTGGGCCAGGAAGGCCATCATCAACGTGGCCTGCTCCGGGAAATTCTCCAGCGATCGGACCATCACGGAATACGCGCACGAGATCTGGAATTTGAAACCTTCTCCAGTGCGTTGATCGATTCCAGCGCTTCCCAGCGCGCGAACTTCGACAGCAGCGCGGCTTCGATCTCCTCGATGCGCTTCACGTCAGCGCGCATCTGCTCTGCGCCTTGAAGATGATAGTCGGGTGCGCTCATGCGCGCCGTCAACTCCGCCTGCTCACGCTCCAGCGCCTCGATCTCCTGCGGAATCGAGGCGAGCTCGCGCTGCTCCTTGTACCCGAGCCGCGTGCGCGGCTTGCC